>NZ_CP097218.1:0-2400000 GCF_023373525.1 Brachybacterium kimchii
GTGAAGAAGACTCCGTGGATCATCTCTGCGGCCGTGGCAGGGCTGCTGGTCGCCGGCGGCGGCGGCACCGCCTACGCGGTCTCCAACGAGGCCGGCGTGGACGTGTACGGCGAGCACAGCACCGTGCGCACCTTCAGCCCGACCGTGGGCGCGCTGCTCGAGGCGCAGGGCGTCACCGTGCGCTCGACGGACCTCGTGATCCCCTCCATCGACTCCGTCGTCACCGACGGCATCGATATCCAGGTCGTCCACCGCAACCCCGTCACCGTCACGGTCGACGGGAAGGCGCACGAGGTGCTCACGACCGGCGACACCGTGGCCGACGCCCTCGAGGAGGTCGACGTCGACACGAAGAAGGCGCACGTGAGCCCCGACCCGGAGACCTCGCTGAGCGCGGAGGGCACCTCGGTCGAGGTGCAGACCGCGAAGTCCGTGACCTTCAAGGGCCAGTACGGCCACAAGACCTTGACCGTCTACTCCGACACCGTCGGCGAGGGCATGGAGGAGGTCCTGAAGAACATCGAGGACACCGACACCGCGAAGCCCGGTCGCGACGAGGAGCTGACCGACGGCATGACCGTCACGGTCCAGCGCGTGCGCGAGAAGGAGTCGACGAAGAAGGAGTCCGTCGACTTCGAGACCACGACCAAGAAGTCCGACGAGCTCACCGAGGGCACCACGAAGGTGGAGACCGAGGGCCGGAAGGGCACCAAGGAGACGAAGGTCCGCGAGACCATCGTCGACGGCGAGGTCACCAAGACGAAGGTCCTGGACGAGCAGGTCACGAAGGAGCCGGTCGACGAGGTCGTCCTCAAGGGCACCAAGAAGGCTCCCGAGCCCGAGGACACCTCGAGCGACGCGGACGACTCCTCGAGCTCCGCCGCGAAGGACGACGACTCCTCGAGCGACAGCGACTCCTCGTCCTCGAAGACGACGTCCGCGAAGACCTCGGAGAAGAAGTCCCAGGCCTCCTCGGACTCGAAGAAGTCCACGAGCACCTCGAAGTCCTCCTCGAGCGCGAAGGCCCCCTCGGTCTCCGACGGCTCCGTCTGGGACACGATCGCCCAGTGCGAGTCGGGCGGCAACTGGTCCATCAACACCGGCAACGGGTTCAAGGGCGGTCTGCAGTTCACCGATCAGTCCTGGAAGGCGTTCGGCGGCGGCGCCTACGCCTCCTCGGCCGACCAGGCATCCCGCGCGCAGCAGATCGCGGTCGCCAAGAAGGTCCAGGCCGCTCAGGGCTGGGGCGCATGGCCCGGCTGCACCTCGAAGCTCGGCATCGGCTGAGCCGACGCCCGGGGCCCGATCGGACGGACGACGCCCGATCGCGCGTCGTGCAGGCATCGCGAGCGCATCACGGAGACCCGTGGTGCGCTCGCCGCGTCCCCGGGCCCCGTCGCGCTTCGTCGGGCATGTGATGTGCATCCGAAGGCACCCAGTCCTTTGACCCTCTGCACGCGGCGTCAGTAGACTGTCAAGAGCGTCCGGAGTGCCCTCTGGTCGTGATCGGGACTTCTCCCGGGCTGTCGACTCGAACGCCCGGGTGTCCCCCGCGAGGAGCGGATCCTCGTGGCATGCCCGAATCCGGGCGACGGGCGCATCCCCGCCCTCGTCCGCGGCGCGCGATCACGGTGCTCCGACGCACGGACGGCGCACGTCGTCCGCGCGGGTCGCCGTGCCCACTCCCGGGATGCAGGGGAGCGCACGACGGGTCGCCGGCCGCACCCGCGGCCACAAGATGGAGTTCCGAGGGGACCAACACTCCCGTCGGCAGAACAGGAAGAGTCGAAGTGCCCACTATTCAGCAGTTGGTGCGCAAGGGGCGGACGGTCAAGTCCTCCGCTTCGAAGACCCCGGCGCTCAAGGGTTCGCCCCAGCGCCGCGGCGTCTGCACGCGCGTCTACACCCAGACCCCCAAGAAGCCGAACTCGGCGCTGCGCAAGATCGCGCGCGTGCGTCTGTCCACCGGCATCGAGGTGACGGCGTACATCCCCGGCGTCGGCCACAACCTGCAGGAGCACTCGATCGTGCTCGTGCGCGGCGGCCGTGTGAAGGACCTCCCGGGTGTCCGCTACAAGATCGTCCGCGGCTCCCTGGACACCCAGGGCGTCAAGGGTCGCCAGCAGGCCCGCTCGCGGTACGGCGCGAAGAAGGAGAAGAAGTAATGCCTCGTAAGGGAGCAGCTCCCAAGCGCCAGCTCGTGGTGGACCCGGTCTACGGCTCCCCGCTGGTCACCCAGCTCATCAACAAGGTCCTCCTCGACGGCAAGAAGACCGTCGCCGAGTCGATCGTCTACGGCGCCCTCGAGGGCTGCCGCGAGAAGAACGGCCAGGACCCGGTCGCGACCCTCAAGAAGGCCCTGGACAACGTCAAGCCCAGCCTCGAGGTGCGTTCGCGCCGCGTCGGCGGTGCGACCTACCAGGTCCCCGTCGAGGTCAAGCCCGGTCGTTCGACGACGCTGGCCCTGCGCTGGCTCGTCAGCTACTCGCGCGCCCGCCGCGAGCACACGATGACCGAGCGGCTCATGAACGAGCTGCTCGACGCGTCCAACGGTCTCGGCGCCGCGGTCAAGCGCCGGGAGGACACGCACAAGATGGCCGAGGCCAACAAGGCCTTCGCGCACTACCGCTGGTGAGACGGCAGGGCCCGCCCGCCGGATCCCCGGATCCGCGGCGGGCGGGCCCCGCCTCCCACCGCACTCCAGACCAGCAGCCCTCCAGAAAGGCCCAAGTCAGTGGCACTCGCAGTGCTCAGCGACCTCACCAAGGTCCGAAACATCGGCATCATGGCCCACATCGATGCCGGTAAGACCACCACGACCGAGCGCATCCTCTACTACACCGGTGTCAACTACAAGATCGGCGAGACGCACGACGGCGCCGGCACGATGGACTGGATGGAGCAGGAGAAGGAGCGCGGCATCACCATCACGTCGGCCGCGACGACCTGCTACTGGCACGACAGCCAGATCAACATCATCGACACCCCCGGTCACGTCGACTTCACCGTCGAGGTGGAGCGCTCGCTGCGCGTCCTCGACGGCGCCGTCGCCGTGTTCGACGGCAAGGAGGGCGTGGAGCCCCAGTCCGAGACGGTGTGGCGCCAGGCCGACAAGTACGACGTGCCCCGCATCTGCTTCGTCAACAAGATGGACAAGCTGGGCGCGGACTTCTTCTTCACCGTGCGCACCATCGTCGAGCGACTCGGCGCCAAGCCGCTGGTGATGCAGGTCCCGATCGGCGCGGAGAACGACTTCCGCGGCGTCGTCGACCTCGTCGAGATGAAGGCCTACGAGTGGCCGGACACGTTCCCCGAGGACGCCCCCGAGTTCGGCAAGAAGAAGGGCGATGCGGCGCTCGGCCAGTACCAGGCCGAGGTCCCGATCCCCGCGGAGCTCCAGGAGCAGGTCGACGAGTACCGGGCCAAGCTCGTCGAGGACGTCGCCGAGAGCACCGAGGAGCTCATGGAGGCCTACCTCGAGGAGGGCGACCTCACCGTCGACCAGCTCAAGGCCGGCATCCGTCACCTCACGGTGAACTCCGAGGCCTACCCGGTCTTCGCCGGCTCCGCGTACAAGAACAAGGGCGTGCAGCCCATGCTCGACGCGGTCGTGGACTACCTCCCCTCGCCCCTCGACGTCCCGCCGATGGTCGGCCACGACGTCAAGGACGAGTCCAAGGAGCTCACGCGCAAGCCGTCGACCGACGAGCCCTTCTCGGCCCTGGCCTTCAAGCTCGCGACCCACCCGTTCTTCGGCACGCTCACCTACGTGCGCGTGTACTCCGGTCACGTCAAGAGCGGCGACCAGGTCATGAACTCGACCTCGGGCAAGAAGGAGCGCGTCGGGAAGCTCTTCCAGATGCACTCCAACCAGGAGAACCCCGTGGACGAGGCCTTCGCCGGCCACATCTACGCGTTCATCGGCCTGAAGGACACCACCACCGGCGACACCCTGAGCGATCTGCAGAACCCGATCGCCCTGGAGTCGATGACCTTCCCCGAGCCCGTGATCTCCGTGGCCATCGAGCCCAAGACCAAGGGCGACCAGGAGAAGCTCTCCGCGGCGCTCCAGAAGTTCCTCAAGGAGGACCCGACCTACCAGGTCGAGCTGGACGACGAGACCGGCCAGACCGTCATCCGCGGCATGGGCGAGCTGCACCTCGACATCCTCGTGGACCGCATGCGCCGCGAGTTCAAGGTCGAGGCGAACATCGGCAAGCCGCAGGTCGCGTACCGCGAGACCATCAAGCGGACGGTCGAGAAGTTCGACTACACGCACAAGAAGCAGACCGGAGGCTCCGGCCAGTTCGGCAAGGTGCAGATCACCTACGCGCCCCTCGAGGACGCGGAGGAGGGCGTGTTCTACGAGTTCGAGAACCTCGTCACCGGTGGTCGCATCCCGCGTGAGTACATCCCGTCCATCGACGCGGGCATCCAGGACGCGCTGCAGTCCGGCGTCCTCGCCGGCTACCCGGTCGTGAACGTCCGGGCGCAGCTGATCGACGGTGCGTACCACGACGTCGACTCCTCGGAGATGGCCTTCAAGATCGCCGGCTCCATGGCGACCAAGGAGGCCCTGCGCCTCGCGAACCCGGTCATCCTCGAGCCGCTCATGGCGGTCGAGGTCCGGACTCCCGAGGAGTACATGGGAGATGTCATCGGCGACCTGAACTCGCGTCGCGGGCAGGTCCAGTCGATGGAGGACGCGAGCGGGGTCAAGATCGTCCGTGCTCTCGTCCCGCTGTCGGAGATGTTCGGATACGTCGGCGACCTGCGGTCCAAGACCCAGGGTCGTGCGGTGTACTCGATGCAGTTCGACAGCTACGCGGAGGTCCCGAAGACCATCTCGGACGAGATCGTCGCGAAGACCCGGGGCGAGTGAGGCAGCGGAGGGGAGACGGGTACACTCGATCCGCCTCTCCTCCGACCCCGCGGCGGAGGCCCGCAGGCCGGGCGCCCGCCGTCCCGAACCAGTAGTACCCAGATGAGACAGTCCTAGGAGGACACCACAATGGCCAAGGCCAAGTTCGAGCGGACCAAGCCGCACGTCAACATCGGCACCATCGGTCACGTCGACCATGGCAAGACCACGCTGACCGCTGCGATCTCGAAGGTCCTGTACGACCAGTACCCGGATCTCAACGAGAAGCGGGACTTCGACCAGATCGACAACGCGCCGGAGGAGAAGCAGCGCGGCATCACGATCAACATCTCGCACATCGAGTACGAGACCGAGAAGCGCCACTACGCGCACGTCGACGCCCCCGGCCACGCCGACTACATCAAGAACATGATCACCGGTGCGGCCCAGATGGACGGCGCGATCCTCGTGGTCGCGGCGACCGACGGCCCCATGGCCCAGACCCGCGAGCACGTGCTGCTCGCCCGTCAGGTCGGCGTCCCCTACCTGCTGGTCGCGCTCAACAAGTCCGACATGGTCGACGACGAGGAGATCCTCGAGCTCGTCGAGATGGAGGTCCGTGAGCTGCTCGGCTCGCAGGAGTTCGACGAGGACGCCCCCGTCATCCGCGTGTCCGCTCTCAAGGCCCTCGAGGGCGACGAGAAGTGGGTCAAGTCCGTCCAGGACCTGATGGCCGCGGCCGACGACAACATCCCGGACCCGGTCCGCGATCTCGACAAGCCCTTCCTCATGCCCGTCGAGGACGTCTTCACCATCCAGGGCCGCGGCACCGTCGTGACCGGCAAGGTGGAGCGCGGCAAGCTGCCGATCAACTCCGAGGTCGAGATCGTCGGCATCCGCCCGGCGCAGAAGACCACGGTCACCGGCATCGAGATGTTCCACAAGCAGATGGACGAGGCGTGGGCCGGCGAGAACTGCGGCCTGCTCCTTCGCGGCACCAAGCGCGAGGACGTCGAGCGCGGCCAGGTCGTCGTGAAGCCGGGTTCGATCACCCCGCACACCAACTTCGAGGCGCAGGTCTACATCCTGTCCAAGGACGAGGGCGGCCGTCACAACCCGTTCTACTCGAACTACCGTCCGCAGTTCTACTTCCGCACCACGGACGTCACCGGCGTCATCACGCTGCCCGAGGGCACCGAGATGGTCATGCCCGGCGACAACACCGAGATGTCGGTGGAGCTCATCCAGCCCATCGCCATGGAGGACGGCCTCGGCTTCGCCATCCGCGAGGGTGGCCGCACCGTCGGCTCCGGCCGCGTCACCAAGATCATCAAGTGATGATCGCGGGCGCGAGCCCGCAGACGTGAGCTGATCCCCCACGGGAGAGCTCGAAGGCCCCGGATCCATCCGCCGCACGGCGGGAGGATCCGGGGCCTTCGTCATGCCCGGCCGCCCCGAGCCTCCGCCGGGGGAGCAGAGGCCGGGACGCCGAGGCGAGAGCAGCCGGTCGCTCTCGCGTCCAGGCCGGCGCGTCGGGATCGGGTCCACGTCACTGCGAGACCGTCCCCGCGATGGAGGTCGTGCCGTGCCCGGAGCTGTGCCCGGAGCCGCACCCACCTGAGTGTCTGCGCCCGCGCACGTAGGCCCGCGCACCGCGTGGTGCAGCGGTGGGCGGGCCTGCGTCGTGGGGGAGCGGTGAGCGGGGTGCGCCCGGAGGAGCTCAGCGGCTCAGGGGCGCGGATCCCGGTGGGTTGCGTCGGTGGCGCCGTCGTCGTCGGTCTGCTCCGGATCCGCGGTCGGGGCCGACGCGGGCCTGCCGTACTGCGGCCGGGACGGGCTCGCGGCGGAGGCGCTGCGGGTGGGCGCGGGCGCCGCGGGCCTGCCGTACTGCGGGCGATTGCCCGCGGAGGGGGAGGCGTCGGCGCCGGTGGCGACTGACGACGCGTCGTCGCTCCGGGTGCCCTCCGCGGCGTACGCGGATGACGGGGCGGAGGCGTCCTGGAGCCGCTGGGGACCGGTGCCGCCCGCGGATCCGGCGGCGCTCTGCGCACCGTAGTCGCCGTGCGGCGGGCGTACGGGCTGCGGGGAGCCCGCTGCGGCGGGCACGACGGGCGCGCCGTTCGCGCCGCGGCCGGCGCCCTGCGGCGCGGCGGGACCGGGCGGGGTCGCGCCCGCCGCGAGCAGAATGCTGCGGGCGGCCTGCGCGTGGCTGTGCTCGACCATCAGCTCGTACTGCATGGGGATGGTCGCGGTCATCGAGGTGAAGTCGCGGTTGCCGCCCGTGGCGGCGTAGCCGATCGCCGACCAGATGGTGAAGAAGACGACCCCGAACAGCACGCCCGAGATCACCGTCTGCAGCAGATGGCCGGAGAACAGGGCGAGCAGCAGCCCGATGAACAGACCCATCCAGACGCCGCTCAGCGCGCCGTTCAGCAGGACCTTGCGCCACGTGCGGCGTCCCGTGACCCGCTCCATGAGCTTGAGGTCGGTGCCCACGATCATCGTGTTCTCCACCGGGAACTCGGCATCCGCGAGCGCATCCACCACGGCCTGCACCTCGGCATAGGTGCTGTACGTGCCGAGCGAGCGCGGATACTCGAGCTTGTAGAGCCGCGCCGTCAGAGGTGAGGGCTGCTGCTGAGGCTGTGTCATGCACGCGAGCCTAGAGGACGGATCAGGGCGGCACCGAGGTATCGCCTGGACGTCCGCTGGATGTCGACGGGGTGCGCGCCCCGCACGGCCGCCCGGCGACGACCGACGACCGGGCCCGTTACGTGTTCGTGACCGACTGGGTGCTCAATCGATCAGATCTACGCAAGGTGCGCATTATGATCGTGGCACGAGGAACGCCGACGACGACGTCACGGCACCTCGCCTCGATGGTCCGACGACACCCTGTCCACTCAATGACGAAAGCAGGAGACCATGGACTCCTCTCAGGACTCTTCCGACATGATGACACCTCTCGAGCGCCTCGCGGCCTCGCGGCGGAGCTTCCTCGCCCTCGCAGGGGCCGGCGGCGGCGCGGTCGCGCTCTCGGCCTGCGCGGGCGGCGGGGGAGGGGACGACTCCTCGTCCGGCGGCGATGCGGCCGACGGCGGCGGCGACAAGTCCGACGACAACCCGTTCGGCGTGAAGTCCGGATCCAGCGTGGACGTCGTCATCTTCGACGGCGGCTACGGCGACGACTACGCGAAGGACGCCGGCAAGGCGTTCGAGAAGCTCCACTCGGACATCACCCCCAAGGTCTCCTCGACGGTGAACATCCAGCCCGAGCTGCAGCCGCGCTTCGTCGGCGGCAACCCGCCCGATCTCTTCGACAACTCCGGCGCCCAGTCCATGAACGTCTCCGCGCTCATCAACCAGGGCGAGCTCGCCGATCTCCAGCCCCTGCTGGACGTGAAGGGCGTGGACGGCACGGCCATCAAGGACACCCTGCTGCCGGGCTCCACGGATCCGGGCACCTACTCGGGCAAGTTCCTGGCGATGAACTACGTGTACACGGTGTACGCCCTGTGGTTCTCGAAGAAGCAGTTCGACGAGAAGGGCTGGTCGGCCCCCAAGACCTGGGACGACATGATGTCCCTCGGCGAGGAGATCAAGAAGACCAAGGCCTACCCGTTCTCCTACGGCGGCCAGAACGCGTCGAGCTACTACATGGAGCTCGCGCTCACCATGGCCATCAAGGAGGGCGGCGACGAGGTCCGCAAGAAGCTCGACTCCCTCGACGCCAAGGCCTTCGAGCAGGACGCCGTGGTCAAGGCGTACGCGGCCCTCGAGGACGCCGTGAAGGCCAAGTTCTTCGCCCCCGGCGGCGAGGGCATCAAGCACACCCAGGCCCAGACCGACTGGGTCACCGGCAAGTCGGTGCTCTACCCGTCGGGCTCGTGGATCGAGAACGAGCAGCGCGGCGTGACTCCGAAGGACTACGAGATGACGGCCGCGCCCGCGCCGACGCTGAGCTCCGGGGGGAAGATGCCCTACGAGGCGATCCACGGCACGGCCGGGGAGCCCTTCGTCGTCCCCTCGAAGGGCAAGAACACCGCCGGGGGCATGGAGTTCCTCCGCGTGATGCTCTCGAAGGAGCAGGCCACGAACTTCACCACGCTGACGGGCTCGCCCACGGTCGTGAAGGATGCCGCCCCCTCGGACGAGGACGCCTCGACGGCTCTGCAGGCGACGCTGAAGATGATCAGCGACGCCGGGGAGAACGCGTTCACCTTCAACCTCATCGACTGGTACAACCTGGGTCCCGACACCGTGACGCAGTGGACCGAGTTCCTCTCGGGCAGGGTCGGCGCCGATGAGCTGCGCGAGAAGCAGCAGAAGATGATCGACAAGGTCCGGGAGGACGACTCCGTCGAGAAGTTCGACGTCAAGTGATGGTCGCAGTCCCGACGACGGCGCCGACCTCGGAAGCTCCCCGCTCCCGAGGTCGGCGCCAGCGGCTCACGCTCGAGCGGGTGGTCTTCTTCGCGCTGTTCCTCGGCGTGCCCCTGCTCGTGTACGTGATGTTCGTGGTCTCGCCGTTCCTGCAGGCGTTCTACTACTCCCTGACCGACTGGCGGGGAGTCAGCGCGTCGCAGGAGTTCGTGGGCCTGAAGAACTACGTCACGCTGTTCGAGGACGAGAACTTCCGCACCGCTCTCTGGCACAACGCGATCCTGCTCGTCGTGCTGCCCCTGGTGACCATCACCCTGGCCTACGCGCTGGCCGTGCTGGTGACGATCGGCGGCGACAGCCGCGGGGAGGTCAAGGGGATCCGGGGAGCGACGGTCTACCGGGTCATCAGCTTCTTCCCCTACGTGATCCCCGCGGTCGTCATCGGCATCCTGTTCGCGTTCATCTACGCCCCGGGCGGCGGGCTCCTCAACGGCGTGCTGGGGCTCGTCGGCATCGACTCGCAGATCGCCTGGCTCGGCGACCCGCGCTTCGCGATGGCCGCGGTGATCATCGCCGTCGTGTGGAACATGGTCGGCTTCTACATGGTGCTGTTCGTGGCAGCGATCAAGGCCGTGCCCTCCGAGGTCATCGAGGCCGCGCGGCTCGACGGCGCGGGTCGCCTGCGCCTGTCGGTGCGGGTCGTGCTGCCGATGATCCGGGAGAACGTCTCCACCGCTCTGGTGTACATGGGAATCCTCGCCCTGGACATGTTCGTCTTCATCAACGTGATGACGCCCAACGGCGGCACGTCCAAGAGCACCGAGGTCGTCTCCCGGTACCTCTACGAGACGGCGTTCCAGAAGTCGAACTTCGGCCTCGCCTCGGCGATGGGCGTGGTGATGGCCGTGTTCACGATGATCATGGCCGTCATCGTGCTGCTGCTGAGCAGGAAGAAGGACTGATGAGCACGACGCAGACGACACGGACGACGCGCGACGCCCGGCCCGCCCACGAGGACGGCGGCACGGCCGCGCCGGCTCCCCGGCGCCGGAAGCGGTCATCGGGGGACAGGGCCTTCGGCGCCGTCTCCCACACGATCCTGGTGCTCTGGGCCCTGGTCGTGATCCTCCCGCTGATCTGGACCGTCTTCAGCTCCTTCAAGGACTCCCGTTCGATCCTCGCGTCACCGTTCTCGCTCCCGAAGACCTGGAACTTCGACAACTTCGTGCGGGCCTGGACGACGGCGGGCATCGGCCGCTACTTCCTCAACACGATCATCGTGGTCGGATGCTCGCTGATCCTGGTCATGATGCTGGGGGCCATGTGCGCGTACGTGCTCGCCCGCTTCCAGTTCCCCGGGCGGACGATCATCTACTACGCGCTGATCGCGGGGCTCACGTTCCCGCTCTTCCTCGCGGTGGTGCCGCTGTTCTTCGTGCTGAAGAACATGGGCCTCCAGGGCAACTACGCGGGACTGATCATCAGCTACGTGGGCTTCGCCCTGCCGTTCACGGTGTTCTTCCTCTACGCCTTCTTCCGGCAGCTGCCGGAGGAGATCGGCGAGGCGGCGCAGATCGACGGCGCGGGCGATTTCCGCACCTTCTTCCAGGTGATGCTGCCGATGGCGAAGCCGGGCCTGGTCTCGATCGCGATCTTCAACTTCCTGGGTCTGTGGAACCAGTTCCTGCTGCCGATCGTGCTGAACACCGATCCCGACAAGTACGTGCTGGCCCAGGGCCTGGCGAACATGCAGGCGCAGCAGGGCTACCAGACGGACTGGTCCGCGATGTTCGCCTCCGTCACGATCACCATCATCCCGGTGCTGATCGTGTACGTGATCTTCCAGCGTCAGCTGCAGGGCGGCGTCGGGCCGAGCACGAACAAGTAGGAGACCGACGCCCTGGTCATGGGCGCCCTGTCCTGGAAGGGCCGATGGTGGGGAGCCGTGGCGATATCGCCACGGCTCCCCACCATCGGCCCGTCGACGTCATCAGCACCGGGCGCCGCCGCTCTGCTCCGGGCACCGGCGCCCTCACCTCTCGCGCGGGGTCGGTGCGATGTCGGTGCGACCTCCGCGGGCCGTCCCCGCGCTCGCAGACAGGACTGTGCCATGTGACTCGCTCCACCTGTCCTGCCCTCGACGGGGAGCATGCGGGATGGCAGACTGGGGGAGTTGTCTGTGCGGGCCGACATGCCCGGTTCCGTTCTCCGCTCCCGCGCTCTGCGCGACGCGGCGAATGATCACCGGATGAGGCCCAGCCCCAGGATGCGAACGACGCCACCGCGTCGAGAGCGCATCGTGAAGAGGGAGAGCACGGACCAGCCGGCAACGGTCACTCGCCCATGGGGCTTCGCCCCCTAGGGAGTGCGACACGCCCGTCCTCGGGTACCGGTGCCGACTGCATGAATGTCCAGACGAGAGAGAGACAGGACGCCATGGCGGGACAGAAGATCCGCATCAGGCTGAAGTCGTACGACCACGAGGTCATCGATAGCTCGGCGCGCAAGATCGTCGACACGGTGAGCCGTGCGGGTGCGACCGTTGTCGGCCCCGTGCCGCTGCCGACCGAGAAGAACGTGTTCTGCGTGATCCGTTCGCCCCACAAGTACAAGGACTCCCGCGAGCACTTCGAGATGCGCACGCACAAGCGTCTGATCGACATCGTCGATCCCACGCCCAAGGCCGTGGACTCGCTGATGCGCCTCGATCTGCCGGCGGACGTCAACATCGAGATCAAGCTCTGAGGCAGGCCGATATGAGCAACGAACTGACAGGGCAGGCTGCCCGCGCCGTCGCCGGCGTGCTCGGCACCAAGCTCGGCATGACCCAGGTCTGGGACGAGAACGGCAAGCTCGTGCCGGTCACCGTCGTCCAGACCGACTCCAACGTCGTCACCCAGGTGCGCTCCGTGGAGGTCGACGGCTACGACGCGGTCCAGATCGCGTACGGCCAGATCGATCCCCGCAAGGTGAGCAAGCCGCTCAAGGGCCACTTCGAGAAGGCCGGCGTGACCCCGCGCCGTCACCTCGCCGAGCTGCGCACCTCCGACGCCGGTGATTTCACCGTCGGCCAGGAGATCGACGCGTCGGTCTTCGAGGCCGGCCAGAAGGTCGACGTCGTCGGCACCACCAAGGGCAAGGGCACCGCGGGCGTCATGAAGCGCCACGGGTTCGCCGGTGTCAGCGCCTCCCACGGTGCGCACCGCAACCACCGCAAGCCCGGCTCGATCGGCGGCGCCTCCACCCCTGGTCGCGTGTTCAAGGGCCTGCGCATGGCCGGCCGCATGGGCAACGTCCGCACCAGTGTCCAGAACCTGACCGTGCATGCGGTCGACGTCGAGAAGGGCCTCGTGCTCGTCAAGGGTGCCGTCCCCGGCCCCAAGGGCGGTCTCGTGCTGGTCCGCTCGGCCGTCAAGAGCCCCGTGAAGGAGGCCTGAGCCCGATGGCAGAGAACCTGACCGTCGACGTCCTCGACCCGGCCGGGAAGAAGTCCGGCACGGCCGAGCTCCCCGCGTCGATCTTCGACGTGCAGACCAACGTCCCGCTCATCCACCAGGTCGTCGTCGCCCAGCTCGCGGCCGCCCGTCAGGGCACGCACAAGGCGAAGACCCGCGGCGAGGTGGCCGGCGGCGGCAAGAAGCCGTACAAGCAGAAGGGCACCGGCCGCGCTCGTCAGGGCTCGATCCGCGCTCCTCAGTTCGCCGGCGGCGGCATCGTCCACGGGCCGGTCCCGCGCGACTACAGCCAGCGCACCCCCAAGAAGATGAAGGCCGCCGCGCTGCGCGGCGCCCTCTCGGACCGGGCGCGCAACGGCCGCGTCCACGTCCTGAGCTCGCTGCTCGAGGGCGACGCGCCCTCGACGAAGGCCGCGCGCACCGCGCTGGGCCGCATCTCCGAGCGCGAGCACGTCCTCGTGGTGATCCGTCGCGACGACGAGCTGGGCGCCCTGAGCACCCGCAACCTGCCCACGGCGCATGTCCTGTTCGCCGACCAGCTGAACACCTACGACGTCATGCTGAGCGACGACGTCGTGTTCACCTCCGGCGGTCTCGAGGACTTCGTCGCGCGCGCCACCCTGTCCCTGCCCACGTCCTCCTTCGCCGCGGCGAAGAACGCGGGCGTCGAGGAGGAGTCCAAGTGACCACGCTGAACAAGGACCCGCGGGACATCGTCCTGGCCCCGATCGTCTCCGAGAAGAGCTACGGGCTGATGGACGAGGGCAAGTACACCTTCGAGGTGGACCCCCGCGCCAACAAGACCGAGATCAAGATCGCGATCGAGAAGATCTTCGACGTGAAGGTCGCCTCGGTGAACACGATCAACCGCCAGGGCAAGGCGCGCCGCACCCGCTACGGGACCGGCAAGCGCAAGGACACCAAGCGCGCTGTCATCACCCTGACCGACGGAACCATCGACATCTTCGGAGGGTCGGTCGCCTGAGCGACCGATCGCCGAGGATCCGAAGAGAGTCAGAGGGAAACCCACCATGGGAATTCGCAAGCACAAGCCGACCACGCCGGGCCGTCGCGGCTCGAGCGTCGCCGACTTCGTCGAGATCACTCGCAGTGAGCCCGAGAAGTCGCTGGTCCGCCCGCTCTCCAAGAGCGGCGGCCGCAACTCCAACGGTCGCATCACCTCGCGTCACCGCGGCGGTGGCCACAAGCGCGCCTACCGCGTGATCGACTTCCGCCGCGCCGACAAGGACGGCGTGAACGCCAAGGTCGCTCACATCGAGTACGACCCCAACCGCACCGCTCGCATCGCACTCCTGCACTACGCGGACGGCGACAAGCGCTACATCCTCGCACCCGCGAAGCTCCGTCAGGGCGACTGGGTCGAGAACGGCGCCGGCGCCGACATCAAGCCGGGCAACAACCTGCCCCTGCGCAACATCCCGCTGGGCACCGTGGTGCACGCCATCGAGCTGCGCCCCGGCGGCGGAGCGAAGATCGCCCGTTCGGCCGGCGCCTCCGTGCAGCTGGTCGCCAAGGAGGGCCGCTTCGCGCAGCTGCGCATGCCCTCCGGCGAGATCCGCAACGTCGACGCGGACTGCCGCGCGACCATCGGCGAGGTCGGCAATGCCGAGCAGTCGAACATCAACTGGGGCAAGGCCGGCCGCATGCGCTGGAAGGGCAAGCGCCCGCACGTGCGCGGCGTGGTCATGAACCCGGTCGACCACCCGCACGGCGGCGGCGAGGGCCGCACCTCCGGCGGTCGTCACCCGGTGTCGCCCTGGGGCCAGCCCGAGGGCCGCACCCGGCGTCCGAACAAGGAGAGCGAGAAGCTCATCGTCCGTCGTCGCCGCACGGGCAAGAAGCGCTGATAGGGAGCCAGAAGTATGCCTCGCAGTATTGCCAAGGGCCCGTTCATCGACGACCACCTTCAGAAGAAGGTCGACGTCGCCAACGAGAAGGGCACCAAGAACGTCATCAAGACCTGGTCGCGTCGTTCGGTCATCACACCGGACTTCCTCGGCCACACCTTCGCAGTGCATGACGGCCGCAAGCACGTCACGGTGTTCGTCACCGAGTCGATGGTGGGCCACAAGCTCGGCGAGTTCGCCCCCACGCGGACTTTCAAGGGCCACGAGAAGGACGACCGGAAGGGCCGTCGTCGCTGACGCGAGTCAGTGACGGCAGCACTTCTCTCGAAGAGAGGACAGCAATGGAAGCCAAGGCGCAGGTGCGGTATCTCCGCATGTCGCCCATGAAGGCCCGGCGCGTTGTGGACCTGATTCGTGGCAAGAGCACGGTGGAGGCTCAGGACATCCTGCGGTTCGCACCGCAGGTGGCCTCCGAGCCCGTCCTGAAGCTCGTGCAGTCCGCGATCGCCAACGCCAGGGTGAAGGCCGATCAGGCGGGGGAGCGTTTCGATGAGCAGGAGCTCGTCGTCTCCGCCGCGTACGTCGACGAGGGTCCGACCATGAAGCGGTTCCAGCCGCGAGCTCAGGGTCGTGCCTTCCAGATCAAGAAGCGCACCAGCCACGTCACCGTGGTGGTCGCTCCCGTGAACAAGTAAGGAGTCCCGTATGGGCCAGAAGGTCAATCCCAATGGGTTCCGCCTCGGGATCACCACGGAGCACACCAGCCGGTGGTTCGCCGACTCCACCAAGGAGGGGCAGCGGTACCGCGACTACGTGAAGGAAGACGTCGCGATCCGCAAGCTCATGTCCGAGGGGCTCGAGCGTGCCGGCATCTCCAAGGTCGAGATCGAGCGCACCCGTGATCGTGTCCGCGTCGACCTGCACACCGCCCGCCCGGGCATCGTGATCGGGCGCCGCGGTGCGGAGGCCGAGCGCCTCCGCGGCGAGCTCGAGAAGCTCACCGGCAAGCAGATCCAGCTGAACATCCTCGAGGTCAAGAACCCCGAGGCCGACTCGCAGCTGGTCGCGCAGGGCATCGCCGAGCAGCTCGCCGCTCGCGTGTCCTTCCGCCGTGCGATGCGCAAGGGCATGCAGTCCGCGCAGCGCGCCGGCGCCAAGGGCATCCGCGTGGCGGTCTCCGGCCGCCTCGGCGGCGCCGAGATGAGCCGCAGCGAGTTCTACCGCGAGGGTCGCGTGCCTCTGCACACCCTCCGCGCGAACATCGACTACGGCTTCTACGAGGCCCGCACCGCCTTCGGCCGCATCGGCGTGAAGGTGTGGATCTACAAGGGCGACGTCACCGCCAAGGAGCTCGCGGCCCAGCAGGCCGCCTCGCAGGGTCCCCGCTCCGGTCGGGGCCCGCGTGCCGAGCGTCCGCGCGGCCGTCGCAACGAGCGCAACGCCGCCGCCCGTCAGCAGCGTCCCGAGCAGGCCGAGCAGGCCGCTCCCGCCGCCGCCGAGCAGAGCGCTGCGCCCGCTGAGTCCGGAACGGAGGCCTGAGGGACATGCTGATCCCCCGCAGGACCAAGCACCGCAAGCAGCACCACCCCACCCGCAGCGGCATGTCCAAGGGCGGCAATGATCTCGCGTTCGGCGAGTACGGCATCCAGGCGCTCGCGCCGGCGTACGTCACCAACCGCCAGATCGAGGCCGCGCGTATCGCCATGACCCGCTACATGAAGCGCGGCGGCAAGGTGTTCATCAACATCTACCCCGATCGACCGCTCACCAAGAAGCCTGCCGAGGTCCGCATGGGCTCGGGCAAGGGCTCCGTGGAGTGGTGGGTCGCCAACGTCAAGCCGGGCCGCGTCATGTTCGAGGTCGCCGGAGTGTCCGATGAGGTGGCTCGTGAGGCGCTGCGCCTGGCAGCGCACAAGCTGCCGATGAAGTGCCGCATCCTGAGCCGAGAGGGTGGTGACATCTGATGGCAGCGACCAAGCTCACCGCCGAGGAGCTCGACAAGCTGGACGACCAGAAGCTGGCCGACGAGCTGTCGAAGGCCAAGGACGAGCTGTTCAAGCTCCGCTTCCAGTCCGCGACCGGCCAGCTGGAGAGCTCCGGCCGCCTGCGGTCCGTCAAGAAGGACATCGCGCGGATCTACACGATCCTGCGTGAGCGCGAGCTGGGGATCCGCCAGGCCCCGACCGCCGAGTGACCGCGAAGCGAGGAGAACACATGAACGACAACGTCCACGAGGACGCAGCCGTCGAGGGGCACCACGCCTCCTCGCACGACCGTCCCTACCGCAAGACCCTGCGCGGGTACGTCGTCTCCGACAAGATGGACAAGACCATCGTCGTCGAGGTCGAGGAGCGCGTGAAGCACTCCCTGTACGGCAAGGTCATGACCAAGACCAAGAAGTTCAAGGCGCACGACGAGGAGAACACCGCCGGCATCGGCGACCAGGTCCTCCTCATGGAGACGCGCCCGCTCTCGGCGTCGAAGCACTGGCGCCTGGTCGAGATCATCGAGAAGGCCAAGTGACCCTCTGATCCCTCGCGGATCACCGGCGTCATGCGCCGCTGAGGCCGGTCGCCCCCACCCGGGGCGGCCGGCCTCTCGCATGTCCGGGGGCGGCTGCCGGCGACCCGCGGCACCCGGCGGAGCACCCTGTGCGGTGCCCCCGGGAACCGTCCGGATGTGAAGCGCGACACGCCGTGTGAGACATCAGCGTATGCACTGGTCAACCCCCGCTTTCGAGAATCGATCCAGGTCATGGACCTGACATCGGGCTCGAAACCTGTTTTCCTGGTGCGCCGTGCCCGCTCCTCGGGACCTCCGACGGCTCGTCGCCGGATCTCCCCCGGGGCACGAGGAAGGAAGCGTCGGCCGCTCTCTCGGCAGAGCGACGACCCCTCGGCACCTCAGCCCCACGAAGGCAGGTCCATGTCCTCTTCAGAGCCCTCATCTCTGCCCGGCGCCGAGCGCACGCTCGGTGCCGCCCCCCAGCTCGGCCCCGAGGCCGATGCGCAGCCCGAGGCCCGGTCGGACGGCGATCGTCCGGGCGGAGCGCGCCGCCCGGGCCGTCGGCTCCTCGGACGCAAGCCCAAGCAGCCGCGCCTCGAGGTCGATGACGTCCTCGTCGTCAAGGGCTCCAAGGTGCGCACCGCGATCGGCGGCACCGTGGTCGGGAACGTCATGGAGTGGTTCGACTTCGGCGTCTACGGCTACATGACGCTGATGCTGTCCGAGCTGTTCTTCCACACGGGCAGCAAGTCGCTCGACACCATCCTCACCCTCCTGGGCTTCGCCGTCAGCTTCCTGGTGCGTCCCTTCGGCGGCCTCGTGCTGGGCCCGCTCGGCGACAAGATCGGCCGCCAGAAGGTCCTCTTCTTCACGATGGCGATGATGGCGATCGCGACCGCCCTCATCGGCGTGCTGCCCACCCACGCGCAGATCGGCGTCTGGGCCGCCTTCCTCCTCTACGCCCTCAAGCTCGTCCAGGGCTTCTCGACGGGCGGCGAGTACGCGGGCGCCACGACGTACGTCTCGGAGTACGCGCCCGACAAGAAGCGCGGCTTCTACGCCTCCATGCTCGACGTGGGCTCGTACTTCGGGTTCGCGCTGGGCGCGGGCTCGGTGGCCCTCACCCACCTCGTCACCTCGTCCGTCTGGGGCCCCGACGCCATGCTCGCCTGGGGATGGCGCGTGCCGTTCCTCATCGCGATCCCGCTGGGCGCCGTCGCCATCTGGTTCCGTGCCCGCATCCCCGAGACGCCCGCCTTCGAGGCCACCGAGGCCGAGCAGGAGGCCGAGGCCGAGCAGTCCCACGAGGACGCGAGCTCGGTGCACGCCCGCAAGGGTCCGATCGGCATCATCCGCTACCACTGGCGCGAGCTGCTGATCGCGGTCGCGATCGTGGCGGCGACGAACACCGCCGGCTACGCGCTCACGAGCTACATGCCCACCTACCTGGGCACCCAGTTCGGGTACAACGAGATGACGAGCGCCGCGACCACGATCCCCGCGCTGCTCATCCTGTGCGTCATGATCCCGTTCGCAGGGAAGGCGTCCGACCGCTTCGGCCGCCGCGCCGTCTACTTCACGGGCTCCGCGACCGCGGTGCTGCTGATGCTCCCGGCGTTCTGGCTCATGCACCAGAGCTCGTTCCTGGAGATCCAGGTCGCCATGGTGATCGTCGCTCTGCCGGTCGCCATGTTCATCGGGCCCTCGGCCGCGGCGCTGCCCGCGCTGTTCCCGACGGCCGCCCGCTACGGCGCGATGGGGATCGCCTACAACATCTCGGTGTCCCTGTTCGGCGGCACCACCCCGGTGATCTCCCAGACGCTGATCAAGTGGACGGGCAACAGCTACATGCCCGCCCTCTGGATCATGTTCTTCGGTCTGGTCGCCGGCATCGCCGTGATCTTCATGCGCGAGAGCGCGAAGCGGCCGCTGCTGGGCTCCTTCCCCTCGGTGGAGACCGCCGAGGAGGCGCGGGAGCTCGTCGCCCACCAGGACGAGAACCCGCTGCTGAACACCTCGGAGATGCCCATCGTGGTCGATCCCGAGATGGAGGCGGAGATCGAGGCCGCGATGGACGTCCCCGGTGCGGGGCTCCCCTCCGACGCGGACGCGGCTCCCGAGGACGAAGGCCGCGACGGCAGCGGCGCCTCGGGCGCGGATCGCGTGGGGGCGGGCTCCTGACGGACCCCGTGCCCGACGCCCCGTGAAGGACGCGGGGGAGCGCACCTCCCGATCATGGGCCCGGCCGACGAATGCTCGTCGGCCGGGCCCATCGGCGTCCTCGCGCGACGCATGAGCAAGGACACAGCCCTTTCGTCGCCGCCGCCCTTCCGCCGGAGCCCGCCCGGCCCGTACACTTGAACGGTTGCTGATCTCGTGCATGCCCTCGGGCGTGCACGGAGGATGCGGACCGCAGCGTCCATCCCCCGTCGGAGACCGCGCACCATCGGCCCCTCGTGAGCCCCGGGTGTGTCCGAGTCCGCCGGAGGGTTTTTTGATGCCCGCCGCGCTCCGCACCGTCATCCGGCCCTGGGGCCGGGTATCCGGGCAACGGTCCATATCCGTTCCGCAAGGCTGGCTCCCCGTCCCGGGTGGCGAGAACCGGCGAGACGACAGGAGTACTGAGTGATTCAGCAGGAGTCGCGACTGAAGGTCGCCGACAACACGGGTGCGAAGGAGATCCTCTGCATCCGCGTTCTCGGTGGCTCCGGTCGCCGTTACGCAAGCATCGGCGACACCATCGTGGCGACCGTCAAGGACGCCATCCCCGGTGGCAACGTCAAGAAGGGCGATGTCGTCAAGGCCGTCGTCGTGCGCACCACCAAGGAGCGCCGCCGCGCCGACGGTTCCTACATCCGTTTCGATGAGAATGCCGCCGTGATCCTCAAGACGGACGGCGAGCCGCGAGGCACGCGCATCTTCGGCCCCGTGGGCCGCGAGCTGCGCGACAAGCGGTTCATGAAGATCATCTCGCTGGCGCCGGAGGTGCTGTGACATGGCAGGCATGAAGATCAAGAAGGGTGACCTGGTCCAGGTCATCACCGGCCGCACGAGCGATGGCGACAAGGCCGCCAAGCGCGGGCTCGAGCCGGGCGACAAGGGCAAGCAGGGCCGTGTGCTCGAGGTGTTCACCGACACGCAGCGCGTGCTGGTGGAGGGCGTCAACCGCCGCACCCACCACCTGCGTCCGACCCAGCAGGGCGGCGCCGGTGGCATCGAGCAGCGCGAGGCTCCGATCCACGTCTCGAACGTGGCGCTCGTCGACCCCGAGGACAACCGTCCCACCAAGGTCGGCTACCGCGTGGAGACCCTCGAGCTCGAGAACGGCCGCACCAAGCAGGTCCGTGTGCGCTACGCCAAGCGCTCCGGGAAGGACATCTGATGAGCACCGTGACGACCGAGGCGCCCACCCCGCGCCTGAAGAGCACCTACCGTGACGACATCAAGGCCAAGCTCACCGAGCAGTTCGGCTACGAGAACGTCATGCTGGTCCCCGGCCTGACCAAGATCGTCGTGAACATGGGCGTCGGCGACGCCGCTCGCGACTCGAAGGTGATCGACGGCGCGATCCGCGACCTCGCCACCATCACCGGTCAGAAGCCCCAGGTGACCAAGGCCCGCAAGTCCATCGCCCAGTTCAAGCTGCGCGAGGGCATGCCGATCGGCGCCCACGTGACGCTGCGCGGCGACCGCATGTGGGAGTTCCTGGACCGTCTGCTGTCCACCGCGCTGCCCCGCATCCGCGACTTCCGCGGTCTGTCGGCCAAGCAGTTCGACGGCAGCGGCAACTACACCTTCGGTCTCACGGAGCAGGTCATGTTCCATGAGATCGACCAGGACGAGATCGACCGCGTCCGCGGCATGGACATCACGGTCGTGACCACCGCGAAGACCGACGACGAGGGACGCGCCCTGCTCAAGCTGCTCGGCTTCCCCTTCAAGGAGAACTGACATGGCAAAGACAGCGCTGATCAAGAAGCAGGAGCGCAAGCCGAAGTTCGGCGTGCGCGCCTACACCCGGTGCCAGCGGTGCGGTCGTCCGCACTCGGTGTACCGCAAGTTCGGGCTCTGCCGCGTGTGCCTGCGCGAGATGGCTCACCGCGGTGAGCTCCCCGGCGTCACGAAGAGCAGCTGGTAAGGACTATCACCACAGGTCCTGCGAAGAGCGCCACGGCGCCGCGGCAGGAAACCAGGTGAGGAAGAAGCACTAAGACATGACCATGACCGACCCGATCGCGGACATGCTGACGCGTGTCAGGAACGCCTCCGGCGCCTACCACGACTCCGTCACCATGCCGTACTCGAAGCTGAAGAGCGGCATCGCGAACATCCTGAAGTCCGAGGGCTACATCCTCGGCTGGCACGAGGAAGAGGCCGAGGTGGGCAAGAACCTCGTTCTCGAGCTCAAGTACGGCCAGAGCCGCGAGCGCGCCATCTCCGGCGTCCGTCGCATCTCGAAGCCGGGCCTTCGCGTGTACGCCAAGTCCACCAATCTGCCCAAGGTCCTCGGCGGCCTGGGCGTGGCGATCCTGTCCACGTCCTCCGGCCTCCTGACCGACAAGCAGGCTGCCAAGAAGGGTGTGGGTGGGGAAGTCCTCGCCTACATCTGGTGAGCGGGAGAGGAGCACACCGAAATGTCCCGCATCGGATTCCGACCGGTCCCCGTGCCGGCAGCCGTCCAGAACGTCACCATCGATGGCCGCACCGTCACGGCGACGGGTCCCAAGGGCGAGCTCTCGCACACCGTGCCTGAGCCCCTGACCATCGAGCGCAACGACGCCGGCGAGCTCGTCGTGCGCCGTCCCGACGACGAGCAGGAGAACCGTGCGCTGCACGGCCTCACCCGCACGCTCGTCAACAACATCCTCCTCGGCGTGACCGAGGGGTATGAGAAGAAGCTGGAGATCGTGGGCACGGGCTACCGTGTGACCGCGAAGGGCACCGACCTCGAGTTCGCGCTCGGCTTCTCCCACCCCGTCATCGTGAAGGCCCCCCAGGGGATCTCCTTCTCCGTCGAGTCGCCCACCAAGTTCGCGGTGGCCGGCATCGACAAGCAGCAGGTGGGCCAGGTCGCAGCGAAGATCCGCGGCATCCGCCCGCCCGAGCCGTACAAGGGCAAGGGCGTGCGCTACGCGGACGAGGTCGTGCTGCGCAAGGCCGGAAAGGCTGGTAAGTGATCATGGGTTACGCAGAGAAGCACACGACCGGCTCCCGCGGCAGCCGCCTGCGCGCCCGCGGCCGTCGCCACCTGCGCGTGCGCCGCCGCATCGTCGGCTCCGCCGAGCGCCCCCGTCTGGTGGTCACCCGCTCGCAGCGCCACATGTTCGTCCAGGTCGTGGACGACGCCAAGGGCATCACCCTGGCGTCGGCCTCCACCATGGAGCAGGACCTGCGCGGGGCCGAGGGCACCAAGTCGGACAAGGCCCGCACCGTCGGGACCCTCGTCGCCGAGCGCGCCAAGGCCGCCGGCATCGACGCGGTCGTCTTCGACCGCGGTGGCAACAAGTACCACGGCCGCGTGGCCGCCGTCGCCGACGGCGCTCGCGAGGCCGGCCTGGCACTGTGATCGCCCCCCGGACACAGGACGAGAAGAGGAACTGATATGGCTGCACAGCAGCGGAACAGCGGTCCCGCGGCCTCCGGCCGTCGGGGCGAGAACTCCAACAACGATTCGCGCAGCGGCGGCAACGACCGCGGGCGCGGTGGGCGTCGCGGCGAGGGCCGCGGCCGCCAGCAGGAAGCGGAGAAGTCCGCGTTCCTCGAGCGCGTGGTGAACATCAACCGCGTCTCGAAGGTCGTCAAGGGCGGCCGCCGCTTCTCCTTCACCGCTCTCGTGGTGGTGGGCGATGGCGACGGCACCGTCGGCGTCGGCTACGGCAAGGCCAAGGAGGTCCCCTCGGCGATCTCCAAGGGTGTCGAGGAGGCGAAGAAGAACTTCTTCCGCGTCCCCCGCATCCAGGGCACCGTCGTGCACCAGGTCCAGGGCCACGACGCTGCAGGCACCGTCCTGCTGCGTCCTGCCGCCCCCGGCACCGGTGTGATCGCCGGCGGCCCGGTCCGCGCCGTCCTCGAGTGCGCGGGAGTGAACGACGTGCTCTCGAAGTCGCTCGGGTCGAGCAACCAGATCAACATCGTGCGTGCGACCATCGACGCGCTCAAGCAGCTCGAGGAGCCGGAGGCCGTCGCGGCCCGTCGCGGCCTCCCGGTCGAGGACGTCGTCCCCGCCCCGCTGCTGCGCGCCCAGGCCGCAGGCCGCGCCGCCGCTCGCGAGGCCAAGGCCTCCGAGAAGGTGGGTGCGTGATGCAGCTGAAGGTGACCCAGACCCGATCCCTCATCGGCGAGAACCAGATCCAGCGTGCGACCCTGCGCGGCCTCGGCCTCAAGCGCATCGGCGACACGGTGGTGAAGGAGGACCGCCCTGAGATCCGCGGCATGATCCGCGCCGTCACCCACCTGGTGACGGTCGAAGAGGTGGACTGACACATGACTGATTCGCAGAACCCGATGAAGCTCCACGACCTGCGCCCCGCGCCCGGTTCCAAGACCGCGCGCACCCGCGTCGGCCGTGGTGAGGCCTCGAAGGGCAAGACCGCCGGCCGCGGCACCAAGGGCACCAAGGCCCGCTACCAGGTGCCCGCGGGCTTCGAGGGCGGCCAGATGCCCCTGCACATGCGGCTCCCGAAGCTGCGCGGCTTCACCAACCCCTTCCGCGTCGAGTACCAGGTCGTGAACCTGGCGACCCTGTCCGAGCTGTTCCCCGAGGGCGGCACGGTCACGGTCGAGGATCTCGTCGCCAAGGGCGCCGTGCGCAAGAACCAGCCCGTGAAGGTGCTGGGGACGGGCGACGTGAGCGTGAAGCTCGACGTCACCGCGCAGAAGTTCTCCGCCTCGGCGGAGCAGAAGATCACGGCGGCTGGCGGGACGGCCCGCACCGCGTGAGCGCGCTCGCGCTTCTTTGACGGGGCGCCGCAGGGGGAAATACTCTTCCTGCGGTGCCCTGTCGGCATGTCCGGGCCCCATCGACGGGCCCCTGAGAAGGGAGTCACGTGAACGCGTTCGTCCGAGCGTTTCGCACCCCCGAGCTGCGGGCGAAGATCTTCTTCACCCTGGCTCTGATGGCGATCTACCGGCTCGGTGTCTTCGTGCCCACCCCCGGGTTCGACTACACCAACGTCACCGCGTGCGCCGAGCAGGCCTCCACGGGCAGCGGCAGCGTCCTGGGGATGGTGAACCTGTTCTCGGGCGGCGCGCTGCTGCAGATGTCGGTGTTCTCCCTGGGCGTCATGCCCTACATCACCGCCTCGATCATCATCCAGCTGCTGCGCGTGGTGATCCCGCGGTTCGAGGAGCTGCACAAGGAGGGCCAGGCGGGCACCGCCAAGCTCACCCAGTACACGCGCTACCTCACCATCGGCCTCGCCGTGCTGCAGGCCACCACGATCATCACCATGGTGCGCACCGGCAGCTTCTTCGCCGGCTGCAACCTCCAGGTCATCCCCGACCAGGCGATCCTGACGCTGGTCCTGATGGTGCTCACGATGACCGTCGGCACCGTGCTGATCATGTGGATGGGCGAGCTCATCACCGAGCGCGGCATCGGCAACGGCATGTCCCTGCTGATCTTCACCTCGATCGCCGCGGCGTTCCCGTCCTCCATGGGCCAGATCTGGCAGCTGCAGGGCTGGATGACCTTCTCGCTGATCATCCTCGTCGCGCTCGTCGTGATGGTGGGCGTCGTCTTCGTGGAGCAGTCCCAGCGCCGCATCCCCGTCCAGTACGCCAAGCGCATGGTGGGCCGGCGCATGTACGGCGGCACCTCCACCTACATCCCGGTCAAGGTCAACCAGGCCGGCGTGATCCCGGTGATCTTCGCGAGCTCCATCCTCGCCCTCCCGCAACTGATCTCCTCGTTCGGGGACCCGTCGGCCGGATGGGTGCAGTGGGTCAACGCCCACCTCGTGATGGGCGCGACCTTCTCCTGGATCTACGCGACGGTCTACGTGGCGCTCATCGTCTTCTTCGCGTTCTTCTACACCTCGATCACCTTCAACGCGGAGGAGATCGCCGACAACATGAAGAAGTACGGCGGCTTCGTGCCGGGCGTGCGCGCGGGCAAGCCCACGGAGCGCTACCTGCAGTACGTCATCAACCGCATCCAGACCCCGGGCGCCGTCTACCTCGCGGTGATCTCCCTGATCCCGCTGTTCGCGCTCGTCTACCTGGGCGCCAACCAGAACTTCCCGCTCGGCGGCGCGTCCCTGCTCATCATCATCGGCGTCGGCCTCGACACCGTGAAGCAGGTCGACGCGAAGCTCCAGCAGCACCACTACGAAGGGATCCTCCGATGACCGATCAGCCCACCACGAGCGCGCAGGGCTCCTCCCCGGAGACGTCGGCCGCCGCGGCCGGCGCCCGCCGCCTGCTGATCATCGGCGCCCCCGGTGCGGGCAAGGGCACCCAGGCGGGCCGGATCGCCGACGCGCTCGGCATCCCCGCCATCTCCACGGGCGACATCTTCCGCGCGAACGTCTCCCAGGAGACCGAGCTCGGGAAGCTCGCGAAGTCGTACATGGACAAGGGCGAGTACGTCCCCGACTCCGTCACCAACGACATGGTGCGCTCCCGCCTCGCGGAGAGCGACGCCCGCGGCGGCTTCCTCCTGGACGGCTACCCGCGCACGCTCGACCAGGTCGAGGCGCTCGACGGCATCCTCGAGGACGGCGAGGGCGGCGTCGACGCGGTGCTCATGCTCGAGGTCGACTACGACGCCGTCATCCAGCGGCTCGTCGCGCGCGGCGCCGAGCAGGGCCGCTCCGACGACACCGAGGACACCATCCGCCGCCGCCTCGAGGTCTACGCGGAGCAGACGACGCCCCTCGTCGATGTCTACGAGCGGCGCGGCATCCTGCACCGGGTGAACGGTATGCGCTCCATCGACGAGGTCACCGAGGAGCTGCTGAGCGTCCTCGGCGCCCGCTGAGCCCGCGCATCGGAGCCGGGGCGACCCGATGAGCCTCCTGCGCCGCGAACGCCCGGAGATCAAGACCCCGGAGCAGATCTCCCTCATGCGGCGCAGCGGTCTGCTGCTCTCGCGCGTGCACGACATGCTCGCCGACCACATCCGCCCGGGCGTCACCACCGGCGAGCTCGACCGCCTCGCCGAGGAGATGATCCGCGACGAGGGCGCGCTGCCGAACTTCAAGGGGTACCAGGGGTACCCCGCCACCGTGTGCATCAGCGTGAACGAGGTGATCGTCCACGGCATCCCGGGCGCCCAGGTGCTCCAGGAGGGCGACCTGGTCTCGATCGACGGCGGCTGCATCGTCGAGGGCTGGCACTCGGATGCCGCTCGGACCCACGTGGTCGGGGAGTTCCGCTCCGAGGCCGATCGGCACCTCGTCGAGGTGACCCGCGAGGCACTCTGGCAGGGCATCGTCGCTCTCGCGAGCGCGCGCCGGGTCGGCGAGATCGGCGCCGCCATCGAGGACCACGTGGACGCCGAGGCGCTCGGCGAGCTCTGCCACCTCGAGGAGTTCGGCGGCCACGGCATCGGCACGGCCATGCACCAGGCCCCCGACGTCATGAACTTCCGCACCCGCGACCGCGGTCCGAGGATCGTCCCCGGGATGTGCCTCGCGATCGAGCCGATGCTCGTCCAGGGCCCGGCGGAGTGGGAGATGCTCGCCGACGACTGGACGGTGCGTGCGACAGGCGGCGGCCGCGCCGCCCACGTCGAGCACTCGACCGCGGTCACCGAGCAGGGGATCGTGGTCCTCACCGCGGCCGACGGCGGCGCCTCCGAGCTCGCCGCCCGCGGGGTGGCCGCCGCGCCGGATCCGCTCGGGGCCTGACCCGGACCTGCTCCGCGCCCGACCCGCGCCCGCGGCGTGACGGGGTTCATCCCCTCCGCCCCTCGGTCCTGCGCGAGTTCGACGGTAGGATGGTCGATCGGGTGTGCTCCGTTCGCGTTCGGGCGCGCCCAGGCGCCTCTCACCGGAACCGGGTCCGCCCGGTCCGTGTGCGATGCGCCCGGAGACCGACGCGAAACCCCGCCCCGCGACCGCGGCGGCGAGGAGATAGGGGAGGCATGGCCAAGAAGGACGGCGTGATCGAGGTCGAAGGCACGGTCAAGGAGGCGCTCGCCAACGCGCGTTTCCGGGTCGAGCTGGACAACGGGCACAAGGTGCTTGCGCACATCTCCGGGAAGATGCGGCAGCACTACATCCGCATCCTGCCCGAGGACCGCGTGGTCGTCGAGCTCAGCCCCTATGACCTCGACAAGGGCCGCATCGTCTACCGCTACAAGTGATCCCGGCGCCGCGCACCCGTGCGCGGTCCGCCGGGTGGGGAAGAGATTCCCCTGAACCCGCGAGAAGGAAGTCATGAAGGTCAAGCCGAGCGTGAAGCCGATCTGTGACAGCTGCAAGGTGATCCGTCGCCACAGCGTGGTCATGGTCATCTGCAAGAACCCGCGGCACAAGCAGCGTCAGGGCTGATCGGGTCCCCCGAGAATCCCTGGCCGCGCGAGCAGCCGCGCCCGCGCCGCGTCCCGAGATCCGCTGTCCTGCGGATCGACGAGGGAGGCGAGCGGGCATCCCGGTGATCCGGGAGTCCCGGAGCATCCGGGGCACGGGGCCACGGCCCCGACACAACAGAAGAGCCGGCACCGCCGACGGGGGAGACCCCGACGGACACCCGCAGACGGAGGCTGCGGCGCACCACGGGTGCGAGGTGTCGTCTCAGGCCTCCGAGACAGTAGGAGAACTGCACCATGGCACGTCTGGTTGGCGTTGACCTGCCGCGCGACAAGCGCGTCGAGGTCGCCCTGACGTACATCTTCGGAATCGGGCGCACCCGCGCCCTCGAGACCATCGCCGCCACCGGCGTGGACCCGAGCATCCGTGTGCGCGACCTCAGCGACGAGGACCTCGTCAAGCTGCGCGATCACATCGAGGCGAACTACCAGCACGAGGGCGATCTGCGCCGCGAGATCGCCGCGGACATCCGCCGCAAGGTCGAGATCGGCAGCTACCAGGGCCTGCGCCACCGTCGTGGCCTGCCCGTGCACGGCCAGCGCACGAAGACCAACGCGCGCACCCGCAAGGGCCCCAAGCGCACCGTGGCCGGCAAGAAGAAGGCCCGCTGATCAGCGCCCCGCGCGCCCTGCAGCAACTCCGCGCCGCCTCTTCACGGCGCATCGATCACCTGAACTGAACCGAGGAGCTCCGCCTCATGGCTACGAAGACCCGCCAGGCGGCGGCGCGCAAGCCGCGCCGCAAGTCCAACAAGAACATCGTGAACGGCCAGGCTCACATCAAGAGCACGTTCAACAACACCATCGTCTCCATCACCGACCCCACCGGCGCCGTGATCTCCTGGGCCTCCGCGGGCCAGGTCGGCTTCAAGGGCTCGCGCAAGTCCACCCCCTACGCCGCGCAGATGGCCGCCGAGGCCGCCGCCCGCCGCGCGCAGGAGCACGGCCTGAAGAAGGTCGACGTCTTCGTGAAGGGCCCGGGCTCGGGCCGCGAGACCGCGATCCGCTCGCTCACCGCGACCGGCCTCGAGGTCGGCTCCATCCAGGACGTCACCCCCCAGGCCCACAACGGCACCCGCCCCCCGAAGCGTCGTCGCGTCTGATGCAGCCGTCGTTCCCGCGCGCTCCCGGTGAGGGAGTGCGCAGGGACGACGACCCGTGGTCATCCACCCCTCATGAGCGTCATATGGCGGACGCTCGCAGAAAGGACACACCGTGCTCATTGCACAGCGCCCCACGCTGACCGAAGAGGTCGTGTCGGAGTACCGCTCCCGGTTCGTCATCGAGCCGCTCGAGCCCGGGTTCGGCTACACGCTCGGCAACTCGCTGCGCCGCACCCTCCTGTCCTCGATCCCCGGTGCCGCGGTCACCTCGATCCGCATCGACGGCGTGCTGCACGAGTTCAGCACCGTCCCCGGGGTCAAGGAGGACATCACCGAGGTCATCCTCAACATCAAGGGCCTGGTCGTCTCCTCGGAGAACGACGAGCCCGTCGTGATGTACCTGCGCAAGGAGGGTGAGGGCGACGTGACCGCCGCCGACATCACCCCGCCGGCCGGAGTCGAGATCCACAACCCGGATCTGCACATCGCGACCCTCTCCTCGAAGGGCCGCCTGGAGATCGAGCTGGTCGTCGAGCGCGGCCGCGGCTACGTCTCCGCCGCGCAGAACAAGGGCGTGGACGCCGAGATCGGCCGCGTGCCGGTCGACTCGATCTACTCGCCCGTGCTCAAGGTGACCTACAAGGTCGAGGCGACCCGCGTCGAGCAGCGCACCGACTTCGACCGTCTCATCGTGGACGTCGAGACCAAGCCGGCCATCTCCCCGCGCGACGCCCTGGCGTCGGCCGGGAAGACCCTGGTCGAGCTGTTCGGCCTGGCCCACGAGCTGAACAACGAGGCGGAGGGCATCGAGATCGGCCCCTCGCCGACGGACCAGGCGCTCGCGCAGGACCTCGCCCTGCCGATCAGCGACCTGAACCTCACGGTCCGCTCGTACAACTGCCTCATGCGCGAGGGCGTGCACACCGTCGGTGAGCTCACCTCCCGCTCCGAGGCCGATCTGCTGGACATCCGCAACTTCGGGCAGAAGTCCATCGACGAGGTCAAGGCGAAGCTCGCCGACCTCGGTCTGTCGCTCAAGGACTCGCCGGCCGGCTTCGATCCCTCGGCCATCGCGACCTACGACGACGACTACGGCGACCAGTACTGACCTTCCGTCTTTCCATCTTCTAGGAGAACGACCATGCCTGCTCCCACCAAGGGTGCTCGCCTCGGTGGATCCCCCGCCCACGAGCGGATGATCCTCGCGAGCCTCGCGACCGAGCTGTTCCGTCACAAGTCCATCACCACCACCGAGACCAAGGCGAAGCGGCTGCGCCCGTACGCCGAGCGTCTGGTGACCTTCGCGAAGAAGGGCGACCTGGCCGCGCGCCGTCGCGTCATGCGCACCATCCGCGACCGCGGCGTCGTGCACGTGCTCTTCGAGGAGATCGCCCCGACCCTCGCTGAGCGTCCCGGCGGCTACACCCGCATCACCAAGGTCGGCCCCCGCAAGGGCGACAACGCCCCGATGGCCGTCATCGAGCTGGTCAGCGAGGCGTACTCGCCGAAGCAGGCCGTCGTGAAGGAGGCCGAGGGCGCCGCCAAGGGCGCTGCCAAGGCCGACGCCGCGAAGGCCGACGAGGCCGCGACCGAGGCCCCCTACGGCGAGGACTCCTTCCGCGGGGAGAACCCGCCCGAGGGCTTCGACATCAAGGGCAACGAGGACTCGATGAAGTTCCACGCCCCGGACTCGCCCTGGTACGGCCGCACCGTCGCCGAGGTCTGGTTCCGCACCGCCGAGGCCGCCGAGAAGGCCGGCTTCGTCAACGCGGTGAAGAGCGCCGACGAGGAGTCCGAGGAGGCCTGATCCAGGCCATCCGGACTCCGCGTCGTCCGACGCACGAAGGGCCCGCCGAGCAGCTGCTCGGCGGGCCCTTCGTCATCCCGGGCCCGTCCGCGGTCGTCCCAGGGGCGGCGCCGCGTCGCCCGCATCCGCTAGCGTGGGCGGCGTCCGAGCCGGAACCCTTCCCCCCAGGAGACCTGCCATGACCCCGCGATCCACGACCCCGCGCCCCACGATCCCAGAGCCCACGACGCAGGACATCGACCGCCGCGGTCTGCTGCGCGCCGGCGCCCTCACCCTCCCCCTCGCACTCGCCGGCGGCGGCGCCCTCGCCCTCGCCGCGCCGGTCCACGCCGACCCCTCGGTCACGGGCGGCGAGACCCGTACGCGCGACGTGCCCCTCGCGGATCTGCCCCGACGCGCGAGCGACCAGGGCGCCCGAGCCCGCGTGATCGAGGATGCCGCCGGAACGATGGTCGGCGCCAGCTGGAGCGGCACGGAGCCCGACGTCCTGCGGGTGCGCGGCCGCGCGAGCGGGGCGGAGTGGACCTCCTGGTTCCCGCTCGAGATCGCCGAGGATCCCGAGGACGGGACGTCCCTCGGCGCCGCGGAGCCCGCCTGGCTGGGCGCGGCCGACGAGATCGAACTGGTCGCGGTCCGCGACGGCGAGGATGTCAGCGATGAGCTCACCGCCCATGTCCTCACCACCTCCCCGCGCGAGGAGGAGAAGGACGGCGCCGCCTCGTCGGCCCTTCAGCGCATGAGCACCCGGGCGGTCGCCGCCGGCGACGCCGTCGAGCTCGGACCCGGCGCCCCCACGATCGTGCGCCGCAGCGCCTGGGGCGCCGACGAGTCGCTCGTGGGCTCGGTGAGCTCCGCGAGCGAGCTGCGGGCCGTCGTCGTCCACCACACCGCGGGCTCGAACTCGTACGCGAAGGCCGATGCGCCCCAGCTCCTGCGGGGCATCCTGAGCTACCACACGAAGACGCTGGGCTGGGCGGACATCGGCTACAACCTGCTCGTCGACAGGTACGGCACGATCTACGAGGGGCGCCACGGCGGGCTGCACAAGCACATCATCGGGGCGCACGCCTACGGCTTCAACACCTTCAGCTGCGGGGTCAGCGTGATGGGCACCTTCACCTCGAGCGCGCCGCCCAGCGCAGCGATCTCCGCGGTGCAGAAGGTCGCCGCCTGGAAGCTGCTCGGCGCCTTCCGCACGAACGCGAGCCAGCAGTTCGACTGGGTCTCCACCGTGACCGGCGGCGGCAGCCTGTACGACGAGGGCGAGACGGCGCACCTGCGGCGCATCTTCGGCCATCGGGACGTGAACGCGACCGAATGCCCGGGCAACGCGTTCTACCCGAAGCTCTCGGGGATGCGCAGCAACACGACCTCCGCGATCTCGAGCGCGTGGAGGCTGCACCTGGACGCCTTCGCGAGCCCGGGGGAGAAGACGCTGGGCACCGTCACCCAGCTCGTCCACGTCGAGGGGGCGTACTACGTCACGCGGCTGACCAAGGGCTTCGTCATCTCCAGCGCGTCCGGCGCGAAGGATGCCCGCGCGACCCAGTTCCGCACCTGGACCACGGCATGGGGTCTCCCGCTCGCCGCCTCGCGGGTCGTGGACGGCCGCCGCATCCAGGACTTCTCGAACGGTCAGGCCGTGCGCGAGGACGGCGAGGAGACGTTCACCCGCTCCTGAGCCGAGCGCAGGGGCGCCGGGGCGACCCGGGGCCGGGTCCAGGCGCAGGCCCGGGCCCGGCCCCGGTACATCAGGCCCACGCGTAGGAGGACTGCGTGCCCTGGCGGGTGACCGAGTCCGCCGCGTAGGCGGTGCCGGCGCGGATCGCCTCGGCGACGTCACGGGTGCGCACCCACTGCGTCGCGAAGCAGCCGATGAACGCGTCGCCGGCGCCCGTCGTGTCCACGGCCCGCACCGCGGGGGCGGCGATGAGCTCGCGACCGCCCTCGTGGATCCACAGGGCGCCGCGCGCACCGAGGGTGACGATGACGTTGCGGATGCCCGCGGCGAGCAGGACCTCGGCGGCGCGCTGGATGTCCTCGATCCCGTCGACCGGCATCCCGGTGAGCAGCTCGAGCTCCGACTCGTTGGGCACCAGGAACTCGACCCCGGTGATGCGGGAGAGGTCCAGGTCGGGGGAGGCGGGAGCGGGGTTCAGCAGCACGGGGATGTCGAGCTCGGCCCCCAGCGCCATCGCGGCCGCGACCGTCTCCAGCGGGATCTCCAGCTGGAGGACGATGAGCTCGCAGCGCGCGATCGCGTCCCGCGCCTCCTCGACGTCCTGCGGGGTGAGCAGGGCGTTCGCCCCCTTGATGATGAGGATCGAGTTGCGCGACTCGGGGTCCACGAAGATCGGGGCGACCCCGGAGGAGGCCCGTGTGCGCAGCACGTGCTCGGTGCCGATGCGGTTGTCCTCGAAGTTCTTCAGCGTGGTCTCGGCGAAGACGTCATCGCCCACGCGCGTGACCATCACGACCTCGGACCCCAGCCGCGCCGCGGCCACCGCCTGGTTCGCGCCCTTGCCGCCGCAGCCCATGCGGAAGTCCGGCGCCTCGACCGTCTCGCCCTCGCCGGGCATCCGGTGGATGTAGGAGATGAGGTCGACCATGTTCGAGCCGACGACGGCGATCCTCGTCGCGTGCGCCATCTCAGATCTCCTCGCCGGTCGTCGTCCGTCGGCCGCGCCGACGCAGGATCAGGAAGTACACGAGCACCGCGGCGAAGCAGAACAGGTTCACGATGAAGCTGAAGCGCATCGAGCCCGTGGTGTCGGAGATCAGCCCCTGCACGGCGGGGATCACGGCGCCGCCGATGATCGACATGACGATGATCGCGCCGCCGGTCTCGGTGAAGCGCTTGTCCTCGATGACGTCGAGGTTGCGGGCGAAGATCGTCGCCCAGCACGGGCCCAGCAGCGCGGAGGCGACGATCGCCGCGTACACCGAGGTGAAGTTCGGGGCCGCGACCACGTACAGGATGGTCGCCATGCCGAGCGCCGAGTAGATGATGAGCACGAGGTCCTCGTCGAAGCGCGTCATCAGCAGGTTCGCGACGAACTTGCCGACGAAGAAGGCGATGAACGCGGCGATCAGGTACGAGGCGGCCGCGCGCTCGTTGAGGGAGTCGTCGAGCACCAGGGCCAGTCGGATGGTGAAGGACCACAGGGCGGTCTGCATGCCCACGTACAGGAACTGGGTCACGATGCCCGCGCAGAAGATCCGGTTGCGCAGAAGGTAGGCGAGGGTCTCGCCGATCGAGGCCTTCTGCTCGGTCGCGTCCTCGCGCAGCGGCTTGGAGTGCGGGTACTGGGTGATGGCGATGAGCGCCACGAGCACGAGCAGCAGCACGAGGATCACCTTGTACGGCTCGAGCGTGCGGCCGAGCGCCTCCGAGGTGATCGCGAGGCGCTCGGACTCCGAGGAGGCGCTGGCGACGCGCTCGTGCAGGGCGTCCCCGTCGGTGAAGACGAGGAACTTGCCCAGCAGCGCGCCGCCCAGGAAGCCGAAGGCGGTGAAGGTCTGGGAGATGTTCAGCCGCAGCGTCGCGCGGCGCCGGGGACCGATCATCGAGGAATAGGTGTTCGCCGAGGTCTCGAGGAACGACAGTCCGATGGCGATCGCGAACAGCGAGCACAGGAACACCGAGTACGTCGCGACCTGCGAGGCGGGGAAGAACAGCACGCAGCCCAGCACGTAGACGCTGAGCCCGACCAGCAGACCCGTCTTGTAGCTGGTGCGGCGGATGACCCGGCTGGCGGGGATCGCGACCAGGAAGTAGCCGCCGTAGAACGCCGACTGCACGAAGGCGGAGGCGAAGTCCGAGAGCGTGAAGACGGCCTTGAACTGGGTGATGAGGATGTCGTTCATGCTGGCCGCCATGCCCCACATGGGGAAGCAGATCGACAGCAGGATGAACTGGAACAGCGGCGTGCGGTCGAGGTAGCCGTCCTTCAGCTGACGGGAGCGATCCTTGATGACGCCCCAGGACGTGTTGGGCACGCCCTCCTCGCCCACGGCGGTCTTCGCGGTGGTCATTCCAACTCCTTTGTTCGGACACCTCAGTGAAGGTGTCCGGTGCCGCACGGCGCAACGTCGAGACGGCACATATGTGCCGATGCGGGGGAGCGGGTGTCGGAGTCGTCAGTCGTCGTCGGTCATGAGACGCCGGGCCGTGGCGAGGTCCGTGACCAGGTGGTTCGCGTAGCGTCGGGCGAGCGCCGCCCGGATCGCGCCGAGCTGCTCGGCCCCGCCCGCGACGAGCACCGTGCGGCCGGTCCTGCGCAGCGCGGTGAGGGTGGGGCCCGAGGTGCGCTGGCTGAGCGTGGGGGCGACGATCCGCCCGTCGGGGTCGAGGAAACGGCCGCAGATCCGGCCGACGGAGCGCTCCCGGATCTGCGCGCGCTCCGCGTCCGTGAGGAGCCCGGGGCACGTCAGCGCGAGCGGGTCCGCGGGAGCGGCGCCGAACAGGAGGACGCCCGCCCCGTGGACGAGCGCCTCGTGCCCCCGGGCGTCCGCCTGCTCCTCGCGGGCGATCTGTGCGGCGAGCGACGCGTGGACGGTGGGCGCGGGCGCGCGATGGACGGGGACCGCGGTGCGGCCGGCGAAGGCCTCGAACGCGGGGTCGGGGCCGCCGGGCCGGTCCTGGCCGCCGAGGACGACGAGGGCGCCGGGCCGCACGCGCAGGCGACCGAGAGCCGACTCGAGGGTCGACCGCACGGCGCTCGACCACCACACGGCGAGCGTCGCACCCTCCATGGCGCCTGCGGCGTCGAGCATCTCGGCGGCGCCGTGGCCCAGTGCCTGGTCCAGATCGGAGGGGCCGCGGCCCGCGGGCACCACGAGGCGCACGTCGCTCAGGCCGAAGCGCTCGCGCAGGCCGTGGGTGAGGGCGCGGTCGGACTCCCGGGGGTCGAGCACGAGGGTGCGCACGAACCCCTTCGCGCGCGCTGTCGTCAGGAGCTTCGAGACCTGCGGACGGGAGACGTGCAGGGCCTCGGCGATCCGCTGCTGGGAGAGCCCGCGGCCGTGGGCGAGCTTGGCCGCGTCCAGGGCGAGGGCGTCGCGCGTGCTCAGCGGCAGCTGCTCCCGATCGACCTCCCCGACGGGCGGGGCTCCGCCGTCGGGCGCCCCGCCGTCGCCCGGTGCCCTGTCGGGCGCCTCGTGCATCGTGCTCAGCCGAAGTGCTGCGGCAGCGTCCCCTCGCGCAGGGAGCGCAGCTCGGCGAGGGGGAGGGCCTCGAGAGAGGCGATCGAGAGGTCCTCGCCGCCCGTGCTGCCGATGACCAGCGCCGGCACGCCGTGCTCGCCCGCGAGGTCGAGCAGCTCGCTCTCGCGCGCGGCGTCGACGGCCACGAGGGCCCGGGCCTGGGACTCGGAGACGAGGGCCGTGAACAGGTCGATCCCGTCGCGCGCGAGCACGTCCGCGAGATCGACCTGCGCGCCGACGCCGAACCGGGTGGTCGCCTCGACGAGCGCCTGGGCGAGGCCGCCCTCGGAGAGGTCGTGCGCGGCGGTCGCGAGGCCGCTCGTGCCGGCGGCGATCAGCACCTCCGCCAGTGCGCGCTCGGCCTCGAGGTCGACCTGCGGGGGCATGCCGCCCAGATGGCCGTGCGCGACCTGTGCCCACGCCGACCCCGAGAGCTCCTCACGGGTGGCGCCCAGCAGCACGACGGAGTGACCGGTCTCGTGCCAGCCCGAGGGGGTGCGCGCGGTGACGTCGTCCATCACGCCGAGCACGCCGACGACGGGCGTCGGGTGGATCGCGGAGTCGATGCGCCCCGCCTCTCCGGTCGAGTTGTACAGGGAGACGTTGCCCCCGGTCACGGGGACGCCGAGCGTCTCGCAGGCCTCGGCGAGCCCGTGGATCGCCTCGACCAGCTGCCACATGGGGCCCGGGTCCTCGGGGGAGCCGAAGTTCAGGCAGTCCGTCACCGCGAGCGGCCGTGCGCCCACGGTCGCGACGTTGCGGTAGGCCTCCGCGAGGGCGAGGCGCGCACCCGTGCGGGGGTCGAGCTTCGTGTAGCGGCCGTTCGCATCGGTCGCGATCGCGACCCCGCGGTGCGTGGTCTCGTCCACGCGCAGCACGCCCGCGTCGTCGGGCATGGCGAGCGCCGTCTGCCCGCCCACGTAGCGGTCGTACTGGTCGGTGACCCAGTGGGAGGAGGCGAGGTTCGGGGAGGCGACGAGCGCGCGCAGCGCGCCGCCGATCTCCTCGGCCGAGGCGGGGCGCGCCAGCTCCTCGGCGCGGTCGGCCTGCAGCGCGTCCTGCCAGTCGGGGCGGGCGAACGGGCGGTCGTAGGTCGGGCCGCCGTGCGCGACCGTCACGGGATCGACGTCGACGATGCGGCGACCGTGGTGGTCGATGGTGAGGCGGCCGTCGCCCGTGACCTCGCCGATCACCGCCGTCTCCACGTCCCACTTCGCGGTGATCGCGAGGAACGCCTCGAGGTTCTCGGGCGTCACCACCGCCATCATGCGCTCCTGCGACTCGCTCATGAGGATCTCACCGGCGTTCAGCGTGGGGTCGCGCAGCAGCACGTTCTCGAGGTCCACGTGCATGCCGGAGCCGCCGTTGGAGGCGAGCTCGCTGGTCGCGCACGAGATGCCCGCCGCACCGAGGTCCTGGATGCCCTCGACCACTCCGCCGTGGAACAGCTCGAGGCAGCACTCGATGAGGACCTTCTCCATGAAGGGGTCGCCCACCTGCACGCTCGGGCGCTTCACGGGTCCGCCCTCCTCGAAGGTCTCCGAGGCGAGGATCGAGGCGCCGCCGATGCCGTCCCCGCCCGTGCGGGCGCCGAACAGCACCACCTTGTTGCCGCTGCCGGTGGCGGACGCCAGGTGGATGTCCTCGTGGCGCAGCACGCCCACGGCGAGCGCGTTCACGAGCGGGTTCGTCTGGTAGGCGGCGTCGAACACCGTCTCCCCGCCGATGTTCGGCAGGCCCAGGGAGTTGCCGTAGCCGCCCACGCCGGAGACCACGCCGTGCACCACGCGCGCGGTGTCCGGGTGGTCGATCGCGCCGAAGCGCAGCTGGTCCATGACGGCGACGGGCCGCGCGCCCATGGCGATGATGTCCCGCACGATGCCGCCCACGCCCGTGGCCGCGCCCTGGTGGGGCTCGACGTAGGAGGGGTGGTTGTGGGACTCGACCTTGAAGGTCACCGCCCAGCCGTCGCCGATGTCGACGACGCCCGCGTTCTCGCCCATGCCCACCAGCAGGTGCTCCGTCATGGCGGGCGTGATGTGGTCGCCGAAGGTCTTGAGGTGGATCTTCGAGGACTTGTACGAGCAGTGCTCGGACCACATGACCGAGTACATGGCGAGCTCGGCGTTGGTGGGACGGCGGCCCAGGATCTCCCGGATGCGCGCGTACTCGTCGTCCTTCAGGCCGAGAGCCGCGAACGGCTGCTCCTGCGCGGGCGTCGCGATCGCGTCGTCGACGGTGTCGATGTCGGAGCGGGCGTCGGCCGCATCGAGCGGGTCGTGCGGGTCGTGGTGCTCGGAGAGGGGTGCTGGGGCGGTCATCGCTTCGTCTGCGTCCGTTCGTCGCGCACGGTGGGTGGAACCGGGCCAGTCTACGGGCGCGCCCGTGCGGCGGGCGCGCCCGCCCACCGCACGGGATCGGTCTCCTGCGCGGCCCGCCTCAGCGCCGGGCGCTCTTGGGCGCCTGCTTGTCCCGGGCCTTCTTCTCGGCCTTCTCCTTCGCGCGCAGCGCCTTCTCGCTCACCGGCGCATCGGCCGACGCGCGCTGCGCGCGGAAGAAGGCCGCCGCCTCGTCCTGGCGCTCCTGCTCCGCGCCCAGCGCGATGGGGGCGCGCACGTGGCCGGGTCGCACGTCGAAGGCGTCGACGAGGTCCAGCGCGTGCGGGCGCAGGCGCCACAGCAGACGCTTGATGTCCGCCGAGACCTGCCGGCCGCGCTGGGCGGAGAGCTGGCCGTTCAGCAGGTACCAGGCCAGATCGTCCTGCAGGAGGGAGAGGCCGAACAGGTCGCGCACGTCGGTGAGGACCTCTCGCGATCCCTCGTCCTCGACGGACTCGATGCCCGCGGTGAAGGCGCGCCAGCGCACGAGGTCCGCGTGGGCGCGCGCCGCGTCGAGCATCTCGACCTGGTGCTTGTTCACGAGTGCAGCGGCGTCGGCCGGCGCCATCCGCGCGCCCGCGCGCAGGGCGAGCGCGACCTCCTCGACCTTCACGCGTGCGCGCTCGGCCAGCAGGTGCTCCTGGACGTCCGCCTGCCGCAGCGTCTCGGAGGACCTCCGTGCGTTGCCCGCGTCCGAGGCGGTCTGCACGAGGCGCCCCCAGGGGGTGTGGCGGTGGGCGAGGACGTCGGCCCGCTGCGCGATGAAGCGGCCGATCCCGGCGCGGTCGATGCTGCGCAGCTCGCTCGTGTAATCGGCGAGCAGGCGCTTGGCGACCAGCTGCAGCAGCACCGTGTTGTCGCCCTCGAAGGTCGCGTACACGTCGAGGTCCTGGTGGAGCCCCACCAGCTGGTTCTCGGCCATGAAGCCCTGCCCGCCGCACGCCTCGCGGCACTCCTGGATGGTGTCCAGGGCGAGCCTCGTGGAGGTCGGCTTGAGGGCGGCCGCGAGGGTCTCCAGGTCCTCGCGCCCCTCGGGGGTGTCCCCGCGGCCCGAGAAGACGTCGTCGAAGGCCTGCAGCAGCTGCTCGTGGGCGAAGGCCCCCGCGTAGGTCGCGGCGAGCTTGGGGAGCAGCCGCGCGAGGTGGCTCTGGTAGTCCAGCAGCACCGTCTCCTGGGTGGGCGAGGCGGCCGTGAACTGCCGACGCTGGGAGGCGTAGGTCAGCGCGATCGTGAGCGCGAGCTGGCTCGCCCGGTTCGCCGAGCCGTCGAGGGAGACCCTGCCCTGGACGAGCGTGCCGAGCATCGTGAAGAAGCGCCGGCCGGGCGACTCGATGGGGGAGGAGTAGGTGCCGTCGGCCGCGACGTCCCCGTAGCGGTTCAGCAGGTTCGTGCGGGGCACGCGGACGTGGTCGAAGGCGAGGCGGCCGTTGTCGATGCCGTTGAGGCCGCCCTTCTCGCCGTCGTCCTCGCTGCGCACGCCGGGGAGCATCTCGCCCTTCTCGTCGCGCACGGGCACGTAGAAGCAGTGCACCCCGTGGTCGACGCCGCGGGTGATCAGGCGCGCGAACACGGTCGCGGCCCGCGCGTTGACCGCCGCGTTGCCGAGGTAGTCCTTGGTGGCGGCGCGGAAGGGCGTGTGGATCACCCATTCCCCGTCGTCCCCGCCCTCGGGGTCGAAGGTCGCGGTGGTCCCCAGCGACTGCACGTCCGAGCCGTGGCCGATCTCCGTCATCGCGAACGCGCCGGGGATCTCCAGGCTCATGGCGTCGGGCACCCAGCGTCGCTGCTGGTCCTCGTCGCCGAGCTGGACGATCGCCGAGGTGAACAGGCCCCACTGCACGCCGGCCTTGATCTGCAGGGACGGGTCGGCGACGACGAGCTCCTCGAAGCCCGCGACGTTCGCCCCGTTGTCGTTGGGGCCGCCCAGGTGCTCGGGGAGCATGGGCAGCGAGACCTGCTCCTCGGCGAGGGTCCGCAGCTGCCCGAACACGCGGTCACGGTGCTCGGCGACGCTCGCATCCAGCGGCCGGTGCATCTCCGGGCGCGCCGCCCGCTCGCGGGCCTCGAGGCGCGTCTCCGCCCACTTCCCGAGCAGGGCCCGGGTCACGGCGTCGACGTCGAGGCGCGGGTCGCCCTCGCGGGGGACCGGGATCGGCCCCGTCGGCGTGGTGGACCGCGTCGCCGCGCGGCCCGGCGTCGGGCCGGCGGTCGAGCCCGGGGCCTGGTCCTGGGTGGGGTCCGTGGGGTTCTGAGCGTGGTTCTGGGTCGAGGTGGTCATCGCATGCCCTTCATCAGCCATGTCACGAGGTGGTCGGAGAGGTCGTCGGCGCTGGGACGGGAGTCGTCCTCGCCGCGCATCCAGCGGTCCACGGCGCGCTCGACGAAGCCGACGGCGCCGGCCGCCCAGATGCCGGGAGCGGGGTGGCCCGCGGGGAGCGCGGCGGCGGCGAGGCGCGTCGCGGAGTCCAGGAAATGGTTCAGCCCGTCGCTGGGCCGGGTGACGAACGCGTAGACGTGCGGGGATCGCTGCGCGGTGTCGACGTAGGTGGAGATCATCGCCCGCAGATGGGCCTCGGGGGAGACGCCCCGCCCGCCCGCGCTCGCCGCGGTGCTCGCGAGCTCCCGCACCTCCTCGGTGAGGCGCTTCTGCATCGCGCTGAGGATGTGCAGGCCCAGCGCCCGCTGCAGATGGGCCTTGTCGGAGAAGTAGCGGTAGATGATGGACTTCGAGGTCCCCGAGGCCGACGCGATCTCCTCCATGGTCACGTCGGGCCCGCGCTCGTGGATGAGGTGGCGGGCGACGTCGAGCAGGTCGGCGCGGCGCTGCTCGCGATGGCGCGCCCAGCGGGCCGTGCGCCCGTCGCTCTCCGCCGGGGCCGACGGGGAGTCGACCGACGGAGAGCCGGCCGACGGGGAGTCCGCGGCGGCCGGGGCCGTCGGGATCGTCGTGGCGGCGTCGGCCGCGTGCATCCTTGCGTTCACGAAACCAAAGGTATCAAGTACCGGCGGTTGCATGTAAAGTCTTCGTCGAGGCGCAGCGGGGCGGACCCTCGTCCGCCCGCGACAGCGCCGCTCCCGACTCGCAGACCCGAAGAGGTGTCCCGTGACCGACGCTCCCGCGTCCCCGACCGACTCCACCCGCACCGACCCCGGCACCGCCGGGTCCCCGCGCGACGCCGTGGTCCTCGGCGGCAACCGCCTGCCCTTCGCCCGCTCCGGCGGCGCCTACGCGGGCGTCTCCGAGCAGGACATGCTCACCGCCGCGCTCGACGGGCTCGTCGCCCGCTTCGGCCTCCAGGGCGCGCAGCTCGGCGAGGTCGCCGGCGGCGCCGTGCTCAAGCTCGCCGGGGACCTCAACCTCACGCGCGAGTGCGTGCTGGGCACGCCGCTCGACGCGCGCACCCCCGCCGTCGACATGTCGAAGGCGTGCGCGACGGGCCTGGAGACGGTGATGCACGTGAGCAACCGGATCCGGCTCGGACAGATCGACGTGGGCGTGGCCTGCGGCGTCGACTCCGCGTCCGACGCGCCCATCGAGGTCTCGGTGCGCCTGCGCCGCCTGCTGCACCGCCTCAGCCGCGCCCGCACGCCCATGCAGCGCGCGAAGACCCTGGCGGCGCTGCGCCCCGGCGATCTCGCGCCGCTGCCTCCGCGCAACGCCGAGCCGCGCACCGGCATGTCGATGGGCGAGCACCAGGCCATCACCACCTCGCAGTGGGGCATCACCCGCGAGGCGCAGGACGAGCTCGCGCTCGCCAGCCATCGGAACCTCGCCGCCGCGTACCAGGCGGGGCTGCTCGACGACCTGGTCACGGGCTACCGCGGACTGGGACGCGACGAGAACCTGCGCCCCGACTCCTCGATGGAGAAGCTCGCGAAGCTGAAGCCCGTCTTCGGCACCTCGAACCCCGCCGTGGCCGAGCCGACGATGACCGCCGGCAACTCCACGCCCCTGTCCGACGGCGCCTCGAGCGTGCTGGTCTCCAGCCGCGAATGGGCGGCCGAGCACGGGCACACGCCGCTGGCGCGGATCGTCGACACGCGCGCCGCCGCCGTCGACTACGTGCACGGCGACGAGGGCCTGCTCATGGCCCCCGCCTATGCCGTCCCCGCCCTGCTCGACGCGCACGGTCTGGGCCTCGACGACCTCGACCTGATCGAGATCCACGAGGCCTTCGCCTCGACGGTCCTGACCACCCTCGCCGCCTGGGAGTCCGAGGAGTTCGGGCGCGAGCGCCTCGGCCGCGACGGCGCCTACGGCACCGTGGACCGCAGCCGGCTGAACATCGCCGGATCCTCCCTCGCCGCCGGCCACCCCTTCGCCGCGACCGGCGGCCGCATCATCGCGACCCTCGCGAAGCTCCTGCACGCCCGCGCCCGCGAGAAGGGCGCCGTCCAGCGGGGCCTCGTCTCCGTGTGCGCCGCCGGCGGGCAGGGGACCGTGGTCCTGCTCGAGTCCGACGGCGAGTGACCCGCCCCGCACAGAGAGGAGAGCGTCGATGACCGACGCCTACACCCGATTCACCCGCTCCCCCCTGGGGCGACCGCTCGTCAAGCGGACGGGCCTGCCGAACCCGCCGCGCCTCCCGCGCCACGCCGATCGACCGCAGCCGGTCCTCGGTCCCGTCGTCGTCCTCGGCGCCTCGCCCGGGGCCGACGAGGTCGCGGCTCTGCTCCTGGACTGGGGCGCCGACGTGCGTCGACGCTTCGAGGAGACCTCGACCGTCGGCTCCGTGGTCGTGGTGCTCGACGACCTGGCGAAGCCCGCCGACCTCGGCACGACCGTGCTGCCCCTGGCGGGCGCCATGCGCTCTCTGCTGCCCGGCTCGCGGGTGGTGACGATCTCGCGCCCGCCGACGGGCGAGGACCTCGCCCGGGATGCCGTGCGCGGCGGCGTCGAGGGGTTCGTGCGCACGCTCGGCCACGAGATGCGCAAGGGCGGCACCGCGAACGGCATCCAGGTCGCCGACGGGGTGCCGCTGACGGCCCCCGGAGTGGTGAGCACCCTGCGCTTCCTGCTCTCGGCCCGCAGCGCCTTCGTCGACGGGCAGATCGTCGGCGTCGCGCGCCAGGACGGCGCCCTCCCGGAGGACTGGGAACGACCCCTCGCGGGACGCACCGCGCTGGTCACCGGGGCCGCGCGCGGCATCGGCGCGGCCATCTCCCGCACCCTCGCCGGACTCGGCGCCGAGCTCGTGCTCCTGGACGTGCCCGCCTCCGGCAGCGAGCTGAGCGGTGTCGCGAACGAGCTGCGCGCGACCCCGCTGCAGCTCGACGTGACCTCGGCGCAGGCCGGCGACCGCGTCATCGCCTTCCTGCGCGAGCGCGGCATCGTGCTCGACGTGCTCGTGCTCAACGCGGGCATCACCCGCGACAAGATGTTCGCGAACATGACGGCGGACCGCTGGGACGCCGTGATCGCCGTCAACATCTCGAGCCAGATCGCCCTCGCCGAGGCGCTGCTGTCCAGCGACGAGCCCGTCGTCGGGTCCGATCTCCGGGTCGTCTCGCTGGCCTCGACGAGCGGCATCGCGGGCAATCGCGGACAGGCGAACTACGCGACCTCGAAGGCCGGCGTGATGGCCTTCGTCGACGCCCTCGCGCGCCGGCTCGGCGAGCGCGGGACCGCGAACGCCGTCGCGCCGGGCTTCATCGAGACCGACATGACCGCGAAGATCCCGCCGCTGCAGCGCGAGATCGCCCGGCGTGCGAACTCGCTGCAGCAGGGCGGCCTCCCGCTCGACGTGGCCGAGACCATCGGCTTCCTCGCCTCGCCCGGCGCGGGCGGCGTGCGCGGGCAGACCGTGCGCGTGTGCGGCCAGAACCTGGTGGGCCGATGAGCAGGGAGAACACCGAGAGCGCGGGGAGCGTCGAGCGCACGGGGAGCACCGGGAGCACCGCGCGGAAGGGAAAGGACGCCCTGCAGCAGGGGGAGAGGATCCGGGACCTCGCCGACGTCCCCTCGTTCCCCGCCGTCTACGCGGCGGCGCTGAGCCGTCGGCCCGGCGCCCGGCGCTCGCGCGAGCTGCCCGAGGTCGCCCACCGCGTGCGCCGCGTGCGGATCGATCCGGCGCGGGCCGCGGCCTTCGACCACCTGATGGGCGGAGCCGCGACCGACCTCGTCCACCCGGGCGTGCTCCACGTGCTCGCCTTCCCCGTGAGCCTCTCGCTGATGGCCCGCTCGGACTTCCCCGTGGGCCTGCTCGGGCTCGTGCACACCGAGAACCGCCTGCTGCAGCATCGGCCTGTGCGGGTCGGGGAGCTCGTGGACGTCGAGTGCCGCACCCGCGATCTGCGGCCCCACCGCAGGGGCCGCACCTTCGAGGCGGTGACGACGTTCCTCTCCGCGGACGGCGAGATCGTCGCGACCGACGTCTCGACGTACCTGGCCAAGGGCGGGGGCGAGGGCTCGGGATCCGGCGAGGGGGCGGGACCGGGGAGCCGGTCGGGATCGGGCGAGGGCTCCTCCGGCCGTTCGCGCCGCGACTTCGTCCCGCCGGCCCCGACGGGCCGCTGGCACCTGGATGCGGGCACGGGCCGCCGTTATGCGGAGGTCTCGGGCGACGCGAACCCGATCCACATGTCCGCGCTCTCGGCACGCGCCTTCGGGTTCCCCCGCGCGATCGCCCACGGGATGTTCACGGCCTCGCGCGCCTTCACCGAGTCGCGCCCCGACCTCACCCGACCCCTGCAGTGGGACGTGCGCTTCGAGGCGCCCGTGACGCTGCCCGGCACCGTGCTCGTGCGCTACGAGGACGACGAGGACGGCACCACCCGCTGCGTGGGCTGGAAGTCGGCGCGCAGCGGGAAGCCCGCCCGTCGGCACTTCACCCTCGAGGTGAGCCCGGCCGACCGCGGGTGAGTGCCTGAGCACCTCCGGCCGGCGGTCGGGCCGCGGGAGTGGACCGGGGTGCATCGAGGCGACAGACTGACCGGATGGACTCCACCTCTCCCGCACCTGCTGCATCGCCTGCCCCCGGCGACGACCGCGCCGACCAGACCGATCGCGTCATCCTCGAGAGCGCCCGTGCGGAGCTGGGACCGCTCGACCGCGGCGACCTGGTGATCCTGGACGACGCCACCGGCGCGCTGACCTCCGCCGCCCTGGAGGAGGTCGCGAGCGGCCCCTCCCGGGTCCTCGTGCACGAGGCCTCCGCACAGCGGGCGCTCGCGCTCGCCGAGGCGCACGCGGAAGCGCGCAGGGAGGGGCGGCTCGTGATCGCGGGACTCGACGGCACTCCCGAGGACATCGGCGGGCTGCTCGAGGGGAGCACCCCGCAGGTTGCCCTGGCGCGACTGCCCAAGGCGCTCGCCGCCCTGGACCATCGCGCGCACGCGCTCGCCCGCGCCGGAGTGCCCGCCCTCGTCGCGGGAGGGCGCGTCAAGCACATGACGCGCACCCAGAACGACGTCCTGGCCGGCGCGTTCGACGAGGTCCACGCGACGCGCGGGATCGGCAAGTCCCGGGCTCTGGTCGCTCGTGCTCCGCGCGCCGAGGGACGGTCGGCGCCCGTCCACGAGGGCGGCGCCGACGTCCTCGTCCGCGGCGAGCAGGTCCGGGTCCCGCTGCGCGGCATCGGCGGGGTGTTCGGGGGAGCGTCGGCCGACGCGGGCAGCCTGCTGCTGCTCGACGCCCTCGATCGCGCGGTGCTCGCGGGCGAGGTCGCCGGGGCGGCGGCCGCGGAGGGCGCGGGAGACGCGCCGGGAACGCGGGGCACGGCAGACATGTCGGGCGCTGTCGGCGGCGGTGCTCTCGCCGCCGTGGATCTGGGCTGCGGCAACGGGCTGCTGACCGCCTACCTGCGGCGTGCGTTCCCCGAGGCGCGAGTCCTCGCGACCGACGACGACCTCGACGCCGTCGCCTCCACGCGCGCGACGCTCGATGCGGATGCGGATGCGGACGCGGGTGCGGCCGGCGATGAAGGCGCAGGCGAAGAGGCAGGGCCTGCTGTGCGCGTGCTCTGGGAGTCCTCGCTCGCGGGCCAGGCGGCGGGCAGCGCGGACCTCGTGCTGCTGAACCCGCCGTTCCACGACGGCACCGCCGTGGACGCGACGCTCGTGCACGGTCTGCTCGACGCCGTGGCCCGCGTGCTGCGTCCCGGCGGCGAGCTGTGGTTCGTCCACAACTCCCATCTGCGCTACCGCAGCGAGCTCGAGCATCGCGTCGGCCCCGTCCGCCAGCGCGCTCGGGACCGGCGTTTCACCGTGCTGCAGTCCACGCGGGGCTGAGTGGACCTGCGGGGCTGAGCAGAGCGCGGGCGAGACGGCGCGGCTGAACGGAGCACGGGGAGGACCGGCGCAGTTCAGGCGCCGAAGCGCGCCCGGAGCACCGCCAGCAGGTGCGCGACGAAGCAGTCCGCGTCGACCTCGGTCATCACGTCGACGTTCGGCTCCCTGCCCCAGCGGCCCAGCCAGTCGCCGACGGTCTGGCCCCGGGTCAGCGTGCCCTCGAGCTCGACGTCGACGGCGAGCGGAGCCGTCCTCGCGAGCTCCGGCACGAGGGCGTGCGCCGCGACCAGCGGGTCGTGCACGTGCGCCATCCAGCCGAAGCCGTCGGCCTCGTGGAACTCGAAGTACCAGCGCAGCGCCTCGGCGAGGGCCGCGATCACCGGATGATCGGAGATCGCCCGCAGGGCGTCGAGGGTCTCCTGCGTGAAGCGCACCGACTCGGTCGCGTCGAGCGGCGCGAGCACGGGTCTCCGGGGCGCCGAGGAGAAGGCCGCGAGCACCCGCTGGGCGGCCTCGGGGTCCACGGCGATGTTCCACTCGGTGGTGGGCAGGGTGTTGCCGCGATGGTTGATCGCACCGCCCATGATGTGCAGGCGCGAGAGCAGCTGCGGCAGCTCGGGCTCGATCTCGAGGGCGAGCGCGAGGTTCGTGTGCGGGCCGAGGACCAGGCCGACGAGCGCTCCGGGACGCGCGCGTGCCGCGTCGACCCAGAGCTGCGCGCCGCTGCGGGGATCGGCCGAGCGGGTCGTCGCGGGCAGCTGCGCGTGGCCCATGCCGGTGGGGCCGTGGGTGTCCTCGGCCGTCATCAGCTCCTGCACGAGCGGTGCGTCGGCCCCGCGGGCCACCGGGGCATCGAGCCCGAGCATGTCGGCGAGCGCGAGATTGTTGTCGAGCACGTGCTCCGTGGTCACGTTCCCCGCCGTCGAGACGATGCCCGCGAACTCGACCTCCGGCCTGCTGGCCAGGTACGTCAGGGCGATGGCGTCGTCGATGCCGGTGTCGCAGTCGAGCAGGAGCGGGATGCGCGGGGAGGTCACCGGGTCATCGTACGGGCCGCCCCTCGGGGCCCCGGAACGGAGCCCCGAGGGGTGCGGAGACGGCACCCGCACAAGGGTCGGGTCTTCAGAAAGTACTTGACGAAATGGAAAGTACTTGATGTGATGTGTGCATCGGCGGTCGAGAGGCCCCGAGCGATGACGCCGCAGCCCCGACCCAGGGCGCGGGAGGACCACGACGAGAGGAACCCGCCATGAGCACCGCGAACGACAGGACCCCGGACCCCGTCCCGAGCGACGCGCCGGGCGCACCCGACGACCACCAGGCCCGCCGGCTCCTCGCCGAGGCCGAGGGGCGCTCCCGCACCCTCCCGGCCGCCATCCCGGCGGCCTTCATCACCTTCGGCATGCTGTGCGTGATCGGCGCCTTCGCGGTGATCGGCCTGCACCTGGCGGCGCTCGTGCCCGAGTCGACCGACTTCTCCCCGAACCTGCTCGTGCTCGTGTTCTCCCTGGTCTGGGTGGGCGTCGCGATTGTCCCGCTGTGGATCTTCCGCGACCGCTGGCGTCGCGGACTGGGGCGTCGCTGGGTCGCGCTGATGGCGGTCTGGGGCGTGCTCTGGATCGCCGGGATGATCCTCGCGACCACGACGCTCGCCTTCGTCATCGCCCCGCTGTTCTTCGTCCTGTTCGTCATCGCCGTCACCGGCGAGGCCGCGGCCCTCAAGACGCGCGGCCGCCGGGGAGCAGGGCGCGAGGAGGTGCAGGCGCGATGAGCGCGACCGCGAAGGACCACCCCCGCTTCCACCTCGAGTCCGAGCTCGCGCATCCGGTCCGGTTCTCGATCGTCGCGGCTCTCGCGCCCGTCGAGTCGATCGCCTTCGGCGAGCTGCGCGACGAGCTGCAGGTCAGTGACTCGGTGCTCTCCAAACAGATCACCGAGCTCGAAGGGGCGGGGTTCGTGAAGGCCGCGAAGGGATTCGTGGGCAAGCGTCCGCGCACCACCCTCTCGCTCACCAAGGACGGGCTGCGCCGCTGGCGCGATCACCTGGCGAACCTGAGGGCGATCGCGGGGCCGCCCGCGGAGTGACGCGGGGCCCGCGCCGACCGGGCCCCGGTCCCGGTCCGGATCCCGGTCCCCATACCGGGCCGATCGACCGCTGCCGGCGCCTGCTCCGCTAGGGTGCTGGGCAGCATGCTCGCAGCCCGTCCGAACCGGAGGATCGATCCGTGAACCGACCTGTCCCGAAGCGCGTCGCAGCGCAGCTCGACCGGCCCGTGCACGTGTCCGGACCGATCCGGGCGCTCTCGCGGATGGTGGGGAACTTCGCGACGTTCTCCGGGCGCGCGAGCCGCTCGGAGTTCTGGTGGGCCCAGCTCGCGGTGCTCCTGCTGTTCGTCATCCCCGTGCTGCTGTGCGTCATCGGGGGAGTGGTCGGCAGCGCGTGGGTCGAGCAGAAGGCGAAGGAGACGGAGGCGGGAGGAGAGCCCGCGTTCATGGGCCCCACTTTCGGGGACAGCCCGGGCATGGCGCTGGTGGTGTTCGGCGTGATGCTGGTGGTGATGCTCGTGATCGCCCTGATCGTGCCGAGCCTGTCCCTGCAGTGCCGGCGTCTGCGCGACGCCGGTTTCTCGGGCCTCTTCCTGCTGCTGAACCTGATCCCGTACCTCGGCCCGCTCGTCCTTCTCGTCTTCGCATTCCTGCCGAGCGCACCGGAGGGTGCACGGTACGACGTCCCGCAGCGACGAGCGGCGACGCAGGTCGCTGCGGGATCCTAAGCGCGATCGCGCAGGTCAGGCGACCAGCGACCCCAGCACCGAGGTGAAGAAGCGGCGCCCGTCGGTACCGGTGCGGGTGCCGCGGCCGGGCTCGTCGGGGCCGAAGCCAGGCTCGACCGCGTGCTCGGGATGCGGCATGAGGCCGACGACGTTCCCGCGCTCGTTGCGGACCCCGGCGATGTCGTGCCGGGAGCCGTTGGGGTTCTCCTCGAATCCCGCGGGCCCGTGCGTGGCGCCGGCGACGTAGCGGAAGACGACGCGGCCCTCCTCCTCGAGCTGGGCGAGGGTGCGCTCGTCGGCCACGTACTGGCCGTCCTGGTTCTTCAGCGGGATGCGGATGACCTCGCCCTCGGCGAACTCCGAGGTCCACGCGCTCGCCGTGCTCTCCACGCGCAGCGGCTGGTCGCGGCAGATGAAGGCGCGGTGGGCGTTCTTGATCATCGAGCCGGGCAGAAGGTGCGTCTCGCAGAGGATCTGGAAGCCGTTGCAGATGCCGAGGACCGGCATGCCGCCGTTCGCGGCGTCGACCACGCGGTCCATGACCGGGGCGAAGCGGCTGATGGCGCCCGCGCGCAGGTAGTCGCCGTAGGAGAAGCCCCCGGGCAGGACCACGGCGTCGACGTCCCGCAGGGAGTCCTCGCCGTGCCAGAGGGCGACGGGATCGCCGCCCACCTGCGCGATCGCGCGCAGCGCGTCGCGGTCGTCCAGAGTGCCCGGGAAGGTGACGACGCCGATGCGCATCAGGCCTGCTCCTCGACGGTCTCGACGGCGACGACGTCCTCGATGACGGGGTTCGACAGCAGCGTCTCGGCGGCCTCGCGCACCCGCGCGAGCGCGGCCTCGTCGGCCGGGCCCTCGAGCTCGAGCTCGAATCGCTTGCCCTGTCGCACGGAGGCGATCCGCTCGAAGCCCAGCCGGGGGAGCGCGGCGGCGACCGCCTTGCCCTGGGGGTCCAGGATCTCGGGCTTCGGCATGACGTGGACCACGACGCGTGGCATGGGTTCTCCTGTCGGGGTGGCGGGCTCCGGCGGACCAGCGAGAGCGCGCACGTGCGCGCCCGCGCGACGGTGTGCGAGCCTTCATCCTAGAGGCGCACGGACCGCGGATGCGCACGGTGTCCGCGGGGCGTCCGCCAGAACGTCGAAGGAGCGCATGATGAAGATCCGTCACCTGGGACATTCCTGCCTCGCGGTCGAGGCCGCGGGTCTGCGGCTGCTCGTGGACCCCGGGTCGTTCAGCGACCCGGACGCGGTGCTCGCCGCGGGGCCCTACGACGCGGTCGCCATCACCCACCAGCACGCCGACCATGTCGCGCCCGCGCTGCTCGCCCGCGTGCTCGAGGCCTCGCCCGAGGCTCGCGTGCTGGCGGAGCCGCAGACCGCGGCGGGGCTGCGCGGGGAGCGGGAGCTGCCGGGAGGGGCGTTCGAGGGTGCGCTCGGTGCCGATCAGCTGGTCGAGCTGCCCGCGGGAGCACTGGAGCGGGTCGGCGCGGTCGAGGTGGGGGCCGTCGGCGGGGAGCATGCGATCATCCACCCGGACATCCCTCGGGTCGGCAACTCGGGCCTCGTCATCTCCGCCCCGGGCGAGCCGCTGCTCGGCGTGACCGGTGATTCCCTCGAGGTGGTGCCGGAGTTCGCGGGCATCGACGTGCTCGCGTTCGCCGTGGTCGCCCCCTGGTCGAAGATGCAGGAGACCATCGACTTCCTGCGTGCGGTCCGTCCGGTGCTCGCGCTGCCGGTGCACGACAACGTCGTCAGCACGCAGGGTCGGACGATCTTCATCGCCCAGTCCACCAACCTCGCACCCGAGGGCACCGAGGTCCGCGACTGGCCGGAGGGTGAGCGAGTCGTGGAGGTCGCTGCCGCGGGGTGACGGGACCTCGGGGCGCGCCCGGGTCGCGGGGCGGGTGTCCTCGGCCGGCGTCGCGTCGTTCAGCCGGCGTCGCGTCGTCGGGCGCACGTGCTGGGCTCCGGAGCCGACGCGCTGGGCGCTCGGACCGACGAGCGGAGGCCTCCCAGGTCTTCGTCGGGCCGGCCGAGGGCGTCGAGCCGGTCGAACTCATCGAGGATGTCGAACTCGTCCCAGTCGACATCGCAGCCGGAGAAGGCTGGGCCGAAGGCGTCCATCGCTGCCTGGTGCATGCGGTCCTCGTCGGAGGCGGAGCGCCCCGCGCAGGGGTCGCGTGCGATGAGGTCCTCGACGGGCTCGAGCTCGGGCTCCTCGATGAGGAGGCGCAGGTGGGAGCGGCCTTTCCCGCGGGTCTGGCCGTCGACCGCGTCGCGATCGAACCAGGACCGGGGATCTGCGTCCAGCGCGTGCGCCTGCACGGCGGTCCGCGACATCGGAAGCCCGGTCTGGGCGCCGGGCGTCACGGTCGCCGTGGCGCCGAGGCGGGAGGTCCAGGTGACGCGGTGGCTGCCGTCCTCGGCGGGAACATGCTCGGCGCTGCCCAGCGTCTCCTTGGTCAGGTTGCAGTGCGCGCACAGCGCCTGCCCGTTGAGCGCGCTGGTCAGCCCGCCCTCGGCGTGGGGGCGGATGTGGTCCGCATGCCGGATCGAGGCGTCGCAGTACGGCCCGCCGCAGAGGATCTCGCGGATACGCATGTAGCGAGCGAGACCCTGTGGGAAGGCGCGTGAGCGCGACTCCATCGCCACCAGTTCACCCGTGGTGGGATGCGTGAACAGCCGGCGCAGCTCGTCGGCCATCCCCTCCTCGGCCTCCAGCAGCTGCAGCGCGCGCCGGTACCGCTCGCCGGGGCTGAGCCCGGCGGCACCGGTGCCGGAGCGGCCCGCGTCCGGATGCGAAGCGTCGGAGGGGGAGGGGAGGTCGTTCGACGGCTCCGTCGTCGACGAGCCCGACCCTGGTGGGCCCTGGGCCCGCAGATCCTCCGCGGGCGGGGCGCCCCGCGCCGCGCGCAGGTGCGCCGTGATCGCGTCGACCTGCTGCGTGCGGCGCTGCGCGGGCGTCTCGAGGTCCACGAGGTCCGCGATCGCGTCCGGCAGCGGGAGGTCCTCGTCGAGGGTCGGCTTCGCGGGCTCGGCCTGCGGCGGGTCGCCGAGCAGGGAGTGGTGCGCCCGCTCGCGTCGGGTATCGATGTCCTGGCCGAGCACGTGGTCGCGCACCTGGCCGGCGTCGATCACCCCGTAGCCCTCGATCGTCGCCGGCTCGCCGTGCGCGGGGGAGAAGAGCGCGCGCTCGGAGATGACGACGCCGATCTGCAGGGTCACGGGATCGACGGCGCCGTGGCGGCCCAGGATCGTGTCGGAGAGCAGATCGGCCATGAGCTGGCCGTGGGTGCGGTCCTCGCCGGCGGCGCGCATCTTCTCCGCCTCGAGGGACAGCCGCCGACGGATCGCCTGGCAGTCGAGTCCCGAGAGATGGGCCGTCACGGTGCCCATCCCGTGCGCTCCGGCGCGCACGGTCACGGATCGCTCCTGCTCGGCGCAACGGTGGCGGCGCGGAGCGCCCTGCGGGTCGAGGGTCTGTGCGAGCGCATCGACCTCCCGGGACCAGCGCGAGGTGCTCGCGCCCTCGAGGTCCGGCAGGTGCTGGTCAAGGACCTCGTCGACCTCTGAGCGGAGATCCGGCTGGACCGGACCGGCCGCACGACCGATCGCGTAGGCCGCCTCGGAGGTGATCGCACCGGACGCGAGGGCCTCGAACATGCGCGGCATCTCCCGGACCAGGCGCTCTCCGGCGCGCAGGCGGCGGGAGGCCAGGGCGGGGGAGATGCGCGATGCCATCCGGACTTCGTCGGCGGTGCGGCGGCCCTGGTCACGGGCGGGCGCGCCCTCGGCGATATCTTGACCGCGCACGGCCGTGTCGAGTGCCGTCATGGTCCGCATCTCGAGCGCGGAGAGCGCCGAGTGCGCGCGGTCGATCACGGACAGGACCTGCGAGAGCGCTGCGGCATCGAGGCCGGATCCGGCGCCCGTGAAGGACGCGTCGGTCGAGAGCGCGACCCGGCCGAGCGCGTCGGCGACGGCACCGAGGTCGAGGAGCTCGTCACGGATGGGAGAGTCCGCGTCGGCGGTCGACGGAGCACCAGCTGAGGGGACATCGGCAGAGGCGACAGGACGGGGATGCAGGAGGACCCGACCATCGGCCGTGACCGAAGCCGAGGTGGCGGTGGTCATCCCGCCGCTCCTCGGTGCCCGCGCGGTCGCCGCGCCCCGGTCTTCCTCGTCCATGCACCCATGCTCCTCGGGGGCACCGACATTCGAAGCGCTGAGGAGCCGGATGTGGAAAGTGAACTGGGTCACATTCCGGACGGGTGCCGAAGAGGAGCGACGAGGGAGGGCGAGGCGGTACGAGGCAGGAGGGAGCGAGCGCGGAACGAGCGGTGGAATCGAGGGAAGCGGAGCACGCGGGGCTGAGGAGGTGACGCGGGCCGGCGGCCCGAGGATTCAGACTCTCGCCACCCCACATCCCGCATGACTCATCCCTCGGGGTCGAACTCCCGCCCGGTCAGGCGCTCGAACGCCTCGATGTAGCGGTCGCGGGTCTGCGCGACCACGTCGGGCGGCAGCTCCGGAGGCTCCTGGCCCGAGGTCCGGTCCCAGCCCGAGGCGTCGGACGTCAGCCAGTCGCGCACGAACTGCTTGTCGAGGCTGGGCTGGGCGACGCCCTCGCGATAGGCGTCGGCCGACCAGAAGCGCGAGGAATCAGGGGTGAGCACCTCGTCTCCGAGCGTGAGCGTGCCGTCGGCCCGCGAGAAGCCGAACTCGAGCTTCGTGTCCGCGAGCAGGATCCCGCGCTCGGCAGCGATCTGCTGCGCGCGCACGTAGACGGCGCGCGTGAGCTCGTCCAGGCGGTCGACGAGGTCGCCGCCCAGGCGCTCACGTGCCTGGTCGACGGTGATGTTCTCGTCGTGCTCCCCCTGCTCGGCCTTGGTCGACGGGGTGAACAGGGGGCGCGGCAGGCGCGAGGCCTCCACGAGACCCGCGGGCAGCGTGTGGCCGCCGACGGCGCCGTCGCGCTCGTAGTCCGCGCGGCCCGAGCCCGTGAGATAGCCGCGCACCACGCACTCGAGCGGGATCATGTCGAGCGCCCGGCAGCGCAGCGCCCGGCCGCGCACCTGCTCGGGGACGTCATCGGCCGAGATCACATGGTTCGGGACGATGTCCGCCAGCTGCTCGAACCAGAACAGCGAGATGCCCGTGAGCACGCGTCCCTTGTCGGGGATGCCGGGGGCGAGGGAGAAGTCGTACGCGCTGATGCGGTCGGTCGCGACGACGAGCACTTCGCGGGCGCCCGCGAGGTCCTCGCCAGCGGGCACGTAGAGCTCGCGGACCTTGCCGCTCACCGCGTGGTCCCATCCCGGCAGGGCGGGGGCGGTGATCAGGGGCGCGGAGCGCGGCTCGCGGTCCGGGGCCGACGGGACGTCCGGGCTCGCCGGGCTCATGCCCCGGCCGCCTCTGACCCGGCCGCCTCATCCGCAGCTGCCTGCTGCGCGATGTCCGTGCGGTGGTGCGAGCCGGGGAGGTCGATCCGATCGATGCCCGCGTAGGCGAGCGTCCTCGCGGCCTCGAGGGTCGGGCCGACGCCGACGACCGAGAGCACGCGCCCGCCGGAGCTCACGAGGTGGCCCTCGGGGTCGACGTCGGTGCCGGCGTGGATCACGACGGCGCCCTGCGCGGCGGCCTCGTCGAAGCCGGAGATGTGGTCACCGGTGCGGGGCCGGCGGGGATAGCCGGGGGCCGCGAGGACCACTGTGACCGCGGCGTCGTCCGACCAGGTGGGCACGGCGACGGCGCTCAGGTCGCCGCGCGCGGCCGCGAGCAGCAGCTCGCCGAAGGGGCTGGTGAGGCGCTCGAGGACGACCTGCGTCTCGGGGTCGCCGAAGCGCGCGTTGAACTCGACCACGCGCACGCCGCGCGCGGTGAGCGCGAGGCCGCAGTAGAGGATGCCGACGAAGGGCGTGCCGCGCCGGGCGAGCTCGTCGATCGTGGGCTGGGCGACGGCGGCGACGACCTCGCGGGCGAGGTCCGCGTCCGCCCAGGGCAGGGGCGAGTAGGCGCCCATGCCGCCCGTGTTCGGGCCCTCGTCGCCGTCGAGGGCGCGCTTGAAGTCCTGCGCGGGGGCGAGCGGCACCACGCGCGTCCCGTCGCTCACGCAGAAGAGGGAGACCTCGGGGCCGTCGAGGTACTCCTCGACGACGACGGATCCGCCCGCGCCGATGACGGCGCGGCCGTGCGCGATCGCGTGCTCGATGTCGTCGGTGACCACGACGCCCTTGCCCGCGGCGAGGCCGTCGGCCTTCACCACGAAGGGCACGTCGCGCAGCGGGTTCACCCGGTCCAGGCCGGCGAGCACCGCGTCGCCGGAGGAGACGGACACGGAGCGGGCCGTGGGCACGGCCGCGGCCTCCATGATCTCCTTCGCCCAGGTCTTCGACCCCTCGAGGCGGGCCGCCTCGGCCGACGGCCCGAAGACGGCGATGCCGTCCTCGCGCAGCACGTCCGCGAGGCCCGCGACCAGCGGCGCCTCGGGTCCCACGACGACCAGGTCGACCGCGAGCTCGCGAGCGAGGGCCAGGAGGCCCTCGTGGTCGTCGAGCGCGACGTCGTGGCAGGTCGCGTGGTCGCCGATGCCGGGGTTCCCGGGAGCGGCGTGGAGGACCGGGGCAGGGGAGTCGCGGGAGAGGCGGCGCACGATGGCGTGCTCGCGGCCCCCGGAGCCGATGACGAGGATCTTCACGCGGCACACCCTACCGGCCGACCGGTGACCGGCCCGGGGCGGTGCCGGGGAGCGGGACGACTACGCTCGCTCCCATGCGTCTGCGCCTCGATCTCGCCTACGACGGCACCGACTTCCACGGATGGGCCGCCCAGCCCGGGCAGCGCACCGTGCAGGGAGTGCTCGAGGAGGCGCTGCAGCGCGTGACGCGCACCGACGTCCGGGTCACCGTCGCCGGACGCACCGACGCGGGGGTCCACGCCCGGGGCCAGGTCACCCACCTCGACCTCCCGGACCGGGCGGTCGCCGTGCTTCCCGGGCGCAGCGACCGCTCTCCCGCCGACGCCCTCGTCGCGCGACTGGGCGGCGTGCTGCCGGCGGATGTCGTCGTCCGCTCCGCGCGAGAGGTCCCCGAGGCCTTCGACGCGCGCTTCGGGGCGATCGCCCGGACGTACCGCTACCGCATCTCCGACGGGCCGCTCGTCCACGACCCGCTGCGGCGCGACGTGCTGCGCCATCGCCGCCCGCTCGACGTCAGCGCGATGGGGGAGGCGAGCGCCGCACTCCTGGGCGAGCACGACTTCCTGTCCTTCTGCCGCCCGCGCGAGGGCGCGACCACGATCCGCACCCTGCGCGAGCTGTCCTGGCAGCGCCCCGGCGAGGGCAGGCGCGACGAGCACCTGGTGGTCGCGACCGTGAGGGCCGACGCCTTCTGCCACCACATGGTCCGCTCCCTGGTGGGCGCGATGCTCGCCGTCGGCGAGGGCCGACGGGGCAGCGACCGTCCGCTCGAGATCCTGCGCGCCCGCACCCGCGAGGCCGCGACCCGCACGACGCCCGGCGCCGCCCCGATGGCGCCGCCGGAGGGGCTCACGCTCGAGAGCGTCGAGTACCCGGCCGACGGCGATCTCGCCGCGCAGGCGGAGGCGGCCCGGCGGCTGCGCGGGTGACGGCTCGGCGGCTGCCCGGGTGACGGCCCGGCGGCCGCGCGGGCGAGAGGTCGGAGTGGAATCGACCACAGCGAGCGTTCCCGCAGGTCGGCAGGCACGGGCGGCATTGACCGACCTCTGTCCGCCCGGCTATCATGACGAGTCGTCGTGCCCAGATGTGCACCCGAACCGCAGCCGAAGCTCACGCCGGCGCGAGCAGGGTTCCTCACACACATCGAGGGTCTCACCGTCAGCAGCGATCCGCGCTTCATCACCGCGGCCCGCGACCGACGGGCCGAGGTCCAGGCGCGACGAGACGGCCATGCTTTAACCGAAGGAAGCGTGTCCACGGTCCAGATCGAATCGTGCCCCCAGGGGCGTGCATCCGCGCGCCCCTGATCCATGCGGGGCACACACGACGAGAGAAGAAGGCACGAGTGCGTACGTTCACCCCGAAGCCCGACGATGTCGAGCGCTCCTGGTACGTCATCGACGCAACGGATGTCGTCCTCGGCCGGCTCGCTTCCCAGGCTGCTCAGCTCCTGCGGGGAAAGCACAAGCCGGTCTTCGCACCCCACGTGGATGCAGGCGACTTCGTCATCATCATCAACGCTGACAAGGTTGCCCTGACCGGCAACAAGCGCGAGGCCAAGCTGGCATACCGCCACTCCGGCTACCCGGGCGGCCTCCGCGCCATCCCCTACTCCGAGCTCCTCGAGACCTACCCCGAGCGCGCGGTCGAGAAGGCTGTCCGCGGGATGCTCCCGAAGAACAAGCTGGCGACCCAGCAGCTCAAGAAGCTCAAGGTCTACGCCGGCCCGGAGCACCCCCACAAGGCACAGCAGCCCACCGAATTCACCTTCGACCAGGTGGCGCAGTAAGCGGGCGCGCCCCGCGCTCGCCCTGCCGCACGGAACATACTGAGGAGAACCGTGACAGAGACCACCGAGACCGTCGAGACCCTCGACGAGACTCCGACCAACTTCACGACCGAGTCCACCGCTGAGGCGACTGTCGGCACCGGCCAGTCGATCACCGCACCCGGTGGCGGCACCGGTCGCCGCAAGCAGGCCGTCGCCCGCGTCCGCCTGGTGCCCGGCACCGGCACCTGGACCGTGAACGGCCGCAGCCTCGAGGAGTACTTCCCGAACAAGGTGCACCAGCAGGAGGTCAACGAGCCCTTCAAGGTGCTCGACCTCCAGGGCCGCTTCGACGTCGTCGCCCGCATCAACGGCGGCGGCGCCTCCGGCCAGGCCGGCGCCCTGCGCCTGGGCGTGGCCCGCGCGCTCAACGAGATCGACCGGGACAACAACCGTCCCGCGCTCAAGAAGGCCGGCTTCCTGAGCCGCGACGCCCGCGTCATCGAGCGCAAGAAGGCCGGTCTCAAGAAGGCCCGCAAGGCCCCGCAGTACTCGAAGCGCTGATCGACCCGATCACGTCTTCTCACAGGACCCCGGCACCGCATCGGTGCCGGGGTCCTGTGCGTCCGGCGACGGTGGACCGGTGCGGGCGAGAACGAGCCGCGCGTGCGGGGCAGTGCACCTGCGGCCGGTCATCGTGCCGCGGGCAGGAGCGGGCCGAGGTCGTGCGCGCGCATCGGCCGACGGCTGTCGGCGCTCGTCGCGAGCGCACAGGGGACCTCCCCGGGCAGGTCCTCGACGACGAGACCGAGGGTCGGGCGGGGAGAGCACTCGTGCACTGCCCACTGCCGCACGCCGCGCGTTAGGCGGGGCACGAGGCGGAGCCGGTGCGGATCGATGCGGAGGCCGACGCCCGCGGCCTTCAGGACGGCCTCCTTGCGGGTCCACAGATCCACGCGGGCCCGCGTACCAGCGGGTTCCGTGAGGTGCTCGTCCGGGTGCAGGACCGCGGCGTCGAAGCCGTCCCACAGCGTCCGCGGCAGCTCCTGGATGTCCACGCCGAGCGGAGGCGGTTCCTCCGCGCCGTCCTCGCACGCCGCCACGGCGACGAGGACATGCGGGCCGGAGGCGGATCCGGAGAGAGCGGCACCGGCTGTCCTGGGCCGGCCATGGGGTTCGCCGCACACGTCGCATGTGCGCTCGATCGGCAGCAGCGGCGCCTCCGCAGCTGGAGCGCCCAGCACGTGCGCGAGCAGAAGACGCAGCGCGACGCGACCGGCCAGGGTGCGCTCGGCATGGGCCCCTTGCCGTGCGCCCGCTGCGACGAGGTCCTCGGGCGCGGCGAGCGACGGCAGGCCGCCGAGGGGGAGCGCAGCCTCCGCGACGGCGCCGACCGTGGTCCCCAGCGTGGCGATCACCGACGGCCGATGCTCCGATAGCGCACGACCGCCAGGGGCGCGAACACCGCGATGAGGGCGACGCAGCACAGCGTCGCGTAGAGGGCGGGATGTTCCGCCGGCCAGCCGCCGGGCGCCACGAAGCCCGCAGGGGCCGAGTTCCCGAAGCCCTCTCGTGCGGCGGTCGCGACCGCCGTGACGGGGTTCCAGCGGGCAACGGCCTGCAGCGCGGAGGGGAGCATGTCGGCCGAGACGAACGCGCCCGAGACGAAGCACACGGGGAACAGCCACAGCAGGCCCACGCTCTGGGCGACCTCCACCGAGCGCGCCGTCAGGGCGATCAGCGCACCCACCCAGGAGACCGCGAAGGCGAACAGCATCAGCAGGGCGCAGGTGAGCAGGATCGAGCCGATCCCACTGGTGGGTCGCCAGCCGATGGCGAGCCCGCAGACGAGGATGACGAGGACCGAGATGGCACTCGTGGCGAGGTCCGAGACGGTCCTGCCCAGGATGACCCCGACGCGCGACATGGGCAGGGCGCGGAATCGGTCGATCAGGCCGGACTGCAGATCCTTCGCGAGGTACACCGCGGTGAACGACGAGTTGAAGGTGAGGGTCTGCGCGAGGATCCCGCCGATCAGGAACTCGCGGTACTGATCGCCGCCGAGCGCGCCACCGAACACGAAGGCGAGGATGAGCACGAAGAGGATCGGCTGCGCGATCCCGGTGACGAGGGCGCCCGGCGTGCGCCGCAGACCGATGAGGTTGCGCCGGGCGATGACCCCGCCGTCGCCGAGGGCTCTCAGGGCCCTCATCGTGCGGGCTCCGATTCCGGCGACCGCCGCGAGCCGCTCGGACGGCCGCCCGACTCCTGGTCCCCGGTCAGGGCGAGGAAGACCTCGTCGAGCGTGGGCTGTCGCAGGGACGCCTCCTCGACGTCGATGCCTGCTTCCTCGAGAGCGCGGAGCACGCGGCCGAGGCCGCCGACGCCCTCCTCCGTGCTCAGGGTGAGCCGATGCCCGCGGTCGTCCGCGTCGGCCTCGAGACCGTGCCGGGAGAGCGCCGTGCGGGCGGTGCGCACCTGGTCGACCCTCGTGCACGAGACGTCGATGCGCGAGCCCCCGGCGCGGGACTTGAGCTCCCTGGCCGACCCCTCCGCGACGATGCGGCCCCGGTCGATCACCGAGATCGAGTCGGCGAGCCGGTCCGCCTCCTCGAGGTACTGGGTGGTCAGCAGGACCGTCACCCCGTCCGCCGTGAGGGAGTCCACCGCATCCCACGTGTCGCGCCGCCCTCGCGGGTCCAGGCCCGTCGTGGGCTCGTCGAGGATGACCACCGGCGGGCGCGCGATCACCGCACCGGCGAGGTCGAGGCGTCGGCGCATGCCACCGGAGTACTGGCCGGCCAGCAGCGTGTCGGCGACGTCCTCGAGGCGGAAGTCGGCCAGCAGTCCCCGGGCCCGCTCGACGGCCGTGCGCCGGGGCATGCCGTAGAGCCGTGCCACCATCCGCAGGTTCTCGAAGCCGGTGAGGCGCTCGTCGACCGCGGCGTACTGGCCGGAGACGCCGAGACTGCGCCGCACGTCGTCGGGATGCGAACGCACGGAGCGGCCGGCGACGAGGGCGTCGCCGGCGTCCGGGGAGAGGAGCGTCGTCAGGACCCGCACGATCGTGGTCTTGCCCGCGCCGTTGGGCCCCAGCAGGCCGTGCACCGTGCCGGCGGGGACCTCGAGGTCGACGCCGTCCAGTGCCGTCCGCCCGCCGAACCGTTTGACGAGGCCGTGCAGGGCGATCACGAGGCCTCTCGCGCTCCGTCGTCGGACCGGGCGGGAGTGATGTCGGACCAGGAGGCCGAGACGTGGCCGAGGCAGTCGGCGCGCGAGCCGGGCCCGAAGACCGCGACCCAGCCGCGGGGGAGGTCCGCGGACTCGGGCCACAGCGAGTGCTGGCCGCGCTCGTTCACGAGAACTCGGAAGGTGCCGTCGGGGTCGTCGAAGGGGTTGGTCATCGTGCGCTTCCTCTGCCGTCGTCAGGTCGGGTTCGAGAGTGGTTCGGAGCGCTCGGCGATCCGGTTCGGTGCGATTCCGCGCCGGGGATGATCGAGTCGAGCCACGCCGCGACCTCGCGCGCCGCCGGATCGGACAGGAGATCGGAATGCCGTGAGGCGACCCGCTCGACGGTCACGGCCCCACGGACGTACGGAGCCCACGCCTCCGGTGCGGGTCGGCCCTGCGGCACCTGGGCGGTGGCCTCGATCAGCTCCAGGTCGCCGTCGACGACCGGCAGGGCGGCGTCGTCCAGGAGCGCCGCCACCTGCGGGAAGCGGGCCGCCATGCGCCGGGCCGCCGCGGCGGGGACGTTCCCCAGGGCATTGCCGGCCGCCCTGAGGGTCGCGAGGACGGTGGAGACGTCCAGTCGGCCCTCCGGTATCGGCGTCCCCTGGGCGTCGAGGAAGGCGCGCCAGCGCTCCTGCTCGTCGCGGACGCCGTGCAGCGCGTCCTGACCCGGGTAGGCGTCGAGGACCGCGAGGAGGGCGACCTCCTCGCCGGCGCTCTGCAGGCGGGCGGCGATCCGATGGGCGATGCGCCCTCCGAGCGAATACCCCAGCAGGTGGTACGGGCCGTGGCTCTGGACGGATCGGATGGCGCGCAGATAGTGGTCCAGCAGGTCGTCGAGGGTCTCGTCGGCGTCCGTCGCGTCGTCCCCGTCGGCCGACGGGGCGAGGCCCGGGAGCTGCAGTCCGATCACCGGCCGGGTCGTGCTCAGATGGGGCAGGAGACCGGAGAAGGCCCACGCGAGACCGCTGGCCGGATGGACGGCGAACAGCGGATCGCCCCGGCCGTCGGGCCGCAGCGGCAGCACGACGCCGAGCGCGTCGACCTCGGCCGCGTGCCCTGTGGCGGGCTCGGCGGCGTCGAGCGCCGCGGCGAGTCCCGCCACGGTCGGGGTGCGCAGGAGGGCGTGGATCGGGACCTCGCGCCCCAGCGCCCTGCCGATCGCCGCCGTCGCAGGACGGGCGACGAAGGAGTGCCCTCCCAGTGCGAAGAAGGAGTCGTCGGCCCGGACGTCCTCGACCTCCAGCACGTCGGCGAACGCCTCGGCGATCACGGTCTCGGTGCCCGGCCGCGGGGCGCGCCCCGCACCGACGGCGGACGTCGGCCCGGGAAGGGCGCGCGCGTCCACCTTCCCGTTCGACGTCAGCGGGATGTCCTGGATCGCAGTGATCGACGAGGGGAGCATGTACTCGGGCAGCCGCGCGGCGAGCGCCTGCTCGAGCCGGCCGCGCAGTCCGTCGGCCTCCACGCCGGGCGCCGGCACCACCCAGGCGGCGAGCGCGGTGCCGCGGGCGCCGTCGACCGTGCGCACGATCGCCTGCGCGACGGTGTGCTGCGCCGTGATGACGGCGGCGATCTCGCCGGGCTCGATCCGATGCCCGCGGATCTTCACCTGGTCGTCGATGCGCCCGAGGGCGATGACGGGCGCTCTGCGCCCCGGTTCCGCGTCCCGCACGGAGACGAGATCGCCGGTGCGGTACATGCGGCTGCCGTCCCCCGCGAACGGGTCCGCGACGAAGCGCCCGGCGGTCGCGGCCGGATCGCCCAGGTATCCGTCGGCGAGCTGAGGGCCGCTGAGCCAGAGCTCGCCGATGCTGCCGACGGGCACCGGACGCAGATCCGCGTCCAGGACCCGGGCGACGGTCCCGCAGGTGGGCGCTCCGAGGACGGGCCGCATGCTGTCGGCGAGGGGCGCGACCAGGGTGTCGACCCCTGCCTCGGTGGGCCCGTAGAGGTTCCACCCCTGGACCGCGCGGCGCTCGCGCACCCAGTCCCACAGGCCGGGGTCGACGGGCTCCCCGCCCAGCAGCAGGAGGAAGGGATCCTCCGGGTCCCCGCCATCGAGCAGGTCGGTGAGCCCGGTCTGCCCGCGCAGGGCGTCGACATGGCCCGGGGTGGCCTCCCAGGCGTCGATCCGCTCCCGCGCGAACAGGGCGACAAGGGCCTCGGGGTCCCTGCGCACGAGCTCGTCGACCACATGGACCTCGTGCCCCGCGACGCACCACAGGACGGGATCGAGCGAGGCGTCGAAGCCGACTCCCGTGGTGTGGGCGAGCCGCAGACGGCGGCGCGCGGGATCGGGCAGGAGGGTCGAGCGGTGGCTGGTCAGGAGTCGCGTGAGGGCGCGGTGGGGAACCCGGACGCCCTTCGGCGTCCCGGTGGTGCCCGAGGTGAAGATGATGTAGGCGCCGTCCTCGGGACCCGGCAGGTGCTGCGGAGGCTCCCCGGCGGGGAGGCCGTCGATCGTCAGGATGCGGTCGGCGTCGAGCCCCGACGCACGCGCGCTCGCCGCGGCGTCCTGCTCGTCCGCATGTCCGGTGTGCAGCAGAAGGCGTGGCGCCGATGCGCGCATCATGGCCATCACCCGCTCGGCGGGCAGGCCGATGTCGAGCGGGACCGCGACCCCGCCCGCCCTCCAGATGCCGAGCATCCCGGCGACGGAGTCGCTGCCGCGGCGCACGGCCAGAGCGACGCGGTCCCCGGTCCCGACTCCGGCGGCTCGGAGGCCTCCGGCGATCCCGTCGACGCGAGCGGCGAGCTCGGCGGTCGTCAGGGCTCGATCCGGGCCGACGAGCGCCGACGCGTCCGGGCGCGAGGCGGCGGAGTCCGCGAGAGCCGCGAGCACGCTCTGCGCGGGTGCCGTCGCGGGCCACGGAGTCAGAGGCGTCGACGGCGGCCCCGCGGGGACCCTGCCGACGCACGCCCCGGGGTCCCCGGCGATGCCGCCGAGGAAGGCGAGCCAGCGGTCGATGAGACCGCGAGCGGCCAGGTCGCTGAACAGCTCGGCGTCGTACTCGAGGATCCCTTCCATGCCGCCCTCGGCGTCCGGTCGGAGCGTGAACGAGAGGTCGACCTTGGCCGCGCCCGTCGTCTCGGGGGCGCCGCGGGTGACGGCGACGCCCGGCAGGTCCAGGACGGCCCCGTCCGTCTCCTCGAGGGAGAGCATGGTCTGGAACAGCGGATGGCGCCCGAAGCGGCGTGCAGGGGCCACGGCCTCGACGATGCGCTCGAAGGGGATGCCGTCGTCCTCCATCGCGGCCAGAGCGGCCTCGCGGGCGCGCCCCACCACGTCGCCGAACGTCATGGTCCCGTCGACCCGCATCCGGAGCGGAAGAGTGGTGACGAAGAACCCGACGAGGTCGGCGAGGTCGGGGTCGTCCCGCCCGGCGGAGGGCGCCCCGATCACGATGTCGTCGCCCGCGCCGATGCGCTGCAGATAGGAGACGAGCGCGGCGAGCCAGGTGTGGAAGCCGGTGCCGCCGGCAGCGCGTCCCTGATGCAGGAGAGGCGCGGCGACCTCGGCGGGGATCGTGAAGGTCCGGGAGTGCGCGGGACGGGTGCCTGCCTCTCCCCGCTGGCCGTCCGCAGGCAGGTCCAGCTCCTCGGGTGCGCCCGCGAGCCGATCCGCCCAGGCGGCGGGACGGGGGTCCCGCGCCGGGTCCTCGGCGTGGCGCATGCGCTGGTGACGGGCGTGATCGGCGAACTGCACGGTAAGGGGGCGGGTCGCCGAGCGCATGCCGCCGGAGCGGGCGCTGTAGGCCGTGGACAGGTCGCGCGTGAGCGGTCTCAGCGAGGCGCCGTCGGTCGCGATGTGGTGGATGGCGAGGGTCAGATGCCAGCGTTCGGCGCCCGTCCGCTCCAGCCCGGCGCGCAGGGGGATCCGCGCGGCGAGGTCGAATCCCGCGGTGACGTCGATCGGGCCGTCCTGGAGGATGCCGACGGGCGGGTCGAGGACGCGCTGGACTCCTCGGCCCTCCACCTCGGGGAAGACGGTGCGCAGGATCTCGTGGCGGGCCACGAGGTCGTCGATCGCACCGCCGAGCGCCTCGACGTCGAGGTCCCCCTCGAGGTCGCACTCGAGCAGCACCGTGTACTCGGCCGACGAGGGGTCGAGGCGGTGCAGGAACCACAGGCGCTCCTGGTCGGGGGAGAGCGGGAGCTCCTCGTCGCGAGGGCGCGGATGGTTCCGCACCCACTCCCGCAGCCGCCCCGACACGGCGGTGCCCTCACACGAGGACGGGGCATCGGACGAGTCCTGGTGCCGCGGGGTCACGCCCTCGGTCCCGGCCCCCTGCGCCCTCACGTCGGCCAACAGCTGAGCCGCGGTGGGGTGGTCGAAGACTGCACGCACGGGGAGCGCCGCGCCGAACTCCTCCCGGATCCTGCCGACGAGGCGGACGGCGAGGAGCGAGTGGCCCCCCAGCTCGAAGAAGTCCTCGTCCGGTCCGGGCTCCGTCACGGCGAGCACCTCCGCCAGCACGTGGCACATCCGCTGCTCGGCCTCGTCGCGAGGGCCGCGATGCGGGCCGGTGGACCGCTGGGGATCCGGGAGCGCCGGGACGTCGACCTTGCCGTTCGCGTTCAGGGGCAGCTCCGGGAGGACGAGCACGCTCGTCGGGACCATGTAGGCGGGCAGCTCGTCCCGGGCGCGCCGGTGCACCTCCTCCGGGTCGACCTCTCCGCTGACCCAGGCGGCGATCCGCTCCGTGCCCTCGCCGCCGGGTGCCACCACCCGGACGACGGCGGCGCGCACGCCGGCAGATCGCTCCAGGGCGCTCTCGACATCCCCGGTCTCGATGCGGTAGCCCCGCAGCTTGACCTGGTCGTCCGTGCGGCGCACGAAGCGCAGCGAGCCGTCGGCGCCACGGCGGACCACGTCGCCCGTGCGGTACATCCGCTCGCCGTCGCCGGTGGGGTCGGCGATGAAGCGGGAGGCGGTCTCCGCGGAGCGGCCGCGGTAGCCGTCGGCGAGGGTCGCGCCCGAGAGGTAGAGCTCCCCCTCGACTCCGGCGGGGACGGGACGCAGCAGATCGTCGAGCACGCGGATCGCGACCCCGTCGACGGGGCGCCCGAGGACCACGGCCCCGGAGCGGATCGGCGCGACCAGGGCGTCGACCGTGGCCTCGCTCGGGCCGTACAGGTTCCGCCCCTCGAGGACCTCGCTGCGGGCGATCAGGTCCCAGAGGGACGGAGGGACGGCCTCGCCGCCGAGCGCCAGGAGCAGGGAGCCGGACCCGCTGAGCACGGCGTCCTCGAGTCCGGCCTCGACGAGCCGCGTCGCGTACGAGGGGGTCGTCTCGAGCACGTCGATGCGCTCGCGGCCGATCGCGTCGAGGACCGCCTCGGCGTCGGCCTGGACGTCCTGGTCCGCCATGATCAGCGTGCTGCCGGCGACGAGCCAGAGGACCGGGTCCCAGGCGGCGTCGAAGGCGAGGCCCGAGACGTGCAGCATCCGGGGTGCTCGGCCCAGACGGTCCCGCAGGGGGCCGATGAGCGTCCTCTCGTGGTGACGCAGAAGGGTGCCGAGCGCGGCGTGCGAGACCTGCACGCCCTTGGGGTCGCCGGTCGTCCCGGAGGTGTGGACCAGGTAGGCGGTGTCCTCGATGCCCGGCTGCGCGGGCGCCGATCCGCCCGACGGCAGATCACCCGGCGCGAGGACGATCATCGTCGCGCCGGGGTCGGACGGGCCGTCGGGCACCTCCTGACGCAGGGCGCGGAACCGCGCGGGATCGCCGGTCAGCAGGACACGCGGGTCCGCCGAGTCCAGGACGCGTGCGAGGCGCGCATCGGGGTGGGAGGCGTCCAGCGGGACGGCGACGGCGCCGGCCCGGAGCACGCCGAGCAGGACGGCGATGGCGTCCCTGTCGCGAGGGAGGGCGAGAGCGACCCGGTCCCCCTGCGCGATCCCGATCCCGGCCAGTCCCGCTGCGATCTCCTCGACGCGCGCGAGCAGCTCCGCCGCCGTGAGCGCACCATGGGCGTCGACCAGCGCGGGATCCTGCGGCCGGGTCCGTGCGGCGGCGGCGAGACGCTCCAGGATCGTGAGCGGCGCGCCGTGCTCCGGGCCGCGGTCGCGCGCCGTCAGGGCGCGCAGCTCGGCGGGCGAGGCCGTGGGCAGATCGCCCAGGCGGGTCGACGGGTCCGTCACGAGCTGTGCGAGCACGCGCTCCAGCGAGTCGCGCATCCTCTCGACGGTGGAGGCGTCGAACAGTGCCCGGTCGAAGCCGAGCGCCACGGTGAGCGGGCCGTCCTCGCCCTCCGGGGCGGTGACGTCGATCAGGAGATCGGCCTTGACCCCCGAGCTCGTGGAGGGCGCGGGGACGTCGACGTCGACGCCCGGCAGGTCGAGCCGGGCCATCGGCGCGTTCTGGAGCGTCAGCAGCACCTGCACGAGAGGAGGGCGGTCTGGGCTCCGCGGAGGGCGGACGGCGTCGACGACGGCGTCGAAGGGGAGGTCCTGGTGCGCGTACGCGTCGGTGTTCGCGGCGCGGACGCGCTCGAGGAGCTCGTCGAGGCGCGGGTCGCCGTGCAGCGAGGTGCGCAGCGCGACGGTGTTCACGAAGAATCCGACGAGGTCCTCCAGCCGGGCGTCGCCGCGCCCGGCGACAGGGGTCCCGAGCACCACGTCATCGCCGGTCCCGTGCTGATGCAGCGCCGCGGCCAGGGCCGTGTGCAGCACGATGAACAGGCTGGTGCGGTGCGCGGCGGCGAGCTCGCGCACGGCGGCGTGGCGCCGAGGGGACAGGTCGAGGCGGATCTCGCCGACGCCCTGCTGGGCCGTGTCCCCCGGGTTCGCGGCCCCGCGGGGGCGATCGCGCGGCAGGGAGATCTCCGGAGGCGCGCCCGCGAGGGTCCGCTCCCAGAACGCCGTGAGGATCGCCCGCTGGCTGTGGGGGTCCTCGGCGTCGCCGAGCCGGTCCTGATGCCAGACGGCAGCATCCGCGAAGTCCACGGGGAGCGGCTGCAGGTGGGGAGCCCGTCCCTCGTGCCGCGCCGCGTACGCGTCGCCGAGGTCACGGGCGAACGGGGACAGGGACCAGCCGTCGGTCGCGATGTGATGCATCGTGATCACGAGGGTCGCGCGGTCCGCGGCGGAGCGCAGCAGCACGGCGCGCAGCGGGATCTCCCGGGTGAGATCGAAGGGACGCCGGGTCTCCGTCGCGATCACGGCGTCCACCCGGGCGGGCGGCACCTCGATGCAGAGGAGGGGCGAGGGCACCTGATCGGCGGGGAGGATCCGCTGGACGGGTTCGCCGTGCTCCGCGGGCAGGAGGGTGCGCAGGGGCTCGTGGCGGGAGATCACGTCGTCGAGGGCCGCCCGCAGAGCGCCGACGTCGAGGGCTCCTTCGAGGTGCAGCACGATCGGGACCGCGTAGGCGGCCGAGTCGGGCTCCAGCTGGTGGAGGAACCACAGGCGGCGCTGGTTGGGGGAGGCCGGGACCGGATCGGGGCGTGCGCCGCGCTCGGGGCGCGGGGGGACGGCCGCGCCGGGGGAGTCCTGCAGGGTGCGGGCGAGGGCGGCGACCGTCGGATGCTCGAAGACGTCCCGCACGGTGACCGCCCGATCGAGGTCGGCGCTGAGCCGGGAGGCGAGCCTCGTGGCCAGCAGCGAGTGGCCGCCGGCGGCGAAGAAGTCCTCGTCGACGCCGATGTCGGTGCGCTCCAGGACGGCGCCGAAGCCGGCGGCCACGGCGCGCTCGGCGGCGGACCGGGGAGGACGGGAGACGCCGCCGCCGGTGACCGTGGCCGGATCGGGCAGGCCGGAGCGGTCGATCTTCCCGTTGGCCGTCGCCGGGAGCCGGGGCAGCGCCAGGACCACCGCGGGCACCATGTAGTCGGGAAGGTGCTCGCGCAGAGCACCGCGGATCGACTCCGCCGCCTCGGCTCCCTCACCGGCGGCGGCGCCGGGGCCGGCCGAGGATCCGGTCCCGCCGGTCGACACGTAGCCGATGAGCCGCGCGGACGGTCCTTCCCCGCGGACGATCGCCGCGGCGGCCACGACGCCCTCCTGCCGGCGCAGAGCGGCCTCGACCTCGTCCAGCTCGACCCTGTAGCCGCGGATCTTCACCTGGTCGTCGGTGCGTCCGAGGAACCTCAGCGTGCCGTCATGGCGGCGCCTGACCCGGTCGCCCGTGCGGTACATCCGGGAGCCGTCGGCGGCGAAGGGGTCGGCGACGAAGCGCTGGGCGTCCAGGTCCGGTCGGCCGATGTATCCCCGGGCGACCCCGTGCCCCGCCAGATACAGCTCGCCCACCCCACGGTCGGGGACCGGGGACAGCGCGGCGTCGAGGACGTAGTGGCGGCTGCCGGCCACGGAAGCGCCGAGATGCGGGCGGCGGCCGGTCGCGATGGGGGCGACCATGCTGTCCACCGTCGACTCGGTGGGCCCGTAGAGGTTCACGGCATGCACGTCGTCACGGGCCGCGAGAGCGGCCCAGAGCTGCTCGCCCACGGCCTCGCCGCCCAGGGCGATCTCGCTCGGCCGGTGCTCGCGCTCCAGCATCCCGGCGTCGATCAGCGCCTCGGCGAAGGAGGGGGTGGTCTCGAGAGCATCGATCCGCTCCCGGTCCAGGAGGGCGGCGAGGCGCTCGGGGTCCCGGCGGGTCTCGTCGTCGACGATGTGGAGCTCATGGCCGGAGATCAGCCACAGCAGCGGGTCCCACGAGGCGTCGAAGGAGAGCCCGGCGGTGTGGGCGGCGCGCACGGGCCGCCCGAGCCGCTGGGAGGCAGGGTCGTGCCACGTGCGTCGATGGTGCTCGTGCAGGGCATGCAGGGACATGTGCTCGACGGCGACCCCTTTCGGGCGCCCGGTGCTGCCCGACGTGAAGATGACGTAGGCGAGGTCGTCCGGGCCGATCGCAGGAAGGGGCGTCGAATCCTCCGCCCGCCGGCACCAGGTCGCGGTGTCGGTGTCGATCACAGTGGTCGGGACGTCGAACGCGGCCCCGTCCTCCCGGTCGCGGGCCAGCTGCTGCGACGTCGTCAGCAGCGCGGCGGGCTCGGCATCGCTGATCATGTCCGCCACCCGGCCGACGGGGTAGGCGGGGTCCAGGGGCATGAAGGCGCCCCCTGCCCGCAGGATGCCCAGGACCAGCACTGGGAGCTCGACCGTGCGGCCGATCCTCACGGCCACCCGATCGCCCGGACGGACGCCCTCGCGGACCAGATGGCGCGCCATCAGCGTCGCGCGAACGTCGAGCTCGCGGAAGCTGAGCTCGCCATCGGGTGCGGTGACCGCGAGCTGCTCGCCGCGGGCGCGCAGGGTCGCGGCGGCGGAGTCCAGGAGGGTCCCCGGGGACACGGGGTCCCGGGAGCCTCTGCCCCCGTCCAGGAGCCGCTCCCGCTCGGCGGCGCCGACCACCGGCGCGGCGGCGACGGTCGTCGCGGCGGGCGCCTCGAGAGCGGCGTCGATCAGACGGAGGATCCGGTCCCCGTGCCTCGACAGGGACTCGACCGTGTGCAGGTCGACGTCGCCCTCCATCCGCAGCACGGGGTCGGAGGCCTCGCTGCGGGGATCGCCGAGAACGATGGACAGATCCCGCACGGGGCCGGTCGAGAGGATGTGCACCGTTCCCCGCGCGCTCCCGAACCGGAGTTCGTCGATGACGGGCAGCAGGTTCACCGAGGGACCGGGATCGGCCGGCGCATCGTCGATGTTCTCGACGCGGAAGCGCTGGTGGGCGACCGCGTCGCGGACGATCCGCCCCGTTCCGGAGACCACGGTCGCCAGGGTGTCGGAGGGCGATACCGGGATCCGCAGCGGCAGGACGCTGGAGAGCATCGAGGGAGTGGTCCGGGCGATCCGTCCCCGCCGGGCGGTGACGGGCAGCCCGACGGGGACGACCTCGGCCCCCGTCATCCGGGACAGGTAGACGGCGACCGAGGCGATGAGCGTCTTGGGCAGCTCCCGATCGAGTCGAGCCAGGCGGCGTGCGCGCTCGGAGCCGAGGGGCACGTCGATCCGGACCACGTCGCGGGCGATGCCGTCGGAACGGCCCTCGAGACCCACCGGGGGCGCCTCGCGGGCGATCGCCCGCTCCCAGTGCTCGGCGTCGGCCGCGTGCTGGTCGGAGGCCTCGTAGTCGCGCAGCTCCCGGTGGAGGTCCCCCAGGGCGGGCAGAGGCGAGGGGAAGCTCGCCCCGACGCGGGCGAGCGCCGGTGCGAGCGCCCGGGGGACGTGCGTCCCGGGGACGAGGCGGGCCAGCCTCGAGTAGGCCCCGGCGATGTAGCGCAGGGCGACCACGGCCGAGTAGCCGTCGATCAGCACGTGGTGGACGCGCAGGAAGAAGAGCGACCGGCGCTCGCCGACGACGAACAGGGTCGCCCCCAGCAGGTCCCCGCCGTCCATGCCGCGGGCGGTGGACATCTCGCGGTCCATGATCGCGTGCGCGATCTCCTCCGCCTCGTGGCGCGGCAGGTGCGAGAGATCGCGGACCTCCACGAGATGCTCACCGGGTCGCGGCCGACGGATCTCTCCGAACGGCCCGTCCTCGTCCTCCAGGATCCGCATGCTCAGCGCGTCGAGGTCCGCGGCCGCCTTCACCAGGGCGATGTTCAGCAGGAGGGGGTCGATGGGGCCCTCGAGGTCGAGGTACTGCCCGATCTGGAACGAGGGGTTCTCCGGATCCAGCTTCTGCGCGTACCAGATGCCGCGCTGGGCCGGAGTGAGCGGGATCCGCTCCGGTGACTCGGGGGCGATGTTCCTGCGCATCCTCACAGGGGCGTGCTCCTCGTGACGCTGTGGGAGTGTGTCGACGTGCCCGGTGCTCCGCTCACTGCTGGAACTGGCCCAGCTGGAGCGTCTCGAGCAGACCGTCGATATCGATGAGGGGCCCGTCGATCAGAGGCCCCTGGACGAGGGAGCTCGACGCAGCGGTCTCGTCGGGCGCGGTCTCCTCGGCGTTCGCAGCGGGCACGGCGAGGCCCATGCCCACGAGCGCGAGGACCGCAGCGGTGAGGGTGGTGCGACGGAAACGGTGGAACATGAGCGGTGCCTCCTCGGCGTCGGGATCCGGTCCTGGCCCGCGCGGCGGCGCCGCGCCGGACACCACGGGTTCGGAAGCCTCGCGGAGGCGGATTGGTCCGAGATGCCGAGGGATGACGGCAGCCGGCGATCGGGCCGGGGCCCGGCGCGAGCGCCGGGAGGGGGCCGAGGCGGTGGAAGCCGGGGACTAGCTCAGGAGCTCGCGGATGTCCTGCGCGGTGATCCCCGAGCGGAAGGCCTTCCCGCCGTCGGTCAGGGAGTCGAAGAGCGCGGCCTTGCGCTGCTGCAGGGCGAGGACCTTCTCCTCGATGGTGTCCTCGGCGACCATGCGGAAGACCATCACCCGGCGCTCCTGGCCGATGCGGTGGGCGCGGTCGACGGCCTGGTTCTCCGCCGCCGGGTTCCACCACGGATCCAGCAGGAACACGTAGTCGGCCTCCGTGAGGGTCAGGCCGAAGCCGCCGGCCTTCAGCGAGATGAGGAAGACGGGCGCATCGCCCTCGCGGAACTCCCGCACGGCGGCGTCGCGATCCCGGGTCGAGCCGTCCAGGTAGCTGAAGGCGACCCCTCGCATCGTCAGCTCGTCGGCCACGTGCCGCAGATGCGAGGTGAACTGGCTGAACAGCAGCACCCGGTGGCCGTCGCCGAGAACCTCGTCGAGCCGGTCGAAGAGCGCCTCGAGCTTCGAGCTCGGCACGTCGCCGTGGGCCTCGGCGTCGACGATCGACGGGTCGAGCGCCATCATCCGCAGCAGGGTCAGGGAGCGGAAGACGATGAAGCGGTTGCGATCGAGGTCCGCGTCGATCAGGCCGAGGACCTTCTTGCGCTCGCGCTGCAGCACCGAGTCGTACAGCGCCCTGTGCTCGGGGCCCAGCTCGACCTTCACCACCTGCTCCTGCTTCTCGGGGAGCTCGGAGGCGACCATCTCCTTGGTGCGCCGCAGCATGAACGGCCGCAGCCGCGAGCGCAGCACGTCCATCCGCTCGGGGTGCTCGCCGCTCTCGATGGGCAGGGTGAAGCGCTGCCGGAACCCGATCGCGGGACCCAGCAGGCCGGGCGCGGCGATCTCGAGGATCGACCACAGGTCGTCCAGGGAGTTCTCCATCGGCGTGCCGGTGATCGCGAGGTGGAAGGACGCGCGCACGTTCTTCGCCGCCTGGTGCGTGCGTGAACGGCGGTTCTTCACGAACTGCGCCTCGTCGAGCACGAGCCCCTGGAACTGCTCGCGCGCGAACTCGTCGTCGTCGATGCGCAGCACGGTGTAGCTCGTGACCACGAGGTCCGCGCCGAGGACCGTCTCGGCGAGGTCCTCACCGCGGGCGCGGGAGGTGCGATCGACGACCCGCACGTCGAGGTCCGGGGCGAAGCGCTCGGCCTCGGCCCGCCACACCGGGAGCACGGAGGAGGGCGCGACGACGAGGAACGGCGGCGGGGCGTCCGAGACCGAGCCGTCGGCACCGTCGATGACCACCGGGGCGCTCTCACGCGCATGTGCGATGAGGGCCAGGGTCTGCACGGTCTTGCCGAGGCCCATGTCGTCGGCCAGCACACCGCCCAGCCCGTGATGGAAGAGGAAGGCCAGCCAGGAGAAGCCGTCGCGCTGGTAGTCGCGCAGGTCCGCGGTGAGGGCGTGGGGGAGCGGGGGCGGGGTGAGGTCGCGCGCGTCCTGGAGGGCGCCGACGGTGCGCTCCCACTCCGCGCTCGCCTCGGCGGACTCCGCGATCTCCTCGAGGTCCTCCCACATGCCGACCTGGAAACGGCTGATGGCCTGCTGCTGCGGGTCCCACTCCGCGAGGGCCTCGCCCTCGGCGATGAGCTCGCGCAGGGCGTCGAAGGCGGGGTTGTCCAGGGAGAAGTACGTCTTGTCCGGGAGCATGATCCGGGTCCGGCCCTGCGCGAGCGCGACGAACAGGGTGGGGAAGGGGATCTGGCGGCCGTCGATCGTGATCTCGAAGCCCAGGTCGAACCAGTCGTGCTTGCCGGGGGACTGCTGCTGCGTGATGCGCACCTTCGGGGCGCCGTCGAGCTCGCGGTAGGCGTGGCGGGTGCCGACGATCTCGGTGCGCACGTGCGGCAGCTCGCCGAGCTCGTCGAGCACGTGCTCCGAGAAGCGGGCCGTGTCCGGGCCGCTCAGCTGCTCGGGGGCATCGCCCCCGGCCGTCGGCCACAGGGTCCGCACCCGGGCGAGCACCTCGTCCTCGTGGGCCACGTCGCGGCGCACGCCCTGGCGCTGGTCCATGGGCAGGGTGCGGGCCGGGTCGTGGTAGCGCCAGGTCCAGGTGAGCGAGAGGCGGTCGTCGGGGGCGTAGGCGGCGGCCAGGTGCAGGGTCGCGGGCTCGATCGCCGGCATCTCGACGCTGCCGTCGCTGCTGGTCACGCGCGTGACCGTGCGCAGGCGCGGGTAGGCGTCCTCGAGGAAGTCCTCGCGGTCCTCGCCGGGCACGACGAGCGGCTCGGGCCGCTGGAAGAGTCGCTGCAGGGCCGTCGGGATCGGGGAGCCGACGGGCGCGATGCGCGCCGAGAAGCCGGCAGTGGGCGAATGCGAGCCCTCGTCCGTCGGCGCCGACGGGTCGTCCAGGGCGATCACGCCCGCGGTGCCCAGGGGGCGGGCCTGCGCGACGTCCTGGCCCTCGAGGGTGATGCGGGGGAGGACCTGGAGGTCGCTGGCGCCCTCCGGGATGCGCAGGTCGACCTCGACCGCGCCGACGGACGCGAGCTCGATCGCGCGCAGGCCGTCGCCCGGCAGGAACTCGACGCCGGCGTCCCTCGCGTAGGCGAGGGACTGCCAGATCAGCGGCGAGCCGATGGAGTTCAGCCAGAGGTGCTCGATCGAGCCGCTCGCGTACGAGCGCTCGGCTGTGGCGGAGGCGAACATGCGGGTCAGGGCCTCGGCGTGGCCCGTGTGGTAGGCGCGGCCGGCCATCCGGAACTCGAAGGTGCGCCAGGAGAGCCCGCCCTTGATCCAGGTGCCCTTGCGCCCCATCGTCATCGGACGCAGCCCCAGCCAGAGGTCTCCGCCCTCGGCGAGCAGCGCGGGGGTCGCGGTCTCGCGGCGCAGTCGGGAGACCCCGGGACCGACCCGCGAGACCTCGAGGTCGAAGCGGATGGCGAGGGGCTGGGGGACCTCCTCGCTCGGGGACTCGGTGAGCAGGGGGCGCAGGACGCTGCGCCATTCGGCGGGCGTCTCGCGCCTCTCCTCGGCCGCGCCGAGGTCGTCGAGGTGGTAGAGCACCGCGGCGACGTGCTTGCAGTCCGCCCCGATCGGGCAGGAGCAGCGGGAGCGGCGGGGGCGCCACAGCCCGCCGGGCTCGGCGGGCAGGAAGCGGCGGGAGACCGCGTCCTCCTCGTACTCGGCGAGGGTGACGACGGTGCGATAGGGGGAGCCCGCGGTGCCCTGGACGTCGGCCGTGACGGTCCCGCTGTCGACGTCCCAGACCAGATCCTCGACGCGGCCCTCACGGGCGTAGGCGAGGCCGTGGCCCGCGGCCCGGCTCCCGACCTGGTGGGTGATCACCGTGGGCGGCACGTGGGGCAGCAGGTCCGCAGTGGGCATACCCTCCAGGCTACTGCCGCGCGGGCTCCCGCGGCGCCCGTCCACAGCGAGCGACGCGCCACGTCGGGGGCGTCGCCCAGAGGACCGCGAGCCCCTCGCGGTACCCTGCCCGGGCGGCGCCTCGCGCCGGCACCCAGCTTCCAGCACCCACCCCGAGGAGATCCCTGTGGCACGACTGTTCGGCACCGACGGGGTGCGCGGCACCGCGAACGTGGACATCACCGCGGAGCTCGCGGTCGACCTCTCGGTCGCCGCCGCCCACGTGCTCGCGACCTTCGGCGCCTTCGACGGCGCGCGCGCCCGGGCGATCGTCGCCCGCGACACCCGCCCGTCGGGCGACTTCCTGAGCGCCGCCGTCTGCGCGGGCCTCGCCTCCGCGGGCGTCGACGTCGAGGACGCCGGGATCCTCCCCACCCCCGGGCTCGCGCACCTCGTGAAGACCTCGGGCGCGGATCTCGGCGTGATGATCTCCGCCTCCCACAACCCCTCGGCCGACAACGGCATCAAGTTCTTCGCGCGCGGCGGCACCAAGCTCCCCGACGAGGTCGAGGACGCGATCGAGGCGCGACTCGGCGAGCAGTGGCAGCGGCCGCTGGACACCGAGGTCGGCACCATCCGCGACTACGGCGGCGCGGTCGAGCAGTACGTCGAGCACCTGGTCTCGACGCTCGACGGCCCGCTGACCGGCCTCACCGTCGTCGCCGACTGCGCGAACGGCGCCGCCTCCGAGACGGCGCCCGCAGCCCTGCGCGGCGCCGGCGCGACCGTGCACGTGATCGGCGACCGCAGCGACGGCAAGCAGATCAACGAGGACTGCGGCTCGACGCACCTCGAGAAGCTGCAGGCGGCCGTCGTCGAGCACGGCGCCGACGTCGGCGTGGCCTTCGACGGCGACGCCGATCGCTGCCTCGCGGTCGACGCCCAGGGGCGCGAGATCGACGGCGACCAGATCATGGCGATCCTCGCCCTGGACCTCAAGGAGCGCGGGCAGCTGCACGACGACGTCCTCGTCGTCACCGTCATGAGCAACCTGGGCTTGAAGATCGCCATGAAGGAGCACGGGATCACCCTCGGGCAGACCTCCGTGGGCGACCGCTACGTGCTCGAGGAGATGAACCTGGGCGGCTACTCGCTGGGCGGGGAGCAGTCCGGGCACGTGATCATGGCCGCGCACGCCACCACCGGCGACGGCGAGCTGACCGCCCTGCACCTGCTGCAGCGCGTCGCCACGACCGGTCGCAGCGCGCGCGAGCTCGCCGACGTGATGACCCGACTCCCGCAGGCGCTCATCAACGTCAAGGGGGTCGACAAGGCCCGCGCCTCGATCGACAGGGGCGTGCTCGACGCCGTCGCCGCGGCCGAGGCCGAGCTCGGCGAGAACGGCCGCGTGCTGCTGCGCCCCTCGGGGACCGAGCCCGTGGTGCGCGTGATGGTCGAGGCCCCGAGCGACGAGGTCGCGACCACGGCGGCGGAGAAGCTCGCGGGCGTCGTGCGCGAGCGCCTCTCGCTCTGAGGGCCCCTGAGGTCCTGGACGCTCCGAGGGCCTGAGGGAAGGGGCCGACGGGATTCCCGTCGGCCCCTTCTCCGTCCTCTCGCGGCCCTCAGACCCTGCGCAGCAGGACGCTGCGCACGCGGTGCTCGGCGTCCTTGCGCAGCACGAGGTCCGCGCGGCCGCGCGTGGGGGCGACGTTCTCCGCGAGGTTCGGGCCGTTGACGTCGTCCCAGATCCGCTCCGCGGTCGCGCGCGCCTCCTGGTCGGTGAGGCGCGAGTAGCGGTGGAAGTAGGAGCGCGGGTCGGAGAAGGCCGTCTGCCGCAGACGCAGGAAGCGCTCGATGTACCAGCGGCGGATGTCCTCGGTGCGCGCGTCGACGTAGACGGAGAAGTCGAAGTAGTCGGAGACCGCGACGCCCAGGCGGCCGTCGCTGCGGGGCCGCGGCGGCTGCAGCACGTTGAGCCCCTCGATGATGAGCACGTCGGGCCGCTCCACCACCACCTTCTGGTCGGGCACGATGTCGTAGACGAGGTGGGAGTAGACGGGCGCCTCGACGCGCTCGGTGCCCGCCTTGACCTCCGCGACGAAGCGCAGCAGGGCCTTGCGGTCGTAGCTCTCGGGGAAGCCCTTGCGGTGCAGGATGCCGCGGGCCTCGAGCTCCGCCGTCGGCAGCAGGAATCCGTCGGTCGTCACCAGCTGCACGTTCGGGGTGTCGGGCCGGCGGGCCATCAGCTCGCGCAGCAGACGACCGGTCGTGGACTTGCCGACCGCGACCGAGCCCGCCACGCCGATCACGTAGGGAGTGCGCTGCAGGCCCTGGTGGAGGAACCCGCTGCGCGCACGTCGCAGCTCCTGCGCGGAGCCGACCTGGATGTTGAGCAGGTGCGTGATGGGGCGGTAGACCGCGTCGATCTCCGCGAGGTCCAGCTTGTCGCCCAGCCCCCGCAGCTTCTCGGCGTCCTCGGCGGTGAGGGGGAGGGGCGTCTGGTCCGACAGTCGCGCCCAGTCCTCGCGGCGGATCTCGTCGAAGGGGGTGAACGACCCGTGGACCGCATGGGATCTCATGGTCAGCCATTGTTCCATCGGCCGCGGGGGCCGCGGGCGCGAACCGCGCGGAGCGCAGGAGCCGAGCGCGACGATCACGGGGCGAACGCCGGGACCACGGGGCCGCGGAGGCGAGCGGCCCTGTACAGGGACGGGTCGGTCGAGGACGAATGGCCGCGCATGACCGTTCCGCTCAGGACCGCGCAGAGGTCCGTGCGCGAATCTGACAGGTCGTGCGCACTCCCCGTCAGGGCCGGGCACGGGCCCCTGCGAAGGTGAGCGAGGCCTCCCTCGGACCCGCGTCGCAGGGGGCGCCGCGGGTCCCGCGCCCGCTAGCGTCGGGGCCATGTGTGGAATCGTCGGCTACGTGGGCTCCGTCCCCGCCTCCCCCTCTCCCCGTCCGCTCGAGGTCGCCCTCCAGGGCCTCGCGCGCCTCGAGTACCGCGGCTACGACTCCGCGGGCATCGCCGTGATCGACGACGGCCAGGTCCGCGTCGCCAAGCGCGCCGGGAAGCTGCAGAACCTGCGCGATGCGCTCGCGGGCGAGGAGGACACCACCTCCCCGGTCGCGATCGGCCACACCCGCTGGGCCACGCACGGCGCCCCCACCGACGGCAACGCCCACCCCCACCTGGGCGGGAAGGACGACGAGCTCGCCCTCGTGCACAACGGCATCATCGAGAACTTCGCGGCCCTGCGCGCCGAGCTCGAGGCCGAGGGCTTCGTCTTCCGCTCCGAGACCGACTCCGAGGTCGCCGCTCACCTGGTCGCCCGCGAGATGCAGGGCACGGGGGATCTCACCGACGCGATGCGCGCGGCCGTCGCCCGCCTCGAGGGCGCCTTCACGCTGCTGGCGGTGCACCGCGACGCCCCCGACCGCGTGGTCGCCGCGCGCCGCAACTCCCCGCTCGTCGTCGGCCTCGGCGAGGGCGAGAACTTCCTGGGGTCCGACGTCGCCGCCTTCGTCGACTCCACCCGGGACGCCCTCGAGATCGGCCAGGACCAGATCGTCACCGTCACCGCGGACGAGGTCGTCGTCACCACCTTCGAGGGCGAGCTCGTGCCCGAGCCCAAGCGCTTCACCATCGAGTGGGACGTGACCGCGGCGCAGAAGGGCGGCCACGACTCCTTCATGGCCAAGGAGATCCACGAGCAGGCGACCGCCGTCGCCGACACCCTGCGCGGGCGCATCGAGTCCGGGAAGCTCCACCTCGACGAGATGAGCATCGACCCCTCGGTGCTGCGCAGCGTCGACAAGATCATCGTCGTCGCCTGCGGGACCGCCGCGAACGCCGGCAACGTCGCGAAGTACGCGATCGAGCACTGGTGCCGCATCCCCACCGAGGTCGAGCTCGCCCACGAGTTCCGCTACCGCGATCCGATCGTCACCGAGAAGACGCTCGTGGTCGCCATCTCCCAGTCCGGCGAGACCATGGACACCCTGATGGCCATGCGCCACGCGCAGGAGCAGGGGGCCAAGGTCGTGGCCATCTGCAACACGCACGGCTCGACCATCCCGCGCGAGGCCGACGCCGCGCTCTACCTGCACGTCGGCCCCGAGATCGCGGTCGCCTCCACCAAGGCCTACCTGGGGCAGATCACCGCCTGCTACCTGCTGGGCCTCTACCTCGCGCAGGTGCGCGGGAACCTGTACCCCGACGAGATCGCCGCGCTCATGGAGGACCTCGACCAGCTTCCCGCGCAGGTCCAGCGCGTCCTCGACGACGCCGAGCAGGTGGGCGACCTCGCCCGTGCCATGGCCGACGTCTCCAGCGTGCTGTTCCTGGGCCGCCACGTCGGCTACCCGACCGCCCTCGAGGGCGCGCTCAAGCTCAAGGAGATCGCCTACATCCACGCCGAGGGCTTCGCAGCCGGCGAGCTCAAGCACGGGCCGATCGCCCTCGTGGAGGAGGGGCAGCCGGTGTTCGTGATCGTGCCCTCGCCGCGCGGCCGCGACTCCCTGCACTCCAAGGTCGTCTCGAACATCCAGGAGGTGCGCGCCCGCGGGGCCCGCACCCTCGTGATCGCCGAGGACGGCGACGACGACGTGCTCCCGTACTCCGACGTGGTGCTGCGCGTGCCCGCGACCCGCACCCTGTTCGCGCCCCTGCTCACGGTGATCCCGCTGCAGATCTTCGCGTGCGAGCTCGCCGCGGCCAAGGGCCTGGACGTCGACCAGCCGCGGAACCTCGCGAAGTCCGTCACCGTCGAGTGAGGCGCGGGGCGGGGCGCCCGTCCTGCACCCGCTCCGCCCCCGCCCCGCTGCCGTGCACGTTTCGGTGTGATACTGCCGGGGTGACCCCAGCACAGCTCCCGCCGTCCTCGCGCGCCTTCGCGCCGCGCGAAGACGGCGTCGTCGTCGGCGTGGGCGTCGACGTCGTGGGCATCGCCCGCCTCGACGCCCTCGCCGCCCGCACTCCCGCCCTGCTCGATCGTCTGCTCGTGCCGTCCGAGCGCGGGCTCTCGCCCGCCTCGCGCGCGGCGCGCGTCGCCGCGAAGGAGGCGGTGGGCAAGGCGCTCGGCGCGCCCGGCGACTACTCGTGGCAGGACGTGACCGTCGAGCGCACCGCGGCCGGTCGGCCCTACCTGGTCCTCACCGGTGCGACCCTCGCCGCGGCCGAGCGCCAGGGCGTCGCCCACCTGCACCTCTCCCTCTCCCACGACGCCGACGTCGCGACGGCCGTGGTCGTCGCCGAGCGCGGCTCCGGACCCCGGACGGTGCCCGCATGATCCGCGCGTTCACCGCCGACCAGGTGCGCGCCGCCGAGGCCCCGCTGCTCGAGGCGGGGGAGCCGCTCATGCAGCGCGCGGCGTTCGCGCTCGCGCAGCGGGCGCTCGTGCATCTGCGCGGGGGACTCGGAGGACGCGGGGACAAGGGGCCGACGGGGGCCCGGACCGTCGCCGGCGCGCGCGTGCTCGTGCTCGCGGGGGCGGGGGACAACGGCGGCGACGGCCTGTTCGCCGCCGCCCTGCTGCGACGGCGCGGGGTCGCCGCCGACGCGCTCGCCGTCCTCGGCCGCCACCACGAGGCGGGGGCCGAGGCGCTGCGCGCGAGCGGGGGACGCGTGCTCTCCGGCCTCGACGAGCTCTCCGCGCGCGGTCCGATCTCCCTCGTGCTCGATGCGATCACCGGCATCGGAGGGCGCCCTGAGCTCTCGCCCGCGCTGCGCGAGCTGCTCGACGCGGTGCGCGGTCTGGACGCCCCGGTGCTCGCGGTCGACGTGCCGAGCGGCATCGACGCCACCACCGGCGCCGCCGATCCCGGGGCCCTCGCGGCCCGCGAGACCGTGACCTTCGGGGCCGTGAAGACCGGTCTGCTGCTGCCCGGCGGCGCCGATCTCGCCGGGACCGTGCACCTCGTGGACATCGGCCTCGGCCCACACCTGCCCGCGCGTCCCGCCCTCGAGCGCCTGGAGACCGCGGACGCCGCGGCGCTCTGGCCCACGCCGGGCCGGGGGGACGACAAGTACTCGCGCGGCGTCGTCGAGATCGCCGCCGGCTCCGAGACCTATCCCGGTGCCGCGGTGCTCTCGGTCAGCGGCGCCGCCCGGACGGGAGCGGGGATGGTGCGCCTGGATGCCCCGCGCAGCGTGCTCGACCTCGTGCTCGCCCGTCGGCCCGAGGTCGTCGGGGGCGAGGGGAAGCACCAGGCCCGCGTGGTCGGCTCCGGCGTCCCCGAGGACGATCCGCGCCTCGCGCGCGCCCTCGACGACCTGCGCACCGGACACCGCCCCCACGAGCGGACGAGGCTGCCCGGCGTCGTCGACGCGGGGGCGCTCGCCGCCGTGGGCACGGACGACAGGGGCCGCGGGGGCGATGGGAATGGGGACCGCGAGGGCGACGGGGCCGGCGCGCTCGACGGTTTCCACCCCGGCGTCGTGCTCACCCCGCACGCCGGGGAGGCGGCGCGGCTGGCACGATCGCTGCGCATCGACCCCGAGCGGCCCGCGCCGGAACTCGCGCGCGCCCTCGCCGAGGCCACCGGGGCGACCGTCCTGCTCAAGGGAGCTGTGACGATCATCGCCCCGTCAGACCCCTCGGAGCCCCTGCTGAGCCAGGACGACGCGACCTCGCAGCTCGCCACCGCGGGCGCCGGCGACGTGCTCGGCGGAGTGCTCGGAGCCCTGCTCGCGGCGGGTCTGCCCGGACCTCGCGCCGCCGCGCTCGCCGCTCTCGTGCACGGCCGTGCCGCCCGCGACGCGGCCCTCGGAGGGACGGCGCCGATCGCCGCCCTGGACGTCGCCGAGCACGTCCCGCGCGCCGTCGCGACTATCCTTGCCGGGGCCGACCGGAGACCGCCGGCCGACGAGGCAGGAGGAGCATGAGCATCCCGATCCCCGCAGAGGATCCTCGGCACGTGCCCAACAGGGCCGTCGTGGACACCTCGGCGATCACGCACAACACGCGTGTGATCGCCGATTCGCTGCGCGAGCACACCGCGCTGATGGCCGTGGTCAAGGCCGACGGCTACGGGCACGGCATGCTCAGCGCCGCCCGCGCGGCCGTCGCCGGGGGAGCGACCTGGCTGGGCGTCGCCCACCCGGCCTCCGCCCTGGCGCTCTCCCGCGCCGGCATCGAGGTGCCGATCTTCAGCTGGCTGTACGAGCCGCGCACCGCCGCCGAGATCCTCCCCGCCGTCGTCGCCGAGGGCGTCGAGATCTCCGTGGGCAGCCTCGCGATGCTCAAGATGGTCGCCGACGCCGCCCGCCAGGCCGACCGCCGCGCCCGCGTCCACGTGAAGATCGACACCGGCATGGGACGCAACGGCGCCCTCCCCGCGAAGCTCGCCGCCATCGGCTCCGCCGCCAGGGAGGACGAGTTCATCCGCCTCAGCGGGGCCTGGACCCATCTCTCCGCGGCCGACGACCCCGAGGACCCGATGACCGACCAGCAGGTCGAGATCTTCGACTCCGCCTGCGAGGCCCTCGAGGAGGAGGCGGGACCGATCCCGCTCCAGCACCTCGCGAACACCGCCGCGACCCTCACGCGGCGCGACCTGCACCGCGACATCGTGCGCCCGGGCATCGGCCTCTACGGCTACCCGCCCGTCGCCACCGATCTCGATCTGCGCCCGGCGCTCACGCTCACCAGCCGGCTCGCCCTCGTGAAGGACGTGCCCGCGGGCCAGACCGTCGGCTACGGCCACCGCTTCACCACCCCCGCGCCCACCCGGTTGGGCCTGGTCCCGATCGGCTACGCCGACGGGCTGCCGCGCGCCGCCTCCGGCGGTGTCAGCGTGCTCGTGCGCTCCGACGACGGCGACCACCGCGCCCAGCAGGTCGGACGGATCAGCATGGACCAGATCGTGGTGGACCTGGGATCTGAGTCCCGGGCCCGCGCGGGCGACGAGGTCGTGCTGTTCGGAGCCGCCCAGGCGCTCGCGCCCCTGGGCGACGACGCGTCCGAGGTCGCCGTGACCCCGCAGTTCGTCGCCTCTGCGCAGACGGAGGAGGAGCCGGCGCAGGAGACGGGGTCGGATCCCGCGGCGGGCACGGGCGGTCCGACGGATTCCCGGGACGGCGCGGAGCCGGAGACGACCGCGTCCACCGAGTCGACCGAGGAGACCCAGCCCGCGGAGGCGGGCGACGAGGCCCCATCGGCTCCCGCGCTCGCGGACCTCGATGCCGCGGACCCCACGCTCCCCGAGAACCATCCGGGCGTCCCGACCGCCGACGACTGGGCGACCGCAGCGGGGACCATCCCCTACGAGATCCTCACCTCTGTCTCCAACCGCGTGCCGCGGGAGCAGCGCTGATGAGTGGCGCCGAGCCCGGATCGGGCGTCGCGTCGCTCGCGCTCACCACGACCGGGGCCGGGAGCACCCGCGACCTCGCGCGACGCCTCGCCGGACTGCTCGGTGCGGGCGATCTGCTCGTGCTCGACGGGCCCCTCGGCGCCGGGAAGACCACCTTCACCCAGGGCCTCGGCGAGGGACTGGGAGTGCGCGGCCCCGTCGCGTCCCCGACCTTCGTGATCTCCCGGGTCCACCCGAGCGAGGCGGGCGGGCCTGCACTCGTGCACGTGGACGCCTACCGGCTCGGCGGCGGCGCGGACATCGACGACCTCGACCTCGACTCCGATCTCTCGGACGCGGTCATGGTCGTCGAGTGGGGACGCGACGTCGTCGAGCAGCTGAGCGACTCCCACCTGCTCGTCGAGCTCTCCCGCGCGACCGGCGCGGAGGACGCGCAGCCGGACCAGCCGCTCCGGCCATCGCAGTCGGCGCAGCCGGCGCAGGACACCGCCGCCGGCGACGGCGAGGAGTTCGACGAGCCCCGTGCTCTGACCCTCACCTTCGTCGGGCCCCGATGGGACGACGCGCGGATCCGCACGGTCCGCGAGGCGCTCGGGGGCGCGGCATCCAGCACGACCATGACCACGGAAGGGCGCGAGGCATGATGTGGCTCGGGATCGACACCTCGGGAGCCGTCGGCGTGGCCGTCGGGGACCGGGAGAGCGGGCGCGTGCTGGCCGTCGGCCAGGACGACCGCGCACGGCACCATGACGAGGTGCTCATGGCCCTCATCGACGACACCCTCCGCCGGGCGGGCGGTGGGCGCGCCGACCTCGAGGCCGTCGTCGCCGGACGCGGTCCGGGCCCCTTCACGGGACTGCGCGTGGGTCTCGTGACCGCGCGCGAGATCGCCTTCGTCCTGGACATCCCGCTGCACGGGCTGTGCTCCCTCGACGCCCTCGCCCTGCAGGCCGCCGAGGAGGCACCCGAGGCCCGCAGCCTCGCGATCGCGCTCGACGCGCGGCGCCGCGAGGTCTACTGGGCGCGCTACGAGCGGGCCGACGAGACGTCGTCGTCGGCGCCCGGAACGCGCCTCGACCGGGTCGAGGGACCCGCCGTCTCGGCCCCGGCGGACGTCGCCGAGGAGCTCATGGCCTGCGACGTCGTCGCGGGCTCCGGCGCCCTCCTGCACAGCGAGATCCTGCATCCGAACTCCGCGCTCGCCCACGTCGACGCCGGTTCCCTGCTCCACGAGGCCTGGCGCCGCCTCGACGCCGGTGAGGACCTGACCTCGACCGAGCCCCTCTACCTGCGCGAGCCCGACGCGAAGAAGCCGTCGGCGCGCAAGAGCGCCCTGGGCCGGCGGTGACCGAGCCCGCGCCCGAGCGAGCGCCCGTGTCGGAGTCCGGGGACTTCCCCGAGCAGACGCGGCTGCCCGCGGGGATGCGCCTGCGCGTCGCCACCCTCGAGGACGCCCTGCCGATCGCTGAGCTCGAGCTGCGGCTGTTCCCCGAGGACGCCTGGACCTTCGACATGGTGCGCGAGGAGATCGCGCACCCCTCCCGCCGCTTCGTCGTCGTCGAGCAGGGGAGCGGACTCCCGACCGGCGGATCCGCCGACGAGCCCGATGCTCCTGACGCGGCCGGCGAGATCGTCGGCTACGCGGGCGTCATGCTCCTCGGCGACTCGGCCGACCTCCACACGATCGGCACCACCCTGCCCGGCCGCGGCATCGGGCGAGCCCTGCTCGACTGGTCGCTGCGCGCGACCCGCGAAGGCGGCGCGCGCGCCCTCGTGCTCGAGGTGCGCGAGGACAACGCGCGCGCCCGCTCCGTCTACGAGACGGCGGGGTTCCAGGACATCGGCCGACGGCCCGGCTACTACCCGGGGCCCCGCGGCCCGGTCGACGCCCGGGTGATGATCCGCGAGCTCGCGCAGGACTGACTGACCGGAGGCCCCGGGTGCGGGCCCGCCCACCTGCGGGCCCACCCACCTGCGGGCCTGGGATCACACGTGGTGGTGCACCCGCTGGAAGACGTCCACGTAGTGCGCCTCGAGCCGGCGCTCGGCGAGCCGCAGACCCACCAGCAGCACCACGACCCCGATCACCAGGGAGAGCACCCCGGCGCCGATCAGGATCATCGGCCCGTCGACGACGAGACCCCAGATCGCGACGCCGACCGCGGGCAGCTGCGGGACGAACACGGCTGCCGTCGCCAGCCCCATCGCGAGCATCGCGCTCGCGTTCGAGGACGAGCGGTCCTTCATCGGATTCGTGCCGGGAGCGGCCGTCGGGTACGGCATGATCGTCCCGATCAGGGACGAGGCGCCCCAGCCGCCCATCATCAGTCCGAGCGCGCCGAGCAGGATCATGGGCACCAGGTCGGGCCGGCCCATGAGGATCGGGACCACGATCGCGGCGAGCACCAGGAACGGCACGGTGAACACGGCCATCGCGGCGATCCGTCCGCGCAGGTTCGCACGGGCCGGGACTCCCGCGGTGATGTTCACCCAGCCGGCGGGCCCGTCGAATCCGATCTCGTTCGCGAGCGTGATCCCGCTGATCGCCGCCACGAGCAGCACGCCCATGAACGGCGTGACGCGGTTGTTCTCGTTGATCAGGCCCATCGCCACGAAGAACACGAGCATGACCGGCATGATCACGACCGAGGCGAGGTAGCGGGAATCGCGCCGCCAGTAGCGCAGGGAGCGGCCCATGACCGCGCCGAACGCGCTCGAGCGCACGAAGCGCGGCACCAGGGCGGAGACCTTCGCGCTGCCGGAGGAGGCATCGCCGACCAGGGCCTCGCGCATCGCCAGATCGATGCTGCGGCGCCACCACAGCCACACCAGCACGATGGTGGCCGGTCCGATCAGCACGCGGACGAGGGCGGGCAGCACGGCGCCCTGGGCGAGGTCGACGGGCACGGAGAAGAGCGCGCCGAAGGGGGTCCACGCCCCGATCTGCGCTCCGGTGGCGAGGACCTTCGACCACAGGGAGATGTTCGCGCCGTCGAGCGACTGCCCCAGCAGGCTGATGCCGTAGAGGGCGCCCAGCATGACGACGATGCCGATCACGCCGCCCACCTCGCGGCCGCGCCGCGAGGAGGAGCGCGAGGCCTGGTGCGCGAGGACCGCGCGCGGCAGCAGCAGGCAGAGCACGATGCCGGCGAGGTGGGCGGGGACCAGGGCGATGAGCGCGAGGACCATCCAGATCGGCCCGGCCGCGTGCATCGCCGCCCAGATGATGACGCCGACGCTCGTGATCGCGACCCCGAGCACGGTGAACAGGGTGGGCAGACTGATGGCGCCGGCGGCCAGCATCCCCGGCTGCAGCTCCCGCGCGGTGCGCGGGTACAGGGCCAGCTTGCGGGGGTCCAGGGAGTCGTCGACGCCGAAGGCGAACAGCGGAAGCAGCAGCCAGACCAGCACGAGCACAGTGCCCAGCGCGCGGACGGCGGTGGGGAACACGGACCCATCGGCGTCCATGACGACCGTGGCGACCACGAGGGCGACCAGGGTGGCCATCCCGCCCAGCCCGTAGAGGCCCCCGAAGACGGTGCCGACGATCTTGCCGACGTTCTTGCGGAACGAGCGGCGCCACAGGATCCACTTCAGCCGCATGAGCAGCCGCACGAGCGCCATGCCGTGCACGCTGCCGTGCAGGGAGCCACCCGCGGTGGTGATGTCGGAAGTCCCGGAGGTCCCGGTGGGCGTGGAGCCCTCGGAGGCGTGGGCGCGATCGTCGGTGCCGAAGGGGCCTCCCGCCGGCGCCCCGTGCTCGTCGGTCCTCACGACTGCAGCCATGACAGGCTCCCCTCCTCGACCTCGCCCGCTCCGACGAGGTCCATGAAGCGCTGCACGAGGCTGCCGCCGGCGCGGACCTCCTCGAGCGTGCCGTCGGCGAGGATCTCTCCGCGGGCGATGATCGCGACGTGCGAGCACAGCTCCTCGACGAGCTCCATGACGTGGCTCGAGAGCACCACGGTGCCGCCGCCGGCGACGAAGGCGCGCAGGATCTGGCGGATCCGCTGTCCGGAGACCGGGTCGACGGCCTCGAGCGGCTCGTCGAGCACGAGCAGGCGCGGGGCGTGGATCAGCGCGCATGCCAGCAGGATCTTCTTCGTCATGCCGGCCGAGTAGTCGACGACGAGCTTGCCGTCCTCCCCGGCGAGGTCCATGGCCTCCAGCAGCGAGGTGCTGCGCTCGTCGACGACCGCGGGGTCCATGCCGCGGATGAGGCCGACGTAGGTGAGCAGCTCGCGCCCGGTGAGCCGGTCGAAGGTGCGCAGGCCGTCGGCCAGCACACCCATCTGCGCCTTGGCGCGCTCGGGCTCGCTCCACATGTCGGCGCCCAGCACGTGCGAGCTGCCGCCGTCGGGCCGCAGCAGACCGGTCGCCATCGACAGGGTCGTCGTCTTGCCGGCGCCGTTCGGGCCGACGATCCCGTAGAAGGCGCCGCGCGGGATCGAGAGCGAGATGCCGTGCACCACCTCGGTGCCGTCGAAGGACTTGCGCAGCCCGTCGACGTGCAGAGCGGGCTCTGCACCCGGGGGAGCGGCGGATGCGGGGATCGTGCCGCCGGTCGCTGCGGCACTCGGTTCGTGGACCGGGACTGTGGGCTGGCTCATGCTCGAAGACTACGGGGGCACTGCGGACGGCTCGACCATCCGTCGGCGGTGCGCGCACCCGACCTAAGTCGGTCACGCCGCGGGCGACCGGGCCGATCGGGCCCGGCGGGCGGTGCCGGCATCGGTCGATGGTCGGAGCGCCGGGTCCGAGCGCCGGGTCCGAACCCCGCCGTCGCTCACCGGCGGAACGCGGGCCGCGAGCGAGCAGATAGAGTGCAACCTGGCCGAGTGCCGACATCCGAGAGGGGAACCTTCCCATGACGACACCCCGTCGCCGGTTCGCGGACGCCGAGGGCGCCGACGAATCACCGAGCACCCCGCGCGAGGTCGCGGAGATCCCGATCGGGATCCGACGCCTGGGGGCCTGGTCCTGGCGGCTGATCGTGATCACCGCCGCGGCCGCCCTGATCATCTGGGGCATCCTCAAGATCACGGCCATCGTGATCCCGGTGCTGATCGCGATCCTCATCGCCTCGCTGCTCTCCCCGCTGGTGGGCCTGCTGACCCGGCACACGTTCCTGGGACGGGCGGCCGCGAGCGGCGTCGCGCTGGTGGCCCTGATCATCGTGGTGATCGGCATGTTCACGCTGGCCAGCCGCCAGCTGTTCGCGCAGGCCGGCGACATCTACGCCAAGGCCCTCACGGGTGTGCAGACGCTGATCGACTGGGCGAACACGACGTTCAACCTCGACGACTCGATGATCAACAAGGCGACGGACGAGATCCTCGCGAAGCTGCAGGAGAACACGGACTCCCTGATCAGCGGCGCCTTCTCGACGGTCTCGACCGTGGGCAACGTGGTCACGGGCATCGTGATCGCCCTGTTCACCCTGTTCTTCCTGCTCTCGGGCGGCTCGACGATCTGGCGCTGGGTGGTGGGTCTGCTGCCCCCGGCCGCGCGCGTGCCCACCCACGAGGCGTTCCGCCGCGGCTGGAAGGCGCTGTCGGCGTACATGCGCACGCAGATCATGGTCGCCGCTGTCGACGCGACCGGCATCAGCATCGGCATGATCGCGCTCGGCGTGGGCTCCTACGCCGTGCCGATCTGGCTGCTCGTGTTCCTGTTCTCGTTCGTGCCGCTGGTCGGTGCGATCCTCTCGGGCGCCATCGCGATCCTCATCGTGCTGGTGCTCAAGGGCTGGGTCTTCGCGATCATCATGCTCGCGGTCGTCATCGCCGTGCAGCAGATCGAGGGCAACGTCCTCCAGCCCTTCCTCATGGGCAAGGCCGTCGAGCTGCACCCGCTGGCCGTGTTCCTGGGCGTCGCCTCGGGCGCGATGATCGCCGGGATCGCGGGCGCCCTGTTCTCGATCCCCGTGATCGCCTTCGTCAACGCCACGCTGCTGTACATGACGGGGCGCGATCCCTCACCCGACCTGGGCCTCGACGAGACCGTGGACGCGGAGCTCACCGCCCCGCCCCGCCCCAAGAAGCACGAGGAGTCCGCCCGCGAGGCGAAGCGCCGCGCGAAGGCCGAGTCCTCGAAGGCGCAGGCCGCCGCGCTGCGCGAGGAATCTGCCGAGGAGGTCGCGAGCGGTGCGGCCCCGAAGGACGGCGAGGAGCCCCGGGCAGGGGAGTGACGCCGCCGCACCGGACCGCCGGTACGGAGAAGGCCGGGTCTGCCGTCGGAACCAAGAGGTTCCGGCACGCAGACCCGGCCTTCGTCGTCCGGTCGTCCGTCGCGGCGCACAGGCGCCCGACGGATCGCTCAGGCGCGGTAGGGCTTCGCGGAGATGATCTCGATCTTCAGCGAGCGGCCGTTGGGCGCCTCGTAGTCGATGCTCTCGCCGACCTTCGTGCCGTTGATCGCCGAGCCCAGCGGGGACTCGGTCGAGAAGACCTCGAGGTCCTCGCCGTCGTCCGCGATCTCGCGGTTGCCCAGCAGGAACGTGCGCTCCTTGCCGGCCATCGAGATCTTCACGACCATGCCCGGCTCGACGACGCCGTCGTCCTTCGGGGTCTCGCCGACGACCGCGTTCTTCAGCAGGTGGGTGAGCTCCGCGATGCGAGCCTCGTTCTTCCCCTGCTCCTCGCGGGCCGCGTGGTAGCCGCCGTTCTCCTTGAGGTCGCCCTCGTCGCGAGCCGCGGCGATGCGCTCGGCGATCTCGGTGCGACGGGGCCCCTCGAGCTCGGCGAGCTCCGCGGTGAGGCGGTCGTAGGCGTCCTGGGTGAGCCAGGAACCAGTGGGCTGGCTGCTCATGCGAACACTCCTGATGTCTTGTCGCGGGCGGCCGCCCTCGGCGGACGCCCGACACAGTTCACGGGGCACATGTTGCGCATGCGCCCCGTGTGCGGGTGATGAAGACCGACGCGCTGTCGGTATCAGAGCATCGTACAACGGATGCGACCGGCGCCCCCAACGGTGCGGCGCGTCGGACGCTCGGGTTCGGGGCCCTGCCGCGCGCCCCGGTGCCGCGATCCCGGCAGGCGGAGGATCAGGCCTTCTGGCAGCTGATGACCTCGGCGCTGACCGCCTCGCCCTGGGTGTCGATGTCCACGGTGCGCACGACCTGCCGCTCGGGGCCCCCGGGGATCTCGACCTCGCGGAAGCCGACCTGTGCGCGACCCGCGTTCAGCGCCTGCACCGTGCACGTGGCGTCGACGCCGGGGCTGCGGGTGAGCTGGAAGGTGAGCGAGATCGTGTCGTCGTCGACGTGGTCGTAGCCGACGTCCTTCGCGGTCACGGGCTGGTCCGCGAAGCGGTAGCCGACGAACGCGAGCACGGCGAGGAACACGACGGCCCCGATCACGAACAGCACGCGCGCGGTGCGCTTCGGCACCAGCGGGCCCCCGTAGCGGGAGGCGAGCGGATCGGTCGATCCCGTGGGGGTGCTCGGAGCGTGCGCGTCCATGCGCCCATCCTCCCAGATCCCGCCTGGACCCGGCGTCCGAGTGGCGGGGGTCTCGGCCCTCGCCACAGTCCGGGACCAGGCTGGTGGCGTACCCTCGGCTGGTGCGGAGACGAGCCCGATCCCGGGCCGTCGGCGCCGCCCGCGGCGAGGCCCCGAGCCCCGCCCGCGGACCCGTCCCGACCGACGGGACCAGACCTGTCCGACCCAGACCCGGTGAAGGTGGAAACGTGCCCGACCTCGAGCCCGAGAGCGACGACCGGCTGCGCATGGTCGCCGTGCATGCCCACCCCGACGACGAGTCGAGCAAGGGGGCGGGGTCGATGGCCAAGTATGTCCGCGAGGGGGCGCAGGTCACCGTCATCACCTGCACCGGCGGAGAGCGCGGCGACATCCTCAACCCCAAGCTCGCCGACGACGAGGAGATCCTCGCGGACCTGCCCGCAGTGCGCCGCACCGAGATGGCCGCCGCGCAGAGGGTCCTGGGCGTGGACCACGAGTGGCTCGGGTTCGTCGACTCGGGGCTGCCCGAGGGCGATCCCCGCCCCGAGCTGCCCGAGGGATGCTTCGCCCGCGTGAGCGTCGAGGAGGGCGCACGGCCCCTGGTCGCCGCGATCCGCCGTCTGCGTCCGCACGTGCTCACCACGTACGACGAGAACGGCGGCTACCCGCACCCCGACCACATCCAGTGCCACCGGATCAGCGCGCTCGCCTTCGACAGGGCCGCGGACCCCGAGTACGCCCCCGAGCTCGGCGAGCCGTGGGAGGTCGCGAAGATGTACTACATCAACGGCTTCTCCCGCCGCCGCTTCCAGGGCATCGCCGACTTCCTGCGCGGACGCGGCACCCCCGACGAGCAGCTCGAGGAGATGGCCCAGCGCTTCCCCGGCGGCGCCGACCGCCTGGTGACCACGCGCGTGGACATCAGTGACGAGCTCGACATCCGCGACGCGGCGCTGCGCGCCCACGCCACCCAGGTGGATCCCGAGGGCTTCTTCTTCCACATCCCCAACGACGTCCTGCGCGAGTCGCATTGGGCGACCGACGACTACGAGCTGCGCACCTCGCGCATCGGCGTCACCCTGCCCGAGACCGACCTGTTCGCGGGTCTGCGATGAGCGCCGGGGTGATGAGCGCCGGGGCGATCGGGCTCGCGACGTCGGGCGGACGGCTGCTCGCCGCGCCCTCGGACTCCGGGGACATGACCGCGACGACCGTCACGCCGGGGCTTCCCGCCTTCATCGTGATGTTCCTGCTGGCCGCCGTCATCGTGCTGCTCGCCCTCGACATGACGCGTCGCGTGCGCCGCATCCAGGCCCGCTCGCGCGCCGAGGACCACCTCGCCCAGGAGGGACGGGGCGAGGGGACCGGGTCCGTCGACGGGACCGAGTCGTCGAACGGGGCAGAGCCGTCGAGCGGGGCGGACCCCACCGACGGGACGGGGCAGGCCGATGAGGACGGGCCTGCTGACGAGCCGGCGCCGGCCGCCGGGGCGGAGCCGTCGGACGACGGGGACTCCGCCGACGACGAGGGCGGTCGTCCGCGCGACTGAGCGCCGCGTCGGCCCATCGGCCCCGATGCTCGGCGTGGCCGCGAGATCAGTGGCGGCCGCGCGATCAGATGACCGCGATCGCGACCGCGACGAAGTGGCAGACGAACCCTGCGATCGTGCACGCGTGGAAGATCTCGTGGTACCCGAACCACGCCGGTGAGGGGTCGGGTCGCTTGAGCCCGTAGACGAGCGCGCCCAGCGTGTACGCGATGCCGCCCGCGATGATCAGCCAGGCCACGGCCCAGCCGCCGCCCGCGATGATCTGGGGCATGTAGAAGATCGCCACCCAGCCCAGCGCCACGTACGCGGGCACGTAGAGCCAGCGCGGGGCGCTCGTCCAGAAGATGCGGAAGCCCACGCCGATCAGGGCGCCCGCCCAGCAGATCACCAGCAGGGTGACCGCGGAGCGCGGCTGCAGCATCGACGCCGCGATCGGCGTGTAGGTCCCCGCGATGATGAGGAAGATGTTCGCGTGGTCGAAGCGCCGCAGCATGAGCGCGTGCTCGGCGCGCCAGGTGCCGCGGTGGTAGGTCGCGCTCACGCCGAACAGCAGGCACGAGGTCAGCACGAAGACCGCGCACGCGAGCCGGGTGGGCAGGTCGTCGCCGAGCGCGACCAGCAGCAGGCCGGCGATCAGCGCCGCCGGCAGGGCGAGCATGTGCAGGACGCCGCGCAGGCGGGGCTTGGGCAGGGCGATCCCGAGCTCCTTCGCGCGGCGTGCCATCTGCCGGGTCAGCTCGCGCGGGGCGAAGGGGTGCGTCGACGCGGTCGGGATCTGGTCGTCCTCGAGGGCCGACGGCGGCTCGGCCGGCGTGATCGGGCGCCGAGCGGCCTCCGAGACGCTGTCGCGGTCGGTCTCGGAGTCGGGGGAGCGGTGGGGTGCCAGGGCCATGCCGTGAGCGTAACCTACGGTTCCGTAAGTGGGGAGTGCATCGTCTGTGGCGGTGCTGTGAAGAGCGGCCGCGCCCTTGCCGCACCACCGTCGCGCATGGTCGATAATGGAGCGTCCTCGCCGTGCGGGCGCGGACGCAGCGAGCAGACGAGTCGGGACGCGCGAGAGGGGAGCTGGTCGTGGACGATGACGGGATCCTCTACCGCGTGTACGAGAAGCGGCTGATCAAGGAGCTCGACGCCTACCAGCTGCCCCAGCACCTCGGCGTCATCGTCGACGGGAACCGTCGCTGGGCCAAGGCCTCGGGCATCACCACCGCCGAGGGCCATCGCCAGGGCGGCGCGAAGATCACCGAGTTCCTCACCTGGTGCGAGGAGCTCGAGATCCCGCTGGTCACCGTGTGGATGCTCTCCACCGACAACCTGCGCCGCGGGGCCGACGAGCTCGCGCTGCTGTTCGAGATCATCGCCGAGACCGTCGAGTCGATCGCGGGCGCCGGCTACACCGTGCGCCTCGCAGGATCCGTCGAGTCGCTCCCCGAGGCGACCCGGGAGCGCGTCGCCGCCGTGCAGGAGCGCTCGACCCCGTCGAAGTCCCTCACCGTGAACGTCGCGATCGGCTACGGCGGCCGCGAGGAGATCGTCGACGCCGTCCGCGAGCTCGTGCGCGACCTCGGCGCCGAGGGCCGCAGCCCCGACGAGATCGCCGAGGCCATCTCCATGGAGGGCATCGGCGAGCACCTCTACACGCGCGGCCAGCCCGACCCGGACCTCATCATCCGCTCCTCCGGCGAGCAGAGGCTCTCCGGGTTCCTCATGTGGCAGTCCGCCCACTCGGAGTTCTGGTTCTGCGAGACCAACTGGCCGGGCTTCCGGCGCGTGGACCTGCTGCGCGCGCTGCGCGACTACTGCCAGCGCGAGCGCCGCTTCGGCGCGTGAGGCGGGCGCCGTGACGTCGGGCGCCGCGCCGTCGGGCGGGCCCGTCGGAGAACGGACGATGACGGCCTCGTGAATGCTGCGGCGGCGCACACGCCGCCGGGCGCGTCGTGCCGCGCGTCACAGTCGACGCGGAGTAGGTTCGCGGCAAGCGCTCCGATCGGGCCGCATCCCCAGACTTCCCCTCCGAGGGGATGCGGCAGACCGCACGGGGCTGATCACGGACGGAGGCTCCCGATGACCGACACCACCACGACCGCTCCCCACGACACGACGGCGCAGGATCCGAGCGAGCTGGACCTCGCCGAGCAGGACCCGACCACGATCGACACCGTGCGCGAGGCCGCCCGGGATGCCGCGCAGGACCGGTTCGGAACGGAGGCGGACGGCGGTCAGCCGGTGGCCGTGGTGCGGTCGCTCGAGCCCGGGGGCGCCCAGGAGGCGCTGCCCGACCTCGAGGTCGGCACCCTCACCTACGTGCTGGACACCTCGGTGCTGCTCTCGGACCCGCAGGCGCTGGTCCGCTTCGCCGAGCACGACATCGTCCTGCCAATCGTCGTCATCACGGAGCTCGAGTCCAAGCGCCACCATCCCGACCTCGGCTTCTTCGCCCGGCAGTCCCTGCGGATCCTCGACGACCTGCGCGATCGCCACGGCAACCTCTCCGTCCCGCTGCCGATCGGCGAGGACGGCGGCCACGTGCACGTCGAGCTCAACCACTCCTCGGACCGCGCGCTGCCCGACGGCTTCCGCCTCGGCGACAACGACACCCGCATCCTCGCCGTCGCCAAGAACCTGCAGCTTGAGGGCAAGAGCGTCGTGCTCGTCTCCAAGGACCTGCCGATGCGCATCAAGGCGTCGGCCTGCGGCATCCACGCCGAGGAGTACCGCGCCGAGCTCGCCCGCGACCGCGGATACACAGGCATGGTCACCGCGAGCGTCGGCGAGGAGGAGATGACCGCGCTCTACGACGGCAGCGACGTGGAGATCCCCGAGGTCTCCCATCGCCCGGTCCACACCGGCGTCACCATGACCAGTCCCCGCGGCAGCGCCCTCGGGCGCGTCACCCGCGAGGGCAGCGTGCGGCTCGTCCCCGGCGACCAGGGCGTCTTCGGCGTCCACGGGCGCAGCGCCGAGCAGCGCATCGCGATCGACCTGCTGCTGGACGAGTCCATCGGCATCGTCTCCCTGGGCGGTCGCGCCGGCACCGGCAAGAGCGCGCTCGCGCTGTGCGCCGGCCTCGAGGCCGTCCTGGAGAAGCGCACGCAGCGCAAGATCATGGTGTTCCGCCCGCTCTACGCGGTGGGCGGCCAGGAGCTCGGCTTCCTGCCCGGCGACCAGGGCGAGAAGATGGGGCCCTGGGGCGAGGCCGTCTTCGACACCCTGGGCTCGATGGTCAGCCAGAACGTGATCGACGAGGTGCTCAGCCGCGGCATGCTCGAGGTGCTCCCGCTGACCCACATCCGCGGCCGCTCCCTGCACGACGCCTTCGTGATCGTCGACGAGGCCCAGTCCATGGAGCGCAACGTGCTGCTGACAATGCTCTCGCGCATCGGTCAGAAGTCCCGCGTGATCCTCACCCACGACGTCGCCCAGCGCGACAACCTCCGCGTGGGCCGCTACGACGGCATCGCGAGCGTGGTCGAGGCCCTCAAGGGCAGCGAGCTCTTCGCCCACATGACCCTGCAGCGCTCCGAGCGCTCGAAGGTCGCCGAGCTCGTCACCCACGTGCTGGACGCGCCGGTGATGTGAGGACGGGTCGCGGTCGCCGGGACGACCCGGTGACCGCGGCGCAGAGGCGGGCCTGCACTCCGAGGGGAGTGCGGGCCCGCGGTCTGCTTCGGGGGCTCGGCGCCGCTCAGGCCTTCGGGGTCGTCATGGAGAGCACGTCGAGGGCGTCGTCGAGCTGCTGCTCGGTGAGCTCGCCGCGCTCGACGAAGCCGAGGGCGATCGTGGCCTCGCGCACCGAGACCTGCTCCTTCACGGCGTGCTTGGCGATCTTCGCCGCGCTCTCGTAGCCGATCAGCTTGTTCAGCGGGGTGACGATCGAGGGGGAGGCCTCGGCGTAGAAGCGGGCCTTCTCCTCGTTCGCGGTGAGACCGTCGACCGTCTTGTCGGCGAGCACCTTCGAGGCGTTCGCGAGCAGGCGGATCGACTCGAGAAGGCTCGTGCCCATGAGGGGGATCTGCACGTTCAGCTCGAAGGAGCCCTGCGCGCCGCCCCAGGCGACGGACGCGTCGTTGCCGATGACCTTCGCGCACACCTGCAGGACGGCCTCGGGGATCACGGGGTTGACCTTGCCGGGCATGATCGAGGAGCCGGGCTGCAGGTCGGGGATCGCGATCTCCCCGAGGCCCGTGTTCGGGCCCGAGCCCATCCAGCGCAGATCGTTGCAGATCTTCGTGAGCGAGACGGCGATCGTGCGCAGCGCGCCGGACATCTCGACGAGGCCGTCGCGCGCGGACTGCGCCTCGAAGTGGTCGCGGGCCTCCGTCAGCGGCAGCTCGGTCTGCTCGGCGAGGTTCGCGATGACCTTCTGCGGGAAGCCGGCGGGAGTGTTGATGCCGGTGCCGACGGCGGTGCCGCCCTGGGGGACCTCCGCCGTGCGGGGGAGCGCGGCCTTCACGCGCTCGATGCCGTAGCGGATCTGTGCCGCGTAGCCGCCGAACTCCTGGCCCAGGGTCACCGGGGTGGCGTCCATCAGGTGGGTGCGGCCCGACTTCACGACGCTCTTCCACGCCTCGGCCTTCGACTCGAGGGAGGCGGCGAGGTGCTCGAGGGCGGGCAGCAGGGACTTCACGACCGAGCTGGTCACGGCCACGTGCACGGAGGTCGGGAAGACGTCGTTCGAGGACTGCGAGGCGTTGACGTGGTCGTTGGGGTGGACCTTCTGGCCCGACGCCGTCGACGCGATCGTCGCGAGCACCTCGTTCATGTTCATGTTCGAGCTCGTGCCCGAGCCCGTCTGGTACGTGTCGATCGGGAACTGGTCGTCGTGGGAGCCCGCGATGACCTCGTCGGCCGCGGCGATGATCGCGTCGGCGATCGCGGCATCGAGCACGCCGAGGTCCTCGTTCGCGCGGGCCGCGGCCTTCTTCACCTGGGCGAGCGCGTGGATGTGCGCGGGCTCGAGGCCCTGGCCGGAGATCGGGAAGTTCTCGACGGCGCGCTGGGTCTGGGCGCCGTACAGGGCGTCGACCGGGACTCGCACCTCACCCATGGTGTCGTGCTCGATGCGGTACTCGGGCTGGGTCATGGAGGAACTCCTTCGTTCGTCGGTGCTGCGAGGGCCGGGCCCCGCGGGGTGATGGATGGTGACCCTCGGACGGTATCGGACCGAGGTGACGGCGCGGTGGCCGACGGGGTGTTCGGGTGACGCGGTGATCAGTGGGACCGGTGCAATCGGTGGGTGCGTCGCCATCGGTGGGTGAAGCGGGATGGGTGAGTCCGGCGACCGGCGACCGGCGACCGGCGGTGCGCGGTCAGCGGGGGAGGGGACCGCCGTCGGGCCGGTCCTCGAGCTCGTCGGCCCAGGGCGGGTTGGCACCGGGCCGGGAGACGGTGACGGCGGCCAGCGCGGCGGCGTGCGCGAGGACGTCCTGCAGCACTGCGGTGTCGGCCGCGGCGAGGGCCTCGCGCCGGCGGGCGCCCAGCAGGTCGCGGGACGCGAGGGCGTCGAGGATCCCCGCGGAGTAGGTGTCGCCCGCGCCCACGGTGTCGGCGACGTCGACGCGCACGGGATCCACCGGGATCCGGCCGTCGGGCCCGAAGCCGACCGCCCCGTCCCCGCCGCGGGTCATCGCGACGACGCTGGGGCCGAGCTCGCGCCAGGAGGCGGCGACGTCCTCGACGTCGTCGGTGCCGTAGAGCCAGGCGATGTCCTCATCGCTCGACTTCACGATGTCGCAGCGGCCGATGAGCGCCTCGATCTGCGGACGCACCGTCGCGGGATCGCCCATGAGGTCGGGGCGGATGTTCGGGTCGTAGCTGAGCGTCGCGGAGTCCCGATGCGCCTCGAGGACGTCCGCGACCACGCCGCTGCCCGGGGCGAGCACTGCGGCGATCGACGAGGTGTGGACGGCATCGAGGCCGGAGGGGAGACCGGAGGGGTCGGGATCCCAGACCAGGTCGAAGGTGTACTGGGCCGCGCCGTCGGTCCCGACCTGCGCCTGGGCGGTCGAGGTGGGACGATCGTCGATGCTGCCCGCGGTGAGCACGACGCGCGAGGACTCGACGTGCTCGCGGATGGCCCGCCCGCGGGCGTCGTCGCCGATGCGGGTGAGCAGGTGCGAGACGTGCCCGAGCCGGCCCAGCGCGACCGCGACGTTCATGGGCGACCCGCCCGGGTACTCGGCGGGCGGCTCTCCCGGGCGCAGGACGATGTCCGTGAGCGATTCTCCGACGGTGAGAAAAGTGGCCTTCACGGCATAGATCTTGGCATTTTTCGCGGCACGGGGCGAACGCGCGACAATGCGTGCATGCCGACACCGAAGGATCCGAGCGCCGAGGCGTCCGAGCGCAGGCCCGAGCCCGCGCCCGAGAGCGCCGGGAGTGCCGAGAGGGACGGCGCCGACGCCGCTCCCTCGTCCGCTCCTGCGCCGGCCTCTTCCGCTCCCGCGCCGCGCAAGCGCTCGCCGTACTCGATGAGCAAGGGCGACGCCTCGATGCGCAACATCGCCTGGGCGCTCGGCCTCACGCTCGGCTGCGTGGCCGTGGTCGGCGTGATCTTCTTCGGCGTGGGGCGCAGCGTGGACCGTGAGATCCCCGAGACGTCCCGCCTGGATGTCGGCGCGAGCGCGCAGCGCGCCCAGGAGCAGGCGCCGTTCCCCGTGGCGCAGCCCGCGCTCGGCGGCAGCTGGACCCCGCGCGCCGCGGATTTCACGGCGGGCGATCGGCCGACGTGGGAGCTGCGCTTCACCTCGCCCTCGAACACGCTGGTCAACATCGTGGAGAGTGAGGAGATGTCCGCGGCGGACCTCTCCTCGCAGCTGCCCGGGGCGGACGCGACCGGGGACGTCACGATCGAGGGCGCGGACTGCCAGACGGTGAGCGGCGAGGACGACGAGCACGGCATCACGTGCCAGGGCGACGGCTGGGCCGTCATCGTGCACGGCACGGCCGACGACGCCGATCTCAAGACCGCGGCGCAGGCGACCGTGCGCAGCATCGAGGACGGCGGCACCACGGGGTCCTGAGCCCCGGCTCGGTGATGTCGACGGCGTGGTCCGCCGGCCCTCGGAGCCGGAGCGAGCCTCATCGCTCAGCGCCGGAGCGATCGGCGCTCAGCGCCGGGCCTGGACCGCCTCGTCGAGCTTCTGACGCGCTCCGTCGAGCCACTGCTGGCAGCGGCGGGCGAGCATCTCGCCGCGCTCCCACAGGGCGATCGACTCCTCGAGCCCGCCCTGCCCGGACTCCAGACGGCGCACCACCTCGACGAGCTGGTCGCGGGCGGCCTCGTAGCTGAGGGCGGCGACGTCCTCGGGCAGATCCGGGGCGGAGTCGGCTGCGTCGTCGTCGGCGGGAGCGGTCACGGGGCTCCCCTCCGCAGGATCGTCCGTCGCGGGGTCCTCGGGCGTGGTGCTCATCGGTTCTCCTCCGGGGCATCGGGCTGGTCGGTGGGATCGGTGCGGTGCTCGGCCGGGACCTGTGCAGGGGCATCTGTTGCGGCGCCGTCGATCGTGTCCATGTCGGGCGGGGTGTAGGGATCGTGCTCGGTGCGCAGAGCGCCGAAACGGCCGCCCGCCACGCGCACGGAGAGTGCGGCGTCGACGGGAGCGGACTCGGGGGCGCGCACGATCGTGCCGTCGGGCGTCTGCACCACGGCGTAGCCGCGCTCGAGGGTCGCGAGCGGACTGAGCGCGCGGACCTGACGGCCCAGGTGGGCGGTCTCGTCGCGCGCCCGGTCCAGGCGGGAGCCGACGAGCGTGCGGGCGAGCGCGATGCGCGAGCGGATCTCCTCGGCGGGTGCGGTGAGGATGCTCGCCGGGTTCTCGAGCACGGGTCGCGACCGGAAGGCGTCGAGGTTCGCCTGCTCGCGCTCCAGGCGAGTGCGCACCGCCGAGCGCAGGCGCGAGCGGCCCAGGTCGAGCTGCTCGAGCTCGGCCTGGATGTCCGGCACCACGCGCTTGGCGGCGTCCGTGGGGGTCGAGGCGCGCACATCGGCCGCGAGGTCCACGAGAGGGGTGTCGACCTCGTGGCCGATCGCGGAGACGATCGGGGTGCGGGCGCCCGCGACCAGGCGCACCAGCTTCTCGTCGCTGAAGGGGAGCAGGTCCTCGAGGGAGCCGCCGCCGCGGGAGATGATGATGACGTCGACGTCCTCGAGGGCGTCGAGCTCGGTGAGCGCGGCGGAGACCTCGCGCACCGCCTTCTGCCCCTGCACCGCGACCTCGCGGATGGCGAAGTCGACCGCGGGCCAGCGGCGGCGGGCGTTGACCACGACGTCCTTCTCCGCCGCGGACTCGCGCCCGCAGATGAGGCCGATCGTGCGCGGGAGGAACGGGAGCTGCTGCTTGCGGGAGTCCTCGAACAGGCCCTCGGAGGCGAGGGCGCGCTTGAGCTGCTCGAGCTGCGCGAGGAGCTCGCCGAGGCCGACGGGCCGGATCTCGCTCGCCTCGAGCTGGAGGCTCCCGCGCTTGTTCCAGAAGGTGGGCTTCGCGTGCACGACCACGCGCGCCCCCGGCACGAGCTCGACCGTCATCGCCCGCAGCACGTGCTCGCGGATCGGCACCGAGAAGGACATGTCCACCTCGGGGTCGCGCAGCGTCATGAACGCCAGGCCGCTGCCCGGACGGCGGTTCAGCTGCACCATCTGCCCCTCGACCCAGATCGGGGACATCCGTGCGACGTACTCGCCGACCTTCACCGAGAGCTGGCGCAGAGGCCACGGGTTCTCCGGCGTGGTCTCGGCGGCCGTCGGCGCGAGAGGCCGATGGGGCGGGGTCTCGGTCATGGGTCCACTCTGGCACGGCGCGGGGACGTTCGAGCACTGGGGCGGCAGGTGTGGAAGGACGGGGCATGGGGAGGACCCGCGCGCCGCCGTCGGACGCTCTGCGTCCACGGATGTGATTGACAGCACACGGTTCGGGGTGGAGTGTTGCCCCAGCCCGCGCGGCATCACGCCGCCGCAGTCCACTGCGGTCCGCGGCGTCGGGCGGCCCGAGACGAGGAGGCGGCTGCATGAGCGTGCTGCGACGCAAGAGCATCGAGACGGTCCTGCATCAGGACGATGACGAGGACCACGCGCACCTGAAGAAGGCCCTCGGGGTCAAGGACCTCATCGGCTTCGGGATCGGCATCGTGATCGGGACGGGGATCTTCACCCTCACCGGCCTGCAGGCCAAGGAGAACGCGGGCCCCGCCGTGATGATCTCCTTCGTGATCGCGGGCGTCGTGGCCCTGCTCGCCGCCCTCTGCTACGCGGAGCTCGCCTCCGCCGTCCCCACCGCGGGCAGCTCGTACACCTACGCCTACTCGACGATCGGGGAGATCTTCGCCTGGATCATCGCGTGGGACCTGATCCTGGAGTTCGCGCTCGGCGCCGCGGTGGTCTCGCGAGGCTGGTCCGGCTACGTGGCGGGCGTGTTCGGACTGCCCTCGAAGTGGTTCGCCGAGGAGGGGTCCGTGGTGAACCTCGGCGCCATCTTCATCGCGGTGCTGCTGGGCGTCGTCGCGATCCGCGGCATCCGCGAGTCGAAGTGGGTGACCAACGGGCTCGTGCTCATCAAGGTGCTGGTGTGCGTGTTCGTCATCGTCGTGGGCGTCTTCTACATCAAGACCGACAACCTGGTGCCCTTCATCCCGCCGGCCCAGCACTCCGAGTCCACCGGGTCCCGGCTCACCTCGCCGCTCTGGCAGGCAGTCACGGGGATCGAGCCCTCGACCTTCGGGGTGGCGGGCGTGTTCGTCGCCGCGGCCGTCGTCTTCTTCGCCTACTCCGGGTTCGAGGCGGTCGCGAACCTCGGCGAGGAGACCAAGAAGCCGGCCCGCGACATGCCGATGGGCCTGCTCGGGACGCTCGCCATCTGCACCGTCCTCTACGTCGGCGTGTGCCTCGTGGTCACCGGCATGGTCGAGTACTCCAAGCTCTCCGAGGGCGACGCCGTGGCCGACGTCTTCCACCAGGTCGGCCTGCCCTGGGTGGGCATCCTGGTGGGCATCGCCGCGGTCGCCGGGCTCAGCTCGGTGATCCTCGTGGACATCGTGGCGATGGGCCGGATCGGCTTCGCCCTCGCACGCGACGGGCTGCTCCCGCCGGTGTTCTCGCGCGTCCACCCGCGCTGGGGGACGCCGGTGCTGATGACGTCCCTCACCGTGGGCGCGGTCGCCCTGCTCGCGGGGTTCATCCCGATCTCCGTGCTCGCCGAGATGGTCAGCATCGGCACCCTGTTCGCCTTCGTGGTCGTCTCGATCGCCGTCGTGGTGCTGCGCCGCACCGATCCGGACATGGAGCGCCCCTTCCGCACGCCGCTCGTGCCCGTCCTGCCGATCGTCAGCGTCCTCGCCTGCGCGGGGCTCATGGCGAGCCTCGCCGTGGAGACGTGGCTGCGGTTCCTGGCCTGGCTCGTGATCGGCCTCATCGTCTACGTGGTGTACAGCTACCGGCACTCGCACCTGGGCACGCACGGGAGCGGACCGGTCCCGACGCCCACGCCCTTCATGGGCGAGCCGGGCGGGCCCGGTGGGGACGAGGCATCGTCGCCCCGCGGCCGGGCGCCCGATGCTTCCGCGCCCGACGAGGACGGGCGGGGAGGCGTGCGATGAGCATCCTCGTCGGCTTCGGACCCGACACCCGCACGGGATCGGGACTGCGCCTGGGAGTCGCGATCGCGCGGTCCCTCGGCGAGGACCTCGTGCTGTGCTGCGTCGTCCACGACTCCTTCGGCTCCCCGTCGCTGCGCGACTTCTCCGGGGTCGACGACGACTGGCGTCGGGAGATCACCGGCCTCGCGCGCGAGGCGCTTGCCGAGGCGCGCTCCCGCCTGCCCGAGGACCTCGAGGTCCAGACGGTGATGCGCGTCGGCCGCTCGGTGCCGCAGATCCTCGAGCGCGAGGCCCGCGATCGCGGATGCCGCATGCTCGTGGTCGGATCGGCCGACGGGGTCGTCGGTCGGATCGGGCTCGGCAGCACGAGCGACCGCCTCGTGCACAGCTCACGGGTCCCCGTCGCCCTCGCGCCGCGCGGCTTCGACCCCGGCGAGGGCACGCTCTCGCGGATCGTGCTCGCCGTGGATCCGTCGGATGCCGACGCGGCGCTCGTGCCCGGCGTGGTCCGCGTGCTCGAGGCGCTGGGCACCTCGCTCACGGTGGTCACTTTCGCTGTGCGCAGCGGCACCCGGAGCGCGATGACCGCCTTCCGGGAGAGCGGCTTCTACGCGCAGTGGCGGCGCGATGCGGTGCGCACCCAGCGCACGATCCTCGACGAGGTGCGCGCCGCGTGCCCGGAGGTCGAGGCCGACGCGGGATCCGTGGTCGAGGGGGACCGCTGGTCCGCCGCTGTGGGCGGTCTCGAATGGCGCAGCGGCGACCTGCTCGTCATCGGCTCCAGTTCCCATGCCGGTCTCGCCCGGGTGTTCCTGGGGTCCACGGCCGCGCGGATCCTGCGCCATGCGCCCGTGCCGGTGCTCGTGCTGCCGCGGGGCCGCGGGAAGGCGGCCCGACGGGAGAAGGCGCGGTGACGGCGGGGTGGATGGGTGAAGGGCATCCAGCCGCGGCGCGCGATCGCGAGCCGGCGACACGGAATTCGAGGACTCAGCCCGCCGCGCGGGAGTCGGTGCCATCTGCACGCCCGATCGCGTCCCCGCGGGCGAGGTCGGCGATCTGCTCCTCGTCGAGACTGCGGGCGCGACGGGTGAGCTGCTCGACGTCCTCGACCTTCTTCGAGGTCAGCTCCATCTCCTCGAAGCGCCGGGCGGTGACCATCACCCGGGACTGCAGGGAGCCGACGGCGTCGTTGTAGGCGGCGACCGAGGAGTCCAGCGAGCGACCCACCTTCCCGAGGTGACCTGCGAGCGTGCCCAGCCGGTGGTGCAGCTCGCGGCCCGCGTCGAGCACATGGCGGGCATCGCGGTTCAGGGAGTCGGTGCGCCAGGTGTGGGCGACCGTGCGCAGGAGCGCGACCAGGGTCGCGGGGGAGGCGACCACGACGTCGCGGGAGAACGCGTGCTCGAGCAGCTCGGGATCGGACTCGAGGGCGGCGGCGAGCACGCCGTCGCTGGGCACGAACATCACCGTGAACTCGGGGGTGTCGCCGAGCGCGGCCCAGTACGCCTTCGAGCCCAGGCGGTCCGCGTGACCGCGCATCGCCTTGGCATGGGCGGCGCGCCGGGTGCGGGCACGATCGGGATCCGGCTCCTCGACCGCGTCGAGATAGGCGTCCATCGGCGCCTTCGCGTCGACGACGACGCTGCGCCCGCCGCTCAGGCGCACCACCATGTCGGGCCGCTGGCCCGCCTCGCCGCTCGCGCCGCGGCCGGCGTGCTGTTCGCTGAAGTCGACGTGCTCGAGCATGCCCGCCGCCTCGACGATGCGGCGCAGCTGCACCTCGCCCCACCGGCCCCGGGAGGTGGGCGCGCGCAGGGCGGCGGTCAGGGCGTGGGTGCCCCGATCCAGGTCGCGGGTGCGCTCGCCGAGCTCCTCGAGGTGGGCGCGCAGCGCGCCGTCGGAGCGGGCGCGGGCGCTCTCGCTGCGCTCGACGTGCTGCTCGAGCTGGGTGAGCGCATGCGTGATCGGGGCGAGCGTGCTGCGCAGCTCGGCATCGCGCTGGGCCGCCTGGGCCTCGCGGCGCTCCGCCTCGCGCTCGAGCTGCAGCTGGGCGGGGTCGATCGCGGGCGCCCCCTGCCCATCGAGGTGCCCGGCATCGGTGCGGGAGGCGCCTCGCGAGCGCGGATCGCGCATGACGAGGTAGGTGCCCAGCGCGCCGAGGGCGACGCCGACCAGGAGGACGAGGATCACGGTGAGGGTGTCCATGGGCTCAGCACACCACAGGGGAGGGACATCCGAGCGGATGCGGAGCCACGCGCCCGAGCGGTCAGCCCAGGGCGGCGGCGCGTGCGGTGGCGACCTCGTCCATGTGGTCGACGGCCCAGGCGCGCAGGATCTCGAGCGGCTCGAGGAGGGTGCGGCCCAGCGCGGACAGCTCGTACTCGACGTGCGGCGGCACCTTGGGATACACGGTGCGGACGACGAGCCCGTCGGCCTCGAGCGAGCGCAGGGTCTGGGTGAGCATCTTCTGGCTGATCCCGTCGATGAGTCGCGAGATCTGCGAGAAGCGCAGGGGGCCGTCCTCGAGGGTGCCGATGATCAGCACGGTCCAGCGGTCGCCGATGCGGTCCAGCAGCTGGCGGGACGGGCAGACGCGGTACGGGTCGTAGAGGGCGGGGGCGGACATGGCGGTTCCTCTCGAGGGTCGGCCGAGGGGCCGGGTGGGGCAGCGGCAGGGGACGAGTGACCGCCGACGGGCGGTTACTGCGAGGTGCCTACTTCCCAAAGGATACCGAGTTACCTACAGTGAGCGTCGTGGGTGCGGCGCACGTCGCACCGGCCCGGCGGATCCGTCGGGCATCAGATCGATCCGGGCGCCGAGCGCCCCGAAGGAGACACCATGACCAGCACCTCGACCGGCTCCTCCCGCGTCGTCGTCCTCGGCGGCACCGGCTACGCCGGCTCGCTGATCGTCGAGGAGGCCGCGCGCCGCGGCCACGACGTCGTCGCCGTCAGCCGCAAGGCTCCGCAGAGCCTTCCCGCCGGCGCCTCGCACCGCGCGGGGGACGTGCGCGACGCGGCGTTCCTGGGCGATGTGCTCGACGGGGCCGACGTGGTCGTCGCCACGAGCTCCCCGCGCGGAGAGCTCGCCGAGCCCGGCGTGCTGCGCGGCGCCTACGCCGAGCTCGCCCGCATCGCGGAGAGCAAGGGCGTGCGCCTGGGCGTGATCGGCGGCGCCGGCTCCCTGCACGTGAGCGAGGGAGGCCCGCTGCTCGTGGACACCCCCGACTTCCCGGACGCGTTCCTCACGGAGGCCCGCGAGCTGGGCGCCGTCCTGGAGGACCTGCGCGGCGCCGACGGCGAGCTCGAGTGGTTCTTCCTGAGCCCCGCCGCGGGCTTCGGCGGATACGCGCCGGGGGAGCGCACCGGCTCCTACCGCGTGGGCGGCGACGTGCTCGTCTCCGACGAGAAGGGCGAGTCCTTCATCTCCGGCGCCGATCTCGCGATCGCCGTCGTCGACGAGATCGAGGAGCCCGCGCACCGGAACGCGCGCTTCACCGTCGCGTACTGACCCGCCGGTCCCGCGGACGGCCGGGCCGGCCGAGGGTCGCGGCAGGCGGCCCGACGGGTGGTCCGCGGCCGACCCGGCAGTAGAGATGAGCGTGGCGCACCGGATCCGATGGGTCCGGTGCGCCACGCTCATCTCTACGGGGCGCGGAGGTCAGTCCTTCGCGACCTCCTTGACCTTCACCTTCTTCGAGCCGGCACCGCGCACGAAGAGCGCGAGAGCGATCGCGGCGAGCCAGAGGTCCTTGGACAGCGGGGTGCCCGCGTGGGAGGGGCGGATGCCGTCGTCCTGGGTCATCTCGGGGTTGCGGAAGTACATCGAGAGCATGCCGGCGCTGAAGGCGCCGAGGCCGAGGCCGGCCACGCGGGTCGGCACGATCGGCAGCAGCAGCGCCGAGCCGACGGCGATCTCGCCGAGGCTCACGAGCCAGCCGAACTGCTTGGGGGACAGGCTCTCCACCTGCGGGATGCCCTGCGAGGCCATCTGCTGGAGGCCCGTGGCGGCCTCCTCGGGGAGGGCGAGCTTCCCGATCCCCGAGTTCAGGATGTAGGCGCCGGTGACGCCGCGCAGGATGGTGTTGCTGAGGCTGAAGGCCATGGGGACTCCTTGATCGAGAGCGGTCCGTGCAGGACGAGAGTAGTGAATCGGGTCGGCAGCGGGGAGGGATGTCCGGCGGCGGTGCGCGAGGACTCACGGGGATGCCGCGGGAGGCCGCTGCGACGGCGTGCTCTCGCCCACGACTGCCGCGCGCGGCGGGCATCCGGGCGCGTCGGCCCGTAGACTCCGATCCCGTGGCTCTCACCATCGGAATCGTCGGACTGCCCAACGTCGGCAAGTCCACCCTGTTCAACGCCCTCACCCGCGCGGAGGTCCTCGCGGCGAACTACCCGTTCGCCACGATCGACCCGAACGTCGGCGTCGTGCCGCTGCCGGATCCGCGGCTCGGCACGCTCGCCGAGATGTTCGCCAGCGAGAAGCAGGTCCCCGCGACCGTCTCCTTCGTGGACATCGCCGGCATCGTCAAGGGAGCGAGCGAGGGCGAGGGACTGGGCAACAAGTTCCTCGCGAACATCCGTGAAGCCGATGCGATCTGCCAGGTCACCCGTGCCTTCTCGGATCCCGATGTGATCCGGGCCGAAGGGTCCGACGGCCCCTCGGGCGACATGGAGACCATCACCACCGAACTGATCCTCGCCGACCTCCAGACCCTCGAGAACGCGCGCCCGCGCGTCGAGAAGGAGGTCAAGCGGAAGCTCACCGAGGCCGCCGTGCTCGACGCGATGGACGCCGCGAAGGGCCTGCTGGAGACCGGCACGACACTGTTCCAGGGCGCTGCCGGAGCCGGGATCGACGTCTCGCTGCTCCGCGAGCTGCAGCTGATGACCGCGAAGCCCTTCATCTATGTCTTTAACACCGACGAGGAGGGGCTCGCGGACGAGGCCTCCCAGCAGGCGCTGCGCAACCTCGTCGCCCCGGCCGACGCGATCTTCCTGGACGCCAAGTTCGAGTCAGAGCTCGCCGAGCTCGACGAGGACGAGGCGCGGGAGATGCTCGAGAGCACCGGGCAGGAGGAGTCGGGCCTCGACCAGCTCGCGCGCGTCGGCTTCCACACGCTGGGCCTGCAGACCTACCTCACCGCCGGCCCCAAGGAGTCCCGCGCGTGGACCATCCCGCAGGGCGCGACCGCCCCGCAGGCCGCCGGCGTCATCCACACGGACTTCGAGCGCGGCTTCATCAAGGCCGAGATCGTCAGCTTCGACAAGCTCGTCGAGGCAGGCTCCATGGCCGACGCCAAGGCCCACGGCTGGGTGCGCATGGAGGGCAAGGACTACGTGATGGCCGACGGGGACGTGGTGGAGTTCCGTAGCGGACTAACCTCTGGCGGCAAGAAGTGAGCACCGTTGCCGACGGGGGCAGCGCAAAGGGCGATAACGATTTCGACCTTGGCGTTCTCGAGAACGGCGGTGAAGACAGGGAGCCGGAGCCTCCGAGTCAGCGTTGCGCTTCTCTCGCGATCGAAGCAGTGCGCATCCGAAACTTTAAACGGATCAAAGATTCGCGCATCGAATTGGGGCCGATCACCTATTTGGTTGGCGGGAATAACTCAGGAAAGAGTAGTGTGCTGCAGGCGATCCACACTGCTGTGAGTTGCGCGCAGGCTTCCGTGGAACTGGGGCAGCAAGTCATCGCTGAAGCTAGCCTGCGCTATTCTCCAGTAGCTGAGTTCTCTCTCCTTGGGCATGGTGCGCAGTACTCAAACCGAGGTGACGGCCTCCGAGGTTCCGTTCTCTTTGAAGGCACACCGGTGGATAACGACGTGCTATCGGAATACCGAATTGAGATGTACAAGGCGCGGAATCATAACAATGTAGGCGTTGACAGGTCTGGCACCTCGGCAGGGTTCGGCCAGGTAATTAGCGACCCGAAGAAGCTTTTTAGTGTTTATGTTCCCGGATTGGCAGGGGTTCCTCATCGAGAGGAAATGAGCGGATATGCCGCCGTGTTCCGCAAGGCCGCGAGTGGTGACGCGAATCTTGTGTTCCGAAATATCATTCGCCTCCTTTCCGATCGCGATCTCTTGGGAAGACTCGAAGAAATGCTTGAGTCTGTTCTAAGGGTTCCTGTCTCGTTCCTGGTTCGATACGATCCGGATCGCGACCTTTATGTGGACGTGCGGCTTGCCACAGGCGAATCTGTGCCAGTAAGGGATCACCTTCCGGTCGACCTGTGGGGGACCGGGATTCTGCAGATAACGCAAATATTTGCGTACGTACTTCTGTTCAAGCCAGCTCTCCTGCTTGTTGATGAGCCTGACAGTCACCTTCACCCATCTCGTCAGAAGGCGCTTGGGGTAGCGCTTGAACGAATCGCCGTGGATTTTGAGTGCAAGGTCATTGTTAGTACGCACAGCCGGCACTTGATCACTGGGGCGTCCGATGCTGTCAAGGTCGTTTGGATGAAGGACGGTGAAGTCGAGACTGATAGTCAGCGAGGTCTCACTGCCCTCCTAATGGATCTCGGTGCGCTTGATCAACTAGATCTGAATAGCCGCGTAATCCTCTGCACTGAGGATGAGGATCCCTGGGCCTTGCGACTGGCGCTACGTGAAGCGGGTTACTCTGAAGATGATGTCAAGATTGCGTCATTCAATGGGCTTGGCAATAAGTACACAGCTGAGGCGTTCCACGAGATGTCTGAAATGATGACGGTGTCCCCGCGGGTTATTGTTCACCGGGATCGAGACTTTCTCACTGCGGTCGAGTTGGAGGAGTGGTCGCGTGTCTTTGGCGATCGAGGCATTGAGGTCTTCTGTCCGACTCTGTGTGATACGGAGGCGTATCACGCGACAGTCGATCATATCGTGGCCGTGACTGGCCTCGCCGTTGAAGATGCGACAAGGATCCGTTCTGAGGTTCTCGAGGAGTGGTCTCCGCAGTTGAAAAAGAAACATCGAGACAAGCGTCGCGCGATCAACCGAGAGTACCTTGACGGTGGGGCTCCTCGTACGGATGAGCTATGGCCCGATGGCGCAGTGCCTACCGAAGAAATGGTGTACGGAAAATTGTTGCTCACACAAGTGCAGAAGCGCCTTAGGGATCTTGGGTACCTTGATAAGTCGCGATCTCTTCATGACGTCCCAAGTAGTTCGCTCGCTGGCGAGCTGAAGGCTTTCCTGCTGCAAGATGAGGATTCGGTGGAGCTCCGGTTTAACGTCTGACGTCTGCGACGGGCTGCGTGGGATCCGGGTTCGGCGAACGGGCCTGGCGTGGTGCGGAGCCCGACTGAGGGCGGCTCTGTATTGTGTGGACCGACGCCGGACCGGAGGAGGTGCTGATCGTTGACGACTACTGACAGGATCGTGCCGATCCACCCGGGTGAGGTCCTCATGGAGGACTTCATCGAAGGATTCGGCATCACGCAGAACAAGCTTGCGGTGTCGATCGGGGTTCCGCCGCGGCGTATCAACGAGATCGTGCACGGTAAGTGCGGGATCCCGGCGGACACCGCGCTGCGCCTGGCGAAGTACTTCGGCACGTCGGCGGAGTTCTGGATCAATTTGCAGAGCCACTATGAGCTCGACTGCGGGGAGGACCTCGCGGGCGAGCAGATCGCTGCGATCACGCCCCTGCAGGTCTCGTGACTGGGCACCTCATCGTGATCTCCGGTCTGCCTGGGGTCGGGAAGACGAGCGTCGCCGAGATTGTCGCTGCGCGCACGGGGTCGGTCCACCTGTCCATCGATGTGGTCGAGGAGTCGCTTCTCGCCTGCGGTCTGCCCTCGGGGTGGCAGGTCGGCGTCGCCGCGTACGAGGCGGCGCGTGCGATGGCGGAGCAGAATCTCCGGCTCGGTCACGATGTCGTCGTCGATGCGGTCAACGACAGTGAACCGGCCCGGCGGACCTGGCGAACTGCGGCCTCGCGAACGGGCGCGCAGGTCGAGTTCGTGCATCTCATGATCTCCGACGTGCACGAGCATGAGCGGAGGCTCGAAGGCAGGGATCGCGGTCTCGTCCACGTGGGCGAGCCGACCTGGACGGACGTGCAGCGCCGTCGAGCTGACTACGCCGCGTGGTCCGATGAGTTCTTGGAGTTCGACACGGCAGCGCGGACTGCGGATGAGGTCGCGGACGCACTCGTCGCGCGTCTCGGCGCGGGTTGAGGGCACGCCATCGCTGATGGTTCTCCCTGTCGGAACGCGGTGGAGTTCCGCTTCAACGTGTGATCAGTGCTCCCGATGCGTGATCCGAGCATCTGCCCGTCCCTCGTGCTGAGGCGACGGCCCGCTCTCGCTGCATGCATGGGCCACTCGGAAGTGATTCCGGCGTGATCGATGAGGGCGTGTGGGCCACCGTGCTCCGGATGCGCCCGGTGGCGACGAGCTCGGCGATCGCGTCGAGCGGGAGGTGCTGCGCGCCGCTTGACTGTCTCCGTCGCCCCCGGCATGGCCTGTGGCACCACTCGGTGTTCGGATGCACAACGTTCACTGGTACCATAAATCTGTACCACCGATCCGAACGAAGGAACTCACCATGTCCGTCAGCGCAAGCGAGGCACGCAGGACGCTGTTCCCTCTCATCGAGCGTGTGAACGAGGACCGAGATGCCGTCGAGATCGTCTCCCGTAAGGGGAATGCCGTGCTGATGTCGGCCGACGAGTATGCCGCGTGGCAGGAGACTGCGTATCTGTTCCGGTCTCCAGTCAATGCCCGCCGACTCCTCGATGCCTACGATCGTGCACGCGTCGGCAAGACCGAGGTGCATGGCCTCGATCGGGCAGACGAAGGAGCCTGAGTGCGACTGGTCTGGGACGCGTCAGCGTGGGAGGACTACAAGCATTGGCAGACCACCGATCGGAAGGTCCTGAAGCGTATCAACACCCTCATCGACGCCAGTCTCCGCGAGCCGTTCGCCGGTATAGGCAAACCTGAGCAGCTGAAGTACGGAGCACAGGGCGCATGGTCGCGGCGCATCACCGACGAGCATCGGCTGGTCTACCTCGTTGTGGATGATGACCTCGTCATCCTGCAGGCCCGATACCACTACTGAGGCGGATCGCTCGTCCGGTTCCGATGCCATTCTCGCTCTCAGGGGCTGGTCCCCAACGGAACTCGGTGGAGTTCCGGTTTGACGTCTAGCTTAATTGGCGGATTTCGTTATAGACTCGGTCGGGTGGCCAGATCATTCGGCGGCAAGGAAGTCGAGCGGCTGTGGTGTCGTGAACGCGTGCGGTAGATGGATCCGACGATCCATCGCGTCGCGTTGCGCGAGCTTCGTCATGTGAGATCCGCAGAGGTGTTCGAGTACCTACGCGTCCCGCCCGGAAACCGGCTCGAAGCGCTCAAGGTCGATCGGGTCGGACGGCACGGCATCAGGCCCGACGACCGATGGCGGATCTGTCTCGTGCGGACCGACGTAGGACCAGAGAAGGTGGAGATCGTTGACTACTGCTGACAGGATCGAGCCGATTCACCCAGGTGAGGTCCTGAAGGAAGACTTCATCGAGGGCTTCGGCATCACGCAGAACGGGCTCGCGATGTCCATCGGCGTGCCGCCTCGGAGGACCAGCGAGATCGTGCATGGCAAGCGCGGAATCTCCGCAGACACCGCACTGCGCTTTGCGAAGTGCTTCGGTACCTCGGCGGAGTTCTGGATCAACCTGCAGAGCCACTACGGGCTGCGCCGTGCGGAGGAACCCGCGGGCGAGCAGATCGCCGCGATCACCCCGCTGAGGGTCGCGTGACCGTCGGGTCGGACGTGTCGCTTCGCCGACTTCGAGCATCGGATGCGATGGCAGTGCTGACGGCGTTCACCTCAGCAGCCGATATGGCTCGCCAAGCCGACGTGGCGACCCTGGAGGACGCCGAGCGCTATGTCGCACATCTGCGTGATACGGCCTCGTCGCATGAGGCCTGGGCGATCGCTGGGGACGACGTGCTGTGGGGACTCGTATGCGTCACCGTCGACGAGGGGAACCGCAGCGGGTGGTTCTGGTACTGGATGACGAGCACCGCGCGCGGCCGTGGGTGGACGAGCCGCGCCGCGGCGACCGTCGCGGACTGGGCGCTGTCGGAGCGCGGTCTCGAGCGGCTCGAGCTCGGGCATCGCGTGAACAACCCGGAATCGGGCCGTGTGGCGAGGGCCGCGGGATTCCTCAAGGAAGGGACAGAGCGCGGGAAGTTCCTCGTCGACGGTCAGAGAGTCGACGTCGACACGTACGGCCGGCTGCGATCCGATCCTCCGCCGACGTTCAGGCCCATCCCCATGGTCGACGTCGGATGACCGCAGATGGCCCTGCCTGCCGGAACGCGGTTGAATTTAGATTCAATGTCTAAAGTGGGCTTCTGACCAGGAATTTTATATTCGCAGCTTCGGATCTTGCTCGGCGGGCGAGTTTCGATTCAACATCTGCTGGAACGCGTTTTCCCTGCTGACCTGTGACTTTGATCGGCTCCTGCGGAGCTTCTGCAGGGGCCGAGTCTTGCTTTTGCGGTGCGTGGGCGGAGCGGGCAAACCGCGTCGGCTGGCCTGTTTCGGGGTGGGTTCGAGCCGTTCGACGCGCGATCTCTCGGCAGGTGTGTTGACTCAAGAATCAGTATGATTCAAAACTCGGTTGCTTCAGCAGCATCGAGGTTCACCGGGCTCGTTGGGACTGCTGCACGGATAGGTGACACGTGATCTGGCTTCCCTGAGGGGTGGCCTGGAAGGATGTGCGCCATGCTGGATCCCTACCCCCGAGAGTTCCGTGAGGATGTCGTGCGGGTGGCCCGGTCCCGTGAGGACGGTGTCACTCTCGCGCAGATCGCGAAGGACTCCGGCGTCCACGAGATGACGCTCCACAAGTGGATCCACCAAGCCGACATTGACGAGGGCAACGGGCATGGCAGGGCCCGGGAGCATGCTGCCGAGACGAGAGAGCTCAAGCGCCGGGTGCGCCTCCTCGAACAGGAGAACGAGGTCCTTCGCCGCGCTGCCGCCTACCTCTCCCAGGCGAACCTGCGGTCAAAAGGCTCCACCCCCTCGTGAGTGAGCTCGCCGCTGATGGGATCCCCGTCGCGGTGTCCCTGCGGGTCCTGAAGCTCTCCCGGCAGCCCTACTGCCGGTGGTGTTCCCAGCAGGTCACCGCCGGCGAGCTGGACGAGGCATATCGCGCGAACGCCCTGTTCAATGCTCACCGAGACGATCCCGAGTTCGGATCGAGATTCCTTGTCGAGGAAGCTCGCGCCGCGGGCGTGGCGATGTGTGAGCGGACCGCGTGGAGGATATGCCGGGACAACCAGTGGTGGTCCACCTTCGGCAAGAAGCGAGGGAAGAACGGCAAGCGTCCCGGGCCTCCCGTGCACGATGACCTCGTGAAACGGGATTTCACTGCCGACGACGTCGACGAGGTCTGGCTGACCGATATCACCGCGCACTGGACCGGCGAGGGCAAGCTCTACCTCTGCGCGATCAAGGATGTGTTCTCCGGTCGGATCTCGGGCTACTCCATCAGCGACCGGATGAAGGCCCGTCTCGCGGTGAACGCCCCGGAGAATGCGATGTCCCGACGCGATAGCGCAGCGGGTTGCATCGTGCACTCGGACCGCGGATCCCAGTTTCGAGCGCGGAGCTTCGTGCATGCCCTGAACCGTCATCACCTCATCGGATCGATGGGGAAAGTCGGTGCTGCCGGAGACAACGCCGCAATGGAGTCATTCTTTGCCCTGCTGCAGAAGAACGTCCTGGACCGCAAGCGATGGCGGACGCGAGAGGAGCTCCGGATCGCGATCATCACCTGGATCGAGCGCACCTACCACCGCCGTCGCCGGCAAGCCCGACTGGGCCGATTGACCCCCATCGAATACGAGACCATCATGAAGTCGGCCTCGTACCTAGCGGCCTGACACGATAACTGTCACCTGACCGTGCAGCAGTCCCGGGTTCGGTCTGGCCCGCACTCTTCACGAGGCGGGGCATCGGGTGCAAGTCGCGGCACCCTCGAAGTTGATCCACCCGCCCGGGGACCGGGGTCAAGAGCGACCGCAACGATGCAATGCTGCTGGCTCGTCTGGATCGTGCCGGAGCCATCGTGCCGGTCCGGATCGCCAGGCGAAGCCAGAAGCAGCCCGTGACCTCGTCCGCTGCCGTGACGATGCCCGACGTGACCTGATGAGTGCCCGTCAGCGTCTGGGAAAGCTCGCCCTGCGCAACGGGTATGTGTTCGCCGGGAAGACAAACGGGGGCAAGGAGCACAGGGCCTGGCTTCGGGGCATACGACGTGACCAACTGGGTGGTGCCGGCGTCGGAACGCTGATGACGTTCGATGACTGCGACGACACCGTCCAGCACGCGTGACCGGCTCGACGCCGCGATCCTCGAGCTCGCCGAGGACAGCGAGTTCACCTCCCGAGAGCTGGCCTCCTGGTGCTGGTCACCGGCGACGATGGAGGCATAGCCCGTAGAGACCGCGTTCATGGGCGATCCCGAGCGCCTGGGGACGCAGCGTGAGGAGGAGACCGGAGAAAGGGCTGTGACCAGACCGCACGGGCGACGCTGGATCTCGGACAAACTCCGCTCCTCCTACCGAAACAGCGTCATGCGGTAACCAACCCGCGCATATCAGGCTGACCACGCGTCGAACTGACACGCGACATCCCCAGGCGCACCCCGCGAACGCCGAAGCGGGGGCACCCACCGGCCGGTGGACACCCCCGCTTCACCCTGCCCACTTGACAGGAAGCCCTACATAGCAACCCTGTGTCAGCGGAACGCTGATCGTCGTGGGAGAACCCCGCGGTTCCTGGCCGCCGAGGCGATCGAAGCTGTTCCTCTAGGCGGTCTCGCCGGGCAGCTTGTACGCGATCACGTCGACGTTCTGGATGCTCGGCTCGGTGCTGAACAGATCAGCTCCCTGTGCAGCGAGTGCCTGGCCGACGCCACCGGAGAGGTGGGTCTGGCGGGCCTCGTCGTCGGGGAACACGTCGAAGATCCCGAAGGTGGATTCGTCGAACTGCAGGGCGAACCAGGCTCGCGTACCCTCCTCCTGCTCGACGATGGGGCGGGCGCTGCGGAGGAAGTCCGCGACGTCCTGCTCCTTCCCCGGCTTGGCGTGAACGATGACTGACAATGCAGTGTTGATCATGGTTTCCTCACTTGTCCTGGCTGAACAGCTCGACCATCGCGGCGTTGAAGGCCGGGAGATCCTCGGGCGAGCGGCTGGTGATCAGGTTCCCGTCGCGCGCCACCTCTTCGTCGACGACGTTCGCTCCGGCATTGCGCAGGTCGGTGCGGATGCTCGGGTACGAGGTCAGCGTCCGACCCTTCGCGACACCGGCCTCGATCAGCGTCCACGGTCCGTGGCAGATCGCGGCGACCGGCTTGTCGGCGACCATGATGTCGCGCACGAATCCGACGGCGTCGGTGTCCACGCGCAGCTGATCGGGGTTGACCGTGCCGCCGGGAAGCAGCAGGGCGTCGTACTCGTCGGCCGAGGCGGACTTCACCAGGGCATCGACCGAGAATGTCCCGGCCTCGTCCAGGTCGTTCTCGCGTGCCTTGATCTCGCCCTCGTGCAGCGAGAGCAGCACGGTCGTGGCCCCGGCGTCCTGAAGAGCCTGTCGCGGCTGCTCGAGCTCCACGCGCTCGACGCCGTCGGCGGCCAGGATCGCGATCCGCTTGCCATGCAATTCGTCTGCCATGTTCTGCTCCGTTCTGCGAGAGATGACGGCTTGCCTGTGGGGGCGAGCCGCACGCTGTCCGTACCGGGCAGCGTGGTTCGGGTGCAGGACGACTCGGGTGCAGTCGTCGTTGCGCTCATCGAGGTCCCGGCAGGTGGTGGCTGCCGATTCTCGGGCCGGGTCCTGGGGGACGGAGAAGAAGCTTCGGCCGGGAGGTCGTCGCTGACGTTCCGCCATCGACGGTGGGCCTTCTTCGCCGGGGCCTGGCCGAATGTGAGTGCCTGCCCCTTAGCCAGTGTAGACCTCGTACGTCAGGGACAGGGCGCACGTGGCCATCTCATCCGGGACGCCGGGACGCCGGGACGCCGGGATGCCGGGGGCACGAGGACGTCGACGCCGCCGCAGGACGTCCGGTCAGCGTCGTTCGAGGGTCACCGGTTCCCGACCTCATCCGCAGACAGGGCGGAGCGCCTGCTGACCGCGCGGGGAAGGCACACGGCGAGGGTCACCGATCAGGTGACGCAGCCTGCTCGTCCGATGCGCCCCCTGCGACGAGGTCATCGCCCTCGTCGCAGCCGTACGACACTCACGTCCGGGAGGAGGCGGCCTCCCGGAGCGCGGCCTCGAGGTACGGTGCCGACGCACCGGCTCCGGACGAGGCGACCTGCGCGGGCGTGCCTGAGGCGACCACCGTGCCGCCATCGTCCCCCGCCCCGGGCCCGAGGTCGATGACGTGGTCGGCCACGGCGACGATGGGCATGTCGAGCTCGACCGCGACGACGGTGTTGCCTGCGTCCACGAGGATCTGGAGATGCGTCACGAGCCGATCGGAATCGGCGCTGTGCAGCCCGGACGTCGGCTCGTCCAGGACGTAGAGGGTGTCCCCGCGCTGGGATCGTTGGAGCTCGGAGGCGAGCTTCACCCGCTGCGCCTCACCTCCGGACAACTCGGTGGCCGGCTGTCCGAGACGGAGATATCCGAGGCCGACGTCGACCAGTGCCGTGAGCGACCGCATGATGTCGAACTCGCGGTGGAAGAAGTCGTGGGCCTCCTCGACGCTCATGGCGAGGATCTCCGCGATGTTACGGCCACGCCAGGCGATCTCCAACGTGCTGGACTGGTAGCGGGTTCCGTGGCAGTCGGGGCACTCGGTGTAGACCGAGGGGAGGAAGAGCAGCTCCACCATGACGGATCCTTCGCCCTTGCAGGTAGGGCAGCGACCGCCGGTGACGTTGAAGGAGAACCTGCCCGCTTTGTACCCGCGAGCGCGAGCCTCGGGCGTCTCGGCGAATCTCCGCCTCACGTGGTCGAACAGGCCGGTGTAGGTGGCGACGTTCGAGCGCGGGGTGCGGCCGATGGGCTTCTGGTCGATGCTCACGACGCGGCGCACCCCGTCGACGTCGCCGCGGATCTCCCCCTCGAGCTCGTCGGGCTCGTCCGACAGCAGGAGCTCGTCCCCTTCGGCGGCGTCAGCATCCTCCGCCTGGTCAGCTCGTCCCTGCCGTTCGTCGAGCAGCGCGGGCAGTGCCTGGCTGACCAGGCTGGACTTGCCTGATCCCGACACTCCGGTGACGGCCGTGAACACCCCGAACGGGAAGGAGATCGACACGTCGCGCAGGTTGTTGCGCGTGACGTGCTCGAGCCTCAGCCATCCCTGCGGTTCGCGAGGCGTCCGGCGGGGCAGGCCGCTGCCCCCGAAGACATAGCCGCGGGTGACGGACTCCTCCACCTCGGCGAGCCCTTCGTAGGGCCCGCTGTAGACGACGCGGCCGCCGCGCTCACCCGCGCCGGGCCCGATGTCGACCAGCCAGTCGGCGTGCCGCATCACATCCACCGAATGCTCCACCACGAACAGGCTGTTGCCCCGGCGCTTGAGCCCGTCGAGGATGCCGAGCAGAGCGCTGACGTCCTGCGGATGAAGACCCGCGGACGGCTCATCGAGCACATAGACCACACCGAACAGCTCAGAGGTCAGCTGGGTCGCGAGTCGCAGGCGCTGCAGCTCCCCGCCGGAGAGGGTGGGAGTGGTGCGGCCCAAGGACAGGTACCCCAGACCCAGATCGATGATCGGCCGCGATCTGTTGACGAGTTCCGCGCCCAATCGCGCTGTCGCGGCCAGCTTCTCGACCGAGCGGTCGGGCGCCGCGCTCACGTCGTCGGCGCCCGCGGGGGCTGATCCTGCGGAGTCGGCCCGCTGCCCGGCGTCGCGTCGGTCAGCCTGGCCACCGGTGCTGCCCGACGATTCGGCCCGGTCGAGAGCGCCGGTGGCCCGTTCGACCGCCTGGTCGATCAGCGTGGAGAGCTCCGCGAGCGGCAGCGCGGAGAGATCTGCGACGTCGAGACCCTCGAACGTCACGGACAGAGCCTCCGGCTTCAGCCGCTTCCCATGGCAGGCAGGGCAGGGAGCGACCGAGAGGAACTCCGCCACGCGTCGCTTCATCGACTCGCTCTTGGTGTTCGCGAACGTGTCGAGCACGTACCGACGCGCGCCGACGAAGGTGCCCGAGTAGCTCGGTTCGACGCCCGCCGCGGTCGCGGCCCGAGCCTCGGCGAGAGTCAGCCGCGAATGGACCGGGACATACGGCGTCTCGTCCGTGTAGAGGATCCAGTCCCGATCCTCCTTCGGCAGATCCTTCCAGGGCACATCGACGTCGTAGCCGAGCGCGACGAGGACATCGCGCAGCTGATGACCGTGCCAGGCCGTCGGCCAGGAGGCGATGGCCCGCTCGCGGATCGTCAGTGAAGGGTCCGGCACCATCGTGTCCTCGGTGACCTCGTACACCCGGCCGATGCCGTGGCACTCCGGGCATGCGCCCTGCACCGTGTTGGCGGAGAAGTCCTCGGCGTAGAGCATCGGCTGATCGTCGGGGTAGTGGCCGGCCCGGGAATAGAGCATGCGCACCAGCGAGGAGAGCGTGGTGATGCTGCCCACCGAGGACCGCGCGCTGCGGCCCCCGCGCTGCTGCTGAAGAGCGACGGCCGGCGGCATGCCCGTGATGGAGTCGACGTCCGGGACGTCGGCCTGGTCGATCAGGCGACGGGCGTAGGGAGCGACGGACTCGAGGTAGCGGCGCTGGGACTCCGCGAACAGGGTTCCGAAGGCCAGGGAGGACTTCCCCGAGCCCGAGACCCCGGTGAACACCACCAGCGCGTCGCGAGGCACCGTCAGGTCGATGTCCTGGAGGTTGTGCTCGCGAGCGCCGAGAACCTGCACGTCGGGCTGAACAGGTGTGGAGTCCGACGGCGCGGACCTGCGTGCTTCGACCATGCCGGCGACACTAGCGACGCGTTCCACCGATCGGTCGGAGCATGGCCCCGTCCTCCACGGTCCACCTGCCCGTGGCGCCTGTCGCCGCAGCCGCGGCGGGCACCTCGGTGGAGCACGAGGTTCCTTCTGGCCTATGCTCGAAGAGAGCCGAGGCCGCGGGCGACGGGCATCCAAATGACCGTGGCACTTCCGCGACCGGGCCATCCACAACTGGAGGAGATCGTCATGGCAAGCAGCAACCGCGCCGTCGTGTTCCAGAACGTCAAGGACATGCGCGTCGAGACCCTCGACTTCCCGAAGCTCGAGATGCCGAACGGCAAGAGCGCCCCGCACGGCGTCATCCTCAAGATCGTCGCCACCAACATCTGCGGCTCCGACCTGCACATCTACCGCGGTTCCTTCCCCGTCCCCCAGGGCATGGTGATGGGGCACGAGATGACCGGCGAGGTCGTCGAGATCGGCCCCGACGTCGAGTTCCTCTCCGAAGGCGACCTGGTCTCGGTTCCCTTCAACGTCGCCTGCGGCCGATGCCGCAACTGTCGTGCCCGCCACACCGAGGCGTGCGAGACCGTGAACCCCGACGTGTCCTGCGGCGCCTACGGGTTCAACCTGGGCGATTTCCAGGGTGGGCAGGCGGAGTACCTGTTCGTCCCCTACGCCGACTTCCAGCTGCTCCGCTTCCCGGACAAGGACCAGGCCATGGAGAAGATCCGTGACCTCGCCCTTCTCTCGGACATCCTGCCCACCGCGTTCCACGGCCTCATGGAGGCCGGGGCCAAGCCCGGCTCCACCGTCTACATCGCCGGCGCCGGACCTGTGGGACGCTGCGGCGCCGCGGCGGCCCGTCTCCTGGGCGCTTCCTGCATCATCGTCGGTGACTACCACCAGGACCGGCTGGACCTGATGAAGAACAACGGCTGCGAGACCATCGACCTGAACCAGGACGTGCCGCTGACCGATCAGATCGAGGCCATCCTCGGCGAGCCCATGGTGGACTGCGCCGTCGACTACGTCGGCAACGAAGCCCACGGGATCGGCCGCGAAGCCGATGACATGAACCCCGCCCACGCCATCAACCAGGTCATCGACGCCACCCGCGCAGGCGGCGCCACCGGCATCGTCGGCGTCTACGGCCCCGACCCGCTGGCCTCCTCCAAGGCCGAGCAGGAGGGCACCTACCCGATCGACTTCGGCAAGGCGTGGATCAAGTCTCCTCGGATCTCCGGCGGCCAGGCCCCGATCATGCACTACAACCGTGAGCTGATGATGTCGATCCTCTGGGACCGCATGCCCTACCTCAGCGACATGCTCAACACCAAGGTCATCAGCCTCGACGAGGCCCCCGACGCCTACGCGACGTTCGACACCGGTGTCTCGGAGAAGTTCATCATCGATCCCCACGGCATGATCCCCGCCTGATCCCGGGCCGTCATGCACCCGGCCCGCGATCGTCGCTCCAGCGGCGGTCGCGGGCCGGTTCTGTGCACGGATCCTTCGCCGATCCCGTCCCGGACGATGCCCGGGCGCGGGTCCGGGGAAGGTGGGGCCGGCATGCCGGAGCTCAGCGGCGGTGACGAGTGCGCAGGGGCGTGATCGGGGGAGACGGGGGCAGGTCGCTGCGACGCTCCTGACGCCCCTCACCTCTCGATCCGGATCGCCTCGCAGGGCGAGGGGGACGATCACTTGTGCCAGGGCCGCCGGGCCGCGCACATCGCGGAGGGACCGGTGTCACCGGCGCCGGTCCTGGCGGGGAGCTCCAGCGGGGGTGTCACGCGGACGAGCGCCGGTCCACCACGGGGGCCGGCGCGGAGAAGGTCCGAGGGGGCCGCAGCGACATCGCCCACGGCGGGGCCGTCGGGATGCGCCGCGGCGCCGCCCGGCGCCGGCCGGGCACGCCCTGCGGCGAGGAGGATCACGTGGCGCTCTGCGCCACGCGGGGATCGACTGCGGCATCAGTCCACCGCATCCGGTGGGAGGGGACAGGGTCCGGGCGTGCCGTCACCTGCCCCTCACCACGGGATGCGGTGGGCGATGGTCACCGGATGGCGGAGCGGATGGCGGCGGCCGCGGCGGCGACGTCCGATGCGCTGTAGATGGCGCTGCCCGCGACGGCCACGTCTGCTCCCGCCTGCTGGACGGCCTCGACAGAGTCCGCACTGACGCCGCCGGCGACGGAGAACGGGACCTCGGCGGCCTCGCCGGCGGCGAGCAGGGCGTCGAGGCTGTAGCCGTCCTCCGCCTGCTCGTCGAGGCCGGCGTGCATCTCCACGAAGACGGCGCCGAGGGCGACGACCTCCCGGGCCCGTGCGGCCTTGTCGGACACGCCGATCAGATCGACGACGACGCCCTTGCCGTGCTTGGTCGCCGCGGCGACCGCTCCGGCGATCGTGCTGTCACCGGCGACGCCGAGCACGGTGACCAGATCCGCTCCGGCAGCGAAGGTGATGTCAGCTTCCAGCTCGCCGGCATCCATGGTCTTGAGATCGGCGAAGACGGTCTTGTCGGGGTGGGCGGCCTTGACCGCCGTGATCGCCGCGAGGCCCTCGCTCTTGATCAGAGGGGTGCCGAGCTCGAGGATGTCGACGTAGGGGGCGGCCTTCGCGGCCAGGTCGAGGGCGGACTCGGTGGTCAGGGTGTCCATGGCGAACTGCAGTCGCATGTCAGGGTGTCTCTTTCTTGTGGTGGTGTCGATGGTGGAACGGGGAAGAAAGGTCATTCGAGGTTGGCATGACGGGGCCAGAGTGCATCCGCGCTCTGTCCGCTCTTCTGCCACAGGACGTCGAAGAGAGCGTCGCCGACGAGGACGAGGAGCTGCTCGAAGAGGCTGCCGGCGTACTGGGCCGACTGCTGTTCGGACCGGTCCGTCTTCGTCGCCGCCCGGATGACCAGGACGGCGTGGGACAGCTGAGCAAGCGGTGACTCGGGGTCGGTCGTGATCCCGATGACGCGGGCACCGACGGATCGCGCCGTCTCAGCCGCGCTCACCACCCCCGAGGTCGTGCCGGAACCGCTGGCGGTCAGGAGCAGGTCGCCCTCTCCGATCGCAGGGGTCGTCGTCTCACCGACGACGTGGACCTGCAGCCCGAGGTGCATGAGGCGCATGGCCGTCATCTGCAGCGCGAGCCCGGACCGTCCAGCCCCGTGGACGAAGACTCGCCGGGCGTCCGCTGTCAGCTCGACGGCGGCCGCGAGCGCGGGCGCGTCGGGAAGGGCAGCTGCCCCCTCGATCTCGTTGACGATCCGCGTCAGCGAATCCTGGATACCTCGTTCTTCCATGTCGACCATCTTGGGCCGGTCCGCGGCGGTCCACTGCTGCCCGATGAGCGGGGCGCCCCCTTCGATCGGGTGGGCCTCCCGGATCGAGTTAGAGTAGGGGAGTGAGCGACCTCCCGACCCCGCTGGAACGTGCCCGCTCCCTGTCGCGGGACCGTGCCCTGACCGAGCAGGCCGATCAGCATGCGATCACCCTCGAATCGATCCTTGCCGTGCTCCGCTCCGGCCGACTCGCGGATGCGGCCGCGCGCAGGGAGGCCACGGAGATCGCCTCCTCCGCGCTCATCCGTGCTCGTTCGGTCCATGCGCAGCAGGAGAGCGTGCTCGAGCCGGTAGCCGAGGCATTCTCGCGCCTGCGCACCGAACTGCGTCCTCTGATCCGCTCCGGGCCGCTGCACGTCCAGTTCGCCGAGCCTCCTGCGCGAGGGCGGGCGCTGCCGGGCCCGGTCGCTCGGGAGGCCCGCGCCATCTCCCGCACAGCAATGCTCTCGCTCATGGACCGCGCGGACGCCGCACGCGCCCGGATCGGCTGGGACTGCGATGGCCGCCACCTGCTGATGGAGGTCCGTGACGACGGGGGAACCGCGGTGACGGCGCACGACGACTCCTTGCGTCCGATCGTGGAGCGAGTGGTGGCGCTCGACGGAACAATGGACGTGGAGACGACCCCGGGCTGGGGGACGACGCTGCGGATCGAGATTCCACTGGACCCACCCAGCGCAGCGCTCACCGTGGAGGGCGCCGAGGAGCTCACCGACCGCGAGAAGCAGGTGCTGCGCCTGGTCGCGACCGGGATCTCGAACCAGCGCATCGGCGACCAGCTCGGGATCACGGCCAACACGGTGAAATACCACGTGGCCAACCTGCTGCGGAAATACGGCGCCCGCACGCGCGCCGAACTCGCAAGCATCGCTCACTCCCATGATGCGCACTCTCCGAGCGCCCAGACTCGATAGCGGGCCTCGGTCCGGACGGTGACTGCGGTGCCCCGACCTGGCACCCGGCGCGGCAGATCCCACCATCGCCGGTCGGCCGGCACTGCGAGCGGTGGCGTACCCGCAGCATGGGCGTGGGTCCGGGCTGTCGAGCGAAGGTGACCACCAGCGGACATGGTGCGCATCCTTCTGGGCCGCCCATCGGCCACGCCAGAAGAGTCACCTATCCGTGCGGCGGTCCCCCTTCTCAGGCCTTGAGCACGCGGCACCGACATTCTGCCGACCAACCCCTGGGCGCGCCTCGGGGCCGGGCCGAGGCACACTCCGGGTGGGCGGGCACGAGGCTCAGATCAGGCCGTGCTCCTCGAGGAGCTGACCGATCTCTCCGTGCTCGAGCCTGTCGCGCAGGTAGCTGCGCAGCGCGGCCGGGCCGGGGATCTCCACCTTCTTGCCGTCGCGCATGCGCGCCGAGGCCTCGAGGAGGTCGCGCACGTCGTACGTGGAGCCCCAGGTCTCCGGCACGCCGCGCCCCACGTCGAGGAGCTCGTAGACGGCCTCCATGCCGGTGCGCACCGAGTACTCGGTGGTGAAGATCGTGTCGCGGCCGGTCTCCGCGAACTGCCCGAGGAACGCGAAGTTCTCGGCGCCCTCCGGGACGACCCGAGGCCGATCCCCAGCGTGGCGCCGCCGAAGTCTCGCGCATAGTGCTCGCTGAACGGGGGCGTCAGGTCCACGGTCGGGAAGTGCCGGTAGAAGCTCGCGGGCACCAGCGCGTTCGATCCCCCGACGACGAGCTCGTCGAGGAACAGGATCGCCAGAGCCAGGCGGATGACGACGTTCACGGGGAATCCTCTCGATGCGTTGAGGGCCGGCGGGCCGGCCCGAGCATTGCGACGGATGCGCGGCTCACCCCCAGGACCGCGCGGCGGCTCGCGATGTGAGGACGGATGCCGGCCCGCGTCGGCCCGTCGCGGCGCCGCCTCACACAGGCGGCTCGTTCCCGGTCGTAGGGGCAGGGGACGGAGCGGCCGTCCCGAGAGGAGAGCACCATGGACGCACCCACCCCGGACATCCGACTGCTGGACCAGGCCCGCGTCGCCGGCGGCGTCGGACCGGCCCACGTGATGACCGTGAGCATGACGCTGGAGCCGGGATCGCCCGGTTCGCCGCCGCACCGTCATTCCGGCCCCGTCTTCGGCTACCTCCTCGAGGGCGAGCTCGTCTTCGAGCTCGAGGGAGAGCCGGAGCGCATCATCCGCACCGGCGAGGCCTTCTGGGAGCCCGGTGGCGACCTCATCCACTACCAGGCCGCGAACCACCTCGCCGAGGCCCCGACCACGTTCATCGCCGTGATGGTCTGCGCCCCCGGCGAGGAGATGATGACGTTCGTGAGCGAACAGGAGCTCGCCGAGCGCGCGCATCTGCGCCATCCCCGCTCCGGAGGCTGAACAGGCGGCAGGGCAGGGGCACGGGCGGATCCGCCCCCGCCCCTACCGCGTGCAGAACCCTCCGGACACTCCGGGGAGAGAAAGCGATCAGCTCTGACGGAGGGCGAGCCACTGCGCGAAGGTCATCTCACCGCGCCGAGTCCCCGGCGTCGGGAGCAGCGACCCGTCGCGCATCCCGCGACCCCATGCGCCGGGCAGAGGGATCTGGAGGACAGGGCGTCGGCGCCCCTCGGACGCGAGCAGCCGCCGCACCAGGTCCGCCATGTTCTCCTCCCTCGGCCCCGCGAGATCCGGCACGACCCCCTGCGGCGCGCCGGTCGCGATCGCGACGAGCTCGGAGGCGACCTCGCTCGTGGCGATCGGCTGCGAGCGCATCGTTGGCACCACCTGCAAGGGTCCCACCGCGCCATGGCCGATCAGCTGCTGCGCGAAGTCGTGGAACTGGGTCGTGCGGAGCAGCGACCATCCGCCGTCGCGCTCCCGGAGCAGATCCTCCTGGGCCGCCTTGCCCGCGTAGTAGTTCGCACGCACCTGCGCCGCCCCGATGATCGAGATCGCGACGTGGTGGGGCACGCCCGCGGCGCGCTCGGCGGTCAGCAGGTTGTCGGTCACGGTGGTGAAGAAGTCGACGCTGGCAGAGGTCGAGGTGCTGCTGGTGGCCGAGGCGTCGATGACGGCCGAGGCGCCCTGCAGGGCCTCGACGAGGCCCGCGCCCGTGACGAGGTCGGTGCCCGTGCTGCGGCTCAGGGGAACGGGCTCGCAGCCAGCATCCCGCACCGCGGCGACGACGTGGCGACCCAGTGCGCCAGTCGCTCCGGCGACGACGATCTTCATCTGACTGCCTCCTTCATGGCCCCCGTGGACGGGGCTGCTCGGTCATGCCGGCGGGATCGTGCCCGCGGTGTGCTGAGTAGTCTTCGCGTCATACCCCTATGACCGGACACGGAGCGGTGATGTGAGGCAGTGCCCCGCCGACGACGGCGGACTGCGCGCGGACGGGACCGTCCGCGGACGGTCGCCGCGGCTCACACCCCGACCTCCTGCTCGGTCCTGTGGTGCGAAGGGAGCATGCCATGAAGCCGTTCGAGGACGATCAGCACCCAGCCCGGCCGGGATCGCACGGTCACGACCCCGATACCGGGTGCGCCGACGCCCGGGATCCGGATCCCCAGCGTCCGGATGCCGAGGGCCCGGATGCCGAGGCGCTGGGGGAGAGGCGCCACCTCCTGTCCCTCGCGTTCCGGATGCTCGGCACGGTCGCCGAGGCCGAGGACGCCGTGCAGGAGACCTACATCCGCTGGTACCGGTTGCCCGAGGAGGAGCGTGCGGCCATCCGGGTGCCGAGGGCGTGGCTGACGCGCGCCGCCGGTCGGATCTGCCTCAACGTCCTGGGCTCGGCGCGCCGCCGCCACGAGAACTACGTGGGCCCCTGGCTGCCCGAACCCGTGCCCGCCCTCGCGTTCCCGGCCGGGACGGCGACGGAGGACCCGCTGGACCGGGTGACCCTCGACGACTCGGTGAGCACCGCTCTGCTCGTGGTCCTGGAGTCGATGACGCCCGCCGAACGGGTCGCGTTCGTGCTGCGCGACGTGTTCGCCGTTCCCTTCGCCGAGGTCGCGGAGACCGTCGGACGCACCCCCGCCGCGTGCCGTCAGCTGGCCGCCTCGGCCCGGCGAAGGGTCCAGGCGGATCGCGGCCGACGTGCGAGCCGCAGCGAGCACGACGACATCGTGCGGGCCTTCGCCGCCGCCGCGCGCAGTGGCGATCTCGCCGGGCTGGTGGCCGTGCTCGACCCCGACGTCGTGCTGCGCTCCGACGGCGGCGGCCGGGTGACGGCTGCGCGCAGGCCCGTCCTCGGACCTGATCGGGTCGCACGGTTCCTGTTCGGAGCGCTCACCAAGAACCCGGGGGCGACAGTCCTCGAGCAGGACACGCCCGACGGCCTCGGGTTCGCGCTCTGGGACGAGGCGCGGATCTTCGGAGTGGTCACGCTCGAGGTCGTCGACGGGGCCGTGAGCGAGGTCCGGCTGATGATGAATCCCGAGAAGCTCACGCTCTGGAACTGAGCGCCCTGCGCGCGTCGCCGATCAGGACGCCGCCGCGCCCTGCCCGACGTCGGCGGAGTCCCGAGCGGACCCGGCCCCGAGCGGATCCGGGTCTGGTGGTCCCGGACCCTGGCGGACCCGGGGCCCTGTCGTTCTCACGCGGCGAGGTGGTCCGCCAGCATGTCGGCAGGAGTGCGCGGCGCCCTGCCCAGCAGGCGGGCGAGGGTCGGGTCGGAGCCCGAGAAATGCCCCTCTCGGGTGGCCCGGAACATCGACAGGCTGAACCGCGCGGCGGCTTCCGGGACACCGGCGTCGACCTCGCCGGCGACCCATTCCTCGTCATCGACGACGACGCGCTGGACGGGCTCGCCCGTGACATCGGACGCCGCCGCGGCGAAGTCCGCGAGCATCACGGGACGGTCCGGGACGAGGTCCACGACGCCGTCGAAGCCGCCGTCGCCGACGAGGATCGCCGCAGCCGCCTCACCGGCGTCGCGTCGGTCCACCCAGGCGAACGGGCCGTCGGCCGGCCGGGCGATCGTGCGCGTGCTCCGCCACGGTCCGAGGAGCTGGTCGAGATCGCCGTAGAAGCCGTTGCGCAGCGAGGTCCACGCGACACCCGATTCCGCGAGGTGCTGCTCCGTGGCGGCGTGGAGCGCCAGCGGCGGGTAGGGGGTGTCGAAGCCGGCGCCGAAGGCGCTCGTGTAGAGGATCCGCCGGGCTCCCGCATCGACGGCCGCGTCGATGGCGCGGCGGTGCTGGGCGAGGACGTCGGCCGTCAGATCGCTCGAGGAGACCAGGAGCACCTGGTCCGCACCCTCGAAGGAGTGGCGCAGGGCGTCGGGATCGTCGTACGTCCCCTGGCGGACGCGCACGCCGCGGCGCTCGAGGTGGGCCGCGCGTGCGGGGTCCCGCACGCTCACGCCGATCTGCTCGGCGGGAAGCTTCTCGAGGAGCCGTTCGACAGTGGCGCCGTTGAGGGTGCCTGTTGCTCCGGTCGCGATGATCACGTCGGTCGTCCTTCCATCGGGGTGTGTCCTCCTCCCGGAAGGAGGGGACAAGTTGACTCGGGTGGTCAACTTCCTGTGGAGTACGATCCTCGACGAAGTTGACCGGACAGGTCAAGTTCTTCCGGCATCGGGAGTGACGAAGGACGGAGGAGACGAGATGGAGACCCTGGACCCCGCCCCGTTGCGCGCGGATGCGCGCCGCAACCACGACCGCATCCGCACCGCAGCGGTGGAGATCTTCCGGGAGCGAGGCCTGTCGGCCCCTCTCGAGGACGTCGCCGCCGCCGCCCACGTGAGCAAGGCGACCGTGTTCAACAGGTTCGGCGGTCGGGCGGGCCTGATCGACGCCGTCATCGACGACGTCGCCGCGCAGGAGCTGCTCGGCGTCATCGAGCGGGCTCGGGCGGTCGTCGACATCGGTGAACGGATCCGCTGGTACGTCGCAGCACTGCGCGATCTGCAGTACCGGCAGCCGGCCGTGAACGGCGTGATCCTGCGGCAGGTGCCGGGCTCCCGCGGGCTCATGGAACTGTGCGGCCAGGGGGAGTGCTTCCACGAGGAGCTCGTCGAGCAGGGCGTCGCGTCCGGGTTCCTCGCCGGGACGTTCGAGCCGGAGGACTTCCATGCCCTCGCGATCGAGACGGCGCTCGTGCTCGAGGAGCGCGGCAGGCCGCCGCGTCCCAGCTACGACCGGCGCACGACGTTCCTCCTCGACGGGATCGCTCGGCCTGCCCGGGTCGCCCGGCCTGGCCGGCCGGACCGGCATGCGTCCCGCGACGGATCGGGCGAGGGGACTGATCCAGGCGGCGAGGCCTGACGGCGGCGGGCGACGTCCGCCCGCCGCCGAGGGTCATCGCTGCAGCGACGAGAGGATGATCCGGTCCAGGTCGGTCGGCTGCAGCCCGTAGTCCCTGGTCAGCGTGCCCGGGTGGATCACGGCGCGGCGACGCCACAGGTAGAGCTGGTGCGTGAGCTCGCGGAACGTGGGGGAGAAGAGGCCGATCGCGCGCAGCAGCGGCGAGGGGATGCCCGTGGCCCCGTGCGGGCGCTCGCCGACCAGCGCCGCCGTGCGCTCGGCCAGCTCGCGCTGGCTCAGCGGTTCCGGCGAGGGTGCCATGAGGATCGCGTCGCCGTGCGGTGCGAGCTCGTCGGCGTGCTGGGCGGCGAAGGCCATCGCGGCCGTCATGTCCGGGATGGACGTGAGGGTGCGCGGCACGGACGGATCCCCGAGCACCCAGGCGCGCTTGCCGGAGGCGGCGGGCTGGAGCACGAGCTGCAGGAAGACCGAGGTCTCGGGCACTGCCGTCGGCCCGAGGAGGTCGGCCGCGACCACGGAGAGCGTCGTGGCCGGGTGTGCGGCCCGGGTGCGCAGCAGCTCCGCGCGGACCTCGCCGAGCGGCGAGGCGGGCGTGAGGGGTGCGCCTTCGTGGAGATCCGCTGCCCCTTCGCCGAAGGCGTAGACGGACTCCGGGAAGACGATGGGGATGCCCGCGTCGGCCGCCGCGTCCATGACCGCGCGCTCGCGCTGGGGCAGGTCCCGGCGCCATGCGGAGGCGTCGTAGCTCGAGTGGATGCAGTGGAGGATCGCATCGGCGGTGGCGCCGTCCGCATCCGTCAGGGCGGAGCGGAGCGTGGCCGGATCTCCGGCGTCGCCGCGCACCAGGCGGGCGCCGGGCTCCACGTCGGTGCCGCGCCGCAGCACCGTCACGTCGTGGCCGGCGGCGAGGAGGTCGCGGGCCAGCTGGGTGCCGATCTGGCCGGCTCCGGTGATGAGGTATCGCATGAGGGGACTCTTTCTGTGAGCACTGCTCGCTATCTGACGGGGACGACGCTAGCCCGGCGCGCGCGAAAAAACAAGAGCAGTGCTCACAGAATTGCCTCTACGGGCGTGCGGTGCCAGACTGACCGGCATGGAGAAGCCGACGAGTGCGACGAGCGCGAAGCGCGCGCGACCGCGCCGCAGCCACGCCCAGGCGCGCGCCGAGATGCGCGAGGGCATCCTCCGCGTGGGCGGGGAGCTGCTGGAGAAGGACGGGCCCGCCGGGCTCTCCGTCCGCGAGATCGCGCGCGGGCTCGATGTCGCCTCGTCGGCCATCTACCGCCACGTCTCCAGCCGTGACGACCTGCTCACGCTCCTGCTGGAGGACGCCTTCACGGACCTCGCGGACCGTGTGGACGCGGCCCTCGCGGATGCCTCGACGGAAGGGGGCGCAGGGAAGGCTGCTCTCGCGGCGCTCGCCGGGGCCATGCAGAGGTGGGCGATCGAGCAGCCCCAGCGGTGGGCGCTCGTCTACGGAACACCCGTTCCCGGGTACGCGGCGCCGGCGGAGCGGACCACAGGACCGGGCACGCGCGTGATGGCGAGGTTCATGGAGATCCTGGCGGCAGGCGAGAGCGCGTGCGGTCCGTCGGCGCAGCAGGGGGGATACTCAGGCGGCCGGGGCTCCGTCCTGGCGAGCGCTCCGGGGGAGGCGTACTCCGCGGTGCTCGCGGCGGGAGCGGCTGAGCTCGGGGTGGATGCGTCGCCGGAGCTCGTCGCGGCGAGCGTCCTGGCATGGACGGGCCTGGTCGGGCTGATCTCCGCGCAGCTCTTCGGGCAGCTCGGGGCCGATATCGCGCCGCACGGCGACGAGATGCTCGCGCAGTGGGTCGACGTCACGGCAGGAGCGTTCGGACTGCGCTGATCCCCGCCGTGACCGGGCCGTTCGCTACTCTCGCACCGTGACAGTCCAGCCCCACCTCGTCCGACGCGGCTCCGGCACGCCCGTGCTGTTCGTCCACGGCAACGGCCTCGACCATCGGCTCCTGCTCGACCTCGACGACGTCTTCGCCGCCGACGGAGCCTGGGAGCGCTTCTATCCCGACCTCCCGGGATTCGGCGGCACCCCGCCGCTCGCCGGCCGCGGAGGACTGCCGGACCTCGCCGATCGGCTCGACGAGATCGTCGAGGACCTGCTCGGCACGCGGCCGTTCGCCGTCGTCGGGAACTCCCTGGGCGGGCTCCTCGCCCGTGACCTCGTCGCGCGCCGCAGCGGCCAGTGCCTCGGCATGGCGCTGCTCGCTCCCGTCGTCGACCCCGTGCGCGAGCACCGCACGCTACCCGCGCGGACCGTCCTCGCGGAGGAGCCCGGCCTGCTCGCCGCGCTCGATCCGCCCGACGCTGAGACCTACGCAGAGATGGCCGTCGTCCTCAGCAGGGAGAACTGGGAGCGCTTCCGCGAGACGGCGCTCCCCGGCATCCGCGGCGCCGACGTCGAGGCGATGCGCCGCCTGGGGGAGCTCTACGAGCTGCCCTCCCTTCCCGACGCGGCGCTCGAGGCGGACCCCGCGATCCGCGACCTGCCCGTCCTCGTCGTCGCCGGCAGGCAGGACGACGTGGTCGGCTTCGAGGACCAGGACGCGCTCGCGCGCCGCTTCCCCCGCGCGACCTTCGCCGCGCTCGACGGCGCAGGGCACAACGTCCATCTCGACCAGCCCGATGCGGTGCGCGCGCTCCTGCGTGCGTGGCTCACGGCGGTCCGGCGCGGCGCGGAGACGCGGCGCGCGTCGGCTCCGGGCCGTGTCGAGCTGCGCGGAACTCTTGTGTGCGCTGACGACCGGGAGGCGGATCTGGTCCGCCGCCACCTTGTGCGGCACGTCGAGCTCACGCGTGCGGAGCCCGCCTGCCTCGCCTTCCATGTGGACCCGACAGAGGATCCGCTGGTCTGGACCGTCGCCGAGACCTTCGTCGACCGGGAGTCCTTCGCCGCGCACCAGGCGCGGGTCACGTCGAGTGCATGGGGCCGGGCGACCGAGGGCATCCGGCGCGACTACAGGGTGTGTGGGGCGAGCGACGACTCGCCGCAACCGCTCGCGGGCGGCCCGAGCGCTTCCTAACGTCGAGGGTTCTGGTCCCTGCCATCGATCAGTCGACGCAACCAGCCGACGCGCCGCACCTCGCCGCCGGCCGCCTCGATCCGCGCGCGCAGCTCGCGGTCGTTGGTGACCGCGAGGACCGTGGAGCCGTCCGCGATCCGACGCCGGACCTCGGCGACGATCTCGTCGTCCCCGGATGCGGGAGCGCGCACCACGCGCACCGCGCCGAACTCGGGGATGTCCCGCGCCTTCCCCTCGACGACGAGTGCGACGAGCGGGCGCAGCGTCCCGGCCGGATCGGCGGGGATCTCGTGCCCTTCGCCGGGGATCTCAAGCCCTTCGAGGCTGTCCCGCAGGCGGACGGCGGCTCCGGCGCGATCGCGCCACCACCCGTCGGGCACCGAGCCGACGACGTTCGCCCCGTCGACCACGAGCACGAGCTCCTCCGCAGGGTCCGTCATGCCGCCAGCGTCGCACAGGCGGGGCGACCAGCTCCTGTCGTGTGGGCAGCAGCCGCCCCCGGAGAACGACTCACCCGCGCGCGAGCAGGCGCTCGAGCGGGATCGAGTCGTCCTGCCAGGGGAGCAGCAGCCAGGCGACGACGTACGCCGCGAAGCCGACGAACGGGAGCAGGAATGCGATGAGCAGCAGCAGCCGCACCAGCCACACGTTCAGACCGGTCCTCGCGGCGATGCCGCCCGCGATGCCCGCGAGCAGACGGCGGGGGCCGCGACGGAAGCCGAGGGAGCGCACGGAGCCGAAGAGGGATCTCATGCCCGGAACGGTACGCACCGCGCGTCCGCGGGTCACGGGGGTTAGCCCCCGCGTAGACTCCGTGCACCCTCGGGCGAAGGCGCCGAGTGGCGATCGAGGACGATCCGCAGCGCGGGCGGCGCCGACGGCGCACCGCGGAGAGGCGCTCATCATGGGGACACTCACCTATACCGCGACGATGTCGCTCGACGGCTATGCGGCCGACGCCGACGGAGACTTCCAGTGGTCAGCGCCCGGCGACGACGTGTTCGCCGTCCACGTCGAGCGCCTGGCCGAGGTGAGCACCGAGATCATGGGCCGGCGCACCTTCGAGCTCATGGAGTACTGGGAGGTCGACCCGGAGACCGGGCCCGACGGCGAGGAGTGGAGCGGGGCCGAGCGCGAGTTCGCGCGTCGCTGGCAGCGCCTCGAGCGCATCGTCGCGTCCTCGACGCTCGACGAGAGCCGTGTCGATCCGGCGCGCGCCCGACTGATCCGGCACCTGGACCTCGCGGGCCTGCAGCAGATCGTGAACGAGTCTTCCGGGCAGGTCGAGATCTTCGGACCGACGACGGCGGCCGACGCGATCCGCGCCGGCATGGTCACGGACTTCCACCTGTTCGTGGTCCCGATGATCGTGGGCGGAGGCCTGCGGGCGCTGCCCGACGGGGTCCGTCTCGATCTCGAGCGCGTCCATGAGGAGGCGTTCGCCAGCGGTGCGGTGCACCTGCACTATCGCGCCCGCGGCGCGGACCGGGCTCACGAGACGGTCGGGCAGACGGTCACGGAACCGCCGGAGGGCGCCTAGAGACCCCGCCGGACCACGAGGACGTTGTCGGTGACCTCGGCGGTGCTCGCGCCGTCGGGTGCGGTCGCGGTGCGTCGTCGGGGCTCGACGACGAGGCGGTCCCATTCCCCGGTGAGCGCGAAGGCCTCGAGCGTCTGCTCGGGCGCGGGGAACTGTATGTCCTGGTCCCAGGACCAGGGCGCGACCGAGGCGTGGTCGATGACGAGCAGCATCCCGCCCGGGGCGACCTGTCGGGAGGCCTTGGCGATGATCGCGTCCCGGTCGATCTCCACCGGTGACTGGAAGTAGCAGGCGAAGACCAGATCGAACGATCCGTGGGGGATGTCCTGGGCGAGATCCGCCTGGACGGCGGTCACGCGGTCGGTGAGCTCCTCCGCGCGGGCGGTCTCGGCGATGCGTCGTGCGGCGGTGGCCGAGGCGTCGGCCGCGGTGACGGTCCATCCCCCTCGGGCGAGCCAGAGGGCGTCCCCGCCCTGTCCGGCCCCGAGCTCGAGCGCCGTGCCGGGGTGGCGCGCGAACTCGCCGATCAGGTCGACCAGCATCGGGCTGGGGGATGGGGCGTTCGTGGGAGCACCGCGCTCGGCGTAGTGCGCCTCCCAGAATCGCTCGCTCTCGGTGGAGTGGTCCGCGTCCATGCGGACATCATGGGCGAGCAGGGCGCGGCAGGCCAAACGGCACGGCGGGCGGCCTTGCCGTGGTCCGGTACGGGCTACTCCCGCTCCGGCCGTCGGCGCGTCGCCTTGGTCTGCGAGCGCTGCCTCTTCGTCTCGAGCCGTCGACGCTGGGAGCCGCGGGTGCGACGGGTCGGCCGACGGGGGACCGGAGGGGCCACGGCCTCGCGCAGCAGCTGGGAGAGGCGCTCCCGGGCGGCGACGCGGTTGCGGCGCTGCGCACGGTGCTCCGCGGCGACGACCGTGAGCACCGTGCCGGCGAGCCGGGGCGCGAGGTGCTCCAGTGCGCGCTCGCGCTGCGCGGCGTCGAGCGCAGTGGTCGTGGCGAGGTCGATGCTCAGCTGCACGCGGGAGTCGGCGGTGTTGACGCCCTGCCCGCCCGGGCCGGAGGCGTGGGAGAAGAGCTCGACGAGCTCGGAGGCGGGCACCACGAGCCCTCGTGGGGCACCGGGCCCCGGCGGGACCTGCAGATCATCCACGGGGCGCGTCCCCGTCGAGTCCCTCGCTCTCCTCCGCGAGCCGCGGCTCGACGCGGCGCTCGGGCCGGACTCCCGCCTTGTCGGTGTAGAACTCCCTGATCACGTCCATGTCCGCGGCGACATCACCCGTGAGATCGAGTGTTGGCCCGAGCCCCGCCGTCATCGTCGTGCGATCCACGAAGCCGAGCGTCACCGGCATCCCCGTGCGCCGCGCGATCCGGTAGAACCCCGACTTCCAGTGCGTGTTCCCGCCGCGAGTGCCGTCGGGGGTGATGACCAGGCCGAACACGGAGCCGCCGTGGACCCTCTCGACGACTTCGGCGACCACGCTCCGAGGGTCGGAGCGGTCCACGGGGATCCCGCCGAGCGCTCGCATGAGCGGTCCCCGCCAGGAGCGGAACAGCGTGTGCTTGCCCAGCCAGTGCACCTCGATGCCCAGACGCCAGGCGATCGCGAGCATGAGCACGAAGTCCCAGTTGGAGGTGTGCGGGGCGCCGAGCAGGATCGTCGGGCGCGAGGGCGCCGGCCGGGCCACGAGGCGCCAGCGGCTGATGGCCCAGAAGGCGCGGGCGAGGAGTCGGCGGATCATGCGCACACGGTAGAGGATCCGTCTCCGCGTTCCTGTGCCTCCCGCGACATCGGGGCGCCGGGGGAGTGCGCGCGGGCGGCGGGGCCCATACTCTGAGCTGCGATGGTCTCCGACGCACGCACGACTCCCGAGGACCGCCTCGCAGAGCGCCTCGGGGCGGCCGGGACCGTGCGCGAGAAGACCCCCGGCGCGGGTCGCGCACTGCGACTGTGGTCGCGACTGACCTCGATCCCCGTGCTCGCCGTCCTCCTCGTCGCGACGACGATCGGGGCGGCCGGCCCGCTCCAGGGCATCGACGGCCGGCTCGACCGGCACTGGCTCTACCACGTGGCGCCGCAGCTGCTGCCCTTCGTCCAGGGCGTGCTGGACCGGATCGCCGGGCAGGCCGTGTGCCTCCCCGTCCTCACCGCGGTGGCGATCGTGCTCGCGGTGCGCCGGCGCTCCTGGCGGCCCCCGCTCGTCGGGCTCGCCGCGGAGCTCGCGTTCCTCGTGGGCATCGGCGGCCTCAAGCTGCTCATCGCCCGCCCCTCGCCGACCCTCGACGACGCGGACCTGCTGGCCGGAGGCATCCAGGAGTTCGGCGAGAAGGGCATCAGCTTCCCCTCGGGGCACGCCGCGGAGGCGGTGCTCCTCTACGGCGCCGCCGCCTACCTCATCGCCCGCTACTCGCGCGCCACGCCGCGGACGCTGCGCCTCGTGCGCATCGGCGTCGTCCTCGTCTCGCTGAACTCCGTGGTCACCTCGATGCTGCTGGGCTGGCACTGGGCGAGCGACCTGCTGGGCGGCGTGCTCGCTGGGGCGCTGTGCCTGCGCCTCGTGATCCTCGGGGATCAGCGCTGGGGCCGACGGGACACGATGCGGGACTCCGACGCCGCAGATGCGGTGGAGGGCGTGCAGGAGTAGGTTCCCAGCACGCGCGCTCCACGCCGACACCCTCGCGCGTCGAATCGAGGACACTGCCATGAACGGTCCCGACACGCAGTCCACGAGCACAGAGCAGACGCTCACCGTGGACCTGATCCTCTCCCTCGACGGCTGTGCCGCAGGTGACGGCTGGCCCGGGTGGTGGGGGCTCGAGAGCCCCGAATACCTCGACTGGCTCGCCCAGCAGCCCGACTCCCTCGCCCTCATGGGCGCGAACACCTATCGGGTGATGGAGCAGATGTCCCAGCAGGCCCAGCAGATCGACGTCTCCGAGGAGGAGAAGGCGAGCTTCGCCCAGCTCGCCGACGCCGACCAGATCGTCTTCTCCGCGACGCTCACGCCGCCTCTCGCCTGGGCGGGCACGCGACTGATCAGCACCGACGCCGTCGAGGCGGTGCGCGAGCTCAAGCGCACCTCCTCCAAGCCCCTGGTCACCATGGGCAGCATCGACCTGGGCTGCTCCCTGCTGCGCGCCGGAGTGGTGGACCGCTTCCGAGTGGTCCTGTTCCCCGTCATCACCGGACGCACAGGGCTCGAGAGGATCTGGGAGCGGTACCAGGACGTGGCGCTCGAACTCGTCGAGGCCCGCACCTTCGAGGGTGGCCTCCAGCTCCTCGAGTACGTGCCGACTCCGCTCGACGCACCGCCCGGCACCGCCTGGGAGCGCTGAGCCGCCCGGCACGATCAGCCGGAGGGTTGGCCCCGCGGCCGAGGTCCGCTACGGTTCCCCCACCGAGAGGTGACGCATGTCACCCTCGATGATCCGTGGAACCCGGTGACCCGGACCGAGGAGGCGACGATGGCGAGGACATCGATCCGAGATTTCCGCAGCGAGGACCTGGGGCGGATCGTCGCCCTCTGGGAGGAGACCGTCCCGCCCCAGGAGGAGCCCGTCTACGGGCTCTCCGAGGTCCTCGCCTCGTGCCAGGCCGACGTCGCGGTGGTCGCCGTCGGCGAGGACGAGGAGCAGCTGATCGGCGCCGCCGTCGGCCGCGCCGCCCACGAGCAGGGCTGGATCGTCTACCTGGGCGTGCGCCCCGGCGATGAGGATCCCGCGCTCGGCGGCCGACTGCTCGACGCCCTCGAGCGGCGCCTGGCCGACCAGGGCATCGGCACTCTGTGCAGTCTCGTGCCCGCGGGCGAGGCCCGCACCCTGCAGGCCTTCACGGACAACGGCTTCGCCCTCCAGCACGAGCTGCGCTACGCCGAGCGCCGCATCCCCGTCCAGGGGCGCGATCTCGCCCTGCTCCGCGAGCTCGGCGGGCGGCTGCTGCCGCGCGACCGCTGGGACTCCGTGGGCGGCATGGTCCGCGAGAAGGACCTGCTCGAGAAGCGCCTGGTGATGCCCCTCTCCGAGCCCGAGGTCGCCGAGCGCTTCGGGGTCGTCCCGCCGCGCGCCGTCGTCCTCTTCGGGCCGCCCGGGACCGGCAAGACCACCTTCGCGAAGGCCGTCGCCTCGCGCCTGCAATGGCCCTTCGTCGAAGTGTTCCCCTCCCGGCTCGGCGGGGACCCGGCGGGCCTCGCCGCCGCGCTGCGGGAGACGTTCTCGCGGATCGCCGGCCTCGAGAAGGCCGTCGTCTTCATCGACGAGGTCGAGGAGATCGCCTCGCACCGCAAGGGCGACCCGCCCTCGCCGCTGCAGGGCGTCACGAACGAGCTGCTGAAGATCATCCCGGACGTGCGAGAGCAGAACGACCGGCTGCTGATCTGCGCGACGAACTTCATCCGCTCCCTGGACTCGGCGCTGCTGCGCCACGGCCGCTTCGACTACGTGCTGCCCATCGGCCTGCCCGATGCGGAGGCCCGGGAGGCGATCTGGCGCGGCTACGTCCCGCGCGAAGTCCTCGCCGACGTCGACATCTCCGCCCTGGTCGAGGCGAGCGACGGCCTCACCCCGGCCGACATCGAGCACGCCGTGCGCCGCGCCGCGCAGGGCGCCTTCGAGCGGGCCGTCGACGGGGGAGAGCGAGCCACCTCGGGCCCGTCGACCGAGGACTGCCTCCGCGCGCTCGGCTCCATCCGGCCGACGGTCAGCCCCGAGGTCGTCGAGGACTTCCTCGAGGACATCGAATCGCTCGGGCGGATCTGAGGGGGCACCCGGGGGAGGGGGTCGTCGTCCGATGTCACGGCCCATGGCGGTCCTGGGGCATGCTCCGGGACCGCCGCAGGATCGGACATTCCCCCGCGCGGGCGTCGGCGTAGGGTCTGGCGCATATCCGGCCCCGCGAGGAGGGGCCGGCGACGTCACGCACGGCCGGCGACCGGCACTCGGCGCCCCTGTCCGCGACGTCCTGCGAAGGAGGCTCGAGGATGAGCAGCACAGCGGAGAGCAGCAGCACGGCGACGGGGCGCGCACTGCCGCCGGTCGTCGACATGGACACCTGGCAGGCCCAGCGCGACGAGCTGCTGGTGCGGGAGAAGGCGCACACCCACGAGGGCGACGCGATCGCTGCGGCGCGTCGGCGCCTCCCGATGGTCGAGGTCGACGGCACCACGCCCGTGGTCGGGGCCGACGGGCCGGTGCCCTTCCTCGACCTCTTCGAGGGCCGCGATCGGCTCGTCGTGTACCAGCACATGTGGCACGACGGCGCCCCGCACCAGGGGCAGTGCGAGGGCTGCACGGTCTGCGCCTGGCACCTGCAGGACGCGACCTACCTGCACCAGAACGGCGTCTCCCTCGCGATCCTCACCGTGGGCGCCTGGGACGAGGTCGCCCCGTTCATCGAGTTCATGGGCTACGACACCGTGCCCTGGTACTCGGTGCGGGAGGCGCCCGCACCGATCGGCGGCGACATGGGATACCTCGCGAGCTTCGTGCGCGAGGGCGACCGCGTGTTCCTCACCTATCGGACGACGGGCCGCGGCGTCGAACGGGCGAACCCCACCATGGGGCTGCTCGACATGACCGTCTGGGGACGGCGCGAGGACTGGGAGGACAGCCCCGAGGGCTGGCCCGAGCAGAACCCCGCCTGCTGGAGCTGGCGCAGCGACGAGAACGGCACCCCGACCTGGGGAGAGAACAGTCGCCCCGTGCCGCAGTGGGCCCGCCCCGGCGCCGAGCCGGTCACGACCCTCGGGCGCCGCGGCGGGCACTGAGCACGGGACGTCGTATCAGTCGACCTGCAGCTCGCCCATCGGGCCCCAGTCCTCGACGTCGACCTGCTGGGAGACGATCTGCGGGGTCGCGCTGAGGTACTGCGGGAAGTCGCCCTGCATCTTCTTGAAGTGCGGGGAGTTCACGTGCGGCCCCGCGCCCTCATCGGTGAAGGCCTCGATGAGCACGTAGGTGTTCGGGTCCTTCACGCTGCGGGACCACTCGAACCACTTGTTGCCCTCCTCGGCGAGCGTCGCCTCGGTGAACTCGCTCGAGATCTCGGGCCACTGATCGGCGTACTCGGGCTTCACCGGGAACTTGACGTTGATGAGGATCATGACGGGTCCTTCCGCTCGATCGGGTGCGGCCCGGGCACGGGCCGCTCATATCCCAGCATGATGCCCGAACGGCCGACGGGGAACCGCGCTTCTTGCAGGGCGAGAAGCGCGGTTCCCCGCCGACAGGCGTCGGCCGGCTCCATGGGAGTGGAGATCCGCCGTCTCGTCAGGGCGTGACGGCTCAGCGCGTGACGGTGTTCGAGGTCGCCCCGGTGCGGGTGGACGTCTTGGGGTAGGTGAAGCGGTACTGCTTCTTCGCGCTCGAGGTGACCTTCACGGTCGCCTTCCCCTTCGAGAGCTTGACCTTCTTCACCGTCTTCCAGGTCTTCCCGGACTTCACCTGCAGCGTCGCGCTCGAGGGGTTGTAGGCGCGGTACTCGTCCCAGTCGAGGTTGAGGCTCGTGGCCTTGGCCGAGAGGGTGACGGTGCGGCCCTTGCGGCTCGAGCTGAGCGAGGCCTTCGACTTCGCCCGCACGTAGAAGGACTTCTTGGTGTGGTCGGTGTAGTACCTGTAGTCGGTGTACGTGCCCCACGTGTCGCGCTTGGTGTATCCCGCGTCGACGTCGGCCGGACCCACCGTGTACTTGCCCAGGCCGTCGAGCCACGGGCAGATCTGCGGACGACTGAGGGTCTTGCCGTTGGAGGACGACGCCCAACTGACGAGGTCGCGACCGCGCGTGATGTCGACGTCGATCCAGGACTCCTTGTAGTCCTTCTGCTTCTTGGTGGTCATGGTGACGGTGACCTTGCGGCAGTAGCTCGAAGTGATCACCTGGTCGGAGACCTTGTAGCTGGTGATGTCGATCGGGTGCGTGCTCGCGCTCGCCGCGGGGGCGAGGGCGACGGACGCGAGCAGTGCGATCAGGACGGCGACCACCGGCGCCGTCAGTCGCTGGATTCTGGACACAGGACCTCCCAGGAAATGGGCAGCAGGAAAAGGGGGTGATGCAGGTGGGACAGGGAAAACGGTGAAGCGGGATGTTGTGCGGCACCCACCATCGGGCGCGGCGTCCAGGGCTCCCTCCGACCCTCGATGGCAGGAAGATAACCCGAGACGGCGACATTCGAGAAGAGTCGGACCCATGTGACGTGATGCGCTGCGTCCTGACCGCAGGGCTCGCCCGTCGTGAACGCCCCAGATCGGCATGCTTCCGCCGCCTCCGTTCAGGCAGGGCGAGGCCTGGGCGGACACTCGGCAAGCGGCTCTCGGAGGTGCCTGCACGAGGGCGTTGCCGGTGCTCTCGGTATGACACCGGGATGCGGACCTGAGAGGATGAGCGGGTGACGACGGTGTTCAACCAGAAGCGGGGCGACGAGGCCCCGGAAGGTCGGGGCGAGGCTCCGGAGCGGCTGGGCGAGGACGTCTCGCTGGACCACCACGAGGACGCTCCCGCAGGTCAGATCCCCCGTGCGTTCGCGGTGCTCGAGGCCGTGGCGGCCCATGGCAGCAGCACGGCGCGCGCGATCGCGGATGCCACGGGCATCCCCCTGCCCACCGTGTACCGCCTCGCCCAGGAGCTCATCCGCGCCGGCTACCTGGTGCACCTGAAGGACGAGAAGCGCTTCGCCCTCGGCTACCAGCTGCACCGGCTCGCCGTCGGCCTCCACGAGGACCTCGGGATCCCGCGCGCGGTGCGCAACGAGGTCTGCGCGATGCACCGCGATCTCGGGATGGCCTCCTACCTCGCGATCCACCGCGGCACCGACTTCGTGGTCGTGTTCGTGGCGGACTCCCCGCAGTCCCCGCGCCTGAGCCCCATGGGCTTCGGATTCCACGAGAGCCCTCACGCGACCGCCTTCGGCAAGGTGGGGCTCGCGGCCCTCAGCATCGAGGAGCGCGACGACTACCTCGCCGGCCGCACCCTCATGGCGCACACCGACCGCACCCTCACCGATCCCGAGGTCCTGCGCCGCCAGCTCGACGAGATCTCCGAGCGCGGCGTCGCCTGGGAGCACCAGGAGTTCCAGAGCGGCACCGACTGCCTGGCCGCGTCCTTCAAGGCCGACGACGGCATGCTCATCGGCACGGTCGCCGTCTCGGCCCCGGTGCGCGCCTACGAGGGCCGCACGCGCCACATCGAGGACCGCGTGCGCGCCTGCGCCTCCCGGGCGGGCCGCGCCTACCGCCTGGGCGGGCACCAGGGCTGACGGCGGGCCCCGCCGCTCACGCCCGACGATCCGGCCCCGACGCGACCCGCCCGTCGGCCCCCGTTCTCGCCCGACGAGAACGCCCGTGGCCCGGGCTCCCGCCGCCTTCCTAGTGTGTGTCTCGGATCACCGACGATCACCGGCGACGACGCCGGAGGAAGGACACGTCATGAGCACATCGGACTGCGGCGAAGCGGTCAACGACGTCGAAGGGACCGCGGAGGCCCATCGCACGCTCGTCGCCCTCATCAAGGCCGCCTTCCCCCACCAGAAGACGGTGCCCGACTCGGCGTACGAACGGGTCGCCGACACGGTCCTCTCCCAGGCCGAGGAGAGCGCGTGGCTGCGGGCGAAGGTCGCCCAGGGCCTGGACTCCCTGCAGGGCCTGGCCGACGGGCGCTTCCACGAGCTGCCCCAGGAGCAGGCCTACCTGATCCTGCTGCGCATCCAGCACACGACGTTCTTCGGCTTCATCCGCCAGACCGTCGTCGTGAACCTCTACGAGGACGAGGAGCTCTGGGAGGCCGTCGGGTACGAGGGGCCCTCGTTCGAGAAGGGCGGGTACATCGACCGCGGCTTCGACGACCTCGACTGGCTGCCCGACCCGCGCATCGAGGAGTACGACGGCGAGCCGCTGCAGGAGGTCGTCTCCGATCTGCCGACGGCGGCGTCCACCCGCAGCACGCGCGGCGCTGCCGTGCCCGCAGGACAGAGCAAGGCGCGCTCGACGCGCGTGGGATCCGGGAGGAAGAACTGATGACCAGCATCGACCACGACGCGAAGCCCGTCGTCATCGTCGGCTCCGGCGCCGGCGGCGGCACCCTCGCCTACGAGCTCACCAAGCAGGGCATCGAGTGCGTGCTCCTGGAGGCCGGCCCCTACCTGCGCAACGAGGACTACATGAACCTCGAGTGGGAGGCCTTCAACCAGATGGCCTGGACCGACACCCGCACCACCTCGGGCTCCTGGCGGGTGGCGACGGACTTCCCGAACCTCCCCGCCTGGATCGTCAAGGCCGTCGGCGGCACCACCACCCACTGGTCGGGTGCGACCCCGCGCTTCAAGGCCCACGAGTTCTCGCCCCGCAGCACCTACGGCCGCATCGACGGGGCGAACCTGCTGGACTGGCCGATCACCCTCGAGGAGCTCGAGCCGTACTACACGCGGGCCGAGGACGCGATCGGCTCCACCCACCGCGGCGGACGCAAGGCGCTGCCCGCGAACAACAACTACAAGGTGCTCGCCGCCGGCGCCGAGAAGCTCGGCATGAAGCACTACGCTACCGGCCCCTACGGCACCAACGCCGAGCCGTACGACGGACGCCCCGCCTCCGTCCAGGACGGCTTCAACTTCCAGGGCGACAAGAACCGCTCGAAGTGGTCGACGATGGTGCGGGAGATCCCGCGGGCCCTGGAGACCGGGAAGCTCGACCTGCGGCCCGACTCGCACGTCGCGCAGATCCTCCACGACCGCAGCGGACGCGTGGACGCGGTGCTCTACCTCGACTCCGAGGGCAAGCTGCACCGCCAGTGCGCCTCCGTGGTGTGCGTGGCGGGCAACTCGATCGAGACCCCGCGCCTGCTGCACATGAGCTCGTCCTCGATGTTCCCCGACGGGCTCGCGAACTCCTCGGGACAGGTGGGCCGCAACTACATGCGCCACCTCACGGGCAGCGTGTACGCGCAGTTCGACAAGCCCGTGCACATGTACCGCGGGGAGACCATGGCCGGGCTCGTCGCCGACCAGTCGGTGCACAATCCCGCCCGCGGCTTCGCGGGCGGCTACTACATCGAGACGATCTCCCTGGGGCCCGCCTTCATGGCGAGCTTCGTGGAGCCGGGCGCCTGGGGGCCGGAGTTCACCGCGCTGCTGGACGGGTACGAGAACACCGCCGGCTGCTGGATCGTGGGGGAGGACATGCCCCAGGAGTCCAACGCGATCACGCTGAACTCGACGGTCACCGACCAGCACGGCCTGCCCGTCGCGGACGTCCGCTACGACGACCACGCCAACGACCTGGCCATGCGCGAGCACGCCTACTCCACGTCGCAGAAGCTCTACGACGCGGTGGGCGCCGTCTCCAGCCACCGCACCCCGCCCTACCCCTCGACGCACAACCTCGGCACCTGCCGCATGAGCGAGCGCCCCGAGGACGGCGTCGTGGACAAGTGGGGCAGGGCGCACGACGTGCCGAACCTGTTCATCTCCGACGGCTCGCAGTTCACGAGCGGCGCGGCGGCGAACCCGACGCTCACGATCGTCGCGCTCGCGATCCGCCAGGCCGAGTACCTCGCCGACGCCCTGAAGAAGGGCGAGGTCTGAGGACGAGGACGACGGACACGACCGACGTGAGCCGCTGACCCGAGCAGTCGACGGGCCCGTGCCCCGGGCGAGATCCCGGGGCGCGGGCCCGTCGGCTGCTCGCCCATCGGCGTCGCGCCGTCGCCCGCTCCCCGGTCGGGACCTGTGCGATGTCGGTGACCTCGGATAGCCTGCGCGAACACGGGCCCTGCCGACGGGCCCCGCCGGTGGGGCGGGACGCGGCAGGTCCGGTGCGGGACCTCCATGGCACCCGCCGCACCCCCATTTCCCTCCCGTCAGAGAGCAGGTCTCACGTGTCCCAGCAGCCTCCGTTCTCCTCCTCCTCAGGTTCCCCGTCGGCCTCCGACGAGGGCTCCTGGACCGCCTCCGGCCAGCCCGCGCAGCCGGGTCAGCCCGGCCAGCCCGGCCAGCCCAGTTGGCCCACGCAGCCAGGCCAGCCCGGCCCGTCCGCCCAGTCCGCTCCCCACGGAGACCCGTACAGTGCGGCTTCTCAGTCCGCCTCGGTTCCTGCGGGACCCGGCCCTCAGCCGTCGGCTCCGCACCCCGGCGGTTTCGGTGCAGGACCGTCCCAGGCCCGACCGCATGCAGAGGGCGCCGGATTCTTCCGCGCCATGTTCGACTTCCGCTTCCAGCACTTCATCACCGTCGGCTTCTCGTCGTTCCTCTACGTGATCGCATGGGTGGTCGCGGCGCTGCTGTGGCTGTGGAACATCGTCTCCGCGATCGTGCTCGGCTTCGGCTTCGCCAGCGCGAACTACTACAGCGACTCGTCGTTCACGCCGTGGCCGCTGATCCTCGCGATCGTGCTGGGGTGGATCCCCTCGGTCATCGCGATCATCCTCATGCGCCTGGGCCTCGAGTTCAGCGTGGCCGTGGTCCGCACCGCGCAGAACACCGGAGCGCTCGTGCAGCAGGGTGAGGCTCCGCGGCGCTGAGCACCGTCGAGGTCATCCGCCGTCATCACCGACCCAGCATCAGCGGGACCAGGTAGGCGAGAGAGAACGCCTCGTAGAGGGCTCCGATCACGAGCAGGACGAGCGCCGGGAGCAGGAGCACGCCGAGGGTGCGCAGCCCGCGCTGGTAGCCGTCGCGCCGGCGCTCGGCCCCGACGCTCGCGGGGCGCAGCCATGCCCTGCCCAGCACGAACGCGCCCAGCATGACCAGCACGTAGGCCTGCACCTCGAGGAGCAGTGTCAGCGAGTGCGGCACGAGAGTCGTGCGCACGGTGGGGTCGACGGGGGCGAGGGAGGTGCCGATGGTCAGCGCGCGCACGGCGAAGATCGCGATGCCCGCGAAGGGCACGATCAGGGAGGGCAGGGAGATCGAGGCGACGACCACCGTCCCCACGTTGATCGCGAAGATGACCAGGGCGAACAGCAGGGGTGTGGCCATCAGCGAGCTCGCGAGGGCCGTCGATCCGTTGGAGTCCATGTCGGCCAGGCTCGAGGCGTTCAGCCCGGGGAAGAGCGCGCCGGCCGCCATGCCGGCGAGCACGAGGCCGTAGGCCAGGAGATTCAGCAGCAGGTAGGCGCGCCGGTTCTCGCGGATGATGCCGAGGACGGGGACGAGGTGGCTGTGCAGGGACCGCATGGTGCTTCCTCCTGGGGTGAGGGGGCCGGCTTCCGGCTCGGTCCCCTCACCCCAGACCGTGTGGTCACCACATGGTCAAGGGGGGGTCTGCGCCCCAGACGTCGGACGTGCTCAGCTGAACTGGATGCCGCCGTCGACCAGGATCGTCTGACCGGTGACGTAGTCCGAGTCCTCGCCGGAGAGGTAGGAGACCAGGCGCGCGATGTCGTCGGGCTCCGAGACGCGCCCCAGATGGATGGACTCCGCGTTCTCCGCGAGCGCCTCGCCGCGCTTCTGCCCGTTCTTCGCGGCGAGCTTCTCGTCGATGAGGTCCCACATGGCGGTGCCCACGATGCCGGGGCCGTAGGCGTTCACGGTGATGCCGTGCTCGGCCCACTCCATGGCCGCCGCCTGGGTGAGGCCGCGCACGGCCCACTTGGTCAGCGAGTAGGGTCCGAGGAAGGCGAAGGGGCGGAAGGCCACGATCGAGGCGGCGCCGATGATCTTGCCGCCGTGGCCCTGGGCGACCATCTGCTTCGCCGCCTGGCGGTAGGAGTTGAACACTCCCGTGATGTTCACGTCGAGGATCTTCTGGAAGTCCGCGGCGTCGTAGTCCAGAAGCTCCTTGACCTGCGCGATGCCGGCGTTGGCGACGAACACGTCGAGGTGGCCGCCGGCGGAGACCGCGGTCTGCACGAGCGCGGCCACCGAGTCCTCGTCGCTGACGTCCACGGTGGCGCCGGTCGCGGTGCCGCCGGCCTCGGTGATCGCGGCGACGGTCGCGTCGATGCCCTCCTGCATGCTCGGCAGGTCGGCGACGACGACGTGCAGGCCGTCGCGCCCGAGACGCTGCGCGATGCCCTCGCCGATGCCGCGGGCCGAGCCGGTCACGACCGCGACCTTCCGCCCCTCCGGGGCCTTCGCGCGGGCCTTCTCCACGGTCGAGAGTTCCTGGGATCCGGTGCTGTTCATGGCGTCTCCTCATCGAGTCGTTCTCGGGGCGGAGTCCGGAGGTCGGGTGCGGTGTGATCGACCGGTCGACGGGCGGGCTCCTCGTGGCCTGCGACTCAGGTCACGCTCTCAGCAGACCAAGCGAGCGGGCCGACCGGCAACGCGGGTTCTCGCGCCGCGAGAAGCGGGCGAGAAGCGGGCGCGAGGCGGGGAGAGAGGCGGTCGAGAAGCAGGCGAGAAGCCGCCTCCGACGGGCCGACGGAGCGTCAGGACAGCAGCGGCACGACCCCGGGCCCTGCCATCGCGGGGACGCTCGCGAGCACCATCTCGTGCATCGCCGCGGCCGCCGCGCTCGCCTGCGCGTCACGACGCAGCGCAAGGTTGACCGTACGCTCGAGCGCCGGGCGGACCAGCCGTGCCGAGCGCAGGCCCGCGCGCCCGCGCACCACCATCGCGGGCACGACGGCGACGCCGATCCCGCGCTCGACGAAGCGCAGCACGGCGTCCATCTCCGCGCCCTCGACGGCGATCCGCGGGGTGAGGCCGTGGGCGGCGAAGGCCGCGTCGGTCGAGGCCCGCAGCTCGTAGGAGCGGTTGAAGGCGACCTGGGGGAGCGCGGCGAGCTCGGCGAGGGTGACCTCGTCCGGCAGCGTCGTCCCGTCGTGCGGGCGCTGCGCGGTCGCGACCACCACGAGCTCCTCGCGCAGCAGCGGGACCAGCCGCGCCTCGTCGGTACCCGGTCGGTCCTCGCGGGTCACGGTGAGGGCGAGGTCGAGGTCGCCCGCCTCGAGGGCCTCGGCGAGGGTGTGCGCGCCGGCCTCGAGCACATGCAGCTCGATCTCGGGATGGCGTGCGTGGAAGGCGGCGAGCACGTCCGCCACGAGCGAGACGCACAGTGTGGGCGGGGCGCCGATGCGCACGAGCCCGCGGCGCAGGCCGGCGAGCTCGTCGAGGGTCCGACGGGCGGAGCGCTCGTCGGCCAGGATCCGCCGGGCGATCGGCAGCAGCGCCTCGCCCGCCGCGGTGAGCGCGGCGCCCCCGCGGCCGCGATCGAAGAGCGGGGCGCCCAGCTCGGCCTCGAGCCCCGCGATCTTCCGGGAGAACGAGGGCTGGGTGAGGAAGAGCTCCTCGGCAGCGTGCGTGAAGGTGCCCAGCCTCGCGGCGGCATCGAAGGCCTGCAGGTGATCGATCCTCATGGTGCCCACGGTATATGCGATTCGCGTATCGAAGGCACGCAGGAGTTGCATTAGCGCTATGGAAGCAGCGTCCGTAGCGTCGGCCGCATGAGCGATGACGCGACCACCCCCGACGACCAGGCGCAGAGCGCGAACCCCACGGCACCTCCCACCCGGCTGCTCTCGACCTCGGTCCTCGTGATCGGCACCGGCGGCGCAGGCCTGCGCGCCTCCATCGAGCTCGCCGAGCGCGGCGTCGAGGTCCTCGCCGTCGGCAAGCGGCGCACCCACGACGCGCATACGACCCTCGCCGCCGGCGGCATCAACGCGGCGCTGGGCACCATGGACCCCGAGGACTCCTGGCGCCAGCACGCCGCCGACACCCTGCGCGAGTCCTACTTCCTCGCCGACCCCGAGATCGTCGAGACCGTCACCCGCAGCGCCGCCCGCGGCATCGAGGACCTCGAGCGCTGGGGCATGCCCTTCGCCCGCGAGGCCGACGGCCGGCTCTCCCAGCGCTTCTTCGGCGCCCACACCTATCGCCGCACCTGCTACGCCGGCGACTACACGGGCCTCGAGATCCAGCGCACGCTCATGCGCCGCGCCCGCGAGCTCGACGTGCCGATCATCGACACCGTCTACATCACCCGGCTGCTGGTCGCGCACGGCGCCGTGTTCGGCGCCTACGGCTTCGACATCGTCACCGGCCAGGAGGTGCAGATCGACGCCGACGCCGTGATCCTCGCCGCCGGCGGCCACACCCGCATCTGGCGGTACACCTCCTCGCGGCGCGACGAGAACACCGGGGACTCCTTCCGCCTGGCCGCGCTCGCCGGCGCCCGCATCCGCGACGCCGAGCTGGTGCAGTTCCACCCCTCTGGTCTGCTGGCGCCGGAGGACGCCGCGGGCACCCTCGTCTCCGAGGCGGCGCGCGGCGAGGGCGGGGTGCTGCGCAACGCCCGCGGCGAGCGCTTCATGGAGCGCTACGACCCGGAGCGGAAGGAGCTGTCCACCCGCGACCGGGTCGCGCTGGCGAACTTCACCGAGATCGCCGAGGGCCGGGGCACGGAGAACGGCGGCGTGCTCCTGGACGTCTCGCACCTGCCGCGCGAGCAGATCCTCGAGAGGCTCCCGCGCGTCTACCGGACCCTCATCGACCTGCAGATGCTCGACATCACCACCACCCCCATCGAGGTCGCGCCCACCGCCCACTACTCGATGGGCGGGGTCCGGGTGCGCCCCGAGGACCACGGCACCGGGGTCGACGGGCTGTACGCGATCGGGGAGGCCTCCTCGGGGCTGCACGGCGCGAACCGCCTGGGCGGGAACTCCCTCATCGAGCTGCTCGTCTACGGGAGGATCACCGGCGCCGAGGCCGCCCGGTACGCCCGGAAGCGCACGCGCATCGAGCGCGATCCGCGGGCCGTCGAGATCGCCCACGAGGAGATCCGCGCCTTCCTCACCGGAGACGGCATCGAGGTGCCGCGGCGCCTGCAGCGCGAGGTGCGCGACGTGATGAGCGCGCATGCGGGCGTGGTGCGCACCGAGGACGGGCTGCGCGAGGGACTCGATCAGATCCAGGAGCTCGAGACGCGGGCCCTCGAGGTCACCGCGCATCCCGACATCGCCGGCTTCGACGACCTCGCCCACGCCTTCGACCTGCTCGGCTCCCTGCTCGCCGCCCGCGCGACCCTAGAGTCCGCGATCGAGAGGCGCGAGACCCGCGGCTGCCACAACCGCGCGGACTTCCCGGACCAGGATCCGCAGCTGCGCGGGAACATGGTGTGGAGCCCCGACGACGGCGTGGTGTTCGAGCCGCTGCCCGAGGTGCCCGAGGACCTGCGCGATCTGGTCGAGGCCCCGTCCGACGACTCCTCGGAGGGCAAGCTCGTCGAGTGAGTCGAGATCCTCGCCGCCGCCGTGACTCTCCGAGTCGCAGCGGGGCTCGTCACGGCACCATGCCGACCGCCCGCTCCACGGTGGAATCGATCAGGTGGTCCTGGCGGTCAGGGGGGAGTCCGCGCAGGGCCCCGGAGGTCAGCAGGACCGAGAGCCCGTGGACGCTGGACCACAGGGCGACCGCGAGGTCGTCGACGGATGCGCTCCCCGGTTGTGCGTCCGACTGCTCCGCTTCCGCCTGCTCCTCCGCCGGCTCGTCGGAGGCCTCGCGCACCAGGTCGCGCAGGAGGAGGAACGGGTCGGGCGCCGGGTCCCTCCGACGCGCGGCGGCGCCCGTGTCCCGGGTCATCGAGGCGAGCATGCGGAAGCGGGAGGACTCGCGCAGCGCGAAGCGCACATAGGCGCGGCCGGCCGCGCGCAGGCGGTCGCGCGGGGGCGCGTCGCCCGCCAGTTCGTCGACCGCCTCCGCGAGCGCGTGCTGGAGCGCTCGCAGCACCTCGTCGCCGACGGCCTCCATGAGCGCGTCCCTGCTGGTGAAGTGCCGGTACGCGGCAGACGGGGTGACCCCTGCGCGCCGTGCCGCCTCACGCAGGGTGACGGCGTCCGGGCCCTTCTCCCGCAGGAGTGCGAGCGACTCCTCCACGAGGGCGTCGTGGAGGCGGCCGTGGTGGTAGGGGCGGGTGTTGACGTTGTTCACATCGGAAGTGTAGCTTCCCGGATGTGAACAACGTAGACATTGGGGGTGCGAAGTGACTGCCGTGCTGAGCGAGGCGACCGTCCTCGTGACCGGGTTCGTGGGCTGTGCGGAGTTCTCCTCGGTGGTGCTCGTGCACCCGGTCGCACGGCGTCTGCCGCTCGAGAGCCGCGTGATCCTCGAGAAGGGGCTGCTGCGCACGTTCGGGAGGGTCATGCCCGTGGGCATGACCCTCGCTCCGATCCTCACCGGGCTGCTCGCGGCGCGCGAGGGAGGCGCCCTGCTCGTCGCCGCGAGCGGCGTGCTCGCGCTCGCCCTCGTCGTGACGATCCTGGGCAACGTGCCGATCAACGTGCGCACGGGCAGGATCGCGACGAACGAGGCCCCCGATGGCTTCGAGGCCATGCGCAGGCGCTGGGAGATCCTGCAGGCCGTCCGCGGGAGCCTGCAGATCCTGGGATTCGCCCTCGTGGTGCTCGGGGTCGTCGGCCCGGCCTGATCCCGAGCCGCCGCGGCCCTCCCGGCTCGAGCTCAGGCGCCCCGCAGGTTCCGGCGCAGGATCTTGCCGCTCGAGGACTTCGGGATCGCATCGATCATCACGACCTGCCGGACCTTCTTGTAGGGCGCGACGCGCCCCGCGACGAAGTCCATGACGTCCTGCTCCGTGAGCTCGGCGCCCTCCTGGAGGACGACGAAGGCCTTGGGGATCTCCTCGCCTGCCTCGTCCCGACCGCCGACGACGGCGGCGTCGGCGATCTGCGGGTGGGCGAGCAGGGTCGCCTCGAGCTCGGCCGGCGCGACCTGGTAGCCCTTGTACTTGATGAGCTCCTTGAGCCGGTCGATGAGGGAGACCACGCCCTCGGCGCTCACGGTCGCGATGTCGCCCGTGTGCAGCCAGCCGTCCTCGTCGATGGTGAGCGACGTGGCCTGCTCGTTGTTGAGGTACCCGATCATGACGTTGGGCCCCTTGCAGCACAGCTCCCCGGGCTCGCTGACACCGGTGGAGGGCACCGGGATCTCCTCGCGGGTGGCCGGGTCCTGCAGCATGCACTCCATGTTGGGGACGGTGATCCCGACGCTGCTGAGCGGCAGGTCGTCCCTCCCGGCGGGGATCAGCTGCGAGACGGGGCTCATCTCGGTCATCCCGTACCCCTGGCGCACAGAGCAGCCCAGGCGGCGGGCGACGGCGCCGCCGACCTCCCCGTCCAGCGGCGCGGCGCCGGAGAACACGGCGGTGACGGCCGAGAGGTCGAACTCGTCGACGAGCGGATGCTTGGCCAGGGCCACCGCGATCGGCGGGGCGATGAACACGAACGTGCAGCGCTGGTCCTGCACGATCCGCAGGAACTCCGGCAGGTCGAAGCGCGGCATCGTCACCAGGGTCGCGCGCTGCAGGAGGGCGAGATCCAGGAGCACCGTCATCCCGTAGATGTGGAAGAAGGGCAGCACGGCCAGCACGCGGTCGTCGGGCCCGACCCCCACGAGGTCGGCCGACTGGGCGACGTTGGCGACGAGGTTGCGGTGGGTGAGCATCACGCCCTTGGGCCGCCCCGTCGTGCCCGAGGAGAAGGGGAGCACCGCGAGATGCGTCGAGGGGTCCACGGACACCTCGGGCGCGGGGGCGCCGGAGGCGAGCAGGTCGGCGAGCGAGTCATGGCCCTCGGCGCCGTCGAGCACGATCAGGCGGTCGGAGGGGATGCCCGCCGCGGCGGCGCCCTCCGCCGCTGCGGACAGCAGCGGGGAGACGGTCAGCAGGGTCCCCGCCCCCGAGTCCTCGAGCTGGACGGCGACCTCGTGCCCCGTGGCCAGCGCGTTCACCGTGGTCGCCGTGGCGCCCGCGCGCAGGATCCCGTGGAAGACGGCGACGAAGGCGGGGGAGTTCGGGGAGTGCAGGGCCACGACGTCCCCCACGCCCACGCCGCGCGCAGCGAGCGCGCCGGCGATCGCGTCGACCTGGTCCCGCAGGGCGCCGTAGGTGGTCTCGGCCCCCGAGGCGCCGTCGACGACGGCGACCTTCTCCAGGTCCTCCGGGGAGAGGGAGGTGAACAGCAGGTCGTACAGCGTCAGATCGGGGATCTCGACGTCGGGGCGGGGGCTGCGGAACGGCATGGTGTCTCCTTCGACGACTCATCGCACGGACGGTGCGAGGAGTCTATGGGCGCGACCCGGCGCCGGGTGGGAGATCCCGGGGAGCAGGCCCCGTCACGTCCACTCGGAGGTGCGCTCCTTGAGCTGCCGGTAGGCGTCCATGACCTGAGGCGTGGGCTCTGCCGTGAGAGTGCGCCCGCCGGCGATCTCCCAGGCCGGGGGCTCGTCGTCGCCCGTGAGCGCCCAGGCCGCCTGCCGGGCGGCGCCCAGCGCGACGTACTCGCCCTCCGGGGCGATCGTCACCTCGCGGCCGAAGACCGCCGGCGCGAGGCGGCGCACCGCCTCGTTCTGCGCGGCGCCGCCGATCAGCACGATCCTGCGCGCCCGGCCGCCCGGCAGCGAGTCGCCCAGGAGGTCCTCGAGCGCCGAGATCCCGTCGGCCAGGGAGCACAGCAGGCCCTCGACCGCGGCGCGGGCGATGTCGCCGCGCGTGGTCGCGGTCGACATGCCCTGGAGGGTGGCGCGGGCCGTCGGCCGATTGGGCGTGCGCTCGCCGTCGAAGTACGGCAGCAGGGTGACGCCGTCCGCCCCGGGCTCCGAGGCGAGTGCCAGGTCCGCGAGTCCCGCGAAGTCCACCTGCAGCAGCTCGCGCGCGAAGTCGAGGATGCGGGCCGCGTTGATCGTGGTGGCCATCGGCAGGAAGCGCCCGGTGGCGTCGGCGAAGCCCGTGACGGTGCCGGAGGCGTCCGCGGGGCGCGCATCGCTCACCATCGCGCACACGCCCGAGGTGCCGATCGAGACCGAGACGTCGCCGGGGCCGAGCGAGAGCCCGAGGGCCGCGGCCATGTTGTCGCCGGTGCCCGCGGCGATCGCGGCGCCGGAGGCGGTGCGCGCCATGACCTGCTGGGGCGCGGCCGGCAGCTCGGGGAGCGCGAGGTCGCGCCCGCCGGTCGCCAGGCGCAGGAGCTCGTGGTCCCAGCCCTCCTCGCGGGTCGAGTAGTAGCCGGTCCCCGAGGCGTCCCCGCGGTCGGTGAAGAAGGCATCGCCGCCTGCGGAGAGATGGCGGGAGACGAAGTCGTGGGGCAGGAGCACGCGCTCGGCCCGGTCCAGGGACTCGGGCTCGTTCTCGGCGATCCAGCGCAGCTTGGTCGCGGTGAGGGAGGCGACGGGCAGGGACCCGATGCGGTCGACGGTCGCTGCGGCGCCCCCGATGTCCTCGATGAGCGCGGCGGCCTGCGGGGCGGAGCGGGTGTCGTTCCACAGCAGCGCCGGACGCACCACCTCCCCGTCCCCGTCGAGCAGCACCATGCCGTGCTGCTGGCCGCCCACGGAGACGGCGTCGGCCCGCTCGAGGAGGCCCTCGCAGGCCGTCCCGAGGGCGTCGATCCACGCGCGGGGATCGACCTCGGTGCCGCCGGGATGGGGCGCGCGCTGCTCGGCGAGGACCTCGCCGCTCTCCGCGTCGACGAGGACGGCCTTGGTCGCCTGGGTCGAGGAATCGATGCCGAGCACGGCGGTGGGCATGGGGCCTCCAGGGAGCACTGGTCGGGGAGCGGCACGGGGTCGAGCCACAGCTTACGGGGCGTGATGTCGCCCGCATCACGGCGCGGACGGGGAACGCGGGGCCGGCGTGGAGCGTTCCTCCAGCAGACCCCCGCCGTGCCTCCAGGGGACGCACATAGTGTGGCGGGGCCGGACAGCACCTCAGCCCAGCACACCTCTCGAGGCCGACGAAGGAGAAGCCGTGGGACGCAGCGTCATGAACATCGTGAAGACAGCGCTGCTGTTCGGCGTGCTCTGGGGCGTGCTGCTGGCCGTCGGCTACATGCTCGGCGGGAACTTCATCTGGATCTTCGCGCTGATCGGTCTGGTCGGCACGTTCATCAGCTTCTGGAACTCCGACACCATCGCGATCCGCTCGATGCGCGCCCGCGAGGTCTCGCCGCAGGAGGCGCCCGGGCTGCACCGCATCGTGCAGGACCTCGCGGACCAGGCCGGACAGCCCATGCCGCGCCTGTACATCTCTCCCACGCAGCAGCCCAACGCCTTCGCGACCGGGCGCAGCCCGAAGCGCGCGGCCGTGTGCTGCACCGAGGGCATCCTGCAGCTGCTCGACGAGCGCGAGCTGCGCGGCGTGCTCGGCCACGAGCTCATGCACGTGTACAACCGCGACATCCTCACCAGCTCCGTCGCCGCGGGCGTCGCGGGCGTGATCACCTCGCTCGCGCAGATGGCCCTCTGGTTCGGCGGCGGGCGCGATCGTCAGGGCGGCGGCATCATCGGCGCGCTGCTCGCGATGATCCTCGCCCCGCTCGCCGCGACGCTCATCCAGCTCGCGATCTCCCGCACGCGTGAGTACTCGGCGGACCACGACGGCGCCGAGCTCACCGGCGATCCGCTCGCCCTCGCCTCCGCGCTGCAGAAGATCTCCGGCGGCGTCGCCGCGCACCCGCTCCCGCAGGAGCAGGAGCTGCAGGACGCCGCGCACATGATGATCGCGAACCCCTTCCGCGGCGGCGGCATGGGCCAGCTGTTCTCGACCCATCCGCCCACGGAGCAGCGCATCGCCCGCCTCCAGCGCCTCGCCCAGGAGATGGGCCGGGCCTGACCCGGAGTGCGGGCGTGCGGCCTGCTCGCTCTCAGCCCTCGGGGACGGCCTCGCCCATCGCGCTGATCTGGAAGGTCGCGCCGGCCGGGTCGGCGACGGTCGCGATGCGGCCGAACGGGGAGTCGACGGGGCCGTCGAGCAGGCTCCCGCCGAGCTCCTGCACCCGGGCGACCGCGGCGTCGGCCGCCTCGACCCCGAGGTAGATCCGCCAGCCGGTCGCCTCCTTCGGCATCACGCCCGTGGCGTCGCAGATGCCCCACCCGTTCTTCCCCTCCGGGCCGTTGGTGACGTACCGGAAACCGTCGTCGTCCATCGGCTCGCTCATCGGGACCAGGTCTGCGTCGACCACGCTGCGGTAGAACGCGCAGGCGCCGTCGAAGTCGTGCGTCATCAGCTCGAACCACACGGGCGATCCCGGCGAGCCGGTGAAGTCGAAGCCCTCGAGCGTGCCCGCCTGCCAGAGGCCGACGCCCGCCTGCGTCGAGTCGAGGACCACCACCATGCTTCCCTGATCGCCCACGGGGTGGGGGCCGGCGACGATGACCCCGTCGTTCTCGGTGACCCTGCGGGCGCGGGAGTCGATGTCGTCGACGAGGAGATACACGCTCCAGGCGGCGGGCAGCGGGTCGCCCGCCGGGCAGGTCATGCCGGTGACGTCCATGAGCCCGCCGACGAGGGCGCCGTCGTTGCGGATCAGGTGGTAGTGGTTGAAGTCCTCGCCCATGTCCTCGAACTCCCAGCCGAACAGGCCGGAGTAGAAGGTCTTCGCGGCGTCGACGTCGTGGACGCTGACGTCGAGCCAGGTGGTGCTTCCGATGCTGCGGGTCATGGTCTGCTCCTTCGTCCGATTGGCACGGGACGGGGCCGTCCCCTGCGCGAGCGCCCTGCCGGGGCGACCGGTGCGCTCACCACGCTAGATGCCGCCGCGCGGCGCGGTATGTCCGTTCCTGCGCGGTGCCGGTATCGTCCGGTCCATGGCCGACTGGTTCCGCAGCACCACATGGACGACCGAGGACGCCGAGCAGTTCGAGCTGCGACTGGGCAGGGCCAGGCCCCACAACCGCGCCCAGTACCTGCGGATCCAGGGTGTGCACCTCGAGCGGGAGGGCCTGCGGGCGCCCGCTCGCGAGCTCTGGCGGCGGGCCATCGCGCAGGGTGAGCCCGACTCGGAGCGCTGGGCGGCGATGGAGCACCTCGCAGGCTCCCTGCACGAGGACGATCCCGAGGAGGCCGAGCGCCTGCTGCGCACCCTGCTCGCGGAGAACCCGCCTCTGCAGGGCACCAGCCAGCTCGCGCACGTGGAGCTCGCAGACCTGCTCGCCCAGCGCGGCACGCGTGCCGCGCTGCGTGAGGCGCGCTCCCTTCTGCGCGCCTCCGAGAGCATGGGGTCCAGCGTGCCGATCCAGGATTTCCGACGCGAGCTCGTGCGCGCCCGGGTCCATCACGCCGGGGGTCAGCGGCGCCGCGCCGCGCAGGCCGCTCGCAGCGCGCTCGCGGCCGCCGGGCGGGAGACTCCTGCGGCGTCCGCGCCGGGCCTGGCCGTCCAGGACCTCGCCCCGGAGCTCGAGACGTGGCTGCGATCGGTCGCGGAGACCGGCCGCTCCGCCGGGCCTGCGGCCGACGAGCGGGCGCGCGGCGTCCGGTGGCGCCGGGGCTGACCGGCCCCGCGCTCACGAGCGGCGGAGCGAGGGCAGCGCCGAGAGCAGCGGAACCGGGCTCGACCCGTCCTGCGGGCCGAAGCGCAGCGTGACGGCGCCCGCCGCCAGGAGCGGCGCAGGGTGCACGGCGACGACGGGGGCGGCGGGCACCAGCTGCTCCTCGACGCTCGCGTGCGCCGGCACCGCGAAGCCGAGCAGGAACGGCGCGCCCGGGCAGAGCGGAAGACGCGCGTCGAGGCGCCCGCGCAGCAGCATCCCGGCGCGCGGGAGCCCGATCGGCGCGGGGTGCGGATACCAGCCCACCCACACCGAGGGGTCCCCGCGCGGGCTGAAGCCCGCGGGCAGATCGAGTCCGACGGCGATCGCGCCCGCCCCGTCGCCCGTGATCGTGAAGGGGCGCACGGGGCGGCCCGCGACCTGGTCCGCGAGGCGCCGCAGCGACGCCGGCGGCAGGCCGACGCCCGCCCGGAAGCGGCGGGAGAAGCTCGAGAGGGAGTCGAAGCCGACCTCCGTGGCCACGTCGACCACGGGGAGCGTCTCGTCGGCCAGGAGCATCCGTTTGGCCGCGTCGATCCGCAACGCGGTGAGGTAGCGGCCGGGGGAGACGCGGTAGCGCGTGGTGAACAGCCGCGAGAAGTGGAAGGGGCTGTAGCCGGCCTGCTCGGCGAGGTCCTCGACGCCGAGCTCCGCCGAGCGTCCGCGCGCCAGATCGAGCACGGAGGCCCAGCGGGCGGCCGTGCGCGCATCGTCGGTCGGGGTGGGGGTCGAGGCGGCACCAGGGGGCGTGATCGCGGTCACGTCGGAGAGTATACGAAGGGGCCCCGACATCGACCCGCGGGTCGATGTCGGGGCCCCGGCGGGAGCGCGGCGTCAGTAGCCGATCGAGCGCAGGTACTCGCGGGAGTCGCGGATCGCGTCGATCGGGTCGCGACCGTAGGTGTCGTCCTGCTCGATGAGGAAGTACTCGGCCCCGGCCTTCTCGGCGGCGGGCAGCAGATCGGGCCAGTTCATGTTGCCCTGACCCACCTCCGCGAACTGGGCGAGGTTCAGGAAGTGCTCCTGGAACTCCTTCATCGAGATCTTGTCCGTGGAGAACTGCTCGTACAGCTCCTTGCTCAGCGGCGCGATGCGGAAGTCCTTGACGTGGATCAGCTTGCAGGCGCCGGCGTAGGCCTCGAGCATGTCCAGCGGGGCCATGCCGCCGCGCTGGACCCAGTGCAGGTCCACCTCGAACAGCAGCGACGGCGCGACCCGGCGCACGATGTCGAAGATGCGCTCGCCGTCGAACTGGATGAGGTCCACGTGGTGGTTGTGGTAGCAGAGCGTCACGCCCTGCTCCGCGAGGCGGGCGGCGTAGGGCTCGACCTCGGCGGCCCACGCCTCACAGGCCTCCTTCGAGACCATCGCGGAGAACGGCATCATGCCGATGCGCAGGAAGCGCGAGCCCGTGCGCCTGCACGCCTCCACGGCGCGGTCGAACTCGGCCTCGAGGGCGAAGCCGTTGCCGCCGGGCGCGATCGAGGCGCTCATGGCGGCGGTCTCGACCCCGAAGTCCTCCTTGCCGCGCACGAGGTCGTCGATGAGCTCGTCGGTCATCTCGACCTGGGAGACCTCGACGGCGTCGATGTCGAGGTCGCGCACGCTGCGCAGCACCTCGTACATCCCCTTCTCGTTGATCTGGTCCTTGAGCATCATCAGCTGCAGTCCGAGGACGGGCATGGTGGTCTTCTCCTTCGAAATCCGGTGGTGGTGGGTGCAGGCGGCGCCAGGGCCGCGAGGGAGGGACCCGGGCGCCGCGAAGAACGGCGACGGCGCCCGGATCGTGGCTCAGGAGCGCGTCGGGAATTCGCCTTCGGCCTCGATGCGGGCGTTGAGCTCGGTGAGGTAGTCGTCGGCCGGGTACTCCACGAGGTCGATCTCGCGGCCGGTCCACGCCGAGAGCTGCATGCCGGAGGCGAGGCGGACGCCGTTGATGCCCTCGGCGCCGTCGGCGATCAGCGGGGTGCCGTCGTTGATGTGTGCCGCGAAGTTGGTCAGGACGCTGATGTGCTGCTGGCCCCAGGCCGACTCGTACTCCTTGACCTCGGTCTCGTAGAGGTCGGCGGTGTCGATCTTGCCCATGAACAGCTTGCCCACGTCCTCGGCGGACATGCCGTCGGACAGCGAGCGCTCGTCCTGCTTCAGGCGGGTGATCGTCACCTTCTTGGAGGCGTCCACGACGATCTTCCCCTTGTCGAACAGCATCTCGAGGCGGTCGGTGCCGATGATGTCGTTCGTCGAGGTGATGAAGCTGCCGGTCGCCCCGTCGCCGAAGTCGACGACGGCGTTCACCTCGTCCTCGGTCGCGATGTCGCGCTGGAAGCCGAAGGCGAGCTTCGCGAACACCTTCTGCGGGACGCCGCACAGCCACTGCCAGAGGTCCAGCTGGTGGGGGGCCTGGTTCACGAGGACGCCGCCGCCCTCGCCGCCCCAGGTGGCGCGCCATGCGGACTGGTCGTAGTAGGCCTGGGGGCGCCACCAGGTGGTGATGATCCAGGAGGTGTGGCGCAGCCGTCCGAGCTCGCCGGAATCGATGAGCGCCTTGAGGTCGGTGTACACGGGGTTGGTGCGCTGGTTGAACATGATCGCGAAGGTGGTCTCCGGATGGGAGGCCGCGAACGCGTTCATCTCCTCGACCTGCTTCGTGTACACGCCGGCCGGCTTCTCCGTGAGGGTGTGGATGCCCTTGCCGATCGCGGTGATCGTCATCTCCGGGTGCAGGTAGTGGGGGACCGTGGTGACCACCGCGTCGACGTACCCGGAGTCGAGCATCGCGATGTAGTCGTCGTAGAAGGGGACGCCCGCGTGCTTCTGCGCGGCGAGATCCTTCTTGGCCGGGTCCGTGTCGGCGATCGCGCCGAGGGACATGCCCTCGATCTTCCCGTCGGCCAGGAGCCCGGCGTACATGCCGCCCTGGGCCCCGAGTCCGATGATGCCGAGTCGTACGTTCTTCTCCGACATGGTGTCTCCTGTCTGCGGTGGGTGACGGTTGGCCCGGCGGGCCGGGTGGAGTGGGGCGGCGCCCGTGGGCACCGCTGGAGCGGCGCCGGCGACCCCTCGCGAGGAGCCGCCGACGGTCGGATCAGGCCTGCGTGCCCTCGGCCTCGTGCTTGGCCTCCAGGGCGGCGACGTTCTCGTTCACGCGCTTCTTCGACAGCGGGTACCAGAAGGCGAAGACGAGGGCGGTGGCTGCGAAGAGCAGGCCCGGCAGCAGGGTGGTCAGGCTGTAGACCCCGCTGAGCACGCCCTCGGTCTGCTGGACGCCTCCTTCTTCGTAGCCGATCCAGGCCAGGGCCCAGCCGGCGAGTCCGCCGGCGAAGGCCTGGCCGAGCTTACGGGCCCACGAGTAGATCGAGTACACGGTCGCGTCGTTCCGCTCGCCGGTGCGGATCTCCTGGAAGTCGATCACATCGGTGATGAACGCCCAGATCAGCAGGTTGATGCAGCCGATGCCGAGCATCATCAGCATGTAGCCGATCATGAAGACGATCGGGCTGTCGGTGCGGATCACGCACAGGATCAGGGCGGCGACGAACGCGAGTCCCATGCCGAAGATGCCGAACTCCTTCTTGCCGAACCGCTTGCCCAGCGCGGTCGCGAAGGGGACGAGCAGCAGGGTCGGGATCAGGCCCACGAGGTTCACGAGCGAGAGCAGCGTGCCGTGGTTGTAGAAGTCGTTGTAGACGTACGGCAGCAGCGCCATCAGGGACATCTGGCCGATGAGCATGAGCAGCGCGCCCACGACGATGCCGGTCAGCGCACGGTTCGTGAGGAGCGTGCCCATCATGGCCCCGAAGCCCATGCGCTCGGCCTTGGGCTTCGGCGGGGTCTCGATGCGCTCCTCGACGTTGACGTAGCAGAGCACGTAGCAGACGACCGCGAGGATCGCGCAGGCCAGCGCCGCGAGCATCATGCGGGTGCCGGAGAGCTCGGACCGGCCGTCGATCTGCACGTAGACGACCAGGGGGAGCACCACGGAGACCGCGAGGTTCGCGAGGGTGCCGCCGAGCGAGCGGAACACGGACAGCGACGAGCGCTCGCCCACCTTGTTCGAGATGACCGAGGCCATCGAGCCGTAGGGGATGTTGATCAGCGTGTAGAAGACCGAGCCCCACAGCATGTAGGTGACGATCATCCAGGCGAGGCGCGCCCCGTAGGCGCCGTCCTGCAGGAACGGGCTGAACATCAGCACGGCCATCACCGCGACGGGGATCATGATCCGCAGCAGCCAGGGCTTGAAGCGGCCCGACCGGCGGGGCTTCAGCACGTCGATCAGGCGTCCCGCGCCCACGTCGGTGAAGGCGTCGACGATGCGGGCGGCGAACAGCAGGGTGCCCACGTGGGCCGGGTTGATGCCCATGACGTTCGTGTAGAAGATCAGGAAGAACGAGGACTGCAGCAGGAACGTGAAGTCGTTCCCGAAGTCGCCGAACATGTACCCGAACTTGTCGCGCCATCCGAAGGGGCGAACCCGATGGGGTGCCGGGGCCGACGCGACGTCGGGAGCCTGGATCGTGCTCATGTGCATCTCCGTGTCTCATCCTTGAGAGGCAGAAGGGGGAGGGAGCACGCGTGACTTCGCTGCTCACTGCTTCGCCGTGGTGATCGGCGGGGACCGGGGTCCGCTGCGCCTGTCCTCCGATTGTGGACGGCTCGGCACGCGCGGCAACCTTGTTGCCGCGCTTTGCTCCGATGCTCGGGAGATGCGATGCCTGGGGATGCGGCGCTCGGGAGACGCGGCGCCCCGGAGACGCGGAGCGCCGGCGGGGATGCCCTGGAGCATCCGCCGCCGGCGCACCGGAGAGGTGTCGGGAGGCCCGACGTCAGAGGTTGATGGTCACGTCCGCGTCCTTGCGCAGGTCCTGGGCGATCTTCGTGGCCGCTTCGCCTTCCTGCTGGGTCTTCGCCTGCTGGGCGAGCTGGTCCTTGACGTCCTTGTAGGCGGGCACCTGGGTGGAGCCTCCGCTGTCGCTCGCGCCGGAGGACCCGCCGCTCTGGCTCTGGGCCTGGCCGGCCTGCTCGTACTGCTTCTTCAGCTGCGCGTACTGCTGCTTGAGCTCCTTCTCGCTGGGATCGGAGATCTTCGCCTTCTTGTCGATGTACTCGGTGAGCTCGAACTGGGAGGCGGCGTCCTGGCGGACCTGCTTCTCGCTCGACCCCTGCTGCTCGAGCGCCTTGACGACCTCGTCGCCCGACTTCATGCCGTTCTGCTGGGCGATGGTGTCCAGGGTCTTGTCGATGTCGTCGTCGCCGGCCTTGATGCCGGCCTTGCCGGCGGCCTGGGTGAGCAGCTGGTTGTCCACGAGCTGGTCCGCGACCTGCTTCTTGAGCGAGTCCTCGTCGGGCGCCTGCCCGCCGGACTGCTGGGACATCGTGGCCTGCTGGTACTGGGACTCGTAGGCCTGGCTGAACTCGTCCTTGCTGATCTTCGTGCCGTTGACCTCGGCGACGGGATCGGGGACGCCGGAGAGGTCGGGCTTGCCCTGCTCTCCCTGCTGGGACTGGAGGCCCTGCTGGCCTCCGTCGCTCGCGGACTGCTGGGAGCCCTGCTGCTGACCGGAGCCGGACTGGTCGGCTCCCTGCCCGCCGCCGCAGGCGGCGAGGGCGAGGACGGCGGTGAGGGAGACGGCGCCGAGGGCGCGCCGGGCGGTGGTCCTGATGGTGGTCATGGATCCTCCTGGGGTGGACGGCCCGGGCGACGGTACAGGTCGAACCCTGGGGCCGTGTTCGTGGAGTGTTCAGTGCCCGCCCAGCCCCGGATGGGAGGGGCCGACGGACGGGGGAGGAGGAGAGAGGGGCCGGGAGTGCGGGAAGCGCAGAAGACCGCGGCGGCGAGGCACGAGTGCTTCGCCGCCGCGGTCTTCGGATCCGCGGAGTGCGGGAGGGACTCCCGAGTCCGGATCAGTACAGGTTCAGGAACGCCTGCAGGGTCTTGACGCTGCCCGAGTCGAGCTGGTCGCCGCCGTTCTGGGTGGCGCCGACCTGGTGCTCGATGCCCTTGACGGTCGACGAGCCGAGGTCGCCGTCCTGGGTGTTGCCGGTCCAGGCCTGGACGGCCTTGACGGTCTGGGCGTCCATCTTGCCGGTCTGGTCGATGTTCAGCCAGTCCTGCAGGGCCGAGACGGTCTTCGGGCCCATCTTGCCGTCGACGTCCAGGGTGCCCGCCACGGAGATGCCGGGGGCCGAGGAGTTCGAGGAGGAGGACTGCGAGGTGCTCTTCTTCGCGGTCTCCTTGGTGAAGCCGTTCTCGGTGCAGTTGTCGGCGATGCCGTCGCCGTCGCAGCTCCAGTCGCCCTGCTTCTCGCTGGACTTCTTGGTGCTGGAGGTGGACTGCGAGGTGCTCTGCTTCTTCTCGGTCTTCTTGGTGAAGCCGTTCTCCGTGCAGTTGTTCGCGATGCCGTCGCCGTCGCAGCTCCAGTCGCCCTGGGGCTTGCTGGACTGCTTCGAGCCCGTGCTCTTGGAGGAGCTCGAGGAGTTCGAGGACGAGGAGTCCGACGAGGTGCTCTTCTGGCTCGAGCTCGAGGAGCCGCTGGGGATGGAGGCGTCGGAGTCGCCCGAGCCGGAGAGGCCCTTGCCGCAGACGGGCCATGCGCCCTTGCCCTGGCCGGCGAGCACGCGCTCGGCGACGGCCTTCTGCTGCGCCTTGGAGGCGTTCTGCGGGCTGCCGGTTCCGCCGTATGCCTTCCAGGTGGAATCGGTGAACTGCAGTCCGCCCTTGAAGCCGTTGCCGGTGTTGGTGGACCAGTTGCCGCCGGACTCGCACTGCGCGACGGTGTCCCACTGGTCGGCGTGGGCGTCGGTGGTGCTGGTCGCCATCATGCCGGTGGCGACGAGGGCGCCGCCGGCGATCGCGATGGCGCCGCGGCGGAGGTATGCGTTGAGCGTCGAGGTGCTCTCATGGGTCGACATGGGAGATGGCTCCTTCGAGAGTCGTCGATAAGGGGGAAGTCCTGGAGCAGCTGCCGAACCGCCGGGGTTGCAAGCGAACCGGGGTGCATCTGCGTCGGCCACCGTACGGGCGGGGCAGGGGCGCGCCTCAAGGCCGGTGAAGAAGAGTTGGCAGAGCTTTGACCTTGAATGCCGGGTGGCTCACACGACACGCCGTTACCTGCGCGTGACCTGAATGTTGAGGGAACGAAGTCTGGTCGTCGCGCCAAGGATCCGGGGCCCAGCACGTGACGTGGCGCGCTCCCGGCGGCGTCGGCCCAGGTCATGTCCGTAAAGAATCGCCGCTTCAGGTAAAAGCGCATGGTGCGGGCGCGTGGGGGCCATGGTGCGGCCGCGCGCGAGTCCGGGCGAGCTCCCGCCACGCGGGCAGGACGCGCGGAGCAGTGCCGTGCCGCGCTAGGGTGTCGGCTCCTCCCTCTCCGGCGCGGACCCCGTGCGGTCCGGACCGGGCCCGCTCGGCATCGCCGCCGCGCACCTCCTCACGGTGGCGCGATGCCCCGTCCCAGGAGTCCCATGCCCCCCGAAGAACCACCGAACGGCCACCCGCCGGCATCACCACCGGACTCGGGATCGGCCCCGCCGCGGCGCACGGCCCTGAAGGTGCTGGGCGGCGTCGTCGCCGCAGGCGCCATCGGCACCGCCACCTACGGGTCGATCGCCTCCGCCTCCGGCGGTGAGGATCTCCGCTCGGCCCTCACGATCATCGCCCCCGCCGCCGCCGGCGGCGGATGGGACACCGCCGCGCGCTCGATGCAGCAGGCCCAGCGGGCCGGAGGCATCGTGAACAACACGCAGGTCGTGAACATCCCCGGAGCGGGCGGAACGATCGCGCTGTCCAGCCTCGCCGGCCAGCGCGGCCACGCCGAGACCCTCATGATCGGCGGCACCGGCCTGCTCGCGGCGACCATCCAGTACGGGTCCTCGACCACGCTCGACGACGTCACCAACCTCGGCGTCGTCGTCGAGGAGAACGACGTGATCGTGGTGCCCGGCGATTCCGAGTTCGAGAGCCTCGACGACCTCGTCGAGGCGTGGAAGAAGGACGTGGGCGGCATCCCGTGGACGGGCGGCGGCTCCTTCGACCAGCTCGTGGTCACCCAGCTCGCCGTCGCCGCCGGCGTCACGGGCTCCGAGGTCAACTACATCTCCTCCGACGGCGGGGGAGAGGCCACCCAGGCGCTGCTGAACGGCACGGCGAAGGCCGCCTCGAGCGGCTACCCCGACTCGGTCGACATGATCGAGTCCGGGAGGCTGAAGGCGCTCGCCGTCGTCGCCGAGAAGCCGATCGAGGGCATCGACCTGCCCACCACCGTCGACCTCGGCTACGACGTGACCCTCACCAACTGGCGCTCCATGCACGCCCCGGCCGGGATCAGCGAGGACGAGATCTCCCAGCTGCTCGGGATCATCGAGGAGACGATCGCGACGCCGGACTGGAAGGAATCCGTCCGCCACTACCACTGGGCGGAGAACATCGTGGACCGCGACGAGGTCCAGCGCTACCTGGACGAGCAGGCCGAGCTGATCCGCTCGCTGTACGAGGAGCTCGGCGTATGACCACCACCCCGCACACCACCGACGCCCCGGACACCGAGCCCGGCGCCTCGTCGGCCGAACCGGAGACCGGGCTCCTCGCCGAGCTGTCCGTCCCGATCGTCATGGCCGCCTTCGCGATCTACCTGCTCGTGGGCATCGTGACCATGAAGCTGCCCGAGGGCACGTCCTTCCCCGGCCCGCGCTTCGTCCCCGAGATCCTCGCCGGGAGCATCGCGGTGCTCGTGATCGTGCAGGTCGTCAGCGTCCTGCGCCGCCACAGCCCGCTCGCACCCGACCGCACCCGCCCCGCCGGACGCGACGAGACCGAGGGCATCGCCGGCACCGTCACCCGGCGCGTCGGCATCGCCTGGGGCCCCTTCGCCTGGGCCGTGGGCGGCTTCGCCGTGTTCGCGGTGACCCTGCCCTACCTCGGCTGGATCCTCGGCGGCGGCCTGCTGTTCTGGTGCGTCTCGCGGTCCTTCGGGTCCCGCCGCCCGCTCATGGACGTGGTGATCGCGCTCGCGGTCTCCTCCGTCGCCTACATCTGCTTCGACATGGCGCTCGGGCTCGCGCTTCCCTCGGGCCTGCTGGGAGGGGGATTCTGAGATGGATTCGATCAGCATGCTGCTGGGAGGGCTCGGCGACGCCCTCACCCTGACGAACCTGCTGTGGGTGCTCATCGGGTGCCTGCTGGGCACCGCGGTGGGCGTCATGCCCGGACTCGGGTCCTCGATGGCGGTCGCGCTGCTGCTGCCCGTCACCTTCGCCCTGGATCCGACGGCGGCGTTCATCATGTTCTCCGGCATCTACTTCGGGGGACTCTTCGGGGACTCGACGATGGCGATCCTCATGAACACCCCCGGGCAGGCCTCGGCGATCGCCTCGACCTTCGAGGGCCATACGATGGCCCGCTCGGGCCGGGCGCCGCAGGCCCTCGCGACCGCCGCGATCGGCGCCTTCGTGGGCGGCATGGCGGCCTCGGTGCTCGTGGTGTTCTTCGCGCCGTGGCTCGCGGCCTTCTCCACGAGCTTCGGCCCCGCGGAGTTCTTCGCCCTCGCCGTGTTCGCGTTCTTCGCGACCAGCTCGGTGCTCGCCGACTCCGCGGTCAAGGGCCTGCTGGCCCTGCTGCTGGGCATCGGCATCTCGGTGATCGGCATCGACGGCGTCAGCGGCGCCCCGCGCTTCACCGCGGGCTCGCCGCTGCTGTTCGACGGGATCTCGCTGGTCACCGTCACCGTGGGGATGCTCGCCCTCGCGGAGGTCATCTACGTGGCCTGCCGCGAGCGCTTCGATCCCACGCGCTCACCCATGAAGGCCTCCGGCCGGCCGTGGCTGAACCGTGCGGAGCTCAAGGAGGCGGCACCCGCCTGGGCGCGCGGCACGATCATCGGGCTGCCCTTCGGCGTGGTCCCGGCCGGTGGATCGGAGCTGCCCACCTTCCTCGCCTTCGGCCTCGAGCGGCGCCTGGACTCGCGGCGCAGGAACCCGCGCTTCGGCAAGGGCGCCATCCGGGGCCTGGCCGCACCGGAGGCGGCGGGCAACGCGACCACCGGCATGGCGATGGGCGCCCTGCTGGCCCTCGGCCTGCCGGTCTCCGCGACAGCGGCGATGATGCTCGCGGCGTTCCGCCAGTACGGTCTGCAGCCCGGGCCGTTGCTGTTCGACCGCTCGGCGGACCTGGTCTGGACACTGCTGGCGAGCTTCTTCCTCGCGATGATCGTGCTGCTGGTGATCAACCTGCCCTTCGCCCAGCTCTGGGCGAAGCTGCTGCTGATCCCCAAGCCGTACCTGTACGCGGGGATCGCGATGTTCTGCGGGCTGGGCATCTACGCGTCCAGCCCGTCGGTCGCCGACCTGCTGATCCTGCTGGTGATCGGGCTCATCGGCTTCCTGATGAGGCTCGCCGACTACCCGCTGGCCCCGCTGATCATCGGCATGGTGCTGGGACCGCTCGCGGAGACCAACCTGCGCGATGCGCTCATGAGCTCGGACGGGAACCCCCTCGCGCTCCTGGACGGGCCCATCGTCTGGCTCATCTACGCGCTGCTGCTCGGGGCGATCGCGCTGACGATCCTCTCCGCGGTGCGGCGCAGCGCGGCGGCCAGGCGGGCCGCGCGGGAGACGTCCGCCGACGTCTCCGTCTGACTCCGAGAAGGGCATCCGCAGGGTCGGGCCCAAAGGGGGCACCGGCAGGGTCTGGCACCCTGCCGGTGCCCCCGTAGTCTTCGAGGATGGATCCGATCACCGAACTGCGGGAGTTCCTCGCCTCGCGCCGCGCCCGCGTGCGCCCCGAGGACGCGGGCCTGCCCGCCTTCGGCAGCCACCGCCGGGTCGAGGGGCTGCGCCGCGAGGAGGTCGCCCTGCTCGCCGGCATCAGCGTCGAGTACTACACCCGCATGGAGCGCGGACGGGTCGGCTCCGTCTCCGAGGAGGTCCTGCGCGGCATCGCACGCGCCCTGCTGCTCGACGACATCGAGTCCGATCACCTGCGGCGGCTGGTGCGGGCCGCGGGCTCGCGCCGCCGGCCCGAGGGCCGCTCCCCGCGGCCGTCCGGGGCGGCGTCCGTCCGGGTCTCGGAGACGGTCCACCGGATGCTCGACATGCTCCCCGCGCCCGCCTTCGTGCGCAACGGCCGCTTCGACGTGCTCGCCGCGAACGCGATGGGCAGGGCGCTGTACAGCCCGGTGATCGAGTCGATGAGCGAGCCGAACACGGCGCGCTTCGCCTTCCTGGTGCCCTCCGCCCAGCAGTTCTTCGTCGACTTCCCCGGCGCGCAGCGCGACGTGGTCGCCTTCCTGCACGCCGAGGCCGGTCGCGACCCCTTCAGCAAGGACCTCCAGGACCTCGTCGGCGAGCTCTCCACGCGCTCCGACCGCTTCCGCGAGCTGTGGGCCGAGCAGGACGTGAAGCTCCATCGCGCCGGCACCAAGCACCTGCGCCACCCGCTGGTGGGGGAGATGGTCCTGGACTACGAGGCCTTCGAGATCCCCGCCAGCCCGGGACTGCGTCTGAACGTGTACACGGCCGCACCCGGTTCGAGCGCGGCCGATGCGCTCGCCGTGCTCGGCAGCTGGGCGGCGAGCACTGCGGGCGGGGCCGACGGTCAGGACGCGGCCTCGGACGAGGAGCCGAGCGCGGACGCACCGTCCCGGAGCCTCCGCCGCGAACCCTGACGGCGGGTCCCGTCCTTATACCGGATCGGTGAACGTGACGGGCGTGTCCGTCGCCCGGGCGTGCGCGATCTCCCGGCGCGTGGACTCGCCGAGGTACCCGTCGGGGTTCACCACGAGCACGCGGTCGGCGAGGTCGATCCTGTGCAGATGCAGGGCGCCCAGGGCCGCCTTCTGCTCGCGGCCGATGTCCTGAGCCTCGTCCGGCGCGAACACTGCCGGGGCCAGGACGATGGCTCCCGCGAGGGTGAGGTCGCGGGTGGCTTCCTGCATCTCGCGGGCGAACCGGGTCGATCCGCAGATGCAGACGATCTCGGGACGGTCGGACGGTGCCATGGGGTCCGCGAGCACGTCCCGGGACACCGGCTCCTGCCGGTCCATCTCAGGACTCGACCGCGTCGCGGAACCAGGTGGTGAGGGTCGTGGGGTGCGTGATCGCGGTGCCCACGACCACGGCGAACGCACCGGCATCGGCGCAGGCCGCGGCCTGCGCGGGCGTGTGCACGCGGCCCTCGGCCACGAGCACGGAGGTCGCAGGCAGGGCCCCTGCGAGCTCGCTCAGCAGCTCGAGGTCGGGGCCCTCGGTGCGGGGGCGAGCATCGGTGTAGCCGGCCAGGGTGGTGCCGACGATCTCGGCTCCCGCCTCGGCCGCCGCGAGGGCCGACTCGAGGCTGTCGCAGTCGGCCATGATCGGACCCGAGAAGCGCTCGCGGACGGCGGCGACGGTCTCGGCGAAGGTGCGGCCGTCGGGGCGGGGCCGCGAGGTGCCGTCGAGCGCCAGGACGTCCGCGCCGGCGTCGATCACGGCCAGGCAGTGATCGAGGGTGGGCGTGATGAAGACGCCCTCGCCGCCGTCCTTCCAGATCCCGATCACGGGGACGTCCACGGCCCCCTTCACCTGCCGGATGTCCTCGAGGCCCTGGGCGCGCACCGCGGCCGCGCCGCCGCGCTCGACGGAGGCGGCGACCTGCGCCATGGTGCCGGGGTCGCGCATCGGCTCCCCGGGGTAGGCCTGGCAGGACACGATCAGACGGCCCTCGAGGGCGGAGACCAGGGGATGCATCGCGGGATCCTTCCGGGAGCGGGAGCGGGAGCGGGAGACAGAGGCTGCGGGTCGGAGACGGGCGGTCGGACGGGAAGGGCGCGCGACGGGCAGCGCCCGGGTCAGGCGATCGCCCAGGCCGCGGCGCCGAGCAGTGCCGCGCGCGCACCGGCCTGCGCGGGGACCACGGGCGTCGCGGAGACGACGTCCATCGCCTCGCGCGCGACGCCCTGCCTGAGGGCATCGTCCCAGACCTCGCTCGCGCCGACGACGCCGCCCGCGAGGGCGACGGTCTGGGCGTCCAGCACGTTCAGGAGCGAGCCGATGACGCGGCCCGTGGCGAGGCCCGCCAGGCGGTAGGCCTCGCGTGCCGGGCCGTCGGCGTCGCGTGCGGCGGCGGCCAGGGCGGGCCCGTCGGCGCACTGCGCCGTGTCCGCGCCGAGGCGCCGGGCGAGGTCGAGGATCCCGGGCCCGGAGGCGAGCCCCTCGAGATGCCCGACGCGACCGCACGTGCAGGGGACGGACGCGGCCTCGGGGACGGTCACGTGGCCCACGTGCCCCGCGGCCCCGCGCACGCCCACGACCGGCCGGCCGTCGACCACCTGGGCGCCGCCGATGCCCGTCCCCACGGCCACGAGCAGCAGTGAGGAGGCGTCCCGTCCGGTGCCGAACAGGGCCTCGCCGAGCCCGTGCGCGTGGACGTCGTTGAGCGCCCGCGCGGGGGTGCCGAAGCGCTCGGTGAAGGCGGCGGCCACGCGCGTCCCCGGCCAGCCCGGCAGCGAGGACGTCGCGTGGGTGATCTCCCCGCGCGCCACGTCCACGACCCCGGCCGTGGAGATGCCGACGGCCGAGATCCGCGCCCCCGCATCACCTGCCCCGTCCGCGTCGCCGACGATGCGCGACCCGGCGTCGAGGGCCGCCTCGAGCACGGCCCTGGCCCCTTCGCGCGCGGGGGTCGGGACGGTCGTCTCCTCGAGCACCTCGGCGCGGGAGCGGTCCGGCGCGATCCTCACCCGTGCGGCCGTGATCTTGGTGCCGCCGATGTCGAGGGCGAGCACCGCGAGCGGAGCGGCGCCGGGTGCGGCGGCGTCCGATCCGCGGTCCGTCGCCTCGCGGTCGCGGTGCTCAGCGCCGGGCATCCAGCAGTCCCGCCTGGTCGAGGATGGTGCGGATGCGGTCGACCGCCCCGCCCTCGATCGGGGTCATGGGCAGCGACATCGTGTTGGTCGAGAGGACGCCCAGCTCGCGCAGCGCCGTCTTGAAGGCGCCCACGCCGGCGGCCGGACCGGCCTTGTCGGTGGGCTGGAAGACGATCTCGAACAGGGCCGCGAGGCGGTCCTGCTCGGCGCGCACCGTGTCCCAGTCGCCCGCGCGCGCCGCGCGGTCCATGCGCACGTACCCGGCGGGATCGACGTTGCCGAGCCCCGGCACCGAGCCGTCGGCCCCGGAGAGGTAGGCGCCGTCGACGACGACCTCGTGGCCGGTCAGCAGCGTCAGCGGGGAGCCGGCCGCGCGGTTCAGGGTGGCCAGGCGGCGGAAGGACACGTCGTCGCCGCTGGAGTCCTTGACCCCGGCGATCGCGCCGTCGGCCGCGAGCTCCATGAGCTGGGCGGGGGCGAGCTTGACGTGCACGCAGACGGGGATGTCGTAGGCCCACACCGGCACGGAGGAGGCCGCGCCGATCGCCCGGAAGTGGGCGCCGATCTCGTCGGGCCCGGTGATCGCGTAGAACGGCGCGGTCGCGACGATGCCCGCGACGCCGTGCTTCTCGGCGGCCCGCACGTGGGAGATCACCCGATGCGTCTGCATGTCGATGACCCCTGCGAGCACGGGCACCTGACCGGCGACCTCGCCCACGACGGCGTCGAGCACGCGGTCGCGCATGGCGTCGTCGTGATACGCGACCTCCCCGCTCGAGCCGAGCGCGAAGATGCCGTCGACCCCCGCCTCGAGGAGGCGGGCGACGAGCCTGCTCAGGCTCGCCCGGTCGAGGTCGCCCTCAGGGGTCAGCGGGGTCAGGAGCGGCGGGACGACGCCCCGCAGCGCGTGCGATCCGCCGGTGGTCTCGGGTGCGGTGGTGGTCATGGTGTCTCCTCCGAGAAGTTCGTGTGCAGTATCGATGATCCCGTGCTCAGAGCAGTGTGGGGGCCGCGGCGAGCAGGGAGCGGGTGTAGGGGTCCTCGGCGTCGGCGAAGACCTGTGCGGCGGGGCCGTGCTCGACGGCGCGCCCGCGGTTCATCACCAGGATCTCGTCGGAGACGAAGCGGACCGTCGAGATGTCGTGGGAGATGAAGACGAGCCCCAGGCCGAGCTCGGCCTTGAGGTCCATGAGCAGGTTGAGCACCTGGGCCCGCACCGAGACGTCCAGGGCGCTCGTGGGCTCGTCGGCCACGATCACGTCCGGTCGCAGGGTGAGGGCGCGTGCGATCGCGACGCGCTGGCGCTGGCCGCCGGAGATCTGGCGGGGGAGCACGTCGAGCGCGGAGACGGGCAGGCCGACCTGGTGGATGAGCTCGGTCACCCGCTCCAGCCGCTCCTTCTCGGTGCCGATCCCATGGACCCGCAGGGGGTCCATGAGCGCCTCGCGGACGACGAGCCGCGGGTTGAGCGCCGTCGCCGGGTCCTGGAAGACCACCGAGATGGTGCGGCCGAGCTCCCGGCGCGCGGCGCGCGAGCGTCCCAGCGCCGCGCCGTGGAAGAGCACCTCGCCGCTGGTGACCTTCTGCAGGCCGGTCATCACGCGCGCCAGGGTCGACTTGCCCGAGCCGGACTCGCCGACGATGCCGAGCACCTGCCCGCGGTCCACGCTCAGGCTGATGCCGTCGACCGCGCGGATGGTGTCGGGGTGCAGGAGCGATCCCGTGCGCAGGCGGTGCACCACGTGCACGTCGCGCAGCTCGATCACCGGGCCGTCGCCCCGGTCGTCGCGGGCGGCGCCGCGGGGGCGGGCATCCTGGGCGCTCATGAGCGGACTCCTCGGTCGTCGGTCTGCGATGCGGGGCGAAGGGTCCCGCCGGTGGTCGGCGCCGTGCGCTGCGGGGACGGATCCGGGGCGCCGTCGAAGGAGAGCGCGGAGGGCACCCGGTCGATCGTCGCCACCAGGTGCTCGCCCGTCCGGGGCCCGACGGAGGCGCCCGCGTGCTCGTGCTCGTCGATCGCGACGAGCCGCGGGCGCACGTCGGAGCGGGCCGACGGGTCCTGCGAGCGCGGGGCGAAGCGGTCGCCGGCGGCGAACTCGCGGGGCGAGGGCACGGTCCCGGGCACCTGCAGCAGGCGCTCGGCCCGCGCCTCGATCGAGAGCACGGAGCCCAGCAGGCCCCGCGTGTACTCGTGGCGGGGATCGGTGAGGATCTGGGCGGTGCTGCCCTGCTCCACGACCTGGCCCGCGTACATCACGGTGATTCGGTGGGCGAGCTGGGAGACCAGGGCGAGGTCGTGGCTGACGAAGACCATCGCGAAGCCCAGTTCCTCGCGCAGCCGTTCGAGCAGCTCCACGACCTGCCTCTGCACGGTCACGTCGAGGGCGGTCGTGGGCTCGTCGGCGATCACCAGGCGGGGGTCGCGGGTGAGCGCCATCGCGATCAGCACGCGCTGGCGCTGCCCGCCCGAGAGCTCGTGCGGGTAGGAGGAGAGCGTGCGCGCGGGATCGAGGCCGACGAGCTCGAGCAGATCCTCGGCGCTGCGGGTGCCGCCGCGGGAGGTCAGCTGCTTCATCTGCGCGCGGATGAGCATCGAGGGGTTCAGCGAGCTCAGCGCGTCCTGGTAGATCATCGCGACGTCGTGGCCGCGCAGGGCGTTGAGCTGCTTCGATCCCAGGTCCAGGACGTTCTTGCCGTCCAGGAGCACCTCACCGCTCACCCGCGCCGTGCGCGGGAGCAGTCCCATGATCGCGAGGCTCGTGACGGACTTGCCGGACCCCGATTCGCCGACGAGGCCCATGGTCTCCCCGGGGCGCACCGAGAAGGAGACGTCGTCGACGATGTCGACGTCGCCGTGCGCCTCGGGAAAGGCGACGCGGAGGTTCCGCACCTCGAGGATCGGAGCGCCGGTCGCGGGAGACGGGCGCTCGCCCCGCGCCTGTTCGGCCTCGCGGAGCCTGCGCAGCGAGTCGTGCAGGACCTGGCGGGCCATGTCGGCACCGGTCGCGCCGAGCACCTCCTGCTCCTCTTCTTCCTCCTCCTCGACCACGGCGCTCCGCTCGGCCTCCCCCACGATCTTCTCCTGCGCGCGCTCGTCGGCGTCGACGTCGACCGACGCCTTGACGCGGGGGCTCGCGAAGGTGTCGGTGAGGCCCTCGGAGAGGATGTTCAGGGCGAGGACGGTGAGCAGGATGGCGACGCCCGGGAAGAACGTCGGCCACCAGTAGCCCGCCAGGAGCACCGCCTTGCCCTCGCTCATGATGTTGCCCCAGGAGGGCGACGGCGGCTGCACGCCCGCGTTGATGAACGAGAGCGAGGCCTCGAAGACGATCGCGTCGGCCACGAGCACGGTCGCGAAGACCATGATCGGCGCGAGGCAGTTGCGCGCCACGTGCTTGAACAGGATCCAGGACGTCGAGGCCCCCATGACCTGCGATGCCGCGACGTAGTCCTCGCCGAACTGGGCGAGCACGTTCGCACGGACGACGCGCGCCAGCTGCGGCACGTAGAGGAAGGCGATCGCGAAGATGATCACCGGCAGCGAGGTGCCGAAGACCGCCACGAAGACGGCCGCGAGCGCGATGCCCGGGAATGCCATGACCACGTCGAGGATGCGCATGAGCACCTCGGAGGGCAGCTTCGCCGCGGTCGCGGCGAAGGAGCCCAGGACGGCGGCGACCACGAGCGCGGCGGCGGTGGCGCACAGGCCGATCAGCAGCGAGGAGCGGGCGCCGTGCAGGAGTCGCGAGAACACGTCCCGGCCCACGCTGTCGGTGCCCATCCAGTGCTCCGCGCTCGGAGGCTGCACGGGGGAGCCGGTCGCGAGCGGGTCGAAGGGGCTGATCACGGAGGCGAGTGCGGCGGCCAGGATCAGCAGCACCAGGAAAGCCAGGGCGACCTTCGAGGGGAGGGGGAGCGAGCGCAGCGCGCCCGGGCGGGCGCCGCTGACGGAGGCGAGGCGGGAGCCGAGTCGTCGGCGCATGTCAGATGCTCCTGATCCGGGGGTTGACGAGGACGTAGAGCAGGTCCACGAGGATGTTCACGACGATGAATGCAATCGCCACGGTGAGCGTCACTCCCTGGACGAGGAACACGTCGTTGCGCTTCACGCCGTCGAGGATGAGCTGGCCCATCGCCTGGATGTTGAAGATGATCTCGATGATCACCGCACCGCCCATCAGGTAGCCCACGCGCAGGCCCAGCACGGTGATCGGCGTGATGAGCGCGTTGCGCAGCACGTTGCGCGCGACCACGATCGGGTAGGGGACGCCGGCGCCGACGGCCGTGCGCACGTAGTCGCGGTCGAGCTCCTCGACCATCGCCGTGCGCACCACGCGGGTGAGGGAGCCCGCGACCGGAACGCCCAGGGCGATCGCGGGGAGCGCGACGTTGTGGGACCACGTCATCGGGTCCGTGAGCGGACCGACCCACTGGCTGACCAGGGCGGGGAAGGCGCCCCAGCCGCCCGGGACCTCGCCGAGCCATTGGATGAGGAGGATCGCGAGCCAGAACGACGGGGTCGCGAGGGCGGCGACGGACAGCACGCGGATGAGCTGGTCGGGCCACCGGTCGCGGAAGAGCGCGGCGAGCACGCCCAGGATCGCGGCCAGGACGATCGCGAAGGCGAGGCCCAGGAAGGTCAGCTGCAGCGTGATGGGGAAGGCCTTGGCGACCACGTCGGTGACGGGCGTGTTGCCGCTCGTGGTGCCGAGATCCCCGTGGAGCATGCCGCCGAGGAACCGCAGGTAGCGGACGACCAGCGGGTCGTCCAGACCGTTCGCCTCGCGGTACTGGGCGAGGGCCGCGGGTGAGGCGGACTCGCCGAGCGCGAGGCGCGCCGGGTCCGACGGGGAGAACGACATCACGACGAACACCAGCAGGGTGACGCCGAGGATCATGAGCGGCAGCGAGACGAGTCGCCTGCCGATCAGACGGACGAGTGAGGACACGGATCCCTCCAGGCGGGCCGGGGCGGACGGGCGGTGCGGGGCGGTGGGGGCTCGGGCCGACGGACGGCGCCGCGGTGCGCGAGCATGTCGCGCACCGCGGCGGGCGTCACTGGGTGCTGCCGACCCCGACGAAGCTCAGGCCGGTCAGCGACGTGGGCTCGAAGCCCACGAGGGTGCTCGGGTCCCAGGCCGAGGGGGCGTTGCGGTGGAAGAGCGGGTAGAGCGGGACGTCCTCCGAGATGGCGTCGAAGGTCTGCTGCCAGAGTGTCTTCTGCTTGTCCGCGTCGGTCTCCGACATGGCCTCCTTGAGCAGGCCGGTGACCTCGGTGTACCCGTCGGAGCCCTTCCAGTGCATGCGCGTGTCGGTCCAGGTGTCGGCGAAGTACCACCAGCGCATCAGCAGATCGGGGTCGTTGCCGAACACGGAGGGATCGCCGGGGGCGATCACCACGTCGTAGGCGCCGGGCTTGCCGTCGATCGTGTTGTAGACGTCCGCGGACTGCTTCTCGGTGAACTCGACCTTCACTCCGGCGGCCTCGAGCGACTGCTGGATGATCGGGGTGCACTGCTTGACCCAGTCGTGGTCGGTCGCCATCAGCCGGAAGCTCGTGAGGCCGGTCTCCTGGAAGAGGGACTTCGCCTTGTCGAGGTCGAGCGAGTAGACCGTGGAGGCCTGCTTGTAGTCCGGGTGGTCCTTCTGGACGAAGCAGGTGGCCGCCTCGGCCTGGCCGGACAGTCCGTCCTCGATGACCTTCTCCATGTCGACCGCGTACAGGAAGGCCTGCCGGTTCTTGAGGTCGTGGAAGGGGTTGTCCTCGCTGTTGTTGAACATCGCGAACAGCAGCCCGAACCCGAGCGGGGACTCGACGGTCGCCGAGCCCTTGAGCTGGTCGATCGAGAGGTAGGGCACGGAGTCGATCGCCTGGGCGGTCTTGGACTGCATGGCGTTGGTGCGCGTGGAGGCGTCGGGGATGATCTGCCAGGTCATCTTCGCGGCCTTCGCGGGCTGGGGGCCGTTGTACTTCTCGAAGCGCTCGAAACCGACCTTCTTCGAGGCCGCCCCGTTGTCGGTCATGGAGTAGGGGCCGGAGCCGACGGGCTTCGCGTCGAAGGCCTTGGGGTCCTTCTCGACCGCGGCCTTCGGCACGATCTTCACGACGCTCAGGCGCTCGGCGAGGATCGCGACGGGGTGGGCGAGGGTGAACGTCACCGTGGTGTCGTCCTTCTTCTCGACCTTCTCGATGAAATCGATGAAGCTCGCGTACAGCGAGGCGTTGTCGGGGTCGAGCACGCGCTCGAAGGAGAACACGACGTCCTCGGGGGTCACCGCGCTGCCGTCGTGGAAGGTCGCGCCGTCCCGGAGGGCGACGTCGACGCTGGTGCCGTCGCTCGAGGGGATGTCGGAGGCGAGGGCCGCGTAGACCTTGCGGGTCACAGGGTGGAGCTCGGTGAGGCCCTCGAGCGTGTGCCAGTTGACGGCGACCGTGAGCGCGGCGCTCGTGGTCATGGGGTCGTAGCCGTTGGTGCCGAGCTCGTAGGAGATGGCGGCGGAGATGGCGCCGTCCCCCTCGGCCTGCGTCGCCGCGGCCCCGCCGGCGTCGGAGGAGGCGTCGCCGCCGTCGCGCGGGGCGCAGGCGGCGACGGCGCCGACGATGCCTGCGGCGGCGGTGAGGAGCCCTGTGCTCCTGAGCAGACTGCGGCGGGTGGTCTTCGTGGTCATGATCGGTGCGTCCCTTCGGGTGGGAGTGCTCGGCCGGACCGGATCGGTCCGAGGCCCAGGGCTCCGGGTGCGTGCAGACGGCTGCGTCCTCGCCTCCGGCGTCCCGCGCATCGAGCGGAATCTTTATCAGACGTCTGATGTCCGATGTTCTAGCGGTACTCTAGACCCCGATGCCAGGGGATCGGAGCGGGTTACCGAACCGTGACCCGGATCGCATCATGGATGCAGGACCGCGATCGCGCGGTCCTCGTGAGGGAGGAGAGCGCATGCGCCGGAACGACGCGGGCGGGGACGTGGTGGCCCGGATCAAGGATCTGATCCTGCGCTCAGGGCTCCATCCGGGGGATCCGATGCCCACCGAGGCGCGGCTCGTCGAGGAGCTGGGAGTCGCGCGCTCCTCGGTGCGCGAGGCGATGCGCACCCTGTCGTCCCTGGACATCGTGGAGGTGCGCCACGGCCACGGAACGTTCGTGGGGAGGATGTCGCTCGCGCCGCTCGTGGACGGTCTGCTGTTCCGCGCCCGCCTCAACGACGGCAACGACCTGCGCACCCTGCGCGAGGTCGTCCAGGCGCGGATCGCCCTGGACCTCTCGATCGGGCAGCGCCTCGTCGAGGCGTGGCACGAGGAGGACCTGGCGCCCGCGCGCGCCGAGGTCGAGCGGATGCGGGCCGCGCACGCCGCCGGCCGCTCCTTCGCCGAGGCGGACCAGGCGTTCCACGCCGCCGTGCTCTCGAAGCTCGGCAACGAGCTGATGATGCAGCTGGGCGATGCGTTCTGGCAGGTGCACACCTCGGCGCTCCCGCTTCTGGACGTGCCTCCCGCCACGGACATCCGCCTCACCATCGAGGCGCACGACGCGATCGTCGATGCGCTCGAGGCGGGCGACACGGCCGCGTACGAGAAGGCCGTGCGCGCGCACTACAGTCCGCTCGAGCGGAACCTCACCGCCTCCGAATGAGCCGCCGCGGGAGCCGCGGGCCCGCGGCTCCCGCGGCCCCGGCCCGCGATGCTCAGCTCGGGCTCGACTCGTGCGCTCCCTCGCGCCGCGCATCGCCGCTCATGCTGCCGATGCTCGCGGCGGGCGTCGCCTCGTCGTGCCAGCGCAGCAGCGCGCCGATCCCGTCGACGAGGACGTCGGAGCCCTCGGTGTCCTCGCGCAGCGCGCTGATGCCCGCGTCGGTGCGGATGGCGCTGAGCAGCAGGCGCTCGACGTCCGGGCAGGGGCGTCCCGAGACCAGCAGCAGCTCGTCGACCTGACCGCGATCGAGCACCTGGGCGACGTCGTCGGCGCTGGTGGCGGCGGCGCCGTCACGGCCGCTGGCCTCCCGGAACCGCGCGAGCAGGTCCTCCTCGTGGCGGGCGATGAAGTCTCGCGTCACGCGCACGACCTCCTCGCGGAACGCAGGACGGTCCAGGCTCTTGCCGCGCGTGCCGCCGGGCACCTCGTACAGGCGCTCGAGGGCCTCCTGGCCGAGCTCCGCCTTCAGCAGAGCGCTCGAGCGCACGTCCCCGGTCAGCAGCACCATGTCGGGCCGCTGCTCGCGCACGATGCGCTCGACGGTCCGTGCGACGGCCTCGGCATTGCGCTCCCAGGAATCCTCGACGCGGGCCTCGATGTTGCTCGCGCGCCAGCCGTGCTGGGCCCCGCCCCCGAGGCTCGCCTTGTGCAGCTCGTCGTGGCCGCCGTCGACGCTCGCGTCCTCGCCCAGGCCCTCGCCGTGCTTGCTGAGGGAGGGGGCGTCGGGCGCGCGCAGGCGCAGGTCGGCGCCGGCGCGGTCCACCTCGATGAGGAGCTGGGTGACGGCGAAGGGCGTGAGCTCGAGGAGCGGCAGCAGCTCGGGCTCGTCGCCGAAGTGCGCGGACTCGTGCAGGGGCGGCACGGGCAGGACCCGATCGACGACGATCTCGTCGCCCGCGGCGATCACGGTGCGTCCGTGGCGTCCACCGATGGCCGACGGGGTCAGCAGGGTCTCGCCGATCCGGTCCAGCAGTGGAGCCGGGGCCCCGGCCGCGGCGAGCTGGTCGCGCATGCGGGCCCAGCGGGCCTCGATCTCGGTGACGGCCTGCGGATCCAGCCGCGTGGTGTCGAGGTGGACGGAGACGTAGGGGCCCTCGTTCTCCAGTGCGGACCTGAGCCAGGGAAGCTTCACGTGTACCTCCTGCATCGGCGGTGACGGCGCCCGGAGCCTGACGGCTTCAGCGCCGTGCGGGTGCCGCCACCTTTCCACGGCGCGCAGGGTGCCGCAACCGGTTCCCGCGAACTGCGCGGCGGCGAGCCCACGGCGCTGTGCGCTGGGATCTTGAGATGTCCGGATGTTCCGGAACGGCGTGCCGACGCCGCGGGGCGGCGCCGCCCCGCGCCCCGGGACGACGTCCGCGGCGCGGGGCTCCGGGGGCGGACGCGTCCGTCAGTCGCGGTCCTCGACGGCGTCCTCGAGCTCGTCCTTGGTCATCGAGGACCTGCCCTCGACGTCCTGCCGCCGAGCGTCCTCGTAGAGCTGGTCGCGAGTGCGTCCCTGCGGTCCCTCGTGGGAGTGCTTCCCGCCGCGCTCGGAGGGGGACTCGTCCTTCGTCGAGGTCGTCGAGGACTCGTCGGCCTCGCCCTCCTGGGCGCGGGTCTTGTTCACGGTGCGCGCGGCGATCTCCTCCGCGGTCTCCTCGGAGCGGCCCTGCTCCTCGACGCTGTCCTTCACGTGCTGGTACTGACGCTCGCGCTTCTCGCTCCATGCCTCGGGCATCACGGCCTCCTCGTCGGTACGGATCGTTCGCGCCCGATCACCCGACCGGGCATGATCCACAGTACGCTCGGCGGCCCGGCGTCAGCGTGCTGCCGGCGTCCCGCGGCGCTCGGAACGGGGGGCCCCGCCCCTGCGCATGCTCAGGGTGAACAGGGCGATCACGGCGATGAGGATCAGAAGTCCCACGACCACGTGCAGCCAGACCACGCCCATCTCGGCGATGCCGATCTGGATCAGGGCGAGCACGGCGACGGAGATCGCGTGCATCATCAGCCCCTTGTTGCCGCTGCGGCGCGACCACAGCACGGCGCTGACCGCGGCGGCCAGGGTGTCGAGGAAGAGCACGTAGCCGAGCGTCTGGTGGAGCGGGAACACGCCGCCGACGCTGCCCAGGATGCCCAGGCCCAGCAGGGTCTGCACGATCGCGATCAGAGCGCTGCTGCCGGCGGTCAGGCGCAGGGCGTTCAGCACGGGATCGGTGGGTGCGGACTGTGCAGGGGAGGAGGGCGAGGGCGCGTTATTCGACATGGTGTCAGCATAACTGCGGTGGGCGCGGAGGGGCCGCCCCCGCACGCTCAGCGGGTGCTGTCCCACACCTCGCGCCAGTCGCGGGCGAGGGTGTCGATGTTCGCGTGGGCGTTCAGCCCGCTCGGCTGCGGCACCACCCACAGCAGCGAGTCCTCGGGCCAGTCCTCGACGTCGGCCGGATCCTGGAGCCCGAGCTTCGCCCGGGGGAGGCGGAAGGCAGTGCGGTAGGCGGTGATGCCGGCGATCGCGACGGAGCGCGGTCGCATCTCGCGCACGCGTTCGACGAGCCGTCTCCCGCCCTCGTGCAGCTCCTCGCGCGCGAGCTGGTCGGCGCGGACCGTGGCGCGGCCGACGAGGTTCGTCAGGCCGATGCCCCGGCCGAGCAGCTGCTGCTCGTCCTCCTCGGTGAGTCCGGCGGCGCAGTCGACCTGGTGGTCGGTGAGGCCCGCGCGGTGCAGGGACGGCCAGAACCTGTTCCCGGGGCGTGCGAACGGGGCGTTGACCGCTGCGGTCCAGAGTCCGGGGTTGATGCCGACGATGAGCATGCGCAGCGGCGACGGGCCGCCCGGGCCGGGCAGGATGTCGTCGACGCCGTGAGGGTCCGTGGTGGAGACCTGCGCGAGATCGTCCTTGGTGGGACGTCGGCCTCCGAGTGGCGAGGGGCGGCGGGAAGTCATCCTGGCACTGTATCGATCCGAGGCGGATCGCCCGGCCCGGCGGACGGATCATCGGCCCGGGCGTCGTCGCTGCGGCTCCCGTCGGCCCGGATCTCGCCGGCCCGGATCTCGGCCGACCGTCCCGTCCGACGGTCCAGCAGCACCCAGGGCAGGGTGAGGAGGGCCCAGACCACCGCGACCGCGAGCGCCTCGACGAGGAGGTACCGGGGCCAGGGGCCCATCACGTCCAGCAGGCTCGGCCCCGCGGGCGCATGGCTCAGGTAGCCGTAGTTCGCGCCGGTGAGCGCGTTGCCGATCATCGCGATCAGTGCCCACAGCGCCGTCGCCGCGTAGGCGAACCCGAATCCTCGCCAGGTGGGGCGCTTGCGCAGGCCCCAGACCAGGATCACGGGGATCAGCACGCCCGTGCCGTGGGCGATCCAGTACTCGGCGAACTCGAGCGGCGGCCACACGAAGTAGTTGACGTCCGGCGTGAGCACGGACTGCATGTTCAGGGTGAGACCCCAGTAGTAGGTGATGACCACGAGGCGCCGTGCGCGGGTGATCAGGGCCAGCGGCCCGATGAAGCGCAGCACGTCGGAGAGGTGCAGCGGCAGGGACTCGTCGATGTCCCACGCCCACGGCATGAAGCCCCACAGCGTCCAGAGCAGCGAGTTGGCCAGCAGCACCCAGCCGAGGATCCGCAGCCGGCGCTCGAGAACGGGTGCACCCACGAGATCGCTCCCGCCGTCGGCCGTGCGGTCCGGACCACGGACTCCGCTGCGCTCGCCGTCGGCCCGACGCCGCACGACGACCGCCGCGACGACGCAGAGCACCGCGATGACCGCGAGCATCGTGAGGTGCTGGGCGCCGTAGGGGGCCATGTGCCCCAGCAGGGGCGCGTCCGCGCTGTCCACACCCGCAGGGTAGACCGGCGCGGACGCGGGCAAGCGGAGGTCGTGGGCGCCGCGGCCTCAGGCGGTCGCGGCCTCGCGGCGGACGCGTCGCGCGTGCTGCTCCTTCAGCACCGTGACCAGCGCGGCCGCGAGGAGCGTGCCGATCACGATCGCGAGCACGTACCCCCACACCGGGCTGATCGCGAAGAACACGAAGATGCCGCCGTGGGGAGCCTGCGAGCCCACTCCGAACGCCATGGAGAGAGCGCCGGTCACTGCGCCGCCGGCCATCATCGAGGGGATCACGCGCAGCGGGTCGGCGGCCGCAAAGGGGATCGCGCCCTCGGAGATGAAGGAGGCGCCCAGCAGCCAGGCCGTCGTGCCGTTCTCGCGCTCCACCTGCGTGTACAGCGAGCGTCGCACCGCCGTGGACAGCGCCATCGCCAGCGGCGGCACCATCCCGGCGGCCATCACCGCGGCCATGATGTGGAAGGACGCCTCGGTCCCCTGGGAGAGTCCCGCGGTCGCGAACAGGTAGGCCGCCTTGTTGATGGGGCCGCCCAGGTCCACGCACATCATCAGCCCGAGGATCACGCCCAGCAGAATCGCGGACGTGCCGCTCATGCCGGTCAGCGCGTTCTGCAGGGCCTCCATCACCCAGGCCAGCGGGCGGCCGAGCACGAGCAGCATGGCCCCGGCGACGATCCCCGAGGTCACGAGCGGGATGATCACGACGGGCATCAGGCCGGCGAGCCAGCGCGGCGGGCGCAGCGAGGCGAGCCCCATGGCGATGAGCCCCGCCAGCAGCCCCGTCACCAGGCCCCCCAGGAAGCCCGCGCCGACCGTCACCGAGATCGCCCCGCCGATGAAGCCGGGGGCGATGCCGGGGCGTCCGGCGAGGCCGAAGGCGATGAAGCCCGAGAGCGCCGCGACCAGGAAGCCCATCCCGGCGCTGCCGATCGCGAAGGCGACGGCGCCCAGGTACAGCAGCAGTCCGGCGCGCGAGGTCGTCTCCTGCCCGCTCGCGCCGTCGTAGCTCAGGTGCCCGGGCAGGTTCGTCAGCGAGTTCCCGGTCGCGACGTCCTGCGCGACGTAGGAGACGTCGAACCCGCCCAGCAGGAAGCCGAGGGCCATGAGCAGGCCGCCCGCGGCGACGAACGGGATCATGTACGACACGCCCGTCATCACGGCGGCCTGGATCCGCTTGGGCCAGGAGACCGCGGCGGCGGAGCTCGTCCCAGTGCTCCCCGAGCCGCCGGAGCCCTCCGTGCCCGCGCCCTCGGCACCGGCCTCGGCGGAGACCTTCCTCGCGCGGGGATCACGGGCGGCCGCGACGGCCTCGTCGACCATCTCGGGGCCGTCGGAGATCGCGCGCTTGACCGGGTGCTCGATGACGGGCATCCCGGCGAAGCGCTCTCGCCCGGAGATGTTGACGTCGGCCGCGACGATGAGCACGGAGGCCTCCGCGATCTGCTCGGACGTGAAGGGCGTGATGCCGCCCGAGCCCTGCGTCTCCACGTGCAGGCGCACGCCCTTCTCGGCGGCGGCCGTCTCGAGGGACTCGGCGGCCATGTAGGTGTGGGCGATACCGGTCGGGCACGAGGTGATCGCGAGCAGCACGGGGGAGTCCTCGGCCGATGCGGGCGCGTCCTCGGAGGCGCCGTCCGTCGGTGCGTCGGCCGCCGTGCTGTCCGTCGGGGCGGGGGCGGGGGAGACGTCCGCGGCCGACGACGACTGCGCGGGTTCGGGCTCGGCTTCGGGCTCGGGCTCGATCACCCCCATCACCAGGTCGGCCACCTCCTGGGGCGTCGTGGCGGCGCGCAGCGAGGCGAGGAACTCCGGGCGCACGAGGGCGCGCGAGAGCTGCGCGAGCAGACGCAGATGCTGGTCGTCCGTCCCGGCGGGCGCCGAGATGCCGATCACGAGATCGGCCGGCCCGTCGGCGGATCCGAAGTCGACCGGCTCGGAGAGCCGCAGCAGGCCGAGAGCGGCCTCGTGGACGGCTTCCGTGCGGCAGTGGGGGATCGCGAAGCCGCCGGGCATGCCGGTGGCGAAGGACTCCTCGCGGGCCAGCAACCCGGCTTCGAGCCCGTCGCGGTCCGAGCGTCCGGTCGCGGCGATCAGGTCGGCCATCTGGCCGATCACCGCGGACTTGTCTCCCGCCGGCTCGACGTCCAGGCGGACGAGGTCTGCGGTCATGAGGGGTTCTGACATGGCCAGCTCCTTCTTCGGAGGGCCCGGCTCCAGCCGGGCGGGGGTCATCGGTCGTCGGCGCTGGGCCGACGTGACGTCGGGTCGGATGTCCGGTGACGTCGTGCGGGTCAGAGAGCCCGCACGGCATCGGGCCGGGCGACGACCTGGTCCGGGCGGGGGATGGTGGTGCCGGGCAGGGCGACGGCCGCGCTGCCGTAGGCGACGGCGCGGGCGAGGGCCGTGGGGGCGTCCTCGCCGCGGCTGCGGGCGAGCAGGAACCCGGCGGTCGCGCAGTCGCCCGCGCCCACCGTGGAGACCACGCGGGTGGGGCCCGCGGGGCAGAACCAGGTGCCCTGAGCGCTCGCGAGCAGGGCACCCGCACCGCCGAGGGTCACCAGGACCTCCGCGACGCCCTGCGCCCTCAGGTCCTGCGCGGCCTCTCCCACGGGACCCAGCTCGGCGGAATCCAGATCCGTGCCCGCGCGCTCGAGGGCGTCGAGGGCGGCGGCATCGAGGCCCGTGAGCTGCGCGAGCTCGAAGGCATTGGGCTTGAGCAGATCCGGCGCGCACACCGGGTCCTCGACCCAGGCGGCGGCGAGGGCGCGCAGAGGGGCGTCGGAGGTGTCGACGCCCACCCAGTCCCCGCGTTCGTGCAGCGCCCGGACCATCCGCGCGTACCAGTCCTCGGGGAAGCCGGGGGCGAGGGAACCCGAGAGCATCACCGTGTGCGCGAGGGACCGCTCGTCCGTGGACGCGCCATGGCCGTGCGGACCGCCGGGGCTGCCGGGGCCGCCGGAGCCCGACCCCGTCAGCAGGGCGGATTCGAGGGCCGCCAGCTCGGCGGGGGAGATGCTCGCGCCCGGCTCGTTGAGCTTCGTGGTCACCGTGCCGGAGGGGTCGCCGATCGCGTCGGGGTGCTCGGCGGACCCGGTGCTGCCGACGCTGCCGGTGCTGCCCCTGCTCGTGGTGCTCCCCGTGCTCTCGCTCGCCGTGCTCTCACGCGGGGAGAGCACCGTGAGATTCGTGCGCACGGCGCCGGCGACGGGGGAGGTGCGCAGCGGCGCATCGGCGTCCTCGAGCAGAGCCCGGTAGGGGTCCTCGGCCCCGACCGGCACGAGCGCCTCGACCTCGGCGCCGGCGAGGTGCAGGGCGCGGGCGACGTTCACGCCCTTGCCCCCGACCTGCGTGGCCTCCCGGACGATGCGGTGCACGCCGCCCGCGGAGAGCGGAGCGCCGAGGACGACCGTGCGGTCCAGCGACGGGTTCGCGGTGAGAGTGCGGATCATGCGACCACCACCTCGGTGCCGGCGTCCTCGAGCTCGGAGCGCAGCGCCTCCGGGAGGTGCGCGTCGGTGACCAGGGCGTCGATGTCGCCCGTGCGGGCGAAGGCGACGAGCTGGCGCACCTGCGCCTTCGAGGAGTCGGCCAGCAGCACGCGCCGGCTCGAGCGCTCGACGATGGCGCTCTTCACCGCGCCCTCCTCGGGATCGGGGGTGAACAGCTCCGTGCCGTCGAAGCCGTTGCATCCCAGGAACGCGACCTCGGGGCGCAGCCGCGCGAGGGCGGACACCGTCTCCGCGCCGACGCCCGCACCGGTGCCGGGGCGCAGTCGCCCGGGCAGCACGTGGACGGTCGGGCCGGCGAGGCCGAGCGCCGCCTGCGCGACGTCGAGCGCGTGGGTGAGCACGGGCCCGGTGCGCTCGGCGAGATGGGGGACCAGCGCGAGGGTCGTGGTGCCGGCGTCCAGCAGCACGGACGCCTCGGGATCCGTGGGGAGCAGCGCCCGCGCCGCATCGGCGATCCGTCGCTTGGCCTGGGTGTTCGTGGTCCGACGCGTGTCGAGGTCGGGCTCCGCGTCGCGGGTGCGGCGGGCGATCGCGCCGCCGTGCACGCGGGCCAGCAGACCGCGCCGCTCGAGGTCGTCGAGGTCTCGCCTCACGGTCTCGGTGGTCACGTCGAAGCGCTCGGCGAGCTCCGAGACCGTCACGCGGCCGGACTGCTCGAGCGCGTCGAGGACCTGGCGCTGTCGCTCCTGGGCGTACATCACATCACCTGCGTCGTCGGAGGGCGGGTCACCGGGAGCGCGGGCCGGCTTCCGGGAATGAGCCACACACTAGAACATGAACCCACGGAAAACAACATTGAGATATGTGGGGCTCTGTGGCGGTCGCGCGGGGCCCCGCGCTCGCCCCTCCCGGCGCGGGCGGTAGCATCGGGGCACCCCCGCTCGATCCGTCCCAGGAGCCCAGATGTCGCAGGCCTACCACGCCGATTCCTCCGATCTCGTGACGAAGGAGGTCCTCGACTGGGAGCTGTTCGGGACCGCGTCCCGGGAGCTCGCGCAGACCATCGCCGACTCGGGCTTCGATCCCGAGATCGTGATCGCAGTCGCGCGCGGGGGCCTGCTGCCCGCCGGCTCGCTCTCCTACGCGCTCGGCCTCAAGCTGGCCGACGCGATCAACGTCGAGTTCTACACCGACGTCCACGAGACCCTGCCGGATCCCGTCCTGCTGGCCCCGATGCTCGACACCGAGTCGATCCAGGGCAAGCGCCTGCTCGTGGTCGACGACGTGGCGGATTCCGGGCGCACCCTCGCCCTCGTGCTCCAGCTCCTGCGCGAGCAGGGCGCGGATGCCCGCAGTGCGGTCCTCTACGCGAAGTCCGCCTCGGTGGTCGCCCCCGATTTCGTGTGGCGGCGCACCGACGAGTGGATCGTCTTCCCGTGGTCGGCCGAGCCGCCGGTCACGCCCGCGACGCAGGCCTGATCGCGCACGCGCCCGTCCTGGGCTGCGCGGCCAGCGCGGGCGTCAGTCCCGCGGGCGCCGCACCGTCGAGGGACCGCTCTGGCGCCAGGTGCGGTCGAGCGCCGTCACCGCGTACCAGCCGCGTGCGTCCGCGCCCGCGTGCGTGTACTGCTGTGCGCTCTCGTCCTCGTCGGCCCGCACCACGGCGACGAGGTTCCGTGCATCCGCGAGGTCCCGGCTCGTCACGTGCGGTGAGCGCAGGCGCCAGATCGCGAAGCTGGTCGCCTCTCCGCTGAAGCGCAGCGTGACACCCTTGCGCGAGGCGCGCACGGACTGCAGGTAGGGCGCGGCGGGCGCCGTCCCCTCGACGCTCTCGATGACGGGGACGATGGCCGGGTGCGCGAAGCGCTCGCGCACGAGCTGCTTGACCGCTCCGGTCTCGTCATCGCGCATGCTCGTCGCGCTGAACCAGACATAGCCCTGGACGGAGCCCAGGTCGCGGCCCAGCTCCACGTGCTCGGAGAGCTCGCCGGGCTTCTCGAAGGTGCCGTCCACCGCTTTGTAGGCCGCCTCGCCCACGAACAGCGCGACGTCGGAGTCCTCCGCGAGGTCCGCCCACCAGCGCACCAGGGTGTCGTAGTCGGCGAGCTCGTGGCCGATCTGCCAGTAGATCTGCGGGTTGATGTAGTCGACCCAGCCCTGCTGGACCCAGCGCCGGGAGTCGGCGGAGATGATCTCGTACGACTCCGATCCCGCGGTGTCCGACCCCGCGGGATCGCTCGTGGAGTTCCTCCAGATGCCGAACGGGCTGATGCCGAAGCGCACGTGCGGCTTCTCGCCGCGGATCCTCTCGTGCATCTCGCTCACCAGCAGGTCGACGTTCTCCCGCCGCCAGTCCTCGATCGTGGAGGAGCCGTCGCCATGGCGCTCGAAGGTCCCGGCGTCCGGCAGCTCCTCGCCCTCGACCGGGTAGGGGTAGAAGTAGTCGTCGAAGTGAACGCCGTCGACGTCGTAGCGGGAGACGGCGTCCATCATTGCGTCCTGCACGAAGGCGCGGACCGCGGGGACGCCCGGGTCGTAGTACAGCTTGCCGCCGTAGGCGAAGGACCAGTCCTCGTGGGTGCGCGCGGGATGGTCCTCGACGAGGTCGGCGGGGTCATCGCTGTTCATCGACACCCGGTAGGGGTTGAACCAGGCGTGGTACTCGAGGCCCCGGCTGTGGGCGGCGTCGATCTGGAAGGCGAGCGGATCAAATCCGGGGTCCTCGCCCTGGGTGCCCGTGAGCCACTGCGACCAGGGCTCGAAGGGCGAGGGCCAGAAGGCATCGGCCGTGGGGCGCACCTGGGAGACGACCGCGTTCATGCCGAGCTCCTGGGCCAGATCGAGCCAGGCGAGGTACTCGTGCTTCTGCTCGTGCGCGCTCAGCCCTGTTCTCGAGGGCCAGTCGATGTTGTCGACCGCGGCGATCCACAGGGCCCGGAACTCGCGCACCGGAGCGGTGTCGTGCCCGTGCCCGTGACCGTGTCCCGTGCCGTGGCGGCCCGGGCCCACTTCGGCGGGGGCTCCGGAGCCCCCGGCCCGTGCGGACCCCGCGCCGAGGGCGAATGCCGCACCGCCGGCGGCGGCGCCGGTGGATGCGCGGAGGAGAGAGCGACGGGCGAGGGGTTCCACGGGGCCTCCTGGGGCGGGAGAGGGAGCGCGAGCCCGTGCGCGGACCGGCGAGCCGGTCGCGCGAGAGGGACGGGTCCCGAGCGCGCCCCACGCTTCCATGTCCCCGTCTTCGTGGCAAGCGTCACACGCGGCACGTCGGCGCTCACGGGTTCCGCCACGAGCGCACGGGGCTTCCCCCGACGGCCGCCAGGTGCGAGTGTGGGGCGCATGAAGATCACACTCATCGGAGGACATGGCAAGGTCGCGCTGCTCGCCGAGCCGCTGCTCGTCGAGGCGGGGCACGAGGTGCGCGCGGTCATCCGCAACCCGGACCAGGTGGCCGACATCGAGGCGACCGGAGCGGGAGCCGTCGTCATCGACATCCAGCGCCTGGACGAGGAGGGCTGGAAGGACCTCATCGCGGATTCCGACGCCGTCGTCTGGACGGCCGGCGCCGGCGGCGGGGATCCCGAGCGCACGTACGCGGTGGACCGCGACGGCGCGATCGCCTCGATGGACGCCGCCGCCCGTGCGGGCGCCCGCCGGTACGTGATGGTCAGCTACTTCGGCGCCGGCCCGGACCATGGGGTCGATCCCGACAACGGCTTCTTCGCCTACGCGGAGTCCAAGGCCGCGGCCGACGAGCACCTGCGCGGCACCGATCTGGACTGGACGATCCTCGGCCCGAGCGGCCTCACCATGGAGGAGCCCAGCGGCCGGATCGACGTCGAGGCCGCAGAGAGCGGCACGGTCAGCCGTGCGAACGTGGCGCAGGTGATCGCCGCGGTCATCGACCGCCCCGAGACCTTCGGCAGGTTCGTGCAGTTCAACGACGGGGAGACGCCGATCCCCGAGGCCGTCGCGGGGCTCTGACCGCCTCCACGGCGACAGAGCGTGGGCACCGGAGCGGCCCGTGGACCCCAGGGGTCCACGGGCCGCTCGCGTTCACGTGCCCGTGCCCTCGGGCCGGGGTCCTCACTCCTGGGTCCTCACGCCTGTCGGAGCTCAGGCCGCCCGCCCGCGTGTCCCGCGCAGGCGGGCGACGGCCTGGACGACGAGCAGCACCACGGCGCCGACGACCAGGCCGAGGACCATCGAGCACAGGGTCGCGCCGAGCCAGCCGACCGCGCCGCCGATGCCCGGCACCTGCGCGAGGAGCTCCTCGAGGTGGTGCACCCAGGCGTAGGGGACCGCGGCCCCGAGCTCGTGCGTGCCCTCGAGCAGGATGTGCCCGCCCACCCAGAGCATCGCGGCCATCCCCACGTAGCTGATCACCGTCATCACGTGCGGCATCGCCGTGACCAGGCCCCGCCCGATGCGCTGCGAGGCCGGGGAGTCGCGCCGTGCCATCGCCAGGCCCACATCATCCATCTTCACGAGCAGTCCCACGGCCCCGTAGACCAGGGCGGTCAGGGCGACACCGACGATGATCAGCACCGCGGTGCGCATCAGGAACGGCTGGTCGGCGACGGTGTTCAGGGAGATCACCATGATCTCGGCCGAGAGGATGAGATCCGTGCGCACGGCGCCCTTGACGACCTTGTCCTCGGCGTCGGCGCCCTGCTCGGAGGAGGGAGCATCGTCGGATCCGCTCCCGTGTGCGCTCTCACCGCCGTGCCCGTGCGGGTGGACGAGCTCCCAGATCTTCTCGGCGCCCTCGAAGCACAGGAACGTGCCGCCGAGCATGAGGATCGGCGTGAGCGCCCAGGGCGCGAGCCAGGAGAGCAGCAGGGCGATCGGCAGGATGATCAGCAGCTTGTTGACCAGGGAGCCGCGGGCGATGCGCCAGACGATCGGCAGCTCGCGCCTGGGCTCCAGCCCGCGCACGTACTGCGGGGTGACGGCGGCGTCGTCCACGACGACCCCCACGGCCTTGGCGCTCGTGCGCGCGGAGGCCGCGGCGACGTCGTCCGCGCTCGCGGCCGCCATCTTCGCCATCGCCGCGACGTCGTCCAGGAGTGCTGCGAGTCCGCCGGCCATGGGTGTCCCTCTCGCTCATGGGCAGTAGCGCGCTCACACTACCGGCACCACGGGGCGTCGGCCGTGTCATCGCGCGCCGTCGCGACGGCCGTAGGCTGGTGAGGTCTGCGCCGTCACGTCCGAGGCGCAGGTCAGCGACGTGAGAAGGAGGGGCCGATGACGTCGGCACGCCAGTGGGCCGCGACGATCGCTCTCGCAGTGGGCATCTTCATCCTCATCACGATCGAGGAGCTCCCCATCGGCGTGCTCAGCGTGATGGCGCCCGACCTCGGCGTGAGCGAGGGCGTCGCGGGTCTCGCGGTGACGGTGCCCGGCGTCCTCGCGGGCGTCGTCGCGATCTTCACGCCGGTGATCGCGGGATCGCTCGACCGCCGGCTCGTCCTCGTGCTCGCCCTGGCCAGCGTGGTCGTCTCCTGCGTGCTGAGCGTCATCGCCCCCACGTTCGCGGTATTGCTGCTCGCACGCCTCTTCGCGGGCGTCTCGATCGGCCTGTACTGGGCGGTCCTCGCGATCGTCGCCGTCGCCCAGATGCCTCCCCACCGCGCTCCGCGAGCCCTGACCATCGCCTTCAGCGGGGCCGGTGCGGCACTCGTGCTCGGCGTGCCGGTGGCCTCGTGGATCGGCACGCACCTCGGATGGCGCACGGCCTTCGCGGTCGTCGGCTGCGCGGCGCTGCTCGTGGCGGTCCTCATCGCCGCCGTGGTCGCGCCGGTGCGCACGAGCACCCCCGTCTCGATGCGGATGATGGGCCGCGCGGCGGCCCACCGCGGGGTGCGCCACGCCCTGGTGCTCACCGCGCTCATGATCACGGCGCAGTTCATCACCTACAGCTATGTGAGCCCGCTCCTGCACTCCCGGGCCGGTGTGCCCCTCACGAGCATCGGCGGGATGCTGCTGCTGTTCGGCGTCGCCGGGATGATCGGGAACTTCGCGGTCGGGACGGTCCTGCGGCGCAGCGCGCCCCTCGGGGTCCTGGTGATCGCCGCGGGGCTCGCCCTCGCGATCCTGGTGCTCCTGCTGGTCGTGAAGTCCCCGGCCTCGGCGTTCGTCGTGATGCCGCTCTGGGGCCTGTTCGCGGGCGCGGCCTCGGTGACCGTCCAGGCGTTCGTGAGCTCGGAGGGGCGCGAGGTCGTGGAGGAGGGCACGGCGCTCAACAGCGCCGTCTTCAACGTCTCGATCGCGCTCGGCGCGCTCATCGGCGGGCGGATCCTCGATCTCGCCGGCCAGGAGGCGCTGATGATCGCCTCCGTGGTGCTCCTCGCCGTCGCCCTCGTGGTCGTCGCCCGCTACCTGCGCACGACCCCGACGCACGTGTGATCGCGCCGCGCGGCGGTGCTCACCCCGCGCGGTCGCGCTCAGCCCGCGATGCGGAAGCCCGACGTCCCTCGCGGCCGCTCCTCGCGCACCTCGGTCCCGCTCACCCGAGCGCTCGTCGGGCCCTCCTCGAGCCACTCGAGCATCTGGAGGACAGCGTCCTCGGGGCCCTCGACGTCGGCCTCCACGGTGCCGTCCAGCAGGTTGCGCACGGTGCCGCTCACGCCGAGCGCCTCGGCGTGGTCGGCGGCGGCCCAGCGGAACCCGACGCCCTGCACGCTGCCGCTGACGCGGACGATCCTGCGGATGCTCGACGTGGACATGTCTCCTCCTGCCTCGGCTGCTGCCACCGATTCTGCCCTCTCTCCCGTCCATGCTCCAGACTCCGGACTCGAGGCCCCGGGGTCCGGCCCATGAGTCCCCGGCACCTCGCCGACGACGGCCGCGCACGGCGGAGGGCGGGCATCCGCGGCCTGCGCGACCGCGGATGCCCGCCCTCGTCCTGTCGCCCGATGGCGAGGGTCAGGCGCGGTCGCCCTCGCCCTCGCCCGTCACGGGACGGCCGTCGGCGTCGGTGATGTCGACCTCCTCGCGGCCCACCTCGCCGCTCACCGTCTCGGTGTCCTGCACCGTGCGGGTGCCGATGTTGACCTGCTCGGTCGCCACGGTCTCCTTGTTCACCACTGGTCGCTCCTCGGTGAGGGTCACCTCGGCCTCGGTCTCGCCGTCGGCGATCTCGCCCCCGGTCTCCTCGCCGGCGGGCACCCGCTCGACGACGACCTCCTCGCGCTCGACGGGCACCTCGACCTGCTGGGTCTCGGAGACCGTGTACTTGCGCAGGCGCACGCGGCCGGTCTCGACCTTCTCGGTGCCGACGTTCAGGCGCTCCTCGTGGAGAGTCACGGACTCCTTGCCGTCCACGTCCGCCCGGCCGTCGGCCGCGCCGGGTGCGCCGGTGCCCGCGGTCGTCCCGGAGTCCCCGCTCGCCGCCGCTCCGTCCTGGGCCGCTCGCCGCTGCTCGTCCTCGAGAGCCCGGTCCCCGGACCCTGCGTCGGCCTCGGTCCCGCGCCCGGAGAGACCCGCAGCGCCGACTCCGGCACCCGCGCCGACTCCGGCACCGGCGCCGGTCCCATCATCGGCGGCAGGAGCCCCGGCGTCCTGCCCCTGCCGGCCCTGCTGCCCCTGCACGGCCGGGTCCTGCTGCGCGGTTCCCGTGCGGTCCTGCGCGGTGCCGCGGCCGCGCGCGTCATCCTCACCGCCCCGGTCATCGCCGGATGCGGCGTCGGGATCGGTCACCCCGTAGTAGCGGTAGAGCTCGGACTCCTCCTGGTGGGAGATCTCGCCGTCCTCGTCGATGTTCGGCGCGTCCTTGATGAACGACTTCTCGTAGGGGACGGTAATGGCGCCCTCGGCGTACTTCGCGTCGGCCAGCGGGATGAACGTCTCGCGCGAGCCGAACAGACCGATGTTGACGGTGACCCACGAGGGGTCCTGCGAGTCCTTGGTCAGATACACCTGCCCGACCTTGCCCACCTTCTCGCCCGTGGAGTCGAGGACCTCGGCGGTCTGGAGATCCGTGATGCTGCCCTGGAACGTCATGCTGTTCTCCTTCTGTGCGGTCCGCTCGTGCGGATGTCGAACGACGTCGCACCGAACCGGTCGACGGCGTCGCGCTCGGGGAGCGTTCTTCGACCGTACCGATCGTTGTGATCTGCGCCATATCCGTCACCGAGAATTCGCCGGCAGGTCACTCGTGCCGCGGGGCGCCGGAGGTCCCGGGGCGTGTTCGCGCGCCCCGCACCCGCACCGCGCGCCGGATGCCCTCCGTCCGCCCGGCAGACCCCGGACGCGAACCGGCGATCTCAGCCGTTGTCGCCGCCGGTGTCGGCCGTGACCGTGCCCTTCGACGGCTCGGACTCGTCGGCGTTGTCGTCCCACTGCCACGCCGCGACCTCGGGCTGGTCCGTGCCGTGGGTGTACGCGTACTCGCGTGCGCGGATGCGGGAGTCGACCATCCGCTGGCGCAGACCGGCGAAGCGGGTCCCCAGGCCGTCGACGCGATCGATCGTGTCGATCACCAGGTGGTAGCGGTCCATGTCGTTGCGCATGAGCATGTCGAAGGGCGTCGTGGTCGTGCCCTCATCCTTGTAGCCGCGCGCGTGGATCCGTGAGGCGCGATCGTGGCGGTAGGCGAGACGGTGTATCAGCCACGGGTAGCCGTGGTAGGCGAAGACGACGGGGGACGACTCGCCGAAGATCCCGTCGAACTCCTTCTCCGAGAGACCGTGCGGGTGCTCCGACTCGTGCTGCAGGCGCATCAGGTCCACCACGTTGACCACCCGCACGCGCAGGTCGGGGATCTGCTCGCGGAGGATCTTCGCCGCCGCGAGCACCTCGATCGTCGGGATGTCCCCGGCGCAGGCGAGCACGACGTCGGGCTCCTCGCCCTCGACCTCGGTCCCTGCCCATTCCCAGATGCCCAGGCCGCGCGTGCAGTGGACGATCGCCTCGTCCATGCTCAGCCACTGCGGTCCCGGCTGCTTGCCCGCGACGACCACGTTCACGTACTGGCGCGAGCGGAGGCAGTGGTCGTAGGTGGACAGCAGCGTGTTGGCGTCCGGCGGCAGGTAGACCCGCACGATCTCGGCCTTCTTGTTGACCATGTGGTCGATGAATCCCGGGTCCTGATGGGAGAAGCCGTTGTGATCCTGGCGCCACACGTGGGAGCTCAGCAGGTAGTTGAGCGAGGCCAGCGGCCGACGCCACTCGAGCTCGTTCGTCACCTTCAGCCACTTCGCGTGCTGGTTCACCATCGAGTCGACGATGTGGATGAAGGCCTCGTAGGAGTTGAACAGCCCGTGCCTGCCGGTGAGGAGGTAGCCCTCGAGCCAGCCCTGGCACTGGTGCTCGCTGAGCACCTCCATGACGCGGCCGCGCGGCGCCAGGTGCTCCTCGTCGTCGTCCGGCACGAACTGAGCGTTCCACTGCTTGTCCGTGGCCTCGTAGACGGACTGCAGACGGTTGGACGCGGTCTCGTCGGGTCCGAAGATGCGGAAGTTGTCGGGGTTGGCCTCGATCACGTCCCTCAGCCAGTCGCCCAGCACGCGCGTGGCCTCCGAGGTCGTGGCCCCGGGGCGCGGGACGTCGACCGCATGCTCGCGGAAGTCGGGCAGACGCAGCGCCCGCAGCACGGAGCCGCCGTTGGTCACCGGGTTCGCCGACATCCGCCGGAGCCCGGCGGGAGCGGTCTCCGCGTACTCCTCACGCAGCCGCCCCTCGTCGTCGAACAGCTCCTCGGGCCGGTAGGAGCGCAGCCACGAGTCCAGGACCGCGAGATGCTCGTCGGTGTCGCGGGCGTTGGCCAGCGGCACCTGATGGGCCCGCCACGACCCCTCGGACTTCTTGCCGTCGATCTCCGCGGGCCCGGTCCATCCCTTCGGCGTGCGGAAGACGATCATCGGCCAGGTGGGCCGCTCGGGCTCCCGTCCGGCGGCGTCGTCCTCGGCCGCCTTCGCCTTGATCTCCGCGATGCGGTCCAGGGCCGTGTCGAGCACCTCGGCGAAGCGCCTGTGCGCCGTGAGCGGGTCCTCGTCGTCGAAGCCGCCGGTGAAGAACAGCGGCTCGTGGCCGTACCCGCGCATGAGGTCGGCGAGCTCGTCGTCGCCGATGCGCGCCAGCACCGTGGGGTTCGCGATCTTGTACCCGTTGAGGTGGAGCACGGGAAGCACCACGCCGTCGGTGAGGGGATGGGTGAACTTGTTGCTGTGCCACGACGTGGCCAGCGGTCCGGTCTCGGCCTCCCCGTCGCCGACCACGGTGAACGCGAGGAGCCCCGGGTTGTCGAGGACGGCGCCGTAGGCGTGGGAGAGCGAGTAGCCGAGCTCGCCGCCCTCGTGGATCGAGCCCGGGGTCTCCGGCGCCGCATGGGACGGGATCCCACCGGGGAACGAGAACTGGGTGAACAGGCGGCGCATGCCGGCCTCGTCCTCGGTGACCGAGGGGTAGGTCTCCGTGTACGTGTGCTCGAGGTATCCGGCGGCGACCACGCCGGGCCCGCCGTGACCGGGACCGGTCACGTACATCGCGTCGAGATCGCGCTGGCGGATCGCCCGGTTCATGTGCGCGTACAGGAACGTGAGCCCGGGGGTCGTGCCCCAGTGGCCGAGCAGGCGCGGCTTCACGTGCTCGCGCGTGAGCGGCGTGCGCAGCAGAGGATTGTCCATCAGATAGATCTGACCGACGGAGAGGTAGTTCGCCGCGCGCCACCAGCCGTGCAGACGGAGCAGCTCCTCCTGATCCGGGGCGGTGCCTTCGGCGGCGGGCCAGACCGCGGGCCGGACTGGCTGGTTCGGGGCGTCGTGCATGGGACTCTCCTCGTTCCTCGGCGGACCGGACGGATACGTCGTGTGCCCCACGCTAGAGCTGAGGGTGCCCTCGGGGAACCCCTCGGGTCCGGTCCGACCTGCGACCCGCGCCCTGCGGATCCGGATACGCTCCGTGCATGGCACAGGCGAAGAAGCAGCAGAGCCCCCGTCCGAAGAAGAGCACGAAGCAGGGCGGGAGCGCGAAGTCGGCGAAGCCGGCGAAGTCGGCGACGTCGGGGGCGACGGCCACGACGAGCCGCGAGCCCGCGAAGACCTCCAAGACGTCGAAGTCCTCCAAGACGTCCAAGGCGACGAAGCCCTCCAAGACCCCCAAGGCGTCCACCACGTCGAAGACCTCCAAGTCCCCCGAGCCCGCGAAGGCCGCAGCGTCGAAGTCCTCGCGCGATCTCCGACCCGTCGTCCTCTCACCCGGCTCCCTGCCGGACGACGTCCCGAGCGGCTTCACGGTCCCGCCGGGGTGGGCGGGCGACGTCCACGAGTTCGACCCGCACGCGACCCCGGGCTTCGACGGCGGCAAGAAGAAGGGCGAGAAGCACCTCCTGGCCTGCGACGACTCCCTTGCTGATCTGCAGGAGCGACTCTTCGCAGCCCACCACGGGGCGGCATCCGGGGGACGCAGCGTGCTGCTGGTCGTCCAGGGCATGGACACCTCCGGCAAAGGCGGGATCATGCGGCACGTCGTCGGCGCCGTGGATCCGCAAGGCATCTCGATCACCGCGTTCAAGGCGCCCACCGAGGAGGAGAAGCAGCACGACTTCCTGTGGAGGATCCGCCCGCACGTGCCCGCGGCCGGCCAGATCGGCGTCTTCGACCGTTCGCACTACGAGGACGTGCTCATCCATCGGGTCCACGGATGGGCCGACGCCGAGGAGATCGAGCGGCGCTACGCCGCGATCAACGCCTTCGAGAAGGAGATCACCGACTCCGGGGTCACGATCGTGAAGGTCATGCTCCACCTCTCGTACGCCGAGCAGGGCGAGCGGCTGATGGAGCGCCTCGAGCGCCCGGACAAGCACTGGAAGTTCAACCCCGGGGACATCGACGAGCGCGGGTACTGGAGCGCCTACATGGACGCCTACTCGAAGGCTCTCAGCGCGACCTCGACCCCGCACGCACCATGGGTCGTGGTGCCCGCGGACCGCAAGTGGTACGCCCGGATCGCCGTGCAGCAGCTTCTGCTGCAGGCTCTGGGCGAGATCGACCCGCAGTGGCCCGCCGCCGACTTCGACGTCGCCGAGCAGACCGCGCGCCTGCGGGAGACCTTCGCCTCGCAGGGATGAGTCGGGGCCGACGGGGCACAATGGAAGGACCAGCGCACATCGAGCAGAAGGATGCATGACATGGCCACCACCGCCTTCAAGGGCACACCCGTCACCACCGTCGGCGAGCTCCCCGTCGTCGGCTCCGCCGCCCCCGCGTTCGAGCTCGTCGGGCAGGACCTCGGTGCCGTCGCCACGGGCGACTTCTCCGGCCGACGGATCGTGCTGAACATCTTCCCGTCCCTGGACACCGGCACCTGTGCGATGAGCGTGCGCCGCTTCAACGAGATCGCGAGCGGCCTGGAGAACACGGTCGTCGTGTGCGCCTCGAAGGACCTCCCCTTCGCGCAGGCCCGCTTCTGCGGCGCGGAAGGGCTCACGAACGTGGTCACCGGCTCCGCCTTCCGGTCGAGCTTCGGGGAGGACTTCGGGGTCACGCAGACCGACGGCCCCCTGCAGGGCCTCCTCGCCCGCGCGGTCGTGGTGATCGACGCCGACGGCACCGTGCTGCACAGCCAGCTGGTCCCGGAGATCTCCGAGGAGCCCGACTACGACGCCGCCGTGGCGGCGCTCGGCTGACACGGACTCGGCTGACACGGATCGGCGTCGGACGATCGACGTCGCGTGCGAGGCCCCGGGCGGCATGCCCGGGGCCTCGCGTGCGCTCGAGGGGTTCGCGGCCTGTCCGGGCGCGGCCCGTTCCGAGGAGTGAGGCCGCAGCCGAGCAGCCCCGCGTCCGGGTCTAGGGTTGCAGGTCGGGCCGCATCCGCCGAGCGGTCCGACGCATGCGCCCCTCGGGCACGAGGGGCGGCGAGGGAGGAGAGGGCGCGTGGATCCGCAGTCGCTCGTGGTGCTGCTCGTGATGGGTGCCCTCGCGGGCGCGATCAACTCCGCGGTGGGCAGCGGATCGCTGCTCACGCTCCCCGTGCTGCTGGCTCTCGGCCTCGACCCCGGCACCGCCGTGCGCACGAACACCATGGGCATGGTGTTCTCGACCGTCGGCTCGTTCTTCGGCTACCGGCGCGAGATCTCCGCCGAATGGCGCGACGTGCGCCCGCTCGCCGCCATCGTGGTCGTGACCGCGACCATCGGGTCCTGCCTGCTGCTGGTCTCACCGCCCGGAGCGCTCAGGGTCGTCGTCCCCATCCTCATCGTGGTCGCGCTGCTGCTCGTGGTCTTCCAGAAGCGCCTGGCCACCTGGATCCCGCGGCGGGGGAGCGGCCAGGGGGACCCGGACGCCGGCAGCAGCGCGGCCGCCTACCGCTCGCCGGGCCTCATGGTCTCCATGGGCGCCGCCTCGATGTACGGGGGCTACTTCACGGCCGCGCAGGGCATCCTCTACCTCGGCCTGCTCGGCGCCTTCACCGGCCGCTCGATGAAGAGCGTCAACGCAGTGAAGAACCTGTTCAGCCTGCTCGTCAACGTGATGGCGGCGCTCGTCTACCTCGTGGCCCACTTCGCCTTCGGCGCCGACGTGCGGTGGGAGGGCGTGGTCGCGATCGCGGTCGGCGCCCTGCTCGGCGGCTACTTCGGCTCCCACCTCACCAAGCGCCTTCCCGAATGGGTGCTGCGCGGCACCATCGTCGTGATCGCGCTCCTCGCCCTCGTGCGTCAGATCCTGGGCTGAGCGGCCCGCCCCGCTCCCGCGGCCTTTCGGCGCGGGCGGAGCGCGAGGAGAATTCGTTCGACGCCGTCGCCGTCCCCTCGATAGCGTCCGACTCATGGGAACCCTTCTCCGTGCGGTCCTCGCGGACCGCGCACTCACCTTCCGCGACCGCCGCGCCTGACGGCGCGCCGTCGCATGATGCGCGCCGTCCCGTCGAGAGCCCTCGCACCCGGACGCGCGAACCTCGCCTCCCCCTGCCGCCGGCACGGGTGAGATGCCGGGTGCTCCGACCCGACAGCACGGAGACCACCCATGCCACGCTCCCTCCATGGCGGACGCCATGAGCTCGGACAGAACTTCCTCGTCCACCGGCCCACTCTCGAGCAGATCGCCGACCTCGTCCCCCGGGACGGCACGAGCGTGCTCGAGCTCGGCGCCGGCGACGGCGCCCTCACCCGAACGCTCGCCGCACGGGGCGTGCCGCTCACGGCCCTCGAGATCGACGAGCACCGCGCCCGGGCACTGCGCCGCGGCCTGCCCCGTGTCCGCGTGATCTCCGGCGATGCGCTCGCCCATCCGCTCGATGCGACGACGATCGTCGGCAACATCCCCTTCCACCTGACCACACCCATCCTGCGGCGCCTGCTGCGGGAGCACGCCTGGCATCGCGCCGTCCTGCTCACGCAGTGGGAAGTGGCCCGCAAGCGCGCCGGAGTGGGCGGATCCACCCTGATGACCGTGCAGGCCGCGCCCTGGATCCACGCGAGGCTCGAGGGCCGCGTGCCCGCACGCGCCTTCCGCCCCGTGCCCTCGGTCGACGGCGGGATCCTGGTGCTCGAGCGTCGTGAGCGCCCCCTCCTCCCGCTCCGGGATCGCCCCGACTACGAACGCTTCGCACGCCGTGTCTTCGCGGGCGGGGGAGGAACCCTCGAGCGGATCCTGCCGAGGACTCTGCCCCCACGCGGGGCGTCGGGCCGACGTCGGATCGACGATGCGCTGCGGGCGGCCGGCGTCGCGCGCCGGGACCGTCCCCGGGACCTCGCGCCTCGCCAGTGGGCGCTCCTCTGGAAGCGGCTCGGGCGCACGTCCCGCGCCTGAGCGCGCGCCGGGCACTCGCGGTCCGACGACCCCGCGGTCCGACGACGAAGGGCCCGGATGCCGAAGCATCCGGGCCCTTCCGCTGGTCGACCGCCCTCGTGAGGTGCGGTCGGCCCTCAGCGCGTCAGCGCGTCACAGCGCGGAGCTGATCTCCTCGACGATCGCGTTCAGTGTGGTCGAGGGCCGCATGACGCTCGCGGCCTTCGCCTCATCGGGCCGGTAGTAGCCGCCGATGTCGGCCGGCTCGCCCTGCACGGCGAGCAGCTCGCCGTCGATGACCTCCGCCTTGCCCGCGAACTCCTGGGCGATGGGGGCGAAGGCGGAGGCGAGCTCCGCGTCGTCGGTCTGCGCGGCCAGCTCCTGCGCCCAGTACAGGGCGAGGTAGAAGTGGCTGCCGCGGTTGTCGATCGTTCCCAGCTTGCGCTGCGGGGACTTGCCGTTGTTCAGCAGCGTCTCCGTCGCCCGGTCCAGGGCGTCGGCGATCACGCGGGCGCGCTCGTTGTCCTCGGTGCGCGCGAGGTGACGCAGGGACTCGGCGAGGGCCAGGAACTCCCCGAGGGAATCCCAGCGCAGGTAGTCCTCCTCGATCAGCTGCTGCACGTGCTTGGGGGCGGAGCCGCCCGCACCCGTCTCGAACAGCCCGCCGCCGTTCATCAGCGGGACCACCGAGAGCATCTTGGCGCTCGTGCCCAGCTCCATGATCGGGAAGAGGTCGGTGAGGTAGTCGCGCAGCACGTTGCCGGTCACGGAGATCGTGTCCTCGCCGCGGCGCACGCGCTCCAGGGTGTGCTTCGTCGCCTCGATCGGGGAGAGGATCCGGATGTCCAGGCCCTCGGTGTCCTCCTCGGCGAGGTAGGCCTCGACCTTGGCGATGAGGTTGCGGTCGTGGGCGCGGGACTCGTCCAGCCAGAACACGGCGGGCATCCCGGACTCGCGCGAGCGGCGCACGGCGAGCTGCACCCAGTCGCGGATCGGGGCGTCCTTGGCCTGGCAGGCGCGGAAGATGTCGCCGGCCTCGACCTGCTGGGCCATCAGCGCCGCGCCCGAGGAGTCGCGCACCTCGACGCGGCCGTCGGCCTCGATCTCGAAGGTCTTGTCGTGGCTGCCGTACTCCTCGGCCTTCTGCGCCATCAGGCCGACGTTCGGGACGGTGCCCATGGTGGTCGGGTCGAAGGCGCCGTTCGCCTTGCAGTCCTCGATGGTCGCCGCGTAGACGCCCGCGTAGGAGGAGTCGGGGATGACGGCCAGGGAGTCCTGCTCCGCATCGTCCTTGTTCCACATGTGGCCGGAGGTGCGGATCATCGCGGGCATCGAGGCGTCGATGATGACGTCGCTGGGCACGTGCAGGTTGCTGATGCCCTTGTGGGAGTTCACCATGGCGATCGCCGGACCCTCGGCGAGGCCCTTGGTGATCTCTTCGCGCACGCCCGCGGCGACCTCGGGATCCAGGGCGTCGGCCCCGGCGAGGATCCCGCCCAGGCCGTTGTTCGGGGACAGGCCCGCCGCGGCGAGCTGCTCGCCGTAGGCCGAGAAGAGGGCGGGGAAGAAGGCTCGCACGGCGTGGCCGAAGAGGATCGGGTCGGAGACCTTCATCATCGTGGCCTTGAGGTGCACGGAGAACAGGACGCCCTGCTCCTTCGCCGCTTGGACCTGTGCCGCGAGGAAGGCGTCCAGCGCGCGGGCGCTCATGACGGTCGAGTCCACGACCTCGCCCTCGAGCACGGGGATCGAGGGCTTCAGCACGGTCTCGGCGCCGTCGGCGGCGACGTGGACGATCGAGAGCTCGTCGTCCTTCTCCAGGACCACGGACTGCTCGTTGGCCCGGAAGTCGTCGGCGTCCATGGTCGCCACGGTGGTCCTCGAGTCGGCGGACCATTCGCCCATGCGGTGCGGGTGCTTCTTCGCGAAGTTCTTCACCGCCTGGGGTGCGCGGCGGTCGGAGTTGCCCTCGCGCAGCACGGGGTTCACGGCCGAGCCCTTGACGGCGTCGTAGCGGGCGCGCACGTCCTTCTCCGCGTCGGTCGAGGGGGACTCGGGGTAGTCGGGAAGGTCGATCCCGGCGGCCTGCAGCTCGGCGATCGCGGCCTTGAGCTGCGGGACCGAGGCCGAGATGTTCGGCAGCTTGATGATGTTCGCCTCGGGCGTCTTCGCGAGCTCGCCGAGCTCCGCGAGCGCATCGGCCTCGCGCTGGTCCTCGGGCAGGAGATCGGAGAAGGCCGCGACGATGCGGCCCGCGAGCGAGATGTCCCGGGTCTCCACGTCGATCCCGGCAGTGCGCGAGAACGCCTCCAGGATCGGCAGGAACGACACGGTGGCGAGCATCGGTGCTTCGTCGGTGTGGGTGTAGATGATCCGCGACATGGTCGGTGGGGCTCCCTCGGGTCGTGGTGATGTCTCGACGTCAAGACTATCCGAGGGCGCGCGCGGCGTCCTCAGGAAGACCGGGCCGCGCGAGCCTGTCCGCGACGCGACCGCGAGGGCTCCCCCGGCGCGTCCCAGGCGTCGGGCCGAGGGGGCCGGTCCGCGGGCGGCCTCCTAGACTTCCCTCATGTCCTTCCTCTCCGTGACCGACCTGCGCGGGACCCGTCCCGGCCCCGCCGAGCTCGCCGCCTCCCTGCCCCGTCCCGAGGTCGACGTCGCCGCCGCGGCCGAGGCCGTCGCCCCGGTGATCGAGGACGTCGCGACGCGCGGCGCGGCCGCCGTCCTCGAGGCCTCCGAGCGCTTCGACGGGGTGCGCCCCGAGCACCTGCGCGTCCCGCCCGAGGAGATCGCGAGGGCGCTCGCCGAGCTCGACCCGTCGGTGCGCTCGGCCCTGGAGACCGCGATCGCACGGGTCCGCGCCGTCGACGCCGCCCAGGTGCGCGAGCCCGACAGCGTCGAGGTGATCCCCGGCGGACGCGTCACCCAGCGCTGGGTGCCCGTGCGCCGCGTGGGCCTCTACGTCCCCGGCGGCCGCGCCGTGCTGCCCAGCTCCGTGGTGATGAACGCCGTGCCCGCGCAGACCGCGGGCGTCGGCACGATCGTGCTCGCCTCCCCGCCGCAGAAGGAGTTCGGCGGTCTGCCGCACCCCACGATCCTCGCTGCCTGCGCCCTGCTGGGCATCGAGGAGGTGCTGGCCGTGGGCGGCGCGCAGGCGATCGCCCTGCTCGCCCACGGCGCCGACGACCTCGGCGACGGCCGCGCGCTCGAGGGCGTGGACCTCGTGACCGGCCCCGGGAACGTCTACGTCGCCGCGGCGAAGCGCCTGGTGCGCGGCATCGTCGGGATCGACGCGGAGGCCGGACCGACGGAGATCGCGATCCTCGCCGACGCCGCCGCGGAGCCCCGCCTGGTCGCCGCCGACCTCATCTCCCAGGCCGAGCACGACCCGATGGCCGCCGCCGTGCTGGTCACGGACGACGAGGCCCTCGTCGGCCGCGTCGAGGAGGAGCTGGACGCCCAGGTCCCCGCGGCCGAGCACCACGAGCGGATCACGGAGGCGCTGCGCGGACGCCAGAGCGGCGCGATCCTCGTGGACGACATCGAGCAGGGACTCGCGGTCGTCGACGCCTACGGTGCGGAGCACCTCGAGATCCAGACGGCCGACGCGGACGGCGTCGCTGCGCGCGTCACCAACGCCGGTGCGGTGTTCGTCGGCCCCTTCAGCCCCGTGAGCCTGGGCGACTACGCGGCCGGCTCCAACCACGTGCTCCCCACGGGCGGCACCTCGCGCTTCGCCGGGGGACTGGGCGTGCAGTCGTTCCTGCGCGGCATCCACGTCGTCGAGTACGACGAGCACGCGCTCGCCGCGTCACGGGAGGCGGCGACCACGCTCGCCCGTTCCGAGGGCCTGCCGGCCCACGGCACCGCAGTGGACGTGAGGTTCGCGCTCGGCGAGTGAGGGTCGGGGTCGCCGACGGGGGAGTGCTTCCGGCAGGGCTCACCCCGGTTCCTCAGGAGTTGTCGGCCTTTCCGGCGGCGGTCCCGCCCTCGGGGGACTTCTCGACCTCGGGCCCGGTGGTGCCCGCGGACCCGGTCGCCGTCTCGAGATCGGCCTCGTCGACGACCTCGACGACCCTGCGCTCGCCGCGGGTGAGGAAGGTCGCGACCGCGCGCCAGCCGAGCATGAGCACGCCCAGGACGATCGAGGTGACGATCACGAAGGACACCTCGGTGCCGGCCTGCATGAGGGTGCGCACCGCCATGGCGCCGACGATCGTGATCGCCCACACGAACACGCCCTGCGGCCAGATGCGGAAGGGTGCGCGCCAGGTCTGCGCGGCCAGATGGCCGACGAGGAGGGCGGCCGCGAAGGGCCAGCCCACCAGCACGAGATTCTGCGTCGAGATGTCGTAGCCGTGCTGGAGCAGGCCGATCGCGACGAAGAGGACCACGGCGAGGACGTCGCCGATCAGGGCACCGAGGAAGCGAAGCACCGCGCCAGGGTACCGACCCGCGGGTGGTCGGGCGCTGGGAGCGTGGCGGGACGCACGTGAGCGCGGTCCGGGAGCGCCCGGCAGCGGAGCGCCGGACCACGCCCGACGACGGCCGGTTCCGCGCACCGGGCGGCGCGGATCCCACCAGGTCCGGACCTCTACGATGGGGGCATGCCCACCTCGAGCCGACCCGACCCCGCCGCGCCCGGCGCCGATCCCGCGGATCCGGCCGTGCGCCCGGGTATCCCGCCGCGCCGCGAGGACCTCGCGGGCGTCGAGCCGTACGGGGCCCCGCAGATCGACGTGCCGCACCTGCTGAACGTCAACGAGAGCCCCTTCGGCCCCTCCGCCGCGCTCGCCGCGGATCTGGGGCGCGCGGTGCAGGAGGCGTCGGCCGGCCTGAACCGCTATCCCGACCGCGAGTTCACGGCGCTGCGCGCAGACCTCGCCGAGTACCTCGCCGCGGAGTCCGGGATCCCCGCGCCCGCGGTCGAGGAGGTCTGGGCGGCGAACGGCTCGAACGAGGTCATGCACCAGCTGATGCTCGCCTTCGGCGGGCCCGGCCGCACGGCCCTCGGCTTCGCCCCGCACTACTCGATGTATCCCGAGTACGCGCGCGACACCTTCACCCGCTGGGTCGTCGCCGACCGCGGCCCCGCCCCGGACTTCGCGCTCGGCGCGGACGACGTGCGCGAGGCGATCTCCGCGCACCGTCCGCACATCGTCGTCCTCACCAGCCCGAACAACCCGACGGGGACGGCGCTCGACCCGGAGGTCGTGCGCGCCGCCGCCGAGGCGCTGCTGCCCAGCTCGGGGATGCTCGTCGTCGACGAGGCCTACGGCGAGTTCCGACGCGACGGCGTGCCCAGCGCGCTCGAGCTGCTCGGCGAGTTCCCGAATCTCGTGGTCACGCGCACCATGTCCAAGGCCTTCGCGCTCGCCGGCGGCCGTCTGGGCTATCTGGTCGCGGATCCGCGGATCGTCGACGCCGTGCGCGTGGTGCGCCTGCCCTACCACCTCTCGGCCGTCACCCAGGCCGTCGCCCGCACCGCCCTCGCGCACCGCGAGGAGCTGCTGGGCCAGGTCGAGCGGCTGCGCGCCGAGCGCGACGCCCTCTTCGACCACCTCGTCGAGCGCGGTCACGTCGTCGCCCCGTCCGACGCGAACTTCGTGTACTTCGAGCCGCTCCTGCACCGGGCCGCGAGCCGCCACGACGTGTGGGAGGCTCTGCTCGAGCGCGGCGTGCTCATCCGCGAGGTCGGGCCCGAGCCCTGGATGCGGGTCTCGGTCGGCGCGCCCCAGGACAACGCCGCTTTCCGCACCGCCCTCGAGGAGGCCGACCCCCGATGACACAGACTCCCGACGAGCCCCGCGCGCACCGCACCGCGAGCATCTCGCGCACCACCCGCGAGTCCAGCGTCGAGGTCTCCCTCGACCTCGACGGCACGGGCCAGGTGGACGTCTCCACCAGCGTGCCGTTCTACGACCACATGCTCACGGCGCTGGGCACCCACGCGCGCTTCGACCTCACCGTGCGCGCGAGCGGCGACACCGACATCGACGTCCACCACACGGTGGAGGACACCGCGATCGTGCTCGGCCAGTGCCTGCGCGAGGCCCTCGGCGACAAGCGCGGCATCACCCGCTTCGGCGAGGCCACCATCCCGCTGGACGAGGCGCTCGCCCACGCGGTGGTCGACGTCTCCGGCCGCCCCTACTGCGTGCACACCGGCGAGAGCGAGGCGCAGGCCCTGCACCTCATCGGCGGGCACTTCACGGGGTCGCTCACCCGGCACGTCCTGGAGTCGCTGTCCTTCCACGCGGCCATCTGCCTGCACATGCGCGTCCTCGCCGGTCGGGACCCGCACCACATCGTCGAAGCCCAGTTCAAGGCCCTCGCCCGGGCCCTGCGCGCCGCGTGCGCCCCCGATCCGCGCGTCGCCGACATCCCCTCCACGAAGGGAGCACTGTGAGCACCGCAGAACCGCCCCGCCCCTCCGGCGGCGACGACGACATCGACGCCGAGTTCGCCCGCCTCACCCAGGGTCTCGACCTCGGCGGCGAGGCCGAGGACGCCGCGGAGGAGTCCGCCCCCTTCACCGTCGAGGACATCATCGTCGGCGGGGACGACGAGGAGCCCGCGATCGCCGTGGTCGCCACCTCCGTCGCCTCCGCGAAGGCTCTCGCCGGCGCGATCCGCCTGGGCCGCGAGGCCCGCACCGACGGCGCCGACATCCCCGCCGGCGCCCGCGTCCACGACACCGGCATGGGCGCCATCGCCGTCGGCGCCCTCCAGGAGGACGCCGCCCACGAGCTCGCCGCCGTCACCTCGACCGCCCTGCAGCGCAACGGCGTCGTCCTGTTCTGGCGCAAAGGCGACCGCATGACCGCGACCCGCTACAAGGCGGGGGAGCGCGGGGACGACGTCTCGCCCGCGATCGTCATGGGGGCGATGGACGAGGTCGTCGAGCAGCTCATGCTCGGCTCGGCCGACGTCGCCACCCTCGGCGAGGGCTACGACCCCGCCGTCCTCACCCGTGACGAGGCGCTCGCCTGGATCGCGAAGGGGCGCAAGGGTCGATGAGCGGGAGCGAGAACAGCCTCACCCCGCAGAGCGACGCCCCTGCGCCGCGCGTGGTCGTCCTGGACCACGGCAGCGGGAACGTCCGCTCCGCCGTGCGCGCCCTCGAGGCCGCCGGCGCGGACGTCGAGCTCACCGCTGATCGCGACAGGGCGCTCGGGGCCGACGGACTCGTCGTCCCCGGCGTCGGAGCCTTCGCGGCGACCGCCGCGCAGATCCGCGCCGTGGGCGGCGACCGCATCATCGAGCGGCGTCTGGCCGGCGGGCTCCCGGTGCTCGGCATCTGCGTGGGCCTGCAGGTCATGTTCGCGGCCGGCACCGAGCACGGAGAGCGCGCGGCGGGCCTCGATCAGTGGCCCGGCGAGATCACCCGCCTCGAGGCCGACGTCGTCCCGCACATGGGCTGGAACACCGTCGAGGCCCCCCAGGGCAGTCGACTGTTCGCGGGCATCGAGGACGAGCGCTTCTACTTCGTCCACTCCTACGCCGCCCGCGCCTGGGAGTTCGAGTCGCAGCCGCCCCTGCCCGACCCGCTGGTGACCTGGTCCGATCACGGCGGCGACCGCTTCGTCGCCGCCGTCGAGAACGGTGCGCTGACCGCCACCCAGTTCCACCCGGAGAAGTCGGGCGGGGCCGGGACGCGTCTGCTGCGCAACTGGCTCGCGGGACTGCCGCGCCTCTCGACGAGGCCGGCGGCCGCGGCCGAAGCCGACGCGGGTGCGGCCGACGCCGAAGCGGACGCCGATGCGGGGGCCGCCTCATGATCCTCGCCTTCGTCATGCTCTTCGCCGGCGGGATGCTGCTCGGCGGGGCGTGGTCCTTCCACCGCTCCGGCAAGCCCTGGTGGCTGCGGATCCTGCTCCTCGTGCTCGGTCTCGTCTGCGTCGCCGTCTGCATCTGGCGCATCCAGACCTGACCCGCGCTCCCGCCGGCCCTTCCTCTCACCTCTCCCACCGTCCGCTCCCGGAGGACCCCATGACCAGCCCCGCTCTCGAACTCCTGCCCGCCGTCGACGTCCAGGACGGCCAGGCCGTGCGCCTCGTCCAGGGCGAGGCCGGCACCGAGACCAGCTACGGCTCGCCGCTCGAGGCGGCGCGCGCCTTCGAGGAGGGCGGGGCGAGCTGGCTGCATCTCGTGGACCTCGACGCCGCCTTCGGGCGCGGCAGCAACGCGAACCTGCTCGCCGAGGTCGTCGCGGCCGTCGATCTGCAGGTCGAGCTCTCCGGCGGCATCCGCGACGACGCGAGCCTCACGGCCGCGCTCGCGACCGGCTGCCGCCGCGTGAACCTCGGCACCGCCGCCCTCGAGAACCCGGAGTGGACGGCCGAGGTCATCGCCGAGCACGGCGACCGCATCGCCGTGGGCCTCGACGTGCGCGGCTCGACGCTCGCCGCGCGCGGCTGGACCAAGGAGGGCGGTGACCTCTGGGAGGCGATCGAGCGCCTCGACGCCGCCGGCTGCGCCCGCTACGTCATCACCGACGTGACGAAGGACGGCATGATGAGCGGCCCCAACGTGGACCTGCTGCGCCGCGTGTGCGAGAGCACCGACGCGCAGGTCGTGGCCTCCGGCGGCATCTCCTCGCTCGACGACCTCGCGGCACTGCGGACCCTCGTGCCCGAGGGCGTCGAGGGCGCGATCGTCGGCAAGGCACTCTACGCCGGCGCGTTCACCCTGCCCGAGGCACTCGAGGTGGCGGGACGCCCATGACGCCCGCGGGAGAGGTGCCCGACCCGGAGAGCACCGTGGGCGGGCGCACCCTGCCGGCCCACTTCCGCGAGAAGTCGCGCTTCACCGACACCGCGGGCACCAGCTGGGCGGGCCGTGACTACAGCACGAGCCCCTTCCCCGAGGACGACGGCACCACCCCGCGCCCCGTCGCCGAGGCGCTCGATGCGCTCACCGCAGGGCAAGACCCCTCCCGTCGGCACCTTGTCGCCGCGCTCGCCGGCAGCCGGGTGCTCGTGCCGATCATGGCCGTCGCCACCGAGGAGGGCACGACGGCCCACGGTCTGACCGGCGACAATGGGGCGGACATGGCGATGGTCTCCATCACCGCGCCCGACGGCTCCCGTGTCCTCCCCGTGTTCACCTCGGTCACCCAGCTGCAGCGTTGGCAGCAGCGCGCCCGGCCCGTCCCCACGCCCACTGCGCAGGCCGCCCAGGCGGCCGTGCAGGAGGGCATCACCCAGCTCGTGCTCAATCCCGCCGCGCAGGCGGTCGAGGGGCCGGACGGCGGGGCGGGGGGCCCGGCTGCGGCAGGTGCGGACCCCGCGGCCGACGCGTGCGGGCCGGTGCTTCTGCAGCGCTCCGTGCTGTGGGCGCTCGCACAGGGACGGGACTGGGTGCCCCCGCACGAGGACCCCGAGGTCGCCGCCGAGCTCGCGCGCATCGCCGGCACCCTGACCGAGGTGCTCGCGCTCGACCCGCGCCCCGGGGAGCGCGCCGAGGTGGATCTGCTGGTGCGCCTGCGTCCGGGCCTCGACGGGGCCGACGTGCAGAGGGTCGTCGGGGCGCTCGGCGAGCGCCTCGGCGCCTCGATGCTCGTCGCGGACCGCGTGAGCTCGCTCAAGCTCACGCTGGGACGGTGAGCGCGCCCGGCCCGACGCCCGGACGATCGTGTCGGTCGTCCCGCCGCTGACGGATCAGCTGACGCGGCCGGTCCACTTCTCGCCCGGTGCCCGCCCCGGCTCGTCGGGGAACGGCAGGGCCTCCGCGAAGGCGAGCTGCAGGGTGCGCAGGCCGTCGCGCAGAGAGCGCGCATGCTCGTTGCCGATCTCGGGGGAGGCGGCCGTGACGAGCCCGGCGAGGGATGCGATGAGCTTCCGCGCCTCGTCGAGATCCTGGTAGTGGCCCGTGGTCTCGTCCTCGGCGAGCCCGATCTTCACGGCGGCCGCGCTCATCAGGTGCACTGCCGCGCTCGAGATGATCTCGACGGCGGCGACGTCCGCGATGTCGCGCGCGGCGTCGGACGCGATCCCGATCTCGGCGTCCTGGTGGCTGTGCCCCGAGTGGTCGTGCGCGCCCTGATCGGAGGGGCTGCGCGCCTCCTCGAGCCGGAAGGACTGCGGAACCTCGGGGGAGCCGGCGGTGCCGGGGGAGTCCGCGTCGTCGGCGGGGCTGGCGGGGGTGCCGAGGTCGGGCATGTCGTTCACAGGGTCCTTCACGAGGTCGAGGGGAGGGGCGACGCATGTCACGGGGCGCGGCGTCGTCCTGCTGGTAGCATAGGGGACCGGAACATGACGTTCCCCTTTGCAAGTGGAGCCTCTCCCACCTCGCGGCGTGCAGTCGTCGGGGTCGTGTCGCAGCCTGACGTCCGCGTCGGCAGCGCGCCCGTGCGGCGCGTGCACTCGAGGCCTCCACATCCGTGTGGGGGCCTTCGTCATGTCGTCGGACACCGAGGTGAGGAGACACCCATCAGCGAACAGCGCATCAATGGCCAGATCAGGGTCCCGAAGGTCCTGCTGGTCGGACCCAATGGCGAACAGGTCGGCACCGTGCGTGTCGAGGACGCCCTGCGGCTCGCCGCGGAGGCCGACCTCGATCTCGTCGAGGTCGCCCCGGGCGCGAATCCGCCCGTGTGCCGTCTCATGGACTATGGCAAGTACAAGTACGAAGCCAACATGAAGGCACGCGAGTCCCGCAAGAACCAGACCAATACGCTCCAGAAGGAGATTCGTATGGGTCTGAAGATCGATACCCACGACTACGAGACCAAGCGTCGCAACGTGGAGAAGTTCCTCGCCGGCGGTGACAAGGTCAAGGTCATGGTGCGCTTCCGCGGCCGCGAGCAGGCTCGTCCCGAGCGCGGCATCCAGCTGCTGGGACGGATGGCGGAGGACGTCGCCGACTTCGGCTTCGTCGAGTCGCATCCTCGCCAGGACGGTCGCACCATGGTGATGGTGCTCGGCCCGGTGAAGAAGAAGACCCAGGCCCGTGCGGAGGCGCGCAAGCGCCGCACCGACGCCGAGAAGGCCAAGGACAAGGAGAACGCCGCCGCGAACTCCGCTCCTGCCGACACCTCGGCCGCCGATGCCACCTCGGCCGCTGCCACGACGTCGGACGCCGACGCCGCGCCGGCCACTCCGGACTCCGCGCCGGACCCCCAGTCCTGATCGCTCGCCCGCACCCCGCGTGCGGGCCCACGATCCCATTCAGAAGGAGAACAGGCTGATGCCGAAGAACAAGACCCACTCGGGCACCAAGAAGCGCGTCCGGGTGACCGGCTCCGGCAAGCTCATGCGCGAGAAGGCGAACGCTCGCCACCTGCTCGAGCACAAGAGCTCCACCCGCAAGCGCCGTCTGGGCAGCGACACGAACGTCGCGAAGTCCGACGCCAAGCGCGTGAAGAAGCTTCTGGGCCGCTGAGCCCCCTCGCGGGATTCCTGAGTTCCCGCACCATCGAACTCGAACACCAGCGAAGGAGAATCACGTGGCACGCGTGAAGCGGGCGGTCAACGCCCAGAAGAAGCGTCGGGAGATCCTCGAGCAGGCCAGCGGCTACCGCGGGCAGCGCTCGCGTCTGTACCGCAAGGCGAAGGAGCAGGTGCTCCACTCGCAGACCTACAACTACCGCGACCGCAAGGTCCGCAAGAGCGACTTCCGTCGTCTGTGGATCCAGCGCATCAACGCTGCGGCGCGCGCGAACGGCATGACCTACAACCGCCTCATCCAGGGCCTCGGCCTCGCGGGTGTCGAGGTCGACCGTCGCATGCTCGCCGAGCTCGCGGTGAACGACGCGCCGGCCTTCGCCGCGCTCGTGCAGACCGCCAAGAGCGCCCTGCCGAAGGACGTCAACGCCCCCGCGGCCTGACCCTCGACAGCCAGCTCGCACGATGAGCACCACGGAACGCCCGGACAGCTGGGCGATCACCTCCCCGAGATCAGATCGGGTGAAGAGGATCGCCGCGCTGTCCGGGCGTTCTGCTCGTCGTAAGCAGGGGCGGTTCCGCGTCGAGGGCCCGCAGGCCGTCCGCTCGCTCCTCCAGCATTCCGCCCCGCTCGTGCGGGAGCTGTACGTCACCGCCGACGGGGCCACGGCGCATCCCGACATCCTGGAGCTCGCGGACGCGCACGCGATCCGCCCCCGCGACGTCGACCCTTCGATCCTGCGGGCGATGACCCGCGGCGAGGAGGACGGCGCCGCCGCATCCATGGCCGCCCCGCAGGGCGTGCTCGCCGTCGCCGACCTCCCCTCGGCGTCGCTCCACGCGGTGCTCGATACCCTCCCCGACGGGCCACTCACGGCGCTGGTCCTCCACGGCGTCCAGGACCCCGGGAACGCGGGCACCCTGATCCGTGCGGCCGACGCCTCGGGCGCGCGCGCGGTGCTCGCCACGACCGGCACCGTGGACCTGTACTCCCCGAAGGTCGTCCGCTCGGCGACCGGCAGCCTCTTCCATCTGCCCGTGGTCGCCGGGATCGCCCCGGAGGACCTCTCACCCGCTCTGCACGATGCGGGCATCTCCGTGCTGGCGACCAGCGGGTACGCCGATCACGACCTCTTCACCACGGAGCTCCCCACGCGCGGGGCATGGATCATGGGCAACGAGGCCCACGGTCTGCCGCAGGAGATGCTCGATACGGCCGACCTCGCCGTGCGGATCCCGCTCGCGGGCGACGCGGAGTCCCTCAACGTCGCGATCGCTGCGACCGTCTGCCTCTTCGAGACCCTGCGGCGACGCTGAGCGCCCGACTACGCCACGGCGCCGTGCTCCTCGAAGGGGTGGACCGTGCCGGCGATGTGGTCCGCGAACTCGACGAGTCGCGCGCTGCTGATCGGATCCAGCCCGATCATCCGCTCGACATCACCCTCCTGCTCGTCGACCGGGAACTCGTCCGGAGCGAAGGCAGGGAGCATGAACACGTCCGCGGGCGGGGTTCGGTGCGGGTCGACGTCCCGAGACTGGTCGACGCCCCTGTGGGAGACGCCTTCCCCGCGCAGGGCGCAGCGCAACGGGGGAGCGGCGCTCGAATAGCTGCGTCCCATCGGGGTCGTGATCTCGTAGGTGCGGGACGGTGCCCGGGCCGGCGGCGCGTTCGGAGGTCCTGAACCGCACTGCTCGGCGTCCTCGAGCGTTCCGCTCCAGCCGGGCAGCGCCATGAGGTAGTTGCACCCTTCGCAGCGCGCGACGCCGTTCGCGACGACGGTCTCACCGCCGTCGGCGTATCGCACGACGTGGTCGATGTGACGGGCACGGGCGTCGCAGAACGGTGTGCGGCAGTGCTGATCGGCCATCTCCACGAAACGCCGTTCGTTGCCGGTGAATCGCCGTCGGCTCGCATCGGCGTCCCGCAGACGCCCTGACACAGGATCGGTGTACAGGCGGCGGATGAAGCGTGCCGGGTCGGCGCGGAGCTGCTGGTCGGGCGGCTCCGGATCCTTCTCGTCTCCCGGCCCCTGCGGCGCCGCGAGCGCGAGCCGGCGGGCGATCGCCGCGGGCATGGGATGCCCTTCGACCCACGCGGTGTCCTCGCCGCCGGCGAGCAGCGACTCGTCGGTTATCAGCAGCTGGATCTCCACGTCGACGTCCTCGGGTCGCTCGAGTCCCGTGGTCCGTCGGAAGAGCGCATCGGCCATGTGCTGGCCCCTCGTGCCCTCGACGCCGGAGGCCCGCGCGCTGGAGGCGGCGTCGTCGAGCGCCTTGTACACGGCTACGCCCTCGACGAGCGGGAGAAGCGCGCTCACGCGCACCACCGCGTCGGACACAGGCCGGATCGAGACGTGCCGCTCACCGACCTCGCGCTCGTTGCGGGCGAGCGCGGCCTGCTGGTCGATCTCGTCGGCGCGGGCCCTGGCCATCCCGCCCGCGCGGCGCGGGGAGACCTCCGGCAGGTGCTCGGCCACGGAGGCGTCGACCCGTGCACGGTCCTCGTCGTCGAGGCAGAGGACGGCCTTGGCGACCTCGTCGGCCGACCAGCGCGAGATCTCGCCTCGCGCGAGCAGCCCCATGGTCCGCGGGAGCGTCTCCACGATCACCCGGTCCAGGGCGAGCTGGTTGCCCTTGCGCGCAGGCGAGGCGTGCCGGGAGAGTGCGAGCTCGTGCGAGAGCCCCTTGCCGATCGCCTCGTGCGGGATGCCGTCGTTCCTCTGCTGTGCGATGCGGGCATGGCGGAACGCGACGGAGGCGCGCATCTGCACCGCATCGGTGCGCGAGCGCAGCCGCTCGCTGACCGCGACCACGTCGAGCAGCGCGCCCGGGAGGGAGATGGTCGACGTCCCGGTGGAAGCGGAGACATCACCGGTGAACGGGCCTTCGGCCTCCGACGGATCGGCGTCGAGCGCAGAGAGGATCCCCTCGGCGCGCTCGACGAGGCCCGCGGCGGATTCCAGGAGGGCGAGCGCGTGCGCCGCACGGGACGCGTGCTGCGGCAGGGGCGTGGCCGTGTGCGTCATCGGCGCCACCTCCCGCCCGCGTCATCGCTGGTCATCTGGGCCACCGGGCGGACAGTCGGCGGGAGCCGATGCCGTTGTCCGATGCTGTTCTTCGACTCTACGAGGACGCACCGACATCCGACGCCGCAGGACGCGGTATGTGGAGAACGCACGCTGGGGAGGAACCGTGCGAGACGGGCCGCCGCTCCGCGATCTGCCCCTCACCCGCGGTCGCCGACCACCCGCGTCGCAGCGATCCGGTCGTGGATCTCACATCCGGACCCGAGCATCACGGTGCCCACGAGCACGATGACCACGCCGTAGAGCAGGACCGTGGCGACCATCGTCCCCGCGGCGCCGGTGTCGAAGTCCCCGTAGACCGCGCCGACGGCGACCACATGGCCCAGCTGCCAGGGGATCGCGATCTTCACGAGATTCCGGACGCACGCGCGGGAGAAGGGAACGCGTGACTTGTCAGGGCCCGCTCCGCCGGATCTCGCACCCTCGGGCCGACCCGGCAGCATCTCGACTCGCAGTCCCTCGCGCCGCTTGCCCCACGTCGATGCTCGCGGGCCGGACTCGGCGCGAGCCGCCCAGAGCGCCGCGAGCACGGGCGGGATCGCGCTCGAGACGAGGGCGACGGCGCGTGCGGTGCCGGCGTCCCCGATGTGCGTCGCGAGCGGAATCCCGATCGGGAGCATCGCTGCGGGCAGCACGAGGTATCCCACGCAGTCGCGCGCGTAGGCCCGCGCACGGCGGACGAGGAGCGGGGCGAGCAGGCGGCCCCTCATGCCGCGCCGCTCGCCGCGATGTCGCGCATCGATGCGCTCCTCGTCGCCCATGCGGTCATCTCACAGCCAGTCGCCCCGCGCGGCCTCGATCTCGGCGCCGATCGTGGTGTCCGGGCCGTGGCCCGTGTGCACGATGGTCTCCGGGGGCAGCGTGAACAGGCGCTCGCGGATCGAGTCCTCGATCGTGGGCCGGTCGCTGAAGGAGCGGCCGGTCGCGCCGGGGCCGCCCTGGAAGAGCGTGTCGCCGGTCAGCACGCAGTCCAGCGCCGGGACGCGGTAGCAGACGGAGCCGGGGGAGTGGCCCGGGGTGGAGATCGCCTCGATGTCTGCACCGGCGACGGTGAACTCGTCGCCGTCGGCCACGTCCCCGTCCCAGGGCAGGTCGCCGTGGGTGAGCCTCCAGACCTCGGCGTCCGCCGGGTTCAGCAGCACGGGCGCCTCGAGCGCCGTCGCCAGCTCGGGAGCGAAGCGCACGTGATCGTCGTGCGCGTGGGTCAGCAGGATGCCCACGCACTCGCGATCGCCGACGAGCGCCCGGATCGCCTCGACGTCGTGCGGGGCATCGAAGACGACGCACTGCTCCTCGTCTCCGAGGACCCACACGTTGTTGTCGACGTCGAAGGTCTCGCCGTCCAGGGTGAAGGTGCCCGACGTCGTCGTGTGGTCCAGCCGCGCCGTCATCGGTTCACCACCACGGTGCGCAGCACGTCGCCGCGATGCAGCGAGTTCAGTGCGTCCTCGACGCCGCCCAGGTCGGTGGTGCCGGTGACGAACCGCTCGAGCGGAAGGCGACCCTGCAGGTAGAGGTCCGTGAGGTAGGGGAAGTCGCGCTCGGGCAGGCAGTCGCCGTACCACGCGGACTTCAGGGAGCCGCCGCGGCTGAACACGTCGGCCAGCGGGATCGCGAGCTCCGCATCGGGATGGGGCACGCCCACGAGCACGACGCGGCCGGCGAGGTCCCGCGCGTAGAACGCGGTCTCGTAGGTCGAGGGGATGCCCACGGCGTCGATCACCACGTCGGCGCCGAATCCGCCGGTGAGATCCTGGACCCTCTCCACGATCTGGTCCCGGTCGAGGTCCTTGGTGTTGATGGTGTGGGTCGCGCCGAGGTCCGACGCGGCCTGCAGCTTCTCGTCGACGATGTCGAGGCCGATCACGGTGGTCGCCCCCGCGAGCACGGCGCCGGCGATCGCGGCGCTGCCCACGCCGCCCAGACCGATGACGGCCACGGTCTCGCCGCGCTGCACGTCGCCGGTGTTGAGGGCTGCGCCGAGCCCGGCCATCACGCCGCATCCGAGCAGGCCCGCGACCTCCGGCCGCGCCTCCTCGGAGACCTTCGTGCACTGCTTCTCGTGGACGAGGGTCTTCTCGGTGAAGGCGCCGATGCCGAGCGCGGCCTCGAGCTCGGTGCCGTCCCTCAGCGTCATCCTCTGCGAGGCGTTGTGGGTCGCGAAGCAGTACTGCGGCCGGCCCTTGCGGCAGGCCCGGCAGTCGCCGCACACCGCGCGCCAGTTCAGGACGACGAAGTCGCCGACGGCCACGTGCGTGACCTCGTCGCCGATCGCCGCGACGCGCCCGGCGGCCTCATGGCCGAGCAGGAACGGGAAGTCATCCGTGATCGCGCCGTCGCGGTAGGCGAGATCGGTGTGGCAGACCCCGCAGGCCTCCACGTCGACCACGACGTCGTGCACCCCGGGGTCGGGGATTTCGATGTCGGTGAGCTCCGCCGGCTCGTTCGGATGGCGAGCGATGACGCCCTTGACGGTCGTGGGCATGGTGGGGCTCCTTCCGCTGGTGGTGGTTCCCGGCCAGCCTATCGGCCGGGCCCGCCCGGCGAGCCTCCGGCGGGCGGGTCGGCGCGGTGCGCGCCGCCCTCCTAGAATGGTCCGCGGTGCGGCGGGGCCGACGGGCGATCCCCCGCGGCGCGCCATCCGCACATCAGCCCACCGGACGAAAGCGATACCCGTGTCCGAGACACCTCCCAGCCCCGACTCCGCGGCCGTCACGATCGACGAGCCGACGATCGGCGCCGCCGTCGACGCCGCGCTCGCCGCGATCGCGTCGGCGGGCGGCACCGCCGAGCTCAAGCAGGTCCGCATCGACCACGTCGGCGACGCGAGCGTGCTCTCGCGCGCGAACGCCTCGATCCGGGGCCTGCCCAAGGACCAGAAGGCCTTCGCCGGCAAGCTCGTCGGGCAGTCGAAGGGGCGGGTCCAGCAGGCGCTCGCGGCCCGACAGACCGAGCTCGCCGAGGCCGAGGAGGAGGCCGCGCTCGCGCGCGAGACGGTCGACGTCACGGTGCCCGTGGACCGTCGTCCGCGCGGCTCCCGCCACCCCATGCGCACCCTCCAGGACCGGATCGAGGACTTCTTCGTCGGCATCGGCTGGGAGATCGCGGAGGGCCCGGAGATCGAGACCGGCTGGTTCAACTTCGATGCCCTGAACGCCGACCCGGACCACCCCTCGCGCTCGCTCCAGGACACCCTGTACGTCGCGCCCGAGGACTCGGGCCTGCTGCTGCGCACGCAGACCTCCCCGGTGCAGATCCGCGCCATGCTCGAGCGCGGCGCCCCGCTGTACATCGCGTGCCCGGGCACCGTGTACCGGGCCGACGAGTTCGACGCGACCCACTCGCCGATGTTCAACCAGGTCGAGGGGCTCGCGATCGACAGGGACCTGACCATGGCGAACCTCGTCGGCACGCTCGACGCCTTCGCCGCGGCGATCTTCGGCGGGCGCCCGATCACCCGCCTGCGCCCGAACCACTTCCCCTTCACCGAGCCCAGCGCGGAGATGGACTTCCGCTGCTTCAGCTGCGAGGCGCGGCTGGGGCTCGATCACGACGCCGACCCGGCGTGCCGCGTGTGCGGCGGCACCGGCTGGATCGAGATGGGCGGGTGCGGCATGGTCCACCCGAACGTGCTGCGCTCCGCGGGAGTGGATCCCGAGGAGTACCAGGGCTTCGCCTTCGGCCTCGGCATCGAGCGCATCCTCATGCTGCGCAACGGCGCGGACATGCGAGACATCGTGGAGGGCGACGTCCGCTTCTCCCAGCACTACGGGACGGAGATCTGAGATGCCCCGCATTCCGCTCACCTGGCTCGCCCAGCACGTGAACCTCCCCGAGGGCACGAGCGCCCTGCAGGTCGCGACCGACCTCTCGCGCGTCGGCCTCGAGGAGGAGGCGATCTTCGGCGCCCAGGTCACCGGCCCGCTCGTCGTCGGCCGCGTCCTGGACCTGGTCAAGGAGCCCCAGAAGAACGGCAAGACCATCAACTGGTGCCGTGTCGACGTCGGCCCCGAGCACAACGAGGCGCAGGACGACCCGAAGGATCCGCAGCCCGGGGAGGAGCGCCCGAGCCGCGGCATCATCTGCGGCGCCCACAACTTCGTCGAGGGCGACCTGGTGGTCGTCTCCCTGCCGGGCACCGTGCTGCCCGGGCCGTTCGAGATCGCCGCCCGCAAGACCTACGGCCACGTCTCCGACGGCATGATCTGCTCGGGCGACGAGCTGGGCCTCGGCCCGGATCCCGACGGCGAGGACGGCATCATCGTGCTGGGCCGCGGCCACGCCCGCGGCCTCACCGGCGAGCCCGGGGACGACGCGATCGCACTGCTTGGCCTCGGCGAGGAGGTCGTCGAGATCAACGTGACGCCCGACCGCGGCTATGCCTTCTCGATGCGCGGCGTCGCCCGCGAGTACGCCCACGCCACCGGCGAGGCCTTCACCGATCCCGCCCTCGAGGTCGAGGTCCCCGCAGCCGACGGGCCCGGCGTCGAGGTGCGCCTGGCCGACGAGACCCCGATCGACGGCCGTCCCGGCTGCACCCGCTTCGTCGCGCAGGAGGTCACGGGCATCGACCCGACGGCGCACGCGCCGCGCTGGATGCAGCAGCGCCTGGTGCTCGCGGGCATGCGCCCGATCTCGCTCATCGTGGACGTCACGAACTACGTGATGCTCGATCTCGGCCAGCCCCTGCACGCCTACGACGCGGCCGAGCTCGTCGCACCCGTCACGGTGCGCCGCGCGCACGCGGGGGAGGAGCTCGCGACCCTGGACGACAAGCCCCGCGCGCTGGATCCCGAGGACCTCGTGATCGCCGATGCGGGCGCGGGCGACCGCGCGATCGGCATCGCGGGCGTCATGGGCGGGGCCTCGACCGAGGTCTCGGCCGCGACCACGGACGTCGTCCTCGAGGCCGCGAGCTTCGACCCGGTCTCGGTGGCACGCTCCGCGCGCCGCCACCGCCTGCCCAGCGAGGCATCCAAGCGCTTCGAGCGCGGCGTGGATCCGCAGCTGCCCGCGATCGCCGTCACCCGGGCCGCGCAGCTGCTCGCCGAGCACGGCGGCGGGACGGTCTCCGCCGCTCGCACCGACGTCGGCGCGGAGTCCGCGCAGCGGCCGGCCCCGATCGTCCTCGAGGTCGGCGCGCCCACGCGGCTCGTGGGCGTCGAGTACACGAGCGCGCAGGTCCGCGAGGCGCTCGAGAAGATCGGCTGCACGGTCGAGGACGGCCCGGTGGGCGACGGCTCCGCCGAGGGGGCGGCGGACGGCGGGCCGAGCTTCCTCGTCACCCCGCCCAGCTGGCGCCCCGACCTCAGGATCCGCGAGGACCTCATCGAGGAGATCGCGCGTCTGCTCGGGTACGAGCAGATCCCCTCGGTGCTGCCTCAGGCGCCCGGCGGAGCAGGCCTCACCCGCGCGCAGAAGAGCCGCCGCTTCGCGGCCCGTGCGCTCGCCGAGGTCGGTCTCGCCGAGGCCCTCTCCTTCCCGTTCGTGCCGGAGAGCGTGTTCGACGAGCTCGGCTACGGGGCCGATGACCCGCGCCGCGACGCGGTGCGTCTGCTGAACCCCCTGGCCGACGACGAGCCGCTGCTGCGCACCGAGCTGCTGCAGACCCTGCTTCCCGTGGCACGGCGGAACCTGGGGCGCGGCCAGGAGTCGCTCGCCCTCTTCGAGGTCGACGCCGTCTCCCGGGCGGGATCGGGCCCGATCGCGCCGCTGCCGGCCGCGCAGCGCCCGACGGACGCGCAGCTCGAGGCCGTGCGGGACGCCATGCCCGTGCAGGCGCGCCACCTCGCCGCGATCCTCGGCGGGGCGAGCGGGTCGGACTCGTGGTGGGGGAGCGGCAGGCCCTGGGACTGGGCCGATGCGATCGACCTCGCCCACCGTGCGGCCGCGGCCGTCGGCGCCCGGCTCGAGGTGCGCGGCCGCGAGCACGCGCCCTTCCATCCGGGCCGCTGCGCCGAGCTGCGCACGGACGACGGCGCCGTGGTCGGGTACGCGGGCGAGCTGCACCCGAAGGTCGTGAAGGCCTTCGACCTGCCCGCGCGCACCTGCGCGCTCGAGCTCGACCTCGAGCAGGTCATCGCGGCGGCCCCCGCGGTGGTGGCCGCGGAGCCGGTCTCGACCTACCCGCTCGCGAAGGAGGACTTCGCGTTCGTCGTCGAGGACTCCGTTCCCGCGAGCGCCGTGGAGGCCGCGATCATCGCCGGCATCGGCGACGTCCTCGAGAGCGTGCACCTCTTCGACGTGTACACGGGCGACCAGGTCGGCGAGGGCAGGAAGTCGCTCGCCTTCGCGGTGCGCCTGCGCTCTCAGGAGGGCACGCTGTCGGCCAAGGAGATCGGTGCGGCGCGCGAGCGCTGCGTCCAGGCGGTCGCGAGCGCCGTGGGCGGCGTGCTCAGGGCGTGAGCACAGGGTGAGGCAGCTCGGTGGACTCCCCTGAGCGGTGAACGGAGGCGGAGCGCGACCACGTGGTCGCGCTCCGCTTCTCGTGTCGGGGGCTCCGAGTGCTCCGGGGATTCCGGTGACGTCGTGTCGCGCCCGTCCCCACCTCGACGCCGCCTCGACCTCGCCCAGATGTGCGTGACTATGCATCCTCCTGTATAGTTCTGCGCATGACGCCCTCCGGACTCCCCGACGCGCCCGCACCGCACCCCTCGCACGCCCCTGCGCGCCTGCGCGCTGCGGTCGTCGGCGCCTCCGGATACGCGGGCGGCGAGACCCTGCGGATCCTCGCCGACCATCCGCGGATCGACGTCACCACCGTGACCGCGCACTCGAGCGTCGGCAAGCACCTCAGCGAGGTCGCGCCCCATGTGCATCTGGACGAGGATCTCGAGCTCGTCGACACCACCGTCGAGAACCTCTCGGGTCACGACGCGGTCGTGCTGGCCCTGCCGCACGGCCAGTCGGGGCAGATCGCCGCCCGGCTGCGCGCGAGCGATCCCGAGGTGCTCGTCGTCGATCTCGGCGCGGACCACCGGCTCGAGAGCGCCCAGGACTGGGCCGACTACTACGCGGGCGAGCACTCGGGGACCTGGACCTACGGCATGCCCGAGCTGCCCCTGGTCGCCGGGGGATCGGCCGACGGCGCCTCCCGCCAGCGCGACCTGCTGCGCACCGCCCGCGAGATCGCCGTCCCCGGCTGCAACGCGACCGCGGTGACCTTCGCCCTCGCGCCGCTCGTGCGCGCGGGCCTCGTCGACCATCGCGCGCTGAGCGCCGTCCTCCCGGTCGGCTACTCGGGTGCGGGCCGCAGCCCCAAGCAGCACCTGCTGTTCGCGGAGGCCGCGGGCGGCGCCGCGGCCTACGGCGTCGGCGGCACGCACCGGCACATCCCCGAGATCCTCCAGAACCTGCGCCGCGCCTCCGGCACCGCCGACGCGCGCCTCACCTTCACCCCGGTGCTCGTGCCCATGACGCGCGGCATCTTGGCCGTCGTGACCGCGCCCGCGGGCGACGGCGTCACCGAGCAGGCGCTCCTGGACGCTCTCGGCGCGGACTTCGCGGACGAGCCGTTCGTGCACGTCCTCCCCGGCGGGGCCGTCCCCAGCACCCAGCAGGTGGTCGGGGCGAACACCGTGCGCATCGGCGCGACCGTGGACCGACGAAGCGGGCAGGTCACGGTGATCTCCGCGATCGACAACCTCGTCAAGGGCACCGCCGGCGCCGCCGTGCAGTCCATGAACATCGCCCTCGACCTCCCGGAGACCCTGGGCCTGCCGCGCACCGCCCTCGCGCCCTGAGCGCCCGCGCCACTCGGCGCCCCGTCATCGTCCGCCTCTCATGCACCACGGGAGACACACCATGTCCGTCACCTTCCCCGAAGGATTCCTCGCCGCCGGGATCGCCGCCGGCATCAAGAAATCCGCCGCCGCCGATCTCGCCCTCGTCCTCAACGAGGGGCCGCTCGACGTCGCGGCCGCCGTCTTCACCTCCAACCGCGTCCAGGCCGCGCCCGTCCAGTGGTCCCGTCAGGCCGTGGCCGACGGCCGTGCCCGCGCGGTGATCCTGAACTCGGGCGGCGCCAACGCCTGCACGGGCCCCGAGGGATTCGCCGACACCCACCGCACCGCGGAGCACGTCGGGGCGCTCCTCGAGATCTCCGCCCAGGACGTCCTGGTCTGCTCGACGGGTCTGATCGGCGAGCGCCTGCCGATGGACGCGGTCCTCGGGGGCGCGATGAGCGCCCGCGACGCCCTGGACCCGGGGGCCGACGCCGGGGCCGATGCCTCGCGCGCGATCATGACCACGGACACGGTCCCGAAGACCGTCGAGGTCACGACGCCCTCGGGCGCCCGCATCGGCGGCATGGCAAAGGGCGCGGGGATGCTCGCCCCGCAGCTCGCGACGATGCTCGTGGTCCTCACCACGGACGCGGTCGTGACCGCCGACGTCGCCGACTCCGCCCTGCGCGAGGCCACCCGCACCACCTTCGACCGGGTCGACTCGGACGCCTGCATGTCCACGAACGACACCGTGATCCTGCTGGCCTCGGGTGCGAGCGGCATCGAGGTCGGCGCCGCCGAGCTCGCCGAGTCCCTGCGGGAGGCGTCGGCCGCCCTCGCCCGCATGCTCGTCGCCGACGCCGAGGGGGCGAGCCACGACGTGCACGTGGTCGTCACCGGCGCCACCAGCGAGCACGCCGCGCTCGCCGTCGCCCGCGAGATCGCCCGCTCGAACCTCGTGAAGGCCGCGGTCTTCGGCAACGACCCGAACTGGGGGCGGATCGTCTCGGCCGCGGGCTGCGTGCCCGAGGAGGTCGCGCCGTTCGACCCCGATGCAATGTCCGTGCACGTCAACGGCGTGCAGGTGTGCCGCGAGGGCGGCGCCCACGAGGACCGCTCCCTGGTGGACATGACCCCGCGCGAGACCCTCGTCGAGGTGGACCTCGGAGCGGGGGAGGCCGATGCCGACATCTGGACCAACGACCTCACCCACGACTACGTCGAAGAGAACAGCGCCTACTCCTCATGACCGAGACGCCCCCCGCTCCCACCGGCGCCGGCACCGCAGGCCCCGCCGCGCCGCTCGCGGACTCCAAGAACCCTCTGGGGGACCTCACGCCAGCGCAGGCGGACGCACGCGCGAAGTCCGAGATCCTCATCGAGGCCCTGCCCTGGATGCAGCGCTTCATGGGCAAGATCGTCGTCGTCAAGTACGGCGGCAACGCCATGATCGACGACGAGCTGCGCCGTGCCTTCGCGGCCGACATGGTCTTCATGCGCCACGCCGGCATCCACGTGGTCGTCGTCCACGGCGGCGGCCCCCAGATCAACTCGATGCTCGAGCGCGTCGGCGTCGAGAGCGCCTTCCGCGCCGGTCTGCGCGTGACCGACGAGGAGACCATGCAGATCGTGCGGATGGTGCTCGTGGGGCAGGTGGGCCGTGAGCTCGTCGGCCTCATCAACGAGCACGGGCCCTATGCGATCGGCATGTCCGGCGAGGACGCCCGGCTGTTCTCCGCGCGCCGCCGCGGCGCCGTGGTCGACGGCGAGGAGCTCGACCTCGGGCACGTCGGCGCGGTCACCCAGGTGCGGCCGGAGTCGATCCAGGACCTGCTGGATGCGGGCCGGATCCCCGTGGTCTCCTCGATCGCTCCGGAGATCGACGCCGACGGGCGGCCGACGGGCGCGGTGCTGAACATCAACGCCGATCTCGCCGCGGCCGCCCTGGCCGCGGGGCTCGACGCCGAGAAGCTCGTGGTCCTCACGGACGTCGAGGGGCTGTACCGGGACTGGCCCGACCGCGACTCCCTGATCCCCGAGATCAGCGCGAGCGACCTGCGCGAGATGCTGCCCTCGCTCACGGCGGGCATGATCCCGAAGGCGGAGTCGCTGCTGGACGCCGTGGACGCCGGAGTGCGCACCGCGGCCATGACCGATGGCAGGATCGCGCACGCGGTACTGCTCGAGGTGTTCACCGCCAAGGGCGTGGGCACGATGGTGAGGAGGGACGACTATGTCTGAGCCGACCGCAGGGGAGACGACGGCGGGCGCCGAGGATCTCGCCGCACGCTACTCGCGCTCGATGCTCGGCGTGTTCGGCGCCCCGCAGCGGGTGCTCGTGCGCGGCGAGGGCGCGCTGGTGTGGGACGCGCAGGGCAGGGAGTACCTGGACCTGCTGGGCGGGATCGCCGTGAACGCGCTCGGCCACGCGCACCCCTCGCTGGTCGCCGCGATGACCAAGCAGGTCGAGTCCCTCGCGCACGTCTCGAACTTCTTCGCGACGCCCACCCAGATCGAGCTCGCCGAGACCCTGCTGCGCCTCGCGGAGGCCCCCGAGGGGTCGGGCGTGTTCTTCACGAACTCGGGCACCGAGTCCAACGAGGCGGCCTTCAAGCTCGCGCGGCGCACCGAGCGCCCGCGGATCCTCGCCCTCGAGAACGCCTTCCACGGCCGCACCATGGGAGCCCTCGCGCTCACCCACAAGGAGGCCTACCGCGCGCCCTTCGAGCCCCTTCCCGGGGGCGTCGAGTTCGTGCCCCCGAACGACACGGACGCGCTCGCCCGCGCCCTCGCCCCGGGCGACGTCGGCGCTCTCTTCCTCGAGCCCATCCAGGGCGAGGCGGGCGTGGTCCCGCTCGATGCCGAGTACCTCCGCGCGGCCCGGGAGCTGACCGCGCAGCACGGCACTCTCCTGATCCTCGACGAGGTGCAGACCGGCATCGCCCGCACCGGGCACTGGTTCGCCCACCAGGGGGTCGACGGGGTCGTGCCCGACGTCATGACCCTCGCCAAGGGACTGGGCGGCGGCTTCCCGATCGGCGCCGTGATCGCCTACGGCCCGAGGGCGCGCGCCCTCCTGCAGCCCGGCCAGCACGGCACGACCTTCGGCGGCAACCCGCTCGGCGCGGCGGTCGCCCTCAGCGTGCTGGGCACCATCGCCGAGGACGATCTCCTGGGCAACGCCCGGCGCACGGGGCAGCACCTCGCGGACCGCATCCTGGATCTCGCCGCGACGGACCCGCGCGTGCTCGGCATCCGCGGCGAGGGCCTGCTGCGGGGGATCGCGCTCGCCGACCCCGTCGCCCCGCAGGTCGTCTCCGCCGCGCTCGAGGCCGGGTTCATCATCAACGCCGCCAACCCGTGCACGCTGCGCCTGGCCCCGCCGCTCATCATCACGAGCGACCAGCTCGACGCCTTCGTCGACGCCCTGCCCGGGCTGCTCGACGCGGCGAGCGCACCCGCCGACACCGAGCCCGCACCCACCGAGAAGAGGTCCTGAGATGCCCCGTCACTTCCTGCGCGACGACGACCTGAGCCCGCGCGAGCAGAAGCAGGTGCTGCAGCTCGCCCAGGTGCTCAGCGAGGACCGCTTCGCCCGTCGGCCCCTCGAGGGCCCGCGCACGGTCGCCGTCATCTTCGACAAGGCCTCGACCCGCACCCGCGTGTCCTTCGCGACCGGCGTCGCCGAGCTCGGCGGCAGCCCGCTCGTGCTCGACGCGTCGACGAGCCAGATGGGCCGCGGCGAGTCGATCGCCGACACCACGCGCGTGCTCACCCGGCAGGTCTCGGCGATCGTCTGGCGCACGTTCGGCCAGTCCCGGATCGAGGAGATGGCGCACCATGCGAGCGTCCCGGTGATCAACGCGCTGACCGATGAGTTCCACCCCTGCCAGATCCTCGCGGACCTGCTCACGATCGCCCAGCACACGGGCGGGTTCGGGGCGGACGACGCGGCGCTCGAGGGACGCTCGATGGCCTATCTCGGCGACGGCTCGAACAACATGGCGCACTCCTACCTGCTGGGCGGGGTCACCGCTGGCATGGACGTGCGCATCGCGGGGCCGGCGAGCCACCTGCCCGCCGCGCCCGTCGTCCGCGACGCCGAGGCCATCGCGCGCGAGACCGGCGGCAGCGTCACCATCACCGACGATCCCGCGCAGGCCGTCGAGAAGGCGGACGCCGTCATCACCGACACCTGGGTCTCGATGGGCCAGGAGGGCGAGGGCGGTCGCGGCGAGGAGACCTTCGCCCCGTACGCGGTGACCGAGTCGCTGATGGCGCGCTCGGGCGGGATCTTCCTGCACTGCCTGCCCGCCTACCGGGGCAAGGAGGTCGAGGCCTCCGTGATCGACGGACCCCGCTCGGTGGTCTGGGACGAGGCGGAGAACCGCCTGCACGCCCAGAAGGCGCTGCTGACGTGGCTGCTCGAGCATCCTGACGCGGCCACCGCGGCGCACGCCCGACCCCTGGGGCAGCGATGAGCACCACGGATCATCCCCGCACGCTCGCGCAGACGAAGACCGCGCGCCAGGAGCGCATCGTCGAGCTGCTCACCACCCGCGAGGTCTCCTCGCAGGCGCAGCTGGCGGACCTGCTCGGCGAGTGCGGGATCGACGTCACCCAGGCGACGCTCTCGCGCGACCTCGTCGAGCTGCGCGCCGAGAAGGTCCGCGGCAGCAGCGGCGGTCTCGTCTACCAGGTGCCGGCCGACGGGGGAGACCCCGGCAGCTCGCGCCGGGTCGCGAGCACCGAGCTGATCGGGGCCCGGCTGCGCCGGCTGATCGAGGAGCTCCTCGCCTCGGCCGACGTCGCGCAGAACATCATCGTGCTGCGCACCCCGCCCGGGGCCGCGCAGTTCCTCGCCTCCGCGATCGACCGCTCGGTGCTGCCCGAGCTCGTCGGCTCGATCGGCGGCGACGACACGGTGCTGCTCGTGGCCCGCGACAACGAGGCGGCCGACGCCATCGCCGCCCGCCTCCTGGCCCTCGCCGAGGGCCGACGGGGCGAGGGCGAGCCGCCCGACGCCGAGCTCGACACCACGCGGACCGCGCCCTGAGCCGAGCCCCCGCCGGGGGACAATGACCCCGGACCTCCGTCGGCAGGGACGCACCCGTCGCAGCACCGACCCCGCCCCGACCCGACCGCCGTCGGCCCCGCGCCGACGCACCCACCCGCTTCCACCCCTCACGAAGGAGCATCACCCGTGACCGAACGCATCGTCCTCGCCTACTCCGGCGGCCTCGACACCTCCGTGGCCATCGGCTGGATCCACGACGCCACCGGCGCCGAGGTCGTCGCCTGCGCGGTCGACGTCGGCCAGGGCGGAGAGGACCTCGAGGTCGTCCGCCAGCGAGCCCTGGACTGTGGCGCCGTCGAGGCCTACGTGGCCGACGCCCGCGACGAGTTCGCCGACGAGTACTGCATGCCCGCCCTCAAGGCGAACGCGCTGTACATGGACGCCTACCCCGTCGTCTCCGCGATCTCCCGCCCCGTGATCACCAAGCACCTGGTCAAGGCCGCGAAGAAGTTCGGCGCCTCGACCGTCGCCCACGGCTGCACCGGCAAGGGCAACGACCAGGTGCGCTTCGAGGTCTCCATCACCTCGCTCGCGCCCGAGCTCAAGTGCATCGCCCCGGTGCGCGACCTCGCGCTGACCCGCGACCGCGCGATCGAGTACGCCGAGCGCAAGAACCTCCCGATCGCGACCACGAAGCACAACCCGTTCTCGATCGATCAGAACGTGTGGGGCCGAGCCATCGAGACCGGCTTCCTCGAGGACATCTGGAACGAGCCCACCAAGGACGTCTTCAACTACACCGACGACCCGGCCTTCCCGCCGGTGCCCGACGAGGTCGTGATCTCCTTCGAGCAGGGTGTCCCGGTGGCGATCGACGGCCGCCGCGTGAGCGCGCTCGAGGCCATCCAGGAGCTCAACACCCGGGCCGGCGCGCAGGGCATCGGCCGCATCGACATCGTCGAGGACCGCCTGGTGGGCATCAAGTCCCGCGAGGTCTACGAGGCCCCCGGCGCGATGGCGCTGATCACCGCGCACCAGGAGCTCGAGCGCGTGACCCTCGAGCGCGAGCAGGCCCGCTTCAAGCGCAGCGTCGGCGACCGCTGGACCGAGATGGTGTACGACGGCCAGTGGTTCTCCCCGCTCAAGCGCTCCCTCGACGCGTTCATCGACGACACCCAGCGCTACGTCACCGGCGATGTCCGGATGACGTTGCACGGCGGTCGCGCGACGGTCACCGGCCGCCGCTCGGAGTCCTCGCTGTACGACTTCTCGATGGCGACCTACGACGAGGGCGACCAGTTCGACCAGTCGCAGGCCAAGGGCTTCATCGAGATCTACGGGCTCGCCGCCAAGCAGGCCGCGGCCCGCGACGTGGCCTTCGGCAACGGCGAGGACGTCGACGCCGCCGACGAGGGATCGAAGTGACGGGCTCCGCGTCGTCTCCCGCAGGCTCCGCGTCTCCCGCGGGCTCCGCGTCGTCCGCGGCCCCGGGGGCCGACGGGCAGGGCGTGCCCGACGGCGCGCCCTCCTCCGCCGGCGCCGCCCTCTGGGGCGGGCGCTTCGGCTCGGGCCCCGCGGCGGCGCTCGCGGCGCTCTCGAAGTCCACGCACTTCGACTGGAAGCTCGCGCAGTACGACCTGCGGGGCTCGAAGGCCCACGCGAAGGTCCTCCACGCGGCGGGCCTGCTGAGCGACGACGAGCTGACGCGGATGCACGATGCCCTCGACCGGCTCTCGGCCGACGTCGCCTCGGGCGCGTTCGCCGCGGCCGAGGACGACGAGGACGTGCACACGGCGCTCGAGCGCGGGCTCATCGAGCGCGCGGGCGACGAGCTCGGCGGCAAGCTGCGCGCGGGCCGCTCCCGCAACGACCAGATCGCGACGCTGATCCGGCTGTTCATCCGCGACAGCGCGCGCATCGTCGGTGACCAGGTCCTCGACCTGGTGGGGGTGCTGCTGGAGCGCGCGCGGGAGGTGCACGGCGCGGCGATGCCGGGCCGCACGCACCTGCAGCACGCGCAGCCGGTGCTGCTGAGCCACCATCTGCTCGCCCACGCCTGGCCGCTGCTGCGCGACGTCGAGCGCCTGCGCGATCTCGACGCCCGCGCGGCGATCTCGCCCTACGGGTCCGGTGCGCTCGCCGGTTCGAGCCTGGGACTGGATCCCCGGGCCGTGGCGACGGACCTCGGATTCGAGGACTCCGTGTGGAACTCGATCGACGGGACCGCCTCGCGGGACCTCACGGCCGAGTTCTCCTTCGTGCTGACGATGATCGGGATCGACCTCTCGCGGCTCGCGGAGGAGGTGATCCTGTGGAACACGAAGGAGTTCTCCTTCCTGACCCTGGACGACGCCTTCTCGACCGGCTCCTCGATCATGCCGCAGAAGAAGAACCCGGACATCGCCGAGCTCGCGCGCGGCAAGGCGGGACGGATCCTCGGGGACCACACGGGCCTGCTGGCGACGCTCAAGGCGCTGCCCCTGGCCTACAACCGGGATCTGCAGGAGGACAAGGAGCCGGTCTTCGACCAGGTCGACTCGCTGGGCCTCGTGCTCCCCGCGTTCACCGGGATGATGGCGACGCTCGTGTTCCACACCGAGCGCATGGAGCAGCTGGCCCCGCAGGGCTTCTCGCTCGCGACCGACATCGCCGACCACCTGGTGCGTCGCGGCGTCCCCTTCCGGGTCGCCCACGAGATCTCGGGCGCCTGCGTGAAGACCGCGGAGGAGCAGGACAAGGAGCTGTGGGACCTCACGGACGCGGAGTTCGCGAGCATCTCGGAGCACCTGGACCCCTCCATCCGCGAGGTGCTGAGCGTGGAGGGATCCATCGGCTCGCGCGACGCGAAGGGCGGGACCGCCCCCGCGCGCGTCGCCGAGCAGGAGGACGCCCTGGGCGCAGCGGTCGATGGCCTGCGCGCCTTCACCCGCGGCGCCTGACGGCGGCGCCCCGGGGCGGCGCCCGAGAACTCCGTCGCGCCCGGCGCGGTCGGTGGGGGAGAATGATCCCGGCGCCCGCCCGGGCGCCGCGAACGGACCGATCGAGAGGACCTGATCGATGCAGACCATCCTGGACGAGCTCACCTGGCGTGGGCTCGTGGTGCAGACCAGCGGGCGCGAGGCGCTCGGGACGGCACTCGCGGATGGACCGATCAGCCTCTATTGCGGTTTCGACCCCACCGCCGCCTCGCTCCACGTCGGCCACCTCACCCAGGTGCTGACCATGCGCCGCTTCCAGCTCGCCGGGCACAGGCCCTACGCGCTCGTCGGCGGTGCCACCGGCCTCATCGGCGATCCGCGGATGTCGGGGGAGCGGGTCCTGAACGACGAGAGCATCGTCGCGGGCTGGGTGGACTCGCTGCGCGGCCAGATCTCGCGGTTCCTCGACCTCGAGGGCGCCTCCGGCGTGCAGATGGTCAACAACCTGGACTGGATCGGGCAGATGAGCGCCCTGCAGTTCCTGCGGGACGTGGGCAAGCACTACCGCATGGGGACGATGCTCGCGAAGGAGACCGTCGCCCGGCGGCTCGCGAGCGACGAGGGCATCAGCTACACCGAGTTCAGCTACCAAGTGCTGCAGGGCATCGACTTCCTGGAGCTGTACAGGCGCCACGGGGTCAGCCTCCAGTTCGGCGGGAACGACCAGTGGGGCAACCTCATCTCCGGCGTGGACCTCATCCACAAGGTCGAGGGAAAGGACGCCCACGCGCTCACGACGCCCCTGGTCACGAAGGCCGACGGCACGAAGTTCGGCAAGAGCGAGGGCGGCGCCGTCTGGCTCGACCCCGAGCTCACGAGCCCGTACGCCTTCCACCAGTTCTGGCTCAACGCGGCCGATGCGGACGTCGTGAACTACCTGCGCTACTTCACCTTCCGCGACCAGGAGGACATCGCCGAGCTCGAGCGCGCGACGCACGAGGAGCCCCATCGGCGTCGGGCCCAGAAGGCCCTCGCCGACGACCTCACGACCCTCGTGCACGGGGCCGGTGCGACGCGCCAGGCAGAGGCCGCCGCGGCTGTCCTGTTCGGCAGGGGAGAGGTGCGCGAGCTCGAGGAGCCGACGCTCGAGGCCATCGCCCGGGAGCTGACCACGGTCGACCTGCCGGGCACGACGGCACTCGTGGACGCGTTCACGGCGGTGGGCATCATGACCTCCAAGTCCCAGGTCCGACGGGCCGCAGCCGAGGGGTCGCTCACCGTGAACGGCGAGAAGATGGATGCCGAGACGATCGAGCGCTCCCTCTCCGAGGCGGTGTCGCCCCTGCCCGGCGGGCACGTGCTCGTGCGACGCGGTCGCAAGGCTGCGGCCATGGTGCGGCTGGACGGCTGACCAGCTGGGCTGAATGCCTGAATGCCTGAATGCCTGAACGCCTGAACGCCTGAACGCCTGAACGGCTGCGCGACCGGGCGGGACGGCCGAGCGGTTCCTCGGCGCGATGGGTCGAGGTCCGGGCGGCTGCGGCCAGCTGGCCTCCCGCCGCGGATGGACCATCACGAGGGCCGGGCCCCGACACATGTCGGGACCCGGCCCTTCCGCATCCGGGCCGCGGAGCGCGTGCAGATCCGATGTGATGCCGTGCCCAGTCGCAGCTCACACGCCCCGGCACAGGGCCGCGATGGACGTTCACAAACACGCTTCACCTGCATAGACACCCGAAAGTGGGCTTGCGGCAGGGCCCTCGCCCCGAATTGACCGGCGCTCTCGCCGGGGCCTAATGTCTTCCTTGTCGCCGCAACGAGGACAACGACGGAGGGCCGGCCCTGAGGGGCACGGGACGACGCCGGGACCGAGGAGCGGAGACGAGCTGGACCGGGCCTCCCGGGACCCGCACCACGATGTGGCGCAGATCCCTTTGGAGGACTTGCGGAAGGCGAGGAGCTTCGACTACAGTTGAGCCTCGCGCCTCCCCGACGGAGAGTCGGGCCGCACCGCGGACGGCGCATCGAGCCCCTGACACAACCCAGGATCTGGGTTGCAACGGTGTGCGCGTGTTGTTTGAGATCTCAATAGCGTGTCTGTTTGTTGATGCCAAATTTTTTGTTTTGGCATGACGGATGATGTAGCAGATTTATATGAATGTGCTAGTCGTTTGTTTTGTCGGGATTATAGTTTTTCATTTTTTGATGGAGAGTTTGATCCTGGCTCAGGACGAACGCTGGCGGCGTGCTTAACACATGCAAGTCGAACGATGATGGCCGTGCTTGCACGGCTGGATTAGTGGCGAACGGGTGAGTAACACGTGAGTAACCTGCCCTCCACTTCGGGATAACCTCGGGAAATCGGGGCTAATACCGGATATGAGCACCTACTGCATGGTGGGTGTTGGAAAGTTTTTCGGTGGGGGATGGACTCGCGGCCTATCAGCTTGTTGGTGAGGTAGTGGCTCACCAAGGCGTTGACGGGTAGCCGGCCTGAGAGGGCGACCGGCCACACTGGGACTGAGACACGGCCCAGACTCCTACGGGAGGCAGCAGTGGGGAATATTGCACAATGGGCGAAAGCCTGATGCAGCGACGCCGCGTGAGGGATGACGGCCTTCGGGTTGTAAACCTCTTTCAGCAGGGAAGAAGCGAGAGTGACGGTACCTGCAGAAGAAGCGCCGGCTAACTACGTGCCAGCAGCCGCGGTAATACGTAGGGCGCAAGCGTTGTCCGGAATTATTGGGCGTAAAGAGCTTGTAGGTGGCTTGTCGCGTCTGCCGTGAAAACCCGAGGCTCAACCTCGGGCGTGCGGTGGGTACGGGCAGGCTAGAGTGTGGTAGGGGAGACTGGAACTCCTGGTGTAGCGGTGAAATGCGCAGATATCAGGAAGAACACCGATGGCGAAGGCAGGTCTCTGGGCCATTACTGACACTGAGAAGCGAAAGCATGGGGAGCGAACAGGATTAGATACCCTGGTAGTCCATGCCGTAAACGTTGGGCACTAGGTGTGGGGGACATTCCACGTTTTCCGCGCCGTAGCTAACGCATTAAGTGCCCCGCCTGGGGAGTACGGCCGCAAGGCTAAAACTCAAAGGAATTGACGGGGGCCCGCACAAGCGGCGGAGCATGCGGATTAATTCGATGCAACGCGAAGAACCTTACCAAGGCTTGACATGCACCGGACAGCTGCAGAGATGTGGCCTTCTTTGGACTGGTGCACAGGTGGTGCATGGTTGTCGTCAGCTCGTGTCGTGAGATGTTGGGTTAAGTCCCGCAACGAGCGCAACCCTCGTTCCATGTTGCCAGCACGTGATGGTGGGGACTCATGGGAGACTGCCGGGGTCAACTCGGAGGAAGGTGGGGACGACGTCAAATCATCATGCCCCTTATGTCTTGGGCTTCACGCATGCTACAATGGCCGGTACAATGGGTTGCGATACTGTGAGGTGGAGCGAATCCCAAAAAGCCGGTCTCAGTTCGGATTGGGGTCTGCAACTCGACCCCATGAAGTCGGAGTCGCTAGTAATCGCAGATCAGCAACGCTGCGGTGAATACGTTCCCGGGCCTTGTACACACCGCCCGTCAAGTCACGAAAGTCGGTAACACCCGAAGCCGGTGGCCCATCCCTTGTGGGGGGAGCCGTCGAAGGTGGGATCGGTGATTGGGACTAAGTCGTAACAAGGTAGCCGTACCGGAAGGTGCGGCTGGATCACCTCCTTTCTAAGGAGCATCACCAGTATTGGTGGCCATCTGCCTGCCCGTTCGTGGTGGGGGTGGTTGCTCATGGGTGGAACATCAACGGATGGGCGCTTCGCTCGCTGGCCGCGGGATTGTCGTAGTACTCCTCCTTGGGGGGATGGAACGGATGGTCTGGCTGGTGGGTTCGAGGTGGAGGCACGCTATTGGGTTTTGAGGCTGCACGCAGCCCTGCCCCCTTTCGGGGGTTGGGGTGTGTGGCTGGTCCTCCCCGTCATGATCTGCCGTGTGGTGGGTTGTGGTGGTGTGGGGTTGTTTTTTGAGAACTGCATAGTGGACGCGAGCATCTTGTAAGCAATTTTTAGTGTCTTTGTGATATTTTTTTGTGTTGCCTAAGTCTTCAAGGGCGCACGGTGAATGCCTGGGCACGAGGAGCCGATGAAGGACGTAGGAGTCTGCGATAAGCCTCGGGGAGGTGACAACCGACCTGTGATCCGGGGATGTCCGAATGGGGAAACCCACCAGGGGTCATGCTCTGGTACCCGCCACTGAATGTATAGGTGGTGTGGAGGGAACGTGGGGAAGTGAAACATCTCAGTACCCACAGGAAGAGAAAACAATAGTGATTCCGTGAGTAGTGGCGAGCGAAAGCGGAGGTGGCTAAACCGGATCTGTGCGATACCCGGCAGGGGTTGCAGGTTCGGGGTTGTTGGGACGTGTCTGATTCTTCTGCCGGAGGGTCGACGTTTGGCATGCTGCTAGTCGAAGCCGTGGTGAGTGCGGTGGCGTAGAGGGTGTGACTCCCGTAGACGAAAGTGGTGTGTGGCGTGACGCTGTTCCCGAGTAGCACCGGGCCCGTGAAATCCGGTGTGAATCTGCCAGGACCACCTGGTAAGCCTGAATACTACCTCGTGACCGATAGCGGACAAGTACCGTGAGGGAAAGGTGAAAAGTACCCCGGGAGGGGAGTGAAATAGTACCTGAAACCGTGTGCTTACAATCCGTCGGAGCCTTACGGGGTGACGGCGTGCCTTTTGAAGAATGAGCCTGCGAGTTAGTGGTCGGTGGCGAGGTTAACCCGTGTGGGGTAGCCGTAGCGAAAGCGAGTCTGAACGGGGCGTTCAGTCGCCGGCTCTAGACCCGAAGCGAAGTGATCTATCCATGGGCAGTGTGAAGCGCGGGTAAGACCGCGTGGAGGCGCGAACCCACTTCAGTTGAAAATGGAGGGGATGACCTGTGGATAGGGGTGAAAGGCCAATCAAACTTCGTGATAGCTGGTTCTCCCCGAAATGCATTTAGGTGCAGCGTTGCGTGTTTCGTGCCGGAGGTAGAGCACTGGATAGGCGATGGGCCCCACCGGGTTACTGACCTTAACCAAACTCCGAATGCCGGTACGTGAGAGCGCAGCAGTGAGACGGTGGGGGATAAGCTTCATCGTCGAGAGGGAAACAGCCCAGAACATCAGCTAAGGCCCCTAAGCGTGTGCTAAGTGGAAAAGGATGTGGAGTTGCTGAGACAACCAGGAGGTTGGCTTAGAAGCAGCCACCCTTGAAAGAGTGCGTAATAGCTCACTGGTCAAGTGATTCTGCGCCGACAATGTAGCGGGGCTCAAGTACACCGCCGAAGCTGTGTCACTCCGGATTTGGTCCGGGGTGGGTAGGGGAGCGTCGTGCAGGCAGTGAAGCTGCGGGGTAACCCAGTGGTGGAGACTGCACGAGTGAGAATGCAGGCATGAGTAGCGAAAGACGGGTGAGAAACCCGTCCGCCGATTGATCAAGGGTTCCAGGGCCAGGTTAATCCGCCCTGGGTTAGTCGGGACCTAAGGCGAGGCCGACAGGCGTAGTCGATGGACATCGGGTTGATATTCCCGAACCGATCGTAGGAGGACCCATACCGAGGCGTGTGATGCTAACCACCCGAGTCTCCTCCATGTCCTTCGGGATGTGGGTGGGGGTGAGGCTGGGAACCAAGCATGTAGTAGGTCAGCGCATGGGATGACGCAGTGAGGTAGCTTCCGCGGACTTAATGGAATAGTCCGTCTAAGCGTGCAGCCCGCGCACCGGTAATGCGGTGCCGTATGGGGTGAGACGTGATGGGGATCCCGTATGGGCGTAGGTGAGTGATCCTGTACTGCCGAGAAAAGTTCCGGCGTGACGAATACGGTCGCCCGTACCCGAAACCGACTCAGGTGATCAGGTAGAGAATACCGAGGCGTTCGAGAGAATCGTGGTTAAGGAACTCGGCAAAATGCCCCCGTAACTTCGGGAGAAGGGGGGCCTGAGCAGTGAGAGCTGTGAGGGCCGCAGAGACCAGGGAGAAGCGACTGTTTACTAAAAACACAGGTCCGTGCGAAGTCGTAAGACGCTGTATACGGACTGACGCCTGCCCGGTGCTGGAAGGTTAAGAGGACTGGTTAGCGCCCTTGTGGTGCGAAGCTGAGAATTTAAGCCCCAGTAAACGGCGGTGGTAACTATAACCATCCTAAGGTAGCGAAATTCCTTGTCGGGTAAGTTCCGACCTGCACGAATGGCGTAACGACTTCTCCACTGTCTCAACCGCGAACTCGGCGAAATTGCATTACGAGTAAAGATGCTCGTTACGCGCAGCAGGACGGAAAGACCCCGGGACCTTTACTATAGTTTGGTATTGGTGTTCGGGACGGCTTGTGTAGGATAGGTGGGAGACTGGGAAGCATGGACGCTAGTTCGTGTGGAGTCGTTGTTGAAATACCACTCTGGTCGTTCTGGATTCCTAACCTCGGTCCGTGATCCGGATCAGGGACAGTGCCTGATGGGTAGTTTAACTGGGGCGGTTGCCTCCTAAAGAGTAACGGAGGCGCTCAAAGGTTCCCTCATCCTGGTTGGCAATCAGGTGTTGAGTGTAAGTGCACAAGGGAGCTTGACTGCGAGACAGACATGTCGGGCAGGTGCGAAAGCAGGAACTAGTGATCCGGCACCTCATTGTGGAATGGGTGTCGCTCAACGGATAAAAGGTACCCCGGGGATAACAGGCTGATCTTGCCCAAGAGCTCATATCGACGGCATGGTTTGGCACCTCGATGTCGGCTCGTCGCATCCTGGGGCTGGAGTTGGTCCCAAGGGTTAGGCTGTTCGCCTATTAAAGCGGTACGCGAGCTGGGTTTAGAACGTCGTGAGACAGTTCGGTCCCTATCCGCTGCGCGCGTTGGATATTTGAGAAGACCTGTCCCTAGTACGAGAGGACCGGGATGGACTGACCTCTGGTGTGCCAGTTGTTCTGCCAAGGGCATGGCTGGTTGGCTACGTCGGGAAGGGATAACCGCTGAAAGCATCTAAGCGGGAAGCCTGCTTCAAGATGAGATATCCGTGCACCCTTGTGGTGTGGGAGGCCCCCAGGAGATGACTGGGTTGATAGGCCAGATGTGGAAGCACAGTAATGTGTGGAGCTGACTGGTACTAATGGCCGATGACTTATCAACACAAATTTTGAGAATTGTGTGCTGTGCTCGCGTCTACTGTGTGGTTCTCGGGAAACAACCCCCGGGCCCCTTGATAGGGGTGTGGTGGGTTGGTGTTGTCTCGTGGTGTTACGGCGGTCATAGCGTTGGGGAAACGCCCGGTTCCATTCCGAACCCGGTAGCTAAGCCCTTCTGCGCCGATGGTACTGCACTCGGGAGGGTGTGGGAGAGTAGGACGCCGCCGGACGTTCTTTTGTGGAGAGGGTTGTGGCTCGTTGCCAGCTGCTCCTCGGACTCGATGTATCGGGTTCGGGTGGAGCGCGGTGACGAGCCACAACCCTTCTCTGCGTCCATACGTATTTTTCTCGCCGCTGCGGTGTTTGGTCCGGCCAGGGCCGGCGTTCTCGGCGGCGACCCCTGTGGCACTCGGACCTGCCTTCCCGCCCGTCGAGCGGGAGCCCGGCAGGGGTGGCCTGGAGACCCGTGGCGTCCGCGTGTGGTGTGGTGCATGCCCAGAGGCTGAAGGTGGTTGCGCAGATGCCCCCGGGGCTAGAATCGTGAGGGTCCTCGCGAGCGTGGGGACCCGTGGCCGTGACCCCGTGCGAGAGGACGAATCGTGGAATCTGCCCTCTCGTCACTCCCGGACGTCGATGAGGAGCTCGCGGGAGCCGTGCTCTCGGGGCTCACGCGCATCGAGAAGAGGCTGACGGACACCGTCGCGATCTCCGACGACATGATGGCGTGGACATCCCGCCACCTCATGGATGCCGGCGGCAAGCGGCTCCGCCCTCTCGTGGTTCTCCTCGCGGCCTCCATGGGCGACATCGCCGACGAATCGGTGATCGACGCCGGCACCCTCGTCGAGCTCACGCACCTTGCCTCCCTCTATCACGACGACGTCATGGATTCGGCGCCCACACGGAGAGGGACGACGAGCGCCCACGAGGTCTGGGGCAACTCGGTGGCCATCCTCACCGGGGACTTCCTGTTCGCCCGCGCGAGCGCCCTGAGCGCGCAGCTGGGCGCCCACATTGTCGCCCTCCACGCACGCACCTTCGAGCGCCTCTGCCTCGGCCAGCTGCACGAGACCGTCGGCCCCGCAGAGGATGCCGACCCGTTCGAGCACTACCTCTCCGTCCTCTCCGACAAGACAGCATCGCTGCTCTCCGTCGCCGGGGAGATCGGTGCGATCACCTCCGGTGCGGGCGAGGAGGTCGCCGCCGTCATGCGCGCGTACGGAGAGAAGGCCGGCGTCGCCTTCCAGCTCGCCGACGACGTCCTCGACCTGCGCAGCGATTCCCAGACCTCCGGCAAGAACCCGGGCACGGACCTGCGCGAGGGCGTCCCCACGATGCCGACCCTGCTCATCCGCAGGCGCCTGGCGGAGAATCCGGATGAGCGCACGCGCGACATCGTCGCCCGGCTCGACGGGGACCTCAGCGACGACGAGGACCTCGCAGTGCTCGTGGACCTCCTCCGTGAGGACACGTCCCTCGAGACGACCCTCGAGATGGCCCACTCGCTCGTCGGCGAGGCCATCGAGATCCTGAGCGCGCTGCCGGACGTCCCCGCCCGCCGCGCTTTGATCGACTTCACACGAGGACTCGTCGACCGCGACACGTGATCGACCACTGAGGTCAGCCCGTGCTGCGCCGCAGGGTCGTCGGGGTCCGAGGCCCGTCGTCGCCCGCTCGCCACTCCACATTCACGTCCGGCCATTGGCCTCAGTCCGACCGCCCGGTAGCATCGCTCCGGGCACTCCACGCCGAAGGTCGCCGGTACCACCGCGGCCGCACGGCGAGCCGGCTGATCGACGCCGGGAGCTGAGCGCCCTCATACCGACGGGTCTTGTAGGGGGCTGTCGCGTTCTGGGGCCACCTCGGGCAGCGCGGCATGAGGGGCAGGGGAGCTGCACGTGGCATTCGCGATGAAGGGCCGACGGCGCCGACGCACCCTCGTCTCCAGCGCCGTCCTGGCCGTTCTCGCGCTCGTCATCACCGTCTGCGCCGTGCGCTTCGACGGTCTCGCCTCCGCCGAGGTCACCGTCAACAACGGCGCCGTCTGGGTCACCAACTCCCAGAAGCACCTCCTGGGGCGCCTCAACGTCGACGCGCAGGAGCTCGACGGCCGCGAAGCCATCGACGGCGACGACCTCGACGTCCTGCAGGACGGGTACCACGTGATGGTGACCGGTCCCAGGGGCATCATCCCCATCGACACCGCCAGCGTCGAGCGGACCGGCAGCATCGACCTCGGCGTGGACCCCGAGGTCGATCTCGGGTCGGACCGCGTCGGCATCATCGGGCAGGGGGGTCGTGTCTGGGTCGCCGACGCCGGCCAGATCTCCTCCTTCTCCGCGACAGGGCAGAAGCCGGTGCTCACCGCGGAGGACGAGAACGCACAGATCGCGGTCACCGACTCCGGGACCGTCTTCGTCCTCGACGGGAAGCAGCTGTACAAGATCCCGCGCACCCTGGACGTCGGCAAGGCGAAGCCCGAGAAGATCGGCACCATCGACGATCTCTCGAACACCGAGGACGCCGTCTCCCTCACCAGCGTCGGCGAGACGCCCGTCGTGCTCGACACCGGGACCGGGCACGGGCGGCTGCACATCGGCGAGGACGCGAAGACCGACGTCGCGCTCGAGGACCTGGGGGCATCGACCGCGAGCATCCAGGGCGCCGAGCTCCAGCAGCCGGGCCCCGAGTCCGAGGACGTCGTCCTCGCCACCACGGACACGCTCTACCAGATCCCGCTCAGCGGCTCGGCCGGCAAGGCGCAGCACTACGCTTCCGGCGGGAACGGAGAGCCCGTCGCGCCCGCGCAGGTCGGCGGCTGCTCCTACGGCGCGTGGAACGGGTCCCTGCGCTACGTGCGCGTGTGCGGCGGGGAGGTGAAGGAGGACTCGATCGAGGACGCCCGCGACGAGAGCGACCTCGCGCTGCGCGTCAACGGGGACCTCGTCGTCCTCAACGATCAGGAGAGCGGCCTGTCCTGGATGATCTCCCAGGACATGACACTGGTCGACGACTGGGTCGTCACCCAGGACATCAAGAAGGACGACCGCGAGCAGGAGGAGAAGGAGACCAAGACCTCCACGGTCGCGAACCTCGACTACGACCGCAAGGAGGACAACCGCGACCCGGTCGCGAACCCCGACGAGATGGGTGTGCGCGCCGGATCCAGCACCGTGCTGGACGTGCTGCGCAACGACACCGATCCTGACGGCGACGTCCTCACCGCGAAACCCAAGAAGGCCGAGAGCGACCTGGGGCGCGTGACGCCGATCCGCGGCGGCACCCAGCTGCAGATCGACGTTCCCGAGGACGCGAAGCCCGGGACGAAGAAGGAGGTCGTCTACACGGTCTCCGACGGCCGGGGCGGCACCGCGGAGTCCGTCGCGACCCTCACGGTCCGGGGGGATCAGGACAACGCGCCGCCCGAGCTCGCCCAGGACGAGACGCCGAAGATGAAGATCCGCTCCGGGCGCAGCTTCAGCTTCAACATCCTGCCGTACTACCGCGATCCCGACGGCGACGACTTCTACCTCGCCGCGGCGTCCGTCGAACCCGAGGACAGCGTCACCTTCACCCCGGACGGCGTGGTGAGCTTCACCGACGCGGGCCTCGAGGACGGCGAGAAGTCCATCTCCCTCACCCTGCGCGACGACAAGGGACAGGAGTTCGAGAGCGAGCTCAAGGTGGAGGTCGTCCAGGACGAGGACCTCGCGCCGATCACCACGGCCGACCACACCCAGGTCGTGGCCGGCAGCACCGTCGACCTCGAGCCGCTCGAGAACGACCTGAGCCCGTCGGGCGACAAGCTCGAGCTCGCAGAGGTCTCCCTCGAGGGCGGCGGGGACGGTCTCGACATCGAGAAGGACCTCGATGCCGGCACCGTCTCCGTCACCGGCAGGACTGCCGGCACCTACTACCTCGACTACACGATCGTCGGGGGCACGCAGAGCGCCGACGGACTCATCCGCGTGGACGTCGCCGACCCGAGCACCGAGGCCGAGAAGCCCGTCGCCGTGGACGACCTCGGCATGGTCACGGCCGGCGGGTCCACGCTCGTCGACCCGCTCGAGAACGACGTCGACCCGACCGGGGGAGTGCTGGTCGTCGACTCCGTGTCGGTGCCCGAGGGCAGCGGCGTCGATGCGCGCGTGCTCGATCACCACCTCATCAAGATCACCGCGGACCCCGATGCCGAGACCGACGGCGAGCCCGTCCCGATCTCGTACACCGTCTCCAACCAGGCCGGCGAGGTCGAGGGCACCGTCCAGACCATGGTCGTGAAGACCGACAGCCAGTTCGCCGAGCCGAAGACCGTCAATGACGAGGTCACGGTGCGCGCTGGGGATCTGGTGACGGCCGACGTCCTCGCGAACGACACGTCCCCGATCGACTCCGACCTCGCCCTCGGCGGGGACTTCCGCGACGCCGACGACGCGAAGGGCATGGGCACGCTCGAGACCTATCAGGACAAGATCCGCTTCACCGCGAAGCCCGATGCCAAGGGCGAGACCTCCCTGTCCTACACCGCCACCGACGAGACCGGGCGCTCTGCCTCCGCGCGACTGCGGATCACCGTGGTCCCGGACGACGCCAGCAACGAGCGCCCCGCGCCGCAGAACCTCACCGCGCGCACCGTCGCCGGGAGCACGGTGCGCATCCCCGTGAGCCTCAGCGGCGTCGACCCCGACGGCGACTCCGTCATCCTCACCGGCGTCACCGGCGACGCCCCGACCAAGGGACGCGTGACCTCGGCGTCCGGCGAGTGGATCGACTACGTGGCCGACGACGACGCCTCGGGCACGGACACCTTCCGCTACCAGGTGATGGACCGCCAGGGAGCCGTCGGCACCGCAGAGGTGAAGGTCGGCATCGCCGCCCGCACCGAGACCAACCAGTACCCCGTCGCCGAGGACGACACGGTCGAGGCCAAGCCGGGGCGCAAGCTGCAGGTCTTCCCGCTGGAGAACGACACCGACCCCGAGGGGGCGCCGCTCAGCATCGACCGCGACCTCGTGAAGTCCGAGGACGGCTCCGTCGACCTCGACGAGGACCAGGCGAAGGGCTCGGCCTCCGTCGACATGGTGACCCCGAAGGAGCCCGGCACGTACACCATCAGGTACGGCGCGAGCGACGGATCCCTCTCCGACGAGGCCAGCATCCTGCTGACCGTCAAGGAGGACGCCGAGGAGCGAGCTCCGATCGTCACCGACGACTTCGTCCCCGCCGCGGAGGTGCTCGACGAGAGCAGCGACCACGTGGACGTCGACGCCCTCGCGAACGACGTCGACCCCGACGGCAGCGTCAAGGACCTCGAGCTCGCGATCGACGGCAGCCCCGAGGGCGTGCAGATCGTCGACGAGGACCGCGGGATCGTGCGCGTCACCCCGCGTGAGGATCCTTTCCGGATCCGCTACACCGCCACCGATCTCGACGACCATTCCGCGGCCGGCTACATCTGGGTGCCGGGCACCTCGAAGCAGGCCCCGACCTGGGTCGGCGAACCCATCACCGTCCAGGCCGGGACGGAGGCGAAGATCCCGCTCGACGACACCGACAACGTGCGCGTGCGACCGGGCGGCCAGGCCCCCGTCATCACCGATACCGCCACCGTGAAGGCGAAGCACGCGAACGGCGACAGCCTCGTCGAGGACGAGCACACCCTCGTGTACCGGGCGGCCGACGACTACTCCGGCGAGGACACGATCACGGCCGAGGTCACCGACGGGCCGCGAGGCGACGACACCGCTGCCGTGGGCATGCTGTCGATCCCGGTCCAGGTCGAGTCCAAGGACAACAGGCCGCCGTCGATCCAGGGGACCGATCTCGAGGTCGAGCAGGGCGGCGACGCCCGCCAGGTCGATCTCGCCCGGACCACCGAGGATCCCGAGGGTGACGCCCTCACCTTCGAGTCCACCGGCGAGACCGGAGTGGACGGCATCAGCGTCGAGGTCAGCCCCGAGGGCGTGGTGAGCGCCCAGGCCGATGCCGACGTCGCCAAGGGCACGAAGTTCTCGGCGCCCGTCTCCGTCTCCGACGGCACCAACGACCCCGTGAAGGCCGAGATCAGCGGCACGGTCACCGGCTCCCGGGAGCCGCTTCCCTCCGCCCAGGGGGACACCTACGACATCGACGCGGGGGACACGAAGACCGTGCGTCCCACCGCGAACGACACCGAGCCCCTGGGCAAGCCCGTCACCATCGTCGACGCGAAGGCGAAGGCCGGCACGATCGACGTGGACCACACGGACGACGCGGTGACGCTGGCGCCCGGTGCCGACTTCCACGGCGTCGCGACGGTCAGCTACACCATCCAGGACGCCACCAAGGATCCCGACCGGCAGGGCACGGGCACCATCCGCGTCAACGTGCGCGGCAAGCCGGAATCCCCGTCGGCCCCTCGCATCGAGGAAACCGGCGACGGGTACGTGGTGCTCGGATTCGAGCCCGGGAACGACAACGGCGCCCCGATCACGGGGTACACGGTGAAGCCCGCCGGTGGCGGGAAGTCCACGCAGTGCGAGAGCACGACCTGCAAGATCACCGGACTCACCAACGACACCGAGTACACCTTCACCGTCGCCGCGACGAACGACGTGGGGACGTCGGAGCCGTCGGCCGCCTCGGCGAAGGCCCGTCCCGACGTGAAGCCGGAGAAGCCCGAGGCGCCGCGCGCGAAGCGCGGCGACGGCAAGCTCCAGGTGTCCTGGACGAAGCCCGTCAACCACGGCTCGCCCATCAGCGAGTACGCGCTGCAGATGATCGGCGAGGACGGTTCCACGACGTCCATCCCGGTCGAGGGCGGGAGCACCAGCACCACGGTGGACGGCCTGACCAACGGCGTCGACTACACCTTCCGCGTCCGCGCGAAGAACAAGGCCGACGAGCCCTCCGACTGGTCGGAGCGGTCGTCGGCGGAGCACCCTGCGGGCAAGCCCAAGAAGCCGTCGGGCAAGATCACCGCGACGCGCCTCGAGGACGAGCTGGGCGGCGCCGTCTCGGTGAAGTGGCCGGCGATGACCGAGGACGAGCAGAACGGCGAGAAGGTCACCTCGTACACGGTCACCGCCCACCCCGCGAAGGGCGGCGGCGATAAGACCATCACCACCAAGGACGGCAAGACCTCCGGCCGGTTCGACGACCTGGACCGCAACGCCGAGTACACCTTCACCTACACGGGCACGAACTCCGTGGGCACGGGCACGGAGGCCTCGGCGGCCTCGAACCCGGTCACGGCGTACGCGAAGGCGAAGGCCCCCACCGAAGTCACGGCCTCCCTCCCCGACGCCCACACGGGCGGCGGGCCCAACGGCCGCGTCACGGTCTCCTGGAAGAAGGCGGATGGGCGCGGCACCCCGATCGACCACTACATGGTGCGGTGGCCCGGCGGCGAGCCGCAGACCGTGGACGCCTCGAAGGACTCCGTGACGATCGACGGGCTGGAGAACGGGAAGGACTTCACGTTCACCGTGCAGGCGTACAACCGCTTCGCGGGCGGCGAGAGCGAGCTCTCGAAGGCCTCGAGCGCCGTGCGCCCGTACACGAAGCCGGATGCGCCGTCGGTGACGATGAGCGCAGCGAACTGCAGCGGCACCTCCTGCCCCGTGACCGCGAAGATCAGGGCCAACGGCGGCGGCGGAGTCGGCGTGAGCAAGGTCCAGTACCGCGTGAACGGCGGCGGCTGGAAGGACCTCGGCGCCGGCGGCGGCGATCCGCAGGTCGGAGCGAAGGGCGGCACGAAGTACGCCGTCGACGCGCGCGTCGTGAACAGCGAGAAGCTCGTCAGCGGCACCACCTCCGACTCCGCGACCGCCAAGTCGCCCACCCCGAAACAGTCGGGGAATGCCGACTGGGAGGGCGAGGGCGGCGCCTCGGGAGAGACCGGCTGCGAGAACGGCAGCTGCCGCTGGTTCAGCTTCAGCCTCGAGAACATGGAGCCGGGGAAGACGTACCAGCTCGACTTCTACGAGTACGAGACCGACAGCAAGTGGTCCGATGGGGCGAGCTCCCTTCCGAAGGAGATCACTGCTGACGGTCAGGGGCGGTTCACCAGCACCCATCAGTACTTCCACGGCTATCCGGGCAAGAAGTTCGACGTCCTGCTCGACGGGAAGAAGGTCGCGACGATCACGGAGCCCAAGAAGTGACGCACGACCCCCGGCCCGTCAGCCCCATTCCATCCCGCACCATCGGAGACCCCACGTGAGCATGACCCCCGAACAGGCGAGCTGGTTCGCCGACACCTTCGACAAGCTCGTCCAGAGCGTCGGCCAGGCCGTCCTGGGCAAGAGCGACGTGGTGCGCCTCGTGCTCACCTCGATGCTCGCCCCCGGGCACGTGCTGCTCGAGGACGCGCCGGGCACGGGGAAGACCTCGCTCGCCCGCGCGCTCGCCGCGACCGTGCAGGGCACGTCGACGCGCATCCAGTTCACGCCCGACCTTCTGCCCTCCGACGTCACCGGCGTGACGATCTACGACCAGGCCACCAAGCAGTTCGAGTTCCACAAGGGACCCGTCTTCGCGAACATCGTCCTGGCCGACGAGATCAACCGCGCCTCGCCGAAGACGCAGTCCTCGATGCTCGAGGTGATGGAGGAGGGGCGGGTCACCGTCGACGGCGTCACCCATGAGGTCGGCTCCCCGTTCCTCGTGATCGCCACCCAGAACCCCATCGAGCAGGCCGGCACCTACCGCCTCCCCGAGGCGCAGCTGGACCGCTTCCTCATGAAGACGTCCCTGGGGTACCCCGACCACGCCTCGAGCGTGCAGATCCTCCAGGGCTCCGCGATCCGCGACCGCAGCAGGCAGCTCAGCCCGAAGATCTCCCTGCAGGCCGTCGACGACATGACCGCCCTCGCCTCGACCGTGCACGTGGACCCCGCAGTCCTCGAGTACGTCTCCCGGCTCATGGAGGAGACCCGCCTGGCCGACGAGGTCCGCGTGGGCGTCTCGATCCGCGGCGCCCTCGCCCTCATGCGCGCGGTCAAGGTCTGGGCCGCCGCCGACGGCCGCCACTACGTCGTCCCCGACGACGTCAAGGAGCTCATCGCGCCTGTCTGGCTGCACCGGTTCGTCCTGGACCCCGAGGCCGAGTTCGCCGGGGCCTCCGCCGCGAGCGTCATGGGCAGGATCCTCTCCGAGGTCGCTCCGCCGCAGGCCCGCCGAGAGAGCGCGTGAGCCTCCAGAACGCATGAGCATCCCTCCCCGCACCTCCTCGACGCCCCCGCCGGCCGCGTCGCCCGCCGCACCCCCGGGCGCGCCCTCGGGGCAGTCGCCCGCGCCCGTGTCCGGGCCGTCGTCGGCGGCTCCCGAGGTCATGGACACCGACGCGCCCGCGCCGGGTCTCCCCGAGCGCGCACGGCGCACGGCGGAGCGTGCGTGGAAGCGTGCGAAGCCCGTGCTCGCCGTGGTCTCGCCCGTGGGCTGGACCCTGCTCGCGGCGGTGCTGGTGAGCGGGGTCCTCGGGCTCTGGCTGCACCTCACCGAGCTCAACGTGCTCGCGCTCGCCCTGCTCGTGCCGCTCGTGATCGCGGCCGTGTTCGTGCTGGGGCGCACCTCCTACGCGATCACCCTGGACCTGCAGTCCCATCGGGTGGTCGTGGGCACCCGTGCCGTCGGCAGGGTCGAGGTCCGCAACCCGACCGAGAAGACCATCCTGCCCTCGCGGATCGAACTCTCCGTGGGCAGCGCGAGCGCCCAGTTCCTGGTGCCGCGCCTGGGCGCCTCGGCCGCCCACGAGGAGCTGTTCGCCGTGCCCACCCGCCGTCGCGCCGTGCTCGTGGTCGGCCCGGTGCGCTCCGTGCGCGACGATCCGCTCTCGCTCATGCGCCGTCAGGTGACCTGGGCGAAGGCGCAGGAGCTCTTCGTGCACCCGCGCACCGTCCGCCTCGATGAGGCCGCGAGCGGCTTCCTGCGGGACCTCGAGGGCACGCCCTCCTCGGACCTCTCGAGCTCCGACATCGCCTTCCACGCCCTGCGCGACTACACGCCGGGGGACGACCGCCGGCACGTCCACTGGCGCACGACCGCCCGCACGGGCAAGCTCATGGTCCGCCAGTTCGAGGAGACCCGCCGCTCCCACGTGGTCGTCGCGCTCGCCGACCGCGCCGCCGATTTCGAGGACGAGGACGAGTTCGAACTCGCCGTCTCGGCCGCGGCCTCCGTCTCCGTGCAGACGATGCGGGAGGAGAAGGAGCTCACGGCCCTCACCACCGCCGGGCGACAGCGCACCGCCACGCTGCGACGGCTGCTGGACGACTACACGGTGCTCGAGGCGCAGCGGGGCCGGCGCCCCCTGCGGGATCTCGGCCAGGCCTGCGCGGACAAGGCTCCCAACGCGTCCGCCGTCGTGCTCGTCGTGGGGTCCCTGACGACCCCGACCGAGCTCAACCAGGCCGCGACCCGCTTCCCGCCCGGGGTGCTGCCCATCGCGGTGCGCTGTGCACGCGGCGCCGAGGTCCGGCGCTCGCGTCTGGGCGGTCTCGAGCTCGTGACCCTGGGGCGCATCGAGGACCTGCCGATGGCGATGAGGACGGTGGGTCGATGAGCGCCGCGCACCTGCCCGGCCCCGGCGGCCGGCGGTCCTCGTCGCCGAGCGCGGACCCGATGATGGGCACGGACCCGGCGCCGGAGGCGTCGACCACGGCCCCGCCCCCGCGGCGGGCGTCGCCCGGAGGGGTCGAGGAGACCCTGGGCGAGCAGCGCCCGCTGCGCGCGAGCGTCGTGGACGTGGTCGTGCTGGCCGCTCTGTTCCTGCTCGCGCTGCTGGGCTTCCATTCGGTCTTCGGAGGACCCTGGTACCTCGTGACCGGCGTGATGGCGCTCGTCCTCTCGCTGGTGATCGCCCTGCTGGGCGCCCGCTGGTCCCTCGGACCGCTGCTGCTGACCCTCGCGATCGCGATCGTGCACTTCGCGCTGGGTGCGGCGTTCGTGGTGCCGGACCGTGCGCTCCTGGGCGTGCTGCCCACGCCGTCGGTCCTTCTCGAGCTGCTGCGCATGCCCGTGACGACCTGGAAGAGCGCGCTCACCATCAGCCCGCCCATCGGCATCGGGAACGGCGTGCTGGGCGTCGTCTGGCTGCCCATGCTGCTGCTGGGCGTCGCGGGCTTCTCCGTGCTGCTGCGCAGCCGCCGCTGCGTGATCGCGTGGCTGTTCCCCTGCGCGATGCTGCTGTGCTCGGTCGTGTTCGGCACGGCGGAGGCCACCCTCCCGCTGCTGCGCGGGCTGCTCTTCGCGATGCTCTCGCTCGCCTGGCTGAGCTGGCGCTTCGAGAGCACCCGCCTGCGCACCTCGCGCTCCACCATCATCTCCGACACCGTGCGCGCGGGCTCCTGGGGCAACCCCGTGCTGCGTCGGCGCGTGATCGGCGGGGGAGTGATCCTGCTGCTCGCCGCCGCGATCACCGGTGCCGCGAGCCCCGCCTTGGACCCGCCCTCGGGCACGGCCCGCTTCGCTCTGCGCGACAGCCTCACCCCGCAGTTCGACCCGGCCGAGTACGTCTCCCCGCTCTCCGACTTCCGCGGCTACGTCAAGCACCGCCGCAAGGAGGAGCTCTTCACCGTCACGAACGTGAAGGACGGGGAGCAGATCCGCCTGGCGACCCTCGACGACTACAACCGCGAGGTGTACGACGTCGCCGGATCGGACCGCGCGGACTCGGCCTCGGGCGCCTTCCTCAAGATCGCCGGTGCCGTGGATCTCGCGCAGCCGGGAGGGGACGCGCGCAGCTCGACGGTCACGATCGGCGGCTACCACGGGGTGTGGATGCCCAGCCTGGGCACCACGACCGATCGCGTCGACCCCGATCAGGAGACGACGGCGAAGCGGCCCTCGGGGTCCGCGCGCCTGGGCGACTCCCTCTTCCTCAACCGTCGCTCGCAGACGCTCGTGGACTCGTCCTCGCTGCGCGAGGGCGACAGCTACGACGTCACCTACGAGCCGTACAGGACCGCCTCGGAGGACGCGCAGCACTCGATGCGCTTCGACGACGGCGTGGCAGAGGAGCTCCCGCCCCTCGAGGGGCTCGACCCGAAGTTCAAGCAGGCCGCCGAGGAGTGGGCCGGCGACGCCCCCAACGACTACGCGACCATGAGCAACCTGATGGTCGGCATCAAGAGCGAGGCCGAGTACTCCCACGGCATCGAGGACCAGCAGGCCTCGCTCTCCGGGCACGGCGAGTCCCGACTGCTCGCGATGCTCAACGATCCGAGCTTCGACCGGTCCGAGGCGGACGCCATGCCGCAGGGCAGGATCGGCGACGAGGAGCAGTTCGCGGCTCTCACCGCCGTGCTCGCCCGGGAGATCGGGATCCCGGCCCGGGTGGTGATGGGCTTCGAGGTCTCGGGCTCCGATGCGGGGACCGCGACCGTCACCGGGGACGACGTCACCGCCTGGGTCGAGGTCGCCTTCCGCGAGCCCGGCTCCGACACCGTCCGCTGGGAGCGCTTCGATCCGGCTCCCGACAGCGACGAGACCCTCACCCAGCCCGAGCAGAAGACCACCGACAAGCCGCAGCCGCAGGTGCCGCAGCCACCGCCGCCGCCCGCGGACCCGCCGACGCCTCCACCGGGCGCCACGGCCGAGGACCAGCCCGACCCGCCTGATCCGCCCGAGCCCGCCCCGCTGTGGGTCGGGTACGTCTCCGGAACGGGCCTGCTCGCCGTGCTCGTCGCCGCCACGCTCGGCGCGATCGCCGGGGCGAAGGTGCTGCGCCGACGCCACCGCAGGCTGCGCGGAGCCCCCGGGGACCGCATCGACGGGGGATGGCGCGAGATCGTGGATCTGCGCACGGACCTCGGGCGGCGCACTGCGCCGTCGGACACGCGGAAGGAGACCGCGGAGGCGATCATCGCCGACCTCGACGCACGTCCCGCCCCCGGCACCAGCACCGGCTCCAGCACTAGCTCCAGCACCGGCGCCGAGACCGCCCAGCCAGCGGCCGACGGCGGCGGCTCCGACGCCGAGGCGGCCGCGGACCTGCGGCGCCTGGCCACCGGCGCCGACCGGGCGACCTTCGCCCCCGACGCCCCGACCGAGTCCGACCTCGAGTCCTACTGGGCGACGGTGGCGGCGGCGCGCCGTCGGATGACCGAGAACCTGCCCTGGCACCGTCGGGCGCGCGCAGCGGTCTCGCTGCGCTCCTTCCGTGCGCGGCGTCGCGCGGACCGGCGCGCCCAGCAGCGCTTGCGAGCAGCCTCCGCCCAGCGCACCGAGGAGGACTCCCGCAGGGGGAGCGTCGCGGATCGCGCATCCCGGGCGGGCGGCGCGTTCTCCCTGCGCGGTGCTCTCGAACGGGCCATGCGGAGGATCCGATTCTTCGTGGACGGTGCCGTGGACCGATACCGTGCATGGCGCAGAACATCGAGCGCACGGCGCGGACAGCGCCGCAGAAGGGACCGATGATGAGCATCCAGGCAGGCCACGGCGGCCCGTCCGAGGCGCAGGGCGGGACGCCCCGCTACTGCAGCACCTGCGGGGCACTGCTGAGCGCCGGTGCGGTCCTCTGCGGCGAGTGCGGTGCCCGGTACCGGGAGTCGCCCTACGAGAAGCGGGCGACCGACGCCCCGGGCGCGTGGTCGGCGCCGCCGCGGCGGCGTGCGGAGCCCGCCACGGACGGCGGGCCCTCGGAGGAGTCCGATCAGATCCAGCTGCTGGGCAGCAGCGCCCCGGAGCCGTCCGATCCCGCCGGGACGGCGCTGCGGGCACAGTCCCAGTACGATCGTGGGATGGACGCACAGCAGCCCGCCGGCGTGTGGGGGCAGCCGCCCTCCCCGGCGCAGGACCGACCCGCCGATCCCGGTGGGCCCGCGCCCCTCGAACCGCCGCTCGACGGCTGCACCCCCGCGGGCACCGGGAAGCGCGTGCTCGCCTTCATCATCGACGGAGTGGTCGCCGGCATCGTCGCACTGCCCCTGTGGATCGGTGCGATCCTCCTGGCCCTGCAGACCCACCAGACGCTCGCGACGATCCTCACCGGGCTCGGCGTGGCCCTGCCGATCGCGTACGCGCTGGTGATCGTGTGGCTGCAGGGGAGCCGCGGGTTCACTCTGGGAGGCCTCATCATGGGCCTGCGGGTCGTGCGCGAGGACACCGGTGCGCCGCTCGGCTTCGGCCGCTCGCTGGCCCGGTACGTCGTGCTCGCACTGCTCACCTGGATCGCGGGACTGACGACCTTCCTCGACCCCGAGCGCCACGGGCGCGGCCTGCACGACCGCATGATCAGCACGATCCTCGTGGACGCGCGCGCAGGGCGCGACCCCTACGCCCCCCGGCCCGACGACTTCGCCCGGCCCGAGGCCGCCCAGTACCTCGGTGATCCTTCCGTGCCGGTGTCCGTGCGCGACAACCTCACCACGAAGCCCGGAGCCGCCTGGGCGGAACCGGCCGCGGCCGGGACCGCGGGCGGCGGCGCCCCGCAGGACGGCGCCGCATCGCCCGCATCCGCGCCGCCCGCGTGGGGATCCCCGGCGCCCGTGCCGTCCCCGGCGCAGGCACAGCCCTCACCCGCATGGGGCGCGAACCCGCAGCAGAGCGCCGAAGACCCCGGTGCCGTCGCCTCGCCCGCTCCCGCCGCGGGGCAGTGGGGAGCGCCCGCACCCGCGGCCGGCGAATGGGGCGCGCCGCCCGAGAACGCGCGTGAGCAGGCCTGGGGCGCCCCGTCGGCGCGAGACGAGGCCTCGCAGGATGCCGCCGCCTCGTGGTCCGAGCCGTCCGGGGAACCGATCATCACCTCCTCGCCCTGGGCCCCGGCGCCGGCGGCCGCGCACGAGGAGCCATCGGCTCCGGCGTCGGCCGCCGCCGAGGAATCTTCCCCCGTGGACCCCGCTGCGGCCGACGCGAGCAGCGCACAGGCCGACGAGATCGTCGACCCCTGGGCCCCGCCGTCGGAGGACTCGGCCGGGGCACCGGCCGCGCCCGCCGCGCCCGTGCAGGCCGCCGAGCCCGCACCGCATGCCGAGCCCGCGCAGCCCGGCGAGGCCGGTCAGCCCCTGTCCGATGCCGATCCGAGTGCTGTGTGGACGAGTTCGCCGGCGCCCCGGGCCGAGCCCCCACAGTCCGCGCCGGCGCCGCCTCCTGCTCCGCCGTCGGAACCTGCACCAGCGGCGGCACCAGCGCCTGCTCCTGCACCGGCACCTGCCCCTGCTCCGGCACCGCCCTCGACGCCCGAGCCCGTCGGCCCTCCCGCCGACCTCGACGAGTCGACGCGCCTGTCGCACCCGACGGAGGACCTCGGCGATGTCGAGGAGACCAGGATCGTCCCCGCGCGCCGCGATCGTCGCCCGGGCTACCGTCTGCTGCTCGATGACGGCTCCGTGCACGAGGTGCGCGGCGTCGCCCTGCTCGGGCGCAATCCTTCGGCCGAGGCCGGAGAGGAGCGGGTCGTCCTCGCGGACGAGACCCGCTCGGTCTCGAAGTCGCACCTCCGTCTCGAAGCCTCCGTCGAGGGCCTGCAGGTCATGGACCTGGGGTCGACGAACGGCTCGGCGCTGATCCTCGCCGACGGCACCTCCCAGGATCTCGACCCGCACTCGCCCCTGTCCCTGCCCGACGGCGCCACGCTGTCGATCGGGGACCGCACCCTCACCGTGGAGCGCATCCAGTGATCGACGCATCCCTCACCGATCCCGACCTCCCCGGCACCGTCCGCGTGGTCTCCGCCCATGCGACCGATGTCGGCCGCGTGCGGGAGACCAACGAGGACTCCGTGCTCGACGCGCACCCGATCCACATGGTCGCCGACGGCATGGGCGGGCACAACGCCGGCGAGGTCGCGAGCGCGATCGCCGTCGAGGAGTTCGAGAAGCTCACCGTCCAGGAGAACGTGACCATCGAGCAGCTCGGCGACGCCCTGCGCTCGGCGGGTGCCCGCATCAGCGGCCTCAGCGCCGACGACGAGCGCGGCGCGGGCACCACGGTCGCCCTGGTCGCGACGATGGTGCTGGACGGCGTGGGCTACTGGGCGGTCATGAACCTGGGCGACTCCCGGGTCTACCGCCTCTCCGCCGAGCTGTTCGAGCAGGTCAGCGTGGATCACTCCGTCGTTCAGGAGCTCATCGACCACGGTGACCTCACCGATGCCGAGGCCCGCGTGCATCCCTACCGGCACATGATCACCCGCGCCCTGGGCGTGGGCGCGGAGCCGGATCCGGACTTCTGGCTGATCCCCGCGGAGGTGGGCGACCGCATCCTCGTGTGCTCCGACGGACTCACCAACGAGCTCTCTGACGAGGAGATCGAGCGCCTCCTGCGCAGCGACGCCGACGTCGACGACCTGAGCCGCGAGTTCGTCCGGAGCGCCGTCGACGCCGGAGGCCACGACAACGTGAGCGTCGTGGTCGTCGAGGCGACGGCGCTCGTCGGACTCTCCGCGGGCGATGCCCAGCAGCGGGGGAGCAGTGCGCCCCAGCCGGCCATCGAGGTCGAGGAGGACACCCACCCGCGCGGTGCGGACGGCACCGGGAGCAGCGGTGACGACGCGCAGCACGAGGCGGGCAGGACGGTGGACGCGCAGGACGGCGACGGGACCGAGGACCGATCGCAGTGAGCGGGGAGTCCTCGCTCCTGGGCCGCGGCACCTGGTTCAACCCCGGCCCCGCGACGCTCGTCGTGCGTCCCGCGGGCTGGATCCTGCTCGTCCCCGGCGTCAAGAGCTCCCTGATCGCGTCCGCGTGGCGGGTGCTCGGCGAGCCCCCGGCGGCCGACGCCCTGCTGGGAGACCTCGCCTCGGGCAGCGAGTTCGAGACCGAGGACCGCCTGCCGCCGGTGCTGTTCGCGCTCGGCGACGGCACCAGCCGGACGATCGGTCTCACCGGCACGAGTCCCCTCGCGGTGTACACGGCAGAGGGCCGGAGCCTGCTCGCCGGGACCGAGGAGGGCCCCGCCGTCATCACCGAGCTCGCCGACGTGCGCCGGATCGCCTTCGGCGACCTGCCCGCCGAGGACCCGGTCGCGGCGCTGAGGTCGGTCGAGGGCATGAGCCGCGTCCGCGGGTTCGTGCTCATGACCACCGATCCCGCGGAGCTCGAGGAGGCGGCGCGGACACAGCTCGCCGAGCAGGTGGAGGCCGACGGCAGCTCCATCCTCGACCCCGCCGCCAAGGAGCGCGCCGCGCAGCGCAAGGAGGCGCGCGCCAAGGAGAAGCGCGAGCGCGAGGAGCGCCGCGCGCAGGAGGCCTCCGCGCGGGCGGAGTCCTCCGCCGCATCATCGAGCTCGCGGGACTCGTCGTCGTCCGCACGGAGAGCCGCTGCGGAGGCGCCCGCAGGGCCCAGCATGTTCGACGACCTCTTCGCTCCCTCCGCAGCCGCCCAGGCCTCACCTCCCCAGTCCGATGCCGCGGTGTCCCCGGAGCGGCTGCCAGAGGCACCCCCGGTGACGGCACCGCAGACGGCCGACGCGCCGGAGCGGGAGCCGGCTGCCGCGGCGCCGGAGCCGTCGCCGGTGGAGACTGCTCCCGCACCGTCACCTGCACCCGAGCCGGCCCCCGCCGAGACCGCGCAGGCGCCCGCCACCGCGCCCGCAGGGACCGCGGCGGCGCACCCTCCGCAGAGTCCCGCGCCCGGTCGCTCGGCGCGACTGGTGACCTCGTCGCTGTTCGATCGCCGGGCGTCACGCAGCGGTCAGCGCAGGACCGAGGGGGCTACGAACAGGGCGTCGCAGCCGTCGGCCACGTCGACGGTGACCGGTGACGGTGACCAGGCGCCGACGCCCGCTGAGGACCCCGCGGCGGACGCGGCACCCGTGACGCGCGTCGAACCGATCGACCCCGAAGCGGCCGACCCCGAAGCGATCGACACCGACACGGACGCGTCTGCCGGCACACCCGAGGCGGGCACTGCCCCGTCCCCCGACGCCGCCCCTCCGCACTCGGATGCCCCTCCGCACACGGATCCCGCTGTCCCCGCACCGCGCGGCGAGCCCGGCCCTGCTGAACCCGAGGCGGATCCTCCCCAGGTGTCCGCCCGGGCCGCCGGCGCGAGCGACCTCGGTGCGGTGATCGGCGAGGGCGGCAGCGCCTACGACGATCTGTTCGGGCGCACCCTCCATCGCAGCATCGAGGCCGCTGCGGTCCGCGCCGCGGGTGAGGACGGGAGCGCCGCGGACGGCGAGCGCGCCTCGGAGGCGACGCTCGACGTCGAGTCCCTCGACCTCGATGCCTCCGGTGCCGCGGGCGAGGAGACGACGTCAGACGGTGCGCCCGCCGATCCCGTCGGATCCGATCCCGCCTTTGCGACCACCGAGGACGTGCCGCTGGAATCGACCGGGGACTTCATCGACTGGGTGCCCGGAATGGGGCGCACCGCCCCCGAGGTGGCGCACGCCGCGCGCGCCTCGGAGCGCGGCGGCGCGGAGCGAGCGCCTGCCGCGCACGGGCCCGTCGCCGCGCTCGCGGGCACCGGGCGTGCCGATGCCCGGCCGGGTGACGCGGCTCCGCCGCGCTCCGCTACCTCGGCAGGCTCCCCTGCACGGGCCCCCGCGCAGCCGACGGGCCAGGCGCCCACTGCGCCCGCGCAGGCGGTCGCCCTGCCCGGCGCCGTCTGCGAGAACCGCCACGCGAACCCGCCCGAGGCCACGGTCTGCCGCTGGTGCGGCGCCCGCATCCGCGGGGGAGTGCGCACCGTGGCGCGCCCGCCGCTGGGCATGATCGAGATCAGCACCGGCGGACGGTTCCTGCTCGACCGCTCGGCGATCATCGGCCGCCGGCCCCGCGCCTCGCGCGTGAGCGGCGACGACGTCCCCCAGCTGATCACCGTCCCCAGCCCCCAGCAGGACATCTCGCGCTCCCACGTCGCGCTGCGCCTCGAGGGCTGGCACGTCGTCGCCGAGGACCTGCGCACCACCAACGGCACCACGCTGCTGCGCTCCGGCGAGGCTCCGCAGCGTCTGCGCTCGGGCCAGAGTCCCGTCCTCTCCGACGGCGATCGCCTCGACCTGGGCGACGGAGTGGTCCTCACCCTGGTGGGGAGGCCCTCGTGAGCCCCCGCCCGCCCGCCCCGCCGCCGCAGCTCGCGGGGTACGAGTACGAGCGTCTGCTGGGCTCCGGCGGCTTCGCCGACGTCCACCTGTACCGCCAGCTGCGCCCGCAGCGGAGGGTCGCGATCAAGGTGCTGCTCGCGAGCGTCCTCGACGACGCCGTGCGGGGCCAGTTCGACGCCGAGGCGAACGTGATGGCGACCATGTCGACCCATCCCTCGATCGTCACGATCCACCAGGCGGAGGTGACCAGGGAACACCGCGCCTGCATCGTCATGGAGTACTGCCCGCGCCCGAACTACGGGGCGCGCTTCCGCCGCGAGCGCATCTCCGTCGCCGAGGTGCTGCGCGTGGGCGTGCAGATCGCGGGCGCCGTGGAGACCGCGCACCGCGCCGGCATCCTGCACCGCGACATCAAGCCCGCGAACATCCTTGTCACCGAGTACAACAGGCCGGCGCTCACGGACTTCGGGATCTCCGTGGCCGCGGGCAACGCCCTCGAGCCGGAGGCCAGCCACGGGCTGTCGATCCCCTGGTCCCCGCCGGAGGCCTTCGAGGATCCGCCGACCGCCGACGAGCGCAGCGACGTGTTCTCCCTCGCCGCCACCCTGTACTCGCTGCTGGCCGCGCGCACCCCCTTCGAGCGCAGCGGCGGCGGGAACACCGCGAGCGATCTCATCGCCCGGATCTCCTCCGAGCCGCTCGCACCGCTCGGCCGCCCGGACGTGCCGGAGATGCTGAACCGGACCCTGTCGGTCGCGATGGCGAAGGACCCCGCCGGCCGCTACGAGTCCGCACTCGCCCTCGGCCGTGCCCTGCAGCAGGTCGAGATGGCGCTCTCCCTGCCCATCACGCAGATGGACGTGCTCGACGAGCACGGCCCCGATCACCCTCCCGAGCACACGGGGGAGGGCGACCTCGAGGCGCACACGAACATCCGCCGCGTCTCCACCGTCGACCCCGACGCCCCCTCGTCGCGGGTCCTGGACCCCTTCGCCGGCGTCGCCCCCGCACTGGGCGGCGGGCGCCCCGCGCGATCCCGCTCGCTGGCCCCCGGGCAGGGGGACGACACCACGCTCGTGCGTCCCTCGCCGGCGCCGGCCGCGCTGTCCGGCGCCTCCGCCGGCGTCGGAGGAGGCGCCGGGCCGGGTGGGCCCGCGGCGCCGTCCGCGGCCGCGGCGGCGCCCGGAGCCGCCGGTCCCGCGGGTCACGGAGCACCCGTGCGCCGTCGGCCGATGTGGCCCCTGGTGACCCTCGCCGCCGTGCTCGTCCTGGGCATCGGGGTGGGCACGATGGCCATCGTGCGCAGCACCTTCATCGAGCCCGAGGAGCCCACGACCGCCGCCCCCTCGACCAGCGAGGACTGGAAGCCGGGTGCGCAGGAGCCCCCGGCGGACATCTCCATGACGGTCCTCGAGAAGGAGCGCGGCACCACGGCGGGCACCGTGAAGATCAGCTGGAGCACGCCCGAGGGGATGACGTCGAACGACGACATCAAGATCGCCTGGCAGAACCTCCCCGAGGAGTACGAGGGCGTGGAGACCGAGCGGCTCGCCCGGGGAAGCTCCAGCATCACCGTCAGCGTGCCGCTGGCCTGGGACAAGCCGTGCTTCGTGCTCACCGTGGTGACGAAGAACGGCGGGATCGGTCCCTCCACGAAGCAGCAGTGCGTCGACACGAAGGAGCTGCGGGGATCATGAGGGACGCGGTGCACGCACGCAGGACCGTACGAAGAGGGAGGCAGGAGCATGGCAGCGTCGATCTCGGTCGAGTTCTGCGGTGAGTGGTACCGCGCGGAGGAGGGCGGCGAGCTGAGCATCGGCCGCGAAGCCGATCTCGTCGTCGACGAGGACAACCCGTACCTCCATCGCCGATTCCTCACGATCTCGCAGGTGGACTCCCTGTGGTGGCTCTCGAACGTGGGGTCGCGGCTCTCCGCGACCATCACCGACTCCGCGGGCGCCCTGCAGGCGTGGCTCGCGCCCGGTGCGCGCCTGCCGCTGGTCTTCGACGTCACCAAGGTGGTCTTCACGGCGGGGCCGACGACCTATGAGCTGGACGTGCACACCGAGACCCCGGAGTTCGAGCGCTCGCCGTCCCCGGAGGACCCGGTCGGCGAGACCACCGTCGGCTCCGTGCAGCTCACCGAGAGCCAGAAGCAGCTGATCCTCGCCCTCGCCGAGCCCATGCTCGTGCGCGAGGGCAGCGGCATGAGCGCGGTGCCCACATCCGCCCAGGCCGCGGAGCGTCTGGGCTGGCCGCGCACCAAGTTCAACCGCAAGCTCGACAACGTCTGCGACAAGCTCGATCGGATGGGCGTGCGCGGGCTGCGGGGCGGGCCGGGCAAGCTCGCGAGCAACCGGCGGGCGCGGCTCGTCGAGCACGCCGTGTTCACCCGACTGGTCACCGCCGAGGACCTGCCGCTGCTGGACAAGGCCGCCGCCGACGCCGACGAGGACTGACGAGGACACCACCGCATGCGCATCAAGCTCACGCTGCGTCGACCCGAGGACCGGATGACGGACCTCGAGGTCACCGCCGACGCCACGGCCACCGTCGCCGACGTCGCCGGCGCCCTCTACCTGGGGGACCCCCTGCGCGGCTCCACCGAGGCGCCCGAGGGACTGACCCTGCAGGTGCAGGACGCCGGGGCGGGCCCCGGCGCGGCCGGCGTGCGTTCCCTGGACCGCGGCATCGACCTGATCTCCGCCGGTCTGCGCTCCGGCTCCGTGGTCTCCATCGCCCGCTCCTCCACGGAGTACGCCACGCGCGCCGAATCGCGCGGCGCCGCCGTCGCTCTGCTGCGCGTGCTCTCGGGGCCCGAGGAGGGACGCGAGTTCCCCCTGCCCAGCGGCTCGAGCGTGATCGGACGCGAGGGCGACGTGGACATCCGCATCGCCGACCCGATGCTCTCCAAGCGCCATGCCCGCATCAACGTCGCCGACGCCGTGGAGATCGTGGACCTGCGCTCGGCCAACGGCGTGGAGATCGGCGGGGAGCGCGTGGGCCGTGCCGTCGTGGGCCCCGCCGACACGGTCGAGGTCGGCGGCACCACGTTCTCCGTGATCATGCTGCACCGCGCCGGCGGCAGCGCCCCGAACTCCCCGGTCGTCGAGTTCAACCGCTCGCCCCGCGTGGTGCCGCGCTTCGAGTACCGCGAGATGACGCCGCCGCAGCCGCCGCGCGAACCCCAGCCGCAGTTCTTCCCGATCTTCATGATGTTCGCGCCGCTGCTCATGGGCGGTCTCATGTTCGCGGTCACGCGCAGCCCCTACTCGCTGATCTTCGTGCTGATGATGCCGATGATGGCGACCGCCGGGTACCTCAACCGCAAGTACCAGTCGCGCAAGCAGCTCGAGCGGCAGATCAAGAACTTCGAGGAGTCGCTGGCATCCCTCAAGCGCCGGGTCACCGCCGCCCAGGACCTGGAGCGCGCGGTGCGGCTCGTGGAGACCCCCTCGACGGCGGACGCGGTGGACTCCGCCCACCGGCTCGGCCGCCTGCTGTGGACCCACCGGCCCGAGCACGAGGCCTTCACGACCGTGCGCCTGGGCCTCGGCGTCGCCGAGTCCCGCGTCGGCATCCCGATGCCCGGTGAGAACAACGCGATCGCCCAGTACTGGGATCAGCTCGACGACATGCACGAGGAGTACAGGATGATCGCGGGGGTGCCGATCGTCGGCGACCTGCGGGAGTCCGGCGGGATCGGCGTCGCCGGGGGAGGGGAGCAGGCCGACGCCGTGGCCCGCGGCCTGATCACCCAGCTGTTCGCCCTGCACTCGCCCACGGACCTCGCGATCGCCGCGATCACCTCGCGCTCCTCGCGCGCCCTCTGGGACTGGTTGAAGTGGCTCCCGCACACGTCGAGCCCCCATTCGCCGCTGGACGGGGATCATCTGGCCGACGGCGCGCTCAGCGGGATCTCCCTGGTCTCGCGCATCGAGGAGCTCATCGAGGAGCGCTCCGAGGGAGCGCCGGCGCAGCTGCGCCGCGCGGTGCGCGCCCCCGTCTCCGCCGATCCCGTGCCGGCTCCCGACCCGGTGACCCCGAACCTCGTGCTCGTCGTCGAGGACGACGCCCCCGTGGACCGCGCACGCCTGGTGCGCATCGCCGAGCGCGGGCCCGACGTGGGCGTCTTCGTGATCTGGTGCGCGGCGACGGTCGCGGCCCTGCCCGCGGCCTGCCGCACCTACCTCTCGAGCGAGGACGGCGTGGAGGGGGCGAACGCCGGCATCGTGCGCCGCGGCGAGCGCTACTATCCCGTGAGCGTGGAGACCGTCGGCCTCGACGTCGCCGCGGGCGTGGCCCGGCACCTCTCCCCGGTGGTCGACGCGGGCGTCCCGGTGGATGACGACTCCGACCTCCCGCGCGCCATCTCCTATCTCACCCTGGCCGGGACGGAGCTCGCCGAGGAGCCCGGCGCGGTCATCGAGCACTGGAAGGAGACCGGCTCGCTGACCCCGCGCGACGGGGCGCCGCCGGTCCCGCGCAAGCACGACGCGAACCTGCGGGGGCTCATCGGCCACGACGGCCAGGACGCCTACCACCTCGACCTGCGCACCCACGGCCCGCACGCCCTGGTGGGCGGCACCACGGGCGCCGGCAAGTCCGAGTTCCTCCAGGCCTGGGTGATGGGCATGGCGACCGCCCACTCGCCCGACCGCGTGACCTTCCTGTTCGTCGACTACAAGGGCGGCTCCGCCTTCGCCGACTGCATCGAGCTCCCGCACGCCGTGGGCATGGTCACCGACCTGTCCCCGCACCTGGTGCGCCGCGCGCTGACGTCCCTGCGCGCCGAGCTGCACCATCGCGAGCACCTGCTGAACCGCAAGAAGGCCAAGGACCTCGTCTCGCTCGAGCGCACCGGGGACCCCGAGGCGCCCCCGAGCCTGATCATCATCGTCGACGAGTTCGCCGCGCTCGCGAAGGAGGTCCCGGAGTTCGTCGACGGGGTCGTGGACGTGGCCGCCCGCGGCCGCTCCCTCGGCCTGCACCTGATCCTCGCGACCCAGCGCCCCGCGGGCGTCATCAAGGACAACCTGCGCGCGAACACGAACCTGCGCATCGCGCTGCGGATGGCCGACGAGGCCGACTCGAAGGACATCCTGGGCGATGCCATGGCCGCCCACTTCGATCCCGGCATCCCCGGTCGCGCCGCCGCGAAGACCGGCCCGGGCCGCATCGCGACCTTCCAGACCGGGTACGCGGGCGGATGGACGACCGACGAGCCCGAGCGCGCGCGCATCGACATCGTCGAGCGGGAGTTCGGCACCGGCGACATCTGGGACGTCCCGAGCCCGCCGTCCCCCGCCCGCAGCGAGCTGGGCCCCAACGACATCTCCCGCATGGTGCGCACCATCGGACGCGCCGCCGACGAGGCCGGGGTCCCCGAGCCCCGCAAGCCGTGGCTGTCCGAGCTCGCCCCCGCCTACGACCTCTCCCTGCTGCCCAGCCGCCGCACCGACGAGGACCTCCTGCTGGGGGTCATGGACACGCCGGAGGACCAGTCCCAGCCCACGGTCTCCTACGTGCCCGACCGCGACGGCAACATGGCGATCTACGGCACGGGCGGCTCGGGCAAGTCGACGACCCTGCGCACGATCGCGATCTCGGCGGCGAGCGCGACCGCCCGGGGCGGCCCCGTGCACGTCTACGGGATCGACTTCGGCGCCTCCGGTCTGCAGATGCTCGAGGAGCTCCCGCACGTGGGCGCGATCATCTCGGGCGACGACGAGGAGCGCGTGATCCGGCTGCTGCGGACGCTGCGCGGCCTGATCGACGAGCGCGCGAAGAAGTTCGCCGCGGTGCGCGCGGGCTCGATCGCCGAGTACCGGGAGCTGTCCGGGGACTCCGAGGCCCCGCGCATCCTGCTCCTGGTCGACGGCATGGCGGCCTTCCGCGAGGCCTACGACTTCTCGAACCTCTCCAAGTGGTTCACGACCTTCGTGCAGATCGCGACCGACGGACGCCAGGTGGGCATCCACGTGATCGTCACGGGCGACCGCCCGAACGCCGTGCCGACCTCCTTGGGGTCCTCGATCCAGCGCCGGCTGATCCACCGCATGGCCTCGATCGACGACTACATGAACTTCGGCGTGGCCCGGGACGTGCTCGACGGCGCCTCCCCGCCCGGACGCGCGATCCTCGACGGCCACGAGGCGCAGATCGCCGTGCACGGCGGCGACGCGAACGTCGCGATCCAGGCGCGGGAGGTCGGCGAGCTCGCGAAGGCCATGCGGCGCGCGGGCGTCGATCCCGCACCCGGCGTCGAGTCCCTCCCCGAGCGGGTGGAGCTCTCGCGCCTGCGGCCCGTGGTGGACGGCCGGCCCGTGATCGGCGTCGGCGACGAGGACCTCGAGGCGATCACGATCGAGCCGCGCGGCGCCTTCATGGTCACCGGCCCCGGCAGCTCCGGTCGCACCACCGCGGTGCGCACCATCGCCACGAACCTCAAGGCGCTCCCGCAGGGCATGCGCCTGGTGCGGTTCTCCGCGCGCCGCACGCCGCTGACCGGCCTGGACCTGTGGGACGTCGAGGCCTCGGACGCCGAGACGGTCAAGGAGCTCGCCGGGCAGCTGCGCCAGACCCTCGAGTCGGGGAACCTGGGGGAGGGGCGGCTCACGCTGATCCTCGACGGGATCGCGGACTTCACGGGCAGCGGCACGGAGAAGGAGCTCGACGCGCTGGTGCGCTCGTGCGTGCGCGAGGGCCAGTTCGTGATCGGAGAGAACGAGAACTCGACCTGGAACCAGGCGTACACCCTCGCCCAGCCCTTCAAGGCCGGTCGCCGCGGACTCCTGCTGCAGCCCTCGGACATGGACGGCGATTCGCTGCTGGGCACCCCGCTCGGCCGCTTCCGCCGTGCCGACTTCCCGCCCGGCCGCGGGTTCCTCGTCGCCTCGGGCCGCGCCTCGAAGCTCCAGGTCGCCCAGATCACGGAGTGACGGAGCGGGTCCTCCCCAGGGGCCCGTCGTCCACATGGGTACTTGTCCCCATGTCGGATCCGCCGAGCACTCCCTACAGTGGCCGCAGGAGCACGGAGAGCCATCGTCGGGCCCGGCGGGCACACGCCCTGCCGCGGTGACCGGAGGGCCCGGGAGGCTCGAGAACACGAGGAGGAGGAGCCATGACCGAGAAGGGCATGGACGTCGATCAGGTGCTGAAGATGGCCAAGCAGCTGAACAGCGCGGCCGAGGACATCACCACCATGCAGAGCGACCTCACCACGGGTCTCGAGGAGGTCGACTGGACCGGCCCGGACGCCGATGACTTCCGCGGCAGCTGGGAGTCCGAGATGGTGCCGGCGCTGAAGAGCATCCGGACGGCCGTCGAGCAGCTCGGTGCCACTGCCGAGTCCAACGCGAGCGAGCAGACGACCGTCTCCTCGCACTGACGCGCGGCGATGGTGCTCGGCAGCACTCGGCCCTGCGGCCGGCGCCGACGGGGCGCGCGAGCGGGCCCGGACCCCCAGGACGATCGTTCGGGGTCCGGGCCCGCTCGTGCGTCCCTCGCCGCCCGCGTGCGGCCGACGGGGCGCAGTGCCCGTTCCCGACAGGGGCTCCGCACCCGGGTCTGCACCGCGAGGGGCCCTGATAGATTCGCCGGGATCTTCCCGGCACGGACGGACGGAGCGGCAATGACGGTGCAGATCGCCTACCCCAGCGAGGAGTTCCCTCCGCCGGTCGGCTTCCGTCTCGAGGTCCCGGAGGACTGGGAGACCCTCTCGGTCCCCGGCGTGCAGATGGCTGCCGCCGCACCGCGCCGCGAGGGCAGCTTCCGGGCCAATGTCGTGCTGACCGTGCAGCGCTGCCCGGCCGCGACGCCCATGCAGAGCGTGCGCGAGAGCCTCGAGGCGCGCAAGGCAGCGCTCCCGCAGCTCGAGGAGATCGACACGGGCGAGCTCGAGATCGACGGGATCCCCTGGCTCGCGAGCGAGTACGGCTACACCCAGCCCGGTCAGCGCACGGTCGTCCAGGCGGCGCGGTACACGATGGTGCCGCGCTCGGCCCACTCCGCCGACATCCTCGAGGTCGTCGCGAGCTGCGGCGCCGAGGATGCCGATGCTCAGATCGCCGTGCTGCGACGGATCCAGGATTCCGTGCGGCCGGTCGTCTGAGCCGGCCGCCGATCCGGTGACGGCCCCGCGTCGGCGGGTCGAGGGCCCCGCGCCCGTGGGTCGACGGACCTGCGCCGACGGGCCGGCGGAGACCCCAGGAGGGACGCCCGGGCGGGCGTTGTGGATGGCGGGCCCATGGGGAGGGATCATGAAAGGTCGCTGTGACCTGCGGTGATAGCCGGAGGGTGGACTCGGATGAGGGCGCGGGGCGCGCATGGGTACTTCTCCCCATCGCCAATCCGTGAGGGCCTGCATACGGTTGTCACATCACCTGGAGAACAGGGATGAACGGAACGGGATCGGCCGCCTCATCGACTCTCCGCGGTGCGACCGAAGAACACAGCGACACGAGGAGTGGACATGGCTGAGAAGAAGGGTATGGATCCTGAGGCCGTCAAGCAGATGGCGCAGAGCATCCGCGATGCGGGCGAGGACGCACAGGCGGCCTTCGACGACGTCAAGGGCAAGGTCGACGAGCTCGACTGGACCGGTGAGGACCACGACGACTACATCTCGGAGTTCGAGGACCTCGCGGACAAGGTGAAGCAGCTCAAGCAGAAGGCCGAGGACTTCGCGGAGTCGGCCGAGAAGAACGCCAAGGAGCAGACGACGGCGTCGTCGCGCTGATCCCGGGGATCGGCATGAGCGCCCGGCGCGCTCTCAGCACATCACCCATCACAGAATCCACCACAGAGCACGGGCCGTGAGAGCGGTCGGGAACAGGGGAGAAACATGTCTTTCAAGGGAATGGATCCGGATCAGGCACGCGACGTCGCCAAGGAGGTGACCCAGGCCGGCGAGAAGATCAAGCAGGCCTTCGCCGACGTCGACGGGACCGTCCAGGGCATCGACTGGAAGGGGCCCGACGCGGACACCTTCAAGGACGACTGGCGCAACTTCCAGTCGAGCGATGTCTCGAACATCGCGGAGCTGTTCAAGACCCACGGCGACAGCCTCTCGGACCAGGCCGACGAGCAGGACCAGACCTCGAACTCGAACGCCTGAGCCCCGAGGAGCAGGTGAGCACGGGCATCGCAGCCCCTCACCCTCCACGGAGACGACGAGAACCCCCGGTCACACGACCGGGGGTTCTCGTGCATGTGCGGAACGGCGATCGGGCGCGGCCGCTGCGCCCGGGCCCTCCCGCCCCGTGGATGTCAGCGGTAGTTGACGAACTGGAGCGCGACGTCGAGGTCCTCGCCCTTGAGCAGGGCGATGACGGCCTGCAGGTCGTCGCGCTTCTTCGAGGAGACCCGCAGCTCGTCGCCCTGGATCTGCGCCTTCACGCCCTTGGGGCCCTCGTCGCGGATGATCTTGGAGATCTTCTTGGCCTGCTCCGAGCTGATGCCCTCCTTGAGATCGGCGACCAGGCGCACGGTCTTCCCGGACTGGACGGGCTCGCCCACCTCGATGCTCTTCAGGGAGAGGCCGCGTCGCAGCAGCTTGGTCTGCAGCACGTCCAGCACCGCGCGCACGCGCTCGTCGGCGTTGGCGGTCATGACAATCTGCTCCCCGCTGAGCGCCACGGAGGCGTCGGTGCCGCGGAAGTCGTAGCGCTGGGAGACCTCCTTCGCCGCCTGGTTGACGGCGTTGTCCACCTCCTGGCGATCGAGCTTGCTGACGATGTCGAACGACGAATCGGCCATCTGCTGTCCTCCTGTGGGGATGGGGCGATGTAACTGCTGGTCAGAACGCTGTGAGGAGCGTCATGCACGGTGAGGGCCCATCTGGTTGGCCCTGCTCCTGCGCGCCCAGTATGCTAGTCCAGGTCCACGAGCGAACGAGGTCGAGAGGCTCTCTTCCGCACATGGATCGGACTCGGCAGGTTACCCAAGCGGCCAAAGGGATCTGACTGTAAATCAGCTGGCATTGCCTTCGGGGGTTCGAATCCCTCACCTGCCACGCCGAGGATCACCACCGTGTGATTCCAGGCACCGAGTTCCACCAGCGGTTTGCTCGCCGAGCGGGCCGCCGGTAAAGTTCTCGGGGCTTGCCCTGATAGCTCAGTCGGCAGAGCATCTCCATGGTAAGGAGAAGGTCAAGGGTTCGATTCCCTTTCAGGGCTCTGATGGATGGTCGGCCCGGTCTCGGAAGAGATCGGGCCGTTCCATCGATCGCGCCGGGGTAGCTCAGACGGTCAGAGCGCACGACTCATAATCGTGAGGTCGCGGGTTCGATCCCCGCCCTCGGTACCACGCCGGCCCCGCCGGAGTGCACGAACGCAGCCCCCATCGCGGGGACCACGTGGCGCGGCAGACGCGCCTTGGAGAAAGAGGCGAACCATGGCGAGCAAGAGCTCGGACGTGCGTCCCAAGATCACCATGGCCTGCACCGAGTGCAAGGCGCGGAACTACATCACCAAGAAGAACCGTCGGAACACCCCCGACCGTCTCGAGCTGTCGAAGTTCTGCCCCACCTGCGGCAAGCAGACCGCGCACCGCGAGACCCGCTGAACGGTCCGCGTGCGACGCACGCTTCACGACGAGAGCCACCCGGCGCTGCCGGGTGGCTCTCGTCATGTCCGGGGGCGGACGCGGGACAGTGGCAGGATGGTTCCGCAGTTCCCGTCGGGCCCCTCAGCCCTGACGATCCCGTCCGTCCCGTCCGCCCTTCCAGGAGTGCACCGATGACATCCACGCCGGACCCGGCCTTCGCCGGCCGCACCTATCCCAGCGGCCCCGTCCACGTCGTCTCCGGCGCGAAGATCGCCGAGCTCGCGCGGGCCACGGGCGCCACCGACCCGGTGCACACCGATGATGCCGCCGCCCGTGCCGCGGGATTCGCCGGCGTCGTGGCGACGCCGACGTTCCTGGTCTCCCTGGCGCAGTCCGCCGAGACCGCCTACATCGAGGACCCCGAGGCGGGCATCGACTTCTCGCGCGTCGTCCACGGTGAGGAGGGCTTCGAGCTCCACCGTCCCGTGGTCGCGGGCGACCGCCTGATCCCCACCCTCACCGTCGAGTCGGTCCGCGCCGCGGGCGGGCACTCCATGATCACCACCCGCGTGGACGTGGCCGACGAGGGCGGCAGCGCCGTCGCCGCCGTCCGCTCCGTCATCGTCGTGCGCGGCGAGTGAGCGCAGGAAGGAACGCCATGACCAGCACCTCCAGCACCTCCAGCTCCCCGAGTGCACCGCGCGGTGGCGCCGCGGGCCCCGCGCTGCGGCTCGATGACCTGGCCAAGGGTCAGGAGCTCGCGCGGCGCGAGTACCCGATCTCGCGCGACACCCTGGTGCGCTACGCGGGCGCCTCGGGCGACTTCAACCCCATCCACTACAACGACGCCTTCGCGACGCAGGTGGGCCTTCCCGGGGTCATCGCCCACGGCATGCTGACGATGGGCACGGCGATGAGCGCCGTGCTGGACGTCGTCGGCGACCCCACCGCGGTGCGCGCGTGCGCGACCCGATTCACCAAGCCCGTCGAGGTGCCCGCGCTCGAGCCGACGACCCTGAGCGTGGTCGTCACCGTGCGCGGGGTCGACGCGGAGGCGGGCACGGCGGAGCTCGACGTCACCGCCGAGGCCGGCGGCGCGAAGGTGCTCGGCCGCGCCCGGGCGACCGTCGCCCTGGCGCCGCGCTCCGCGGACGGCGGGACCGCGGCCGCCGGTTCGGAGCCGACGGCGTGAACCTCTCCGAGCTCACCACGCTGCGAGTGGGCGGGCGCATCCGCACGCTCGTCGAGGCGCGCACCGACCAGGAGGTCATCGACGCGGTCCGCGCGGCCGACGACGCGGGGGAGACCCTGCTCGTGCTCGGCGGCGGCTCGAACTTCCTGCCGTCGGACGAGCCCTTCGACGGCACCGTGGTGCTGCTGCGCGACCCCGAGCAGCCACCCGTCCTCGACGCGACCTGCGACATCGTCCCGTCGGGCGAACCGGACGCGACGCCCGCCGACCCCGCGGAGCTCACCCCTCTCGAGCCCAGCTGCGGGGGAGCCCTCGCCGAGCACTTCGCCGGAGTGTCCTGGGACCGGGCGGTCGCCTACGCCGTCGCCCGCGGCATGATCGGCATCGAGGCGCTCTCGGGGATCCCGGGCTGCGTGGGCGCCACGCCCATCCAGAACGTCGGCGCCTACGGCCAGGAGGTGGCCGACACGATCACCCGCGTGCGGACCTGGGACCGCGAGGATCGCAGGGTGCGCACCTTCTATGCGGCCGACTGCGGCTTCGGCTACCGCACCTCCGTCTTCAAGCGCACTCCCTACGCCGGCCCCGTCGCCTCCCCGACCGGCCGGTACGTGGTGCTCTCGGTGAGCTTCCAGCACCGGGTGGGGGAGATGTCCGAGCCGATCCGCTACGGCCAGCTCGCCCAGCACCTGGGCGTCGAGGTCGGGGGCCGGGTGCCGATGGCGCGCGTGCGCGAGGCGGTCCTCGCGATCCGCGCCTCCAAGGGCATGGTCCTGGACGCCGCCGATCACGACACCTGGAGCGCCGGCAGCTTCTTCACCAACCCCCTCCTCGCGCCGGAGCAGGCAGCGACCCTCCCCGAGGACGCGCCGCGCTTCCCCGCGGAGGGAGATCGCGTGAAGTCGAGCGCGGCATGGCTCATCAGCCATGCCGGATTCGACCGCGGCTTCTCCGTCGGCCCCCGGGCGAGCCTGTCCACGAAGCATTCGCTGGCCCTGACCAACCGGGGCGACGCCCATGCGGTGGACATCGCGGAGCTCGCCCGCGCCGTGCGCGACGGCGTCGAGGACGCGTTCGGGGTGCGGCTCGAGCCCGAGCCCGTCCGCTGGGGAGTGGACATCTGAGGAGGTTCCCGGGCCTCCGCGGCCGCAGTGGACACGCGCCGCGTCGCGGGGCCCCGCGCGCCTAGGATGGACGCGCGGTCCCGCGTCGCCCGACGGCCGGCCCCGCACCCCGGCACCCGTCCACGACCCGTCGCCGATCCCCGCGTGCGACACCGCCCAGGAGGCCCAGTGAACGTCCTCGACCAGTCCATCGCCGACCTCGACCCCGACATCGCGCGGGTCCTGGACCGGGAGCTCGACCGCCAGCGCGGCACGCTCGAGATGATCGCCTCGGAGAACTTCGTCCCCCGCGCCGTGCTGCAGGCGCAGGGCTCGGTGCTCACCAACAAGTACGCCGAGGGCTACCCGGGTCGCCGCTACTACGGCGGCTGCGAGGAGGTGGACGTCGCCGAGGAGATCGCGATCGAGCGCGCCAAGAGCCTGTTCGGCGCCGACCACGCGAACGTCCAGCCCCACTCCGGCGCCACCGCGAACGCCGCGGTCATGCACGCCCTCGCGCGTGCGGGAGACACGCTGATGGGGCTCTCCCTCGCCCACGGCGGCCACCTCACGCACGGCATGAAGATCAACTTCTCCGGCCGCCTCTACGACATCGCCGCCTACGAGCTGGACCCCGCGACGGGCCGGATCGACATGGACAAAGTGCGCGAGCTCGCCCTGGAGACCCACCCCAAGGTGATCTGCGCCGGCTGGTCGGCCTACCCCCGCCACCTGGACTTCGAGGCCTTCCGCTCGATCGCGGACGAGGTCGGGGCGTCGCTCTGGGTGGACATGGCGCACTTCGCGGGCCTGGTCGCCGCCGACCTGCACCCGAGCCCCGTGCCCTTCGCCGACGTCACCTCGACCACGATCCACAAGACGATCGGCGGCCCCCGCTCCGGCATGATCCTCTCGACCCAGGACTGGGCGAAGAAGATCGACTCCGCCGTGTTCCCCGGCCAGCAGGGCGGCCCGCTCATGCACGTGATCGCCGCGAAGGCCGTCGCGCTCAAGATCGCCGCGGGCGAGGACTTCGTGGACCGCCAGCGGCGCACCCTCGAGGGCGCGCAGATCCTCGCGGATCGACTGCAGGCGGCCGACGCCGCCGCGGCCGGCGTCAAGGTGCTCTCCGGCGGCACCGACGTGCACCTCGTGCTCGTGGACCTCGTCGACTCCCAGCTCGACGGTCAGCAGGCCGAGGACCGCCTCCACGAGGTCGGCATCACCGTGAACCGCAACGCGGTCCCGAACGACCCGCGCCCGCCGCGCGTGACCTCCGGCCTGCGCATCGGCACCCCGGCGCTCGCCACCCGCGGCTTCGGCAAGGACGAGTTCACCGAGATCGCCGACGTCATCGCCCTGGCGCTCCAGGACGCGCCCGACGTCGAGGCGCTGCGCGCCCGCACCCGCGCGCTCACCGAGAAGAAGCCCCTGTACGCGGGGCTTCAGCAGTACTGAGACCGCCGGGCCGCTCGCGAGCAGATGCCGCGGGCGGCCCCGTGGTGCCCGCCCCGCACACCAGCAGCCACCGCACGCACCTCCGCGTGCCGCCCGCATGCCGCCGTGCATGCAGCGAGGAGTCCGCATGACCGCACAGACGCTCGACGGCCGCGCCACGGCCAAGGAGATCACCCAGGAGCTCGCCGAGCGGGTGGCCGCGCTCAAGGAACGCGGCATCACCCCCGGGATCGCGACCGTGCTGGTGGGCGATGACCCGGGGTCCAAGCTCTACGTCGGCATGAAGCACCGCCGCTCCGAGGCGATCGGCATGAACTCGATCCAGATCGAACTTCCCGCGAGCGCCACCCAGGAGGAGGTCGAGGAGGTCGTCGACCGCCTGAACGCGGACCCCGCGTGCCACGGCTTCATCGTGCAGCTGCCGCTTCCCGACCACCTCGACACCGACGCGATCCTGGAGCGCATCGACCCCGACAAGGACGCCGACGGCCTGCACCCCACGAACCTGGGGCGTCTGGTGCTCAACGTCAACGCGCCCATCACCTCGCCGCTGCCCTGCACGCCGCGCGCAGCGATCGAGCTCCTGCTGCGCCACGACGTCGACCTCAAGGGCAAGGACGTGGTGGTCGTGGGCCGCGGCGTGACCATCGGACGCTCGATCGGGCTGATCCTCACCCGCCGCGCGATCAACGCGACCGTCACCCTCACCCACACCGGGACCACGGACCTCTCCTCGCACCTGCGTCGGGCCGACGTCATCGTCGCCGCCGCGGGCGTCAAGCACCTCGTGCGCGCCGAGGACGTCAAGCCGGGCGCGGCCGTCCTCGACGTGGGCGTCACCCGCGGGGAGAAGATTCCCGAGACCGGGAAGTACAAGGTGCACGGCGACGTCGCACCGGACGTCGTCGAGGTCGCGGGGCATCTCTCGCCGAACCCCGGCGGGGTCGGCCCGATGACCGTCGCCCTGCTGATGACCAACGTGGTCGAGGCGGCCGAGCGTGCTGAGGGGATCGCGCCGGGCGCCTGACAGGCCACATCGCGGCGGCGACGCGAAGCACGTGCGAGCGCGGGCGGGTCGATGGGGAGAAGTCCCCATCGACCCGCCCGCTCCTCGTTCCTAGTGTGGGAGCGAAGCCCGTCGCCGCGACGGGCGGGAGGGAGGCACCATGGCCGAGGGAGCTGTCCTGGAGACTCCCGCTCGCAGTGTCGGGCCAGAGCCCCCTGCATGGCCGCGGACGCTGCGCGGCGATCCGAGCATCGATGCCGGCACCGAGGTGCAGGCGCTGCTGGATGCTTCCGCCGAGGAGCTGCTCGAGCTCGTCCGCACCGCGCGCGTGATGCTGCGGACGACCGCGGTCGACGGGGCCCGCACCCTCCACTCCCGGATCGCCCTGGCCCCGGGCGTGGCGATCAGCTGCCTCCACGAGGACCACGACGATCGACCGGGACCGATGCTGCACCTGCGCGTGCGCACCGGGGACCACATGCTCGCGGGGATGCTCGCGGGCATGCCCGATGCCCCCGAGCTGCGAGCCGCCCCGCGGATCGCCGACCCGACCCGGCCCTGGCACGTGCTCACACCCGAGCAGCTGGAGATTCTCGCCCGGGCGGCGCCGCTCCACCCGGACGAACCGGACGTGCGCGGAGTCGGCGGCGACGACGATCTCGTCGACGCGCTCTGCCACGAGCGCGTCCGGGTGACGGCCGCCCTCCACGTCCGCGATGCCTCCCGCACTGAGCTCGTGACCGGCTGGAACGGGCTCTGGGTGCTCGGAGAGCGCGCCCTCCACGCGCTGCGCGTGAGCACTGGGTCCCATGAGATGGCACTTCGGCGCGTCGTCCCCGGCGACATCGCCTACGAGCTGACCACGCGCACCGCGGCCGCGTTCCACACGCTCGGTGCTCTCGAGCGCGAGCGGGCCGAACTCGGAGCGGGCACGGCGGCGGGGGACGGGAGTCGGCGATGAGCGGGTTCCAGGGCATGGACACGGGCGCTGTCGAGGCGCTCGCGGGGCGGGATGCGCAGGCTGCCGAACGACTCGAGCAGCTGCTGAGCGCGCTCGCCGCATCCGTCGACAGCGTCGACTGGGTCGGATCCGACGCGGAGGCCTTCCGAGAGGACTTCCGCACTCTCGTCGCCACTCCCGGCACTCGTGCCGTGCAGCGTCTGCATGCCTGTGGTCGGGACCTGCGCGACCAGGTCGAGGAACAGGAGCGCGCTTCGCAGGCGGGCGGTGACGAGGGGAGCGACGGAGGATCAGACGATGCCGAGAGCGGCGGCCTGCTGGACGGGCTGGAGGGGCTCGCCGGGAGCGCGATGGACATCGGGTCGGGGATCGGGCACGGGCTCGCAGACGGGGTCGGCGACATGGTCTCGCCGGTCCTCGACCGGATCTCCGCGACGGCGCCCGCGGTGAGTCAGCTGATCGGCGACGGCGCGCACCTGGCCGAGGAGCTGGAGGACGTCGTGGACGGCGGGCGGATGCCACCGCTGTCGGAGCTCGCCTCGTCGCTCGCGCTCCCGGTCGCATCCGCCGTAGGGGTGGGGTGGAACGCCGCCACGGGTGAGGACCACCAGTTCTTCTCCGACCGCGGTGCGGCTCGGGTCAGCGGCGACGACGTGCACGTCCAGGACGGCGGTGGGGCGCCCCACTCCGTGGCCGCACTGCTGGACGATGTCTCCGGCAACTACAGCTCGGAGGGCGAGGAGATCGGGAAGGTCCAGGTCAAGACGGTCGTGGATCCCGATGGCCACGAGCGCTACATCGTGACGGTCCCCGGCACCGAGGCCGATATCGGAGATCCGTCGCTGGGATGGGGAGGCCAGGGCAACTCCCGCGACTGGTCGGCCAATGTCCGTGCGATGGCCGGGCAGGACACGGCGGCGATGCAGAACGTCCGCGACGCCATGATCGCCGCCGGCGTGGAACCAGGCGCCGACGTGATGATGGTCGGCCACTCCCAGGGCGGCATCATCAATGCGGCGCTCGCCTCCGATCCGAGCTTCAACGGGCCGGGCGGATACAATGTCACCACTCTGGTCTCGGAGGGGTCGCCGGTCGAGTCCTTCGATCTGCCGCCCGGAACGCAGAGCCTGAACATCGCCCACGGCGGCGGGCTGAGCACCGGTGTGAGCTCGGGGCCGGGCGGGGTGCCCGTGCCGGACGGTATCGGCGTGAGCGGAGACCCCGTGCCGACGCTCGACATGGGCGGACTGCGCGCCGACGGCAGCGGGCCCGGGAGCAACCACCAGGAGGTCGTCCTCCCCGGATCCCGCGACTGGATCGTCCCGCCCTCGAGCGGAGCGGCCGGCGGGGGGCCCAGCGGCTTCGACGCCGTCTTCAGCGACCACAACCAGAACCAGTACACGGCCGACGCGTACGCGGAGACCAAGAACCATTCCGACGGCGCGCTGGCCCGGTTCGAGAACAGCCCAGACGTGCAGCGCTACCTCGATCCCCGCAACGACGTGCGTCGCACCACGGTCGTGGACGTGGGCCGCTGAGAGTGCCCGACGTGCCGCACCCACTGCGTCGGTGCAGCCGAAAGGCGCTCTGAGACCGTGGCGGCGGATGGATGATGCGGCGCGGCCGTCCCGGTCCGTCGGACCCGGCTGGAATACTGGCGGACATGACATTCACACTCGCCACCGTCAACGTGAACGGACTGCGCGCCGCGGCCCGCAAGGGCATGGGCGACTGGCTCGCCGAGACCCCCGCGGACGTCGTCACCCTGCAGGAGGTGCGCGCTCCCGAGGAGCTGCTCGCGGACCTCGTGGGGGAGGGCTGGCGGATCGTCGGCCTGCCCTCCGAGCTGAAGGGCCGCGCCGGCGTCGCGATCGCCGCGCGCACCGAGCTCGACAGCATCGACCTCGACGGGGTGCGCGCCGGGCTGCCGGGACTCACCGAGCCCACCCACACGGGCCGCTGGCTCGAGGCCGACCTCTCCGACCCGCTCGGCGACGGCCGCACCCTCACGGTGATCTCCTGCTACATGCACTCGGGCAACACCGAGAAGCCGCAGACCATGGCCGACAAGTACGCCTTCCTCGACGTGATGATGCAGAGGCTCGCGGACCTGCGCTCCGACGGCCGGCACGTCGTCCTCACGGGCGACCTGAACATCGCCCACACCGAGTGGGACATCAAGAACTGGAAGGGCAACCTGAAGTCCGCGGGCTTCCTGCCGGAGGAGCGCGCGTACCTCGACCGCCTGGTCGGCACGGACGGCCCGGCGGTCCGGGCCGAGGGCGGCGGCACCGGCGACGGCGCCGACTGGGTCGACGTGCAGCGGCGCGTCGTCGGCGAGGGCCCCGGCCCCTACACCTGGTGGTCGCAGCGCGGGAAGGCCTTCGACAACGACTCCGGCTGGAGGATCGACTACCAGCTGGCCGATCCGGACCTCGCCGCCCGGGCGACGAGCGCGCAGGTCGATCGGGCCCCGAGCTACGACACCCGGTGGTCCGACCACGCCCCGCTGGTGATCAGCTTCAGCTGACGGGTCGGCCCCGCCGCCTCCTCACCGAGGCGGGACGGCTCCGGAGCGGGCAGGACGCGGAGAAGGGAGCGTCCCGTGCCATGGACGTTGGTCCATGGCACGGAACGCTCCCTTCTCCGTAGTGTGCGGCGGCCCGAGGGCCTACGGTTCCGACGCGGACGCGCGGTCAGACGCGGCCGCGGATGACCGCCTGCTTGACCTCGGCGATCGCCTTGGTGATCTGGATGCCGCGGGGGCACGCCTCGGTGCAGTTGAAGGTGGTGCGGCAGCGCCACACGCCCTCCTTGGAGTTCAGGATCTCCAGGCGCTGCTCGCCCGCGTCGTCGCGCGAGTCGAAGATGAAGCGGTGCGCGTTGACGATCGCGGCCGGACCGAAATACTGGCCGTCGGTCCAGAAGATCGGGCACGACGAGGTGCACGCGGCGCAGAGGATGCACTTGGTGGTGTCGTCGAAGACCTCGCGCTGCTCGGCGCTCTGGAGGCGCTCGCGGCTGGGCTCCTGGCCCTCGGCCACGAGGAACGGCATGACCTCGCGGTAGGCGTCGAAGAAGGGCTCCATGTCGACGATGAGGTCCTTCTCGACCGGGAGGCCCTTGATCGGCTCGACCGTGATGGGCTTGGAGATGTCCAGGTCCTTCAGCAGAGTCTTGCAGGCCAGGCGGTTGCGGCCGTTGATGCGCATGGCATCGGAGCCGCACACGCCGTGCGCGCACGAGCGGCGGAAGGTCAGCGACCCGTCCAGGTGCCACTTCACCTCGTGGAGCGCGTCGAGGACACGGTCGGTGCCGTGCATGGTGACGGTGAACTCCTGCCAGTAGGGCTTGGGCTTGCCCTCGGCGTCGGGGTTGAAGCGGTTGATCTTGAGCGTGACCTCGAAGGAGGGGATCTCCTGGGCCTGCGGCTCGGCGTCGGTCCTCTCTGCGACAGCAGTCATCAGAACGTGCGCTCCTTCGGCTCGTAGCGGGTGATGATGACTTCCTTGGTGCCGAGCACGATGTCCGTGCCCTCCAGGCCCTCGCCGTCGAGCGTCTTGTAGGCCATGGTGTGCGTGAGGAAGTTGACGTCGTCGCGCTTCGGGAAGTCCTCGCGGAAGTGGCCTCCGCGGGACTCCTTGCGCTCGAGGGCGCCGAGCGCGACGACCTCCGCGAGCTCGAGCAGGAAGCCCAGCTCGACGGCCTCGAGGAGATCGAGGTTGTAGCGCAGGCCCTTGTCCTGCACGGCCACGGTCTCGTAGCGCTTCTTGAGCTCGGTGATGTCCGACAGGGCCTTGCGGCAGGTCTCGTCGGTGCGGAACACCTGGACGTTGGCGTCCATGGTCTCCTGCAGCTCCTTGCGGATGTCGGCCACGCGGTCCTCGGTGGCGGGACGGTCGCGCAGGCGCTGCAGCAGCTCGACGACAGGGGTCTCGACGCCCTCGGGCAGCTCGGCGAGCTCGACCTGCTGGGCGTGCTCGGCGGCGGCGACGCCCGCGCGCTTGCCGAAGACGTTGATGTCGAGCAGCGAGTTCGTGCCCAGGCGGTTGCCGCCGTGCACGGAGACGCAGGCGACCTCGCCGGCCGCGTACATCCCGGGGATCACGTCGTGCTCGTTGCGCAGCACCTCGCCCATGATGTTCGTCGGGATGCCGCCCATGCCGTAGTGGGCCGTCGGGAAGACGGGCACCGGCTCGGTGTAGGGCTCGACGCCCAGGTAGGTGCGCGCGAACTCGGTGATGTCCGGGAGCTTCGCGTCGATGTGCGCGGGCTCGAGGTGCGTGAGGTCCAGCAGCACGTAGTCCTTGTTCGGACCGCAGCCTCGGCCCTCGCGGACCTCGTTGGCCATCGCGCGGGCGACGACGTCGCGGGGGGCGAGGTCCTTCAGCGTCGGCGCGTAGGTCTCCATGAACCGCTCCATGTTGGAGTTGCGCAGGATGCCGCCCTCGCCGCGGGCCGCCTCGGAGAGCAGGATGCCCAGGCCCGCGAGACCCGTCGGATGGAACTGGAAGAACTCCATGTCCTCGAGCGGGATGCCGCGGTTCAGCGCCATCGCCGGGCCGTCGCCCGTGAGGGTGTGGGCGTTCGAGGTGGTCTTGAACATCTTGCCGAAGCCGCCGGTGGCGAACACGACCGACTTGGCGCGGAAGATGTGGATCTCGCCGGTCGCGAGCTCGTAGGCCACGATGCCGGCGGCGCGCACGCCCTCGTCCTCACGGGGATCGCCCGTGAGCAGCACGTCCAGCGCGTAGTACTCGTTGAAGAACTCCACGTGCTGCTTGACGCAGTTCTGGTAGAGGGTCTGCAGGATCATGTGGCCGGTGCGGTCCGCCGCGTAGCAGGAGCGGCGCACGGGCGCCTCACCGTGCTCGCGGGTGTGACCGCCGAAGCGGCGCTGGTCGATGCGGCCCTCGGGCGTGCGGTTGAAGGGCAGGCCCATCTTCTCGAGGTCGAGCACCGCGTCGATGGCCTCCTTGGCCATGACCTCGGCGGCGTCCTGGTCCACCAGGTAGTCGCCGCCCTTGACGGTGTCGTAGGTGTGCCACTCCCAGTTGTCCTCCTCGACGTTCGCGAGGGCGGCGCACATGCCGCCCTGGGCGGCGCCGGTGTGGGAGCGGGTGGGGTAGAGCTTCGTGATCACGGCGGTGCGGGCGCGGGGGCCCGACTCGAGGGCCGCGCGCATTCCCGCGCCGCCGGCGCCGACGATGACCACGTCGTAGGTGTGGATCTGCATGTCAGGGGGTCTCCAGGATCACTCGGAGCAGATGGAGGGCAGGAGCGAGGGGTCGGCGCCCGCGGGGCACGGCGAGAAGGTGAAGATCACCAGTGTGCCGAGCACGACGGTCACGACCACGGCGACGTACAGCAGGACCTTCAGGACCAGGCGCAGCGTCGAGGAGCGCGCGTAGTCGTTGATGATCGTGCGCACGCCGTTGCCGCCGTGGAACATGCCCAGCCACAGCATGAGCAGGTCCCAGGTCTGCCAGAACGGATTGGCCCACTTGCCGGAGACGAAGGCGAAGTCGATGCGCTGCACGCCCTCGCCCAGCCACAGGTTCACGAACAGGTGGCCGAACACGAGGATCACGAGGATGGCGCCGGAGAAGCGCATGAACAGCCACGAGAGCATCTCCGCGTTCACGCCGCGCCGGCCGGTGCGCGCGTAGCGCGTGCGGGGCTCGGGGATCTTGGTCGCGGTCATCAGGTCACCACCATCCGAACATGTGGCCCAGCTGGCGGGGCACGAAGCCGATCATGAGCAGCACCCACACCACGACGACGCCCCAGAACAGGGCGCGCTGGCGGCGGGCGCCCTGGGACCAGAAGTCCACGAGGATCACCCGGATGCCGTTGAGGGCGTGGAAGCAGATCGCGGCCACCAGGCCGATCTCTCCGAGCCCGAACACGATCGTCTTGTAGTGCCCGATCACCTCGTTGTAGGCCTCGGGGGACACGCGCACGAGGGCGGTGTCCATGACGTGCACGATCAGGAACAGGAAGATGAGCATTCCCGAGATGCGATGCGCGACCCAGGACCACATGCCCTCGCCGCCGCGATAGAGCGTCCCGGCCTCTGCTGATGCCACGGATTCCTCCGACTTGTACTGGTGTGTGCCGGGCGGCTCCGACCTGCGCAGTCCAGGTGGGGCCTCGGTGCCCACGGGCCAGCGCCCGTGACCACGACGACGTCCTCATCGTGCCCGGCGTGGGGCTCTGCCACAGTAGCACCGCCGCAGGTCGCGACGGGGACGGCCGACACCCCGGATACCCTGGGCGCCATGCCGAGCGCCGCATCCCATGACGACCCGCTGACAGCACCCCGGGAGGTTCCTGACCAGGTGTCAGGACACGACCCGGGCCGGACGGCGGCACCCGTGCGCCCCTTCGTCCCCGTGATCCCCGCCGGAGGCGCGGGCACCCGCCTGTGGCCACTCTCACGCGCCGACCGGCCGAAGTTCCTCCTGGACCCGCTGGGACAGGGGCGCTCCCTGCTGCAGGCCACGCTCGCCCGCGTCGAGCCGTCGGCCGACCGTCCCGCGATCGTGGTCACCGGCGCACGCCACGCCCAGGCCGTCGCCGCGCAGCTCGGATCGCGCGCGCCCGGCGCCGGCCCTCGCATCCTGCGCGAGCCCTCTCCGCGCAACTCGATGCCCGCGATCGCTCTCGCCGCCGCCCTCGTCGAGGCCGAGGACCCCGGCGCCGTGATCGGCTCCTTCCCGGCGGACCACCTGGTGGGGGACGAGGCCGCGCTGACCCGCGCGATCGCCGCGGCGCGTGCCGCCGCCGCCCGCGGGTACCTCGTGACCATCGGCATCGAGCCCACCCGCCCCGCCACGGGGTTCGGCTACATCGAGAGGGCCGACGGGACCCCGGTCGAGGGCGCTGGGGGTGCCGGGGCCCTCCCGTCCCTCGCGGGCACGGGCGCGCAGCGCGTCGCGAGCTTCGTCGAGAAGCCCGACGCCGAGCGCGCCGCCCGCTACCTCACCGGCGGCCATCACCTCTGGAACGCCGGCATCTTCGTCGCGGGCGCCCGGGAGCTGCTCGACGCCCTCGCCGCGCAGATCCCTCCGCTCGCCGCAGGGGCGCGCCGGATCGCCGCCGCTCGGATCCGGGAGGCGGCGGGCGAGTCATCGGACGACAGGGTCGCCGACCGGGTGCTCGAGGAGGTGTGGCCGACGCTCACGAGCATCGCGATCGACCATGCCCTGGCCGAGCCGCTGGCCGCGCAGGGGAGGGTCGCCGTCGTCCCCGCGGACCTCGACTGGGACGACGTCGGCGACTTCGCGGCGCTCGCCCGGCAGCTGCGCCGGGAGGGGGACGCGGAGGCGCGCGACGTGGTCGTCGTCGGCGGCGCCCGGACGGTCGATCGGCGTGCGCGGGCCACGGTGTACGGTTCGTCGCAGCGTCCGATCGCACTGGTCGGCGTGGACGGTCTGAGCGTCGTCGAGACCGATGACGTGCTCCTGATCGCCGCCGACTCCGGTGCCCGCGACCTCGCCGAGCTCGTCGCCGGGCTCGAGGACGAGGGCCTCGCGGATCTGCGCTGAGGCGGACGGACGGCGCGGCGGACGCGCAGTGGACGAGGGGAAGGGCGGACGAGGTCGTGGACAGCGGTGTCGAGGAGCAGGTGCGCACGATGCTGGGGGAGGACGGACTGATCCGTCGGACCCTCGCCGAGCGCGGTGACGAGCTGCGGGAGGTGCGGCGGCATCTGCACCGCCATCCCGAGCTGAGCCACGAGGAGCACGCGACGACCGACGTCATCGCCGCCCATCTCAGCGATCTCGGACTCTCCCCGGTGCGCATGCCCCGCACCGGGCTGATCTGCGACATCCCGGGCTCCGACCCCGACCTCGCCCCGATCGCGCTGCGCGCGGACATGGACGCCCTCGGCATCCCGGAGCTCACGAGCGTGCACTACCGCTCCGAAGTCGAGGGCGTCTCCCACGCCTGCGGCCACGATGTCCACATGAGCGCCGTGCTCGGTGCCGCCATGGCCCTCGTGCGGGTCGCCGACGCCGGCGCCCTGCGCCGCACCGTGCGGCTGGTCTACCAGCCCTCCGAGGAGCGCCATCCCTGCGGCGCGCTCGAGCTCATCGGCGAAGGGGTCGTCGACGGGATCGACTCGATCTTCGCGCTGCACTGCGACCCCGGCGTCGACGTCGGGCACGTCGGGCTCAAGCCCGGCCCGATCACCTCGGCCACCGATCCCGTGCGCATCGAGGTGCGCGGCGCCGGCGGCCACACCTCCCGGCCCCATCTCACCCAGGACCTCATCTACGCGCTCGGACAGATCGTCACCCAGGTGCCCGCGGCCTTCAGCCGGCGGATGGACCCGCGCAGCGGCGTGAACCTCACGTGGGGATCGATCCACGCGGGCTCCGCGTTCAACGCGATCCCCTCGTCGGGCGTCCTCGAGGGCACCCTGCGCTGCCTCGACCACGACGCCTGGGACCGCGCCGAGGAGCTGCTCGAGGAGCTCCTGGGCGAGATCGCCCGCATGTGGGGCGTGACCGTGACCGTCCAGCACGATCGCGGCGTGCCGCCGGTCTCCAACGACCCGCTCAGCGTGCGCTTCCTCGAGGAGGCCGTGGTGCGCGTGCGCGGCCGCGACCAGCTCGACACCGCACGCCAGTCCCTCGGCGGGGAGGACTTCGCCTGGTACCTCGAGAAGGTGCCGGGCGCCCTCGCGCGCCTGGGCACGCGCACCCCGGGCGGTCGCACCTACGACCTGCACATGGGTGACTTCACGGTCGACGAGCGGGCGATCGCGATCGGCGCGGACGTGCTCGCCCACGTCTGCCTGCTGCGGGACGCGCCGCTCGCCTGAGACCCCTCCGGCGGCCCCCTGTGGGAGTCCCGCGGAGACCCCTGCGCGCCTCACCCCGCGGACGCGGGATGCGCGCACGGGCACGGTCTGATAACGGTTCGGGCACAGGGGACGGATCGGGCATCGTGTGATGCAGGCGACGGCTACTGTGAACGCCGTGCGTCCCGGACGTGGACGATCGGGGCACGGGAGCTTCCCCCATCCCTCTCCCGGCGGCCCGCGAGCGATCGCCCGCGCTCGGGCCACCCCGCTTCTCATCCCTCGTCGCAGCGCACCGCAGCAGTGCACCACCGCGTCGCAGCACCGGCGACATCCCTTCCGCCCGAATCCCCGGAGGACCCGTTGAAGAACCTGTCCCGCTCCCTCGCCCTTCTCGGCGTCAGCGCCCTCGCCCTCGCCGCCTGCGGCAGCGCCCCCGAGGAGGCATCCTCGGGCAGCGACGGCGGCGGCTCGGCCGCCTCCTCCGACTTCAAGGCCTGCATGGTCTCCGACTCCGGCGGCTTCGAGGACAAGTCGTTCAACGAGTCCGGCTACAACGGTCTGAAGACGGCCGAGTCGGATCTGAAGATCCAGACGCAGACCGCGGAGTCCACCGATCCCTCGCAGTTCTCGACGAACATCGACAACCTCGTCACCGGCGACTGCAACCTCGTCTTCACCGTCGGCTTCCTGCTCGCCCCCGCGACCGGCACCGCCGCGAAGGCGAACTCCGACGTCGAGTTCGCGATCATCGACTCGACCGCGCAGGACGAGGACGGCAAGGCCATCGAGGTCGACAACGTCAAGCCGCTCTCCTTCGACACCGCCCAGGCCGCCTACCTCGCCGGCTACGTCGCCGCGGGCACCTCGGAGACCGGCACCGTCGCCACCTACGGCGGCATGCAGATCCCGACGGTCACCATCTTCATGGACGGCTTCGCCGACGGCGTCGCCAAGTACAACGAGGTCCACAAGAAGGACGTCAAGCTGCTGGGCTGGGACAAGAAGACCCAGAAGGGCTCCTTCACCGGCAACTTCGAGGACCAGTCCAAGGGCAAGGCCCTCTCCGACAGCTTCTACTCCCAGGGCGCCGACATCGTCATGCCCGTCGCCGGCCCCGTCGGCTCCGGGACCCTGGCCTCCGCCAAGGAGGGCAAGGACCGCTACGTCATCTGGGTCGACTCCGACGGCTACGAGTCCGTGACCGACGGGGACGCCAAGAAGCTCATCCTCACCTCGGTCCAGAAGGGCATCGCGAACTCCGTCGAGGACGTCACGAAGTCCGCGGCCGGCGGGAAGTTCGAGAACGAGCCGTACGTCGGCACCCTCGAGAACGGCGGCGTGGACCTCGCGCCGTACCACGACCTCGACTCGAAGGTCCCCGCCGACCTCAAGAAGGAGGTCGACGGGCTCAAGCAGGACATCATCGACGGCAAGATCACCGTCGAGTCCGACGCGTCGCCCCAGAACCTCGGCTGATCCCTCCGGCGGGCCGCTGCCCGCCTACCCCGACGGCCCCGGATCCCGGTGGCGCGACCGCTCGGTCCGCCCCGGCGCCCCGGGGCCGTCGGCCCGCCGTCGGACCCCTCCGTCGGCTTCCCCGCCGACGGACCACCCGTCGCCCCCGCGCCGCCGGACCCCGTCGGCCCGACCCAGCCCGTCCTGAGGAGGAGAGCCGGCGTGAAGCTCGAGCTCAGAGGGATCACGAAGGTCTTCGGCACCTTCGTGGCCAACGATTCGATCGACCTCGTGGTCGAGCCCGGACAGATCCACAGCCTGCTGGGGGAGAACGGCGCCGGGAAGTCCACGCTCATGAACGTGCTGTACGGGCTCTACCGGCCCGACGGCGGACAGATCCTGCTGGACGAGCAGCCGGTGCGCTTCGGCGGGCCCGGCGACGCGATGCGCGCCGGCATCGGCATGGTCCACCAGCACTTCATGCTCGTGCCGCCGTTCACCGTCGCCGAGAACGTCGTGCTCGGCCACGAGCCGACCTCCGGGGGCCTGCTGGACCTCGCGAGCGCGCGCCGCACGGTCCGCGAGATCTCCTCCCGCTTCGGCTTCGACCTGGACCCCGACGCCGTCGTCGAGGACCTGCCCGTCGGCGCCCAGCAGCGGGTCGAGATCATCAAGGCGCTCTCGCGCCGCGCCGAGGTCCTCGTTCTCGACGAGCCCACCGCCGTGCTCACCCCGCACGAGACCGACGAGCTCATGGACATTATGCGCCAGCTGCGCGACGAGGGCACCTCGATCGTGTTCATCACCCACAAGCTGCGCGAGGTCAAGGCCGTCTCCGACACGATCACGGTGATCCGCCGCGGGAAGGTCGTGGGCACCGCCGACCCCGCGACCGACCAGACCGAGCTCGCCTCCCTCATGGTGGGCCGCGCCGTCGAGCTCAGCCTCGAGAAGGAGGCGGCGGAGCCCGGGGAGACCGCCCTGTCCGTCCGCGGCCTCGGCGTCACCGACCCCTCGGGCGTCCCCCTGCTGGACGACGTCGATCTCGACGTCGCCGCGGGCGAGGTGCTCGGCATCGCGGGAGTCCAGGGCAACGGCCAGACCGAGCTCACCGAGGCGCTGCTGGGCCTGCAGAAGGAGCTGCGCGGCTCCGTGCGCCTGGGCGGGAAGGAGCTCGTGGGGCGCTCGACCCGCGAGATCCTCGATGCGGGCGTCGGCTTCGTCCCCGAGGACCGCACCCACGACGCGCTCGTCGCCGACTTCTCCGTCTCCGAGAACCTCGTGCTCGACCAGCATCACCGCGCCCCCTACGGCACGGGCCCCGTGCTGCATCCCCGGGCGATCCGCGAGAGGGCGGTGCGCGACGTCGCCGAGTACGACGTGCGCACCGGCTCGATCGACGACCCGGTCTCCACGCTCTCGGGCGGCAACCAGCAGAAGGTCGTGATGGCCCGTGCCCTCGGGCGCGACCTCTCGCTGTTCATCGCCTCCCAGCCCACCCGCGGCGTCGACGTCGGCTCCATCGAGTTCCTGCACCGGCGGATCATCGCCGAGCGCGACAAGGGCACCCCCGTCATCATCGTCTCCACCGAGCTCGACGAGGTCATCCAGCTCGCCGACCGCATCGCCGTGATGTACCGCGGCGGGATCCTGGGCGTCGTCCCCGCCGACGAGGACCGCGACGTGCTGGGCCTGATGATGGCCGGCTACACCGTCGACGCGGCGCGCGAGGCCGTCGCCGCCGGCGCCCGCACCACCGACTCCCAGCTCGTGGACGAAGGAGAGATCGCATGAGCGCGAGCATCGACGGCGAGGTCCGCCCGGTCGCCCCCGGCACCGCGGTCCAGCCCGGCGACCCCGGCACCACGAGCGAGACCGGAGGGCCGGGGGGCTCCGCGGGCCCGAGGTCCGTCGCGGGCCTCGCCCAGCGCCTGGCGCGCGGCAACGTGCTCGTGGTCGTGGGCGCCTTCGTCTTCGCCTTCATCATCGGGTCGGTGCTGATCCTCGTGTCCGACGCGCAGGTCCGCACGGCCCTCGGCTACTTCTTCGCGCGCCCCGCCGACACCTTCAGCGCCGGCTGGAGCGCGATCTCCGAGGCGTACGCGGCGATGTTCCGCGGGTCGATCTTCGACTACCGGGCCTTCGGCAAGGTCGCCGACGACCTCCGCGCGCGCGGCGGCTCGGGCACGTACGTGCTCCTGCCCGCCCTCGCGCGCGGGTTCAAGCCGCTGCTGGAGACCCTCACGGTCGCGACCCCGCTCATCATCGCCTCGGTCGGCATGGCCGTCTCCTTCCGCTCGGGCCTGTTCAACATCGGCGGCACCGGCCAGCTGATCGTGGGCGCGTCCGCCGCCGGGTACGTCGGCTTCGCCGTGCCGATGCCGCCGGTCATCCACCTGATCGTCTGCCTCGTGGTCGGGATCGTCGCGGGCGGCGTCTACGGCGGCATCGCCGGGTACCTCAAGGCCCGCTTCGGGTCGAGCGAGGTCATCTCCACGATCATGCTGAACTGGATCGCGACCTACGGGCTCGCGTTCGCCCTGACCACCTCTGCCTTCACCGGCTCGAACAAGGCCCAGCCCACCTCGCCCTCCGTGCTCTCGAGCGCCCGCCTCCCGCTGCTCGCGGGCGAGGGGTACCGCCTGCACCTCGGGCTGCTCATCGCGCTCGCCTCGATCGTGTTCCTGTGGTGGCTGATGAGCCGCTCGACCATCGGCTTCCGCTTCCGCGCCGTCGGCTCGAACCCGCGCGCCGCCGAGGTCGCCGGCATCGACGTGGGCCGCAGCGCGATCGGCGTCATGTTCGTCGCCGGAGCCCTCGTGGGCCTCGCCGGCGCCGTGCACGTGCTGGGCACCGAGCACCGCCTCACCGGCTCGATCGCCGGATCCATCGGCTTCGACGCGATCACCGTGGCCCTGTTGGGCCGCTCCGGCCCGATCGGCATCCTGCTCGCCGGCATCCTGTTCGCCGCGCTTTCCACGGGCGGCCGCTTCATGGAGACCTCGCAGGGCGTCCCGATCGACCTCGTCCAGGTGATCCAGGCCCTCGTGGTGCTGTTCATCGCCGCCCCGCCGCTCGTGCGCTTCCTGCTCGGCCTGCGCCGCATCGACCAGCCAGGAAGGACCCGCCGTGCGCGCCGCGCGAAGGCCGCCGGAGAGGGACGCCCTGGTGCCGGCGAGGAGAGGACGACGGACGTCGGAGCAGATCAGACCGCCGAGGCCTCGCCGCCCTCCGCCGGGGACGACCCGGCCCCGGACCCCGGCGGGGCCCCGACGTCCGCCGGTCCAGCATCCGCCGGTCGAGCATCCGTCCGACCGGGACCCGACGCATCCGACGCAGAGAACACGACGGGAGGCCAGGAGCGATGACCGCCCTCGACCAGACCGGCCCCGCAGCCGCGCCGACGCCCGAGCCCGGGCGCGCGAGCGCATCCGGCGGCGCGGGCGAGCGCCCCCGGCGCTGGTGGCTGCTTCCCACCGTCCTCACCGCGCTCGCGCTGATCGCCCTGCTCGTCTTCGGGATGCTCGCCCCCTCGGGCGTGCAGACCGCCTACCGGATCGCCGCGCCCGGCGACCTCAACCCCGGCGGCATCATCCCCGGCGACGTGCCCGTGCCCACGAAGGTCGCCGCGATCGTGCTGGCCGTGCTCGCGCTCGCCGTCGCCGCCTACCTGTGGGTGCGCGCCGCCCGGGGCGCCATGCCCCGCGGGCGGGCCCGCGTCGCCGTGATCGTCGGCTTCGGCGTGCTGTGGGTGCTGTCGTTCCTCACCTGGGCGTTCAAGGGAGCCACGGTGGACCTGGGCGCCCTGCTGCAGACCATGATGCTGCTCGCCGTGCCGCTCGCCTTCGGCGCGCTCTCGGGCGTGCTCTCCGAGCGCGCGGGCGTCATCAACATCGCGATCGAGGGCCAGCTGCTGTTCGGCGCCTTCGGGGCCGTGCTCGTCGGCTCCCTCACCGGCAGCGCCTGGGCCGGCCTCGTCGCCGCGCCGATCATGGCGCTCGTGATCGGCGCCCTGCTTGCCCTCTTCGCGATCGGCTACCAGGTCCAGCAGATCATCGTGGGCGTGGTCCTCAACGTCTTCGCGATCGGGCTGACCAGCTTCTTCTTCGGGACCGTGATGAAGCAGAACCCCGGCATGTTCAACCAGCCGCTGCGCCTGCCCACGATCCGCATCCCGCTGCTCGCGGACATCCCGATCATCGGCCGCGTGCTGTTCGAGCAGACCGTGCTGGTCTACCTCATGTGGATCATCGTCGCCGTGCTCACCGTCGCCCTGTTCCGCACCCGCTGGGGCCTGCGCGTGCGGGCCGTCGGCGAGCACCCGCGCGCCGCGGACACCGTGGGCATCGACGTGAGCCGCACCCGCTGGTCCAACGTGCTGCTGGGATCGGCAGTCGCCGGGCTCGGCGGCGCGACCCTCACGATCGGCACCGGCGTCGCCTTCGGCGAGGAGATGAGCGCCGGCAAGGGATACATCGCGCTCGCCGCCATGATCCTGGGCCGCTACCACCCGGTGGGCGCGCTGCTCGCGGCGCTGCTCTTCGCCTTCGCGGACGCCCTGCAGCTGAACCTGTCCTCCCTGCCCTCGGGCACGGGCGCCGGGATCCCGAGCCAGTTCCTGCTCATGCTCCCGTACATCGTCACCCTGTTCGCGGTCGCGGGAGTGGTGGGGCGCGTGCGCGTCCCCGCCGCCGACGGCGTCCCCTACGTGAAACAGTGAGCGCATGACGAGCGAGCAGCAGGCGAGCGAGCGCACCGGCGACGGGACCGCGGACTTCGACGAGCTGGTCGAGGCCGCGCGCACCGTCGCCCAGCGCGCCTACGCCCCGTACTCCCGCTACCGGGTCGGGGCCGCGGCGACGACGGACGACGGCCGCGTGGTCACGGGCTGCAACGTCGAGAACGCCGGCTACGGCGTCACCCTCTGCGCCGAGTGCGGCATGGTCAGCGACCTGGTCGCGGGCGGCGGCGGGACGCTGCGTCGCTTCGTGTGCGTGGGCGGGGACGAGCACGTCGCCGCCGGCGACCGCGAGGTCGTCATGCCCTGCGGCCGCTGCCGCCAGCTGCTCTCCGAGCACGCGGGACCGCAGTTCCGCATGCTCTCCCCGCACGGGGTGCTCGACCTCGAGGGACTGCTCCCGCAGGCCTTCGGCCCCGCCGACCTCGCGGGATGATCGAGGGACCCGTCGGGCATGCCTCGTCGGCCCCGACGACCCCGCCGCTGCACCCTTCGCCACTGCACCGTTCGCCGCTGCACCCTTCGAGACCTGAGGAGACGGCCCCATGACCGAAGCATTCGACGCGATCGACGTCATCCGCGACAAGCGCGACGGCGCCCGCCTGAGCGACGAGAAGATCGACTGGGTGATCGACGCCTACACCCGCGGCGTCGTCGCCGAGGAGCAGATGGCGGCGCTGGCCATGGCCATCTTCCTGCGCGGCATGGACCGCGAGGAGATCGCCCGCTGGACCGCCGCGATGATCGCCTCCGGCGAGCGCATGGACTTCGGCTCACTGTCCAAGGACACGACGGACAAGCACTCCACCGGCGGCGTAGGCGACAAGATCACGCTCCCGCTCGCACCGCTCGTGGCGAGCTTCGGCGTCGCCGTCCCGCAGCTCTCCGGACGCGGACTCGGCCACACCGGTGGCACTCTCGACAAGCTCGAGTCCATCCCGGGCTGGAGGGCCGACCTCGGCAACGAGGAGATGATGGCGCAGCTCGAGGACGTGGGCGCCGTGATCTGTGCGGCCGGCTCCGGCCTCGCCCCGGCCGACAAGAAGCTCTACGCGCTGCGGGACGTCACCGGCACCGTCGAGGCGATCCCCCTGATCGCGAGCTCGATCATGAGCAAGAAGATCGCCGAGGGCACCGCTGCGCTCGTCCTGGACGTGAAGACCGGCGCCGGCGCCTTCATGCGCGAGGAGTCCGACGCCCGCGAGCTCGCCCGCACCATGGTCGACCTCGGCACCGACGCGGGCGTGCGCACCGTCGCCCTGCTCACCGACATGTCCGCGCCCCTGGGCCGGATGGTCGGCAACGCCCTCGAGGTCCGCGAGAGCCTCGACGTGCTCGCGGGCGGCGGCCCTGCGGACGTCGTCGAGCTCACGGTGGCGCTGGCCCGCGAGATGCTCGCCGCCGCCGGGAAGGACGACGTCGACGTCGAGGCCGCCCTCGCCGACGGCCGCGCGATGGACACCTGGAAGCGCATGATCTCCGCCCAGGGCGGCGATCCCGACGCCCCGCTGCCCGTGGCCTCCCACACCGAGGAGATCCGGGCATCGGCCGACGGCGTGGTCACGGGCCTGGACGCGCTGCAGGTCGGCGTCGCCGGCTGGCGCCTGGGCGCCGGACGCTCCCGCCCCGGTGAGGCCGTGCAGGCCGGCGCGGGCGTCGAGCTGCACAAGGTGGTGGGGGAGAAGGTCGCGGCGGGCGATGTGCTCGCGACCCTGCACACGGATACGCCCGACCGCTTCGGCCGCGCGCTCGAGGCGATCGACGGCGCCTGGACGATCGAGTCCGCAGCCTCCGAGCAGACGCGCCGGATCGTGCTGGACCGCATCGCCTGAGGGACGCGCGGCGGCCCCGCTCAGGCCAGCAGCGAGCGCAGGCGCGGCACGATGTGATCGGTCATCAGCGGTGCGAGCTGCACCCCTGGTGCATCGTCCGCGTCGAGGGGGAACCAGCGGCCCTCCTCGAGCTCCGCGAAGACCGTCACGTCGCGCGGCAGGGAGTCCGAGGGCGCGAGGAACACGCTCGCGCGCACGATGGTCTCCGCCTCGTTCGCGGCCGGGGCCTCGAACTCGCCGAGCAGCTCCAGGCCGTCCTCCTCGAGCACGACGTCGAGCTCCTCGATCACCTCGCGGACGGCCGCCTCACGGGCGTCCTCCCCGGGCTCGAGCTTGCCGCCGACCTGCATGAACGCCTCGGTGCCGCGTTTGCGGACTGCGAACAGCTCGAGCCCCGACGGGCCCTCGCGCAGGAAGCAGACCGCCGCGATGGTCAGGACGGCCGGTCCGGTCCCGCCCGATGCCGGCCCGGAGGCTGCCTCGGGAACGCCGACGGAGCGGGACGGGCTCTGCGCCCGGGCCTCGGCGCGGGCCGTGTCCGCGAGCGCCCGCAGGTGGGCGGTGCCCTCGCGCAGACCCACGCAGCGCATCCCGGCCGCCCTCCAGCGGGACACGTCGCCGCGCTGGTCGCGGGCGAGTCCCCAGCCGCGGCGCACGAGCGTGAGCGGGGGCTTGCGGGACTGGGAGAGGTCGCGGGCCAGGCGCAGGGAGAACACGAGGGGCGCGGGGCGGTCGACGACGAGGGCGTCGGCCAGCAGGCCCGCCGCCCGCAGCGGGGCGATGAGCTCGGCCGCGAAGATGCCCTCGGCGACGATGATCCGCTCGTCGTCCACTTCGAGCGTGCGCGTGCCGGTGCGCTGCGAGCGTGAGATCGAGTACTCGGGGATGTCCGCGCGGCCGTCGTGGGCGAGGGCGGTGAGCGCCTCGAGCGCGGCGCCCACGTTCCAGGAGGCGGGGTCGTCCCAGTCGACGATCCCGAAGCGCTGCGGGAGGGCCTCGTCGTCGCCGTCGCGGTAGAACTCGTCGAGCGGCACGAGCGGCAGCCCGCTGCGCTGCGTCATCACGCCCTTGCCGCTGCCCGAGGGGCCCGCCACCAGGACGATCCGACGGGGTGGGGCAGGGGCGGCGGCGGGGTCGGTCATGGGGTCCGAGTCTAGGGGATCGGGCCCCGACGAGGACGCGGGGATCGCCCGCTCAGCCGATGCGCAGGATCACCTTGCTGCTCGTGGGATCGGTCGCGGCGGTGGTGAAGGCGGCCTCGGCCTCGTCGAGCGCGAACTCGTGGCTGATCACGCGCTCCGCCGTCTCGCTGCCGGCCAGCAGGCGCACCGCGTCCTCGATCTCGGCGACGAACCGGAAGGTGCCGCGGTAGTCGATCTCCTCGGAGACGATCGGGCCCAGGGAGACCGTCACGGGCGTCACGGGCAGGTTGCCGACCTGCACGATCGTGGAGGCGCGGGGGATGCAGCGGATGATCCCGTCGAGGGAGGCGGGCGCCCCGGAGCACTCGAAGGCGACGCGGATGCGCTCGTCCATGCCCTCGGGGGCGTCGGTCGTGACGTCGGCCCCCACGGCGGCGGCCGCGGCACGGGCGGGCTCGGCGAGGTCGATCGCGGTCACGTGGGCGGCGCCCGCCGCCTTCACGGCGAGGATGACCAGGAGGCCGACGGGGCCGCAGCCGCTGACCAGCACGTGCGCGCCCTCGACGTCGCCGGCCCGGTGGACGGCGTGCATCGCGACGCCCAGCGGCTCCGCGAGCACGGCCCGGCGCGTGTCGAGGCCCTCGGGCAGCGGGATCACCTGCGCGGCGCGCACCTGCAGCACCTGCGCGAAGCCGCCGTCGGTGTGCGGGTCGCGCATGGCGGAGCCCAGGTAGGTGAGGTCGGGATGGAGGTTGTCGCGTCCGACGAGGCGCTCGGGCAGGGGCCCGGTGGTGCGCGCGGGATGCACGGTGACCGCCTGGCCCACTGTGAGCCCCTCGACGTCCTGACCGAGGGCGCGGATGCGGCCGGAGACCTCGTGGCCGAGCACGAGCGGGTGGTGCATCTGGGCGGTGCCGGTCGCGCCGTGGCGCCAGTAGCCGAGGTCCGAGCCGCAGATGCCGCCCCACTCGACGTCGATCTGGACGTCGTCGGGACCGAGCTCGGGGATCTCGCGGTCGACGACCCGGAGGTCCTGTGCCTTCTGGAGCTGGAGAGCGCGCATGATGTTCGCCTTTCGAGGAAGCGGTGGAGTGGCAGTGCAGTGCGAGGGGAGCAGGAGCGGGGCCGCGGGACGAGCGGGAGCGGCCCCGCGGGCTCAGCCCGGGTGCGGGTGCTCGGGCGCGGCCGGCGCATCGAGGGAGGCGACGGACTCCATGTGCTCTGCCATGGCGGCCTCGGCGCCGTGGGCGTCTCCCACGAGGATCGCCTCCACGATGCGGACGTGCTCGGCGTGCTCGGCGCCGACGAGGCCGCGGGTGTCGCGCGTCGCGCGCAGGTCCTGCATCGCGCGGAACAGGGGAGTGCGCACGGCGTCGAGCACGCTCTGCAGCGCGAGGTTCCCGCTGAGCCGGGTGATCTCGCCGTGCAGGCGCAGGTCCAGCTGCGGGTAGCGCTCGGAGTCCTCGAGCGCCTCGCCCATCTCCCGGAGCAGGTCGGCGAGGCCCTGACGGTCCGCGGACCGCTCGTCGGACGCGAGGGACACGGCGGCGAGGCGGGCCGCCCGCGCCTCGAGCGGGGCGCGCAGGTCCATGAGGGCGGTGAACCCGCCGCCCGGGGACTCGCGCAGGGCCCGCGCGAGGGAGAAGCGGATGAGGGAGTGGTCCTGTGCGCGCACGCTCGCGCTGCGCCCGTTCGTGATCTCGATGATGCCCAGTGCCGCGAGGGCGCTCAGCGCCTCGCGGACGACCGTGCGCGAGACTCCGAAGCGCTCGGCGAGCGCGCCGGTCGCGGGCAGGGTGTCGCCCTCCCCGAGCCCCTCGTCGTCGATGAGGTCGAGCAGCGCCTGGCGGGCGCGGGCGGCCAGGGACTCGCGGCTGAGGGCGGTCCCCTCCTCGCCGGTCCCGTCGTCCGAGAGGTAGGCCCAGGCGGGTGTCGAGGTCACAGGGAGTTCACCAGTCCGATCACGCCCACCATGATGATCGCGATCGCGGAGATCCACAGCATCACCGAGGTGGGGCGTCCGTCGCGGATCGCCGGCGCGGTCTGCGTGCGCGCGAGGTACAGGGTCGCGATCGCGGCGCCGATCAGGAAGATCGCGTTGAGGATGCCCGCGATGACCACGAGGGTCAGCGGCGAGGAGACGAGCGTGCCGAGAACGCCCCAGCCGATGGGCAGCACGATCATGATGACCCTCTGCCAGCGGTCGCGGACCATCTGGTCGGACCAGTCGTAGGCGCCGAAGATCGCGAGGGTGTGCCCGACCTGGCGGCCCAGGCTCGGGACGTTCGCGAGGATCGTCTTGAACAGGGCGAGGCCCGCGCCGGCGAGGAAGACGACCCCGCCCCAGGCGCCGACCGTCGAGTCGAAGATCGACGAGATCGTCACCATCACCTCGTTGCCCTCCGGGACCAGCCCCTGGGGGTGCAGGACGGCCGCGCCGAGCATGAAGAAGGCCGCGGTGGAGCAGGTGTAGATGACCCAGGAGACCCAGACGTCGACCTTCATCACGGAGATCCACCCGCGGGCGCGATCGATCCAGGCCTGCGAGCCGTCGTCGACGCCGGTCCAGGCCGCGTAGCCCTTCTCGACGACCCAGTAGGTGTAGGCGGTGGTCTCGCCGGCGCCGACGCCGGTCATGCCGAACATCGCGAGGGCGACGCCGGCGGATCCTGCGGCGATGCGCAGCTGCATGCCGTCGGCCACGTCGCCCAGGGTCCAGGCGTACTCGGTGCCGTTGAGCAGGAAGAGCATGATCACGGCGAAAGCGGTCACCACGAGCACGAGCACCGTGGAGACGTTCTCGACGACCGCGTAGCGGTTGAAGACGTGGATCCCGATGGCGACGGCCACGAGGATCGCGACCCACACGCCGATGGACAGCAGCGAATAGGGGTCGGAGCCGATCGGTATCAGGGAGCTGAAGGCGAAGGCGGAGGCGCTGATCACGCCGGCCTGGCCGATGAAGAACTGCAGGAACATCAGCAGCACGAGCCAGGAGATCCAGCCGCGCTTGAGGATGCGGGGAGGGACGTCGTCGTAGCCGTCGATCGCGACCCTGCCGGTGGAGATCGACCAGCGGGCCAGCTCGATCTGCACCCACACCTTGAGGAACGTCGAGACCATCACGAGCCACAGCAGCATGAAGCCGACCTGCGCGCCCAGCGTGGTCGCGGTGAGCAGCTCGCCGGAGCCGACGACGGCGGCCGAGGTGATCATGCCCGGTCCCAGGAACCGCAGCTTGCCGCGGAAGGTGCGCGGCGGATCGGTGATCTGCGAGCCGTCGACCCGGTACGGATCGACGCGCGCGGACAGGGTGGCGCGCTCTGGGGGTGACGACTGCACGGACGTCGACATTGACGGAACTCCTCGGGACGGACTGGGTGGGGATGGCCGGGCCCGGCGGCGCGCGCATCGGGGTCACCGGGGGAGATGCCCTCGGGGTGGATCCTGCGTGCGGCGCCGAACGACGAATCGAACCTATCACACAGGTAGACAGGTGGGGCCGGCGTGTGAGGGAGCAGTCCCGTCCTCGAGGTGCGCGTGGAAGAATCTGCGTCATGACGAACCTCCCGAACGATCAGCTCGCCCCGATGATCGACCACACCCTGCTCAAGCCCGAGGCCACGCGGGCCGACGTCGACGCCCTCGCCCGCGAGGCCGAGGAGCTCGGCACCTACTCGATCTGCGTCTCGCCCTCCATGCTCCCGGTCGAGACCACCGTGAAGGTCGCGACCGTGTGCGGCTTCCCCTCCGGCCAGCACCAGAGCGCGATCAAGGCCGCCGAGGCAGCCGACTCCGTCGCGCGCGGGGCGGACGAGGTCGACATGGTCATCAACGTGGGCCTCGCGGTCTCCGGCGACTTCGACGCCGTCGAGGCCGACATCCGCGCCGTGCGCGAGGCGGTCCCCGCCCCGACCGTGCTCAAGGTGATCATCGAGTCCGCCGTCCTCGGCGACGAGCAGATCGTGGGGGTGTGCGAGGCGGCCGAGCGCGCGGGCGCCGACTTCGTGAAGACCTCCACCGGCTTCCACCCCGCCGGGGGAGCCACCGAGCACGCGGTCTCCCTCATGCGCAGCACGGTCGGCGACCGGCTCGGCGTGAAGGCCTCGGGCGGCGTGCGCACGCGCGAGGCCGCCGAGGCGATGGTCGCTGCCGGCGCCTCCCGGCTCGGCCTCTCCGGCTCCCGCGGCGTCCTCGCGGGCGACGCGGCCGGCTCCGGGTACTGAGCACGGCGCCGGAAGGAGCACCGATGACGCGGACGGCGCTGATCACCGGGGCGAGCGCGGGACTCGGCGCGGAGTACGCGCGCGCTCTCGCGCGTCGCCACGTCCACCTGGTCCTCGTCGCGCGCCGGGCCGCTTCGCTCGAGGAGCTGGCGGCCGAGCTCGAAGGCCTCGGCGCCGACGGCATCGAGGTGCTTCCCGCGGACCTCGCGCAGGTCGCGGACGTGCAGGCCGTCGTCGCCCGGCTCGCGGACCCGTCGCGTCCCGTCGACGCCCTCGTCAACAGCGCCGGATTCGGCCTGCCCCTCGCCTTCGAGAGCAACGACATCGAGGACGAGGTGCGCCACCTGCGCCTGCACGACGAGGTGCCCATGCGGCTGATGCATGCGGTCCTCCCCGGCATGCTCGAGCGCGGTCGGGGATCGATCCTGAACATCGCCTCGGTCGCCGCCTTCACCCCGCGCTCGACGTACTCGGCCGCGAAGTCCTGGATCGTGAGCTTCTCGCGCTGGGCGAACGCCCGATACCGGCCGCGCGGCGTCACGGTCACGGCGGTCTGCCCCGGCTTCACCCACACGGAGTTCCACGCCCGGATGGGCCTGGCCCTGGGCAAGGAGGGGATCCCCGGGTGGATGTGGCTCCATGCGCCGCGGGTCGTCGAGGAGTCGCTGCGCGATGCCGCCCGCGGGAGGGCGGTCTCGGTGCCGAGCCGTCGCTACCGGGCGATCGTCGGCCTCACCCGCTTCCTCCCCGCGGGACTGCTCGCGAAGGCAGCCGCCCGCGGGCGCTGAGACCGCGCCGGTCGTGCCGGCGCGCTCATCGCGGCAGGGCGATGCGCACGGTGAACTCGTTGCCGTCCGGATCCGTCATCGTCGTCGAAGTCGCCCCGGGCGGGAGAGGATCGTCCCCGGACGCGATGCGCGCGCCGAGGCGCTCCAGCCGCGCGCACGCGGTGCTCAGCTCCGCGGCGTTCCCGACGCGGAGGGCGAGGCGGATCCGGTCCCTCCCCTGCCGCGGCATCAGAGGCGTGCCCGACCAGGTGATCTTGGCGCCGCCGCGCGGCGACTGGATCGCCGTCTCCTCGCCTTCGTCCCAGACGAGCGGCCAGTCCAGGGCCGCACTCCAGAACTCGCCCAGCGCGTGGGTGCCGTCGCAGTTGACGGCGCCGATCACCCCGGTGCCGCGGAGGAATCCGTTGCCCGGCTCGATGATGCACATCTCGTTGCCCTCGGGATCCGCGAGGACCTCGTGCGGGTCCTCGGAGCCCTGCCCGATGTCGGCCCGTCGGCCCCCTGCGCGGAGCACGCGCACGATCGTCGCCTCCATCTCCGGGGCGCTCGCGGTGGTGAGATCGAGGTGGATGCGGTTCTGCGAGGCCTTCGGGACGTTTGTGGGCACGAAGCGCAGGCGGAGGCCGTCACGGTCGGGCGGGAGGACGCACCAGTCGCGTCCCGTCCCGGGCGCCGCCTCGCGGTCGAGGAGCGCGGCCCAGAAGACAGCGAGCGTCTCGGGCGAGTGCGCGTCGACATCGATGCCGTCCAGTGCCAGTCCGGTCATGGCGCGAGGGTATGCCCGCGCTGAGCGGCGGACCAGCGATTTCCGAGCAGCCGGGAGGACCCGCGGGAGAGCGCGGTCAGGAGCCCGCACGAATGGACACGCGCGCGACCCGCGCGGCGCGCATACTCGCTCCATGAGCGCTGATCGCACCGACCCCACGTCCTCCGCCGATGGCTCGCGGACCCGCGTGCAGGGCATGTTCGTCTCCCTCGACGGGTACGCCGCAGGCTCCTACGTGACCTTCGAGGAGCCGTTCGGGGAGGCGATCGCGCTCACCCGAGGGTTCGACGGCCGCGCCATCCACGGCGTCGACAAGGTCGAGGACCTCAGCTTCGACGCCGCGATGACGAGCCTGTGGGGCCAGGGCATCGGCGTCGAGATCATGGGTCGGCGCAAGTTCGGACCGCAGACGGGGCCGTGGACCGATGACGGCTGGCGCGGCTGGTGGGGCGAGGAGCCGCCGTTCCGCACGCCCGTCATCGTGCTCACCCACCATGAGCGCGAGCCGCTCGCGTTCGAGAACGGCACCGTCTTCCACTTCCTGGACGCCTCGCCGCACGAGGCCCTGCAGAGGGCGCATGAGCTCGCCCCGGGCACGGACGTGCGGATCGGCGGCGGACCGAGCACCGTGCGGGAGTTCCTCGCGGCCGATCTCGTGGACACGATGCACCTCACGATCGTGCCGGTCACCATCGGATCGGGAACGCGCCTGCTCGAAGGGGGCCTGCCCTCCTCCGACGACTTCTTCATCGAGTCGGTCACGCTGCCCAGCGGTCGCGCCCATCAGATCTGGTACCGGCGGCGCCCGTGACGGACGGGGAACCTGACGAGCGATCACCGGGCCATGATGGGCTCATGTCCTCCGATTCCACGCCGACCTCCGGCATCGCGCTGGCACGCGAGTACTGGACCCGGGTGGTCCATCCGCTGCTCCTCACGCGCTGGCCGGACATCGCCCACGCTGCGGGGAGGGTCGGCCAGGGATCCGACGTGCTGGGCCTGGACGACGAGATCTCCCGTGACCACGACTGGGGGCTGCGCCTGAGCCTCTTCGTCGAGGAGGACATGGTCGTCCCGGTGCGGGACCTGCTCGCGGACCTGCTGCCCGAGTCGTTCGCCGGTCATCCCACCCGATTCGCCTTCACCGGCGGCGCGTGCACCGAGCATCACGTCGAGGTCCGCAGCGTGAGCGCCTTCGCCCGGGAGCGGCTCGGCTGCGACCCGCGGACGGGCCTGGACGCCGCGGAGTGGCTCTCGATCTCCGGCCAATCCGCCCTCGAGATCACCGCAGGCGCGGTCTTCACCGACACGACGGGCGAGATGACAGCCCTGCGCCGGAGCCTGCGCTGGTATCCCGAGGAGATCTGGCGGTACGTCGTCGCGTGCGACTGGTCCAGGATCGAGGAGGAACTGCCGCTCCTGGGACGAGCGGGCCAGCGAGGGGACGACCTCGGCTCTCGGGTGATCGCCGCGCGGATGGTCGACGTGTGCATGCATCTCGCCTTCCTGCTCGAGAAGCAGTGGGCGCCGTACTCCAAGTGGCGGGGCACCCTGCTGCGGCGACTGCACTGCGGTGACCAGGTCGCCGCACCGCTCGTCGAGGTGATGCGTGCTGCGAGCTGGCGCGAGCGACAGGCGGCGCTCGCCCGGTCGCTCGACGTGCTTCTGCGCCTCCAGCGGAGCGCCGGTCTGCCGTTCGCGGAGCCGGCTGCGGTCGCCTTCTGGGACCGTCCGTTCATGCAGCCGAATCCGCGCATCGTCGAGACGCTGCGCGAGGGCATCAGCTCGCCGGAGGTCCTGGCGCTGCATCCGGGGCGCGGCAGCATCGAGCAGCGCACCGACAACGTCGCGATCCTCACGGATGCGGCGGCGCGCAGGGCACTTGTGGGACTGCCGGGATGAGTGGGCGATCAGCATCTGCGGCGGTCGCCGTCGAGCAGCCTCGTGTTCGCGGCGCTCCACGCCTCGACCATGGACGTGCCCCCGTGTCCGTCCTGCTCGTCGAGCACGAGCGTCGATCCCGGCCAGCGGCGGTGCAGCTCCCAGGCCGTCACGGCGGGTCCTGAGACGTCCCGGCGACCATGGATCAGCACCGCGGGGATCCCCTCCAGCACGGCCATGTTCTCGAGCAGCGGCGGATCCAGGAATCCGTCGTGCGACCAGTAGTGGGTGGTCAGGCGCACGAAGGCGAGACGGAACGCGTCGTCCTCCCAGCGCGGGTCGCGGCGGACGGCAGGGGGAGAACCCGTGCGCTCCGGGGTGTCGATGCCGCCGGTGCCGATGGAGACGTGGGTGTCCTCCCACAGCGCCCACTCGCGCGAGGCCGCCTCGCGCACGGCCGCGTCCGCGGAGTTCACGAGGCGAGCGTAGGCCTCGACGACCCGGCCCTCGCCGCGCGCATATCCGATGCACGCGTCCTCGGCGAAGGAGGCGAAGCGGTCCCACGCCTCCGGGAAGATCGCCCCGACGCCCTCGGTGATCCAGTCGATCTCGCGGCGGCGGGTCGTCGTCACCGCGAACAGCACTACGCCGAGCACCCGCTCGGGACGGGCCTGCGCGTAGGCGAGGGCGAGAGTGGATCCCCAGGACACTCCGTTGACGATCCAGCTCTCCACCCCGCGCGCCGCGCGCAGGGCCTCGATGTCGTCGATGAGGTGCTGCGTCGTGTTCTCCCCGAGGGACACCGACGGATCCGAGGCGTGCGGCAGCGAACGTCCGCAGCCGCGCTGCTCGAGGCCGATCACCCGGGTGCGCTCGAGGTCGAACCGGTGGCGGTACCCGCTCCTGCCGAGCCCGCCGCCCGGACCGCCGTGGAGATACAGGGCGGGCACACCGTCCGGGGCGCCCCACTCCTCCCAGTAGATGCTCTGACCGTCGGCGACGGGGAGCAGACCGCTCTGGCTCACGACGCCCCGGTCAGCGCCGTCCGCATCTCCTGGGTGATCTGCTCCAGGTGCGCGGCGGCGGACGTCCGCACGACGCCGAGCGCTGCCGCGTCGGCCTCCGGGTCCACCGCCTCGTGCACCTCGATGTAGCACTTGAGCTTGGGCTCGGTGCCGGAGGGGCGCACGATCACGCGGGAGTCGTCGGCCGTGGCGAGCAGCACGCCGTCGGTCGGGGGCAGGCCAGTCGTCGCCACGGAGCCCTCGGCGAGGTCCTGCACCTCGGTGACGACGCTGCCCGCGAGCGAGCGGGGCGGCTGCTCGCGCAGACGCGCCATCATCACGTCGCGCTCGGAGAGCTCGGTGACGCGGATCGAGAGCTGCGAGGTCGCGAAGAGTCCCGTGGACCGCGCGAGGTCGTCGAGGTCCTCCACGAGGCTGCGCCCGCGCGAGCGCGCGTCGGCAGCCGCCTCCGCGACCAGCAGCGCCGTCGACAGGCCGTCCTTGTCGCGCACCACGTCCGGCAGCACGCAGTAGCCGATCGCCTCCTCGTAGCCGAAGACGATGCCCGAGGCGCGGGAGATCCACTTGAAGCCGGTCAGCGTGGTCGCCGACCCGCGGCCCTCGGCCTCGGCGACCTGCGAGAGCCAGCGGGAGGAGACCACCGAGTTCGCGAATACGCCGCGGGTGCCGTGCACGCGCATGAGGCGCGCCCCCAGCAGCACGCCCAGCTCATCGCCCGTGAGCATGCGCCATCCGCCCAGGTGCGGGTCCACGACAGCGGCGGCGCAGCGGTCGGCATCGGGATCGTTCGCGATCACCACGTCGGCCTCGACGGTCCGCGCGAGCTCGAGGGCGAGGTCGATCGCGCCCTTCTCCTCGGGATTCGGGAAGGCGACGGTCGGGAAGTCCGGGTCCGGATCGGCCTGCTTGGCGACCGAGTGCACGTCCGTGAACCCGTTCCGGTGCAGGGCGGCGATCGCCGTCGCCCCGCCCACGCCGTGCATGGCGGTGTGCACGATGCGCGCCTCGCGAGGGGAGTCCGGCTGCAGGATCGTGGAGATGGCCTCGAGATAGGCCTCGGGGACGGCGGGGTCCATGACCGCCCAGCCGGACTCTGCCCGCGGGATCGCCCGGACGGGGCCGACGGCCGCGATGCGCGCGGCGATCTGCGCGTCCGACGGCGGGACGATCTGCACGCCCCGCCCGTCGGCGTCGCTCGCGCGACCGCCCAGGTACACCTTGTAGCCGTTGTCGGCCGGGGGATTGTGGGAGGCGGTGACGACGACCCCCGCGTCGGCGTCCAGGTGCCGGGTCGCGAAGGCCACGAGCGGGGTCGGGCAGTGCCCGTCGGAGAGGATCACCCGGCAGCCGGCGGCCGTCATGATCGCCGCGGACTCCCGCGCGAAGGCCTCGGAGTGGTGGCGGGCGTCGTGCCCGATCACCACGAGCGGCGCCGCGTCGGTGCCGCCTCCGCCGAGCTCGCCGAGCAGGTGCTCGGCCAGGCCGCGGGCGGCGCGGGAGACCACGGAGAGGTTCATGCGCTGCGGGCCGGGGCCCATGCGGCCGCGCAGCCCTGCGGTGCCGAAGGCGAGGGTGCCGTCGAAGGCGTCGGCCAGCTCCTCGGCCGCGGCCTCCGCCTCCGGGCCCTCGCCGTCCGCCTGGTCGAGCAGGCCCCGCAGCGCGGCCCGCGTCGTCGGATCGGGATCGTCGTCCATCCACTCCTGCGCGCGAGAGCGCAGCTGCGCGTCGATCATCACGCGGCCTCGGCGATCCTGCGGACCACGCGTGCGAGCAGGTCCGCGATGCGCGGGCCGGCCTCGCGGCCCGCCTCGACGACCTCCTCGTGGCTGAGCGGGGTCGGGCTGATGCCCGCCGCCAGGTTCGTCACCAGGGAGATGCCCAGGATGTCCATGCCCGCCTCGCGCGCGGCGATCGCCTCGAGCGCCGTGGACATGCCCACCAGCGTCGCGCCCATCGTGCGCGCCATGCGGACCTCGGCGGGGGTCTCGTAGCTGGGGCCGCGGAACTGCATGTAGACGCCCTCGGCGAGGGAGGGGTCGACCTCGTGGGCCACGTCCCGCAGGCGCGGGGTGTACAGGTCGGTGACGTCCACGAAGGTCGCGCCGCGCAGCGGGCTCGCGCCCGTGAAGTTGATCTGGTCGGAGATCAGCACCGGGGTGCCGGGCGCCCAGGACTCGTCGATACCGCCGCACCCATTGGTCAGCACCATGGTGCCGGCGCCGGTCGCCGCGGCGGTGCGCACGCCGTGGACCACGGCCTCGACCCCCGCGCCCTCGTAGTAGTGGGTGCGGGCGCCGATCACCAGCGCGTGGGCGTCGGTGCCCTCGATCGCGACCGAGCGCAGCGTCCCCACGTGCCCCGCGAGGGCGGGAGCGCGGAAGCCGGGGACCTGGGTCGCCGGTGCCTCCCAGACGGTCTCTCCCAGCAGGTCGGCCGCGCCGCCCCAGCCGGAGCCCAGCACCAGGGCGATGTCGTGACGGGGAACGCCGCTGAGTTCGGCGATGCGGGCGGCCGCCTCGCGGGCCGCGGCCTGGGGATCGACGTCGAGTTCGCTCATGCGGCCCAGCCTACGGCGGCTCGTGGGCCACAATGAGCAGATGGCCGATCCGAGCACAGCACTGCCCCCGGACCCCGACCGCACCGGCGCCGACGGCGGCTCGGCGCCGCGGGTCGTGATCATCGGCGGGGGCCCCGGCGGGTACGAGGCGGCCCTGACGGCCGCGCGCACCGGCGCCCGGGTGACCCTCGTCGAGGAGCGCGGCATCGGCGGCGCGGCGGTGCTCACCGACGTGGTCCCCTCCAAGAGCCTGGTCGCCACGGCCGACGTCCTCGACCTCGTCGGCGCCTCGGCCCGGCTCGGCATCCGCGACGCCGAGGACGCCGGGGAGCCCGTCGCCGGGTCGCTCACGGTGGACCTCGCCCGGGTGAACGAGCGCCTGCGCGGCCTCGCCCGCGCCCAGTCGGAGGACATCGCGGCCTCGCTCGCAGCCGCCGGCGTCGTGGTGCGCCCGGGCCGCGGACGCCTCGAGGACGCCGAGCACGTGGCGGTGCTTGCAGAGGGCGGCGAGGCCGTGGAGATGCTGCCCGCCGACGTGGTCCTGCTGGCCGTCGGCGCGCGTCCCCGCGAGCTGCCCGAGGGGCGTCCCGACGGCGAGCGGATCCTCTCGTGGACCCAGCTCTACGACCTGGACGAGCTGCCCTCGCACCTGATCGTCGTCGGCTCCGGGGTCACGGGAGCCGAGTTCGCGAGCGCCTACCGGGCCCTCGGCAGCGAGGTCACCCTGGTCTCCTCGCGCGACCAGGTGCTCCCGGGAGGCGACGAGGACGCCGCGGCCGTGCTCGAGGAGGCCTTCACCCGCCGCGGCGTCACGCTGTGCTCCCGCTCCCGCGCCGCCTCCGCGCGGCGCGAGCGGGTCGCCGACGGCGACGGCGGGGACGGCAGCGCGGAAGGGGTCGTCGTCACCCTCGAGGACGGCCGCGAGATCCGCGGCAGCCATGTGCTGATGGCCCTCGGCGCGGTCCCCGCGACCGCCGGGCTGGGGCTCGAGGAGGCGGGCGTGCGCCTGCGGCCCAGCGGTCACATCGACACCGACCGGGTCTCCCGCACCTCCGTGCGCGGGGTCTACGCGGCGGGGGACTGCACGGGCGTCCATCCGCTCGCCTCCGTCGCCGCCATGCAGGGGCGCATCGCCATGCACCACGCGCTCGGCGAGGCGGTGGGACCGCTCATCCACCAGCAGGTGTCCTCGGCCGTGTTCACGAGCCCCGAGATCGCGATGGTCGGGCTCGGCGCCCGCGAGCTCGTCGACGGCGCCGACGGCGAGGTGCACGTGCTCCCGCTCGCCACGAACCCGCGCGCGAAGATGCAGGGGCTCACGGACGGTTTCGTGAAGCTCGTCGTGCGTCCCGGATCGGGGACCGTGATGGGCGGGGTGGTCGTGGCCCCGCGGGCGAGCGAGCTCATCCACCCCATCACCCTCGCCGTCGCGCAGCGGATGACGGCCGAGGAGCTCGCCTCGGCCTTCACCGTCTACCCCTCGCTCACGGGCTCGATCGCCGAGGCGGCGAGACGGCCCGCGGGGGAGTAGGCCGCTCCACGGGCGCGAGGGGCGAGGGCTCTCAGTCCTCGATGCTGCAGAGCACGGCGCCCGCGGAGACGGTGGCGCCGACCTCCGCGTCCAGCCCCGAGATCTTCCCGGAGCGGTGCGCGGTGATGGGCTGCTCCATCTTCATCGCCTCGAGGACGAGCACGAGGTCGCCGTCGGCGACGCTCTGCCCGTTCTCGACCATGATCTTCACGATCGTGCCCTGCATCGGCGCGGTGACGGCGGCGCCGCCCGCGGAGCCGGCCTCCGCCTGGCGCTTGCCGACGCGGCGGCGCTGGCGCACGGGCTGCTGCGGGGCCCGCAGGGAGGCCGGCAGGCTGACCTCGACGCGGCGGCCGTCGACCTCGACGACCACGGACTCGCGGCCCTCGGGCTCCTCGGGCTGCGCGGGCAGCGCGGCCTGCGGGATGTCGTTGTGGAACTCGGTCTCGATCCAGCGGGTGTGGACGGAGAACGGGGTCTTCGGGTCCGACGGCGCGAACGCCGGGTCGCTCACGACCTTGCGATGGAAGGGGAGCACCGTGGGCATGCCCTCGATGCGGAACTCGTCGAGGGCGCGGCGGGAGCGCTCGAGCGCCTCCTGGCGGGTCGCGCCGGTGATGATGAGCTTGCCGAGCATCGAGTCGAAGGCGCCCGAGACCTCGTCGCCCTCGCGCACGCCGGAGTCCACGCGCACGCCGGGGCCCGAGGGCGGGGAGAAGAGCTTCACCACGCCGGGCGAGGGCAGGAAGCCGCGGCCCGCGTCCTCGCCGTTCAGCCGGAACTCGAAGGAGTGGCCGCGCGCGATCGGATCGGTCGAGGAGATCTTCTCGCCGGAGGCGATGCGGAACTGCTCGCGCACCAGGTCCACACCGGCGACCTCCTCGGAGACCGGGTGCTCGACCTGGAGGCGCGTGTTGACCTCGAGGAAGGAGATGGTGCCGTCCGTTCCCACGAGGAACTCGCAGGTGCCGGCGCCCACGTAGCCCGCCTCGGCGAGGATCGACTTCGAGGCGGCCACGAGCTCGGCGTTCTGCTCGCGGCTGAGGAACGGCGCGGGCGCCTCCTCGACGAGCTTCTGATGGCGGCGCTGCAGGGAGCAGTCGCGGGTCGAGACGACCTGGATGTTGCCGTGGGAATCGGCGAGGCACTGCGTCTCCACGTGCCGCGGCGCGTCGAGGTACTTCTCGACGAAGCACTCGCCGCGGCCGAAGGCGGCGGTCGCCTCGCGCACCGCGGAGTCGAACAGCTCGCGGACCTCGGACTCCTCGCGGGCGACCTTGAGACCGCGGCCGCCGCCGCCGAAGGCGGCCTTGATCGCGATCGGCAGGCCGTGCTCACGGGCGAACGCGACGACCTCGTCGCTGCCCTCGACAGGGTCCTTGGTGCCCGCGACGAGCGGCGCGCCGGCCTTCTCGGCGATGTGGCGCGCGGAGACCTTGTCCCCGAGCGACTCGATGGCCGACGGGGGCGGGCCGATCCACACCAGGCCCGCGTCGATCACGGCCTGCGCGAACTCGGCGTTCTCCGAGAGGAAGCCGTAGCCGGGGTGGACGGCCTCGGCGCCCGAGCGCTCGGCGATGTCCAGCAGCTTGTCCACGACCAGGTACGAGTTCGCGGCGGTCTCGCCGCCCAGCGCATAGGCCTCGTCGGCCACCGTGGTGTGCAGGGCGTTGCGATCGGGGTCCGCGTAGACGGCGATCGAGCGCAGCCCCGCGTCCTTGCAGGCCCTGGCCACACGCACCGCGATCTCCCCGCGATTGGCGATGAGCACCGATCCGAACGGGCGGTGCTGGGAGTTGCGAGATGCCATGGGGCGGGTCCTTCCGGGGGAGATGATCGGGACGAGTCTAGTTCAGCGGGAGCGCGCGTCGAATCCATCCGCGCGTCGCGCCGCGCACCTCACTGCGCGCGGCCTCAGCCCTCGCGCCAGAGCTCGTGGACGCCGATGCCGATCTGCGCGAGCAGATCGCGCAGCAGCGGGAGGCTCAGGCCGACGACGGCATGCGGATCCCCCGTCACGGAGGTGATGAAGGGACCGCCGAGCCCGTCGATCGTGAAGCCGCCCGCGACGCCGAGCGGCTCGCCGGTCGCGACGTAGGCCTCGATCTCCTCGTCGGAGAGGTCGGCGAAGGCGACCTCGGCGCTCGCCGTCGCCCCGATCGTCGCGCCCGTGCCCTCGTCCTCGGCGTCCCGGTCGTCCACGAGCCAGTGCCCGCTGTGCAGCACCGCGGTGCGACCGCGCAGCCGCCGCCAGCGCTCGGTCGCCCGTTCGGGCGTGTGGGGCTTGCCGATGACCTCCCCGTCGACCTCGAGCATCGAGTCGCAGCCGAGGACGACGTAACCGCCCTCGGACGACTCGACGACCGCGTGGGCCTTCTCGCGGGCGAGCAGCAGCACCGCCTCGGCGGGCTCGAGATCGCCTGCGGCCTCGAGCAGCGCGTCCTCGTCGAGATCGGCCGCCATCCGGTCGAACTCGAGGCCCGCCCGCTCGAGGGTCGCGCGGCGCCCCTCTGAGCCCGAGGCGAGCAGGAGCAGGGGCAGGGACTCGTCGATCGTGCTCATGCCAGGGCCTCCTTGAGGACGGACAGGGGAAGGCTGCCGAGCTCGAGGGCGCGGCGGTGGAACTCGCGCGGGTCTCCGCCCGCGGGGACGTGCTGCGCGCGCAGCTGCTCCCAGGTGCGGCGGCCGACGGCATAGGACGGGGCCTGGCCGGGCCAGCCCGCGTAGCGGTTCAGCTCGAAGCGGCGCTCGGCCTCGCTCGCGCCCCAGTTCGGGGCCATGAAGTCCCAGGCGGCGTCGAAGGTCCAGGACCCGCCGTCGGCCCCGGGGAGGCCCTCGGGCACGGGCAGCTGGAGGTGCAGGCCGATGTCGAGGACGACCCGGCCCGCGCGCATGCGCTGGGAGTCGAGCATGCCCAGGCGGTCGCCGTCGTCCTCGAGGTGGCCGAGGGAATCCATGAGCTTCTCGGCGTACAGGGCCCAGCCCTCGCCGTGCCCGGAGACCCAGCACATCAGCGCGCGCCAGCGGTTGAGCGTCGCGGCCTGGAGGGTCTGGGTGCCGACCTGCAGGTGATGGCCCGGAACGCCCTCGTGGTAGACGGTCGTGGTCTCCGTCCAGGTCCGGAACTCCGTGTTCTCCGGCGGCACGTCCCACCACATCCGGCCGGGCCGCGTGAAGTCCTCGCTGGGGCCCGTGTAGTAGATGCCGCCGGAGCCCGTGCGGGCGATCATGCACTCCAGGCGCTGCAGCTGCTCGGGGATGTCGAAGTGGGTGCCGGTGAGCTCGCGCAGCGCGGTGTCGGACTTCTCCTGCATCCAGGCGCGCAGGGCATCGGTGCCGTGGAGGATCCGCGCGGGGTCCGCGTCGAGCGAGGCGCGGGCGGCCTCGATCGAGGATCCGCCGTCGTTACCGTAGTGGGCGTTCAGGCGGCTCGCCACCTGCTCCTGCTCGGCGATGATCTCGTGCAGCTGATCGATGCCCCAGGCGTAGGTCTCCTCGAGGTCGACCTCCTCACCGAGGAACAGGCGCGAGGCCAGCTGGTAGTGCTCGCGCCCCACGGCGTCGGCCTCGGGGGCCCGCTCGCGCAGGGACTCGAGCACATCGGCGATCCGCAGATACCCGCGGGACGCCTCTGCGGCCGCCTCCTGGACGCGCTCGCGCTGGGCGTCGTCGCCCTTCGCCTCGCACGCGAAGGCGGGGAAGAAGTCCTCGGCGTAGCCGCGGGCCTGGGCGGCGCCCAGCTCCAGCTGGCGACGGGCGGAGACCGTCCCCTCGGCGGCGGCCTCGCGGAGCGACTCGGCCCAGCCGTCGAGCGACTGCGGGATCTTCGCGAGGCGCTCGGCGATGACCTCCCAGTCCTCCGCGGAGTCCGTCGCCATCTGGTCGAACACGTCACGCATCTGCAGGTTCGAGGCGAGGTTGTTGACGCTCGCGACGTCGAGACCGCGGTCCGCGAACTCGATCTCGAGGCCCAGGCGCTCGCGCATGGCGGCGCGCGTGACCGCGTCCACCGCGTCCTCGTCGGGGGTCCGATCGATGCGATCGAGGGTCCGACGGGCCTGGTCGGTGCGGGCGGCGTTCGCCGCGGGGGAGTAGTCGGTCACCTCGCCCTCGTGCCCGGGGACGCCCAGGGAGGTCGCGAGGAACGGGTCGGACTCGATGGAGCGGGCGACGTGCTCGTCGGCGACGGCGTCGAGGGCCGTGCGCGCACGTGGGGAAGAGGTCTGCGAGGGGGCGTCGGAGGTCATGACGCCAGACTAGGCGAGGAGCCGCCGTGATCTCAGCGGTCGGAGAACATCCAGGCCGACTCGGAGGGCAGGCCGCGCAGGGCGTGGGAGCGCGGGAAGCTGTGGGAGGCGTCGGACCAGGCTCCCGCCGCCCCTCGATGCTCGTCGGCCAGCGCGCGCTCGCCGGCCTCGATGCGGCTCGCGACGCTCATCGCGGAGACGGCGACCGCGATCGCGGCGAGCTCGTCGTCGGCCAGGCGTCCGGCGACCAGCCGCACGTCCCCGCCGGCGACGGCGACGGCCTGGCCGCCGCGCAGATCCGGCTCGCCCGGCGCGCTGCCCCCGTTCACAGGGGGATGTTCCCGTGCTTCTTGGTGGGCAGCGACTGGCGCTTCGTGCGCAGCATGCGCAGTGCGCGGGCGATCTGCACGCGCGTGGCGGAGGGCTCGATGACGCTGTCGATCCAGCCGCGCTCGGCGGCGGCGTACGGCGTCGCGAACTCCTCCTCGTACTCCGTCTGCAGCTTCGCGCGCTCGGCCTCGACGTCGCCGCCCTCCTCCGCGACCTTCTTGAGGTTCTGGCGGTGCAGGATGTTCACGGCGCCCTGGGCGCCCATCACGGCGATCTGCGCGGTGGGCCAGGCGAGGTTCACGTCGGCCCCGAGGTCCTTCGAGCCCATGACGATGTAGGCGCCGCCGTAGGCCTTGCGGGTGATCACGGTGACCAGCGGGACGGTCGCCTCCGCGTACGCGTAGAGCAGCTTCGCGCCGCGGCGGATGATGCCGCTGAACTCCTGGTCGGTGCCGGGCAGGAAGCCGGGGGTGTCCACGAAGGTCAGCACGGGGACGTTGTTCGCGTCGCACAGGCGCACGAAGCGCGCCGCCTTCTCGGAGGCGTCGATGTCCAGGGTGCCCGCGAAGTGCGAGGGCTGGTTGGCGATGATGCCGACGCTGCCGCCCTCGATGCGGCCGAAGCCCACCACGATGTTCTGCGCGAAGCTGGGCTGGACCTCGAGGAACTCGCCCTCGTCCAGCACGGTCTGCAGCACCCGCAGCATGTCGTAGGGCTGGTTGGGGGAGTCGGGGATCAGGTCGTCCAGCCCCCGGTCCTCCGCCGTGGTCTGCTCGTCGAACGGGGTGGGGAACGACGGGGCCGGGCTGAGCGTGTTCGAGGGCAGGTAGCTGAGGACGTCCTTGACGTACTCGAGCGCGTCGTCCTCGTCGGGCGCCATGTAATGGGCCACGCCCGAGCGCGTCGAATGGGTGCGCGCGCCGCCGAGCTCCTCGAAGCCGACGTCCTCGCCGGTGACGGTGCGGATCACGTCGGGCCCGGTGATGAACATGTGCGAGGTCTTCTCGACCATCACGATGATGTCCGTGAGCGCGGGGGAGTAGACGGCACCGCCCGCGGCGGGGCCCATCACCAGCGAGATCTGGGGGATCACGCCCGAGGCGCGGGTGTTGCGGCGCATGATGCCCGCGAACATCGCGAGCGAGGCGACGCCCTCCTGGATGCGCGCGCCGCCGCCGTCGAGGATGCCGATGATCGGCACGCCCGTGGACAGCGCGAGGTCCTGCACCTTCTGGATCTTGCGGCCGTGGGCCTCGCCGAGCGAGCCGCCGAAGACCGTGAAGTCCTGGGAGTACACGCACACCTGGCGGCCGTCGATCGTGCCGTATCCGGTGACGATGCCGTCGCCGTCGGGGCGGCGCTTCTCGAGCCCGAAGGCGTGCGACTGATGCGTCACGAAACGGTCGGTCTCGACGAACGAGCCGTCGTCCAGGAGGTCGGTGATGCGCTCGCGGGCGGTCTTCTTGCCGCGTGCGTGCTGCTTCTCGACCGCGACCTCGTCAGCTGCGTGGACGACTCGGTCCTCGCGTTTCTGCAGGTCGGCGAGTCGTTCGGCCGTGTTCAGAGGCCGGGGGGCGTCGGTCACGGAACCTCCTGTGCGGACCGTCGGGGAAACACGGGGATACTACGCTACCCAGGCGCTGCGCCTCTGCACCCGGGGCGCCGCGGGCAGGTCGCGGGCCCCTGGAGGGCGCACGCGATCCAGGACGAGCGGGAGGACGGGAACGGGCATGGCCAGCAGCGAGTCGACGACGCGGGGAGGGCGCGCACCCGCTCTGCATGTCCTCGCCCACACCTCGTCCACCCAGGACGCCGCCCGTGATCTGCTCCGCTCCGGGGTCGAGCCCCCGTTCGCGGTCCTCACGCGGGACCAGCGCAGCGGGCGCGGGCGCCTCGGACGTCCGTGGAGCACGCCGCCGGGCGGAGGACTCGCTCTCACGCTCGTCCGCGCGAGCGGGATCGGGCCCGGGATGCGCTCCTGGTACCCGCTGGTGACGGGCCTCGGCGCGCTCGAGGCCCTGCGCGGTGCGACCGGCGCGGGCGGGGGCATCGGACTCAAGTGGCCCAACGACCTGCTCACCGCCGATGCGCGCAAGCTCGGCGGCATTCTTCTCGAGGGCGACGGGCCCGGTCACGTGCTGGTGGGCATCGGGGTCAACCTCGCCGGCCCCGTCGAGCTCGCCGACGCCTCGGCACTGCCCCCGGCCTGGCTCTGGGGCGAGGACGGCATCGCCTCTGCGGACCCGGGACCCGTCGCGTCCGCGCGGGACGCCGCGGCGCGCGCCCTCGCCGCGGCGATCGCCGAGGGCGTCGAGCGCGAGCTCGCCCTCCTGGACGCCCACGAGGGGGACGCGATGGCGAGCGGCCAGCGGGAACGCTATGGTATGGCGTGCCTCACACTGGGGCGCGAGGTGCGTTTCGACGACCTCTCCGCGACGTCCGTCCCCGGCTCGCGCGCGCCCGCCGCGCACATGCCGGACGGCGGCGCCACGGCCCGGGCCCTGCGCCTGGACGCCGACGGCCGGCTCGTGCTGGGCCTGCCCGAGGGTGCGGAGCGGGTCGTCTCGGTCGGCGACGTGCGGCATCTGCGCACCCTCGACGGCGACCCGCCGCCGGCGCCGCCCGGTGCGACCGCCGCGACCTCCGCCCCTGCTTCCCCCGACGACATCCAGGAGACCCATCCGTGACCGACGAGAACCCGGACCTCGCCTCGGACCTCGAGCCCGACGCCCGCGACGCCGACCTCGACGTGGAGCCCGAGGACGCCGCGCCCGGTGAGCGCGTCCCGCACGACGCCCTCGCCGCGCTCGACGACCTCGAGGGCTCCGAGAACCTGCGCGAGGCCGAGATCTCCCCGGAGGAGATGGCCGCGCTCAACCGCCGCTTCCAGTCGGTGCGCCGCAGCGTGGGCGCCCTCGAGCGCGTGCTCCTGCAGGGCCCGCGCGAGCACTCGCGCCGGGACCTCGCCGAGCAGCAGGGCATCCCCGAGCGCCTGATCTCCACCTACTGGCGCTCCCTCGGCTTCGGCCCCGTCGACGAGGACACCGTGGTCTTCACCGACGAGGATGCCTTCGCGATCGGCGACCTCGTCGCCATGGTCGACGACGGCGCGATCTCCGAGCGGGCCTTCACCTCGATCTCCCGCGGGCTGGGGTACCACATGGGCCGCCTGGCCATGTGGATCACCGAGGCCCTCGTCGAGGAGGCCAAGACCCGCGACGGGAAGGACGACGGCGAGGCGCGCGAGCAGATGCTCGAGACCGTCCCCCAGCTCATCGAGACCCTCGAGACCCAGGTGCTGTTCACCTTCCGCCGCCAGCTCGCCGCCTATTCCGCGCGGGCCGGCTCCGAGGTGCTGCAGGCCAGTGAGAACGGCACCCACGACGAGGTGTTCCCCCTGAACCGCGCGGTCGGCTTCGCCGACCTCGTGCAGTTCACGCGCCTCTCGCGCTCGCTCGGCGGGGCGGAGCTGGCGGACGTCGTCACCCAGTTCGAGGTCACCTGCCGCGACATCATCTCCGTGGGAGGCGGCCGCGTGGTCAAGACCGTGGGCGACGAGATCATGTTCCTGGCCGACGCGCCCGAGGACGGCGCCCAGATCGCGGTGTCGATCGCCGAGGCGATCCGCGACGACCCCGATCTGCCCTCGGCCCGCGTGGGCATGTGCTGGGGGTCGATGTTCTCCCGCTACGGCGATGTCTTCGGGCCGACGGTCAACCTCTCGGCGCGCCTGGAGAGCGTCGCCGACCCGGGCGGGGTGCTCATCGACCTCGCCACGGCCGAGGCCGTCGAGCGCGCGCTGCCCGGCGGGTTCCGGGCCTCCGAGATCCGCCCCACCGAACTGCACGGGATCGGCACGGTCGAGGCCGTCGCGCTCACCCGCGGCACCTCCGAGCCGCTGGACATGGGCCTGTGATGCGGGGGCCCGGGAGGGGGTCCGCGCTCGCGCCTCGGAGCAGGCGCACAGGTCGGGACGTAGGATGCCTCCTGTGACACGACTGCTGCTCGTCGAAGACGATTCCGCGATCGCCGAACCGCTGTCCCGCGCGCTCGACCGCGAGGGCTACACGGTCTCGCGCGCCTCGCGCGGTATGGATGCCCTCGGCATCGCCGCCGCCGGGGACCCGATCGACCTGGTCATCCTGGATCTGGGACTCCCGGACCTCGATGGCCTCGAGGTCGCTCGGCGCCTGCGCAAGGGCGGTCTGGAATCCCCGATCCTCATCCTCACCGCCCGCGCCGACGAGGTCGACGCCGTCGTCGGCCTCGACGCCGGCGCGGACGACTACGTCACCAAGCCCTTCCGGCTGGGCGAGCTGCAGGCGCGCATCCGCGCCCTGCTGCGACGCGCCCAGACCGTCGAGGAGTCCACGAGCGCCTTCGACGTCAACGGTGTGTCCCTGGACGTCTCCGCGCGCCGCGCCTACGTCGACGGCGAGGAGCTCAGCCTCTCCGCCAAGGAGTACGACCTGCTCACGGTGCTCGTGCGCGAGGCCGGCAGCGTGGTCACCCGCGACGACCTCATGCGCGAGGTCTGGGGCGCCGAGTGGTGGGGCTCGACCAAGACCCTCGACATGCACATCTCCTGGCTCCGCCGCAAGCTGGGCGATGACGCGACCAATCCCCGCAGGATCACCACCGTCCGCGGCGTCGGCTTCCGTTTCGAGACCGGAGACGGGAGCTGACGCGTGCGCACGCGAGTGCTGCAGGCGACGGTCATCACGGTCATCCTCACGGTCCTGCTGCTGGGCATCCCGCTGGCGTACTCGTGGCTTCAGCTGACCGACCAGAACCTCACCGCGCGCGCCACCTCCATCGCCAACGAGGTCCGCACCAACGCCGAGAAGCGCATCAGCGACGACCGGCCCATCGACAAGGCGATGCTCCAGCAGATCGCCGATTCCCAGCCCGATCTGGCCGTGCACATCACGGTGACCTATGAGGGCCGCACGATCGAGGCGGGCCCGGACCCGGGCAACAGCACGAAGGTGATCTCGACGCCCGGCACCTCGGGCGTGAACGTCACCGTCACCATCACCAAGGCCGACGTGCGCGCCCACACCGCGAGCGCCGCCGTGCTCATCATCGTCGCGGGGCTGGCCGCGATCTCCATCGGCGTCTCCGTCGCCCTCTGGCAGGCCCAGCGGATCTCCGCGCCGCTCGCCCGCCTCACCCGGCGCGCCGAGGAGATGGGCTCGGGCCGCGCCCGCGGCCCCTGGCGCCCGAGCGGCATCACCGAGATCGACACCGTCGCCGAGGAGCTCGCGAACTCCGGAGCCCAGCTCACCGAGCGCCTCGAGGCCGAGAGCAGACTCGCCTCCGACGCCTCCCACCAGCTGCGCACACCGCTCACCGCGCTCTCCATGCGCCTGGACGAGATCCTCGCCACCAGCTCCGAGGAGTGGGTGCGCGACGAGGCACGGATCTCCCTCGAGCAGATCGACCGCCTCACCGAGGTCGTCCACGACCTCATCAACGCCCCCCGCTCCTCCCAGCGCCGCACCCCCGGCGTGGTCGAGCTGCGCACCGTGCTCACCCAGCAGAGCGAGGAGTGGTCCCCGGCGTACCGGGCCGCGGGCCGCGAGCTGCGCATCCAGGTGCCGCGCGCCGCAGCCGTCTGGGGATCCACGGGACCGCTCACGCAGGTCGTCGCGACCCTCGTGGAGAACTCCCTCACCCACGGCGGTGGGCGCACCCTGGTCAAGGTGCGCCGCAACGAGAAGTCCACGGTCGTCGAGATCTCCGACGAGGGGCCCGGCATCGACCCGGCGCTCGGCAAGCGCGTCTTCGAGCGCTCGGTCTCGGGGCGCACCTCCGGCACGGGCGTCGGCCTCGCCCTCGCCCGCACTCTCGTGGAGGACGACGGCGGGCGCCTCGAGCTGCTCAGCGAGCAGCCCGCGACCTTCGGCGTCTTCCTCATCTCCGCTCCCGACGAGGACACGGCGGGCGAGGAGGACACGGTGCTCGGCGGCGAGTCGACCGACGAGCTGGGCTCCCTCCCGCAGGGTGCGGTGCTGCCGCGCCGCCGGCGGGGGAGCGGCGGGCACGGCCACCGCGCTCGCGCGTCGGCCCGGACGTCGGCGCCCGAGGACCGCACCCGCTCCTAGGATGGGGGCGTGCTCCCCGACATCCCTGAGAACGACCCCGTCCCCACCAGCGGCCCCGCGGCGCCGCGCATCGGCGTCATCGGCGGCGGGCAGCTCGCGCGGATGATGCTGGGTCCCGCGATCGAGCTGGGACTGCCGCTCACCGTGCTCGCCACCGACCCCGCGGAATCCGCCGCGCAGGGCGCGGCCCACGTGCGGATCGGCCGTCACGACGACGAGGAGGCCGTGCGCGCGCTCGCCGCCGAGGTCGACGTCCTCACCTTCGACCACGAGCACGTGCCGCCCCGCATCCTCGAGGGCATCGAGCGGGACGGCCTCGCCGCCGTGCGGCCGGGACCGGCCGCCCTCGTCCATGCCCAGGACAAGGTGCTCATGCGCGAGCGCCTCGGCGCGCTCGGGCACCCCTGCCCGCGCTGGTGGCGCGCCGCCTCCGCGGCCGACGTCGACGCCGCGCTCGCCGAGCTCGGCACCGCCGGCCGCGCCGTGGTGAAGACCCCGCGCGGCGGCTACGACGGCCACGGCGTGCGCGTCGTCTCCGCCGGCAGCGACGTCGCCGACTGGTTCGAGGACCACGAGGAGCTGCTCGTCGAGGAGCTCGTGCCCTTCACCCGCGAGCTCTCCGCGCAGGTCGCCCGCCGACCGGGCGGCGAGATGCTCGCCTTCCCGGTGGTGCGCTCGACGCAGAAGGACGGCGTGTGCTTCGAGGTGCTCGCCCCCGCCCCGGACCTCGGTCCCGCGGACCAGGAGCGCATCCAGCAGCTCGCCCTGCGGATCGCCGAGGACCTGGGCGTCACCGGCATGCTGGCCGTCGAGCTGTTCGAGACCGCGGGCGGCGAGGTGCTCGTCAACGAGCTCGCCATGCGGCCGCACAACACGGGTCACTGGTCCATGGACGGCGCCGTCACCGGCCAGTTCGAGCAGCACCTGCGGGCCGTCGCCGACCTCCCGCTGGGTGCGAGCGCGCCCCGCGCCCCGCACGCGGTGATGGTGAATCTGCTGGGCGGGACGCGCGAGGACCTCGCCGCGGGCGCCCGCGAGGCGATGGAGCGGGACCCCGGGCTCAAGGTCCACCTGTACGGAAAGTCCGTGCGGCCCGGCCGCAAGGTCGGCCACGTGACCCTCGCCGGGAGCGATCCCGCGGACCTGCTCGCGCGCGCCCACCGCGCCGAGCGACTGATCATCGACGCCGTGCACGAGGAGCAGAACGCATGACCACGCCCCAGGACGCCCCGCGCGTCGCGATCGTGATGGGCTCGGACTCCGACTGGCCGACGCTCGGCCCCGCCCGCGACGCCCTCGCCGAGTTCGGTCTGGACGTGCACGTGGACGTGGTCTCCGCGCACCGCATGCCCGAGGACATGGTCGACTTCGGCCGCACCGCGGCGGACCGCGGCCTGCGCGTGATCATCGCGGGCGCCGGCGGAGCCGCCCACCTGCCCGGCATGCTCGCCGCCCTCACCCCGCTGCCCGTGATCGGCGTGCCCGTGCCGCTCGCGCACCTGGACGGCATGGACTCCCTGCTCTCGATCGTGCAGATGCCCGCCGGGGTGCCCGTCGCGACCGTCTCCATAGGCGGCGCCCGCAATGCCGGGCTGCTCGCCGCCCGCATCCTCGGGGCGGCCGACGACGCCGAGGGCGAGCGCCTGCGCGAGCGCATGCGCGAGTTCCAGGGCGAGCTGCGCGACCTTGCGCACGCCAAGGGCGAGTCGCTGCGCTCGTCCCTGTCCTGACGGGCGCCCTCCGATATCTTCGGGGGTATGAACGAGACCTCCGAGTCGTCCAGCGGGTCGCCCGCCGGCTCGTCCGACGGACCCGCCGACCGCCCGGCCGCCTCGCGCGAGGGCGTGCGCGTCGTCGATTCCGCCGACGTCGCCGAGACCGCCCGCATCGGCGAGGGCAGCGCGATCTGGCACCTCGCCCAGGTGCGCGAGGACGCCCGGCTGGGACGCGACTGCATCGTGGGCCGCGGCGCCTACATCGGCACCGGCGTGCGCATGGGCGACGGCTGCAAGGTGCAGAACTACGCGCTCGTCTACGAGCCCGCGGCGCTCGCCGAGGGCGTCTTCGTGGGCCCTGCCGCCGTGTTCACCAACGATCATCGGCCGCGCGCGGTCAACCCCGACCTCTCCCCGAAGTCCGCCGCCGACTGGGAGCCGGTAGGCGTCACCTGCGAGGCGGGCGCCTCGATCGGCGCGCGCGCCGTCTGCGTCGCCCCCGTCACCATCGGCGCCTGGTCGATGGTGGCCGCGGGATCGACCGTCACCCGCGACGTCGTGCCCCACGCCCTGGTCGCGGGCGCCCCCGCCCGCCGCATCGCCTGGGTGGGCCGTTCGGGGGAGAAGCTCGAGCCGGCCTCCGACGGGACCGACGCCTGGGTGTGCCCGACGACGGGCGAGTGGTATGTGGCCGACGAGACGACGGGCGGGCTCACCCTCGCCGCCGACGCCGGGGCCGAGAAGCAGGACGAGACGACGGACGGAGAGCACGCATGAGCGAGCAGATGATCCCCGCTGCCCGCCCCATCATCGGGGACGAGGAGCGCGAGGCCGTGGACCGGGTGCTGAGGAGCGGCATGGTCGCGCAGGGTCCCGAGGTGGCGGCCTTCGAGGAGGAGTTCGCCGCCGAGCTCGCCGGCTCCCGCCCCACGGTCGCCGTGAACTCCGGCACCTCCGGGCAGCACCTGGGCATGGTCGCCCTGGGCCTCGGCCCGGGCGACGAGGTCATCGTGCCCTCCTTCACCTTCGCCGCGACCGCGAACTCCGTCGCCGTGACCGGCGCGACCCCCGTCTTCGTCGACATCGACCTGGACACCTTCTGCATCGACCCCTCCGCGATCGAGGGCGCGATCACCGAGCGCACCGTGGGCATCCAGCCCGTGCACCTCTACGGTCACCCCGCCGAGATCGACACCATCGCCGAGATCGCGGGCCGCCACGGCCTGTGGGTCGCCGAGGACGCGGCCCAGGCGCACGGCGCCACCTGGAAGGGCCGGCAGGTCGGCACCTTCGGCCGCTTCGGCATGTTCTCCCTGTACCCCACGAAGAACATGACGAGCGGCGAGGGCGGCATGGTCGCCTGCGAGGACGAGGAGCTCGCCCGGGCCGTGCGCCTGCTGCGCAACCAGGGCATGGAGGTCCAGTACGCCAACGAGGTCGCCGGCTTCAACAACCGCATGACCGACCTGCACGCCGCCATCGGCCGCGTCCAGCTCACCAGGCTCGTCGGCTGGACCGCGCAGCGCCGGGCGAACGCCGCCGCCCTCGACGAGGGTCTCGCAGGCATCGCCGGGGTCGTCGCGCCCGTCGTGCGCGAGGGGGCCGAGCACGTCTACCACCAGTACACGATCCGCCTCGACGGCGCGAGCGCCGCCGAGCGCGACGCCTTCGCGGCCGCCCTGCGCGAGGAGCATCGGGTGGGATGCGGCGTCTACTACCCGACGCCCGTGCACCGCCTGCCCTCCTTCGGCCTCGACCTCGACCTCCCGGTCACCGAGCGGGCCGCCCGCGAGGTGCTGTCCCTGCCGGTCCACCCGAGCCTCACCGAGAACGACCTCGAGCGCATCGTCGCCGCGGTCGCCGCCGTCGCCGCCGGGGGTGCCGCATGAGCACGGAGGATCGTCGGCCCCTGCGCGCCGGCCTCATCGGGCTGGGGATGATGGGCCGCCACCACGCCCGCAACTTGCGCGCCCTCGAGGGCGTCGAGCTCGTCGCCGTCGCCGATCCGCAGGGCGACCCGCACGGCGCGGCCCCCGGCTACGACGTGCTGCCCGACGCGCGCGCCCTGGTCGACGCGGGTATCGACTACGCCGTCATCGCCGTGCCCACCCAGTTCCATCGCGACGTCGCGCTCACCTTCGCCGAGGCGGGCGTGCACTGCCTCGTCGAGAAGCCGCTGGCCTTCGACGTCGCCGAGGCCGAGGAGATCGCCGCCGCGTACGAGCAGGCGGGCCTCGTCGGAGCCGTCGGCTACATCGAGCGCTTCAACCCGGCCCTGCAGGAGATGCGGCGGCGCCTGGCCGACGGCCAGCTCGGGGAGATCTTCCAGATCTCCACCCGCCGCCAGGGCGGCTTCCCCGCCCGCATCTCCGACGTGGGCGTGGTCAAGGACCTCGCCACGCACGACCTCGACCTCACCGCCTGGGTCGCCGGCAGCGACTTCGCGCAGGTCGCGGCGTTCTCCACGCGCCGCTCCGGCCGCGAGGACGAGGACATGGTCTCGGTCACCGGTCAGCTCGCCAGCGGCACCATCACCAGCCACCTCGTGAACTGGCTCTCGCCCTTCAAGGAGCGCGTGACCGTGGTGACCGGCGAGAACGGGGCCCTGGTCGCGGACACCGTCAACGCCGACCTCACGTTCTACGCCAATGGCGAGAGCGCCACGAACCTCTGGGACTCCATGGCCTCCTTCCGCGGGGTCAGCGAGGGCGACATGGTCCGCTACTCCCTGCGCCGCACCGAGCCGCTGCGCACCGAGCACGAGGCCTTCCGCGACGCCGTCGCCGGAGATCCCTCGAACATCGTCACCATGCGCGAGGGCCTGCAGACCGTGCGCGCCGTCGAGGCCGTGCTGTGCTCGGCCCGCGAGGGACGGATCGTCCGCCCCGACGACGTCGCCTCGTGAGAGCGGGGGAGGGCATGAGCGCTCAGCGCACGACGTCCCCGACGACGCTGCAGTCCGGCCTCGCGACGCTGCGGCGCCGCGCCCTGGGCGCGGGCGTCAGGGCCGCCTCGGTGCTCCCCGGCGGCGTCGGCGCACGGGCGCGCTACCTCCGCCTGACCCGGCGCATGGACCGCGGCGAGGTCCCGGCCGCCTGGCGCGAGGAGATGCTCGCCGAGCTGCGGCGGGCCGACGCGCTGCTCGCGCGCGGGGACGACGACGGCGCCGTCGAGTGGTTCGACAAGGCACTGCGCGTCGCCTACCACGCCTCCCTCCACTACGGGCTCGCGGACTCCCCGCTGATCACCGATCCCGAGCGGTTCCTCGCGCCCGTGCGGGCGAGCGCGGTGGGCAGACTCCTGCTCGCCCCGCCCGCGCACGACGAAGGGCCCTCCCGCCCCGACCCTCGGGACCGCGCGGCCGCGCCGGGAGCGGACGGGGCGGAGGACGCCGCCCCCGTGCGCCTGCTCGTCATCGCCCAGCGCAACTGGACCTTCGTGAACCCCGTCATCGCCGCCCTCGAGGAGGACGGCTTCGAGGTGCGTCGCTTCGAGGTCGACGACCTCCCGCCCGCCGAGCGGCCCACCCGTGAGCGCGTGCTGCGCGCGCGCATGGAGCTCGCCCGCACGGGGCGGCGCCTGCCCACGCCCGCGGCCCTGGCCGAGCCGTTCGACTGGGCCGACGTGGTGCTCGTGGAGTGGGGACACCACGTGCTCACCTGGGTCTCCCTGCTCGCGGACATGCCGCGCCTCACCGCCGCGCGCATCCACCGCTTCGAGGCCTACACCCCCTTCCCGCTGCTGACGGTCTTCGACGTCGTCGACCGGGTGCTGTTCGTCTCCCCGCACGTGCGCACCCTCATCCAGCACCTCACGCCGAACCTCGAGCGCGCGGGCGAGATCATCGGGGTCGACAACTTCCTCGCCTACGGGCTGGGCCCGGAGCCGCGCGGGGACCGGGACCCGCACCTGCTCGCCCAGGTGGGCTGGCTGCGTCCCGTCAAGGACGTGCTGTTCACCCTGGACCTGCTGGAGCGCGTGCGCGCCGAGGACCCGCGCCATCGCCTGCAGCTCATCGGCCCCGGGCTGCCCGAGGACCCCGCGCAGGACACCGCGTTCCAGGCCCGCGTGCGCCGACGCATCGCACAGTTCCCCACGGGCGCCGTGCAGGTGCTGGGCGCCCGCTCGGACGTGCCCGAACTGCTCGCGATGGCCGGCTGGATCATCTCCTCCTCGCTGCACGAGGGCGTCCACGAGGCCGTCATGGAGGGCATCGCGGCCGGCTGCGTCCCGCTCATCAGGAACTGGCCCGATGCCCGCCCCTACGGCGGCGCAGGCGTCATCTACCCCGACCGCTGGGTGGTCGAGGACCTCGAGGAGGCCGTCGAGCGCGTGCTGCGCATCGAGCGCGAGGGCGCCCTCACCGAGGTCTCCGCCGAGGCGCGGGCGTGGGTCGTCGAGCGCCGCACCGCCGCGACCGTGACCCGCCGGTACGCCGAGGCGCTCTCCCCGCAGCAGTCGGCAGGCGAGGAGCCGACCGGATCGACGCCCCGATGACCTGGGACTGGCTCCTCCCCGCGGTGGGAGCCTGGGCGTTGCTGTGCGCCCCCGGCGCGCTGCTCCTCGTCGCGGGCGGGGCCCGCATCGGGTGGCGCTGGGGAGCCGCCCCCGCGATCACCGTGCTGCTCGCCGTCGTCCTCGGCGCCCTCGACCACCTGCTCGGCCTCCCGTGGACGCCGGCCGCCGCCGGCGTCCAGCTGCTCGTGGTGCTCGCTCTCGTGCTCGGCGCGCGCCTGCTGATCCGGCGGGCCCGGGGCGGGCGCCGACGGGCCGACGGGGGCCGCGTCGGGCCGTCGTCGCGCCGGCGCCCGCGGGCGCTCGTGCTCGCGATCGCCCCGGGCGCTGTCGCTCTCGCCCTGGGCCTGCTGACGGCGGGCTCCGCCGCCCGCCACATGGGCGGCATCGACACCCTGAACGGCAGCTACGACGCGTCGTTCCACATCGCCGCGATCGCCTTCGTGCGCGCGGACCGCGACGCCTTCCTGTTCACCGCCCTGCAGGGCATCTACCACGAGACCACGTTCTATCCCGCCGGCTGGGACGTGCTGGCCGCCCTGCTCCCCGGTGACGCGATCACCGCCGCCAACGCCATGGCCCTCGCGATGGTCGCCGCGATCCCGGGCGCCCTCGGCGCCATGGTCGCGCTGCTCCAGGGCGGCCGGGGCACCCTGCGCGAGGTCCGGGTGCTGCCGATGCTGGCGGCGCTGTGCGCACCGATGTTCCTCTCCCTGCCGGTGATGATCCTGGTGATGGGACTGTGGCCCTCGGCCCTGGGGTCGCTGTGCCTGCCGCCCGCCCTCGGCGCGCTGTGGGCGATCCACCGCGCCGTGCGCAGCGGTGAGCGCCGCGCCGCCGAGCTCTGGCCCTGCGCCCTGCTCCTCGTCGGGGCGGTCGCGGCCCACCCCTCGACGCTCTTCTCGCTCGCCGTCGCCCTCCTCGCGGGGATCCTCGCCCAGGGCGTCCTCGACGTGGTGCGCGCCCGCACGCGCCGCCGCGGGGTCCTCGAGCTCACGGCGATCGCGATCGTGCTCCTGGCCTACGGGATCACCTCGCACCTGCTGCTCGCCTCGATGGACCTCACCACCGCCCGCCCGTGGCCGTGGACGGCATTCCTCGCCTCCCTGGTCACCGACCGACCCCGCGTCTCCGCGCTCGGCAGCTTCCAATGGCCGATCCTCGCGGTGTGGGCGCTCGCGCTGCTCGGCGCGGTGCAGGCGGTGCGCGAACGCCGACGGCTGGGGGCCACGGCGATCGTGCTGCTGGCCCTCGCGCTCGGCCTGAGCATCCTCACGAATCTCGACTCCATCTGGGCGCGCACGTGGGTGAACCCCTGGTACGGAGCGCGCGAGCGGATCGCCCCGCTGCTCATGTGCGCTCTCGTCGCCCTCGCGGCCATCGGACTCGATGCGCTGTGGACGCGGGACATGGACGCCGCGGGGGAGGGGCGCCGGTCCCCGCGCGGGACGTCGGCCCTCGCGGTCCTCGCGCTCGTCTCCCTCGTGGCGGCCGTGCTGCCCGGGCGCCTGCCCTTCGCCGGCTCCCTCGCCTACACCGATTACGGCGTCCAGATCGCCTCCTACGCGACCCCTGAGGAGCGCGACTTCATCGAGCGCTCCGCCGCCGCGCTGCCGGAGGACGCCGTGGTGATCGGCAACCCGCGCGACGGCGAGGGCCTGTACTGGTCGCTCGGCGGCGTCGAGACCGTGTTCCCCACCCTCGCCGAGCCGCAGTCGCTGGACTCGCGCCGCGTCGCCCGCTACGCCTTCAAGGCCGACCGCGATCCGAAGGTGTGCACCTCCCTGCACAAGGTCGGTCCCACCCACCTCTACGTCGACACCTCCCCGGACTCCGGCGAGGCGATCGCCCCCGAGGCGTCCGTGCTGTGGGAGGGCCTCGCGAAGATCCCTCGCTCCAAGCTGCGTCTGGTCGACCGCGAGGGCCCCTACGCCCTCTATGAGATCGAGCCCCTGTGCTGACGGCCCGCGCAGGGTCCTCACGGACCGCGCACGGTAGCGTGAGCGCACCCGGTGCGGCCCGCCCGCCCGTCCCCCGCGAAGGAAGGCCCCTGTGAAGCGCACCGTCCAGACCGTGATGCGCACGCTGTCCGTGCTCCCGCGCGAGTCGAGGAGGTTCCTGTGGACCTTCGCGATCATCATGAGCCTGCTCGCGCTGCTCGACGTCGTCGCCCTCGGCGCCATGGCCATCGCCCTCCAGGCCCTCCTGGGCGGCAAGGAGGTCGTGGTCATCCCCGTGGTGGGCTGGCGCTTCGAGGGCTTCGGGCAGGTCGTCTGGCTGGTCGCCGTGTTCGTCGTGCTCACGATCATCAAGAGCGCCCTGAACCTGCTGACGATCCGCGAGGCCACCAAGCGCTTCGCCAAGCACGAGGTCGCCATCGGCCAGATGCTCTTCCGCTCCTACATGGCCTCCCCGTGGGTGGACCGCACCTCCCGCTCGAGCCAGGAGATCATCCGCATGGTCGACTCGGGCGTCGCGGCCGTCGTCGCGAACGTCCTCATGCCCTCGATGACCGTGGTCAGCGAGTTCGCGACGATCTCCGTGATCACGGTGGGCCTGTTCGTCATGGACTGGAAGCTCGCGCTCGCGACCACGATCTACCTGGGGCTCGTCGCCCTCGTCATGTCCCGCGTGATCTCCCCGCTCGCCGTGAGGAACGGCGCCGTGAACCGCGACAACTCGATCCGCGTGGTGCGCCTGCTCGGCGAGGTCCTCTCCGCGCTCAAGGAGATCACCCTCAAGGGCAACGAGAAGGAGGTCGAGGGCATCGTCGCCGACCGCCGCGACCTGGCCTCGGAGACCCGCGCCTTCGCCCAGTACTACAACCAGATGCCGCGCTTCGTGCTCGAGGCCGGGCTGGTGGGCGGCTTCGTCGTCGTCGGCGGCGTCGGCTACCTCTCCGGCGGGCCGACGGGCGCGCTGTCCTCGGTCGCGCTGTTCGGCGTCGCGGGCTTCCGCCTGGTGCCCTCGCTGACCCGCTTCCAGTCCACGCAGAACCGGATCCTCACCAACGCGGCGTTCTCCGACTACATCATCGACGACATCGAGCAGGCCCGGGAGAACGTCTCCCGCACGGAGCGGCCGGACTCCGCGGAGCTCGCTCCCGGCCACCGCGACATCGTCCTCGAGGACGTCAGCTTCGTGTACCCCAGCCGCGAGGAGCCCGCCGTGCGCGGCGTGTCCCTGCGGATCCCCGCCGGCTCCTCGGCCGCCTTCGTCGGCACCTCGGGGGCCGGCAAGTCCACGATGGTCGACCTGCTGCTGGGACTGATCACCCCCACCGCGGGACGGATCCTCGTGGGCGGGCAGGACATCACGACCGTCATGCGCCAGTGGCGCGCCCAGGTCGGCTACGTGCCCCAGGAGGTCGCCCTGTTCGACGTGAGCGTCGCCGAGAACGTGGCCCTGACCTGGGATCCCGCGGACGTGGACGAGGACCGCGTCCACGAGGCCCTCTCCCGCGCACAGCTGCTGGAGACCATCGAGGAGCGGCCCGGCGGGATCCACGGGACCGTGGGGGAGCGCGGCACCACGCTCTCCGGCGGGCAGCGCCAGCGCCTCGGCATCGCGCGCGGCCTGTACTCCGATCCGCAGGTGCTCGTGCTCGACGAGGCCACGAGCGCCCTGGACACGTCCACGGAGGCCGCCGTCACCACGGGCATCCGCGACCTCGGCGAGGAGGTCACCACGATCACCATCGCCCACCGCCTGGCGACCATCCAGCACTGCGACGTCGTCTTCTACATGCAGGAGGGCGAGGTGCTCGCCCAGGGCACGTTCGACGAGGTCGTGGGCGCGGTCCCCGCCTTCGCCGAGCAGGCCGCCCTCGCCGGCCTCGTGCGCGGCGGGGTGCAGGAGAAGGTCGCCCGGGACGTCGAGGACGGCCTGGAGACCGGCCTCGACGGCGCCGGCGACGCGAGCGCGCGGGAGGGGAGCGCCCGATGAGCCCGAGCCTCATGATCCTGTCCTTCTCGCACCTGGTGAGCGATCCGCGCGTGCAGCGGCAGATCGCCCTGTTCGCCCCGCGGTACCGCGTGACCACCGTCGGCTTCGGGCCGAGCCCGCACCCGGACGTCACCCACGTGGAGATCCCCGAGGGCACGCGCGCCTGGCCCGACTCCAAGCAGCACCTGCTCACGCGGCGCTTCCGCGGCGCCCACTGGTCCATGAGCGCCGTGCGCGCCGCCCACGACCTGCTCGAGGGCCGTCGGGGCACGATGGACGCCGTCCTCGCCAACGACACGAACACCCTGCCGCTCGCCCTCTGGCTGGAGCCCCGCCGCGGCGTCCACGCCGACCTGCACGAGTACGCGCCCCGCGAGAAGGAGCACCAGCGCAGCTGGCGCTGGTTCGTCGCCCCCTATCAGCGCTGGCTGTGCCGCACGTGCCTGCCCCGCGTCGCCTCGGTGACGACGGTCTCGCCCGGTCTCGCCCGCGAGTACGCGCACCGCTTCGGCGTGGATGTCGAGGTCGTCACCAACGCCTCCGCCCGCCGGGACCTGCCGGTGCGGCCGACGCAGGCGCCGATCCGCCTGCTGCACACGGGCGTGGCCCGGGCGAACCGCCACCTCGAGTCGATGATCGACGCGATGCGGGGCCTCGAGGGTCGCGCGACGCTCGACCTCATGCTCATGCCCAGCGAGCCCGGGTACATCGAGCGCCTCGCGCAGCTCGCGGAGGAGGTGCCGGGCGTCGCCCTGCGGGACCCGGTCCCCTTCGCGCAGCTCGTGGACACCGTCGCCGAGTACGACGTCTCCCTCGTCGTCTTCCCGAACACCACCTTCAACCTCGAGCACTCCCTGCCCAACAAGCTCTTCGAGGCCGTGCAGGGCCGGACCGGCGTGATCGTCGGCCCCTCCCCGGACATGGCGGAGCTCGTGGCGTCGCACGGGCTCGGCGCGGTGCTCCCGGCGGCCGACGCCCCGGCGATGCACGCGGAGATCGCGGGCCTGACCCCGGAGACGGTCGACGGCTGGAAGCGCGCGAGCGACGCCGCGGCGGACGAGCTCAGCGCCGAGCAGCAGGTGCGGACGTGGGAGCGAGCGATCGCGGCGATCGTGGGGGAGTGACGAGCCCCCTCAGCCCCGCCGCACCCGCGGCAGCATCTGCACGGCGAGCGACGCGGCCATGAACCGCGGCGGCGCCTCGCGGGCGAGCACCTGGGTGATCTCGCGGGGCAGCAGCGTCGCGGGGCGCCCGTGCCGGCGCCGGTCGCGCGCGGCGGCCATGAGCTCGTCGGCCCCGATCCCGGGATCCAGGCACGCATCGAGCAGTCGGCGATCGGCGCGCGAGAGCGGGCGCTCGCATCCGGGGGCGCGGCGCAGGACCTCGGCCGAGATCTCCGCGAGAGCCTCGCGCACCTCGTGCGTCCAGATCCCGGCGTCCTGGCGGTAGAAGACGGCACCGAACACGTGGATGCGCAGCAGCTTCGTGCCGATCGCGCGGCGGGCGGGACGGGGGAGCGAGGCGAACCAGTCGGCCTCGAGCAGATCGGGGAAGAAGCCGAGCTGCTCGCGCATCGGACGGATCACGTAGGTCACGCGGTCCCCGGCGTCCTCGCCGATCACGTACGGCGGACCGAAGCGGTCGTAGATCGTGGGCACGGTCGCCATCAGCTGCGTCACCATGCCCACGTCGCCGCCCACGGTCGCGCCCTCCACGAGGTGCGCCCCGGTGCGCGCGAGCATCGCCCTGCTCATGAGCCCGAGCGGCGCCGAGCGGTAGGCCAGACGGTCCCGGGCGAGGTCCGCGAGGCCGCCGCGCAGCATCCGCGTCGCAGGGGTGGGCACCCCATGGCCGGCGGTGCCGAGCGCGAGGCGGGTGATGACGAACTCGGCGCCCGTCCGCTCCTGCAGGGCGAGCCAGGAGGCGACGGCGCCCGGAGCCAGGGTGTCGTCCGAGCCCATGATCGCCACGAACGGCGCGGTGCCTTCGCGCATCCCGGCGTTGAAGGGACCCGAGGCGGAGCGGAACTCGTCGCGGTGCTCGAGGATCCTCACCCGATCGCGGTGCTCGGGACGGATCGCGCCGAGGATCTCGTCGGCGGGTCGGTTGTGGGCGACGACCACGACGTTCGCGTGCTCGGCATTGCCCTCGAGGATCGAGGCGACGGCGCGGCCCACGGGACGCTCGGGCGTGTGGCACGCGATGACGACGTCGACGGGCTTGTCGGGGGAGCTGAGCGGCCTCATCGCTGCATCCCCGTCCCGGCGGCGCCGCGACCGGCGGCGTCCTCGGCCTCGTCCTGCAGTCGCGTGTACTGCGCGGCGTAGGCGGCGCCCACGGCCCGCGTCGAGAAACGCCCGCCGATGGTGGCGGCGATGTCCTCGCTGCTCAGGTCCCGGGTGCGCGCGTCGACGTCGAGGATCGCGTCCGCGTAGCGCACGGGATCCTGCGTGTCGATGAGGGAGCCGACGGACGGCTCGACGTACTCGCCCTGCCCGCCGGTCGCGCCGAGCACCACGGGGCGCCCCGCGACGATCGCCTCGGCGGCCGAGACGAAGAAGTTGTCGGCCCGCGTGGGCCCGAAGAACAGGTCGGCGCGCCCCAGGGCGTCGCGCACACCCGCGGCGCTCGCCGTGCCCGGCAGTGCGATCCGCCCGTCGATCCCGAGGTCTCGCGCGAGGGCGAGCGTCTGCTCGCGCAGCGGACCCTCCCCGAGCCAGGTCAGGTGCGCGTCCACGCCGCGTCCCGCCAGCTCGGCCACGGTCCGCACGGCGACCAGGGGATCCTTGCGGTCGATGAGACCGCCCGTGGAGACGAGCCGCAGCGACCCGTCGGCCCGGTCCCGGCGGGGGACCAGCGTCCCGGGATCCACGATGCACGGCACCACGTCGGTGGGCCGGTGCCCGCGCACGACGCGCAGCGGCTCGGCGAGGTACTCGCACACGGCCGTCGCCCGATCCGGCGCGGCGAGCAGGCGGGAGAGCACCGGCAGTGCGATCCGCGCGGGCGCCGGCAGCGTCTCGGGCGTGGTGAGCGCCGACCAGTGCTCGGTGTGCAGCCAGGGCGCCCGCGGCCGGCGCAGGGCGAGCGGCAGCAGTGTCGAGAAGGCCATCGAGTGGACCACGTCGGCGCCGTCGAGGGCCGGGCCGAGCGCCCGGGCGGCGCGCAGCACCTGGTCGGGACGGCGCGGATCCATAGGGAGCCGCAGCACGTCCAGGCCCTCGTGGACGAGTCTGCGGGTGCCGTCGTCGTCCGCGGGCGGGACCAGGTGCACGAGCCGCACCTGGGCGTGCTCGGCGATCGCGCGCGCGTCGCGCACCACGAAGGAGCCGCGCGAGGGGGCGGCCTGCGTGGGGAACCAGGTGGTCAGCAGGGTCGCTCTCATGCGTCCTCCCCGGCGAGCACGAGGCGGTACGCCTCGAGCAGCCCGGTCGCCTCGGCCTCCCAGGTGAGATCCGGCGCGGCCTCGCGGGCCCGCTGCCGGTAGGCCTCCGGGGCGGCGAGGATCCGCTGCAGGGCGGCGGCGAGCTCGGCCGGGTCGGAGCCCTCGAAGACCTCGCCGACGCCCAGCTCCTCGACCACGGCGCGCATGTCCGGGAGGTCCGCTGCGGCGATCGGGAGGCCCGCGCGGATCGACTCGAAGAGCTTGTTGGGCAGGGCGAAGCGATAGGACAGGCACACGGGCTGCACGTGCACCACCGCGACGTCCCCGTCGGCCAGGGCCGCGGAGACCTCCGCGGGGGCGACGGCGCCCACGAGGTGCACGCGGTCCGCGACGCCGGCGGTGCGCGCGGAGGCGAGGATCGAGCGCTCGTAGTCGGCCTCCCCGTAGCCCAGCAGCACGAAGTGCACGCGCGCGGGCAGGTGGGGGAGCGCGGCGATGGTCTCCTCGATGCCGCGGGCGGTGGTGAGCCGGCCGCCGTAGGCGATCACGAGATCGTCCTCGGCAAGGCCGGCCCGCTGGCGCAGCACGCCGGCCGTGTTCTCGGGCAGCGGCCCGGCGGCGGGCACGTTGCGCACCAGCAGCGGACGCGAGCGCAGGTCGTAGGTGCGCTGCAGCCAGTCGGCGATCGAGGGGGAGACGGTGATCACGGCGTCGGCCCGCGGCACGGCGACGTGCTCGATCAGCGCCTCGAGCAGCGGCGCGAGCAGACGGCGCTCGCCCACGTTGCGATGGCGCCACAGCTCGTGGGAGTCGAAGACGATCTGCACCCGGCGCCCCTCGCGCCGGGCGAGCAGCTGCACGGCGAAGGCGGGGACCAGGGTGTTCGTGTCGTTGGCGTGGACCACGTCGGGCGCGAAGTCCCGGGCCGCACGGGCCGAGCGCCACCAGTAGGTGCCCAGCTCGATCGTCCGATAGGCGCGCCTGCCGAGGTCCCCGGCGACGGCGGTCCCGACCTGGCGCGCGCGGGCGGCGAGGCCCCGGGGTCGAGCGGGGGCCGACGAGGAGGGCGCATCGGCCGACGCCGACGTCGGCTCCGCCGCGCTCGCGTCCCCGCCGCGCCGCGTCAGCCGCGTGAGCTGCGGGGCGATCCGCTCCAGGGCGAACTCGGGGACGCGCTCGAGGGCGATCCCGCCCGGCAGCTGCGTGATGCCCGCCGCGTGGCCCTTCAGCCGGCGCTCGACGGCGATGATGCGCACGTCCATGCCCGCCGCGCGCAGCGACGCCGACTCCTTGAGGACCCGCGAGTCGTTCGCGGCATCGTTGTGCACGAGGACCGCGACGCGCGGCGCGGGGTCAGGCTCGGGCATGGCGCTCCTGGGACGAATATCGTGGGTCGGGCACACTGTACCTGCGCGATCGTCCCCGAGCCCCCAGGAGAACCAGCCCGATGAAGATCCTGTCCGTGGTGGGCGCTCGCCCGCAGTTCGTGAAGCTCGCGGCGGTCGCCGACGCCGCCGCGCAGCGGGACGATGTCCAGCACGTCATTGTCCACACCGGGCAGCACTACGACGCCGCCATGAGCGACGTCTTCTTCGCCGACCTGCGCATCCCCGCGCCCGACGTGAACCTGGGTGCGGGCTCGGGCAGCCACGGCCGCCAGACCGGCGCGATGCTCTCCGCGATGGACGAGGTCCTCGAGCAGCAGCAGCCGGACTGGGTGCTCGTCTACGGCGACACCAACTCGACGCTCGCGGGAGCCCTCGCCGCGGTGAAGATGCACGTGAAGGTCGCCCACCTCGAGGCCGGCCTGCGCTCCTTCAACCGCCGCATGCCCGAGGAGCACAACCGCGTGCTCACCGACCATGCGGCCGATCTGCTGCTGGCGCCCACCGAGGTCGCCCGCGAGCACCTCGAGGGCGAGGGCCTGGGGTCTCGCACCCTCGTGGTCGGCGACGTGATGACCGACGTCTGCCTGCGGGTGGCCGCCTCGGTCGCCGACCAGACGCTGCACCTTCCCGCGGGCATCGACGCCGTGGGCGACTTCGCGGTCGCCACCATCCACCGGGCCGACAACACCGACGACCCCGAGCGCCTCGCGGCCGTCCTCGGCGCCCTCCGGGTCTCGCCCCTGCCGATCGCCCTCCTCGCCCATCCCCGCCTGGTGGCGAAGGCCCGCGAGGCCGGCCTCCCGCTCGAGGGCGGCAGCGTGCACGTGGGCGAGCCGCTCGCGTACCCGGACCTCGTGGCCGCCGTCTCCCGCGCCCGCGCCGTCGTCACGGACTCCGGCGGGCTGCAGAAGGAGGCGTACCTGCTGGGCACCCCGTGCGTCACCGTGCGCACCGAGACCGAATGGGTCGAGACCCTCGAGGACGGCTGGAACCAGCTGGTCCCCGACCCGGCGGGCATCGCACGGGCCCTGGAGCGCCCCCGTCCCACGGCCGATCGCCCCGACCACTACGGCGACGGGCACGCGGCCGAGCGCGTGGTCGACGCCCTGCGCGAGCGCACCCGATGAGCCGCCCGCCGCGCATCGTCCTCGCGACCCGCGTCTTCACGCCCGAGGCCGTCGCCGCCGCCTTCCGCGAGGAGGCGCTCGTGCGCGCCCTCGAGGAGGCGGGCGCCGAGGTCACGGTCCTCACCACCCGGCCGCCGCGCGGCGTGACCGGGACGGACCGGGTGCGCCGCGTCGCCCGCTTCCCGGTCAAGCGCGACCACCAGCAGCAGGTGCGCGGCTACCTCTGCTACATGAGCTTCGACGTGCCGCTCGCCCTCCGTCTTCTGCTGCGACGCCGTCCGGACCTGATCGTCGCCGAGCCGCCGCCCACGACGGGCCTGGTCGCGACGGTGCTCGGCGTGCTGCGCCGCGTCCCGACGGTCTTCTACGCGGCCGACGTCTGGTCGGATGCGACCGAGAGCGTCGAGGGCGTCCCCGCTCCGATCCGCGCGGCGGTGCGGCTCATGGAGACCACCAGCTGGAAGCGGGCCGCGAAGGTCCTCACGATCTCCCCGGGGGTCGACGACCGGGTCGCCGCGCTCATCGGCCGCCGCCCCTCGCTCACGATGGTCGGCAACGGCATCGACACCGATACCTTCACGCCCGAGGGATCGCAGCCCGCCGAGGAGACCTCGCAGGGCCCGTACTTCGTCTACGGCGGGACGGTCTCCGAATGGCAGGGGGCCGACGTCTTCGTCGAGGCCTTCGCGCGGGTGCGCGCCCAGCACCCGGGCGCCCGTCTGCTGTTCTTCAGCGAGGGCAGCGGCAAGGAGGCGCTCGCGCAGAAGGTGGCAGACGAGGGCATCGAGGGCGTCGAGTTCCGGGGCCGGCTCGCCCCTGCGGACATGTCGCGCGTGCTGCGCGGCGCGGTCGCCGGGCTGAGCTCGATCACCCCGGGCCTAGGCTACGAGTTCGCCCTGCCCACGAAGATCTACGCGGCCACCGCCTCGGGCACGCCCGTGATCCATGCGGGGGAGGGCGCCGCCTTCGAGCGGGTGCGCGATGCGCAGCTGGGCTGGGCGAGCGCCTACGACCCCGCCGCCGTCGCCGCCTCGATGCACTCCGCGCTCGCCGGGGGGGACCGGCCGACGCCCGAGCACCTGCGCACCTGGACCCTGGAGAACGCCTCCCTGCAGGGCGCCGCCCAGCGGGCCGCCGAGGCGGTCCTCGAGGCGGCGCGCTAGGACCTGCCGGTCGGAACAGTCCGCTCAGAACCGGCCGCTCAGAAGACCAGGCGCACCGCGGGGATTCTCTGCGCGAGCAGGGAGATCGCGAAGGACACCGGCACCACGACGACGTACGCGACCGCCATCTGGCCCAGCTCGTCCCCGTCGCCCATCCACGGCAGCTGACGCAGCAGCACGAGGATCGCGAAGTGCGCGAGGAACACCCCGAAGGTCGCGTCCCCGAGCGTGCGCAGCACGTGCTGGGCACGCGGTCCGACCCGCCACCGCAGCGCGAGCGCGGTCACGCCCGCGAACAGGGCGATCGAATACACCATGACCAGCGGCGAGGTGTAGCCGGAGCCGAGCACCGCGATCCACGCGTCGGCTGCGGAGCCCGATCCGGCACCCGCCCCGCCCCGGTCCGCCTCGTAGACGGCCGTGAGCGCGACGACGCACAGGGGGCTCAGCGCGAGCAGCCAGGTCCCCGTGCGGCGGCCCGGCGGGGCCGCGACGGCCGCCCGTCCGATCACGAAGAAGCCCGCGAAGGCGAGCCCGAAGGTGAGGGCGCCCGCCTCGAGCGGCCTGTGCTGCGAGAGCCCGTCGAGCGACCCTCCGTCCGTCGGTCCCGCGGTGAGGAAGGGCACGGCGAAGGCGAGCGCGGTCCAGCCGCAGGCGAGGATGCCCATCCACCAGGCCCGTCGGCCCTCGTGCGCCCCGTGCTGGTGGAGGAACGCCGCGATGACGGGCGCGAGGGCGTAGAGGCCGAGGACCGCCCACAGGAAGTACAGGTGCACCGCCGTCTTGCCGGTGATGATCTCGTCGAGCGCGATGCCGGGCGAGATGTCGGCCCCCGCGAGCGGGTCGATGAGCAGCATGTAGACGGCCGACCACACCACGAGCGCGGGCACCACGCGCACCGCGCGCCGCCGCCAGAAGGCGCCCGGTCCGCGCCGGTGGGCGGCGGGATGCAGGTTCAGGGCGCCGGTCATCATGAGGAAGACGGGGACGGCGGCGGAGGCCGCCATGTCCAGCGCCGTCACACCGATCCCGACGGTCCCGGCCTCGACGCCGCCTCCCACCACGTGCACCATCACGACGCCGAGGATCGCGGCGATCCGCACGACGTCGAGGAGGGGCAGGTACTCGCGCGCCGGGGCGGATTGAGCCGAGTCGGGCGAGGAGTCGGAGGAGGTCATGCCGGGGGAGCCGGATCCTCTCTCAGGAGCCGGAGCCGCAGTCGACGCGGATCAGCTGCGAGTGGTCGGTCGTGAACACGGTGCTGCCCAGGTCCTGGGAGGCGCGGTTGACCAGGTCGAACGTGGAGGACCACGAGTAGGTCGTGTACTCCTTGTAGATGTAGCCGACGTTCGCGTCCTCGAGCATCTGGCACTGCTCCGCGAGCGGCACGGGGCCGTTCGACCCGGAGATCGCGTAGAGCAGCGCCCTGTCCTGCGAGGTCAGGGCCATGCCGGCGACGGGGTAGTAGACCTGCTGGCCGTGGATCGCGTACATGTGGGAGGCGCCGGAGAACGGGCTCGCGAGCACCTTCTTGCTCGTGTCCATCTCGGGAGCGGCCTTCTCCCAGGCCTCGACCTCGTCCTGCTGGAGGAAGCGGCCGCGGCCCTCGTAGGTCCAGGCCAGATTCATCTGGGCGTTGTCGATCCGGGTCGGTACGGAGCTCGCGGCCGCGACCACGGCCAGCAGGGTCAGCACGGCGGCGCCCCAGCGCGGGATCCTCTCCCCGTGCGGTGCGATCACCCGGGACCAGGCGCGCAGACCGGGGATCACGAGCACGCTCGTGAGCATCGTGACCGGCATCGAGAGGCGGTCCTGGCCGCGGTAGTAGAGGGTCGAGAGGTTCAGCGGCGAGTCGATCGCGGAGTCGAAGTAGAGCACGCCCATCACGAGCCAGGCGATCACGAGCCAGCGCTGCGGGCTGCGCCACGAGGCCACGAGGCCCGGCCACCAGAGCAGGGCGAGCACCACGCCGAGCGCCATCGGCCAGACCGTGAGCAGGCCCAGCAGCAGCTCGCCCAGGCCCGTCCACCACGAGACCTTCAGCCCCCCGCCGAAGTCGGTCACCACCGCCGCGAGGGGAGTCCAGGAGAGCAGTCCGACGGGCACGAGCGCCGCGATCGGCACGGCGAGCAGCCAGGGACGGCGCCGCGCGTGGGGGAGGGCGGTCACCGCGCTCAGGGCGGCGATCAGCAGCAGGGCCGTGACCGCCACGTTCGGGTGCATGAGCGCGAGGCCGAGCCCGGCCCCGCCGAGCGCGAGCACCGAGGCCAGATGCCGCAGCACGGGCCGCCCGGGGATGCCGTGGCCGGGCGCCGGCCCGTCGCCCGGACCCTCGCCCGTGGCCTCCTTCAGCAGAGCGCCCCAGAGGGCGACGATCGCCGCGGTGACCCCGGGCAGCATCGCGAAGCCGACCATGTTCGGGATCGCCGAGAGATGGATCCACTCGTCCCACGGCGCCGCGGGCGCGAGCAGGCCGACGATGCTCGCGGCGAACGGCCCCCAGCTCACCTCGGGCCACAGGGCGCGGGCGAGCAGAGCCATCCCCGTCACCCACGGCACCACCGCGAGCACCAGGCACGCGGCGTTCAGCAGCACCGGGATCGGCACCAGCGGGACCAGGGACGCGAGCGCGTGGAAGCCGCCGGGATAGGGGTTCGGCTGCCCGGTCGTGCTCGCGACCGTGCCGATCACCAGGGACGACGCGTCGCCCGTCTCCCGGATCCGCTCGAGGGCGGAGAGGTGGTAGAGGGTGTCCCAGCGCTCGAGGACCCGGTCGGCCCCTCCCGCCGCGTACGCGATCGGGACGATCGCGACGAGCGCCGCACCGAGGATCCACCAGGGGCCACCCGGGACCCGGCGCCGAGGAGCGGCCCCGTCCGGAGAGTCGGCCCCGTCGGAGCCCTCGACGACCGGGCGCCCGTCGAGCACGGTCGCCGGCAGGCGCAGGCCCAGGCGGCGGGCGAGCAGCCCGATCAGGATCATGAGCGCGGAGAGCACCCCGAAGGTCGCGAGCGACCAGGGCACGCCGGCCTTCCCCGCGATCACCGCTCCCACGCCCGCGATCGCGGCGCCGAGGGCGGGGGCGAGCGCGAGGGCGAGCAGGCGCCCGCCGCCGAGGACGCGCACGGCGAGGAATCCGGGGACGACGGCGGCGGCGAGGACCACGATCCCCGCGACCACCAGGAGCAGCAGGTCGGTCATGCGCCGCTCTGCGTGCGCTCGCGGTAGGCGGCGGGCTGCTCGGCCTCGTCCAGGGCGATCCGGCGTGCGAGGTAGGTGATGCGCTTCTCCTCGTTCTTCGCGCGGACCTCCTGCAGGGCGATGACGCCCAGCAGCACGATCACGGTCGCGTACAGCAGCAGGTCGGCGCCGCGGCCCACGCCCACCAGGTGGGCGACGCGGGTGAGCAGGCGGGGGAAGACGACGGCGGCGACGGCGAACAGCGCGAAGCCGAGGATCAGCAGGCGCCGCACGGCGAGCTGCCGGGCCCCGCGCGTGCGGAACAGCCAGAACGTGATCCCCAGGATCCCGAGGATCAGCAGGATCTGGATGACGAGCGTCGACCCCATCGCGCCCATCACGTCAGCCCCTGTCGGAGGGCGCGTCGTGGGTCGAGGCGGACCCGTCGCCGAGCACGAGCCGGGGCACGCCCTGCCAGTTCTCGGCCGTGGTGATGTCGCGACCGTCGACGACCAGGCGCACGCCCGGGACGTCGCCCGCGGCCAGCTCCCGGTACTCCGGGTGGTTGGTCTGCACGATCACCAGGTCCGCGTCCTCGCCCCGGTGCCAGGCGGCCCAGCCGAAGGAGGAGAGCTCCTCGTCGGAGTAGAACGGGTCCTGCACGCTCACCTGCGCGCCGCGGCGCTGCAGCTCCGCGACCACCGGGAAGACGCCCGAGAACGCGGTCTCCTTGACGCCCGCCCGGTAGGACGCGCCGAGCACCACGGCGCGCAGACCCGCGAGCGATCCGAGCAGCTCCTCCGCGCGCTGCACGAGGCGCGCCGGCACGGAGGCGTTCAGGGCGCGGGCCGTGCGCACGGTCTCGGCATGAGGATCGGTCGAGAGGTACAGCCGCGGGTAGACGGGGATGCAGTGCCCGCCCACGGCGATGCCGGGCTGGTGGATGTGCGAGTAGGGCTGGGAGTTGGAGGCCTCGATCACCTTGTAGACGTCGATGCCGTTGTCCTGGGCGAACAGGGCGAACTCGTTGGCCAGCGCGATGTTCACGTCGCGGTAGGTGGTCTCGGCGAGCTTCGCGAGCTCTGCCGCCTCGGGGGAGCCGAGGTCCCACACGCCGTTGGGTCGGGCGAGGTCGGGGCGCTCGTCGAAGGTGAGCATCGACTCGTAGAACTCCCGCGCACGGCGCGTGCCCTCGTCGTCGATCGCGCCGATCAGCTTCGGGTACTTGCGCAGGTCCGCGAACACGCGCCCGGTGAGCACGCGCTCGGGGGAGAAGACCATGAAGAAGTCCTCGCCCTGGGTGAGGCCGGAGATCTCCTCGATCATCGGGGTGAAGCGGCCGCGCAGCGTCCCCACCGGAAGGGTGGTCTCGTAGATGACGGTGGTGCCGGGGGTGAGGTGCCGGGCCAGGGAGCGGGTCGCGTCGTCCATCCAGCCGAAGTCCGGCTCGGAGGTCTCCTCGTCCACGAACAGCGGGACCACGAGCACCACCGTGTCGGCCTGGGGGATCGCCTCGGCGTAGTCGGTGGTCGCGCGCAGGCGCCCGGAGGGGACGAGCTCGGCGAGCTTCTCGGCGAGATGCGCCTCGCCGGGGAAGGGCTCGCGGGCCGCGTTGATCGCCTCGACCTGGCGCGGGTTCACGTCGACGCCCACCACCTGGCTCCCGGCCTCGGCGAACTGCACGGCGAGCGGCAGCCCGATCTTCCCGAGAGCGACGACGGCTGTGTTCACCGGTACCTGCTTCCTCCCGCATGCGGGCCTGCGGATGTGACGTGCTGTGTGGGCGGGGCGCGCCCGGCGCGCGGGCGCGGGATCGTCCCCGGTGGACAGGGTATCGTCCTGGGCCTGAGCGCACCCAGCGCGGACGTCGTCCCGGGAGGAAGTGGATGAGCGAGTCCCCCGACGGGACCGTCGAGCAGGCGGACCCGGGCGTCACCTCGACGTGGTTCGTCATCCCACTGTTCAACGAGGCCCAGGTCATCGGCGACGTCGTCACCGAGCTGCGCCGCCGCTATCCGCTCGTGGTCTGCGTGGACGACGGCAGCCGCGACGGCTCCGCGGAGATCGCGGCCGAGGCCGGGGCCGCCGTGGTGCGCCACCCCTTCAACATGGGCCAGGGCGCCGCCCTCAAGACCGGCATCGACTATGCGCTGCGCGATCCCGCGATGCGCCAGGTCGTGACGTTCGACGCCGACGGCCAGCACCAGGTCGACGACGCCGCGGCGATGATCGGCCTGCGCGAGCGCGAGGACGTGGACCTCGTGCTGGGGTCCCGCTTCCTCGACCAGCGCACGCGCCCGGGCCTGCTCAAGCGCCTCGTGCTGCGGGCGGCCGTGCGCTACACGAACCTCACCACCGGGGTGAAGCTCACCGACGCCCACAACGGTCTGCGCGTGATCGGCCGCGGCGCCTGCCGCCGCATCACCATCGAGCAGAACCGGATGGCGCACGCCTCCGAGATCGTCGAGGAGATCGGGAGGCTGCGCCTGAGCGTGCGCGAGCACCCGGTGCATATCCTCTACACCGACTACTCGAAGCAGAAGGGCCAGTCGATGCTCAACTCGGTGAACATCGTCATCGACATGCTCTTCCGCTGACCCCCGGCCCCCGCCCTGCCCCGCTCAGTCCCCGGACTTCGCGGTCGCCGTGCCGTCCGCGACCGAGGAGAAGAACTGCTTGGTCTCGGTCTCATCGGTGAGGATCGCGACGCCCGAGTTGTTCGTCTGGTAGCTCTCGGTGACGATCGGGATCGACAGGTTGGTGCCGTCCTTCATCGAGCGGCGCATGGCCAGTCCCGCCCGTCCGAGGTCCACGAGGCCCGTGTGGTCGTCGGTGAGCAGGGCGCCCGAGCCGGCGCCGGCGAGCTTCGCCTGGGCGAAGGGGTTCAAAAGCACCGCCGGCGAGGTCACGCGGTCCATGAGGGCGGCGACGAACTGCTGCTGGCGGGCCTGGCGTCCGATGTCGGCCGTGGGGTCGAAGTAGCGGGCCCTCACGAAGGCGAGCGCCTGCTCCCCGCCCACGTCGTGGCAGCCCTTGGCCATCTTCAGCCCGGACTTCTCGTCGTCCACGTCCTTGTCGATGCACAGGTTCACGTGCCCCACGGCGTCCACGGTGTCGGTGACGCCGTCGAAGCCGACCTCGACGTAGTGGTCGATGGTCATCCCCGTGAACTCCTCCACGGTCTTGACCATGAGCTGCGGACCGCCGAAGGAGTAGGCGGCGTTGAGCTTGTACTTCCCGTGCCCGGGGATGTCCACGAGGGTGTCGCGGGGCAGGGAGACCAGGTAGGACTTCCCGTTGGCGGCGCGGTGCAGGAGCATCATCGTGTCGGCGCGCCCGCCCTGGGTGCCGTCGTCGGCGACGCTCTTGCCGCCGCGGGCGTCCGAGCCCGCGATGAGGTACGTCGTGCCCGGGGTGTCCGCCGCGCCCGAGAGCGCGTCGACGTGCTCGATCCGCGAGTTCGCCCAGAGGGCGAGGCCGGCGCCCCAGCCCAGCACGATCACGAGCACGAGGGCGACGAGGGTCATGCCCAGCCGCATCGGCCGGGGGACGCGGGAGCGCCGACGGGGGCCTCCCGGTCGCTGCGGACCGCCGGGCTGGTCCGGTCCCTGGGGGCCCGACGGCGGGACGGCCGCGCCGGCGCCCGCGGCGCCTGCGCCCTCGTGGTGGTGCACCGGGGCGCCCTGGCGGGAGGACGGACGGGACGGGGAGGCGGGGGAGGAGCCCTGCTGCCCGGACGGGCCCTGCGGCGCCCTCTCGCCCGCCGGGAGGGCGCGCGTGGGCTGCTCGGGCTGCCGGGTGCGTCCGCCCGAGGCGGGGCCGACGGCCTGGACGCTGCTGCCGGCCCGGGCCCGCGAGCGCGGGGTGGGGCGGCGCGGTGCGCCCGGTCGCGGTGTGCGAGGGCGCGCGGATCCGCCGCGGGCGGGATCAGCGCGAGGGGCCTCCTCGAACGGGTCCTCCTGGTCGGAGGGGCGTGCCGAGCGTTCGTCCCGGTCGTCCACGGGCAGGGTCCTTCCGTCGTGTGCGCCGACGAGGGGAAGCGGGGTCGGCGCGCGTGCCCGACAGACTAGCCCCGGGATCTCCGAGCGCCCAGCGGCTGCGCGGCGCGGACGTGACGTGTTCGCGGCGCGCGGGCGGACGGCTGGGTGAACACGGGGAGCTCTCCGTAGACTTCGACGCACGCGGAGGCGCCCCCGTGACCTGCCCTTCGCCCGCAGACCCGGAGGAGACCCCGTGCAGGACGCCCCCATCACGCGAGATGCCGCGAACGGCGGTGTGAGAGTCGTCGCGGTCGTCGTCACGTACAACCGCGCAGCACTGCTCGAGTCCTGCCTCGATGCCCTCGCGGCGCAGGACCGTCGGCCCGACGCGGTCGTGGTCGTGGACAACGCCTCGACCGACGCCTCGGGGAGCGTGGCAGACGCCCACCCGATCGGGGCCGATGTGGTGCACCTGCACGAGAACGTCGGCGGCGCGGGCGGCTTCGCGACCGGCATCGCCCGCGCGCTCGAGGAGCACCGCGCCGACTGGGTGTGGCTCATGGACGACGACACCATCCCGCGGCCGGCCGCCCTGGCCGCCCTCACGGACGCGATCGACGCCTCCCCGGCGCGCCTGTCCGTGCTCAGCTCGCGGGCCGTGTGGACCGACGGGCGGGCCCACCCCATGAACCTGCCGCGACTGCGCGTGGGCGCGAGCGCGCAGGAGCGGGCCGACGCGCAGGCCGCCGGCGGGTACCCGATCCGCACCGCGAGCTACGTCTCCGTGCTGCTGCGGGCCGATGACGTGCGCCGCCTGGGCCTCCCCAACGCCGACTACTTCATCTGGTCCGACGACTTCGAGCACACGGGCCGCCTGCTGCGCCGCGGGCGCGGCATCCACGTGCCCGGCTCCGTCGTCGAGCACCGCACGAAGGTCTTCGCCAACGCCCAGGCCTCGCCGGGCGACCGCTTCTACTACGACGTCCGCAACCGCCTCTGGGCGCTCACCCGCACCCGGTCGTTCACCCTCTGGGAGCGCGCGATGTACGGCGGCAGCACCGTGCGCGGATGGCTGCGCCAGCTCGTGCGCCACCCCGAGCTCGCGCGCGTCGGCGCACGAGGTCTGCGCGACGCCCTGCGCGGCGGACCCCGACCCGGTGCACAGGTCCTGGACCAGGACCCCGGGGCGGCCTCCTCGATCACCCGCGTGGAGAGGTCCGCCGGGCGATGAGTGCGCTCACCCCGTCGGACCGGCCCGTCCCGTCGGACCCGCCCGTCGCCCACGACGTCACGGTGCTCATGCCCGTGTGGCGCGGCGACAGGGCCGATCGGTTCCAGGCGGCCGTCGCCTCCGCGACCACGCGGCAGACCCTCGCGCCGGCCGAGCTGCTGCTGAGCATCGACGGGCCGCTGACCCCCGAGCTCGACGCGGTCGTCGCCGCGATCGAGGCCGGCGAGCACGGTCCCGCCCGGGTGCTGCGCGCAGAGGCCCACCAGGGCCTCGCCCTCACCCTCCAGCGCGGGCTCGAGGCCGCGACCACGACCCTCGTGGCACGCGCCGACGCCGACGACCTCTGCCGTCCCGATCGCCTCGCCCTGCAGGTCGGAGCGATGCAGGACGGCGGCCTCGACCTGCTCAGCGGCACCCTCCAGGAGTTCTCCGACGCGGTGCCCGTCGGCACCGGCCCCCTGCGCACACGGCCGCTCGCGCACGCCGAGATCCTCGCCTACCTCCCGCGCCACAGCCCCTTCCAGCACCCGGCGGTGATGATGCGCCGCGACACGGCGCTCGCCGTCGGCGGCTACCTGGAGCTCGACCACCTCGAGGACTACTGGCTGTGGGAGCGCATGCTGCTGGGCGGCGCGCGCAGCGCGAACCTCCTCGAGGTGCTCGTGGACTACCGGGTCGACGAGGACCTCTTCGCCCGCCGCGGCGGCGCCCGCATGTTCCGCTCGGACCTGCGCCTGCAGCGGACCTTCCTGCGCGACGGCGTCACCACGCCCGCCGGGGCGGCCGCGAACCTCGCACGCCGCGCCGCCTACCGCTTCGCGCCCGGCTGGCTGCGCCGTCTGGGGTACCGCCTGCTCGTCGAGCGGATGCGCTGACGTGACCTGGGCCTCGTCGGGCCCGACGCCGGGTGAACACCGAGTGACATCGGATCGGCCGGGCGGTGACGCGTCCGTGAGCGTCCGGTGGAGCATGCACGCCATGCCCTGATCAGGGCTCTGAAGTGCGCGGACGCGCCGCAGCGCTGGGCTAGGGTGGTCGCCATCGAGCACCCGTCGAAAGGTATCCCCGTGGCGTCTCCTGACCTGCTGATCGTCGGCTCCGGCCTCTTCGGACTGACGGTCGCCGAGCGCGCAGCCGTCGAGCACGGCGCGAAGGTCGTCATCATCGACCGCCGTGACCACATCGGAGGCAACGCCTATTCGGAGGTCGACGAGACCACCGGGATCGAGATCCACAAGTACGGGGCGCACCTCTTCCACACCTCGAACGAGCGCGTGTGGGAGTACGTCAACCGCTTCACGGAGTTCACCGGCTACGTCCACAAGGTCTATACGAACCACAAGGGCGTGGTCTACCCGCTGCCGATCAACCTGGGCACGATCAACCAGTTCTTCGGCGCCTCCTACTCGCCCGACGAGGCGCGCGCGCTGATCGCCGAGCAGGCCGGCGAGCTCGCCGGCACCGACCCCGAGAACCTCGACGAGAAGGGGATCTCGCTCATCGGCCGGCCCCTCTACGAGGCGTTCATCAAGAACTACACCGGCAAGCAGTGGCAGACGGACCCCAAGGACCTGCCGGCGGGGATCATCTCCCGCCTGCCCGTGCGCTACACGTACGACAACCGCTACTTCAACGACACCCACGAGGGCCTGCCGGCCCAGGGGTACACGGCCTGGCTCGAGCGCATGGCCGACCACCCGAACATCGAGGTGCGGCTGGGCACGGACTACTTCGACACCAGGCAGGAGTACCACCGCGACGCCGTGCGCGGGCAGCTCCCGGTGATCTACACGGGCCCCGTCGACCGCTACTTCGACTACGAGCTGGGCGACCTCAAGTGGCGCACCATCGACCTGGAGACCGAGCACCTCGAGAGCACGGGCGATTTCCAGGGCACGTCGGTCATGAACTACGCCGACGCGGACATCCCCTTCACCCGCATCATCGAGCCGCGCCACTTCCACCCCGAGCGCGACTACCCCGCGGACCGCACCGTCATCCAGCGCGAGTACTCCCGCTTCGCGGCGCGCGAGGACGAGCCCTACTACCCCGTGAACTCGGGGACGGACCGCGAGACCCTGATGGCCTACCGGGAGATGGCGGACGCCGAGCCGGGCACCCTGTTCGGCGGTCGCCTGGGCACCTACAAGTACCTCGACATGCACATGGCGATCGGCTCTGCCCTGAGCCTCGTGGACAACAAGCTGGCCGACCTGCTTCGCCAGTGAACGATCAGCCGCGCCCTGAGCGGCCGGCCGGGAGGACCCCCACAGTGAGCATCACCAGCACCCCTGCGACAGCCATGCCCTCCTCCGCGGAGGCCGAGGACGCGAGCACCCCGTCGACCCCGCAGCGTGTGATCCAGCGGCTCATCATGCCGCTCGTGCCGACGCCGGACATCGTGCCCCTGTACGTCGAGGCCCACACGGCCCGCTCGGGCATCTCGACGGCCTCGTTCGGGCTCGGCGGCGAGGAGGAGGAGACCCACGAGGCCTCCGCTCCGAGCGCGGACAACCTGACGACTGACGTCGACGAGCTCAGCGCGCGCCACAGCATCGAGGTGGGCCCGCACTCGGTGCGCTCCTTCGGCACCTACTTCAACGCCTTCCCGGCCGGCTACTGGCGGCGCTGGACGCCCGTGCGCTCCGTGCGGCTGACCGTGACCACCTCCGGCAGCGGCCAGGTCATCGTCTACCGCTCGAACGCGCGCGGAGCGATCCAGCGCCACGAGTTCCGCACCGTGCGCGAGAGCACGGAGTCGGTCTTCGAGCTGCCGCTCACGGCCTTCGGCGACGGCGGCTGGTACTGGTTCGACGTGATCGCGGGGGCCGACCCGGTCGCCGTCGTGAACGCCCAGTGGACGGCCGACGCCGACCTCGCCCGCACCGAGGGCACGTTCTCCATCGGCATGACCACGATGAACAAGGTCTCCTACTGCCTGGACAACATCGGCCTGATCAGCCGTGACCAGGACCTGCGCGAGCGGCTGGACGTCATGTACGTCGTCGACCAGGGGTCCGACCGTCTCAGCGACCACGAGGAGCTCGCGCCGCTGCAGGCGGCCATGGGCGAGCAGCTGCAGCTCATCGAGCAGGGCAACATCGGCGGCTCCGGCGGCTTCTCGCGCGGCATGTACGAGGCGGCGACCAACGGACGCTCGACCTACGTCATCAACTGCGACGACGACATCGACATCGAGCCCGAGTCGCTGCTGCGCATGCTGACCTTCGCGGACTTCGCGACCACGCCCATGCTCGTGGGCGCCCACATGTTCGACCTCAACAACCGCTCGGTGCTGCACGCCTTCGGCGAGGGCGTCGACCCGTGGGCGATCCAGCCTCGCGTGGTCAGCCCCGGCGGACGCCTCGGACACGACTTCGGCTTCGAGCCGCTGCGCTCGACGCCGTGGCTGCACCGCCGCGCCGACGTCGACTACAACGGCTGGTGGACCTGCCTGATCCCCACCGAGACCGTGCGCGCGATCGGCCTCAGCCTGCCGGTGTTCATCAAGTGGGACGACGCCGAGTACGGGCTCCGCGCGAAGGCCGCCGGCTACCCGACGGTGTCCCTGCCCGGCGCGGCGGTCTGGCACATCACCTGGACCGACAAGAGCGACGCCCTGGACTGGCAGGTCTACTTCCACGAGCGCAACCGCATCATCACCGCGCTGCTGCACTCGGTCTACGAGCGCGGCGGCCACGTGATCACCGAGTCGCAGAGCATCGACTTCAAGCACATGATCTCCATGCAGTACTTCACGGAGACCGCGCGGCTGATGGCGCAGGAGGACGTGCTGCGCGGGCCCGGCGGGCTGCACGACCAGATCGGGACCAAGCTCCCGGAGCTGCGCGCGATGGCCAAGCAGTACGACGACTCCGCGACGCTCACCGACGCCCAGCAGTTCCCGGCCGTGCGGATGGCGAAGCCGCCGCGCAAGGGTCGCGGGTTCGCGCCGCCGCGTCGTTCCCGGCTGCCGCTGTGGGCCGCGCGCACGATGGCCCGCCAGATGTTCGCCCCGCCGCGCGAGACCTCCCGTCTGCACCCGCAGGCCGAGATCCCGCACCTGGACGCGAAGTGGTGGACGCTCAGCCACTTCGACAGCGCCGTGGTCTCCAACGCCGACGGCACGAAGCTCGCCTGGTACAAGCGCCGGCCCGACCACGTGCGGGAGATGTTCACGCGCAGCCTCCGCACCCACGCGGATCTCTACCGCCACTGGAACGACCTGCGCCGCCAGTACCGCCGGGCCGCCGCGGAGCTCACCTCCTTCGAGGCCTGGGAGAGGACCTTCGCCGCGAACCCTGCTCCCGAGAGGAAGCAGGATGTGAAGGAGAAGGGCACCCAGAAGGATTCGGGCTCGACGGAGGGATCGACGCCCTCGCAGTCCGACGGCACGTCGGCGAGCGAGTCCGTCGCCTGAGAGCCGCTCACTCGTCGGGGTCGGAGTCTGGGTCCAGGTCGTCCGGCCCCTCCCCGGCGCCGGACTCGTACAGCGCATCGACGACGTCCCTCAGGCGGAAGCCGAACCCGGCGGTCGTCGGCGCGATCCTCGTGTCCCCTTCGCCCCACTGGTAGCGCGGCCCGCTCTCGCCGTCGCGCACGAGAGGGTGCTCGGGCTCAAGCGGGACGATGACCGCGTGCTCGAGCACCTGTGGCCAGTGCACCTGGACCGGGGTGCCCGTGGAGTCGACCACCTCGAAGCGCGGGCCGTCGGCCGGAGCGTGCGGCGCCGATGATCGCGCCGGCCGGAGCGTCAGCCCGCCCTCATGGACGAGGACGTGATGACGCCGGCACAGCAGCACGAGGTTCTCGATGTCCGTCACGCCGCCGTGCGACCAGGGCACGAGGTGGTGGGCGTCGAGGTGCTTCGTCTGATGGCATCCGGGGAAGCCGCACGTGCGCTGGGCGACGCGCAGGGCTCGGCGCTGTGCGCGGGAGGCGAGTCGACGGGTGCGTCCGAGGTGCAGGATCTCCCCGTTCTCATCGGTGACCAGCAGCGCGAGCAGCCCCGTGCAGCTCAGTCGCTGCGCCGTGGCGGCCTCGAGCGGCCCGGCCCCCACGATCTCGCAGCGGTTCCGGAGGGGAGGGGTCGCGGCGGACGCATCGAAGGGGCCCGCTGAATGCGTACCAGCGTCTGTCGCAGACGTTCCCGCGGGAACGTCACCTGCTGCCAGATCTGTCAGATCCCTGCCGGGCGCCGAGGGGGCTGATGCGTCGGACCCCTCGGGACCCGCCGGCGGTTCCGACGCCCGAGGGTCCACGGAGGCCAGCACGTCGGGCGTCGCATGGACGACGACGAGATGCCGGTCCTCGCCGCTGCGGTCGGCGGGCGTCGCGTCGAGGTAGGCGCGGGCCATGTCGACGAGGGCGTCGGCCCGGGTCTGCTCGATCATCGGCGGCAGGTCCTGCTCGGCATCCGCGGGGAGGTCGCCTGCATCCTGCTCGCGCTGCGTCGCGAGGTCCAGGGCGGCGGCGACCTCCGCGCCCGCCTCTGCGGGCAGGACAGCGCGGACCTCGATCATCCCGTCCTCCCGCATCCGCCACGAGGCCTCGCGCCGCGCCTCCTGCGGGAGCCGTGTGCCCTCCGCGGCCCGGTACGCGCGCAGCGCGGCGGCGAGCTGCGCGGCCGTCATCTCCCGTGCCAGCAGCACCAGCGTCCCCTCGTCCACGAGGCCGACCACGCGGGTCATCTCGCCCACCTTGGAGAAGGAGAGGCGGCCCTGGGCGAACTCCTCGCGGGTCAGCGGCATCCCACGCAGCGCCCGGGCGACCCGCACGTGCTCGCGCGCGGTGCCGGGGGTCATCGAGCACGTCCAGCCCAGCCATTGCGCGAGAGACTTCACGCCGACATACCAGCGGGTCCCCTCGCCCGCATCGAACTCGCCGATGAGGTCCAGCAGCGCGCACTCCGCCTCGGCGACGTGCGCGGCGTGCGCCTGGATCTGCGTCGCGAGCTCCTCGGCCTCCGCGTCATCGAGGAGGCGGGGCCCGCCCTCGGGCGGTCCCGCGCCACCGCTCCCACCGGATCCCGTGCCGCGTCCCCCGTGCGGCTCCTGCACCACCGTGCTCATCACGACCCCCTCGTCGCTCATCCGTCGCCCGGGCCGGTCGGCGTGCGGCGCCCGATGAGGGTGCGCACGACCGCCGAGGCCCGGCCAGCCAGTCCCTTTGTCTCTGACTCGAACACCAGCACACCACGAGGGTGGGACATTCCGGACAGCAGTGCGGAGGCTGTGGACGACGAGGGTGTGGGGACGGACGGCGGGCCTTGAGTCTGCGGGGCAGGTGACCCGAGGGGTGCCTCTATGCCTCGCGCGCGTCCTCCTGCTGGGCCTGGTGGGACGTGACCGACTCCGCCGGGCCGACGATCCCACGGCCCTCGAGCAGGGCCGTGAGCAGGGGAGCGGGGTCGGTGAGACCGTCGGCCACGACGAGGAGGCGGGTTCCTGGGGCCTCGGTGAGGGACGCCGGCAGCGGGGAGGGCTCGGGGCCCGCCCAGGTGCCGAGCGGCACCGCAAGGTGATCCGGGTGCGCGCGGACCTCCTGGGCCCAGTCGTGGACGAGCGGCGGCAGCTCGCCGTCGAAGCGCAGGGAGAGGGAGCGGACGTCCAGGGCGAGGACCTCGTCGGCGTCGTCGGCGCGGGCCGCGGAGCCGGGGCGGTCCGTGACCAGGACGCGCACCTCCTCGTCGGAGGGCAGGGCGGGGTCGGTGCCCGCGCCGTCGCCGATCGCGACGCGTGCGCCCAGGCCCCAGGCGGCGAGGGCGAGCACGAGGCGCTTCCAGTGCGGCGGGAGGTCGAGCAGCACGAGCTCGTCGCGCTCGAGCATGACCTCGGCATCGAGGTGGCCCACGGTCTTGATCACCCAGTTCGCCAGGACGTGGCCGGAGAGCTCGATCCTGCTCTGCTCCCCGTACCAGACCAGGGCGGGCCGCGGGCCGAGCGCCTCGAGGGAGGAGAGCAGCGCCTGGAGGGAGGGGAGCGGGGGAGGGGAAGAGGCGGAGGTCATGGCTCCATCCTCGCGCGGGGCCCCTCGATGCGCACATCGACGGGCAGCTCGCGGGCGATGGACTCGGCCCCGATCGCGGTGCGCAGGCGCTCGGCGAACACGCCGGCGGCCGCCCAGGATCCGCCGCGGTCATCGTGCGGGCGCACCACCAGCGCGAGCCGCCCGGTCGGGCCGGGGCCCACGTCCTCGAGGATCGGCGCGGCGGACGCAGCGGAGGCAGGCCCGGGGTCGGGGTCGACGGAGGTCACGGCGCGGGCGGGCGTGCGCGCGATCTCGATCGCCCGGTGCAGGCGCAGTGCGTCGGACTCCGGATCCATCGCCGCGACCGGCTCGTCCTCGGCTGCGATGCCGAGGGCCTGCCAGACGGACTCGAGGCTCGGGCGTCGGAACCAGTCGTCCTCCCCGGTGCGGCTCAGAGCGCGCGCGGGGACGGCGTCGGCCGGATCGACGACGACGCCCCCGAGGCCGCGGACGACGACCGCCGGCACGCCGCTCGCCTTGCCCTTGACGAGGTCCGCCGCCGCGGCGATCTCGTCGGCCAGAGCTCGCACGGTGACGTGGAGGGGCCGGCCGTCGGCATCCGTGCTCCCGCGCAGGTCCTCGAGCGCGCGCAGCCCCGCCGCGCCGAGCGCGATGTCGCCGACGCCCACCCGCCAGATGCGCGAGGAGGTGTCCGAGAGCACGACGCCCAGGCGGCGTCCCGTGGCGCGCGCGAGCGCCGCGCGCAGATCCTCCGCCTCGGTGTCCGGGTCCCCGGGCAGGAGCAGGAGGCCGCCGGGGGAGTTCGAGCCGTCGATGCCGGCGGCCGCCATCACCGGACCGGCCGGGATCTCGACGATCGAGGTGGTGGTCCGCAGGTGGCGTCGGCGGGCGACGAGGCGCACGCTCTGCTCCGCGATCGCCTCCTGCTTGGCCACGGCGGGGATGACAAGATCCCTGGTCTTCGAGATGATCTTGGTCGACACGCACAGCACGTCGTCGTCCGCCAGGAGGATCCCGGAGGCCTCGAGGGCGCCGAGGAGGAGCGCGGCGAGGTCATCGCCCGCACGCACCTCGCCGAGTCCGACGACCGGAAGCACCCGGAGACCGGACGAAGCGGACGGCTGCAGGGGCCCCGCGGGCCCGTCGGGAGGGGTCGTGGTCATCGCATCTCCTGGTCGCGGGCGTGCACCGGCTTGACGGGGCCGAGTTACACGGGTGTATTTTAGGCGGTGTCCGGCGGCTCCCCCCGCCTCGTCCCGAACCCCGTCGGCCGCCATGGAGCGGCCTCACGACGTGAAGCGTCCCCCTGAGGAAGGAACTGTGCCGATGGAACGCATGCGCGACGAGGATGATGCGCAGTCGGAGGAATTCTCCCTCCTGCAGCTGGTGGCCGACGGCGAAGAGGCCGAGGTCTCGTGGCAGGAGCGCGCGCTGTGCGCGCAGACGGACCCCGAGGCCTTCTTCCCCGAGAAGGGCGGGTCCACCCGCGAGGCGAAGAAGGTGTGCGTCTCGTGCGAGGTGCGCGCCGAGTGCCTCGAGTACGCCCTCGAGAACGACGAGCGCTTCGGCATCTGGGGCGGTCTGTCCGAGCGCGAGCGCCGCAAGCTCAAGCGCCGCGCCGTCTGAGCGGCCCGTGAACCCGGCCCGCCGCCTGTGACCTCGCGCGACGTCACCGCCGTCCTCCTGCTCGGCGGACGCGACGACCCCGAATCCCTCTCGACCGCCCTCGCCGCCCTCTCCGCTCAGGAGAGGGCGGCCGATCGCGTCGCGGTGATCGCTCGTGGACAGCTCGGCGAGGAGCGCGAGGCGCAGGTCGCCGCGCTCGCCGACGACGGCACGATCGACGAGGTGCTGCGGATCCCTGCCGGCGCGGGGCTCGCGAGCGCCGTCCGCGAGATCATGACCTCCCTGTCCAGCGGGGTGCTCACGAACGTCCAGCAGAAGGACGTCTCCGAGGCCGCTCCGCGCGCCGGCGGGCACATGCGCCCCATCGACCGCGACGCGCACGAGCGCGGGCTCGTGCGCGAGGCCGAGGAGACGGCGCAGATCCCGACCCGCCTGCGCGAGGGAGGCTCGGCGATCGCCGCGCCGCCGGCCGGAAGGCGCCGCGCCTCCGCCGATTCCGAGAGCTGGTTCTGGCTGCTCACCGAGGACGCGCTGCCCGGCCGCGCCTCCCTGCGCGCCCTCGTCGACGCCGCCGAGGCCTCGCCCACTGCCGCGCTCATCGGCTCCAAGCGCCTGCGGCCCGCGGCGTCCGGCGAGGACGACGCGGCGCAGGACGAGGACCAGGACGAGACCCCTGGCCGGAGCGCCGCCCGCCCGACCGCCGACGACGCCGACGTGCTCGTGGACGTGGGCCTCACCCTCACCCACAGCGGCCGCATCGTCACCGGCGTCGAGCCCGGCGAGATCGACCAGGGGCAGTCCGACTGGCGCCACGACGTGCTCGGGGTCGCCCTGCCCGGCCTGCTGGTGCGCGAGAGCACCCTCGCGAGACTCGGCGGCACCGACCCCGCGCTCGGCTCGCCCTTCGCCGAGATCGACCTCGGCCAGAGGGTCTGGCGGGGCGGTGAGCGGGTCGAGGTCGCTCCCGACGCGCGCGTGCTGGCCCCGCATCGTGCGGCCCCCGCCCCCGCCCTGCTGCGCGAGCACCGGCGCGGGCAGATGCTCCTGCTGCTCAAGCACCGTCCGCTGCTGGGCGTCGTGCTCACCCTCCTGCTGAGCATGCCGCTGGGGACCCTGGCACGGATGCTCGGGCAGGTCGCCGCGCAGGCGCCCCGGCTCGCCCTCGCCGAGCTCCGCGGGACCCTCGCCGCCTACCGGCGCGCGCCGGGCGTCATCGCCCGCGGTGCGCGCGCCTCCCGCAGGGCGCTCGTGCCCCGACGGCGGCTCGCGCCCCTGTACCTTCCGCGCACGGAGGCGCTGCGCCGCCGCCTCGAGGCGATCTGGACGCGCCTGTTCGCCGACGACGAGCGCGCCCGTCGCATCCGCCGCACCACCTGGGGGATCGCCGGCACCACCCACGGCTCCGACGACGCGGACTTCGGCCGCCACGGCGTGTGGACGATCATCCTCGCGGCGCTCTCGCTGATCGCCGGGATCGTGGGCGCGCGCCCGCTGCTCGCGCGCGGCCATCTCGCGGGCCCGCAGCTGCAGACCCTCGCGGACGACTGGCGGGAGCGCACGCAGGTCGCCTGGTCGAGCTGGGTGCCCGGCGGCGACGGCGGACTGGGAGCACGCGGGCCGGGCGACGCCCTGCTGCGGCTGATCGCCCCGCTTCCCCTGCCCGAGGGCGCGCTCGGCGTGCTGCTCGTCCTCGCGGTGCCGCTGGCCGCCATGGGCGCCTGGTGGGCGGCCGGCGCCCTCACCCGCGCGGTCGGCGCGCGCCTGGCCCTCGCCGTGGCCTGGGCCGTCGGCCCGCCCCTCCTCGCCTCCCTGGGCTCCGGCGCCTGGCCGCTCGTGCTCGTCCACCTGCTGCTGCCCCTGCTCGCCCTCGCGGTGGGCCGCGCCATCGGGCTCGTGCACAAGGTCTCCCAGGCCAGCGTCTCCGCGGCCGCCGCCGCAGGTCTCGTGCTGCTCGTGATCGGCGCCGTGCAGCCGGTGCTCGTGATCCTCGTCGGCCTCGCCCTCGCCCTGCTCGCACCCTTCGTGCCGGGCCGGCGGCGGCGACTCATCTGGGTGCTCGTGCCCTCGCTCGCCCTGCAGCTTCCCTACCTCGGCGCCTTCATCGCCCACCCCGCCGCGCTCCTGCACGTCGCCGGCGTCCCCGCCTCCGCCGAAGCCCCCTCGGGCCTCGAGCTGCTCGCCCTGTGGCCCGCGCCCGCACCCTGCTGGACGGCGCTCGAGGGCCTTCTCGGTGCGTCCGCGGCCGGAGCGCTGCCCGTGCTGCTGATGGCCCCGGTGCTGCTGGGCGCGCTGCTCGCCCCCTTCCAGCGGGCCGACGCGGGCCGCGCGGGACGGTACGCGATCGTGCTCGCCGCTCTCGCGATGGCGACGGCGCTGCTCGCACGCGCCGTGCCCACCGAGGTCGGGGACGAGACCCTGCTGAGCGCACCGATCGGCGGGGTGCTCAGCCTCGCCCTGCTCTCCCTGCTCGTGGGGTGCGCGGCGACCTGCGACGCCCTGGCGCGCCGCAGCGGCCGCGAATCCGGTGCGCGCCGCGGCGCGACCGTCGCGATCGCCGGGCTCGTCGCCGCCTGCTGCCTCGTCGCCACGATCGGCTGGACCCTGAGCCTGCCCGACGCGCTGCAGGTGCACCGCACGCAGAGCGACGAGGTGCCGCAGGCCGCGAGCGACCTCGGGACCTCCGAGACGCGCGGACGCGTCCTCGTGCTGTCCCAGGGCGGCGACGACTCGGTCGACGCCCACCTCGTGGTCGACGGCGGACCCACCGCCCAGCAGGACTCCGGCTCCGTCGCCGCGAGGACCCTCGCCGCGGCGGGCTCGGGCGCCGCCGTCGACGAGGACCCCGCCTCGACCGCGCTGCGCGAGGCCACCGGCGAGCTGCTCACGGCCGACGCCGCGAGCGACCCCGTGCGTCTGCGCACCCTCGGCGTCGGCTACGTCGTCGTGCCCGGGTCCTCGCAGGACGCACCGGCCCTCACGGACGCCCTCGACGCCTCCCCGCAGCTCGAGAAGGTCACCGAGGGGAGCAGCGGCGGCATGTGGCGCGTGGTCGACGCGGGATCCCGCGTCGTGATCCGCCCGGCGGGGGAGGACCCGTCGGCCGACGACGAGACAGCCCTCGCGAGCGGAGTGCTCGACGCCGAGGGCGACGTGGCCGTCGCGCAGGGCGAGCGCACCGTGGTGCTCTCGGAGCGCCGCGAGAGCGGCTGGGAGGCGACGCTCGACGGCGAGGCGCTCGCACCCGTCACCGTCGACGGCTGGGCCCAGGGCTTCACCGTCCCCGCCGGCGCCTCGGGGCACCTCGAGATCCACCGCCAGGACCCCTGGCGCCTCGTGCTCGCGATCGTGCTGGCCCTGACCGTGCTGATCACCGCCGTGGTCGCCGTGCCCTGGCGGGCCGGCCCCGGCCGGCGTCGGGGCGAGGAGCCCTGGCAGGAGAGCCAGGAGAGTGGTGCCCTGTGACTCGATCGATGCGGCCCGCACTGGCCCTCGCGAGCGTGGTGCCGATCCTGGTGCTCGGCGCCGGAGCGCTCGTCGGCCCTCTCTCCGACGGGTCCTCGGACCGCTCGGTCGAGCGCGCCGAGACCACGTCCTCGCCGAGCGCCGCCGCGCTCGTGTGCCCTGGCCCCGTCCAAGTCCCGAAGGAGCTGCAGGGGAGCACGGGGGACGAGAAGCTCTCCTCGACGGGGCCGAACGGCCGCGTGGGCGTGCGCACGCTGGGCCTGGACGCGGACTCCTCGCTGCTCTTCGGCCGCGTCGCCGCCTCCAGCACGAGGCAGGACGCGGACGGCAACCCCCTCGCGCCCTCGATCACCGCCGCCGACGCCGCGGGCGAGGACCTCGGCATCGACACCTCGGCGGGCGACGTCGGCGCGAGCGCCCAGACCATCTCCTCGATCTCGAACGGCCCGCAGGTGACCGTGCGCGGATCACAGGATCAGCAGGTCGTCGCCGACGCCGTGCAGACCACGACCACGGACTCCGGCGACTTCCGCTCCCTGAGCGCGACCCGCTGCACCGGCGCCTCCACGCAGGCGACCTTCCTCGGCGCCTCCACCGCGAGCGGCGCGAGCGCCTCCCTGCTGCTGCGCAGCACCACCGACCGGCCCGCGACGGCCTCGATCCAGGTCTGGACGGCCGACGGCCCCGCCGACATGGGCGGCCGCTCCCAGGTCGTGGTGGCCCCGGGCAAGGAGGAGCGCGTGCTGCTCGAGTCGATCGTCCCCGACCAGGACGTGATCGGCGTGAGCGTGAGCACCGTCGGCGCGCCGCTGGCCATGTCCCTGCAGGACACCGAGCGCGACGGTCTCACCCCGCTGGGCGGCGAGATCCTCTCCGACCTGCCCGAGGCCTCCCGCAGCTCCGTCATCCCCGGCGTGCGCATCGGGAAGGGCACGAGCGCGCAGGTGGTGCTGATGAACGAGTCGGGCGCGGACGCGCACGTGCAGCTCGCCGCCCACGACGCCAAGGGCCCCGTGGACGTGTCCGGGCTCGACGACGAGGTCACCGTGCCCGCGGGATCCGTCACGACAGTGCCCGTCGAGGGCATCGCCGGGGACTTCGCGATCACCGCGGAGTCCGACCAGAAGGTGAGCGCCGCGGTCCGCTCGCACGTCCAGTCCGAGAAGAAGCTCGGCAAGACGATCGGCAAGCCCTCCGACCTCGCGGTCGCCCAGGCCGCCCCGGCGCTGCGCGACTCCGGGGTGACCGCCCTTCCGACCGACGGCGCCCACGGCGCCCTCTCCCTGGCCGCGACCGACGACACCCACGTCACCGTGATCCCCGTCGGGGCAGACGGCGGCGCGGGGGAGAGCGTCGAGCTCGACCTCGCCGGCGACAGCGCGACCGACATCCCCGCAGGAGACCTCAAGGGCACGAAGGGCGGCATCGCGGGACTCGTCGTGGTCCCCGACGACCCCGATGCGGTCCACGCCGCCTGGATCCAGACCGAGTCGGACGCGAAGGCCGGGCCCCTGCTGACCTCGGTCCCCGTGGTCTCCGCCTCGACCGGCGGCTCGGGGACGACGGTGCGTCTGGGCTGAGGGGCGCCGTCAGTCCTCGCCCCAGGCCTCGGGGTCCACGTCCTCGGGGTCCAGGTGCAGCAGGGAGGCGATCTGGTCGGCCAGGACCTGGCGCACCAGCAGCTCGAGATCCCCGGGCAGGGAGCAGCGGGTCTGGATCGGCCGACGGAACAGCACCACGCGCGGCGGATGGTCGCGGTCCGCGGGGAAGGCCCGGCCGAGTGCGACCGCGCTCTCCTCCCACGGCGCCGGATCCGTGAGCGGGACCTCCTCGACCGCGACCTCGAGATGCTCGAGGCGGCGCGGGTATCGCTCCACGAGCGCGCGGGCCGCGTCGAGCACGGTGTCCTCGAAGAGCTCGCGGCGGGAGAGGTGACCGGGCAGGTGGGGAGGCAGCAGGTCTCCGCGCAGTCCGCGACCGTGCCGGTCACGGCGCCGCCCGCGGGAGCGGCCCACCGGGCCCGAGGCGCCGCCGAGAACTCGCTGACCCGTCATGCATCGCACTCTAACGCGCTCGTGTCGCGGGCCGCGGCCCGGCTCGCCCACTGCGTACACTCGAGGGCGTGCCTCATCGCGACTGCTCGAAGACCGGCTGCACCCGCCCCGCCGTCAGCTCCCTGACCTTCGTGTACGAGGACTCGACGCTCGTGGTGGGACCGCTCGCCCGCACCGCCGACCCCCACGCCTATGACCTCTGCGAGGAGCACGCGTCGCGGATGACGCCGCCGCGCGGATGGACGATGCTGCGGGTCGCGGGCAGCGCCGATGCCGTCGACGACCTCGTGGCGCTCGCCGCCGCGCTCGACGCGCACGAGACGGAGGACACTGCCGGTGCCCCGTCTGTCGACCGCGACGCCGCCCGCGCGAACGGCCGCCCCGAGCCGCGTCCCGCCGAGCGTCACCTGCACGTGGTGAGGTCGAGCGATGACTGAGCACGATCTGCGTCCGATCGTCCTGGCCAACGACGTGCGCGGAGTCGCCGGCGTGACCCTGGACGAGGACGTCGCCCGGGCCTTCGGCGCCGCGTTCGCCGACAGCCTCGAGGCGAAGGACCTGATCCTCGGCCACGACATGCGCCTGAGCTCTCCGCAGCTCGCCCGCGCCTTCGCCGACGGGGCGGTGCGCCGCGGAGCCACGGTCGGCCTCGCCGGCCTGAGCGCGACCGACCAGCTGTACTGCGCCTCCGGCCTCTACCGGGCGGCGGGCGCGATGATCACCGCCTCCCACAACCCCGGGCAGGACAACGGCATCAAGCTGTGCCTGCCCGGCGCGCGCCCCATCAGCCGCGACACCGGCCTCGACGATCTCCGTGTGTGCGCCGAGGAGCTGCTCGACGCCGGGGAGATCCCCGAGATCCCCGGTGGCCGGCTGCAGGAGCTCGACACCCTCGAGGACTACGTCGCGACCGTGCTGGCGCTCGCGCCCGTTCCCGGGACGCGGAGGCTCACGGTGGTCGTCGACGCCGGCAACGGGATGGCAGGGCTCACGATGCCCGCCGTGGCCGAGCATCTGCCGAGCGTCGGGATGAGCGGTCTGCACCTCGAGCTCGACGGATCGTTCCCCCACCATCCGGCGGATCCGACCGACCCCGCGAACCTCACCGACCTCGCCGCGCGCGTGCGCGAGGAGGGCGCCGACCTGGGGCTCGCCTTCGACGGCGACGCGGACCGCTGCACCGTGGTCGACGAGACCGGCGCCCCGGTGCCGCCCTCGGCCGTGACGGCGCTGATCGCCGAGCGCGAGATCGCCCGGGCCCGCGCCCGGGGCGAGGAGTCCCCGACGGTCGTCGCGAACGTCGTCTCCTCGCGGCACGTCGCCGAGGCCGTCGAGGCCGCGGGCGGGCGCTTCACGGTCACTCCCGTCGGGCACTCGCTCATCAAGGCGATCATGGAGCGCGAGGACGCCGTGTTCGGCGGCGAGCACTCCGCCCACTACTACTTCCGCGAGTTCTTCCGCGCCGACTCCGGCATGCTCGCCGCCCTGCACGTGCTCGCGGCGCTCGAGGAGAGCGGATCCAGCATGTCCGCGCTGGTCGCAGGGCACACGCCCTACGCGGCGAGCGGGGAGATCAATCGCCGTCCCGCATCTGCCGCCGCGGCGCGCGAGGCGATCCGCGCGGCCTTCGCCCCGCGCGAGGGCGTCGAGATCGACGAGCTCGACGGGCTCACCGTGCGCCACTGGGGTGCGGCGGGAGAGCAGTGGTGGTTCTCCCTGCGCTCCTCCAACACCCAGCAGGCGCTGCGGCTGAACGTCGAGGCGGCCGACGAGCCCACCATGCGGGCCGTGCGCGACGAGGTGCTCGGGATGATCGACGAGGGCACGGGCGGCGACACGGTGCACGACGACACGGTGCACGAGCACGAGCACGAGCACGAGCACGAGGAAGAGAGTGGGGGCGAGGTCGCGATGCGCAGCGAGGCCGGATTCGACGGGCCGGCGTGGCTGCGCCGGACCCTGCGCTGCCCCCGGTGCGGGGCGGAGCTCGCCGACGCCGTCGCTCTGGACGGTGCGCAGGGCGGCGCGGACCACGTGCTGCGCTGCACCGGCCAGGGTCACGAGTACCGCATCCGCGGCGGCATCCCCGTGCTCATCGCCGGGCGCGACTGACCTCTCCGGGGCGGATCGCTGCGGGACCGGCTACTGCGCGAAGGGCACCGCGCGCACGTCGGCCGCGAGCTCGCGCTCGCGCGTCGCGGCCGCACGCAGCTTCTCCTCGTCGCGCCGGGAGCGCTCGGCGAGCACGGCCCGCAGGAACATCTCGGGGTCGGTCCCCGGAGGCGGCGCGGGCGTCACCGAGGGCATGGTGCGCTGCAGCAGGTCGCGGGCGATCTCGCGGCGCGACTCCGGATTCAGCGAGTGCGCGCGGGGCAGGAACGAGCGCACGTCCTGCAGCAGCGGCAGGGGCAGTCGGCCCACGTCGGCCCCGGTGGCCCAGGCCTGCAGCTCCTCGGGCACGGTCTCGCGCACCGGGCGCGGGGCGCGCATGCGCTCCTGGATCACCATGGTGCCGGCGAGCATGTCGCCGAGCCGTCGCGAGCGGCGGTCGACGAGCGCCGTGACCAGGGCGATCGCGCCCGTCGTCGACCAGATCTCGAGCATCCCCATGAGGGCCCGCAGCAGGCTCTGGCGCGCATGCACCGGGCCCCCGTCCTCGCGCACCACGCGGGTGCCCGTCGCCAGGCGCCCCAGGCTGCGTCCGCCCATCAACAGCTCGGTGAGCACCGGGTAGCCGAGGAAGGCGAGCACGCTCACGAGGACCAGGGCGGCCTGCACGAAGCCAGCGTCCAGCCCCGTGCGGGAGGCGAGCGCGACCATGCCCACCGTCGCGCCGATGCTGAGGGCGAGCATGACGGCGCCGTCGATCAGATAGGACAGCAGACGGGTCGCGAAGGAGGCGGGGCGCAGGTCCAGGTGGACGGCCTCGCCGGTGACGATCGCATCGCGCATCGCGCTCGGGGCGCTCGCGCTCGTCGGACCCGCTGCCGTGGACATGCGCCCAGTCTCCCATCGGCGGGCGCGGGAGGCCTCACCCGGTGGTCGACGAGCGCACCGCGGCGCCTCGACTTTCGTCGCACGTGCCGTCCGCGCGCCTCGCCTACGCTGGCGAGGTGGACACCGACGCCTTCATCGCCGTGCACCGCGAGGACTGGGACCGTCTCGCGGTGCTCACCCGCACCCGCGACCTGGACGCCGCGGGCATCGACGAGCTGATCGCGCTGTACCGGCGCACCGCGACGCACCTGTCCACGGTGCGCTCGACGAACCCCGATCCGGTGCTCACCGCACGCCTGTCCGTCCTTCTGCAGCGCGCGCGTCTGCGGATCACCGGGGCCCGGGTGCCCCTCTGGCGGCGCGTGCGGGACATGCTCTGGGAGGACCTGCCCGCCGCCCTGCACGAGGCCCGCTGGTGGGTCGCCGGATGCGCCGCGCTGCTGCTCGTCACCGCACTGGTGTCCGGGCTGTGGTTCGGCCTGGACCCGTCGGCCCGCTCCGCCGTGCTCACCGAGGCGGAGCAGCGCCGCCTCGCCCAGCACGACTTCGTCGGCTACTACTTCCAGGGCGAGGCGAGCGGCTTCGCGGCGAGCGTGTGGACGAACAACGCCTGGATCGCCCTGCAGTCCGTGGTGCTCGGCGTGACCGGGGTGTGGCCGGCGTGGATGCTGCTCAGCAACGGGCTGAACATCGGGCTCTCCGGCGGGGTCCTCGCCGCGCACGGGCACCTGGGCACGCTGCTGGTGTACCTGCTGCCGCACGGACTGCTCGAGCTCACGGCGATCTGCGTGGGCGCGGGCGCCGGACTGCGCCTGTTCTGGGCATGGGTGCGTCCGGGGCCGCTGCCGCGCGCATGGGCGCTCGCCCGCGCGGCCCGCGCGATGATCACGGTGGGCGTGGGCCTCGTGGCCGTGCTTCTGGTCTCCGGGGTGATCGAGGCCTTCGTGACGCCCAGCTCCCTCCCCGCCGCCGTGCGCATCGGCATCGGCGTCCTCGCCTGGGCCGCGTTCCTCGCGGTGATGATCGTGCGCGGACGCCGGGTGTCCCGTGCCGGGATCACCGGCGACCTCCCCGAGGAGGTCGTGGGGGACCAGGTGGCCGTCGCCGCCTGAGCCCCGCCTGCGCCCGGGTCAGAGCCTCCCGGCCGCCTTGAGGGCGAGGTACTGGTCGGCGACCGCCTGCGGGAGGTCGTCCGGGACGACGTCCACGACGTGCGCCCCGCAGCGCTCGAGAGCTCGCTCGGTGCCCTCGCGCTCGATGCTCTCCTGCTCGGCCGACGCGGCCCGGTAGACCGCCCCGATGCTGCCGCGCTCGCGCGCCATGCCCGCGAGCGCGGGGTCCGCCACCGAGCCGACGATCAGCGGATGATCGGCGGCGATCCGGGAGGCGACGGGCAGCAGGCCCTGGCCCGCCGCCCCCGGCTCGATCGGGGTGAGGAGGACGACGAGGGCCCCGCGCCGGGCGCGTCGGCGGATCTCCGAGGCGACCATCTCCCAGTCGGTCTCGACGAGGGCCGGCTCGACCGGTGCGGTCGCCGCGACCACGTCGTGCAGCACCGTGCGGGCGTTGCCGCCGTGCACCTGCACGTGCGGGACGCGGTCGGCGCACAGCACGTCCACCCGGTCCCCGGCCTGTGCGGCGAGCGCCGTGAGCAGCAGCGTGGCATCGAGCGCGGAGTCCAGTCGCGGGGCGTCGCCCACCCGGCCGGCCGACGTCCGCGAGGTGTCCACGACGATGAGCACGTGACGGTCGCGCTCGGGCCGCCAGGTGCGCACCACGACGCTGCGGCGGCGGGCGGTCGCCCGCCAGTCGATCGAGCGCACGTCGTCGCCGTCCACGAAGTCCCGCAGGGAGTCGAACTCCGTGCCCTGGCCCCGCTGGTGGACCGCCGCGAGGCCCTCGATCTCCCGCAGCCGGCGCGTGCGCGAGGGCAGGTGGCGGCGCGAGCCGAAGGCGTGCAGGGCCAGCAGCTCCCCGGGCGCGTCCCGCGTCCCGCGGCGCTCGATCAGACCCAGCCTTCCGCGCACGGCGAGCACGAGCGCGCGGCTCGTGTGCCGCCCGCGCCGGGTGGGGCGGAACACCTGGTCCACGGCCCGGCGCTCCCGCGCGGGGATCGCGAGCGCGGCGCGCTGGACGCGGAGGCCCGCCGTCGGGTTCCAGGCGTCGCGCAGACGGACGTCGACGCCGCGGTCACCGGGGTTCGTCACCAGCAGGCGGCCCGTGCCCTCCTCGCCGAGCCGCACCTGCCCGGGGGAGCGGCGCCGCACCAGCAGGGTCTTGGGCGACGGCGTGAGCAGGAGGTCGAGCACGAGCAGCGCGACCCACACGAGGGCGCACACCAGCACGGTCGCCCAGTGCGGGACGAGCACGATCGGCAGCGCGCCGACGACCCCCAGCAGGGCGCCGCGCATCCTCAGGGCGGGCAGGTCCCTCACGTCCGGCTCCTCAGCGGGGGACCGGCACGCCGGCCAGCGTCGCGGCGAGCACCGCCTGCACCTGCGAGCCCTCGAGCTCGGCCTCGGTGGTCAGGCGCACCCGGTGGGAGAGGGTCGCCGGGGCCATGGTCTTCACGTCGTCGGGCGTCACGAAGTCGCGGCCCGTGAGGTACGCCCAGGCGCTCGCCGTGCGCAGCAGCGCGATCGCCCCGCGCGGGGAGACGCCGAGGGACAGGCTCGGTGAGCGCCGGGTCGCGCGGCACACGTCCACCACGTACTCGAGCACGCTCTGTTCGGCGCGCACCTGGCGCACCTCCTCCTGGGCGGCGCGCAGGGAGGCGGGGTCGGCGACCGTGCGCAGCCCCGCCGCTGCGAGGTCGCGGGTGTCGAAGCCCTCCGCGTGGCGGCGCAGGACGTCCACCTCCTGCTCGCGCTCGGGCAGCGGCAGCACGGCCTTGAGGAGGAAGCGGTCCAGCTGCGCCTCCGGCAGGGCGTAGGTGCCGTCGAACTCGATGGGGTTCTGCGTGGCGACCACCATGAACGGATCCGGGAGGGCGCGCGGTCTGCCGTCGATCGTCACCTGCCGCTCCTCCATCGCCTCGAGCAGCGCCGACTGGGTCTTCGGGGGCGTGCGGTTGATCTCGTCGGCCAGCAGCAGGTTCGTGAACACGGGGCCCTCGCGGAAGACGAGGTCCGAGGTCGAGTTGTCGTAGACCAGGGAGCCGGTGACGTCGCCGGGCATCATGTCCGGCGTGAACTGGACGCGGCGCATGTCCACGTCGAGCGCCTCGGCGAGCGAGCGCACCAGCAGGGTCTTGGCGACGCCCGGCACGCCCTCGAGCAGCACGTGGCCGCGGCACAGCAGCGCGACCACCAGGCTGGTGACGGCCGCGTCCTGGCCCACCACCGCCTTGTGGATCTCGTCGCTCAGGGCGCGCAGGCGCTCGCGCGGGCTCTCGGGCCCGGGCTCCGCCGGGACGGCTGCGGGCGGCGTCGGCTGATCGGGGACTGCGCTCATCGGTCGATCTCCTTCTCGAGGGCGTCGAGGTCTTCGCTCAGGCGCAGCAGCTCCTGGTCGCTGCGCACGGGGGTGGGTCCCAGCAGCGTCCGCAGCTGCTCGGGCATGAGGGAGGTGTGGGGCGCGAGCGCCGCGATCAGCGCGTCCAGGCGGCCCTCGCGGCGCACGCCGAGCCGGGAGGCCAGACGCACGGCGGTCCTCGCCCGCAGCGCGCGGGCCGCGGCGTCGCGGGCGTCGGCGCGATGCAGCAGGTGCGCCCGGCCCACGGTCAGCTCGCGGGCGCGCACGCTCACGGGCAGCGGCTCCACGACGACCGGGCCCAGTCGGCGCGAGACGGCGAGGAGGACGGAGAGGACGACCGCGCACGCCCACAGCGCCAGAGGCAGCGCGAAGTCGGGCAGCCGGTCGAGGAGGGAGGGGCGCTCCTCGGCGAGCGGATCCGTCGGCGAGGGGACGTACCAGGTGAGGGCGGAGCCCTCGTCGTCCCCGCCGAGGGCGTTCAGGGCGACGGCCGCGTTGTCGAGATCGCCCGCGCCGGCGTTGGTCAGCAGCGTCGCCGAGCCCAGCACCGTGACGCCCTGGCCGGTGACCACGGCCGCGCCGTCGCCCCGGCGGAAGCAGGAGTCGAAGCCGTCCCCGGCCCGGTAGAGGGTCGCGGCCTTCGCGACGTCCTCGGCCGGGCCCACGCGGATCTCGCGGGCGTGCAGGGACGCCGCCGCGCAGGAATCGTCGGCGCTCAGGCTCGTGGTCTCCTCCAGCGACCCGGCGGGCCGGATGCCCGGGGCCAGGCGCGCGAGGACGAAGAAGCTCGGGCGCACCAGGACCAGGTGACCGTGGCCGCTCTCCCGGGCCTCGGCCAGACGGTCGAGCTGGGCGCCGTCGAGCGCCGAGGGGTCGGTGACCAGGACGGTGCGGCCCTCGGCGAGGGCCTGCGCGGCGTCGGTCGTGTACCGGCGGACCTCGAGGTCCGTGCCCTCGCGCTCGAGGACTCGGGCCACGGCCTTCGAGCCCTGCGGCGTGGGGGCGGCGGGCTCGAGCGGGCCGTCGCGGAAGGTGCCGCGCAGGGCGACGACGACCACCGCGGCGAGCACCACGAGGACGAGCGCGACCGTGAGCACGCGCGTGGAGGTGCGCGGCCCGGGCCGCGCGGCGTCGGCGCGGACGGTGGCCGTGGTGGGCGACGGGGCCGTCATGCGGGCTCCGGCTCGCGGAGCTGCGGGGTCGCCTCGGCGAGGTACTCGGCCAGGCGCACCACGTCCTCGGCGCTCTTGGCGTCGACGTGATGACGGGAGTACGCGGCGGTGTCGAAGACCTGGGCGGCGCGCAGCAGGCGCGTGCGCACATCGGGGAAGGCGCGGGAGGCCTCCTCGGCCGCCTCGTGCGCGGTCATGCCCTCGGCGACATCGAGCAGGGTGCGCTCCTGGAGATCGCGCACGAGCGAGCGCATGCCCAGCACCGCCGCATCGCCGGGGCGGTGCTCGTCGGCCGCGGCGCGGGCCCGTCGTCGCAGCTCCTGCGCGCTCAGCACGGGATCCGCGTCCAGGCGCGAGGAGACGCTGAGCGCGGTGTCGCGCCGCATCCGCCCGCTGCGGCGGAGCACCGCGAGGGCCGAGAGCGCCGCGAGCAGGACGACCACCGCGAGCAGCACGATGAGCACCCAGGACGCGCCGCCCGCGCCGCCGGTCAGGGAGTCCAGCCAGTCCTCGAGCATCCCCAGGAGCCAGGGGAGGAAGCCCTGGTCGCGGTGGTACTCGCCGCGCGCGAGCTCCTCGAGGACCTTCCGGCGCGCCTCATCGGGATCCACGTGCGCTCACCTGCCGTCCGCGTCCTGCTGCGCGCGCCGCAGCGCGATGTCCCAGGACTCGTGGCGCATCCGCAGATCGGCGTAGAGCGCGGTGAGGCCGGAGGCCCAGAACGGCACGACCACCACGGAGGCCGCGTACGAGCCGAGCATCGTCACGACCATCAGCAGGATCATGCCCGGCACGAGGCCCGACATCTGGGTGGCCAGCAGGATGATCACGTAGACGATCGTGCCGACGGTCCCGAAGACTCCGGCGATCACCTGCTGCACGAGGGTGTAGGAGACCGTCAGCAGCACGGCGATCCCGAGCGCGCGCCACAGACGCCGGCCCCGGGTGAGCGCGAAGGAGCGGCGCACGGCGCCCAGCACGCTCGTGTCCTCGAGGACGAGCGCGGGGGTCGAGAAGGCGGTGCGCGCCCACACCCACAGCGAGACCAGCAGTCCCAGGACCAGGAACAGCGGCAGCGGCAGGATCGTCCACCAGTGCGCCTCGCGGACCACGAGCAGCGGCAGGCCCCCGATCAGGGAGATCACCACGAAGGCCGCGAATCCCATGAGGGAGACGAGGATCGCCGTGAGCGCGGCCCGCGGCCCGTGCGTGCGCAGCGCCGAGCGCAGGGATGCGTCGTCGGTGCGGGAGCCGACGGCCTCCGCGAGGGTGACCCGGGTGAGGACCACGAGCACCAGCTGCATCGCCACCAGCGTGATCACTCCCGAGATCATGGAGGATCCGATGGTCGCGAGCATGTCGCCGAGCGAGGAGCCGAGCGGCTCCGTCGCGCTCGAGGACGCCGCCGTGGGGTCCTGGGAGATGCCCTGGAGCTGCACGGCCGTCGGCGCGATGCCGATGCCGGCGGCCACCGAGTTGATCACGAAGGCGATGCCCAGCACGATCGCGCTGACGCCGAACACGAGCTTCGGGCGGCGGCGGTAGATGCCGACGGCCGCGGAGAAGATCTCGCCGACCCCCAGGGGGCGCAGGGGGAACAGGCCCGGGCTGCGGACGAGCTCGCGCTGCACGGGGCCGGGTCGGCCCGGCGCGTCCGACGACCCGGGGGCGGGCGACGCGGGGGAGGACGTCGCCGGTGCGCCCGCTCCGGGAGCGCTCCAGGGTCCGCTCGGTCCGGTCACGTCGCTCACCTCTCGTCGTCCTCGATGGTCCGTGGCGTCCGCTGCGCCGCGCCTGCCCCACCGTACGGTGCCGGGCGCCCGTGCCGGGTACGACGATGGTCGAGACCTGCGACGACGTCGGTCCACGGCGGAGGACGGGACGAATGGCACAATGAGCCCATGACGACGTCCTCACGCATCCTGGTGGTCGATGACGATCATGCGATCGCGGAGATGGTGGGCATCGTGCTGCGGGGCAAGGGCTTCGACGTGGTCACCACGGCCGACGGCGCCTCCGCGCTGGACGCCTTCGACCGCCTCCACCCCGACCTCGTCCTCCTGGACCTCATGCTCCCGGGCATGGACGGCATCGAGGTGTGCCGTCGCCTGCGCCGCCACTCCGGCGTCCCCATCCTCATGCTCACCGCCCGCTCGGACACGGCCGACGTGGTGGAGGGCCTCGAGGCGGGGGCGGACGACTACCTCACCAAGCCCTTCGAGCCCGATGAGCTCGTCGCCCGCATCAAGGCGAGGGTGCGGCGCAGCGAGGCGCCCAGCACCGAGCAGCTGAGCGTCGGCGACCTGTCCATCGACGTCGACGGGCACGAGGTCCGCCGGGACGGCGAGAAGATCCCGCTGACCCCGCTGGAGTTCGAGCTCCTCGTGCAGCTGGCCCGTCGGCCCTGGCAGGTCTTCACGCGCGAGACCCTGCTCAAGGAGGTCTGGGGGTACCGCCACAGCGCCGACACCCGCCTGGTCAACGTGCACGTCCAGCGCCTGCGCTCGAAGATCGAGATCGATCCCGAGCATCCGCGCATCGTCGTCACCGTGCGCGGCGTGGGCTACCGCGCGGGCGGCGCGTCCTGAGCGTCCTGGACGCCCGGGGCGCGCGCATCACCGCCATGGACGCTGCGGACCGGACCGGGTCGGGCGGACGCGGCGAGGAGCACGGGCCGAGGGGGCGGACGGGGTGGCAGCGGCTGCGCCTCCTGCTGGGCCGCTACGCCCACCCGCGCCTGTGGTTCGATCCGCGGCGCTGGACCCTCGCGGTGCGCGTGGTGGCGCTGACGATCCTGCTCGCGGCGATCTCCGTGATGAGCGTCGGCACCTACCTCTCCTCCGTGATCTCCGACGGGCTCTACGAGCAGCGCCGCGTGCAGGTGCTCGAGGAGTCCACGACGATCCGCCAGGACCTGCTGGACACCCTGAACGGCACCGCGGGCGCCACCTCGACCCAGTCGCAGGACGCCGCCGCGAGCTTCATCCAGGGCCTGCGCAGCACCGACAGCGGCGCCCGGCGCGATGCGGCCCTGGTGCCCGTCGACACCACGAGCGCGACCTCCACGATCGCCTCGGACCGGGCGATGCTCGACCTCGTCGACTCCGACATGCGCACCTCGGTCGCCGAGAGCTCGGACGCGCTGGTGTGGCGCAGCGTCGGGCGCCCCGACGACTCGGGCGCGACCGAGCCGCAGCTGCTCGTGGGCACCCGCGTGGTGGTGCCCGGCAGCGGCACCTACGACCTGTTCCTGCTGTACTCCCTGGGCCAGGAGCAGCAGACGCTGCAGTTCGTGCAGCGGGCCCTGATGGGCGGCGGCGCCGTCATGCTCGCCCTGGTCATGGGCATCGCGATCGTCGTCGCGCGTCTGGTCACCGCGCCCCTGCAGCGCGCCGCGAGCGCAGCGGAGAAGATCGCCGCGGGCGACCTGGGCAGCCGCGTCGAGGCCACCGGCTCCGACGAGATCGCGAAGGTGGGGCGCTCCTTCAACGCCATGGCCAGCAACCTCGAGCAGAAGATCGAGGACCTCACCGAGCTCTCCCGCGTCCAGCAGCGCTTCGTCTCCGACGTCTCCCACGAGCTGCGGACCCCGCTGACGACGATCCGCATGGCGACCTCCGTGCTCGACGAGCACCGCGAGGACTTCACGCCCGAGGTCGCCCGCACGACCGAGCTTCTCTCCGCGCAGGTGCGGCGCTTCGACACCCTGCTCGCGGACCTCCTGGAGATCTCCCGCTTCGACGCCGGAGCCGCCGTGCTCGACGCCCGCCGCCACGACCTCGGGGATCTCGTCATGCGCGCCGCCGAGGACGCGCGCCCCCTCGCGGGCTCGCGCGGCTCCCTGCTCGACGTCCAGCTCACGTCCCTCTCGACCGAGGCGGTCGTGGACTCCCGGCGCATCGACCGCGTGCTGCGCAACCTGCTCACCAACGCCATCGAGCACGGGGCCGGACGGCCCGTCGTCGTGCGCACGGGGGCCGACGACCAGGCGGTCGCCGTCATCGTCCAGGACTTCGGCGTCGGCCTCACCCCCGAGGACGCCGAGCAGGTCTTCGCCCGCTTCTGGCGCGCCGACCCCTCGCGCGCCCGCACCCTGGGCGGGACCGGTCTGGGCCTCGCGATCTCCCTCGAGGACGCCCACCTCCACGGAGGCTGGCTGCAGGCCTGGGGCCGCAGGGGCCAGGGCGCCGTGTTCCGCCTGACCCTCCCGCGCAGGCCCGGCACGCAGATCGCGCGCTCCCCGCTCGCCCTCGAGCGCTCGTTCACCGGCCTCGATCGCGGCCAGGCGAGCGTCGGCACGGTCACCGGGGAGATCCCCGTGCGGGCCGACGCGCTGCCGTCCCTCGGAGAGGACGCGGAGGTGGAGGACGATGCATGAGATCGGACGCCGCGGAGTGCTGCGCGGCGCGGGGCTGCTGGGGACGGCGCTCGCGCTCGGCGCGTGCGCGCGCATCCCCACCTCGGGCGACGTGCACCGCGAGAGCCTGAGCGGGGCCGCGGCCTCCGACGTCCCCTATGTGCAGCCGCAGCCTCCGGCCGACGGCGCGAGCCCCGAGCAGATCGTCTCGGGCTTCGTGCTCGCGGGCGTCGGCCCCGAGGACGACTTCGGCGTCGCCCGCCAGTACCTCACCTCCTCCGCGCGCGCGAGCTGGGATCCCGCGGCAGGGGTCACCCTGTACTCGGCGGGCACCGAGCTCGCGATCACCGTCGAGAACCGTTCGAGCGTGCACCTGAGCGTGCAGGCCGTGGGGCACGTCGACCGCGCCGGCGTGCGCACCCTCTACGGCGGCGCGAGCGCGCGCGAGGTCGGGCTCGGCGTCGTGCAGGAGGACGGGCAGTGGCGGATCAGCGATCCGCCCGCCGGCATCTTTCTCTCCGACTCGGCGTTCTCCCTGCTGTTCCGCGCCGTCCGCCTCTACTTCCTCGACCCCCGGCAGATCCATCTGGTGCCCGATCCGCGCTGGTTCTTCGCGCGCGACGTCACCGCCTCGGCCCTCAGCGCCCTCGAGTCCGGGCCCACCGCGCCCTTCACCAAGGCCGTGCGCACCGCGATCCCCGAGAGCGCGCACCTGGGCTCGGCGCCCGTGAGCGCGGGCGGCGACGGCGTGCTCCAGCTCGAGCTGCCCGGGACCATCACCTCGCTCGGCGCGGACGCGCGCGATCTCGCGACCGCCCAGATCCAGGCGACCCTGCGCTCGGTGCCGGCGCTCTCGGACGTGAAGCTGCTGCGCGAGGGGAAGACCCTCGAGCCTCCCGCCGACGGGCCCTCGCGGGCGCTCCCCGGCCACCGGCCGATCGCCGCCGGCGCCCTGGGCGTCGTCTCCCTCGCGGACGTCGGCGCCGGGGCGAAGGCGGAGCAGATGATCCCCGCCCTGGCGAAGGAGACCGTGCACGCCCCGGCGATGTCCCAGGCCTCCCCTCTCGCGGCCGCCCTGCGCAAGGACCGCTCCGCGGTCGTCCTGTGCTCGAGCGACGGCAGCGTCCCCCGCCGCGAGGTGGCCGTCGGACCCGACCTGCTGCCCCCGCGGATCGATGATGCGGGCTTCGTGTGGGCGCCGACGCGCGCGGCCTCGGGCGCGCTCCTCGCCCTGTCCAGCCGCAGCACGCAGGACGATGCGAAGGTCGACGCGACCTGGCTGGACGGGCGCCGGCTGCTCTCCTTCGACCTCGCGGCCGACGCCACCCGCGCGCTCGTGCTCTCGAGCGACGACGGCACCCCGCGCCTGGACCTGAGCGCCGTGGTGCGGGACGAGCACGGCGTGCCGCGCGCCCTCACCGAGCCCGTGCAGCTGCCCACCTCCCTCACGTCCCTGCGCATGGCCACCTGGTACGACGAGTCCACCGTGCTGCTGCTGGGCGAGGACGCGGAGAGCGCGGCGCCGCGGGCCCAGATCATGGGCCTGCAGGAGGACGGCGATCGCCTGCCCGCGCCGCCGACCACGGTCGACTGGGTCGCGGGGACCGGCGTCACCGTCGCCGTCTGGGCGACCACGAGCGACGGCCGGCTGCTGCGCGTCGAGGGATCCTCCTGGGGCGATGTCGACATGGAGGCCCGCGACCCCTCCTTCTACTGACGCCCGTCCGCTCCGGGGCCCTCCGCGGGTCCTCCCCAGAAAGCCGTCGTCCACAGTCGGCGCTCCCGTCCCGCGGGACGGGAGCCGACGTGCTGTGCTGAGCCGATGAGGGATCCCACGCGCACCGCGGCGCCCCGCCGCAGGGCCGCGGAGCTGCTCGTCGCGATCGTGCGCGAGACCTGCGGCCTGCTCGTGCCGCTCGAGTGCCCCTGCGGCAGCGAGGGGCGACTGCTGTGCGAGGACTGCGCGGGGCTGCTCGCCTCCGAGGCCCTCCGGGTGGAGGCGGTCTGCGATGCGCTGCAGCTGGTGCAGGACGTGCGGGTCCGCGCGGGGGAGGACGGCGCCCCCGCGGGCGTGGACCATCGTCCGCTGCTGCCGGTGATGGCGCTCGGCGAGTACGCGGGACCGCTGCAGGACCTGGTGCTGGCGTGGAAGAACGGCGGCAGGGCCCACCTGGTCCCCGTCCTCGCGCGGGGCCTCGCCCCGGCGGCCCGGGCGCTCGCGGCGGCGGGGGAGGAGCCCGACCCCGGGCGCGGCCCCGTGCTCGTGCCCGTGCCCAGCAGGCTCGGCTCCCGCGTGCGGCGCGGGGAGGACCACACCGCCCAGCTGGCCGCGGCGATCTCGCGCCGCACGGGCCTGCCCTGGGAGGTCCTGCGCGGCACGCTCGGCGAGGGGCAGGAGGGGCGCACGGCGCGTCAGCGGCGCCGTCGCCACCTCGCCGTGCGCAGCGGGTCGCTGCCGCGCACGCGGCGCGAGGGCGCACCGGTGATCCTCGTGGACGACGTGGTGACCACGGGCGCGACCCTGCGGGCGAGCGCCGAGGCGATCGGGCGCCTGGGCATCGAGGTCGTGGGGGCGGTCGTGGTCGCCTCGGCGCGACTGCCCGCCACTCGGACGTTCCCCTGACGTCCCCCAGGATTCCGTGCCATGCTGTACGTCACACTCGCAGCGGACGAGTGGATCCCTCGCGCGAGGAGGTGGCAGTCGGACCAGCCAATGCGGCCGGGCTGATCATCGGCCGCGTTCGTTCGAATGAGGAGGACCTCATGGAGATCAACGTCGTCGGACGCCACATGGACGTCCCTGAGCGCTTCCACCGCCATCTGTCGGAGAAGCTCGAGAAGGTCACCCAGCTCGCACCCGCGGTCATGCGGGTGGACGTGGAGCTCTCCGAGGAGAGCAACCCCCGCCAGGCCGATCAGGCAGCCCGCGTGGAGATCACCGTGCATGACGACGGCGCCGTGATCCGCTCGGAAGCCCGGGCCGATGACCTCTACGGCGCGCTCGACGTCGCCTACGGCAAGCTGTTCGAGCGCCTGCGGCGCGCCCGCGACCGCCGCAAGGACCACCGCCGCGGACGCTCCCGCGGCCGCGGGGCCGAGAGCGTGCGCACCATGGGGCACACCGGGGAGATCCCGCTGCTCCCCGAGGACTCGGTGGCTGCGGCGTCGGCCGACGAGGCTCCCGCGGCTGCGGCTGCGGACGAGGACGAGACGAGCGACGCCGCCGACGAGAGCCCCGTCGTGATCCGCGAGAAGAAGCACAAGGCCGCGCCCATGAGCATCGACGATGCCCTGAACCGCATGGAGCTCGTGGGCCACGACTTCTACCTCTTCATCGACGAGGCGACCGGCAACCCCAAGGTGGTCTACCGCCGCAAGGGATGGAGCTACGGCGTCATCGAGCTCGAGCGCGTGGAGGAGATCGCCCTCGACATCGACCCCGAGGACGAGCTCGCCGCCCGCAGCGCCTGAGAGCGCGGCGCCCTGCGCACCCCGCAGTGCGCCATCGACCGTCGACCATCGACCCCGCATGCTCCGCCCGTCGCGCTCCCCGCGGCGGGCGGAGCCGCGTGCGGACCGCTCCGTCCCACCCTGCTCCTAGGATCGGATGCATGGCCGAGCGACTGAGCTGGAGATCCGCCCGCCGCATCGCCCTGCGCGCGCAGGGCATCGGCGGGCGCCGCGCCGACGACCTCCCCGCGCGCGCCGCGAGCCGGCGCAGCCTCGAGAGGACCCTCGAGCGCACCCACCTGCTGCAGATCGACTCCGTGAGCGTGTTCGCCCGGGCCCATCACATGCCCGTGTTCACGCGCCGCGGCTGCTGGGACGTGGACGTCCTGGACCGCGCGAGCCGGCCCGGCCGCGGGCGCCTGGTCCAGGAGGCCCTCGCGCACGAGGCCGCCTTCACGACCGCCGAGGTCCACTCCCTGCTGGGCTTCCGGCGCGAGCGCGCCGCGCGCAGGGACTGGGGCGCCGTGCGCCGCGCCGCCGGCTCGGACGCCGGGGCGATGCGCCGCGTGCTCGACGTCATCGCCGCGCACGGGCCGATCAGCGCCGCCGCCGTCGCCCGCCGCGTGGGCGACGAGGAGAAGCCCGCCGAGGGCTGGGGATGGCGCCGCTCGGACACGCAGTGGCTCGTCGAGTACCTCTTCCGCGCCGGCCACGTGGACTGCGTCGGCCGCAGCCCCCAGTTCGAGCGGCTCTATGCGGCCGAGGCAGGTGCGCCGCTGCCGGATCACGCCGCCGACCCCGCCGCCCTCGCGGAGGGCGGGGACGACGCGGGGAGCGGACCGGATCCGTCCGCCGCGCAGGGGGAGCTCGCCCGCCGCGCCGCGAAGGCGCTCGGGATCGCCACCCCGGCGGACATCGCCGACTACTTCCGGCTGCGCGCCGCCGAGGTCGCCCCGCACATCCGGGACATGCTCGCCACCGGGATGCTGCGCGAGGTCACCGTGCGCCGCGGCTCCCGGGAGCTTCCCCTCCTGCTGCACCACGAGGCGCCGCGACCCGCCCCGGTCGCCGCGGCCGCTCTCGTGAGCCCCTTCGATCCCGTCGCCTTCCATCGCCCCCGTCTGCGCGACCTCTTCGACGTCGAGTACCGGATCGGCATCTACACGCCGCGAGCACAGCGCACCCACGGCTACTACGCCCTGCCCTTCCTGCTGGGCGATCGGATCGTCGCGCGGGTCGACCTGCGCAGCGACCGCCGGCGCGGCGTCCTCGAGGTCTGCGAGGCGCACCTCGAACCGCTGCCCGCCATGCGTGCGCGGGAGAGGGTGCCGGGCGTCGAGGAGATCGCTCCCGCGCTCGCCGACGAGCTCGGTCGCGCCGCGCGCTGGCAGGGACTGATGAGCATCGAGGTGCTCGGCGTCGGCGACCTCGCCCCCGCGCTCGCGGAGATGCTGTCGTAGGCGTCCCCGGATCGCCGCCCCGCCGTGTGCCCTGTGGCACGGCGCTCGCAGGAGAGGGCACGTAGGATGGGGCGGCGCCGCGCCCTCCGGGGCCGTCGGCGCCCGCGCACTGCCGACCCGCCCCGGCGGGCCGGAACACCATCCGCCCTCCCGGGCGGACGAGACGAACCGGACCGGTCACGGTCCACCCCGAGGAGCACGAGTGGTCAACCTCTTCGACACGATCCTGCGCGCCGGCGAAGGCCGTGAGCTGCGCAGGCTCACCACCATCTCCCGTCGCGTCGACGACGCGGCCGCGATCTACGAGGACTACAGCGACGAGGAGCTGCGCGAGGAGTCCGTGCGCTTCCGCGAGCGCCTCGAGGACGGCGAGACCCTCGACGACATCCAGGTCGAGGCCTTCGCCGCCGTGCGCGAGGCCGCGAGCCGCACCCTGGGCCAGCGGCCCTACGAGGTGCAGGTGATGGGCGGCGCGGCGCTGCACCGCGGTCGCATCGCCGAGATGAAGACCGGTGAGGGCAAGACCCTGGTCGCCACGCTCCCCGCCTACCTCAACGCCCTCGCGGGCAAGGGCGTGCACGTGATCACGGTCAACGACTACCTCGCCTCCTACCAGAGCGAGATCATGGGGCGCGTGTTCCGCGCGCTGGGGCTGAGCACGGGCTGCATCATCTCCGGGCAGAAGCCCGAGGAGCGCCGCGAGCAGTACGCCGCGGACATCACCTACGGCACGAACAACGAGTTCGGCTTCGACTACCTGCGCGACAACATGGCCCTGAGCGCCGACGAGCGCGTCCAGCGCGGCCACTTCTTCGCGATCGTCGACGAGGTCGACTCGATCCTCATCGACGAGGCCAGGACGCCGCTGATCATCTCGGGCCCCGCCTCGGGCGACGCCAACAAGTGGTACGCCGAGTTCGCGAAGGTCGTCCAGCTGCTGCGCCGCGACCGCGACTACGAGGTCGACGAGAAGAAGCGCACCGTGGGCGTGCTCGAGACCGGCATCGACAAGGTCGAGGACCACCTGGGGATCGACAACCTCTACGAGTCGCTGAACACCCCCCTGATCGGCTTCCTGAACAACGCCATCAAGGCCAAGGAGCTGTTCAAGAAGGACAAGGACTACGTGGTCCTCAACGGCGAGGTGCTCATCGTCGACGAGCACACCGGCCGCATCCTCGCCGGGCGCCGCTACAACGAGGGCATGCACCAGGCCATCGAGGCCAAGGAGGGCGTGGCGATCAAGGCCGAGAACCAGACGCTCGCCACGATCACCCTGCAGAACTACTTCAAGCTCTACGAGAAGCTGTCGGGCATGACCGGCACGGCCGAGACCGAGGCCGCCGAGTTCATGAACACCTACAAGCTCGGTGTGGTGCCGATCCCCACCCACAAGGACATGATCCGCCAGGACCAGGTCGACAAGGTCTTCCGCACGGAGAAGGCGAAGTTCGACGCCGTCGTCGAGGACATCGTCTCCCGCCACCACCAGGGCCAGCCCGTGCTCGTGGGCACCACGAGCGTCGAGAAGTCCGAGTACCTCGCGAAGCTGCTGAACGCCCAGGGCGTCGAGCACGAGGTCCTCAACGCGAAGAACCACGCGCAGGAGGCCGCGATCGTCGCCATGGCCGGCGCGAAGGGCGCCGTCACGGTCGCCACCAACATGGCCGGCCGCGGCACCGACATCATGCTCGGCGGCAACGTGGAGTTCATGGCCCACCGCGCGCTCAAGGAGCGCGGCCTGGACCCGGAGGAGGACTCCGAGGCCTACGAGGCGGCGTGGGACGACGCGATCGCGGAGGCCGAGTCCCAGGTCTCCGCTCAGCACGACGAGGTCGTCGAGGCCGGCGGACTCTACGTGCTGGGCACCGAGCGCCACGAGTCGCGGCGCATCGACAACCAGCTGCGCGGCCGCTCCGGCCGACAGGGCGATCCGGGCGAGTCCCGCTTCTACCTCTCGCTGCAGGACGACCTCATGCGGCTGTTCAACGCGGGCGCGGCCGAGACGCTGCTGGCCCGCGGCGGAGTCGACGAGTCGGTCCCGCTGACCGGCCGCATGGTCTCGTCCGCGATCCAGCGCGCCCAGCAGTCCATCGAGTCGCGCAACGCGGAGATCCGCAAGAACGTCCTGAAGTACGACGACGTCCTCACCAAGCAGCGCAAGAAGATCTACGAGGAGCGCACCCGCATCCTCGAGGGCGAGGACCTCGAGGAGCACGTCGGTCGCTACATCGACGAGGTCATCGGCGGTGCGGTCGACGCGGCCACGCGCGGCGTCACCCCCGAGGACGTCGACCTCGATGAGCTCTGGGGCACCCTGCGTCCCACCTATCCGGTCTCGATCTCCGCGGAGGAGCTCGTCGAGGAGCACGGCGGCAAGGAGAACCTCGACGCCGCGACCCTGCGCGAGGAGATCCTCTCCGACGCGCACCTGGCCTACGAGAACCGTCGGGCCGAGCTCGGCGAGGACGCGATGGACCAGCTGCAGCGCCGCGTGCTGATGTCGGTCATGGACCGCCGCTGGCGCGAGCACCTCTACGAGATGGACTACCTCAAGGAGGGCATCGGCCTGCGCGCCATGGCCCAGCGCGACCCGCTCATCGAGTACGAGCGCGAGGGCCACCTGATGTTCAGCGACATGATCGCGGGCATCAAGGAGGACGCCGTCGGGTACATCTTCAACCTCGAGGTGCAGGTCCAGCCCGCGCCGGTCGTGCCGCAGTCCGTCTCCGACCTGGTGACCAAGGCCGCCGGTGCGGTCGGCGCTCTCGCCGGGACCCCTGCGGGGGACGCCTCCGAGGCCGCCGCCGGCGGCTCGTCCGAGGACGCCTCGGACGAGGAGGGGACGGCCGACGAGGACCTGGCGGACGATGGAGCCGGGTCCGACGCGGCGGATGCGACCCCTGCCGTGACGCTGCGCGCGAAGGGCCTGGACCAGGGGCCGAGCGCACGCGAGCTGCGCTACTCCTCGGCCGAGGGCTCCAGCACCCAGGACGTCTCCTCGCTCTCGCGGGCCGAGCGCCGACGTCGCGAGCGCCAGCAGCGCAAGCAGGACTCCAAGGGCGCGCAGGGCTCGTCGAACGCGCGCGGCTCCGACTCGCCGACGGCGTCCGGCGGGAACACGAGCGGTCCCTCGCGCGGACGGCGCGCCAAGCGCTCCTGACCCCTCCGGGGGAGGGTCAGCCGACCTCCAGGACGGTGACCCTCCACCCGGTGTGGCGCAGTTCCCAGCGCATGGCGAGGAACCGCGCGCGGTCGGCGTCGCGCACCACGGTGCTCGCCTCGACGACGCCGGACGTGACCACGCACGTGCGGGTCCCGGAGATCGCCAGGCGCACGCGCGGAGTGCGCCCGGTGAGGCCGCGGATCCTGCGTGTGAGCGCCGCGCGCCGCGCCAGGTACGCCGAGACCTCCGGGGTCACCAGCCGGGACAGCGTGCTCACCGGCCGGCTGTCGCGCACGATCTCGACGGCGCAGCGGGCCACGCTCTCCACCAGCCGGAGTCCGTCCTCGGGGTCGCGCGGATCCACGCCCGCGACGAGCTGCTGATCTGTGGGCACGAGGCCGTCCGTCGCGGTCATGAGTTCTCCTGGGAGGTGGGGAGGGCATCGGGGACGGTGAGCACCTGTCCGGGCTCGATGTGGTCGGGGTCGGGGCCGATGACGTCGGCGTTCGCGGCGAAGAGCTCGGGCCAGGCCTCTGAGACCGCCCCCGGGTCGTCGGTGCCGACGCCCATGAGGTCATCGCTGATCGACCAGAGAGAATCGCCGTCCTTCACGACCACCGTGAGGGTGTCCGGCCGCTCGCTGCCATCCGCGCTGCTGTCATCGGCGCTGCTGTCTTCGGCATCCGCATCGGAGGCCTCGGATCCGGCGTGGGGGTCGGGGTCGTCCGCGGGAGCCTCCTGATCGCCCCATCCCAGGCCGGGGAGGTCCTGGTCGCCGTCGTCGGGCCGGTCCGTGGGTTCCTCGGGCGGCGGCGCGTCGGGCTCGGCGGGCAGCTGCGCGGAGGGTGAGGCATCCGTGTGCTCGGGCGGGTGGTCCTGCGATCCGGGCAGGCGCATCAGCGGAGCCGCGGCGGGCGCCGAGGCGGGGGAGGCCGTCTGTCCCGCCGCGCTCGTGACGGCCGGCGTGCCCTGGGCCTGCGCGGGCCCCGCGAGGAGTCCGGCGGCCGCCGTGGTCACGGCGAGCGTCGCCAGTGCGCGGGAGGCGAGGCGCGGCGCGAGCACGCGCAGCGCTCGGAGCAGCGCCCTCGAGCCCGCGGCGTCGGCCCCGCGCAGCATCACCACGGCGGCGAGGGCGTGGACGAGAGCGAGATACGCGCACAGCAGGACGCCGAGGGCCGCGACCGCGAGCAGCACGAGCGCCGTGAGGGCGTCGGTGCCGTAGCTCGAGCGCGACTCGACCTCGAGCGCCGCCGTCACCCGCAGCAGGATCGCGCCGGCCGCGAGCGAGGCCGTGGCGATCAGCGGCGCGGCCAGCGCGGCGCGCCGGCCGGTCGTCCTGGTCCTCATGCCCGTGCTCGGTCTGTCCGTCGTGCTCATCTCGTCCCCTCGCGGTGCGCACCGGCACGTCGTCGATGCCGTGACTCCGCTATCAGTCATGCCGTTTGATGCAGTTTGCTGTCGAATGAAGCGATGTGCGGGAATCTATCGCGATGTGATGTGAAGCGCAAACGCGCTCGTGGCAGCGCCTAGAGTGGGCGGATGAGCCTGGAGAGGATGTTCGAGGACCTCGAATCGCGCATGGACCACCTCGAGAGCGAGGAGCGGCGCGCGGTCACCGAGGAGCTCACGCGCGCCGAGCGCGCGCAGGTGCTCGTCCTCGATCGTCTGCGCGGCGCCGTGGGACACGACATCAGGGCGCATCTGCGCGACGGCGCGGTCGTCGGCGGAGAGGTCGTCGAGGTCGGAGCCGACTGGGTGCGGCTGCGATCCGGGGCCGACGCACGCTCCGCGTGGCTGGTGCTCGGCGCGATCGTGCTGCTCGAGGGCCTGCCGGAGCGCGTGCGGGAACCCGGCCGCACGCGACTGCGCCCGCCGGGGCTCGGCACGGCGCTGCGGGCGCTCGCACGGGATCGCGCGCTCGTGCACGTGCGCACGGCGGCGGGGGAGATGCGGGGCAGGATCGCGGGCGTCGGTCAGGACGCCCTGGATCTCCGTCTGCTGCCCTCGGGCGAGCAGCGCCCGGCCTACGGGACGCGAGCGGTGACGATCCTGCTCTCGGGGATCTTCTCGATCACCGCGCAGCGGCCGGACTGATCAGGTCAGCGGTCGCCGCGGTGCGGGGCCGACGAGGACTGCGGCGCCTCCGTGCGCTCCTGCTCGAGGAAGGTCTCCGTGGCGGCGTAGGAGCGCTCGATGTACGCCTCGAGCTCCGAGAGCTCGACGCGCCACTGCCCGCGCCCGCCCACCTTGATCGCGCGCAGCTCGCCGGAGCGCACCAGGGCATAGGCCTGGGACGCGGAGATCGAGAGCTGCTCGGCGACGTCGGAGAGCGGGATGAAACGCGTGGTCATGGGTCTCCTCGGAAGGGGAAGGGCCTCATTGTCGCACCCGTGCTCCCTCGGATCCTGAGCATTGTGGACGAGCGGTCGCTGACGCCGGACAGTGCTTCGCGCGCCGCCGCGTCGTCCACAGGATCGATCGGTCGGCCGCGCGCGGACGAGCAGTGCCGTAGCCTCTCGCTCGAGGGTCGGATCCCCCGAGTCCGCCGGCCCCGCCCGCTCCCCGGAGGTAGCTCACGTGCCCCCTGCCCCTTCTCTCATGCGCCTGCGCCGACCCCGCTGGAAGGATCCGCGCCTGATCGTCGGCATCCTGCTGGTCGTCCTCAGCGTGCTGCTGGGCGCCCTGCTCGCCTCGCGCGCCTCGGCGACCACGACGGTGCTCGTCGCCCGCGACGAGGTGGTGGTCGGCGATGAGATCGGACCCGACGCCTTCACCACGGCCGAGGTCCGGCTGGGCGACCAGTCCGGGCGCTACGCCTCCTCGCCCGGGGACATCCCGGAGGGCTCCACGGCGCTGCAGTCCGTGCACTCCGGAGAGCTGCTGCCCGTCTCCGCGATCGGCCAGGGAGGCGGGGGCGACCTGCGCCCCGTCGTCATCCCCGTCGACAGCGCGGTCGCGGACTCCGTGAGCCAGGGCCGTCCCGTCGAGCTCTGGCGCACGGCGGCCGACGAGCAGGACAGCGACGCCCTCGCGGAGAAGCTCGTGGACGGCGCCACCGTGCGCCGCGTGTTCGAGGGCAGCACCCTGGGCATGCGGTCCATGAGCGTCGAGGTCCTCGTCCCGGCCGACGACCTCCCCGAGGTGCTCGAGGCCCTGGGATCGGGGGACAGGATGGACGTCATCGGCGTGCCCGGTGACGAGGGGGTCGGCTCATGATCGACATCGTGCTCTGCGCCTCCGGGCGCGACGAGGTGCGGATCGTCCACGACGTGGCCCGGGGATCCTCCGGGAGGGCGCGGATCGTGCGGCGCTGCGCCGATCTCGCGGAGACCGCGGCCGTGGTGGCCGCCGGCATCGGCGACGTCGTGGTCATCGACCTCGCGGTGCGGGGCCTGGACCGTGAGGCCGCCGCCGAGATGCTGCGGGGCGGAGCGGGCGTCGTCGGGCTGCGCAGCGAGGAGGGCGCGGCGGCGCGCACCACGCTCGGCCTGCGCATCGTCGTGGACGCGTCGGCCGACGTCGAGGAGCTGCTCGAGGCCTGCGAACGGGCCCTGCGGCCCGAGTCGGAGCAGGAGTCCGGCGGCGACGCGTGGGTGCAGGACACCGCCGACGGTCTCGAGGATCTCCCGCCGCAGCGGGCGCCGCTGATCGTGACGTGGGGCCCGGGAGGCGCGCCGGGCCGCTCGACCGTCGCCGTGAACCTCGCGGCCGAGCTCGCCGACGCCGGCGAGCAGACCGTGCTCGTGGACGCCGACACCCACGGACCCTCCCTCAGCCAGATGCTCGGCGTCCTCGACGAGTCCCCGGGGCTCGTGGCCGCCTGTCGCGCCGCCGCCCGCGGGACGCTCGACGACGAGACCCTCGATGCGCTCGTCCCCGCGGTGCGCGGGCGCCTCCACCTGCTCAGCGGCATCGGCGTTCCCGCCCGCTGGGCGGAGGTCCACCGCAGCTCCCTCGAGGACGTCTGGGAGTCCCTCGCGGACCGCGGCGGCGCCGTGGTCGTGGACGTCGGCGCCCCTCTCGAGGAGGACGAGGACCTCAGCTACGACACCGCGGCCCCGCAGCGCTGCGCGGCGTCCCTGAGCGCCGTGCGCCGGGCCGACGTGCTGCTCGCCGTGGTCTCCTCCGACCCGGTCTCGATCACGCGACTGGTCCGGGAGCGCGAGCGGCTCGACGAGATCGGCGTCGGGCCGCTGCACGTGGTCATCAACCGTGCGGGGCCGCCCGCTCGAGCGGAGAGGGTCGAGGAGCTGCTGCGCTCGCGCATGGACGTCGCCTCCGTGACGATCCTCCCGGAGGAGGCCACCACCTGCCGCCGCGCCGCCTGGGACGGTGCGGTGCTCGCGGAGGCGGCGCCGCGAAGCCCTCTGCGCAGGGCACTGCGGGACCTCGCCGCCCGGGTGCGCGCGGAGCATGTCGGCGTGGAGGATGCGGGGAGCACGGCCGGTGCGGACGACCCGGGCGCGGAGGGCGCCGGCGCGGGCGGGGCGGACCCCGAGCGCGCGGGCGCCGGCGTGGCAGGATGAGCGCCATGAGGATCTTCGCGCCCGTCGGACCCGCCGATCACGACGCCCTGCGCTCCGGCGCCGCGCGGATCGCCCTGGAGACGGGGCGTCCCGTCTGGGGCGTCTCCGACGCCGCCCGCGCCGAGCGCGCGGAGGAGGACGTCGAGGAGCTCGAGTACGACGCGCTGCAGGACGCCGTGTTCAGTGCGCTGGCACAGATCGACCCGCGGATGCGGGCGCTGGTCCTCGCCGGCGACGTGCCGGACGGCTCCCTGGTGGACGCGAGCGAGGACGGCGGAGCGTTCGGGCTGCGCCTCGCCCGCGAGGACGCTCTCGTGGTCGCGAGCGCCCACGCCACCGAGCTCGACGCCGCGGCCGCGGAGGTCGACGACACCGACCCCGCGCTGCTCTGGTTCGACGCGAGCGAGCTGCCCGCCGCGATCGACTACGCGGAGGCGCCGCTGCGGTAGTCCTCGGCCGAGCGCTCCTCGGCCCGCAGCACCTTCGTCACGTACGGGAGCGCGGCCTTCTCGAGCCGGCCGCCCAGCAGCGGGACCTTCGCCGTGAACTCCCCGTCGATGCTCACCGCGGAGTTCTCGCCGGCGGGCCGCAGCTCCAGATGCCCGCGCATCGAGGCGGGCGCTCCCTGCACGGTCAGCTCGATGGTGCCCTGGCGCGCACCGCCCTCGGCAGGGGCCTGCCAGGACTGCACCTCGAGGATCTTCACGCTCCTGCCCACGAGCGAGCGGGCGATGTCCGGGATGCCCTCGGTGGCCAGCTCGAGATGCGTGGTGACGGTGAAGGCGCCGGCAGGATCTCCCTCCACCTCCGACGTCGCGGACTCCGCGTGCAGAGTGCGGCCGCGGATCCGGGTGTAGGCGGGATCGGCGTACATGGCCGCGGCCGCCTCGGGCGGCATCGGCAGGTTCAGGTTCTCGCTCAGGCGCATGCTCCCACTATGCCAGGTGGGCCGGTCCGTCGACCGCCCCGTCCCTGCCTCGTCCCTGCCCTGTCCCTGCCCCGTCCGTGTCTCGTCCCCATCGGCCCGGCCTGCGCGGGAGTCCGGGGCCGGTCGCCCGCGCCGAGCACCCCCGCACAGGACATATCCTGGCCGTATGCCGAGCCTCGCCAAGTACCTCTCCGACGTGCCGGACATGGATGAGAAGACCTCCGAATGGCTGCAGCTCCTGGTGGGGGACTGGGCCCTGCTGTCGGACCTGCTGCGGGCGGACCTCGTGCTGTGGGTCCGCATCCCCGCCGGCGCGCTCGCGGTCGCGCACTGCCGGCCGTCGACCGGCGCCACCGTCTACTACGAGGATCCCGTGGGGATCGAGGCGGACCCCGAGGAGAAGCCTCTGGTGCGCGCGGTCCTCGACGGCGAGGAGCCGTACTTCGAGCCCGCCGTGGTGATGAGGGAGGGCCAGGAGGCGCTGCGCCAGCTCGCCCCCGTCCGCCATGAGGGACAGACCATCGGCGTGCTCACGATCGAGGCCCCTGTGCCCGCCGGCGAGCCCAGCCGCAACGAGACCCGCCAGCACGAGCTGGGCGAGCGCCTGCTGCGCATGATGGGGGAGGGCGCCTACCCGATCGCCGGCGCTCCGATCCCCCCGCGCCGCGGGGCGCCGCGCGTGGGCGACGGCATCGTCGAGCTCGACGCGCAGGGGGTGATGATCTGGGGGTCGCCGAACGCGCTGTCGGCCTTCCACCGCTTCGGCGTCGCCGGCGACATGACCGGCAGCACGCTCGCCGAGCTCACCACGGAGCTGCTGCAGACGCGCGCCCCCGTCGACGAGTCCCTGCCGCTCGTGCTCATGGGGCGCGCGGCCTGGCGCTCGGACATGCAGGCCCGCGGCGGGACCCTCTCGCTGCGAGCGATCCCGCTGACCGCCGGCGGCAAGCGCGACGGCGCGATCATCCTGGTGCGCGACGTCAGCGAGCTGCGCCGCCGCGAGCGCGAGCTCATCACCAAGGAGGCGACCATCCGGGAGGTGCACCACCGGGTGAAGAACAACCTCCAGACCGTGGCGGCGCTGCTGCGCCTGCAGTCGCGGCGGATGAAGAGCGACGAGGCCCGCGACGCGCTCGCCGAGGCGCAGCGCCGGGTCGCCACCATCGCGCTGGTCCACGAGTCGATGCTGCAGGGCAGCGAGGAGGCCGTCTTCTTCGACGAGGTCATCGAGCGCTGCCTGCGCCTCGCCGTCGACGCCGCGAGCGCGACCGTGCACCGCGAGGGGGCCGACGTCACGGACCCGCACCAGGTCGAGGTCCGCACCCAGCGCGTCGGCAAGGTCGGCTCCGTGCGGCCCGAGGAGGCCACCCCGCTCGCGCTCGTGGTCACCGAGCTCGCGACCAACGCCGTGGAGCACGGGCTCTCGGAGACCGGCGGCACGCTCACCATCCGCGCCGAGCGCACCGGCAGCCACCTGGTGATCCACATCGAGGACGACGGCGCGGGCATGAAGTCCGCCCAGCCCACCGGGCTCGGCACGAACATCGCCCAGACCCTCGTGCAGGGGGAGCTCGGCGGGACGCTGGACTGGGAGAACCGCCCCGAGGGCGGCACCCGGGCGACGATCGACGTCTACCTCGACCCCGTCAGCGTGGACGCCGCGAACGCCTGAGGCGGCGTCCGTCGGCGGCCCTCCTGCCCGCCGCTCTCCGCGCGACCCCCTGGCACGCGACGACGGGCGACCCCCGGAGGGATCGCCCGTCGTGGAAGCTGCGGTGGCCGGGTCAGCCGGCGCGGCGAGCGCGCGCGTTGCGGCGCTTGAGGGATCGGCGCTCGTCCTCGGAGAGGCCTCCCCACACGCCCGAGTCCTGGCCGGACTCGAGGGCGAACTTCAGGCAGGAGGTCATCACGTCGCAGCGCTGGCACACCGCCTTGGCCTCCTGGATCTGGGTGATCGCGGGACCCGTGTTCCCGATCGGGAAGAACAGCTCGGGGTCCTGGGTCAGGCATTCCGCGCGGTGGCGCCAATCCATCTGCTACTCACTTTCCGGTCACCCCGCAGCGGCTCGGGAGCCACGGCGCGGCTGGTGGTCGCCTTCGGCAAGGCGATACGGATCTACGGGCGGACCGATGCCGAGGCGGCCGATCCTGGGTTCCCTCCATTGTCGGAGGCCTCGCGGTGGGGGACAAGAGCGCACGGGCACGACCTGGGTGGCACTTCCCACAGCGCCGTGAGCGCCCGAGGACTGCTACGGGACGCTCCCGCTGCGGAGCGCGTCGATAGAGTGCAGCACATGGCTTCCTCCGGATCTCCGTCCCCCTCGCCCCGCGGGGGCGCTCCGCGCCCCGCCACGACGGAGGACCGACCCGGCGCGCGGCGCCTGGGAACCGTGCTGCTGGGCGCCGAGGCGCTCTGCCTGCTCCTCCTCGGCGGCTTCATGATCACACGGGTCGGCTCGCAGGACGTCGGCGCCTCCCTCGCGATCGGCCTGGCCGTGTTCATCCTGCTGTTCGCGATCGCGGTCGGCCTCGCCGCGCTCTCCCTCTCGCGCCGCGGCCGCTTCGGGCTCGGCTTCGGGGTCACCTGGCAGCTGTTCCAGGCGCTCGTCGCCGCGAGCATGCTGCGCGCCGCCATCGTGGTCGTGGGCGGGATCGGCATGCTGCTGGCCATCGCGACCTTCGTGGTGCTGCTGGCCCTCGTGCGCGCGACCCCGCTGCCCTTCGACGACGAGGAGGCGAAGGGCCGACGCGGCCCCCGCGGCTGACGCCGCGAGGGCCGGAGGTCACCGGGGCGCTCCCGACTACTCGTCGGCCGAGGCGAGAGCCTGCGCGGGAGCCGTGCGCGCCGCACGACGGCCCGGCAGCACCGAGGCCAGCAGGCCCGCCGCGAGCGCGAGCCCGAGGACCAGTGCGATCTGCCCCCACGGGATCGTGACCTGGAGCGGGAACTGCCCGCCCAGGATCGTCGCGATCCCGAGGACCCCGTAGACCGAGCCGAGCACGATCCCGACCGCCGCTCCCACGAGGGCCAGCAGCAGGCCCTCCCAGGCGAGCATCGCGCGCATCTGGCCCCGCGTCGTGCCCAGGGCTCGCAGGAGCGCGTTCTCCCCGGTCCGCTCGATCACCCCGAGGCTCAGCGTGTTGGCGACGCCGACGAGGGCGACGAGCACGGCGACCGCGAGCAGCGCGAGGGTGATGCCCAGCAGCACCGTGAGGATCTGCCCGTACATCTCGCGCTCGACGCCGGCGGCGTCGACCTGGGCGTCCGGGGCGCCGTGCTCGGCGAGGACGTCCTGGACGCCGGAGACGATGCCCATGGCGTCCTGGCCCTCGCGCGCCGCGGAGCCCTTCTCGGCGAACGCGACGAACAGGGCGGGCTGCGCGTCCTTCCCGACGAGCGCCGTGAGGGTGCTCGGGGAGACGATCGACATCTGCAGGTTGGAGTCCACCTTCACGCGCAGCTCGTGCGAGGCGCCGTCGGCCCCGTCGATCTGGAGCACCTGGCCGTCGTGGACTCCGAAGGTCTCCGCGCGCTCCTCGCCCAGCACCACGGTGCCGTCCTCGAGGGAGTCGGCGAGATCGGGCCGGTGGGAGTCCTCGCGGATCTGCGCGGGCGTCGCCGCGTACAGGGTCATCGGCTCGTCGGCCCCGACCTCCACGTCCCCGTGCTCGGTCTCGGAGGCGTGGGCCACGCCGGGCACCTCCGACACCGCGCTGAGGGCGTCGTCGGGGAGCTTCTCGGCGGTGACGACGGAGTCGATGGGCTTGCGGCTGTCGAGCTCCGTGGTGAGCGTGGACTCGGTGGTGCGCGCGCCGACGGCCATCATCGTCATCAGCGTGGTGCCGATGAGCAGAGCCGCGACCGTCGCCGCACTGCGCCGCGGGTTGCGCGAGGTGTTCGCGCCCGCGATCCGCGCCGGCAGTCCGCCGATCCTCGCGACGAGCGCGCCCACGAAGCGGGTGAGCGGGCGCGTGAGCACCACGAGGCCCACGAGCAGTCCGGCGAAGCTCACGACCCCGCCGAGGAGCCCGATCGCGACGCCGAGGCCCACGCTGCCCGTGAAGGACACCGCGACAGCCCCGACCAGTGCCAGCAGCCCCAGGGCGACCGCCGTGAGGCTCAGGATGCCGCGCGCCCCGAGACGCCGGTCCAGGGCCGGGGGAGCGGGGCGCAGCGCCTGCAGCGGTGCGACGCGCACGGCGGCCCGCACCGGGCCGAACCCCGCGAGGACCGTGAGGGCGACACCGATGACGACGGGCACGAGCAGGGACAGCGGCGTGACCGGGACGACGAGCAGGCCGTCGAGCAGTCCGACCCCGGCGGCGGCCGCCAGCAGCGCCTGGGCGAGCAGGTGAGCGCCGAGAGTGCCGATCACCGCGCCCAGGAGCCCCACCAGGACGCTCTCGCGCAGCACCGTGCGGGCCACCTGACGGCGGGTCGCGCCGAGGGTGCGCAGGAGCGCGAGGGCGCGGGTGCGCTGGGCGAGGGTCACGGCGAAGGTGTTCGCCACCACGACCGCGCTCGTGACCAGGGCGATCACGACGAACACGACGAACACCATCGCGAGGGCGCCGAATCCCTGCATGACCTGGGAGACGCCGTCGTCGATCGCCTGCTGGGCGGTGAGCGCGGTGAGGGAGTCCTCCTGCAGCGCGGAGACCACCTGATCGGGATCGGCGCCCGGCTCCAGCGCCGCGAGCCACGTGCTGGTCGCTCCCGGAGCGGCGAGCACGTCCCGGTTGTGGGAGTTCACGTGGACGACGGGGGTGCCGCCGAGCGCCGTGGCGGTGCCGCTCGCGCTGATGCCGGAGACGGTCAGCTCGAGGTCGCCCGGCTTGCCGTCCGTGCGCGCTTCCGCGGGGATCTCGACCTTCTGGCCGACGCCGACCCCGAGCTGCTCCGCGGCAGCCTGGTCGAGGACCACCTCGTGCGCGGAGCGCGCGTCGTGGCCGGAGGCCAGCTCGAGGGGCTCGACCTCGTGCGGGGGATCGCTCTGCTGCTGCAGGAAGGCCGTGCGGCCCGAGCCGGCGTCCAGCTGCGTGTACCCGTCGGACTGGGGCCAGACGGCGCGGGCGTGAGGGACGTCGGGAGCCGCGGGCGCGGACCCGGCGTCCTGGTCCTCGTCGCTGACGACCACGTCGGCCCCCGCATAGCGCTGCTCGACACCCGCGGAGAGGGACGTGGTCATGAGGTTCGCCGCGATGAGCATGATCGCGACGAAGCCGCTGGCGAGGCCCACGGTGATGAGCGCCGCGAGATGCCTGCGGGGCGGGGTGAGGCGGATGCGGCGGCTCATCGCAGCACCTCGTCGGCGCTGATGCGGCCGTCGGCCAGGGAGATGATGCGGTCGGCCCGCTCGGCGGCGTCGCGCTCGTGGGTGACCATGACGACGCTCTGCCCGAACTCGTCGACGCTCACGCGCAGGAAGTCCAGGACCTCCTCGGTGGTCGTCGAGTCGAGGTTGCCCGTGGGCTCGTCGGCGAAGACGACGGCGGGGGAGGTGACCAGCGCCCGCGCGATCGCCACGCGCTGGATCTGCCCGCCCGAGAGCTGCGAGGGCAGATGGTCCAGGCGGTCGCCGATGCCGAAGGCGCCGGTGATGGTGTCCAGCCAGGCGCGGTCCGCGCGGCGGCCGGCGAGGTCGAGCGGCAGCAGGATGTTCTGCTCCGCCGTGAGCATGGGCAGCAGGTTGAAGGACTGGAAGACGAAGCCGATGCGGTCGCGGCGCAGACGGGTCAGCGCGTCGTCGCCGAGGCCGGTGATCTCGGTGCCGTCGATCTCGATCGAGCCCGCGTCGACCGCGTCCAGACCGGCGAGCACGTGGAGGAGCGTCGACTTCCCCGAGCCCGAGGGGCCCATGATCGCGGTGAACCCTCCGCGGGCGATGTCCACGTCGACGCCGTCGAGCGCCCGCACGACGCTCTCGCCCCTCCCGTAGGACTTGCGCAGACCGCGCGCCCGCAGGACGGCGTCGGGCGTCGCCGGCTCGGGACCGGTCGCGGTCGTCGCGTGCGCGGCAGGGGAGGCAGGAGCGGTCGGGGCGTCGGCCGAGGAGGGGTCCGCCGCGGCGGCCCGGTGGTGAGGAGCGGGGGAGTGCATGGAGTTCCTCCGTGGGTCGGGGCGAGGGCGGTTCCCTCGCGACGGCGTCCCGGCTGCGGCGGGACATCACGATCCTCTCCGCGCTGCAGGGGGCGCGTCGTCAGCGCCCGGTCGCCCCTGCCCCGCGCGCCGCCCGACCCCGGTCGGGCAGGACCCTCCGCCCTGGGTATGACGCCGCTCCGGACAGGGTCAGGATCCGGGCGTGACCAGCCCGGACTCGAAGGCGATGATGACGGCCTGCACGCGGTCGCGGGCATGCAGCTTGGCGAGCACGCGGCCCACATGGGTCTTCACGGTGGCCTCGGCGACGAAGAGCTCCGCGCCGATCTCCTGGTTGGAGAAGCCGCGCGCCATCAGGGCGAGCACCTCCCGCTCGCGCTCGGTGAGGGCTTCGAGGACCGAGTCGTCGCGGTCCTCGGGCGGCGGGGTGCTCACCATCTGCGCCATCAGCCGGCGCGTGGCCGACGGAGCGATCACGGCGTCCCCGCGGTGCACGGTGCGGATCGCCGCGAGCAGCTCCTCGGGCTGGGCGTCCTTGAGCAGGAAGCCGCTCGCGCCCGCCCGGATCGCCGCCATCACGTAGTCGTCGATGTCGAAGGTCGTGAGCACCACGATCTTCGGCGCCCTGCCCTCCGGGGCCTCCTCGAGGATCTGCCGCGTGGCCTCGATGCCGTCGAGCCGGGGCATGCGCACGTCCATGAGCACGACGTCCACCCGATGCGAGCGCAGCTGCTCGACCGCCTCGGCGCCGTCGGCGCTCTGCAGGGCGACCTCGAGGTCGCCCTGGGAGTCGATGACCATCGCGAATCCGGCGCGAACGAGCGGCTGGTCGTCGACCAGGGCGATCCGCAGGGGGCGATCGGCCGACGGCTCGAAGGCCGGGTCCGGCGTCTGCTCGGGGGTGTGCTCCGGTGACATCATCGGGTCCTTCCGTTCAGGGGGATGCGCACGCTCACCCGGTACCCGCCCGCGGGCAGGGGACCGGTGTGCAGGGTGCCGCGGAACATGTTGACGCGCTCGCGCATGCCGGTGAGGCCGTGCCCGAGCCCGTCGGACTGGGGGTCCACGCCCTGCCCGTCGTCCTCGACGTCCAGGGAGAGCAGGGAGTCGTCGCGACGCAGGGACACGCGGGCGGAGGCACCGGGGCCGGCGTGCTTCATGACGTTGGTGAGGGCCTCCTGGACCACGCGGTACAGGGTGAGCCCCATCGGTCCGGGCAGGTCCGAGACCTCGCCCTCGTGCGCGAGCTCGACCGACAGGCCCGCCGCGCGCACCTGGTCCACGAGCTCGTCGAGCGAGGCGAGGCCGGGCTGGGGGCCGAGGTCCTGGGCGTCGTCGCTGCGGAGCACGCCCAGCAGGCTCCGCATGTCGGCCAGGGCGCGCCGCCCGGTGCTGCCGATCGTCTCGAGCACGTCGGTGGCCTTGCTGGGGTCCTGGGAGGCGACGAAGCGTCCGCCGTCGGCCTGGGCGATGATGACCGAGAGCGAATGGGCGACCACGTCGTGCATCTCGCGGGCGATGCGGGCGCGCTCGTCGGCCACGGCGAGGCGGGTGCGCTGCTCCCGCTCGCGAACGGCCTGCGCGGCGGCCTCGCGGGCCATGCGCAGCTGATCCACGCGCACCCTCTGGTAGCGGCCGGTCGCCCAGGTGGCGAGCACGAGCGCGCATCCGAACATGAACACGACGAAGCTCGCGATGATCTGCAGGTACCAGACCTCACCGTTCCCGAGCACGAACGCAAGCGCCACCGACTGCAGGAGTGCGCCGACGAAGCCGCCGATCAGGGCGAGCGTCGGCACCCGGCCGCGCCCGTGCACGGTCGCGCAGTACAGGGCGTAGAAGATCATCACGTCGCCCAGGACGAGCACCATCCCGAGCAGGAAGTGCACGATGGCGAGGAGTGCGATCGCGAGGGTCGCCCAGCCCGTGCGGGTGCGCAGGAACGCCCCGGCGACGAACATCGGGATCGACCAGATCAGCCAGCCGTCCACGGACATCGACGGCACCAGCGGCAGCGATCCCAGCACGAGCAGCAGGGCGATGCCGCCGAAGAGCACGCCGTCCACGATCTGGGGGTGCGTGGCGAGCCAGCGGAAGGGCGCGTCGAGCCGGGTCGGCGGCGGGTCCACCGGCTCGGGGGCGGTCCGGCCCTCGGGAGGCGGGGAGATGGTCATGGCCAGAGCCTAGGTTCCCGGGGCCGACGGGGCGTCCGCCCGCGGGCGGAAGCCCGCCGCAGCGGATCCGCCCGGGGGCGGAGCGGGGACGGGGTCAGCGGTCCGCGCCGTCGGCCGCATCGGAGGAGCCGGACGGTACCTCGTGGTCCTCGCCGCCGGCTCCCGCGGCGGTGGGGTCCTCGGCGTCGTCGGCGCTCTGCGCAGGGATCGATCCCGTGGGGTTCCGCGGGACGATGCGGGCGTTCTCACCGGTGTAGGAGTCCTGGTCGCGGTGGAGGTTCTGCAGGCGCAGGTCGCGGCCGGCGTCGACGACCTTCTCGTACTTCGCCTCCTTCTTCTCCGCGCCCTTCTCCCCGCGCATCGGCACCTCGAAGCCGTTCTCAGCTGGCAGGCCCGCCTGCAGCTCCTTCGCGCGCTCGTACTCGGCGTCGACCTCGGCGCCCAGGATGATCACGATGTTCATCACCCAGAGGGCGAACAGGATCGCCATCACGCCGCCGATCGCGCCGTAGCTCGAGTAGCTCGCGAAGGTGCTCATGTAGATCGAGAGGACCACCGCGGCCACCGCGATGCCGATGATCGCGAAGACGCCGCCGGGGGAGATCAGCCGGAAGGGCTTGGCGATGTTCGGGGCCGCCCAGTACAGCACCGAGACCAGCACGAACATGAGGACCACGATGACGGGCCACTTGAGCCATGCCCAGAGCGGCAGGAAGGAGGTCACGAGGAACTCGACGAAGCCGGTCATGTGCAGCGGCTCGGCGATCGGCCGCAGCAGGCTCTCGGCGATGGTGGCGTTGAGCATGAAGGAGATGCCGATGACCAGGAGGCCGATGACCAGGCCCGCGGTGACCGCGAGCATGCCGAGGTTGAAGCGCACGGGGTTGCGCCCCTCGGGGATCTCGTAGATCCGGTTGGCGACCCGGGAGAACGCCTTCACGTAGGCCGAGGCGGACCAGAGGGCGACGGCGATGCCGATGACCAGAGCGATGATGCCGCCGGAGGCCTTGCCCATGAGGCTCTGGAGCGTGGTGTTCACGAGCGTCTTGAGGGTGTCGGGGTCGCCGAGCTGCTGGCCGAGACCAGAGTTCATCACGGCGTCGGTGACGAGCTTGGCGATCTGATCCTTGATGCTCGAGAGCACGAGCGCGGCCAGAGAGAACACGGCGAGGAGCATCGGCGCGATCGAGAGCACCATGAAGTAGGTGAGCTTCGCGGCCTGGTCGGTGCCGCCGTCGCGCCCGAACTCGCTGAGGACGCGCTTGATCATGTACATGATCGCGGGGCGCTTGAGGCGCACCTTCTCGTCCTCGGCGGTGCCGCTGGGGTTCTCGGCCATCGTTGCCTCCGCGGGAATCAGGGGGAAGGGACGCGCCCATCGTGCCACGGGAAGCCGTCGCGACCGGCGCGAACACGGTGAGCGTGCGCCCGGCACGAAGAATGTGGGGCCTCTCTGGGGCTCGCGGAGCGGCGCACACCCCGCACATCGGCCCGGGCGTCATCGTCTTCCACCACGATCGCTGCCCCTGCGCGCCCCTGCCCGAAGTTGTCCACATCGGCGGGCCTGCAATTCCCAGACCCCGTACAGTATCCAGCGTTGAGAGGCGCATCACGGATCCGTGCCGCGCCCGAGGGGCACGCGCACACGGAGCAACGAAGGGGACCGGATGGAAGCGGCGGCCATCATCGAGGCCGAGGCCAGGGAGCTGATCAGGCGGCGGGGTCTCGACGCCCGCGCCGATCAGCTCGAACCCCTCATCCGTGAGGTCGTCACCGACTACGACCAGCGCTCGGCTGGAGGCGCCGTCCCCGTCGTCCGCGATGCGGAGACCGTGGTCGCGGAGGTCGCCGCGAGGATCGGCGGCTTCGGCCCGCTCCAGGAGTTCCTCGACGATCCCGAGGTCGAGGAGATCTGGGTGAACTCACCCAGCGAGATCTTCTGCGCCCGCTCCGGGCGCAGCGAGCTGACGCCCGTGGTCCTCACCGACGACGAGGTCCGCGGAATCGTCGAGCGCATGCTCGTGAGCTCCGGTCGGCGCCTGGACCTCAGCTCGCCGTTCGTGGACGCCCTCATGCCCGACGGCAGCCGACTGCACGTGCTCATCCCTCCGATCTCCCGCAAGCACTGGTCGGTGAACATCCGCAAGTTCGTCGCCCGCGCGCACGACATGCGCGACCTGGTGGCGCTCGGCTCCCTCACCCCGCAGGCCGCCGACTTCCTCGACGGCGCCGTCGCCGCCGGGCTCAACGTGATCGTTTCGGGGGCGACCGGGGCCGGGAAGACGACGATGCTCAACTGCCTGGCCGCCGCGATAGGTCCCCGCGAGCGCGTGGTCACCATCGAGGAGGTGTTCGAGCTCGACCTGCGCCTGCGGGACGTCGTCGGCATGCAAACCCGACAGCCGAACCTCGAGGGCACCGGAGAGGTCACGCTGCGTCGCCTGGTGAAGGAGGCGCTGCGCATGCGACCCAGCCGCATCGTCGTCGGGGAGGTCCGCGAGGCGGAGAGCCTCGACATGCTCATCGCGCTCAACAGCGGACTGCCAGGGCTCGCGAGCATCCACGCGAACTCCGCGCGCGACGCCGTCACCAAGCTGTGCACGCTGCCGCTGCTCGCCGGGGAGAACGTCTCCAGCCGCTTCGTCGTGCCCACCGTCGCCAGCTGCATCGACCTCGTCGTCCACCTCGACATCCTGCCCGGAGGCCAGCGCCAGGTGCGCGAGATCGCCGCCCTGCCCGGTCGCACGGAGGAGGGTGTCGTCGAGATCGCCGACATCTTCCACCGCAGCGGCGACGGCCGGCTCGAGCGGGGCGAGGGGTACCCGCCGCACGCCGAGCGCTTCGAGCGCGCGGGCCTGGACCTCGGCCGCCTGCTCGGGACGAAGGAGCGCGCATGATCGACGGCGCGTTCATCGGCCTCGTCGCGGGCATCGGGCTGCTGCTCGTATGGCTCGGCTTCTGGGAGTCCCCCGTGCGCGAGACCCGACACGGACCGGTCTCGCGATGGCTGGACCGGGTGCGCGACGACCTCATCGCCGTCGGGCTCGGCTCCGTGCCCGCGGGCGCCGTCCCCGTCATGTGCCTGGGCCTTGGCCTCGCCGTCATGATCCTCGTCTGGTCGATCTCCGGTGCGACGGTCCCGGCCGCCGCGATCGGCGCCGTGGTCAGCGTGCTCCCGCCGATCCTGCTGCGAGCCCTCGCGCGCCGCCGTCGCACCCAGCTGCGCGAGCTCTGGCCCGAGGTCGTGGACCACATGAACTCCGCCATCCGCGCCGGCATGTCGCTTCCGGAGGCACTTGCCCAGGTGGGGCGGCGAGGGCCGGAGGAGCTGCGCCCTCCCTTCGAGGAGTTCGGCCGGGACTACCAGGTCAGCGGCGACTTCGCGAGCAGCCTCGATCGACTCAAGGACCGCCTCGCGGACCCCGTCGCCGATCGCATCGTCGAGGCCCTGCGCGTCACCCGTGACGTGGGCGGCACCGACCTCGGCGTGCTGCTGCGCACCCTCTCCGCCTTCCTGCGGGAGGACGCCCGCACCCGCGCCGAGCTCGAGGCCCGCCAGTCCTGGACCGTCAACGCGTCCCGGCTCGCGCTGGCCGCCCCCTGGATCGTGCTCGCGCTCATGTCCACCCGCCCCCAGGCCGCGCAGGCCTACGACTCGACGGCAGGTCTCGTCGTGATCGTCTCCGCCGGCGTCGTGTCCGTGATCGCCTACCGCGTCATGCTGCTCATCGCACGCCTCCCGCAGGACGAGCGGGTGCTTCGATGAGCGGGGCGGCGCCCGTGCTGATCGGGGCGGGGATCGGGCTGGTCGCGGGTATCGGGCTTGCCCTCGTGGCGGTGGGCAATCCGTGGCTGCGCCGACGCGACCTCGCCGCTCGCGTCGATCCCTATCTGCGTCGAGACCGCGGCAGCGCGCTGCTCGAGCACGGGGCCTCGGCCTCCGGCGCCCGCACCTTCGTGCGCACCCTCCTCGGCCCCGTCGCGCAGCGCATGCTGGGCCTGCTCGAACGGCTCACGGGCGGATCCGAGCAGCTCGAGAAGAGGCTGCGCATGGCCGGCCGCACGAGCGGCATCGAGGCGTTCCGCGTCGAACAGGTGCTGTGGGGCATCGCCGGGCTCGTGATCGGCCTGGTGCTCGCCTTCCTCGCCGTCGGCGCACGCGGCGCGAGCCCGCTGCTGGGGCTGCTCATCGTCCTGCTCGGGGGCGTGATCGGAATCGTCGGCCGCGACCACCTCCTCCAGCGCACCGTCGCCCGTCGCGCCGCCCGCTTGGCCCGCGAGTTCCCGACGGTCGCGGACCTGCTCGCGCTCGCCGTCGCCGCCGGGGAGAGTCCCGTCGCGGCGATGGAGAGGGTGGCGCGCTCCAGTCGGGGTGCCCTGCCCGAGGAGTTCGGGCGCACAGTGGCGGAGATCCGGGCCGGCTCGAGCGTCTCGCATGCCCTCGTCCAGCTCGGCAACCGCACACCCCTCGAGGCGCTCGCGCGCTTCGGGGAGGGCGTCTCGATCGCGATCGAGCGCGGCACTCCGCTCGCAGAGGTGCTGCGGGCGCAGGCGCAGGACGCCCGGGAGGCCTCCAAGCGCGACCTCATGGAGCTGGCCGGCCGCCGCGAGATCCTGATGATGGTCCCCGTGGTGTTCTTCGTGCTGCCGCTGGTGATCGTCTTCGCCATCTTCCCCGGGCTCGCCGTCCTGGACATCGCCCTGTGAGCGCCCATGGCCAGCATCCGATCCTCCCCGTCCCTCCTCCCCATCCCTGACCCCATGCGCCGCGCCACCGCGGCAGAAGGAGAACACCATGACGATCCACCGACTGACGATGCACCGCACGCCCCCCGCATCCCTGCGCGTCGGGCCTCGCCACCGGCGCCCGACGCCCGCGGGCTCCCGGGCCTCCCTGGCGGACGAGCGCGGGGACGTGCCCGGCTGGGTGATGATCACCCTGATGACGGCGGCGATCGTCGTCGCTCTGTGGGCCGTGGCGTCCGATCAGATCGTGCAGATCTTCAACAACGCCATGGAGCCCTTCCTGAACCGGAAGCTCTGAGCACTCGCGCCGGTGCGCTGCGCCGTCGCCTGCGCGATGACGAAGGGTCCGCCGTCGTCGAGTTCCCACTCGTCGCCGTGCTGATCATCGTGATCGCGCTGACGATCATCCAGTGCGCGCTGGTGGTGCACACCCGCAACACGCTGACCGATGCCGCCGTGCAGGCGGCTCACACCGCCTCGCTCGAGGGCAACTCGACCGAGGACGGCGAGGTGCGCGGCGCGCAGCTCGTCCACGACCGCTTCGGCGAGGACTACGAGGTCGACGTCCAGGCAGACGAGGACGGCGACGGCGTGATCCGCGTCCGCGTCAGCGCCTCGTTCCCGCTCGTCGGGCTGCTCGGCCCCGCCGGCACGATGCACGTGGACGGCCATGCGATCGACGAGGACACCTGGTGAGCGGGCACGGCAGGGATCGCCGTGCCCGGCCCCGGGAACGATCGGACCTCCGCCTGCCGCAGGGGCTGCGCGCGCTGCGCTCACGGCTGGGCCGCGAGGACGGCAACGCGCTCGTCGAGTTCGTCGCGCTCTCGGTGATCCTGCTGATCCCCTCCCTTTACCTCGTGCTCTCGCTGGGATCGGTGCAGGGCGCCGTGTTCGCCGCCGATGTGATCGCGCGCGACGCCGCCCGGATCCACGCCACCGAGCCGGATGCGTCACGCGCCGAGGAGCGCACCGAGGCCATGGTGAGGATGACCCTCGAGGACCATGGGCTGACCTCGCAGGACGCCGTCACCATCCACTGCTCGAAGCATCCGTGCTCCGCGGCCGGCAGCGAGGTCACCGCGGAGGTGACGATCGGCGTGCCCATCCCCGGCCTCGGACCGATGCTCGGAGCGGACGGCCCCGTGCACGTCGGCGCCGAGCACGTCGTCGAGGCCGACCAGTTCCGGGCGCCGGGAGAACGCGCCGGGAAGGATGGAGAGGGCGAGGTCCCTGCTGCCGACGACGCTCCGAAGGCCTCGCGACCCGGAGACCAGGAGCGAGGTGACGGCTCATGAGCGTGCGACGGAGACAGGTCGGCTCCGCGAGCACGGGGCCCCTCTCGCGACTGCGCACCGCACTCGGCCGGGACACGGGCACGATGACCGTGCTGACCACCGGTGTGCTCGTCGTGATCCTCATGGTGATCGGCGTGGGCACGGCCATCACGGGCGTGCAGCTGGAGAGGAATCGCCTGCAGAACGCGGCCGACGGCGCGGCCCTCGCCGCCTCGCAGGCCTATGGCGAGGACTCCGTCTACGAGGAGGGGCCCACCTCCCTGCAGGGGTCCGACGTGCGCCGCGAAGCCGAGGAGTACCTCGAGTCCTACCCGCCGGGATCGACCCGCACCCGCGACATCCACGTCGAGGATGCCCGGGTCCTCGAGGACGGCAGCGTCGAGGTGCGCCTCGGGGCCGTCACGGATCCTCCGCTGATCGGCTGGATCACGCGCACGGGGGTCATCACCATCCCGCTGGACGTGAGCGGGAGCGCCCGGTCCGACTGAACGCACGAGCGCACGGGCATCCACCCGAGCGCACCACCACGGCGGATCCCGCGCCGCCGGTCACAAGGAGTCAGAACGCATGCCGACCGTCCTCATCGCCCCCGACAAGTTCAAGGGCTCCCTGAGCGCCGCCGACGTCGCAGGGGCGCTCGCCCGCGGCATCGCCGCGACCAGCCCCGATGCGCACACCGAGCTGCTCCCGATCGCCGACGGAGGCGACGGCACCGTCGAGGCCGCGCTCGCCGCCGGCTTCACCGCGCACGAGGCCCGGATCACCGGGCCGACGGGCGAGCCGATCTCCGCGCGCTGGGCCCAGAACGGCACCGACGCGGTCCTCGAGCTCGCCGAGACCTCCGGCCTGCGCCGCCTGCCCTGCGACGCGGCCGGCCGCACGCTCCTCGACCATGCCCGCGCGAGCACCCGCGGATTGGGCGAGCTGATCCTCGCGGCCCGCGACGCCGGCGCCGCTCACCTGGTCATCGGCCTCGGCGGCAGCGCGAGCACCGATGGCGGCGCAGGTCTCCTCGCAGCGCTCGGCGCCCGGCTCCTCGACGGCGACGGCGCCCCGATCCCCGACGGCCATGACGGACTCGCGGCCGTCGCTAGCGCGGATCTCGGCCCGGCCCTCGCCGCCCTCGAGGGCGTGCACCTCGAGGCGGCGTGCGACGTGACCAACCCCCTGCTCGGACCCGACGGCGCCGCCGAGGTCTTCGGACCGCAGAAGGGACTCGCCGACGCCGACATCCGGGCGGCCGACGAGGTCCTCGGCCGCTGGGCCGACGCCGTCGAGCGGACGAGCGCGGACCCGTCGGCCATGTCGCCCCTACGCGGGCGCCCCGGTGCGGGCGCCGCCGGCGGCACCGGGTTCGCGCTCTACGCGCTCGGCGCGGACTTCGTCTCGGGAGCCGACGCGGTCCTCGACCTACTCGGCTTCGACGCAGCCCTCGCGCGCGCCGACGTCGTCATCACGGGGGAGGGGCGGCTCGACCGCCAGACCCTCTCGGGCAAGGGCCCCGCCGAGGTCGCGCGCCGCGCGGCGGACGCGGGTGCCCGGGTGATCGCCGTCGCGGGCTCCCTCGAGCTCGCGCCGGAGGAGCTCGAGGGAGCCGGCATCGACCTCGCCCTGGACCTCCTCTCTCGTGCTCGCGACGTCGAGGACGCGATGGACCGCACCGCGCAGCTGCTGCAGGACGTCGGCCGGGAGATCGGCGCAGAGATCAGCGTGCGATGACGCACCCGATCCCGCGCCCCGCCCGGCGTGCAGGCGCTCTCCCGTAGACTCGCCTCTCGTGGCGACCATCGACTTCACCGAAGAGATCCAGCACCTGCGCACGACCCTGGGGTCGATCGAGAAGGTGACGGATCTCGATGCCCTCAAGGCGAAGATCGCCGATCTCGAGCAGCAGGCGTCGGCTCCCGACCTCTGGGACGACGTCGAGAACGCGCAGAAGGTCTCCGCGGCCCTCTCGCACGCGCAGAGCGAGCTGCGCCGCATCGACGACCTCTCCTCCCGCATCGACGACCTCGAGGTCATGGTCGAGCTCGCCGCGGAGGAGGACGACGCCGAGACCGCCGACGAGGCGGAGAAGGAGCTGACCTCGATCCGCCGCACCCTCGACGAGCTCGAGGTGCGCACCCTGCTCTCCGGCGAGTACGACGAGCGCAACGCCGTGGTCACGATCCGCGCGGGCGCCGGCGGCGTCGACGCCGCGGACTTCGCCGAGATGCTCCTGCGCATGTACCTGCGCTGGGCCGAGCGCCACGGCTACCCGACCAAGGTCATGGACACCTCCTACGCCGAGGAGGCCGGGCTGAAGTCGGTGACCTTCGAGGTCTCCGCCCCCTACGCCTACGGCAACCTCTCGGTCGAGGGCGGCACGCACCGGCTCGTGCGCATCAGCCCCTTCGACAACCAGGGTCGGCGCCAGACCTCCTTCGCCGCGGTCGAGGTGATCCCGCTGATCGAGTCGACAGACTCCATCGAGATCCCCGACAACGACCTCAAGGTCGACGTGTTCCGCTCCTCGGGACCCGGCGGGCAGAGCGTGAACACGACGGACTCCGCCGTGCGCATGACTCACCTGCCCACGGGCACCGTGGTCTCGATGCAGGACGAGAAGTCGCAGATCCAGAACCGCGCGGCCGCCCTGCGCGTCATGCAGTCCCGCCTGCTGCTGCTGAAGAAGGCCGAGGAGGCCGCCGAGCGCAAGGAGCTCGCGGGTGACGTCAAGGCCAGCTGGGGCGACCAGATGCGCTCCTACGTGCTGAACCCGTACCAGATGGTCAAGGACCTGCGCACCGAGCACCAGGAGGGGAACCCCTCCGCCGTGTTCGACGGCGAGATCGACGAGCTCATCGAGGCCGGCATCCGCTGGCGCGTCGGCCAGCAGAAGGCCGAGGCGGCGGAGGCCTGAGAGGCCGTCGGCCGCGACGGCCCGACGCCTTGACCAAGGTTTGACCCGGCGCCTGCGCGCGCCCGCGCGGCGTCGGCGCTGATCGACCCTAGCCTGGTCGGGTACGCACCCCCGAAACCCCCCAAGGCCGCCGTGATCCGCTTCGACGACGTCTCCAAGACGTACCTGCGAGGACAGTCGCCCGCGCTGCAGGACATCGACCTCGAGTTCGCGCGCGGCGAGTTCGCCTTCCTCGTCGGGGCCTCGGGCTCCGGCAAGTCCTCCCTCATGCGCCTCGTGCTCAAGGAGGCCACCCCCACGCGCGGCAGCGTGCACGTCGCGGGCAAGGACCTCGCCCGGATCCCGTCCTGGCGCGTCCCCGCGCTGCGCCGCGAGATCGGCATGGTCTTCCAGGACTTCCGCCTGCTGCCCTCCAAGAACGCCTACCAGAACATCGAGTTCGCGCTCGCGGTGATCGGCACGCCCCGCCGCGTGGTGCGCCGCCTGGTCCCCGAGATGCTGGAGATGGTGGGCCTCGAGGACAAGGGCCGCCGCATGCCCCACGAGCTCTCCGGCGGCGAGCAGCAGCGCGTGGCGATCGCCCGCGCCTACGTGAACCGCCCCTCGATCCTGCTGGCCGACGAGCCCACCGGCAACCTCGACCCGGCGACCGCCGAGGGGATCCTCGATCTCCTCGCGCAGATCAACGAGCGCGGGACCACCGTGCTCATGGCCACTCACGACCGCGCGGCCGTGGACCGCATGCGACGCCGGGTCGTCGAGCTCGTCGACGGGCGGATCGTCCGCGACGAGGCCGAGGGCACCTACGAGTCCCGCACCCCCGTGAGCGTCATCTCCGGGAACGTCGAGGACGGGGACGATGGCTCCGACGACGATGCCGAGGGCGCGAAGCCGGCCGGTGAGGGCTCGGTCGCCGCGGGCTCCGGCGCCGCGGACTCCGCCGCCGCAGCATCAGGCACCGCTGGATCCGACGTCGTCGAGGAGGAGCTCGTGCCCGACGCCCGTCCCCGCGACCTGCTGGACGAGGCCGAGGAGGCCTTCTCCGAGGAGGCGCTGGCCGAGGACCTCCCGCAGGCCTCCGACCGCGAGGAGGGCGCACGATGAGGGGCCGCTACATCGCCTCCGAGATCCTCAGCGGCCTGTGGCGGAACATCGCCATGGTGATCTCGGTCGTCATCGTCACCGCGGTCTCCCTGAGCTTCGTCGGCGCGGGACTGCTCATGCAGAAGCAGATCTTCGACATGAAGGCGACGCTCGTGCAGGAGTCGCAGGTCACGATCTTCATGTGCTCGCCGCACTCCACGGCGTCCACGTGCGCCGGGGGAGCGGCGACCGACGCGCAGATCCAGTCGGTGCGCGAGGCGCTGGACGGGGACGTGCTCGCCCCGTACATCGACTCCTACTCGGAGCGCGACCAGGACGAAGCCCTCAAGATCTACCAGCAGCAGTTCTCCGGGCAGGGGTTCGTCTCCGACTTCACCGCGAAGGACATGCCCGTCTCCTTCCACATCACGCTCGACGACTCCTCGAAGTCCGACGCGGTGGTGGAGTTCTTCCAGGGCCGCGATGGCGTCGACGAGGTCTCCGACCTGCTCAGCGCCTACGCCCCCTTCATCGACGTCCTGAACCAGACCACGGTGTTCGCCGTCGGCCTCGCGGTGCTCATGCTGGTCGCCGCAGTGCTGCTGGTCGCCACCACGATCCGGATGTCCATCGCGAACCGTCGGCGCGAGATCGCGATCATGCGCCTGGTGGGAGCCTCGAACGTCTTCATCCGCACGCCCTTCATGCTCGAGGGGGCGGTCGCAGGCATCCTCGGCGCGCTCATCGCCGGCGGGCTGCTGTGGACCGGCACCCACTTCCTGGTCGAGGGCTGGCTCGCGCCGACGCTCGGATCGGGGCTGATCACCGTGGGCAGCGCCGACCTGCTGTGGATGGCGCCGATCCTCGTGCTGATCGGGGCGATACTGGCGATCGGCTCCTCGATCGTCTCGCTCAACCGCTACCTGAAGGTGTGACCATGACGTCCCGCGCCCGGAACCTGCGGATCCTCACCCTGCTGGTGCTGGCACTCGCGCTCGTCGCGACCCAGATGATGCTCTCTCCGCTGGCCCCCGCCCGCGCCGACGGGGACCGCAAGCAGAAGGAGCAGGAGAAGGCGAGCGTCGACGACCAGCTCGAGGACCTGCGCATCGAGCTCAGCGACGTGAACTCGGACCTGGCCGACACCTACCTCGACCTCGCCGAGACCGAGCTGAAGATCCCCGACGCCCAGAAGGCACTCGAGAAGGCGAAGTCGGAGCTGTCCGACGCCGAGGACGAGGACGAGGAGATCGGGGACCGTCTCGCCGACGCGAAGGCCGAGGAGGCCGATCTCAGCGGCCAGGTCGACACCGGCAAGAAGGAGGTCGACGCCTCCGGCGAGCAGCTCGACGAGGTCTCGCTGTCCGCCTACAAGGGCGGTGGGCTGCCCGACCCCACCAGCGTCTACGTGGGCAACGCGAACCCTCAGGACGCCGTGGACCGCTCGATGAACTACAAGCTCACCCTGGAGGCGCAGGGCACCCGCTTCGACGACCTCCGCACCGACCAGTCGGTCACAGAGAACGCCGCCGACCGCCTGGACGCGGTCCGCGCCGAGATCGACGACCTCAAGAAGGAGTCCGAGGCCGCGGTCGCGCGCAAGGAGAAGGCGAAGACCACGGCGCAGGACGCCAAGGACACCCTCGACGACCTCTACGCGACCCAGAAGAAGCAGGCCGACGCGCTCGAGAAGAAGAAGGAGAAGTACAAGGACGACCAGTCCGACCTCGAGGACCGCAGCTCCGCGCTGGACTCCGAGATCTCCGACCTCATCAAGGAGGAGAAGGAGAAGGAGGCGGCCGCCCGACGCGCCGCCTCCGCGAAGAAGTCATCGGGCTCGAGCGGCTCCTCGGGCGCCCTGTCCACCCCGGTCTCGAAGTCCGGCTGGCTCGCCCCCTCGAACGCCCGGCGCTCCTCGCCCTTCGGATGGCGCGTGCACCCGATCTACCACACCCGCAAGCTGCACGCCGGCATGGACTTCGCCGCGGCCTGCGGATCCGCCGTGAAGGCCACCAAGGACGGCACCGTGCTCGCCACCACGTCCAACGCGAGCGCGGGCAACAAGCTGATCGTCGGCCACGGCACCTCCGGCGGGCACGTGATGACGAGCTCCTACCACCACCTGCAGCGCTTCGCCGTCTCCACCGGACAGCACGTGAAGCAGGGGCAGACGATCGCCTACGTCGGCACCACCGGCTCGTCGACGGGCTGCCATCTGCACTTCGAGATCCACGAGGACGGCACCGCCGTGAACCCCGTGAACTACATCGGCTGACCCGTCCCGCCCATGCTCTCTCCCCGCGCGGCCCGGGTCTGCGCCCCGAGCGAAAACACATGGCCCGCTCGCAGGCGGGGCCGATAGGCTGTCGTACCGGACAGGCGGGGCGCAGCCCCGGGAGCCGCGAGACGTGAGGAGGGGCGACATGGCCGCCACCAAGCCGGCGAAGAAGAAGCAGCAGCAGGCCGACGGTCCGAAGAAGGCCCTCATCGCGTCGAACAAGAAGGCCCGCCACGACTACCACATCGACGACACCCTCGAGGCGGGCATCGTGCTCACCGGCACCGAGGTGAAGTCGCTGCGGGATCGCGGCGCCTCCCTCGTGGACGGCTTCTGCTTCATCGAGGGCGGCCAGATGTGGATGGAGGGCGTGCACATCGCCCCCTACGTCAAGGGCACCTGGACGAACCACGCCGCCCGCCGCAAGCGCAAGCTCCTGCTCCACCGCGCCGAGATCGACAAGCTCGCCGGCAAGACCCGCGAGAAGGGCTTCACGCTCGTGCCGCTCGAGATGTACTTCCTGGGCTCGCACGCCAAGGTCGTCATCGCGCTGGCGCGCGGCAAGAAGGACTGGGACAAGCGCCAGACCCTGCGCGAGAAGCAGGACCTGCGCGAGGCCCAGCGCGCCATGCGCCGCCGCGAACTGGTCTGAGCCGCCTGGTCTGAGCCGCGCGCCCGCTCAGCCCTCGCCGTCGCGCTCCAGGCGCGCGACGGTCTCGCGGCTGCTGAGGATCCGGTCCTCGCTCGCCCGCAGGCCCTCGCGGATCGCGAGAGAGCGTCGTGCGTCCTCCAAGGCGGCGTCCATGAGGCGTGCCGACAGCCGCGGGCGCTCACCGGCCTCCGCGACCAGGGCGTGCTCGAAACGGTTCTTCGCACGGTGCTGGAGCACCGCGGCGAGCGCGAGGATCGAGCTCGGAGCGGTCGGATCGTCCGAGAGGCCCGTCTCCTCCGCGGCGCGCGAGAACTCCTCGTCGGCCGTCTCGAAGCGCCCCTGCCACTGGAGCACCTGGGCGAACCGGGTGCGCAGGGAGGCGCGCGCGACCGGATGCGCGGGGCTGTCCGCCAGCAGGACGCGGCCCAGGGCCTCGGCCTCCTCGAGCCGGCCGAGGATCCGCAGGTGGGCGACGGTGCGGGGGTCCCGCGGATTCGCCGCGCACCAGCGCGCGAGCGCGCCCGGGGCGTCGACGCTCTCGCGCAGCGTCATCGGGTCGATCGTGAAGGTCATCCCCTCGAACTCGAAGCTGCTCACCGCCTCACCGTACGACCGGGGGAGGGCGTCGCGGCGTTCGCCGTGGGCTGAGCGATATGCGCTGGCCACCTCGCGGACACCTGGCTACACTGGAGGGACAGCGCGGCACGCCGCGCCTGTGGATTGATACGTGAACAGCGGCAACAGTGCTCGGCGACCCAGGTCGCCGTCTTCACGCGACCCACACTCGGGGACGATCGGTTTCGACGGTAGTTGTCCAGTGAGGGGAAGCGGGCCGAGGATCCCAGGTCATCTCGTCAACGCTCCTGGGAAACCAATAAGTGCCGAACCCAAGCGCACTGACTTCGCTCTCGCTGCCTGATCAGCGTTAGCAGTCTGGAACCCCGGGGGTGCTCCTGACCCGGATCGTTCCATCATCAAAGGAGCCACTGCTTCCGGCCTTCGTCATCGAGGTCGGGTGAACACCTCAGAGTGACTGAGTCCGTCGACGACGTGTCCGTGGGATCGTCGGGACTGAGAAAACGCCAACACGGACTGCGCCCGGAGAAGCCCTCGCTCAGCACTATCGGACGCGGGTTCGATTCCCGCCGTCTCCACCCGCAGAAGGCCCCCTCACCTGCATCGATGTGCAGGAGAGGGGGCCTTCTTTTGCTTGCGCCGCGAGCCGTGGCGCGGGCCGTGTGTCGTGGGGTTGCCGTCAGGGACGGGCCGATGGTGATGAGCCGTGGCAATATCGCCACGGCTCCTCACCACCGGCCCGTGGACGACAGGGCCCCCTGGAATGCCCGCGGTCGGGCGTGGACACGGATGCGGGACCCGACCCGGCCTGGAAGCCGGTCCGGCAGACATCCCCGCAGCAGGCCCGCACGGCATCCCGCAAGGACGCCCGGTCACCGACTGCGGCGCCCCGCCGCTCAGGCGTACTCGAGGCCGAAGCCGCTCACCCAGCGTCCGCCCTCGGAGTCGACGTACACGTACGGGCGGCCGTCCATGTGCTGCTCCTTGGCGAAGCCGGGGACGTCGTTGGGGGAGGCGCAGATGCCGTTCTCATCGACCGCGATCGCCTCGTCGGAGATCGGGAAGGTCAGCGGCAGGCGCCCGGTGGGGGAGAACTCGCCCAGGATCGCGTCGACGAGCGTCCCGGGCCGGGTGTCGAAGCCGCACACGAACGCGTCGGCGAGGGTCTCGAGGGTCCCGGGCAGCCACGCCATCACCGCGTTCAGCCCCACCACCAGGGTGCCCACGCTCCCGCGGATCTCCCGGATCTTCGCGAGGTCCACTCCCGAGTGCTCGTCGATCGTGAGGTCCAGCAGTCCGGTCGAGCGGAAGTAGTCGCCCGTGAACGGGCGGGCCAGCACGATCGCGACGTCGGCCTCGTGGAAGTCGGTCGTGAAGGAGACCTCGGGGTGCTCGCTCGCGATGCCCGCGCGCAGGGCGTCCAGGCGCTTCACGGTGATGCCGTCCTCGAACATCTCCACGTACACCCGCCTGCCCGCGAGCGCATCGGGACGCAGGGGCAGGACGCGGCGCCCGTGCTCCGCCTCCGGCCCCGTCGCGTCCGTCCCCGTCGCGTCCGCCCCCGCCGCGTCCGGCTCGGAGGAGGCCCGCGCGGGGTTCTTCAGCAGCACGACCGAGCGCCGGTGCGCCTCGAGGGCCGCCTCCTGGGCCTGCGGGTTCGCGACGACCTCGTCGGCCCGCTCGGGGTCGACGTACGGGTTCTCGAACAGTCCCAGGGCGAACAGCTCCACGAGCAGCAGCCGGGCGGCCTCGTCGAGCCGCTCGGCCGGGAAGAGCCCCTTGACGAAGGCCTCGCGGATCGAGCGGACGTCGTTGGTGTCGGCGATCATGTCGGTTCCCGCCGAGATCGCGGCGCCCGCGCGCTCGGGCACGGACAGTTCCTGGACGCCCCAGGCCATCTTGTTCAGGATGCCGGAGTCGGAGTTGATGTAGCCCGTGTGGCCCATCGCGCGCAGCAGCGAGAGCACCTCGGTGTTGAAGGCGAAGCCGACCTGCTCGAACTCCGTGAGGCGGCCCTGCGGGGTCGCGGACTTCTCCTCGGAGGGGATCGCGTAGTAGGGCATGACGCTCGAGGTGCCGGCGTCGATCGCCGCCTGGAAGGGCGGCAGGTGATAGGCCTCGAGGGAGCCCGGGGTCGGGTACACGTTGAAGCGGCCCTCCGCGTAGTGCGGGTCGAAGCCGTTCTCGCGGGCGCCGCCGCCGGGGAAGTGCTTGGTTGTCAGGGCGACCCCGTCGGCCCCGAGCCCGTCCTCGCCCTGGAAGCCGCGCACCACCGCGTCGATCGCCGCGGCGTTGAACGCCGGGTCCTCGCCGAAGGTGCCGTAGGAGCGGAACCAGCGGGGGTCGGTGACGGTGTCGGCCATGTACATGTAGCCCTTGCGCAGGCCGCTCGCGGCCCACTCCTGCCGCGAGAGCTCCGCGAAGCGCCGCACGAGCTCCGGGTCGCGGGTCGCACCGAGGCCCAGCGTGCCGGGCCACTGGGTGAAGTCCTGGTCCTCGGGGGTGGCGCCCATCCGGAACCCGCCGGCCTCGTTCTTCGAGTTCGCGGCGACGATCACGGGGATGCCGAACCGGGTGGTCTCGGCGACCTCCTGCATGGCGTTGACCCAGGTCGCGATGCGCGAGCCGGTGGGGGTCTCGCGCATGATGAAGTGGCGCATGTGCATCTGCGTGATCTGCTCGGTGGTGCCCTCGTAGGGGTCCCCGGCCGAGTTGTGCGGATCCAGCTTGATCGGATGGTACTGCTCGTCGAGAGCGCCGTCGTGGCTGGTCAGCTCCGGGTCGTGCTGGGAGATTCCCATCGAGCGGGAGTTGATGACCATGAGGCCGATCTTCTCCTCGGGGCTCATCCGCGCCACCAGATCTGCCGCGCGCTCCGCGGCGGGCAGACGCCAGTCCTCGAAGGGCGCGAGCTCGCCGTCGCCGTCGAGATCGCGGAAGCGCAGACCGTCGACCTCGAGGATCGGCTTCACGCGGGAGGCGAGGGGGACCTGAGCAGCCTGCTGGCGGGGTGTGTCGGACACGTGCACTCCTTCGTGACGGCGGCGCCGGGACGTCGCGCGGGAACCTTGGACGCGACGCTACTCGCGGCCCGCAGCACCGACGCACGCCTTGCCATGCGTTGCTGCTCGCCCCTGCTCGCCCGGCTCGCCCGTCGGCCCGCCGCGGTGCGCGTCACCACGACGAGTGCTCTCGGCCTCGCCTGCGGGATACTCGAGCCCATGCCCACGACCCCTCAGGCGGACCACCGCGCCCCCTCCGTGCTGAGCGCCCTGCGCGATCCCCGTCTGCTCTCGGTCGAGGTGCTCGGCGGGCTGGTCACCGCGTTCGCGCTGATCCCCGAGTCGCTGAGCTTCGCCATCGTCGCCGGGCTCGACCCGCGGATGGGGCTGTACGCGGCGTTCACGATGGCCTGCGCGACCGCGGTGCTCGGCGGGAGGCCCGCCATGGTCTCCGGGGCCGCGGGCTCGATCGCACTGGTGATCTTCCCCGTGGCCCGCGACCACGGCGTGGACTTCCTCATCGCGACCGTGATCCTGGGCGGGATGCTGCAGATGCTGCTGGGCGGCCTCGGCGTGGCCAGGCTGATGCGGTTCATCCCGCGATCGGTGATGGTCGGATTCGTCGACGCCCTCGCGATCCTCATCTTCTCCGCCCAGCTCCCGCAGCTGATCGGCGTGCCCTGGCTGGTCTACCCGCTGGTCGCCGCCGGTGTCGCCGTCATCGCCCTCTTCCCGCGGCTGACCCGCCGCATCCCGGCCCCGCTCGTGACGATCCTGCTGATCACCCTCGCGGTGGTGAGCCTCGGGGCCGACGTCCCGACGGTCGGCGACCAGGGCGCACTACCCCACAGCCTGCCCGTGCCCGGCCTGCCGCACGTGCCGCTGACCCTGCACACCCTGGGGATCATCGCGCCCTACGGGGTCGCGATGGCGCTCGTCGGCCTCATGGAATCGCTGCTGACGGCGAACCTCGTGGACGACATCACCCGCACCCGCACCTCCCGCACGCGCGAGGCCCTCGGCCAGGGCGCGGCGAACGTGATCACCGGCGTGTTCGGCGGGATGGGCGGCTGCGCCATGATCGGCCAGACCATCGTCAACGTGAAGCAGGCGGGCGCCCGCACCCGACTCTCCTCGTTCCTCGCCGGCGCCTTCCTCATCACCCTGTCCGTGGCCCTCGGCGACACCGTCGGCCGCATCCCCATGGCCGCCCTGGTCGCGGTGATGCTCGTGGTCGCCGCCACCACCTTCGACTGGCACTCGCTGCGCACCCTGCCGCTCATGCCCCGCAGCGAGACCCTCGTGCTGCTGGTGACCGTGCTCGGCACCGTGCTGACGGACAACCTCGCCGTCGGCGTCATCCTCGGGGTGATCACGGCCGCCGTGGCCTTCGCGCGGCGCGTCGCCCACATGACCGAGGTGGTCCGCGATCCCGGCGACCCGGGGCGCTATCGCGTGCGCGGCCAGCTGTTCTTCGCCTCGAGCAATGATCTCGTCGAGCAGTTCGACTACGACTCGGGCCCCTCGCACGTGACGGTCGACCTGAGCGGGGCGACGGTGTGGGACGCCTCGAGCGTCGCGGCGCTCGACGGCGTGCGCGAGCAGTACCACCGCGCCGGACGCACCGTCGAGTTCAGCGGGCTCGACCGGATCTCCGACCACTACGTGCAGCGCCTCGGCGGGCGGCTCGGCTGAACGACCTCGGGACCGAAGGCCGACGCGCGACGGATCGGCGGACTCCCGCTGACCTCGTGGCCACGACAACGCGTGGCAACAGCGGTGCCTGACCAGGGATGTCGTTCCCCCTCGTCGGCAACATCGTGCAATCGGTCACGTCCGCATCGTCGGCCGGGGGACATTCAGCGCTCAGCACCGGCCCCGCAGCCACCACCGCGGCACAGGGCCGGACCGACCTCCTCCGACAGCGACAGGCTGTCTCGAGTCCGAGCCGCACCGTCGCGGCCCTTCCGAAGGGGACACCGATGTCTCACGTCAACGACACCACGAAGCACGCGGGGTACGCCTACTACGGCTCCGGCCTGCCCACCCTCGCTCCGCCCAGCTCCGAGGCGCCGAAGCCCCCGAAGCGCGCCCGCGCCGTCGCCGCCCTCGGGTTCTCCCAGGCGGTCGACAACTCCGAGTCCGGCCTGACCAAGACCTTCTTCCCGCTGATCGCCGCAGCCTTCGGCCTCGGCTACACGCAGCTGGGGATCTTCAGCGCGATCCCGATGTTCGCCCGCATGATCTTCGGGCCCACCTGGGCGATGGCGGCCGACCGCTTCGGCCGCAAACGGGTGCTCGTGCTCGTCACCGGCGTGTGGGGCCTGTGGACCGTGGCGAGCGGCTTCGCCACCAGCTACACCGCGCTCGTGGTGCTCTTCGCCATCTCCGCCGTGGGCACCGTCGCCTCCGAGCCCGTGCTCAACGGCATGCTGCCGGACCTGTTCAAGCAGTCCGAGCGCGGCAAGGCCTACGGCATGGTCCGCGGCATCGGCGGCGGCGTCGGCATCCTCATCGGCCCGGCGATCGGCCTGTTCGGCTCGAATCCCGAGGGATGGCGCTACGCCCTGTGGACGATGGGCGCCATCTCGATCGTCTCGGGTCTGCTGATCCTGCTGTGGGTGCCGAAGCCGGCCGTGAAGTCCGTGAGCGTCACCGACGACCCGGAGTCCGGGACCTTCCGCCTGCGCGACGTGGGTCAGCTGTTCAGGATCCCCACCATCTGGATGATCGTCGTCATGCTGCCGTTCATCACCTCGCTGATCCTGCTGAGCTTCTACACCCAGTTCCTCGTCGATGTGCGCGGCATGGGCGTGCCCGAGGCGGCGCTGGTGATGGCCGTGTTCTCGCTGGGCTCGATGTTCTCCGCCTTCCTCGGCGGATTCCTCGGCGACCTGGTGACCGCGCGCTTCGGCTACAAGGGCCGGATCATGCTGATGCAGGTCTACCTGGTGTGCTTCGCCGCCACGATCTTCCTCGCCACGCAGATCGACTCCACCAACCGGGTGTACATCTACGCGGCGACCTTCGTGATGGGGCTCGTGTTCTCGATCGGGTTCTCCGGCTGCGTGCTGCCGATCGTCTCGACCGTGGTCCCCAAGAAGCTCGGCGCCTCGGCCTTCGCCTTCCTGTTCTCGTTCGTCCAGGGCGGCATCACCGCGATCCTCTCGATCAACATCGGCATCATCGCCGACGTCTTCGGCGACCTCCAGGTCACCTTCCTCTGGTTCTGCGTGGTCCCGTACCTGATCAACGCCGTGGTCTGGTGCGGCTTCTACTTCTGCTACCCCCGCGACGCCGCCCGTCAGGCCGAGCGAGAGCGGCGCGAGGCCGAGGCGCTGGCCGCGAAGGGCGCCGCGGGCGGGGAGCCCGGGACCAGCGAGCAGCCGCTCGGCGTCTGACCTGCTCCGGCCCGAGCGTCGAGCTCCGATCTACCCTGGGCCGATGGCAGCACCTCGCAGCGGGCCGACGGGCCCCGCGCACGTGAGCGCCCTCCTCGACCGGATCCGGTACGAGGAGGGCGCTTCGCGCGACCTGGTCTCCCTCACCGCACGGCCGACCGTCCTCGGCCGAGGATGGGACAACAGCCAGTGGCACGTCGGAGCCCTCGAGGACGGCACGCGCGTGGTGCTGCGGGTGCCGGAGCGGGAGATCGCGCGCGAGATCCTCGAGCACGAGATCGCCCTGCTGGGCGACGCGGATGCGCTGCCGGAGTCTCTGCCGTTCGCCCGCCCTCGTCTGCTGGGGCAGGTCCCGGCCGATGCACCGGGCGGGCCCGCGGCGCTGCTCACCTGGATCGAGGGCGATGTGGTCGCGGAGCTCGTGAGGAGCGCGCCGGAGACCGCGCCACGGCTCGCCGAGCTCCTGGCGACCGCCCTCGCCGCGCTGCATCGGCCGGCACCGGCGACGCATCCCCGCGGGCGCGTGCGCGGCGTGCCCCTCGAGCGGCGCAGCGCGGCCGTCGCCGAGGAGCTGGCACTCCTGGACCGGCCGACGGGGGAGAGGGTGCGCGCCGCGTGGGAGCAGGGCCTGGAGGCTGACGTCTGGGACGGCCCCGACCTGCTGCTGCACGGCGATCCGCATCCGGGGAACCTGGTGGTGCCCACGGCGGGATCCTCGCGCGATGGCGCGACCCGGCTCGGTCTCATCGACTGGGGCGACACCTGCGCGGGCGACCCCGCGAGCGATCTCGGGGCGATCTTCCACCTCGATCCCACGGGCAGCGCCGTCGGGACCTATCTGCGCCGTGCGGCCTGGGCGCGGGAGGCGGATGCGCGTGCCCGGGAGGCGCTCGTGCTGCGCGCCCGGTCGTGGGCCGCACGGTATGCCTCGGCGATCCTGTCCCATCCCGCGCACGCGGAGGAGACCACTCACGCCGCCCTCGAGCACAGTGCCCGGCGGATGCTCGATGCGCTCAGCAGACCTCGGTCGCGCCGCGTGCGGTGACGAAGGCCTGGACGCAGGTCTCGATGTCCTCGGGGGAGTGCGCCGCGGAGAGCTGCACGCGGATGCGCGCACGGTCCTTGGGCACGACGGGGTAGGAGAAGGCGGTGACGTAGACGCCCTGCGCGAGCATCGCGTCGGCGATCTTCGCCGCGCGCCGCGCATCGCCGAACATCACGGGGACGATCGCGTGCTCCCCGTCCAGCAGCTCGAAGCCCTCCTCGACCATGCGGCGCCGGAACAGGGAGGCATTGGCGAACAGCTTCTCGCGCAGTTCCGCGCTGCCCTCGACGAGGTCCAGGGCGGTGAGGGTCGCGGCGACGATCGCGGGCGCGAGCGAGTTGGAGAACAGGTAGGGACGGGCCCGCTGGCGCAGCAGGTCCACGATCTCGGCGCGGCCGGAGACGTAGCCGCCGCTCGCACCGCCGAGCGCCTTGCCGAAGGTGCCCGTAAAGATGTCGACGCGATCGGCGACCCCGAAGTGCTCGGGGGTGCCGGCGCCCGTCTCGCCCATGAAGCCGACGGCGTGGGAGTCGTCGACCAGGACGAGAGCGCCGTACTCGTCGGCCAGGTCGCAGATGCGATCGAGCGGTGCGAGGTAGCCGTCCATCGAGAACACGCCGTCGGTGACGATGATCGTGCGACGCGCGGGCGCGCCGTCGTTCTGCGAGCGGGTGGCCTCGAGCTGGGCGCGCAGATCGTCCATGTCGGCGTTGCGGTAGCGGTAGCGGGAGGCCTTGGACAGCCGGATGCCGTCGATGAGGGAGGCATGGTTCAGCGCGTCGGAGACGATCGCGTCGCCCGCGCCGAACAGCGACTCGAAGACGCCGCCGTTGGCGTCGAAGCACGAGGAGAACAGGATCGTCGCCTCGGTGCCCAGGAACTCGCTGACCTTCTGCTCGAGCTCGAGGTGCAGATCCCCGGTGCCGCAGATGAAGCGCACCGAGGCCATGCCGAAGCCGCGCTCGTCCAGCGCCCTCTTCGCGGCCTCGATGAGCCGCGGGTCGTCGGCCAGGCCCAGGTAGTTGTTCGCGCAGAAGTTCAGGACCTCCGCCGGGGCGTCGCCGAAGGCCGCGGCCTCGACGTGCGCGGACTGCGGGGTCGAGATCGTGCGCTCGTTCTTGAAGGTGCCCGCCTCGCGGATCTCCTCGAGCTCGGCGGCCAGCTGGCCCTTCACGTCGGCGTACATCAGGGGTGCCTCCTCAGGCGGGCGATGATCGGTGCGGTGCGGTGCGATGCGATGGAGAGCGGTGAAGCGCAGTGCGGTGGGTCAGGAGCCGTCGAACACGGTCCAGTCCAGCACGACCTTGCCGCCGCTGCCCGAGCGGGCGATCTCGAAGGCGCGCTCCCATGCGGTCGCGGGCAGCACGTCGGTGACGGTCGCGCGGATCCGCTCGCGAAGCACGGGGCTCGTGGAGATCATCGCGCTCATCGCGTTCCAGGTCTCGAACATCTCGCGTCCGTAGATGCCCTGCAGGGTGAGCATGTGGGTGATCACCGTGGTCCAGTCCAGCTCGAAGTGCCGTGCGGGGAGGCCCAGCAGGGCGATCCTCCCGCCGTGGTTCATGTTGGTGATCATCTCCTGCAGGGCGCTGGGCTGCCCGGAGATCTCCAGACCCACGTCGAAGCCCTCCTTCATGCCGAGCTCGCGCTGCACGTCCGTGATCCTTCGCTCGCCGACGTTGACGGCGAGGTCGACCCCCGCGGCGCGGGCCATCTCCAGCCGGTGCTCGTGCACGTCCGTGATCGCGACGAAGCGGGCACCCGCGTGGCGGGCGACGGCGGCGGCCATCAGGCCGATGGGGCCGGCTCCGGTGATCAGCACGTCCTCGCCGACCAGCGGGAACTTCAACGCCGTGTGCACGGCGTTCCCGAAGGGATCGAACACGGCGCCGAGCTCGGGGCTGATCACGTCCTCGCGGCCCTCGTGCTCGTGCACCCAGACGTTCTGGTGGGGGATCACGACCTGCTCGGCGAAGGCGCCGTCGCGCTGCACGCCGACGCTGCGGGTGCGGATGCACAGCTGGCGCCGGCCGGCGCGGCAGTTGCGGCACACCCCGCACACCACGTGGCCCTCGCCGGAGACGCGGTCCCCCACGCGCACGTCGGGGACCTCGGCGCCGATCTCGACGACCTCCCCGTAGAACTCATGCCCCGGGGTGAAGGGGACCGTGTCGCACATGGCCTCGGCGGAGGAGTCCCAGGCGAGAAGATGCAGGTCGGTGCCGCAGAGCCCTGCTCGCAGCACCCGGATGCGCACGTCCCAGGGGCCGACCCCGGGGACGGGCACCTCGGTGAGCTCGAGCCCCGGTCCCGGCGCCGTCTTGCGCAGGGCGCGCATCGTCTCTGTCATCCGTGTGTCTCCTCCTCGAGAGCCGTCGCCCGTCACCTTATCCGCCCCCTGCGCGGGTGTGCGCGTTCAGCGGGAGAACGCGCACGGATGCCGATGGACGGCGGCGGTGCCCGGCCGCGCAGGCGGGCGCCGGGAATCGGGGCGACCGCGATGCCTCCGAACGCCTAGCATGTCCCATCATGAGCGCGCGCCCGAGCACCACCGAGACCCACCCCGAGGCACCGCAGCTCGCGATCACCTACCCGGGCGAGCTGCCCGTCTCCCAGCAGCGCGAGGAGATCCTCTCGGCGCTCCGGGAGAACCAGGTCGTCGTCATCGCCGGCGAGACCGGATCCGGCAAGACCACGCAGATCCCCAAGATGCTCCTCGAGCTCGGCTTCGGAGGGAACGGCAGGGTCATCGGCCACACGCAGCCGCGACGGCTCGCCGCGCGCAGCGTCGCGAGCCGCATCGCCTCCGAGCTGGGGGAGAAGCTCGGCGAGGGGACCGTCGGCTACCAGGTGCGCTTCACCAAGGAGGTCGCCCGCGGCGCCCGGCTGAAGCTCATGACCGACGGCATCCTGCTGGCCGAGCTCGGTTCGGACCGTCTGCTGCGCCGCTACGACGCGATCATCATCGACGAGGCCCACGAGCGGTCGCTCAACATCGACGTCATCCTCGGCTACCTCCGGCAGATCCTCCCGCAGCGCCCCGACCTCAAGGTCGTCATCACCTCGGCGACCATCGACCCCGAGCGCTTCGCCCAGCACTTCGCCACCAGCGGGGCCGACGGCGAGATGCACCCGGCGCCCGTCCTCGAGGTCTCCGGGCGCACCTATCCCGTCGAGGTCCGCTACCGGCCGCTCGTGATCGACGCCGATGTCGCCGCCGAGGAGGCCTCGGAGGCCGACGAGCTCGAGGACATCCACTCCATCGAGCGCGACCTCGACGAGGCGATCATCGACGCGGTCGACGAGCTCGCCGCCGAGGGACCCGGCGACATGCTCGTCTTCCTGCCCGGCGAGCGCGAGATCCGCGAGATCCGCGACAGCCTCGAGCAGCACCTGGGCTCCGGAGGCCGGGGCCGTCTGCCCACCGAGGTGCTGCCCCTGTTCGGCCGGCTCTCGGCGAGCGACCAGCAGCGGATCTTCTCGCCGCGCCCTGCGGGCACCCATCGTCGGATCATCCTGTCGACCAACGTCGCGGAGACCTCGCTGACCGTCCCCGGCATCACCTACGTGATCGACTCGGGCCTGGCCCGCATCTCCCGCTACTCCCAGCGCACCAAGGTGCAGCGCCTTCCGATCGAGCCGATCTCCCAGGCCAGCGCGAACCAGCGCTCGGGCCGCTCGGGCCGCACCCATCCCGGCATCGCGATCCGCCTCTTCTCGCGCGAGGACTTCGAGACCCGCCCGGAGTTCACCGAGCCCGAGATCCTGCGCACCAACCTCGCCTCCGTCGTCCTGCTGATGACCTCCCTCGGGCTCGGGGACGTGGAGTCCTTCCCCTTCGTGGAGCCCCCGGCCACGCGCGCCGTGACCGACGGCGTGCGCCTGCTCGAGGAGCTGCGCGCCATCGAGACCGACCCGAAGGCGCCGGGCGGACGGCGCCTGACGGACATCGGCCGACTGCTCGCGCGCTTCCCGCTGGACCCCCGGATGGCGCGCATGCTCATCGAGGCCGACCGCCTCGGCGCTCTGCGCGAGGTCCTCGTGATCGTCGCGGGACTCTCGATCCAGGACCCGCGCGAGCGTCCGCTCGGCTTCGAGCAGCAGGCCAAGGAGAAGCACAGGCGCTTCGAGGACGAGACCAGCGACTTCCTGGGCCTCCTGAACCTCTGGAACCACCTCCAGGAGCGGCGCAAGGAGCTCTCCGGCAGCGCCTTCCGCCGCGAGGTCCGCGGCGAGTACCTCCACTACCTGCGCATCCGCGAATGGTGGGATCTGCACTCGCAGCTGAAGGACATGGCGAAGGACGCCGATCTCCACCTCAACAAGAGCGAGGCCGATCCCGCGCGCATCCACCAGGCGCTGCTCGTGGGCCTCCTCTCCCACGTCGGCCTCTATGACGACCGCAGCCGCGAGTACTCCGGCGCCCGTGGCGCGCGGTTCGCGCTCTGGCCCGGCTCCGCGCTCGCCAGGAAGCGGCCCGAGCTGGTCATGGTCGCCGAGCTCGTGGAGACCTCCCGGCTCTGGGGGCGCACGGCCGCGAGGATCGACGCCGCCTGGGCCGAGGAGATCGGCGCGCACGTGGTGCGCCGCTCGCACTCCGAGCCCTACTGGTCGTCCAAGCAGGCCTCCGCGATGGCGCACGAGAAGGTCACCCTCTACGGGGTGCCGATCGTCGCCGACCACGTGGTGCCCTTCGGCCGTGTGAATCCCGAGCTCGCTCGGGACATCTTCCTGCAGAACGCGCTCGTCGAGGGCGACTGGCGGACCCGCCACCACTTCTTCCGCGACAACCGGGCGCTCATCGCGCGGCTCGAGGAGCTCGAGGCGAAGACCCGGCGGCGCGACCTCCTCATCGGCGACGAGCAGGTGTTCGCGTTCTACGACGCGCGCATCCCCGCCGACGTCGTCTCCGGCCGCCACTTCGACGCCTGGTGGAAGAAGCAGCGGCACCTCACCCCCGACCTGCTCACGCTCACCGAGGACGATCTGCTCGCGGCCGACGAGTCCGTCACCGCCGCGATCCAGGCCGACTTCCCCGACACCTGGGTGCAGGGCGATCTCACGCTCCCGCTCAGCTACTCCTTCGGGGACGTGGGCGCGCGCGGCAGCGACGGCGTCACCGCGACGATCCCGCTCGCGGTGCTCAACCGCGTCACCCCGCGCGGCTTCGACTGGCTGGTCCCCGGCATGCGCGAGGAGCTCGTCACCGAGCTCATCCGCTCCCTGCCCAAGCCCCTGCGCCGCCACCTGGTCCCCGCCCCCGAGCGCGCGAAGGCGGTCGCGGCGACCCTCCACGACGACGACCCGGACGCCGGCGAGGCGTTCGTCGAGGCGGCGGCCGACGAGCTCGTCGCCCTCCCCGGCCTCCCGCAGGACCTCGAGCTGTACGGGCCGGAGTTCGACCTCGCCCGCATCCCCGCCCATCTGCGCATGCACTTCCGGGTGGTCGACGCGAAGGGCCGGGAGATCGGCGCGGGCGACGATCTCGGCGCGCTCCAGAAGCGCCTGAAGACGCGCATGGACGCCTCCGTCACCACGCAGGGCGAGGACCTCGCCCGACGAGACCTCGCAGCCTTCCCCGAGGCGGGCGTCCCCGAGGTGCATCGCAGCCGCGTGGGCGGCCTCGAGGTGACCGGGCACCCGGCGCTGGTCGCCGTGCGCGGGGTCGACGGGCAGGTCGAACGGGTGGACCTCAAGGTCCTCGCGACCGCCGAGGAGCAGGCGAGCGCGCACCCCGAGGGCGTGATCGCGCTCGTGGACCGCGAGCTGCACCCGGACCTCGCCTCCGTGCTGAACGCACTGCCGAACCCCACCAAGCTCGCCGTCGCCCAGTCCCCGTACCCCTCGAGCGCGGCCCTCCTGGCCGACGCCTCCGCGGCCGCGACCGCGCATCTGGTGGGCGATGCGGGCGCCGTCCGCACGCGCGAGCAGTTCGACGCGGCGCTCGCGCGGGTCCGCTCGGAGCACGACCGGGTCGCGGCGCAGGCGGTGCGCGACGCCGCCGCGGCCCTCGCCGCCCACGCGAAGCTCGCGAAGTCGCTCGGACGCGTGTCCTCGCTGACGATCCTCCAGCAGCTCACGGAGATCCGCGAGCACGCCTCGCGCCTGGTGGGGGAGCGCTTCGTCTCCCGCACGGGGGTCGAGCACCTGGGGGACCTGGTGCGGTACCTGCGCGCCGACGGGATCCGACTGGAGAAGCTCGAGGAGAACCCTCCGCGCGACGCGAAGCTCGCCTGGCAGGTCCACGACGTCGAGCAGCTGTGGGAGCGCGCCCGCGCGAAGCTGTCCCGCTCCCGCGCCGCCCAGGAGGATGCGATGCGCATCCCGTGGCTGCTGGAGGAGTACCGGGTGAGCCTGTTCGCGCAGACCCTGGGCACCCGCGAGACCGTCTCCGACAAGCGCCTGCGCGCGGCGATCGCGGCGCTCTCGGCCTGAGCCGTCGCCGCGGGACGTGACACACGCCCCCTGATCCGTGTGCTCGCAGCCACCTCCGCCGATCGCATACTCAACTTTTGCGTTCGCCGTGGTGAGCGCACTGCGGAGGATCCCGGAGGGCGCTGGGCGGCATCTGAACGCCCGCTCGACCGGTCACGATGAGGTCACGGGGCGCGCGTGGGCCCCGGGTCAAGGAGTTCATGCCTGCGCAAAGACCAGTGGTCCGACTCGGGCGAACCGGACAGACGCCCTGTTCACAGCGCTTCGTGCGCTCGCTAGCGTCATCGGCGTCCTTCCGGATCCCGGAACCTCAGACCTCGAAGGTGCCTCGCATGACCCTCTCCCGCCGCCGCCTGCTCCTCGCCGGGACCATCGGACTGACCGCCCTCGCCACGGCCGCCCCGGCCATGGCCGCCGACGCCGACTCCGACGACTGGACCGAGTCGTTCATGACGCGCGCCGAGACCCGCGAGGGCTTCGCGCTGGACGCGATGGACGACTGGCAGGTCGAGAACGCGCGCTTCATCATCGCCGTCTGCAAGGGCCACGACATCAGCGCCCACGGCACCCAGATCGTGCTCGCGACCGCGATCGTCGAGGCGTGGCTGTACAACTACCAGCCGGCCGTCGACCTCGACTCCGGCGGCCTCTTCCAGCAGCGCCCCTCCGCGGGATGGGGCAGCGCGGCCGAGGTGCGCCACAAGCAGAAGGCGATCGACGCGTTCCTCGGCCTCGGCGACCACTCGAGCGCCCCGGGCCTGCTCGACGTCGCGCCCGACTACGACGACTGGGACCTCGGCGAGGCCGCCCAGGCCGTCCAGCAGTCCGCCTACCCCGACCGCTACGCCGAGCAGGCCTCCGCCGCGAAGAGCCTGTGGGAGCGCTACTCCGACGACGTGAAGTCCTTCGAGGGCTGAGAGGGACGCGCAGCCCCCGTACGGGCGCTCGGACACGGCGGGGATCCCTCCCGGGCGCGCCGCGCCGCGGCGTCCCGCAGCGGCGGCCCACGACGTTACGATGAGCCGCATGTCACCGGCGCCATCAGTCAGCTACTCCATCACCATCCGTCTCGAGTTCGCCGCCCACTCCGCGGCGGTCAGCGACATCACCGGGACCATCGAGGCGCACCGCGCCCTGGTCACCGCGCTCGATGTCTCCGCCTCCGGGCCCGAGCGGATGCGCGCGGACCTCACCGTCCTCACCGCGGACAACGACCACGCCATGGAGGTGGTCGAGGCCCTCAAGGACCTCGAGGGGGTCGAGCTCGGCAAGGTCTCGGACCGCACGTTCCTCGCGCACCTGGGCGGCAAGCTCACCGTCGAGTCGAAGGTCCCGATCCGCCACCGCGACGACCTCTCGATGGTCTACACCCCGGGCGTCGCGCGCGTCGTGAAGGCCATCGCCGAGCACCCCGAGGACGCCCGCAGCCTCACCATCAAGCGCAACACCGTCGCCGTCGTCTCCGACGGCTCCGCGATCCTGGGCCTGGGCGATCTGGGCCCGCTCGCCGCGATGCCCGTCATGGAGGGCAAGGCCGCCCTCTTCAAGCGCTTCGCGGACATCGACGCCTTCCCCATCTGCCTGGACGCCCACTCCGTCGAGGACATCGTCTCCCACGTGAAGGCGATCGCCCCGGTGTTCGCCGGCATCAACCTCGAGGACATCTCGGCCCCGCGCTGCTTCGAGATCGAGGACCGCCTGCGCCAGGAGCTGGACATCCCCGTCTTCCACGACGACCAGCACGGCACGGCGATCGTCGTGGTCGCCGCGCTGCGCAACGCCCTGCGCGTGGTCGGCAAGAACATCGCCGACGTGCGCATCGTGCTCTCCGGAGCGGGCGCCGCCGGCACCGCGATCCTGCGCCTGTTGCGCGCCGCGGGCGCCCGCGACGTGGTCGTCACCGACATCGACGGCATCGTCCACGAGGGCAGGGAGAACCTCGAGGGCCGCCTGCCCTGGATCGCCGAGGTCACCAACCCGCGCCACCTCACCGGCACCCTCAGCGACGCCATCACCGGGGCCGACGTGTTCATCGGCGTGAGCGCCGGGAACATCCTCACCGCCGACGACGTCTCGCGCATGGCGGAGCGCTCGATCGTCTTCGCGATGGCGAACCCCACCCCGGAGATCGACCCGGCCGAGGCCGCGAAGCACGCGGAGGTCGTCGCGACCGGCCGCAGCGACTTCGCGAACCAGATCAACAACGTGCTGGCCTTCCCCGGTGTGTTCCGCGGCCTGCTCGACGCGCGCGCGACGAACGTCTCGGACCGGATGCTGCTCGCGGCCTCGAAGGCCCTGGCCGACGTCGTCCTGTCCGAGGAGCTGAACCCCACCTACATCGTGCCGAGCGTCTTCAACGAGGGCGTCACCAAGGCGGTCGCCGCCGCCGTGGAGCATGTCGCGCGCGAGGAGGCCGGCACCGTGGACACGATCACCGGCGCGATCCCCGCGGTCTACGCCGAGGAGATCCACCTCTGAGCCGAGGCTCCGTGCCCTCCGGGGGGTCGGCCCGCAGTGTCCTTCCGCCCCGTGAAAGCACCAAGTTCACCGAAAACGGGTGACACGCGGAGGTAACTTCTCTACCCTCGAGGGATGTTTCCTGCGTCACACCAGAGGGTGTCGGGGCTCGATGCCCTGCTCGCGGACCCCGGGAGGCTCGAGGCCGAGCTCCCGGGGTGCGCGCGTCCCGGCCTGCTGACGAACTTCGCGGCCACCACCTCCGACCTGCGCCGCGGAGTCGACGCCCTCGTCGAGGCCGGGATCCGCCCGCACTGCCTGATCGCCCCCGAGCACGGGTACTGGGGCAGCGAGCAGGCGGGCGAGGGCGGCGCGGACCAGCGTGATCCCGCGACCGGCATCCCGGTGCTGTCCTCCTACGGGGTGCACGGTGACGATCTGGTCGCCCTGCTCGAGCGCAGCGGCGTCGACGGACTCCTCGTCGACCTGCAGGACATCGGCTGCCGCTTCTACACCTATCCCTGGTCGATGGTCGACGCCATGCAGGCCTGCGCCCGCCTCGACCTGCCGGTGCACGTCCTGGACCGCCCGGCCCCGCTGCCCGCCGCGCCCCTGGGCCCCGGTCTCGACCCCGCCTGCGCGAGCTTCGTGGGGCGCATGAACATCCCCCTGCGCCACGGCGGCCGTCTGGGCGACGTGGCCCGTCACGCCGCGGCCCACCACCTCGAGGACCCTCTCGACCTCTCCGTCACCCCCGCACCGGGAGCCGACGGCTCCGCCCGCTGGGTGCCTCCCTCCCCGAACATGCCGACGACCACCGCGCTCGCGCTCTACCCGGGCACGGGCCTCGTCGAGGGCACCACGTGGAGCGAGGGGCGAGGGACCACGACACCCTTCGAGGTCCTCGGCGCACCGTGGGCCGACCGGCGCTTCGCGGACGCCCTCCGCGAGCTCGAGCTGCCCGGCATCCTCGTGCGCGAGGTGCACGTGCGCGCCACGCACGGGGACTTCGCCGGCCAGATCCTCCACGGTGTCCAGCTCCACCTCGCCGACGATCCCGCCGCGCTCGTCGGCGGCGCTGGCACCGACAGCGGGACCGCGGCGAGCGGGGGCTTCGACCCGATCCGCATCGGGCACGGCGTGCTCGCGACCATGCGCGCCCAGCACCCCGGCGGGGACCTCTGGCGCCGCAACGCCCCGGAGCGCCCGCCCTTCATCGACCTGCTCTGGGGATCGAGCGCCCTGCGCGAGGGCATCGACGACGGCGCCGAGCTCGCCGAGATCCTCGCCGCCTCGCCCTCTCCCGAGCTCCTCGACCGCGACGGAGGGGCCGCATGACGGGGACGGCGGGGCCGGAGAGCGGGGCCATCCGTGTGCGCGAGGGTCTGCGCCGCGGGGATCTTGCGGTGCTCGCCGCCCTCACCGCGGGCACGGCGCGGCCCCTCACCTCGCAGGAGCTCGCGCTCCTCGTGCTCGTCGATCCCGATCCGCGGAGCTCGATCGTGCTGGTCGCCGAGGACTCGGGGGACACCGAGGACACCGCAGACACAGAGGGGCTCACGGGGGACCCGGCGCCGGTGGGCTTCGCGCACCTCGCCGCGCAGGACGGCGCGGCGTATCTGGTCAGCGGCGCGGTGCACCGCGCGCACCGCCGCCGGGGCATCGGCACCCGTCTGCTCGACGCGGCGCTCGCGCACGCACGCCGGTGGGGCGCCGAGACCCTCGTGGTCAGCGGGCGGCCGCGGGGCTACGCGGCGCCCGGCGTCGACGAGACGGCCGACCCCGGCGCCGCCGCCTTCCTCCGCGCTCGCGGAGCGCACGGTGCGGGGAGCGCGCTCGCGATGGAGCGCGACCTCGCGGACCTCGCGGACCTCGCGGTCCCTGTGGAGGGCACCGGCGCGCTCGAGCACGCAGGGGAGGGCCGACGGGGGAGCCAGGCCGATCGTGCGCTCCCGCCCGATCTCCGGATCGCGCCCTGCGCCCCCGAGGAGGTGCCCGAGATGCTCACCGCCGTGCGCCTCCACCTGTCCGAGGACTGGGCGCAGCTGCTCGGCGCTCATGTCGCGCACCGCGCGGAGGAGGAGGCCCGCGGAGCCCCCTCGACGGAGGGGCCGGCAGGCCCGGCGGGCACGATCCTGCTCGCGCGGGACGCGGAGGGACCGGCGGGGGAGATCCTCGGCGTCGCCGCCTGGGACGTCGTCGGCGCGGACCCCGAGCGCTTCGGTCCCATCGGCGTCCTGCCCGCCGCCCGCGGACGCGGGGTCGGCGGCGCCCTGCTCGATGCGGCCCTGGAGCGCATGGCCCGCGCGGGCGCCCGCCGCGCCTGGTTCCAGTGGACCTCGGCGAGCGGCCCCGCCCACCGCATGTACCTCTCCCGAGGCTTCCGTCCGCTCGCGACCACCACCCCGTTCGAGCTCCCCGTCCGCCCCGCCGCCGTCCCGATCCCGGCAGCCCCGATCCCGAAGGAGAGGACGCGCCCATGACCGTCCCGTCCCCGCACCCCGACCCCGCCCCGTCCCCACACCCCGACCCGTCCACTCCGCGCCCCGCGCGACGGACCGTGCTCGGCGCGGCGGTCGGCGCCGCCGGCCTCACCGCCGTCGGACTCTCCTCCTGCGGCCCGGCCGCGCAGGACTCCGAGAACCCGCCGCTGCGCATCCACGCGAACGACATCACCGTGTACCAGCCGAACTTCAACCCGTACTCGCCCACGGCCCTGCAGGGCGCGAGCGGACTCATCTTCGAGCCGCTCATGGTGTACACGGCCATGGACCCCGAGAAGCCCGTGCCGTGGGTCGCCGAGAAGATCACCTTCGGCGACGACGGCACGAGCGCGGAGATCCTCGTGCGGGAGGGCATCGTGTTCACCGACGACCATCCGCTCACCGCCGAGGACGTCGAGTACTCCCTGCTCATGCTCCGGGACAAGCCCGCGACCAACGGCTCCGCGCTGCCCGTCAAGGATGCGAAGCGCACGGGGGAGCGCACCGTGGAGGTCTCCTTCGAGGGGCCCTCGTTCGCGCACGCGCCGACGCTGGGCGGCTCCTACGTCGTCCCCAAGCACATCTTCGAGACCCTCGACGTCGAGAAGGACGCGATCGCGGAGCCCGTCGGCTCCGGTCCCTACATGCTCGATCGCTTCTCCGACCAGCTCTACACCTTCCGCCGCAACGAGAAGCACTGGGCGGTGGGCGATTTCGAGGTCCCCGAGCTCTACTACCCCTCGTACTCCACGGAGACCTTCAACACCGCGCTGCAGGCCGGCGAGATCGACTGGTCCGGCGGGTTCGTCGCCAACGTCGACAAGATCTTCGTCGCGAAGGACCCCGAGCACCGCGGCTACTACTACCCGGGCCTGGGCGTGGTGAACCTGACCTTCAACCTCGAGAAGGACCTCTGGCAGGACCTCGAGCTGCGCCGCGGCATCTCCCTCGCGATCGACCGCGCGCAGATCGCCGACATCGCGATGCTCGGCTACGTCGGCCCGCCCCATCCCACCGCCCTGCCGCGGCCCACCTTCGAGCAGTACATCGCGAAGAGGTACCAGGGGAAGGAGTTCGAGTTCGACCCCGACAAGGCGGAGAAGGTCCTGGACGACGCCGGGTACCGGCGCGGGGCGGACGGCGTGCGCGCCGCCGAGGACGGCACCAGGCTCGAGTTCCCGCTGCAGATCCCCTCCGGCTTCGTCGACTGGGTGAGCGTCACCCAGGTGCTCAACGAGCAGCTGCAGAAGATCGGCGTCCGCTTCACCCCGCAGGGCGTCTCGATGGAGTCGTGGACGGAGAAGCGCAACGCCGGCAGCTTCGACGTCACGCTCTCCACGGTCTCGGCCGGCGCGAGCCCCTGGTTCATGTACCGCTCGATGCTCTCGAGCGAGCACCGCAGCAAGGACGGCACCGTGCTCGCGAACTTCCAGCGCTGGTACGACGACGACACCGACGAGCTCCTGAGCGCGTTCACCGCGACCGACGACGAGGCCGAGCAGCAGCGCTGCATCGACGGGCTCGAGGACGTCGTCGTCGAGAAGCTCCCGGCGCTGCCGCTGGTGACCGCCCCGAACTGGTTCAACTACAACACCGAGTCCTGGTCCGGATTCCCCGATCCCGACCATCCCTACGCGCTCGGCGCCCCCTACAGCCCGATCGACAGGATCCTGGTGCTGCGCGAGCTCACCCGGACCACCGACTGACGGAGGATGCGATGAAGTACCTCGCGCGCAAGATCGGGCTCTACGTGTTCATCGCGTGGGCGGCCCTCACCCTGAACTTCCTCATCCCGCGGCTCATGCCCGGCGACCCCGTGACCCTGCTGCTCGAGAGCTCCCAGGGGGCGATCGACCCGGAGGCCAAGCAGGCGATCGCCGAGGCCTACGGGGTCAGCGACGACCCGCTGCCGGTCCAGTACATCGACTACCTGAAGGACCTGCTGCACGGCGACCTGGGCACGTCCATCAGCCATTTCCCGGTGCCCGTCATCGACATCATCTCCCGCGCCCTGCCCTGGACCCTCGGGCTCGTGGGCGTGGCGACGATCGTGAGCTTCCTGCTGGGCACCGCCCTGGGCGTGCTCCTCGCGTGGCGCCGCGGCACCTGGTCCGACCACGTGCTGCCGGCCCTCACGTTCCTCAACGCCATCCCCTACTTCTGGATGGCGCTGATCCTGGTGCTCGTGCTCTCGGTCCACCTGAGCCTGTTCCCGAACGCCGGCGGCTACGAGAGGATCCTCTTCCCGGGCTGGACCCCGGAGTTCATCGGCTCGGTCCTCTACCACGCGCTGCTGCCCGCGATCACGATCGTGATCGGCTCCTTCGCCGGCTGGGTGCTCTCGATGCGCAACATGACCGTGACCGTGATGGGGGAGGACTACGTGTCCCTCGCAGAGGCCAAGGGGCTGCCGCCGCGGCGCGTGCTCGTCACCTATGCCGCCCGCAACGCGATCCTGCCCTCGATCACCGGCTTCGCCCTCTCGCTGGGCGCGGTCGTCGGCGGCTCCATGCTCACCGAGGTCATCTTCAACTACCCGGGCGTCGGATACACGCTGTTCAGCGCCGTGCAGGCCCAGGACTTCCCGCTCATGCAGGGCCTGTTCCTCATCATCTCCCTCGCGGTCATCGCCGCGAACCTCGTGGCCGACGTGGCCTACGTGTTCCTGGACCCGCGAACCCGGCAGGGGGCCTGACCCATGTCCACCACGAGAACGTCCCTCACCCGCCTCGTGCCCCGCAGCGGCAAGGTCCGCGCCGGGGTCCTCATCGTCGTGGTGTTCGTGCTGATCGCCGTGATCGGCCCGCTCACCGCCCGCTTCTCCCCGCAGGCGACATCCTTCGACCTGCTGCGCCCGCCCTCGGCCGAGCACTGGATGGGCACCACCCAGACCGGCCAGGACGTCTATGCGCAGTTCGTCACCGGTGCTCGCGTCTCGCTGCTCGTGGGCCTCGTCGCGGGCGTCGTCTCCCAGGTGTTCTCCGTGATCATCGGGCTGCTCGGCGGGTACCTGCGCGGAGTCGCCGACGACCTCCTGTACATCCTCACCGCAGTGTTCCTGGTGATCCCGGGCATGCCGCTGCTGATCGTCCTCACCGGCTACCTGCCCAGCCGCGGCATGTTCGCGATCGCGGTGGTCATCGCGATCACCTCGTGGGCGGGCTCGGCGCGCGTCATCCGCGCGCAGACGATGTCCCTGCGCGGCCGCGAGTTCGTCGAGGCGGCGCGCGCGAGCGGTGAGTCCCGCATCCGGATCATGTTCGCCGAGGTGCTGCCGAACATGCTCCCGCTGGTCGCCTCCGGCTTCCTGTTCTCGGTGATCGGGGGCATCCTCTCCGAGGCGGGCCTGTCGTTCCTGGGTCTCGGCTCGCTGACCACGGTCTCCTGGGGATCGATGCTCTACTTCGCCCAGAGCGCGCAGGCGCTGCTCTCGGGCGCCTGGTGGTGGTACGTCCCGCCGGGCCTCGCGATCGCCGTGATCGGCGCGGGCCTCGCGCTCATCAACTTCGGCATCGACGAGTACGCGAACCCGCGGCTGCGCACGGGCTCCTCCCGCCATCGCGCCGTGCGCGGATCCCTCGCCGCGGGCGGCGACGCCACCACGGCCGACGCCGCCGCCGGCGGGGCGGCGGTCAGCGCCGGGCCGACGGGTCCGACGGGCCCGGCGGGGCCGAAGGATCCCGCGGCGCCATCGGCCCCGGCGACGTCGACGGGCACCGCGCTCGCCGACACCGTGCCGGAGGCGGACCCGGTGATCCGGCCGTCGGACGTGACCGGCGACCCCGTCATCGAGGCCGATCACCTGAGCGTCGACTACCCGACCGAGCACGGCACGGTGCACGCGGTCGACGACGTGACGCTCACCCTGCACCGCGGGGAGATCCTGGGCCTGGCCGGGGAGTCCGGCAGCGGCAAGTCGACGCTCACCAACGCCATCACCCGGATGCTGCGCCCGCCCGCGCGGATCGCCGGAGGGTCGGTGTCCTACACCGACGCCGCCGGTGGCCGGACGGACCTGCTCTCCCTGGACGCGCGCGGTCTGCGTGCGATCCGCTGGACGGAGATCGCCGTGGTCTTCCAGAGCGCCATGAACGCCCTGAACCCGGTCACGACGATCCACTCCCAGTTCGACGACGTCATCCGCGTGCACCGGCCCGACCTCGGCCCGGCCCGGCGCACCGAGCTCGCGCGCGAGCACCTGCGCCGCGTGGGCATCGACCCCGAGCGCCTGGGCGCCTACCCGCACGAGCTCTCGGGCGGGATGAAGCAGCGGGTCGCGATCGCGATCGCGCTGGTCCTCGAGCCGGACGTCATCTTCATGGACGAGCCGACCACGGCCCTGGACCTGCTGGTCCAGCGCGAGGTGCTCGACCAGATCGTGCGCCTGCGCGAGGAGTACGGCTTCGCGATCGTCTTCACGACGCACGACCTCGCCCTGCTGCTGGAGATCTCCGACTCGATCGCCGTCATGCGCCGCGGGCACCTGGTCGAGTACGGGCCCGCGGCCGAGATCTACCGCGACGCCCGCCACCCGTACACCCGGAGTCTCCTGGACTCCCTCGAAGCCCTCGGGAGCCTCGCATGAGCATCGCCGCCGCCGACCCCGGCACCCCCGACCGCAGCACCCCGGACACCGCCGCGCGCGGCGAGGTCGTCCTCGAGGGCAGGCACCTGGTCAAGGAGTACGGCGTGGGAGAGCGCCGCGGCGTGCTGCGCCGCCGCCGCACCCTGCGCGCCGTCGACGACGTCTCCCTCGAGCTGCGCCGCGGGCAGGTCACCGCGCTGGTGGGTCAGAGCGGCTCGGGCAAGTCCACGCTGGGCCGCCTGCTCGCCCGGCTGGTGCCGCTCACCGGCGGGGAGATCCTCCTGCACGGGGATCGGGTGGCCGGCGGACCGGGCGGAGCCGGCGGCTCGGGCGGCACCTCGCCGCGCGAATACACCGGGCAGGTCCAGCTGACGCTCCAGGACCCCTTCGCCTCGCTCAACCCGCTGCGCCGGATCAGCTACATCCTGGGTCGCGCCGTGCGGCTGCACCAGAACCCCTCCGGGGCCGACGAGGTGCGCGAGCGCAGCGCGGCGCTGCTGTCGCGGGTGGGCCTCGAGCCGGCCGAGCACTACCTGGACCGCTTCCCGCACGAGCTCTCGGGCGGGGAGCGCCAGCGCGTCTCCTTCGCCCGCGCGCTCGCCGCCGGTCCGTCCGTGCTGCTGGCCGACGAGCCCGTCTCGATGCTCGACGTGACGATCCGCAAGGCCATGCTGGACCTCATCGACGACCTGCGGCGCGAGGAGGACCTCGCGGTCCTCTACATCACCCACGACCTGGGCAGCGCGCGCCGCTACTCGAGCGAGGTCCTGGTCATGCACGAGGGACGCGTGGTCGAGCGCGGGGAGTCCGCGCAGGTCATCAGCGATCCGCAGGATGAGTACACGCGGCGTCTGCTCGCGGCCGCCCCGGATCCGCGGCGCTCGCTCGGGGCGCCCGGCGACTGATCCTCCGCTCCGCGGCCCACGCGAGCACCCCGAGCGCGATCCCGACGAGGTCGGCGAGGACGTCGCCGGGGTCGGCCGAGCGGTGGGGGAGCAGCGCGCCCTGGAGGACCTCGATGAGCACGGCGTGGGCAGCGGCGGCGAGCACCACCCAGCCGATCGGGAAACGCGCCGCGGGCGCGAGCAGGCGGCCGAACGCCCAGACGGTGAGCGCGAAGACGCCCACGTGGTAGACCGTGTCGATGCCCACGGGGCCTGCCGGCCCGGTGTCGGGGACGCTGGGCAGGTAGAAGCCGATGTTCGCGAGGAGCGCGAGGCCCGCGACGAGCAGGCGGCCGTGGGAGGTCACGCGCGCGGCCCTGCCGACGCCGATGCAGAGGCCGACGCCGGCGCGAAGGCGAGGCGCGCCATCTCGCGGCGCGCGCCGAGCACCTCGAAGCGCTCGCGACGGGGGTGCACGCGGTTGGTCAGCAGCGCGGCGACCGCGCCCGTGGCGGGGTCGGCCCACAGGGCGGTGCCCGTGAACCCCGGGTGCCCCAGCACGCCGGGCGCGAGGGAGCCGTCCGGCAGCTCCTGGCCGATCCTCACCCCGAGCCCCTGGCGCCACGGCGCACCCGTGGTCGCGGGGAGGGTCAGCTGGTCGCGTCCGATCTCGCGTCGCAGATCCTCCGGGAGCCGGGGCCCGGGCGCCGTGCCCGCGAGCACGCGCGCGATCGCGCGGGCGTCGTCGAGGGTCGCGAACAGCCCCGCGTTGCCGACGCCGCCGAGGGCCCAGGCGGTCTCGTCGTGCACCGCGCCGCGCACGAGCCCGCGGGGCGGATCCTCCTGGAACTCGGTCGCCGCCGCGCGGGCACGGGCCTGCGCGTCGGGCCACCAGGTGGCGCGGTCCGCGCCGGCCGGACCCAGCACGCGCTCGTCGGCGAGGGCCGGAAGGTCCGTGCCGCCGAGACGCGCGAGGATCTCGCCGAGCAGGATGAAGCCGATGCACGAGTAGGCGTGGGCGGTGCCGGGCGCGGCGGCGAGCTCCGCGCGGCCGATCTCCGCGAGGCGCTGCTCGCGCGTGCCGGCGATGCGCCACAGCGGCATCGTGGGAGGGAGACCGGCGGTGTGCGTGAGCAGGTGACGCACAGTGATCCGCGCGTCGGGCACGAGGGCCGGATCCAGCAGGTCCGCGGCCCTGTCCTCGAGGTCCAGGGACCCGTCGGCGATCAGGGTCGCGGCGGTGAGCGCGGTGACGACCTTGGTCACCGAGGCCATGTCGAAGAGCGTCTCGGGTCCGACGGGCTCCACCGGGCCGACGGGGCCGCCCGGGCCCATCGGGCCGGAGGGATGCACGGGGTCCGCACTCCCGGCAGGATCCTCGGACAGCGGCGACCCGTCGGCCGCGAAGCTCACGGTGTCCCCGCCGAAGATCCGCAGGGAGCCGCCCTCGGGCCCGTCGAGCCCGCCGATGCCCGCGGCGACCGCGCCCGCGCCCTCGTGGGAGTCCACGACAGCGCCGTCGGCCGACGACCCGGAGGCGCCTCTCCGTCTGCCGCGCGCGCCGCCGAGCAGCGCGTCGACGAGGGTCTGCAGGCCCTCCTGCGGGGCGTCGGGCCTCGCGCTCACGTGATCCCCCTCCACACCGGATGGTCCATGGGTGTCCGATCCTGCCACGCCGACTACCCTCGGGAGCGACGACGATCAGCCCGAAGGAGCCTGACATGCCCTCGATCTCCGATCCCGACCGCCTCGACCCGTATCGCGAGGACCCCGGCCAGTCGCCCGGCGCGACCGCCGTGCTGGACCGCGAGACCAAGGAGCGCGAGGAGAAGACCGATGACGGCGACCACGACCGGTTCGCCCACTACGTGCGCCGCGACCGGATCACGCAGGCCGCCCTCGACGGCACGCCCGTGATCGCCCTGTGCGGCAAGGTCTGGGTGCCCGGGCGCGACCCCAAGAAGTACCCCGTGTGCCCGGAGTGCAAGGAGATCCACGACGGCCTGCGCGAGCCCAACGACGGCGGCGACGGATCGGGCGGAGGCAAGGGCGGATCGGGCGGCGGCCGCGGCGGGTTCCGCGGCTTCTTCGGCGGTCGGCGCTGAAGGACCGCTCCGTCGGCGATTCCTCACATCCCGCCCGCCGTGCCCCGGCGTCGGGATGTCCGGGCGCGGCGGTAACGTGGTCCGCGCTGTGACACCACCGACGACACCCCAGACAAGCGACCCGCACCGGCCCTCGACCGCGGCGGCGCAGTCCCTCCCACCGGCGTACCCGGAGCGCGCCGCCTGGGGCACGGCCCCGAAGCTGCGCGCCTGGCAGTCCGAGGCCCTCGCGATGTACCGCGAGCGCGCCCCCAAGGACTTCATGACGGTCGCGACGCCGGGCGCCGGCAAGACCACCTTCGCGCTGCAGATCGCCGCGATGCTCCTCGCCGAGGGCACCGTGCGCCGCGTGACCGTGGTCGCCCCGACCGAGCACCTGAAGACGCAGTGGGCGGACTCCGCCGCGCGAGTGGGGATCTCGCTCGACCCGAACTTCACCAACGCCCAGGGGCGCCATGGCGCCCACTTCCAGGGCGTCGCGATCACCTACGCGCAGGTCGGCATGAACCCGATGCTGCACCGGGCCCGCACGGAGGCCGAGCGCACCCTGGTGATCCTCGACGAGATCCACCATGCCGGCGATGCCCTCACCTGGGGCGACGGCGTGCGCGAGGCCTTCGACCCCGCCACCCGGCGCCTGGCCCTGACGGGCACCCCGTTCCGCTCGGACGACTCGCAGATCCCCTTCGTGGTCTACGAGGAGGACTCCGAGGGCTTCCTGCGCTCGAAGGCCGACTACTCCTACGGCTACGCCGACGCGCTGCGGGACAACGTGGTGCGCCCCGTCATGTTCATGACCTACTCGGGGCGCATGCACTGGCGCACGAAGACCGGCGACGAGGTCTCCGCGCAGCTCGGCGCGATCGAGACCAAGGACATCACCCAGCAGGCCTGGCGCACCGCGCTGGATCCCAAGGGGGAGTGGATCCAGGCGGTCCTCGCCGCGGCCGACAAGCGCCTGACGGAGATGCGCCGCCACGTGCCGGACGCGGGCGGCCTGGTCATCGCGACCGACCAGAAGACGGCGCGCGCCTACGCGGCGACCCTCCACGACATCACCGGCGAGGAGATCACGACCGTCCTCTCGGACGACGCGGGCGCCGGCAAGCGCATCGAGGCCTTCTCGGACTCCGATGACCGCTGGATGGTCGCCGTGCGCATGGTGTCCGAGGGCGTGGACGTGCCGCGCCTGGCCGTCGGCGTCTACGCGACCTCGACCGCGACCCCCATGTTCTTCGCGCAGGCCGTCGGACGCTTCGTGCGCTCGCGGACCCGTGGCGAGACCGCGAGCATCTTCCTGCCCTCGGTGCCGATCCTCACGGCCCACGCGGCCGCCATGGAGGAGGAGCGCGACCACGTCCTGGATCTGCGCCCGCCCGAGGGCGACGCGGAGACCGGGCTCGACGAGCATCTGATCGAGGAGGCCAACCGCCCCGAGCAGGCCTCCGACCAGCTCGAGCTGTCCTTCGAGGCCCTCGAGTCCCAGGCGTCCTTCGACCGCGTCCTCTTCGACGGCGGCGAGTACGGCGCCGGGGGAGACGCCGGCAGCGAGGACGAGCAGGAGTTCCTGGGCATCCCGGGCCTGCTCGACGCCGATCAGATGCGCACCCTGCTGCAGGAGCGCCAGGCCAGTCAGATGGCCCGTCGCTCGAAGAAGGGCGAGGGAGCCGCGAGCGAGGCGGACCGGGCGATCCCCGTCGTCGACCACCGGCGGCTCATGGACCTCCGCAAGGAGCTCTCCTCCCTGGTCTCCGCGTGGGCCCGCAAGTCCGGCACCCCGCACGGCCAGGTCCACAACTCCCTGCGCTCGCGCTGCGGAGGCCCCGCCGTGCCGCAGGCCAGCGCCGAGCAGATCGAGGAGAGGATCGCGGTCGTGCGCGGATGGTTCGTCGGCCGCCGCTGAGGACCGGGCCCGCACACCGCTGGGACCGAGCTGACCGCTCCGTCCCACCCGCTTCGTAGAATCGACGGACCACGCGGTCCACGCGACCCCGGAAGGAGGACGCCGTGCACGGACACGATCCCGACATCGACATCGACACCGACACGGGCGGCGGCTCGCGGACCGTCGGCGTCCTCGACCCCGAGCGCGCCGCGCAGGCCGAGGACCTCGAGGACGGCCCCTGGCAGACGGTCGTCTGGAACGACCCCGTCAACCTCATGAGCTACGTCGTGCACGTCTTCCGCACCTACTTCGGGTTCAGCCGCGCCCGCGCGCACGAGCTCATGCAGCAGGTCCACGAGCAGGGCAGGGCCGTCGTCTCGCGCGGCTCGCGCGAGCGCGTGGAGTCGGACGTGCAGGCCATGCACTCCTACGGCCTGCGCGCGACCCTCGAGCGCACGGAGGAGGGCTGATGGCCCACGCGTTCCGCCCCCGCCCGGGAGGCGACATCGCCTGCCGCCTGGACGGCGAGGAGAAGGCGATCATCAGCCAGGTCGCCCAGGAGGTCGCCGAGCTCATCCGGCACGACCTCGACCTCCGCGAGGAGCCCGGGGCGGTGCGCGCCGCCGCCGGCTCGGACGACCCCCTCGAGCGCCTCGAGGCCGAGTTCGCCCAGTCCTCGGTGCGCGCGCCCCGCGACACCGCGGTGCGCCGGCTCTTCCCCGACGCGAGCACCGACGCCGCCGTCGCCGAGGAGCTGCGGCGGCTGGGCCAGCAGGACCTCGCGACCGAGAAGATCGAGGACCTCACCCACCTGGTGCGCAGCCTCGACGGCAGCGGTCCGGGCGACGGCGAGGTCACCGTCCCCGCCGACGACATCGCCTCCTGGCTGCGCGCCCTGAACGACGTGCGGATCGTGCTGGCGGACCGGCTCCACATCGCGAACGACGGCGACTTCGAGACCCTGCGCATGCTCCAGCAGATCGGGGAGCGCGTCGAGGACGCGCCCCCGCTCGAGGACGAGGACGGCGTGGCCGGGGCCGACGTCGTCGCGGCCGTCTACGAGCTGCTCACGTGGCTGCAGGAGAGCCTGCTGCGCGCGATCGACGAGTACTGATCGGAGGGCCGGTCGCGGCCCCGCGGACGGTGTGATGTCCCGCGCACTGAGTGCGTCCTCACTGAGGGCTGAAAGGATCCTGCCTACTGTGGGGCAGATGAGCAACGCGCCGATCGGGATCTTCGACTCCGGGGTCGGGGGCCTCACGGTCGCCCGAGCGATCCTGGACCAGCTGCCGCGCGAGGAGCTCCTCTACATCGGGGACACCGCGCACACGCCCTACGGCCCCCGTCCCATCGCGGAGGTCCGCGCCCTCGCGCTGGGGATCATGGACGATCTCGTCGAGCGCGGCGTGAAGATGCTCGTGATCGCCTGCAACACCGCGAGCGCCGCCGTGCTGCGCGACGCCCGCGAGCGCTACGACGTCCCCGTCGTCGAGGTCATCCAGCCCGCCGTCCGCCGCGCCGTGGCCGCGACCCGCAACGGCCGCGTCGGCATCATCGGCACCCAGGCGACCGTGGGCTCCCGCGCCTACGACGACGCCTTCGCCGCCGCCCCGAGCCTGCAGATCACCTCCGCCGCCTGCCCGCGCTTCGTCGAGTTCGTCGAGCGCGGCGAGACCCAGGGCGACGAGGTCATCGGGATCGCCGAGCAGTACCTGGCGCCCGTCCAGGAGGCGGGCGTGGACACGCTCGTGCTGGGCTGCACCCACTACCCGATGCTCACCGGCCCCATCAGCTACGTGATGGGATCCGAGGTCACCCTGGTCTCCTCGGCCGAGGAGACCGCCCTGGACGTCTACCGCCAGCTCGTGGCCGGCGGCATCCAGCGCACGGACCCGAACCCCCCGGCGCACGTCTTCGCCGAGACGGCGCCGCACGACGGCACGCCCTCGATGTTCTCGCGCCTCTCCCGGCGCTTCCTGGGCCCGTCCGTGACCATGACCGCGACCCTCCCGGTGGTGACCCCATGAGACTGACCGTCGTCGGCTGCTGCGGCAGCTTCGCCGGACCCGCCGGCGCCGCCTCGAGCTACCTCCTCGAGCAGGAGGACGAGGACGGCCGCACCTGGCGGATCCTCCTGGACCTCGGCAGCGGCGCCTTCGGGCCCCTGCAGGCGCACATCGACCCCGCGACGCTGGACGCCGTGGTGATCTCCCACCTGCACCCCGACCACTTTCTGGACCTCACCGGTCTCGAGGTGTTCTGGGCGTACAACGCCCGCGACCTGCCGCGCCTGCCGATCTTCGCCCCCGACGGGCTCGCCCACCGCCTGCGCGCGGTGCTGGGCCGGGAGGGCGACGTCCCCGACGGCGTCACCTGCCTGCCCTTCGACCACCGTCCGATCCGCGACGGTCAGGAGATCGAGATCGGGCCGTTCCGCATCGAGATCGGCGCCGTGCGCCACACCGTCGAGTCCTTCGGGATGCGCGTCGCCGCGGGCGGCGGCGTGCTCACCTACTCGGGTGACACCGACACCTGCGACCGCCTGCTCGAACTCGCCCGCGGAGCCGACGTCTTCCTGTGCGAGGCCGGGTACATCGAGGGCCGCGACGACCGCTTCTCGGGCGTCCACCTGACCGGTCGGCGCGCGGGGGAGGCGGCGGCCGCCGTCGGCGCCCGCAGCCTCGTGCTCACCCACATCGCCCCCTGGACCGACCCGGAGGTCACCCTGGCCGAGACCCGCGCGGTCTTCGACGGGCAGATCACCATGGCCCGCCCGGCGCTCGTGGTCGAGACGGAGTCCGTGCGCGCGCTGCCCTGAGCGGAGCCCGCTCCTGAGCGGAGCGCACGGCCCCCGGGCCGATATCCTCGACTGCGTCCCGCGGGCCCCGCCCGCCACCCGAGCAGCGAGAGAGGTGCGCGGCCCATGAGCGCGACCACCCCCGAGACCCCCCGCACCGGTCCGAGCACCGACGGCCCCCGCGTCGACGGCCGCACGGCCGATGAGATGCGCGAGGTGAGGATCACCCGCAACTGGCTCGACCACGCCGAGGGCAGCGTCCTCGTCGAGTTCGGCCGCACCCGCGTGCTGTGCGCGGCCTCCTTCACCGAGGGCGTGCCGCGCTGGAAGAAGGGCTCGGGCAGCGGCTGGGTCACCGCCGAGTACGCGATGCTGCCGCGCGCGACCTCCACCCGCTCCTCCCGCGAGAGCGTGAAGGGCAAGATCGGCGGACGCACCCACGAGATCTCCCGCCTCGTCGGCCGCTCCCTGCGCGCCGTCGTGGACATGGAGGCCCTGGGCGAGAACACGATCCAGCTGGACTGCGACGTCCTCCAGGCCGACGGCGGCACCCGCACCGCCGCGATCACCGGCGCCTACGTGGCCCTCGCCGACGCGATCTCCTGGGGCAAGCTGCACGCCGCCGTCCCCGCCGCCCGCGAGGTCCTCACCGACTCCGTCTCCGCCGTGAGCGTGGGCATCGTCGACGGCGAGGCGCTGCTGGACCTCGAGTACCGCGAGGACGTCAAGGCCGAGACCGACATGAACGTCGTGGTCACCGGCTCCGGCTCCTTCGTCGAGGTCCAGGGCACCGCCGAGGGCGCACCTTTCGACCGTGCCGAGCTGAACACCCTGCTGGACCTCGCGGTCGGCGGCTGCGCCGACCTCTCGGCGCTCCAGCGCGAGGCGCTCGAGGGCCGGCGATGAGCCCGGCGGACGGGAACCGGGGGACCGGCGGGACGCAGATCCCCGCGGACGCCCGCATCATCATCGCGAGCCACAACCAGGGCAAGCTCCGCGAGCTGCAGCAGATCCTCGAGCAGATCGTCCCCGGCTTCGAGGAGGGCATGCTCGTCTCGTCGGCCGGCCTCGAGCTCCCCGACGTGGTCGAGGACCGCGTGACCTTCGAGGGCAACGCCCTGCTGAAGGCCCGCACGGTGAGCGCGGCGACGGGACTGATCGCGGTGGCCGACGACTCCGGTCTCGCCGTCGACGTGCTCGGCGGCAGCCCCGGATTCCTCTCCGCCCGCTGGTCGGGGCGCCACGGCGACGACGAGGCCAACAACGACCTGCTCCTCGCCCAGATGGGCGACGTGCCCGCCGAGCATCGCGCCGCGCGCTTCGTGTGCGCGGCGGCGCTGGTCGCGCCCGACGGCACCGAGCGCGTCGAGCGCGGCGAGATGCCGGGCCGCCTGCTCACGGAGCGCCGCGGAGAGGGCGGCTTCGGCTACGACCCGCTCTTCGTGCCCGCCGACCAGGCCGAGGGGCAGGAGCGCACCGCGGCCGAGCTGAGCCCCGAGGAGAAGAACGCGATCTCCCACCGAGGCAAGGCGTTCCGCGCGATCGCGGGGGACATCGCCCAGCTGCTGCGCTGAGCGGGCGCCCGGCCGGGCCCGACCCGCAGGGTGGGACCGGCCGGGATCTCAGACCAGCCCGGCGTGGGCGAGGGCGCGGCGCACGATCACGTCGTGGCCGTTGTCGAGCTCGGAGAGCACCTCGCCCTCGCGCAGCTCCTCGACGTCGAACCAGGTGAGCTCGAGCGCGTCCTCCTGCGGGGCCGCCTCGCCGTCCACGGGCACGATGTACGCGAGAGAGATCGCGTGCTGCCGCGGATCGGTGAACAGCGACTGGCCGGGCGTGGGGAAGTACTCGGCGACAGTGAATGGCACGGGCGAGACGGGGATCCGCGGCATCGCCATCGTGCCGAGGTCCTTCTCCACGTGCCGGGCGATGGCCTCGCGCAGCGTCTCGTGCACGAGCACGCGGCCCGAGACGATCGCGCGGATGATCCGTCCGCTCCCGGATGCGCGCAGCAGCAGCCCCACCTGCGTGATCGCGCCGTCGACGTCGGTGCGCACGGGCACCACGTCCACGTACGCGATGGGCAGGGCGCGGCGCAGCTCGGCCATCCTCTCGGGCTCGAACCAGGCGCCCTCGGCGTCCACGGCGGTGCGGCTCATGTGTCCTCCTGGAAGGTCGGGGAGTGGTGCGGCTCAGAGTCCGTAGGGACGCAGGTGGTGCTCGGAGAGCGGGAAGCGCGGAGAGGCCCCCACGGGCGCGGTGCGCGCAGGCTCCTCGGCGGCCTCTCCGGCGATCATCTCGACCTGCCACGACTCGCCCTCGTGGCGCAGCAGGGACAGTGCGCCGTTGGGGATCGAGGGCAGGTGCGTCCCGGTGACGCCGGAGAGCAGCAGGCGGATGAAGGTGCCGTGGGCGACCACGAGCACGTTCTGGTCGGCGAAGCGCTCGGCGAGATCGTCGAGCGCGAGGTAGCCGCGGTCGGCGACAGCCTGCAGGCCCTCGCGCCCGGGGAACGCGCGCCCGGGGTAGCGGGCCTCCATCTCGGCGACGTCATGCCCCTCGGCCGCGCCCCAGTCGATCTCCGCCAGGCGCGGATCGGTCCCGACGAAGGAGATGCCGTGGTCCTCGGCGATGATCCGCGCGGTCTCCTCCGCGCGTCCGAGCGGGGAGGAGACGGCCGCGTCCCAAGCGATGTCCGGCGCGCCGTCGAGCGCGTGGTGCGCCTGCTCACGGCCGGTCGCGTTCAGCGGGATGTCGCTCGAGCCCTGGAACAGGCCCCGCAGGTTGTAGTCGGTCTGCCCGTGTCGCACGAGGCCGAAGAGGGTCATCGTCGGGAACGCTCCTGAGGACGAAGAGGGATGGGGCCGACGGGGCGGCAGGTGCCGCGCATCGTCGTCCCGGCCAGGGTAGCCGTCCGCGGCGGTGGTCCGGTGTCCAGGGTCAGGGGCGTGCGGGCGGGTGGACGGTGGGGTTCGGCGATTCGTGGCTGAAGGGGGCGACGGCGCCGGCGACGGAAGGGCACGGGGACGGCAAAGCGAGGGTCTCGTGCCCGGTTGTGCTGAGGGGTTCTAGAGGTTCTCGGATGGGTTCATCGGGTCCTCCACATGGGGGTGTTTTCCACGGGGTTATCCACTACGGGTGGCGGATGCAGAGGAAGCGGGGAATATCGGCAGGCTTATCCACATTCTCGATAGAGGTCTGGTTTTCTGGTGCGCGGCGGGATAGAATCGGACATATCGAGAGCGAGCGCCAGCGGTTTTATTGGTGAGGTCGACGGATTCTGCTTTCTTGCCTCTCGAATCAGAGTTATCGCATCGCGCAGTCTCGCGCGGGGTCGTGGAATGCCGGGGAGGGGGTGGGTGGTGTGAGTGCGGTGGAGCAGCCGGAGTCGCAGGGTCGTCTGGACCTGCCCGGGGAGCCGGCGGTCGAGTCGACCTTCTCGATCCTCGATGACCTGGAGAAGATGTCCGAGCGTCAGCGCGAGGATATGCATGTCCACACGCCCCGGTTCGTGGCCGCGCCCCCGGAGGGTGTCAAGCCCTTGTTCGTGGTGAAGGAGTCCAAGAAGCCGGTGTGCCGGGATGTGGTGGCGCGCAGGGTGACGGCCCGCCCTGATGCGGAGCTGACCGCGCAGGTCCGTGCCCTGTGGGACGAGGGTGTCGATGAGTCCTATGAACTCTCCCGGCGTTTCGTGGCCCTGGCGCCGTTCTGGGCGGGGCGCGAGGACATGGACGCCGACCCCTACGAGGTCGAGCAGCAGGACCTGATGGTCGCCGTGGCGATGCGCTGCACCCGCGGCCAGGCCGCCAAAGCCATCACCGACGCCCACCGCGCCGTGGACCTCCTCCCGCGCTGCACCCAGGCGTTGGAGGCGGGGGAGTTCCCTGCGGAGTGGTTCCGGGCCCTGTTGCGGCGCACCGCGGATTTCACGCCGGCGGAGATGGTGCTGGTGGATGTCACGGTCGCTTCGTGGTGTTTGGCGATCATGCCGAGGGTGTTCACGAAATGCCTCGACCTGCTGGTGGCGAAGATTCAGCAGCGTCATCCGAAAGAACCCGAAGAAGTCTCCGCGACTCGTCGCCGCATGGTGTTGGACCCTGGAACCCTCGATGGCGTGGCGTCGTTGCGGATCATCGGCCCGGCCCCGGAGATCAAAGCATTGGCGGGGAAGTTCGATCAGGCGGCTCGTGCGATCCAGAACGCCCAGCGTCACGCCCTGATGGAGGGCACGGAGATCCCGCTGGATCCGGATCGTCGGGTGGAGAACGAGGGCATGCCCCTGTCGCTGAACCTGATCCGCTATCACCTGGCGCATGCCGCGCAGCTCGACACCGGTGGCATCACCGTCCCGGAGGCGCGGTTCCGGTTGAACGTTCTCGTCCCCTTCCTGACCCTGGTCGGTGGGGATGACGCCCCGGGCGTCCTCGAGGATGGGACGCCGATTCCCGCGCAGATGGCGAGAGAGATCGCCGGGAAGAGCGAGGAATGGTTCCGGGTGCTGACGGATCCCTCGTCGGGTGAGTTCTTGCCGCGGCCGGCGGACAAGTACCGGCCCACGGGGGCGATGCTCGAACACCTGAGACTTCGCGGCCAATCCTGCGGCGTCCCTGGTTGCGAACGCGCAGCGTCTGTGGCCTCCGAGGCGGATCACATCGTGGAGTACAACCATGCGGATCCGGTGTGTGGTGGTCGGACGGCGGTGGAGAACCTGCACTTCCTGTGCTGGTTCCACCACGCGATGAAAACCGCCGGGAAACTCGACCCTGTCCGCGTGGAGGCAGACGAGGCCCCGGCGGGGACCGCGGGCACGGTGTGGGAGATGCACGAACGCTTCCGCGTGTTCCGCGAGGACGACACCGACCTCCTCACACCCCAAGCCGTCGCCCAACTCGACGCCGTCTGGGACTCGACGCAACGCAGGCAAGACGACTACGAGCAGCAACGCGATGCCGAGGACGGAAGCAGCGCAGAGTCGCCGTCTCCCGATCCCTCCCGGTTGGACTCGCCCTGGCCGATCCGGCCCGGGCCACCTGACCCGTGGCCCCGCGTGGACATGGACCACGCCGGCGCCTCTGATCTCGAAGAGGTCCCGGTCGAGAAACCCGTCCGGCGCCGGTACCAACCACTCCCGACGTTCCGCTACGACGGCGACATCCCCATCAGCGCCACCACCCGAAGGCCACGCAAACGCCAGGACCCGCCACCCAAGTTCGACCCCGGACCACCACCCTTCTGACCCCCGGCGCGGCCCGCCCTTGCTAGGCATCCAGGTCAGAACCCCGCCAGCAGCTCCACCCCCCCCGTAGAGGGGCACACCACCGTGTCCCTCTACACGCACGCCCGAAAACAGGATGTGAGCCCGGGCTGGCAACGGCAGCGTGCCACTGCCTCGCATGCGAGGTCCGCATGGGATGTGGGATAGGTGCGCGAGGCGGGACTCGAACCCGCACGCCCTCGGGCACTGGAACCTAAATCCAGCGCGTCTGCCAGTTCCGCCACTCGCGCGCCGCACCAGAGTAGCGGTCCGGACGCGGCAGCTTCGTGTGCACGATACGATCGGATCCGTCAGCACCCGACGACCCGGAGGCAGCCGTGGCCAAGAAGAACAAGGTGTCCCTGGAGGACATGCGCCAGGAGGCGACGAGGCGCCAGGACAACCTGGCCTCGGACATCGACGAGCTCGTGGACCGTGTGAACCCCAAGAACGCCGTCGCCCGCTGGGCCAACGAGGCCGTCAGCACCGTGAAGGGCCTCTTCCGCCGCTGACCCGCAGCGCACATGCTCGCCCCCGGCGCGGAACGTTCCGCGTACCGGGGGCGAACTGCATCCCAGGGGTCGCGCCCCGCGCGCCATCCGCGTCAGCCGCGGATCTCCCCGTCGACGTAGACCCAGCCCGGCGCTTCCTCCACCCGCCGGAACCGGGAGCGCTCGTGCAGACGCACCTTGCCCGCGCTCCCGCGCGCGATCGCCACGAACTCCACGACGCCCTCCGCGTCGCCGGGACCGCCCGCGACCACGTCGAGGATCCGCAGCTTCTGCCAGCGCAGGTCATCGTCGTCCGACGCCTCGAGCTCCGCGGCCGACGGGCGCTGCGTCGCGTCCCAGCTGCGCCGGAGGTGCGCCGTGTCACCGAGGGTGAAGGCCGAGAAGCGCGATCGCATCAGCGCCTCGGCGGTCGGGGCGTGGCGATCGCCGGCGAGGATCGGTCTGCAGCAGGAGGCGAAGGCCTGTCCGCTGCCGCAGAGGCAGGAATCATCAGGAGCGGGAGTCGGAGCGGTCTCAGGAGCGGGGGCCGGAGCAGCAGCAGTCGCAGGACCAGCGCCACGCTCGCGACCGTCGTGCCGCAGGGGGTCGCCGGGGTCATTGGCGGGGGCGGGGGAGGGCATCGCCCCAGTATCCCGCGGAGCCCACCGACTGCGAAGATGACGAGCATGACCTCGCATCTCCCGCCCCGCACTCTGCCCGATGGCCTCGTCGCGAGCACCGAGGCGCCCGCTGTCGACGAGTACGTGCGCCTGCGCACCGACTCCGGACTCAGCCCGAGGAGTCCCGAGCAGGCGGCGCCGATCCTCACCGGCAGCTGGGCCTGGCAGATCGTGCGCGACGCCGACGGGGCCCTCGTCGCGATGGGCCGGGTGATCGGCGACGGCGGGTGGTACTTCCACATCGCCGACATGGCGACCGCGCCCGCCCAGCAGGGGCGCGGCATCGGCCGCGTCGTCCTGGACCTCCTCATCGAGAGGATCCACGCCGCCGCCCCGCCCGACCCCTACATCACTCTGATCGCCGATCCGCCCGGGCGCCGGCTCTACGACGCGACCGGTTTCGTGGACGTCGCCCCGTCGCTCGGCATGCGGCTCGCGGGGCGCTGATCCCGGCCTCCACCACCCGCGCCCCGGCCTCCGCCACCCGCCCCTCGCCCGTAGGCTCGTGCGCATGAAGCCCTTCGCCGTCGACCCCGACGACCCCCGCAGCCAGCTCGAGCGGATGCTCGCCGGCGACTGGTACATCGCCGACGACCCCGACATCCAGCGTCAGTTCCGTCGCGCCCTGCGCGAGACCGCCCGCTTCAACGACGTCTACGCCCAGGATCCCGACGCCTCCCAGGGGATCCTCGGCGGCCTGCTCGGAGGCCTGGGGGAGGGCGCCCACGTGCGGGCGCCCCTGCGCGTCGACTACGGCAGTCGGCTGTACATCGGCGCCGGCACCTTCGTGAACTTCGGGCTCGTCGCCCTCGACGTCGTCGACGTCCGCATCGGCGAGCGCTGCCAGCTGGGCCCGAACATCCAGCTGCTCACCCCGATCCACCCGCTCGAGCGCGAGGCGCGCGCCCAGGGCTGGGAGGCCGCCGAGCCGATCACGCTCGAGGACGACGTGTGGCTGGGCGGCGGCGTCATCGTCTGCCCCGGCGTCACCGTCGGCGCGGGATCCGTGATCGGCGCGGGCTCGGTCGTGACCTCCGACGTGCCGCCCGGCGTCCTCGCCGTGGGGAGCCCCGCACGGGTGGTCCGGGAGCTCTGAGCGTCCGGTAGCCTCGGGACGATGCCGGTCGCGCGCCGGCCCCCGACCCCATCGAAGGAGCAGCACCATGTCGTCGACGTCCCTCGCAGGCAAGACCGCCGTCATCACCGGATCCTCGCGCGGCGTCGGCGCGGACACCGCGAAGCTGCTCGCCGCCCAGGGCGCGAACGTGGTCATCAACTACCGCCAGAAGGCGCCCCGCGCCAACAAGGTCGTCAAGGAGATCGAGGAGGCCGGCGGCCGCGCGATCGCCGTCGGCGCCGACCTCACCACCCCCGAGGAGGTGCGCGGCCTCATGCGCGCGGCCGTCGACGCCTTCGGCAGCCTGGACGTGCTGGTCCTCAACGCCTCCGGCGGCATGGAGGCCGACCTCGGCGAGGACTACGCGATGCGCCTGAACCGCGACGCGCAGCTCGACGCGCTGCTCGCCGGCACCGAGCTCATGACCGACGGCGGCCGCGTCGTCTTCGTGACCAGCCACCAGGCCCACTTCATCCGCGACGTCGAGACCATGGACCAGTACGTCGCGGTGGCGCTGTCCAAGCGCGCCGGCGAGGACGCCCTGGTCGAGCGCATCCCCGAGCTCGAGGCCGAGGGCATCGACCTCGTCGTCGTCTCCGGCGACATGATCGAGGGCACGGTCACCGCGACCCTGCTGAACCGCGCCGAGCCCGGCGCCCTGGACGCGCGCCGCGAGGCCGCCGGCCGCCTGTACTCGGTCGCCGAGTTCGCGGCCGAGGTCGCGAAGATGGCCACGGCCGACGTGAAGACCGGGCACGTGGAGCTCGTCGGCGGCGCCGAGGACTTCCTCGCCCAGTCCACGGATTCCTGAGCGGGGACGCCACGCCGCCCGCATCCGGGGGTCCCGCCGCGCCCCGCGGCGAGACCGCCCCGCCCGAGCGCTCCCCGCACGAGCATTCCCCGCGCCGGTTCGAGCCGCTGCCCGTGCTCCGGTCGCTGGCGCTCGTCGCGGTGGTGCTGCTCATGGTGTGGCTCGCCCTCACCGTGCGCCTGCCCTCGCTGGACGTGCTCCAGCAGCGCCTCGAGGACTACGGCTGGGCGGCCTTCCTTGTCTTCGCCCTGCTCTACGCCGTGGTCGCGCTGACGCCGATCCCGGTGACGATCATGGCGGTCGCGGGCGGCATGCTCTTCGGCGTGCTCGAGGGAGGCGTGCTCTCGATCGTCGGCGTGATGCTGGGCTGTTGGGGCGCCTACTGGGTCGCCCGGCTGCTGGGCCGCGGCGTTGTCGGCAAGATCCTGGGCAGCCATGCCCGCACCGTCGGCGACCGGCTCGAGAACGGCGGCTTCGCCGCGGTCTTCCTCCTGCGGGTGATGCCGGGCCTGCCCTACTGGCCGGTGAACTACGGGGCGGGAGCCTTCGGCATCACCCAGCGCGAGTTCCTCACCGCCTCGCTCATCGCCTGCATCCCCGGCCAGGTCTCCCTCGTCGCGATCGGGGCCTTCCTCGCCGACCCGGGAGTCATGATCGGCGTCGTCCTCGCCGCGTCGTGGGCGGTCGTGATCGTGATGACGATCTGGGGCTACCGCGCCTTCCGCGGCACCGCCCGTCGGCCCCTCCCCGGGTCCCGGCCCCACGGAGACGGGGGCCGGGCAGTGGCCGACGGGAGCGACGCGGACCCCGGGGACGTCGCGGACGACCAGGCCTGATGCCCGCGCCGCGGACCACGCGCCCGACCGGACGCGGCGCGTCGTCCGGGCCGCCGGTCTCCCGCACCGACCCCGCACCTGGAGCGGCCGTGCGATGACGTATTCTCTGCCGGTGAGGCGGATCGGACAGGTCGTTCAAATCGGACTCGCCCGGCCCGTCCCGGACGGAGAGAGCAGTCCGTCGGACCAGCCGCAGGAGTGACGAGGGGAGACGCATGGGGGAGCAGGGGACTCGCGTGCACGCTCGACGCGCCGGCGCCCTCCTGCCCGAGAGCCGGGACCCCATCGCCCAGCGGGTCCTGGACTCCGCGCGCGAAGTGCTCGCCCAGCAGCCCGGCGCCGCGGTGACCCTCGACGAGGTGATCAGCGCCGCGCGGGTCGAACCCGCCGGCGCACGTCGGCTGTGGAGCTCCGACCAGGACCTCATGGTCGGTCTCATCGCCCGGGACCTGCTCGAGGCTTCTCGCCGCGTGTCCCGCGCGCTGCGCGAGGACCCCGGACGCGCGCGGCCCGACCGGCTCTGCCTGCATCTGGTCGAGAGCCTGCGCTCGCGGGTGCTGGTGTGCGCGCTGCAGCGCGCCGACGGGGACCTCCTGGGCGACGCGGTCGACGACCCCCGCACGGTGCAGCTCACGCGGCAGCTCATGCCCGTCGGCCTGGTCGGCGAGATGGTCGGGATCTGGCGCGAGCACGGCCTGGTGTGCCTCGTGTGCGAGGCCGATCACCAGGCCTTCTCCCTGCAGTGCCTCCTGCGCGGCTTCATGGACCCGCTGATGGCGGGCGTGCCGCTGCACGGCTCGCATGCGCGGGACGACATCGCCACGGAGACCTTCGCCGCCGCCGTCGACCGGGTGCTGGGGCGGGGTCCGGCGAGCGACGGGCCGACGCGTGATCGGCCGGACCGCGACGCCGAGGCGGAGAGCCTCGCCGCCGCCTCGGCCGACGTGCGCCGTCTGCTCGCCGAGCGCACCGCCTCCGTGCACTCCCTGCTGGGGCTGTGACCCGCCGGCCCCCGCCCTGCGTCAGCCGCGCAGCTGCTGGCGGTAGGCGCGGAGGTAGGGGGTCGGGATGGGCGGCTCCGCGACGCGCAGCGCGAGGGCCGCGCGGATCGCGAAGCTCGGATCGCGCAGGAACTCGCGGCCCACGCGCACCACGTCCGCGAGGCCCGTCGCGGTGATCTGCTCGGCCTGCCAGGGCTCGTCGATCATGCCGACGGCCGAGACCGGGATCCCCGCGCCCTGCTTCACGGCCGTCGCGAGCGGCGTCTGGTAGCCGGGGCCGACGGGGATCTGCGCCTCGGGGCTGTTGCCTCCCGAGGAGATGTCCACCATGTCCACGCCGTGCTCGCGCAGCCATCCCGCCACGCGCACCGTGTCCTCGACGTGCAGTCCGTCCTCGACCCAGTCTGTCGCCGAGAGCCGCACCAGCAGGGGCATGCCCTCGGGGATCGACCCGCGCACGGCATCGACGATGCCCAGCAGCAGCCGCGCGCGGTTCTCGAGGCTGCCGCCGTACTCGTCGGTGCGGACGTTGCTGAGCGGGGAGAGGAACTCGTGGATCAGGTAGCCGTGGGCTCCGTGGATCTCGATCATGTCCATCCCGGCCTCGACGGCGCGGCGGGCGGCGGCGACGAAGGCCTCGATGACGCCGTCGATCCCGGTCGCGTCGAGCGCTCGCGGCGCGGCCAGATCGCCGAAGGGCAGATCCGAGGGACCGACGGTCTCCCAGCCGCCGTCGGCGACGGGGATCGAGGTGCCGGGCGCCGCGTTTCCCCACTCGCTGTAGGTCGACGCCTTGCGGCCCGCATGTGCGAGCTGGATGCCGGCGGCGGCGCCCAGGGAGTGCACGAGGTCGACGACGCCGCGCAGGGCATCGCGCTGCGCGTCGTTCCACAGGCCCAGGTCCTGCGGGCTGATGCGCCCCTCGGGGACCACGCCGGTCGCCTCGACGATCACGGCGCCCGCCCCGCCGCGCGCGAACGATCCGTAGTGCATGAGATGCCACGGGGCGACGACCCCGTCGGTCTTCTCGACCATGTACTGGCACATCGGCGGGACCCACACGCGGTTGCGCACGGTGAGATCGCGCAGGGTGATGGGGTCGAACAGGGTGCGGCTCATGCCACGGCTCCTCGAAGCTGGGGGACGGGCGCCGTCCGCCGCGTCCGCGCGCCCCAGGGCGAGGGACCTCGTGATGGCGATCCCGGACATGGCAGCGACGCTGACTGACATCGACGAAGCTATACCTCGGTGCGTCGGGAGTCCAATAGCTGCGCCTATGGCGGACATGTGTTCGCGTATGGGTCGGGCGGTAGGGTGGGGGCGTGACCACTCCCGTCCTCGACCTCAACCTGCTGCGCACCTTCCTCGCCGTCCACCGGGCCGGCTCCTTCACCTCGGCGGCGCGCGCGCTCGGTCTCAGCCAGCCCTCGGTCACCACGCAGATCCGTGCCCTCGAGGCGCAGGTGGACCGCTCGCTGTTCACGCGCCTGCCGCGCGGCGTGGAGCCCACGCCCTACGCGCACGAGCTCGCCGAGCGCGTGCGCGGACCGCTCGACGCCCTCGATGCCCTGCGCACCGACGAGTGCGATCTCGACGGCGTCGCCACCCCCGTCCATCTCGCGGGCCCCGCCGAGCTGCTGTGCTCGCGCGTGCTCCCCGCCCTCGCACCGCTCGTCGCCGAGGGCGTGCAGCTGCGCACGGCCGAGGGGCTCACCGACGAGCTCCTCGAGTCGCTGCGCGAGGGGGTCCACGACCTGGTGATCACGACCCGTCGGCCGCGGGGCCGAGCGCTCGCGGCGACGCCGCTCAGCGACGAGGAGTACGTGCTGGTCGTCGCTCCCGAGTGGGCGCGCCGGCTCGAGGGGCGCGGGGAGGGGGAGAGCCTGTGCCGCGCGCTGCGGGAGGTGCCGCTCGTGAGCATCGCCGAGGACATGCCGATCGTGCGCCGTTACTGGCGCTCCGTGTTCGGCGCGCAGCCTCCCGGGGCCGCGCTCATCGCTCCCACCCTGCATGCCGTCCTCGCGGCCGTGCGCGCGGGGGCCGGCGCGAGCGTGCTGCCGCGGTCGCTGTGCCGCGAGGACCTCGAGGCCGGGGACCTCGTGGACCTCGGGGGAGAGGACGTGCCGCCCCTGAACACGCTGTTCCTCGTCCAGCGGCCCGGCGCCGAGTGCAACCCGGCCGTGGTCCGCGTGCGCGAGGCTCTCGAGGGTGCCGCGCGCTCCTGGTGACGGCAGTGAGGGGAGAGGGCCGCCTCAGCGCGGGTCGCCGGGAGCGCCCTCGAGCGCCCTCACGTGCGTCCGGTGCGCGCGCAGGATGAGGAACACGAGCGCGCCCACGCTCACGACCCCGATCAGCACGTGCAGCACCGCGCTCGACGTCGCGTCCCAGGCCGTGTGCAGGACGATCGCGACCACATAGGTGAGCGCCAGCTCGAGCACCGCGAGACCCTTGCGCCGTCCCTCGACGAGGTGCCAGACGGCGGCGCAGATCGCGCCCGTCCAGGCCACGTGACCGGCCGGGACGAGGATCGCGCGCAGCACCAGGGTCGAGTCGAGCGCCGCGAGGCCGCCACCGCGCTCGAGCAGGGCGTTGAAGCCGTAGCCCATCGTCTCGAGCACCGCGAAGCCCGTGCCCGCCGCGATGCCGACGGCGATCCCGCCGCCCCGGGTGGCGCGGTGCGCGATGGCGAGGACGAGCAGCGGGACGATCAGCTTGGCGGTCTCCTCGATGATCCCGACCAGCAGGATGGATTCCTGTCCGAGGATCAGCGCGGCGATCGTCTCGAGGAAGCCCGCGATGGTGACGGCGAGGAGGCCGCCGACGCCGACCGTCAGCAGGACGATCGGGATCGGCACCAGGATCCCGCGGCGCGTGGTCTGGGCCGCGAGCAGCACCGTGAGCGGCACGGTCCCGGCACCCACGAGCAGAACGGTCGGCAGCAGGGTGGTGTTGTGCGTGAGCAGCATGACCACGAAGACCACGATGTAGGCGAGCACCCCGACGACCAGGACGAACAGCCAGGAGAGGCGCTCGTACCAGGGCGATCCGGGCAGGGTGTGCGGGGCGGCGACGGGCACCGGCTGGGACGTCATCGTCAGGTCCTCGGTTCTCTGGAAGGGGAGGGGGCGGGTGCGGGCGGTCGTGCCCCACGGGCCCACGGAGCGTCCTCGACGGAGATCTCGCGGGCCATCGAGCGCAGGAACGCGGTGATCGTCTCGCGCTCGGCGTCGGTGAGACGCGCGGCGGCCCGGAAGCGACCCGCCTGCTGACGTCCCATGGTCTCCATGGCCGCCTGCCGCGTCGCGGGCGCCACCTCGATCGTGATCGCGCGGCGGTCGGAGGGGTGTGCGCGGCGGTGGACGTGCCCTCCGCGCTCGAGGCGGTCCAGCAGCTTCGTCGTCGAGGCGCTCGAGATCCGCAGCTCCGAGCCCAGGGCCACGGCCGTCGGCCGCTCGCCGCGGTGGGCCGCGGCGATCAGGTAGTGCAGTGCGCGCATGTCCGTCGAGTTCAGCTGCATGTACGCCTCGGAGGCCTCGCGCAGCTCCTCCTCGGTGCGCCGCAGCTCCACCAGGGCCGCCATCAGCTCGTCGATCCCCGCGATCGCCTCGCCCGTGAGCCCCGAGCGGTCCACGAGCTCCCCGGACGGATCGCTCGCGTCGATGTCCTGCACCCGCCAGGGGGACGGGGAGTGCGGCTCGGGGGTCGTGCTCATGGGCGACAGCGTAGCCACCGCCCGTGACCGGACCGGAGGCGACGGGCGGCGGCGGGGTCGAGATGCCGCGGTGATGGGGTAGATTGCTCGCCAGGCTAGCAATCTCTGGACGGAGCCCTCCATGACCCACCGCGGCACGCCCCCGCCCCGGACCCGCTGGATCCGCGCCGTGCGGATCGTGCTGCCTGCGCTGCTCGTGGTGCTCTGGCTCGCGGGAGCCTCCGTCGGCGGGCCCCTGTTCGGCCGCATCGACGAGGTCTCCTCCAACGACCGGACCGCCTACCTCCCGACCTCGGCCGAGGCGACGCAGGTGCAGAAGGCCGCAGAGGCCTTCACCGAGGGGGACACCATCCCCGCGATCGTGGTCGTCACCACCGACGGCGCGGGCGACGGGACGCTCAGCGAGGACCAGCTGCGCGGCGTCCAGGACGCCCTCGCCTCCGCCGAGGACATCGACCAGGCCGCCGGGAGCGCCTCGCCGCCGATCCCCTCGGACGACGGCCGGGCCGTCGAATCCTTCGTGCCCCTGGACGCGGATGCGGACCTCGGCGCGGCGGTCTCCGACCTCGAGACCGCCCTTGCGGCGGACCTGCCCGCGGGGACGACCTCGTACGTCACCGGGCCCGCGGGCTTCTCGGGCGACCTCACGGAGGCCTTCTCCGGCATCGACGGCCTGCTGCTGGGCGTCGCGCTCGCCGCCGTGCTCGCGATCCTCCTGATCGTCTACCGCTCGGCGCTCCTGCCCTTCATGGTGCTCGCGACCAGCATGTTCGCACTGTGCGCGGCGCTCGCGGTGATCTGGCACCTGGCGAACGCGGGAGTGCTGCTGCTGAGCGGGCAGACCCAGGGCATCCTGTTCATCCTCGTGATCGGCGCCGCCACCGACTACTCCCTCCTCATGGTCGCCCGGTACCGCGAGGAGCTGCGGGCCGTCCCCGACCGCGGCGTCGCGCTGCTGCGGGCGATCCGCGGCACCGCCGAGCCGATCCTGGCCTCCGGCGGAACGGTGATCGCCGCCCTGCTCTGCCTGCTGCTGAGCGACCTGCGCTCGAACTCGACGCTGGGCCCGGTCGCCGCGATCGGCATCGCCTTCGCGATGCTCTCGGCGCTCACCTTCCTGCCCGCGCTCCTGTTCCTCGCCGGACGCACCGCGTTCTGGCCCCGTCGGCCTCTCTACGACCCCGCCGAGGCCGAGCGCAGCGAGGAGCGCCTCGTGACCCGCGGGCTCTGGGCCGGCGTCGCCCGCCGCGTCGAGCGCCACCCGCGCCGGCTCTGGATCGGCGTGGTGCTCGTGCTGTGCGTCGCCTGCGCGGGTCTGCTCCAGCTGCGGGCCGACGGCGTCTCCCAGTCCGAGCTCGTGCTCGGCGACTCCCAGGCCCGCACCGGCCAGGAGGTGCTCGGCGAGCACTTCCCCGGCGGCTCCGGGAGCCCCGCCCAGATCCTCGTCCCGCAGGATCAGCTGCAGGAGACGGCGGACCGGCTCCTGGACGCGAACGGGGTGGAGTCGGTGAGCGCACGCTCCTCGGACGCCCCCTCGGGCAGCGCCGCGGTCACGTCCGACGGGATCCGGGGCGGGGCCGCTCCCCGTGTCGAGGACGGGCGCGTGCTGCTCGAGGCGACGCTCGCCGATGCCCCCGACTCCGCGGCCGCCGAGACCACCGTGCGCGACCTGCGCGAGGACCTGCCGCAGGACGCCCTCGTGGGCGGAGAGACCGCCACCGCGATCGACACCGACGACGCCTCCGTGCACGACCGGAACCTCATCATCCCCGTGGTCCTCGCGGTGATCGCGGCGATCCTCGTGCTGCTGCTGCGCTCCCTGCTCGCGCCGCTGCTGCTCATCGCGACCACGGCCCTGTCCTTCGGCGCGGCGCTCGGGGTCTCCGCGCTCGTCTTCGATCACGTGCTCGACTTCCCGGGGGCCGACGCGGCCGTGCCGCTGTACGGCTTCGTGTTCCTGGTCGCCCTGGGCATCGACTACAACATCTTCCTCATGACCCGCGTGCGCGAGGAGTCCCTCGCGCACGGCACGAGACCGGGGATCCTGCGCGGTCTCACCCTCACCGGCGGCGTCATCACCTCGGCCGGGATCGTGCTCGCGGCCACCTTCGCCGCGCTCGCCGTGATCCCGATCCTCTTCCTCGCGCAGCTGGCCTTCATCGTCGCCTTCGGGGTCCTGCTGGACACCTTCGTGGTGCGCACCCTGCTGGTCCCGGCGCTCGCCTTCGACGTGGGGCGCAGCGTGTGGTGGCCCTCGCGGCTCGCGCGCCGGGCGGACCGCGCGGACTGAGCGGTCCGTTCCCAGCTCCGGTTCACCTTCTCTCCGTAGCGTCTGCGGTGCAGAGGGAGTACTTCGCCTCGGCGGGCTCGTCAATACGGTCGTGCGATCACGACCCGGGCCGTCGGTTCTGGGGGACCAGGACGAAGGAGACTCTGGCAGCCATCGCATGCCCGAGCCCCTCAGGAGCCCTTCTTGGACGTCTCACCCCTCGTCTGGACGATCACGCTCGCCGTGACCGTCGCCTTCTTCGTGTACGAGTTCTTCGCGCACGTGCGCACCCCGCACGAGCCCTCGATCGGCGAGGCCGCCCGCTGGTCCGCCCTCTACATCGGCCTGGCGCTGCTGTTCGGCGTCGGCATCGGGGTCTTCTCCGGATGGGGGTACGGCGGCGAGTACTTCGCTGGCTACCTCACGGAGAAGGCGCTGTCGATCGACAACCTCTTCGTGTTCCTGCTGATCATGACCAGCTTCGCCGTGCCCAGGGTCCATCAGCAGAAGGTGCTGATGATCGGCATCGTCATCGCCCTCGTGCTGCGCGGCGCCTTCATCGCCGTGGGCGCGACCCTGATCGAGAACCTCTCCTGGGTGTTCTACGTGTTCGGCGCGCTGCTGCTCGTGCTCGCCTGGCGCCAGGCCTTCGGCTCCGAGGAGTCCGATCCGACCGACGGCCGGATCATGCGCCTGGTGCGCCGCGTCCTCCCGGTCAGCGAGGAGTACGACGGCGGCCGCTTCGTGACCCGCATCGACGGCAGGCGCTTCGTCACCCCGCTCATGCTCACGGTGCTCACCATCGGCGTGGTCGACGTCGTCTTCGCCGTCGACTCGATCCCCGCGATCTTCGGACTCACCGAGCAGACGTACATCGTGTTCACCGCCAACGCCTTCGCCCTGATGGGCCTGCGTCAGCTGTACTTCCTCATCGGCGGTCTGCTGCAGCGCCTCGTCTACCTCGCGCAGGGGCTCGCGATCATCCTCGCCTTCATCGGCGTCAAGCTCGTGATGCACGCCCTGCACGTGAACGAGCTGCCCTTCGTCAACGGCGGCCAGCCGCTGCTGTGGGTGCCCGAGGTCCCGATCTGGTTCTCGCTGTCCTTCATCGGCCTCGTGGTCGCGATCGCGACGGTCGCGAGCCTGCTGCGCACCCGCGGCGGCACGGAGGGGGCCTCGACATCGGCCGAGGTCGAGCAGGGCGACGCCGAGGTCGACCGCGGGAGCGAGCGCACCCGCTCCTGATCCGGCGCGCCCGGGGTCAGTCGCGCAGCACCTTCTCCATCGGTCGGCCCTTGGCGATCTCGTCGACGAGCTTGTCCAGGAAGCGGATCCGCTGCATCAGCGGATCCTCGACCTCCTGGACCTTCACCCCGCACACCGAGCCCGTGATGAGTGCACTCGAGGGGTTCAGCGTCGCCTCGGCGAAGAAGTCCTCGAAGGTCGTGCGCGCGTCCAGGTGATGCTGGAGGGTCGCATCCTCGAAGCCGGTCAGCCAGGTGATCGCCGCGCGCACCTCGGCCTCGGTGCGGCCCTTCTTCTCGGCCTTCGTGACGTAGTGCGGGTAGACCTCGGCCACGGGCATGGTGAAGATGCGGTGCATGGGGCGAGCCTAGTGGGCGGACCGTTCAGCCACCGGGGCTGATCCTGCCGCGCAGGTCCTCGGGGCCGGCCACCGGGGTCTCGCGCGTCTGGGCGATGAGCTCGCGGGCGGCGTCGACGCTGTCCCACGTGTTCCACAGCAGCGCGCCGCGCACGCTCCCGTCGGCCCCGTAGAGCACGACCTCGGCGGACCCGTCCTCGGAGGCGTCCTCGCGCAGGACGCGCGAGGCGTCGAGGTCCCCGATCGCCTCGTAGCCGTCCTCGAGGAGGTCCGACCAGAAGAACGGCGTGTGCTCGTATCCGGTGAGGTCGCCGGCCATCGCCCGGCCGGCGGCCTTCCCCATGGTCTCGGCGTTGTCGACGTGCTCCACGCGGCGCCTGCCCAGCAGGGCATCGGGGTAGGAGGCGACGTCGCCGGCGGCGAAGACGTCGGCGGCCGAGGTCCTCAGCAGCTCGTCCACGACGATCCCGTCGTCCACCTCGATGCCCGCTTCCTGGGCGAGGGACGTGTTCGGGGTGACGCCGATCCCGATCACTGCCGCATCCGCGGTGATCCCGGTGCCGTCCTCGAGGGTCAGGGTCACGGAGTCCTCCGCCTCCGATCCTCCGGCGAGGCGGCCGGTGACGATGCGGGCGCCCTTCGCGGCGAGCTTCCGGGTGACCTGGTCCGAGAGGTCCGGCGGGAACATGCCGGGCTGGACCGTGCCGTGGGGGAGGACGAGCGTCACCTCGACGTCGTTCTGGAGCAGCGCGGAGGCGATCTCGCCGCCGATGTATCCGCCGCCGACCACGGCGACGTGCGCGCCCGGTGTCGCCACGGCGCGCAGAGCCCGGTAGTCGGCGCTCGTGCGGTAGTGGATGACGCGCGGGCCCGGCGCGATCGGGGCGGTGCGCGGCGAGGCGCCCGTCGCGATCAGCAGGTGCTCGAAGCCGATGCGGGTGCCGTCGGCGAGTTCGACGCGATGCCCGTCCGGGTCGATCGCGGCGACCGTGCTCGAGGTGTGAAGCTCGACGCCCTCTCCGGTCACATCCAGGAGCGAGTCCTCGAGGGACGCGTCGGCGTCCAGCCACAGGGTCTTGGACAGATCGGGTCGGTAGACGGGCGGGTCGGGCTCCGCGCCGAGGACGACGACCGAGCCGGTGCCATCCTTCTCGCGGATGCCCGCAACGGCGCTGGCCGCGGCGACTCCCGCGCCGACGATCACGTACGGGTAGGAATCCTGGAACTGCGTCATCGTGGCCTCCTCGTCGTGTCCTGCCACGACCCTAGACCCGTGGCGGCGAGGGCGTGAGGGGGCGAGGGCCCGACGGTCCCCCCGTGCGCGTCTTCCCGTCGGTGTCGGGGAGATCACAGGAGTACGGTGCACGAGCGGTTCCTGGACGACGGCGCCCAGCGCACCCGGACATCGAGCACGCAGGAGGAGTTCTTTGAGCACGATCAGCTATACGCCGCAGAAGTGGCGTCCCGAGCAGGTCACCATCACCGAACCCTCGGTGATCCGTCGCGCGATCGGCGCCGCGGCCATCGGCAACATCACCGAGTGGTACGACTTCGGCGTCTACGGATATCTGCAGGTCACCATCGAGGGAGTCTTCCTCCCGAAGAACGCGGGAGCCGCCGGCGCGATCATCGTGGCCGCACTGTTCGCCGTCGCCTTCCTCGTGCGCCCCCTGGGCGGCATGTTCTTCGGCCCGCTCGCGGACCGCATCGGACGCAAGTCGGTCCTCGCCACCACGATGATCATGATGGCGCTGGGCACCTTCCTCATCGGCGTCCTGCCCGACTACGCGACGATCGGCCTCGCCGCTCCGTTCCTGCTGCTGGCCTGCCGGCTGATCCAGGGCTTCTCGACCGGTGGCGAGTACGGCAACGCGATGGCGTTCATCGCCGAGTACGCCCCGGACCGCCGCCGCGGCTTCTTCGGGAGCCTGCTCGAGGTGGGCACCTTCGGCGGCTACGTGCTGGGCGCCTCGGTCGCGACCATCATGACCGCGATCCTCACCCAGGACCAGCTGCTCAGCTGGGGCTGGCGCCTGCCGTTCTTCGTCGCCCTGCCGCTGGGCCTCGTCGGCGTCTACCTGCGCTCCAAGCTCGAGGACACCCCCGCCTACCGCGAGCTCGAGAAGCAGCAGGACGCCGAGGCCAAGGCCAAGGTCGAGGAGAAGAAGGCCGCGAAGAAGGCCGGCGCCCCGGCGAGCACCGAGACCGAGGACACGAAGAAGGGTCGCGGGGAGATCAAGGGCATCCTGCGCCTGTGGCCGAACCTGCTGGCGTGCATGGGCCTCGTGCTCGCCTGGAACGTCACCAACTACATGCTGACGGCGTTCATGCCGCAGTTCTTCCCGATGATCCGCGAGTACCAGGGCAGCGGCGGCGTCTCCGACCTCGCCTCCTCGATCCTGCAGATCATCGTCATGGTCATGTGCCTGATCCTGATCCCCGTGGTCGGCCGCCTGAGCGACCGCGTGGGCCGCAAGGCCGTGGTGCGCGCCGGCTCGATCGCGCTCATCGTGCTCTCGATCCCCTCGGTGCTGCTGATCCGCGGGAACAGCGATGTCACGGTGATGTTCGGCCTCCTCATCATGGGGCTGAGCCTGATCTGCTTCAGCGCCACCATGCCCTCCACGCTGCCGTCGCTGTTCCCGACGGCCGTGCGCGCGGGCGCCCTGTCGATCTCCTTCAACGTCGCCATCTCGCTGTTCGGCGGCACCACCTCCACGGTGATGACCTCCCTGGTGACGTGGACCCACTTCCTCATGTGGCCCGCGATCTACCTGATGGCCGCCGGCGTGATCGGCCTGATCTGCGTGCACATCGTGCCCGAGAGCAACGGCCGGCCGCTGTGGGGCTCGAAGCCTGCCGCGAGCGACCGCAAGGAGGCCACGGCGCACGCGAAGGAGCTCAGCGAGGAGGCCGAGGCCTTCGTCCTCGCCCAGCGGGCCGGCGCCCACTGATCCCCGGCGGGGCGGCCCGGCCGACGCGATGCGCCCGGTGCGGGCCGCTTCCTGTTTGCTCGCTCACAGGGTGTGGCCTCCGGTTTTGCACTCGGACCGGAGCGGGGTAATGTTTTCGTTCGTCGGCGCCATTAGCTCAGTTGGTTAGAGCAGCTGACTCTTAATCAGCGGGTCCGGGGTTCGAGTCCCTGATGGCGCACCCGATCGAGAAGCCCCCGTCGCGGAAGCGGCGGGGGCTTCGTCGTTCCCATCGACCGTTCGCCCCGTGTCCGGTCCGCGTGCACGCCGCTCCCAGCCGCGGATCGGGAGAGCGGTGCAGGATCACTTAGACTCGACCTGCGCGGGCTCGGACCGCTCGAGGGCTCTCGATCCGGACGATCCGCGCACGACGCGACATGCGACCTGCGGAAGGAGATCGGCTGTGAAGATCGCCGTCACCGGTGCCACCGGCGTTCTGGGGCAGGAGGCGGTCGAGGCGCTCGTCTCCGCGGGCCACGAGGTCACCGGGGTGACCCGCCGTGAGCGCGGCATCCCCGTGGTCGAGGGCCGCGGCGCCTCCGCGGTCGTCGCCGACGTCTTCGACGCCGCCGCCCTCGAGGACGTCTTCGCGGGCCACGACGTGGTCGTGAACACCCTCGCCCACGTGCCGATCGGCATGGCGGCCATGCGCCCGCTGGCCTGGCGCGAGGACGACAAGCTGCACATGGAGGCCTCCGTCGCGATCGCCTCCGCCGCGCAGAAGGCCGGCGTGCAGCGCCTCGTCCAGGAGTCGACGATGTTCCTCTACCCGGACAACGGCGACGAGTGGATCGGCGAGGACGAGCCGCTGTCTGTGCGCAACCAGGCCTTCCGCCCTCGGGTGCGCGAGATGCGCGCGGCCGTCGACTTCGCGACCGGCGGCCGCAGCGCCGTGATCCTGCGCCTCGGCCAGCTCTTCGGCCGGGACCCGCAGACCACCCACACGCTCAAGGCCACCCGCGGAGGCGACCAGATCCTGCTGGGCAGGCCCGAGAGCTACATCACCCTGCTGCACCACCGCGACGCGGGCCGCGCCTTCGTCGCCACCCTCGGCGCGCGCAGCGGCTTCTACAACGTGGGCGGGGAGCCGATCACCCGCGGGCGCTGGGCCAAGGACCTCGGCACGGAGGCCAAGGCCAAGGGACCCGCGAAGTTCTACCCCGAGATCGCGCAGGCCGTCGTCGGCACCCGGCTCGAGGTCCAGCGCCGCAGCCTGCGCGTGAGCTCCGTGCGCTTCATGTCCGAGACGGGCTGGCGCCCACTCATCGGCCCCTCGACCCCCGGCTGGTCGCGCATGTGAGGCGGACCCTCCGGCGGCTCCGCCGGGGTGTTCACAGAACCTTCGCACGCCCGGCCCAGGAACCCCGCTCGGGACCGCCCGGCGCGTGCCAGAATCGACGCATGTCCTCCCTCGACGTCCGTGCAGGTGAGCGTGCAGGTGAGCAGGCCCACCGCGGCGGGCGGCCCCGGGGCGGCGCGCCGTATCCTGGCGCACGGCCGGAGGTCGGCCGGCAATCCACCAGGCAGCGGGGAGAGACGAGGATGAACCCAGCGCGCACGAGCGTGCACGGTGCGCGCACCGGCATCGGTCGGGCCCACGCGAAATCGATCCTGCTGGGCGAGCACGCCGTCGTCTACGGCGCCCCCGCGATCGCCGTCCCTCTGCACGCGCTCGACCTCACCGTGCGCGTCTCCGAGCGCGCAGACGAGCAGCTCCACCTGCGCAGCGCCCTGTTCACCGGCTTCGCGGCCGACGCCCCGCAGCGCCTGCACCCCCTGGTGACCGCGATCCACGCGGCCCTCGCCCTCACCACCTCGGCGCCGCTCGGCCTGGACGTCGAGATCGACTCGGCGATCCCCTTCGAGCGCGGGCTCGGCTCGAGCGCGGCCGTGGCCGCCGGCATCGCCCGCGCGATCGGCGACCTCACCGAGACGCCCCTGGACCCCGAGGCCGTGCACGACGTCGTGATGGCCGCCGAGACCATCGCCCACGGCCGCTCGAGCGGACTGGACGGGCGGGCCGTCGCGTCCGACGTGCCCATCCGCTTCCGCGCCGGCGAGGTCACTCCTGTGCCCGTCGGCGCCCCCCTCACCTTCGTGCTCGCCGACAGCGGCCACGAGGGCTCGACCGCGGAGGCCGTCGGGGCGGTCCGCGAGCTGCGCGAGACCTTCCCGAGCCGGGTCGACGGGGTCATCGGCCGCCTGGGCGCCATCGTCGAGGAGTCCCTCGACCGCTTCGCCACCGGCGACGTCCCCGCGCTCGGCGCGCTCATGGACGAGGCGCACGGCCTGCTCACCGAGCTCGAGGTGTCCGATGCGACCCTCGACCGCCTCGTCGGCGCGGCCCGCGAGGCCGGCGCGGCGGGCGCGAAGCTCACCGGGGGAGGGCGCGGAGGCTGCGTGCTCGCCCTCGCGCCCGATGCGGCCCGCGCCGCGCACCTCGAGACGATGCTGCGGGACGCCGGCGCGACCCGCACCTGGCAGACCACGGTGGAGACCGCATGAGAACGGCGACAGCACGCGCGCACCCGAACATCGCGCTCGTGAAGTACTGGGGCAAGGCCGACGAGGAGCTCATCCTCCCCGTCGCCGGCAGCATGTCCATGACCCTCGACGCCTTCGCGACGACGACCACGGTGACCCTGGATCCGGAGGCCGACGAGGACTCCTTCGTCCTGAACGGCTCCCCGGCGACCGGCACCGCCCTCGCGCGGACCACGCGCTTCCTCGACCACGTGCGAGAGCTCGCCGGCTCGCGCGAGCGCGCGCACGTGGACTCGATGAACGAGGCCCCGACCGCCGCGGGCCTCGCCTCCTCCGCCTCGGGCTTCGCGGCCCTCGCCCTCGCCGCCTCCCGCGCCTTCGGGCTCGCCCTCGACGAGCGCGCGCTCAGCCGCCTGGCCCGCCGCGGCTCCGGTTCGGCCTGCCGCTCGGTCGTCGACCGCTATGCGGTCTGGCATGCGGGGACCGACGACGAGACCTCGTACGCCGAGCAGATCGACGCACCCGATCTGCGTCTGGTGATCGTCACGGTCGACGGCGCCCAGAAGGCCGTCTCGAGCCGCGAGGGCATGCGCCGCACGGCCGCGACCTCGCCGTTCTACGACGCCTGGATCACCTCGACCGCCCGCACCCTCGAGGAGATGGTGCGCGCGTGCGCCGCCGGCGACCCCACCCGGATCGGCGAGATCACCGAGTCCCACGCCCTGCGCATGCACGCCGTCATCGCCTCGAGCGAGCCGCCCGTGCGCTACCTCGCGCCCGCGAGCGTGGCCGTCTTCGACACCGCCGCGGCGCTGCGTGCCCAGGGCGTCTTCGCCCACACGACGGCCGATGCCGGCCCCAACGTGTGCGTGCTGACCACGCCCGCGGACGCCGAGCGGGTCGCCGAGGCCGTGTCCGCGCACGGCAGCGTCCGGATCGTCGGCCCCGGACCCGGCGCGCACCTCGTGGACGAGACCGTCGACGCGGGCGAGACGGACGGGGTGGCGCGATGATCGAGACCCGCGCCCCCGGCAAGCTCTACATCGCCGGCGAGTACGCCGTCGTCGAGCCCGGCCACCCCGCGATCCTCGTGGCGGTGGACCGCTACCTCACCGTGCGCCTCACCGAGGCGATCGGGATGGGGCGCGTCCACTCCAGCCGCTACGGGCACGGACCCGTGACCTGGGTGCGCGACGCCGACGGCGACACGATCGTCGTGGACCACAGCCCCTTCGACTACGTCACGGCCGCGATCACGATCCTCGAGCGCCTGCGCTCCGAGCGGGGCCTCGACCCGCGCTACTTCGACCTGCACATCGACTCCGAGCTGGATGACTCCAGCGGCCGCAAGTTCGGGCTGGGATCCTCGGCCGCCGTGACGGTAGCCGTCGTCGATGCGCTCGACCGGTTCTACGGGCTCGGGCTCACCGCGATGGAGCGCTTCCGTCTCGCGCTGCTCGCGACCATCCACGTCGCCCCGAAGGCCTCGGGCGGCGACCTCGCGGCATCGACCTTCGGCGGCTGGATCGCCTACACCGCGCCGGACCGGGCGCGGCTGCTCGCCCTCAGCGACGCCCTCCCTGTGGCCGAGGTGCTCACCGCCCCCGAATGGGACGTGTGCACGGTGCGTGCGCTGCCGGACCTCACCACGCTGCGCCTGCTCGTGGGCTGGACCGGCTCTCCCGCCTCGACCGAGCGGCTCGTGGACCGCGTGCGCATGAGCGAGGACGACCTCGACGCGCACTACGCCCGGTTCCTCGACGACTCCCGCGCCGCCGTCGAGGAGCTCGTCGCCGCCTGGGACAGCGACCCCGGGACGATGCTCGAGATCATCCGCCGCTGCCGCCGCCTGCTCCAGCAGCTCGGACGCCTGCGCGGTACCACCATCGAGACCGACCAGCTGCGCACCCTGTGCGATCTCGCCGAGGCGAGCGGCGCCGCCGGCAAGCCCTCCGGGGCCGGCGGCGGCGACTGCGGCATCATGCTCCTGCCCGGCGACGTGAGCGACGACGCGGTGCTCGCCACCTGGCGCGAGCACGACATCCTCCGCCTGGACCTGCGACCCCACCTCCCGCAGACCGCCGACACCGCGGGGGCCGTGCGATGAGCGCGGGGACCGACGGGGCGAGGCCCGACGCCGACGCCGCGGGACGCCGCGAGCGCAAGGAGGACCACGTGCGCCTCGCCACCGCGCAGTGGAAGGGCGGGACGCGCACCACCGAGTTCGACGACCTCGAGTTCGTCCACCACGCCCTCGGCGGGGTGAGCCTGCCCGAGGTCGACCTCGGCGTCGAGCTGTTCGACCGCACCGTGGCCGCACCCTTCTACATCAACGGCATGACCGGCGGCACGGAGTCCACCGGGCGCATCAACCAGCAGCTCGCGATCGCCGCGCGCGAGACCGGCACCGCCATGGGCTGCGGATCCGTCTCCATCGCCCTCGAGGACGAGTCCGCCGCGGACGCCTTCCGCGTGATCCGCCGCGAGAACCCCGACGGCCTCGTGATGGCGAACATCGGCGTGGGCCGCAGCGTCGAGGACGCCCGCCGCGCCGTCGACCTCGTGGGGGCCGACGCCCTCCAGGTGCACGTCAACGCCGTGCAGGAGACCGTCATGCCCGAGGGCAGCCCCGACTTCTCCTCGTGGCTGCGGGGCATCGAGCAGATCGTGGCGGCGCTCGAGGTGCCCGTGCTCGTCAAGGAGGTCGGCTTCGGGCTCAGCGCCCGCACCCTCGCCGACCTCGCCTCCATCGGCGTCGCCTGGGCCGACGTCTCCGGGCGCGGCGGCACGGACTTCCTCGCGATCGAGAACGACCGCCGCCCCGGCCGCGATTACTCCTATCTCACCGGCTTCGGCCAGTCCGCCCCCGCCGCGCTGCTGGACGCCCGCGCCCACCAGGGCGAGCTGGGCGGGATGACGCTGCTCGCCTCCGGCGGGGTCCGCGACCCCCTCGACGTCGTCAAGGCCCTCGCGCTCGGCGCCCGCGCCGTCGGCGTCGCCGGCTCCTTCCTCAAGGCCGTCGTCGAGGGCGGGCCCGAAGGGCTCGTCGAGCTCATCGGCTCCTGGCAGCGGCACACCCGCGAGCTCGCGGCACTGCTCGGAGCCCGCACGGCCGCCGACCTCGAGAGCACCGACCTGCTCGTGCGCGGGCGACTGCGCGAGTTCTGCACGCTGCGCGGCATCGACGCGGGCGCCTGCGCGCGGCGGAAGCAGGCCGTCTCGCCGCGGCCCGCGCCCGCACCCATGTTCCATCCCGTCGACCTCCCCGCAGACCCCCAGGAGCAGCGATGAGCACCGCACCCGATCCCTCCGCGCCCGCGCCCACCACGCAGATCCCCACCCGCTGGGTGGGGCCCCTGCGGATGAGCGGCAACGCCGTCGAGGGGGAGATCGAGGTGCCGCTCGCGACCTACGAGACGCCGCTGTGGCCCTCCGTCGGCCGCGGAGCGCGCATCTCCCGTCTGGTCGAGGGCGGCATCCGCGCGACCGTGCTGGGGGAGCGGATGACCCGCTCCACGCTGTTCGTCGCCCCCGACGCGGCCACCGCCTTCGAGGCGTCGAAGGTCATCGCCGAGCGCGTCGACGAGCTGCGCGAAGTCGTCTCCACCGGGTCCCGCTTCGCCCGCCTCGAGGAGATCCACCCCGAGATCGTCGGGAACCTGCTGTTCACGCGCTTCGCGCTCACCACGGGCGACGCCTCCGGCCACAACATGGTCACGCAGGCCTCCGAGCAGCTCATGGAGCGGATCCTCTCCTGGGACCTGGGGATCGAGTACGGCTCGATCTCCGGGAACTTCTGCTCGGACAAGAAGGCCACCGCCGTCAACGGCGTCCTGGGCCGGGGCCGCAGCGTCGTCGCCGAGATCCTCATCCCGCACGACGTCGTCGAGAAGCAGCTGCGCTCGACCGCCGAGCGGATCACCGACCTGGTGGTGCGCAAGGACTGGATCGGCTCCACGATCGCCGGCGCCCTGCGCTCCGCCAACGCCCACTACGCGAACATGCTGCTCGCCTTCTACCTCGCGACCGGGCAGGACGCCGCGAACATCGTCGAGGGCTCCCAGGGCTTCACCCACGCCGAGGTCCGCGAGGACGGGCTGTACTTCTCGTGCACCCTCCCGCACCTGATCGTCGGCACCGTGGGCAACGGCAAGGACCTCCCGCACGTCGACTACGCGATGGAGCGCCTCGGCTGCCGCGAGGAGCGCGAGCCCGGCGCGAACTCGCGCCGGCTGGCCGCGCTGATCGCCGCGAGCGTGCTCTGCGGCGAGCTCTCGCTGCTGGCCGCCCAGACCAACCAGGGTGAGCTGATGACGGCCCATCGTCGCCTCGAGCGGAGGAAGGCACCGCGCTCATGACCAGCAACCGCACCGGAGAATCCACCAGCACCAGTTCCAGCACCAGTTCCAGCGCGAGCATCGGCATCGAGGACCTCGAGCTCGCCGCGTCCCACCACGTCCTGGACCTCGGCCGGCTCGCCGAGGCCCGCGGCGTCGACCCCGCGAAGTACACGCGCGGCATCGGGCTGGACGAGATGGGCGTGGTCGCGGCCGACGAGGACGTGGTCACGCTGGGCGCCTCCGCCGCCGCGCGCCTGCTCGAGCGCACCGGGACCGAGGGGCTGCGCACCGTGCTGTTCGCGACCGAGTCCGGCGTGGACCAGTCCAAGTCCGGTGCGGTGATCGTCCACGGACTGCTGGGGCTGCCGAGCTCCGTGCGCTCCGTCGAGCTCAAGCAGGCCTGCTACGCGGGCGCGGCCGCCGTGCAGACGGCCATCGGCATCGTGGCCCGTCGGCCCCAGGAGAAGGTCCTCGTGATCGCGGCCGACGTAGCCCGCTACGGCCTGGGCACCTCCGGAGAGCCCACCCAGGGCGCCGGCGCCGTCGCGCTGCTGATCGCCGCCGACCCGGCGCTCCTCGCGATCGACCCCGTCTCCGGCGTGTACTCGGCCGACGTCGACGACTTCTGGCGCCCGAACGACTCCACGACCGCGCTCGTGAACGGCAGGCTCTCGATCAGCGCCTACAAGAACGCCCTGCTGGGGGCATGGGACGACCTGCAGGCGCAGGGCGGCCCCGGCGTCGACGAGCTCGAGGCCGTGGTCTACCACCAGCCCTTCACGAAGATGGCCGTCAAGGCGCAGCGCTTCCTCGACCAGCACACCGGGGGCCGCCTCGATCCCGAGGCGCTCGAGCAGGGCGCTGTCTACGACCGCCGGCTCGGCAACACCTACACGGCCTCGCTGTGGGCGGGCCTCGCCGCACTGCTGGACCATCGCGAGGGGCTCGAGGGCCGACGGATCGGCCTGTTCAGCTACGGATCCGGCAGCGCGGGGGAGATGCTCACCGGCACCGTCCAGCCCGGGTACGCGCGACCCGAGCGCGCCGCGGCGACCCGAGCGGCCCTGGACGCGCGCGTCCCCGTGACCGTCGAGGAGTACGAGGAGCTGCACGAGCGCCTGCTGGGCAGCGACGAGGACGTCGAGACCCCGCGCGTGACCACGGCGCCGTTCCGCTTCGCGGGCGTCCAGGAGGGTGCGCGGAAGTACGAGGCGACCGCCTAGACCGGTCGCCTGCCCAGGGACGACTGGAAGCGCAGCAGGTAGCCGTCGGGATCCTGGACCAGGAACTGCACGACACCCGCCTCCTGGGCTCCCGTGCGGTACCAGCGGGGCTCGAGCGGCCTGGAGGATCAGCCGAGCTCCGCGTAGAGCTCCTCGGGACGGCTCGCGAGGCGCGCCTTGATCGCGGCGGAGTCCGTGTCGAGCACCTCGCTGCGGCCGGCCTCGAGGGCGTCGAGGGTCATCGCCACGACCTGCCGGGGGTCGTTCTTCGGGATGTCCCAGCCGGCCATCATGTCGGTGTCGGTCGAGGCGAGATGGACGCCCAGCACCTGCGTCCCCTGGGCGGCGAGCTCGAGCCGGGTGCTGTTGGTCAGCTGCCACTCGGCGGCCTTCGAGGCGGCGTACGAGCCGTTGCCGGGGAAGGTGCGGAAGGACAGCAGCGACATGATGTTGATGATCGCGCCGCCGCCGTGCGCGGCGAGCACCGGGGCGAACGCCCGCGAGACGTGCAGGGCGCCGAAGAAGTTGGTCTCCATCTCGGCGCGGATGCGCTCGAGGTCGCCCGTGAGCAGGTTTTGGGCCGAGGCGATGCCGGCGTTGTTCACGAGGAGGTCGACGTCGTGGGCGTGCTCGGCGGCGGAGGCGGCGTGCGCCGCGTCGGTCACGTCCAGGCGCAGCGGGACGACCCGCGGGTCGTCGAAGGGGAGCGATTCCGGGCGTCGCGCGGTGGCGTAGATACGTCGGGCGCCCCGCTCGAGCAGCTGCTCGACGACGATGCGGCCGATGCCCCGGTTGGCTCCGGTGACGAGTGCGGTGCTGTGTGCGATGTCCATGTGCGCGACACTAGGACCTGACACCCATGTCAGGTGCAAGCGACGGGGAGGCACGATGCAGGAGGGCACCGGGATGCTGAGGATCGGCGAGCTCGCGAGGCGCACCGGGGTGAGCGTGCGCTCCCTGCGGTACTACGAGTCGAGAGGCCTGCTCGCGGCGGAGCGCACGGGCGGCGGTCAGCGCTCCTACCAGGAGGAGGCCGTGGATCGCGTGCTGCTCATCCAGCAGCTGTTCGCCGCGGGGCTCAGCAGCGGCGACATCGCCGAGCTGCTGCCGTGCATGCGCAGCGGTCGCACCACGGCCGCGATGGTCGAGCGGCTGGAGCGCGAGCGGGCCCGGATGGAGGACCAGATCGAGCAGCTCCACGCGGCGCGCGACCGGCTCGACGGCGTGCTCGCGGACGCGCGGAGCAGGAACGCGACGAGCACGCCCACCCGAGGGTGAGCGCGCTCGTCGTGACCGGGCGGGCGAGAGGCCGCCGGAGCTCCGGGACTCAGGCGTCCTTGTGCTGGACCAGCGCGCGCTCCACGCCGGTGCGCTTCGAACGGGGCACCAGCACGCTCTCGTCGAAGTGGCCCACGCCGATGAACGAGATGAAGACCTCGTGGTCCGGGATGTCGATGAGCTCGCGGATCTTGGTCTCCTTCTCCGTGCCCATCGCCGTGTTCAGCGGCACCGAGCCCAGGCCCACCTGCGTGAGGCCCAGCAGCAGCGACATCATGAACAGCCCGCCGTCCACGAACGGCTGGTTGCGCTCGGGCGCGAAGAGGAACGCGTCCAGGTCCGCGGAGACCAGCAGCAGCCTGGGCGGCATCTCGTAGCCGGCGAAGCCGCCCTGGATGTCCAGCACCTTCTTGATGACGTCGGGGTCCTCGAACTGGTGGACCCTCGCGCCCTGGCGGTTGCAGACCGAGGGCGACTGCATCGCGATCTGCACCGCACGCGCGATCTCCTCGTCCTTCACGGGCTCGGAGGTGTACTCGCGCACGCTGCGGCGGCCGTAGACCACGTCGAGGAAGCTGCGCTCCTCGTCCTCGTTCTCCACCTCGCCGACGAGCTCCCGGACCTGCCCGGCCGGCAGCACGCCGCCCTCGGAGTGGGTGGTGCCGTCGATGAGGTCCTGGGCGGCCTCGGAGAACAGCTGGCGGAAGTGCGAGACGTCGGTGCCGAGCTGGTCGTGGCGGTCGAAGTAGGCCTTCATCACGGCGGCCGAGCTCTGCAGGAACTCGTCCGAGATGTCGCGATCCGCCGCGAGCCAGGCGTTCATCTCCTTGGACAGGCCCGGGACCGCGCGCCCGCCGAAGCCGGGTCGGAAGTTGCTGCGGCTCAGCCCCTTCTCGATGGCGTGGGCGTGGAAGATCATCCGCGCCTGGGCGCCGGAGACGCCGTCGGCCGAACGGGCGTGGCTGAAGGAGCGCACCTGGCGCTCGGAGTCCTTGAGCGCGAGAGCCTTCGCCTGGGAGGAGAAGCCGCCCGCGGGCGCTCCGCCCTTGCGCTTGGCCGGGGCCTGCGCGGCGAGCGCACCGGTGGGGATCCGCTCGATCTCGATGCTGCGGATGTCTGCCCCGGCACGGCGACCGGTGAAGTGCACGCCGCCGAGCATGAACTGAGTGAACCCGGGCTCGGAGACCGTGAAGGTGAGCGTGTCCGTGCGGGCCTGGCCGCGCGCGCCCTCGACGTTCACGGCGCCGACGACGCGGAACCGGGTCGTCTCGGGATTGCGCACGTGGATGTTGACCTTCTTGGCGTCCGTCGTCGGCGTCCAGTCGATGCGCAGCTGGTAGGCGGAGCCGGCCACGAGCGGCTCCGGCAGGTCGGTCCACACCAGGTTGCCCAGCACGGCGCCGTCTCGCGCCACGCGCAGGCGGGTCTGCTTGCCGCGACGGGCGATCTTCCAGCCGGAGCCCCCGGTCGCGAACTCCGGCGCCGTGAGCGTGAGCTTCTGGCGCGGGTAGAGCGCGGCGGAGCCGGTGGTGCTCGGGTCCAGCGCCTCCTTCAGCCAAGCCATCGACGACTCGCGGCCGGAGCTGATGTAGTCGCGGGCGGTCGAGTAGTCGATCTCGCGGGTGACGTGCGGGTTCGCGGCGATGTCCTCGTGGGAGTCGGTCTCGCGCACGCGCCGCGTCTCGTCGAAGCCGAGCGAGCTCATGAGGTTCTTGAAGCGGTCCGCTCCGCGCTTGGTGTTGAAGATCGAGGAGAAGGGCTTCTCGAAGATCGCCGCGAAGGCGGAGCCGTGGAAGCTGTCGGTGACGACGTACTCCGCGTCCTTGTACGTGCGCAGGAAGTTCTCGGGCCGGTCCTCGTCGAGGATCTGGGCGCGCGGCTCGTCGGCCCACAGGGTCCGGCAGTGCTCGATGCCGTCGTCGGGGTTGGGGATCACACGGATGATCTCGAGGCCGAGCTTGTCCGCGATGCCCTGCGCGACGGCCTTCTTCTCCTCGGTCGGATCGAGGAAGAACACGCTGAGGTACTCGCCCTCCGGGGCGACGGTGGCCTTCGCGGCGAGCTCGTCGTAGTGCTCGCGGGGGAGCAGGAAGACGGGGTCGACGACCAGGGAGGCCTTGGCGCCGAAGATGTCGCGCGCGGTGTCGACCGCGTAGCCCTCGCGCACGGAGATCGCCTTGAAGCGCTGCAGCTGCGCGGCGTGGGTGGCGATGAAGTCGGGCGTGAACTTCTTCGTGCCGCGGTTGCCGAAGGACGTGCCGTAGGCGACGCGGTTGTTCTTCTCGGAGACGAAGTCCAGGAAGAGGTCGCTGTTCACGCGGCCGATGAGCGGGTTCCACAGCTGGTCGCTGCCCACCACGAAGGTGCGCGCGCGCTCGTTCAGGCGCGGCAGCTCGGTGAAGTGCATCTGCTGGGTGGTGTGGTAGCCGACGCGCTCGGCGAACTGCATCGAGACGATGTCGTCCGGCCACTCGACGCGGAAGCCGTTGTAGCCCAGGGGCTCGTGGACCATGAGCACCGAGTGGCCGAGGTTCTGGATCGCGCGGTTCAGGCCGTAGTACGTGAGGATCGACCCGTAGTTCTTCCCGTACCACCAACCGCACACGGCGACGTCGAATGTCTGCTTCGGATCGGTCATCTGGTGAATCCTTGCCTCTCATCGCTTGCTGCAGGAGGTGACGCCTGGAGTCTGGGGTGCATTTCGTGCATGTGCCCGTGAATTCACTGTGTGAGCTCTTCCGGGCGGGCGATCGAAATGCTTGCGGCGAGTCTAGCCCAGCACCGCTGGGGGAAATCGGTCGTGTCGCGTCGGTGTCACGGGGAGATCCCGCAGGCCGGCCGGGGCCGCCGCGGCGGCCGGACGTGGAGGGCGGGGCGCTGGACGTGGGAGCGCGGGGCGGCGCATCTTCGGGTGCTCGCCACGGGCGGGGCATCGCCCCAGGTGAGGGGCGCTGGTGGCCATGGCGTGCAGGTCGTGGCGGCGGGGACCGGCTCCGACAGGTGTCGCCTGCTTGCTCGGCGAGGTGAGCGGAACGGTCTCGGACGGGGCTCCGTGGTCGACTTCACCGCCCGAGGGAACGGACGCGGTACGTCAGGTGTACGGGCGGTGAACGGGGTGCGGACGAACGGTAAGTGAATTGAAGAGAGGTGAGGAGGAAGAATGGAGGCCGTGTGGCAGCGCCTCGTGGTGCATGCGCAGGTCGACGGGTTCGGAGATTCTCCGCGGGCAGCTTCTTGAATATCGATCACGTATTCGATGCGGCGGCGATCGAATGAATTTCAGACAGTGGTGGACGTCAGGGGCGAACGTGGCGGGCCGGGCGCTTCGCATGGGTGTGGGGCGAGAGGCGGCAGGTGGATCGGTGCGCTCGTGCCGCCGTCGTCCGCGTGGGTGTCCAGACACCGGCTCAGACAGAAAAAACGCCCTGTCACCAGGGCGTTTCTTGGGGTGATCGACGGGATTTGAACCCGCGACCGCCTGGACCACAACCAGGAGCTCTACCTACTGAGCTACGACCACCATGTGCGCTCCGAGGACCGCAACGAGAAGCAAGCATACCGGGCGTCGGCCCTGCTCCGCACCCTCGAACGGGGGTTCTCGCTGTGAGACGCCTTGCACTTCGTCGGCACGGCAGACTGGGGCATCAGCCCTGGAGGACTCCGGGCCGGAAAAGCAGGAGCCGGATCCTGCCTCGTCATGACAGGCTCGCCGCATGCTCCTGGGCGCATGATCCGCTTGCCCGCGGGCCGATGGGGGAGAACAGTGGGGGCATGATCATCGCCTTCTCCGTCCAGCCCACCGGTGAGCCCTCCGATCCCGGCCTCACCCGCGACCTCGCCGAGGGGTCCGACGCCGCGAGCGTCCACGACGCCGTCGCCGCCGCCGTCCGGGTGGTCCGGGAGTCCGGGCTCCCGAACCGCACAAGCTCGATGTTCACCGAGATCGAGGGCGACTGGGACGAGGTGATGGACGTGGTGCGGCGCGCGACGGCCGAGGCCGGTCGCTTTGGGTCGCGCGTCTCCCTCGTGCTCAAGGCCGACATCCGCCCCGGGCACGAGGGCGAGCTCGACGGGAAGATCGAGCGCCTCGACGCCGCCCTCGACCGGAACTGAGGGCGGCGCCGCAAGTGAGGGCGGTGCCGCCCGGCTGACTCAGCCGATCTCGTCGACCAGGCCGTCGCGGACGGCGGCGGCCATGGTCGGGGTGACGGGCAGTCGCGGGATGAGCGTGGCCTGGTAGGCGTGGTAGATGTCCGGCTTGCCCTCCCAGGTGCGTGCCTGGGGCTGGTTGCGCCGGTCCAGCTCGTGGTGCCAGCTGCCCCGCTCGGGATCCAGCAGGAACTCGCTGACGTACTCCCACCAGGCCTGGTAGCGGTCGGCCCACTTCCGATCACCCGTCACCTGGAACATCGCGGCCGCGGCGGCGGTCGCCTCGGCGGCGACCCAGTGCATGCGCTCGTGCACCACGGGCGTCCCGTCCCAGTCCACCGTGTAGGGGAACCCGGGCTCCCCGTCCATGCCGAAGGCGTCGTCGGCCCGTGCCATGAGAGCGTTCGCGGCCTCGAGCATCCACTCGGGGGCGTCGCCGTCCTTCGCGAGCAGTGCGGCGCGGCCGTGCAGGACCAGGCGGGACCACTCGAGCCAGTGGCCGACGGTCGCCCCGTACGGGCGGAACGGATCGGCCGGCTTGTCCTCGTTGTACTCGAGGATCGGGTTCCACGAGGTGTCGAAGTGCTCGGGCAGCAGCCAGTCCTGCTCGCGCGCGAACTCGTCGATCGCCCGGGTCATGATGCCCACGGCGCGGTCCAGCCAGCGGCGCTCCCCGGTGACGTCGGCCGCGGCGAGCAGGGCCTCGGTCGTGTGCATGTTCGCGTTGATGCCCCGGTACTCCTCGCAGACGGCGAAGGCGCGGTCGAAGGTGTCCACGCTCATCCCCGCCTCCTCGTCGTAGAACTTCTCGTCGAGGACGCCCAGGGCCTCCTCGAGCAGCTCCGCGGCGTGCGGGCGTCCGGCGGCGGTCGCCGAGGCGGCCGCGAGCACCACGAACGCGTGGGCATAGGCCTCCTTGGCGTCGTCGATGACGGTCTCGCCGGCGATCTTCGAGAACCAGCCGCCGTGCTTCTCGTCCTTGAAGACGGTGCGCAGGGACTCGATGCCGTGGTCCACGAAGCGCCCGTACTCGGGGCTGCCCAGCATCGTGGCGAGCGCGAAGCAGTGGGTCATGCGGCAGGTCACCCAGAGCTCTGCCGGCTTGTCGCCGTCGAGCTCCCCGTTCTCGTCGAGCCAGCCGAAGCCGCCGTCCTCCCGCAGCGACTCGGAGCCGAAGACGAGCAGCTCCTCGCCCTCGGAGTCCAGCCAGGTGCGATGGGTGGCGCGCTGCAGCCACGGCACCGATGGCGCGGAGGATCCCGCGGCGCCGGCGGCCGCGTCGTCGGACCCGTCGGCGCTCTCGCCGTCGACGGCGAGCTCGAAGGTGCGCGCGGCGGCCTGGGCCTGCGCGGTCGTCGGCCCGGGATCGGCCACGAACAGCACCTCGCGGTAGTACTTGAGCTCCTGGATGGACTCGCGGATGTCGGCGAGGGCGCGGTGGCCGCCGTGCTTGGCGGGCGTGTTGTAGAAGACGCGGGGGAACCAGCGCTTGGCGAGCTCCTTGAGGCTCGAGACGTCGATCGTGCGGTAGGAGAGCCAGGCGGCGAACTCCGGCACGTCCTTGTCGAGGAACACGCGGTCGGTGCCCACGGAGTTGCCCGCGAGCGGCGCCTTGCCGGCCTCCGGGCAGTGCTCGCGCACGTAGGCCAGGCACTGCTCCTGCGCGGCCTCGAGGGTGATGCCCGCGTCCAGCTCCTCCAGCAGCCCTGAGTTCGTGTGCATGGTGCGCACGAAATCGCCCATCTGCTCCAGCGCCTCGGCCGGGGGTTTGACGACGACGTCCACGCCCTCCCCGAGGATGTTCAGGTCACCGTCGGTGACCAGGACGGCGATCTCGACGAGCGCGTCCTTCTCCTTGTCCAGTCCGGTCATCTCGCAGTCGACCCAGACGATGCGGTCGGCAGTTCCACGGTTCGAAGTGCTCACGTGGCAAGGGTAGTCGCCGCGGACGGCGCCGCGTCGCCGCCGACGGCTCTGGAATACTGGCGCGCCGGACACGGGGTGCGCCGCGCGCGCTGAGATCAGACCCGTGGAACCTGATGCAGTTCGCACTGACGAAGGGATGTCCGCCATGCGGTCACGTCTGCCCGAGAGCCCGCCCACGACCGCCGCCGCGGTCCACACGCCGTCGGCCGGGCCGACGCCGAAGCCGCAGCTGCCGCCCGAGGGCCGCGCCGCCCTGCGCGCCGGGGTGGTCGGCAACTTCATCGACAACGTCCACGTGTTCCTGCCGCTCACCGCGCTGACCCCGGCGCTCGCCGTCGTCGCCGGACCGGGGATCGCCGCCACCACCGGAGCGATCGTGGTGATCGCGATGATGCTCGGCAGGCCCGTCGGCGGAATGGTCTTCGGCAGGATCTCGGACCGCCTGGGGCGCACCCGCACCACGAAGGTCGCGATCACCGGCACCGCCGCCTGCGCCCTCCTGATCGCCGCCATGCCCACCCACGAGCTGCTGGGCGTGGGAACGATCGGCCTGATCCTCGCCCTGCGGTTCCTCGGCGGGATCTTCGTGGCCGGCGAGTACTCGGCCGCGATCCCCCTGGCCATGGAATGGTCGGCCCCGCGCCGGCGCGGCCTCATGAGCGGGCTCATCCTCTCGATGGCGCCCTGGGCGCAGGCCGCGATCGCCTTCGCGACCGCTGTGCTGCTGCTGATCCTTGGACCCGACGCCTATGCCGCGTGGGGCTGGCGGGCGCTGTTCGTGCTCGGGGCGCTCGCCTCGCTCGGCATGCTCGCCTACTACCGGCGGCGCGTGGTCGATGCGCCGACGACACGACGAGTGATCGAGGAGCGCGAGGGCCAGGAGCCCTCGACGGACGACGGCCCGCTCCTGGCCGACGAATCTCTGGCGGACGAGGGGCCCGCCGCCTCGGGCATCGCGGCCATGCTCCGCGGACGCTGGGCGCGCGCCTTCTGGCAGGTGTTCACCCTGATGACGGGCCTGTGGCTGCTCACGAACACGACCGTCATCTTGCTCACCGCCCAGCTCGGCCAGGACACGGGTCTGTCGGCGACCAGCGTCTCGATCGCGATGGGCATCGCCTCGTGCGCGCAGGCGCTCGCGATGGCGCTCGCCGGGCATCTCTCCACCAGCACTGGCAGGCGCCGACTGTTCGTCCTGTGGGGGATCGCGGCGACCGTGCTGGGCCCGGTCCTGTGGTGGATGTCGGTCGGCTCGAGCACGCTGGCCGGTGCCGCCGTGCTCGCCGCCGCGCTGCAGGTCGTCACCGTCGCCGCGTACGGACCGGTCTCCGCCTACCTCTCCGAGCGCTTCCCGACGTCGGTGCGCTCCACCGGGTACGGAATGGGCTACAGCCTCTCGCTGATCCTGCCCGCGCTCTACCCGTTCTACCTGCCCGGGCTCTCGGCGCTGCTCGGGGCGCACGCCGCGGTGCTCGGACTGCTCGTGCTGGGCGGTGTCCTCCTCATCGTCGGCGCGGCGCTCGGGCCCCGGCTGTCGGCGGCGGAGATCGACAGGGACCTCGACGTTGTCGCCGACCGGGGCAGCCGGGGGAGCGGGCGATGAGAACTGATCCGCACCCTCGCGAAGACCACGACGTCGACGATGACGCCGCGCTCGGTGACGACCCGGACCTGCGCGCGGTCGCCCTGGTGCTCGCCGAGGTGCGCCGGCATCCGCCGCTCGTCCACTGCCTCACCGCGACGGTGTCGATGGGCATCGTGGCCGCCGGTCTGCTCGCCGCGGGCGCCCGCCCGATGATGACCGAGACCGAGGCCGAGGCGCCCGTGGTCACAGGGGCGGCCGACGCGCTGCTCGTGAACCTCGGGACCCTCAGCACCGATGCGATGTCGGGCATCCCCGCGACCGTGGCCGCGAGCATCGCGGCCGGTCACCCCTGGGTGCTCGATCCGACCGCGATCGGGCGCGCGCCCGTGCGCACGCCCCTCGCCCGCGAGCTCGTGGGCCTGCGGCCGGACGTGGTGCGCGGGAACGCCTCGGAGATCCTCGCGCTGCGCGGCGGGACCGGCGGACGCGGCGCCGACGCGAGCGACGGAGCCGAGAGCGCCCATGGTTCCGCCCGCGAGATCGTCGCACTCACCGGCGGAGCCGTGGCCGTCTCGGGGCCCGTCGACTGGATCGTCGGTGCGGGTGCAGTCATGGCCGATGGGGATCGCACACCAGGGATCGAGGTCCGACGCGGGCATCCCCTTCTCACGCGCGTCACCGGCACCGGCTGTCTGCTCGGGGCGCTCACCGCCGCGTGCCTCGTCGCGGTCGAGAGGAGCGGGCCTGACGTCTCACCCGTCGGGCCCTCGGACCTCACCGGCCACGCCGCCCGCGCCGCTCACGCCGCGACGGTGTGGCTCGACGTCGCGGGGGAGTGCGCAGCACGCCGCGCGCCGCGGCCCGGTGCCTTCCGCACCGCCCTGCTCGACGCCCTCGACGAGATCGGCGAGCACGCCCTGGAGACCACCACGGAGGACCGATGACCCTGGATCACGACCACGACCACGACCACCCGGGCCTGGACGGGGACGGGGCTGCCCCGGCGCCCCTCGACCTGCGCTGCTATCTCGTCACCTCCGGGACCGATCGCCGCACCGTGGAGACCGCGGCGGCCGCCGCCGCTGCCGGCGCGGGCGTCGTCCAAGTCCGTGCGAAGGGGCTCGAGGCCCGCGAGCTGCTCGGTCTCGTGACCGCGGTGGCGCGTGCCGTCGGCTCCACCGCGCCCACCTGCCGGGTCCTCGTCGACGACCGGGCGGACGTGGCCTTCGCCGCCCGGGCGCGCGGCGCGCACGTGCACGGCGTCCACCTCGGCCAGGACGATCTGCCCGTCGCCGGGGCCCGCGCCCTGCTGGGCCCGGACGCGATCATCGGGCTGACCACGGGGACCCTCGACCTCGTGAGGTCCGCCGAGACCCAGGCGGAGCTGCTCGACTACGTCGGCGCCGGCCCCTTCCGGCCCACTCCCACGAAGGAGTCGGGCCGCACGCCCCTGGGCATCGACGGGTACCGGACGCTGGTCGGGGCCACGCGTCTGCCGATCGTCGCGATCGGCGACGTCACGCCCGCCGACGTGCCCGCGCTTGCCGCGGCCGGCGTCGCCGGGGTCGCTCTGGTGCGCGCGATCATGGGCGCGAGCGACCCCGCGGCCGTGGTCCGCGAGGTGCTGAGCGGGTTCGGGAGCGATCAGGGACCGGCGTCACGGGGCGCCCCTCGACAGATGTCATGACCTCGCCCGGGCCCGGGGACGGCGGGTGCCGGCCCTGGTAGACCGTCGGCATGGACACGGATCTGAACCAGCTCGCGACCGTCAACCACCACGGCTTCGCCTTCCTCCTCGCCTACGGCCTCACCTGGCTGCTGGCGGCGGCCGTCTGGCGATGGCGCGGACAGCGCGCGGGCGCCTACGCGGTGCTCCTGCAGGGAGTGGTCGCCCTGCCGATCGCCTTCGGTCTCATGGCCGTGACCTCCGCCGGGCCGCGTCCGCAGAACCCCCTGCTCGACGAGCTGTCCACGGCGCTCGCCATTTCCCAGGTGTTCGCGCTGCCGATCCTCATCTACCTGATCCTGCGCCGCGCGCACCGGCAGGTCCCGATCGTCCTCGCGGCGGTGACGATCGTGCACTTCTCCCCGTACTCGTGGCTCTACCGCACCCCGCTGTACATGGTCCTCGCCGGGGTGCTCGCGATCGGGCTGTTCATCGTGTGCCGCCTCGCGGACCGGCGGGCCGACGCGCTCGCCGCGACGCGCACCGACGACTCCGCTGCCGTGCCCACCGGTGCCGGTGGATCTGCGACGCCGGGCGACTGGATGATCCCGGCCTTCACGGGAGCCGTCCTCGTGATCGGGGCGATCATCGCCCTCCTGCTGTGAGCCGGGAGGACGCCCTGATGCCGCGCCCGGTCACACCGCTGACCAGCCCCCGTCGGAGGCGAGCACCGCGCCGTTGATGTTCGAGGCGTCCTCGGAGAGCAGGTACAGGATCGAGGAGGCGAGCTGCTCGGCCGTGGCGAGGGACGGGATGTTCCCGCGCGCCTCCTCGAGCCGGGCACTGCCGAAGGGCGCGATCTCGGGCTGCATCGGGATGCCCGTCGCGACCGCGCCCGGCGCCACGGCGTTCGTGCGGATCCCCTGCTTCGCGTACATGAAGGCCATCGACCGGGTGATCCCGATGACCGCATGCTTCGATGCCGTGTAGGCGACGCCCGAGGCCGAGCCGCGCAGCCCCGCCTCGCTCGCCACGTGCACGATCGCACCGCCCCCGGTCTCGAGCATCCGGGTGGTGACGGCCCGCGTGAGGGCGACGAGACCGCCCACGTTCACCGCGAGAACCTTCGTCCACATCTCGTCGCTGACCTCGTGGATCGCGGAGAAGTCATCGTTGATCCCGGCGACGTTCGCGAGCGCGTCGACGCGCTCGCCGGCCGCTGCGAGGATCGCGTCGATCGTCTGCGCGGAGCCGAGATCGCCGACGACCGTGACCAGCCGGTCCACGTGGTCCTCAGAGGTCTCGTTCGCGAGCGCCTCGAGGCGCTCGGCGGAGATGTCCGTCGCGACCACGCGCGCGCCCTCGGCGAGCAGGCGTTCGGCCGTGGCCCGGCCGATGCCGCCGGCGGCGCCGGTGACCACGACCGTGCGACCGGCGAAGCGCCCCGCGGGCGCATCCGAGCGGTCGGTCCGCCCGGCTCCGTCCGCCCGGCCGCCCGCGGTCGCGTCCGCGGGGATCTCCCCGTCGTTCGCGGCACGCACCATGTCGTCGACGGCGCTCTGGGGGAGTTCCCCGCGGCTGAGCGGCACGAGCTGCTGCAGCGGCATGTCGAGTGCGGGGCCGAGGGAGTCCGGGCTGGTGCCGGTGCGCTCGAGGAAGGCACGCAGCACGGGGCCGCCGCGGGGGTGCTCGAGCCATGTCGCGATCGTCGCGCTCGCGGTGATGGGGGTGGATGCATCGCTCATGGCCTGGACCTCCGACGTCCTCGTGGATGGGCGAGGGCGCAGCGATGCGGCCCTCGCCCCCACGCTAGGCGACGGGTTGCGGATCCGGGCGCCTCGAGGTCACTGTGGGAGCCAGTGCTCGATCACCGACTCCAGGCCCTGCTGGTCGGGAGAGGGGTGCGCGACGGGGGCCCCGGCACCGTCGGCCGCCGGTTCCGTGGCGGCCCAGGCGATGTGCCCGTCCGGTCTCAGCAGCACGGCTCGCGCCGGGAGGCCCTCGGCGGGCTCGACCAGCTGGTCCACCGCATCCGACCGCTGTTCGGCGTCGAAGGAGCCGGTCGGATCGAGCAGCAGCCACCTGCCCTCGCGCATCCGTTCGTAGAGTCTACCGGGCCCCACGGGCATGTCCCGCAGTCTGCGGCCGACGATGCCGCCGGGCGCCTCGTCCCCGGGCCAGAGGTCGTAGCGGATCGAGAGCGACGCGATCTTCTCGCTCAGGAGCCGGTCGACCTCCGGCAGCTCCATCAGCTCGCCGAGGACGCGCCGCAGGGCGAGAGCGCCGGGCTCGCCGGAGATCAGCACGCTCTGCGCGCGTGTGGTGGTCAGGACGTCGGCGGCGACCGGTCGACGCTCCGCCTCGTAGCTGTCGAGCAGTGCGGGAGGGGCCTGCCCCGAGATCAGGGCCGCGAGCTTCCAGCCGAGGTTGAAGGCGTCCTGGATACCGAGGTTCAGCCCCTGACCGCCCAGCGGCGGGTGCACGTGCGCGGCGTCTCCCGTGAGCAGGACACGGCCGCTGCGGAAGTGCTCGGCGAGCCGCGTGGCGTCGGTGAAGCGGGTGAGCGAGACGGGGGAGTGGGCGCCGAAGTCGGTGCCCGCGAAGGTGCGCAGACGTTCGAGGAACTCCTCGAACGACGGCCCTTCGGTGCGGTCCTCGGCGACGTTCGCCGCGGGGACGACGGCCCGGTGGAGCCCAGGGTTCGAGGATGGGCCGATGCCGAAGCCGCGGTGCTCGCGCCGCACGCGCTCGGAGACGGCGGCGACCTCCTCGGCCGGGGCCGTCACCTCCATCTCCCCGAGCAGCCACTCGTGCTCGGCCGCCTCACCCGGGAAGCCGATCCCGAGAAGGCCCCTCACGCGGCTGCGTCCGCCGTCGCATGCGACGGCCCAGCGTCCGCGCACGTGCTCGCCGTCGGCGAGGATGAGATCGACGGACTCCGCGTCCTGGGCGAGGCCGACGACCTCGCGCCCGCGGCGCACGTCGGCCCCGAGCTCGCGCGCTCTCTCCTCGAGCAGACGGTCGGTCACGGGCTGCGGGATGCCGAGCGTGAACTCGTGAGCAGTGTCGAGCTCGGGGGAGCTGCTCGACGGGATCCCGGCGAAGCGGCCGACGCCCGGATACGTCGTCCCCTCGGCGAGGAAGAGCTCGAGGATCCCCCGCTGATCCAGGATCTCGATGCTGCGGGCGTGCAGGCCCAGCGAGCGCACCAGACGGCTCGGCTCCTCCTCCTTCTCGAGCACCACCACGTCGATGCCGCGCAGTCGCAGCTCGGCCGCGAGCATCATGCCCGTCGGGCCTCCGCCGACGACGATCACGTCGTGCACGTCCTCGTCCATCCATGCGTCCACCATGCGCGCCTCCGCCCCTCTGCGGCCGGAGCATCCGGCCGCGAGCGAGCATTCTGGCGGGCCGAGGGGGCCTTGCCGCAAGCCCCGGTGGGGGAGATATCCTGGTCACGGCGGGGACGGGGTGCCGCAGACGGCCTGGACGATGGTCTCGCCCGGCCCGCCCTGGTCCGAGGGAGTTCACCTGCAGCAGGGGAGCGGTGCCGATCCGGATCCGGGGACTCAGTGCCCCGGGGCCGAGTTCCCTGCGAAGCGGACGGGGTGCCCCCAGCAGGACTCGAACCTGCAACCTGCGGTTTAGAAGGCCGTTGCTCTATCCATTGAGCTATGGGGGCGGACACGGCCGCCGTCCGGGCAGCGGCGCAGCGTGCGTGCGCCGCACAGTCTAGCGAGAACGGCAGGTGGCTCTGACGCCCGTCGGCCGTGGCGGGGTCCACGCACTGACCGCCGTCCGGCGGATCGTCCGACTTGGCTACAGTGCCCTTGTGCCGACGCCGACGAGGTGCGTCGCGTCGGTCGAGCGTCGACGAGCGGAGGGACAGCGATGTCCAGCAGGTTCGGGGGCCGTGCCCCCAGCGGTGTGCACGGCTACGGCCAGCTGACCATCTTCCTGATACCGATCGGGATCGCCACGAACTTCGTCGGCGGTCAGATCGCCACGCTCCTGAAGCTGCCGATGTACCTCGACTGCATCGGCACGATCCTGGTGGGCGCGCTGTGCGGAGGGCTGCCCGGGGCGCTCGTGGGCCTCATCTCGAACCTGCTGAACTCGATCACCTCGCCCACGCTGCTGCCTTTCGCCCTGATCAACATCCTGGTGGGTCTTCTCGCCGGATGGCTCTCACGGCTGGGCGTGTTCCGCTCGCTGTGGAAGACCCTGCTCTCCTCGCTGGGCTTCAGCCTGATCGGCGCCGGCCTGGGCGGCCTGATCACGATCATCGTCTTCGGGGGCCTGGGCGGCAACGGCGTCGCCCTCATCACCGGCGCCCTGCGCGCCCTGGGCTTCGGCCTCGTCCCGGCGGTCTACATCTCGAGCTTCCCGGCCGATGTGCTCGACAAGGTCGTCACCGTGCTCATCGTGTTCTTCGTGCTCTCGCGCGTGCCCACCCGGCTCCTCGTCAAGGTTCCCCTGGGGGCCGTCTACCTGGGGCGGCGCAGACGCCGCGTGATCGAGGTCCCCGACGACGAGCTTGCCCTGGAGGTGTGAGCGCCATGAGCATCCCGCAGAATCCCGCCTCCCCGGTGCCCACGGGAGAGGGCACGGATGAGGGCGACCTCGAGCAGATGGCTCGCGAGCTGCAGCAGCCCATCCACCGCGGCAATGCGGTGCTCGACCTCGACCCGATCTGCATGGCCGTCATCCTGGCCTGCCTCGCGATCATCGCCGTCGCCCTGCCCGGCGTGATCGCCCCCGCCTCCGTCTGCGTGGTCTTCGCCCTGATCTCGATCGCCGCCGGTGTCGCCCGCAGCTTCATCCCGAACTATCTGAAGCTTTTCGCCGTCGTCGGTCTCATCCTGTTCGTGCTGCGCGCGATCTTCGTGGACGAGGGCACCGTGCTCTGGTCGCTCGGCCCTCTGGTGGTCAGCACCGGTGGGATCCTCTTCGGCCTCCGCTTCGCGCTCGTGGTGATGGCGCTGTGCGGGGCCGTGGTCCTGTACTTCGCGCTCACGCCGATGAAGACCCTCATGCTGGCGCTCGAGTCCCGCGGCGTCACGCCCAGGGCGACCTATGTGGTGCTCGCGTCCTTCCAGTCGATCACCGATCTGGGCCGCAACGCCCGCACCGTGATGGACGCCCAGCGTTCGCGCGGGATCGAGACCGAGGGCGGCCCCATCACCCGTATCAGGGCCTTCGGGCCCGTGCTGGCGCCGGTGTTCCTCGCCGCCATGAACCAGACCGAGGAGCGGGCCCTGGCTCTGGACGCCCGCGCGTTCAACGCCCGGGGGACCCACACGAACCTCGCGCAGCTCCGTCGCGTCGGACCGTTCGCGATCGTGCTCACCGTGATCGCGGTGCTGGTGACCATCGTCCTGATCCTGGGAGGTGTGCTGCTGTGGCGCTGACCGCGAGCCTCCGGGACGTCTCCTTCACCTACGCCTTCGGCGCCAAGCCGGCGATCCGCGGTGTCGACATCGACATCGAGCCGGGTCGGCTGTACGGCGTCGTCGGCCCCAACGGCAGCGGGAAGACCACGCTGTGCAGCATCCTGCGGGGCACCATCCCGAACTACCAGCCTGGAGATCTCACCGGCACCGTCACCATCCAGGGCAGGCGCCTCGAGGACTGGGACCCCGTGGAGCTGTCCAACACCGTGGGGTACGTCTTCCAGAATCCGTTCACGCAGATCAGCGGGATCAAGGAGACGGTCTTCGAGGAGATCGCCTTCGGACTCGAGAACCAGGGTCGGCCGCGGGAGGAGATCATCGACCGGGTCCGGCGCGTCATCGACCAGGTCGGGATCCGCCGCCTGATCCGCAAGAACCCCAACGAGCTCTCCGGAGGGCAGCGCCAGCTGGTCGCCTTCGCCTCGATCATCGCGATGGACAGCGAGGTCATCGTTATCGACGAGCCCACCAGCCAGCTCGACCCGGAGACCACGGAACTGATCTTCGAGATCATCTCCGGCCTGCAGGACGCCGGACGCACCATCATCCTCGTCGAGCACGCGATCGACCTGCTCGCCGAGCACGCGGACGACATCATCGTCATGTGCAGGGGCGAGGTCCTCGGTGCGGGCCCCGCTGCCGACGTCCTCACGTCAGACCTGCTGCCGAGGGCCGAACTGCGCCGTCCCGACGTCACCGAGCTCGCCCTCGCTCTGGAGCGCGACGGGCGGGGCCTCGCCCGCATCCCGGTCACCCGCGAGGATGCCCGGACCCTGATCTCCTCACGACTGGAAGGTGCCGCCCATGGCGATCAGCCTCTCTGACGTCTCCTACCGCTACCCGGACGGGACGCTCGCCGTGGACTCTGTGGATCTCGAGATCGCGGCGGGGGAGCGGGTCGCGATCGTCGGCCAGAACGGCGCCGGGAAGACCACCGCCGTCAAGATGATGAACGGCCTGCTGCGCCCCACCTCCGGAGAGGTGCGGGTGGACGGCGAGTCCACGGCGAAGAGGACCACGGCGCAGGTCTCGCGGGACGTCGGCTACGTCTTCCAGAACCCCGACGACCAGATCTTCGGCAGCGACGTGCAGGGCGAGCTCGAGTTCGTCGCCAAGCGCTCCGGCTGGGATGAGGGGACCCGCGACGAGCGCGTGCGCCGTGCCGCCGTCCTCGCGGGCCTCGGGAACGTCATGGAGCTGAACCCCAACGACCTGCCGTTCGCGGTGAAGAAGTTCGTGGCGATCGGAGCGATCCTCGTCGGCCGCTGCCGCTACCTGATCCTCGACGAGCCCACGGCGGGGCTCGACGGCCGAGGGCGGCGCCTGCTGACGCGCATGATCGACCTGCTCCAGCAGGAGGGCATCGGCATCATCACCATCACGCACGACATGCGCTTCGTCGCAGACCGGTTCGAGCGCGTGGTCGCCATGGCGCATCGTCAGGTCATCGCCAACGGGGACGTCCATGACGTCTTCGCCGACCGCGCCGTCATGCACGAGGCGAGGCTGCGACGCCCCGAGGCGGCGCTGCTGTCCCAGGACCTCGGACTCGATCCGCGCGCGCTCTCGATCGACGAGATCGCGGCTCTGATCCCCTGAGCCGTCGGACTCCGTCCGCTCCCGGAAACACCTCGACCACCGCCACGAACCCAGGAGGCACCCATGCCCGTCCAACACATCCTGCTCGACGTCGACACCGGAGTGGACGACGCGATGGCGATCATGTTCGCGGTCCGCCACCCGGACATCGACGTGCGTGCCGTGACCTGCGTCGACGGCAATGTGCCCCTCGCGCGCGTCCTCGAGAACACGTGCCGCGTGCTCGACGCGCTCGATGCTCCCGAGGATCTGCCCGTCGCGGCCGGAGCTTCCCGGCCGCTCGTCGAGCCGCCCCGCGATGCGGCGCAGGCCCACGGGGCAGACGGACTGGGCGGGATCTCGCTCCCGCACAGTGATCGTCCCGTCTCCGACCTCCACGCCGTCGAGCTCATGCGCCGGACGATCGAGGACTCCGTCGAGCCGGTCACCCTGGTCGCCCTCGCGCCGCTCACGAACGTCGCGCTGCTGCTGCGCATGTACCCCGAGACCGCGGCCCGGCTGCAGGGCATCGTGCTGATGGGCGGCTCCGCGTCGGTCGGGAACGCGACCGCGGTCGCCGAGTTCAACGTGTGGCACGACCCGGAGGCCGCGCGCATCGTCTTCGAGAGCGAGCTGCCCGTGCGCATGTACGGCCTCGACGTCTTCGACCGGGTGGGGCTCGACGAGGAGTCCGTGGCGCGGCTCGCGGCGAGCACCGACCCCCTGACCACTGCGCTCGGAGAGCTGCTCGCCTTCTGGCTCCGCGACGAGGACGGTCTGCCCGGCGGTCCGGAGGCGGCGCGGATCGGCGACGCCGGCGCCGTCTGCTCGCTGGTCGCCCCGGACCTCATGGACATCCGCACCCTGCCGGTGCGCGTCGAGACGGCGGTTGGTCCCGCACGCGGCCAGACCATCGTGGACCGTCGGCGCGGACCCGGAGAGGACGCCGAGCACGGGCTCGCGGACACCGGGAAGAACGTGCAGGTCGTTCTCGGGGCGCAGGAGGATGCTGTCGCCCGACTCTTCCTCGAGACCGTCGTCCCGGACGGCGCGTGACCTCTCGAGTCCCCTGCCGGAGCCGGCGTCGAGGCCGGGCGACGCACGATCTCTGCGGGGGGTCAGGTCCTGAACCCGCGCCGCCGGGATCCTCGTGTCCCCGCGGCGGCTCGCGGCGCTCCGTCCTCAGGGCCACCGGCCTGGCAGCGCGGGCACACGAAGATCACGCGTCCCTCGGAGCCCTCGATCTCCGGTTCGAGCAGCTCGCCGCGCTGGATGCGGGCGCCGCAGCGGCGGCAGGGCTCCCCGGCGCGTCCGTAGACCCACAGGTCGCCGCGTCGGCCCATCATCCCGCCGGTCGTCATCCGCACCGCGCGGCCCGTGTTCACCGTGAGCAGGCGCTGGGCGAGGTCGACCATGCCGGGCAGGTCCGCGACCTCGCGCAGCGGGGCCGACGGGTGGATCCGGTGCAGGAAGCACAGCTCGCAGCGATAGATGTTGCCGATCCCTGCGAGGTTCCGCTGATCCAGCAGGGCGAGGCCCACGGGCCGCTCGGGCCGTGCACGCAGGTTCTCGAGCGCCTGCGCACGATGCCGGTCGGTCCAGTCGGGGTCCAGGAGGTCGGGACCCAGGTGGCCGATGAGCTCGTCCTCGTCGGCTGTGCGCAGCAGCCGCACCTGCTTCACGTCGTATCCGACCGCCCGGACCTCGCGGCCGTCGTCGCGGAGTGCCTCGAGCACCACGCGGGCGGTGTGCGGGGGACGAGGGCCGGCGCTCGTGTCGCTCGAGCGCAGGGAGTTGCCGTCGACGTGCCAGATCCCGTCCATCATCAGGTGGCTGTGGAGGGTGAGAGGCTCGGCCGTTCGGGTGGACGTGACCTGACCGCCGGGCGCGCCAGGGCCGCTGGGCGGGAGCAGCCGCAGCAGCAGGTGCTTGCCGCGCGGGACCACCTCCTGCACCCTCCAGCCGCGCAGGCCCGCGGTCGCGGCGCTCGGCACCCGCAGGTCGCTGCGGGTGATCTCGGCGCCGGCGAGGGCCTCGTGGAGGATCCGGCACTGGCGGAAGACGGTGTCGCCCTCGGGCATCAGCGGCCTCCCGCGCGCAGGCGCAGCGACCGCGGGGAGCGGTAGCAGCCGGCGTCGACGAGCGCCCGGACCACGTGGGCGACCTCGGCGTCCTCGAGCCCGTGCCCGACGATCCGCTCGACCTGCAGCTGCGGCAGCAGGGCGTCCTCGCGGATCGCGCGGGCGAGCTGCTCGGCCACGAGCGGCGTGGCGTCCTCGTCGGCCCACCACAGCAGGCTCTTGCCACCGCGCTCGACGAAGGCGGCGACCTCGCCGTCGACGAGGACGACGAGAGTCCCGGCGCGGCGTGCGGGCCGTGCCGTCGTGCCCTCGGGCGGGGCGATGGGCAGGGCCGGCCAGGGCAGCGCGGCGCCATAGGGGTTGGCCGGGTCGGTCGCGGCGATCACGAGCGTCGACGGCCCGGCGCCGCCCTCGCGGGCATCCGCTCCTGCGTCCCGCCGCGACTGCGCTTCGTGCTCGCGGTCGCGCAGCAGGTCCACGGCCTCCACGGGCGCGAACTGCGAGGCCCCGAGGCCGTCCACGAAGTAGCCGCGCCGGCAACTGCCGGCCTCCTCGAGCGTCGAGAGCACCCGGTAGACGCCCGCGAAGGAGCCCGGCACGTCCTCGACGTCCATCGCACCGCGGGTGAGGACGCCGTGGCGGTCCAGCAGCAGCGTCGCGAGTGCCGCGGAGCGTGCCGACGGCTCCACCGCCTCGACCCGCAGCGCCGACCACCGCCCCGCGCCGACAGGCCCTGTGACCAGCTGCGACGGCTCCGAGGCGCCCTGTCGCATCATGGCCGCCGAGAGTCGCGCCGCGCCGCGCCGGGTGAGGGGACGCGAGCGGCCCGAGCGCCCGGCGCCGCCCGTACGGCTCGCGCCGCGGGAGGGTGCGGGGCCCAGGGCATAGGTCCGCAGCGCCTCGAAGGAGTCGTTGGTGACGAGTCCGGCGAAGGCCAGGTCCCAGAGGGCCTCGTGCACGTCCCGCGGGCGGGCGGCCTCGCCGTCCTGTTCCCCTGTGCCGCTCGCGAGCGCGGTGAGGATCTCGCCGTGGCGCAGGGCGCCCGGGGTGTCGCGCAGCAGAGAGAGGATGCGGGCGCTCAGCGATCCCTCGGTGAGCGCGGCCGCGGACTCCTCGAGCGCGCCCGCATCGAGCCCCAGGGGGAGCGCATCGGCCAGATGGAGGCGCACCCATCCGTCGGCCGCCCCGAGCCGGCCGTGCCCGGACCAGACCACCTCGCCGGAGGCGAAGGCCGCGTCGAGCGCGGCGGGGGAGAAGTCCGGGAGGCGTGCGGGAAGGATCTGGGTCTCCCAGGCGCTCAGCGGCAGCGACACCCCCGCGAGCTGGTCGATCACCGAGAGCAGGCCGTCGGCCCCGCGCCAGTCGGCCCGGGCCCGGCGGCCGTCGGGTCGCCGCGCCGGCAGGTGCTGCCAGTCGGAGAGGAAGCGCGCGTAGACGGGATGGGGGACGGGGGCGATGTCCTTGCGCGAGGCGGCCAGGGAGGCGCGGCGGATCCGCCGCAGCATCTGGGCATCCACCCACTCCTCGCCCTCGCGCCCGGGCGTGAACTCGCCCTGCTGGAGGACCCGCTCGGCGGTGAGCTGCTCGAGCGCCGTGCGCGCGACGCCGGGGGCCAGGTCGAAGGCGTCGACGAGGTCCGACGGGGCGAAGGGGCCGCGGCTGCGCGCCCATCGCGAGACGAGATCCGCGACCGCGCGCGTCACGGGCGCCAGGTGCGCCTCGGGGATCCCGGGCGGCAGCGCAGCCCCGAGCGCGTCACGCAGGAGCCCCGCGTCCTCGATCGCGGCCAGGTGCTCGACGCCGCCGATGCGCACGGCGACGGCGCGGCGCGCGTCGACGAGCTCGCGGCCGATCTCGGCGGCGCTGTCCTCAGCGTGAGCGTCCGCGCGCTCGTCCGTCTCCCCGAGCCGCGCGGAGATCTGGTCGAGCGTGAGCGGGCCGAGGCGGCGCAGGGCGTCGGCCGCATCCTCGGCGCCGCGCAGTGGGCGTTCCCCGTCGAGGCCCTGCGCGCGGCGCTCGACGTCCTCGATCACGCGCGCGTCCAGCAGCTCCCGCAGGCTCACGCTGCCCAGCAGCTCCGCGAGCAGCGACTGGTCCAGGGCGAGGGCGGCGGTGCGGCGCTCGGCGAGCGGGGCATCGGTGTCGTAGATGAACTGGGCGAGGTAGCCGAACAGCAGGGACCGCGCGAAGGGCGAGGGGGAGTCCGTCTCGACCTCCCGCACCTGCACGCGGCGTCCGGCGACCCCGCGCATGAGCTCGACCAGGGCGGGGAGGTCGTAGACGTCCTGCAGGCACTCCCGCGCCGCCTCGAGCATGATCGGGAACTGCGGATAGGGGCGGGCCACCTCGAGCAGGTGACCGGCCCTCTGGCGCTGCTGCCACAGCGGCGCCCGGGAGCGCGGGTCGCGGCGCGGCAGCAGCAGGGCCCGGGCCGCGCACTCCCGGAACCTGGCGGCGAACAGAGCGGAGGTGCCGACGAGCCGCTGCACCTCCTCCTCGATCTCCTCGGGCGTGAACACGAACAGGTCCGCCCCGGGAGGCTCCTCGCCGTGGGGGATGCGCAGGACGATGCCGTCGTCGGCCGCCATCACCTGGCCGTCCAGCCCGTACCTCTCCTCGACGCGGGCGCCGACGGCGAGGGCCCACGGCCCGGTGATCCGCTGGCCGAGCGCGCAGTGCAGGACGACGCGCCAGTCGCCGAGCTCGTCGAGGAAGCGCTCGATCACCAGCTGGTCCGGGCCGGGGACGACTCCGGTCGCCTGCTGCTGCTCGGCGAGGTGGTCGACGACGGCGCCGCGCGCGTTCTCGTCGAGGCCGAGGGAGCCCAGGCGCTCGCGGGCGGTCTCTTCCGGGAGGGCCGCGAGCTCCGCCTGCATGCTCGCGATCGCGCGGCCCAGGGTCGCCGGCCGCCCGGCTCCCTCGCCGTGCCAGAAGGGGATGCGACCGGTGAGGCCGAAGGCAGGGGAGACGGTGACGCGATCGGCGGTGATCTCCTCGATCCGCCAGCTCGAGGTGCCCAGCGTGATGACGTCCCCGCGGCGGGACTCGTAGACCATCTCCTCGTCGAGCTCGCCCACCCGGCGCGGCTGTGTGTCCCCCTCGGCGGCGACCAGGTGCACGGGGTAGAGGCCGCGGTCGGGGATGGTGCCGCCGCTGGTGACGACGAGCCGCTGCGCGCCGGGGCGCGCCTGCAGGGTGCCCGACTCGTGGTCGTGCACGAGCCGCGGGCGCAGCTCGGAGAAAGCGGTCGAGGGATACCGGCCGGCGAGCAGGTCGACCGTCTGGTCGAAGGCCGAGCGGGGCAGCGAGCGGTAGGGGTGGGCCTCGCGGACCAGGTCGAACCAGTCCTCGACGTCCAGGTCCTCCGCGAGCGCCGCCGAGAGGGTGTGCTGGGCGAGCACGTCCAGGGCGTTGCGGGGCACCGCGAGGGGCTCGATGCGGCCCTCGACGGCCTCGTGCACGGTCACGGCGGCGCGCAGCACGTCGGAGGCGTGCAGAGGATGGAGGACGCCCTGCGAGGTCGCGCCGACGTCGTGCCCGGCCCGGCCGATGCGCTGCAGCAGGCTCGAGACGCTGAACGGCGTCTCCACCTGGATCACGAGGTCCACCGAGCCCATGTCGATGCCGAGCTCGAGGGAGGAGGTCGCGACCACGCAGCGCAGCGCGCCGGACTTCAGCTGGTCCTCGATGCTCGCGCGGATCTCCTTGGACATCGAGCCGTGGTGCGCCCGGGCCACGTCCTCGATCTCGTCGGGGGAGACGGCGAGGTCGTCGGGCGAGCGGGCCACGAGATCGGAGTCCGCGTCCGCTCCGAGCACGCGGGCCGCCTCGTCCCCGACGACCTGCCTGCGGTGGAGGGTGTTGAGCTTCGAGGTGAGGCGCTCGGCCTGGCGACGGGAGTTCGTGAACACGATCGTCGAGCGATGGGCGAGGACCTCCGCGAGCACGGCTCGCTCGACGTGCGGCCAGATCGTCCCGGAGACGTCGTCCTCGTCGACCGCGTCGGCGGGCGGGTCGATCGCGGACAGGTCCGGCACGGGCAGGCGCACGCCGATGTCCCAGGTCTTGGCCGACGGCGGGCGCACCACCTGCACCGCACCTCCTCGAACCGGTGCGCCGTCTCCACGGCCCGCCCCGCCCGGTCGGGTCGCCCCTCCCTGTCGGTCCGCCCCGCCGAGGAACGCGGCGACCTCGTCGACCGGCTCCACGGTCGCCGAGAGCCCGATCCTCTGCGCAGGCTGGTCGAGCATCGCGTCGAGCCGGGCGAGGGAGAGCGCGAGGTGCACGCCGCGCTTGGTGCCCGCGACCGCGTGGACCTCGTCGACGATCACGGTGCGCACGCCGGCGAGGGTCTCGCGCGCGGACGAGGACAGCATGAGGAACAGCGACTCGGGGGTCGTGATGAGGATGTCCGGCGGACGGGTGAGGAGACGGCGCCGGTCGGCAGGCGGGGTGTCGCCCGTGCGCACGCCCACCCGCAGCTCGCGGTGGTCGAGCCCGAGGCGCTGGGCCGCGCGCATCGTCCCGACCAGCGGGGAAGTGAGGTTCCGCTCGACGTCGACGCCCAGCGCCTTGAGCGGCGAGATGTAGAGGACGGACGTGGTCCCGGGACTCTCGTCGCCGCCGAAGGCGAGGTCGTCGATCGCGGTGAGGAAGGCGGCGAGGGTCTTGCCCGATCCGGTCGGGGCGACCACGAGCGTGTCCTCGCCGCGGCCGATCGCCTCCCATGCCCCCTGCTGCGCGGCCGTGGGCGCGGCGAAGGCCTCGGTGAACCACGCGCGGGTGGCGGGGGAGAACCGCTCCGGCATCGCACGGGCGGCCGGTGCCGGGGCGAGGGCCGCCCCGGCATCGGCTTCCGTGCCGGAGCCGCTGCCCCGGTCAGCACCTCGTGCGCTCGCCATCGGACCATTCTCGCAAGGCGGTCCGACGAACGGGGCCGGGGCGCCGGGGACGGTCCGGGCCGCGCACGGCCGACCTGTGGCGGTGGCCGTGTCAACTGCGGATCCTGTGTGAACGCGCCCTGCCCGCATGCAGGACCGACGTGGCAGGATGGAGGACACGGCGGGACCCGTCTGCGGTCCCCGCGACCTCGAATGGAAGGGATGAACCTCATGGCGGAGTACACGCTTCCCGATCTCGATTATGACTACGCGGCGCTGGAGCCCCATATCTCGGGCCGGATCATGGAGCTGCACCATGACAAGCACCATGCGACCTATGTGAAGGGTGCGAACACGGCGCTGGAGAAGCTGGCGGCGGCGCGCGAGGCGAACGATTTCGGTTCGATCAACCAGCTGTCGAAGGATCTGGCGTTCAACCTGGGTGGTCACACGAACCACTCGATCTTCTGGAAGAACCTCTCGCCCGAGGGCGGGGACAAGCCCACCGGTGAGCTGGCGAGCGCGATCGACGAGTACTTCGGGTCGTTCGATGCGTTCCAGGCGCAGTTCACGGCGGCGGCTCTGGGGATCCAGGGGTCGGGCTGGGCGATCCTGGCGTACGAGCCGATCGAGGGGAACCTGGTGATCGAGCAGTTCTACGATCAGCAGAACGGGATCCCGGTCGCGACGGTGCCGCTGTTCCAGCTGGACATGTGGGAGCACGCGTTCTACCTGGACTACCAGAACGTGAAGGCCGATTACGTGAAGGCGATCTGGAACATCGTGAACTGGGCGGATGTCCAGGCGCGGTTCGAGAACGCCCGCAGCACGAAGGGCCTGGTCAACCCCGGCGCCTGAGACGCCATGACCCACCTGATCCGCTGACCCCTGCGTGGGCGCCCGAGCACCGGCGCCGCCTGCGGGGGCGAGCGATCAGCTCGACCGGCGGTCTGCTCCTGATGAGGAGCCGGCCGCCGGTCTCTTCATGTCTCGTGGGCTCGGCGGGGCCGGGCGGAGGCACCGATGCGCCGGCCGTCCCCCCCCCCCGCTCACGGCACGGCGTTCGCGGCTTGTCCCCGTGGGTCCTCCCCAACGCCGGGTTATCCCCATTCCGGCAGCGACCGTGGCGGACGGCGTCGCCGCTGGGGACTCTGGGGGAGTCGGCAGAGGGCCGACGGCGGGCCGAGCCCCGCCTCTGAGGAAGGAACCCGCCATGAGCATGAGGGATGTCTACGTCACCGTCCGCGGCAACGCGACGAGCGACGCCCACACCACGAACAACCAGAGCGAGCCGACCGTCATAGTGCGGATCGCCGTGAACCGCCGCTACTACGACAAGGGGACCGACGACTTCAAGGACGCTGCCACTCCGGACTTCTTCAACATCTACGGCACGAAGGCGCTGGGCAGGAACATGCTGCGCTCGGTGAAGAAGGGCGATCCGGTCATCGCGACCGGCCGCCTCAGCTACTCCGAGTGGACGTGGGAGGACGGCTCCGAGGGTCGGAGCATGCAGGTGCGGGCGGATGCGGTGGGCCACGATCTCGTGTTCGGCACCACGCACATGGCGCGCGCCCAGCGCCACGACGATCCGCCCGTCGACATCAACACCGGAGAGGTCTTCCCCGGCGGACAGCCCTCCATGGTGCGGCCCCTCAGCGGGGTCGTGGGCGACGACGGGGACGGTGCGCCCGCCGCCATGCCGCCCGAGGGCGCCTCGGACGGCCCCGGGGCCGACGAGGACGAGAGCAGGCAGCTCGCCGGTCAGGGAGCGGGCGGCGCCGACGCGCCGTTCTGAACCGGACCGCCGCTCCGGACCGGGCTCACTCCTCCCCGGTGACGGCCTCGCGGATCGCCGCGACGACATCGGGGAGGAGCTGCGCGCCGAGCGTGACCTCCTTGTGGCCCTCGCGGCGCACCGCGCAGAACATGGTGCCGTCCTCGAGGGCGGCGACCGCGGCCCGCATGCTGCCGGCTCCCGTGGGGAGCGAGTCCTCGGGTGCGCGCTCCTCGCGCTGCGCGGCGCTCAGGTCGAAGCACGCGGCCAGGCCGGTGATGCCCTCGGGCCACGCGAGCGCGGAGAGGGAGGAGAGGGGGTCGGAGTCCGAGGGCACGTCGTCGAGCTCGACGGGAGTGAGGTGCCGGGAGTCCTGAGCCAGGCTGAGCGCCACGTCATCGCCCAGGAGCGCCGCGAGCCCCGGCTGCTCGGCGAGCAGCTGAGCGCTGCGCAGGAGGGCGAACCAGTGGACGCGCTCGAGCGCAGGCTCCTCGAGGTGACGGAGCACCTCCAGGAGCACGCCGGCCAGGGCCGCCTGCGCGGGGTCGAGATCGTCGTGCGGGGCATCGGCCCCGCGGGGAGTCTCACTCATCACAATCCTTCCAGGGGAGACCTGGCAAGATGGGAGGGCCACCGTTGCACGCGGTCGGCCCCACACTGTATCCGGAGCGGCGTCTCCTCCACCCGGCGATGAAGCCCCGGTGCGGTGTTCATCCCACGACTCTCCCAGAGGACCCCGTGAGCTTCTCCGCACCCCTCGGTGACCAGCCCCGACCCCGACCACAGCCGGCCGGTGCCGGTTCGTCGGGGAGGCGCCGCCGCCTCTCCCCGCTCTCGATCACGATCGGCGTGCTCGCGCTCCTCGTGATCCTCCTGCTGATCGCCTCCGCGGTGTGGACCAGATTCCTCTGGTTCGACCAGATCGGCTTCACCGACGTCCTCACCACGCGCTGGCTGACGCAGGGGCTCCTGTTCCTGAGCGGCTTCCTGGTGTTCGCGGTGCCGCTGTTCTTCTCGCTGCGCCTGACGTACACACATCGGCCGGTCTACCCGCCGGTGACGCGGGAGCAGGAGGCCATGGAGCAGTTCCGCGCGGCCGTGGACCCGCTGCGCCGCGGCATCACGATCGTCGCGCCCATCGTCATCGGCGCCTTCGCCGGGCTCGCCGCGACTCGGCGCTGGCAGGATGTCCAGCTGTTCCTGCACCCCCAGTCCTACGGCAGCACCGACGCGGTGTTCGGCCTCGACGTCGGCTTCTACGTGTTCACGCTGCCGGTGATCACGATGATCATCTCGTTCCTGCAGTTCATGGTGCTGGTCGCGGCGGTCGCGGCGGTCGCCGGGCACTTCGTGTACGGCGGGATCAGCTGGACGCAGGAGAGCGGCCTCGAGGTCACCACGACCGCGCGGCGCCACCTCGGGATCGTCGCCGCCGCCTACGTGCTGCTGCTGGGCGTGGGCCACTGGTTCCACCGCTACGGCATGCTCACCGGCGAGCACGACCGCTTCGACGGCGCCTCCTACACGGACGTCCACGCGATCCTGCCCGCCCAGACGATCCTCGCGATCGCCGCGGTCATCGTCGCGGCCCTGTTCGTGCTGTGGATCTGGCGGGCCGACTGGCGGATCCCCGCCGTCGGCGCCGGTCTCATGGTGCTCTCCACCCTCGTGGTGGGCACCGCCTACCCGTGGGCCATCCAGCAGTTCAAGGTGACCCCGAACGAGCGCGCCCTCGAGCAGCCGTACATCCAGCGCAACATCGAGGCGACGCGCACCGCGTGGAACGTCGACGACGTCACCGAGACCTCGTACTCCGCGTCGACCACGGCCGAGGCGGGCGCGCTGCGCGAGGACGCCGACACCACCGCGCAGATCCGCCTGCTGGACCCCTCGATCGTCTCCCCGACGTTCGAGCAGCGCGAGGCGAACCGCCAGTACTGGGGTTTCGACCAGGTGCTCAGCGTGGACCGCTACACGATCGACGACCGCCTCCAGGACACCGTGATCGGCGTGCGCGAGCTGCGCCCCGACAAGTTCAACCTCGACAGCCGCGGCTGGGTCAACCGGCACATCGTCTACACGCACGGCTACGGCCTCGCGGCCGCCTTCGGCAACCAGCGCAACTCGGACGGCGAGCCCGACTTCCTGCAGTCCGGAGTCCCCGGCAAGGGCGAGCTGGGCGATTTCGAGGAGCGCGTCTACTTCGGCCGCCATTCGCCGGACTACTCGATCGTCGGCGCGCCCGAAGGGTCGGAGCCGGAGGAGTTCGACTACCAGACGGGAACCGACGAGAAGAACGAGGGCGCCCAGCACAACAACACCTTCACCGGTGACGGCGGCCCGAAGGTCGGCAGCTTCTTCAACCGCCTGCTGTACGCGATCAAGTTCCGCGATCCCAACATCGTCATCTCCAGCTACGTGAACTCCGACTCGCAGATCCTCTACGACCGCCAGCCGCAGGAGCGCGTGAAGGAGGTCGCGCCGTTCCTGCAGCTGGACTCCGAGATGTACCCGGCGGTCGTGGACGGGCAGATGGTGTGGGTGATCGACGGATACACGACCACCGACGCCTACCCGTACTCGACGAGCCAGAACCTGGACTCCGCCACGGTCGACTCCAAGACCGCCGAGGAGGACGCGAGCGACAACTACAGGGACGCGCACGCCAACTACATGCGCAATTCCGTGAAGGCCACCGTCAACGCCTTCGACGGCAGCGTGAACCTGTACACCTGGGACACGGACGACCCGATCCTCAGGTCGTGGCAGCAGGTGTTCCCCGACTCGCTGAAGCCCGCCTCGGAGATCTCCGGCGACCTCATGAGCCACCTGCGCTACCCGGCCGACTACTTCAAGGCCCAGCGCGAGATCCTCGCGAAGTACCACGTGACGGAGGCCGACGAGTTCTTCGGCCAGCAGGACTTCTGGCAGGTCTCGCCGGACCCGACGGCGAAGGCATCGACCAACGCCGACGGCTCCAAGGGCACGCAGGCCCCGCAGCCGCCGTACTACCTCACGATGCAGATGCCGGGGGAGGAGTCCCCGCGCTTCACCCTGTCCTCGAACTACATCCCCTATCAGGGGCAGAGCGGGCAGAACGTGATGACGGGCCTGCTCGCCGTGGACTCGGAGACGGGGGACAAGGCCGGGAACCCGGCCAAGACCTTCGGCAAGATGAACCTCCTGGTGCTGCCCACGACGAACCCCGTCAACGGCCCCGGGCAGGTCCAGGCCACCTTCAACGCCGAGCCCAACGTCTCGCAGGCGCTGAACCTGCTGAAGTCGGGGAACTCCGAGGTCATCAACGGCAACCTGCTCACGGTCCCCGTGGGCGGCGGCCTGCTGTACGTCCAGCCCGTCTACATCCAGTCCTCCTCCGCCGGCGGCGGCACCCAGTACCCGCTGCTGCAGATGGTGCTGGTGTCCTTCGGGGACAAGATCGGCTTCGCGCCGACGCTCGACGAGGCCCTCGACAAGGTCTTCGAGGGCGACTCGGGGGCCAACGCGGGCGACGCGAAGGTCGAGAGCGACCAGAGCGGCGCGGTCTCCGGCTCCGTGGACACCGAGAGCGGGGAGGCCGACAAGAGCGACGCGTCGGGCGCCTCGAAGGACTCGGGCGACTCAGGCGACGCGGGGTCGGACACGGCCGGCGGCACCGCCCAGCAGCGTCTGGATCAGGCACTGAAGGACATGGACCAGGCCACCAAGGATGCCGACGCCGCGATGAAGAAGGGCGACTGGAACGCCTACGGCAAGGCGCAGGACGAGCTCTCCGACGCTCTGCAGCGGGCGGTCGACGCCAACAGCGAGATCGAGGGCTCCGGCTCCGGCTCCGGCGGCGCGGCGAGCGACGGCGGGGGCGCGAGCGACGGCGGGGACTGACCCGCCGACCGTGACTGCGCCGGCCGGACCCGTGCTCGTGGGTCCGGCCGACGCCCGCGCGGATGCCCGCGGCCGCTCGGAGTCCCGTCTGACCAGGGCCGTCGGAGGGCGGCGACGTGTCATGGCACACGTTCCCGCCCTCCCGGCTGGACTCCGAATCGGGGGTGTCCTAGAGTTGAACATGTCGCCGCGGGGTGGAGCAGTTCGGTAGCTCGCCGGGCTCATAACCCGGAGGTCGTAGGTTCAAATCCTGCCCCCGCTACGAAGAGAAGGCCCCCGATCCGGAAACGGATCGGGGGCCTTCGACTTATGCCCTGGTGATGCCCCGTCGGACCCCGCAGGGCCCTGACCGCCTCACCCCGTCCGGCCTACAGCCACTCCTGTGCGAGCGTCCGACGGATGTTCTCGAGGTCGTCGTCCTCGAGAGGCACGAGATCGCGGGTGATCGACTTCAGCGCCAGCTCGCGCCGCGCGATCCTCCATCCCGCCTCGACCCGGCGCAGATCATCGACGTAGACGCCGGTGCCGCGGATCAGCAGGAACGAGGTCGGATCCTCCGTGCTCTGCAGCGTCGTCCACGACGCCTCGGTCACCGCGTGGGCGACGCCGTCCGCGATGCGGGCGCGAGTCTTGCCCACCAGGTGCTGGCCGCTCAGGCGCGTGCGATCGTTCGCCGAGAGCGCGGTGACCAGACTCTGCGGGGTGTGCGTCACCGCCCGGTCGATGAGCACGATCTCCGCGTCCGGCAGGAAGGCGTCCTCGAGGAGCTCCCATGCGCGCTGATCCAGCGCGTGGGAGTAGGCGTTGATCGCGTCGTCGATGCCGGCGCGATCCACGAGGTGCTGCAGTCTCGGGTCGGTCATGGGTGAGTTCCTTTCACAGAGGTGTGGTGCTCGGGGCCCGGACGGACCGAGTGCGAGGAGCGTTCCCGCTCAGCCCCACCGGATGGTCGATCCGGCGTCGATCGTGAGATGGGCACCGGTGATGAAGCGCGCCTCGTCCGAGGCGAGGAAGAGCACCGCGTGGGCGACGTCGATCGGGTCGATCCACGGTGTGTCCAGGAGCTTTCCTCGCGAGAAGGCCTCGATGACGTCCTCGGGCCGGGGATCGGGGATGTCGGGACGGTAGCGGCGCAGGTTCTGGCGGTTCAGCACCAGATCGGTGCCCACGGCGGTGGGATGTGTCGTGTTCACGCGCCCGCGATAGGGGCCGAGCTCGTGCGCCCAGGTCTCCGCGAGGCCGACCAGGGCCGTCTTCGTCGCGGTGTAGGCGGAGGAGTTCGCGCCACCGCGCACGCCCGCGGTGGAGGACGCGAGGATGACGCTCGACCCCCTCGGGTTCCGCTTCAGGTGCGGGAACGTGGCCTGAGCGGTGTGGAACACGCCGGTGAGGTTGATGGAGACCACGCCGTCCCAGGTGGCCTGGTCGATGTCCTCGACCGGCCCCTCGGGACGGAGCACGCCGGCGTTGGCGAAGACGATGTCGAGCGGGCCGAGGGCACGGACGCCGCGGTCCGCGGCGTCGGCGAGCGAGTCGCGGTCGGTGACGTCGGCCGCGAGCGGGAGCAGGGCGTCGGGATCGGACAGGCCGTCGCGCAGCCGGCGCAGGGTCTCCTGCTGGGAGTCCAGGTCGACCGCGATCACCCGGGCGCCCTCCTCGATCAGCCGCAGCGCGGTCGCAGAGCCGATGCCGCCGGCCGCACCGGTGATGAACGCGGTGCGGCCGGCGACGCGCCCGCCGCCTCCCGTCGGGACGTGCTCGGGGGAGTGGGCATCGGGCGGCGGGGAAGTCACGCGGCGTCCCCCAGCGGCTTGTACAGGCCTGTGGAGAGGTACTTGAATCCGTTGTCCGGGTAGATCACCACGATGTTCCTTCCCTCGGCCTCCGGTCGCCGGGCGATGCGCAGGGCCGCGGTCAGCGCGGCGGCCGCGGAGGTCCCGAGGAACAGTCCGTCGGTCTTGGCCGTCTCCTGCGCGGTGCGGTACGCCTCCTCCGCCTGCACGTCGATGACCTCGTCGAAGGCGAATCCGTTCTCGAGGTTCGAGCGGATCAGAGTGGGCACGAACTCGTCGGGGACGTCGTGCACGGGCAGGGTGCCGTCGATGATGTTCCCCGTGAAGTCCTCGCTGTCGGGCCGGGAGGAGTCGGCCGCCTGGACGCCGACGATCGTGACGTCGGGGTTCTGCTCGCGCAGGTAGCGCCCGGTGCCGACGATCGTCCCGGCGGTGCCGGCGGCCGCCACGAAGTAGTCCACCCGCCCGTCGGTGTCCTCCCAGATCTCCGGGCCGGTGGTGCGGTAGTGGAACTCCTGATTCGCCTCGTTCACGGTCTGACCGGCGTAGTGGAAGCCCTGCTCCTCGGCGATGCGGGTGATGCCGCGGATGAGGTCGTCGATGACGAGGCCCTTCTCCTCGAAGTCGGCGATCTCCTCGATGTCGGTGAAGGAGTGGGTGTCCAGGCCGAAGCCGTTGAAGATGTCCAGCCTCTCCTGGGTGGTGCCCGGCTCCAGGTAGGGGATGAACTCGAGCCCCAGCGCGTGACCGATCGAGGCGAGGGAGATTCCGGTGTTCCCGCTGGTCACGTCGATCAGCGTGCTGCCCTCGGAGATCTGTCCCTTCGCCCGGGCGTCCTCGATGAGGGCCAGCGCGAGTCGATCTTTCACGCTGCCCGAAGGGTTGAGGTACTCGAGCTTGCCGATCACGTGCGCGGCGATCCCGTGCTTCTTCTGGTAGTTGCTCAGCTCGACCAGGGGCGTGTTGCCGACGAGCTCGGCGATGGACTGGTGGATGCGCGACAAGGCGTCGTTCCTTCCTGACGGTCCGCGCTGCCCGGGACGGTGCGGGAAGCGCGGGGTGTTCAGCTGTTGAGTGCGGCGTTCTGGGCGTCGAAGGTCTCGGGGTCCGGCAGCACGGCCAGGGCGATCGAGATCCTGTTGGTGGCGTTGATGACGGAGGCGATCTGGATCGCCTCGTAGATGCCGGCGTCGTCCAGGCCGAGTTCCCGGAGGTGATCGAGATGCTCCCGCGTCACCTCGCGCGGGGCGCGCGTGATCGTCGTGGCGAGCTCGGCGAGAGCGTGCTCCCGCTCCGTGAGCTCGTCGACCTCGCGGTGGTCGAGCCCGATGCGAGTGGCCAGGTGGTGGTCGCCGAGGTGGCGTGCGAGGCCGTCGATGTGCAGGGTGTGGCAGTACGGGCAGCGGTTCTCCACGGAGACGACGGTCGCGATGATCTCGCGCTCCCTGGCGGTGAGGGTGCTCCTCCTGCCGTCGGACCCTTCCAGGAGCGGGAAGAGGTAGGCGTTGAGTCGGTCGTTGTCGGCGCCTCCGAGGGCGAAGGCGCGCAGCCAGTTCGGGACGAAGCCTCCCGTGCGCTCGGTCGCCTCGAACAGCCTGCGGGTGCGATCCGTGAGCTCCTCGGAGGAGGGCACGTGCAGGCGGGAGACGGCGGCGGCGGTGGAGGCGGGCGCGCTCATGCGTCGAAGAACTGCGCGTCGGGCAGCACGTTCAGAGCGACGGTGAGCCTGTTGCCGGCGGCGAACGCGATGACCACGAAGAGTGCCTCGATGATCTGCTCGCTGCTCAGGCCCTGCGCGCGGAGCCCCGCGATGTCGGCATCCCCGAGGGCGTGCACGTCGAGCGAGACCGTGCGCGCGAAATCGGCCAGCGCGCGGCGACGCTCGTCGAGCTCTGCCACCTCGCGGTCGTCCAGGCCGATCCGGGTGGCGAGCGCGTGGTCGTGGATCGCCCTCCCGTAGGACTGGATGTGGTTCAGGCGGCAGTAGCTGCAGCCGTTGGCGGCCGAGGAGACGAGGGCCAGGAAGTCCCTGTCCTCCTGGCTGAGCGCCCCCTTCCGTCCGAGCAGGCCCAGCAGCAGGGTGTTGAGGTGCTGTGCGTGCTCGCCGGCGAGGGCGGAGGCGGCGGCCCAGTTCGGGAGGTAGCCGAGCTGGGACTCGAGGCCGTCGAGCTGCTCCCGGAGAGCGGTCGGCAGATCCTCGCGTCGGGCGAGGGGGAGCCGGGAGATCTCGGAGCGCTGCTCGGCAGGGCTCGATGCGGCCGTGTCCCGGGCAGTCGTCGCCGTGGGCGCCTGCGTGGCGGTGGTGGTCATGGGTCCTCCGTCCCGTGGGGTGTGGATCGGTCGTGCGCGCGGCAGCTCCGCGACTCGCACGCACATAAGCACACTAGATGGGGTGCATAAGCGGAGCAAGGGGTAGGAGATACGGCGACTCACGCGGACATCTGCGTGGACGTCCTCGTCCTCCCCGCGCCGCCCGATGGTCATGAGGATCTCTTCGCACACCGGGTTCGCCTCGGAGAGCGTGTCCGGGCGGCCGGGGCCCGCGGCCGTCACGAGACGTCCGGACCCCGCACGCGCGCCCTCGCGTTCTGAGAAGATCAGCCCATGAACGACACCGCCGTCCCCGCCCGCACCCTCGTCTTCATCGGGGACTCAATCACCGACGCCGGCCGTCGCGAGGATCCGGAGCACCTCGGGTTCGGATACGTGCGGCTGATCGCCGAGCACTTCGCGGCCCATGAGCCGGATGCGAGGGTGCTGAACACGGGGATCGGTGGGAACCGCGTGCCGGACCTGGTGGCGCGGTTCGGTCCGGACTGCGTGGACCTCGCCCCCGACGTCGTCACCCTCTACGTGGGCGTGAACGACACCTGGCGCCGCTACGACAGCGACGACCCCACCTCCGTGGAGGACTTCGAGGCCGGGTACCGCTATCTGCTCGACCAGCTCTCGGGCGCGCGGCCGGGCGTGCCCGTGCTGCTGATCCTCCCGTTCGTCGCCGATATCGACGAGGAGAAGGCCCGCTTTCACGAGGACCTCGCTCCCAAGGTCGCTCGCATCCGGGCGCTCGCCCGCGAGTTCGGCCACCCCGTCGTGGACTCCGAGCACCTGCTGGAGCGCGCCTACGCCGCGGGCCACACCCCGGCGACCATCGCCGAGGACGGCGTGCACCCGACGATCGCGGGGCACCGCCTGCTGGCCGACGCCTGGCTCGAGGCCTTCGCGACGGTGGACCCGCGACGCTGACGCGGCCCGGCCGCCTCAGCGCAGCGGGCGGGCGGTGACGTCGATCGAGAGGAAGCCGCGGCGGAACGTCCGGCGGTCGACGACGAGCAGCTCGTCGGGCGTCCACGGGTTCCGCAGGGAGATCTCGCCCGTCGCCGGGTCGCATCCCACGATCGCCATCACGTGGTTCGCCGGCAGCGGCCCGCCCGCGGTCATCACGCGGGGCGAGAGCGGGTGGGTGGAGGCGAGCACGGCGCGCCCCTCGTCGAGCCATCCCCGCAGGCGGTCGGGGCGGGGGAGCAGCACGTGCGTGCGCGCGGGGATCCCCGCGAGCAGCTGGAGGCCGAACCGCCCGAGCCCCCGACCGAGCATCCGGTAGGACCCGGCGACATGGATCGCGGCGGCCTTCTCCACGAGGCCCGGCCATCCCGGTGCGTCGGCGGCGCTCCCGGGTGCGGATCCGGACCCAGACCCAGACCCAGACCCAGACTCAGTCTCGGCCCCGGACCGGGACTGGAGTGCGCCCACCCAGCGGCCCCGCGCGTCGACCGGCATCGCCCGATCGACCGCGATGCGCACGCGGCCCCCGCGCAGCAGGACTCCGACGCTGCTCGACCCGTCGTGCGCCCTGATCATCTCTGCGACGCGCGCGGGCGCCGCCTCGTGGATCGCGAGCATCGCCGCCGCCACCCAGCAGTCGCCGAACGCGCCCTGGCGGGGACGGGCATCGAGGTCGAGCGCGGAGCCGTCGACGCGGAAGCCGACGCCCGCGGGGCCCGCGGACAGGACGCGCGCCCGCCGTACAGGGACGACGAGCGCGCGCAGCCGGCGGCGCCAGCTCATGGGCGGGAGTGACTGATCAGTGGGCTTCGACGGGCTCGACGTCCTGGCCGATGCGCGCCATCACCTCGCCGAACCAGGGCTGGGAGATGTCGAAGGCCTTGTGGCCGGCGATGCGCTCGAACTCGATCGCGCGCAGCAGATCGCCCCGCTCCTCGTCGTGCCCGATCACGCCGGTGCCGCCCTCGAGGGCGACCTGCACGGCGAGGTCCGTCATGGACTTGATGAGGCGCAGGTCCTCCGCGTTCGCCTTGGCCGAGCGCGAGAAGTAGCCGGACTTCTGCACCATGACCTTCTCCGCGCCCAGGCGCTCCGCGAACTGCTTCGCGAACCACTGGCCGGGGTTGATGGTGTCGAGCTTGACGTGGCCGAAGGGGTCCTTCTCGGGCTCCTCGCCGCGCGCCTGCATCTCGGCGACGATCTCGGGGATACCCGCGCCCTCCGAGAGGAAGATGTTCACGCAGCCGGCCTCGTCCATGACGGCCTTGAGGCGCTCGGCCTCGCCCTCGATGTCGAGCTTCATCTCGGGCAGGAACACGGCGTGCACGTCCCAGCGCTCGGGCGTGTGACCGATGCCGGGCAGCCACTGCTGCTGGGCGTGCCACTGCTGGTAGTACTCGGCGGCCTGCGCCGTGAGGTATCCGCAGGAGCGGCCCATGATCTCGTGGATGATCAGCATGCGCGGGTTCGAGCCGTGCTCCGCGAGGACGTTCTGGGCGAAGACGCTGGTCTGCTCCGCGGCGGTCTTCGCGCCCAGGGACTGGCGGATCGGCACGATGTCGTTGTCGATCGTCTTGGGCAGTCCCACGACCTGCAGGTCGAAGCCGTTCTCGTGGAGATGCTTGGCCAGGTCCGCGGCGGTGGTGTTGGTGTCGTCGCCGCCGATCGTGTGGAGCACGTCCACGCCGTCGGCCTTGAGCTTGTTCGCGGCGACCTCGAGCGCGTCCTCGCCCTCCTGGATGAGGCCGCGCTTCACGAGGTCGGCGGTGTTGGTGAGCTTCACGCGGGAGTTGCCGATGGGGGAGCCGCCGTAGTTGTGCAGGATCCCGGCGTGCTTGCGCACCTCGTCGTCCACGACGATCTTCTCGCCGGAGAGCAGGCCCCAGTAGCCGTGCTTGTAGGCGATGATCTCGACGTCGGGCACGAGCTCGGTGTAGCGCTCGATCAGTCCTCCCACGGCGGAGGAGAGGCAGGGGGCGTAGCCGCCGGCGGTGAGCAGTGCGACGCGCTTGATCGTCATGGGTCAGGTCCTTCGCGGTGTACGTGACGTGCGCGCACGGATGCGGACCGCGCAGCGCGTGGACAACACGGCCATCGTATCGGCCGGGTGCGCGGACACGCGCCGGCGGCCCGCGCGTCGGACCCCTCGGCGCGGCGCGTCAGTCGCGCGGTGCGAGGGCCTCGAGCGTCTCCTCGTGCAGGTGGCCGTTGGTGGCCACCGCATTGCCGCCGAAGGGGCCGTCCTCGCCGTCGAGAGAGGTGAACCGGCCGCCCGCCTCCGTGACGATCGGGACGAGCGCGGCCATGTCGTGGAGCTTGAGCTCGGGCTCGGTCGCGACGTCGACAGCGCCCTCGGCCAGCAGCATGTACGACCAGAAGTCGCCGTAGGCGCGGGTGCGCCAGAAGCGCTGCATGAAGTTGAGCATCTGGGGGAGCCTGTCCAGGTCCGCCCACCCGTGCAGCGACGAGTAGGACAGCGAGGCGTCCTCGATGGTCCGCACGTCCGAGACCTGCATCTTCGTCGCCGCGTTCAGGCGCGTGCCCGTCCACGCGCCGGTCCCGGAGCCCGCCCACCAGCGGCGCGAGAGCCCGGGCGCGGAGACCAGGCCGACCACCGTCTCGCCGTCCTCGACGAGTCCGATGAGCGTCGCCCACACGGGCACTCCGCGCACGAAGTTCGAGGTGCCGTCGATCGGGTCGATGATCCACTGGCGCGGGGAGTGGCCGGTGGAGCCGAACTCCTCGCCGATCACCTGATCGCGCGAGCGGGAGCGGGCGAGCTGGGCCCGCACGAGCTCCTCCGCCGCGGTGTCCGCGTCGGTGACCTCCGTCAGATCCGGCTTGGTCTCGACCGTGAGGTCCTGGGCCTTGAAGCGGGACATGGTGAGCTGATCGACCGCATCGGCGAGGACATGGGCGAGCCGCAGATCGTCGGCGAATCGAGAGGACATGCGCCCAACCCTACGGCCTGGGCGCCCCGATTCCCGGCACCTCCCACGCCGCGCGCAGGTCCGCCGCCCTCACGCCTCCCACGGGTCGTTGCGGCGCAGCGCCTCGTCGAGACGGCGGTACGAGGCCAGGCGCTCAGGACCGGCCGAGCCCGCGCGCCCCTCCTCGACCGCGGCGTCGAGCGCGCAGTCGGGGGCGTCAGCGGCGTGGGTGCAGCCGCGCGGGCACTCCTCGGCGAGCGGGGCGAGATCGGCGAAGGCCTCGAGCAGCTCCTCGGGGGAGACGTGCCCGAGTCCGAAGGACCGCACGCCCGGGGTGTCGATCACCCAGCCCGACTGGTCGGGAAGGCGCAGGGCGAGCGCCGAGGACGAGGTGTGGCGACCGCGGCCGGTGACGTCGTTGACGTGTCCCGTCGCCCTGTCGGCACCGGGAACCAGCGCGTTCAGCAGCGTCGACTTGCCCACGCCGGAATGGCCGATGAGCACGCTCGTGCGGCCGTGGAGATGCGCGTCGAGCTCCTCGACGCCGACGACCTCCCCCTCCGCGTCCAGCTGCGTGACCACGTGCTCGACGCCCAACGGCGCGTACTGGGCGAGGAAGTCGACGGGATCGCGCAGGTCGGACTTCGTCAGGCAGAGCAGGGCGTCGATCCCGGCGACCCAGGCCGCGACCAGGCAGCGGTCGATCATGCCGCCGCGCGGCTCGGGGTCCGCGAGCGCCGTGACGATGACCATGAGGTCGGCGTTCGCGACCAGCGGGCGCTCCGTCGGATCGTCGTCGTCGGCGCTGCGCCTCAGGAAGGAGGAGCGCTCGTGCACCTTCACGATGCGCGCGAGCGATCCCTCCGTCCCGCTGGTGTCGCCGACCAGACCCACCACGTCGCCGGGGACGATCGGGGTGCGGCCCAGTTCGCGGGCCCGCATCGCGGTGACCACGTGCTCGCCGGGCGTCCCGGAGCCGACGACGGTGCGCCAGCGCCCGCGGTCGACGGCGGTGACGAACGCCGGGATCGCGTCGTCGTGGCTCGGGCGGATCTTCGTGCGCGGCCGCGAGCCGCGGCGGTTGGGCCGGATCCGGACGTCGGACTCGTCCAGGTCGCGGATCCGGCGACTCACCGCGCCTCGCCCGCCTCGTCCGTGTGCAGCATGGCCAGCCACATGCCCACGAAGTCCGGGAGGGTCTTCTGCGTGGTGGCGACGTCGACCACGCGCACGTCGGGCACGCGGAGGCCGATGATCGCGCCCGCGGTCGCCATGCGATGGTCCTGGTAGGTCTCGAACTCGCAGCCGGTGAGGGGCCCGGGATGGATCTCGAGGGATCCCTCGTGCTCGACGGTGCGGCAGCCCAGCTTCGAGAGCTCCGTGGCGAGGGCATGGATGCGGTCGGTCTCGTGGCCGCGCAGATGCTTGATGCCGCGCAGGTGGCTGGGGGAGTCCGCGAGGGCGGCGAGGGCGGCGATCGTGGGCGTCAGCTCGCCGGTCGCCGAGAGGTCCGCGTCGATCCCGTGGATGACGCCGGTGCCGCGCACGCACACGTCCTCGTCCTCGCGCCAGAACTCCCCGCCCATGCGCGCGAGCAGGGTGCGGAAGGCGTCACCCGGCTGGTCGGTGCGGCGGGGCCAGTCGGCGATCTCGATCTCCCCGCCGGCGACCAGCGCGGCGGCCAGGAACGGACCCGCGTTGGAGAGGTCCGGCTCGATGCGCACGTCGCCGAAGGCGATCGGTCCGGAGCGGACGGTCCAGACATGGGTGCCGTCGGGCTCTTGGCTGTGGGAGACGTCGATGCCCGCGCGGCGCATCTCCGTCATCGTCATCTCGATGTGGGGGAGCGAGGGCAGGGAGTCGCCGACGTGCCGCACCCGCAGGTCCTGATCGCAGCGCGCGCCGACCAGCAGCAGGTTCGAGATGAACTGGCTCGAGGCCGACGCGTCCACGTCGATGCTCCCGCCGGCCAGGCGCCCGCGTCCGTGCACGACGAACGGCAGATGTCCGGGCTCGCCCGTCTCTGTGACCTCGACGCCGAGCGATCGCAGCGCCTGGATCGCCGGTCCCATGGGCCGCAGCAGCGCCGACTCGTCCCCGGTGAAGGAGACATCGCCGTGGTGCAGGGCCGCGAGCAGCGGCACGAAGCGCATGACGGTGCCGGCGAGTCCCGTGTGGATCTCGATCGGCCCCTCGGCATGCTCCGCGGGCGGCGGGAGCGGCGTGACCCGCAGCGCCTCGCCCTCCACGCTCAGCGTCGCCCCCAGGCGCTCGAGGGCATCGCGCATCAGGCGCGTGTCACGCGAGACCAGCACCCCCGTCAGCGCCGTGGGCGCATCGGCGATCGCCGAGAGCATCATCCAGCGCGCCGTGAGCGATTTCGAGCCGGGGACGCGCACGAGCGCGTCCACGGGACCGCCCGCGACGAGGGCGGTCCAGGTGACCTCCGACATCGATCAGCCGAGCTGGTCCGCGAGCTTCTCGCTGGACTTCCTGGCCTGCTTGGCGACCTCGTCGGCCTTCTTCGAGGCCTTCTTGCTGAGCTCGTCGGCCTTCTTGCTCGCCTTCTTCGAGAGCGAGCCCGAGGAGCTGCCGGCCTTCTTGGTCAGCCGATCGGCCTTCTTCTCGAGGTCGCGCTGGGTGGCGGCGGCCTTCTTCTGGCTGCGCTCGACGAACTGGCCCCACTGGTAGCCCAGCGACGGGCGGCCCTCGCGGTCCAGCACCGCGATCATCACGCCGCCCAGCAGGCCGACGTCGGCGAGGATCGACTTGATCTCGTCCATGCGCTCCTCGCCGCGCAGCTGCCAGACCTTCTTGCGCCCGGCCAGGCCCACGCTCGTGGTCACGAGCAGCACACCGGCGGCGGTGCGGGGCGCGCGGCCGGTTGCGTAGGAGAGGCCCGCGACGGCGGCGACGGCGCCGGTGGCGCGCAGCACGGTGCGGGAGTCGACGAAGGAGGGGGCCGACGTGCTCTCGAGGGCCTTGTCGACCTGGGCGAAGGCGGAGGGCGCGACCTCGATCTCACGCTCGGGGGAGATCGCGGTGCGCACGCCCTCGAAGATGAAGGGGGCGGCGAGAGCAGGGCGGGCGATGCGGCGGATGAGCGACATGGTGTCCTCACGTCTCGGGTTCGATGGACTCTGCCGGGCGGGGCCCGGCGTTGTGATCAGCCTATCGCGCACCCCGCCCCGTGCGTCCGGCCGCCGGGGAACAGCCGAGGGGTCGTGCGCGTTGCACCGAGCGGACCCTGACGGGAAGCGCAGGAGCGGACCGGCCTCGTCGCCGATGAGCATCCGCCGCCGCGCGGACCGTCCCCACCGTTCGCACCAGCGCGCCCTGCGGCGCAGGGAGAGGAGAGAGCCGATGACCACGTGCCTGCGGACGCGGCCCCCGTCGGCCCTCCCCTCGCGCCGCTCGTCCCTGCGCGGGACCTCGTGCACGACCGTCCTCGCACCGACCGGTGCCGTACCGTGGAGCCTGATGACCACCACTGATCACGACGGCGACCGAGCCCCCGGCGCCGCCCCCGAGGACACGGCTCCCGAGGACTTCGACTTCGAGGCGGAGGCGCTCGCGCACCTCGACTCGCTCTACGGCGGCGCGCTGCGCATGACCCGCAATCCGCAGGACGCCGAGGACCTGGTCCAGGAGACCTACCTCAAGGCGCTGCGGGCGCGCGATCGCTTCACGCCGGGCACGAACCTGCGCGCCTGGCTGTACCGCATCATGACCAACTCGTACATCTCGACGTACCGGCAGAAGCAGCGTCGGCCGCGGGAGTCGTGGACCGACGAGGTCGAGGACTGGCAGCTCGCAGAGGTCGAGTCCCATTCGAGCCGCGGTCTACGCTCGGCCGAGGCCGAGGCGCTGGACCGCCTGCCCGACACCGCGGTGAAGACGGCCCTGCAGGACCTGCGCGAGGACTACCGCATGGCGGTCTACCTCGCCGACGTCGAGGGCTTCGCTTACAAGGAGATCGCCGAGATCATGGACACGCCGATCGGCACCGTCATGTCCCGGCTGCACCGCGGACGCCGCCAGCTGCGCGAAGCGCTGAGCGACTACGCGCGCAGCAGCGGGTTCCTGCGGGACGGAGCAGACGACGGGGAGGAGGGACGATGACCGAGGAGCATGACGAGACCCGCCGCGACCTGCGGTTCGGGCTCGAGGAGGCGCTGGATGGCGAGCTCCCGCGCGACGTGGTCGAGCGCATGACGCGCCACGCCGAGGACTGCCCCGAGTGCGCCGACGAGCTCGAGCGCCTGCGCGCCATGAAGGACCTGGTGCGGCGCTGCTGCGCGAACGACACCGCCCCGCAGACCCTGCGCGAGCGCATCAGCGTGCAGTACCGCAGCGTGCAGTACCAGCGTCTCGAGGTCGAGCACGGGCCCGACGGCGCCACCTTCCGCTCCACCACGGTGCGCCGCGACACCCTGGGCTGACCCGGGCTGACCTGGGCCTGCCCCGGCGGGTCCGGCCCCTGACGCGACGAGGCCCCCTCCGGATGGAGGGGGCCTCGTCGATGCTCGGGGTGCTGCGCGTCGGGGCCGACGGATCGGCTCGCCCTCACGCTGCGCGAGCGCGCCTCAGGTGTTGGGACGCTTGCCGTGATTGGCGCCGTTCTTGCGACGGGACCGGCGCTTGCGACCGCGCTTGCTCATCACGCTCTCCTTCCTTCGCCCGGACAGACAACCTCAGCATTCTGTCACAGGGGATCGGCTGGTTCAGTCGGAGGTGCCCAGGAAGCGACCGAAGCCACCATGCAGGACCAGCCAGGCCATGAGGCCGTAGCCGGTCTGCCCGGGGTGGTCGCCGCCGCTGCGGGCGAGGTCCGAGGTCCACTGCTCGTGGCCTTCGAGGGAGCGCACGGTGTCCACGTAGGGCACGCGGCGCCGCGCGCAGACGTCGTCGAAGGCCCCGGAGAGCTCGACGAGGGCGTCGGTGCGCGCGCGGTCGGCGCTGGGCGGCGGGCCGACGACGAACGCCGGGATCCGCAGCCGCTCGAGACCGTCGAGGACCTTGGCGAGGTTCAGACGGGAACGGGCCAGCGAGATGCCGGCATCGACGTCCCCGCCGCCCAGGCCCAGCACCACGCGATGCTCCACGGTGCCCTGGGCGAGGCCCTCGGCGTCGGTGCGCAGACGCACCTCCTCGTCCCAGCGCTCGGAGAGGTCGGCCGAGGTCTCCGAGGGGACCGCGCTCGTGTACAGCTCGACCCGCGGTCTCGGTCCCTGCTCCTTGGCGACGGCCCGGCCGAGCCAGCCGAGCGCCCGGGCGTCGCCCACGCCGGCGAGGAGCTCCTCGCCGAGGGCCACCAGGCGGATCGGCCTGTCGCTCGCGGGGGCGGGGCTGGCCGGGACGGTCCGCTGGACCGGGACCGAGCGGGGGGCGGGCTGTTCCACGTCGTCTCCTCGTCAGTTCTGCAGTGCCTGCGCGACCAGGGTCTCCTGCTCGGCCTTGTGGGTCTTGGCGGACCCGGTGGCCGGCGAGGCGGAGGCCGGTCGCGCCACGACCTGCAGGGTACGCCCCACGGCGGCCGGGAAGTTGAGGGCCATGAAGCCCCAGGCGCCCTGGTTCAGAGGCTCCTCCTGCACCCAGACGAGGTCGGCGTCCGGGTAGGCGGAGAGCGTCTCGCGCAGCTCCTCCTCCGGCAGCGGGTAGTACTGCTCGAGGCGCACGATCGCGACGTCGTCGATGCCCTGCTTCTCCCGCGCGGCCACGAGCTCCCAGTAGAACTTCCCGCTGGTCAGCAGCACCTTCTTGGCCTTCGAGGGCTCCACGGTCGGATCCGGGAGCACGGGCTCGAAGGTGCCCGAGGTGAAGTCCTCGACGGAGCTCACGGCGGCCTTGTTGCGCAGCATCGACTTCGGGGTGAAGACGATCAGCGGCTTGCGGGGCTCGGTGCGGGCCTGGCGGCGCAGCAGGTGGAAGTAGCTCGCCGGCGTCGAGGGCATCGCCACACGCATGTTCTCCTCGGCGCACAGCACGAGGAAGCGCTCGATGCGGGCGGAGGAGTGGTCCGGGCCCTGGCCGTCGTAGCCGTGGGGGAGGAGCATCACCACGGAGGACTGCTGTCCCCACTTCTGCTCGGAGGAGGAGACGAACTCGTCGATGATGGTCTGCGCGCCGTCGACGAAGTCGCCGAACTGCGCCTCCCACAGCACCAGGGCGTTCGGGCTCTCCACGGAGTAGCCGTACTCGAAGCCGAGCGCGGCGAACTCGGAGAGCGAGGAGTCGTAGACGTTGAAGCGCGCCTGGTCCTCGCTCAGGTGCAGCAGCGGGGTGAACGTGTCCTGGTTCAGGGAGTCGATGAGGACGCTGTGGCGCTGCACGAAGGTGCCGCGGCGCGAGTCCTGGCCCGCCAGGCGCACGCGAGTGCCCTCCATGAGCAGGGAGCCGAAGGCCAGCAGCTCGCCGTAGGCCCAGTCGATGCCGCCCGTGCGGGACATCTCCTGACGCTTCTCGAGCAGGCCGGTGAGCTTCGGGTACACGGTGAAGCCCTCGGGTGCGGCCATGTGGGCGTCCCCGATGCGCTCGAGCACAGACGCGGAGACGGCGGTCGCCGAGGGCACCACGATCTCGCCGGTGTGCTGCGAGCTGGGCAGGTCCAGCCCCTGCACCGAGTTCTTCGGGTCGGCCTCGCTGCTGGCGTTGCGGGCGTCGGCGAAGGCCTGGTCCAGGTGCTGCTGGAAGTTCTTCACCAGGGCGCCGGTCTCGTCCTCGGTGAGGTCGCCGCGCTCGATGAGGGAGTCGGTGTAGAGCTTGCGGACGGAGGGGCGGTCCTTGATGAGGTTGTACATGAGCGGCTGCGTCATGGCCGGGTCGTCGCCCTCGTTGTGGCCGCGCCGGCGGTAGCAGATCATGTCGATGACCACGTCGCGGTGGAACTTCTCGCGGTAGGCGAAGGCGATCTCGGCGACCCGCACGCAGGCCTCGGGGTCGTCGCCGTTGACGTGGAAGACCGGCAGCTGCGTGGTCTTCGCGGCGTCGCTCGAGTAGAACGAGGAGCGCGAGGAGTCCGGCAGCGTGGTGAAGCCGATCTGGTTGTTGATGATCACGTGGACGGTGCCGCCCGTGCGGTAGCCGCGCAGCTCCGAGAGGTTCAGGGTCTCGGTGACCACGCCCTGGCCGGCGAAGGCCGCGTCGCCGTGGATGAGGATGGGCAGCACCGGGAAGTCGGTGACCCGCTCGAGCTGGTCCTGCTTGGCGCGCACGATGCCCTCGAGCACGGGGTTCGCGGCCTCGAGGTGCGAGGGGTTCGCCGCGAGGTACACCTTGGTGGTGGTGCCGTCCTCGGCGGTGTACGTGCCCTCGGTGCCCAGGTGGTACTTGACGTCTCCCGAGCCCAGGCCGCCCGAGGAGCCGTCGAACTCCTGGAAGATCTGGCCGAAGCTCTTGCCGGCCAGGTTCGAGAGCACGTTGAGGCGGCCGCGGTGGGCCATGCCGATGCAGACCTCCGCGATGTCGCCATGGGCGGCGTCGGAGAGGATCGAGTCCAGCAGCGGGATGACGGACTCGCCGCCCTCGAGGCTGAAGCGCTTCTGGCCCACGAACTTGGTCTGCAGGAACGTCTCGAACGCCTCGGCGGCGTTGAGGCGGTCCATGATGTGGGTGACCTGGTCCTTGTCGTACTGCTTCTTGGGTGACTCGAACTGCTCCTGGATCCAGAGGCGCTCCTCCGGATCGGCGATGTGCATGTACTCCACGCCCACGGTGCGGCAGTAGGCGTCGCGCAGGATCCCGAGGATGTCGCGGAGGGTGGCCTCCTTGCGGCCACCGAGCCCGCGGGTCGGGAAGGTGCGGTCCAGGTCCCACAGGGTGAGGCCGTAGGTCTGCACGTCGAGGTCGGGGTGGGTGCGCACGCGGTACTGCAGCGGGTCCGTGTCGGCCATCAGATGGCCGCGCACGCGGAAGGCATGGATGAGATCCATGACGTGCGCGAGCTTCTCGGCCTCGGTGTCGTGCAGCGGGTTGTCGGCGATCCAGCGCACGGGCTCGTAGGGGATCCGCAGCGAGGCGAAGACGCGGTCGTAGAAGCCATCCTTGCCCAGGAGCTTGTCGGCCATCTTCTTGAGGAACTCGCCGGAGGCGGCGCCCTGGATGATCCGGTGGTCGTAGGTCGAGGTCAGCGTCATGACCTTCGAGACCGCGAGCTCGGCCAGGGTGGCCTGGCTCGCGCCCTGGAACTGCGCCGGGTAGTCCATCGCGCCGACGCCGACGATCGTGCCCTGGCCGGACATCAGGCGCGGGATCGAGTGGACGGTGCCGATGCCGCCGGGGTTCGTGAGGGTCACGGTGGTGCCGGTGAAGTCGTCCATCGTGAGCTTGCCGGCGCGGGCGCGCTTGACGATCTCCTCGTAGCTCGCCCAGAAGGTGAAGAAGTCCAGCTGCTGCGCGGCCTTGATCGAGGGCACCACGAGGGAGCGCGAGCCGTCGGGACGGGGCATGTCGATCGCGAGGCCGAAGTTCACGTCCTCGCGCTGGAGCAGGAGCGGCTTGCCCTTCTCGTCGACGTCGAAGCCGTTGTTCATGTCGGGCATCTCGGTGATGGCCTCGACCATGGCCCAGCCGATGAGGTGGGTGAAGGAGACCTTGCCGCGGCGGTTCCGCTTGAGGTGGTTGTTGATGACGATGCGGTTGTCGAACAGCAGCTTGACCGGCACGTCGCGCACGGACGTCGCCGTCGGCACCGTGAGCGACTCGTCCATGTTCCGCACCACCGCGGCGGCCGGGCCGCGCAGCTTGGTCGGGACGGGCTCGGTGAACTCGCGCTCGGGGATGGTCGAGCTCGGGGTGGTGGACCGCATCGGCCGGTCGGAGGTGTCGGAGACCTTCGCGGCGGGAGCGTCGTTCACGGCAGGGGAGTCCTTCGCAGAAGAGGGTGCGGACGGGGAGGCATCGGCGGGTGCGGAGCGGGAGGCGCCGTCGGACGCGGGCTTCGAGGTCGCCTCGGGCGCCGGGGCCGGCGCGGTCTTCGGGGCCTTCGCCGCGGGGGCGGGCTCCTCGGCGGCGGGAGCAGCAGCCGTGGAGGCCGGCGCGGGGTCGGGCGCGGGCTTCGTCGCCTGCGCGGCCGCGGGGGGCTGCTCCGAGGGTGCCGACTGCTCGGCGGGAGCGGGAGAGGCCTCGCCGGAGGACGACGGGGACTCGGACGACGATGCGGGAGCGCTCGGGGTCTGCTGCGTGCGTGAGCGGAAGAACTCTGCCCAGCTCGGATCGACGCTCGAGGGGTCGGCCTTCCACTGCTCGTGGAGCTCGTCCACCAGCCACTGGTTGGGCCCGAACTCGGGCTCCTCGTCAACGGAATCGGAGAGGGGTGTCTTCTGTGACACTCTGCGATCGCCAACCTTCATGAAAATCGAATGGAGCGGACTCGTCCACCCTAACCGAGGGGAGGGGTCCCCGCGCCCATGAAGTGGGCATCCGCGCACCGATGACGGAGGGGTAGATCACCTCTGGTGCGAGGGGCCGGAGCCGACGGTCCCCGGAGGCCGCGGCGACCGCGGACGCGGGGCTCAGCGATCGGGGAGCGTCAGGCGTATCGCCGAGGAGCGATCCGGGTCCGTGTGCGGCCGCGGATCGTCGATCACCTGGATCCGACCGCCGTGCAGCTCGACCGCCCAGCGGGCGATCGCCAGGCCCAGTCCGGTGCCGCCCGAGCCGTCGTCGGTGCCCCCGCCGTGCTGGAAGCGCTCGAAGACGCGCTCGCGGTCGGCGCGGGCGATGCCCGGGCCCTCGTCCCGCACCTCGATGAGCACGCCGTCGTCGGCCGCGGTGCGCTCGGCGCGCACGCGCACCCTGCCGTCAGGCGGGGAGTGGCGGGAGGCGTTGTCCAGGAGGTTCGCGATGACCTGGCGGATGCGGGCGGCGTCGGCCGCGGCGGTGAGGTCGGCCGGGTCGACCTCGACGACCCAGCGCAGCTCGCGACCGCGGGCCCGGGCGCCCAGATCCGCGGCGTCGACCGCCTCGTGCAGGAACGGGGTGAGGGCGACCTGCTCGACGTCGATGTCGATCACGCCGGCATCGATCCGCGAGAGGTCCAGGAGGTCGTCGACGAGGTCGGAGAGCCGCTCGGTCTCCCCGAGCGCGACCTCGAGCGCGGCCGGATCGGGGTCGGTGACCCCGTCCACGATGTTCTCGAGCTGGGCGCGCAGCCCCGCCACGGGCGTGCGCAGCTCGTGCGAGACGTTCGCCACGAGGTCGCGCCGCACCTTGTCGGTGACCTGCAGCTCGGTGGCCATGCGGGTGAACGCCTCGGCGAGCTGGCCCACCTCGTCGCGGCTCGAGGCCTCGATGCGCTGGGAGTAGTCGCCGCGGGCCATGGCGCGCGCGGCCCGGGTCATCTGGCGCAGCGGGGAGGTCATGCCGCGCGCGAGGACCTGGGTGACCGCGAGCGCCGCGAGCACCACGAGCGGCAGGGTGAGCAGGGGATGCAGGTTCGCGGCGAGGCTCAGCCAGGTGAGCACCACGGCCACGATGACGCTCACGGCGACCAGCACGCCGAGCTTGACCTTGAACGAGCGCAGCTGGTCCAGAGGCCGCACCTCGAGGTTCTCGAGCGACTCCTGGACCGCCGCGCGGCTCGGGCGTCTCAGGAGGACCGCCCCGACCCGTCGGCCCCGAGCCCGTCGGGCTCCGGCTCGTCCTCGTCGTCCGGCAGCTCGAGCGCGTAGCCGACGCCGTGGACGGTGCGCACGAGGTCCGCGCCGAGCTTGCGGCGCAGCGCCTTCACATGGGAGTCGACCGTGCGGGTGCCCGTCGCGTCGACCCAGTCCCAGACGTCCGCGAGCAGCTGCTCGCGGGTGAGCACGGTGCCGGGCGCGTTCGCCAGGCACAGCAGCAGATCGAACTCGGTGGGGGTGAGGTGCGCGGGCGCGCCGGCACGGGTGACGCGGTGCGCGGCGCGGTCGATGACCAGGTCGCCCAGCTGCAGCACGGCGGCCGCCTCGCCGGCGCCCCCGGTCCCGACGTCGGGGGTCGACGAGGCGCGGCGCACCCGGCGCAGCAGCGCCTTCAGCCGCGCCACGAGCTCGCGCATCGAGAAGGGCTTGGTCATGTAGTCGTCGGCCCCGACGCCGAGGCCCACGAGCATGTCGGTCTCGTCGTCGCGCGCGGTGAGCATGAGCACGGGGACCGGGTCCTCCGCCTGGATCCGGCGGCACACCTCGAGGCCGTCGAAGCCCGGGAGCATCACGTCCAGGACCACGACGTCGGGCGCGGCCTCGCGCACGGCGGCGACGCCGGAGGGGCCGTCGAGCGCGGTCGAGACCTCCCAGCCCTCGGCGGTCAGGCGGTCGGCGATCGCGCGGGTGATGGTGGGCTCGTCCTCGACGACGACCACGCGGGTCGGGCGGCTCGCGCTCTCGGTCTCGGCAGGCTTCGACATGGCGTCACTGTATCCGCGCGGTCCTGCACACGGCCCCGTCGGACCCTGGACGCTCCCTGCGCCCGCGCGCACGCGCTCCTATACACTCGGTGCCACTATGAGCGATTCGCCCGTGCCGAGTACCGGCGCGCGCACCCGGACGGACACTGTGCCGCGGATGCGCGCCCTCCCCGCCCGTGGGGAGATCACCCGATGACCTGGATCCTGCTCGCAGCAGGGATCGTCCTCACGCTGGGCACGGCGGTGTTCGTCGCCTCCGAGTTCTCGCTCGTGGCCCTGGACCGCCACACGGTCGAGAAGGCCCGCGACGGCGGGGACAAGCGCGCCGGCGGCGTGCTCCACGCCCTCACGCACCTCTCCACGAACCTCTCCGGCGCCCAGCTGGGCATCACCATCACCACCCTGCTCTTCGGCTTCGCCGTCCAGGACCCGCTGGCCGGACTGCTCAGTCCTCTCGCACGGGCCGCGGGCCTCGGCGAGGACGTCGCGGTCCCCGTCTCCGTGGTCGTCGCGATGATCATCGCCTACGCGTTCTCGATGATCTTCGGGGAGCTGGTGCCCAAGAACCTCGCGATCGCCACCCCGATGGGCACCGCCCGCATCGTCGCCCCGATCCAGCACGGCTTCACGATGCTCTTCAAGCCGCTGATCGCCGTGTTCAACGCGACCGCGAACGCCGTGCTGCGCCTGGTGAACATCGATCCCCAGGAGGAGCTCTCGGCCGCCCGCTCGCCCGCGGAGCTCGAGTCCCTCGTGCGGCACTCGGCCCGCGCCGGCACCCTCGACGAGGGCACCGCAGTGCTGCTCTCCCGCACCCTCCAGCTCGGCGACCGCGAGGCGGGCGACGTGCTCACCCACCGCGGCGCGATGGTGAGCGTCGCCGCGGACACGAGCGCCCAGGAGGTCCTCGAACTCTCCCGCACCACGGGGCACTCCCGCTTCCCCGTCACCGACGGCGGCGAGGACGACATCGTGGGCGTCGTCCAGGTGCGCCAGGCCGTCGCGGTCCCGCGCCCCGAGCGCGCGCGCACCCCCGCGAGCGAGCTGATGGCCGAGATCCCGCGCGTGCCGGAGACGGTGCCGCTGGACGACCTGCTGATCGACCTCAGGGACGTCGGCGCGCAGCTCGCCGTCGTCGTCGACGAGTACGGCGGCACCTCCGGCATCGTCACCCTCGAGGACGTCATCGAGGAGATCGTCGGCGAGGTGAGCGACGAGCACGACGACGACGAGCCCGAGCGCTTCCTGCCCGACGGCGAGGACGGCTGGAGCGTCAGCGGCCTCATGCGGCCCGACGAGATCCGACGGGAGCTCGGCGTGCGCGTGCCCGAGTCCGCCGACTACGACACGCTGGGCGGGCTCGTCATGGACAGCCTCCACCGGGTCCCCGCCGCAGGGGACGTCGTGGACGTCTCCGGCCTGCGCCTCGAGGTCGTCGAGATGGACGGGCGGCGCGTGGACCAGGTGCGGCTGAGGGCCACCGATCCCGCGGCGCTCGTGCGCCGCGAGGAGGACGACGAGGACGAGAGCGCCGACGAGCGGAAGGCGGACCACCGATGAGCGACACCGCCGCCCTGGTCCTGGGCCTGGCCATGCTGCTCGGCAACGCCTTCTTCGTGGGCGCCGAGTTCGCCGTGATGAGCGCCCGCCGCAGCCAGCTCGAGCCCCTCGTCGAGGCCGGACGGCCGGGCTCGAAGACCGCGCTGTGGGCCGTCGAGCACGTCTCCGTGATGCTCGCCGCCGCCCAGTTCGGCGTGACTGTCTGCTCGGTCACCCTGGGCGCCGTCGCCGAGCCCGCGATCGCGCACTTCCTCGAGCCCCTGCTCGAGCATCTCTCCGTGCCCGCCGTGCTCACCCACCCGATCGCCTTCGTGGTGGCCCTCCTCATCGCCTCCTACCTGCACGTGGTGTTCGGCGAGATGGTCCCCAAGAACATCTCGATCGCCGTGCCCGTGGGCGCGGTGCTCGTGCTCGCCACGCCCCTCGTGCTCGTGGCGCGCGTGTTCACCCCGGTGATCTGGGTGCTCAACCACACGGCGAACATGATCCTGCGACTGCTGGGCGTCCAGCCCAAGGACGAGGTCGAGTCGCGCTTCACCGCGGAGGAGATCTCCGCGATCGTCGACGAGTCCCGCCGCGAGGGGCTCCTCGAGGACGAGCAGGGGCTCCTGCAGGGCGCCATCCAGTTCTCCGACCGCACCGCGGGGGACGTCATGGTGCCCATGGCCGACGTCGTCACCGTCACCTACGACGTCACTCCGGGCCAGATCGAGCAGATCGTCGCGACCACGGGCTTCAGCCGCATCGGGGTGCGCAACGATGCGGGGGATCTGGTGGGGTACGTCCACCTCAAGGACGTGCTGCTGCCGGCCGACGCCCCCGAGGAGGACTACGACCGGCCGATCCATCCCGGGATCGTGCGCGCCGTGGTCTCCGTGGCCGACGACGACGAGATCGAGGAGGCCCTGCGCGCCATGCAGTACAACGGCGCGCACCTGGCCCGCGTCGACGCCCCGACCTCGCGCAGCGTGGGCGCCGTGTTCCTCGAGGACGTCCTGGAGGAGCTCGTGGGCGAGGTCAAGGACGTCATGCAGCGCAGCCGGGCCTGACGTCCGGCCTGACGCCCGGTCCGGCGCCCGTGCGCCGAGGTGACCGACACGACACGCGTCCTGCGCGGCGGGTCAAGGGTCTTTACCCGCCTGTGGGGCGGGGCAAAGGTTCGGTAATGAGGTCGCTTCCCGTGACGTCGGACCTCTCTGACCTGGGTAGCTTGGACCGCGTTGTTCGGCGACGCGTCCTTCCCCGTCCGGCGTCGCACCCCGGGCACTCACCAGGACTCTGCGTCTCCGACCCCCCTCCAGGAGCTCCATCGTGGCGAATCATCGCGCCCTCGGCCGGGCACACGTCCGGACGCTGCGCACAGGCAGCGCCTCCCATCGTGACTCGGCAGTGCAGGCCGGTGTGCTGAAGGTCGGCGTGCTCGGCGCGCTCGCGACCGCCACCATCGCGTTCCCGCTCGCGTCCGCGAGCGCGGGCGGCCAGTCCGCTCCGCTGCCCACCATCAACGGCGGCCAGTCCGCCGCGCAGGCGAAGGCCGCGAGCGCACAGCTCGCCCCGGTCTCCATCGCCACGGCCGCCGAGGGCTCCGACGCGGACGACGCCGACGCGGCGTCGACCTCCTCGTCCGCGCAGGAGGCCACCGGCGACCTCTCCGTGGAGACCTCGCCCAACGCGGAGGCCATCGAGGCCCTCGGCGGCGAGTCCGACGAGGGCTTCATCCACCCGGTGAACGCCCGGATCACCTCCCCGTACGGTGAGCGCGTCCACCCGGTGCTGCACACGCGCATCATGCACGACGGCGTCGACTTCGGCGCGGCCTGCGGCACCGACGTGCGCGCCGCCGCCGCCGGCACCGTGGTCGCCGTCGAGCACAACTCGGCCTCGGGCAACCGTGTGAAGATCGACCACGGCGACGGCGTCATCACCGGCTACTACCACCTCTCCTCGTTCAAGACGAGCGTGGGCGCGAAGGTCGAGCAGGGCGACGTCATCGGAGAGGTCGGCTCGACCGGCCGTTCCACCGGCTGCCACCTGCACTTCGCGAAGATGGACGAGTCCGGGACCTACTCGAACCCGATGTCGCTGTTCAAGTGACCTCGCTGAGCGCGGTCATCCCCGCGACCTCTGACGGAGGAGTCCTGTGAGCGGCGTCCCCGTCGTCCTGGGTGTCGAGTCCTCGTGCGACGAGACCGGCTTCGGCATCGTCAGCGACGGCGTCCTGCTCGGCCAGGGCCTCGCCTCGAGCGCCTCCCAGCATGCCGAGTTCGGGGGAGTGGTCCCCGAGATCGCGGCCCGCGCCCACCTCGAGGCCGCGGTCCCCACCCTGCGCATCGCCCTGCACGACGCCGGCGTCGAGCTGCGCGACATCACGCACGTCGCCGCGACCTCCGGACCCGGCCTCGCGACCGCCGTGCACGTGGGACTGGCCGCTGCGAAGTCCGTCGCCTGGTCCCTCGGCGTCCCGCTGTACGGAGTGCATCATCTCGCCGGGCATGCCGCGGCCGACACCCTCGAGCACGGCCCGCTGCCCGCGCAGTCGATCATCCTCATCGTCTCCGGCGGGCACACCTCGATCCTCCACGTGAAAGATCTGGTCGCCGACCCCATCGAGCACCTCGGCGACACCCTCGACGACGCCGCCGGCGAAGCCTTCGACAAGGTCTCGCGACTGCTGGGCCTCGGCTACCCGGGCGGCCCTGCGATCTCGAAGGCGGCCGTCGGCGGGGACCCCGAGGCCTTCTCCTTCCCCCGCGCCATGCTGCGCCCCGGCGACCAGCCGTACGTCTTCTCCTTCTCAGGGCTGAAGACGGCCGTGGCCCGCACCGTGGAGTCCCTCGAGCGCGCGGGCGAGGAGGTGCCGGTCGCCGACATCGCCGCCTCCTTCGAGCAGGCCGTCGTGGACGTCCTCGTCACCAAGGCGCTGCGCGCCGTGCAGGAGAAGGGCCTCGACACCCTGGTCATCGTCGGGGGAGTCGCCGCGAACCAGCGGCTGCGCGCCGTCGCCCAGGAGCGCTGCGACGCCGCGGGCGTCGAGCTGCGCATCCCGCCGATCCGGCTGTGCACCGACAACGGCGCGATGATCGCCGCGGTCGGCGACCTGCTGGTGCGCGGCGGCGCCTCGCCGAGCGGCCTGCAGATCGCCGCGGACCCCTCGGCCGTGCTCCACGGCGCGCAGCTGCCGCTGCCCGCGGGCTTCGCCGTCTGAGACCTGTGCCTCACTCGCGCCGCGCGACCCGGCTCGGGGCGCGGGCGACGGGGTCCTCGCGCTAGACTGTCAAGGTCCGCCCGCGTAGCTCAGTGGATAGAGCGTCTGCCTCCGGAGCAGAAGGTCGTAGGTTCGAATCCTGTCGCGGGCACCGACGGAATCCCCGGTCGGAGACCTCTCGAGGTCACCGGCCGGGGATTCCTGCGTGAGGGTGCGAGACGCGGGCGCGCCCCGGACCTCACTCCTCGCCGGTGCGCAGCTCCAGCAGGCGCTCGAGGAGATCGGCGACCGCGTCGGTCCCCTCGATGCGGAACGCGGCGGCGGTGTCGCCGTCGCCCACCTTCACCCCCAGGTCCCCGTCCTCGAGGATCGCGAAGACGTTCTCGTCGGTGACGTCGTCGCCGAGGTAGAGGAGCGCGTCGGCCGCGGCGGCCCGGCCGAGCGCGCGCACGGCGGTGCCCTTGTGGGAGTCGACCACGGAGAACTCGACGACCTCCTTGCCCGGCGTGACGGTGACGTCGGGGAGGCCGCGCGCGAACTCGAGCGCGGCCTCGGTGGCGTTGCCCGCGCCGCGCCCCTTCGCATTGCGCGTGTGCAGCACGGCGGAGGCGGGCTTGACCTCGACCTCCGCACCCGGGTGCTGGTCGGCGATGTGCTGGAGGCGGCGCGCGATGGAGTCGCGCAGGTTCTGCCGGGTCTCGTCCATGGTCATCGTGCCCGCGTCCATGACGTCGGCGTGCAGGTCCGACGGCAGGGCCCCGACCTCGGCGCCGTGCGAGCCGACGAGTGCGACGGAGCTGGGCATGCCCGCGTGGTGCTGCAGATCCTCGAGCGCCCGACCGGAGACGAGCGCGACATTCACCCCGGACAGCTCCGTGAGCTCCCGGAGCGCGCCGATCGAGCGCGGGTTCGCCTGCACGGCGTCGCGGTCGGCGACGATCGGTGCGAGCACGCCGTCGAAGTCCGAGGCGACGAGGATCCGCGGGGTGTCCGCGAAGGCCTCGAGCGCCGCGTCGAGCTGCGCGGTATCCGGGGTCTCGTCCCCGGACAGACGGATGATCGGGGCCGACGGGGGAGCGGGCTCGCCGACGGCCTCGAGCTCGTCGAGGAAGTGCTTCGCCCAGGACTGCACGTCGTGGTCGAGGACCTGCCGGCGCAGGGAGGTCATCATCTCCTCCTGCTCCTCCTCCGGCATGCTCAGCGCCCGCAGCGCCGCGGACTTCAGCTCGTCGATGTCGTGCGGGTTCACCAGCAGTGCGGCGCGCAGCTCGTCGGCCGCGCCGGCGAACTCGGAGAGCACCAGCACGCCGCGCAGGTCGGGTCGCGAGGCGACGTACTCCTTCGCGACGAGGTTCATGCCATCGCGCAGGGCGGTCACCAGCACCACGTCGGCCGCCATGTACAGAGCCGTCATGTCCCGACGGTTGAAGGAGCGGTGCAGGTAGGAGATGGCCGGGCGGCCGATGGGGGCGTGGTCGCCGTTGATGCGGCCGACGGTCAGCTCGACCTCGTCGCGCAGCTGCCGATAGGCGTCGACCCTCTCTCGCGAGGGCGTGGCGACCTGCACGAGAACCGTCTCGCGAGGATCGATGGAGCCGTCGTTCAGCAGCTCGCCCCAGGCCTTGAGGCGGTGGCGGATGCCCTTGGTGTAGTCGAGACGATCCACGCCCAGCACGACGTTCTCGGGATCCCCCAGGTCGTGGCGCAGCTGGCGGGCGCGCTCCTTGATCTCCGGATCCTCGGTCAGCTCGGTGACGGCCTGGGTGTCGAGCGAGATCGGGAAGGTCCCGGCGATCACGTCGCGCGGTTCGACCGCGCCGATCCCGGGCACCGTGACGGTGCGCTGGTCGACCTGGTAGCCCAGCAGGTGGCGCACCGATGCGAGGAAGTTCAGGGTGTCGCTCTCGCGCTGGAAGCCCACGAGGTCCGCGCCCAGCAGCCCGCGGAGCACCTGGTTGCGCTTGGGCAGCTGGCTGAACAGCTCGACGGGCGGGAAGGGGATGTGGTTGAAGAAGCCGATGCGGACGTCCGGTCGCTCGGAGCGGATCATCTCCGGCACGAGCTGGAGCTGGTAGTCGTGCACCCAGATCGTGCCGCCGGGCGCGGTCACGGCCGCCGCGGCCTTGGCGAAGCGGCGGTTCGCGCTCACGTAGGTGTCCCACCAGGTGCGGTGGTAGGCGGGGTCGACGATCACGTCGTGGTACAGCGGCCAGAGGGTCGCGTTGGAGAAGCCCTCGTAGTACTTCTCGATGTCGGTCGCGTCGAGGGAGACCGGGTACAGGTCCATGCCGTCGGCGCGGAACGGCTCGGGCGCCTCGCCCGGGGAGCCGGCCCAGCCCACCCAGGCCGCCGAGTCGACGTTCCGCATCACGCTCTCCATGGCGGTGACCAGACCGCCGGGACTCGTCACCCACTCGGTGGCGCCGTCGGGAAGGGTCTTCGCGTCGACCGGGAGACGGTTGGCGACGACCACCAGATCGTGCAGTTCTTGCGATGCCACAGGGGCCTCCTGACATGGGGGGACGACACCGTCAGGCTATCAAGTGAGAGGGGTCACGAAGACCCCGCGATGGCTCCGCGACGCGCGTCGCGATCGCCCGCCGGGGACCCGTCCGCGACGGCGCCATGTCCTCGGCATCTGTCCCCTCACCAGGACCGATGAGTGCACGACGGGATGCGTGGACCTCTCTTCGCCGCCCGGTGCGCACCCGGCGCGCAGAGGGCGGGAGGGGCCCTGGCGGCAGGCGCGCACCGCAGCACGGGTGCGCCGCTCCTCACTGCGTGGACACGGCCAGCGAGCGGGCGACCGCGCCGCATAGTGTTCCTCCTCGGGACCGCGCCCGCGTTCGCGCGGATGCGCGGGCCCCGGGAATCGGCCGGAGAGGCCGACCGCCCTGCACGCCCGACCCGACGCCCGATGTCCGATGCCCGACCCAGGAGGCCACGCGCGATGCGAGCCCATGAAGCAGGAGCACTGCACGGCAACGACGCCGCGCCCACCTGGCTGCCCTTCCCCACCGATGTCAACGCCCTGATCCCGGGACTCTGGTCGAGCACCTGCGTGCGCGACGCGGACGGAGCCCTCGAGATCGGCGGCGTGAGCGCCACGACCCTCGCCGAGGAGGTCGGCACCCCCGCCTTCGTGCTGGACGAGGACGACTTCCGCGAGCGCGCCCGCGCCTTCCGCACCGCCTTCACCACGGCCTTCGCCCCCCACGCCGGGGCCGACGTCTACTACGCCGGCAAGGCGTTCCTCTGCGGAGCCGTCGCCCGCTGGGTCGACGAGGACGGTCTGGGCCTGGACGTGTGCACCGGCGGCGAGCTCGCCGTCGCGCTGCGCGCAGGGTTCCCTGCCGACCGCATGGCCCTGCACGGCAACAACAAGTCCGACCGCGAGATCGCCCGCGCGCTCGAAGCGGGCGTCGGCCGCATCGTCATCGACTCCCTCGCCGAGGTCCGGCAGGCCGCGCGCGTGGCGTCGGACCTGGGCGTGCAGGCGCACGTCATGCTGCGCGTGACCACCGGCGTCGAGGCGCACACCCACGAGTTCATCGCGACCGCCCACGAGGACCAGAAGTTCGGCCTCTCGATCACCTCAGGCGACGCCCTGACGGCCGTGCGGGAGGTGCTCGCGAGCCCCGAGCTGGGCCTCGTCGGCCTGCACTCGCACATCGGCTCCCAGATCTTCGACGTCGGCGGCTTCGAGGTCGCCGCCCGCCGCGTCCTCGACCTCGTCGCCCAGGTCCGCGAGGAGCTCGGGCACACCATCGAGCACCTCGACCTCGGCGGCGGCTTCGGCGTCATGTACAACACGCAGCACACGCCCTCGACGCCCGAGGACCTCGCGAGCGGCATCGCCGCGATCATCGAGAAGGAGTGCCACGAGCTCGAGCTCGAGGTCCCGCACGTGGCGTTCGAGCCCGGGCGCGCGATCGCCGGGCCCTCGACACAGACCCTCTACACGGTGGGCACCGTGAAGGACGTCCGACTGGGCGGTCCGCACCACCGGGTCTACGTCTCGGTCGACGGCGGCATGAGCGACAACGTCCGCACCGCCCTGTACGACGCCGACTACTCGTGCCTGCTCGCGGGCCGCGTCTCCGACGCCCCGCCCGAGGTGGTGCGCGTGGTCGGCAAGCACTGCGAGAGCGGCGACATCGTGGTCAAGGACGAGTACCTGCCCGCCGACGTGCAGCGCGGGGACCTCGTCTCGGTGCCCGTGACCGGCGCCTACTGCTACTCGCTGGCCTCGAACTACAACCACGTGCCGCGGCCCCCGGTGGTCGCGGTGAAGGACGGCCGTTGGCGCACCCTCGTGCGTCGCGAGAGCGAGGAGGACCTGCTCGCCCTCGACGTCGGCTGAGGGGAGCGACCCACCACGGGCGCCCCGCGCACGACGCATACGGACACATGGCGACGCGTTCGCGTCTCGGAGTTGGATACAGTTTCCTGAGCCCGCGGGGCCCTCGAGCCCGCTGGCCACGCTGGAATCGCCCGTCGTCGCCCGGATTCTGCGGAAGGACCACTGATGACTGATCCCCTGCCCGACCACGCCCCGCTGCGTGTCGCCGTGCTCGGCGCCGGCACCGTCGGAGCCGACGTGCTGCGCGTCATCGGCACCAGCGGAGACGAGCTCGCGCACCGCATCGGCGCGCCGCTCGAGGTCACGGGCATCGCCGTGACGGACCTCGGCAAGGACCGCGGGGAGCACGTGGACGCGTCCCTGCTCACCGATGATCCGGCCTCCGCGATCGCGGGCGCGGACATCGTCGTCGAGCTGATGGGCGGCATCGAGCCGGCCCGCACCCTGCTGCTCGAGGCCATGGCGAACGGCGCGAGCGTCGTGACCGCGAACAAGGCCCTGCTCGCGCAGGACGGCGTCGCCCTCTACGAGGCGGCCGACGCGAACGGCGTGGACCTGCACTTCGAGGCGGCCGTCGCCGGCGCGATCCCGCTGGTGCGACCGATCCGCGAGTCGCTCGCGGGCGACCGCATCGGCAAGGTGCTCGGCATCGTCAACGGCACCACGAACTACGTCCTCGACGCGATGGCCCGCACCGGCGCCACCTTCGACGACGCGCTCGCGAGCGCCCAGGAGCTCGGCTACGCCGAGGCGGACCCGACGGCCGACGTCGAGGGCCACGACGCCGCCGCGAAGGCCTCGATCCTCGCCTCCCTCGCCTTCCACACCCGCGTGGGCATGCAGGACGTGCACTGCGAGGGCATCACGACGGTCACCGCCGCCGACATCGCCGCCGCCTCCCGCATGGGGCGCACGATCAAGCTGCTCTCGATCGTCGAGCGCGTCGAGGAGGAGGGCGAGGAGCGCGTCTCCGCGCGCGTCTACCCGGCGATGCTCCCCGACAGCCACCCGCTCGCCTCGGTGTCCGAGGCCTACAACGCGGTGTTCGTCGAGGCCGAGGCCGCCGGCTCCCTCATGTTCTACGGGCAGGGCGCGGGCGGCGCGCCGACGGCGTCCGCGGTCCTGGGCGACCTCGTGACCGTCGCCCGCCAGCGCGTGCACGGCGGCGTGGGCCCGCGCGAGTCGCGCTACGCGGACCTCGGGATCATCCCGGTCGACGCGCTGCGCAACGCCTTCTACGTCTCCCTCACCGTGCAGGACAAGCCCGGCGTGCTCGCCGAGGTCGCCGGCACCCTGTCCTCCCACGGCATCTCGATCTCGACGATCCACCAGGAGACGGAGCCGGCCGAGGAGGGCGAGCCCGAGCGCGCGCGCATCGGCATCGCCACCTACCGGGCGCTCGAGTCCGCGATGGACTCCGCCCTGGACGACCTGGACAGCTCCGGGGCCGTCCTCACGATCGATTCCGTGATCCGCCTCGAAGGAGAATGACCCGATGGCACACCAGTGGCGCGGCGTGCTCGCCGAGTACCGCGAGCACCTCCCGTTCTCCGACGAGGACACCCTGCTGACGCTCGGCGAGGGCGGCACGCCCCTCGTGCACTCGCCGACCCTCTCCCGCACGGTCGGGGCGGACGTCCACGTCAAGGTCGAGGGCATGAACCCCACCGGCTCCTTCAAGGACCGCGGCATGGTCTCCGCGATGTCCCGGGCCGTGTCCGACGGCGCGAAGTCCGTGGTGTGCGCCTCGACGGGCAACACCAGCGCCTCGGCCGCCGCCTACGCGACGCGCGCCGGGATCACGTGCGCCGTGCTCCTGCCGCAGGGCAAGATCGCCGCCGGCAAGCTCGCCCAGGCCGTGGTCCACGGGGCGAAGCTCATCCAGGTCGAGGGCAACTTCGACGACTGCCTCGAGATCGCCCGCAAGCTCGACGCCGCCCACCCCGTGGAGCTCGTGAACTCCGTGAACCCCTTCCGGCTCCAGGGGCAGAAGACGGGCGCTTTCGAGGTCTGCGACGCGCTCGGCAGGGCCCCGGACATCCACGTCCTGCCCGTGGGCAATGCGGGGAACATCTCCGCCTACTGGATGGGATACACCGAGTACCGCGACAAGGGCATCACCGGCTCCGCCCCCGCCATGTGGGGCTTCCAGGCCGAGGGCGCCGCGCCCTTCAAGGCAGGTCGCCCGGTCACCGATCCCGAGACGGTCGCCACCGCGATCCGCATCGGCGCACCCGCCTCCTGGAGCCTCGCCGTCGCGGCGCGCGACGACTCGGGCGGCCTGATCGACGCCGTCTCCGACGACCAGATCCTCGATGCGCAGGCGCTGCTCGCGGGCGAGGTCGGCATCTTCGTCGAGCCCGCCTCGGCCGCTGGGGTCGCCGGTCTCCTCCAGCAGGCGGAGAAGGGGCTCGTGCCCCGCGGCGCGACGATCGCGATCACCGTCACCGGCAACGGGCTCAAGGACATCGACACCGCGCTGACCCGCCAGGACCTGACCCCGACCGTCATCCCGGTCGACGTCGAGGCCGCGGCCGACGCGATGGGGCTGTGAGCCGCCCGGCATGAGGATCACCACCGAGCGCGTCGGCGTGCGCGTGCCCGCCACCAGCGCGAACCTGGGACCGGGCTTCGACGCGCTGGGTCTCGCCCTGCACCTCGTGGACGACCTCGAGCTCGAGGCCACCACCGGTCCGGTCGAGGTCACCGTCGAGGGGGAGGGTGCGGGCGACGTCCCGGCAGGGGAGGACCACCTCGTGGTGCGCGCCCTGCGCCGGGGCCTCGACCACGCGGGCGCCCCGCAGGCCGGGGTGCGCCTGCACTGCCGCAACCGGATCCCGCACGGGCGCGGCCTGGGCTCGAGCGCGGCGGCGACAGTCGCCGGGCTCATGCTCGCGCGCCTCCTGGTCTCCGAGCCGGAGGCCCTCGACGACCAGGTGCTGCTGGATCTGGCGACCGAGATGGAGGGCCACCCGGACAACGCCGCCCCGGCGCTGCTGGGCGGCGTGGTCCTCTCCTGGACGGACCGCGTCGGCGCCCGCGCGGAGCGCCTCGACCTCGCGGCGCCCGGCGGCCGTGCGCCGCGCGGCGTCCGGACCGCGCAGAGCGGGAGCGGGGCCGCGCAGGAGCCGACGATCAACCCTGTCGTGCTCCTGCCGACGGCCCGGCTCGCCACGAGCGCGGCGCGCTCGCTGCTGCCCGAGACCGTGCCCCATGCCGACGCCGCCTTCAACGCGGCCCGGGCCGCTCTGCTCGTGCACGCGCTCACGAGCGACCCGTCGCTGCTGCTGCCCGCGACCGAGGACCGCCTGCACCAGGAGTACCGCGCCCCGGGCATGCCGCAGAGCGTCGAGCTCGTGCGCGTGCTGCGCAGCGAGGGGTACCCCGCCGTGATCTCCGGCGCGGGCCCGTCCGTGCTGGTCATCGACGGTGCGGGGCCCGAGCTCGCGCCGCTCGTGCGACGCGTGGTCGACGATCCCCGTGCATGGCGCATCGCCCGTGTCGGACTCTCATCGACCGGTGCGGAGCCTGTGGTACCTTGAAGCCGCGTCCGACGACGTGATCGGCCCGGCCCAGCGCCGGCGACCACGGCCCGGGGACTTCCGCACAGTGGGTGCAGAGAGGTCCTGGGCGAGGACGTACCCCAGAGAATCCCCGGCGACGCCGCGTTCGCGTGCTTCCGTGCGCTGTGCGCCACGGCCGCCCTCGGGGAGAGGACTGCCGCGAACCCCGCCGTCCACCGGCCCGGTCGCCGCGCAGCTCATGCACTCATCACGGACGCGCGCCGCGCGATCCACAGGAAGGAACCTGGGTGAACGACACCACCGCACCGCAGGGCGACAGCACGTCGCTCGCGGCGAAGAAGCTTCCCGAGCTGCAGCAGATCGCTGCCGGGCTCGGCATCAAGGGGGCGCGTCGCCTCCGCAAGGGCGAGCTCATCGACGCGATCAGCGGGGGCGGCTCCGCCGCCCCGAAGAACACCTCCTCGACGAGCAGCGCCCCGACGAGCACCGCTCCGAAGGCCGACGCGTCGAGGACCGCGACAGCAGACGCCGCCGCGCCGCAGAGCACGGCGCCGACGAGCGGAGCCTCCGAGGGCTCGGCCTCGTCGGCCGACGTCCTGGACCTGGGCCTGGATCTTCCCGCGCAGGACGAGCGCCCCACGGGCGGGCGCCAGGAGCGCCGGAGCCGCGACGACCGCCAGGGTCGCGACGAGCGCCAGGAGCGCGGCGGGCGCAGCGAGCGCCCGGCTCGCGCGGAGCAGAACGATCGCGCCGAGCGCCAGGAGCACGGCGACCAGGGCGAGGGCCGCCAGCGCGGCGACCGCCAGGATCGTCAGGACCGCGGCGACCGCCAGGATCGCGGCGACCGTCAGGACCGCAACGACCGTTCGGGCCGCGGGGACCGCAAGGACCGCGACAACCGCAAGGACAGCAACGACCGCAACGACCACGGCGATCAGGGCGGGCGCGGCTCGCGCCCCCGTCTCGAGGACATCGAGCTGCCCGATCGCACGGGTGAGGACTCCGACATGAGCCGCAACGACCAGGGCGGCCGGGGCGGCCGCGGAGACTCCGAGGACGGCCGCAACCGCCGCTCCCGCAACCGCTCGCGCGATCGCAAGCGCAAGGGCCGCAACGGCGGGGAGAACCCGCAGCAGGACGGCGGCGGCAGCGGCAACGGGGGCGGCGACGACGAGCAGGTGCGCGAGGGCGAGGAGCTCGTGAGCGTCGCCGGCATCCTCGATGTGCGCGACAACAACGCCTACGTGCGCACCACCGGCTACCTGCCCGGATCGAGCGACGTCTACGTCTCCATGAACATGGTGCGGAAGAACGGCCTGCGCAAGGGCGACGCGATCACCGGCCTGGTGCGCGCCCCCAAGGACGGCGAGGAGCAGCGCCAGGAGCAGCCCCAGCAGGGCGGCGGCGGGCGCAACCGACGCAACCGCGGCGGCAACCAGCAGGGCAAGTACGCCCCGCTGCTCCAGGTCGACACGATCAACGGCCTCACGCCCGACCGGGCGAAGCAGCGCGTGGACTTCGGCAAGCTCACCCCGCTGTACCCGGACGAGCGCCTGCGCCTGGAGACCGCGCCGAACGCGATCGCCCCGCGCATCATCGATCTGGTCTCGCCGATCGGCAAGGGCCAGCGCGGCCTCATCGTCGCGCCCCCGAAGGCCGGCAAGACGATCATCATGCAGCAGATCGCGAACGCGATCACCACGAACAACCCCGAGGCCCACCTCATGGTCGTGCTCGTCGACGAGCGCCCCGAGGAGGTCACCGACATGCAGCGCACGGTGAAGGGCGAGGTCATCGCCTCGACCTTCGACCGCCCTGCGTCGGACCACACGATCGTCGCCGAGCTCGCGATCGAGCGTGCCAAGCGCCTCGTGGAGATGGGCAAGGACGTGGTGGTGCTGCTGGACTCGCTCACCCGCCTCTCGCGCGCCTACAACCTGGCCGCCCCGGCCTCGGGCCGCATCCTCTCCGGCGGTGTCGACGCCTCGGCGCTGTACCCGCCCAAGCGGTTCTTCGGCGCCGCCCGCAACATCGAGAACGGCGGCTCGCTGACCATCCTCGCCTCGGCCCTGGTGGAGACCGGCTCCAAGATGGACGAGGTCATCTTCGAGGAGTTCAAGGGCACCGGCAACATGGAGCTGCGCCTCTCGCGGAACCTCGCGGACAAGCGCATCTTCCCGGCGGTGGACGTCAACGCCTCGAGCACCCGCCGCGAGGAGGAGCTCATGGGCAAGGAGGAGCTGGCCATCATGTGGAAGCTCCGCCGCGTGCTCGGCGCGCTCGACCAGCAGCAGGCGCTCGAGCTGCTCCTGGAGCGCGTGAAGAAGACCCAGTCGAACACCGAGTTCCTGATGACGGTCTCCAAGAACACCCCCAGCGTGGGCGGCCGCTCCGGCGACTGACCTCCCCGGGGACTGGGTTCCTGGGCCCGGATATCCGGGCCGACGACGGCGGGGCGGGCACTTCGGTGCCCGCCCCGCTTCGTCATCCCGGCTCCGTCATCCCTTGATCGCGCCCGCCGCGATGTTCGCGATGAAGTGGCGCGAGCCGATGATGAAGACGCCGATGAGCGGCAGCACGCTGACCAGCGCGCCCGCCATGACCATCCCGTAGTCCGTGAGGTACAGCGAGTTGAGGTTCTGCAGGGCGGTCTGCAGGGTCTGGCGATTCGGGTCGACCAGCACGATCAACGGCCACACGTAGTCGTTCCATGCGGTGATGAACGTGAAGATGCCCAGGAACGCGAGGCCGCCGCGCATCATCGGCACGCCGATCCGGCGGTAGATGGTGAAGAAGCCGGCGCCGTCGATCCGCGCGGACTCCACGAGCTCGTCGGGGATGGACGAGCTCGCCATCTGCCGCAGCAGGAAGATGCCGAAGGCGTTCGCGGCGCCCGGGACGATGAGCGCCTGCAGCGTCCCCACCCAGCCGATCTTCGACATGAGGATGAAGCTCGGCACCAGCGAGAGGCTCCCGGGGATCAGGAAGGTCGCGATCATCAGCACGAACAGGGCGTTCTTCCCAGGGAAGTCGTACTTCGCGAAGGCGAAGGCGGCGAGGGAGTCGAAGAACATCACCAGCACGGCGCACAGCGCGGACACGATGATCGTGTTCACGAGGGCGGAGAGGATGTCCACGCTCGAGAACAGGTTCCTCAGGTTCTCCGCGAAGCTCGTGCCGAAGGTGAGACGCGGCGGGTACCCGAAGATCTGCGCGGTCGTCGACGTCGACATCACCGCGAGCCAGTAGAACGGGAACACCGACAGCACGACGCCGACGAGGATCAGCAGATGCGTGATCACCTTCTCGAGGCGGGCGCGCGCGATCGCGGCCCGGTCGCCCGAGGTCCGCAGTCCCGGCCGGTCGTTCGCGCGCGGCTCCGCCGGGCCTCCCGGCGCCGTGCGTTCGGAGGTGCGGGTGGAATCAGCGGTGGTCATGAGCGTGCCTTCCTGCCGGTCCGTCGGGGCGCGTCCCTGCGCTCGCTGAGCAGGCGCCAGTTGATGATCGCGAACACGGAGGCGAGGACGAAGAGCGCCCAGGCGATGGCCGAGCCATAGCCGAAGTCGAACTGCGTGAACGCCTGGTTGTACTGGTAGAGCACAATGGTCATGCCGGCCTCGCCGTTGCCGCCGGCGTCGCCGAGGAGCACCTGCGGCTCGGTGAACAGGCTCAGCCCGCCGACGGTCGAGGTGATGACGGTGAACAGGATGATCGGCCGCAGCATCGGGATCGTCACGCGGGTGAAGATCTGCCAGGTCGAGGCGCCGTCGGTCTTCGCGGCGTCGTACAGGTCCGTCGGGATCGACTGGAGCCCGGCGAGGTAGATGATCGCGTTGTAGCCGGTGAACCGCCAGATCACCATGACGGCGATGGTGACCTTGATGCCCAGGCTGCTCGAGAGCCAGGGCACGGAGTCGACGTGCAGGGCGGTCAGCGCCGAGTTCACGAGTCCGAAGGAGTCGGAGAACACCGACCCGAAGACGATCGCCATCGCGACCATGCTGGTGACGTTCGGCAGGAAGAAGGCCACCCGGTAGAACCCGCGGAAGCGGATGTTCTGGTGCAGCAGGAACGCGATGACGAGCGCCAGGAACAGCATCGGGACCGTGGAGAGGAACCAGATGATGAACGTGTTCGCGACCGCGTTCCAGAACCGGGAGTCCTGGACGAGGTAGATGTACTGGGAGAGCCCGGCGAAGCGGATCTCGCCCATGCCGTCCCAGTCGGTGAAGGAGAGCACGATCGAGAACACGATGGGGAACAGCCCGAAGACGAGGAAGAGCACGTAGAACGGGGCGATCGCGACGTACTGGGGCCAGTGGGAGAGGACTCCTCGCCAGCCGCGGGCCCGGGTGCGAGGGACGGCCGCGGCGGGGGCCCGGGCGGCGTCGACGGGCGGGGGAGTGGTCATGACGCTCATCGCTGGACTCCTCGTTTGCGCAGTGCCTTCTCGGCGGCGGCGATCGCATCGGCCCATGCGCGGTCCGGGTCCTTGCCGGCGGTCTCGACGTTGGTGATCTCGAGGGTGAAGCTGCCGGAGACGACGCTCTCCCACGTGCTGATGAACGATTCCGGCACCTGCTCGGCGGCGTGCGAGAAGAAGGCGAGCGGATCCTGGTCCCCGAAGAAGTCACCCGCGTACTTCATGGTGCCGCTCTCGTAGGAGGCGGGTGCGGAGGGGAAGAGCTGGACGTCGTTGTAGGCCTCGGCCTGGTGGTCCGGCGTGTTGATCCAGCGGATGAAGGCGAAGGCGGCCTCCGGGTCCTTGCAGGTGTGGGGGATCGCGGCGAAGGAGCCTCCTGAGTTCCCCGGGCGCACGGGCTGGTCGGCCAGGCGCCAGAGGCCCGCGGAGTCCGGCGCGGACTCCTGGATGATCTGGGACCACCACGAGGCGTTCACGTGGCCGGCGGTCTTCCCGCTGGACCACGCGGCGTTCTGGTCCGTGCCGCGGGCGTCCGGGATCCCCGCGGTGATGTGCGCGTCGATCGCGGCGATGGCCGTGTCCCAGGCCTCGCGCACCGCCGAGCCCTCGGCCGTGTACAGGGGCGTGTCCTCGGCGTCGAGGTAGCGCTCGGGGCTCGCGTTGAGGAACTGCTCGTAGATGGACTGCGCGGTGTTGACGAGCGCGGAGCCGGTCGCCTTCCGGAGCTCGGCGCCCAGGGCGATCCACTCCTTCCACGTCGAGACCGCGGAGGAGACCTCGTCCGGTTCCGTCGGCAGCCCCGCCTTCTCGAACACGTCCTGGCGGTAGTAGAAGCCGGTCGGGCCGATGTCGAGAGGGAAGAAGCAGAAGCGCTCCTCGGGCGTGATCCCGAGCTTCCACTTCCACTCGTAGTAGTCGTCCGCGTGCTGGGCGGCCCCCAGGTCGCTCATGTCCAGGAACTGGTGCTCGTTGCGGAAGTAGAGGGCGTTGTTCGAGTTGATGTACGTGATGTCCGGGATGTAGGCGCCGCCCGCGAGGCTCGTGCGCAGCTTGGTGTCGAAGGTGGTGCCGATGACGTCGGCGCGCACGTGCCGATCCGTGCCGGGGACGTTCTTCGCGGCCTGCTCGAGGAGCTTCGGGCTGGCGGACCGGTTCCAGTACCACATGACCAGCTCGTCGGGGTCGTCGGAGATCGTGGGGGAGGAGCCGCAGGCGGCCAGTCCTCCCGCTGCCAGTCCCGCCAGGCCGAGGCCTCGCAGGACGTGTCGTCGCGTGGGTGGGTGCATGGGCTCTCCTCGTCATCGAGCAGGCGATCAGGGCCGTGAACGTTCACAGCTGGCCAGGACTATGGCATCCGCTCGCGGGGGTGTCAAGGGTCACAAATGTTCGGCGGGTGCGGCTCCTCCGACGGATGCCGGATCGTGTCTCCGTCGCATCTCTGTGCCGCCGCCCTGGGCGGCCGCGGCGGATCGACGCGCCCCGGCGGAGTTCTGTCGCGCATGGCGCCGCGGCCGCCGGACGTGTAGCGTGATCTTAGTCGTGAACGTTCACGGCAGGCGGATGAGCCGCGTTGCCCCGGTGCGGTCCGCGTCCGGCATCCGCCGCAGCATCCATCCGCCGTCCGCAGCTCCCACCCATCGACAGCGAGGTCGCATCCATGAACACCGACAGCAGCGCCCCCACCCACGACGACAGCAGCACGGAGCGCGCGGCCGCGCCCGGCGCTCCGGCGCGCCTGCGCTGGGCGGTCCTCGGGCCCGGCTCGATCGCCCGTCGCTTCGCCGGCCAGCTGCCCCACAGCGAGCTCGGCGTGCTCGTGGGCGCGGGCAGCCGTGACCCGGAGCGGGCCCGCGAGTTCGCGCGCGAGTTCGGCATCGCCGAGGACCCGGGTGCCGTGATCGGCACCTACGAGGAGGTCCTGGCCTCCGATGCGGTCGACGCCGTCTACGTCTCCACGGTGCACACCGAGCACGCGCGCCTGAGCATCGCCGCCCTCGAGGCCGGCAAGCACGTGCTCTGCGAGAAGCCGCTGGCGGTGAACCACGGCACCGCGATGGCCGTCGCGGACGTCGCCCGCCGCACCGGGCGCGTGCTGCTCGAGGCCTTCATGTACCGCTTCCATCCGCAGACCGTCCAGGTGCTCGACCTCGTGCGCGAGGGCGCGATCGGCGAGCTCGTGCACGTCGACGCCTCGTTCTCGTTCGACACCGGGGCGCGCGAGGGACGTCTGTTCGACCCGCAGATCGCCGGCGGCGGGATCCTCGACGTCGGCTGCTACCCGCTGTCCCTGGCGCGCCTGGTCGCCGGGGCCGCCGCCGGGCGCACCGTCGTCGAGCCCGCCGCGCTCCGCGCCGCAGGCACCGTCGGCCCCACGGGCGTCGACGAGTGGGCGGCCGCGGAGCTCACCTTCGCGGGCGGTGCCACCGCGAGCCTGCGCACCGGTGTGCGTCTGGCGGATCCGCAGTCCGCCACGATCACCGGCAGCCGCGGCGTGATCCGTCTCGAGGATCCGTGGACGCTCGGCGAGGACACCGTGATCAGTCTCGACACGGCGGGCGAGGAGCCGCGCGAGATCCGCGTGGAGCACGCCCACCCCTACGCCCTGGAGGCGGACGCCCTCGCGCGCGCCGTCCTCGCCGGGCGGTCCGAGGTCCCCGAGCTCGATCTCGAGGCGAGCCTCGGCCAGGCGCGCGCGCTCGACGACTGGCGCGAGCAGATCGGCCTGCGCTATCCCTTCGAGCGCGAGGACTCCGCGATCCCCACCGTCTCGGGCGCCCCGCTGCGCGTGCGGGCGGACCGCGAGCACTCCGCCATGCCCTACGGCGAGATCCCGGGCGTCGGCAAGAAGATCTCCCGCCTGGTCATGGGCTGCGACAACCAGCCGAACCTCGCCCACGCCTCCGCCCTGTTCGACGCCTTCGTCGAGGCCGGCGGCACCACCTTCGACTCCGCCTACATCTACGGCGGCGGTCACCACGAGGTGCAGCTGGGGCAATGGATCACGAACCGCGGCATCCGCGAGGACGTCGTCGTGATCACCAAGGGCGCGCACACGCCGCACTGCGACCCCGACTCCCTGAGCCGTCAGCTGCTCGAGTCCCTCGAGCGCCAGCAGACCGACTACGCGGATCTCTACATGATGCACAGGGACAACCTCGAGATCCCCGTCGGCGAGTTCGTCGACGTGCTCAACGAGCACCTCGAGGCCGGCCGGATCCGGGCGTTCGGCGGCTCGAACTGGACGCCCGCGCGTGTCGACGAGGCGAACGCGTACGCCGCGGCCCACGGCAAGCAGGGCTTCAGCCTGCTGAGCAACCACTTCGGCCTGGCCGAGGCGCTCGACGTCCCCTGGGCCGGCTGCGTGCACGCGACCGACCCGGCCTCGAAGGCCTGGCTCGAGGAGCGGAAGATCCCGCTCTTCCCCTGGTCCTCCCAGGCCCGGGGCTTCTTCACCGGCCGTGCCGCGCCCGAGGACCGCTCGGACGCCGAGCTCGTGCGCTGCTACTACTCCGACGACAACTTCGAGCGCCTCGAGCGCGCCCGCACCCTCGCCCGCGAGTTCGGTGTCCCGCCCACCGCGATCGCGCTCGCGTACGTGCTCGCCCAGCCGTTCCCCACGTTCCCGCTGTTCGGTCCCCGCTCCATCGCGGAGATGCGATCCTCTATGGAAGGCCTCTCGGTGCAGCTGACCCCCGAGCAGGTCGCCTGGCTGGATCTTCGGGAGGACATGGCGTGAGCAGGAGCCGTGAGAGCGCCGGTGCGCGGACGGACGCCCGGACGACGGGCGCCCGGCGCGCCACCATCGTCGACGTGGCCACGCGCGCCGGCGTCTCGCGGCAGACGGTCACCCGGGCCATGAACGACATGCCCGGCATCAGCCCCGACACCCGCGAGCGCGTCCTCGCCGCGGCCGAGGAGCTCAACTACCGACCCTCGCGCTTCGGACGCGGCCTCGTCTCCCAGGGGCCGCCCACCCTCGGCCTGCTGGTCAACGAGCTCACCAACACGTTCTTCCCGGAGATCGCCGCCGCCGTGATCCGCGAGAGCGCACGGCGCGGGTGGAACGTGGTGGTCGCCGAGACCGAGAACGGAGCGGAGGCCGAGGCGATCGCGACCGAGCTCGTGCGACGGGCCGACGCCTTGCTGGGCTACAGCCTCCCGGCCGACGCCGACGAGATCGTCCCCGCGCGCATGCCGCTCGTGCGCCTCGACCTCCAGGAGGCCGACGGTGCGGGCGTGCGCTTCGCGGAGGAGGCCGCGATGAGCGGGCTCGCCGCGCATCTGGAGCGCTCCGGCGCCGCACGCGTCGCCGTGCTCGACAGCACCCAGGACGGGGAGAGCCGCCGCGCGCACGAGATGCGGGAGGCCGTCGGCCGGCGGATCGCCGCGGTGGACCTCGTCCCCGCGTCGGCGGGCGGCATCCCGGCCCAGGTCGAGGCGGCGCTCGAGGCGGGCGCGGACACCCTCATGGCCTGGAACGACGTGCACGCGCTTCAGGTGCTCAAGACGCTGCGCACCCGCGGTCTGAACGTCCCCGACGACGTGCGTGTGACGGGCGTCGACGGGCTCGCGCTGGGGGAGCTCGTCTCCCCGGAGCTCACGACCATCGGCGTCGACCTCGAGGCCGTGGCCCGCGAAGCGGTCGATCTCGTGGACGGGCTGTTCACCGGACGCCTGAGCGCGGCCGACGGCGGGGCCGTGCGCACCGTGCCCTACCGGCTCATCATCCGCGAGTCCGCCTGAGAGCGGGACGGGCCGCCTCCCCGGTGCTCGGGCGCCCCTGTGCGGATCCCGCCCCGTGGGGAGTTCGTCACCCCCACGCGTCGGGGGCTGTGCCTGCTCGTGCGCACGTGGCACAATCGGGCGTCGGTTCTGGTTCACGGCGCCCGTCGGGCACCGACCCAGCGACCTCACGAAGGAGAGATCATGAAGGCGAACATCCACCCGGATTATCACGTGACCCAGGTGACCTGCACCTGCGGCAACACGTTCACCACCCGCAGCACCAAGGGCGACGGCGAGATCCGCGCCGAGGTCTGCTCCGCCTGCCACCCGTTCTACACGGGCAAGCAGAAGATCCTGGACACCGGCGGTCGCGTGGCCCGCTTCGAGGCCCGCTACGGCAAGAAGTCCAAGTAACAGCGCTTCCGACACCGGCGGTTCCCCCTGGGGAGCCGCCGGTGTCGTGTCTCCGGCCTCCCGGTCGGGCGATGACATGATCCTGCCGGTGTCCTGATCCGAGGAGAGGCCGTGGCGCATCCTGCCGATGACCTCGACGGCCTCCCGCTCGAGCGGCTGAGCGCCCTCGAGGCGGAGCACGCCGAGCTGCAGCGGCGCATGGCGGACCCCTCCCTGCACACTGACGCCTCCCGCGCGCGACGCGTGGGACGCCGCTACGCCGAGGTCGACCAGATCGTCACCGCGCTGCGCGACCTGCGCAGTGCGGCCGAGGACCGCGACGCCGCGCGCGAGCTCGCCGCGGAGGACCCCGAGTTCGCGGCCGAGGCCCAGCGGGACGCCGAGCGCGTCGCGACCCTCCGCGAGCACCTGCGCGAGCTGCTCGCCCCCCGCGACGAGGACGACTCCCGGGACGTGCTCATGGAGATCAAGGCCGGAGCCGGCGGCGAGGAGTCCGCCCTGTTCGCCGCGGAGATGCTGCGCATGTACCGGCAGTACGCGCTCTCCCGGGGCTGGACGCTCGAGGTCATCGACTCCACCGACTCCGACCTGGGCGGCATCAAGGACGCGACCCTCTCGATCCGCGCGGGCTCGTCCGCCGTCGACGGCGGGGCCGGGACCGGCGGAGGAGCGGCCGACGGCGTCTGGGCGCACCTCAAGCACGAGGGCGGCGTCCACCGGGTCCAGCGCGTGCCGGTCACCGAGTCCGCCGGGCGCATCCACACCTCCGCCGTCGGCGTCCTGGTGATGCCCGAGGCCGACGAGACCGACGAGGCCGAGCTGCTCGCCGAGCAGATGGTCCCAGCGAACCTGCGCATCGACGTCTTCCGCTCCTCCGGGCCCGGCGGGCAGAGCGTGAACACCACTGACTCCGCCGTGCGCATCACCCACCTGCCCACCGGCATCGTCGTCTCCTGCCAGAACGAGAAGAGCCAGCTGCAGAACCGGGAGCAGGCGATGCGGATCCTGCGCTCGCGCCTGCTCGAGGCGCGCCGCGCCGAGCAGGACGCCGAGGCCTCCGCGAGCCGCCGCTCCCAGGTGCGCACCGTCGACCGCTCCGAGCGGATCCGCACGTTCAACTTCCCCGAGTCACGGGTGACCGACCACCGCACCGGCTTCAAGGCGGGCAACCTCGAGGCCGTCCTCGCCGGCGACCTCGACGCCCTCATCGACTCCTCCCGCCGCGCAGAGGCCGAGCAGCGCCTGCGCGAGGCCGCCGAGGGAGAGCTGTGAGCATCGACGTGCGGATGCGCCTGCGCACCGCGCTGTCGCGCACGACCGCCCGACTGGGAGAGGCGGGCATCGTGTCCTCGAGCGCCGAATCCCGCACCCTCATCGAGGCCGCCGCGCGGGCCGACGGGCCCCTGGTCCTGCTCGATGCGCTCCCGGAGGACTTCGACGCGCGCCTCGAGGAGCTCGTGGCCCGCCGCGAGCGCCGGGAGCCTCTGCAGCTGATCCTGGGGCGCGCCCCGTTTCGACGGCTCCTGCTCGAGACCGCTCCCGGCGTGTTCATCCCGCGCCCGGAGACCGAGCTCGCGATCGATCTGCTGCTCGAGCACGCACGGTCGGACGACGTGCGCACCGTCGTGGACCTCTGCACGGGCAGCGGCGCCCTCGCGGCCGCGGTCCTCGACGAGATGCCCTCCGCACGCGTCCTCGCCCTCGAGATCGACCCCGCCGCCCGCGACCTGGCGGCGCGGAACCTCGCGGCCGTGGATCCGGAGCGCGGCGAGGTCCGCACGGGCGACGTCGGGGACACGCAGCTCCTGGCCGACCCGGAACCCGTGCTCGGCGCCCGCGCCGGAGGAGTCGACGCGGTGCTCGCGAACCCGCCCTACATCCCCGCCGATGCGATCCCCCGCGAGCAGGAGGTGCGCGAGCACGACCCGGCGCGCGCACTGTTCGGCGGGGGAGCGGACGGACTCGACGTGCCCCGCTCCGTGGTCGCCCTCGCCGGGCGACTGCTGCGGCCCGGCGGTCTGCTCGTGATGGAGCACGCCGACGTGCAGGGCCCGTCGACGCGCGCCCTCGCCGAGGAAATGGGGTCCTTCGTCGACATCCGCACGGTCCGCGACCTCACCGGCCGCGACCGCTTCCTGGTCGCCCTCCGCGCCCACCCGTCCACCCCCAGCACGAGATGAGAGACTGAGCGCCGTGAGCGTGTACGACACCACGAACGAAGCCACCCGCGACGAGGGCCTCCAGGCCGCACAGGACGCCCTGTCCGACGGCGGCCTGATCGTGCTCCCCACCGACACCGTCTACGGCATCGGCGCGGACGCCTTCACCCCGGACGCCGTGCAGGCGCTGCTGGACGCCAAGGACCGCGGGCGCGACGCCCCTCCGCCGGTGCTCGTCGGGGATCCCGCCGTGCTGCTGGGACTCGCGGTCGACGTCCCCGAGTACGCCGAGCGCCTCACGGAGGCCTTCTGGCCCGGCGCGCTCACCCTGATCCTCACCGCGCAGCCCTCGCTGAACTGGGACCTCGGGGAGACCCGGGGCACCGTCGCCCTGCGCATGCCCGACGACGAGGTCACCCTCGAGCTGCTGCGCCGCACCGGGCCGCTCGCCGTCTCGAGCGCGAACCGCCACGGCAAGCCCGCGGCGCTCAGCGTCATGGACGCCGCGACCCAGCTCGGCGACCGCGTCGAGGTCTACCTCGACGGGGGCCCCGCACGCCTGGGCACCGCCTCCACCATCATCGACACCACGGTCGAGCCCGCCGAGATCGTCCGCGAGGGCGCGCTCACCCGCGAGCAGATCGTCGAGGCCGTCGGCGACATCTTCACCGCCCCCGAGCCGGAGGAGCCCGACACCGTCACCGGGACCGACGCCGGGGCTGAGACCGACGGCGACGCCGACGCCGCAGCCGACGCCGACGTCGACGAGGCGACGGCAGGGGGAGCGTCGGCCGACGCGACGACGGAGACGGCGACCGAGACCGACGAGCCCGCCGAGGCGGAGGGCGAGGAGAACGTCGAGGACATCGGCGCCGACGCCTTCGCCGCCGCCGGCTCCACGCCGCTGCCCGCGCCCGCCGACGCCGTCGACGCCGCAGAGCCCGACTCCTCCGCCGACGGACCCGGGGAGACCGGGAGCGGGAGCCGCCCCGCGTGAGGATCTACCTGTTCGTCCTGCTCCTCGCGGCGGCGGTGACCTTCCTGGTCACACCCGCGGTGCGCCTCATGGCGCGCAGGATCGGGGCGATGACGGCGGTCCGCTCGCGCGACGTGCACACGGTCGTGACCCCGCGCCTCGGGGGACTGGGGATCCTGGTGGGGGTCGCCGCGGCGATGCTCATCGCGAGCCGCATCCCCTTCCTCCACGGACTGTTCCACGAGAGCAGCCAGCCCTGGGCGATCCTCGCCGCCGCCGGGATCGTCGCCCTCCTGGGCGCCGCCGACGACAAATGGGACCTCGACTGGGTCACCAAGCTCGCGGGACAGGTGCTCGCCGCCGTGCTGCTGGCCGCCGAGGGAGTGCGCCTGGTGTCCCTGCCCATCGGCGGCGTCACCCTGCTCTCCTCGCGCAGCGCCATCATCCTCACGGTGCTCGTCGTGGTGGTCTCGATGAACGCGGTGAACTTCGTGGACGGTCTGGACGGGCTGGCCGCGGGGGTGATGGCGATCGGGGGCACGGCGTTCTTCGCCTACGCCTACATGCTCACCCGCAGCGCCTCGACCACGGACTACTCCTCGCTCGCCGCCCTGATCACGGCCGCGATGGTGGGCGCCTGTCTGGGGTTCCTGCCACACAACCTGCCGCGCGCGAAGATCTTCATGGGGGATTCGGGCTCCATGCTGCTGGGCCTGCTGCTCGCCGCGAGCACCATCACGGTCACCGGCCAGATCGACACCGCGCAGCTGTCCGACGCGAAGGTCATCGGTCAGTTCCTGCCGATCCTGCTGCCCATCGGCGTCATGTTCATCCCGTTCCTCGACTTCGTGCTCGCCGTCGTCCGCCGCATCGGCTCGGGCCACTCGCCCTTCCACGCCGACAAGCTCCACCTCCACCACCGCCTGCTCGCGATCGGCCACTCGCAGCTCGGGGCCGTCCTCATCATGTACATGTGGGCGATCGTGATCTCGGTGGGGATGCTGCTGCCGGCCCTCGTGGACATGCGCACCGTCGTGATCTTCTGGGGGATCGGGCTGCTCGTCGCCTTCGTGGTGACGATCGATCCGATCGCCCGGCTGCGCCGCCGCTCCGGGAGGCGCCATCCCGCCCACGAGCGCGAGGCCGGCTGACCCCGTCGGCCGCCGCCCCACACCAGACCCGACCCGACCCGAGAACACCGAGGAATCCGAGACGCCGATGCCCGCCGCCGACCGACCCGATCCCTCCGCCCCGAGCGACGAGGGGATCGCGCGCGCCCGCCGCCACAACGACCGTCTGCTGATGCGGGCCCTGCTGCTCGCGATCCTCGCGGGGATCGTCGTCGACGCCGTCGTCATCGTGCTCGCCGCGCTGCTCGGCGGCGCGGGCGCGCTGCCCGGCGCGCTGGTCGGGAGTGGTCTCGCTCTCGTGGTGACCCTGCCCACAGTGGCGAGCGCCCGTATCGCACGTCCGCTGCCCGGCACCTCCTACGCGATGGTGCTCATGGGCAGCTGGCTCGTGAAGATGTTCGTGCTGGTCATCGCGCTCCTTCTGCTCGGTGAGGCGACCTGGCTCTCGCGGCCGTGGCTCGGTGTCGCCCTGCTCGCGGGGGCGGTCGTGGCGGCCGTCACCGAGGCGGTCGGGATGGTGCGCTCACGTGCCCGTCTGGAGGTCGCCGAACCCCCTCGGGAGCAGTGACGCTCTGATATGCTCAGGGTGTCTTCGCGTGGCCTGGAACGGCCCCCGTGACACTCCTCCACACCGCCCCTCCGGGGTGAGCCGTGGGTTCGGTGGGTCCCGGATCGTTCCCGACGCCGCCTCCCCGACCTCGGCTCGTCCGCGGTCCGGCGGCACCGTCCCGCGGCATCCCCGACCCCGGTGGGGGATCAGAGGACATGCACGACCATCCAGACTGCTGACGCCAGCGACGGCCGAGGCCCCAGGGCCTCGTCACCCGTCCGCCGGAACCGGCGGGGCGGATGCCGACACGACGACCACGGGAGATCGCGCTGAACACCGCCGACGCCACTCCGAACCTCCTCGCCGAGGGCTTCGAGTTCCACACGCCGAGCATCTCCGAGTTCTTCCCGGACGCCATCCTGTTCGGCGGCACGTGGTTCGAGTTCAACCGCGTCCAGCTCGTGCGCCTCATCATCCTCGTCGTCGTGCTGACGGTGATGGCGGTCATCGCCTCCCGCGCCAAGCTCGTGCCCGGTCGCGCGCAGAGCATCGTCGAGATGATCATCGAGTTCGTCGATCACTCGATCATCGAGAACACCCTGGGCATGCGCGAGGGCAAGAAGTACGCCCCCATGCTCGTGACGATGTTCTTCTTCATCCTCACGATGAACCTCGCGGGCGTGATCCCCGGGCTGAACCTCGCGGGCACCTCCGTGATCGGCCTGCCGCTGCTCGCGGCGCTGTGGACGTTCATCGTCTACATCTCCTTCGGCATCAAGAAGCACGGCCTGGGCGGCTACCTCAAGCACGAGACGATGCCCCCCGGCGTGCCGAAGCCGATCTACATCCTCCTGATCCCGATCGAGTTCCTCCAGCTCGCCGTGATCCGCTGGGCCTCGCTGACGATCCGACTGCTCGCCAACATGGTCGCCGGGCACATCATGCTCGTGGTCTTCATCGGGCTCACCCAGGGTCTGCTGTTCTCGGGCTCCGCTCTCATCGCGGTCGCGCCGTTCTCCGGGGCCCTCGCGATCGGCATCTACGGCTTCGAGATCTTCGTGGCCGCCCTGCAGGCCTTCATCTTCACCATCCTGACCGCCGTGTACATCAACATGGCGACGTCGGACGAGCACTGACCCGCTCCGTCGTACCCTCCCCAGAACGCGCCGTCCACCCGGTCGGCACAACGAAAGGAAACCCTGTGGACGCCACCACTCTCGCAGAGCTCTCCGGCAACGTCGCCTCGATCGGCTACGGCCTCGCGGCGATCGGCCCCGGCATCGGCATCGGCATCATCGTGGGCAAGACCGCCGAGGCGACCGCCCGCCAGCCCGAGCTGCGCGGCGCCCTGCAGTCGACCATGTTCATCGGTATCGCCTTCACCGAGATCCTGACGCTGCTGGCGATCGTCACCGGCTTCCTCTTCAACAGCTGAGGACCCCCACCATGATTCTTGCCGAAGGCACCTCGGAAGAGGTCGAGGGCTGGAAGATCCTGGTGCCCGAGCCCCAGGAGATCGTCTGGTCGCTGATCTTCCTGGTCATCTTCGCCGTCGTCTTCATCAAGTTCATCCTGCCGCGGCTCAACGCCGTGCTCGATGAGCGCAGCGAGAAGATCGAAGGCGGTCTGAAGAAGGCCGAGGAGGTCCAGCAGCAGGCGGACCAGCTGAAGGACGAGCAGGAGCAGGAGCTCGCGGCGGCGCGCCAGGAGGCCGCCTCCATCCGCGAGAAGGCCCGTGCGGACGGCGCCGCGATCGTCGAGGAGGCCAAGGCGCGCGCCGAGGCCGAGAACGACCGCATCCTCAGCGCCGGCCGTCAGCAGCTCTCGGCCGAGCGCACCACCGCCGCGGCCCAGCTCAAGGGAGAGGTCGGCACGCTCGCGAGCGACCTCGCCTCCAAGATCGTCGGGGAGTCCCTCACCGACGACGAGCGCTCCCGCCGCGTGATCGACCGGTTCCTGGACGACCTCGAGTCGTCCCAGACCGCGACCCGATAAGGACACCAGATGCGAGGAACCTCCTCCACCTCCCTGCGTGAGGTGACCCAGCGGTCCCAGGACCTCCTGCGCGGCGACGACGTGTCGCTGTCGCAGGTCGCCGAGGACCTCTTCGGGGCCGCCGACGCGATCGACTCCAGCAACCAGCTGGTGCGGATGCTGAGCGACGGCGGTCGACCCGCCGAGGTCAAGCAGTCCGTGGCGCGCTCGCTCTTCGAGGGGCGCGTCAGCCCCGGGGCGCTCTCCGTGATCCTCGAGATCGTCGGCCGCCGCTGGTCCGAGCAGGAGGACGTCCTGGACGCCCTCGAGCAGCTCGGCGTCGAGGCCCTCCTCGAGCAGGCGACCCGCGAGGGCGTGCTCGAGCAGGTCGAGGAGGAGCTCTTCCAGATCTCCCGCGTGATCGACGAGAGCGGCGAGCTCACCGGCGCCCTGGACGACGCCCGCGAGCATCCCGAGCAGCGCGCGGGGATCGTCTCGCGACTGCTCGAGGGCCGCGTGCACCCGCTGACCCTCGCGCTCGCCCGCCGTGCGGTGGGTCGGCGCACGGACGTCAAGCCCGCTCGCCGCCTCCTGGGCTTCGCCGAGTTCGCCTCGGCGCGGCGCCGCCGTCTGCTGGCGATCGTGCGCAGCGCGCGACAGCTCACCCCCGAGCAGCAGTCGCGACTGTCCTCGATCCTCACCCGGATCTACGGCCGCGAGGTCCAGACCAACTTCGAGCTGGACGAGGACGTCGTCGGCGGCCTGCGCGTCCAGGTCGGGGACGACCTCTACGACGCGACAGTCCTCGCGCGCCTGGCCCAGGCGCGCTCCCGCCTGGTGGCCTGACGGCCGCGCGGCGAGATCCACCGGAGATCCCCCGGGACCTCCCATCTGACGACCACAGCTGGTACGACCACCGCCCCGCCCGCGGGGCAGAGAAGGAAGCGAAGCACCGCGATGGCTGAGCTCACGATCCGCCCGGAGGACATCCGGAACGCCCTGGACACCGCAGTGTCCACCTACCAGGCCGGCACGCCCGAGCGCGAGGAGATCGGCCGCGTCACCGAGTCGGCCGACGGCATCGCCCGCGTCGAGGGTCTCCCCGGCGTCATGGCCAACGAGCTCGTCCGCTTCGAGGACGGCACTCTCGGTCTGGCCCTGAACCTCGAGCTGCGCGAGGTCGGCGTCGTCGTCCTCGGCGAGTTCTCCGGCATCGAGGAGGGCCAGGAGGTGCGCCGCACCGGCGAGGTGCTCTCCGTGCCCGTCGGCGACGACTTCCTCGGCCGCGTGGTCGACCCCACCGGCGCCCCCATCGACGGTCTCGGCGAGATCGCCAGCACCGAGCGCCGCGCCCTCGAGCTGCAGGCCCCCACGGTCATGCAGCGCAAGAGCGTCAAGGAGCCGATGCAGACCGGCATCAAGGCCATCGACTCGATGACCCCGATCGGCCGCGGCCAGCGCCAGCTCATCATCGGCGACCGCCAGACCGGCAAGACAACCATCGCCCTGGACACGATCCTGAACCAGAAGGCGAACTGGGAGTCCGGCGACCCGAGCCAGCAGGTGCGCTGCATCTACGTGGCCGTCGGCCAGAAGGGCTCGACCATCGCGTCGGTCCGCGCCACCCTCGAGGAGGCCGGCGCCCTCGACTACACGACGATCGTGGCGGCCCCCGCCTCCGATCCCGCGGGCTTCAAGTACATCGCCCCCTACGCGGGCTCGGCCATCGGCCAGCACTGGATGTACGAGGGCAAGCACGTCCTCATCGTCTTCGACGACCTCACCAAGCAGGCCGAGGCCTACCGCGCCGTGTCGTTGCTGCTGCGCCGCCCGCCGGGCCGCGAGGCCTACCCCGGTGACGTGTTCTACCTGCACTCCCGCCTCCTCGAGCGCTGCGCGAAGCTCAGCGACGAGATGGGCGGCGGCTCGATGACCGGCCTGCCGATCATCGAGACCAAGGCCAACGACGTCTCGGCGTACATCCCGACCAACGTCATCTCGATCACCGACGGCCAGGTCTTCCTGCAGTCCGACCTGTTCAACGCCGATCAGCGCCCCGCTGTCGACGTCGGCATCTCGGTCTCCCGCGTCGGCGGCTCCGCGCAGATCAAGGCGATGAAGGGCGTCTCCGGCACGCTGAAGATCTCGCTCGCGCAGTACCGCGACCTCGAGTCCTTCGCGATGTTCGCCTCGGACCTCGACGCCGCCTCGAAGCAGCAGCTGAACCGCGGCGCGCGCCTCATGGAGCTGCTCAAGCAGCCCCAGTCCTCGCCCTTCCCGGTCGAGGAGGAGGTCATCTCGATCTGGGGCGGCACCACCGGCAAGTTCGACGACATCGAGGTCGAGGACGTCCGCGAGTTCGAGTCCCTGCTGCTCGAGCACCTGCGCCACAACGGCACCGTGCTCGAGGACATCCGCACCTCGAAGAAGTTCTCCGAGGAGACCGAGCAGCAGGCCACCGAGCTGCTCGAGCAGGTCAAGCGCGACTTCCTGGCCGGCAAGGGCCAGAGCGAGGCTCGCACCGACGTGCACGAGAGCGCGGAGGACGAGGACATCGACCAGGAGCGCATCGTCCGCGGATGATCCGGTGCGCCGTCCGACCGGGCAGGGGAGACCCTGCTGGGGAGGGCGGCGCCGGGACCAGCCGGAGCATCCCGCGAAGGAGAGACATGGGAGCACAGCAGAGGGAGTACAAGAAGCGGATCACCTCCGCTCAGGGCATGAAGAAGATCTTCAAGGCCAAGGAGATGGTCGCGGCCTCGCGCATCGCCAAGGCCCACGCCCGGGTGCTCGCGACCACGCCGTACGCCGAGGCGATCACTCGGGCGATCGGCGCCGTCGCGACCCATTCGACCGACGTCGAGCATCCGTTCCTCGACCAGGAGCGCAGCGAGACCGGCCGCGCCGGCATCCTGCTCATCACGGCCGACCGCGGGATGACGGGCTCGTACTCGCACAACGCGATCCGCGCCGCGGAGGAGCTCGCCAACCACCTGATCGACGAGGGCAAGACGCCCGTGCTGTACGTCGTCGGCCGCAAGGGCGAGACCTACTACACGTTCCGCAACCGTCCGCCGGTCACGGCCTGGACCCCGTTCCAGGAGAGCGAGATCCCTGCGCTCGGCCACGAGATCGCGCAGCGTCTCACCGGCGACCTGCTCAGCGAGGACCCGGAGGTGCATCTCGACGAGGCGTACCTCGTGGGCACCCGCTTCCTCAGCCGGTTCCGGCAGGTGGCCCGGGCGACCCGCCTGGTCCCGCTCGAGGTCGTCGACGCCGAGGCGGGCGCCGAGGCGCCCTCGTACCCGCTGTACGAGTTCGCGCCCGACGCCGAGACGGTCATGGACGAGCTGATCCCGCGCTACCTCGAGTCGCGCATCGTCAACCTGCTCATGCAGTCGATGGCCTCCGAGCACGCGGCGACGCAGCGCGCGATGAAGACGGCCACGGACAACGCCGAACAGCAGATCCGCAAGTTCACCCGGCTGGCCAACTCGGCGCGCCAGGCGGAGATCACCCAGGAGATCTCGGAGATCGTCGGCGGCGCCGACGCCCTCTCGGGATCCGGTCGCACCGAACGCTGAGCCGCCGCGAGCGCTCCGCGCGCCGGCCTGACCCATTGGAGAGAAACGAATGAGCACCCCAGTCACCACCGACGCCCCCGCTGCCTCCGCGCAGCAGGGCACCGGCCGCATCGCCCGTGTCACGGGCGCGGTCGTCGACATCGAGTTCCCCCCGGGCAACATCCCCGATCTCTACAACGCTCTGACCACCGAGATCAGCGCCGAGGGCGCGGGCCTCCTGCCCTCGGTCCTCACGCTCGAGACGGCTCAGCACCTCGGCGACGGCATGGTCCGCGCGATCGCGCTCAAGCCGACCGACGGCCTCGTGCGCGGGCAGTCCGTGACCGACACCGGCGCCCCGATCTCCGTGCCGGTCGGCGACGTCACCCTCGGCACCGTCTTCGACGTCGTCGGCAACCCGCTGAACGTCGAGGAGGGCCAGACCTTCGAGGTCTCCGAGCGCTGGCCCATCCACCGCACCGCCCCCAGCTTCGACCAGCTCGAGTCCAAGACCGAGATGTTCGAGACCGGCATCAAGTCGATCGACCTGCTCACCCCGTACGTGCAGGGCGGCAAGATCGGCCTGTTCGGCGGCGCGGGCGTCGGCAAGACGGTCCTCATCCAGGAGATGATCTACCGCGTGGCCAACAACCACGACGGCGTCTCCGTGTTCGCCGGCGTCGGCGAGCGCACCCGTGAGGGCTGGGACCTCATCGAGGAGATGACCGAGTCCGGCGTCATCGAGAAGACCGCCCTGGTCTTCGGCCAGATGGACGAGCCGCCGGGCACGCGTCTGCGCGTGGCCCTCTCGGCCCTGACCATGGCGGAGTACTTCCGCGATGTGCAGAGCCAGGACGTGCTGCTGTTCATCGACAACATCTTCCGCTTCACGCAGGCGGGCTCCGAGGTCTCCACGCTGCTGGGCCGCATGCCCTCGGCCGTGGGCTACCAGCCGAACCTGGCCGACGAGATGGGGCAGCTCCAGGAGCGCATCACCTCGACGCGCGGCCACTCGATCACCTCGATGCAGGCGATCTACGTCCCGGCCGACGACTACACGGACCCGGCCCCGGCGACCACCTTCGCCCACCTGGACGCGACCACCGAGCTCTCCCGCGAGATCGCCTCGCGCGGCCTGTACCCGGCGATCGACCCGCTGACCTCGACCTCGCGCATCCTCGACCCGCGCTACGTGGGCCAGGAGCACTACGACGTCGCCAACCGCGTGAAGCAGATCCTCCAGCGCAACAAGGAGCTGCAGGACATCATCGCGATGCTCGGCGTCGACGAGCTCTCCGAGGAGGACAAGGTCATCGTCGGCCGCGCCCGCCGCATCCAGCAGTTCCTCTCGCAGAACACGCACCTGGCCAAGCAGTTCACCGGCGTGGACGGCTCGGACGTGCCGCTCAAGGACACCATCGAGTCCTTCAAGGGCATCTGCGACGGCGAGTTCGACCACATCCCCGAGCAGGCGTTCTTCAACGTCGGCGGGATCGACATGGTCATGGAGAACTGGCACCGGATCCAGAAGGAGCTCGGAGAGTGAGCACCCTCGAGGTCACCTTCGTCTCCGCGGACCGGACGGTCTGGAGCGGCCATGCCGCCCAGGTCGTGGTCCCCGCCGCCGACGGCTCGATGGGCATCCTGCCGCGGATGCAGCCCACGCTCGCGATCCTCGAGCGCGGCGCGGTGCGGATCATCGGCGAGGACGGCGAGGTCACCGAGCGAGCGGTCGACGGGGGCTTCGTCTCCATGGATCGCGACGTGGTGACGATCGCCGTCGATCATGCCGATCGCGCCACGGCCGCCCGCTGAGGCGCACGCGCACCGATGATGCACGTCAACGTCCCGATCACCCTCGTGGTGGTCGGGACGTTGGTCGTTCTGCTGGCGATCGCGGTGCTCGTGCGCTCCGCGGTGATCGCGCGCCGCGGGGGAGCGCTCGACTGCTTCCTGTGGCGCCCCGGTGCCCGCGGCGGACGCGGCGCCTGGCGCGGCGGACGCCTGCGCTTCACCTCCCAGGGGCTGCTCTGGCACCGCACCGACGCCCTGCTCGCCGGCGGCGAGGTGCTGCTGCGCCGCAGCGAGATCCTCGACGTCCAGCGGCGGAACGTCGCCGTCGGCTCGGGCGGCGGTGAGGACGCGGATGACGGGTCCGGAGGGGCGCGCATCGTCCTGGACACCGAGATCGAGTTCGTCCGCGGAGAAGGCGAGCCGCTGTGGCTCATGCTGCCCTTCACGACCTCCTCGGCCGTCATCGCCTGGTACGAGGCGGCGCCGACGGGCTCGGTGCGCGGGGACGCCGACTGAGCAGTGTGCGCGGTGCCGGCCGGGTGCCGTGAGGTCGGTCCGACGGCGCGGTGCCGGTCGGTGCTTCGAGCTCAGTCCGGCTGCGCGGTGCCGACGAGCTCGCCGCGACGGATGACCTGCACGGGACGCAGCTCCGAGTCGACCAGCAGCACGTCGGCCGCGAGTCCCGCCCGCAGCGCCCCAATCTCGTCCTCGCGTCCGAGGACGCGCGCCGGGACCACGGTGGCCGCGCGCACAGCGGCGGCCAGATCCACGCCGGCCTCGCGCACGGCGAAGCGCACGACGTCGATCAGATGCGCGGTGCCGCCGGCGATCGAGCCGCCGTCGGCGAGGGTCGCGACGCCGCCCTGCACGTCCACGTCCAGCGCGCCGAGGCGGTAGCTGCCGTCGGCCATGCCTGCGGCGGCCATGGCATCGGTGATGAGCACGACGCAGTCGTCGGCCGCGAGGGAGAACACGTGGGCGACGGTCTCGGCGGCGAGATGGACCCCGTCGGCGATGACCTCGGCGACGATCTCCCCGCGGCCGGCCGCATCGAGCGCCGCGAGGGCCGGCCCCGGATCGCGGTGGTGGATGGGCCGCATGCCGTTGAACAGATGCGTCGCGGTGGGCAGCGCGGATCGGCCGTGGTGCCGTCGCAGGGCGTCGCGGGAGGCGGTGATCGCCGCGTCCATCTGCGCGCTGTCGCAGTCGGTGTGCCCGAGCGAGGGGAGGGCGCCGCCCGCGGCGAGGGCGTCGATGACCGCGGGGGCGTCGGCCGTCTCCGGCGCCATCGTCATGGTCGCGACGGCGCCGCGGCCCTCCGCGCACAGTTCGCCGACGAGCGCCGCGTCGCCTCCGGTGATGTGCGCGGGGTTCTGGGCGCCCTTGCGCGCCTCGGAGATGAAGGGGCCCTCGAGGTGGATCGCCTCGACCTCCCCGTCCTCGACGAGCCCGGCGAGCATGCGCACGCGCCGACCGAGCTCCTCGGCCGAGGCGGTCACGAGCGAGGCGACGAGCGAGGTGGTGCCGTGGCGACGGTGCTCGCGCACGGCGACCATGGCCTCCTGGGCGTCCGCGCAGTCCGGGAACGAGGCCCCGCCTCCGCCGTGGCAGTGCAGGTCGATGAGGCCGGGAAGGATCAGCCCGGGATGCTCGAGGGTGCGCTCGGCGCGGTGGGCAGGCGCCTTCTCCTCGGGGCCTGCCCACAGGATGCGGCCCCCTGCGAGGAGGACCAGCGACCCCGGGAGCACGCCCCGGTCGAGCACTGCCGTGCCGCGGAGGGCGAGATCGGCATGCAGGGGCTCTGCGTGCTGCGGGTCGACGTGGGCGTCGGTCGGGGGCATCGGTGCTCCTGGTGCGTGCGGGATCAGAAGAGGCGGCTCTCGGCGTCGTCGATGCCGCGCAGGGCGTCGTAGTCCAGGGTCACGCAGTCGATGCCGCGGTCGTGGGCGAGGACCTTGGCCTGGGGCTTGATGGCCTGGGCGGCGAACATGCCGCGCACCGGCGCGAGCAGCGGATCGCGGTTGAGCAGGTCGAGGTAGCGGGTGAGCTGCTCGACGCCGTCGATCTCGCCGCGCCGCTTGATCTCGATGGCGACGGTCGCGCCGTCGGCGTCGCGGGCCAGGATGTCGACCGGTCCGATGGCGGTCGGGTACTCCCGGCGCACGAGCGACCAGTCGGTCCCGAGGGTCTCGATGTTCTGGGCGAGCAGCGCCTGCAGATGCGCCTCGACGCCGTCCTTCTGCAGGCCCGGATCGACGCCGAGCTCGACGCTGGTGTCCTCGAGGATCTCGTGCAGGCGCACGCGGAGGCGGTCTCCGGTCTTCGCATGGACCACATCCCACTGCTGCACCCAGTCCTCCCCGGGCAGGGGAGCGGGGTCATCCGCCGCGTCCTCGACATCGGCCCGGTCGACGACCTTCAGCTGACACGGCGGACTCATCCAGTTCAGCGGCTTGTAGCTGCCGCCGTCGGAGTGGACGAGCACGCTGCCGTCGGCCTTGACGATGAGCAGGCGGGTGGCCAGGGGCAGATGGGCGGTGAGCCGACCGGTGTAGTCGACCGAGCACTGAGCAACGACGAGACGCACCCGGCCAGGGTACGGCAGGACGGACGGGGCCTGCGCCGTGCGCCGACCGTGCCCGTGCCGCGCACGGCCTCAGAGAGGCGCGCGCCACGCGTGCGGCCTCTCACGCTCGCGCGCGAAGGGGGTGTGCTCGTCGTTCGATTCTCGTATCGTGGCAGGGATTCGGTGCGAACGAGGAGATCGTCATCATCTACAAGATCATTGCAACCGTCCTGGTGGTGCTGGGACTGGTGGGGCTCCTCATCGGGCGCCTGGGGGAGACCACGTGGGCTCCCGAGACCGAGCGCACCGCGACCGTGGACCTGTCCGACCCCGGCCCGGCCGTCGTCATCGACCCGGGCGTGCTGTACGTGGGCGGGACCCAGGGGGACGTGAAGATCACCGCGGACTCCGACGTCTCCGTGATCACCGCCTCCAACGACGACATCGACGCCTACCTCGACGGCGTGAAGCACACGCAGGTCACGGGGCTGAGCGACTGGAGCACGCTGAAGACCGAGACGGTCGACGACGACGGCGAGGACTCGATCTCCGATCCCACCTCCTCCGACCTGTGGCGCAGCGTCAAGACCTCGAAGAGCCCGACGACGATCGACGTCGGCGACTTCTACGCCGAGGAGACCTCGACGGATCCGCAGCCCTACCGCGCGATCCTGCTCGTCACCGACGGCAGCGAGCCCGGCGCCGACAGCATCTCGATCACCTGGCCGGTCGACGAGAAGAACGAGTGGGTCCCCTTCGCGTACGCCGCGGGCGCGACCCTCATCATCGTGGGCCTCGTGATGCTCGTGGTCTCCTTCGGTTCCTCGCGCCGCGAGCGCGAGCGGGCCGGCGCCGGTGAGGACTCCGAGGGGCTCGGGGCGGACGACGCCCGGGAGCCGGAGCTCGAGTCCGCGTCGGCATCCGCACCCGCGTCGGCCTCTGCGGGCGCGAGTTCTGCGGACGCGTCCGCGGGTGAGCCCACCGGCGCCGTCCTCGGTGGGGCCGCTGGGCTCGGCGCCGCGGGCGCGGGCGCGGCGCATCTCGCCGGCGGCTCCGCGGCCGACGAGCCCCACGGGGCCGACGAGACCGACAGGGTCGACGAGACCCACGAAGCCGACGAGACCCATGAAGTCGAGGGGGCTCAGGAGACCGACGAGGCCCCGACGCGCGAGCACGAGAGCATCGACGCGTGGCAGTTCGGCGACGAGCAGGCGCAGGCCGCACCCACGGCCGACGCCGCGGCGGCGGACACGGCGTCGTCCGCGGACGAAGGGCCGGAGCAGTCTGCGGCCGAAGACGGTGCGGCGAACGACCCGTCGGCCGAGCCCTCGACGGACGTCCTCGATCGGATCGACGAGGAGCCCGGTGCCGGCGATGCGGACCCGGGCGAGCAGCGTCCGGTGACCGCGCCGATCCCCGTCGGCGGCTCGGAGGGAGCGGCCGCCGGCCATGACGACGCCGAGGGCTCCGAGGATCCCACGGAGGTCATCGACCGCATCGAGGAGCCGATCGCGGGACCCGGCGAGGATGCGTCGGCCGCCCTGCCGCGTCGCTCGCACCGCCACCGCGCCGCGACGCCGGAGCCGGAGCACGGCGAGACCCCCCATGACGACGCACAGCACACGGGCCCCGAGCACGGGCTCGACACCGAGGAGGAGCAGCGATGAGCGCGTGGAACAGGCGCGGGTTCCTGGGCGGCGTCGGCGTGCTCGCCGTCGGCGGCCTGCTGGCGGCCTGCGGGTCCGACGACTCGACCCCGCCCGCGGTGCCCACGGGACCCGAGGCCGAGGGTCCGACCCCCGCGGTGACCAGCGATCAGATGGCCTCCTACCTCAAGGCGGTGCACGCCGCGGTGGAGAAGGCGGACGACGACCTCGACGCGAAGGCCCTCGCGCCCCGCGTGATCGGCTCGGCCGCCTCCTTCCGCAAGGACACCTACTCGATCCTGACGAAGAACAAGGACTGGATCGCGAAGAACGCCGAGGACTTCCGCGCCAGCGCCCTCGACCGGCCCGGCGAGAAGGCCGTCGTGCCGATCACCTCGACCACTTCGGACTTCCCGCGCACCGCCATCGCTCTCGTCGAGGCCGACGGTGATGACGACGCCGCCCCGTACTTCATGATCCTGCAGCAGAAGGACGCGCACTCCCCGTACGCGACCTGGGGCTGGGCGCAGCAGGCCGTGGGCGTGGACATGCCGACGGTGCCCTCGGCGAAGGTGGGCAGCGAGGCGGTCGACGGCAAGGCCGACGACCTGCTGATGACCCCTGCCGACGCCATGACCCTCTACTCCGAGGTGCTCGCCTGGGGCGGCGGCAAGGACTCGAAGAAGCAGCTCGCGAGCGATCCCTTCACCACCCGGACCCACAAGGACATCCAGGAGGAGCGCAAGCAGCTCAACGAGGGCGTCGAGAAGGACGAGGTGGGGACGATCCGCGAGATCTACACGCCCGTGAAGGACGAGATCGCCGGCCTGCGCACGGAGGACGGCGGCGCGATCGTGCTGGGCACCATGACCTCGAAGCGCACCCTGAAGGTCACCGACGGCTCGAAGGTCAGCTACGGCAAGGACAACATCTTCACCACGATCATCGGCAGCCGCACCTTCACCAAGGAGTACGTGCGCGAGTACGGCACGACCGTCGCCCTCTACATCCCCCCGAAGGGGTCCGACGCGAAGGTCCAGCCCATCGGGGCGACGCGCGCCGTGATCGGCGCCAGCGGCGAGTGATCGGCCACGCGGGTCCGGCCGGGCTGACCGACCCGCCCGACCCGCTGGACCCGCCTGACCAGGCTGACCCGCCCGACTCGTTCGACGGGTGAGCGGCCGGCGACACACTTCGAGAACCCCAGCAGTCACGCAACGCGAAGGAGCATCCCATGACCGATCCCTACGGCGTCATCGACCTCGCATCGCTCAAGAAGCCCGAGGGCTCCGAGGGGGCGGGGACCGTCGGCGAGCACGAGGTGACCGTCGACGAGGCGAACCTCGAGCAGATGATCCAGGACTCCGCGAGCGTCGCGACGCTCCTGCTGGTCACGAGCTCGCGCGTCCCCGGCATCGACGAGCTGCTGGGCGCGCTGCGCTCGGGCGTCGACGCGAAGGGCGGCGCGCTGCGGCTCGCCGTCGTCGACGCGGACACCCAGCCGCGCGTGGCGGGCGCCCTGCGTGTGCAGCAGCTGCCCACCCTCATGCTGCTCCTCCAGGGGCAGCTGCAGCCGATCGCCGAGTCCATGGTCCCCGCCGACCAGATCCCCGGACTGCTCGACCAGATCGTGCAGGTCGCGCAGCAGACCGGTCTGGACGTGAGCGGTGCGGGCGACGGGCAGGGGGCCGACGGCGCCGGCGCGGACGACGCGGACGGCGGGGCCCCTGCGCAGCCCGAGCTGCCGCCCCTGCTGCAGACCGCCTACGACGCGATCGAGGCGGGCGATCTCTCCGGCGCGCAGACCGCCTTCGAGGAGCACCTGAACCAGAACCCGGCCGACGCCGAGGCGAAGGCGGGCCTGGCGACCGTGCACCTCATGGAGCGCACCCGGGACGCCCAGCTCGACGCCGCCCGCCAGGCAGCGGCCGACGCGCCGCAGGACCTCGACGCGCAGCTGCTCGTCGCCGACCTCGACATGCTCGGCGGCCACGTCGACGACGCCTTCGGCCGTCTGCTCGACCTGCTGCGCGGCGCCGACCAGGACACCAAGGACCGCGTGCGCGCGCGCCTGCTCGACCTCTTCGAGGTCGCCGGCCCCGAGGACCCGCGCGTCGGACCCGCCCGCAAGCGCCTGGCGAACCTGCTCTTCTGACCCGCGCCGCGGCGGGCGCGCTCCGAGACTCCTCAGCCGCGGCCGTCGGGGCGGAGCACCAGGGCCCCGAGCGGCGGCACCGAGAGCCGCACGGAGTGTGAGCGTCCGCCGGCGGGGACCTGCTCCACGTCCACGCGGCCCAGGTTCCCGACCCCGCCGCCGCCGTACACCGGCGCGTCGGAGTTCAGGACCTCGCTCCAGGACCCGCCCGAGGGCATGGGGATGCGGTGCTCGTGCCAGGGCTCGGGCGAGAAGTTCAGGACCACCACGAGCTCGCGGCCGGCGCGGTCGCGGCGCAGGAACGCGATGGTGTCGTGGGAGGCGTCGTCGGCCAGCAGCCATTCGAAGCCGTCGGGGTCCTGGTCGAGCTCGGAGAGCGCAGGGTGCTCGCGCAGCAGGGCGTTGAGGTCCCGGACGTAGCGCTGGATGCCCCGGTGCATGTCGAACTCGAGCAGCCACCAGTCCAGGCCCGTCGACTCGTTCCACTCCGAGGACTGCCCGAACTCGCTGCCCATGAACAGCAGCTGCTTGCCCGGATGGGTCCACTGCAGGGCGAGGTAGGCGCGCAGCGTCGCCGCCTGCTGCCAGTCGTCGCCCGGGGCCTTGCGCAGCAGGGGCTTCTTGCCGTGGACGACCTCGTCGTGGGAGATCGGCAGCACGAAGTTCTCGGAGTACTGGTAGACCATCGAGAACGTCAGCTCGCCGTGGTGGTACTGGCGGTTGATCGGGTCCTCGCCGACGTACTCGAGGGTGTCGTGCATCCACCCCATGTTCCACTTGAAGCCGAAGCCCAGGCCTCCCGCGTCCGTGGGACGGGTGACGCCGGGGAAGGACGTGGACTCCTCGGCGATCATGACGATGCCGGGCGCTCGCTTGTAGGCGGTGGCGTTCGCCTCCTGGAGGAAGGCGATGGACTCGAGGTCCTCCCGGCCGCCCTCGCGGTTGGGCACCCATTCGCCGTCGTCCCGCGAGTAGTCCAGGTAGAGCATCGAGGCGACGGCGTCCACGCGCAGGCCGTCGACATGGAACTCCTCGAGCCAGTAGCAGGCGTTGGCGACCAGGAAGTTGCGCACCTCGCTGCGGCCGGTGTCGAAGATCAGCGTGCCCCAGTCGGGGTGCTCGCCACGTCGGGGGTCCGCGTGCTCGTACAGCGGGGTGCCGTCGAAGCGCGCGAGCGCCCACTCGTCCTTCGGGAAGTGGGCGGGCACCCAGTCCATGATCACGCCGATGCCGGCCGCGTGCAGGGCGTCGATCAGCGCTCGCAGATCGTCGGGCGTGCCCCAGCGCGACGTCGGCGCGTAGTAGCCGGTGACCTGGTACCCCCAGGAGCCGCCGAAGGGATGCTCGGCCACGGGCATGAACTCGACGTGCGTGAACCCCATGGCCTGCACGTACTCGACGAGCTCGGTGGCGAGCTCGCGGTAGCCGAGCCCCGGCTTCCAGCTGCCCAGGTGGACCTCGTAGACCGACATCGGGGCGGCCAGCGCGTCGTGCTGGGCGCGCGCGGCGAGCCACGCGTCGTCGGACCACTCGTAGTCGCTCGTGGTGACGATCGAGCCGGTCGCCGGCGGCACCTCGGTGCGCCGCGCCATCGGGTCGGCCTTGTCGCGCCACTGCGAGGTCGCGTCGAGGATGCGGAACTTGAACACCGCCCCGTCGCCGACGCCGGGCACGAAGATCTCCCACACCCCTGCGGAGCCCAGGGAGCGCAGGGCGTGCCCGCGGCCGTCCCAGCCGTTGAAGTCGCCGACGACCTGGACGGCGCGGGCGTTCGGCGCCCAGACGGCGAAGGAGGTGCCGGGCACGCCGTCGACCTCGCGCACATGCGCTCCGAGCACCTGCCACAGCTCCTCGTGGCGTCCCTCGCGGAGGAGGTGCAGGTCGAGCTCGCCGAGCGTGGGCAGGAAGCGATAGGGCTCCTCGAGCTCGACGCTCCCGCCCTCGGGCGCCCACTGCACGCGGATCCGGTAGGAGTCCAGGTGCGCGCGGGGCACCGCGACCACCCAGATGCCGTCGTACTCGTGGCGCATGGGATGGACGGTGCCGTCGGGGAGGACGAGCGAGACCTCGTGTGCGAGGGGCTTGAGGGTGCGCACGGTGACGCCGCCGTCGTAGGAGTGCACGCCCAGCACCGAGTGCGGGTCGTGGTAGCTGCCGGTCGCCGCGGCCCCCAGCTCGTGGGTGCCCACGGGCATCGCCCGCGGGGCCGGGGTGCCGCCGGTGGACGGGGTGGGGGTCGACGGAGGCCGGGACGACGGAGGGACGGACGACGGGCCGCCCGGGGCCGCGCCGGATCCGGTGTTCGACATGTTCTCGTCCATGGTGCTCACTCCTCGCTGCGGACCACGCGCAGCACGTGCGCGGGGCGGTCGGTGGGCGAGAGGATCACGAAGGGGTTCTCGTCCCATGTGAAGCGCTCGCCGGTCAGCAGGTCCTCGACCTCGAAGCTCCCCTCGACGTCGAGGGCCCCGGTGTCCAGGTGGATGGTGGAGCCCGTGCCCTCGTCGTACCGGGTCAGGGACACCACGATGACGGTGTCGGCGCGGCCGGAATCGGTCTGCGAGCCCGGCAGGTGCTTGGAGAAGACGACCACCTGGGGGTCGTCCGCCTCGTGGAAGACGATCTCGGTGAGCGTCTGCAGCGCGGGGTGCTCGCGCCGGATCAGGTTGAGCTGCGTGAGCAGCGGCTCGAGGCTCTGACCGCGCTGCAGGGCGCCGGCGAAGTCACGGGGCCGGTACTCGTACTTCTCGTTGTCGATCTGCTCCTCGGCGCCGGGTCGCGGCACGTCCTCGACGAGCTCGTACCCCGAGTAGACGCCCCAGGTGGGCACGAGGGTCGCGGCGAGGATCGCGCGCAGGCGGAACGCGGGGCGGCCGCCCTGGGACATGAAGGGCGTGAGGATGTCGTGGGTCGTCGGCCAGAAGCTCGGCGTCATATAGGGCGCCGAGTCTACGAGCTCGAGCAGGTACTCCTCGAGCTCCTCCGGGGTGTGGCGCCACGTGAAGTACGTGTAGGACTGGTGGAATCCGACCTTGCCGAGCGTGTGCATCATCGTGGGCCGGGTGAAGGCCTCGGCGAGGAAGATGACCTCGGGGTGCTTCTCGTCGAACTCGGCGAGCAGCTCCTGCCAGAAGCGCACGGGCTTGGTGTGCGGGTTGTCGATGCGGAACAGCGTGACGCCGCGCTCGACCCAGCCCTCGAGGACGTCGCGGATCGCCGCGTACAGCCCCTCGTAGTCGGTGTCGAAGCTCAGCGGGTAGATGTCCTGGTACTTCTTGGGCGGGTTCTCCGCGTAGGCGATGGTGCCGTCGGGCCGCACCACGAACCACTCCGGATGCTCCTTCACCCACGGGTGGTCGGGGGAGCACTGCAGCGCCACGTCGAGGGCGACCTCGAGACCGAGATCGTGGGCGCGGCCCACGAACGCCTCGAAGTCCTCCATCGTCCCCAGGTCGGGGTGGATCGCGTCGTGCCCGCCCTCGGCCCCGCCGATCGCGTAGGGCGACCCGGGGTCCCCGGGCCGGGGGTCCAGGGTGTTGTTGCGGCCCTTGCGGAAGGTCTCGCCGATCGGATGGACCGGCGTCAGGTAGGCGACGTCGAAGCCCATCGCGGCCACCCGGTCCAGCTCTCCGGCCGCGCTGCGCAGGGTGCCGCTCCTCCAGCCGCCGTCCTCCGCGCTGAAGCGCGCGCCGATCGAGCGCGGGAAGAACTCGTACCAGGAGCCGAAGAGCGCGAGGCGCCGGTGGACGACGAGCTCGTGCGGGCCGTCGGACGTCACGCCCTCGCGCAGCGGCCGCGCGGCGAGGATCGCCCGGAGGTCGGCGGCGAGCGCCGGGGCGACCCGGGCTGACGGGGAGAGAGCGTGGTTGCGCAGGGCGTCGATCGCGGCGCGGACGACGGGACCGTCGGAGGCGGGGCGCTCGCCAGACTCGATCTCGGCGAGCACGCGCCCCAGCACCTCGGCGCCCTCGGCGATGACGAGGTCGACGTCGATCTCGGCGGGGATCTTCACCTCGGCGACGTGCGCCCACGTCGCATACACGTCGCCGAAGGCCTCGATCGTGAACTGCCAGTGCCCGGTCACCCGGGGGCGGATGCGGGTCTCCCAGAGATCGAGCCCGGGGTTCGTGCTGACCAGGGACTGCCGGGTGGCGTTCCCCTCCGGATCGCGCAGGACCACCTGCACGCCCATCGCGTCGTGCCCCTCGCGGAAGGCGTTCGCGGTGATGCGGACGCTCTCGCCCTCGGCGCACGAGGCGGGGAAGCGGTCGGCGTCCACCACGGGGCCGGCGGCCATCACCGGGATCCGGCCGATGCCCGCGTCGAGGCCCGTCGGCTGCGCGGCGGCGGAGGACGGGGGGAGGGAAGCCATGGACGCTCCTGATCGCTCGGTCGTGCACGGGGTCTCGCGAGGTGACGGCGGTCTCACAGGGCCGCCGGTGGACTCACGATAGCCGCTCGTCGGGATGCCCGTCTCCCGCGATCGCGAGGACCAGGACGGAGGCCGCGCGCACGTGCGTACGACCCTCGCGCACCCGTCCGTCGTCACCTGCGGCGAGCAGCGCCGCGGGGTCCTCGCTCGCGCTGTCGAACAGCACCCTGACGGCTCCGTCCAGCCACGGCTCACGGGGGAGGGTGACCTCGAGATCGACCTCGTCAGCGGAGAGGATCACCAGCAGATGATCGGCGCCGTCGGCACCGTCGATCCCGTCGGTCTTGCACGTCCCACCGGGGAGCAGCATCTGCAGCACGTGCCGGCCCGGATCCTGCCAGGGCTCGTGGTCCATGCCCTCGCCGTGCTCGTCGTACCAGCCGGCCTGCCCGGGGCCCGGACGGCTCGGGTCCAGCGGGCGCAGGTAGCGGGCCGAGCGCAGCTGCGGGAAGCGGGCGCGGATCGCGAGCAGCGCGCGCACCGCCTCGATCCGCCCCGGGCGCTGCGCGGCCAGCGACCAGTCGACCCAGGAGATCTCGTTGTCCTGGCAGTAGGCGTTGTTGTTGCCGCGCTGGGTGCGGCCGAACTCGTCGCCGGCGGTGAGCATGGGCGTCCCCGCGGCCAGCAGCAGGCTCGACAGCAGTGCGCGCGCCGTGCGCTCACGACGCGCCTCGAGGGCCGCTGCGCCGGGGCCGTCGGCGGGCGGCGGGCCCTCGTGACCGTGGTTCCACGAGCGGTTGTCGGCGGTGCCGTCGCGTCCGGCCTCGCCGTTGGCCTCGTTGTGCCGCTCGTCGAAGCTCACGAGGTCCTGGAGGGTGAAGCCGTCGTGCGCGGTGACGTAGTTGACCGAGGCCCAGGGGGCGCGCAGGCTGCGGCCCGCGGGCAGGTCCCCGGGGTCCCGTGCGGCCATCACGTCGCGGGAGCCGGCGAGCCGGCTCGCGAGGTCGCGCACGCCGCTGCCGCCGACCTCGCCCTCCCGCTCACGCGCAGCCCTGTCCGTGAGCCAGAAGGACCGCAGGTCGTCGCGGAAGGCGTCGTTCCATTCGGCGAAGGGGGCGGGGAAGGCGCCGGTCTGCCAGCCGCCTCCTCCCACGTCCCAGGGCTCGGCGATGAGCTTGGCGTCGCGCAGCACGGGATCCAGGGTGATCGCCCGCAGCAGGGCGTGGTCGGGCCGGAAGCCGCCGGAGTCGCGCCCCAGCGTCGCCGCGAGGTCGAAGCGGAAGCCGTCGACCCCCATGTCGAGGACCCAGTGCCGCAGGGACTCGAGCACCAGGTCGACGACGGCGGGGGAGCGCGGGTCGAGTGTCGCCCCGGTGCCGGTGACGTCCACGAAGGCGCCGCCGTCCATCCAGTAGTGCTCGCTCGCATCGAGCCCGCGCAGGCTCAGCGAGGGCCCGCCGGAGCCGCCCTCGGCGGTGTGGTTGAAGACGACGTCGAGGATGACCTCGAGGCCCGCGGCGTGGAGAGCGCGGATCATCGCGCGCACCTCCTCGAGCACGGCGAGCGGCCCCTCGTGGCGGGCGGCGGCGCTCGCGTAGGCGGGGTTCGGCGCCAGATAGGAGAGCGTCGAGTAGCCCCAGTAGTTGGTGAGCCCGCGGCGCGTGAGGTGCGGTTCGTCCATGGCCGCGTGGATCGGCAGCAGCTCCACCGCGGTGACGCCCAGGCCGCTCAGGTACGAGGTGACGGCGGGATGCGCGAGGCCCGCGTACGTGCCGCGCAGCTCGGGCGGGACGTCGGGGTGCAGCTGGGTGAACCCTTTGACGTGCAGCTCGCAGACGACCGTGTCCGGCCAGGGTGTGCGGGGCGGGGCGGCCGACGAGCCGGCGCCACCGGCGGCCATCGGCTCCGGGGCGCCCGCGACGACGGACCACACGGCCACGTCGGCGTCGTCGTCCTCGCTGCGGCGCAGGGGCGAGATCGGGTCGAGCATCGCGTCGACCTCGTGGGGGAACATCCCGGAGGCGAGCGGGGAGGCGTGCGAGACGGCGCGGGCGCGCGGGTCCACGAGCAGCTTCGCGGGGTTGAACCAGGCGCCGCGCTCGGGATCCCACGGGCCGTGCGCGCGCAGGCCGTACAGGGTGCCGGGCACCATCGCCTCGACCTCGTCCCAGTGCAGGCCGCCGTCGACGTGCCGCAGCGGCGTGCGCTCCTCGCGGAAGCGTCCGCCGCCGAGGTCGCGGCGCACGCACAGCTCGATCCTCTCGGCGCGCGGCGCCGCCACGGCGAAGGTCCCGCGTCCGGACGGGTCGACCTGCAGGCCGGGGCGCGTGGGCGAGGACGGCGCGCGGCGCGGTGCGCGGACGGCGCCGGCACCGCCGGGATCGGTGATCGGGGGATGGGGCATCGCCGCATTCTTCCACCGGGCGCACGCCGCGCCGGGCATGACACGAGCGGCCTGCGCACCCGTCCGGGACGCCCCGCGAACAGGACCGGGCCGCGGGGCCCGGAGAGGTTAGGATCGTCGGGGCGCCGGGCGCGGCCCGTCGTCCCCATGCAGCACCAGCAGCGCGTCGGCCCCTCCGGGCGTCCCGACTGCCGCACGATCCGCACGCAGCACCACGCGACGGGAGCACCCCTGCAGATGACCCAGCAGCCTCAGGAATCCCCCGGGCATCCCGCCCCCGGCCGCTCGGGCGCCGCCTTCGCCCCTGCACAGCCCGCGATCCCTCCGGCGAGCATGGAGCGTGCGGGGAGCATCGTCCGCAGCATCACCCAGGTGTTCCAGTCGCGCGTGGTGGGCCAGGAGAACCTGCGCCGCACCCTGCTGGCGGCGCTCGCCGCGGGCGGCCACGTGCTGCTCGAGTCCGTGCCGGGCCTCGCGAAGACGACCGCGGCCTCTGCGCTCGCCTCCGGCATCTCCGGCTCCTTCTCCCGCATCCAGTGCACGCCTGACCTGATGCCGAACGACATCATCGGCACCCAGATCTTCAACTACGGCTCGGGCACCTTCACCACCCAGCTGGGCCCGGTCCACGCGAACGTGGTCCTGCTGGACGAGATCAACCGCTCGAGCGCCAAGACCCAGTCGGCGATGCTCGAGGCGATGCAGGAGCGCCAGACCTCCATCGGCGGCGAGGTCTACCCGCTGCCCGAGCCGTTCATGGTGCTCGCGACCCAGAACCCCATCGAGGAGGAGGGCACGTACGTCCTCCCCGAGGCGCAGATGGACCGCTTCCTCATGAAGGAGGTCCTCACCTACCCGCGCCCCGCCGAGGAGCACGAGATCCTCGACCGCTCCACGAGCGGCACCCTCACCGCGCCCCGCCGGGCGGCGCAGACCGTCGGCCTCGAGGACATCCGGTTCCTCCAGGAGATGGTCGACCAGGTGTACGTGGACCAGAGCGTCAAGCGCTACATCATCGACCTCGTCTTCACGACCCGCGGCTCCGGCCCGCGCCCGGTCGCGAACCTCACCCAGAGCGTCCGGGTGGGGGCGAGCCCCCGCGGCTCCCTCGCGCTGATGCGGGTCGCCCAGGCGAACGCCCTCCTGCACGGCCGCGACTACGTCACCCCGGACGACGTGCGCGCCATGCGCTACGCGGTGCTGCGCCACCGCCTGGTGCTCACCTTCGACGCCCTCGCGGGCGGCGTGACCCCCGCGCAGATCATCGACGCGGTCTTCCACGCCGTGCCGATGCCCTGAGCGGGATCCGCTGATGGCGACCTCCCTGCTCACCCGCGTCAAGGCGCGCGTGGACCTGCACACCGGACGCCGCGCCCGCGGCATCGTCCAGGGGCGCGGGCGGTCGGTGTTCAAGGGCAGCGGCGAGGACTTCGACGACCTGAAGTACTACCAGCCGGGCGACCGCATCTCCGACATCGACTGGAAGGCGACGGCCCGCTCGGGCGAGCCGCTGATCCGCCAGTTCAACGAGGAGCGGGTGCGGCACCTCTCGATCGTCGCCGACACCTCCTCGGCGATGTCGACCCTCGCGGCCGACGGCACCTCCAAGCGCGACGCCATGGTCACCGCCGCCGGCCTCGTGTGCTTCCTCGCCCAGAACAACGGCGACCTCGTGGGACTGGTCGGCGGATCCGAGTCCCGGCCGGTGCAGCTGCCCTCGCGCTCGAGCGACGGGCACCTCGAGCTGCTCCTGCGCACCGTCCAGCAGTCCACGACCGCCGCCTCCCGCCCATCGGACGTCTCCTGGCTGCTCGAGCGGGCCTTCCGCGTCACCCGCCGCTCGACGCTGATGACGATCATCACCGACGAGGCGCACCCGGGCCCCGAGGACCACTCCCTGCTGCGGCGCCTGGCGACGCGGCACGACGTCATGGTCATCCGCATCGGCGACGCCGACCCGCTGCAGGCGGGCGACCTCGACCACGAGGTCGTCGACGTCGAGTCGCCCCGGGAGATCTCCGAGCTCGCCCGCGTCTCCACGAAGGTCGCCCGCGATGTCGAGAACTACCGCCGGGCCCGCCGCGAGGCGACCACGGAGATGCTCGACAGCCTGCACATCACCCATCTGCTCACGGCCGGCGACAGCACCGTGGTGGACGACATGATCGCCATGCTGCGCGAGAGGGAGTACCGCCATGCCCGTGCATGAGTCCACGGTGCTCGCCGATCCCACGCCGAGCCCCTCGCCCGCGACGATCATCGATCCGCCCCAGTACTCGATCGCCTGGCTGATCCTCGCCGTCCTGTGCGTGATCGTCATCGTCGCGATCATCGTGGGCGTGCTGCGGATCTCCCGCGCCGTCGTCTCCCGCCGCGCCTACCGCGAGCGGCCCGACGAGCCCGAGTCGCTCAAGGCCGAGTTCCTGCGCTCCGTCAACGACATCGCGGCGCGCCACGAGGACGGCGCGATCGACGAGCGCACCGGCCACCTCGAGCTCACCGCCGTGATGCGCCGCTTCGTGCGCCGCACCACCGGGCACGACGTCACCAGCCAGGACGTGGGCACTCTCATCGCCGACCCCAGGACCCGCGACGTCGGCGAGCTCATCGCCCGCCTCTACGAGCCGGACTTCGCGCCGGCGAGCGACGTCGACCTCGAGGGCTCCGTGCACCGGGCGAGGGAGGTGATCCGCCGATGGTCATGACGCTGTGGTGGGTGGCCTGCCTGCTCCTGGTCGCCGGGATCGTGGTCTGGGCGATCACCTTCTGGAACCGCCGCTCGATGCACCGCGCGCCCGTGCTCGTCGCGAACTCCTCGTTCCTCGAGCGGATCCCGAGCTTCGTGCGCAGCCAGCGCCTGGCGCGGGTGCTGCGCGTGGTGCAGGTGGGCATCGCCGTGCTGGGCCTGCTCGCCGCCGCCCTGCTCTCCGGCAGGATCGCCACCGAGCGGGTGCAGACGCCCGAGTTCGCCGATCGCGACATCGTGCTGTGCCTCGACGTCTCCGGCTCGATGTACGAGTACGACACGGAGATCCTGCAGACCTTCGCCTCCATGGTCGACGACTTCCACGGCGAGCGGATCGCCCTGTCGATCTTCAACTCGACGTCCCGCACCGTCTTCCCGCTCACCGACGACTACGACCTCGTCGAGCGCGAGCTCAGCGAGGGGGCCGAGGCGATCGACTTCGACGAGTTCGGCTACCGCCTGGGCAGCCGCGACTACCCGCAGGACAAGGTCGAGAAGTACGCGGACTTCGTCGAGGGCACCCGCGGCCTCGACGATCAGGCCTCGATCGTGCCCGACGGCCTCGCCTCGTGCGGTCAGCTGTTCGACCACGCCGAGACCGATCGCAGCCGCTCGATCATCTTCGCGACCGACAACGAGGTCAACGGCGACCCGATCTACTCCCTCGACGAGGCCGCCAAGACCATCGAGGACCGCGACATCGACCTGTACACCTTCTACCCCGGCGCCTACGAATGCTCCGAGGAGTGCTTCGACGAGCTCCAGAAGGTGACCGAGGACCACGGCGGCACGCTCTACCAGTCCTCGGACCCGAACGCGATCCCCTCGATCATCCGGGAGATCCAGCAGACCCAGGCCCAGAAGATGGGAGCCGAGCCCACCCTCATCCGCACCGATCATCCGCTGTTCGCCTTCGTGCTCACGCTCATCGCCCTCGCCGGGGTGCTGATCGTGGGCTGGCGCAACCGCTGAGAGACGGAGGAGAGCATGCATCTGGAGCATCTGATCCCGCTGTGGGCCACGATCCTCGTCTTCGTCCCGCTGCTCGCGCTCGCGGTCGTGATGATGGTGCGCCGTCCGCGGCAGCGCTGGGCATGGCTGCGGCGCGCGCTGATGGTCGCGCTGCTCGCGGTGGTCGCCCTGCGCCCCGCGACGTACACGGAGGCCGAGCAGACCCAGCGCATGAACGCGAACGTGTTCTTCGTCGTGGACCGCACCGGGTCCATGAACGCCGAGGACTACGCACAGGGCCAGCCCCGTCTCGACGGCGTCAAGCACGACATGGAGCAGATCATGTCCGAGACCCAGGGGTCCCGCTACTCGATCATCTCCTTCGACTCGACCGCCGCCTCCCAGCTGCCGCTGACCACCGATGCGGGCGCCGCGAAGGCCTGGATCAACACCCTCGCCACCGAGTCGACCGCCCAGTCCAAGGGGTCGAACGTGGACCGCCCGCTCGCGACCCTCACGAAGGCACTCTCCGACGCGCAGACCGACGACCCGGACTCGTACTCCCTCGTCTACTTCCTCAGTGACGGCGAGAACACCGACGACCGCGACGCGGAGCCCTTCGACCAGCTGAAACCGCTGATCGACGGCGGCGGGGTGCTCGGCTACGGCACCAGCGAGGGCGGGCCGATGAAGGCCTCGGGCGCCGGCACGCACGGCGAGTACATCACCGACTCCTCGGGCGCCAAGGGCATCTCCCGCATCGACGAGGACCAGCTGAAGACCATCGCGCAGCAGATGGGCGTCCCGTACCTGCACCGCACCGATCCCGAGGCCCCGATCGAGGGCACGATGGAGGGCATCACCCTGAAGCCCGTGCCCATCGAGTCCCGCCGTGACGTGGCGAGCTTCCGCGACTGGTACTGGGTGGCGGCGATCCCGCTGGCCGCCCTGTTCATCTGGGAGCTGGGGGAGATGACGTATCGTCTGCCGCGTCGGCGCGACCGCGGCGAGCTGCTCTCCGCGACCGGTGCGGGATCCGCCGGTCCGGGCGGTTCCTCGGACGAAGGAGGCAGGTCATGAGCTCGACCCTCACCCCACCTCCGCCCGCGCCGCCCGGCGCCTCGGATCCGTCGGGCCCCGCGAGCCCGTCCCCGCAGGGAGGAGCGGCCGACGACGCCGCGCGGCCGCTCGCCGCGGACGAGCCCCGTCGGCCCCAGGACTTCGGCCTCGACGTGAGGCTGCTGCGCCGGATCCGGCTCATCGCCTTCGCGGTCCTCGCGATCCCGCTGCTGATCCTCGCGCTGCTCGCCGTCCGCTTCGTCTCCATGCCCCTCACGCAGGCATGGCACGGCGGCGCCTACGGCGACGGCGAGTACGCCCGGGCGAGCGAACGGCTCTGGCCCGTGCAGAAGGCCAACTGGTTCGAGCCCTACCTCCCGCACCTCAGCAAGGGCACGGACCTGCTCCAGCAGGACCAGAACGCCGAGGCCGAGACCGAGCTGCGCCTGGCCCTGAAGGACTGGCAGGAGGGCAAGGACCTCAACCAGCCGCCGCACGCCCAGTGCAAGATCCTCAACAACCTCGCGATCTCCATCGAGCGCCAGGCGAACGAGATCGACGACGCCGGCGACCGCGCCGACCGCCTCTACGAGGCCGAGCAGCTGCTCGCGCCCTGCGCCGGCGGCGGGGGAGGCGGCGACGGAGAGGGCCAGGGCGGCGGAGGCCAGGGCGAGGACCAGCAGGGCGAGGGCGAGGGCTCGGGCAACGAGGACGAGGGCACGACCGGCGACAACGGCAAGCGCATCGAGGAGGAGCGCCGCTCGTCCGACAAGGAGGCCGGCAACGACCCGGACGCCCGCGACGAGGGCCAGGACGGCGACGACCAGGGCCAGGGCGAGGACCAGGGCGATCAGGACGGGAAGGGCGATGCGCCCAAGGACCCGGGCGATCCCAAGAAGGAGGACCCGAAGGGCGACGGGCCCGACGAGGAGGCGCCCACGCAGGGCGACGCGGAGGACCAGAAGAAGGCCGAGGACCTCGAGAAGCGCAACGGAGACGCGAACTCGGGCGACGGCGAGGACTCGGACGACGGAGCGAGCAGTGACCCCAGCCAGCCCTGGTGAGCACGGCACGGCGCCGCGCGTCTACATCGACCACGCGGCCACGGCGCCCCTGCGGCCCGAGGCCCGCGATGCCTTCCTCGACGCCTCGGCCCTGCCGGGGAACCCGACGTCGCGCCACGGCTCCGGCCGCCGCGCCCGCGGCGTCCTCGACGACGCCCTCGACTCGCTCGCGGCCTCGCTCGACGTCCCGGTCTCCTGGCTGACCCTGACCTCCGGCGGGACCGAGGCCGACAACCTCGCCGTGCGCGGAGCGGCCCTCGCCGCCCAGGCGGCCGACCCGTCCCGCCGGGCCGTCGCGGTCTGCGCGACCGACCATCCGGCGGTGCTCGAGACCGCCCGCTCGCTGGCCCCCGGCATCGAGTCCCGCGAGATCCCCGTGGACGGCGACGGCCTGCTGGACCTCGAGGCGCTGCGAGAAGCCCTCGCGCCGGGCGACGTGAGCGTGGTGAGCGTCGCCCTCGTGAACAACGAGACCGGCGTGATCCAGGACCTCGCGGCGGTCACCGGGATCGCCCACGCCGCGGGCGCCCTCGTCCACACCGATGCCGTCCAGGCCACGAGCCATGTCGAGCTGCCCGTGCGCACGGTCGACATGCTGAGCCTGACCGGCCACAAGATCGGCGCCCCCGTGGGCGTGGGCCTGCTGGTCGTGCGCCCCGACATCCCCTTCGTCGCGGGGCTCACCGGCGGCGGGCAGCAGCGCGGCGTGCGCCCCGGCACCCTCGACGCCCCGCACACCGCGTCGCTCGCCGCCGCCCTCGCACGCACCCTCGCGGACCGGGAGGCGGAGTCGGCGCGACTGGGGGAGATGGCCCAGCGCCTGCGCGCGGGCATCCGGGAGATCGCCCCGGACGCCGTGCTCACCGCGGAGGCCGCCCCGCGCAGCCCGCACGTGGTGCACGTGCTGCTGCCCGGCTGCGACCAGGACGCCCTGCTCCTCATGCTCGACCAGCAGGGGATCGACGCCTCGGCGGGCTCCGCGTGCTCGGCGGGCGTCACCCAGGCCAGCCACGTGCTCACCGCGATGGGCGTCGAGCCCGATCTCGCCCGCGGCGCCCTGCGGCTGTCGCTGGGCTGGTCGAGCCGCGAGGAGGACGTGGACCGCGTGCTCGCCGCCCTGCCCGAGGCCATCGAGCGGGCGCGGGCCGTCGGCGCGCTCGTGCGGTGAGCCGGTCGCGACGAGGAAGCCGGTGAGCAAGCGCTCGTCGGGCGGGCCCCTGTCCGCCTCCGGCGCTTCGTAGACTGGAGCGGCCGCGCGTCCCGCATCCGCGCGGCATCCGAGCAGGAGGCGAGGTCCCCATGAAGGTGCTGGCAGCGATGAGCGGCGGCGTCGATTCCGCCGTCGCGGCCGCGCGTGCCCACGAGGCCGGCCACGACGTGGTCGGCGTCCACATGGCGCTGTCCAAGAACCGGGCCGAGACCCGCACCGGATCGCGCGGGTGCTGCACCGTCGAGGACGCGGCCGACGCCCGCCGCGCCGCCGAGCGCATCGGCATCCCCTTCTACGTCTGGGACCTCTCCGACGACTTCCACGACCTCGTCGTCTCGGATTTCCTGGCCGAGTACGCGGCCGGACGCACCCCGAACCCGTGCGTGCGCTGCAACGAGCACATCAAGTTCGCGACCCTGATGGAGCGCGCCCGGGCCCTCGGCTTCGACGCCGTGTGCACCGGCCACTACGCGGACGTGCGCGCGGACGGCCCGGACGGCGCCCCGTCGCTGCACCGCGCCCGCAACCTCCCCAAGGACCAGTCCTACGTGCTCGCCGTGATGGGCCCCGAGGCCGTCTCCCGCGCCGTGTTCCCCCTGGGCGTCTTCGAGGACAAGGAGGCCGTGCGCGCCGAGGCCCGCGCGCGCCGACTGGGCGTCTCCACGAAGCCCGACAGCTACGACATCTGCTTCATCGCCGACGGCGACACCCGCGGCTTCCTCGAGCGCAGCCTCGGCGAGGCCCCCGGCGAGGTGGTCGACGCCGACGGCACCGTGCTGGGATCCCACCGCGGCACCTTCGGGTTCACCGTGGGCCAGCGCAAGGGACTGGGCCTGGACCGCCCCGCGGCCGGCGGCGCCCCGCGCTACGTCCTCGACGTGAAGCCCGAGACCCGACAGGTCGTCGTCGGCGCCGCCGAGCTGCTCTCCACCACGCTGCTCGAGGCCTCCGCGCCGATCCCCTTCGAGCCGCTCGCGCCGGGACGCGAGGTGAGCGCCCAGATCCGCGCCCACGGCGAGGCGCTGCCCGGCATCATCGAGCAGGCCGACGACGTGCTGCGGGTGCGGCTCAGCTCCCCGGTGCGCGGCGTCGCCCCCGGGCAGACCCTCGTGCTGTACGACGGGGACCGCGTGATCGCCTCGGCGACCCTCGAGCGCCGCGCCGCATGACGGACGACCGGAGGGAAGGCACCGAACCGCTCGTGACGATCACGGGCGACGGGACGTGGCGGGTGCCGACCACGACGACCGGCGACCGGGACGCGGGCGCCTCCGGAGGCGCCTCCGACCTCGTGGACGCCGACGCGGACCGACTGCTCGCCCTCACCCGCCTGCGTGGCCTACTCGGCGACGACCTCGAGGACCAGATCGCGACGCGCCTGTTCCTGCCCGCGGCGCTCGGCACCGAGGGCGCCGATCAGCTGCTCCCGCAGTCGCTCACCCTGCTCGCCGGCACCACGGGCGACCTCGCGAGCTTCGGCTGGCGGATCGGGCCCGGCAGCTCGCGCACCTGGCGCCGCGCCCAGGAGCTGCGCGAGCGACTCCTCGAGGCCGCCCGCATCGCCCTGCACGGCTACGAGGGCGACCTCGTCGTCACCGCGCTCGGCCCGCTCACCCTCGCGGCCGCGACGTTCCTGGGCTCGGGCGAGCGCACCCTCGCCGACCGCGGGGCCCTGCGCGACCTCCCGCACCTGCTCGCCGAGGGCATCGCCGAGCACCTCGACGCGGTCCGCAGCCATGTGCCCGGTGCGCGACCCTGTCTGCTGATCCGCGACGGCGCCGCCCTCGCCCTGGCCCGCGGCGCGATCCCCACGCCCTCGGAGTACCGGCGCTACCCGGCGCTGCCCGTCCCGGACATCGGGGAGATCTGGCGCGGCCTGCTCGAGGACCTCCTCGAGCACGCCCGCCTCACCGCGCAGGACGTCACCCTCGCGCCGAGCAGCGACACGGCGCTGCTGCGCGCCGCCCGCACCGCCGGCGCCTCGCGCCTCGCCCTCTCCCCGGCGGGCTTCGCCGCCTGGGAGCTGCTCGCCGAGCTGCGCGAGGCCGGGACCGGCATCGAGCTCGTCGTGGACCCCGCCGGCCCGCAGCACCTCGAGGCGCAGCTCGAGTCCGTCGCCCGCAGCTGGCGCGAGCTCGGCTACGGCCCGCGCGACCTCGCCGGCTTCACGTGGCTCGCCCATCGGCCGGATCGGACCGTCGGCCCCGCCCTTCCCGGCGGCGGCACCGACCCGTCGGCCGAGCCCTCCCGGGAGTCCCTCCTGGGCGAGTCCGATCTGCGGACCCTGCTGCGCGCGGCGCCCGCCTGGGCCGAGCGCGTCGAGAGCTGAGCGCGTCGAGAGTCGAGTGCGAAGGACGCGCCACCGGCCGCCCCGAGGAGCTCGCCTCAGACGTGGAGCTTCTTGGCGAGCTCGTCGCGGACGTCCGCCGCGCGCTCGAGCTGCAGCAGCGCGAGCGAGAGCAGCGCGAGCACCACGCAGATCGCCGAGGGCACGGGCGTGGTCACCCAGCCCAGCAGCAGGAACAGGATGGGCACGATCCCCAGCAGCACCGTGAGCGCGCTGTAGAGGGCGTGCTCTCCGACCTCGAGGCGCATGACGTGCTCAAGGATCACCAGGGCGATGATCGCGCAGCCGCACATGATCGGCACCGCGAAGGTCAGCGACCAGCGGTGCCAGCCGGTCAGATAGTCCCAGTACGTGCACACGAGGGCGGCCAGGACCAGCAGCGTCAGCGTGGACCTGGCGAGGTCGCGTCGGCCGCGCAGGGCCATCAGGGCCACCAGCCACATGGTGCACACGCCCAGCCACACCGAGCGGACCGCGCCGAACTCGGACGGCCGATGCCCCAGCCACAGCTGGACGACGAACGAGAGCGCGACGAGCACGAGCGAGATCACCGTGAGAATCCGCAGCAGGCGACGGCGCGAGAAGCGCAGCGGCACGCTGGGCAGCGGATCGGGGGAGGGGTGCCCCACCAGGTGCGATCCGCACAGGGGGCAGCGCGACCAGTTCCCCTCGATCCGCACCGCGCACTCGGTGCATCGCCTCATGGCGCGACCTCCTCGAGCTCGGCCTCGGTGACCCGCGCGGCGGTGACGGACACGTCGATCCCCCGTGCGCTGAGCGAGCGCGCGAAGGCGCGCACGTGACCGGTCTGCGTGAACGGCGAGGTGAAGGTGACGGTCATCTGGTCGCCGTGGGAGATCGCGCAGAACTGCGGGCGCGCGGCCGAGACCTGGAAGAGCACCCGGCGCACGTGCGAGGCGGCCGGCTCCGGCAGGCGCAGGCGTCCCAGGTTCGAGACCGCGAGGCTCAGCTTCCGGTTCGAGGCGGCGTTCAGCCAGCCCAGGATGAGGTCCTTGAGCGGACGCGGCACGATGCGCAGCAGCGGGGAGCGCTCGACGCGGATGAACCGTGCGACCTTCGGCGCGAGGGCCGCGGCCGATGCCTGCGGGCGGAACTCGGCCTCGAGCGCGCGGGCGACCTCCTCGGGGGCCTCGGCGCCGTCGGGGGAGAAGGCATGCTCGACGCGGATGGTCGCGAAGAAGTTGCGGGCGCTCGTGGAGGGGAAGAACTGGCGCAGGTTCACCGGCACCGAGGCGCTCATCGTGCGGGCCCCGCCCAGGCCCCCCGAGGACTCGCGCACCGCGTCCATGAACAGCGCGGTGAGGTACATGGTCGGGCTCGCCCCGGAGGCCTTCGAGGCCGCCAGCAGCTGGGACGCCGGCATCGTGAGCTCGACGGCGCGGGTCCGGCCGTCCGGCGTGCGGGTGCCGCGGACGCGGTGGATGCGGGCACGGCGCGACGGCCGGTCAGGGTCGGCATCGGAGGGCGTGCGGGAGGCGCCCGCCGTGTCTCCGTCGGCGGAGGCCTCGGCGCGCACGGCCTTCTCGGCGAGGGTGAGGGCGGCCGGCGCGGCGGCCTCTGCGAACGCCTCCTGGAAGGCGGTGGGCCGGCGGCGTCGGAAGTAGTGGGCGAAACTGTCGGTCTCCAGCGCGTGGGAGGGCGGCGCGGCGCCCTCGGCGGCCGCATCCGGCGTGTCCGGCGAGGCCGCGTCGTCCGCTGCGAGCGACGCGCTCGGGTCGCCCTGTTCTCCCGGCCGACCCGACTCGTCCGTCGCACCCGCCGGGTACCGCCGCCGTGCGTACTCGACGAGCAGGTCGGAGAGGAACCACATGGCCCCGGTCCCGTCCGAGAGCGCGTGGAAGACCTCCAGGGAGATCCGCCGGCGATGGTGGATCACCCGGAACAGCAGGGTGCGCCTGCCGTCCTGGTAGATCGCCGCGCAGGTGGGGCGGCGCTCGGGCTCGACCACGGGGCGCAGGTCGCTGTCCTGCAGGTAGTACCAGAACACACCGCGGCGCAGCACGGCGCGGTAGAGCGGATAGCGCGCGAAGACCGCGTCGAGCGCCTCCTGGAGCATGCCCGGATCCACCTCGGCATCCATCTCGGCGCTCAGGCGGAACACCTTGGTGTCCGACTCGGTGCGCGCGGCGAGGAAGATGTTCGAGGCGTTGTCGAGCCGCACCCAGGTCCTGCGGGTCATGTGGGCGCGGTCCGTTCGAGGAACGCGTCGATGTGCTGGTATGCCTCGCGCAGGGGGCGCGCGAAGCGGGGCAGGGTGATGAAGCCGTGCAGGGCGCCGTCGACCCTGTGCACCTCCACGTCGTTCCCGGCCTCCGCGAGCGCGGCGCCGTAGGCCTCGCCCTCGTCGCACAACAGGTCGAGTTCGGCCGTGATCAGCAGCGTCTCGGGCTGTCCGCTCAGATCCTTCGACATCAGCGGCGCGACCAGCGGGTCCTGCCGGCGCCCCCGGTCCGGGACGTAGAGCTCCATGTAGTCCTGGACCTCGGTGTCGGTGAGGCGGTAGTCGCTGCCGTGCCGGCGCACCGAGGCGAACGGCGCGGTCTCGGGGTCGTGGTCCCAGTGCGTGACCGGGTACAGCAGGATCTGGCGCACGGGGGCCGGACCGCCCTCGTCCCTCAGCATCAGCGAGAGCACGGCGGCGAGGTTCCCGCCCGCCGAATCGCCCACCAGCACGATGCGCCGCGGGTCGCTGATGCCCGCGCGCTGCGGATCCTCGAGCAGCAGCCGTGCGACGCGCGCGCAGTCCTCGAGCCCCGCCGGGAAGGGATGCTCCGGCGCGAGGCGGTAGTCGACCGAGGCGACGACGCAGCCGGTGAGATCGGCCATCGTCGCGCACGCCGGGGTGTAGCTCTCGATATCGCCCGTGACCCAGCCTCCGCCGTGGAAGAAGAGCAGCACGTCCTCGCGCCGGCGCTCCTTGGGGGAGAACACGCGCACGGGGATCTGGTGCCCGCCGTCGGCGGACATGATCCGCCGATCCAGGGACCGGAAACGGGGGATCGGCCGCGCGGCCAGCTGCCGCTGCAGCCGACGCACCTTCGCGTAGTCCTGGCGCATGTCGATGCGAGGTGCGGCGAACAGGCGCAGCACCGCCCGCATCAGAGGGTTCACGGGCGCTCGCCCTCGCGTCGAGTCGGGTCCTCCATGGGGCCAGGGTATGCGGGCCGCCTGGGCGGGATCGCCAGGCGAGAGGTCCGTGCCGTCCGGCGTCGACGGATCAGACGGCCAGGAGCGCCCCTCCGAGGCCGACGACCGCGACCACGAGCGTGACCAGCGCGGCCTGCACCACGGGACGTCCGCCGACCTGCTTCAGCAGCCGCACGCGCACCCCGGTGCCGAGCGCGAACATGGCCGCTGCGAGGCACAGCGCCTGCACGGGCTTCGAGACGTCGACCACAGCCTCGGGCAGCAGGCCGGTCGAACGGATGCACACCGCGACGATGAACGCGAGCACGAAGAAGGGGATGAGCGGCGGGCGCTTGGCGGCGGGAGCGGGAGCGCCGGCGCGTGAGTCGGCGGACGTCCGGTCGGTCTCCGCCTGTCGCCTCTCCACGGCGGTGAGGATCGCGATCACCGGTGCGAGCATCAGCACGCGGCCCAGCTTCACCAGCACGGCGATGCCGAGCGCCCCGCCGCCCAGGATGCTGCCGGCGGCGACGACCTGCGCGACCTCGTGGATCGACGCCCCGGCCCAGGTCCCGGATGCATCCGTGCCCAGGCCCAGGGCGCGGGCCGCGAGCGGCAGCAGCGGGATCATCAGCGTCCCGAACACGACCACGAGCGCCACGGCCGTCGCGATCTGCGTCTCGAGGCGCTCGGTCGCCTCCTCGGCGCTCTCGCCCTCGCGACGCCGCGGCGTGATCGCCCCGCCGGCCGCCGCCACGGCCGCGGCGCCGCAGATCGAGAACCCGCAGGCGATGAGGAGGGCCTGCGTGGGCGGGAGATGCAGTGCCCGGCCGATCAGCAGGCCGCTCACCATCCCGATGCCGACGATCGCCACGATCACCACGATGGTCAGCGGCCCGAGGGCGATCACGTCGCCGATCGCGAGCTGCAGACCGAGAAGCACGATCCCGATCCTCAGCACGGGCTTCGCGGCCAAGTCCAGTCCGGGCTTCAGCACCGGCGGCAGCAGTCCCAGGTTCGCGGCGAGCGCGCCGACGAGGATCGCGGCGAGCGCCGGGGACGCCACGGGGACGAGCATGCCCAGGCCGTAGGCGAGACCGGCGACGGCGAACGAGAGCAGCAGCCCGGGCAGGACGCGGAGGAGCGGGGAACCCGTGGCGGGGTCGGACGGTGTCGTCGGACCGGTCGACGGCGCGGGCGTCGTCGCCGTCGCGGTCGAGGTGCGCGGGGAAGTGTCTGGGCGGGGTTCGGGCATGGGATCCAGCCTCACGGCTGAGGGCAGTCCCCGGTAGTGGTCGATCTGATCGGGCGCATATCATCGTCGATATGCCGTTGCATGATGCGTCGAGGCCCGACCTGGCCTCCCTCGAGCTGCTGGTCGCCGTGATCGACCTGGGCAGCGTCTCCGCCGCGGCCTCGGCCCTGGGCCTCGCCCAGCCCAACGCCTCGCGACAGCTCTCCCGTCTCGAGCGACGCCTGGGTGCTCGCCTCGTGGATCGGGGCGCGCGGGGCTCCGAGCCGACGGCCGCGGGCCGCGTCGCCGTGGAGCACGCCCGGCGAGTGCTCGACGCGGCCGACGGGCTCGTCGAGCAGGTCCGCTCGGCCGCTGGCGCCGGGCGGATCCGGATCCTCGCCTCGCAGACGATCGCCGAGCATCTGATGCCCACGTTCCTCGCCGCTCTCGCCGCGGACCAGCCGGGTGTGCCGGTCTCCTTCGAGGTCGAGAACACGGCGGGGGTGATCGCGGCGCTCCGCCGCGGACGCGGCGACCTCGGGTTCGTGGAGGGCCTCGAGGTGCCGCACGAGCTCACCACGCTCGAGGTCGCGCGGGACCGACTGGTCGCAGTGGTCGCTCCGAGGCATCCGTGGGCGCAGGATCGGGACGTGCTCGAGCACGGGATCGATGCCGATCTGCTCGCCGGCACGCCGCTGGTGGTGCGCGAGGAGGGGTCGGGGACGCGCGACGTGCTCACCCGGGCGCTCGCGCCTCGTGAGGTCGCGGCGCCCGCGCTCGAGCTGCACTCGAACGCCGCGGTGCGCACGGCCGTGGCGGGCGGTGCGGGCTGCGCCCTGCTGAGCCGACTGGTGGTCGCCGGGGATCTGCGCGAGGGGCGGCTCGTGGAGGTGCCGGTGAGAGACGTCGAGCTGGAGCGCTCACTGCGGGCCGTGTGGTCGGGCGTGAGGCCGGGACGGCTCGAGGGCGCGCTCCAGGCGCTGATCGCCGACGGTGCTGAGCGCGGGTGATGGGGGACGTGCGTGCGAGGCATGGGCCGATGTGAGTGGTGCGGGCAGAGGATGCACGTGCCCGGGCACGACTCGTACCCGGCGCGCATGCCTTCGCCGAAGAAACAGCGGGTGCAGCGCGACCGGGTGCGGTCGGTGAGATGCCGGTGGTGCGGTGACCGGATGATAGGACGCAGCCGGTCGGATCAGGAGTTGCGCCTCAGGTGCCGTGGATTCAGAACGGTGGAGGCGGCGAGGGGGCCCGTGGTGACGGGGGCGGTGAGCCCGCTGGTGGTGGGGAGCCCGACCCGGACGGCGGGTCAGCACCCGGCGGGTGATCGGTGAGCGAGGGGAGCCCGTCGCGCGCCCGCCGATGCTTGGCGCGGGCGTCGCACAGCTGGTCCCAGGCCCCTTCGAGGTCGGCGACGGTCTCGGCCGTGGCCATGTCCGAGTTGTCCTCGAGGAAGACGCGGAACCTGTCCGCCACGTCCCAGAGCGTGCCCCGTCGGCCGCTGGGGGAGTCCTCGGGCTCGATGCGCACGGGGTCGATGAGCCCCTCGGTCTTCATCGCGTGGTGCTGCCAGCAGAGCATGTGCAGGTTGTCGACCGAGGTCGTGCCGCCGCTCGCGGGATCCTCGTGGTCGTACTCGACGATGTGGTCGGCCTCGGTGGCCGTGGTCGCGGGGCGCGTGCATCCGGGCAGGCCGCACGTGGTCATGCGATCGCACAGGTGCTCGAGCATGGACTGCGTGGGCCGGTAGCGGTCTGCGGGGAGCTGGAGGAACTCGCCGCTGCTGGGATCGGTGAGGATCCGCACCCAGTCGCTCTGGCCGGCGGCGATGTCACGGGCCATGTCCGCCGGGATGGGGATGCGCCCGTCGAGCATGCCGGGGGTGTCGTCCTGGCCGAGCATCGTCATCATCGGCACCAGCACGCCTAGCCGGAAGCGCTCCGCGGGCACGTGGACACCCTGGGTGTCGGGCGTGGTGAGGGTGGTGAGCAGATAGCGGATGTGACCGAGCGAGAGGGGCATGCCGGTGGCGAGGACCTCGCCCTCGGGATCCCAGGGGATCGGGGAACCGTCCTCGAGGGCGTGGCGCTGGGCCCGCTGGACCGCGCGGGCGCTCGCGTCCAGGCGGCGAGCGAAGGAGACGACTTCGTGCGCCGGCCCCTGCACTTCGATGCGGGCGATCCCCGGGGTGTCGTCCGGGAGGAGTTCGACGCGCCGACGGTTCTCGGGCGCGAGATGCGGCGGCAGCTCGCGGCGGGAGAGCAGCCGTGCGATCACCGAGCTCAGGCTGCGCGTGAACTGCTCGGGCGCGATGCCGACGTCCCAGAAGCGCACGGTGAGGTCGACGACCGCCATCTCGTCGTCCGTGAGGCCGCTGGTGCGGGAGAGGAGCTCGGTGAACCAGGACGCCGGGAAGGCGCCCGTCTCGAGGAGGGCGTGCACATGGGGAAGGAGATCGACGGCGCGGTGCGCGTCGCGGATGCGGCGCTGCGCCGCATCGATGGTGCAGCGCAGAGCGGTCGCGACCGCGAGGTCGGCGACACGGACCCTGTCGCGATCCGCATCCGGGAGATGACGGGCCTCCCACTTCGGTGCGAGGAGGAGAAGGGAGCGCGCCAGCTCGCGTGCTTCGTGGACGCCCTGGTCCCAGGTCGTGTGCACCAGTTCGTCGACCTCGATGGTGGGGCTGACCTGGACGTGGCGGGAGGCGTTCTCACGGTTCACCGGGGTCTTCGTCCGCGCCGGGAGAAGTGGCTCGAGCACGACCACATCGCCCGAGGGGAGAGGCTCGAAGAAGTCGGCGCCACCCAAAACGCCCTGGTGGATGCCGGGATCGGTCATCGTCATCGTGCTCACCTCCTCGTGATCGCGAGTGCTGCAGCGGGGTGCCCGAGAGAGCTCGGCTCGAAACTGTGTTCGATATGTCCAGTTTAGGCGATGCCGCCTTCGAAAACCAGTACGAATCGGGCACTGTGGAGAACTCTTCGGTGCGAATGCAGCGCAGTGCGGGAGGTCCTCAGGCCGTCCGTCGCACCGGCTCGACTCGCCGGGGCCGCGTGCATGCGCCGCCGGGCTAGGCTCCGATCCTGTGCGCACCGCCTTCCTCGCCGTCACCTTCGCAGTCGCAGCCCTGATGCTCGGAGCGGCGGCCGTGGTCGCCCTATCGATCTACTCCGGGAACGGCGCGGCTGAGCCTGTGGAAGTCCATGCCACCGCGACGCAGGTGACCCATTTCAGGCGTGGAACGGTCGTCGTCTTCCGCACGGACCGGGGACTCGAGGACACGGTCTCCGGAGGATCCGCGGACGTCGGCGAACACATCACGATCTACCGCTATGGGTCAGGGGAGTACGGATGGGAGCCCCACCCGTCGTCGGCGCCCCTGTGGTTCGCATGTGGGGCAGCCGCGCTGTGCTTGTCGATGCTGCTCATCGGCCTGGACCAGGTGCGCAGGAGCGTGCGCGCGTCGCGGTTGGAGCTCCGTGACCGACGCCGGGGCCGACGTCCCGCACCATGAGAACCCGTCGTCCACGCCTCTCGAGCCCCGCCCCGAGCTCGGTCTCGACGAGCCCTCGCTGGAAGGCCGTGTCGAACTCTCCGCCCTCGACCGTCGAGTCGACGACCCGGAACCCGCAGCGGGCGTAGAAGGGCGCGTTCCACGGCACCTCGGCATAGGTGCGAAGGGTGATCCGCATGTGGTCCCGTCCCGCAGCCCATGCGCACGACGCCTCCACGAGCCCTCGGCCGATGCCGCGGCGGCCGAAGGCGGGCAGCACCGCCAACTGCTCGAGATGCGCCTCCGGCCTGTCCCCGCGAGCGGCGGCCCCGTCGATCTCGAGCACGTGCGCGAAGCCGACGACCCGCTCGTCGGCCCCCGCTCCGCCCCCGACGACGGCGACCAGCAGGACCCCCGGCTCCGCCGCCCGCGCCTCCCCACTCTCGGCGGAGTCCGGACCGAAGGGCTCCGGACCGAAGAGGTCCGCGAACATGGCATCGCCCGCGGCCTCGATCGTCTGGAGGCGATCGAGGTCCTCACGCCTCGCCTCGCGGATCCGCACCGTCTCGTCCATGCCCGCACGATAGGCGTCGAAGCCGGCGGCTGACACGCCGTTTCCCGCGCCCTCCATCTGCACCCTCCGCCAGCCCCGGCCCCTTGCGCCCTCGTCGTGCCGCCCGGCCATCCACGCCCCGTCCGGCCATTGAGCCGTCGGACCCATGGGGGAGAATGGACGGGTGAGTGGACACGACACCCCCGCACCCCAGAACTCGGACACGGACTCTTCGACCGAATCCGTCGAGGACCCGCGCAGCGCGCAGGAGCGCATTGCGGAGCTGACCGCACAGATCGAGCAGGCCATCGAGGACTACTACGTCCACGACGCGCCCACGATGGCCGACGCGCAGTACGACGAGCTCGAACGCGAGCTCAAGGAGCTCGAGGCGAAGAACCCGCAGCTGGCGAAGGCGGACTCGCCCACCCAGACCGTGCACGGCGACGTCGCGGCGGGCTTCGCGCCCGTCGAGCACCTGGAGCGGATGCTGAGCCTGGACAACGCGTTCAGCCTCGAGGAGGTCGACGCCTGGGCGGTCCGGGCCGGCGAGGGCCTGGGGTCGGGGGCCGACGTCCAGTACCTGTGCGAGCTGAAGATCGATGGGCTCGCGATCGACCTGGTCTACGAGGACGGCGTGCTCACGCGAGGTGTCACCCGTGGCGACGGCCGCGTCGGCGAGGACGTCACGGCGAACGTGCGCACGATCGACAACGTGCCCGATCGTCTGGAGACGGACGACCCGCCTGCGGTGCTCGAGGTCCGGGGCGAGGTCTTCTACCCGACGGCCGCGTTCGAGGAGCTCAACGAGCAGCGCCGCGAGGCGGGTCTGCCGGAGTTCGCGAACCCGAGGAACACGGCGGCGGGCTCTCTGCGCCAGAAGGACCCGAACGTGACGGCCTCGCGCGATCTCGCCGTCTACGTCCACGGGATCGGCGTGCACGAGGGCGTCACCCTCGCCTCCCAGTCCGAGGTGTACGAGCAGCTGAAGGCCTGGGGCCTGCCCACCTCGCCGCACTGGCGGGTGCTGGACGCGCTCGCCGACGTGCACGAGTTCATCGAGCACCACGGCGAGCACCGCCACGACGTCGAGCACGAGATCGACGGGATCGTGCTGAAGATCGACTCCTTCGCGCAGCAGCGCCGGCTGGGCTCGACGTCGCGCGCGCCCCGGTGGGCGATCGCCTTCAAGTACCCGCCGGAGGAGGTCACCACGAAGCTCCTGGACATCCAGGTCAACGTGGGACGGACCGGGCGCGTGACGCCCTTCGGCGTCATGGAGCCGGTGAAGGTCGCCGGGTCGACCGTGCAGATGGCGACGCTGCACAACCAGTTCGAGGTCGAGCGCAAGGGCGTGCTGATCGGCGACACCGTGGTGCTGCGAAAGGCCGGGGACGTGATCCCCGAGATCCTGGGGCCGGTCGAGGCGCTGCGCGACGGCAGCGAGCACGCGTTCGAGATGCCCAAGGAGTGCCCCGCCTGCGGCACGCCCATCGGACCGTCGAAGGAGGGCGACAAGGACTGGCGCTGCCCGAACACGAAGTCGTGCCCCAGCCAGGTCACGGGCCGCATCGAGCACGCCGCGTCGCGCGGCGCGTTCGACATCGAGTCCCTCGGCGAGGAGAGCGCGATCGCGCTCACGGACCCGGACAAGCGGCGGGCCGAGGCGCTCGCCGCTCTGCGCGGCGGCCACGTGGTCTACCTGCCGATCCGCTCGGCCGAGGACGCCGAGCTCGAGAACTTCGTGGTGCTCAAGAACGGGCAGGAGGTCCAGGGGGCCGACGGCGTGCCGCTGCTGCGGATCACGCGCGAGGACGACCCGCTGCTGCCCGCGTTGCAGACGCCCGTGGTGACGACGGGCGCGAACCTCTTCGATCTCACCGCCGAGGACCTGCGCGACGTGTTCGTGTGGCAGCCCGAGCGGCGCGACGGCGAGGTGACGGGGGACTGGCGCGTACAGCCGACGTTCTGGTCGCGGCCCACGTTCCGCCACTACAAGCGCGAGAACGCGTGGAAGCAGCAGAAGCCCTCGACCGTCCTGAAGAACACGGAGCTGCTGGCCGACGAGCTCGAGAAGGCCAGGTCCCAGCCGCTGTGGCGGGTGCTGGTCGCCCTCTCCATCCGGCATGTGGGGCCGACGGCCGCACGCTCCCTGGCGACCGCCTACGGGTCCATGGACGCGATCCGCGAGGCCGACCTGGCGCAGCTCACCGAGACCGACGGCGTGGGCGGCATCATCGCCGAAAGCGTCCACGAGTGGTTCGCCGTGGACTGGCACCGCGAGCTCGTCGAGGCATGGGCTGCCTCCGGGGTGCGCATGGCCGACGATGTCGAGGAGGGCTTCGTGAAGACCCTCGAAGGGCTCACGGTCGTGGTCACCGGCGGCCTCGAGGACTTCACGCGCGACGGCGCCAAGGAGGCGATCATCTCCCGGGGCGGCAAGGCCTCCGGATCGGTCTCCAAGAAGACGGATTTCGTGGTGGTGGGCGAGAACGCCGGCTCCAAGGAGGACAAGGCCCGCGACCTCGGCCTCACCATCCTCGACGAAGCGGGGTTCAAGGACCTGCTGGAGAACGGTCCGGCGGACGACGGCTCGTCCGACGAGGAAGGGTCCGACGGCGCGGACGCCGAGGACTCCTCCGACGCCTCCGCAGCAGACCAGAAGAAGTGACCCCGTGACCGCGCCGTCGCGCGCGGCGCGCCGCGTCCTGGCCGCGGTTCCCGGCACTCCCTCGGGCTCCGGGCCGACGGGACCGTGGTCGCCGCCGGCCGTGACCCGTCGGGGGCCGAGCGCGTGCAGGACTGGACGGGCATCGTCTCGGTCGCGGCGGGGAGCGTCCACGTCGCCGCGAACACCGGCCGCGCGCACTCCGTCGCGCTCCGGTCGGACGGCAGCGTCGCCGCGGTCGGCTGGAACACCCATGGCCAGTGCGACGTCGCGGGGTGGAGCGGAGTCTCGGCGATCGCCGCGGGCTGGCGCAGGACCGTAGGCGTGCGGGAGGACGGCACGGTGCTCGCCGTCGGACGCCGGGACGAGGGCGCGTGCGACGTGAGCGCATGGCGCGGCATCGTCGACGCCGCCTGCGGCGACTGGCACACGGTGGGCCTGACCGCTGACGGCACTGCCCGGGCGACGGGGAACAACACCCGGGGCCAGGGCGCCGTGGGCGGCTGGCGCGATCTCGTCGCCGTCGACGCCGGCCACCTGCACACCGTGGGCCTCACCTCGACCGGTCGTGTGCTCATCGCCGGCGACACGGGCGATGGTCGGCACGCCGTCAGCGGGTGGGCGGACGTCGTCGCGATCTCCACCGGCAGTCACCACGTCCTCGGACTGCGGGCCGACGGTCGGGTGCTCGTCGCCGGAGACAGCACGCCGGGCCGGGCGGAGGCCGAGACGTGGGACGACGTCGTCGACCTCGCCGCCGGCCCGCAGCACTCCCTGGCGCTGCGCGCGGACGGCAGCGTGCTCGCGGCGGGGGATGATGCGTGGGGACAGATGGATGTGGGCGAATGGGTGGTGACCACGAGGTAGGGGGTGGTGCGCGCCCGCCGGGTCAGCCCGCGGCGAGGTCCTGCCGGATCAGGCTGAACAGGAGACTGTCGCGGCGATGCCCCTTGAACGGGATGTGCGAGCGCAGTCTGCCCTCGAAGCGGAAGCCGGTGCGTTCTGCCACGCGACGGGATGCGACGTTGTCCGGACCGCACGTGATCTCCAGTCGCTCGAGGCCGAGATTGCCGAGCGCCCATGCGGCGACCAGACGAACCGCGCGCGTGGATGCTCCTCGTCCTCGCGCATCGGGGGTGAGCCAGTAGTCGATGCTGGCGACGGACCGGCTCTTGTCGATGCCGTTCACCGTGATCTCGCCGAGCACAGAGCCGTCCACCGCGGCGGTGATCGCGAAGGCGATGCCCACGCCCTCTTCACGCTGGACCTCGTAGCCATGGATGCGTTCCACGATCTCGCCGTGGAGCAGCGGGTGCCAGTCGGAGAACCGGAGGAACTCGGGATCGGCGAAGGTCGCCGCGTGGGCAGCCGCGTCGTCAGCATGCTCGGCGCGCAGCCGGATCACGCCGTCGGAGAGCGCGGGGCGGGAGATCGAGGACATTCCGGCATCCCATCATGCGCGGGAGCGCGTCAGCCCAGCCCCCTCTGACCCGACCAGCGCGCCGCCGCCTCGCGAGCACCGGCCTCGATCAGCGCGCGGATCTCCGGTGTCTCGGGCACAGGGAAGGACACGTAGCCTCCGCGACCTCCCTCGACGGGGCGCCCGTAGGCCTTGGCAGCGAGCGTGGAATCGGGGAGCAGGCGCACGGTGACGCTCGTGAGCCGGAACTCCTGACCGCGACGGATGTCGGTCCACTGCAGTACCTCAGGGACGGCGATGTTGATCGCCAGCGCGCTGACCTCGACGTCTGATGCCATGCCTCTCGCCTCGTCCTGCCTCGTCGGGTTCGTGGGGATGGAGTGCACGGTATTGCCCTCACGCCTCCTGTGCGAGAGCGAGCGGCAGTACCGGCCCGGAGCCCGCGCGGCGCAGCAGCCGGGCGGCGATCGTCATCGTCCAGCGGGTGTCGATCGCGTCGTCCACGAGCAGGATCGGGGCACCGCCCAGGGCGTCGATCTGCTGCTGGAGCTCGGGGGTGATCACGAAGCGGTCCCAGAGGGCGGCGACGCGGAAGGCGCTGTTGCGGGCACCGTTCAGCGGCGCGGCATCGGCGGCGAGGCCGAGCTGGCCGAGGTCCTCCAGCCGTCCGATGGAGGCGATGCCCGAGGCGAGCGAGCCGACGAGCTGCGGTCGAGTCGTGGAGGGGATCGCGACGACGCCCACGGGGCGCTGCTGCCAGTCCCACTCCTTCAGGACCTCGATGATCCGCGAGCCGATGTTCTGGGGGACGGGGGAGTCGATGCGCCGGCCGTCCTCGTCGGTGCGCAGGAGGCTGCGCAGGGGGACCGCCCAGCCCAGGTCGGACATGCGGGCGATCACGCGGCCCTCCTCGCAGCGCTCGCCCTCCGCGATCTTCCCCTTGGGAGCGGCGCCCTGGAGCCCGCGCATGTGCAGCTGGTCGAGTCCCTGCGGCCACTGCTTGCGGGGCTCGACGGGCACGCCGACGCGGTCCAGGAGGGCCGAGACCTGAGCGTCCGCCGATCCCGCCGGGGCGTCGGCCGACGGGTACCAGGATCCCGCGCACACGTCGCAGCGGCCGCAGGGGACGGCCGTGGTGTCGTCGAGCTGGCGGGCCAGGAATACCATGCGGCACTGCGCGGGATCCGAGGCGACGACGTCGGGGCCTCTCCCGTCGGAACCAAGGCGCTCGTAGGCGAGCATCGCCTGCTGCTCCTCGCGGCGGGTGCGGGCCACGTTCTCGTAGCGATCCGCGTCGTACTCCCAAGGGCGGCCCGTCGCGATCCAGCCGCCCTTGACCGCCTCGACGGCGCCGTCGACCGCGAGGACCTTCAGGAGCAGCTCGAGGGCGGCGCGGCGCACGTCGACGCGCGCCTCGATGGCCGCGGTGCTGAGCGGGGAACCGGCCTCGGCGAGGGCGGTGAGGACCTGGGAGGCGGAATCCTGCGAGGGCATCGAGGCGGTCGCGAAGTACTCCCAGATCGCGCGGTCCTCGCGGCCGGGGAGCAGCAGGACGTCGGCGCTGTCGGTGGCGCGGCCCGCGCGGCCGACCTGCTGGTAGTAGGCGACGGGGGAGCTCGGGGCGCCCAGGTGGATGACGAAGCCGAGGTCCGGCTTGTCGAAGCCCATGCCCAGTGCGCTGGTCGCGGCGAGCGCCTTGATCCGGTTGTCCTTGAGGTCCGCCTCGAGCTGTGCCCGGTCCTCGGCGTCGGTGCGCCCCGTGTAGGCGCGCACGGGCCGTTCTGGGGTGTTCAGCAGGGCGGCGAGATCCTCGGCCGCGGAGACCGTGAGCGTGTAGATGATGCCGGAGCCCTCGAAGGCGTCGAGGTGGCGCACCAGGTAGTCGAGGCGGGCGCGATCGTCGGGCAGGGAGAGGCTGCCCAGGCGCAGCGAGTCCCTGGTGAGCGGACCGCGCAGCGTGAGCACCCCGGGATGCTCGCCCATCGGTGCCGCGTCTGCCGTCGGCCCTCCCTGCGCCGCCACCCCCAGCTGCTCCTCGACGTCGGCGACGACGCGGGAGTTCGCCGTCGCGGTCGTCGCGAGCACGGGCACCTGCGGGCCGAGCTGGGCGACGAGAACGCGCAGCCGCCGGTAGTCGGGACGGAAGTCGTGGCCCCAGTCGGAGATGCAGTGCGCCTCGTCGATCACCAGGAGCCCGCAGCGCTCGATCAGGCGGGGGAGCTGCTCGTCGCGGAAACGGGGGTTGACCAGGCGCTCGGGCGAGACCAGGAGCACGTCGATCTCGTCGGCCGCGAGGGACTGCTCGATCTGCGTCCAGGCCGTCGGGTTCGCAGAGCTGATCGCCTCGGCGCGCACGCCGGCGCGGGCCGCCGCGGCGACCTGGTCGCGCATGAGGGCGATCAGCGGGGAGACGATCAGAGCCGGGCCCGCGCCGCGCCTGCGCTGCAGCAGAGCGGCCAGGAAGTAGACGGCGGACTTGCCCCAGCCCGTGCGCTGGACGACGAGCGCCCGGCGATGCTCGTCCACGAGGGCGGCGATCGCCTCGAACTGGCCGGGATGGAAGGCGGCGTCGGCCCTGCCGGTGAGGTCGCGCAGGGCCTCGAGGGCCTCGGCGTGCAGCTGCGGGTGGGTCTCGGCGGCGCTCGCGGTCATGGGCGTCAGTGTGTCATCGGGTCATGACATCCCGGTGGGAGATCAGGAGCGATGTGCATGGAGGGCCGCTGGGGAGGAACGGCGGCCGACGCGCCGCCCACGCCGCACCTCGCGCACGCCGGAGCATTCGTCCCTTGCGCGTCACTCGCCCCGGTGCATGCGGTCCGACGTGCTCTCGCCCTCGCGCAGCGGGTCCTCCTTGGTCGCGAGCGCCTTGCGCATGCGCGCCTCGAGGATCTGGGCCTCCCGGATCGCGGGGTTGTCGGACAGCTCCTCGCCGTCCTCCGGATCATGGGAGTGGAAGTCGATGTGGGGGTCCACGGACATGCGATCACCTTCAGCGCTGAAGAGGTATCGGGCTCTCGGGGGCGAGATGCCTGATCCTACGCACACGCTCGCGCGAACGTCCTGGATCACGCCCCGGTGCACTGGAGCGGCGCGTTCTCGGTACGATCGATCGATGGCCAGGAAGAGTGCGAAGAACCGGTCCGCGAAGGGCACCGGCACGGCAGGCGCGGGCCCGAAGCCCCTGGGGCCGACGGCTCTCGTGGAGACCCTGGTGGGCGGCTGGCGCCCGCTGTCGAGACTTGACGTGGGCGGCTTCGCCATCCTGCGCTCGCGCGGCATCACCCGTCGCGCGAACAGCATCGTGCCCGTCGACCCGCCCACGGAACCGCAGGCGCTCGAGAACTCTCTCGATCGCGTCCTCGGCCTCGCCGGTGCGTCCGACGATCCCGTGCTCGTCCGGCTCTATCCCGACAGCGGCCACGCCGCCGTCGACCAGGCGCTCGCCGAACGCGGATTCTCCGTCGAGGCGCCCTGCGACGTCCTCGAATTGCCGCTCGGCGCGAAGACCCCCGCGCCCGACCCTCGGGCGACGATCAGCATCGGCCCGCTGCCCGACGACTGGTTCGCCGCATCCTGGCGGCTCTCCCCACGCAGCGGAGAGGGTGCGCGCGAGACGATGCGCGACATCCTCGCCGGGACCCCGGCCGTGCACGTCGGGATCCCGGCCGAGGGCACTGCAGACGGGGAGGGGCGCGCGGAGCCCACAGCGGTGGGAAGGGCGGCTCTCGTCGACCACGGCCGTACCCGCTCCGCCGTGCTCAACCAGATCGCGACCGATCCCGAGCACCGTCGCGAGGGCCTCGCGACCGCAGTCGTTCGCACCCTGGCCGCGGCCTCGCAGGTGCAGGAGGCAGAGCGCGCGCTCCTCGAGGTCGAGTCCGACAATCCCGCGGCGCTCGCCCTCTACCGGAAGCTCGGCTTCCGGCGCCTGGGCGGCTACCACTACCGGGTCCGGAGCTGAGCGCCGGGGACTCGTCCCACCGCGAGCAGATGCGGTGACGCGTCACGGAGACTCCCGTCCATGCTGAATCGTCGTGCGAGACCCATGAGGGCGTCCAGGGAAGGGTCATCAGCCGGGAGGTGCTCTGCGGCGACGCCGATAGGACCCTCGATCCCGTGCACCTCGACCTCCTCGAGACCTGCGGCGCAGAGTTCCGAGGCGAGTTCCGCCGATGTGTGGAAGTGGCCGAACGGGAAGGCGACCTCGGTCGCATCGATCCATCCGTCGGCCAGGAGATCCCTCCAGGCGTCGTCCCATTCCTCGCCCCTGCGCGCATCGTGGTGACCCGCCATCGCTGCCAGATAGGTGTCCGTGAAGGACGAGAGCCGCGAGATGCCGGCCGCCAGGACGGTTCCGCCCGGCCGGGTGATCCGGCGCGCTTCAGCGAGGGCGCGATCCCGATCGTCGGCGTGCGCCAGGTGATAGAGCGGACCGAGCAGGAGCACGAGGTCCTGCGTGTCGTCCTCCACGGGCAGCTCCCGGGCATCGCCGATCTGCGCGAAGACCCCGGGGATGCCCTCGGCCAGGCGCACCTGCTCGGGCACTGGATCCACGAGCGTCACGACATGGCCCTGCTCCGCCAGGGGAGCGGCGTGGATGCCGGTCGCCCCGCCCACGTCGGCGATGCGCAGCGCGGGTCGGCGGGACGAGTCGACCAGGCGAGCGATCTCGACCCCGACGATCTCCTGCGTGCGACGGAACTCGAGCACACCGCCCGCGGTGGAGCGGAGTCTTCTCGCCTCCCGCCCGAGCCCGTAGTACTCGAGCACCCGGGCATCGATGCGTGCCTGCTGGGGTCGCTGTGTCATCTGCGCATCGTAGATGGGGCCGGTCCACCCATCCCGCGATCGCCTCTAGGATGGATGGCATGCCAGCGATCGGACGAGAAGACGTCGCACGCCTCGCCGACCTCGCACGGATCCAGCTCAGTGATGACGAGATCACCCGCTATGCGGGCGAGTTCGACGCCATCATGGACGCTGTCGCATCCGTCTCCGAGGTCGCCACGGAGGACGTGCCCGCGACCAGCCACCCCATTCCCATGACGAACGTGTTCCGCGAGGACGTCGTCACCGCGACTCTCACGCAGGAGGAGGCGCTCTCCGGCGCCCCCGAGGCGGAGGACGGTCGTTTCGAGGTCCCGCAGATCCTGGGGGAGGAGTGAGCATGAGCAGCACCCAGAACCACCCGGGCGCGGATCCCACGCGCCTCTCCGCCGCGGCGCAGGCCCAGGGCCTCGCATCCGGCGACTTCTCCTCCGAGGAGCTCACCCGCGCCCACCTCGACCGCATCGCGGCCGTGGACGGCGACCTCAACGCCTTCCTCCACGTGAGCGAGGACGCGGCCCTCGAGGTCGCGCGCGACGTCGATGATCGGCGCGCGGCGGGCGAGCAGCTGCACGCGCTCGCCGGCGTGCCGATCGCCGTCAAGGACGTCGTGGTCACCAAGGGCACGCCCACCACGGCCGCCTCGAAGATCCTCGAGGGCTGGGTGCCCCCGTACGACGCGACGCTCGTCGAGAAGCTGCGCGCCGCGCGCCTGCCGATCCTCGGCAAGACCAACATGGACGAGTTCGCCATGGGGTCCTCGACCGAGAACAGCGCCTTCGGGCCCACGCGCAACCCCTGGGACCGCGAGCGGATCCCGGGCGGCTCGGGCGGCGGCAGCGCCGCGGCCGTAGGCGCCTATGAGGCGCCGCTCGCGATCGGCACCGACACCGGCGGCTCGATCCGCCAGCCGGCCTCGGTCACCGGGACCGTCGGCGTGAAGCCGACCTACGGCTCCGTCTCCCGCTACGGGCTCATCGCGATGGCGAGCTCGCTCGACCAGGCCGGTCCCGTGACCCGCACCGTCGAGGACGCCGCGCTCCTGCACGAGCTGATCGCGGGCCACGACGCGCGCGACTCGACCTCCCTGCCCGAGGCCGTTCCGGCCTTCGGCGAGGCCGCCCGCCGCAAGGACGTCAAGGGCCTGCGCGTGGGCGTCGTCGAGCAGCTCGAGGGCGACGGCTTCGCCCCCGAGGTGCGCGCCCGCTTCGAGGAGTCCCTCGCGGCACTCGAGCAGGCCGGCGCGGAGATCGTCCGCGTCTCCTGCCCGAACTTCGAGTACGCCCTCGGCGCGTACTACCTGATCATGCCCTCGGAGGCGTCCTCGAACCTCGCGAAGTTCGACGGCATGCGCTACGGGCTGCGCGTGGTGCCCGAGGACCATCCGACGGCCGAGTCGGTCATGAAGGCCAGCCGCGGCGCCGGCTTCGGCGACGAGGTCAAGCGCCGCATCCTGCTGGGCACCTACGCGCTCTCGGCGGGCTACTACGACGCCTACTACGGCAGCGCCCAGAAGGTGCGCACGCTCGTGCAGCGCGACTTCGCCGGCGCCTTCGAGCAGGTCGACGTGCTCGCCTCTCCGACCTCGCCCACCGTCGCCTTCCGCCTCGGCGAGAAGACCGACGACCCGCTGGCGATGTACATGAACGACATCGCCACGATCCCCGCGAACCTCGCGGGCGTGCCCGGACTGTCCCTGCCCAGCGGACTCGCGGAGGACGGACTGCCCGCGGGCGTCCAGTTCCTCGCCCCCGCGCGGGCCGACGAGCGGCTGTACCGGGTGGGCGGCGCGCTCGAGGCGCTGCTCGAGGACTCCTGGGGAGGCCCGCTCCTGGACCGCGCCCCCGCGCTGACCGGTGCGCAGTCCGGCGCTCAGACCGGAGAGGTGAAGTGATGACGACCATCGATACCGACCTCGTCGACTTCGAGGACGCGACCGACCGCTACGACCCGGTGCTGGGCATCGAGGTGCACGTGGAGCTCGGCACGGCGACCAAGATGTTCGACGGTGCGCCGAACATCTTCGCCGCCGACCCGAACACCGCGATCACCCCGGTGAGCCTGGGCCTGCCCGGCACGCTGCCCGTGGTCAACGAGAAGGCCGTCGAGTACGCGATCACCATCGGCCTCGCGCTGAACTGCGAGATCGCCGAGTCCTGCCGCTTCGCGCGCAAGCAGTACTTCTACCCCGACCTCACGAAGAACTTCCAGACCTCCCAGTACGACGAGCCGATCGCGCACGACGGCTGGGTGGACGTGGAGCTCGAGGACGGCGAGATCGTGCGCGTCGAGATCGAGCGCGCCCACATGGAGGAGGACGCCGGCAAGTCCACGCACGTGGGCGGCAGCGGCCGCATCCAGGGCGCGACGCACTCCCTCGTGGACTACAACCGCGCGGGCGTGCCGCTCGTGGAGATCGTGACCCGTCCGATCCCGAACGTGGGCAAGCGGGCCCCGGAGGTCGCCGCCGCCTACGTGCGGACCCTGCGGGACATCTTCCGAGCCCTCGACGTCTCCGAGGCGCGGATGGAGCGCGGCAACGTCCGGGCCGACGTGAACGTCTCCCTGCGCCCGTCGGCCGATGCGCCGCTGGGCACCCGGACCGAGACGAAGAACGTGAACTCGTTCCGCTCGATCGACCGCACGGTGCGCTACGAGATCTCCCGCCAGGCGGGGATCCTCGACGCCGATGGGTCGGTGACCCAGGAGACCCGTCACTTCCACGAGGAGGACGGCCACACGAGCGCCGGGCGCGTGAAGTCCGACGCCGAGGACTACCGCTACTTCCCCGAGCCCGACCTGGTGCCCGTCGCGCCGAGCCGCGAGTGGGTCGAGGAGCTGCGGGCGAACCTTCCCGAGCTGCCGGCGGCCCGCCGCCGCCGTCTGCGCGAGGAGTGGGGCTTCAGCGATCTCGAGATGCGCGACGTCATCAACGCCGGCGCTCTCGAGGCCATCGAGGCGACCGTGGTCGCGGGCGCGAGCGCCCAGTCCGCCCGCAAGTGGTGGATGGGCGAGCTCGCCCGCACCGCCGGCGAGCAGGGCGTCGAGCTCGAGGAGCTCACGGCCACCCCGGCGCAGGTCGCCGAGCTCCAGAAGCTCATCGACGACAAGAAGATCAACGACAAGATCGCCCGTCAGGTGCTCGGCAAGGTGCTCGCGGGCGAGGGTGATCCCGGTGCGATCGTCGAGAAGGAGGGCCTCGCGGTCGTCTCCGACGACTCGGTGCTCACCGGCGCCGTGGACCAGGCGATCGCCGACAACCCCGACGTGGTCGCCAAGATCCAGGGCGGCAAGGTCCAGGCGATCGGCGCGCTGATCGGGCCCATCATGAAGGCCACGCGCGGTCAGGCGGACGCCGGCCGCGTGCGCGAGATCATCATGGAGAAGCTGGGCGTCCAGGGCTGACCGTCCCTCGCAGCTCTGCGCCGGAGCGCCGCACCCCTCGTCGGGTGCGGCGCTCCCGTCGTCTCAGGGCCGACGTCGGCACACGAGCTCTCCGCCGCCGTCCCCGGCCTGCTCGAGCACCTCGAAACCGGCGCTCTCGAGCTCGTGATGGAGGGTCTCCGGCGTGAGGTGGCGGCGCGTCGGCACGTAGCGCGTCCCGCCGATGCGGCGCTCCACATCCCCGGGCGCGTTCGACGGCGTCCACACGATCCCCGTCCCGTCGTCGCGGATGTCTTCGCCGTACTCCCGGTCCGGATCAGCCGTGGCCGTCGCGATGAGATAGCGACCGGACGTCGCCAGACGCTCCCGCACTGCCCGGAAGAGTGCTTCGCGGTCCTCGTCCATCACCACGGACTGCAGGCAGAAGCAGTCCAGGACGAGATCAGCGCTGATCTCCGGCCCGTCGCCCGCACAGATGTCGCCCACGGAGAACGCGATGTCGAGGTCCTGCAGCGCGGCCCGTTCTCGCGCCACGGTGATCGCATCGGGAATCAGATCCATCGCCGTGACGACGCAGCCGTTCGCGGCCAGCCAGCACGCGGCGCCACCTGTGCCGCAGCCGTACTCGAAGACGCTCAGGCCGTTGAGGGGAGGCGTCAGAACGCGCTCGAGAAAGGGGCGGGCGGCGAAGTTCGCGTATCCGTCGCCGCTGTCGGCGGGGTGCAGGTCGTTCCAATGGTCCAGCCCGTCTCGTCGGATCCGGGCATAGCCCTGCCGATGCTCGTGCTCGTAGTAGCGGGGCATGAGGCGGCTCCTCTCTGACCGGAAGTCTGACGCGGAGCGCGCCGAAGAGCCATCGAATACCCGGAGCCGGCGATGCAGCGGGAAGGCGGCGAGGCGGCTCGCGCGCGGAGATCCCGACCCGGGGTTGCACGCCTGGCGAACCGACGCGAGTGGGATGGGGCGCTGAGGCTACGAGTTGCGGTGGATTCTGGTCGCTATCCATTCCGACCAGAATCCACCGCAACTCGTAGCGTTCGGGAGGGCATCGCCCCGCGCGGACGGTCGGCCGCGCGATCGTCCTGAATCAGCTGCCGCTGGCAGGTCCCGCTCGGAGCGCTCGTGCTCCGCTGATGACAGCCGGCCGAAACTCCGGTCGTGAGGTCTACGCTCGCGGCATGGACTACAACGACGTACCCATCGAGGACTGCCTTCGCGGTGGGGAGGGGGAGATGCTCGTCTTCGCCCTGGATCGCGTGCACCGCCAGTTCGCCTGGAAATCCGGCGGTCTCACGCAGGAGCAGCTCGGCACGCGCCACCCGCCCTCGGGGGTGACGATCGCCGGCACGATCGTCCACCTCGCGAAGGTCGAGGAGATGTGGACCGCCTCGGCCGCCGGACGCGCACCCGGCCCGCCCACCACCGGCCCCGAGCCATGGACGGCCTACGACGCGGAATGGACCACGGCCGCCGAGAGCCCGCCCGAGGAGCTCTACGCCCTCTGGTACGGCACGATCGGACGCTGCCGCCGGGAGTGGAGCGAGCTGATCCGGGACGGCGGCCTCGACGAGCTCGTCCAGGACGACCCGGAGTACCAGGTCAGTCGGCGTCGGCGGCTCGTGGACATCCTCGAGGAGAACCTCCTGCACACTGGGCAGACGTCCATCGTCCGCGAAGCGATCGACGGACTGGTCGGCAACGACCCGCCGTGATTGGGCACCGCGAATATCCGCCCTGCCTGCGCTTTCGTCTCGCCAGGCGAGCAATGCTCGGGAACTGTCGGCTATCTCATCCGGGCCGGAAGCCTGCTTGCGCGGCGTCGCTCGAGCACGCTTAGGGTAGGCAACCCTCAACGACCGTGGGGCGAGCTTCCGCCCCACCGGCAGGAAGGTTCCGACCCCCATGTCCCAGCTGCTCCCGCAGACCTCTGCGCACGAGCTCCCGGCCTCCGCCGGCGCCGACGCGCCCCCCGCCCAGCCCTCCGCGGCGACGGCCCCCGCGGCGTCGACCGCGACGGCCACCGCGACCACCGCCTCGACGACCGCACTGCTCAACGGATCCTCGGCCGACGCCTACTCCGAGCTCCTCCACGAGGTCGTCGACACCGTCGCGGAACGCTTCCGCACCGTCGACGCCCCCTCCGTCGGCCCCGACCGGCACTCCCTCGAGCGCCTCGTCGAGGACGTGGACCTCGACGGCTCCGGCATCGGCGACCGCGCGGCCCTCGTCGAGGCCGACGCGCTCTATGCGAGGAACGCCGTCTGGTTCCACCACCCCTCGTACCTCGCGCACCTGAACTGCCCCGTGGTGCTCCCCGCGGTCGCCGCCGAGGCGATGCTCGCCGCGGTGAACACGTCCGTGGACACGTTCGACCAGTCGCTCGTCGCGACGCACATGGAGCGGCGCCTCGTGCAGTGGGCCGCGGGCCTCGTCGGATTCGCGAGCGGGGACGGCGTCTTCACCTCGGGCGGGACGCAGTCCAACCTGCAGGCGCTGTTCCTGGCGCGCGAGCGGGCTCTGCGTGCGGACCCGCGCGAGCGGACCGACGTGCTGCCGCGCCTGCGCGTGCTCACCACCGCCGCAAGCCACTTCTCGGTCGCCCGCTCCGCGCACCTGCTGGGGCTCGCCGCCGACTCCGTCATCGCCGTCGACTCCGACGCCGACGGGCGGATGGATCCCGCTGACCTGCGGGATCGACTCGCCGCGCTCGAGGCTGCGGGGGAGCGGCCGATGGCCGTCGCCGTCACCGCCGGCACCACGGACCGCGGGATCATCGACCCGCTGCCGGCCATCGCCGAGACGTGCGAGGAGACCGGGGTCTGGCTGCACGTGGACGCCGCCTACGGGGGAGGCCTGCTCGTCTCCGAGCGCCGCCGCCACCTGCTCACGGGCATCGAGCGCGCGGACTCCGTGACGATCGACTTCCACAAGACCTTCTTCCAGCCCGTCTCCTCGAGCGCGATCCTCGTGCGCGATCCCTCGGACCTCTGCGCCGCCGCCTGGCACGCCGACTACCTCAATCCCGCGGCGGAGGCGGCGTCGGCCGAGGCGGAGCCCAACCAGGTCGACAAGTCGCTGCAGACCACGCGCCGCTTCGACGCCCTCAAGCTCTGGACCACCCTGCGCTCGCTCGGGCCCGGACGCCTCGGCGAGATGGTCGACGCGGTCTGCGACCTCGCCCTCGAGGTCCGCACGCTGCTGCTCGCCGACCGCGACTTCACCGTGCTGGGCACGAGCGACCTCAGCACCGTGCTGTTCCGCTTCCAGCCCGAGGGCGTGGATGACCGGACGGCCGACGGGCACGTCGCCCTCATCCGCCGGATCCTCTTCCAGTCCGGCCGCGCGATGGTCGCCCGCACCACGATCGACGGCGCCCCGTGGCTCAAGCTCACCCTGCTGAACCCCGAGGCGACCCTCACGGACGTCGCCGCCGTGCTCGACCTCGTGCGCGCGACGGGCCGCGGCCTGCTCGCGGGCAGCCGCCTCGCGGCCGAGGGGAGCGAGCGATGAGCGCGCCTGCTCCCGCGGACGACGCCCGCGTCCACGACCTCGTGGGCATCGGCATCGGGCCCTTCGGCCTCGGCATGGCCGCGCTCAGCGAGCCCCTCGAGGACGTCGACGCGATCTTCCTCGACCAGGCGCCCGGCTTCTCCTGGCATCCCGGGATGATGCTCGACGGCGCGACGATCCAGGTGCCCTTCCTCGCGGACCTGGTGACGATGGCCGACCCCACCTCGCGCTTCTCCTTCCTGCAGTTCCTCAAGGAGACCGGAAGGCTCTACCCCTTCTACATCCGCGAGTCGTTCTACCCGCTGCGCTCCGAGTACGACCGCTACTGCCGCTGGGTCGCCGAGCAGCTGAACACGTTGCGCTGGCGGCGCCGCGTCCGCGCGGTCCAGGAGGAGGGCGAGCACCTCCTCGTGGTGGCCGACGTGCTCGACGCGGAGGGCGCGGTCGTGGGCACCGAGGAGCATCGCGGCCGGCACGTGGTGCTCGGCGTCGGCACGCGGCCCGTGCTGCCGCCCGCCCTCGCAGAGCTCGCCGAGGCGGCGGACGCGTCGGCCCCGCCCGTGATCCACAGCTCGCAGTACCTGCCCGCGCGCGAGCAGCTGCTGGATGCGGGATCGGTGACGATCGTGGGGAGCGGCCAGAGCGCCGCGGAGATCTACCGCGATCTGCTCGAGGACGCGGCCGCGCGCGGCACCCGCGTGGACTGGGTGACCCGTTCGCCACGGTTCTTCCCGATGGAGTACACGAAGCTCACCCTCGAGATGACCTCGCCGGAGTACACGGACCTGTTCCGCTCCCTTCCGGAGGAGCGGCGCGAGAGCCTCGGCCGTGAGCAGCGGACCCTGTACAAGGGCATCAGCGGCGACCTGATCGACGACATCCACGACCTGCTCTATCGGCTCAGCCAGGGCGGCGCCGAGGTCCCCACCAGGCTGCTCACCGACACCGCCGTGACCGCCGCGCGCCACGACGCGGAGACCGGCGAGCACGTGCTCACCCTCGAGCACGGCGAGCTGGGCACACGGCGCGAGCACCGCACCCACGCCGTGGTCGCCGCCACCGGGTACCGCTCGAGCGCGCCCGCGCTCCTCGCGCCCCTGGGAGAGAGGATCCGCCGCGACTCCCGCGGCCGGCTCGACGTCTCCCGCGACTACACGATCGACGACCAGCAGCGGATCCACGTGCTCAACGCCGAGGAGCACACCCACGGCGTCACCGCCCCCGACCTCGGCTTCGGCGCCTGGCGCGCCTCCGTGGTGCTCGATGCGATCACCGGCCGCGAGCCCTACCCGATCGAGCGCCGCATCGCCTTCCAGACCTTCGGCCTCCCCGCCGACGACGCCTGACCCACCAGGAGACCCCCGTGCAGATCACCTTCCGACCCGTCGACCCCGCGCGCGACGCGGCCCTCGTCCACACCTGGCTCACCGATCCTCGCGCCCGCTACTGGGAGATGACCGAGAACTCCGGCGAGCAGACCCTCGCCTACCTCCGAACGATCGCCGACGACCCCGCCCAGGACGGCTGGATCGGCTCCGTCGAGAGCGAGGACGCACCCGGGACCGGCGCCGACGTCGTCTACGTCGAGACCTACGACCCCGCGATCCTCATCCCGCGGCACGCGCTGCGCATCCGCCCGGGCGACCTGGGCATGCACGTGCTCGTCGGCCCGCCGGCGGGGGAGCGCCGCCACGGCTTCACGGCGGACGCCATGGCCGCCGTCATGCGCTTCTGCTTCGCGCAGCGCGGGGCCGAGCGCGTCGTCGTCGAGCCCGACGCGCGCAACGACCGCATCCTCGCCAAGAACGCCGCCGCGGGCTTCCGCGTGCTGCGCGAGCTCGACCTCACGGTCGACGGCCACCCCAAGCGCGCCGCCCTCAGCGTCTGCACCCGGGAGGACTTCGCGGGCTCCCCGCTCGGCGACAGCGGCGGCGAGGGCGCAGAGGACCCCCACGCCCACCTGCGTCCCGACGTCGCCGACGCCGTGCACCGGCATCTGCTCGCCAAGGCGATCTCCGAGTTCTCGCACGAGCGGATCCTGGCGCCGGTCGATCTCGAGGACGGCTGGTGGGAGCTGACCGGGCCCTCGGACGAGGGGACGAGCTACCGCTTCCGCGCCCGGGTGCTGCCGCTCGAGCACTGGCTGGTCGACGAGGACTCGATCGTGCGGATCGAGGCCGCGCAGGACCAGGTCGCGTCCGACGAGACGCCGGCGGACGGCACGTCGACGGACGGCGCGCCGGCCGACGGCACGCCGGTCGGCGGCGGCGAGCGTCTGGCCCACGGCCGCCTCGACGTGCTCGAGTTCGTCACCGCCTTCCAGAGCGCGCTCGGCATCCCCGACGACCTGCTCTCGACCTACCTCGAAGAGCTCGCCTCGACCTTCGCGGCGGCATGCGCCAAGCTGCAGGACGCCCGCGAGGGCCGTCGTCCCACGGCCCGGCAGCTGCTGGACGCCGATCTGCAGCAGATCGAGTCCGCGATGACCGAGGGGCACCCGGGCTTCCTCGCGGGCAGCGGCCGCATCGGCTACGCGCTCAGCGACTACCGCGCCTATGCGCCCGAGCAGGGTCGGCGCACGCGACTGCAGTGGATCGCAGTGCGCCGGGAGCTCAGCCATCTCAGCCTCGGCGAGGGCTACGACCTCGAGGACCATCTGGCCGGAGCGCTCAGCGCCGAGGAGCGCGCTGCCTTCGCCGACCGGCTCCTCGCGCGGGGGCTCGACCCGTCGGACTACCACCTCATGCCGCTGCATCCCTGGCAGGCCGACCACCGGCTGCCGCTCACCTTCGCCGCGGACGTGGCCCGCCAGGACCTCGTGCCCCTCGGCCCGGGCGGCGACGAGTTCCAGGCGCAGCAGTCCCTGCGCACCTTCTTCGACCTCAGCCGGCCCGGCGCCCCGTACGTGAAGACGGCGCTCGCGATCCAGAACATGGGCTTCCTGCGCGGGCTCTCCCCGCGCTACATGCGCGACACGCCCGCCATCAACGACTGGGTGCACGGCGTCGTCACGGGCGACCCCGAGTTCGCGGCGCAGGGATTCTCCGTGCTGCGCGAGCGCGCGGCGCTCGGGTACACGGGCGACGTCTACCACCGCACGCCCGCGACCAACCCGCACCGCAAGATGCTCGCGGCCCTGTGGCGCGAGAACCCCCTGCCGCTGCTCGGCGAGGGCGAACGGGCCATGACGATGGCGGCGCTGCTCCACCGCGACCACGAGGGCACGGCCCTGGCGACGCAGATGATCCGCGCCTCCGGACTCGCCCCCGAGGTCTGGCTCGACGACTACCTCTCGGCGTACCTGCAGCCGCTGGTCCACGCCCTGCTCGGCCACGACCTCGTGTTCATGCCGCACGGCGAGAACCTCATCCTGCGCGTGCGCGAGCAGCGCGTGGTGGGCGCGTTCATGAAGGACATCGGCGAGGAGACGGCCGTGCTGGGCCACCGCGAGCTGCCAGAGCGGATCGCGCGGATCCGCGCGGTGGTCCCGGGCGACGAGAAGGCGCTGTCGGTCTTCACGGACGTCTTCGACGGCGTGCTGCGCCACCTCTCCGGGATCCTCGAGGCCGACGGGGTCCTGCGCGCCGAGGTGTTCTGGCAGCGGGTCGCCGCCGCCCTGGACGCCTATGAGGCGCGCCACCCCGAGCTCGCGCGGGGGCTCTCCGGCGACGTGGACCTGCGCACGGAGGAGTTCGCGCACTCGTGCCTGAACCGTCTGCAGCTGCGCAACACCCTGCAGATGGTCGACATCGGCAACCAGGCCGAATCCCTGCTCTACGCCGGGACGATGCCCAATCCCGTCGCGCGCACCGCCGACGTCCCGGAGGCCGAACCGGCTCTGCCCGTCGCCTGATCCGCCGCTAGCATGCGATCACGCGCCGCACCGCGGTGCGGCGCGTGATCAGCGGAGCCGCGAGCGGCCGAGGATCGAGCGGCCGATGGATGATCGGATATTCGGCCGACGGGCGAGCGGCGGAAGGGACGGACAGGGATGGCACGGTTCAGCCTCGGCGCTGCACTGCTCGGGGCGAGGCGCGCGAGACCGGCGTCGTCCGGGCCCTCCGCCTCCGGGCCGTCCGCGATCGGCGTCGCGAGCGTGCTGGACCTCTGGTGCACCGAACGGTCGACCGACGGCGCCTCCCGCGCCGAGGACCCACGGACGCGCGAGGCACGGGCCGATGCCTCCCGCGAGCATCTGGTGCGCCTGCGCATCGAGGGCGACGGCCGTGAGCCCTCGCTGCTCGCGCTGCGGGTGCGACTGACCCCGGCGGAGCTCTCCGCGCTCGTGCCCGGTGCCCCGTTCCCGGTGCGCTTCGGCCCCGGCGGCGGGGACTTCCCCGAGCTCGTCGACGCGGCGGACCCGCTGGTGCGCGAGCTGCTGCTGCGCCGACGGATCGCCCTGGGACTGATCCCGCCGGAGGTCGCGGCGGCGCGACTGCACGGCGTGCTCGCCCCTGCCCGCGTGATCAGCGCGCGGCCGACGGGCACGAGCCTGGACGACCAGGTCGAGGTCGCCGTGAGCGTGCGCGTGCAGCCCGGCGGGGTCCGCACCCCGTGGGACGCGGACACCCGTGCGTTCCTGCATCCCGACAGCCTGCGCCACCTGGTGGCCGGCCGTCGGATCGCCGTGCGCTACCTGCCGGGCGATCCCTTCGTCGTCGCGATCACCCTGGAGGATCCGCGCGGGGACGCGCGCTGAGCTGAGGGGCACAGCCCGTCGGCCCCTCACTCCTCGCCGGCGAGGCGGCGCACGCCCGCGGGGGTGTCGCCCTCCGGCAGCGGCAGGTAGGAGACGATGTGCAGGTCGGGCGCGTCCTGCGGGACGATGTTGACCTGCTCGAAGACCAGGCGTCCGCCCTCCGGGTGCTCGAAGATGCGCACGCGCGAGCTGAAGCGGTCGACCTCGTGGGCGTCCCAGGCGCGGGAGAAGTCGGGGGAGAGCGCGCGCAGATGCTTGACCAGGCGCACGTGCTGCGGTCCGCCGGCGCGCCCGCCCGCCTCGGCACGGTACTCGGCGAGGAACTGCCTGCTGGTGAGCTCCCATTCGGGCAGCATCGCCCGCACGCGATCGTCGGTGAAGATGAACTGCAGGAGGTTCCGCTGGGCGGGATCGGCGTCGAGCACGCCGGGGAACAGTCCCTCGTAGCTGCGGTTCCAGGCGGCCACGTCCCAGTGCGCGGTGAGCGCGAAGGAGGGCGCCGGATCCAGGGCGTCCAGCAGGTGCTGGACGTGCGGCGGGACCGGCTCGGGCTCGGCGAGCTCGGGCCGAGGGCGCGGGGTGAAGCCCGCGAGGCCCAGCACGTAGTCGTGCTCGGCCTCGCTGAGGTGCAGGTTCACCGCGACCGCGTCGATCACCTGGCGTGAGGGGTTGATGTCGCGCCCCTGCTCGAGCCACGTGTACCAGGTGACGGAGACGCCCGAGAGGAAGGCGATCTCCTCGCGGCGCAGACCCGTGGTGCGTCCGCGGCCCACGGGTCCCAGGTCGTAGTCCGAGCGCTCGACCTCGTTGCGCCGTCGGCGCAGCAGGGCGCCGAGCTCCTTGCGTGCTGGTTCGTCCACGCGCCGAAAACTATCAGTTCCACCACTAGTAGTGCTGGCGTCTTGGTGGGTTCCGCACCACCGTGGCCTAATGGTCATATGCCCCAACTGCGCTCTCGAACCTCGACCCACGGCCGCAACATGGCCGGTGCCCGCGCCCTGTGGCGCGCGACCGGCATGGAGAAGTCCGACTTCGGCAAACCGATCATCGCGATCGCGAACTCGTACACCCAGTTCGTGCCCGGCCACGTCCACCTGAAGAACATGGGCGACCTCGTCGCCGGCGCCATCAAGGAGGCCGGCGGCGTCGCCAAGGAGTTCAACACGATCGCCGTGGACGACGGCATCGCCATGGGGCACGGCGGCATGCTCTACTCGCTGCCCAGTCGTGACGTGATCGCCGACAGCGTCGAGTACATGGTCAACGCCCACTGCGCGGACGCGATCGTGTGCATCTCGAACTGCGACAAGATCACCCCCGGCATGCTCATGGCCGCCATGCGCCTGAACATCCCGGTCGTGTTCGTCTCCGGCGGGCCGATGGAGTCCGGCAAGCCCGTCGAGGGCGTCGTCGACCACCGCCTGGACCTCGTGGACGCGATCTCGATCTCGGCCGACGAGAGCGTCACCGACGTCCAGCTCGCCGAGATCGAGGAGAACGCCTGCCCCACGTGCGGGTCGTGCTCGGGCATGTTCACCGCGAACTCGATGAACTGCCTCACCGAGGCGCTCGGCCTCTCGCTGCCGGGCAACGGCACCACGCTCGCCACCCACGCGCTGCGCAAGGAGCTGTTCCTGCGCGCCGGCCGCACCGTCGTGGATCTGTGCCGCCGCTACTACGGCGACGACGACGAGTCGGTGCTGCCGCGCAACATCGCCACCAAGGCCGCGTTCACGAACGCGATGAGCCTGGACGTCGCGATGGGCGGCTCGACGAACACCGTGCTGCACATCCTGGCCGCCGCGATCGAGGGCGGGATCGACTTCGGCCTCGAGGACATCGACCGACTCTCGAGGTCCGTGCCGTGCGTCTCCAAGGTCGCCCCGAACAGCCAGAAGTACCACATCGAGGACGTCCACCGGGCCGGCGGCATCCCCGCCATCCTGGGCGAGCTCAGCCGTGCCGGCCTGCTCGACCACTCGGTCCACTCCGTGCACTCGCCGGACCTGCAGTCCTGGCTCGCCGAGTGGGACGTGCGCAGCGGGGAGACCAGCGAGGAGGCCAAGACCTTCTTCCGCGCAGCCCCCGGCGGGGTGCGGACCACGCAGGCGTTCTCCCAGGCGAACCTCTGGGACGACCTCGACCTCGACGCCGAGGGCGGTGCGATCCGCGCGGTCCCGCACGCCTACACCAAGGACGGCGGCCTCTGCGTGCTGAAGGGCAACCTCGCGACCGAGGGCGCCGTCATCAAGACGGCGGGCATCACCGAGGACCTCTTCCACTTCGAGGGCAGCGCCGTGGTGTGCGACTCGCAGGAGGAGGCCGTCCAGAAGATCCTCGACAAGACGGTCAAGGAGGGCGACATCGTCGTCATCCGCTACGAGGGCCCGCAGGGCGGTCCGGGCATGCAGGAGATGCTCTACCCGACCTCGTTCCTCAAGGGCCGCGGGCTCGGCAAGGCCTGCGCCCTGATCACCGACGGGCGCTTCTCCGGCGGCACCAGCGGCGTCTCCATCGGCCACATCTCCCCGGAGGCTGCCGAGGGCGGGCTCATCGGCCTGGTCGAGGACGGCGACAAGGTCATCATCGACGTCGACAAGCGACTGCTCCAGCTCGACGTGCCCGAGGACGAGCTCACCCGTCGCCGCGCGGCCAAGGGCGACCTGCCCTGGCTTCCCGAGAGCCGCGAGCGCCAGGTCACCCAGGCGCTCAAGGTCTACGCGCACCTGGTGCGCTCGGCGACCTACGGCGCGACCCGGAGGCCGTTGGACTGAACTTTTGTCAGGTCACGACGCGCTGCGCTGATGGCTTGAACCCTTCGCTACCATGAGCCCAGTCGATGTTGGCAATGAGGATGTTCCGGCGGTCTTAGGGGGTCTTAGGTGGTCTTCAGGGAGCATCCTGGACTCTTCGATGTGCAAGATCCCCGCGTATCTGTCTGGCGATACATGGACTTGAGCAAGTATCTCGACCTGCTCCAGACGAGTGAGTTGCACATGACTCGCGTCGACACCATGGTTGACCAGTGGGAGGGCGTGTACGGCCAAGCTAACGCCGCGGTTCGCCCATTTATCTATGGGGCGGAGATTGCCAACGTCGTATCTCATTCGCTTCGAGCCGCGAAACGTCACGCGAGAACACACTTCTACTTGAACTGTTGGAACATCGGGAGAAATGAATCGGACGCACTGTGGCACCAGTACGCCTCAGGGCCTGTTGGAGTTGCGCTGAAGAGCACGATCGGTCGACTCAAAGAGTCGCTTCCCTCTCGCGGTGGCCCTGCGATGTTCGGGTCCACAGTGAAGTACGTGGACTATGATGAGACGTTCATCCCGGAGGATAATATCCTAGGGTCGTTGATTCATAAGCGTGAGCACTTTCAACACGAGAACGAGTATCGCCTAATCGCCAACTGGGAGCCCGAAGTTTTCAAGGTGGAAAATGGGATTGCCGTAGAGTCAGCGTCGGATGATCCTCCAAAGGTTCTTAGGGTGCCGGTAGATCTCGCCGTGTTGATCGAACAGGTCTACGTCTCGCCTGAAGCGCATGATTGGCAGAGGGCTGTCGTCGAAAGGGTGTCATCGAAGTACCGGGCTGACCTGCGTGTCGTCCGGTCACGGATGGCGAGCGGTCCTCCTGCGTAGAAGGGTGTCTATCGGACCGATTGAGGCAGTGGTTTTTCGCGGGCTTCGTGCTCGATGCCTTCGGAGCCGCCGGGGGAGAGGAGGCGGCGAGCGACGAGGAGCTTGACCGTCTCACCCGTCGAGAGCAGGAGGTGATGCGCCTGATCGCCCAGGGGTACGCCTACAAGGAGGTCGCCTCCGAGCTGTTCATCTCCATCAAGACCGTGGAGACGCACGTGTCGAGCGTGCTGCGCAAGCTGCAGCTGTCCTCGCGGCACGAGCTCACGGCCTGGGCGCTCTCGCGGCGACTGCTCTGAGCGCCCGTCCCACAGGGTGGACGGTTTGCCGCGCGGGTGTGGGGCGCACTACAGTCGCCAGCATGCAGACGATCATTCTCGTACTTCCAGAGCGCGGCTGACGCCACCGTTCCAGAACGAGACGTCCCGCGCGCCCCTCGAGAGCCCCAGGCCGAGGGGCTTTTTGATGCCCACGCGGGGCCCAGTCCCCGCCACGGGTGGAGCGGGGGACATCGGCCGAGGATCTGCACAGCCCCATCCGCGAAGACCGAAGGAGTTCCGATGACAGGCAAGAGAGTCACCGGCGCCGCATCATTGATCATGTCGCTCGAGCACGCGGGGGCCGACGTCGTCTTCGGCCTTCCCGGCGGGGCGATCCTGCCCACCTACGACCCGCTCATGGACGCGGAGACCCTGCGTCACATCCTGGTGCGCCACGAGCAGGGCGCGGGGCACGCGGCCAGCGGCTACGCCCACGCGACCGGGAAGGTCGGCGTGTGCATGGCGACCTCCGGGCCGGGCGCCACGAACCTCATCACCGCGATCGCCGATGCCCAGATGGACTCCATCCCGATGGTCGCGATCACCGGTCAGGTCGGTTCGATGTTCATCGGCACCGACGCCTTCCAGGAGGCGGACATCGTCGGCATGACGATGCCCGTCACCAAGCACAACTTCCTGGTCAAGGACCCGGCGGAGATCCCCACCGTCATCAAGCAGGCCTTCGAGATCGCCGCGACCGGCCGGCCCGGCGCGGTGCTCGTGGACGTCACCAAGGACGCCCAGCAGGGCATCACGGAGTTCGTCTGGCCCGATGACGTCAGCCTCCCCGGCTACCAGCCCGTCACGCAGCCGCCCGTCAAGGACGTGCGCGAGGCCGCCGAGCTGATCATGGCCAGCGAGCGCCCCGCCTTCCTCATCGGCGGCGGTGTGATCCGCGGCGGGGCGAGCGAGCAGGTGCGCGAGCTCGTCGACCTCACCGACGGTCCGATCACCACCACGCTGATGGGACGCGGCGCCCTTCCCGATTCCCACCCCCACCACCTGGGGATGCCCGGGATGCACGGCAGCGTCGCGGCGGTCTCCGCCCTGCAGCGCGCCGACCTCATGATCGCGATCGGCGCCCGCTTCGACGACCGCGTCACCGGCCGGCTCGACTCCTTCGCCCCGCGCGCGAAGGTGATCCACATCGACATCGACCCCGCGGAGATCGACAAGAACCGCCACGCGGACGTCGCGCTGATCGGCGATGCGGGGGCTGCCGCCTCGGCGCTCACCGCAGAGCTGCGCGAGCGCATCGAGCGCGAGGGCGCCCGCGACCTGAGCGCCTGGTGGCAGGTGCTGGACAACCTGCGCGAGACCTACCCGCTGGGATGGACCGCGACCGACGACGGCTTCACCGCGCCGCAGAAGGTGATCTCCCGGATCGGCGAGATCTCCGGGCCGGAGTCGATCTTCGTCTCCGGCGTGGGCCAGCACCAGATGTGGTCCAGCCAGTTCATCCACTACGAGCGCCCGAACTCCTGGATCAACTCAGGGGGCCTGGGGACCATGGGCTACTCGGTGCCCGCGGCGATGGGCGCGAAGGTCGGTGCGCCCGAACGCACCGTGTGGGCGATCGACGGCGACGGCTGCTTCCAGATGACCAACCAGGAGCTCGCGACCTGCGTCATCAACGACATCCCGATCAAGGTCGCGATCATCAACAACAGCTCGCTGGGCATGGTGCGGCAGTGGCAGAACCTGTTCTACGACCGCCGCTACTCCCACACGGACCTGAACACGGGGCACGGCACGCGCCGCGTCCCGGACTTCGTGAAGCTCGCCGAGGCGTACGGGGCCGTGAGCCTGCGCTGCGAGAGGGACGAGGACATCGACGCGACCATCCAGCAGGCCATGGAGATCAACGACCGCCCCGTCGTCATCGACTTCACGGTCAGCGCGGACGCCATGGTGTGGCCGATGGTGCCCTCCGGCGTCTCCAATGACGAGATCCAGATCGCCCAGGGCATGAGCCCCGAGTGGGAGAGGGACATCTGAGCCATGGACACCACCACGAAGGACACCCGTTCCGACAGCACGCAGAGCAGCTCCCGCGCGGACGCGGCGGCACTGCACGACACCCAGACCCTCTCGGTGCTGGTGGAGAACAAGCCGGGCGTGCTCACCCGCGTCTCGGCGCTGTTCGCGCGCCGCGGCTTCAACATCTCCTCCCTGGCCGTCGGCCCGACGGAGCACCCGGAGATCTCCCGGATCACCGTGGTCGTCGACGTCGCCGAGCAGCCGCTCGAGCAGATCGTGCGTCAGCTCGACAAGCTCGTGAACGTGCTGCACATCGTGCACCTCGAGCCGCGCCGCACCGTGCAGCGCGAGCTGGTGCTCGTGAAGGTCGGGGCCGACAACGCGACCCGCACCTCGGTCCTCGAGATCGTGCAGATGTTCCGCGCGAAGGTCGTCAACGCCGGCGCGGAGGCCGTGACCATCGAGGCCACGGGCACCGAGGACAAGCTCGTCGCGCTGCTGGACATGCTCGAGCCCTTCGGGATCCGGGAGATCGTGAAGTCCGGCGCCGTCGCGATCAGCCGCGGCCCGGAGTCGCTCGTCGAGGAGTTCCTGCCCGACTGATCGTCCGACGGGGCCGACATGGCCTCCCCGGACGGGCGGGCCGACGGGCCCGCCCGATCGGTCTCAGATACCGAAGTCCACTTCTCAACACGTAAGACACGCCAGGCTGTCCCCGGACTACGATGAGAGCGTCGCCCGAACAGCCGACACACCAACGAAGGAGCACATTGTGGCCGAGATCTTCTACGACGACGACGCCGACCTGTCCATCATCCAGGGCAAGAAGGTCGCGATCGTCGGCTTCGGCTCCCAGGGGCACGCGCACGCCCTGAACCTCCGCGACAGCGGCGTCGAGGTCGTCATCGCCCTGCGCGACGGCTCGAACTCGGCCCAGAAGGCCCAGGAGCTCGGCTTCGAGGTCAAGAACGTCGCCGACGCGACCGCGTGGGCCGACGTCATCATGGTCCTCGCGCCCGACCAGAACCAGCGCTCCATCTACTCCGAGTCGATCGAGCCGAACCTGTCGGCGGGCAAGGCCCTCGCCTTCGCGCACGGCTTCAACATCCGCTACGACCTCGTCAAGCCCCCGGCCGACGTGGACGTCATCCTCATCGCCCCCAAGGCTCCCGGCCACACCGTGCGCCGCGAGTTCGAGGGCGGCCGCGGCATCCCGGACATCGTCGGCGTCGAGCAGGATGCGACCGGCACCGCCTGGGACCTCGCGCTCAGCTACGCCAAGGGCATCGGCGGCACCCGCGCGGGCGTCATCAAGACCTCCTTCACCGAGGAGACCGAGACCGACCTGTTCGGCGAGCAGTCCGTGCTGTGCGGCGGCGTGAGCCACCTCGTCCAGGCGGGCTTCGAGACCCTCACCGAGGCCGGCTACCAGCCGGAGATCGCCTACTTCGAGGTGCTCCACGAGCTCAAGCTGATCGTCGACCTCATGAACGAGGGCGGCATCACCAAGCAGCGCTGGTCCTGCTCGGACACCGCCGAGTACGGCGACTACGTCTCCGGCCCCCGCGTGGTCACCTCCGAGACGAAGCAGGCCATGAAGGACGTCCTCTCCGACATCCAGGACGGCGCCTTCGCCAAGCGCTTCATCGACGACCAGGACAAGGGCGCGCCCGAGTTCAAGGAGCTGCGCGAGAAGGAGGCCGCCCACCCGATCGAGAAGGTCGGCAAGGAGCTGCGCGGCATGTTCTCCTGGAACAACGACCAGCTGGACTCCGACTACGTCGAGGGCAGCGCGGCGCGCTGATCCCACTGATCGGCTGATCCACGGGCGGCGGGCTCTCCCCGAGGGGAGGGCCCGCCGTTCGCGTGCCCGAGGTCGCTCGGGCACACGAGGCGTCGTCTCACTCGATGACCCTCCCGCCCGCATGGCGGACAGCGGTCTAGGCTGTCCCCGTACCCGTCGCTCTCGAGGATGCGTGCGACGACCGCCATCCGCACCGGAGGAGATTCCGTGACGCGTCCCGTCGTGCTCATCGCAGAGGAGCTGTCGCCCGCGACCCTCGAGGTCCTGGGGTCCGACGTCGAGATCCAGACCGTGGACGGCACCGACCGTCCTTCGCTGCTGTCGGCCGTCAAGGACGCCGACGCGATCCTGGTGCGCTCGGCGACCCAGGTCGATGCCGAGGTCTTCGCCGCCGCCGGCCACCTCAAGGTCGTCGCCCGCGCAGGGGTGGGCCTGGACAACGTGGACGTGCCCGCCGCGACCGCCGCCGGCGTCATGGTCATCAACGCCCCCACCTCGAACATCGTCTCCGCCGCCGAGCTCGCGATCACGCTGATCCTCGCCTCGCTGCGCAACCTCGGCCGTGCCGACGCCTCCGTGAAGGCCGGCAAGTGGGAGCGCAAGCAGCTCACCGGCGTCGAGCTCCTCGAGAAGACCGTCGGCATCGTCGGCTTCGGCCGCATCGGCCAGCTCGTCGCCGAGCGCCTGCGCCCCTTCGGCGTGAACCTGCTCGCCTACGACCCCTACATCAACCACGCGCGCGCCGCCGACCTCGGCGCCCGCGTCGTCGAGCTCGACGAGCTCATGCGCACCGCGGACGTCGTCACCGTGCACATGCCGCGCACACCGGAGACCGTCGGCCTCATCGGCGCCGAGCAGTTCGCGATCGCCAAGCCCAACCTCCACGTCGTCAACGCCGCCCGCGGCGGCCTCATCGACGAGGAGGCGCTCTTCGACGCCCTCAGCACCGGCAGGATCGCCGGCGCCGGCCTCGACGTCTACTCGAGCGAGCCCCCGGCGAAGTCCGAGACCGCCGCGAAGCTGCTGGACCTCCCGAACATCACGCTCACCCCGCACCTGGGCGCCTCCACCGCCGAGGCCCAGGAGAAGGCCGGCGTCGCCGTCGCCCGCTCCGTGCGCCTGGCGCTGGCGGGCGAGCTCGTGCCGGACGCCGTGAACGTCGCCGGCGGCGCGATCGACGACCTCGTGCGGCCCGGCATCGCCCTGGCCGACCGCCTGGGCCAGCTGTTCACCGCGATCGCCGCCGAGGGCCCGGAGCTGCTCGAGGTCGTGGTGCGCGGGGAGATCGCCACCCGCGACGTCACCGCCCTCAAGCTCTCCGCCCTGCGCGGCGTGTTCCGCCAGGTCGTCACCGAGCAGGTCAGCTACGTCAATGCACCGGTCCTCGCCGAGGAGCGCGGCATCCGCGTCGACCTCGTCACCAGCGAGGACTCCGAGCGCTTCCGCAACGTGGTGCAGATCCGCGGCACCCTGCGCGACGGCCGCGTGGTCTCCGTCTCCGGCACCCTCTCGGGCACGGAGCAGTCGCAGAAGCTCACCGAGGTCGACGGCCTCGACCTCGACGTCCAGCTCAGCGACCACCTGCTGCTCATCACCTACCAGGACCGCCCGGGGCTCGTGGGCGCCTACGGCGCACTCCTCGGCGACGCCGACGTGAACATCGCCGGCATGCAGGTCTCCCGCCGCGGCGAGGAGCGCGGGGGAGAGGTCCTCGTGGTCCTCAACCTCGACCAGGGCGTCGACCAGGACCTCGCCGACCGCATCGGCGAGGCCGTCGGCGCGAGCGCCTCGCTCGCGGTCGACATCACCTACTGAACCCGCCCGGCGGGGCGTCGAGCGCCGACGCCCCGCCGGCACCACCGCAGATCCGACGAAGGAGAACGCAGGAGCCATGAGCAGCACGAAGAGCATCCGACTCGCCGTCATCGAGGGCGACGGGATCGGCCACGAGGTCGTCCCCGAGGGTCTCAAGGTGCTGCGCGCCGCCCTCGCGCCCGAGGGCGTCGAGGTCGAGACCACCGACTTCGACCTCGGCGCGGGCCGCTGGCGCCGCACCGGTGAGACCCTCACCGACGAGGACATGGAGCAGCTCGCCGGGCACGACGCGATCCTGCTGGGAGCCGTCGGCGATCCCGACATCCCTTCCGGGATCCTCGAGCGCGGGATGCTGCTGAAGCTCCGCTTCGGCTTCGACCACTTCGTGAACCTGCGCCCCACGCGTCTCGCCCCCGGCGTCACCTCGCCGCTCGCCGACCCCGGCGACGTCGACTTCGTCGTGGTGCGCGAGGGCACCGAGGGCCCGTACGTGGGCAACGGCGGCACCATGCGAGAGGGCACCGACCTCGAGGTCGCCACCGAGGTCTCGCTGAACACCGCCGTGGGCGTCGAGCGCGTGGTCCGCTTCGCCTTCGACCAGGCTGAGGCGCGCCGCAGCAAGCTCACCCTCGTCCACAAGCACAACGTGCTCGTGAACGCCGGGCACCTGTGGCGCCGGATCGTCGAGAAGGTCGGCGCCGAGCACCCCGATGTCGCCGTCGACTACCTGCACGTGGATGCCGCGACCATCTTCCTGGTCACCGATCCCGCGCGCTTCGACGTGATCGTCACCGACAACCTCTTCGGCGACATCCTCACCGACCTCGCCGGCGCCATCAGCGGCGGCATCGGACTCGCCGCGAGCGGCAACATCAACCCCACGGGTGCCTTCCCCTCGATGTTCGAGCCCGTGCACGGCTCCGCCCCGGACATCGCCGGCCAGCAGAAGGCCGACCCCACCGCGACGGTCCTCTCCGTCGCCCTCCTGCTCGAGCAGCAGGGATTCGCCGACGCCGCCGCCCGCGTGCGCGCAGCCGTCGACGAGGACCTCTCCCGCCGCGCCGAACTCGGCGCGCGCACGACCACGCAGATCGGCGACGCCCTGGTCGCGGGCGTATCCGGCGCCGCGGCCGTACGCGAGGGCTGACGAGGGCACCCGCCCCCGTCCGCCCGCCCCGTCGGCCGCATCGGCGCCGCCGGCCCGTCCGCCGCTCTGGCGCCGCCGGCCCGTCGGCCGTCCCGTGCCCCGGCACATCGGCCGTGCCCGCGTCGCATCGCCCTCGCCCCGCCGTATCCTGCACACGTCGCCCCGAAGGAGTCCTTCCATGTCCCATCTCGAGTTCCCGCTCACCGAGACCACCCGCAGCCAGTCCGACGTGGACCGCGCGGCGGTGCTCGCCAAGCCCGGCTTCGGCGAGCACTTCACCGACTTCATGACCCACGCGCAGTGGACCGCCGACGACGGCTGGACCAGTGGCGAGGTCGTGCCCTTCGGCCCGCTCACGCTGAGCCCGGCCGCGGCCGTCTTCCACTACGCCCAGGAGATCTTCGAGGGCCTCAAGGCGTTCCGTCACGCCGACGGCTCCGTGTGGACCTTCCGTCCTGAGAAGAACGCCGAGCGCATGCAGCGCTCTGCCCGCCGTCTCGCCCTGCCTGAGCTGCCCACCGAGGACTTCCTCGCGTCGTTGAAGGCCCAGGTCTCGGCCGACGAGCCGTGGGTGCCCGCCGCCGGCGGCGAGGACTCGCTGTACATCCGGCCGTTCATGTTCGCCTCCGAGGCGTTCCTGGGGGTGCGCGCCGCACAGCAGGTCGACTACTACGTGATCACCTCGCCCGCGGGCGCCTACTTCCCGCGCGGCGTGCAGCCCCTCGTGGTCTGGGTCTCCGACAACTACGCCCGCGCGGGCGCCGGCGGCACCGGCGACGCCAAGTGCGGCGGCAACTACGCCTCCTCGCTGCTGGGCAAGAAGGAGGCCGCCGAGCACGGGGCCGACGAGGTCCTGTTCCTGGACTCCGAGACCCACACGACCATCGACGAGCTCTCCGGCATGAACGTCATGGCGATCACGAACGACGGGCGCATCCTCACCCCCGAGCTCACCGGCTCGATCCTCGAGGGCGTCACCCGCGACTCGATCCTGCAGCTCGCCCGTGACCGCGGCCTCGAGCCCGCCGAGCAGAAGATGAGCATGGACTGGGTGACGGACAGGATCACCAGCGGCGAGATCGTCGAGATGTTCGCCTGCGGCACCGCAGCGGTCATCAACCCGATCGGCGAGTTCCGCTCCCCGAAGGGGTCGTGGACCGTCGGCGACGGCGGCTCGGGCGAGATCACCCTGTCCCTGCGCGAGGAGCTCACCGGCATCCAGACGGGCACGGTCGAGGACCGCCACGGATGGCTGCACCGCCTCGCGTGACGACGGCGCATCAGGCGTGCGGCGCACCGGGGCGGGCGGCATGAGGGTCCTGGTCACCGGCGGCACCGGGTTCATCGGCGCCGCCGTGGTGCGCGAGCTGCGCGAGGCCGGGCACCACGTGCTCGGCCTCGCGCGCTCGCAGCGCTCGGCCGACGCCCTCGCGGCCGCCGGCGCTGAGCCGGTGCGGGGGAGCCTCGAGGACCCGACTGCCCTGCACGCCGCCGCGGGGCGGGCCGACGCCGCGATCCACACGGCCTTCGACAACGCGAGCCCGCTGCGCATGCGCCGGGCCGCCCGCACCGAGCGCGCGGCCCTCGAGGCGATCGCCGCCGGGTTCTCCGGTAGCCTGCGGCCCCTGGTCGCGGCGGGCGGCTTCGCGCCCGTGCGGAGCGTCGGCCCCCTGATCACCGAGGAGGACAGCGCCTCCGACCGCGCGGGCCTGCTGGGCAGGAACGTCGAGCGCACGCTCATGCGCCTCGCCGCGGCAGGGACGAACGCCTCCGTGGTGCGACTGCCGTGCGTGCACGGCGAGGGCGACCGCTTCACGCTGCCGCACCTCATCGCGCTCGCCCGCCGACACGGCCGCTCGACCTTCGCGGGCGACGGCGCGAACCGGATCCCCGCCGTGCACCACGTCGACGCCGCGCGCGTCTTCGTCGGCGCCATCGAGCGGGCGGTCCCCGGCGCGCGCTATGACGCCGTGGCCGAGGAGGGCGTCCCCTTCCGCGCCATCGCGGAGGCCATCGGCGCAGGGCTGGGTGTCCCGACCGTGAGCACGCGCGGCCTCGCCACGCTGCGGGCGTTCGGCGCGTACACGCCCTACGCGACCGCGGACCGGCCGGCCTACAGCGCGATCACCCGGGAGCAGCTGGGCTGGGCGCCGACGGGTCCCGGCGTGCTCGCGGACCTGGAGCGGCCGGAGTACTTCGAGGGCTGACGGCAGGGCGAACTGACGGGCCGCTACGGGCGGAGGCCCGTGCTCACCCGTCGGACCTCGGCATGCCGTCTGACCATTCCGCCCGCGCCTCCGCGGCGCGGTCGGCGAGGGTCTCGCCGGCGCCCGCGTAGAGGTGGACGACGGTCGAGAGGCCCGCGCGCTCGAACTCGTCGACGTCCTCCGTGTACTTCGCGATCGCCGCGATCACGCGGCCCGGACGCTCGCCGCCCACCAGGCGCAGCTCGCCGAGGGCCCCGAGGTTCGCGGTCTGCGAGGGCATGGCGAGGACCACGACGACCACGCCGGCGTCCTCCCGCACCCGCAGCCAGAAGTCCCGGTCGGTCGCATCTCCCTCGACCACACGGAAGCCGTGGGAGCGCAGCGTGGTCACGAGCGCCGCGTCGTGCTCGACGCCGAGCACCCGGTAGCCGTGCACGTCACGCAGCTGGAGGTAGGCCATCCGGCCCACTCGTCCCATGCCGAGCACCACGGCCTCCGCATTGGCGAGATCGATCGGTCTGTCGTCCCGGTGGAGCCGGTCGGGGGCGTGCTTGGGCAGTCGCATCGCCAGGCGCGTGCCGAACGTGGTGGCCAGCGGGTTGCTCAGCGAGGACAGGATGAATCCACCGGTCACCGCGATCACCAGGGCGTTGAGCCACTGCGTGGAGAGCCATCCGGCCTGCACGCCGACCGCGGCGAGGATCAGTGCGAACTCGGAGTAGTTCGCCAGCAGCAGCGAGGCGAGGACGCTCGTGCGATTGCGCAGCCCCAGCAGCCACAGCAGCAGCCAGTACACGGCCGCCTGCACGGGCAGCAGGAGCAGCAGGGAGAGTCCGTCGATGACGTCCCGCAGCGTCGGCACGCCCTCGAAGCCGATCTCTACGAAGAAGCAGACCAGCAGCAGCTCCTTGAGCGTGAACATGGTGCGGGCGAGCTTGTCGGCTCCCGTGTGCTTGGAGAGGATCACGCCCATCAGCAGCGATCCCAGCCCGCCCGAGAGGCCGAGGTACTCGAAGAGCGCGTACCCGGGCACGAGCGCCATGGCGAGTCCGAACAGCGCCCCCAGATCGCCGTCGCCCAGGCGGTGCCAGCGCCTCGTGATGACCACGAGCACCGGCACGATGACGAGCAGGCCCAGCGACCACGGGTTCGGCGCGCTGCCGGTGGAGACGGCGATCAGCACCACGGCGATCACGTCCTGCATGATCAGCACGCCGATGCAGATGCGCCCGTACAGCGACTGCTCGTCGTCGCGGTCGGCGAGGACCTTCAGCACCATGATCGTGGAGGAGAACGAGAGCACCAGCGCGAGCTCGAGCAGCTTGTGCAGGGGCTCCGGACCTGCGAGCCCGACGAGGCCCAGGACGGCGAGGAAGACGGCGCCGATCACGGTCATGGCGAGCATGTGCGCGCCCGCAGTCAGCCACACCTCGACGCGCAGCAGCACGCGCAGGTCCAGGTGGAGGCCGATCGCGAAGAGCATGAGGGCCACGCCCAGGTCCGCGAGCATCGGCAGGGCGGAGAGCTCCGCGACGCCGATCGCGTGCAGCAGGAAGCCTGCGCCGAGGTAGCCGATGAGGGGCGGGAGCCGCAGCAGGCGTGCCAGCAGGCCGAGTCCGAAGACCACGACCAGGTAGGTCACCAGCAGCTCGCCCATGCCTCCATCTTCCCTTACGCGAGCGCTCGGCAGGAGACGAACCGCACACCGATCTCAGGGCGCCGGCACGGTCGCGACGAGGTGGGGACGGCGGCGGATCCCCGTCATCCGGCGTGCTGCAGCCCCGTGCGGTGACCGGCGCGCGCCGTCTCCGAACGCTTGGAGAGATCCATGGCGCCCGCCCCGATGAGGGGCTGCGTCCGGGGATCAGGCACGATCACCTGCACCTCGGCTCCGGCTGCGCGCAGCTCCTCGACCTGTGCCGAGAGCTGCATGTTCCAGGCGAGGGGATGGCGGGTGCGCCCGCCGAAGGGGGAGAGCACCAGCACGCGCTCCATGCCGCGGGCGAGGTCGGCGTTCTCGTTGCGCCGGTAGCCGCCGTCCAGGAACCAGCGGTCCCCGATCCGGTAGGGGAGTCCGCTCGAGCAGCTCGCCGCGACCGCATCCACGAGCGGGACACCCGCTTCGCGATCGAAGACGGTGCCCTCGCCGGTCTCGGCGTCGAGCGCCGTGATCCGCAGTGGGATCTCAGGCCATCGGGACGTGGGCAGTCGCCCGCCGACGATGCTCCGCCAGCGCTCGGTCCAGGCGTTCGAGCGAGCGTCCGGGAAGTCCAGCGCCGCGGCGCCCAGGAGTCGCCGCATGTGCGGGGCGTCCTCGGCGGCATCGATGATCCGCTGCGTGCGGGTCAGGTGGTCCACGGGCGGAGCCGCCCGCGGCGCATCCGGCGCGCCGTCGGCGCGTAGGGACGCGGCGCGCGGGCCAGGGGCGGGAGCAGCGGGTGGCGTCTCGAGGGCGGCTGCATAGAGCGCGGCGAGGTCTCCGGATGCCGCTTGAGCCGCGGCCGTCGCTCCTGCGGAGGTGCCGACGAGGAGGTCGGCGTCGGCCGCGTCGAGGCCGCCGTCGCGGAGTCCCGCGAGGACGCCGATCAGCCAGGCGTTGCCCGTGGCGCCCCCGCCGCCGAGCACGATGCCCCAGGTGTCCGCCGTCGCGTGGGCAGGGATCGAGGACTCGGGTGCCATGGGGTGCTCCTTCGGATCGTCGGCATCCCTGCCGGAGCCGGGGTCGGGCCGGCGGCGCGTGCACCGGCTGCCGCCCCGAAGTCGAGAGGCCCGGACTCAGGGCTCCCGGACGGCGTCGAGCGTACTCGGCTCTGCGACGTCGTAATGCAGGCCGAGCAGGCGACCCTCGGCCGTGAGGCTGACGCTCACCGTGGCGTCGACGCGCTCCCGATGCTCCCGCGCACTGACCAGCGTGACCCGCGCGATCACGCGGGCCTCGGGCGTCCCTCGACCGAGGCAGGCGCCGAACACCGGCTCCACACCCGCGAGCACCGGCGCGGCGCCGCCCTCGCCCAGCGCGCGTCGCATGCGGGGACTCGCGATCTCATCGAGGAGCTCGGCCTCGCCCGCCGCCGCGTGCTCCATCACCTCGACCGCGCGGGCGACCAGCGAGGGGTCAGGGGTCTCGGCCTCGGCGATGACCCTCTGGGGCGGTGAGGAGAAGCGCTTCTGCGCAGCCTGACGGGTGATGCCCAGGATGCTGCCGATGTGCGCCCACGAGGTTTCCTCGGCGCGCGCGGCGGCGACGAAGCGGTGCAGGGTGCGGTCCGCGGAGGCGACCAGCTGCGCCGCGGCCGCAAGCGATTCCTCGCCTCCCATCTCCGCGCTCCCCAGGGCGCTCGTGCACAGTGACGCGGAGAAGCGCAGCTCCTCGAGGAGCTGCGCCTCCGCGTCGGCCCCTCGGACCGGTCTCTCGGTGCTCACCCCTCGATCCTGCCGGATCCGGGCGCCGACGGGGCGGGGTCCGACGCATGGGCGCTCGCAGGGGAGGCGTCCGACGGGACGGGCGCCGAGGGGAGCCCGCGCACGATCGGTCGCCGTGCCCTCCACGGGACGATGACGGCGGCCGTGATCAGCAGCAGCACGACACCGATGATCCCGGCCTGCGTGTCGATCAGCGGATTCAGGGCCGCACCGGTCGCCATCGTGCTGAAGATGCCGAGCAGCGTGGCGCCCAGCGCGTTCACCGCCGCGTGCGCCCAGGTCGAGGGGAGGGGACTGCCGCCCGCGCGGTCGGCCAGGCCGCAGAACAGCAGCGACATCACGATGCACGGGAGGATGAAGAAGGGGATCGCGACGTAGCGGGCGACACCGGGGTAGTTGTACCCGATCGCCATCACCGGCGTGTGCCAGAGCGCCCAGATCACGCCCATCACGAGCGCGGCGCGCACCCGGCCCAGCGGACGCAGTGCGGGCCACAGCCAGCCCCGCCATCCGATCTCCTCGCCGAGAGTCGCGAAGGCCGTGACGACCAGGCCGAAGACCAGGTTGAACGCCATGATCAGGACGAAGGCGATCGGAGGGATGTCGGCGCCCGTGAGGTCGGAGATCTGCTGGGTGCCGACGGCCAGCCAGGTGCCGCCGGTGAGATCGCCCGGGACGCCGCGCAGCACCGTGATCACGGAGGTCAGCAGGATCACGGCCGCGATGGCGACGACGCCGATCACCGACCAGGCGAGGATCCCGCGCCAGCGTCCGCGGAAGCGCAGACCCACGCGGGTGCGCCAGTTCGTCCTCTCCACGCCCTTGGCCATGATGATCGAGGCGAGCGCGGGCGCCCACATGCCCACCGCGATCACCAGGGTGAAGAACGGATTCGCGATGCCGCCGGGCAGGAACCAGAAGGGCGCGGCGAACACGGCGAAGATGACATAGGCGAGCAGGACGAACAGGCCCACGCGCTTCCACGGCACCCGGTCGAGGATCACCGGCGGGACGATCCGCGGTGCCGGGCGCTGCGGCGCTGCGGATGCATGAGGGACGGAATGCTCGGGTGCGGGGTTCTGGGCTGCGGTGCTCATGTCCTCGAGACTCCGCCGCCGACGACAGGGTGTCAACGTTTGGTGGACACTTTTGGCGGAAGGTCGGCGGAGTTCGAGACCAAAGGCGGAGGGGTGGCCGCCGGTGGTCGAGCGGCGGGCGCCGTCGCCGGTTCGAGGAAACGTGTGGTGCCGCTGCCCCGCCAGTCCTAGCGTTGCGCCATGACCTCATCGTTCGAAGAGCTGCTGCGGATCGGCGCGGAGGCCGACGTCTCCGGCTGGGACTTCTCCTGGCTCGATGGGCGCGCGACCGAGGAGCGCCCTCCATGGGGTTACGCACGGCGGCTCGGTGAGCGGCTCGAGGGGGCGTCTGCCTCGCTCGACATCCAGACCGGCGGGGGAGAGGTGCTCGCCCAGGCATCGAGGCTTCCGACGCTCGCGGTGGCCACGGAGTCCTGGCCGCCGAACATCGCACGCGCCACGGCGCTGCTGCATCCGCGCGGGATCGCCGTGGTCGCCGACCCCGATGAGCCGCCTCTGCCCTTCGCCGACGGCGCCTTCGACCTGGTCACCAGTCGGCACCCCGCCACGATCCACTGGGGCGAGATCGCCCGTGTGCTGCGACCCGGAGGGACCTACTTCGCCCAGCACGTCGGCCCCGCGAGCGCCTTCGAGCTCATCGAGTTCTTCCTCGGACCGCTGCCCGAGCAGCGACTCGGGCGCGACCCCGGCGTGGAGGCGGAGCAGGCGCGAGCCGCCGGCCTCGAGGTCGTCGACCTGCGCACCGCGCGGCTGCGCATCGAGATCTTCGACGTCGCCGCCGTGGTCTACCTGCTGCGCAAGGTGATCTGGTGGGTCCCCGGCTTCACCGTCGACGCCCACCGCGAACGCCTGCGCGACCTGCACGAGCGGATCCGGTCCGACGGGCCCTTCGTCGCCCACTCGAGCCGTCACCTCATCGAGGCCCGGAAGCCCTCGCGATCCGTCTCGGAGGATGATGTCGAGAACCGCCCGGCGTCTCCGACCCCTGCATGACACCGGCGGCAGCCCGCCGCCCCGCACAAGGAGGAACCACATGGCCCGATACCTGCTCCTCAAGCACTACCGCGGCGCCCCCGAGGGGGTGAACGACCACCCGATGGACACGTGGACACCCGACGAGGTCACGGCGCACCTCCGGTACATGGACGACTTCATGGACCGGCTGCGCGAGAGCGGCGAGTTCGTCGCCACCGGCGCGCTCGCCGACGAGGGCCTGTGGGTCCGATACGGCGGTGAGGGGAAGCCCCCGGTCACCGACGGCCCATTCCCCGAGTCCAAGGACCTCATCGCCGGCGGGATGGTCATCGACGTCGAGAGCCGCGAGCGCGCCATCGAGCTCGCCGCCGAGCTCTCGGCGGAGCCCGGCAAGGACGGCCTGCCGATCCACGAATGGCTCGAGGTGCGCCCCTTCCTCGGCGAGGGCGCGCCCGCCGAGGACTGAAGCACCCGCCGTGGGCCCCGAGGGCGGGACGCGCCCGCCGATCGATGACCGGCGCGTCCGGAAGCTGGTCCCCGCGACGATCGCTGCGATGCGACGTCGCGGGGCCGACTTCGCCGACGCCGAGGACGCCGTCCAGGAGGCGCTCGTCCAGGCGCTCGAGCGCTGGCCGCGGGAACCTCCGGGCGACCCTGCGGCATGGCTCGTCACCGTCGCGTGGCGACGCCATGTGGACGCCGTGCGCTCCGCATCCTCCCGCCGCAGGAGGGAGGAGGCGGACCACGCGCTCAGCACGAGGCAGGCGGAGGACCGGGCGCACACGGATCCCGGCGTGACGACGTCCGGCGCCCAGGGCCTCGACGACACCCTCGAGCTCTTCTTCCTGTGCGCCCACCGTGCGCTCAGTCCGTCCGCCGCCGCCGCTCTCACCCTCCGCGCGGTCGGCGGCCTGACCACGAGACAGATCGCTGCCGCCCACATGGTTCCCGAAGCCACGATGGCCCAGCGCATCAGCCGCGCCAAGCGCACGATCGCCGGACGCCGGCTCGATGAGCCCGGCGACGTCTCCACCGTGGCGCAGGTGCTGTACCTGATCTTCAACGAGGGATACCGGGGAGAGATCGACCTCGCGTCGGAGGCGATCCGTCTGGCCCGCCAGCTGCACCGCGCCGTGGATCATCCCGAGGCGTCCGGGCTGCTGTCGCTCATGCTCCTGCACCATGCCCGGCGTCCCGCCCGGTTCGCCGCGGACGGCGGCCTGGTCCCGCTCTCGGACCAGGACCGCTCGCTGTGGGACTCCCGCGGCATCGCCGAAGGCGTGGGGATCCTCCAGCGCGCCCTCGCGCACGACTCGATCGGTCCTTTCCAGGCCCAGGCGGCCATCGCCGCGCTGCATGCGGACGCCCGCACCGTCGAGGAGACCGACTGGGTGCAGATCGTCGGCTGGTACGACGACCTGCTGGCACTCACCGAGAGCCCCGTGGTGGCGCTGAACCGCGCGATCGCCGTGGGGGAGGCCGACGGCGCGCTCGCCGGCCTGGCCGCACTCGCCGAGGTCGCCGAGGACGTGCCCCGCCGCACGGCCGCCGCCGCATACCTGCACGAGAAGGCGGGGCGGACCGAGCTCGCCGCAGAGCTCTACGCTCGTGCCGCGCGGAATGCGGGCAGCCTGCCTGAGCGCGAGCACCTGCTGCGCCAGGCCGCCCGCCTCGGCGGCGGCGGTGATGCTCGGGCGACGTCCCACCGACGCACCACGACGCGCCCTGACGGCGTCGTCTAGGCTCGGCCGCATGACGCAACTCGTGCTGACCGCGATCGGTGAGGATCGCGAAGGACTCGTCTCCGCCCTGGCCCGCGTGGTCGAGGCGCAGGGAGGGAACTGGCTCGACAGCCAGTTCGCCCGTCTCGCCGGAACGTTCGCGGGCATCGTCCTCGTGGAGATCCAGGAGGAGCGCGCCACAGCGCTCGAGGCCGCCGTGGCGGACCTGCTCTCCGAGGTCGGATGGAGCATCGAGGTGACCCGTGCGCCGGAGAGCGCCTCCGATGCGCGCGGTCGCGCACCCGGCTCCGCCGCGTTCGACGAGCAGCCGCTGCGCGTCCACCTCCTCGGCCAGGACCGTCCCGGGATGGTCCATCAGGTCAGCCGCGCGCTGGCCGAGCAGGGCGTGAGCATCGAGTCCTTCCGCTCCTGGACGCTGGACGCCCCGGAGGGCGGCGGGGTGCTGTTCGAGGCCGAGGCGCTCGCGCGCCTGCCCGGCGCCGACGGGGAGACGGGCGACGTCGAGATGGTGCGCCGCGTGCTCGAGCCGATTGCGAACGACCTCATGGTCGACCTGGATCTCGAGGACGCCGCCGCGCCGACGGGCGCCTGACCTCCGCGTCGCGTCAACCGCCCGGTCGAGTCAGCCGCCCGCGAAGGGCGGCAGCACGTCCACGCGATCGCCGTCCACGGGGCCGTCGTCCCGTCGCACCACGCCGTCGACGAGGAACGACCCGGTGGCGAGCACGCGTCGCATGGGGTCCCCGAAGCGCTCGACCAGCCGGGTGCGCAGAGCGCCCAGCGTAGGGGCGTCGTCCGGTTCCCAGGTCTCCTGGTCGGTGCCGGCGGCGTCCGCCGCGGCGGCGAAGAAGCGAACGGTGAGCGTGGACATGCCTCCAGTCTAAGAGCCCGGGGAGGGGACCACGGGAGCCCGGGTGAGCGGGCCCGAACGGACACCGGACCCGCGTCCGCCCGGCCCCCGCGCACCCCTGCGCGCCTACCATGGGCAGCTATGGACACTCTCGCCGCACCTGCTGTGGAGCCGCTGGTCGCGCCGGGGCCGCCGCTCACCGCCGAGCAGGCAGAGCGGGCCCGTCGCCAGCTCTCGCTGCCGGGCTTCGACGAGACCGCGCAGCGTCGCCTCGCCGCCGCCCGCGTGCTCGTGATCGGCGCCGGAGGGCTCGGCAGCGCGAGCGTGCCCTACCTGGTGGGGGCGGGCGTCGGCACCATCGGGATCGTCGACGACGACGTCGTGGACCTCGTGAACCTGCATCGGCAGGTCTCCCATCGCACGGCGGACGTGGGTCGACCCAAGACCGCCTCGCTCGCCGACGCCGCGCGCGACCTGGATCCGGCGGTGAGGATCCACGAGCATCGTGTGCGGCTCACCTCCCGGAATGCGTTCGAGGTGCTCTCCGGGTACGACCTCGTGCTCGACGGGAGCGACAACTACCCCACGCGCTACCTCGTCGATGATGCCGCGCGGCTCACCGGCATCCCGCTCGTGTGGGGAGCGATCCTCCAGCACCACGGGCAGATCTCCGTCGCCTGGCACGAGCGGGGCCCCGGATACCGCGACCTGTTCCCCGCGCCCCCTGCCCCCGAGGACGTGGTCAGCTGCAGCACGGGCGGCGTGCTGCCCGGTCTGTGCGGCACCATCGGCACGCTCATGGCGACCGAGGCCCTCAAGCTGATCTGCGGGGTGGGCCGGCCCCTGATCGGCCGCGTCCTCGTCTACGACGCGCTCAGCGCCCGCACCCGCGAGATCCCCTTCGCCCGTGATCCGCACGCCGAGCCGGTGACCGGGCTCGTCGACTACGAGCTGTTCTGCGCCGGGCCCGACGCGCCGCCCTCGGTCGCGGCCGACGAGCTCGCCGCGCGCCTGCGTGATGTGCGGGATGCCCAGGGCGCGGGAGGCGACGCGGCCGAGGACGGCGACCGCGCCGCCACGGCGCCCGTGATCCTCGACGTGCGCGATCCCGAGGAGGCGGCGCGTCTGCGGATCCCCGGCGCCCGACTGCTGCCTCTCGCCGAGCTCGAGGCCCGCGCCGAGGACGGAACCCGGCGCGACCTCCTGGAGGATGTGGCCCCGGCCCCGGCACCGGGCCCGCGGCGATCGGTCATCGTGCACTGCGAGCGCGACCCGCGCTCGGTGCGCGCGGCACGCCTGCTCTCCTCGCACGGGTCGGACGACGTCCGCTACCTGCGCGGCGGCATCCAGGAGCTCGCACGTCTCGCTCCCGAGCTGCTCGAGGGCACCTCCTCGACCACAGGAGACCCCTCGATCACAGGAGCCCCGTCCAGCACCGGGAACGACAGGGGATGAGCACGACGACCGCGATGATCGTGCTCGGAGGCGGTGAGGGCCGCCGCCTGGGCGGCGTCTCCAAACCCGACCTCCTCCTCGGCGGCCGACGTCTCCTGGACCGTGTGCTCGACGCGGGATCCGGCTGCGCCCCGCTCGTGGTCGTCGCCCCGGACAGCGTGGAGGTGCCGAGCGGAGTCCTGCGCACCCTGGAGGACCCGCCCGCCGGAGGCCCCGTCGCAGGCATCGCCGCGGGCCTTGCGCTGCTGCGCGCCCACGAGGAGGGGCAGTCAGCGGGCGACCTCGGGAACGGCTCCGCCGACGGGCCGAGAGACGTGCTCGTCGTGGCGTGCGATCTTCCCGGCGCCGCGGGCTTCATCGGCCCGCTGCAGGCTGCGCGGGCGAAGTTCGTGGAGCCTCGCACACCGGGGGTGTCGTCCGGCCCGGACGGCCCGGACGGCCCGGACGGCCCGGACGGCCCGGACGGGTCGGCCGGGCCGGACGTGCGCACCGATGCGCACGCCGCCTGCGACGGGGTGATCGCCGCGCACGCCGACGGACGCCGCGAGCTGCTCGCGGTCCTCGCCGATCGCGCCGCGCTCGAGGCGTCGATCCGCGAGGGAGGCGCCCGCGACCGCTCGGTGCGCTCGCTGCTCGCCCCGCTCGCTCTCGAGTCCGTCCTGGTCCCAGAGGTCGCGATGGAGGACGTGGACACCTGGGAGCAGCACGCCGCGTGGGAGCGCCGGACGCCTTGAGGCGCAGCGTCGCGGGCCGTCCTCAGGCCGGCTCGGCCCCGAACTCGCCGACATGGGTGATCGCGAGGACGGGCTCGCCGGCCTCGTCGGTCGCCTCGAGATCGAGCTCGGCCTCGATGCCCCAGTCGTGGTTGCCGTCGGGGTCGTCGATCACCTGGCGGATGATCCAGCGCTTGGACTCCTCGCGGATCTGGAGGAGCTGCGGGGAGCGCGCGGGGGCATCGATGCCCACGTTGTCGTAGGCGTCGTAGTACTCGTCCATGGCGTTCGCCCACGCCTTGCGCTCCCAGCCGGAGGCGCCGTCGAGCTCGCCCAGGCGCTCCTCGCGCTCGAAGGCGAAGTGCTCCACGCGCTGCCAGAGTGAGGCGCGGACCATCTGGCGCAGCACCTTGGTCTGGGCGGAGAGACCCCGCGGGGACGTCGGCCGCACCTCGCTCGCGGCGTCGGCCTCGTCCTCGGGATGGGTGAGCGCCTCCCACTCGTCGAGCAGGGAGGAGTCGATGCCTCGTACGAGCACGCCCAGCCACTCGATGACGTCCTCGAGCTCGTCGGTGCGGAGGTCCTGCGGGATCGTGCGGCTGAGCGCCCGGAAGGCGTCGGACAGGTAGCGCAGCACGATGCCCTCGGAGCGCTGCAGGCCGTAGCGCTGCACGAACTCGCTGAAGGTCTGGCCCGTCTCGTACATCTCGCGCACGATCGACTTCGGCGAGAGGTCGCCCTCGCGCACCCACGGGCGGTTCTTCCGGTAGATCTCGAGGGCGGCCTCGAGGTCCTCCTCGAGGGGCTTGGGCCAGGTGACCTCGTCCAGCAGGGCCATGCGCTCGGTGTACTCGACGCCGTCGGCCTTGAGCTCGGCGAGCAGCTCCCCGCGGGCCGCGTTCTGCTGGGCCAGCAGGATCTGCATCGGGTCCTCCAGGATCGCCTCGATGATCGAGACGGTGTCCATCGTGAGGGACTCGGAGTCCTCGTCGAGCGAGTCGATGACGGCGATCGCGAAGGGCGCGAGCGGCTGGGTCATCGTGAAGTCCAGCTGCAGATCCTCGACGAGCGCGATGCGCCGGCCCAGGTGGTCGTCCTTCTCGAGCGTCTCGATGATCTCCGCCTCCCGCAGGCCGCGGAAGATGTCGGCCGCCTGCTTGACCAGTCGCAGCTTCTGGTTGCTCGTCTGATGGGACTCCATGATCAGGTGCCGTGCCGAGGCGACCGCGCTGCCGGGACGGGCGATGAGCGCGAGCTCCATCGACGGGGTGATCTGCAGGTGCGGGCGCAGCGTCTCGGGCGGGGACTCGATCAGCTTGGTCATGTTCTGCTCGGTCCAGTTGATCGCACCGTCCGGGATCCGCGGCTTGGGCTCCTTCTTGCGCTTCTTCGCGCTGTTGGGCGCCTTGCCGGCCTCCTCCCGTGCCTTCACGCGGGCCTGCTCCTTCGCGAACTCCACGGCCCATTCGGGCGCCTGCACCACGACATGGCCGACGGTGTCGTATCCGGCGCGCCCCGCGCGCCCGGCGATCTGGTGGAACTCGCGCGCGTTGAGCAGTCGCATGCGCTTGCCGTCGAACTTCGCGAGGCCCGTGAGCAGCACGGTGCGGATCGGCACGTTGATGCCGACCCCCAGGGTGTCGGTGCCGCAGATGATCTTCAGCAGACCCGACTGGGCGAGGCGCTCGACGAGCCGGCGGTACTTCGGGAGCATGCCGGCGTGGTGGACGCCGATGCCCTGGCGCACGAGCTTCGAGAGGGTCTGGCCGAAGCCCTTGGAGAAGCGGAAGTCGCCGATGAGCTCGCGGATCCGCTCCTTCTCCTCGGTTCCCAGGATCTTCGTGCCCATCAGCGCGGTCGCCTGGTCCAGGGCGTCCTTCTGCGTGAAGTTCACGATGTACACCGGGGCGTCGCGGTCGTCGAGGACGGTCTGGATCGTCTCCGGCAGCGGGTCGAGCGACCAGCGGAAGTCCAGCGGCACGGGCCTGGGGGCGTCGTCGACGACGGTGACCTCCCGGGCCGTGCGCGCCTCGAGGTCCTCGACGAAGAAGGAGACGTCGCCCAGGGTCGCGCTCATGAGCACGAACTGGCACGCGGGCAGCTCGATGAGAGGCACCTGCCAGGCCCAGCCGCGCTGGGAGTCCCCGTAGTAGTGGAACTCGTCCATGACGGCCACGCGCACATCGGACGTCGGCCCGTCGCGCAGCGCATGGTTCGCGAGGATCTCGGCGGTGCACACGATGATCGGGGCGTCATGGTTCACCGAGGAATCGCCGGTCATCATGCCCACGTTCTCGGCGCCGAACATCGCGACGAGATCGAAGAACTTCTCCGAGACGAGCGCCTTGATCGGCGCCGTGTAGTACGCCTTCTCGCCGCGGGCCATCGCAGCGAAGACCGCCGCGTAGGCGATCGTCGTCTTCCCCGATCCCGTGGGCGTCGCCGCGATCACGTGGTCGCCGGCGGCGATCGCCAGCAGCGCCTCGTCCTGGTGCGGGTACAGAGAGCGGCCCGAAGCCTCCTGAGAGGCGATGAAGCCGTCGACGACCTGATCCTGATCGGCGGGCACAGGGGGGAGGAAGGGGGTCAGCGAGGGCATGGGGACAGTCTGCCAGGGAGGGGGTCGGTCCGATGCCCCGCCATCAGCCGCCCGGGGAGTTCGGTCGTGAGCGCGCGTGACGAACCCGCTCGTGTCGACGTGCGGACCGGCGCTTCGGGCTCACCACAGTAGCGAGGGTGCTGCGGCAGCCCATGGGCGGGGCCGACGGTCGCCGCAGACCGGTGCGGTACAACGACCGAGTACGTTCGAGACACGGCTGCCGTCCGCGCCGCGCCCTGATGATCGATGCCCCGCACCCGGGCGCCACGCGTACCGCCCTCACGGAAGGACTCACGCATGACCCCCAAGCGATCCGACGACCCCGCCGCCCGCGAGCGCGAGGAGCACGCGCCCGCCCCCTCCGACTACTGGGACGAGGAGCGGCGACACGCCGCGATCCCCGCCGAGATCCGCCTCGATCCGGGCTCTCGGAGAACGGATTCCGAGGAATCCGAGAGCGACTGCGACGCCTCCGAGGAATCGCCCGAGTCGTCCAGCGGAAATGCTGATACCGGTCGCGGAGAATCGCTCTGAGGAAACGGGTTTCGGTTCCCGGCGATGCGTCCCGCCTTGTCCGGATCGGACCGGTTGGCGTGACTTTTGTGTGACGCATCACATGGTCTACGGTGGCGCCCGCGGCCCTTCCGGGCCCATCCCGATCCCACCCGAAAGGACCTCCGGTGATCACTCCTCGCACCGTTTCCGAATCCTCCTCGCGGCCCGGCTCCTCGCGTCTGCGCCGCTGCCTCCACCTCGCCGGCGGCGGTCTTTTCGCTGCAGGGCTCGTCATGGGCAGCGCCTCGTTCGCCGGCGCCGACCCGGGCGACAACGACTGGGGCGGCGAGAGCCACGCCCCGTCGGTCAGCGAGCAGAAGGCGGCCTCGGACTACTGGACCCCGGAGCGCATGGAGAACGCGAAGTCGGCCGATGCGCTCGTCGACGACAAGGACGCCCCGAGCGGTGACGTGGCCTCGTCCGAGCCCAGCACCGTGCCCTCCCAGAAGGCCGACCCGGCCGTCCAGAAGTCCGTGCAGAAGAAGGTTGCGACGGACGGGGCCGAGACCGCCGCCGCGGGCGGCACCGACCACATCGGCAAGGTGTTCTTCACCCAGGGCGGCACGGACTACGTGTGCTCCGGCAACGCCGTCTCCTCGGGCAACAAGTCCACTGTCGCGACCGCCGGCCACTGCACCAACGAGGACGGCACCTGGGCCACGAACTGGACCTTCGTGCCCGGCTACGACCACGGTGATGCCCCCTACGGCAAGTGGACGGCCTCCGACCTCTACTCCACGCAGCAGTGGATCAGCAGCGAGGACATGAACTACGACGCGGCCTTCGCGGTCGTCTCGCCCGAGAGCGGATCGGCGAGCCTCACCGACACCGTCGGCGGCTCGGCCGTGGCCTTCAACGCCGAGCGCGGCCAGCAGTACACCTCCTACGGGTACCCGGCCGCCGTGCCGTTCGACGGCGAGAGCCTCGAGAACTGCCAGGGCACCGCGTTCGACGACACCCTCGGCGACACCGACGACCAGGGCATCGACTGCGACATGACTGGCGGATCGTCCGGCGGCCCCTGGTTCCTGGGCGGCGATGCCTCGGGCGCCCAGAACTCGGTGAACAGCTTCGGCTACACGAGCCAGGCCAACGTGATGTACGGGCCCTACTTCGGCGACGTCATCCAGTCCACCTACCAGGAGGCCGCGAACTCCTGATCCAGGTCTTCGCGCACTTCCCCTCGGACGGGTCGGCACCTGCGGGTGCCGGCCCGTCCTGCGTGCACCGGACGGGAGCGCATCGATCGGGCGTGCGACGTCCTCGGGCGCACCGTCCTGGCGGGCGTCGTCCTCGCCCGCGGAGTCAGCCGGCGGCGGGCAGCAGCGCGGCGAGCGGCTCGACGTGCGCGAGGATCCGCTCGCGCAGTTCGTCGGCGCCCGCAGCGAGCTCCCGCTGGCGCCGCTGGTACTCGGACTTGCCGTCGGCCGACTCGATCGGGACGGCCCCGAAGCCGAGCGGGCGCACGTCGTACGGACTCGCCTCCATGTCGAGCACGCGCGTTGCGCGCGCGTGCTCGAAGCAGTCGAGGACCAGGTCGGAAGGGACCAGCGGCACGAGCTTCATCGCCCACTTGTACAGGTCCATGCCCACGTGCAGGCACGCAGGGTTGTCGCGTCGCACCTGCGTGTCGCGCGTGGGCGCCATCGCGTTGCGCGGCACGGCCTCGGGCGTGAAGAAGCGGAACGCGTCCACGTGGGAGCACACGAGCCGCTCGCGCTCGACGACCGCGTCGGTCTCCTCCCGGCCCAGACGCAGCGGCAGGTCCTCGTGGCGCTGCGCGCCCTCGGGCAGGCGGTACACCATCGCCCATTCGTGGAGCCCGAAGCACGCGAGGTTCGGCCGGCGCTCGCGCAGCGAGGACGAGCGGAGCAGGCGGGCCATGAATACCAGCGCGTCGGCCCGCTCGGCGAGATAGCGGCCGACGTCGGCTCGGCGCAGCGTCGACGGAGCGCGGTGCGGGCCCCCGGTGCGCGACGCCGTCTCCGTGGGCGCCGTGTCGGCGGGCCGGTCGAGGTACCACGAGCGCACCCCGTCATGGACGTCGCCGACCGTGCCGTCGCCCGGCCCCGGATCCGCCGCCGCGTCGTAGGCGACCTCCCAGCCGGGATGCCAGCGCCGCAGGCGCGCGGGGGAGAAGGGGTAATGGGTGAACAGGAAGTCCTCGACGGGGTGCTTCTCGCCGCGTCGGCGACGCTCCCGGTGCTCCGCGGTCAGGGCGTCCGCCCGCTCCTCGTGCGCGCGGCGCAGCGTCCTCGCCTCGTCGGCCGAGAGGACGGCGCGTGGGGCGGGGACGGGGGCCGAGACCGGGACCGGGACATCGGCGCTCGCGGCGGGGACGTCGCCGGGCGCCGCGGGGGAGTCGGAGGGCGGAAGGGGCACCCGGCCAGTCTGGCATCCGCCGTCGTCGCCGCCCCGCCCCGTGTGCCCGGGATCGCGGCGGACCCGCCCGCCCCGTCGGCCCTAGACTGGGAGCCATGCGCATCGCCCGATACACGACCGGTGACGACCCCAGCTTCGGCATCGTCCAGGAGAAGGACGGCACGGAGTACGTCTACGGCATCACCGGAGACCCCCTGTACACCGAGATCCGGCCCAGCGGGAAGCGGCATCCGCTCGCGGACGTGCGCCTGCTGGCCCCGGTGATCCCGCGCTCGAAGGTGGTGTGCGTCGGCAAGAACTACGCCGCGCACGCCGCGGAGATGGGCACCGAGGTCCCCGAGCAGGCGCTCTACTTCCTCAAGCCCAACACCGCCGTGATCGGCCCCGACGAGCCCATCGTCCTGCCCGCCTACAGCACCGAGGTCAGCCTCGAGGCGGAGCTCGCCGTGGTCATCCAGCGCATGGCCAAGGACATCGACGCGGAGCACGCCTCCGACGTGATCCTGGGGTACACGTGCGCGAACGATCTCACCGCCCGCGACGCCCAGCGCGCCGAGAACCAATGGTTCCGCGCGAAGGCCTTCGACACCTCCTGCCCGCTCGGACCCTGGATCGAGACCGACGTCGACCCGTCGGCCCTCGCGATCGGGTCGACGGTGGACGGCGATCTCGCCCAGGACGGCAGCACGGCCGACATGCTCCGTCGCGTCCCCGAGCTCGTGGCGGAGATCTCCCGCGTGACGACGCTGCTCCCGGGCGACGTCATCCTCACCGGCACGCCCGCCGGCGTGCGCTCGGTCGGCGCCGGCAGCGTCATCGACGTGACTATCGAGGGCGTCGGCACGCTCACCAACCCCGTCGTCCGCCGCTGAGGCGACGGGCCGCCCCCGCCCCTCTCATCACCCGCCCGCCGCCTCCCGCGGCATCCCGAAGGAGTCCTCCCGCGTGACCCACGCTCCCGCCACCGCACCGACCACCGAGGCCACCGGCGCCGACATCCGCGTGCGCTTCTGCCCGAGCCCCACCGGCACCCCGCACGTGGGCATGGTGCGCACCGCCCTGTACAACTGGGCGCACGCGCGGCGCCACGGCGGCACGCTCATCTTCCGCATCGAGGACACCGACGCCGCGCGCGACAGCGAGGAGTCCTACCACCAGCTGCTCGACGCCATGCGCTGGCTCGGCATCGACTGGGACGAGGGCGTCGAGGTGGGCGGGCCCGACGGTCCCTATCGTCAGTCCCAGCGCGGCGAGATCTACGCGGGCGTGATCGCGAAGCTCAAGGACGCCGGCGTCATCTACGAGTCCTTCTCCACGTCCGAGGAGATCACCGAGCGCCATCGCGCCGCCGGGCGCGACCCGCAGCTCGGCTACGACGGCTTCGACCGCGACCTCACCGAGGAGCAGAAGGCCGCCTTCCGCGCCGAGGGCCGCCTGCCGGTGTGGCGCCTGCGCATGCCCGACGACGACATCACCTTCGAGGACATGGTGCGCGGTGAGATCACCTTCAAGGCGGGCTCGACCCCGGACTTCGTGGTGGTCCGCGGCAACGGCCAGCCGCTGTACACGCTGGTCAACCCCGTGGACGACGCGCTCATGGGCGTCACCCACGTGCTGCGCGGCGAGGACCTGCTCTCCTCCACGCCCCGCCAGATCGCCCTGTACCGCGCGCTCATCGAGGTGGGCGTCGCGACCGCCATCCCGCGTTTCGGGCACCTCCCGTACGTGCTCGGCGAGGGCAACAAGAAGCTCTCCAAGCGCGACCCGGAGTCCAACCTCTTCAACTACCGCGACCAGGGCTTCCTGCCCGAGGGCATGGTCAACTACCTGGCGCTGCTGGGCTGGGGCTACAGCGCCGACAAGGACGTCTTCACCCGCGAGCAGATGGTGGAGCGCTTCGACGCGAGCGACGTGAACCCGAACCCCGCCCACGTGGACTTCAAGAAGGCGACCGCCATCAACGCGGACCACATGCGCATGCTGGATCCGGTCGAGTTCACCGAGCGCATGGTCCCCTACCTGCAGAAGGCCGGCATCGTCTCGGACCCGATCACCGAGCACGAGCACTCGGTGCTCGCCGCGGCCACCCCGCTGGTCCAGCCGCGCATGAACCTGCTGGGCGAGGCCCCGGACATGCTCCGCTTCCTCTTCATCGACGACGCGGATCTCACCATCGCCGAGGACGCCCTGAAGAAGATGGGCGAGGATCCGGCAGCGGTCGTGGACCGTGCGATCACGGAGGTCGAGGCGATCGCCGAGGACGACTTCACGGCCGCCCGCCTCGAGGAGGCGCTGCGCGCCGCGATCGTCGAGGACATGGGCATCAAGCCGCGCCTCGCCTTCGGCCCCCTGCGCTCGGCGATCTCCGGCCGCCGCATCTCCCCGCCGCTGTTCGAGTCCATGGAGCTGCTGGGCCGCGACTCCTCCCTCGCCCGTCTGCGTGCGGGCCGCGAGGTCTTCGCCGGGCTCGCCTGAGCGTCAGGATCCGTGGGCGTCGGGGCAGTGGACGCGTCGTGCGCGAAGACGGAGTGAGCCCTGTGGGAGCGGGGGAGCGGGATGCGTCGACCGACGGGCCGACTCCCGCTCCGGCGCACCTCGCCGAGCGCCTGGCAGGGGTCGACGCCGTGCTCCTGGACATCGACCACACACTCGTCGACACGGCCGCTGCCTTCGCCCGCGCCCTCGGCCGGTCGCTGATCCCGATGCTGAGGACGCGGCACCGCGCGTCCATGCAGGCCGGGAGCTCGGAGCTCGCCTCGGGCTCCGACGATCACGCGACGGGTACCGGCGACCGGGCGACGGGCGTCGACGAACAGGCGACGGGCGCCGACGGCCGCGCGGCGGGCGTCGACGACGGGGCGATCATCGCGCGCTGGTCGGCCGATCCGGGGGATCACTACCGCTCCTACACGCGGGGCGAGGTCCCCTACGCCGTCCAGCGCCACGCCCGGATCGACGAGATCGCGCACTGGCTGGGCCTCGCCTCCTTCTCGGACACCGAGTACGAGGCGTTCGCCCGTGCCTTCGACGCGGAGTTCATCCCCGCGTGCACTGCTTTCGAGGACGCCCGACCCGCCGTGCTCGCACTGCACGAGGCCGGGGTGTCCGTCGGCGCGGTCTCGAACGCTTCCCGCTTCCTGCAGGAGCGCAAGCTGGAGTCCGCGGGGCTCGCGGACGTCGTCCCGCTGCTCGTGACCGTCGAGACGTTCGGCGTGGGCAAGCCCGATCCGCGCGTCTTCCGCGAGGGCGCCCGCCTGCTCGGCGTCGATCCCGCCCGCGCCGCGTACGTGGGCGACGAGCCGGACGTGGACGCCCAGGCCGCAGCACTCGCAGGCCTTCGTGGCGTGCTTCTCAGGCGCCCCACCGACGAACGCTCCCTCGGGCACCGAGAACCGCGCCCTGACCAGCGCAGATACTGCGAGGTGGGAGACCTCACAAGGGTCGCGGCCGCGATCGCTTTGCCGACGGGCACGCGGACCGGGTAATGTTCTATCTCGTTGCGGCACCCGCACCGCGGACCCCGGTCCTCGGAAAGGTGCTCTGACCTTGGGGTATGGTGTAATCGGCAACACGACGGTTTCTGGTACCGTTATTCTAGGTTCGAGTCCTGGTACCCCAGCGCTTCACCCTCGCTCAGGCGAGGAGTTCGAAGTCCGCGCCCCGTTCGTCTAGCGGCCCAGGACGTCGCCCTCTCACGGCGGTAACACCGGTTCAAATCCGGTACGGGGTACCAGCAGATCCTCGATCTGCGGCAGGTCCAGCACCTGCATCGCGGTCCTCGGGATCGCATCTCGGAACCATGACCTGCGCGTCGGGTCATCGCTCCGGACCGTCGATCCTCGGATCGGCAGCTGATCTTCTGATCAGCACAGGCCCCGTTCGTCTAGCGGCCTAGGACGTCGCCCTCTCACGGCGGTAACACCGGTTCAAATCCGGTACGGGGTACGAGCAAGGACAGAAGGAGCCGGCATCCACGCGGATGCCGGCTCCTTCTGCGTGCGGGGCGGTCGCTTGCCGGCTCCACCTGCGTGCGGGGCAGACGGTCGTGTTGTGGAGCGGTGTATACGGGACATCTCTGCCAGATATGGCAGAGATGTCCCGTATACGCCGCCCCGTGACACTGCCGCCAGAGACGCTATTTCCGCCAGAGACCCCACCGCCGCCCGGCGACAGTGCCGCCCCGTGGCGGCGCCGCCCCGCGACAGCGAGCACCGCCCACGAGAGGGCCACCCCGCCCGCGACCGCTCCGCCCCGACTCAGCCCCCCGCGCGGCGCAGGACTTCGCTGAGGTGGTTGGCGGAGCTGATCACGGCGGCGGCGTGCAGGCGGCCGGGCTGTCGGGTGATGCGCTCGAGCGGGCCCGAGACGCTCAGGGCTGCGATCACGCGCCCGCCCGGGCCGCGCACCGGGGCCGAGACGGAGCCGACGCCCGCCTCGCGCTCACCGATGGACTGGGCCCAGCCGCGGCGCCTGACCGCGGAGAGCATGGTCGCGGTGAAGCGGGCGCCGTGGAGACCGCGGTGCAGGCGGTCCGGCTCCTCCCAGGCCAGCAGGATCTGGGCGGCCGAGCCGGCCTTCATCGTCAAGGTGGACCCGAGCGGCACGGAGTCGCGCAGGCCGATGGGCGGCTCGGCGCTCGCCACGCAGATGCGGTGGTCGCCCTGGCGGCGGTAGAGCTGGGCGGACTCGCCCGTGTGGTCGCGCAGCGCGGTGAGCACGGGGCCCGCGGCGGCGAGCAGACGGTCCTCGCCCGCGGCGGCGGAGAGCTCCCCGAGGCGGGGCCCCAGGATGAAACGACCCTGCATGTCGCGCGCCACCAGGCGATGATGCTCCAGTGCCACCGCGAGGCGATGGGCCGTGGGGCGGGCCAGTCCCGTGGACTGGACGAGCTGGGCGAGGGTCGCAGGGCCTGCTTCGAGGGCTCCGAGGACGGTTGCGGCCTTGTCGAGCACGCCGACGCCGCTTCCGCCCTCCTCCGTGGTGGTGTCCATGCTCCGATATTGCCGTCTTATTTGTTGAGACGCAAGTGCGCAGCGGCATTTCCCTCGCGACGATTGCAGTGTTCCGGCCGAGCGTCGGTGCGTGCGACGACTTCGTCGGCCCCCGGGCCGTCGGGCCCGTCGGCCCGCACCGAACCCGCACCGGAGGCCGACCCGGCATCGTGCCGGACCTCATCCGGCGCGGACGCCGGATGATCACGAGGGAAGGAAGAGGAGCCATGGCGAGCACGCTCGCGGAGAAGGTGTGGAAGGACCATGTGGTGCGCCGGGGAGAGAACGGCGAGCCCGACCTGCTCTACATCGACCTCCAGCTCCTCCACGAGGTGACCAGTCCCCAGGCCTTCGACGGGCTGCGCCAGGAGGGCCGCGACCTGCGCCGCGTGGACCAGACCATCGCGACCGAGGACCACAACACCCCTACGGTCGACATCGACAAGCCGATCGCCGACATCACCTCCCGCACCCAGATCGACACCCTGCGCCGCAACGCCGAGGAGTACGGCGTGCGCATCCACTCCCTGGGCGACAGGGAGCAGGGCATCGTGCACGTCGTCGGCCCGCAGCTGGGGCTCACCATGCCGGGCATCACCGTGGTCTGCGGCGACTCGCACACCTCCACGCACGGCGCCTTCGGTGCGCTCGCCTTCGGCATCGGCACCAGCGAGGTCGAGCACGTGATGGCGACCCAGACGCTGCCGCTCGCCCCCTTCAAGACCATGGCGATCACCGTGGACGGCACCCTCAAGCCGGGCGTGAGCGCGAAGGACATCATCCTCGCGGTGATCGCGAAGATCGGCACCGGCGGCGGCGCGGGCTACGTGCTCGAGTACCGCGGCGAGGCGATCCGCAGCCTCTCCATGGAGGGCCGGATGACCATCTGCAACATGTCGATCGAGGCCGGCGCCCGCGCGGGCATGGTCGCCCCCGACGAGACCACCTTCGAGTACGTCAAGGGCCGTCCCCACGCCCCGGAGGGCGAGCTGTGGGATGAGGCCGTCGAGTACTGGAGGTCGCTGCGCACCGATGAGGGCGCGGCCTTCGACGCGGAGGTCGTGATCGACGCCGACGAGCTCGAGCCGTTCGTCACCTGGGGCACGAACCCCGGGCAGGGCCTGCCGCTGTCGGCCGCGGTCCCCGCGCCCGAGGACTTCACGGACGACACCTCGCGGGCGAGCGCCGAGAGCGCTCTGAAGTACATGGACCTGGTGCCCGGCACGCCGCTCAAGGACATCCGCGTGGACACCGTGTTCATGGGTTCGTGCACGAACTCGCGCATCGAGGACCTGCGGGCCTTCGTGGACGTGATCCGCGGGCGCAGCAAGGACCCGGACGTGCGGGTGATGGTGGTGCCCGGTTCGGCGCGCGTGAAGCTGCAGGCCGAGCAGGAGGGCCTGGACCGCGAGATCCTCGCCTTCGGCGCCGAGTGGCGTCAGGCCGGCTGCTCCATGTGCCTGGGCATGAACCCCGATCAGCTCGCGCCGGGGGAGCGCTGCGCGTCGACCTCGAACCGCAACTTCGAGGGCAGGCAGGGCAAGGGAGGCCGCACCCACCTGGTCTCCCCGGTGGTCGCCGCGGCGACCGCGGTGCGCGGCACCCTGAGCTCCCCGTCGGACCTCGAGCCCGTCGACCCCGCGGCCGAGCCGCCCCGCGCCGAGCGCGTGCCGCTCCCGGGCGGACTGCGCATCGCCTGAGCGCGAGCACACATCGGCCGACGACCCACGAGCGAGGAAGCACAGACCATGGAGAAGTTCACCACCCACAGCGGCGTCGGCGTCCCGCTGCGCCGCAGCAACGTCGACACCGACCAGATCATCCCCGCCGTCTACCTCAAGCGGGTCACCAAGACAGGCTTCGACGACGGACTCTTCGTCAACTGGCGCAAGGACCCCGATTTCATCCTGAACCAGGAGCCCTACTCCCACGGCTCGGTGCTCGTGGCCGGCTCCGACTTCGGCACCGGCTCCTCCCGCGAGCACGCCGTCTGGGCGCTGCGCGACTACGGCTTCAAGGCCGTGCTCTCGAGCCGCTTCGCCGAGATCTTCCGCGGCAACGCCGGCAAGCAGGGCCTGGTCGCGGCCAAGCTCTCCCAGGACGACATCGAGCAGCTGTGGAAGATCCTCGAGGAGGCGCCGGGCACACAGATCACCGTCGACCTCGAGAACCAGCAGGTCCATGCGGCCGACGCCACCTTCCGCTTCGACATCGACCAGTACACCCGCTGGCGCCTCATGGAGGGCCTGGACGACGTGGGCCTGACCCTGCGCCACGAGGCCGACATCTCCGCGTTCGAGGAGAGGCGCCCGCGCTGGATGCCCAAGACGCTGCCCGCGCGCGCCGCGGACTGAGCAGCGGCCGACGTCCAGCCCCGCCACATCGCCCTCCGGTACTCTGTCGGGATCGGAGGACGGACCCCGCCCGGGGGTCCCCGGAACGCTTCAAGGACGATATGACCTCGACATTCCACGTGCGCGGAGGGCGCCCGCTCAACGGTGACATCACCGTGCGCGGCGCCAAGAACCTCGTCTCCAAGGCGATGGTGGCGGCGCTGCTGGGCGAGGAGCCCAGCCTGCTGCGGTCCGTGCCCGACATCCGCGACGTGCAGATCGTCGCGGATCTGCTCAGGGTCCACGGCGTGAAGATCGAGCGCGACGTCGAGGCGGGCCTGATCCGCATGGACCCCTCGAACGTCGAGCGCGCGCACGCCACCGAGATCGACGCGCACGCGGGCAGCTCGCGGATCCCGATCCTGTTCTGCGGCCCGCTGCTGCACCGCCTGGGCGAGGCGATCATCCCCGACCTGGGCGGCTGCCGCATCGGCGACCGCCCCATCAACTACCACCTCGACGTGCTGCGCGAGTTCGGCGCCCACGTGGACAAGCGCGAGCTGGGCATCCACATCACCGCGCCGAACGGGCTCAAGGGCACGAAGATCCATCTCGAGTACCCGAGCGTCGGCGCGACCGAGCAGGTGCTGCTGACGGCCGTGCGCGCCGAGGGCCTCACCGAGCTCACCAACGCGGCCGTCGAGCCGGAGATCGAGGACCTCATCGCCGTCCTGCAGAAGATGGGCGCGCTCATCACCCTGCAGACGGACCGCACCATCACGATCGAGGGCGTCGAGCGCCTCGGCGGCTACGAGCACGTGGCGATCCCCGACCGCATCGAGGCGGCCAGCTGGGCCTGCGCGGCGCTCGTGACCAAGGGCGACGTCTTCGTGCGCAACGCCCAGCAGAAGCCGATGTCCACGTTCCTCAACGTGTTCCGCCGGATCGGCGGCGGGCTGGACATCACCGAGGAGGGCATCCGCTTCTTCCGGCCCGACGAGCCGCTGCGCTCGATCGCCATGGAGACCGACGTCCACCCCGGCTTCATGACCGACTGGCAGCAGCCGCTCGTCGTCGCGCTCACCCAGGCCGAGGGCATCTCCATCGTGCACGAGACCGTCTACGAGAACCGCCTGGGCTTCACCCGGGCCCTCAACGACATGGGCGCCCGCATCCAGGTCTACCGCGAATGCCTGGGCGGCTCGAGCTGCCGCTTCGGCTGGCGCAACTTCAACCACTCGGCCGTGATCTCCGGGCCCCAGGAGCTGCACGGGGCCGACATCACCGTTCCCGACCTGCGCGGCGGGTTCTCGTACCTCATCGCCGCGCTCGGCGCCGACGGCGTCAGCTCGATCCACGGCATCGACCTCATCGACCGCGGCTACGAGGCCTTCCGCGACAAGCTCACGGCGCTCGGCGCCGAGTACTGGGAGGACTGAGAGGACGCATGAGCGAGCAGCACGACGACATCCTCGAGGGCACGACCGTCGACCGCACGCCCGGGGACCGCGCGTCCGAGGATCGCGGCGACGGGGTGACGAGCGCGGCGGCGAGCTCGCTCGCGCTGCGTGACATCCCCGTGCCCGACTACTGCGATGTGGTGATCGTCCCCACCCGCGGGGTCGACGTCGAGGACCCGCGCGTGTGGGCGGAGGCGATCTTCTCCCACGAGAACACGCCGCTGGGCACGCGCGGTCTGCGCGCCCTGCGCGACGAGGCCGTGCGCCTGTTCGACATGGTCCCTCCGCCCGAGAAGCAGTACGTGACCGACGAGGTCCGCGGCAGCGAGGCGCTGATCAAGGACGACGACCAGAACCTCTCGGTGCGGATCGGCGTGGCGCTCCTGCCCGGCGGCGAGCTGCTGCAGGTCACCACGGCCGTGAAGTACCGCTCGGTCCGCGGCCGCATCGCCTTCGCGCCGCGGCGCATGATGCACGCGGCGGCCGTCAACGCGCTCGCCCGGCGTGCGCCCGCGACCGTGCGCCGCCGTGCGCTCGGACCCCGCACCACCGGCCCGCGCACCGTCACCGACCGTGCGCCCCGTCGGGCCCTCGGCCGCGGCAGGTTCCTCGGCCGATGACCCGCATCGCCGTGCTCGGCGCCGGCAGCTGGGGGAGCACCTTCTCGCTCGTCCTCGCCGACGCCGGTTGCGAGGTCGTCCTCTGGGCGCGGCGCGAGGAGACCGCCCGCGAGATCCGCGACCACGGGGCCAACCCCTCGTATCTCGGCGATGTCCGTCTGCCCGAGCGGGTCACCGCCACCTCCGAGATCGACGAGGCGCTCGACGGGGTCGACGGAGTGGTCCTCGCCCTGCCCGCCCAGAGCCTCCGCGAGAACCTCTCCGCCTGGCGCGCGGGAGGCAGCACGCTGCCCGCGGTCCCCGTGCTCTCGCTCGCCAAGGGCATCGAGCGCGGCACCGACCTGCGCATGAGCCAGGTGATCGCCGAGGCGGGAGAGGTCGACCCGCAGCGCGTCGCCGTGCTGTCCGGTCCGAACCTCGCCGTGGAGATCGCCCGGCGCCAGCCGTGCGCGAGCGTCATCGCCGCGCACGACGAGCAGCTCGCGCGCATGGTCGCGACCTGGTGCGCCGCCCCCTCCTTCCGCCCGTACACCTCGCAGGACGTCATCGGCGTCGAGGTCGCCGGAGCGGTCAAGAACGTCATCGCGATCGCCGTCGGCGCCGCCGCGGGGCTCGGCTACGGCGACAACGCCCGTGCGAGCCTCATCACCCGCGGTCTCGCCGAGATCACCCGCCTGGGCGTCGCCGTGGGCGGGCAGGCGAGCACCTTCGCGGGACTCGCGGGGATGGGCGATCTCGTCGCCACCTGCGCCTCCCCGCTCTCGCGCAACCACCGCATGGGCCACGCGCTGGGACGGGGACTGGACGTCGAGGCGGCCGCCGCCGAGGTGGGCCAGACCGCCGAGGGCGTCGCCACCGCGCGCGCCGTGGACGAGACCGCCCGCAGGCTCGGGATCGACATGCCGATCACGCGCGGCGTCGTCGACGTCGTCGATCACGGAGTCCCGATCGAGCAGGTCACCACGGCGTTGCTCGCACGCTCCGTCCGACCCGAGTGACTACTCTCGACCCCATGACCTCCACCATCGCGCTCCTGTTCGGCGGCCGCTCCGGCGAGCACGGCATCTCCTGCGTGACAGCGGGCGGCATCCTCGGCGCGATCGACCGCGAGCGGTACGACGTCGTCGCGATCGGCATCACCCGCCAGGGGCGCTGGCTGCACGTGAGCGACGACCCCGCCGACTGGCAGCTGCACGGGGAGACCCCGCCCGAGGTCCCGGCCGACGGGGACGAGGTGCTCCTGCCCGCGGTCACCAAGACCCCCGGCGCACCGGTGCCGCTGCGCGTGGTCCGGGACGGTCGCGTGGAGCCCCTCGCGGAGGTCGACGCGGTGCTCCCCCTGCTGCACGGCCCCTACGGCGAGGACGGCACCGTCCAGGGCGCCCTCGACCTGCTCGACATCCCCTATGTGGGCAGCGGCGTCCTCGCCTCCGCCACCTGCATGGACAAGACGGCCACGAAGGCCGCCCTCGACGCAGCGGGCATCGCGTCGGCGCCGTCGATCAGCGTCCACGAGGACGAGTGGGCGCAGCGGACCGAGGAGGTCACCGGGAGCGTGCGCGAGCGCCTCGCTCCGCCGTGGTTCGTCAAGCCCGCCCGCGCCGGATCGAGCCTGGGCGTCTCCAAGGTGACCGACCCCGCGGAGCTCGAGCACGCCGTGAAGACCGCCTTCGCCGAGGATCCGCTGATCCTCATCGAGCAGGGCGTGGCGGGCAGGGAGGTCGAGTGCGGCGTGCTCCAGGGCCGCGGCGGCGACGCTCCGCGCACCACCGAGCCGGGCGAGGTCATCGTGGGCGACGACCTGGACTTCTACGACTACGAGTCGAAGTACTTCGGCAAGGGGACCGTGAGCATCCAGGTGCCCGCGGCCCTGCCGGACGGCGCCGCGGAGCGCGTGCGCGAGGTCGCCGCGCGCGCCTTCACCGCGCTGCGCCTCGAGGGCCTGGGCCGCGTGGACGTCTTCGTGACCGAGACGGGAGAGGTCGTCGTCAACGAGGTCAACACGATGCCCGGCTTCACGCCGTCCTCGATGTTCCCCGTGCTCTGGGAGAACATGGGCATGGACTACACGAGCCTCATCAGCGACCTGCTCGAGCAGGCGCGGACCCGCCGCATCGGTCTGCGCTGAGGGGACTACTGGACGTCGTCGGCGCCGAGGCAGTGGCGCTCGGCGGGGATCGACGTCACCAGGTCGGTGAGGTCCAGTGCCGCGGCCGAGGCCTGGTCGCCGACGACCTCGCGCGGCACGGTGAGGTCGATCGCCGGGGTGCGTCCGTAGGTCGTGAACCGCACGATCCCGTCCGACGAGCCGTCCTCGTCGATGATCCAGTCCACGCCGGTGCCGTCGGCGTCGGTGAGGGTCGTGCACATCTGCGTGGTCGGACCCGGGGGAGCGACGCCGCAGCGCAGCACGATCGCCTCGTCCCCGCTGCCCCAGGCGAGAGTTCCCTGGCTGCTGGTCGCGTGTCGCGACTGGCCCTCGAGCTGCTCCGGCGCGTCCTGCACGATCTGCGCGCACGCCGGATCCGCGGCGTCCTCGCCCGCGGGCACGCGCACCGTGGCGCACGCCGAGCAGCCGAGCACCAGCGCTCCGGCCAGCAGGGCGGGGAGCGCGGGGAGGCGGGGCAGAGCGCGACGCATCCCCCGAGGATATCGGGCCTGACCTCGGGCACACTGGGGGGCATGACGCGCATCGAGCACCTCACCGAGTCCGGCCTGCTGGAGCGGATCACGCCCGGACTCGCCCAGGGCTCCGACGTCGAGCTGGGCCCCGGCGACGACGCGGCCGTGGTGCGCCTGGCCTCCCCGCGACTGGTCATCACGACCGACACCCTCACCGAGGGGCACGACTTCCTGCTGTCCGCGACCCGGCCGGAATGGATCGGTCGCAAGGCCGCTGTGCAGAACCTCGCCGACGTGGCCGCGATGGGCGCGCGCCCGCAGGCCGTCGTCGTCTCGGTCTCCGCTCCGCGCGAGACGCCCGCGGAGCTGCTCGAGGGCATCAGCCGCGGGCTCGCCGAGCGGTGCGCGCGCGAGGGCGTGAGCGTCGTGGGCGGCGACCTCGGTGCGGCCGACTCGCTCTCGATCACCGTCACCGCGGTCGGGGCGCTCCCGGAGGGGCAGGCGCCGGTCCGACGCGACGGAGCCCGGCCCGACCAGGTGCTCGCGCTCGGCAGCCCTCTGATCGGCCGTTCCGCCGCCGGCCTCGCGCTCGTCCTCGCGGGAGAGGGGGAGGCGCTGGCCGGAGATCGTGGGACCGACGGCGACGACGGAGACGACGGCGTCCGGAGCCCCGACGTGACCCCTGCCGCCCTCGTGGCCTGGCACGACGCACCCGACCCCGAGATCTCCCTGGGCTGGACGGCATGCCCCGGGCGCGCTCGGGCCATGCTCGACGTGTCCGACGGACTCGCCCGCGACGGCGGACGCATCGCACGGGCGAGCGGCGTCGTCCTCGACCTGGACCGCGCCGTGCTGGCGGCCGATGCCGACGCTCTCGCACCGGCCGCGGATCTCCTCACCGAGCCCGCCGACCCCTGGCAATGGGTGCTGGGCGGCGGGGAGGAGCATGCCCTCCTCGCGACCTTCGAGGAGGGCGAGATCCCCGCAGGGTTCCGAAGGATCGGCCTGGTGCGCGCCCCCTCGCCGGGGGAGGAGCCCGGTGTGGTGCTCGACGGCACAGTGCTCGCCGACCTCGGCTTCGATCACTTCGGATAGGCTCACCTCACTGCGGGCCGATCGTCGGCCCGACGATCCGAGGAGGCCCACCGCCCATGGCGTTCACCGACGCCCGCCGCTTCCGCGGGCACCACCTCGCGCACGTCGCCCGCACCGCGCAGGTCGGCCCGCACATGATCCGCGTGACCCTCGAGGGCGAGGACGTCTCCACGATCCCCGCCCACGGCTTCGACCAGTGGGTGCGGCTGTTCCTGCCGCACCCCGAGGGCGGGACCGACTACTCGCGCGTGCCCGAGGGCTTCGGCCTCGCCGGGGCGCTGAAGTACCTCACCACGAGCTCGGGCAAGCGTCCGCCCGTGCGCAGCTACACCATCCGCGAGCTGCGCGCCGAGGACGGCGAGCTCGACATCGACTTCGTCTCCCACGGCGACGCCGGGATCGCCGGCCCCTGGGCGCGCCGCGCGAAGGAGGGCGAGCAGGTGATGATGATCGACCAGGGCCGCGGATTCGATCTCCTGGCCGACGCCGCCTCCGTGCTGCTCGTCGGCGAGGAGTCCGCGCTGCCCGCGATCCTCGGCATCCTGCGCGACCTTCCGCGCAGCACGAGCGGCACCGCGATCCTCGAGATCCCCGAGGCGGCCGACGAGCAGCCCCACGAGGCCCCGGAGAACATGGAGGTGCGCTGGATCCCGCGCGCCGACCCGCACGACCGCCCCGGTGTGCTCGCCCTCGAGGCGCTGCGCGAGCTGCGACCGGCGCGCGGTGCCGAGCTGCAGGCGTACCTCGCCGGAGAGCAGGCGCTCGTGGCAGAGGGGCGCCGCCACCTGGTCGCGCACGAGGTGCCCAAGAAGCGCATCGAGTTCACCGGCTACTGGAGGTTCGGCAAGGCCGCCCTCTGACCCGTCGCCGGAGAGTGCAGCTCAGACCTGCGCTTCGGCGCCCATCACGACGGTGCGCTCGGGCGGCAGGTGCAGGGCGTGGGTCTTGTTCGCGGAGAACTTCTCGAGCAGACGGAACAGGCCCTTCTGCCAGCGCGGCATGCAGCGGTCCTCGCCGGGCTCGATGCGGAAGACGGACAGGAAGTAGATCGCCTTCCTCGGGTCCACCCGCAGCTCGGGGGAGAGGCCCACGGCCTCGGCGAGCGCCGCGGGCAGGTCCTGGGAGTCGTTGAAGCCGACCTTGTAGGTGACGTGCACGATGCCGTCGTGCGGATCGCCGAGGTCGCTGACCTGCACGCGGGCATCGTGCAGCACGTGCGGGACCCCCACGTTGCGGATCGTGATGATGACGACGTTGCGATGCACCATCCGGTTGAACCGGAGGTTCGAGCGCAGCGCGAGCGGGACCGTCGTGGGATCGCCGTGCGGGTAGACAGCGAGGCCCGGGACCCGTCGGACATGCTTCTCGCGGATCTCCCGGACGAACTCGTCGATCGGTCCCTCGAGGGCGTGTCGGCGCCCGAAGTACTCGCGCGCCCCGCGCCGCCACGTCAGCATGACCACGAGCAGCGCCGCGGCGATGACCAGGGGCAGCCAGCCGCCCGAGGCGACCTTGATGACGTTGCCCGCGAACAGGGCGAGCTCGAGCCCGCCGACGATGACGGCCATGAGCACCACGCGCCACAGCGGCCATGCCCACACGCGCAGGGCGAGCAGGAGGAACAGGGACAGCTCGAGCAGGAGCGTCCCCGTCACCGAGAGCCCGTAGGCGGAGGCCAGGGACTCCGAGGAGCGGAAGGCGAGCACCAGGGTCAGCACGCCCAGGAACAGGAAGAGGTTCACCACCGGCAGGTAGATCTGCCCGCCGTGGATCTTCGAGGTCTGCAGGACCTTCAGCCGCGGCAGCAGGCCCAGTCGGGTCGCCTGCCGGGAGACCGAGAAGGCGCCGGAGATGACCGCCTGGGAAGCGATGACCGTGGCCATCGCCGCGAGCACCACGAGCGGGATCCGCGCCCACGACGGGGCGAGGCGGAAGAAGGGGCTGGCGATGGCCGAGGGGTCGGAGAGGATCAGCGCGCCCTGCCCGAAGTAGCAGATGAGCAGGGACGGCAGGATCAGGCACAGCCACGCGAGGGCGATCGGGCGCCGGCCGAAGTGGCCCATGTCGGCGTAGAGCGCCTCGGCGCCCGTGATCGCGAGGACCACCGCGCCCATCGCGATGAACGCGACGACGGGCCGGTCCAGCGCGAAGACGATCGCATAGCTGGGGGAGATGGCGCGCAGGATCGAGAGGTCCGAGAGCAGGTGCGGCAGGCCCAGCGCGGCGATCGCGAGGAACCAGCACACCATGATCGGCCCGAAGGCCTTCCCGATCGCACCCGTGCCCCAGCGCTGCACGAGGAAGAGCCCGGTGAGCACCACGACCGCTGCGGGCACCACCCAGGCGCCCAGCTCCGGGTTCGCCACCTGCAGGCCCTCGAAGGCGCTGAGCACGGAGATCGCGGGGGTGATCACGGAGTCCCCGTAGAAGAGAGTCGCGCCGATGATCGCGAGGATCAGGGCGATCGACGCCTGCGCGGAGCGTTTGCCGAGCTTGCGCTGGATGAGGTTCGCGAGGGAGAGGATCCCGCCCTCGCCCTGGTTGTCGGCCCGCAGGATCACGCCCACATAGGTGACCGTGACGATGAGGATCAGGCACCACACGATCATCGAGATCACACCGAGCACGTCCTGCTCGGTGGGGGCGACGGAGTTGTGGTGGGTGCTGAAGACGGTCTGCAGGGAGTACAGGGGGCTCGTGCCGATGTCGCCGAACACGACGCCCGCGGCGCCGAGCATGAGAGCCGCGACGGGCTGGCGGCGGCGGGGCCGGCCGTCCGGATCGAGAAGGGCCCGACGGGAGCGTCGTGGGCCGCGCGGCGGGGGAGTCGAGGGCGTCCCGGGGGACATGTGCGGAGCAGGGTCCGAGGGATCCGCGTCCGATGAGGCCGCGCGCGGGGAGCCCGCGCCGGGCGCCTCGGTGCTCGGGGCGTCTGCCGTGGAAGGGGACTCAGCCGACGGGGCGGCTGCGGGGGTGATGCTCCCGCGAGAATGCGGGGCACGGCCTGGTTCAGTGACCACGAGCGGACATCCTGCCACTGCCGGGGGCCGATGCACAGTGCCTGCCTGCGCCGCGCGCGATCCGTGCGTCACATGGGGGGATCCGAGCACCGGGCGGCTGCTGCTCCTCCCATGACCCACCGCGCGCAGACGGCGATCCGCACACCCCGCCTCGCCCGCGCGCACAATGGGGCCATGAGCATCGGCATCCGCACCTCGTTCCTCCCTCACACCGACCCCGACGCCTCCCTCGCCTTCTGGCGCGACGTCATCGGCTTCGACGTCCGCCTCGACGTGGGCCAGGGCGCCATGCGGTGGATCACCGTCGGCCCGAAGGACGACGAGTCCGTCTCGATCGTCCTCGCCCCGCCGGTCGTCGACCCCGCCGCGACCGACGAGGAGCGCGCCGCCGTCGCCTCCCTCATGGCCAAGGGCGTCTTCGCCATGGTGCTGCTGTCCACCGACGACGTCGATGCCGAGTTCGCACGCATCGAGGCCGCCGGGGCCGACGTCATCCAGGAGCCCACGGACCAGGACTGGGGGCCGCGCGACTGCGCGCTGCGCGACCCGGCGGGCAACATCGTCCGCCTCCAGCAGGTCGGCTGAGCGACCCCGATGCCGGAGCGCCGCGCCGACGGCCGGGCGGAGCACGCGGAGCTCGTGCCTCCGCTGCGTCTCGCCCATCCTCTGCGCGGTCGCTGGACCCCGCGCAACTCCCCGGCCGACCGCGTCCCGAGCCACGGCACCGAGCGCTTCGCGACCGCCCTCGCGCTGGACCTCGTGCCCGTGGGGACGGACTCGCGCACGGGCCCCTTCGACGTCCGCGCCCTGCTCGGCCCCGAGCCTCCCGAGCGCTTCCCCGGCTTCGGCCGGGACGTTCTCGCTCCGTGCGAGGGCCGCGTCGTGAAGGCCCACGACGGGGAGGTCGATCATGACGCCCACCGCGGGCTCGCCTCGCTCGGCTACGCGCTCACCCAGGGCCGTCGCGCCGCCGAGGGCTGGAACGGCCTGGCGGGCAACCACGTGGTGATCGCGACGGAGGACCCGCACCGCGGACAGGTGTTCGTCGCGCTGTGCCACCTGCAGCGGGGCAGCATCAGGGTCCGTACGGGGGACTCGGTCCGCACGGGCGACGTGCTCGCCTCGTGCGGCAACTCGGGCAACAGCATGGAGCCCCATGTCCACCTGCAGGCGATGGAGGGGCTCGACATCGACCGCACCGCGCCGGTGCCCTTCGTGCTCCCCTGCGGGACGCCCCGTCGCGGCGAGATCCTCGAGGGTGCCCCGGACTGAGCGCCCTCAGCGGCACCCGACCGCCGCCGCGGCCGACGGTCGGAGCCGCCGCGGATTCCCGAGTGTCTGGAGAATCTCGTCGGCCGATCACGCGGGGACCTGCGGGACTACGCTTGAGGGGTCGCCCGCCGCGGGGGTGCGTTCGCGAGATCGCACCCGTCGCAGGAGCATCGCTCCGGACAGCCCGGCGGGCATCCATCCGCACCCGAGCTCCGAGGAGACGACCGTGCCCTTCACCGTCAAGGCCCTGCAGAAGACCGGCCCCGACCAGCCGTACAAGGTCGCAGAGATCCAGCGTCGCGACCCCCGACCCGCCGATGTCGTCATCGACATCAAGGCCGCGGGCATCTGCCACAGCGACATCCACACCATCCGCAACGAGTGGGGCGAGGCGCACTTCCCGCTCACCGTCGGCCACGAGATCGCGGGCGTCGTCTCCGCCGTCGGCGACCAGGTCACGAAGTACTCCGTGGGCGACCGCGTCGGTGTGGGCTGCATGGTCGACTCGTGCGGCGAGTGCGAGCAGTGCCTCGCCGGCCAGGAGCAGGACTGCCTGAACGGCAGCGTCGGCACCTACAACGTCAAGGACGTCGACGGCACCATCACCCAGGGCGGCTACTCGCAGAAGGTCGTCGTCGACGAGCGCTTCGTGTGCCGCATCCCCGACGGTCTCGACTTCGACGTCGCCGCCCCGCTGCTGTGCGCCGGCATCACGACCTACGCCCCGCTCGCCCGCTGGGGCGTCGGCGAGGGAAAGAAGGTCGCCGTGCTGGGCCTCGGCGGCCTCGGCCACATGGGCGTCCAGCTCGCGGCGGCCATGGGCGCCGAGGTCACCGTGCTCTCGCGCTCGCGCAAGAAGGAGCAGCTCGCGATCGATCTGGGCGCGACCCGGATGCTCCCGACCACCGAGGACGGCTTCTACGAGGAGCATCGCGGCGAGTTCGACCTGATCCTGAACACGATCAGCGCCGACATCCCCGTCGACAGCTACCTGCGGCTGCTCAAGCCGCACGGCGTGATGGCCGTCGTCGGCCTCCCGCCGGCCGCGCAGCCGCTGCACTTCGGTGCGCTGATCGGCGGCGGCAAGGTGCTCGCCGGCTCCAACATCGGCGGCATCGCCGAGACCCAGGAGATGCTCGACTTCTGCGCCGAGCACGGCATCGGCGCCCAGATCGAGGTCATCGGGGTCGACGAGGTCGACGCGACCTACGACCGCGTGGTCAACGGCGAGGTCTACTTCCGCGCCGTGATCGACACCGCGACCTTCGAGGACGCCCCGGTCGGCGTGTGAGCCCCGACCCGCGCGACGGTCGGTGATCGACCGCGCCGCACATGGTGCCCCGTGCACCGGCGTCCGACGGGCCCGGCCGCCTCCTTCAGGGGAGGCTGCCGGGCCCGTCGTCCGTCCGGTGTCAGTCGGCGGACTCGCCCGGGAGCGCGCCCTCGAGCAGCCGCACCGGGAGGTCCTCCTCGACGAGACCCCCGGAGACGTCGTCGCGGCGCAGTCTGCGGACCCGGGCACCGCGCTTCTCGCTCACAGCTTCCACCAGCTGTTGCGAGCGGTACAGCAGTCCCGTGCTGTCATCGGTGCAGTGCGTCTCGCCGAGCGTGCCCTCGGCCACGAGTCGCCGCAGCAGCGGCATCCGCGCCTCCTCGGAATCGCAGTGCACGCCGTTCGCCCAGGGGAGCATGCCGAGGCCGTCGGTCACCGGCGCGAGGTCGGGGCCGAAGGAGTCCGTCACCCCGCCCGTGTGCCAGCAGATCGATCCCGCGGAGACGCCCGCGAGCACGACGCCCTCCTCCCACAGCTGCCGCATCACGCGGTCCAGGCCGTGGGCCCGCCACACCGCGAGCAGGTTGACCACGGAACCGCCGTTCACCCAGATCACGTCGAAGGACCGCAGGTAGGCGGGGATGTCCGCGACGTTCGGCGTGGAGAACAGCGAGAGGTGGTGGAGCTCGTACCCGGCCTCGCGGGCGGCCTCCTCCATGTCCCTCTGGAAGCGCGCGTCATCGCCGGAGGCCGTCGAGACGTTGCAGATGCACGGCGGTCCGGACGGGTCGTGCCATCCGTCCTCGGCGGCGAGCTCGGTCGCCAGGCGCATCATCGGCCCGAAGGCGAAGCGCAGGCGCGGATGGGGGACGCAGCCGGCGCTGGTCGCGAGGATGGTCGGTGCGGAGGCGGTCATGGGCCCAGCATGCCCGACCCGTGCGACGCGCGGGCCGGGTCAGGCCGCGGTGAGCACCGCGGCGTCGGCCGCCTCGAGGGCCGCGGTGAGCACGTCGCGGGAGGCGTGGGAGCCGAAGACGGCGCCGTCGGGCTCGAGGTGGCGGGCCTGGCCCAGTCCGTCCACGAGCACCGCGTCATAGCCCAGCCGGTCCAGGAGCGACGCGACCCGGGCGGCCGCGAACTCGTCGTCGGAGGCGATCGCGAGGGCTCGGCGATCGCTCGCCCCGGCCGGCCGCGGATGGTCCTCGACGTCGTGGTAGCCGATGTGGTTCAGGGCCTTGGCGACGCGGCTCGCGACGAGGTGGGCCGCCACCAGCTCGCTGCTCGAGAGGTCGGCGCCGAAGCGCCCTCGCGCCTGCTCGATCGCCGCGAGGTCCTCGGGTCCCCAGGGGTTGGTCGCGTCGACGACGACCGCCCCTCGCAGGCGCTCGGGATCGAGGTCGAAGACGGCATGGAACGGCATGGTGAGCACGACGACCTCCCCGGCCGACGGCGTGCGCAGGCCCGCCACGGCGCCGGGTATCCGCGCGCTCAGCGAGCGGGCGTCGCGGGAGGTCTCGACGTGCACGTGCAGCCCGCTGCGCACTGCCTGGCGAGCGATCGCGGTGCCGATCTTGCCGGCGCCCACGATGCCGACATCGTGCGCGGGGTGGCCGGCATCGGTGCTCGGACCACCGGCGGCGACGGCCTCCGCCTCGGCGAGCAGGGTGCGGGCGAGGGCGTCGTTGCGCCGGAAGACGGGGGCATCCGTGCGGGGACGGGCGAAGGCGCCGAGCGGGAACTCGGAGGTCGCCGGGCCGACGGCCCAGAGCCCCGGGACCGGCTCTCCCTCGGCGTCGAGCACCCGGCCCTCGCCGTCGGTGCGCAGTCGGCCCGGCGCATGGGGATCGCTCGCTCCGATGTCCGTGCCGAGGCGGCGCAGGAAGGAGTTCGAGGAGCCCTCGAGCGTGGGCGCCGGGAGGAACGCGTCCACGAGGGCACAGGTCCGCACCCGTGCGCCGCCCGCGCCCTCGGCGACGAACTCACCGGTCTCCTCGTCGGCCGTCACCTGCAGCCGCGGCCCGAGGAAGTGGAGGAGGCCGGCGCGCTCGAGCGCGAGGATCTGCTGGAGGCGGCGCGGCGGCGGACCCGAGCAGACGAAGCTGAACAGGGAGTGCCACAGTCCCGGGTAGCTGCCGCGCGAGGCGGGGGAGAGGCGCTCGGCGGGAAGCAGCCGGGCGAGGGCTCCCGTGATGCGCAGCAGCACCTGGAAGAGCGCGCGCGCCTGCGTCGGGTCCTCTTCTGTGCGCTCGCGCAGGTCGCTCTCGATGTGTCCGACGAGCACGTCACGGGTGCGGCGCAGCGCCTCGGCGGCGTCGTCGGGGGGCGCGCCATCGCTCGCGAAGAGCCCGACCAGCGGATCGTCGAGAGCGGTGAGCAGATCCCAGCCCTCGCTGTCCGTGCGGCCGAGAGCGACGCCGGGGACCGCATGGCGGATCTCGGCGGCGACCAGCGGCAGCACGGAGCGCTCGAAGTCGACGTGCCCTTCGGCGTCCTCTGCCGCGTCGAGCGCCTCCGGCGTCAGGTGGGCGAGCTCGGAGGGGCCGGCGGGGACGTCCTCCCCGCGCACCTTCGAGTGGAAGGGCGTGCCGCGGCGCGAGCCGAGCCACAGCACGGGCTCCTCGCCGGAGGGCTCGTACGAGAGCCGGTCCGGCTCGCCCGCGAGCGGAGCGGGGGAGAAGCTGCCGCCGCGGCCCTCGGCGAGCAGGGCGATGAGGTCCACCGCGCCCAGGCCCATCCCTCGCAGGATGACGTCCCGGCCCGCGGGCAGCGAGGCCAGGTCGACGCCGTCGGCGTGCGAGGGGGAGGCGTAGACGCCGCCGTGGCGGGCGGCGAAGTCATGGAGGTCCCGCTGCGCGGGGGTGGGGCGGGCATCGGTGTGGCCGACGGTCACGAGCACGAGATCCGCCGAGAGCGAGGTGCCGTCGTCGAGCGCGACGCGCCAGGACGAGCCGGGTTCCGCAGCGCCCCTCGCGGAGGCGTCGTGCTGCTCGATGCCGGTCGCGAGGCGGCGGTGGATGCGCACCTCGATGCTCTCCGGCAGGTCCGCGAGCACGCGGCCGAACACCCACTCGAGGTAGAGCGCCTGCACGCGGCGGCTCGGGAAGGACTCGGGAGTGAGCGCCTCGATCTCCGCGAGGCGCTCGGTGCCGGCCGTCGGGGCCGCGATGCTGCCCTCGCGGATGCCCTCGGCCCACTGCGCGAGGGAGGGGCCGGGTCGGACGGGGCCGTCGATGCTGGACGCCTCGTCCGTGAACATCGTCACGTCCATGGCGCGGGAGTTCATGAGCAGGAGCGGGCTCTCGTGCGCGTCCCAGATGCGTCCCGCGCCCGGCGTGCTGGGGTCGACGAGGTCGATCCGCACGTGCGCGTCGGCGAACTCCGCGGCGTTCGCGCCGAGGCGTTCCAGCAGGCCAGAGGGTCGCGGACCGGCGCCCACGACGACGATCCGCGCGCTGCTCGTGCTCATCGGCGCTCCCTTCTGTGTCGTGATGTGTCCGGTCGAGACGTCTCCGCTTGCCACAACTAAAGACTCGCTTATACGGTCCATAACTGCAACAGGGGTGTTACGTGCGTTCACACAGATCCACGCCATCCCGCGGCCGACGACCGTCGGCCCCGCCCCTCGACCGGAAGGCACAGCCGTGACCCTCACTGCACGCGACGCCGCATCCCGCACGCTCCGCACGAGCGGCGAGGAGTCCTGTGCCTCGGACATGCCCGGCCGGCCGGAGGACGACGGGGCCGAGGGCCGCTCGCTCGACGCGCTGGGCGCGGAGCAGATCGACCGGCTGCGCGTCGCGCCCGCCCGGCGGCCGGTGCGCCGTGTCGTCGTGGCCATCGTGGGCGTCCTCGTGCTCGCCGCGCTCGTCGCCATCGCCCTGAACCCGCGGTGGGAATGGGGCGTGGTGGGCAGCTGGTTCCTCGCGCGGTCGATCATCCGCGGGCTCGGGGAGACGCTGAAGCTCACCGTCCTCTCGGGAGTGCTCGGATTCGGCCTGGGCCTGGTGCTCGCGCTCATGCGGCTCTCCGGCTCGCGGCTCGCCTCGGGCCTGTCCTGGACGTTCTCCTGGATCTTCCGCTCCACGCCGCTGCTGGTGCAGATGCTCATCTGGTTCAACCTCGGCTACCTCTACGACCGCATCGCGGTGGGCGTCCCCTTCACGGACCTCAGCCTGGTCGACGCCCGCACGAGCGACCTCATGACCCCGCTCGTCGCCGCGGTGCTGGGCCTGGGCCTGCACCAGGCGGCATACGCCTCCGAGCTGATCCGCGGCGGCATCCTCTCGGTCGACGCCGGACAGGTCGAGGCCGCGAGCGCGCTCGGCATCCCCGCCCGCGACCGCAACCTGCGGATCGTGCTCCCGCAGGCCATGCGGGCGATCCTGCCCTCAGCGTTCAACGAGGTGATCGGCCTGGTCAAGGGCACGGCCATCGTCTACGTGATCGCCCACGCCGAGCTGTTCTTCACCGTGCAGCTGATCTACGGCCGCACCCAGCAGGTGCTGCCGATGCTCATGGTCGCGACCCTCTGGTACATCGTCATCACCTCGCTGCTGTCCATCGCCCAGTACTACATCGAGCGCCACTTCGCGAAGGGAGCCGTGCGCACGCTGCCGCCCACCCCGCTGCAGCGGCTGCGCGCGCAGTTCTCGAGCCTGCGCTCGAAGAGGACGGAGGTGCGCGCATGACCGCGCTCGGGACCACCTCGGAGACCACCGCCATCACGGCGCCCCGCGGAGGGCGCGTCGAGGTCCGTGCGGCCCACAAGGCCTACGGCGATCTCGAGGTGCTGCGAGGGGTCGACCTGACCGTCGAGCCCGGCACCGTCACCGCGATCCTCGGGCCCAGCGGCTCGGGGAAGTCGACGCTGCTGCGCACGCTCAACCATCTCGAGGCCCTGGACCGCGGCGTGGTCGCGATCGACGGCGAGATCATGGGCTACCGCCGCCGCGACGACCTGCTGCTCGAGCTGTCCGAGAAGGACGTGCTGCGCCAGCGCACCGAGGTGGGCATGGTGTTCCAGCAGTTCCACCTCTTCGGCCACATGACCGCGCTCCAGAACGTCGCCGAGGCGCCGCGCCGCGCGCTCGGCGTCCCCAAGCGCGAGGCGCTCGCGCGCGGCCGCGAACTGCTGGAGACCGTGGGACTGGCCGCGAAGGCCGACGTCTACCCGCGCCAGCTCTCCGGCGGCCAGCAGCAGCGCGTCGCGATCGCCCGTGCCCTCGCCCTGCGCCCCAAGGTGCTGCTCTTCGACGAGCCCACCTCGGCGCTCGACCCCGAGCTCGTCGAGGAGGTGCTCGCCGTGATCCGCGACCTCGCGAGCGCCGGCACCACCCTGCTCATCGTCACGCACGAGATCGCCTTCGCGCGCGACGTCGCCGACCACGTCGTCTTCATGGACGGCGGTCGCATCGTGGAGCAGGGGCCGCCCGATCAGGTCATCGGCGCGCCCCGCCACGAGCGCACCCGCGGCTTCCTGCAGCGCATCCACGCCGCATGAGCACCCGTCGCGGTCCGGGCCCCGTCGGCCCGTCCTCCACCCACGCCCCCACCGGAGACTCCATGACCCAGCATCCCGCCGACGCCCGTCGGCACCGACTCCCGCGCCGGAGGGTCCTCGCCGGGGCCGCCTCCCTGCCCGTCCTCGCCGCGCTCGCGGCGTGCGCCGATCCGACCACGGCCAGCAGCGCGGCGGGCTCGGGCGGCTCCGACGGGGGAGCCTCCGACGGCGGCTCGGGCGGCTCCTCGCCGATCGACACCTCCGGCACGCAGAAGAGGATCCGCACGACCGTCGACGAGAAGCTCGCGAAGGCCGTTCCCGAGTCCTTCCGCAAGGACGGCAAGCTGACCGTCGCGACCACCGTGGTGGGCGGGCCGCCGCTGTGCTTCATGGCCGACGACAACAAGACCCCCATCGGGTCCGAGCCCGACATCGCCCAGCTCGCCGCCGACAAGCTCGGCCTCGATCTGGACCTGAAGATCACCAGCTGGGAGAACTGGCCGCTCAAGCTGAAGGCGGGCGAGTTCGAGGTCGTCCACTCGAACGTCGGCATCAACGACGAGCGGCTGGAGACGTTCGACTTCGCCTCCTACCGGCGCGCCTTCATGACGTTCCTCGTGACGAAGGGCGCCGGCCTCGGGCTCGGCGAGCCCGACTCCGTGAGCGGCCGGGTGATCGCCGTGGGCAACGGGACCAACCAGGAGGCCCTGCTCATGCGCTGGAACGAGGACCTGCAGAAGGACGGCAAGGACCCGGCCGAGCTCAAGAACTTCTCGAGCGACGCCGACGTGCTGCTCGCCCTCGGCGCCGGACGCATCGACGCCTACCTCGCCCCCTACGAGACGATGAGCTACGTGGCCTCCACCCGCGACGACGTCGAGACCCAGGGGAAGATCGACGAGCTCTCACCCGGGAAGACCCTGGTCGCCGCGACCTTCACGCGGGGCACAGGGATCGCCGAGGTCTACGCGAAGGCCCTCCAGGCCACGATCGACGAGGGCACCTACGCGAAGGTCCTGGACCGCTGGGGACTGACCGAAGAAGCGGTGACCGAGTGCCGTGCACACACCAAGGAGAACCCGTGATGACCACACCGCCCGTCCTGACCGTCGACCTGCCGAGCACGCCCGCCCGCCTGGGGGCCGTGCGCGACCTCGCCCGGGCGCTCGACGCGGCCGGCCTCGGCGCCCTCAGCATCAGCGGTGACGCCGAGCGCGGAGACCTCCACCCGATCCACGTCGCCTCGCACCTCGCCCCGCTCACCCGCGCACTGTCCCTCGTGGTCCGCACCGACGCCGTGGACGTCGAGCCGTTCCACCTGGCCACCCAGCTCATGAGCCTCGACCACATCAGCGGCGGCCGCGCCGGCTGGCTCGTCGAGACCCGCACCGACGACGAGGCCGCCCACGTCGTCGGACGCGAGGCCCTGGACCTCGAGGCGGCGCGCCGCGAGACCACGGACGTCGTCACCGTGGCCCGGCTGGTCTGGGACTCCTGGAGCGACGACGCCGTGGTGCGCGACGCCGAGACCGGCGTCTACGTCGATGCCGCGAAGCTGCAGTACGTCGACTTCGAGGGGGAGACCTTCTCCGTGCGCGGGCCGTCCATCACCCCGCGCTCCCCGCAGGGCCTGCTGCCGGTGCTCGTGGCGGACGCCGACCGCGCCGCGGTCGGCGACGTGGTCGCCGAGCAGCTGGCCGACGGCCGCGCCGTCGACGTCGTGCTCGACGCCGACGCGACCGCCCAGGAGATCGCGGGAGCTGTCCGCGAGGCGCTCGGCGCGGCAGGGATCGTCGGCGCCGATCTCGACCCGACGTCCGCGGACGCGGCCCCGGAGGGCGCCGCCCCCACTGCGCCGCGCCTCGTGCGGCTCGTCGGTCTGCTCGGCCAGGAGGAACCCGCGGACGAGGAGTCGGAGCCGCACCCGACCGAGGCGGACGAGGACGCGTTCCGACCCGCCGAGCTCGCCTCGCGCGTGGCCGACGCCGCCGCGCAGCTCCGAGCCGACGGACTCGTCGCCCCGGCTCCGAGCGCCGGCGCCACCCTGCGCGAGCAGTTCGGACTCCCGCGCCCCGACGTCACCATCGACCCCGCGCGCCGCTCGGACCGCGCCCGCACCGCCCAGAAGGAGACCGCTCGATGAGCAGCACCACCGCCGAGCAGACCACCGCCGGAGCCGCAGCCTCGCCCGCCGACTCCGCCCACCCCATCCACGCCGCGCACACCCCGAGCGGGACCATCCGCCTGGGCGTCTTCTTCCAGGGCGTGAACTCCTCGACCGCCTGGCGCGCGCCGGGCGCCGGCGACCAGGTCGCCTGGGAGTCCTTCGAGCGCCTCATCACGACCGCCGAGCGCGGCGTGTTCTCCGCCTTCTTCCTGGGGGAGGGGCTGCGCCTGCGCGAGCACCAGGGTGTGCCTCTCGAGTTCGACGTCGCGGGCCGTCCCGATGCGCAGACCCTGCTCGCGGCGCTCGCCTCGATCACGACGGACATCGGCCTGGTCGCCACCCAGAACACCACGTACAACGACCCGGTCGACCTCGCCCGGCGCCTGCAGAGCCTCGACCTGCTCAGCGACGGCCGCGCCGCCTGGAACATCGTCACCACCGACAACGCCTGGACCGGCGAGAACTTCCGCCGCGGCGGCTACGTCGACCACGCCGAGCGGTACGAGCACGCCGAGGCCTTCGTCGACGTCGCCCGACGGATCTGGCGCGGCGAGGACGTCGACCACGAGGGCCGCCACTACCACGTGCGCGCGAGCGGGAGGCTGCCGCGCTCGCGCCAGGGCGAGCCCGTGCTCTTCCAGGCCGGCGTCTCCCCGCAGGGGCGCGACTTCGCCGCCCGCACGGCCGACGTCATCTTCTCGCCCTTCGGCGATCTGGAGCGGGCGATCGACTTCCGCCACGACATCGTCGAGCGCACGCTCGCCGCGGGCCGCTCGGCCGAGTCCGTGCAGATCTTCCCGGGGGCCGAGTTCATCCTGGCCGCGACCGATGCCGAGGCCGAGGACAAGCTGCGCTGGGTGCGCGAGCAGCAGGTGGGTCCGCAGCAGGCGATCGCGCTGCTCGAGCAGTACTGGGGCCGCGACCTCACCGACTACGACCCCGACGGGCCGCTGCCCGACGTGGACCCCCTGGTCGTCGAGTCCGGCGTCACCCGAGGTGCCGGATTCCAGTTCGAGAAGGCCCAGGAGCTCACGCGCGCCTGGCGCGAGGAGGCCGCCCAGAAGGGGCTGTCGATCCTCGAGTTCGCGCGCTCGCGCCAGGGCTCGCGCGGCAGCAGCTTCACCGGCTCCTACGACTCGGTCGCCGAGCAGCTCGCCGAGTACGCCCGGTGGGGAGCGATCGACGGGCTGAACATCACCCCGTGGCTGGTCCCCGGAGGCCTCGACGACGTGGTCGACGAGCTCGTGCCCCGCCTCCAGGAGCGCGGCGTCTACCCGACCGAGTACGCGGGGACGACGCTGCGCGAGAACCTGGGATTGCCCGCGCTCGCGTGAGGTGACGAGGGGCGCCCGGCGGAGGAGGTCGGCGGCGCGCTCACGCCCGACGCAGTCGGACCGCGCGCCAGCCGAACTCCTCTGCGCCCTCCGTGTGGGAGGCGCTGTCGTCGAGGAAGGCGACGGCGCCTCGGGGGACGGGGCGGCCGAGCACGCGTTCGATGCGTGCGTGGGCGACGGCGAATGCAGCGGGATCGGGCTTGGCCTCGCCGAGCTCGGCCGTGTTCAGGACCCGCTCACCCCGGGGATCGAGGAGAGAGCTGAAACGCCGCGGCGGTGAGTGGGCAGGATCCTCGTGGGCGCGCAGGCCCTCCAGCTCCTCGCGCACCCTGTCGGTGCCGTTGGTGAGCACGAAGACGTCGATCCCCTCCCGCTGCGCGTCCCGCAGCACGTCGAGGACGTCCGTGTCGAGCCGGCCGCGGTCGTCCGCCCAGGTGGCGATGGCACGACGGGCGCGGCCCGTGGGAACGCCCTGCCGACGGAGCGTGGAGAGGATGGACTCCCGCCAGTCCGCATGGGTGGCGCGACCGCGCGTCACGTCCTCGAGCAGCGGGTCGCGCAGCACGGCGCGGAAGGCGGAGCCCTGGGGGAGCCCGAGCTGCTCGTCGAGCGCCGCCCAGGGCGTCGTGTCGAAGACGCGCAGGACCCCGTCGAGGTCGCTCACCGCGACCTGGACGTCTCCCTCGGCGAGGAGGGCGCGATAGTCAGCGAGTGCGTCGACCATCGGCTCAGCGTACGTGGCGCGACGCATCGGACCGGCCCCGGACGCACGGAAGCCCCCACCGTCTCCGATGGGGGCTCCGACGGGGAATCCCGAGGGATGGCCTGGCCGCGAGGGCCGAGCGCGTCCTGCTCAGGCGCCGACCTTCTGCACCTTGCCGGCCTTGAGGCAGGAGGTGCAGACGCTCAGGCGCGTGGGGGTGCCGTTGATCACGGTGCGCACGGTCTGGATGTTCGGGTTCCAGCGGCGCGAGGTGCGGCGGTGCGAGTGGGACACGCTCTTGCCGAAGCTCGGGCCCTTGGCGCAGATGTCACACGTGGAAGCCACTGTCGTCTCCTGAAGATCGAATCGTTGCGGGTGCCTCGCCCGCCGGACGCGCCCCGGCCGACGCTCGATCGTCGGAGGGTTCGCATACCGTGGTCGACCACAGGAAGAGCGGTCGCGCAAGGCAACCCCGACAGCATAGCCCACGGCTGCCGGGCGTCGGAAGCGCGGAGAGCGCCCAGCGCTGTGGATTCAGACACAGCGTCCCGTGCAGGTGGCACCATTGTCCCGCACGCATCCGTGCAGGCGAGGGCCGGTGACGGGAGTCATTGGCAGGGCAGGGCAGGGAACGGGGAGAAGGACGTCGCACCATGAACGCTGACGCGAGCGGCACGGGCCGCACGGCGCGCGCGCCGCGACGCTCCTCCGGCGTGCCCGAGCTCTCCGAGCTCCTCACGGCCGCCGAGCTGCGGGCCGTCCACGCGCAGGGCGCGGAGGACCTCGACGACATGCTGCGCTTGACGCCGCTGCGCTTTATCGTCCCCGGCGAGCTCCGCGACCTGGGCGCGCTGCGCGAAGGGGACGACGCCACGGTGATCGTCCGCGTCGTCGGCTCGCAGGCCCGCCGCATGAAGCGCAGGCCCGGCTCGGTTCTCGAGGTCCGCGTCGCCGACGAGAACGCGCAGCTCACCCTCACGTTCTTCCTGCCCAAGGACCACATCGTGCGCTGGCACCAGGAGCACCTCGCACCCGGCGCCCGCATCGCCGTGTTCGGCACGGTCCACTTCGACCCCCGCTTCCACCAGGGCGCCCCGCAGATCACGAATCCCCGCTACGAGCCGTACGACGGGAGCGCGGAGGCGCGGGCGCGGCTGATGCGGCCGGTCCCCGTCTACCGTCTGCGCAAGAAGGCCAAGCAGGCCACCCTGCGCTCGGCGTACAAGAAGGCCGTCGAGTTCGCCGACCAGCTCACCACGATCCTCCCGCCCACCGTGCGCGCCGCCGAGCACCTGCCCACGCTGCCCGAGGCCATGCGCCTCATCCACACCCCGCAGGACATGGCCGAGACCGAGCGCGGCACGAGGCACCTCGTCTTCGAGGAGGCCTTCATCCTGCAGACGATCTTCGCGCAGCGCCGCGCCTTCGACGCGCGCACGCCCGCGCCCGCCCTCGGCGCGAGCGGCCCGCTGCAGCCCCTGCTCGACGAGCGCCTGCCCTTCACGCTCACCGCGAGCCAGGCCGAGGTCGGGGAGGCGATCCGCCACGAGCTCGCGCGCTCGCGGCCCACGAACGTGCTGCTCCAGGGCGACGTCGGCTCCGGGAAGACCGTGGTCGCGCTGCGGGCCATGCTCCAGGCCGTGGACTCGGGCCACCAGGCGGTCCTTCTCGCCCCCACCGAGGTCCTCGCCGAGCAGCACCACCGCACCATCCTGAACCTCCTGGGCGACCTGGGGCGCGCCGATCACATGCACGCCCACCCCGACGCCACGCGCGTGCGCCTGCTCACCGGCTCGCAGTCCGTCGCCGACCGCCGGCGCACCCTGCTCGACGTCACCAGCGGCGAGGCCGGGATCATCGTCGGCACCCATGCGCTGCTCACGGAGTCCGTCGAGTACGCGGCGCTCGGCCTCGTCGTGATCGACGAGCAGCACCGCTTCGGCGTGGACCACCGCAGGCGACTGCGCACCAAGGGGGCCGACGGCAAGAACCCCCACGTCATCGTCATGACCGCGACGCCCATCCCGCGCACCGCGGCGCTCGCGACCGCCGGGGACCTCGACGTCCTCAGCCTCACCCAGAGCCCGAGCGGCCGCCCCGGCATCACCACCCACGTCGTCCACGAGGAGGACCCGGCGTGGGAGACGCGCATGTGGGCGCGCACCGCCGAGGAGATCGGCGCCGGCCGCCAGGCGTTCGTGGTCTGCGCGCGGATCGACGAGCGCGAGGAGGGATCGGACCTCGAGATCATGGGCGAGGTGTTCGAGGGCGTCCCCAGCGCGGCCGACCCGGGGCTCGAGGCGCGCGGCGTCACCCAGACGGCCGAGCGCCTGGCCCGTCGGCCCCAGCTGCGCGACGCGCGCATCGGCGTCATGCACGGGCGGCTCTCCGCCCAGGAGAAGCAGGACGTCATGGACGCCATGGTCACCGGGGAGCTCGATCTCCTGGTCGCGACGACCGTCATCGAGGTGGGCGTGGATCTGCCCAACGCCTCCGTGATGGTCGTGATGGACGCCGAGCGCTTCGGCATCTCCCAGCTGCACCAGCTGCGCGGGCGCATCGGCCGCGGCGAGCACCCCGGCATCGCCTTCTTCGACACCCGCACCCCGCACGGCTCGGAGACGTCCGAGCTGCTCACCAAGATCGCCGCGACGACCGATGGTTTCGAGCTCGCCGAGATCGACATGCGCCGTCGCGGGACGGGCGATCTGGTGGGGGAGGAGCAGTCCGGTCTGCACCGCACACTGGAGCACCTGGACGTGCTGCGCGACGAGAAGATCATCGCGCGTGCCCGCGGCATCGCCTTCGACCTGGTCGCGGGCGATGTGGACCTCGAGGACCATCCGCAGCTCGCAGCGGCCGTCGAGCGCCGCCTGCGGGACGCCGACCCGAACGTGGAGAGGAGCTGAGATGCCCCGCATCATCGCCGGCGAGCTGGGCGGACGCACCATCCCCGGGCCCCCGGGGAAGGGCACGCGCCCCACGTCCGACAGGGTCCGCGAGGCGCTCTTCTCCCGGCTCGAGGGCTGGGACGCCCTGCGCGGTGCGCGCGTGCTGGACCTGTTCGCCGGCACGGGAGCGCTCGCCTTCGAGGCGCTCTCGCGCGGCGCCGAGTCGGCGCTGCTGGTGGAGATGCACGGGCCGACGGCGCGACAGCTCGGCACGACCGCGGAGCGACTCGGCCTCGCCGCGCGCTGCACGGTGCGCACCGGGAAGGCCGAACAGGCCGCGGCGCAGCTCGCGGAGGCCGGCGCGCCGGCCGACGGGGGATTCTCGCTCGTGATGCTCGACCCGCCCTACGACCTGCCCACCGAGGCGCTCGAGCAGCTGCTGCGCGCGCTGCGCCCGGCGCTCGCGGACGACGCGCTCGTGGTGATCGAGCGCTCGAGCCGCTCCCGCCCCCTCGCCTGGCCCGAGGGCTGGGCGGACGACGGCACCAAGACCTACGGCGAGACCGTGCTGCAGTACGGGGGCCCCGCGACCGACTGACCGGGCGGGCCCGATCAACGGGACATGCGGATCTCCCGGAGGTCCTCCAGGGAGGGATCGACCTTCGCGCCGCCGTCGGCCCGGAAGCCGACCTTCTCGTAGAAGCGGCGGGCGCGCGGATTGTCCTCGACCACCCACAGGTAGGCGGGCCGATCGCCCAGCAGCTCCGCGACCAGCGCCTGCGCCAGACCGGTGCCGTGGAACTCGCGGCCGACGTTGAGGGCCTGCAGCTCGAGCGGATGCGGGGCGTCCTCGTCCCGGCCGGTGCCGATCATGAGGAATCCGACGGGAGCTCCCTCGGCGTCACGGCCGATCCGCAGGCGCTCGCGCACAGTCCGTTCGCGCTCGGGATCGAGCATCCGGCGCCACATGGTGCGGCGCCGGCCGAGGGAGACGTCGTCGTAGGCGAAGGACGGCACGATCCCCGTGTAGGCCTCGCGCCACACCCGCGTGTGCAGGGCGGCGAGGGCGTCGGCATCGGCGAGGACCGGCACATCGATCGTGAACTCGGGCCGTGCGGGCGGGGTCGGGTCCGGGGATTCGCGCATGGGTGCCAGTATGGCGCGCGCGCCTCTCCCGTCGTCAGCCCCAGTTCTTCTCGTCGGTCAGACAGAAGAAGTGCCCGGCCGGGTCCTGCAGCACGATCCAGGTGTCGCCGGGCTGGGGCTCGACCCGAGTGGCGCCGAACTCGACGCAGCGCTCCGCCGCGGCCTGCGGGTCGGAGGCGGCGAGGTCGAGGTGGAACTGCTTGCGGCCGTCGTCCGGCCAGGTCGAGCGCACGTGGTCGGGGATGCGGCCGATGCCGAGGGCCCCGGAGGGGCCGGTCAGCATCGCGTAGTCCTCGGTGAGCACGGCGATCGGCCATCCCAGCACCGCGGACCAGAAGCGCGCCTCCGGCTCGGTCTCGGCGGCGTCGAGAGTCGTCATGGCAAGGCGTGCAACAGCGGTGTCGTCCATGGGTGGAAGACTGCCGCCATGGGCACGGACGCCGATAGGACGAAGGCGACACCTCCGCACATGTACGGCCATGTGCTGCGCCCCGAGGAGCTCCTGCAGCGGGCGCGCTACGACTTCGCCCGGCCCTGTGCCGCGCTGCGACCCTGGGTCGAGCGGTACTGGTCGGTCCGCTGGGACCTGGAGGACGGGGAGGTCTTCCCGGTCGCGACCCTCGACGATCCGTCGATCAACCTCACCGTCGAACGCGGAGGCGCGCAGCGGGACGGCACGGACGCGGCGGGCACCACGGAGGGAGCAGGTGTCTGGATCACCGGGCCCGTGACCCGGGGGCGCTTCGACGTGCGACTGACCGGCAGCGGCAGCGTGGTGGGCGTGAAGTTCGCGCTCGGCGGGACGCGCGCGTTCTCGACGCAGGACCTGCGTGCGCTGCGCGATCGCACCATCCCCGCCGAGCAGTGGTTCGGTGAGGCCGCGACGCACCTGGCCGATGTCGAGCCGTCGGACGCCCTGCCCCACGATGCGGTGTCCGCGGCCGCGCGTCTCGACGCGTGGCTCCTCGCACGGGGCCCGGAGGAGCCGCCCGACGCCCCGACGCTGCGTCGCCTCCTGGGCATCATCGACGATTCGGCGACGCACTCGCTCGCTGATCTGGAGCGTCGCAGCGGCGTCTCGGCGCGCACGCTCCAGCGGCTGTTCGACCGAGGGCTCGGTGTCGGTGTGAAGCGGATGCTCGTGCGGGCCCGGGTGATCGACGCGACGGCCGCGCTCGATCGCGGAGACCCGCGCTCACTGAGCGACACCGCCACCGCTCTGGGCTGGTTCGACCAGTCGCACTTCATCCGCGACTTCCGGGCCGTCACCGGCGAGACCCCTGCCCGCTACGCCCGGCGGGTCTCCGGCTGACCCGGCGCCCTGCATCCACCGGGACTCACCCGGTGCGCGCCGTTCAGCGGACCGCGGCGGGCCGGCTCTCCTCGACCTCGGTCCCGACGTCGGCCCCGCCCGCGCCCTGCTGCTCCACGGCAGGCTCGAGCACCCGGTCGGGCCGCGAGTAGACGTTCAGCCGCGGCCCGCGCACGAAGCCCGCGAGGGTCAGACCGGACTCGACGGCGAGCTCGACCGCGAGCGACGAGGGGGCGGAGACCGCGGAGAGCATCGGGATACCGGCCATCACGGCCTTCTGGACCAGTTCGAAGCTCGCGCGGCCCGAGACCTGCAGGATCGTGCCGCGCGCGGGAAGGCGGCCGTTCTGCGCGGCCCAGCCCACGACCTTGTCGACGGCGTTGTGCCGCCCGACGTCCTCGCGCAGCACGAGCAGCTCACCGCTCGCGGCGTCGAACAGCCCCGCCGCGTGCAGCCCGCCGGTCTTGTCGAAGACGTCCTGGTGCTCGCGCAGGGTGTCGGGCAGGGAGGCGATGAGCTCGGGGGCGATGCGGAGGTCGTCGTCGGTGACGCCGAAGGCGGACACGGTGCGGACGGCGTCGATGCTCGCCTTCCCGCACACCCCGCACGAACTGGTCGTATAGAAGTTCCGTTCGGTCGACCGGGAGGGCGGAGGCACGTGCGGGGCGAGCGTCACGTCGAGCACGTTGTACGTGTTGACCTCGCCGCCCGTGCCGGGGCCGCCGCAGTGGATCGCCTGCACCACGTCCCGCGAACCGCGGATGATCCCCTCGGAGAGGAAGAAGCCGGTCGCGAGCTCGACATCATGGCCGGGAGTGCGCATCGTGACCGCGACCGGGCGTCCGTCCGCCCGGATCTCGAGGGGCTCCTCGACCGCGAGCGTGTCGGGCCTGCGGGTGCTGCCGTACCCGAGACGGATGCGGGTGATCGGACGGCTGGAGGTGATGCGACCCATGCCGCACAGGGTACGCCGGGGCCTTCGCGCGGCACGAGCGGTCGACGTCAGCGGGCGGGCTCGTCCTGGCGGCGGTCCTCCACGAGGCGCAGGGCGCGCGGGGCGAAGCGGAGCCGGGAGCCGACGACCGGCAGGCCGCTGCCGGTGGCCCGTGCGGCGGCGTCGGGGGAGACCTGGGCGACCAGGCCGTTGTCGGCCTCGACGCGGACCCGACCGGCGCTCGCCTGCACCCCGATGACCTGGCCGACCACACCCGACGGGCCCCGTTGGGCGTCGCCGTCGCCCGCCGCGGCCCCGTCGTCGAGCGGCAGCAGATCGACGTCCTCCGGGGCGGCGATCCCCAGGGCGCTCTCGCCATGTTGCGGAAGCGCCTCGGGATCGGGCGCGCCGGTCAGCACCGCGTCGCCCACGCGGAGGGCCGCTGCCGCCGCACCGTCCTCCCCGGCCGTGCACGTGCCCTCGATGACGCCGAAGCCCGCGAGGCGGGCGCCGAAACGGCTGCGCGGGGACGTCGCGATCTGTTCGGGGACGGTGCGCTCGCGGATGGTGCCGGACTCGAGGACGACGCAGCGGTCGGCCAGGTCCCAGGCGTCGCTGAGCTGGTGGGTGACCAGCAGCGCGGTGGTGCCGGTGCGGGCGAGCTCGCGGGTGAGGAGCCCTCGCACGCGGGGAGTGGATTCGGCGTCGAGGGCCGCGAAGGGCTCGTCGAGCAGGATCACCGAGGGGCCGGAGGCGAAGGCCCGGGCGAGGGCCACGCGCTGCTGCTGGCCCCCGGAGAGGCGGTGCGGGCGCTGGGCGGCGCGGTCGGCGAGTCCCACCCGGTCGAGCCAGTCCAGGGCGAGCGCGCGGGCCGGGCGCCGGGCCATGCCGCGTGCTCGCGGGCCGAAGGCCACGTTCGCGACCAGATCCAGGTGGGGGAACAGCAGCGGACGCTGCTCGAGCAGGGTGATGCTGCGCAGATGCGTGGGGACGCTGCGGCGACCGGGGGCATCGAGCACGTGCTCCCGGGCCTGCTCGCCGCCCTCGGTGACGGCGATGCGCCCGTCGGCGAGCGGGACGGCGCCGGCGAGGGCGCCGAGGATCGTGGACTTGCCGGCCCCGTTCGGACCGAGCAGTGCCAGGCGGCCGCCCGGGGGCACCTCGAGGCGGGCGCGCACGTCGAAGCTCTCGCGGCGGACCACGAGATCGGCGGTGAGGCCCGCACCCGTCGGGCGCTCCGATCCCGCGCTCACCGCACGGCCTCCTCGCGCCAGGAGCGCAGGCCGGCGACGATCACCACGGCGCTCACCAGCAGCAGCAGGGACAGCGCGAGGGCGGAGTCCTGGCTGACGCCCACCCCGTTGTACGCCGTGTAGATCGCGAGGGGCATGGTGCGGGTGACGCCCTCGGAGTTGCCCGCGAACAGGGCGGTCGCGCCGAACTCGCCCATGGCGCGCGCGAAGGCGAGCACGGTCCCCGCGACCAGGCCGGGCGTCACCAGCGGCAGGGTGACGCGGGTGAGCACGCGCCAGCGGCTCGCGCCGAGGGAGGCGGCCACCCGCTCATGGCCCTGGCCGGAGGTGCGCAGCACGCCCTCGAGGGTGATGACGAGGAACGGCATGGCCACGAAGGTCTGGGCGACGATCACGCCCGCCGTCGTGTACGGGAGGGAGAACCCGGTGGCCTCGAAGATCGGCCTCCCGATCACGCCCGAGCGTCCCAGCAGGGACAGCAGGGCGAGGCCTCCCACCATCGGCGGCAGCACCAGCGGCACCATCACGGCCGCCCGCAGCACCGCGGCCGTGCGCGAGGACGCGCGGGCGATGAGGAACGCGAGCGGGAAGCCCAGGACCAGGCATGCGATCGTCGAGCAGAAGGCGGTGAGCAGCGAGAGCCAGAGCGCCGTCACCGTCGAGGGGGCGACCAGGTCCTCGCCGAGGGTGGACCAGTGCACCCGGGTGAGCATCCCGGCGAGCGGCAGCACCAGCACGGCGAGGCCCACCAGGGCGATGGTCCGCAGCCAGGCGGGAGGTCTCACGGCGCGCCGAAGCCGGCCTCGTCGAGCACCTTCTGGCCGTCGTCGGAGAGCAGGTAGTCCTCGAAGGCCTGGGCGCCCTCGGGATCCTTGGCCTTGGTGCTCACCGCCACCGGGTACTTGTTCACGGCTTCGTCGGACTCGGGGAAGTCGACGCCCTCGAGCTTGTCGCCCGCGGCGGTGACATCGGTGGTGTAGACCAGGCCCGCGTCCGCCTCGCCCTCGGAGACGCGGTTGACGACGCTGGTCACGTTGGTCTCCTCGCTCACCGGCTTCAGCGTCACGCCGGTGGCGTCCTCGACCTTGTCGGTGGCCTGGCCGCAGGGGACCTCGGAGGCGCAGGTGACCACGGAGACGCCGGACTTCGTGAGGTCCTCGAAGGTCTTGATGCCCTTGGGGTTCCCGGGGGCCACGGCGATCTCCAGCGTGTTGGTCGCGAAGATCTTCGAGTCGTCGGTGATGCCGGCCTCGGTGACGGGCTCGAGGCTCTTCTCGGAGGCGAAGGCGAGCACGTCGACGTCCGCCCCGTCGATCGCCTGGGTGGCGAGCGCCTGCGAGCCGTCGTACACGATCGGCTTCACCTCGTACTCGGGGTGCGCCTTCGAGAAGTCCTCGGCGACGGTGTCCAAGGGGCCCTGGAGCGAGGCGGCGGCGAAGATCGTGAGGGTCTTCGTCGAGCCGTCGCCGGAGTCCGAGGCCGCGGAGTCGGAGGATCCGGAGTCCGAGCACCCGGCCAGGGCGAAAGCGGAGACGGCGAGGAGCGCACCGGCGGTGCGCAGGCGGGCGGTGGTCGACAGGGACATGGGGTGATCCTTCGATTCTGCGGGAGGGGACAGCGGGACGGGAGAGCAGGGAGAGGCGGGCGGGACGCTCCGGGTCAGGGCGTCTCGACGATCACGGTGGTCGCTTTGACCACGGCCGTCGCCAGGGAGCCGACCTCGAGCTCGAGCTCGCGGACGGCCTCGGTGGACATCAGCGAGACCACGCGGTGCGGACCGCACTGCATCTGCACCTGGGACATCACCCGGTCGCTGACGATGCCGGTCACGAGACCCACGAAACGATTGCGGGCGCTCGATCCGCGCTGCACGGGATCGCCGGGACCGCCGGCAGAGGCCTCGAGGTGCGCGGCGAGCTCGCTGCCCTCCAGCACGGTGCGGCCCGCGGCGTCCGCCGAGGCGGTGAGCGCCCCGTTGTCGATCCAGCGCCGCACGGTGTCATCGCTGACGCCGAGCAGGCCGGCGGCCTCGCTCACGCGGAAGGTGGTCATGCGCTCCAGTACACCACGGACCCGCACATGCGGAGGAATCTCGGCCGACTTCCCGCGGATGCGGGTGGAGCCGCACGAAGGGGGCGGGTGCGGACGGCCCGCAGAAGCCGGGACCGGCCGGATCCCGCGGGACCGGACGCCGCCGTCGGGGACGGGGGCGCGACTAGCATGGAGAGCATGCTGACCTCGACCACGACCCTCCGGATCCGGCGCGCAGGGGCGAGGGCATGATCCCCTGGCAGGACCATCGCGCCCGCCTCCTGGCGGCGGTCCGCAGGCTCGATGCGGTGGAGCTGCCACTCGCCGAGGCGCGCGGCGCCGTGCTCGCCGACGACGTCCGCACCGCGCATCCGGTGCCGCTGTTCGACAACTCCGCCATGGACGGGTTCGCCGTGCGTCGCTCCGAGGCGGGAGTCGATGCGCGCCTGCTCGTGGTGGGCGACGTGGCAGCGGGCTCCTCCGAGGACCCGCCCTTCGGCACCGGCGAGGCGGTGCGGATCATGACCGGTGCGCCGGTCCCGACGAGCGCTGACGCGATCGTGCCGATCGAGAAGGTCCGGACCGGGCCGACGGACAGCGAGCCGACGGGGGTCGACGAGCTCCCCGCCCGGATCGAGATCCTCGAGGAGCCGAAGCCCGGCGCGCACATCCGCCGCCGCGGCGAGGACACCCCCGAGGGAGAGGTCGCCGTGCCCGCCGGTGTCGAGCTCACGCCGTGGCGTCTGGCCGCCGTGGCATCGGCCGGCCACGGCCGCGTGAGCGCGATCCGGCGGCCGCGCGTCGCCGTCGTCTCCACCGGGTCGGAGCTGGTGCCCGCCGGGCAGGAGCTGCGGCGCGGCCAGATCCCCGAGTCCAACTCTGTGCTGCTCGCCGCGGCCCTCGCGGCCGACGGACTCCAGATCGCGGACGTCTCCTGGTTCCGCGACGAGGACGGCGAGGAGCTCGCCCGCCACGTCCGCGCGCTCGCGGAGCAGGACCTCGCCGACGCCGTCGTGGTCAGCGGCGGCGCGAGCGTCGGCGCCTTCGACGTCGCCAAGCATGCGCTCGCGCCGCTCGGCGTGCGCTTCGAGAAGGTCGGGATCCAGCCCGGCAAGCCGCAGGGGTTCGGCGTCGTGGGGGAGCGTCTCCCCGTCTTCTGCCTGCCCGGCAATCCGGTCGCGGTCGCCGTCTGCTACGAGCTGTTCGTGCGGCCGCCGCTGCGCACGATGGCGGGCCGCAGCGACCTCTTCCGCCCCACCGTCCAGCGGCGGGCGCGCGCCGCATGGACCTGCCCCGTGGGCCGCGCCCAGGCGCTGCCTGCGGTCATGGACGAGTGGACCGTCGCGCCCGCGAGCGCGGGCGGCAGCGGTTCCCACCTGGTGGTCTCCCTCGCCCGGGCGCACGATCTCGCGATCGTCCCCGCGGACGTCGAACGGGTCCACGAGGGAGACGAGATCGAGGTGATGGTGCTGTCATGAGCGAGAACTCCCAGCCCTTCACCCACCTCGACGACGACGGCCGGGCGCGCATGGTCGACGTCACCGAGAAGTCGCCGACGGTGCGCAGCGCGACCGCGCGCGGCAAGGTGCTGTGCACCCCGGAGATCGTCGCCGCCCTGCGCGATCGGACCGTCCCCAAGGGGGACGTGCTCGCCGTGGCCCGCATCGCCGGCATCCAGGGCGCCAAGCGCACCCCGGAGCTGCTGCCCCTCGCGCACGTGATCGGCGTGCACGGCGCGGTGCTGGACGCCGAGATCGAGGACGACGGCGTGGAGCTGCGCGCGACCGTGCGCACCGCCGGCCGCACGGGCGTGGAGATGGAGGCGCTGACCGCCGTCTCGATCGCCGCTCTCGCGGTGGTCGACATGGTCAAGGGACTGGACAAGTCCGTCGCGGTCGAGCGCATCGAGCTGGTCGAGAAGACCGGCGGCAAGAGCGGCACCTGGCGCCGCACCTGAGCACCGGGGGCGCGGATCACGGCGTTCGTCGACCGTCGGCCGCCGGCCGGGGGTCGTCCTGCATCCTCCCCGCCCCGCGCACTCCACGCCATCCCACGCACCCCACCCCACGCAGGTCACCCCACGTAACCCGCCCGCCGCATCAAGGAGATCTCATGCCCCGCAGCGTCCCGCCCGAGCTCGAGCCCTGGATCGAGCAGCTCGCACCCGCCCTCGGACTCACGGCCGAGGAGGTTCCGACGAACCTGCTGCTGGGCCTCACCGGCCAGGTTGCCCACGGGGTGACCCGCCCGGCCGCGCCGGTGACGACCTACCTCATGGGGCTCGCGGTCGCCGCGGGCATCTCTCCGCAGGAGGCGACGCGCCTGGTCAAGCACGAGCTCGCCGCCTGGGAGGAGACGCACCCGCAGGAGGACGACGCCTGAGCGGTCCGCCCGGGCCGGGTGCCGGTCCCGCCGGTGCTCCGGCCCGGTCAGCCGCCGATGGCGGACATCGGGCGGTCGGGCTGCAGGAAGCCGGGATCGTCGATCCCGTGACCGGGGCGCTTGGCACCGATGCTCGCGCGGATCATCCGGGCCACGTCCTCGTCGGACCCGCCCGAGCGCAGCAGGGAGAGAAGATCCGACTCCTCCCGCGCGAACAGGCAGTTGCGCAGCTGCCCGTCGGCCGTCAGCCGCACCCGGTCGCACGCCCCGCAGAACGGCGCGGTGACCGAGGCGATCACGCCCACGGTCGCGTCGGTGCCACGCACGCGGAACACCTCCGCAGGGCTCGAGCCGCGGTCGCCGACAGGGTCGAGGTCGAACTCGGCGGAGAGCTTCTCGAAGATCTCGGCGCCGTCGACCATGGTGTGGCGCGACCAGACGTGGCCTGCGTCCAGCGGCATCTGCTCGATGAAGCGCAGCTGGGCCTCGTGGTCGATCGCGAAGCGCAGCAGATCGCAGAACTCGTCGTCGTTCACGCCGCGCATGGCGACAGCGTTGATCTTCAGCGGACGCAGCCCGGACTCGCGGGCGGCGGCGATCCCTGCCTGCACGGCGGAGAAGCGCTCGCGACGGGTCAGCTCCTTGAAGCGCTCGGGGTCCACGGTGTCCAGGCTGATGTTCAGCCGCGAGAGGCCCGCGGCCTCGAGGTCCTCCATGACGCGGTCCAGTCGGATCGCATTGGTGGTCATGGAGATGTCGAGCGGCCCCTCGGCCCCCTCGATCGCGTGCAGGCGCCGCACCACGTCGACGATGTCGGGGCGCAGCAGCGGCTCGCCGCCGGTGAGCCGCACCTCGACGATGCCGAGGCGGGCGAGGACGCGCGCGACGCGCTCGATCTCGTCCGTGGTCAGCACGTTCTCCTTCGCGAGCCACGGCAGGCCCTCGGCGGGCATGCAGTAGGTGCAGCGCAGGTTGCACTTGTCCGTGAGCGAGATCCGCAGGTCGCGGTGGACGCGTCCGAAGCTGTCGACGAGCGGGCCGTCCCAGACGCCCCCGGGGACGGTCCCGGAGGTCGACGCGCCGACGGGGCGGGTGGCGTCGACAGAGTGGGCGGGGTCGACGGGATCGGAGGGGGCCGACGGGGGAGCCTGCGCCGTGCGCACCCGGACCGTCGGCATGGGCAGGGCGACGGCGGTGGGCCTCGGCGCGGCGGCGGGAGCTGGCGGATCGGCGCTCGCTCGACCGGGGTGGTACGCGGTGGTCATGCGCTCAGCCCCGTCTCGGCGAGGCTCCCGAGCCCCACCCATTCGGCGGTGCCGTCGGCCTCGACCTGGCGCTTCCACACCGGCAGCTCGGCCTTGACGCGCTCGACGACCTCGCGGGCCACGTCGAACGCGTCGGCGCGGTGCACGCTCGAGACGGCGGCGACGATCGCGACCCCGCCCACCTCGAGCGATCCCGTGCGGTGGGAGACGGCGATGCGCACGTCCTCGCTGTCGCAGCGCGCCGCGATCTCCGCGAGCAGCCGCTCAGCCTCGGGGTGCGCGGAGTAGTCCAGGCGCACCACCGTCCCGGTGGCCTCGGGATCGTTGTCGCGCACGGTGCCGATGAAGGCGGCGGTCGCTCCGGCCGCCGGGTGCGAGACCGCGTCGAGGTGCGCAGCGACGTCCAGGGGCGCGGCGGTCACGGCCGACATGACGATCACGTGTGGTCACCTCCGCGGACCTGGTCGGCCACGTGGGCGGCGACCGAGAGGATCACGGGCATGCCGTCCTGCACGGCCCCGGGGGAGCCGGCGAGGTTCACCACGAGCGTGCGGCCGCGCAGACCGGCGAGGCCGCGCGAGAGCATCGAGGCGGGAAGGCGGTCGGCGACGATGGCGCGCAGGCGCTCGGCGATCCCGGGGATCGGCCGATCCAGCAGCGGGCCCGTGGCCTCCGGGGTCACGTCGCGAGGCCCCAGCCCCGTGCCGCCCGTGGTGACCACGAGCGCGGCGCCGCCGTCGACCGCGGCGAGGATCGCGCCGGCGATCGCGTCCCTGTCATCCGGGACGACGACGCCCTCGACCTCCCATCCGGCCTCCTCGAGCAGGCGGGCGCCGAGGGGACCGGAGAGGTCCTCCCTGGTGCCCTCCGCCGAGCGGTCGGACACGGTGATCATCGTGGCTGACCTGTCCGGATTCTGCATGCGTCCACTGTAGTCGCGCACCGCGGGGCCGGGGCAGGACGGGAGGGGTGAGGTGCGGCGCGGGGACGAGGGGAGCGGTCACGAGGGCTGGTCAGCGCAGGACGGACCAGCCGTCAGCGGACCAGCCGGCGGTGGATCAACGCAGGGAGGATCAGCCGACGGGGGATCAGCGCAGGGTGGATCAGCGCAGGGTGGATCAGCGGACGACGGAGAAGCGCCCGTCGGCCCCTTCGAGACGCGAGGCTCGAGGGCATGACACAGAGAACAGCCCCGTACACGGGCCCCGTCGGCCCCAGCACCGGCATCCACCGGTCGATCGGCCCGCGGGCCGGCACCGATGACCCCGACCAGAGCGCGCCGACCCCGCCGCCCGCCCTCGCGGACCGCACCGCGACCGGACTCCTGCACCAGCGGATCCTGCTGCTGGACCGGGAGCTCGAGCAGGACAACGGCGCCCAGCTGTGCGCGCAGCTCGTGCTGCTCGCCGCCGAGGACCCGAGCCGCGACATCACCCTGCTCATCAACTCGCCCGGAGGCCTCGTGCCCGCGATGCTCGCGATCGGCGACCTCATGGACGTGATCCCGTGCGACGTCCGCACGGTGGCCCTCGGCATGGCCTACAGCGCGGGGCAGTACCTGCTCACCCACGGCGCGCCCGGCAAACGATTCATCCTCCCTCACGGCCGCGTGCTCATGCACCAGGGGTCGGCCGGCTTCGGCGGCAGCGCGGCGGACATCGAGCTCCAGGCCGAGGACCTGAGGAGGGGCCGCGACCGGCTCATCGACATCACCGCCGAACGCACCGGACAGTCCCGCGAGCAGGTCGCCCGGGACTCCGAGCGCGACCGCATCTGGGAGGCGTCCGACGCCGTCGAGTACGGATTCTGCGACCACGTGGTGGAGTCCCTCGACCAGCTCCTGCCGTTCGGCGAGCGACGCGTGGCAGGCGCCCGGGCGGGGATCCGGACGGGAGGAGCGTCATGAGCAGCTATACGATCCCATCGGTCATCGAGCGCACCAGTCACGGCGCCGAGCGCAGCGCGGACGTCTTCTCCCGGCTGCTCAGCGACCGCATCGTCTACCTGGGCACGCCCGTGGACGACGGGGTCGCCAACACCGTGATCGCCCAGATCCTGCATCTGGAGAACGACGCCCCGGACCGCCCGATCCAGCTCTACTTGAACTCCGAGGGCGGGGACGCGCAGGCCGTCCTCGCGATCCACGACGCCCTCGAGTACGTGCGCAGCGACATCGCCGTGACCTGCGTGGGTCAGGTCGTCGCCGCACCCGTGGTGCTGCTCGCCGCGGGAACACCCGGCATGCGCGCCGTGCTGCCGCACGCCCGGGTGGTGCTGCACCCGCTCGAGGCGAGCGGGCGGGGCGCGGTGCCCGATCTGATTCTCGCCACGCAGGAGGTCGAGCGCGTGCGCCGGGAGCTCGAGGCCGTGATCGCCGAGCACAGCGCGAAGGACCTCGCCACCGTCCGCGCCGACCTCGAGCGCGAACGGGTGCTCGATGCACAGGCCGCCGTGGACTACGGCCTCGCGGACAGGGTGCTGCGGAGGCGGTGAAGGGCGGGTGAGGGGGCCGACGACGGGCGCGGGATGGCTGGGCTGTGCCGCGCGGTGCCGTGCCCACGAGCCGCGCCTGGTCGTTCCGGGCCGTTGCGGTTCATCGTCGAATGTTGACTGCTGCGCAATGGTCGTTATGAGGCCCCATAACGACCATTGCGCAGCACTGTCGGCGTGCTCACGACCGATTCGCAGGACCGTCGCCGCCGTCCTACCGGGCACACCGGGTTTGGCTTGCTCGCGCTGCGACCGTCGTGACGCCCGCAGAGCTCACCGGGATCTGACACAAGGGGCCGATGTGACGTTCCCGCGGGAACGTTTGCGACAAACCATGCGACAAAGGTGGGGCACCGAGAGCGCTGTGCGGAGGACGGAGCAGGGTGGACGGAGCACGGTGGCCGGCGAGCGGAGCTGCGCATGCGCATCAAGGAGCACGAGTCAGAGGCAACTCAACAGGGGGCACGGGACTCGGGGACAAGGACGCATGAGCGCAGGGCGCGGGGCTTCCGGGTTCCGCGAGGATGACGCGTGACGGGAGGAGGCTTCCGCCGGACGTGCTGCGTCAGGCTGCGCTGAGCATCGGCTCGTGCGCCGACGAGGAGGAGAGACCGTGAACAGCAGGCAGCCACGGATTCTCCTGGACAGGAGAACTGCCACCTCGGGCGGTCAGGTCCAGGACAACGCCCTGGTGCACGGCCCTCTGATGCGCGACTCCCTCACGCGCTCCGCGCTGATCCGCATCGTGGCGCGGGACGTCTGCCAGGTGCACCCATCGGCCGATGTCGAAGACGCTGATCCCGAGCGCGCCCGTGATCGCCGCGAGGACTTCGCTCGAGGGATCCTTGCGTCCGCGCTCGACGTCCGAGACGTGCTGCATGCTCACGCCGCTCGCCTCAGCGAGCCGCGCGAGGGTCAGCCCCTGTCGGCGCCGCTCCTCGCGCAGAGCCGCACCGACGAGCTCACGAAGCAGAGGTTCGGTGGCATCCATGCTCGGAGCCTACGGCGCGGATCGGCCGGGCGCGCGGGCCTCTGCTGTGAGCGGAAGAGATCAGAGCCGCTGCGGCGCCCAGTGACGGCGTTCTGCCACGCGGACCTGGCCGACGAGGCGGAGATCCGCGCGAGCTTCGCGCGCGTGTACGTGTGTCGGCGATTCAGCCGAACCGTCGTGCTCGGCGCCCCTACTCTGCAGGGGTGAGCGAGCAGGGGACGCGCGAGGCGTACGCCGCACGTGCCGAGGAATATGCGCGGGTGCTCGGATCGATCGATCAGATGGCGGGCCCGGACCGTCGGCGCATCGAGGACTGGGCGCGGCGGATGAGCGCGGGCAGCACGGCCGACGGGGCCGGTGACGCCGGCGGCAGCCCGGCCGGACCGCTCCTCGACCTGGGCTGCGGACCCGGCCACTGGACCGCGCACCTCGCCGCGCAGGGACATCATGTGCTCGGCATCGACCCGGTGCCGGAGTTCGTCGATCGCGCGCGCACCGCGCACCCTGGCGTCGAGTACAGGCTGGGCGACGTGTTCGACCCGGGAGTCGAGGAGTCCTCCTGCGCGGGTGTGCTCGCCTGGTACTCCCTGATCCATCTCCCGCCCGAGCGGATGCAGGAGGCGCTCACGTCCATCGGCCGGGTGCTGCATCCCGGCGGCACTCTGCTGATCGGCTTCTTCGAGGGGCCGCAAGTCGAGAGGTTCGAGCACGCGATCACGGCCGCGCATTTCTGGCCGGTGGCCGAGCTCGAGCGGCTGCTGGGGAACGTCGGATTCACAGTCTCCGCGGTCGAGCGGCGCACCGATCCCGGCGCGAGGCCGCACGGGTCGATCGAGGCGCGGTGGACGCTGTGAGGGCTACCGGGAGCGAGCCGGATCGGCTCACCGCCCTGGGGTGGCCGGGGTGGCCTGCGTCCCCAGCACCGCCAGCAGCTCGAGCTTGCTCGCGTCCTCCGTGTGCGGGGGAGCGGTGAGCACCAGCAGGACCTGCGTCTCGTCCTCCGTGAACAGGGCCTGGCAGTCCACCTCGATCTCGCCGACCTCCGGGTGGACCACGACCTTGTGGTCCTCGAAGCGTCGCGCCACGATCTGCGCGTCCCAGAGCTGGGCGAACTCCTCGCTGCGGGCCTGCAGGAGCCGCGCCAGCTCACCGGCCCGCGAGCGCGGACCCATCGCGCCGTAGGCGGCGCGGAGGGTCGCGACCTGCGCGCGGCTCTGCCGGGCGTGATCGGACGGCGGGTACATGCCTCGACAGTTCTCAGGGTGGGCGAACCACTGGAAGATCGCGCTGCGCTCCCATCCCTCCAGGAGCGAGGCGTCCCCGAACAGAGCGCGCGCGGGCTCGTTCTGCACGAGAGGCTCGGCGAGGTTCGAGATGATCATCGCCGGCACGTCTTGGATCCGGTCGAGCACCCGCAGCAGTCCCGGCGCGACATGGGAATGGACGGTCGCACGGTCCGGGGCGCTGTGCCCGGCGACGCGGAACAGGTAGTCGCGCTCGTCGGCCGTGAGCCGCAGGGCGCGTGCGAGCGCGGCGAGCATCGCGGTCGACGGCTGCGGCCCGCGCCTCTGCTCGAGCCGGGTCACGTAGTCCACGGACATCGTGGCCAGCTGCGCGACCTCCTCGCGCCGCAGCCCCGGTGTGCGCCGACGCGCGCCCGCGGGCAGGCCCACGTCAGCCGGGGAGATGGCCTCTCGGCGGGCGACGAGGAAGCCCGCGAGCGCCTCCCGGTCCATACCCGTGCGGTCCATGTTTGTGCGCTCCGTGCCCGTGCCCGTGCGCGCGGCGCTCGCGCGCGTCCCGTCGGCGACGGGTGCCCCGTCGGCCCCTCTGCTCGCTGCATCCATGCCCCGAGTATCCCTGCAGCGCGCCCGCGCCTCCAGGGATCGCGGATCCCCCGATCAGTCGGCCCTGGTGCGCGCCCGCGGCGCGGCGAAGACTGCCTGCCATGGAACTCACCGGACACACGATCTTCATCCCCGGCGCGACCAGCGGCATCGGCCTCGCCCTCGCCCTGCGCCTCCAGGAGCGCGGCAGCACCGTCATCATCGGCGGCAGACGCACCGAGCGGCTCGCCGAGCTCGCCGCCCAGCACCCGGGACTCGGCACCGTGGCCCTGGACGTGACCGACCCCCGGAGCATCGAATCGGCGGCTCGCACGGTGCGCGCCGAGCACCCGGACCTCGACACCCTCATCGCGATGGCCGGGATCATGCGCGCCGAGGACTGGACGACGTCCGACGGCCTGCTCGCGACCGCCGAGGCCACCGTCACCACCAACGTGCTGGGGCCGATCCGCCTCATCTCCGCCTTCCTGGACCACTTCGTCTCCCGAGGGGACGCGACGATCATGACGGTCTCCTCCGGACTCGCCTTCACCCCGCTCGCCGCGACCCCCACCTACAACGCGACCAAGGCCGCGATCCACATGCTCAGCGAGTCGATCCGCCTGCAGCTCGCGGGGACCGGCGTGCGCGTGCTCGAGCTCGAGCCGCCGGCCGTGCGCACCGACCTCATGCCCGGCCACGCCGAGAACGAGATGGCGATGCCGCTCGACGCCTTCGCCGACGAGGTCATGGAGATCCTCGAGGCGCGGGACGCGTCCTCCCTGCGCGAGATCCAGGTGGAGGCCGTGAAGGTGCTGCGCTATGCCGAGGTGCGCGGTGACTATCCGCAGGTGGTCGAGATGCTCAACGCTCGCGACCCGCACGGCAAGCCCTGATCCCGGCCCCGGCGATTCCCCCGTCGGACCGTGCTCACGTGCGTACCCTGGCGCGGTGACCACCACGCTCGCAGACCTCGACTGGCCGCTCCGCACCGAGCGACTCACGCTGCGCCGCGCCCGCGCCGAGGATGCCGAGGCTATCTGGCCCTGGTACGGCAGGCCGGAGGTCCACGAATGGACCTACGGCCTGCCCGCCTCGCGCGCCGCCCATGTCGAGACCTGGGAGCAGTCGCTCGCGGCGAGGATCGTCGGGGAGGTCGACGGCAGGGTCGTCGCCGTGGGCGGCGTGATGGTGCAGGACGCCTGGTCCCAGCGCCAGGCGATCGCCGCCGCCCACCGCAGTCAGGGCGAGCTGTCCTGGGTCCTCGACCCCGACGTGCACGGCCAGGGGCTCGGCACCGAGTACGCGGCGGCGCTCCTGCGCATCGCGATCGCCGGGCTGGGGCTGCACCGCGTGGAGGCCAGCTGCTTCGCCGCGAACGCGCCCTCGGCCCGGATCATGGAGAAGATCGGGCTGCGCTGCGAGGGCGTCTTCCGCGGGGATTCGCTGCATGCGACCCGCGGCTGGATGGACGGCATGACCTGGGCGATCCTCGACGAGGAGTGGCACGCGCAGCACCCTGACCAGAGGCCGGCCGGGCAGTCGCCGTCGGCCGATTAGGCTTCCTCCATGAGCACCATCGTCCTGCCGGGCTCCTTCGACCCGTTCACCCTCGGCCACCTGGACCTCGCCCGCCGGGCCGCGATGCTGTGCAGCCGGCTGATCATCGCGATCTCCCACAACCCGAACAAGAAGGGGATGCTGAGCCTCGAGGCGCGCCAGCAGGCGATCGACGAGACCATCCGCGCCGAGGGGCTCGACCCCAAGGTCACGAGCGCCGTGCTGCCGCGCGGACTGCTCGTCGACTTCTGCCGCGAGCACGGCGCACGGGCCGTGGTGCGCGGCATGCGCGGCCAGATCGACCTGGCCTACGAGGAGCCGATGGCGCGCATGAACCAGCACCTCGCGCATGTCGACACCGTCTTCCTGCTCACCGACGCCCGGTACTCCCACATCTCCTCGAGCCTCGTGCGCGAGGTCTCCCAGCTGGGCGGCCCGATCGACGACATGCTCCCCGAGGCCTCCCGCCGCGCCCTCGAGGCGGCGCTCGCGGAGCGCGAGGCGCCCACGGGATCGTCCGAGGCCTGACGCCCCGGGTCGGACCCGTCACCCGTCCCGCGCGCCCCGAGCCGCGTCGGCGCTCGCGCTCGTATCCTGGGGCCGTGAACATTCGAGCCAGCATCCCCGCGCCCGACGATCTCGACCTCCGCTTCGACGTCGTCGACCTCATCGGCCGCCCGGGAGCCCACCGGCACGTGGACCGCACCGTGGAGGTCGCCGACCAGAAGGTCGGGAACCTCGCCCTGACCGTCCCCGCGGGCGAGTCGATCAGCCTCGACGCCGAGCTCGAGTCCGTGGCCGAGGGCATCTTCGTCAGCGGCACGGTCGAGGCCCGCGTCACCGGCGAGTGCTCGCGCTGCCTGGACCCGCTCGAGCGCGAGGTCGACGCCCGCGTCGACGAGCTCTTCAGCTACCCCGAGAAGATCAGGGCCGACGAGGAGGACGACGTCCCCGCCCTCAGCGGCGACGACGTGGACCTCGGCCCCCTCGTGCACGACGTCATCGCGCTCGAGGCCGAGGAGCGCCCGCTGTGCAAGCCGTCGTGCATGGGCCTGTGCGCCCAGTGCGGCGCGCGCCTCGAGGACGATCCCGACCACCACCACGACGTCATCGACCCGCGCTGGGCGGCCCTGAGCGGCCTGCTCGGCGGCGAGGGGCAGTCGGCCGATGCGGACGACTCCGAGTCCGCCGGCTCCGAGGGCGGGACCGACGCCGACCGCACCGACGGCGACCCCGACGACGGCGCGCCCGTCGACGAGGAGCGCTGATGGCCCGCTCACGGAGGTCCACCGAGGCGAAGGACCCCCAGGAGCTGCTCGCGACGCTGCCGCTGTTCCCCGACCAGGCGCGCCGGCTCACCGAGTCCGGACTGCTGGACCTCGCGCTCACGCACCGCTCGTACTCCTACGAGCACGAGCAGATCCCGCACAACGAGCGCCTCGAGTTCCTGGGCGACGCCGTGCTGCAGCTCGCGACCACGGAGGAGCTGTACACCGTCCACCCGACGCTGCCCGAGGGGGACCTCGCCAAGCGCCGCGCGGCCACGGTGAACACGCGCGCGCTCGCGCTCATCGGCCGACGCATCGAGCTGGGCCAGTACGTGAAGCTGGGCCGCGGCGAGGACCTCTCGGGCGGCCGCGACAAGGCCTCGATCCTCGCCGACACCATGGAGGCGCTGATCGGCGCCGTGCACCTCTCGTGCGGACAAGACGTCTCCCGCCGGTACGTGCTCGAGCTGCTGCGCCCGCTGCTCGAGAGCGACGAGATCCTCGAGGCCGGGTACGACTTCAAGACGCGCCTGCAGGAGATCGCCGCGGAGACCGGGACGGTGCCCGTCTACGAGATCACCGGCACCGGTCCCGAGCATGCGAAGACCTACACCGCGACCGCGACCATCGCCGGCATCGTCACCGCGAGCGGCGAGGGCGCCTCGAAGAAGGACGCCGAGCTCGCCGCCGCCCAGCACGCCGTGCGCAGCCTCCTGGAGGCCCGCGGCGAGTCCGTGCTCCCGCGCGGCTGAACCGGAGCCCGCCCATGCCCGAGCTGCCCGAGGTGGAGGTGGTCCGTCGCGGCCTCGCCCCGCACGTGGACGGCCGCGTCATCACGCGCGTCGACGTCCACGAACCGCGGTCCCTGCGCCGCCAGATCGGCGGGCCCGAGGCGTTCGTGCAGGCTGTCACCGGTGCCCGCGTCGCCCGGCTCGAGCGCCGCGGGAAGTTCCTGTGGTGGCGTCTGCAGGACGAGCGCGGCGACGAGCTCGGCGAGGCCCTCATGACGCACCTGGGCATGAGCGGCCAGATGCGCGTCCGCGGCGGAGCGGCCGAGGCGGAGGCCGACGCGGGGACCGTCGCGTTGTCGGCCCCCGCCCCGCGCGGAGAGGGCCCGGCCAGCGATCCGCACAGGCATCGCCGCATCGTGCTCCATCTGGACGACGGCGCGCAGGTCGACTTCGTGGACCAGCGCATCTTCGGCGGTCTGTGGACGAGTGCGCTCGAACAGGACGCCGACGGGCTCCCCGCAACCCCGGACTCGATCGACGACCTGCTGCCGGCCGACGTGGTCGGCATCGGCCGCGACCTGCTCGACCCCGCCCAGGACCGCGAGGCGGTGATCGCGGTGATGCGCGCGCGGCGCGCCCCGATCAAGGCCCTGCTGCTGGACCAGTCCCTGGTCAGCGGGATCGGGAACATCTACGCCGACGAGGGGCTGTGGGCCGCCCGCACCCGCTTCGACGCCCCCGGCGAGTCGCTCACCCGTGGCCGTGCCCGGCGGGTCCTGGACGGCGCCGAGGCCGTCATGCACCGGGCGCTCGACGTGGGCGGGACCAGCTTCGACGACCTGTACGTGAACGTCGACGGCCGGTCCGGCTACTTCGCGCGCTCCCTCGCCGCCTACGGCCGGGCGGGGGAGCCGTGCCCGCGCTGCGGCACGATCATCCGTCGCTCCGTGCTGCAGCAGCGCTCGTGCTTCTACTGCCCGAACTGTCAGCGCAAGGCCTGAGGAGGCACGGGGCTCAGGGCGCGGCCTCGTCGCGTGGCCCCTCCACACGGCCCTGCGCGCCGGGAGCCGTGATCAGCCCAGCAGCGAGCCGATCGAGGCGATGAAGCCGCCGAGCAGGAAGGCGCTGATGCCGATCAGCAGCGGCCGGTTGTCCATCGCCGCGTCCTCGCCGAGCGCATGGTGCGTGACGGCGTGCCCCTTGCCGCGGCGCAGCAGCGCGCGGTTGACGGGCCAGGCGGCGAAGAACGCGATCGTCAGGGAGATCGCCATCGAGAGCCAGAAGAGCGGGTCGAGCAGGGTCGCCCCCATGGCACCGGGGATCACCAGCATGACCAGGTTGTCCACGACCTCCATGGTCGCGATCGACAGGGTGTCCGCGACGAGCACCAGACGCAGCGCGTCGCCCAGGGCGATCCCGCCCCGGACCAGCGGCAGCGCCGAGAGCGAGTACCCGAAGACGAAGGCGAGGAGTATCGAGAGGACCGTGGTGGGGAGGTTCGTCCACCCTGCGGCGGTGCCGACCAGCATCCCGATGATCTCCCCGATGGAGCACCCCGTGAGGCAGTGCAGCGTCGCCCCGACGGCCATCCCGGACATGTCGTGAGCACGGCTCCCGTGGTGCGGGTCCGCCGTGCCCGGGGCGTGTTCGTGGTGCGTGTGCTCATCGGGCATGTGGTCCACCGGAGTCCTCCTCGTCCTCGCTCCGCGCCGGTCGGGTCTCGGGGCCGGGCCGACGGAACCCGACGATCGTACGACCTGGGAGGACCCGCGTTGCGGGCGCCCGTCGGTCCCCGCCTCTCCCGCCGCCCCCAGGAAGGCGGTGACCTGCTGGGGTAGCGTGTCGAGCGTCGGATCCCACCACCAGCACCGACCACTCGCGGAGGACTCTGCCATGGACGACGCCCCGATCGGCGTGATGCTCGTCGACGACTTCGAGGTGGTCCGGCGAGGGATCGCGACGGTGGTCGCCGCCGATGCGCGCCTGCGGGTCGTGGGGGAGTCCGCGAGCGTCGCCGAGACCGCGCGCCGTCTGCCCGCGATCCGGCCCGATGTGCTCGTGGTGGACCTCCAGCTGCCTGACGGCACCGGCATCGACGTCATGCGCGCGGCGCGGGCCGTCGACCCCGATATGCGGATGCTGGTGCTCACCAGCTTCGACGACGACCCGGCCGTGCACGAGTCGCGGGCCGCGGGAGCCGCGGGGCTGGTGCTGAAGTCGGCGCGGGCCGCGGACATCGTCGGCGCCATCCTCGCCGTGCATCGCGGAGAGTCGATCTGGCCAGAGGACCGCGTCGCCGACGGGCCGGAGCTGTCCGCCTCCGATCAGCGCATCGTCGAGCTCATCGGCGACGGGCACTCGAACCGGGAGATCGCCGAGGAGGTGGGGATCGCGGAGAAGACGGTGAAGAACCGGGTCACCGTGATCCTGCAGGCCCTGGGGCTGCAGCGGCGCACACAGGTCGCGGCGATGGTGGCGGCGCGTCGTCGGGCCGGCTGGAAGCCCTGAGCAGCGGGTCTCCGATCCGGGGAGCCCGCGCCTCGCCGGGACCCCGCCTCAGGCGGGCGGGAGAGTCACCCGCCAGTTGATCATCGTGCCCGGCTCGAGCGAGATCGCATCGACCCAGCCCTGATGGCGGCGTGCCCGGCTCGACATGTTCGCCAGGCCGCTGCGGCGGCTCACGCTCGGGTCGATGCCGCGGCCGTTGTCGGAGACCGCCACCTGCACGACACGGTCCACACCCTCGCTGAACAGCGTCACCGAGACGGCCACCGCGCTCGCGTGCGCGTGGCGGGCGGCGTTGGCGAGCGCCTCGCGGACCACCGCGACGACGTCCTCGGCGATCTCCTCGGGCACCTCGGCGTCCATCGCCGCGGCGTTCCGCGGCAGGCGCAGGGCGGGTGCGAAGCCGAGACCGGCGGTCGCGAGCCCCGTCTCGTGACGGAGCCGCTCGCTGAGCGTCGCCTCGCTGCGCTCACGGCGCAGCGACTGGACGATCTGCCGGATCTGGGCGACCGCGTTCTCGACGCCCAGCAGCGAGGTCTCGACGCTGCGGCGGATCGTGGCGTTGGAGACGGCGCCCGCCGCCTCGTCGAGCGCGGAGGTGAGGCCCTCGAGTTCCATCCCCACGGCGAACAGCTCCTGGATCGCGAGGTCGTGCAGGTCCCGGGCGATGCGGCGGCGCTCGTCGTCGAGGTCCTGCTCGGCGGTGCCGCGACGGTCGTCGAGCGCGAGGGACACCAGCAGCGCGAGGGGTTCGAGGGCCCGGCGCGCGGCCCTGCGCGAGGTCTCTCCGCCGACGGCGAGCAGAGCGCCCGGGCCCTGTTCTCCCGCCTCGACGATCTCCGCGCTCGCGCTCCACATCCTGCCCTCGAGGGCGAGTTCGTCGACAGCGCCCACCGCTTCCGGGTCGCCGCTGACCAGAGCGGCGTGCAGCGCGGATCCCGGGTCGGGGGCGGCGCCCAGCAGGAGCGCGGCCTCGCGACCCTCGGCGACCTCGACGCTCCACTCGCCCCGGCGCTGCGGCAGCACCAGCGCCGCGCCGGCGGCTCCGGTGCGGGGAGGCACCGCGCGGACCAGCAGGTCCAGGAGGTCCTCGACGTCCCCGCCCGCGCCGACGGCGGCCGCGAGCTCGTGCAGGCTCGCCTCGGCCGGTCGTGGAGAGGTGGGGGTCTGGCTGGTCATGGCGTGCTTCCGTGCTCGTCGGTGCGGGGCTCGGCACGCACGAGCTCGTGCCCGCCACCGGGCAGGATACGCAGGACCGTGGTGCCCGCGGGGATCGCCTCCACCCTGTGGGTCACCACGAGGGCGCTCGCGCCGACGGGGAGGAGGGAGCCGTCGGCGGGATCCAGGAGCCGGCGCAGAAGGTCGTCGCCGCGCGCCGCATCGAGATGCTCCGTGGGCTCGTCGAGCAGCGTGATCGGCGCTGCGCGCACCACGGCGCGGGCCAGCAGGAGCCGTCTCCGCTCGCCGCCGGAGATCGTGGTGCCGTCGGGCCCGAGCATCGTGTCCAGGCCGCGGGGCAGGGTGTCGACCCAGTCGTCGAGGCCGACGGCGCGCAGCGCCGCGGCGCACTCCTTCGCGCTCACGTCGCCGCGGGCGACGCGCAGGTTCTCGTGCACGGTGGTGGCGAAGACGTGCGCGTCCTCGAGCAGCGCGATCATCTGTGTGCGGACCGTGTCCTCGGAGAGCGCGCCGAGCGCATCGCCGCCCAGGCGCACGATGCCGGCGACGGGCTCCAGGAGGCCCGCCAGGGTCTGCACGAGCGTGGTCTTGCCGGTGCCGGAGCCGCCGGTCACGGCGATCCGCTCGCCGGGGGCGAGGTCGAGGTCGAGATCGTGGACCCGCACGGCGTCCTGCCCGTAGCCCGCGGCCAGTCCGTGCGCGGACAGATGCAGGGCCGTGGGGCGGCCGGCGGTCCCGGCACCGCCCGGCGCGGCGACGGCGGTCCCGTCGGTCCCGCCCGTCGCGTCGGGCCCGGGCGCCGGAGCGTCGGGGCCGACGGCGTCCTCGAGGCGTGCGGCGGCGGCGCGCGTGCGGGCCAGCTGGGAGGCCGCCGCGGGCAGCGCGGTGACGGCCTCGAAGCTGCTGAGGGGGAGCAGGACGAGCATGCCGATCGCCCCCGCCCCCGCGCCGCCGTGCAGCCAGGCGCCGCCCGCCGCGAGGACCGAGCCGAGCACGGCGAGGATCATCACCGCCGGGACCGACGCCGCGGCCAGGGCCGAGGGGAGCGCCGCGCGGTCGATCGCGGCGTCGTGGTCGCTCTGCGCCCGCGCGAGCTCCTCCATGCGCTCGTCCAGTCGACCCTGCACCCGCAGGGCGGTCGCATCGTCCAGGACCCCCAGGCCGCTCGCCGTCAGCTCGGAGCGGGTCTCGACGACGGCCGCCTCGGTGAGCCGCGCCGCCCGGTGGGCCGCCAGGGGCGCGAGGACCCCGGCGAGCACGAGCGCGAGCAGCATGCACAGGGCCGCCGGCAGGCTGAGCGGGGCGATCGTGAGCACGACCACCACCGTCATCACCACGGCCACCAGTCCCGGCACGATCGCCCGGATCACGAGGTCCCCGAGCTCCTGCGCGTCGTCGCCCAGGCGGGCAAGGAGGTCGCCCCGTCGCACCCGGCTGAGGGCGTCCCCGCGGCGGCGGGCGAGAGCCGAGTACAGGTTGGTGCGCAGGGAGACCACGCCCCGCAGGGCGACGTCATGGGTGAGCATGCGGTCCAGCCAGCGGAAGACGCCGCGGGAGATCCCGAGCGCGCGCACCCCGACCACGGCGACCGTGAGGTCCAGGACGTTCGGCATGGTCCATGCGGTCGTCACCAGCCAGGCGGCCAGCGCCGCGAGGGCGAAGGACGAGGCGAGGGTCGCGACTGCCGCGAGGACGGCCGCGAGCAGTCGGGAGCGGGGGATCTCCAGGAGCCCCACCATCCGGCGCACGGCGGACGGCCCCGAGACGACGTCGCTGCTGGTGCCGGCGCTGGAACCGCCGCCGCTGCTGTTGCTGCTGCTGAGGATCGCGCTCAACGGTCTGCTCCCTCCTCGGCCATGTCCGGACCGACGTGCGCGGCACGCAGCCGCGTGACCTCGTCGGCCACCTCGAGCAGTCGCGAGCGGTGTGCGACGAGCACGACGGTGCGGCCCTCGGCCCGCAGCGTGCCCACGAGATCGAGGACCAGTTCCTCGGTGGCGCCGTCGAGGTGCGCCGTGGGCTCGTCGAGGACCACGAGCGGCGCCGGGGCGAGCAGTGCGCGGGCGAGCGCGAGGCGCTGGCGCTCGCCCAGCGAGAGGCCGCTGCCGCCGCGCCCGACCGGGGCGTCCCAGCCGCGCGCGGCGATCACGCGGTCCAGTCCCGCGGCGCGCGCCGCGCGGTCCAGCCGGTCCTGGTCGGCGCTCCCGTGCGGCGCGGCCTCCGCGAGGACCTCGCGCAGGCTGCCGGTGGGGAGGACGGGCCGCTGGGGGAGCAGCATCGTCTGGGACCAGAGGGACTCCCGGCGCAGGTCCGCGACCGCGGTGGCGGTGCCGTCGGCGGCGACCACCCGGGCCGAGCCCTCGTCGGGTGCGAGCAGGCCGAGCATGACCTGCACGGCGGTGGTCTTGCCGCTGCCGCTCGGGCCCGCGATCGCATGCACCGTGCCGGGCCGGACGACGAGGCTCGCGTCGTGCGGGGCGAGGCCGTCGCGCGATCGCACGCCGACGCCGTCCAGGCGCAGCGTCGCGGTGCGCAGGTCGGGGCAGCGGACGGTGCCGTCGGCCGGGGCGCTCTCGCCGAGCACGTCGAAGGCGGCGGACACGGCGGCGACGCCGTCGGACGAGGCGTGGAACTGGGCTCCCACCTGGCGCAGCGGCAGGTACACCTCGGGGATCAGCACGAGCACCGCGAGCGCGGGAGCGAGCTCCATGTCCCCGTAGACCAGGCGCAGGCCGATCGCGACCGCGACGAGCGCGACGCACAGCGTGCCCAGCAGCTCGAGCACCATCGAGGAGAGGAAGGCGTAGCGCAGCGATCCCATGGTCGAGCGGCGGTGCCGATCGCCCAGGGCGCGCACCATCTTCTCGGGCCCCCGCTCGCGACCGAGGGCGCGCAGCGTGGGCAGCCCGTCGACGAGGTCGAGCATCTGCGACCAGAGCGTGCGGGTGTCGGCGAGGAGGGCCTCGGAGCGTCCCACCGTGAGCCTGCCGATGAGGATCATGAACAGCGGGACGAGCGGCAGCGTGATGACGGCGATGCCGGCGCTCGTGGGGTCCAGCAGCAGGATCGTCAGCAGCGTGAGCGGGGTGACGGTGGCCGAGAGCAGGAGCTGGGGCACGTAGCCGACGAGGTAGGGGCGGAGCTTCTCCAGGCCCGTCGTCGCCAGGGTCGTCAGGTCCGCCCCGCGCCCGGCGCCCGCCCGCGGGCCCAGGCGCGCCGCGTGGCCGATGAGCCGGGAGCGGAGGTCGGCGATGGCCGCCGTGGCCGCCCGATGGGCGGTGCGCTGCTCGACGAGGACCGCGAGGGCGCGGACGCCGAGCGCGGCCACGAGCCCTGCGAGCAGGGCGGGGGAGTCCAGCGGGGAGCGCTGTTCCACGAGCAGGTCGGCGCCGAGCCGGGCGAGGAGCAGGGCCGTCGCGATGACGGCCCCCGCCTGCACGAGGCCGAGCGCCGTCGTCCGCACGACGTGCCGGCGGGCCGCCACGACCTCGCGCAGCAGCCGGGGATCCAGCGGCGGACGGCGCTCGCGCGAGCGCCGACCGGTCCCCGGCGACGCGGCATCCGCGACCCCGGGAGCCGTGGTACCGGTCGATGCGGCCGCGGTCGGTGCGTCCGCGCTCGGGGCTGCCTGGTCCATGGCTGCGGGGCTCACTCCTGCTCGAAGGCCTGTCGGTACCCGCGGCGGGCGCGCGCCAGCAGGGTCTCCGGGGCGTCCGAGCCGTCACCGGTCACCGGATGGCGGAACACCCAGTACGCCCAGATCGTGTAGGCGATCACGCACGGCAGCAGCACGCACGCGGCGATCAGCATCACCGTGAGGGTGTGCGGGGACGAGGAGGCGTTCGCGACCGTCAACGAATGGGCCGCATCGTTCGCGGCGGGCATCACGAACGGGAAGAGTCCCGCGAACAGCTGCACGCCGGCGGCGGCGATCGCGATCGCACTCGCGATGAAGGCGAGTCCGTCGCGGCGCGCACGGTTCGTCGCGATCACCGCGACCAGGGCGAGCGCGGCGACGGCGAGCGGGATCCAGGTGAGCGCGGTGTGGGACACCGTCAGCTGCGCCCAGATCAGGTAGACGGCGCCCAGCACGGTCGTGGGCCAGATCGTGCGCCCCGCGAGGGTGCGGGCGTCCGCGCGCAGCGGGTCGCCGGTGCGCAGCACCAGGTACAGCGAGCCGTGGGTCCAGAACAGCATCACGAACACGAGCCCGCCCAGCAGGGCGAACGGGGTGAGCAGGCCCAGCACGGAGGTCGTCACCCATTTGTTCTCGTCGATCGCGACGCCCGCGACGATGTTCGAGAAGGCGACGCCCCACAGGAACGAGGGGAGCAGCGCGGTGATCGTGTGGACGACGTCCCAGGAGGCGCGCCAGCGACGGCCCTCGAGCTTGTCCCGCCACTTGAAGGCGCAGACGCGCAGGATCAGCGAGAGCAGGATGACCAGCAGCGGGATGTAGAACCCGGAGAACAGCGTCGCGTACCACTCGGGGAAGGCCGCGAACAGGGAGGCGCCGGCGGTGATCAGCCAGACCTGGTTGCCGTCCCAGATAGGGCCGATGGTCGAGAGCATCGTGCCGCGGCGCTCGCTGTCGCCGCGACCCAGGACGCCCAGGTTCATCTCGACACCGAAGTCGAAGCCCTCGAGCACGAAGTAGACGGCGAACATGAACGCGATGAGGCAGAACCACGCGGTCTGCACGGCGGTGGGGTCGGTGAGGACGGGATCCATGGCTCCGTGTCTCCCTCAGTACTCGAAGGACAGGGTGGGGGTGTCCAGCTGCTGCGTCTCAGGGTCGCGCCGGGGCAGTGGTATGCCCTTGAGCGCGGCCTTGCGCATGAGGTGGAACCAGATCACGGCGAGCACCGTGTAGAGCAGGGCGAAGGACGTGAGCGAGGTGATCACCATCCAGGCGGGATTGCCCGACACCCCCTGCATCGTCATCAGGAACACCGTGGGGTCATCCGGATTGGGGACCACCACCCAGGGCTGTCGGCCCATCTCGGTGAAGACCCAGCCGGCGGCGTTCGCGAAGAACGGCATCGGGATCGACAGCACGGCGAACCACTTGAAGACCTGCGAGCCGGAGGTGCGCGCCTTCTCGCCCCGCCCGCGGGTGATCCACAGCGCCCAGAAGGCGAGGACCGCGCTGAAGACGGCCAGGCCGATCATCAGGCGGAACGACCAGAAGGTGACGAACAGGTTGGGCCGGTAGTCGGCCGCGTGCTGCTCGCCGTGCACGTCGGTGACGGTGGTGCCGTAGGTCTCGAGGTCCTTCGCCTGCAGCTCGTCGACGCCCTGGAGGGTCGCGTCGAAGGTGTGCGTGGCCAGGAACGAGGTCACGTAGGGGACCTGGATGACGTGGGTGACGTCCCCGCAGTCCTGGTGGAAGGCCTGGGGCCCGCCGACGGTGAGGATCGAGAACGACGCCCCGGTCTCCGTCTCGCAGAGCGCTTCGGCCGAGGCCATCTTCATCGGCTGCTGCTTGAACATGATCTGGCCCTGCTGGTCGCCCGTGACGAAAAGGCCCAGGCCGGCGATGAACAGAGCGATCACGCCGAAGCGGACGGCGGGACGGAAGATCGTGCGCGCCTGCTGGTCGTGCGCGCGGCCCTCGTCGGTGGTCAGGCCCGCGGTGCGGGCGCGGTTGTGGTGGGTGACCATGTGCCACGAGGCGACGCCGGTGACGAAGGCGGCGGCGACCAGCAGGGCGCCGAAGATGATGTGCGGGAAGGCCACGAGGGTGGTGATGTTCGTGAGGATCGCCCACAGCCCGCCCTTGTCGGGATCGAGCTCAGCACGTCCCGTCTCGGGGTTGATCGAGGCGCCCACCGGGTGCTGCATGAAGGAGTTCGCGGCCACGATGAAGTAGGCGGAGGCCATGGTGCCGAAGGAGACGCACCAGATGGTCAGCAGGTGCACCTTCTCGGGCAGGCGGCCCCAGCCGAAGATCCACAGTCCCAGGAACACCGACTCCATGAAGAAGGCGACGAGGCCCTCGAGGGCCAGCGGTGCGCCGAACACGTCGCCCACGAACCGCGAGTACTCCGACCAGTTCATGCCGAACTGGAACTCCTGGAGGATGCCGGTGGCGATGCCGATGCCGAAGTTCACGATCAGCATCGAGCCGAAGAACTTCGTCAGACGGGTCCAGGCGTCCTTGGCGATCGGGTTGCGCGAGCGCATGGAGATCGTCTGCATGACGGCGACCAGGAAGGACAGGCCGATCGTGAGCGGGACGAAGAGGAAGTGGTAGACGGTCATCGAGCCGAACTGCCACCGAGCGATGTCGAGGGCTTCCATGGGTCCTGTCCTCCGTGGGGCGAGGGGACGGCGCGGCACGCGAGTGCGCCGCGTTCACGCTCAGCGTAGGACCCGGGGGAGCAGGCGCCGAGGGACGATGGTCCTGCCGCCGGCGGGATCCGAGCGGGATCCGCCGAAGCTGTCCAGAGCCCGTCCGGGCACCTCCGGTCCTCTCGCCCCGGAGCCTTCGCACGCGTCTCACGGGTGCGCGGGTCCCCGGAAGGGGCGCTCGCCTGTGCCATACTGCCGGGAGCGCTCTTCCTCCGCGTACCCGGAGGGGGAACCTCCTCGGGGCCGACCAGCCATGCACCGATACCGCGCACAGCGCGATCGAGATGCATCGAGCGGCCGACATCGCAGCGCTCCTGACCTGGAGCCGCGCGCCGGAGAGGGCGAACGACTTCCGTCCGCATGGACGATGACCGAAGGGCCCGGGGTGCGTCGGTCCCTCTATGAGGAGCAGCCCCATGGCTGAGGACATCAGCACCCCCGACACGTCGGCGTCGCAGGAGACGCCCAGCACCACGAGCGGAACGGGGAGGGCGAAGCGTCCGCGCCGCCGCGCCGGATCCCCGGTCGGCGCGCCGCAGCACCAGGAGACGGCGCCCGAGCCCGACGCTCCCCAGCGGCACACCACCGTCGCCGCCCAGCAGACTCCGACGAGCGAGCCGGCCCCCGCACCGGCCGAGAAGCCCGCGACCACGCGCCGACGCCGCGCCGCCGGCGCCCCCGCCGGCCCGCCCGCCGCGCCGACCTCCCCCGCCGAGCCCGTCGAGGCCGCCGACGAGCGGACCGCGGCAGCTGATGCCGCCGGGACTCCCGTCGTCGAGACCGCCGCGGCCGAGACCCCCGCCGAGCCCGCGCCCGAGACGGCCCCTGCGGCCGATGCCGCGGACGAGACCGATGCCGCGGACGAGACCGACGACGCCGCCAGCACGGAGGTCGAGCCCGAGGACTCCGATGACGCCGAGGACTCGGAGCAGCCCAGCGGCGTCGCCGCGGACCTGCAGGCTCTCGCCGAGAACCGCCCGCACGAGCCGAAGCGGGCCGTGCGCGAGCAGACCCAGATCGATTTCGCCTCGCTCATCTTCCAGGCGCCCACGCCCGAGAAGCGCACCACGGTGCCCGAGCAGCGCGCCGGCCACGACGACGAGGACCACGAGTCCGGCAGTGCGGAGCTGTCCTTCGGCACCGCCTCCCGCGGTTCGCGCCGCCGCCGCGCCACCCGGCCCCAGAGCGAGGCGGTGCTCCCCGAGCAGGAGCACGCGCCCTCGGACGGCGAGGACGCCGCGGAGGCCGACGAGACAGACGTGAGCTCGGACGAGCAGGCGCAGGAGGAGCAGGGCGGCCGCGGCCGCGGCTCCCGCGGGCGCCGCTCCTCGAGCCGTCGCCGCCGCGGCTCGTCCCGGGGCGAGGCCTCCGAGGACGAGTCGGGCGAGGAGAACGGCCCGGCATCCGGCGAGGACCGCCGCGCCCGGCGCGATGACGCCCGCGACGACGCCGAGGCGGATGCGAGCGGCGCGGACGAGGACAACGACGGCAGCGGCGAGGAGGAGGACGGCCAGTCCTCCGGCTCCTCGCGTCGCCGCCGTCGCCGGGGCGGCCGTGGTCGCCGCGGACGCGGACGGGGCGAGGACTCCGCCGATCGCGAGGACGAGGACTCCCGCGACGACGAGCGCTCCGAGGACTCCTCCGACGACGCCTCCGAGCGATTGAAGAAGGAGAAGAAGGACACGCAGGACTCGTCGGCGGACGACTCCGAGAGCCGCGACACGCAGGACGGCGAGGACCAGGGCAAGGACGAGGACGGCTCCTCGGGCGGGTCGAGCTCGCGCCGTCGTCGCCGTCGTCGCCGCTCCGGCTCCTCGTCGGGCTCGGAGAACGGCGCGTCGGCCGACGATCCGCCCAACACCGTCGTCAAGGTCCGCGAGGCCCGTGACGAGGTCAAGGCCGTCAAGGGATCGACCCGCCTGGAGGCCAAGAAGCAGCGCCGCCGGGAGGGGCGCGACCAGGGCCGCCGCCGCAGCGTGATCACCGAGGCCGAGTTCCTCGCCCGCCGCGAGTCCGTCAAGCGCTCCATGGTGGTGCGCGAGCGCAAGGGCAGCACCCAGATCGCGGTGCTCGAGGATGACATCCTCGTCGAGCACTACGTCGCACAGAAGTCGCACACCTCGATGGTCGGCAACGTGTACCTGGGCAAGGTCCAGAACGTGCTGCCGTCGATGGAGGCGGCCTTCGTCGACATCGGCAAGGGCCGCAACGCCGTGCTGTACGCGGGCGAGGTCAACTGGGACGCCGCCGGCCTCGAGGGCCAGCCCCGCCGCATCGAGCTCGCGCTCTCCAGCGGCGACCCGGTGCTGGTGCAGGTCACCAAGGACCCGATCGGACACAAGGGCGCGCGGCTGACCAGCCAGATCTCCCTGCCCGGCCGCTACGTGGTCTTCGTGCCGGGCGGCTCGATGACCGGCATCTCCCGCAAGCTGCCCGACGCCGAGCGCTCGCGGCTGAAGAAGATCATGAAGCAGGTCATCCCCGAGGACGCCGGCGTCATCGTGCGCACCGCCTCCGAGGGAGCGAGCGAGGAGGAGCTCACCCGCGACGTCGAGCGCCTGCGCAAGCAGTGGGACAGGATCCAGAAGGCGCAGAAGTCGAAGTCCGCTCCCGCTTCCCTCTCGCAGGAGCCCGACCTCGCCATCAAGGTGGTCCGCGACGTCTTCAACGAGGACTTCACCTCGCTGATCGTCGAGGGCGAGAGCGTCCACTCGGACGTGCACGAGTACGTCTCCGACGTCGCCCCCGACCTGCTCGAGCGCGTGACCAAGCACGTGGGCGAGAAGGACGTCTTCGCCAAGCACCGCATCGACGAGCAGCTGCTGAAGGCCATGGACCGCAAGGTCTACCTGCCCTCGGGCGGCTCCCTGGTCATCGACCGCACCGAGGCGATGACCGTGATCGACGTGAACACCGGCAAGTTCACCGGCGCCGGCGGCTCCCTCGAGGAGACCGTCACCAAGAACAACATCGAGGCCGCCGAGGAGATCGTCCGCCAGCTGCGCCTGCGCGACATCGGCGGGATCATCGTCATCGACTTCATCGACATGGTGCTCGAGGCCAACCGCGACCTCGTGCTGCGCCGCCTCGTGGAGTGCCTGGGCCGGGACCGCACCAAGCACCAGGTCGCCGAGGTCACCTCGCTGGGCCTCGTGCAGATGACCCGCAAGCGCGTGGGCGCGGGGCTCGTCGAGACCTTCTCGACGACCTGCGAGGCCTGCGCGGGCCGCGGCATGATCGTGGACCTCGACGGCGTGGACACCGGCCATCAGCATCACGGCGGCCAGGGCTCCCAGGACGACGACTCCTCGAAGGGCGGCCGCCGCCGCAAGGGCAAGTCCAAGGGCGGCAGCGGGAACAGCGGGAACGGGAACGGCAGCAACGGCGGCGGGAACAGCGGGAACGGGAGCGGCGCGAACGGCTCCGGCGGCGGGAACGGCGGCTCGGGCCGCGGATCCCAGAGCGCCCAGGAGGCCGTCGAGGAGCTCACCGCCTCCACCGACGTGCACCGTCTCGAGTCGGACAGCGCCTCGCGGGCCCTCGCCCGCGCGACCATCGCCTCGATCGCCGCGGCCACGGGCACCAAGGAGGAGCACCCCGAGGTCGTCGTCGACGGCGAGGCCGTGACGGTGGAGGCCGAGGCCCCGCAGGCCGCCGGTGACACGCCGCAGCAGGCGACCGAGGTCACCCCCGATGCCGCGGACGGGTCCGCGAGCGCCGAGGCGCGCGACGACAGCGCCGCCGACGCGTGATGAGTTCCACAGGCTCTCAGCGATGAAATCGCAGGTCGGACCGGTCATGAGCCTTGACCGGTCCGGCCGGGCCTCGTAGGCTGTCCCTCGGCGCAGAACGCGTCGATCGTCGTTCCCGGCCGCTCGGTCGGCGGAGCCGCGACCCTCGCGGGTCGCGCACCCGGCCCGGACGTCACCCGCCCAGCTCTCCGCCCCGGAGCGCCGGAGGCGGTGCGGCGGGAGACGACGACCCAGTACGAACCAAGATGGAGCAGTGACGTGGTGTACGCAATCGTCCGCGCAGGCGGTCGTCAGGAGAAGGTGTCGGTCGGCGACACCATCGTGATCAACCGCGTCGCCGGCGAGCCGGGCCAGAGCGTCGACTTCACGCCCGTGCTGCTCGTCGACGGCGACTCGGTGACCTCGGCCAAGGGTGACCTCGACAAGGTCACCGTCTCGGCGGAGAAGGTCGAGGACCTCCGCGGTCCGAAGATCCGCATCCTCAAGTACAAGAACAAGACGGGCTACAAGAAGCGCCAGGGCCACCGCCAGGAGCTGACCCGTCTGAAGATCACGGGCATCGCCTGAGCGTCGCCCTTCCAGGCTGAACGAGAGAAGGTTCTTCCCATGGCACACAAGAAGGGCGCGAGCTCCTCGAAGAACGGTCGCGACTCGAACGCGCAGCGCCTCGGCGTCAAGCGCTTCGGCGGCCAGCAGGTCGGCGCGGGCGAGATCATCCTGCGCCAGCGCGGCACCCACATCCACCCCGGTGCGGGCGTGGGCCGCGGCAACGACGACACGCTGTTCGCGCTCAGCGCGGGCACCGTGGAGTTCGGCCGCAAGCGCGACCGCAACGTCGTCAACGTGATCGCCGGCGCCTGAGACCTCGGTCCCGGCGCGGCGCGCACAGCGCGACGCAGCACATACCCTCGTGAAGGGGCGGAGCACCTGCTCCGCCCCTTCACGCTTTTCCCCGCAGCACCATCCCGCCGTCCGCAGGAGAGACCCATGGCCACCTTCGTCGATCGCGTCGTCCTGCACGTCACCGGCGGTGACGGCGGGCACGGCTCCGCCTCCATCCGCCGCGAGAAGTTCAAGCCGCTCGCCGGGCCCGACGGGGCCAACGGCGGCCGCGGCGGCGACGTGGTCCTCGAGGTCGACCCGTCGACGACGACGCTGCTGAGCTACCACCACAAGCCCCACCAGCGCGCGAGCTCGGGCGACTTCGGCAAGGGCGACATGCGCCACGGCTCCCGCGGCGAGGACCTGATCCTCCCCGTGCCCGACGGCACCGTCGTCGCCGACAAGGACGGGAACGTGCTCGTCGACATGGTCGGCACCGGCACCCGCTTCGTCGCCGCCCGCGGAGGGCAGGGCGGCCTCGGCAACGCGGCGCTCGCCTCGCCGAAGCGCAAGGCGCCCGGCTTCGCCCTTCTCGGCGAGCCCGGTCAGGAGCGGAGCCTGGTCCTCGAGCTCAAGAGCGTCGCGGACGTCGCCCTCGTGGGCTACCCGAGCGCCGGCAAGAGCTCCCTGATCGCCGCGATGAGCGCCGCACGGCCCAAGATCGCCGACTACCCCTTCACGACCCTGGTGCCGAACCTGGGCGTCGTGGAGGCGGGGGAGCACCGCTTCACCGTCGCCGACGTGCCCGGGCTGATCCCGGGCGCGAGCAGCGGCAAGGGCCTGGGGCTGGACTTCCTGCGCCACATCGAGCGCTGCCACGTGATCGTCCACGTGCTCGACGCCGCCGCGCTCGAGTCCGACCGGGACCCCGTCAAGGACCTCGAGACCATCGAGGGCGAGCTCGCCGCCTACGCGGGCCGCCTCGACGAGGAGGCCGAGGACCGCACGCCGCTCATGGAGCGCCCCACCGTGGTCGTCCTGAACAAGACCGACGTGCCCGACGGCGCCGACATGGCCGACCTCGTGCGCGACCGTCTCGCCGAGCGCGGCGTGCCCGTGTTCGAGGTCAGCGCCGTCTCCCGCAGCGGACTGCGAGAGCTCGGCTTCGCCCTCGCCGAGCTCGTCGAGGAGGCCCGCGCCCGGCTTCCCGAGCCGGAGGCCGCGCCCATCGTCCTCACCCCTCGCGCCGTCGGCGTCAAGGAGTTCGAGGTCGTCACCGAGCAGTACGACGGGGACAAGGCGTACCGGGTCGTCGGCGACAAGCCCGAGCGCTGGGTGCGCCAGACCGACTTCTCGAACGACGAGGCCGTCGGCTACCTCGCGGACCGCCTCGCCACCCTCGGCGTCGAGGACCAGCTCTACAAGGTCGGCGCCGTCGCAGGCAGCACCGTGGTCATCGGTCCTGGACAGGACGCCGTGGTCTTCGACTGGGAGCCCACAATGGTGGGCGGGGCCGAGATGCTCGGCCGCCGCGGCACGGACCGCCGTGTCGAGGACAACCACCGACCGACTCGTGACGAGAAGCGCGAGGACCAGAAGGCCCGCGTCGCCGCCCGCATGGATCGCCTGGCAGCGATGGAGGAGGAGCGCCGCGCCGGGCACTGGGCCGATCCCGCGATCGACGACCAGGAGGACTGACCATGGCCACCGTGACCGACGAACCGCACCAGCCGGCGCGACTGCAGGCGCGCACCGACATCCCCGGACCCCGTCGGGCGGTGGTGAAGATCGGCTCCTCGAGCCTCACCCGCGACGACGGGCACCTCGACGAGACCGGGCTGCGGATCATCGCCGACCGGATCGCCGGACTGCTCGAGGACGGCTGGGACGTCGTCATCATCTCCTCGGGCGCGATCGCCGCGTCGCTGCGCCCCCTGGGCCTCGATGCGCGGCCGACCGACGTCCCCTCCCAGCAGGCCGCCGCGAGCGTCGGCCAGGCGCTGCTGGCCACGGCCTGGTCCGCGGCCTTCGGCGCGCACGGCCGGATCACCGGGCAGGTGCTGCTCACCGAGGCCGACGTCATCCGGCGCGAGACCTACGGCAGCGTCCGCACCGCCCTCGAGGCGATGCTGGGCCTCGGCATCATCCCGATCATCAACGAGAACGACACCACCGCCACCCACGAGATCCGCTTCGGGGACAACGACCGCCTCGCCGCGCTCGTCTCCCAGCTGCTGGGCGCCGACCTGCTGGTGCTGCTCACCGACGTCGACGGGCTCTACACGAAGAACCCGGCCGAGCCGGACGCCGAGCGCCTCAGCGTGGTCGAGGACTTCGCGGCGCTGACAGACGTGAAGGTCGGCTCGGTGGGCTCCTCCGTCGGGACCGGCGGCATGGTCACCAAGCTCGACGCCGCCCATCACGCCGCGAGCACCGGCACCGCGACGCTGCTCACCGCCGCCGAGAACTTCGGGCGCGGCGTCTCGGGCGAGGACGTGGGCACGTTCTTCCCCGCTCAGCAGGGCCGTCGCCGCTCCCGCCTGGTCTGGCTGCGATACGCGACCCGCGGCGCGGGGACCCTCGTGGTCGACAAGGGCGCGGCCGATGCGCTGCGCTCCCGCCGCCGCTCCCTGCTCGCCGTGGGCATCGCCGAGGTCGACGGCGCGTTCCCCGCGGGCGTCCCGGTGGACATCGCGGCGCCCGACGGCGAGGTGATCGCCCGCGGCCTGGTCACCTACTCGAGCGAGGACCTGCGCGCGATGGCGGGGCTCACCACCAAGGAGCTCCGCGACCGCATGGGCGACCGCTACGGCCGCTCCGTGGTGCACCGCGACGACATGGTGCTGATCACCTCTCCCGTCGCGGACGCCACCGGCTCCGCCGAGTGAGCGGCGGAACCGGCTCCGCCGAGTGAGCGGCGGCCGGCGGACGTCGGCCCCTCCGAGGCGCGTCGGCCCCTCCGAGGCGTTCAGTGCTGCGTAATGGTCGTTATGAGCGCTCATAACGACCATTGCGCAGCACTCTCGGGGGCCGGGACGAGTGCAGCACTCTCGGGGGCCGGGAAGCGCCCAGCACCCTCAGCCGCCGGAGTGCGCAGCACCCTCAGCCGCCGGGCAGCTCCTCGCCCCCGCGCGGGTAGCTGGTCTGCGCCCCCTCCCGCGTCACCGATGCGGCGGAGACCCGTGTCGCGAAGCGGGCGGCGTCGACGAGGGACGCGCCCTCCGCCAGCCGCACCGCGAGGGAGCCGACGAAGGCGTCCCCGGCTCCCGTGGTGTCCACCGCGCGCACCCTCACGGCCGGCACCCGCACGAGCGACCAGGCCGCGTCGGACCGCGGATCGTCGTCGGCTCCCGACACTCCGACCAGGGCGCCCTCGGCTCCGAGCGTGATCACGAGGCTCTCGATACCGGCCGTGCGCAGGGCGTGGGCGAGGTCCTCCGGAGCGAGGGAGGAGCCTGCGTCCCCCTCGAGCAGGTCGAGGACGAGCGCTGCCTCGTGCTCGTTCACCACGAGCGGGTCCGCACGCAGCAGCACGTCGCGGTCGAGCTCGAGCACGGGAGCGGGGTTCAGGATCAGGCGTCCGCGCGTGCCGCGGGCAGCCTCCTCGATCCCATCGCGCGGAATCTCGCCCTGGAGGACGACGACGGCGGCGCCGGCGATGAGGTCAGTGCTCTCGCGCACCCGCGCGGCGTTCATGCTCGCGTTCGCGCCGGGCACCACGACGATCGTGTTCTCGCCGTCGTCGGAGACGGTGACAACGGCGAGGCCCGTCGGCCCCTCCTCGGTGCGCACCGCGGAGAGGTCCGCGCCGCTCGAGGAGAGCACGGAGAGGGCATCGGACGCCATGGCATCGTCGCCGACCGCGCCGACCATCGCGACCGCTCCGCCCTGGAGCGCGGCGGCTGCCGCCTGGTTGGCGCCCTTGCCGCCCGGGCGCACCTCACCGCCCGTGCCGTGCAGCGTCTCGCCGGGCTGCGGATGGCGGGCGACGCGCGTGGAGAGGTCCGCGTTGATCGAGCCGACCACCACGATCCGCGGGTCCGACGGGTCCGACGGGTCCGACGGGCCCGGCGCGGTCGACGCGGACACGGAAGGCGAGCGACGGGACGGAGAGGGCCCGGGCGAGGATGGCGCCGAGGCGGACGGCGCGGACGGCGCGGGCGCAGGGGAGTGGGAGTCGGAGTGCATGCTCCGATTCTGTCCCATCAGCGCTGCCTGCTCCGCAGCTCGCGGCAACCCCGGGCCCAGGACGTCGCGGATCCGGGACCTCGGGCTCAGGGTCCTGGCCTCAGGACCCCTGGCCCGTGCGCTCCTCCTCGAGCACGTCCTTCAGCACGGTCGCCTCGCTGATGTCGTCGCGCTTCGACGCGGTGAGGAGCGTGAGGTCCCCCTTCGCCGCGAAGCCGCGCAGCTCGTCGAGGGCCTCCGCGCGCTCGGGCTCGTCGAGCTCCGCGCGGTAGCGGTCGGCGAACTCCTCCCACTTCTCCGGGTCGTGCTGGTACCACTTCCGCAGCTCGGTCGACGGAGCGACGCCCTTGCACCAGCTCGTGAGGTCCGCCCGTTCCTTGCTCACGCCGCGCGGCCAGATGCGGTCGACGAGCACCCGCGCGCCGTCGGACCGCTCGGAATCCTCGTAGACGCGTCGGACCCGGATCGTGGTCATCGTGGACTCCTTCCGACGGGGCCGTGTCGACGGTGCCATGTCGATGGTGCCCGGTCGACGGTGCTGTGCCGACGGGTCTGCGCCGGTGCTCGCGACCGTAGCACCGCAGAACGTGACTCCGCGCACGCCTCCCCGCGTCCAGAAGGGGGACGGACCTGCCTGCGGGACGCGCCTCGCGCCTACTGTGGAGGGATGGACGAGACGACTTCGACGCCCACGCCCACGCCCACGCCCACCTCTGCTCCCGCTCCCGGCACGCCCGCCCCCGGCGCCGCGGCCGACGTCGAGGAGGCGGTGCTCGTCGCCGCCCGTCGCGCCAAGGACGCCCAGCCCGCGCTCGCCACCCTCACCCGTGAGCGCAAGGATCAGGTGCTGCGCTCCATGGCCGACGCCCTCGTCGCGCGCGCCGCCGAGATCGTGCAGGCCAACGCCCAGGACATCTCCGAGGCCGACGCCGCCGGCATCGAGGCGGGCCTCCGCGACCGCTTGCTCCTGGACGAGGACCGCGTCGCGACCATCGCCCAGCAGCTGCGAGACGCCGCCGCCCTGCCCGACCCGATCGGAGAGGTGGTCCGCGGCGGCCTGCTCGCCAACGGGCTCGAGCTGCGCGAGGTCCGCGTGCCCCTCGGCGTGATCGGCATGATCTACGAGGCGCGCCCGAACGTCACCGTCGACGCCGCCGGGCTCTCGCTCAAGGCCGGCAGCGCCGTGGTGCTGCGCGGCGGCTCCGCCGCGCTGCACTCGAACACCGCCCTGATCGCCGTGCTGCGCGACGTCCTGGAGGAGCAGGGGCTCCCGCGGGACCTCGTCGTCGGCATCGACGAGCACGGGCGCGCAGGGGCCGACGTCCTCATGCGCGCCCGCGGTCTGGTCGACGTGCTCATCCCGCGCGGCGGCGCCGGCCTGATCCGACGCGTCGTCGAGAACGCGAAGGTCCCGGTGATCGAGACCGGCACGGGCACCACGCACGTGTTCATCGACGCGAGCGCCGACCTCGCCAAGGCCGCTGCGATCGTCGAGAACGCGAAGACCCAGCGCATCGGCGTGTGCAACGCCCTGGAGACGCTGCTCGTCCACCGCGACGTCGCCGAGGAGGCTCTCGCCGCGATCACGGAGGTCCTCGCCCCGCACGGCGTCACCCTCCATGCGGACGACGCGGCCCGCGCGATCCTCACCCGCGACGACGCCGGCGACGCCCCGGCGGTGCTGCCGGTGGTCCCCGCGACCGAGGACGACTGGGCCGCCGAGTACCTCTCGCTCGATCTCGCGGTGCGCGTGGTCGACGATGTCGAGGCGGCCATCGCCCATATCCGCCGCTGGTCCTCCGGTCACACCGAGTCGATCATCACGTCGGATCTCGCCTCGCAGCGGCTGTTCACGACGGCCGTCGACTCGGCTGTGGTGATGGTGAACTCCTCGACCCGCTTCTCCGACGGCGCCGAGTTCGGCTTCGGCGCGGAGATCGGCATCTCCACGCAGAAGCTCCACGCCCGCGGGCCGATGGGCCTGCAGGAGATCACCTCCACCAAGTGGATCGTCATCGGCGACGGGCACGTGAAGCCCTGAGGACCTGCTTGAGAAACCGCGCACCACCCGGCCGCGCCCGGGTCCGGGGAGCGCTCGGCTATGGGATGATGTGAGGGTTCACGTCATCGAAAGGTGCACACATGCTCGACCACGTCCTGATCCTCGCCGAGGGCGGCTCGCACGCCTCCGAGGGCGGCGTCCCCCCGATCCTCGTCGGCGGCGCCATGTTCCTCGGCCTGCTCATCCTGCTGGGCATCACCTACCTGTTCAGCGGCCAGAACCAGCGCCCCGCGAAGACCCGCACCGGTGCTCGCGCGCACACGGCGCAGGAGAGCGCCTCGACGGACGCGCGTCGGCACTGACGCATGGAGGGGCAGCCTCGCCGGATCGGCGTGATGGGTGGGACGTTCGACCCGATCCATCACGGCCACCTGGTCGCCGCGAGCGAGGTGCAGAGCGTCTTCGGGCTCGACGAGGTCATCTTCGTGCCCACCGGCCGGCCCTGGCAGAAGTCGGACAAGGTCATCTCCGACCCTGAGCACCGGTACCTGATGACGGTCGTCGCGACCGCCGCGAACCCTGTGTTCACCGTGTCCCGCGTGGACATCGACCGTCCGGGCGCGACCTACACGATCGACACCCTGCGGGATCTGCAGCGCATGCACCCCGACGCGGACCTGTTCTTCATCACCGGTGCGGACGCCCTGCAGTCCATCCTCACCTGGAAGGACACCCGGGAGATCTTCGAGCTCGCCCACTTCGTGGGCGTCACGAGGCCCGGCCACGAGCTCGAGACCGAGGGCCTGCCCGCGGACCGGGTGACCCTCATCGAGGTCCCCGCGATGGCGATCAGCTCGACCGACTGCCGCATCCGCGTCGCCGCCGACCAGCCCGTGTGGTACCTGGTCCCGGACGGCGTGGTGCAGTACATCAACAAGTACGCCCTGTACACAGGAGGTGAGGGCGGTGAGTGAGAACGACGCCCCGCAGGCGCCGAGGCGCCACGGTCGACGTGCCCGCCAGCTGACCCCCGAGGAGACCGCCGAGCAGCGGGCCCTCGCCGCCCAGCACACCGGCGAGCTCCCGGCCACCGGCGACGGCCCGAGCCCCGCTCCCGGTGACGACGACGCCGCGGCGGCCTCGGGCCCGGAGACCGACGGGCCCGCCTCCGGCGGCGCGTCCGGCGCGGCATCCGACGATGCCTCGGCCCCGAGCACCGAGGCGCACGGGCGCGCGCCCGGTGCCGCCCATCACGCTGCCTCCAGCGGCGGCGCGGGGACGTCCGGTGCCTCCGCATCCTCGGAGGCGCTGCCCGCGGGTCGTCCCTCCTCTCGCGGCGCGGTCGCCTCCCCGGCGGCAGACGCCCCCGTCCCGAAGCTCCGCAAGTTCGGCAAGCGCGCCCGGATCATCGAGGTCGAGCCGGAGGAGCCGACCCCGTCGGCCGACTCCGCGACGACCGCAGAGGCGCCGAGCCGCGACCAGGACTCCGAGCACACGGCCGAGTCCGAGCCCGTCGGCCCCTCGACGAAGACCTCGACGTCGGAGCCCTCGAGCGCTGCCGGGGAGAGCCCGGTCGGCGGGGACGCCGGCCGCGCCGACGCAGATGGTGCGCACGAGTCGGCCTCGAACGGCTCGGCCCAGCCGACCCCCTCCGGTGCTGTGATCGGCTCCGCCTCTGCGGGCGCGCAGACCACCGGCACCTCCACAGCCACCATCGAGCGGGACGCCGACGGCGTAGAGCTCGGTGAGATGGGCGTCGGCGAGGCGCCGGGCCCCAAGCCCGCGCCGCGCTTCGACGGCCGCGTGCTGAACCGTCCCGAGCAGGGCCGCGGGAAGCCGCTGCTGTGGGTCGTGTGGGTGCTCATCGCCCTCGCGATCATCGCGCTCGTGGTCCTGCTGGCCACGGGCGTCCTCGGCCCCGGGTCCGACCAGGCCCTGGCCGCTCCTCTGCACGATGCCCTGCACTCCGCCGCCCCTGTGATGACTGCTGTTCCCACCGACCTGGAGGTCACCTCCGCGTGAGCGCTTCGCCCGAATCCCTCGACCTCGCCCGTGCCGCCGCGCACGCGGCCGCCGACAAGCTCGCCGAGGAGATCATCGGCCTGGACGTGTCCGAGCAGGTCGTGATCACCGACGTGTTCGTGGTCTGCAGCGGCTCCTCGGAGCGCCAGGTCAGCGCCATCGTCGGCGGCATCGAGGGGGACCTCATCAAGGAGCACCGCCGCAAGCCCCTGCGCCGCGAGGGCGAGCGGGACGACCGCTGGGTCCTGCTCGACTACGGAGACGTCGTCGTGCACGTCCAGCACGCCGAGGACCGAGCCTTCTACGCGCTCGAGCGCCTGTGGCGGGACGCGCCCGTCGTCGACCTGCAGGTCGAGGGCGCCGGCGCATGAGCGATCCCCGCAGCCGCCTGCTGCTGGTGCGGCACGGGCAGACCGACCACAACGTCCAGGGGCGCCTGCAGGGACAGGTCGACATCCCGCTGAACGAGACCGGCCGCGAGCAGGCTCGAGCGGTCGCGCATGCGCTGTCCCGCCACAGCTTCGATCTCGTGATCAGCTCGCCGCTGACCCGCGCCCGCGACACGGCCCGCGCGATCGCAGACGCGGTCGGCGCGGCCGAGGTGGAGACCGAGGCCGCCTTCATCGAGCAGAGCTTCGGGAAGTGGGAGGGCCTCACGGGCGAGGAGATCCGCGAGGGCTGGCCCGAGCTGCACGCCCAGTGGCGCGCCGGCACCACAGTCCCGGGCCTCGGCATCGAGGACCGCGAGAGCGTGGGGGAGCGGTTCGCCGTCGCCGCCCGCGCACTGATGTCGGAGAACCCCGGGGCGACGATCCTCGTGGTCTCCCACGGCGCCGCGATCCGCGCCGGGATCACCACCCTGATCGGCCTGGACGCGGGCGCTTTCCACGGGATAGGCGGCATGGGCAATTGCCACCGCAGCCTGCTCGAACCGCTGCACTCCGACCCCACGGGGAGGGCGATGAGGTTGCTGTCACACAACGTCCCGGCCGATTTCGCATGAGCTGGCCGAGGTTGTAGACTCGTCGAGTCGCAAGGCCGGACCGAGAGGTCAGAGCCGGATCGGCACCCAGTACGGGGCTATGGCGCAGTTGGTAGCGCGCTTCCATGGCATGGAAGAGGTCAGGGGTTCGAATCCCCTTAGCTCCACTCGAGAAACCGTGAGACAGTGACTCGTCACGAAGGCCCCCACCGGATGGTGGGGGCCTTCGTCGCGTCCGGGACGCTCGTGGAGCCGTCGGACCGGACGACGACCGTCGGCCGGCGGCCGGCGGCCCTGTCACTGCTCGAGATCGAGCTCCCGCAGCACGGCTGTCGGCACCAGGGACTCCGGCTCGTCGACCTCGAAGCCGTTCTCGCGCATCCACGCGTCGTCGAAGAGCTTCCCGAGGTATCCGCGCCCGTGATCGGGGAGCAGGGCGACCACGACCGCGTCGGCCGGCAGCTCCCGAGCCTCGCGCAGGGCGGCGACCACGGCCATGCCGCTCGAGCCGCCCACCAGCAGACCCTCCTCGCGGGCGAGGCGACGCGCCATCGCGAAGGACTCCGCGTCGGGGACCCGCTGGAGGCGGTCGACGAACTCGGGATCGAAGGTCTCGGGGACGAAGGTGACGCCCACGCCCTCGATGAGGTTCGCGTGGATCTGCTCGGGATCGTCGGGGTCCGCCGAGTAGATCGACCCCTCCGGATCCGCGCCGATCACCCGCACGCGACCTCCGGAGGCCTCCTTGAGGAAGCGTCCCGCGCCGCTGATCGTCCCGCCCGTGCCGATGCCGGCGACGAAGTGCGTGACCGCGCCGTCGGTGTCGCGCCAGACCTCCGGCCCCGTGGTCTGGAAATGCGCGAGCGGACCGTTCCGGTTCACGAACTGGTTGGGCTGGAAGGCGCCGGGGATCTCGCGCGTGAGCCGATCGGCGACGCTGTAGTAGGAGCGGGGGTCCTCCTTCGGCACCGCGGCCGGCGTCACCACGACCTCCGCGCCGTAGGCGCTGAGCACGGCGCGGCGGTCCGCACCCACCTTGTCCGGCACCACGAAGACCGTCCGGTAGCCGCGCTGCTGGGCGACCAGGGCGAGGCCCACACCGGTGTTGCCGCTCGTGGGCTCGACGATCACGCCGCCCGGGCGCAGACGGCCCTCCCGTTCGGCGGCGTCGATGATGGTGCGGGCGATGCGGTCCTTCGAGGAGCCGCCGGGGTTGAAGTACTCGACCTTGACCAGGACGGTCGCGTCGATCCCCTCGGTGACGCGCTGCAGGCGGAGGAGGGGAGTGGAGCCGATCAGATCGGCTGCGGACTGGGCATAGTGCACGGAAGGTGTCCTCTGGACGGGGCGCGGCGGAAGGCGTCGACGCCGCGCGGTGGTCGATGGATCGTCGGGCGCGCTCGGCAGGGAGCGCGGGCGCGCTCGGGCCGAGCGCAGGCGCTCAGGGACGACAACGACAGGTCAGCACGGCGCCACGGTAGCCCTCCGCGGGCGCCAGGGGCAATCGGAGCGCGCAGGCCCCACCGCCCGCGCCTCGGCCTGCTCCCCCGGGAGCAGTGGGACATGCTCCCGGGGGAGGGCGACCCGGCGCACGCTCCGGCGTAGCCTTCGAGCATGCGCGCGAGAGACGGGGCGGATCCCTCGCCCCGCCCCCGGGGCCGACGGGGTCCGGGGCGCGTGGTCGCGCTGGTGCCCGCCCTCGTCGCCCTCCTCGTCCAGGTGCCGCCGACGCTCGCCGTCGGCGTGTGGACGGAGACGGCTCCCGCACTGATCGCGGTGCGGACCGCAGCGGCTGTGCTCTCGGCGCTCGCCCTGCTCGCGGTCTGGAAGCGGCCCGGGCCGACGGTGATCGTGATCGCGCCGCTCGCGCTCGTGCTGCTGTTCCTGCCGCCGCCCTTCGGCCCTCCGCCGGTCGCTCTCGGCATAGCGCTGGTGATCGCGCTGGTGCGCGCCGCCCCCGTGTGGGCGCTCGCGACCGCGTGCAGCACGTGGGTGCTGGGGGTCGTGCTCGCCGAACTGCTGTGGCCCACCGGTGCACCCCAGCGGATCATCGCGGGGACCGTGATGCTGGCCGTCTGCCTCGGCCTCGGCATGGGCATCCGCTCGCGCTCCGAGCGGATGCGCAGGCGGGAGGCCCTGCTCGAGCAGCGGCGCCGGGAGGCCGAGCAGGCCGAGCGCGACCAGATCGCCCGCGAGCTGCACGACGTCCTCTCCCACTCCCTCTCCCAGATCTCCGTGCAGGCGGGGATGGGACTCCACCTGTTCGACAGGGACCCTGCGAAGGCCCGCGAATCCCTCGGGAACGTCCGCCGCCTCGCGGGCGGCGGCCTCGAGGAGGCCCGCGGAGTGCTCGCGACCCTGCGCGGCGAGGAGGCGCCGCTGACCCCGGAGCCGCAGCTCGCGGACCTCCCCGCGCTCCTCGAGCAGCATCGGGGCCTCGGGCTCGCGATCACCCTGGACAGCGACCTCGAGGGCGCGGGCCCTCGCGGCACGGACCCACTCGGTGCGGACCCGCGCGATGCGGGGGCCCCGGCGGGCCGCACCCAGGCGACCGCCGTCCGCATCGTCCGCGAGGCGCTCACCAACGTGGTGCGGCACTCCGGGGCGGAGACGGCCGAGGTCAGGCTGCGCCGCGAGGGCGCGGCGCTCCGGATCGAGGTCGTCGATGACGGAGTGGGCACCGCGCTCGCCCATCCCGGGGCGGGGATCCGCAGCATGAGGGACCGCGCCGAGCTCCTCGGCGGGACCCTCGCCCTCGGCCCCGGTCCGCGGGGACGCGGGACGATCGTCACCGCACGGCTTCCCTGGAGGCAGACATGATCCGCGTCGCCATCGCCGACGACCACCAGCTCGTGCGCGGCGGGTTCCGCGCCCTGCTCGACGCCGAGGAGGACATCGACGTCGTCCTCGAGGCCGCCGGCGGCCGGGAGCTGCTCGCGGCGCTGCGTCGGACCCCGGTGGACGTCGCCCTCGTGGACATCCGGATGCCCGAGGGCGACGGGCTCTGGGCCACTGAGCAGATCGCCGCCGACCCCGCCCTCCGCGCGCTGCGCGTGGTGATCGTGACGACCTTCGAGCTCGACGAGTACGTGGTGCGGGCGATCCGCGCGGGCGCCGCGGGCTTCCTGGTCAAGGACACCGAGCCCGCCGATCTGATCCGCGCCGTGCGGGTCGTGCACGAGGGCGGCGCCCTGCTCTCGCCGGGCATCACCCGACTGCTCCTGGACCGCGCCGCCGGAGGCCTGCGCGAGCGCCCGGAGCCCGCCGCGCTCGGCGAGCTCACCGAGCGCGAACGGGAGGTGCTGCGCCTGGTCGGAGAGGGGCTCAGCAACGAGGAGATCGCCGGCAGGCTCGTGCTCTCCCCGCTCACGGCGAAGACGCACGTCTCGCGGATCATGCAGAAGGTCGGCGCCCGTGATCGCGCGCGCCTGGTCGTGCTCGCCTACGAGACGGGAGTGGTGCGACCCGGCTGGCGCTGATGGGGTCCGGCCGGGGCCGGCGAGCCCCGGCACCTCGCCCCTGCTCCCGGGGGAGCAGACGGAGTGACTCCCCGCGCGGGATGTGCGACGGACCCGTGCCCGGTTCGCTGGAGGCATCGGGTCGCCGCACGTGCGGCCCCTGTCGGAAGGACACGCCATGCACACCGCGATCACCACCGCTCTCACCTCGACGCACACCGCTCCTCTGCTCGCCGACGGCGGAGCAGGCCCGTGGGGCGCCCACCCCGTCGGTCCGTTCTTCCTGCTCGCACCCCTGTTCTGGCTCGTGGTGCTCGTGGTCGCGATCTTGCTGCTGACCCGAGGACGCCGGCGCTGGTCCGCCGAGCGCCGCGAGGAGCGCGAGCAGCACCGGGTCGAGGAGCGAGCACGTCGGGCCGACGAGGCCCTCGCGCCGCTGCGCCGCGCCGAGCTGACCCTCGCCGAGCGCTTCGCCCGGGGCGACCTCGAGGAGGCCGAGTACCGCCAGCGGCTCGAGGTGCTGCGCGCGAGCGCCGCCCTCACCGAGCGGAGCTGAGCGAGAGCACGGGAACCCGGGCAGTGACGGCCGGGGCCTGCGGAACCAGTGACCTCGGCGCCCCACGTCGGGCAGGCTGTGTGACCCACGGCATCCGCAGGCCGCCGCGGGGGTCCGTACGCTGGAGGCACGCCCCATCAGGAACGGAACTCCGTCTGCCCTGGAGGCGATCGCCACGACCAGCTGGACCACCACCGTCGGCACCCACGACACCATCGGCTCGAGCGCGCAGCCCGTGCTCCACGTGCTCTACGCGTCCGAGACCGGGAACGGCGAGGAGCTCGCCGAACGCGTCGCGCTGCCCGCCGCCCGCGCCGCCGGCATCGGCGTGCGCGTGCGCGAGATCGACGCCGTGCCCCTCGAGGAGCTCGCGCAGATGCGCTGGGCCCTGTTCGTCGTCTCCACCACCGGGCAGGGCGATGTCCCCTACGACGTCGAGGAGCTGTGGGACGCGCTGATCGCCTCGGACGCGCCGGAGCTCGACCAGCTGCGCTTCGGGGTGCTCGCCCTCGGGGACCGGGTCTACGCGGACTTCTGCCAGGCGGGCATCGAGTTCGACGACCGCCTCGCCGAGCTCGGCGCGCAGCGTCTCGTCGACCTCGTCACCTGCGACTACGACTACGAGACCCCCGCCTCGCGCTGGCTGCGCGAGGGGATCGACACGGTCGCCCGCGACATGGCCGAGGCCACCGGTGGGGCGGACCCTCGGGAGCCGTCGAGCACGGACACGGGTGCGAGCGGCCCCGAGCCCGCCGCGGCCGGGTCACTGATGGTCGAGCCCGAGCCGCTGCGCATCCCCGACCCCGCGGCCCGGACCGACGGGACCGCGGTCATCGAGCACGTGCGGGTGCTCACCGACACGGACCCCGATCGGGAGATCCTGCACTGCACGCTCGCTCTGCCACCCGCGCTCGTGGCCTCGGGGCCCGAGGGAGCGTCCTGGCAGGTCGGCGACTCGGTCGATCTGCTCGAGCCCAACGACCCTCGCCTCGTCACCGCCGTGCTCGACCGGCTGCGGATCGACCCGGACCAGATCGTGGAGGACGGGACGACGAGCATCTCCGCCGCACGTCTGCTGACCGAGCGGCTCGAGCTGCGCCAGCTGCCGCGATCGCTGGTGGAGGCGATCCAGGAACGCACCGGTGATGTCGAGCTCGGGCGGCTGCTCGCCTCGCGCGTCGCCGACTTCGAGCGCTGGAGATGGGGACGCGACCTCCTCTCCGTCCTCGAGGAGGTCCCACAGCTGCAGGCCGACGCCGAGGACCTCGCGCGGTGGCTGCGCCCCTTGCAGACGCGCGCCTACTCGATCGCCTCGAGCCCACGGGTGGACGCCCGTCGCGTGGACCTCACCGTGCGGACCCTCCGCTACGAGCGGGCCGGCCGGACCCTGGAGGGCACCGCGAGCGGCGCCCTCTCCCGGCTCTGTCGAGTCGCGGGCGCGGACTCCGGCGAGCGCCGCTCCCGGGAGGTCCTCGTGCGACACCGACCTGCACCCGGGTTCCGCCTGCCCGACGACCCGTCGGCCGATCTCGTGATGATCGGACCGGGCGTGGGCGTCGCACCGTTCCGCGGCTACCTCCAGGAGCGGAGCACCCGCGGCGACACGGGCCGCAACTGGCTTCTGTGCGGCATCCGCGAGCGCACCCGGGATCTGCTCTACGCGCGCGAGCTCGAGGCGTGGCATGAGGACGGGGTGCTCACGCGTCTGGACATCGCCGAGTCGCGTGCGGCGGACGGCGCCGAGTACGTCCAGCACACGATCGATCGCCTCGGTCCCGAGCTCTTCGCGTGGATCGACGGGGGAGCGCACCTGCACGTGTGCGGCGATGCGCGCGAGATGGCGCCCGCCGTGCGACTCGCCCTGCGCGCCGTCGCCTCACGGCAGCTGGGCTCTCCGGAGCGGGGCGCGGCCTGGGTGGCGCGGCTCCAGGCCGAGCACAGGTACCGGGAGGACGTGTACTGAGCCCGGGCGGCGGGGCCTCAGGGCCGCGGAGCGGTGAGGACGCTGCGGATCGTCATGTCCTTGGCCGGACCGTTGACCTCCCAGGTGACGCGCCATTCACGCTCGTCCGCGATCTCGACGAGGCCGTCGTAGCGGTCCTCGCCGCAGGGGTGCACCACGGCGCGTCCGGGCGCCCAGGGATGGAAGTCCCGGCCGTCGGCGAACAGGACCATCCATTCCTCGCCGGGGGATTCCGTGCGCGGCTCCCCGTCCTGGATTCCGTCGCGGCGCTCGATGAGGAGCTCGCGGCGCACGGGGATCGGCGGCGCATCCGCGGCGCCGCGGGTGAGCTCGCCGCTCTCGCGCCAGGCGATGCGTCCGTCCTCGCGCATCGAGAGCTCGGTCGTCCCGGTGACGTGCAGGGTCTCGCGGGCCCGACGGTCCTCGATGCGGCGCCTCAGCAGCCAGCTGCCGACGAGCTCCCGCGGGCTCGCACCCGGCGACACCCGAGGGCCGGGTCGGTCGGCGGAGGGCTGGTCGGGGGTGGAGGCGTCTCTCACCCGTCGAGGCTATCGAGGGCGCCGTGGAGGCGACAACAGCCCTCCGGCACCCTCGCGGCGGCGTGCGCGACCTCCGTCGGACGATCCCTCGGAAAACCCCCGTGACGCGAGCGGCCCCGGACGGCGATACTCGAGGGCGTGATCGTCGGCTCCCGCGGTGCGGACCACGGGAATACCTCCCGATCCGCCGACGTTCCCCTCAGTGCCGCTCGCGTCGACGCCAGGCGCCGGTCCACGGCGTCCGCCGTCGGCCTCGGCGCTCCCGCCCTTCCCGCAGGGCCGCCGGCTCCGCCGCTCCGGCCGCGGGCCCTCGACGACCCACCGGCGCCTCTCTCCCGCGAGCGCGCCGCCGCCCTGACCCAGGAGTCCCATGTCCTCGCACGAGACCGCGCCCTCCCCGCAGCCCGCCGCGCCGCCGGCCACGGGCATCGATCCCCAGGGCATGCGCGTCATCTGGCTGCTGCTGGTCGCCGCCTTCGTGGCGATCCTCAACGAGACCACGATGGCGATCGCGATCCCTCATCTGAACAACGACCTGGGCATCGCCCCGGAGAACGGGCAGTGGCTCACCAGCGGCTTCATGCTCGTGATGGCCGTGGTCATCCCCACCACCGGCTTCCTGCTGCAGCGCTTCACGACGCGCCAGGTGTACCTCTTCGCCATCAGCGCGTTCTCCCTGGGGACGCTCGTGTGCCTGCTCGCGCTCGGCTTCCCGATGCTGCTGCTGGGGCGCGTCGTGCAGGCGATCGGCACAGGCATCATGATGCCGCTGCTGATGACCACGATCATGAACGTCGTGCCCGCGCACTCGCGCGGCCGCATGATGGGCCGCGTGGGCCTCGTGATCTCGCTCGCCCCCGCCATCGGCCCGACCCTCTCCGGGGCGGTCCTGGACACCCTGGGCTGGCGCTGGCTGTTCGGGATCGTGCTGCCGATCGCCCTCGTCGCCCTGCTGCTCGGCGCCCGCTGGATGACGAACCTCGGGGAGACGCTCCGCGCCCCGCTCGACGTGCTCTCCGTGATCCTCTCCGCCCTCGCCTTCGGCGGCCTCGTCTACGGGCTGAGCCTGCTGGGGTCGGCGCACGAATCCGCGAGCGGCGGCGGAGCGAGCGCGACCGTCCCGGGCCTGGGCACCCAGGGCACGGCGGCCGTCCTGATCGTCGTCGCCCTCGTGATCCTGGCCCTGTTCTGCCTGCGTCAGATCTCCCTGCAGCGCGCCGACGACGCGCTGCTGGACCTGCGGGTCTTCCGCTCGCGCACCTTCACCCTGGCCGTGATCATCATGGGCGTCGTCGCGATGGCCATGTTCGGCACGCTCACCCTGCTTCCGCTGTACCTGCAGAACGTCGCGGGCCTGGACGCGCTCATGTCCGGGCTGATCCTCATGCCCGGCTCGATCCTCATGGGACTGCTGGGACCCGTGATGGGCCGCGTCTACGACGCCAAGGGGCCGCGCGTCCTCCTCGTGCCCGGCACGATCGTGGTCGCGGGCGCCCTGCTGTTCTACTCGACGGTGGGCGAGGACACCGCCTGGCCCGTGCTGATGATCGTCCAGACCCTCATGTCCGTGGGCCTCGCGATGACCTTCACGCCGCTCTTCTCGGCCTCGCTCGGCTCGCTCCAGCGCCGTCTGTACTCCCACGGGTCGGCCGCGCTGAACACGCTCCAGCAGGTGGGCGGCGCGGCCGGCGTCGCCGTCCTCATCGGCCTGTACTCCTCGATCCTGCATCAGGGGGAGGCCGACGGCCTCTCGACCGCGACGGCCGGCGCCCCGGGCGCCCGGGCGGCGTTCCTCGTCGCAGGCCTGATCGCCCTCGTGCCCGTGGTGCTCGCCTGGTTCATCCGCCCGCCCGAGGAGGCCGAGGAGGAGCCCCAGCAGATCCCCGTCGAATCGGCCGCCTGAGCGGCGTGACGCCGCAGACCGCAGAATGGACGGCATGACCAGCGCTGCCGCCGCACCGCCCGAGCGATCCGCACCGCGCGTCGGGACCCTCGGCCTCGATGTGGACGCGACGCTCATCCACGGCCCGCTGGGGACCGTGATCGCGGACCTCGATGCGCAGGTCGCTCGCGAGCAGGGCATCGTCGGCCTCCACGACCAGGTGATGGCCGAGGCGCAGGTCCTCTTCGCCGAGGACCCGGCCGCGGCCTACGACTGGCAGGCGACCCTCGCCCGGGTGGCCCGCGAGCGCGGTGCCCGACTGCCCTTCGACATCGTCGAGCGCCTCGAGGAGGTCGCCCCGGCGCGCACCCGCCTCCTCGAGGACGACACTCCGGACGTGCTGCGCGCGGTGAGGGCCGAGGGCTGGCGGCTCGTGGTGATCACCAACGGCTGGCGCCGCTATCAGGTGCCGGCCCTGCGGGCGGTCGGCCTGCTCGACCTCGTCGACGACCTCGTCACCGCCGACTCCGCCGGCGCGCCGAAGCCCGACCCGGTGATGTTCGCGAGCGCCCAGAGCGGCGAGGGCCCCCTCGTGCACCTCGGGGACCGGCTCGACGACGACGTGCTCGGCGCCCACGGAGCGGGCGGCGCCGCGATCCTCTACTGCCCCTCGGCCCCCGCCGACGACGAGCCCTTCACGGACTTCCTCCGTGATCTCGCCGGGCGCCAGCAGGCGCGCGTCGACCCCGACGATCCGCTCGCACGCCCCGATGCGGTGATCTCCACGATCACGGATCTCCCCGGCGCGCTCCGAGCGCTCGCGTGGCCATGAACCAGCCGCCTCTCCCGCCCGACCGGTCCGTCCCGTCCGACGGGTCCGTCCCGTCCGATGGGCCCTCCCTGCGGGAGGCGGATGTGGTGGTCATCGGTGGGGGACAGGCGGGCCTCAGCGCCGGCCACCACCTGCTGCGCCGCGGGGCCGACGTCATCATGCTCGACGCCGAGGACGGTCCGGGCGGCGCCTGGCGACATCGCTGGGACTCGCTGACCATGGCGACGGTCAACCACATCGCCGACCTCCCCGACATGCCGCAGGACGACGTCCCCGAGACGGAGAGCGCGAACGTGGCGGTGCCCGCCTACTTCGCCGAGTTCGAGCGCCGCCGTTCCCTGCCCATCGAGCGGCCCGTCCGCGTGACCTCCGTGCGCCCCGAGGATCCGGAGACGGGGGTCGACTCGCCGCTGCGCGTCGACAGCGTCGACGGGCAGGGGAGGGCGCTCACGCCGATCCGCACGCGCGCGATCGTGAACGCGACCGGCACCTGGAGCAACCCGTTCGTCCCCTTCGTGCCGGGGATCGGCACCTTCCGCGGCCGCATGCTGCGCACGGTCGACTACCCGGGCGCCGAGGCCCTCTCCGGGCAGCGGATCGGCATCGTCGGCGGCGGGATCAGCGCCACCGGCTTCCTCGCCGAGCTCAGCGAGGTCGCGACGACCTTCTGGTACACGCGCCGTCAGCCGGTCTTCCGCGAGGGCGGATTCACCCCGGAGATCGAGGGCCGCGCGGCCGTCGCGATGGTCGAGGAGCGCGTGGCGCAGGGACTCGCCCCGCTCAGCGTGGTCTCCGTGACCGGCCTGCCCTGGAGTCCGGCCCTCGCGGCCGCCGATGCCCGTGGAGCGCTCCACCGACGGCCGATGTTCACGCGGATCGTGCCCGAGGGCGTGATCGAGGCCGACGGCACCACGACGCCCCTGGACGTGCTGCTCTGGGCCACCGGGTTCCGCGCGGCCCTGGACCACCTCGCGCCCCTGCATCTGCGCGCCCCGGGCGGCGGCATCCGCATGGACGGCAGCCAGGTCGCCGGCGACCCCCGCATCCACCTCGTCGGCTACGGCCCCAGCTCCTCGACCATCGGCGCCAACCGCGCGGGCCGCGCCGCCGCCCGCCGTCTCCTCCGCCGCTGACGTCCCGCCTCGACCAGCCCCGATTTAACGCAAGGGACGTGTGGCGATAATCCCTCGGTCCTGCAGGGTGTCGGCGGTCTGCCGTACTGTCGGAGGCATGAGCGACGCCACAGGATCCGGGACCGCAGCACCGACGCCCAAGGACCGGGGGAAGCGCCCCCCGCGCCCGCAGGCGGTCCTCGAGGTCATCGGCAAGCAGCGGATCACGCCGAACCTGCTGCGCGTGATCGTCGGCGGGGACCAGGTCGGCGTCCTGAACGACAACGACTCCACCGACAAGTACCTCAAGCTCCTGCTCCCGCAGCCGGGAAGCGGACTGCAGCCGCCCTACGACATGGAGGGGCTGCGCGAGACCGCGCCCGAGTCCATGCCGTCCCGACGCACCTACACGGTGCGCTCCTGGGACCGGGAGAAGCAGCTGCTCGCCCTGGACTTCGTGCTCCACGGCGAGGGCACGGTCGACGGGATCGCCGCCGCGTGGGCGGACGCCGTCCTTCCCGGTGACGTGGTGGCCGCGAACGGCGCCGGCGGCGGCTACGCCCCCGATCCGAAGACGGGCTTCCACCTGCTGATCGGCGACCACTCGGCGCTGCCCGCCATCGCCTCCGCCCTCGAGGCCATGGAGCCCGGGGCGCGCGGCATCGCCCTCGTCCAGCTCGATCACGCCGAGGACCAGCAGGACATCGACCACCCCGAGGGCGTCGAGCTGCGCTGGCTGATCGGCGACCGCGAGCAGCTGGTCAGCGAGACCGAGGGCCTGGACCTCCCGGAGGACGGGCTCCAGGTGTTCGCCCACGGTGAGCGCGGCATCATCAAGCAGATCCGCCGCAACCTCGTCAAGGAGCGCGGCATCGACCGCTCCCTCATCTCGATCTCCGCCTACTGGGCGGCCGGCCGCGTCGAGGACCAGTTCCAGGCCGAGAAGCGCGAGCCCGTCGGCCGCATCGACGAGGACTGAGTCCCGCGCGATGAGCGATCCGAGCGAGGACCTCGTCGTCGGCGAGGACGGGCTGGCCCGGCCCGTCTGGGCGAGCCGTCACGAGGACCTGCGCGAGTACTACGACACCGAGTGGGGGATGCCGCGGCGCACCGAGGCCGAGGTGTTCGAGCGCCTCGCGCTCGAGGGCTTCCAGTCCGGTCTCTCCTGGGCCACGATCCTGCGGCGTCGGCCCGGTTTCCGACGTGCCTTCGCGGACTTCGACCCCGAGGCGGTCGCCGGCTTCGGAGAGGCCGACGTGGAGCGTCTTCTCGCCGACGAGGGCATCATCCGCCACCGCGGCAAGATCGAGGCGACCATCGCCAACGCCCGCGCGACCCTCGCCCTGCGCGAGGCCGAGGGGATCGGAGCCCGCGGCGACCTCCCGCGCGGCTCGACCCTCGCCGACCTGGTCTGGAGCTACCGGCCGGAGACCGGCCCCGCCCCGCGCACCGCCGCCGAGGTGCCGACGACCTCCGCCGAGTCCCGAGCGCTCGCGAAGGAGCTCAAGGCCCGCGGATTCCGGTTCGTGGGGCCGACGACGATGTTCGCGCTCATGGAGGCGCTCGGCGTGGTCGACACCCACCTGCTGGGCTCCCACCGCCGCGGCAGCTCCGGCCTCTGGGACGAGACCGGCACGCCCCGCGCGTGAACAGCGCGCCCCGCGCCTGACCCGCGCGCCCCCCGGACTGAGCAGCACGCTCCGAGCCCGACCTGCACCTCCGATGGCGCGCGCCGCACGTGCGGTCATACGTGGTCACACTCCTGGGCGCTGGGCCCGCGTGCGCGCGAGAGTGGCCGGGAGCGGCGTCCTCGACCCCGTCGGCCGCTCGGGAGGAGAGGTCATGTCCACGACTTCGGTGCACGCCGGCTGGGACGCGCGCGACGCCCACGGCTCGCTCGTCCCCCCGATCTACGCGACCAGCGCCTACGCCCACAGTGGGCACGCCTCCCTCAAGGCGCTCTTCGCCCGGGAGAGCGAGGGGTTCGCCTACTCCCGCTCCGGGAACCCCACCACGGCCGTCCTCGAACAGCGCATCGCCGCTCTCGAGGGCGGGATCGGAGCGATCGCCGTGGCGAGCGGGCAGGCCGCCACCACGATCGCGCTGTGCTCCCTGCTCGAGCCGGGCACACACGTCGTCGCGTCCTCCCGGCTTTACGGCGGGACCACCGAGTTCCTCGACGACACCCTCGCCGACCTGCAGGTGAGCTGGAGCGCCGTCGACCCCTGGGACGTCGACGGCTGGCGCGACGCGATCCGACCCGAGACCCGCGTCCTCCTCCTCGAGTCGATCGCGAACCCGGGCGCGGAGCTCGCCGACCTCGATGCGATCAGCGCCGTCGCGCACGAGCACGGCGCGGTGGTGGTCGTCGACTCGACCCTCGCGAGCCCCGCCCTCTACCGTCCCGGGGAGCACGGGGCCGACGTGGTCGTGCACTCGGCCACCAAGTACCTCGCCGGGCACGGCACCACGATCGCCGGCCTCATCGTCGACATCGGCTCCTTCGATCCGCGCCGATGTCCCGAGCGCTGGCCGCGCCTGACCACCCCCAACGAGCGCTTCCACGTCACGTTCGCCGACGAGTACGAGGACGGCGGCTCCGGGCTGCTGGGCCTCGCCCGCGCCAAGTACGTCACGGACTTCGGCGCCACCCTTCCCGCCCAGAGCGCCCGCGACGTGCTCGTGGGCATCGAGACCCTCGACCTGCGCCTGGAGCGCATCAGCGCGCACGCCGAGCAGATCGCTCGCAGCCTTCAGGGCGCGGACGGAATCGCCCGCGTGAACCACCCGTCGGCCCCCGGGCGCGCCGACGCGCATCTCGCCGCACGGGATTTCCCCCGCGGCACCTCGGGAGTGTTCTCGATCGACCTCGAGGGCGGGGAGACGGCCGCGGCCGCGTTCTGCGACGCCCTGAGCGTCTTCACCCTGGCCGTGAACATCGGCGACGTCCGCTCCCTGGTCTGCCATCCGGCGACGACGACGCACTCGCACCTGAGTCCCGAGCAGCGGGCCGCCTGCGGCGTGGGCGAGGGCACGGTGCGGCTCAGCATCGGCCTCGAGGACCTGGACGATCTGCTCGCCGACCTGCGGCGGAGCCTCGCCGCCGCGTGCGCGGCGCGCGACTCGGGACCGGGCGACGTGGAGCTGGGAGACGCGGAACGGGGAGACGCGGCGCCGACGGGCACGCCGGGTCGCGCCTCGGTCCTCAGCGGCGCGGGCGCTTCCCGCTCGCGAACTGCTTGACCCGGCCGAACCAGCCGGCGGTGCTCACGGCGTTGCCGACGCCGCCGCCCACCGCATGCCCTGCGGACGCGCCGAGGATCCGGTCGTTGCAGCGCTCGCACAGCACGCGCCCCGTGAACGACCTCCGGGCGCGGCCGCGGATCACTCTCCTGCACTGTTCGCATCGCTGAGCCATGCCTCGAGTCTGCCCCAGCGGGGCAGATCCGTCGAACGGGCCGCGTGCCTCGGCAGGTCGGCTCCCTGGGGGTGCGCGGGGTCCCCGCGCCGTCAGCCGCCGGGACCGAGGTCAGGGGCCCGACGGATCCCGAAGCGCTCGCGCAGGACGCGCCGCGCGGCGAAATGGCCGTTCAGACCGTGGACCCCGGGCCCCGGAGGCGTCGCGGACGAGCACAGGAAGTGGCCGTCGTCCGAGAGCCGGTAGGGGTCCCACACCGCGCGGGGCCGCGCGATCATGCGGAACATGGTGATCGTCCCCATCGCGATGTCGCCGCCCACGATCGCCCGGTCGTGCTCGCCCATGCGCGCGGCGGGGATGCCGCGCGCGGCGACGATGGTGTCGCGGAATCCGGGCGCGCTCGCCTCGATCTGCGCGATCACGGCCTCGGTGGGATCCTCCATGCCGCCGACGGGCACGTGCGCGTACGCCCAGATCGGCCGCAGCCCGCCGACCTCGCGGGAGGGATCGGCGACCGCCGGATCGCTCACGAGCACCACGGGATGCTCCGGGAAGCGGCCCGCGAGCACCTGGTTCTCGGCCGCGGCGACCTGCTCGCGAGTGCCGCCCAGATGCACGGTTCCCGCACGGCCCACGTCCGCATGCGCCCACGGGATCGGCCCGCGGGTCACCAGATCGACCTTCGCCGCGGCGCCCGCATGACCGAGGCGACGCAGGCCGCGAGCGGTGCGGCGGGGGATCGAGCGGCCGAGGATCCGGGCGGCGTCGTCGGCGCTCGTGTCCAGGAGCACGGCTCGGGCGGGCGGAAGATCCGCGAGCGAGCGCACAGGGCGGCCTGCGGCCACCCTGCCGCCGTGGGCGCGCAGGTCCTCGAGGAGGGCGTCGGCGATGGCCTGGCTGCCGCCGACGGGGATCGGCCAGCCGCCCGCGTGCGCGAGCGAGGCCAGGAGCAGGGAGACCCCGGCCCCCGCGAGGGAGGGCAGGGGACTGATGCCGTGCGCGGCGACCCCGGTGAGCAGCGCGCGCGCCCTCTCCGTGCGCAGGGGCGAGTCCCAGGCCCGGGTGCCCTGCTGCAGCACCCGCAGCCCGAACCGTGCGCCGGCCGTGAGCCCGGCGGGGGAGAGCACCTCGGGTGGGATCGAGCGCTTGTCGCCGAGCGCGAGGGCGGTAACCGCGTCGGCATGACGGGCGAGGGGCTCGAACATGCGACGCCAGGAGGGTCCGTCGGGCCCGAGCCCCTCCGCGGTGCGCTCGAGGTCGTGCCAGGCGATGCCCGCGTCGCCGCCCGGCAGCGGCTGGGCGTAGGAGACCTCGGGCACAATCGTGCGCACGCCGCGCGCCGCGAGGTCGAACTCGCGCAGGAACGGGCTCGCGAGCGCCATCGGATGCACGGCCGAGCAGATGTCGTGGACGATCCCGGGGGCGAGGCCCAGGTCGAGCGTGCGGGCGCCGCCGCCCAGGGTCTCCTCGGCCTCGAGGACCTGGACGCTCAGACCCGCACGGGCGAGGGTGACCGCCGCCGCGAGCCCGTTGGGCCCGGAGCCGACGACCACTGCGTCCAGCGAGGGGGAAGCCATGCTCGAAGCCTAGTGGTCGGGGCCGGGGCATCGCGCGCGGAACCCGGACCTCCAGGTCGAGGGGCGTGGTCGGCGTGGGCTTCGGCCCGGGCGGCGCCGTGTTCCCTATCGTGGGCGCAATGACCGAAGATCCCGCGCCTCCTCGCGATCGACCCACCGGGCACGGCCCCGAGCAGGCCCATGACCACGGTGGCGTCCCCTCGAGGGGAGAGGCCGCGGGACGCCCCGGCCCCGGCCCCGCGGCGCCGCGCGTGCGACGGATGGGGCCCGTCGGCCTCGCCTGGCGGGTCCTCGCCATGGCCGCGGGACTGGCCGTGCTGACGGCAGCGCAGATCGGCCACACCGACGACTTCTTCCCGTTCAGCGCGATGGCCATGTTCGCCCAGCCCCGCGACCCGGACGGCGTCATCGACGACACCTGCCTCGAGGGCACCCGCGAGGGCAGCGACGAGGTCGTCCCGCTCGGCTTCCCCGACGCCGGCATCGCGCGCTCCGACGTCGAGGGGAACCTGCGCAGCATCCGCAAGGACCCGCAGCAGCTCGCGCCGCTCGCCCGCGCCGTCGACGCCCACCATCCCGACGCGCCGCGGCTGACGAGCCTCACCGTCTGCAGCGACCGCTATCACCTGCGGTCGGGCGCGCCCGACGGCCCGCCCGAGCACGTCGCCCTGGTCACCTGGGAGGCGCGATGAGCGCGGCGATCTCCACGGACACGAGCACCGCGCCCGCGGCGAGGCGAGCGACGGGACGACTGCTCGATGTCCTCGCCCCGGCGCTCCCTCTCGCGCGTCTCGCGGTGATGCGACGCCTGATCAGCGCGTTCGTGGTCTTCGACGTGCTGCTGGTCTCGAACGACGTGATCGGCCACGCCGCGAACCCCGAGTACTTCCGGCCGACGGCGCTCACGCGACTCCTGCACCTGCCCGCGGTGACGCCGGCGCTGGGCTGGGGGCTGCTGGTGGCCGTCCTGGCCTCCGGGGCGCTGGGAGCCCTGGGGCGCGCGCCGCGCGCGAGCGGCGGGGTCCTCGCCGTGAGCTTCTGGATCTGGATGCTCTATTCCCAGGGCTACGGCTACATCAGCCACGACCACGTCGCCCTCATGGTCGCCGTGGCCGTGCTGCCCACCGCCGGCATCGCGAAGACCCGGGCCGACGGGGCGGACGGGGCCGACGGGGCCGACGGGGCCGATGGGGCCGACGCAGGCGTGCTCTCCCGGCAGGCGGGCTGGGCGCTGCGCTGCATCCAGATCGCCGTGGTGCTCACCTACTTCTACTCCGTGCTCGAGAAGTCGGTGATCTCCGGGTCGCCGGCGACCTGGGCGAACAGCGCCGTGTTCGCGTTCGCCTTCATCCGCCGCGGCGCCCCGTGGGTGCAGTGGATGCTGGACGCGCCCTGGCTGTTCCGGCCGGCCCAGTGGGCCCTCATCGTCCTCGAGACCATCTCGCCGCTCGCCCTGTTCCTGCGGGGGCGGAAGCTCTACGCACTGATCGGCGTCTTCCTCGTCTTCCATCTCGCGACCTTCGTGGCGCTCGGGATCCACTTCCTGCCCACGGTGGTGTGCTGGGCGGCGTTCCTGCCGCTCGAGAGGATCGCCGCGCGACTGCGCGGGCGGGTCCTCCAACGGCGCGCTGCGCGCACGGGCGCCGCGCACCCCTCCCGCGCGCAGGCCGGCGCCGAGTAGCCTCGGAGCCCGGGCGGCCCGAGGAGGCGCCGCCCTCCGACCGAGGGGAGTTCGCATGCCCAGCCACCAGGCCGCCCGCGCCCTGCCGACGCTCCCCGACCAGGACGTGCGCCGCGTCCTGTGCGTGGTCGCGCACCCCGACGACATGGAGTACGGGGCGTCCGCCGCGGTGCACCGCTGGACCGCGCGCGGCGTCGAGGTCACCTATCTCCTGCTCACCGCGGGGGAGGCGGGCATGGCGGAGTCCCCCGAGGTCGTCGCCCCGCTGCGCGCCCGCGAGCAGAGGACCGCCTGCACGACGGTGGGCGTCGAGGACCTCCGGATCCTCGCCCATCCCGACGGCATGCTCGAGACCTCGCTCGACCTGCGCCGCGACGTGGCCCGCACCGTCCGCGACGTGCGCCCGGACCTCGTGCTCACCACGACCTACGAGGTCGAGGCCTACGGCTCCCTGAACCAGGCGGATCACCGCGCAGCGGGCACGGCCGCCGCCGACGGCACCCGCGACGCCGCGAACCCCTGGGTGTTCCGCGAGCTCGGCCACGACGGCTATCGGCCCTGGCAGGCGCGTGCCCTGCTCGTCGTCGGGCATTCGCGGCCGACCCACGCGATCCCCGTCGGCCCCGACGACGCAGAGGCGTCGATCGCCTCGCTGCGCAGCCACGAGGCGTACCTCGCGCACGTCACCGGGCACCCCGCGCCCGAGGAGCTCATCCCTCGCGCCCTGCAGGAGGGCGGCGCGCAGGCCGAGGGCGGCGGGCTCGCCGTCACCGCGCGCGTCTTCGACCTCGGCGGGCTCGGCGGCACGACGGGGGAGTGACCCGCCTGCGGATCAGGCCTCGGGGTCGAGCCGCTCGAGCTCCTCGTCGATGACCTTCGGGTCGAGCTTGGTGAAGATCGGCGAGGGCTTGGAGACCGGGCGCCCGGTCTCGACCTCGCGGTGGCCCCATGCGGGCACGTCCGTGTAGTCGCCCGTGATGATCGCGTAGGAGGGGCCGCCGTCCAGGTCCTCGACCTCGCGGGCCTCGGGCAGCGGGGCGATCTGCCGGTCCCCGCCGAGCGCCCGCTCGACCGCGTTCGCGGAGAACGGGAGGAACGGCGCGAGGATGGTGTTGAGGTCGGTGACGGCCTGCGCGAGCACGTGGAGCACCGTGTGCAGGCGCTCCTGCTGCTCGGGCGCCTTGAGCTTGAAGGGCTCGGTCTCCGAGACGTAGCGGTTCGCCTCGCCCACCAGGCGCATGGCCTCGGCGATCGCGGCGCGCTGCCGGTGGGCCTCGATGAGGGATCCGACGGCCTCGAAGCCCGCCTCGATCTGCGACAGCAGCGCCCGGTCGACGTCCTGGAGCTCGCCCGCGGCGGGGATCTCGCCGACGTTCTTCGCGATCATCGCGGCCGTGCGGTTCACGAGGTTGCCCCAGCCGGCGACGAGCTCGTTGTTCGTGCGGGAGACGAACTCGGACCAGGTGAAGTCCGCGTCCTGGTTCTCGGGGCCCGCGGCGGAGATGAAGTAGCGCACCGCGTCGGGCTGGTAGCGCTCGAGCATGTCGCGCACGTAGATGACGATGCGCTTGGAGGAGGAGAACTTCCTGCCCTCCATGGTGAGGAACTCGCTCGAGACCACCTCGGTGGGCAGGTTCAGCTCGCCGAAGCGGCCGGGCTCGCCGCCCTTGTCGCCCTCGCCGTTCTGGGCGATGAGCTCCGCCGGCCAGATCTGCGAGTGGAAGACGATGTTGTCCTTGCCCATGAAGTAGTAGGTGAGGGCCTCGGGATCGTTCCACCAGCGGCGCCACGCCTCCGGATCGCCCTGGCGGCGCGCCCACTCGATGGAGGCGGAGAGGTAGCCGATCACGGCGTCGAACCAGACGTAGAGGCGCTTGGTGGGCTGGTCCTCCCAGCCCGGCACCGGGATGCCCCAGTCGATGTCGCGGGTCATCGCGCGCGGCTTGATGTCCTGGAGGATGTTCTGGCTGAAGCGGATCACGTTCGGGCGCCACAGGCCCGTCGCCTCGCGCTCGTCGAGCCAGCGCCCGAGCTCCGCCGCGAGCGCCGGCAGGTCCAGGAACCAGTGGGTGGTCTCGATGAACTCGGGCGTCTCGCCGTTGATCCGCGAGACCGGGTCGATGAGGTCCGTCGGATCCAGCTGGTTGCCGCAGTTGTCGCACTGGTCGCCGCGCGCGCCCGGCGCGCCGCAGATCGGGCAGGTGCCCTCGATGTAGCGGTCGGGCAGGGTGCGGCCGGTCGACGGCGAGATCGCACCGGAGGTGGTCTGCTCGATCATGTAGCCGTTGTCGCGCACGACCTCGAACATCTCCTGCACCACCGCGTAGTGGTTGCGGGTGGTGGTGCGGGTGAACAGGTCGTAGCTGAGGCCCAGGGCGACGAGGTCGTCGACGATGATCCGGTTGTTGCGGTCGGCGAGCTCGCGGGCGGTCACGCCCTCCTTGTCGGCCTCGACCAGGATCGGGGTGCCGTGCTCGTCGGTGCCGGAGACCATGAGCACGTCGTGGCCCGCCATGCGCATGTAGCGCGAGAAGACGTCGGAGGGGACGCCGAAGCCGGCGACATGACCGATGTGGCGGGGACCGTTGGCGTACGGCCAGGCGACCGCGGACAGGACTGTGCTCATGGGACGCAAGTCTACGGACACCGCGCGCGAACGCGGACCGCGAACGGCCCGCGCCGACCGATACCCTGGCCACATGAGCACCCATGGCCTTTCCGCAGCCCAGCAGAAGATGCGAGACGCCGGCGTCGCCCAGACGGCGATCGACGTGTTCTCCCGCTACTACCAGCAGCTCGAGGAGGGCGTCACCGGGTCGATCCCGGAGGACACCATCTCCCCGTACCTCGACCCGCCCCGGCTCGAGGACGTCACGATCGACCCGTTCCAGGCCAAGGAGGCCTTCGACCGCCTCGCGATCATCAACCTCAACGGGGGCCTGGGCACCTCGATGGGCATGGACCGCGCGAAGTCGCTGCTGCCCGTGCGCGACGGCAGGTCCTTCCTGCAGATCATCGTGGAGCAGGTCCTCGCCGCCCGCGAGGCGACCGGCTCCCCGCTGCCGCTGCTGTTCATGGACTCCTTCCGCACGCGCGAGGACACCCTCGCGGTGCTCGAGGAGTACCCGGACCTGCCCGTCGGCGACCTCCCGCTGGACTTCCTGCAGAACAAGGAGCCCAAGCTGCGGGCCGACGACCTCGAGCCCGTCACCTGGGACGCGGAGCCCGACCTCGAGTGGTGCCCGCCGGGACACGGCGACCTCTACACGGCGCTGCAGACCTCCGGCGTCCTCCAGAAGCTCCTGGACGCCGGCTTCAAGTACGCGTCCGTGTCGAACTCCGACAACCTCGGCACGCTGCCGAACCCCGTGCTGGCCGGCTGGTTCGCCGCCTCCGGCGCGCCCTACGCGGCGGAGCTGTGCCCGCGCACCCCCGCGGACCGCAAGGGCGGCCACCTCGCCGTGCGGAAGTCCGACGGCCGGCTCATCCTGCGCGACACCGCGCAGACGCCGGAGGAGGAGATGGACTTCTTCACCGACGAGCACCGCCACCCGTTCTTCCACACCAACAACCTGTGGATGGACCTCGAGAAGCTCGACGCGGTGCTGCGCGCCCACGACGGCGTGATGCCGCTGCCGATGATCCGCAACGCCAAGACCGTCGACCCCTCGGACAAGTCGAGCACGCCGGTCTACCAGATCGAGTCCGCGATGGGCGCCGCGATCGAGGTGTTCGAGGGCGCGAGCGCGATCGTCGTCGGCCGTGACCGCTTCCTGCCCGTGAAGGCCACGAGCGACCTGCTGCTGGTGCGCTCGGACGTCTACGAGCTCGATCCCAAGCGCGCGCTCGTCCAGCAGGTGCCGTCGGCGCCGACCGTCTCCCTCGACGGGGACCACTTCAAGCTGATCGGCGACTTCGACGCGCGCTTCCCGCACGGGGTGCCGTCCCTGCGTGAGGCCACCTCGTTGAGCGTGGAGGGCGACCACACCTTCGGGCGTGACGTCGTCGCCCGCGGCGAGGCCGTCGTCGGCCCCGAGGACCCCGCGCAGATCCCCGACGGGACCGTGCTGGGCGGCTGAGGACCTGCGGGTGGGTCCCCGCTCGCGGGGCGCCCCCTGCGGATCTGTGGATGGTCGACGCGGTCCATCGGTCATGCAGCGGCGTATGGCGGACGTCTCTGCCAGATATGGCAGAGACGTCCGCCATTTGCCGGTGCGCGACTGCCGCCCAGGTCGCGCCCCACTCCCGCGCGGGTTGCGCCACGTCCGCCGGGCCCTTGGGACACGGCACCTTCAGTCGCATTCCCGTGAGTGGGACCCGCCTTCCCCCCGACGCCACCGACGTGGTGGACCGCGCGGTGCGCTGCCACCTGTGGCGCGGGTCGGGCCGTGCGCGGCGCCGCTGCGAGCCTCGGGCTCAGCGCCGCGCCGGCCCTGCCGCTGCGAGCCTCCGGCTCAGCGCCGCGCCGGCCCTGCGGCGCTTCCCTTCTCCTCCCGCACGAGCCAGTGGCCGATGGGCGGCGAGGTGATCCAGGACAGCACCTTCACGACCGGGGCGCGCGAGAGGATCAGCACCAAGAGCAGTGCCCCGACCACGAGCAGCACCGCGTCGAGGTTCGAGGTCATCGTGTCGAACCAGCCCAGGTCGCGGGGGATCTGCAGCAGCAGCGGGTGGATCAGGTAGATCGTCAGGGACTCCACGCCCAGGGCCGTGAACCAGTGGTGGCGACGCGGGGCGACCATCACCAGCGCGACGGTGAGGATCGTGCCGCAGATCAGCACGAGCACGCGCGTGACCATGCCGTAGACGTTCCCGAGGTCGTTCTCGGAGAAGCTGCGGGACATCGTGAAGATGTCGTTGGAGAACTTGTCGTGGGTGATCACTGCGACCACCAGGGCGCAGGCGAAGGCCGCCGCGCCGATCGCCCGTCCCCAGCGCACGTCGCGGATCCGCGCGAGCATCTCCGGCGTGCACATCAGGCCCATCACGAAGAAGGGCAGGAAGCTGAGCACGCGGCCCCAGGTGAGGACCGTGTCCAGGTCCGCCTCGAGGGGCGCCAGCACGGAGATCGCGACCGCGAAGACGAGCGGGTAGCGCAGGGAGCGCAGGACCGGCGAGAACACCCGCCAGAAGGTCAGCGCGAGCAGGAACCACAGCGTCCAGGCCGGGTGCCACAGGCTCACGCTGATCGGGTCGCCGTCGAGGAGGTCGCCCTCGACCGAATGGATGACCTGGAAGATCAGGTACGGCAGGAGCATCCCCGTGAGCAGGCGGGAGATCTGACGCGGTTCGTTGCGGTAGGAGCGGCAGAGGAACCCGGAGATCGCGACGAAGGCCGGCATGTGGAACGAGTAGATCCACGTGTAGAGGACGTCGAGGTGCGGGTTGTCGTTGCTCTCGATCGTGTGGCCCACGACGACCAGCGCGATGAGGATCGCGCGCGCGTTGTCCAGCAGCGGATCACGGGGCTTCTTCGCGGGCTTCGCGGAGTCCGCGGGCGGCGCGGATGTCGCGGTCCGCGCGGGATCGGACGGCGCGGGAGCGGAGGACGCCGCGCGGGTGTCGAGCGCTCCGGGAGCGGATGCCCCGTGGGCGTCGCCGTGGGCGCGATGCGTGGGCGGGCGCCGCGGCGTGTGCGTCGGCCCGGACGGCGCGCTCCCACCGGCCGGTCCTGTGCCGGCTGTCTCGGTGGGGGCTGGCTCCGCGCTCGGATCCTGCTGGCCGGCCATGCGCATGCGCCTCTCGTCGGGGGTGAACGGAACGTGACGAGGCTAGGACCGGAAGGTGACGCGCTCAAGCGGCCGCGCCGCGAATGGGATGCATCGCGCCCCGCTCCGAGGGCGCATGTGAGCGGGTCGACGGACCGGGCGTCGTCGGATCGGACACGTCCGACGGGCCGGAGCCCGGTCCGTCGCCCCGTCAGTCGCGACCGTGGATGTACCCCGTGCCGCCGGTGACGTCGAGGGTCTCGGGGATGATGTTGCCGTAGCGGTGGTCGGTCGCGCTGATGGCCTGCTCGTGCAGGAAGCTCAGCAGCTCGATCCGCCCGCTCGCGGTCACCGGGCCGCGGAACAGGGCCACCTCGACGCGGCGCGAGATCGCGCCCAGCAGGGCGTCGTCGGCCTCGCCGACCAGCCGGATCCGCAGACGGGACTGCGCCGGGACGGCCGCGGCGAACGCGGCGGCGTCCTCCATGCGCACGGTGGTCCCCGCCGGCAGCTCCTGGGCGGCCGCGGCGCGCAGGGCGCCGGTCGCCACGGAGACCTCGATGTCGGCGCCCACGGTCGCCGCGGCGTGCAGCACGCGACGCAGCTCGACCTCCCGCGCGCCCTCGGCGGCGCGCACCACCGTGGGGATCGGCACGTAGCGCAGCACGTTGATCTCCCCGTGCAGGTCCTGCGGATCCCGGGCGGCGAAGGTGCTCGTCCAGTGGGCGGCGTCCGAGTGCTTCGCCGTGGTCAGCCACGTGGCCTCGTCCCGGATGGCTCCCGAGGCCGTGCGCCGGCCCTCGACGTCGGCCGCATCCATGAGGTGGATGAGGTAGTTCGGGCCGCCGGCCTTCGAGGTCTCGCCGATCGCGGAGCGCTTCCAGCCGCCGAAGGCCTGGCGCTCCACGATCGCACCCGTGATCCCGCGGTTGACGTACAGGTTCCCGGCCTCCACGTGCTGGGTCCACCAGGCGATCTCGCCGAGGTCCAGGGAGTGCAGGCCGGCGGTGAGCCCGTACGAGGTGCCGTTCTGGATCTCGGTCGCTTCCTCGAGGGTGTCGGCGTGGATGATGCCCAGGATCGGCCCGAAGTACTCGGTGAGGTGGTACTCGGAACCCGGCTCCACGCCCTCGCGCACGCCCGGGCTCCACAGGCGGCCGGATTCGTCGAGCTGCTGCGGCTCGGCGAGCCAGCGCTCCCCGGCGCCGAGGCTGCCCAGTCCGTCGGCGAGCTTGCCGGCGGGCTCCTCGATGATCGGGCCCATCTGGGAGATCGGATCCGTCGGGTAGCCGACGTGCAGGCTCATCACCGCGTCGGCGAGCTGGGAGGAGAAGCGGCGGGAGCGGGCGACGGAGCCCACGGTGATCACGAGGCTCGCGGCCGAGCACTTCTGGCCGGCGTGGCCGAAGGCGCTCGCGGCGACGTCCTTCGCCGCGAGGTCGAGGTCCGCGTGCGGGGTGACGATGACGGCGTTCTTGCCGCTCGTCTCCGCCTTGATCGGCAGCTCGGGCCTCCAGGACGCGAAGAGCGACGCCGTGTCGTAGGCGCCCGTGAGGACGAGCTGATCCACGCGCGGATCGGTGATCAGGGCGCGCCCGACCTCGTCCTCGGGGACATCGACGATCTGGACGAGGTCCTGGTCGATCCCGGCCTCGTGGACGAGGGCGCCGATGATCGCGCCGCAGCGACGGGCCTGCGGGGCGGGCTTCATGACGACCGCGCTGCCGGTGACGAGCGCCGAGAGCAGGCCACCGGTGGGGATCGCGACCGGGAAGTTCCAGGGCGGCGTGACCAGGGTCAGTCGACGGGGCGTGAGGACGGCGTCGTCGAGCTCCTCGAGCAGCTCGGCCTGCTCGGCGTAGTAGAGGGCGAAGTCCATGGCCTCGCTGACCTCGGGGTCACCCTGCTCGAGGACCTTGCCGGTCTCCGCGGCCATCACCTCGAGGAGGTCGGCGCGGTGCGCTGCGAAGACGCGGGCGACCTCGCGGACCGCCTGCGCCCTCTCGCTCGCGCCCTTCTTCGCCCAGGCCTCCTGGGCGGCGAGGGCGCGGCGGTAGACGTCGTCGACGCCCTCGCGGGTGGTCACCTGCGCCGCCTCGATCTCGTCGATGCCGATGCGGGAGCCGCGCACGCGGTGGATGATCCCGGCGGCCCACTCCTGGTTCGCGGCCGTGGACATGTCGGTGTCGGGCGTGTTGCGGAAGGCGCCGGGGCGGGCGGGGATCACGGCCGATCCGAGCGCCGGCCGCTCTCCGTGCTCCTCCGCCGCGCGGTCCTGGTCGCGGTGGGTGGCCTCCGCCGGGCCCTCGACGGCGCGCGCGAGCGACGCCTCGAAGCGCGCCTGCTCGCGCGCGAACAGCTCCTCGCTGTCCTCGAGCTCGAAGACGGCCGACATGAAGTTCTCGCTCGAGGCGTTCTCCTCGAGGCGTCGCACCAGGTAGGAGACGGCCACGTCGAACTCGCGAGGAGAGACCACCGGCACGTACAGGCGCATCGAGCCGACGGCCTCGCGCACCACCTGCTGCTGGCCCGGGGCCATGCCGGCGAGCATCTCGAACTCGACTGCGCCGTCGGCTCCGTCGATGCCGCGCTCGCCCATCAGCAGGTGCGCGAAGGCGACGTCGAAGAGGTTGTGCCCGGCGATGCCCAGGTGTACGGCCTCCAGGTGCTCGGGCTCGAGGGAGTCCAGGAGAATCCGCTTGTACTGGGCGTCGGATTCCTCCTTGGTGTGGAACGGCGCCTGGTCCAGGCCGTGCAGCGAGGCGTCGACCGTCTCCAGGGCGAGGTTCGCGCCCTTGACCACGCGCACCTTGATGGGGGCGCCCCCACGGGCGACGCGATCCTTCGCGAAGGCGCGCAGGCGCTGCATCGCGTCGAAGGAGTCGGGCAGGTAGGCCTGCAGCACGATGCCCGCGCGCAGGTGCATGAGCTCGGGGCGGTCCAGGAGCTTCTCGAAGACGTCGAGGGTGAGCTCGAGGTCCCGGTACTCCTCCATGTCCATGTTGAGGAAGGTGGGGGAGTCCTGGCGGGAGGCGTCGAGGTAGAGGGGCAGCAGGGTCTCCACGACGTGGTCGACCGTCTCCTCCGCGCCCCACAGCGAGAGGTGGTCGATGATCGAGGAGATCTTGATCGACACGTAGTCGACGTCGTCGCGGCCGGCCATCTCGCGCACGGAGGCCAGGCGGCGGCCGGCCTCGCGGGCGCCGAGGACGGCCTCGCCGAGCACGTTGATGTTCAGATCGGTGCCCTCCGCGCGCAGTCGGCGCACGGAGCGCGCGAGGTGCGGGTCGCGGGAGTCGAGGATGAGGTGGGAGACCATGCGCCGCATGACGGCCTGCGCGGTCGGGATGACGGCGTGGGGCAGGGTGGGCGCGGTGGCGCCGCCGAAGGAGATCACGCGGCGCAGCGGAGCCGGCAGGAACGACGGCGGGTCGGCTGCGAGCCGCTTCAGCTCGGAGGCGGCCGCGCGGGGATCCTCGGTGCGGATCACGCGGTCCACGAAGGCGACGGTGAAGTCGAGGCCCTTCGGGTCCTTGAGGAGATCGGCCAGCAGCTGGGCGGAGCGGGGGACGGGCCGCGCTGCGGCTTCGTGGACCCAGTCCCTGACCTGCGATGCGACCTGTTCGGGCGCGATGGACGTGGTGCGGGTCCCCGTGGTCGTGGGCAACGCTGTTCTCCTGATCTGTCGACGGGACGAGACGTCTCGCTGAAGCTGGTTGAAGCTGGGTGCGGGGCAGGGCCCGCGGTGTCCCGAGGAGCGGCGGGGAGGACGGCGGCGCGGGGCCCGCGACGGGTGCGCCGCGGTGGGTGGAGGGCGACGGTGCCCTCCTGCCGTCCTCGGGTCCGTGCGCGCGCCCGAGGGACTGCCATCGTACGTCCGGGGATTGGGTGCCTGTGCCACGATGGGGCACATGCGGCAGTGTCCGAAGCTGCCCCGACGGAAGGCAGAACACCATGAAGAAGGTCATCTTCCTGCTCGGCCTCGTGCTCGGCTTCTTCGCGGGCTCCCGCATGGGCCGCGGCCCCTACGAGTCCCTCGAGTCCACCGCCCGCCAGATCGCCGACGACCCGACGGTCCAGCAGAAGGCGTCCGATGCCAAGGAATCGGCGGAAGCGCTGGCCCAGCGCGCGAAGGACCGCGCGCCCGATGTCGCCGACTCGGTGAAGGGCGCCGCCGCGGGCGCCGCCACCGCGGTCAAGGACCGCGCCACCCATCGCGCCGATGACGCCTCGGGGGACGACGAGGGCGGCGAGAGCACGAAGGCCGGCTCCGGCGCGGGATCGACGTCCGCGACTCCGGACAGCTCCGCGGGCGGCACGCCCGACACCACCTCGGGCGGCGACGGCGAGGTCGGCGACAAGCCCCTCAGCGCCTGAGCCCCGGCGCCGGCGAGGCCGTCGGCCCCGCCGCCGGCGCATCTGCCGGCGGCACGACGATTTGAGCGTGGCGAGCCACGATCCGCGGATCGTGGCTCGCCACGCTCATCTCTCTGCTCGGCGGCCGGTGGCCCGTGACGCAGGCACGAGGGCCGACGTCGCCGGGCGCGCGGTCAGCCGATGACGCGGACGCCCGCGCGCTCCTGCTCCTCCATGAAGCAGGCGCCGCACAGGGACTCGTAGCGCACCTCGGCGCGGTCCTCGATCTCGACCTGGTCGCCCGCGAAGACCGGACGGCCGTCGACGGTGCGGCAGTTGAACTCCGCCTGCGAGCCGCAGCGGCACATCGTGGGCAGCTTCTCGAAGTTGTCGGCGAGCTCGAAGAGGCGGCGGCTGCCGGGGAACTCGCGGGTGGTGAAGTCCGTGCGCAGCCCGTAGCAGATGACGGAGATGCCGTCGGCCTTCGCGACCAGGAACAGCTGGTCGATCTGCGCGGGCGTGAGGAACTGGCACTCGTCCACGAGCACGCAGTGCAGGGGACGCAGGCCCTCGGCGTCAGCGGTCCTTGTGATCCGCGCGCGCAGATCGTCCGCGGGGGAGCACAGCACGTCGACCCGGCGCCGGGCGCCGCCGCGGGCGACCACCCAGTCCTCGCCCTTGGTGTCGATCGCGGGCTTCACGGTGAGCGTCGCGAGACCGCGCTCGGCGTAGTTGAAGGCGGTCTTGATGAGGGTGTCGGACTTCCCGGAGTTCATCGCTCCGTACTTGAAGTGCAGCTTGGACATGAGGTGGCGGCTCCGGGACGGTCGGGGAGAGGCGGGACGGCGGGGCGGGTGCGTCAGAACGCGTCGAGGACGCTCGGGCGCGGACCGCGGAGCAGGGTATCGAGGAACGCCTCTCCGGCGGCGTCGGCCTCTGCCTCCAGGCCCACCCGCCGGGCGTCGGCGAGGCTGCGGCCGCCCGTGAGCAGGAGCGCGGCGGCATGCACGTCGAGGCGGGCCCGGGCCGTCGGAGCCTCGTGCCCGCCCGGCTGCAGGGCCGGCTCGCCCCTGGTGATCTCCTCGACGTGCACGCGGCCATCCTGCGCGCGCACGTCCCAGCACCCCTCCGCGCGACAGGCCGTCGCCGACGGCGTCCCATCCCGGACCTCCAGGCGCACGCTCCCTGTGAGCCCTGCCGGTGCGGGGGCGGTCCGCGAGGGCGCGGGCGGTGTCCACGAGGCGCATCATCACCAGCGGCACGATGTCGGGCGTGGTGCGCAGTCCACCGCCGGGCAGCACATCGAGGATCGGGTCCTCGGTGCGCAGGCGGATCCGCGCCGCCGTGGTCACCGTCGACCACGTGCCCAGGTGCTGCAGGAGCGCCAGCAGATCGTCACGGTCCCGGCCGAGGATCTCGTGGACCTCGAGCCCGGCGCCGTCTGATCCCGGCTCGATCCGGGAGAAGGAGAGATAGCCGCGATCCTCGCCCGCCTCGTCCTCCAGCAGCACGGCGCCCCACGGCGGGGACGGGAGCCCGGCGGGGAACAGCGGCGGCTCACGGCGCAGCATCGCGTTGTCCTCGGAGGTGAGCTCCGTGTACAGGCGTCGCAGCCGCGGCATGGTCGCCTCGGTGACGGGCACCAGGCGACGACCGGGCACGTTCCGCATCCGCTGCAGCTCCCCGAGCGGGACGACGATGCGCTCGGTCCGCGCGACGACCTGGTAGCCGTGGCGGCGGTAGATCGCGGGGTTCGAGGGGTAGAGCATCGAGAAGGCCATGCCCTCGGCGCCGCAGCGGGCGAGGACCCCCTCGAGCAGCTCTCCGAACAGGCCGCCGCCGCGGTGCGCGGGGTGCACGGCCAGGCCGCCGATCCCTCCGCACGACGTGATCCCGCCGCCCAGCGCGATCGTGTCGCGACGGATCCTGGCTCCGGCGGCGAGCACGCCCTCCTGCCCGCCGGGGCGGGCGGTCGAGTCGACGCCCAGCGGGATCTCGCCCTCCGGGAAGGGTCCGGGGACCTCCTCGGCGGACCCGCCGCCGAAGGCCTGGGCGGTCAGCCGCCGGTAGGCGGGCCGGTCATCGCTGGTCAGCTCTCGCACGGGCATGCACAGGAGTCTAGAGGGGTCGGACCCAGCCGACGCACGGTCCGAGGGGCTTACAGTGAGGCCGTTCCCGGCATCGAGGGACGCGGGCCCGCACGGACCCGGCCGCGGCGGCCCATCAACCATGGACCCGCCCCGCCGGCCGCGTCGGACCCCGACCGTCGGCCGGCCCCACGACGCCGCAGCACAGAAGGAGACATCGTGCCCCAGCGCTCCCGGCCTTCGACACGGCACTCGACCCTGCACCAGCGCGCCCCGCGCAAGCCGATCACGCGCTCCAACCAGGCGCGGGACGGGGCGAGGGACGACCTCACCCGGCGGCTCAGCGCGGGCGCCCCGCTCAGCGAGCAGGAGCCGCAGCGCAGGATCCCCGTCGGCCTCTCGACGTCCTCCGTCTTCCCCCTCGGCGTGGAGGACTGCTTCCGCCTCGCCTCCCACATCGGCTACGACGGCGTCGAGGTCATGGTCTCGGTGGACAGGGCGAGCCGTGACGCGGCGCTGCTGCGCGACTTCGCCCGCGAGTACGACCAGCCGATCCTCTCCCTGCACGCCCCCACGCTGTTCTTCCTGCAGTTCGTCTGGGGGAGGGACCCGTGGGTCAAGCTCGAGCGCACCGTGCAGATGGCGGTGGACGTGGACTGCCCGACCGTCGTCGCGCACCCGCCGTTCCGCTGGCAGGGCTCCTACGCCCGCGAGTTCGTCGAGGGCGTGAAGAACCTCGAGGCCGAGTACGGGATCGCGATCGCCGTGGAGAACATGTACCCGTGGCGCCTGGGCGTGCGCGAGGCCATGGTCTACCTGCCCGATCACGACCCGACCGACGAAGAGTACGACCACGTGACCGTGGACCTCTCCCATGCGGCGACCGCCGGGGACGACGCCCTGGCGATGGTGGACAGGCTCGGGGACCGCCTTGCCCATCTGCACCTGGCCGACGGCACCGGCCGCACCACCAAGGACGAGCATCTGCCTCCCGGGGAGGGCAACCAGCCCTGCGCCGAGGTGCTGCGGCGCCTGGCCAACCGCGGCTGGGAGGGCTCCGTGCTGCTGGAGATCTCCACCCGCGGCGGCCACGGACGCCCCACGCACCGTGAGGACCTGCTGCGCCAGAGCCTGCTGTTCGCCCGCTATCACCTGGGCCATCACCTCGACGAGAGGCTGCTGCGCAGCGGGCGCGGGCACCTGGGGCCCGAGGCGGATGCCCCGCACCGGATGCAGGACCAGGACACGGCCGCCGCGGGCCCGGGGGCCGACGCATCGGGTGGGGGCTCGGGCGGCGACGGGCCGGGCTCCCGACGCCCCTGATCCGGGCCCCGGGCCCCGGGGCGACGACCGGGTGGCGTCGGACACGGCTCCCGAGCGGCCCCAGGATCAGGGTGGAAGAATGCCGCGAGCGCTCTCCGCGCGCCCCTGGGCGCGCAGGCGGCGCAGAGGGCGGCGCAGAGACTGCGACGAGACGACGACTGCGAAGGTGACCGGTGTGAGCGACAACTCGGGATTCGTGCATAGGAACACGGCGCTGCTGGCCGTCGAGGCCACCGAAGCCCAGGTCCCCGTGTCCTCCGACGAGATCGACGAGATGCTCGCGCCCGCGCGCCGCCGCCTGCGCCTTCCCCGCGGCGTCCTCCAGCGCGTCGCCGGCGTCCAGGAGCGCCGCTGGTGGCGCGACACCGAGTCCGGGTGGAAGCAGGGCATCGTGCTCGCCGCCGAGCGGGCGATGTCCAAGGCCGGCATCACGCGCGACCAGGTGGGCGTGCTGATCAACGCCTCCGTGTGCCGTCAGCACCTCGAGCCGGCCGTCTCCGCGTCCGTTCACGACGCCCTCGGGATGCCCCGCAGCTGCCTGAACTTCGACATCACCAATGCGTGCCTGGGCTTCGTCAACGCGATGACCGTCGCGGCCGGAATGATCGACTCCGGCCAGATCCAGTACGCGCTGATCGTCGGCGCCGAGGACGTCGAGCAGGTCCAGCGCGACACCATCGCCCGGTTGAACTCCAAGGGCGCCGTGCGCGCCGACTTCAACAACCAGTTCGCCGCGCTGACCCTCGGCTCGGGCGCCGCCGCCGCCGTGCTGGGCCGGGCCGACGAGCACCCCGAGGGGCACCGGGTGACGGTCACGCAGGCGCGCGCCGGCACCGAGCACCATGAGCTGTGCATCGGCGACATGGACGACATGCGCACCGACAGCGAGGGTCTGCTGGAGAACGGGATCGAGCTGATCCTGGACACCTGGAAGGACGCCAACGCGCAGGGCCTGGACTTCGGGAGCATCGAGCACGTGATCCCGCACCAGGTCTCCATGGTCTACACCCGGAACTTCTCGAAGATCACCGGGGTCGGCATGGACCGCATCCCCATCACGTTCCCCGAATGGGGCAACGTCGCCGCCGAGGCGGTCCCGATGACCCTCGCCCACCACCAGGAGAACATCGCTCGCGGCGAGCGCGTGCTGCTGATGGGCGTCGGCTCCGGACTGAACACCGCGATGATGGAGGTCAAGTGGTGAGCATCGAGCGCCCCCGCGGCTCCCGGGCCGTGGCAGCCCCCGAGCTGCCCGGCGTGGATCCCCGCGCCCACCGGCTCGTCGAGGCCCGCGACCACACCGGCGAGCTGCGCACCTGGCATCTCCTGGACTCCGCCCCGCTGCTGGCAGAGCGCGGCGTCGCCCCGCGCGGCACCCTGCTCGCCGTCCACGGCAACCCCACGTACTCGTTCCTGTACCGCTCGCTGATCCGCGAGGACATCCCCTGGCGCGTGATCGCGGTCGACCAGCTCGAGATGGGGTACTCCGAGCGCACAGGGGAGACGAGGGGCCTGCAGGACCGCATCACGGACCTCTCCCTGCTCACCGACGCGCTCGGCGTGCGCGGCCCCGTGGTGACCGTCGGCCACGACTGGGGCGGCATCGTCTCGGTGGGCTGGGCGCTCGACAACCGTCACGACGTCGCCGGCATGATCCTCACCAACACGGGGATCCACCAGGAGCTCGGCGAGTCCCTGCCGAAGGCGCTGCAGCTCGCGACCGCCCCGGCGATGCTGCCGCTGAGCACCTCGGTCACCGACGCGTTCCTGCGCACCACGGTCGCCCTCTCCAGGCCCGCCCTGCCCCGGGAGGTGCAAGAGGCCTATCTCGCCCCCTACCGCGGCCGCTCGCGGCGCCTGGGCATCGAGCAGTTCGTCGCCGACATCCCCGCGAGCGCGAACCACCCCAGCCGCGCGACCCTCGAGCGCCTCGCCGGAGGCATCACCGGCATGGACGTGCCCACGCTCATGACCTGGGGGCCGCGCGACGTGACCTTCTCGGACCGCTACCTGCGCGACCTCATCGAACGCGTCCCCCATGCCGACGTCCACCGCTTCGAGGGCGCCTCCCACCTGGTGTGGGAGGACGCCGACGTCGCCGGCCTCGTCGCCACCTGGCTGCAGGACACCTTCGGCGACGCCGAGCACCCGCGCGATGCGGCCGGCGCGGGCGAGGCGCTGCGTCCCGTCTCGTCCTTCGCCGAGCAGGCCCCCGAGATCCACCTGGGCGAGGCCATCACGCGCCGCGCCCAGGACCCCGCGACCGCCGACCTGCCCGCCGTCGTCGAGCTCGGCGCGCGACCCGGCGAGAGCCGCCGCATCAGCTGGTCCCTGCTCTCCGAGCGCACCGAGGACCTGGCCGCCGGCATGCGCGCCCACGGGATCATGCCCGGGGACCGCGTGAGCGTGCTGGTCACCCCCGGTGCGGACCTCACCGCCGTGCTGTACGCCTGCCTGCGCCTGGGCGCGGTCGCCGTGATCGCCGACGCGGGCCTGGGCACCGACGGGCTCACCCGCGCCGTGATCGGATCGCACCCGGACTGGATCATCGGCATCGAGAAGGCCCTCGTCGGCGCGCGTGCGCTCGGCTGGCCCGGCCGTCGCATCAGCGTCCCGCAGCTGCCCACGGTCGACCGCGCCGCCCTCGACGTCGAGACCTCCGTGGCCGAGCTCGCCGAGGAGGGCCGCCAGATGCGCGCCCTCGGCGCCGGCATCGACGCCCCCTGGCCCGACCAGGACGCCGACGCCGCCGTGCTGTTCACCTCCGGCTCCACGGGACCCGCCAAGGGCGCCGTGCTCACCCACCGGCAGATGGGCGCGATGTTCGCGGCCGTCGGCGACACCCTCGACCTCGAGGCCGATCGCGGCCTGGTCGCGGGCTTCGCACCGTTCGCGCTGCTGGGCCCCGCGCTCGGCGCGCCCTCGGTCGTCCCGGACATGGACATCACCCGCCCGGGCGATCTCACCGCTCCCGCCCTCGCGGCAGCGGTCGAGGCGCTCGGCGCCCCGGCCGTGTTCACCGCACCCGCCGCGCTGCGCAACATCATCGACACCGCCGACCAGCTCGACGAGACCGGGCGGGCCGCGCTCGCGCGCGTGCCCAGCTTCTTCTCCGCGGGAGCACCGATCCCCACCCCGCTGCTGCGCGAGCTGCGCGGCGTGCTGCCCGGCGCCCGCGCGCTCACCCCCTACGGGATGACGGAGTGCCTCGCGGTCGCCGCCATCGACCTCGAGGGCATCGAGGCGGCGGGCGAGGGCCCCGGCGTGTGCGTCGGCACCGCCGTGCCGCGCACCGAGATCGCGATCGCCGTCATGGACGGCGAGGGCGGGACCAGCGGCGAGATCACCACCGATCCCGATCGCACCGGCGAGATCCTCGTGCGCGCGCCGCACGTGCGCGACCGCTACCTGATGCTCTGGGGCACCACCGCCCGCGCGAGCCGCTTCGAGGGCTGGCACGCGACCGGCGACGTCGGCCACCTCGATGAGGCCGGCCGCCTCTGGGTCGAGGGCCGCACGGCGCACGTGCTCGCCACGGCCCAGGGCCTGGTCACGCCCGTGCGCGTCGAGTCCGCCGCCGAGTCGGTGCCCACCGTGCGCCGCGCAGGAGCCGCGGCCGTCGGCCCCCGCGGCACCCAGCAGGTCGTCGTGATCCTCGAGACCCAGGACGGCTACCGGCCCGGGAGGGCCCGCACGCCGCACCCGGCGGAGACCGCCCTGCAGGAGGCCGTGCGCCAGGCCGTGGCGCAGGCGACGGGCGTCGAGGTCGCGGCCGTGTTCACGACCGCGTCGCTGCCCACCGACATCCGCCACAACTCGAAGATCGACCGGGCAGCGCTCTCGGCATGGTCCGAGGCGACGCTCCAGGGGCGGAAGGCGCCCGCGCTGTGAGCCGCCGCGTCCTGGTCACCGGCGCCTCCGGCATGCTCGGCGGCGCCGTCGCGACCGCCCTGCGCGACCGCGGCGACGACGTCCGCGCCTTCCAGCGCCGACCCGCCGGACTGCCCGGCGTGCGGGACGTCCAGGGATCCCTCACCGACGCCGACGACGTGCGCCGCGCGGCCGAGGGCGTCGACGCGATCGTCCACCTCGCCGCGAAGGTCTCCTTCGCGGGCCCCGAGGAGGAGTTCCGGGCGGTCAACGTGGACGGCACCCGGCACGTCCTGGACGCGCTGCGCGCGCACGGCGGCGGGCGCCTGGTGAACATCTCCTCGCCCTCGGTCGCCCATCTCGGGACCTCCATCGTGGGTCTCGACGCGACGCCCGCCGACCCGGAGCGCGCCCGGGGCAGCTACGCCCGCACGAAGGCCGCCGCGGAGCTCGAGGCGATGGCGGCCGACGGCACGGACGATCTGCTGGTCACCTCGCTGCGCCCGCACATCGTGTGGGGCCCGGGGGACACGCAGCTCGTGGGGCGGATCGTCGACCGCGGGCGACGCGGCACCCTCCCGATCCTCGACGACGGCATGGCCCTCATCGACACCACCTACGTGGACAACGCCGCCTCGGCGATCGTCGCCGGCCTCGACGCCATCGAGGACGTGCACGGCGAGAGCTTCGTGATCACCAACGGCGAGCCCCGGACCGTGCGCGACGTCCTCGGCGGCTTCTGCGAGGCCGCGGGGGTGGCCCGGCCCAGCCGTCGGATCCCCGGCTCGCTCGCGCGGCTCGCCGGTCGCGTCGTCGAGAAGGTCTGGGAGATCCGGCCCGGCGAGGACGAGCCGCCGATGACGGAGTTCCTGGCCGAGCAGATGTCCACCGCCCACTGGTTCGACCAGCGCCGCACCCGCGAGCGTCTGCGCTGGACCCCCGCGGTGAACTTCGACGAGGGCCTCGAGCGCCTCTCGCGATGGTTCGCCGAGCACCCCGTCGTCGGCAGCGCCTGAGGAGGGCCCGATGAACGCACGACCCCGCTCCGAGAACACGCACCGCGGTGCGGAGCCGCACGACGACGAGGCCGCGCTGCGCGCCGAGGTCGAGGCCGAGCTCGCCGCCGAGCGCGCCTCCCGCCGCCGCGCCCCGGACCTGGTGACGGGGCTCGTGCTGCTGATCGGCGGAGCGCTCGGCTGGATCGCCGCGCTCGCGCTGTTCATGGACAAGATCTTCCTCAGCGCGAATCCCGACGCGCAGCTCGGCTGCGACATCAACCCCTTCATCTCGTGCGGCACCGTGATGATGACCTGGCAGGCGAGCGCCCTGGGCATCCCGAACATGGCGATCGGCTTGGGCGGCTTCGCGATCATGGGCGCGATCGGCTCCCTGCTGGTCTCCCGCGCCGCGGTGCCCCGCTGGTTCCGCTGGGCGACGCTCGGCGGGATGGTCTTCGCCTTCGCGATGGTCCACTTCCTCGCGATCTCCGCGATCTTCGTCATCCACGCCCTGTGCCCGTGGTGCCTGGTGGTCTGGGTCGTCACCGCGCCGATGTTCTTCGCCGTGCTCGCCCACACCGTCGAGACCGGCACGCTGGCGGTGCGCGGGGCCTTGGCCTCGCTGCTGCGCCGCTGGGTCGTGCTGACGCTGCTCTGGTACGCCCTGGTCGCCGTGGTCATCGTGATCGCGTTCTGGCCCCAGTGGATGGCGACCTTCGGCCTGAACTGAGGGCCCGGGAACCGGGACCCGGGAAGCGGCCCGCCGTTCCTCCCCAGTGCCCGGTTGTCCCCATCGGGGCATCCGACGCTGACCCGCGCCCCGCCGTGCACCTAGCCTCACCGGCATGTCGCACGCATCCCGCTCCGCCCGGCCCACCGGCCGGGCACGCTCCCGGACATCCCGCTCCCGGCGGCGCGGAGACCACTCTGCCCCCGCGCGCCCGCGGCCGGGGCGGCATCGGCGCAGGGATCCCGGCCGGCGGCGAGAGGCCGACGGCGCGCAGGACCACACCGCGCTGGAGGACTTCGGGTGGGAGTCCGAGGACGACCTCGTCGACGTCCGCGAGCATCGCGGCACCGAGCGCGCGCCCTGGTGGCAGAGGATCCCACGGCCCTCTCCGGCCGCTCTCGCAGGCATCGCCGTGCTCGTCCTCATCGCCGGCGCGTCCATCCACCTCACGGGCCGCGGCAGCGCGGTGGCCGGGTCCGCGCCGACGACGCCGGCCACGTCGTCCTCCGCGGCCTCCGCGTCCGCGTCCTCGGACCCGTCGTCCGCCGAGGGGGGCGGCACTGGGGGTGAGAGGCCCGTCGGCGGGGCCGCGTCCCCTTCGGCATCGGCCACCGCCTCGTCGTCCGCGGATGCGTCCGGAGAAGCAGGCGGCCCCTCCGGTGGCGCGGGGGAGGGCACGGTGGTCGTCTACGTCTCGGGCGCCGTCGAGGACCCCGGGGTGGTCGAGCTCCCGGCGGGCTCGCGCGTCGCGGACGCGCTCGAGGAGGCGGGCGGTCAGACGAAGACGGCGGACCTGACCTCCGTGAACCTCGCGCGTGTCCTGGTCGACGCCGAGCAGATCCAGGTCCCCGAGGAAGGGGAGGAGCCCGCAGGCGAGGCGGCGCCCGGGAGCACTGGGGAAGCGGGCACATCCGGGGGAGCGGGCGCCTCCGGGAGTTCGGCCGACACGGGACAGAGCAGCGGCGGCGCGGCATCCCCCGACGGCTCCGGGGCGGCTGCCATCGACATCAACACGGCCGACGCCGACCAGCTCGACGAGCTCCCCGGAGTCGGCCCTGCCATCGCCCAGCGCATCATCGACCACAGGGAGCAGAACGGCCCCTTCGCGAGCGTCGACGACCTCGCCGAGGTCTCCGGCATCGGCCCGGCGACCCTCGAGAAGATCCGTCCGCAGGCGACGGTCTGAGCGTGCTCACCCGCGCCGACCTGCGCACCGTCCCCGCCGCGGCCATGCTCTGGACCCTCGCGGTGCTCGGCATCGCCTGCGGCATCAGGGCCGCACTCCTCCTTCTGCTCGCCCTCGCCGCGCTCACCCTGTGCATCGCCGCCTGCCTGCGCCGACCCGGGGCGATCGCCGCCGTCGGCGCGCACCTCCTGCTCATCGGACTCGGGGCCGCGCTGCTGGTCCCCGGGATCGACCGCCACGAGACCACGGTCCTCGCCCTCGAGGACGCGTCCACCACCGGTCGCATCGTCGAGCTCGAGGCCGTCGCGACCGGAGACAGCCAGGAGTCCTCGAGCACGTTCCCCGGCGCCGAGGACCGCCGCCAGGTGATGGTCCGCCTGCGTCCCGGACCCGCGCGGATCGGCTCCGCCGCGTCGGAGCTGCCCGCCTCCACGCGCATGCTCGTCACCGGCGGGAAGGACCTCCTCGACCCCGTGCACGACCACGACGTGATCCGGGTGCGCGCCCGGGTCGCCCAGACCGACGGCATCGTCATCCTCGCCGCCGCACGTGTGGAGGTCCTCGGGGCGGCGCACGGCCCCGGACAGCACGTCCGCGAGGTCGCCCGCGACCTCACCGCGACACTGCCGGACGATGAGGCGGCGCTCTCGCGCGGGATGACCACGGGCGACACCCGCGGCATGTCGACCGAGACCGAGGAGATCATGCGCCGGGCCGGCATCTCGCACCTCGTCGCGGTCTCCGGTGCGAACATCGCGCTCGTCCTCGGCGCCGTGCTCGTCCCGGCCCTGCTGCTCGGCGTCCCTCGACGACCCCGCATCGCGGCCGCGGCGATCGCCGGCGCCGCGTACGTCGCCCTCGTCGGGGACGAGCCGTCGGTGCTGCGGGCGGCGACCATGGCCGCACCGCTGCTCGCCGCCCGCTTCATGGGCGTGCGCGCCTCTCCGGTCGCCTCGCTCGGGGCGGCGATCGCCCTGTGGTCCTGCCTCGACCCGGCGACCGCGGCCTCCGCCGGCTTCCTGCTCTCCGCCCTCGCGACCGCGGCGATCCTCGTGCTCGCCCCCGCCGTGGCGAGCGCGGCCGTGAGCATGAGCGGGGAGAGGATCCGCCGCACGTGGGCGCTCGTGATCGCCATCCCCCTCGCCGCGCAGCTCGCGTGCACGCCCGTGCTCGTGCTGCTCACCCCCGAGGTGTCGGTGTGGGCGGTGCCCGTCAACATGGTGGTCGCCCCGATCGTCGGCCCCGCCACGGTGATCGGGATGATCGCGACCCTCATCGGCCCCGTCGCCCCTGCCCTGGCGACCCCGCTGTGGCACCTCACCGCCGGCGGCGCGCGCCTGGTCATCCTCGTGGCGCGCACTGCCGACGCCCTGCCGGGCTCCCGCATCGCCGTGCCCGAGGGGGCGTGGGGAGCGGTGCTCGCCCTGCTCGCGATCGCGCTCGTCGTCGCCGGGGTGCTGGGCCACCGTTCGCGGATCCTCCGGTTCGTCCTCGCGGCGGTGCTCGTCGCCGTGCTCGCCCCGCCGCTCGCTCAGCGCCTTCCGGTCCCCGGCGTCGGGGCCGACGACTGGCGCGTCGCCGCCTGCGCCGTCGGCCAGGGCGACGCGGTCCTGCTGCGCGAACGGCCCGAGGACGCGGGCTCCTCCGAGGACAGCCCGGGCAGCGCCGAGCCCGCGACCGTGCTCGTGGACACCGGTCCCGACCCCGATGCCCTGCGCTCATGCCTCGACCGACTGCACGTCACCCGCATCGATCTTCTCGTCCTCACGCATCCCCACGCCGACCACGTGGGCGGGATCGACGCCCTCACGGGGGAGCGGACACCGAGCGCGCAGTGGGTGTGCCCTCTGCCCGAGGCGACGGCGAAGACGGTCCCCGCCGTGCCGATCACCACCGTCACCACCGGCACGGCCCAGGCAGAGGGCACCCTGGGCCTCGACGTCCTGTGGCCGCCGTCGGCCGACGGCGCCCGCCAGGCCTCCCACCTCGAGACCGGGGGCGAGGGGGACGACTTCAACGACTGCTCGGTCGTCGTGCGCGCCACGTGGCCGGACGGCGTGAGCTACGTGGGACTCGGGGACCTCGAGCCCGTCGGCCAAGCGCGCCTGCTCGCCGCACGGCCCGCCCCGGCGACCATCGTGAAGACCGCCCATCACGGCTCTAAGCGACAGACCACCGGCCTCTACGATGCACTGTCGCCGCAGCTCATGCTGTTCACCGTCGGCAAGGACAACACCTTCGGCCATCCCTCGCCGCAGACCCTCTCGATCGCCGAGAGACTCGGGGCGCGCTCCGCCCGCACGGACGTCGACGGCACCGTCCTGCTCCCCGCCGAGGACCCGCTGAGCCCCCGGGCCGTCGGCCCGGCCGGATAGGATCGAGCGGGCCTCCCGGCCCGCGCCCGGAGCGGATCCCCGCGCATCCGTCGCGGCGTGTCCGCCGCCTCCGGCACCCGCCCGAAGCCACCCACCATCCGACCCGCCGACCCCGAAGGAGCTGCCGATGGCCGACGTCGCCTGGCACAGCGTCGACCTCGCGCCCGTGGTGCTCGTCCACGGGACGGAGCCGCTGATCGCCGCGCGCGCCCTCGAGCGGCTGAAGGCCCTCGCGCGCGAGAGGGATCCGGAGGTCGCGATCCACGAGATCGGCGGCGAGAGTGCCGTCGCCGGCGCACTCGCCCAGGTCACGAGCCCGTCCCTGTTCGGCGAAGGCCGTTTCGTCCTCGTGCCCGACCTGCAGTCCGCGCCCGAGTCGCTCGTCAACGAGGTCAGCAGCTACATCCAGTCCCCGGAGGACGACGTCACCCTGGTGCTCGTCCACCGCGGCGGGAACCGCGGCAAGAAGCTTCTGGACGCCCTGAAGAAGGCCGGGGTCCAGCGCGTCGCTGCCGATCCGCTCAAGCGCGCCGGCGACAAGCAGACCTTCGTCACCGCCGAGTTCACCCGCGCCGGACGCCGCATCCAGCCCGACGCCGCGGCCGCGCTCGTCGACGCCTTCGGCACCGACCTCTCGGAGCTCGCCGCCATCAGCCGCCAGCTCATCGAGGACACCACCCCGGAGGGCGGCCAGCAGGCGGCGCCCGTCACCCTCGAGCACGTGCGCGGGGTGACGGCCGGGCGGGTGGAGACCACCGCCTTCGCCGTCGCCGATGCCACCATCGCCGGACGCGAGGCCGAGGCCCTCGTGCTGCTGCAGCAGGCCCGCCTGGCCGGCGCCGACCCGGTGCCGCTCGTCGCGGCGATGGCCTCGAAGATGCGGGGCCTCGCGAAGGTCTCCACCCCCGGCGCCTCCGCACGCAGCCTCGGCATGCCCGAGTGGATGGTCAAGAACCTCTCCCGCGACGCGCGCGGATGGAGCGACCGCTCGCTCGCCCACGCACTGAACGCCGTCGCCCAGGCGGATCACGAGGTCAAGGGCGCGGGCAGGGACCCGCAGTGGTCCGTGCAGCGCATGATCATCGAGATCTCGCGCGCCCGACGCACCCGCTGACCCCGCCCCGCATGCACGAGGGCCCCGCACCGAACGGTGCGGGGCCCTCGTGGAAGGCGTGGAGCCGTCTCAGGCGGCGACGCCGGCGACGAGCTTCGCGAGACCGGACTTGCGGTTCGCGGCCTGGTTCTTGTGGATGACGCCCTTCGAGGCGGCCTTGTCGAGCTTGCGCCCGGCGACCTGCAGGGCCGACTGCGCGGCGTCCGCGTCGCCCGCGGCGACGGCGGTGCGCACCTTGCGCACGTAGGTCTTCAGCTCGCTCTTGTACGCACGGTTGCGCAGACGGGCCTTCTCGTTGGTCTTGTTGCGCTTGATCTGCGACTTGATGTTTGCCACGGGACTCTTCTCTTGCTCTGGGATGTGGTGGAACGTCCGCAGCTACAGAGGAACGGCCACGACGGGGACGGGCGGTGGGGATCGCCTGGAGACGTCGGTGCCGGGTCGCTGCCGCGGTCACGCACCCGAGACGCTCACTCCGATCGGCCCTGACACGGCGGGCGACCGGGTGTGCGCACACCGGGCGGTATGTCACACATACAGCAGACGAGGTTACCAGCAGCCGGCCCGGAATCGCGCGACCATGTGACGTGTCGCGCCCAGGTCGCGCAGGGCCCTCCGTCAGGCCGACCAGCCGTGTACCCGGCGGGCCTCGGCGACGACCGCGTCGAACCGGTCGCGGTCCACGCGTGCGCCCTCCCGGCGCACCGCGGAGGCGGGGATCCTCAGGAGACGGTCCACCCTCACCTCGGAGGGGCGGTGCTGGGAGTCCCATGACCCGGTGCCGATGTCGACCCAGGTCGCGCCGTGGGCGTCGGTGTGGGTGCCCTGCCCGCGATCGCGCGAGGTGAGCATGAGGGCGACGACCGCCTGCCCCGAGCCGTCGGCGCCGCCCGCCGACGCGTCCTCGAGGGCGAGGACGAGCACGGGGCGGTCCTTGCCCTGATGGACGTCCTCCTCGAAATGGACCCACGCCCAGACGATCTCGCCGGGATCGGCGTCCCCGTCGGCGCTCGGCGCATAGGTGATGGCCGGGGCGGGGGAGGAGGAGCGGTCGCGCAGCACCGCGTGCTCGCCGGTGGAGCCGTCCGCCCGATCGCGGGTGCGCCCGCGTGGGCTGTGCCCGCCCTCGCGGGACCCGTTCGCCTCGCCGTTGCGCAGCGCGTCAGCGGCGCTGCGTCCGAGATCGCGCGCGGCCCGGCGCACCGTGCGGGAGCGGGCGGCGCGGGTGAGGATCGAGCCGAGTCGGGAGCCGAGGGACATGCGTGTCCTCCTGTGCGGTCGGTGCGAGGGCGTGCGGATCGCGCCCATCGTAGACAGCCTCCCGGTGGTGGACGGCGGGGAGCGCGGTCGTCGTCGCCGCCTCGCGCACGACGGAGGACCCGGGTGATGTGCGCCCCCAAGCGGCCCCTCCGCCTCGCGATCAGCGCCCGCCATGAGACCATGGCTGGTGCTGCCAGCGCGCGCCCCGGGATGTGCCCGTCGGCGCCACGATGAGAGGACAGATGCCGGTGACCCCGAGGATCCCCGCCGATGCCGCGAGCGACATCCAGCCCGCCTCGACGCCCTCGGAGCGCATCCGGAACTTCTGCATCATCGCCCACATCGACCACGGGAAGTCGACGCTGGCCGACCGCATGCTCCAGCTCACCGGCGTGGTCGACGAACGGGCGATGCGCGCCCAGTACCTCGACCGGATGGACATCGAGCGCGAGCGCGGCATCACCGTGAAGAGCCAGGCCGTGCGCATGCCCTGGCAGGTCGACGGGACGAACTTCGCGCTGAACATGATCGACACCCCCGGGCACGTCGACTTCACCTACGAGGTCTCCCGCTCGCTCGCCGCCTGCGAGGGCGCGATCTTGCTGGTCGACGCCGCCCAGGGCATCGAGGCGCAGACACTCGCGAACCTCTACCTGGCGATGGAGAACGACCTCACCATCATCCCGGTGCTCAACAAGATCGATCTCCCCGGCGCCGAGCCCGAGAAGTACGCGGCCGAGATCGGCCAGCTCGTCGGCGTCGATCCCGACGAGGTGCTGCGCGTCTCGGGGAAGACCGGGGTGGGCGTGCCCGAGCTGCTCGACCACGTGGTCCGCACCCTGCCCGCCCCGACGGGCGACGCCGACGGCCCCTGCCGCGCGATGATCTTCGACTCCGTGTACGACACCTACCGGGGCGTCGTCACCTACGTGCGCGTCTTCGACGGCCGGCTCTCGGCGCGAGAGCGCATCGAGATGCTCTCCACGCGCGCCGAGCACGACCTGCTCGAGCTCGGCGTGATCTCCCCGGAGCCGATCCCCACCAAGGGCCTGGGCCCGGGCGAGGTCGGCTACCTCATCACCGGCGTGAAGGACGTGCGCCAGTCGAAGGTCGGCGACACCGTCACCTCCGCGCGCCGCGGCGCCACCGAGCCCCTCGCGGGCTATTCGGATCCCAAGCCGATGGTGTTCTCGGGCCTGTTCCCGATCGACGGCTCGGACTACCCCAACCTGCGCGACGCGCTGGACAAGCTCAAGCTCAACGACGCGGCCCTGAACTACGAGCCCGAGACGTCCACGGCCCTGGGCTTCGGCTTCCGCGTGGGCTTCCTGGGGCTGCTGCACCTCGAGATCATCCGCGAGCGCCTCGAGCGCGAGTTCGACCTCGACCTCATCGCCACCGCGCCCTCGGTGATCTACCACGTGACCATGGAGGACGGCACCGAGGTCGACGTGCTCAACCCCTCGGACTTCCCCGAGGGAAAGGTGCGCGAGATCCGCGAACCGATCACCCGGGCCACGCTGCTGGCCCCGAGCGAGTTCATCGGCGCGATCATGGACCTGTGCCAGTCCAAGCGCGGCAGCCTGCTGGGCATGGACTACCTCTCGGAGGACCGCGTCGAGCTGCGCTACACGCTGCCGCTCGCGGAGATCGTCTTCGACTTCTTCGACCAGCTGAAGTCCCGCACCAAGGGCTACGCCTCCCTCGACTACGACGTCGAGGGGGAGCAGGCGGCCGACCTCGTGAAGGTCGACATGCTGCTGCAGGGCGAGCCGGTCGACGCCTTCAGCGCCGTCGTGCACCGCGAGCAGGCCTACCACTACGGCGTGGAGATGGCCGGCAAGCTCAAGAACCTCATCCCGCGCCAGCAGTTCGAGGTGCCCATCCAGGCCGCCATCGGCTCCCGCATCATCGCCCGCGAGAACATCCGCGCCATGCGCAAGGACGTGCTGTCCAAGTGCTACGGCGGCGACATCTCGCGCAAGCGCAAGCTGCTGGAGAAGCAGAAGGAGGGCAAGAAGCGGATGAAGAACATCGGCTCCGTCGAGGTGCCGCAGGAGGCCTTCATCGCCGCGCTCTCCTCGGACGGCGGCGGCGACAGCGGCAGCAAGGACGCGAAGAAGAAGTGATGGCCGCGGCCCCGCAGTCCCCGGGCCGGTCCACGCCGGCGTGCCCGGTCGCGGGGCACTGGACGCTCACGGGCGCGACGGACCCGGTCCTGCTCGGCACCGGCCAGGAGGGACACAGTCCCGCTCTCGCGAAGCGCTGGGTGCACGAGGATCCCTCGGCGCCCCCGTCGGGATTCGCCACGGCGGCAGGTGCGAAGCTCGAGATCTCCTCGGAGGGCGCCTTCACCGAGACCGTCGACGGCGCGCCGCCGACCGCATGGTGGGAGCTCGACGGCACCCTGCTGGACACACCGGCCCCGAGCGATGGCCGCGTCATCGCTGAGGGCGATGCGCTCCACCTGGTGCCCCGCGCCGGGATCGGGCGGGTCTCCTACGAGGTCGACGGAGTGCTCCACGGAGCCGACACGACCACGGTCTCCGACCGCCTCGCCCTCGATCACGGCGGCACCCTCCTGCGCACGGTCTCGGTCTCCCAGGACGCGGGGGACATGCTGGGGCGCACCTGGTACAGGTACGAACGGACGACGAGCGGGTCACACCCGTCGACGACCGCCGCAGCAGCGGGTTGCGACTCCGGACCGGCGTCCGGGCCGCGCGAGGTGCGCGACGTCCCCGGTCTCGAGGACGGCCTGCGGCTCGAGGTCCCGTCCGATCTGGCCGCTGCGATCCTCGCGGACCACGCGCGGGCCGAGCGGCTGGACCGGGAGAACACCGAGGCGCGGGCGCAGGGTGCCTCCGGAGCCGCGGCATGGTCGCCGGCCGACGGGATCGTGGACCTGCGACTGCTCCTCCTGGACGCCCTCGCGCCGCAGTCGGTGGAGCAGATCGGCGGCACCTCGGTGCGCATGAGCGACGGGAAGGTGCTGCGCGGCCCGGCCCCGTCCGCGGGCGAGAAGGAAGATCTCAGGCCCGCTCCGGATCCGAGCGTGCTGCCGGTGCTCAGGGATCGACTGGCCCCGCTGCTGGCCGGATGCCTGCCCCGTCCCGGTCGGCCGCGCGCAGAGATCGGATCGCTCCTGGTCGCCGATCCGGCGCGCCAGGAGGTCCGCTGGATGCTCTTCACGGGCAGGGCGGCGGCGCTGTGGAACGAGGCGATCCGGGACGGCTTCCCCTATCGTCGCTGCCTCGACCTCGCCCGAGAGCTGCGCGACATCGATCCGGAGCGGCTGCGCCGGCGCGTCCCCGCGCTGCCCGCCGTGCTGCTCGATGACACCGCCTCCCGCGCCCACCCGGACGTGATCCTCGAGCTCGCCGCCGCCCTCTCCGCGCCGACGGACGAGAGCCACCTTCAGGACCTGCACGCCGCGTTCGAGCAGGAGCTGTCCGAGGCGGCCGACGCGCCTGCGGTGCCCACGCTGTGGAACGCCGTCCGCCTGGACCTTCCGGCCGATCGCGCCGCGGTCATCCGCGACCAGCAGCGCGAGGCGCTGCGCGTGGATGCCGAGCACTCGCTGCAGACGCATGTGGAGCGAGGGACCCGGTTCACGTCCCCGGAGAAGCGGGGCATCGCGAACATCCAGACGATCTCCCTCGGGCGCAGGAACGGCGAGGCCCGCGTGGGCACGCGCACGGGCCTCGTCCACCGGCTGCGGGACGGCCGCGGCCTGGCCCGGCCCGGGCGTCGCGGGTTCGGACGCCACGTGCCCCACGGGTGGCCCCGGCCGGGGGAGTTCGCCGACTTCGTCCTCGAGTTCGAGGTGGCGCCGGCCCTCGCCGAGATAGACCTGGACCCCGCCGAGGGTGCGGCCGCCGCCGTCGGTTCGCTGCAGGTGCTGGACCTGCGCACGGGCGAGGTGCGATGGGTGCTGTTCCTGGGCGAAGCGGCCGAGGGCTGGGAGCACGCCGTCCGCGCAGCCATGCTCGAGGACACGGCCATCGAGCTCGGCAGGGAGCTGCAGGCCATGAGCGCGGAGGAGTTCGCCCGCCGGATCCCGCCGCTCCCGATCACACTGCACGACGCCCTGACGGGTCTCGAGCCCCTGCCCGGCATCGAGATCCCCGGCCGCAGCGAGGAGAACCCCGGATGAGCACCACGACAGCCCCCGCGCCCGAGGCGGACCAGGCCGGGGGATCACGCGACCTCTCGGCCTACATCCACGTGCCGTTCTGCGCGGTGCGCTGCGGATACTGCGACTTCAACACCTACACCGCGACCGAGCTGGGCGGCGGCGGGTCCCAGCGCGAATACCCCGCCAACGCCATGCGCGAGATGGACCTGACCCTCGCGGACGACGCGGCCCACGGCATCGACTACGACCGGGTCTCCACGGTGTTCTTCGGCGGCGGCACGCCCACCCTGCTGCCCGCCGACGATCTCGTCGCGATGCTCTCCCATCTGCGCTCCCTCGTGCCCTTCGCGCCGGACGTCGAGGTCACGACCGAGGCGAACCCGGACTCGGTCACGCCCGAGTCGCTGCGCACCCTCGTCGAGGGCGGCATCACCCGTGTCTCCTTCGGCATGCAGTCCGCGGTGCGCAGCGTGCTCGCGACGCTGGACCGCACACATGATCCCGAGCGGGTCCCGCAGGCCGTCGCCTGGGCGAAGGAGGCGGGGCTCTCGGTGAGCCTCGATCTGATCTACGGGACGCCGGGGGAGACCGTCGCCGACGTCGAGACGTCGGTGCGCGCGGCCCTGGCCTGCGACGTCGACCATCTCTCCGCCTACTCGCTGATCATCGAGGGGAACACGGCGATGGCCCGTCGGCTGCGCCACGGCGAGATCTCCGAGCCCGATCCGGACGACATGGCCGACAAGTACGAGCTCATCGACGACCTCACCAGCGCACACGGTCTGCAGTGGTACGAGGTCTCGAACTTCGCGCGCACCACCGCCGAGCGCTGCCGGCACAACCTCGCCTACTGGCGCGGTGCGGACTGGTGGGGGATCGGCCCCGGCGCGCACCGGCATCGACGCGGCATGCGGGCCTGGAACGTCAAGCACCCCAGCCGCTACGCGGGGCTCCTGGCCCAGGGCGTCCTTCCCGTCCAGGAGTCCGAGCAGCTGAGCGCGCAGGATCGCCTCCTGGAGCGGATCATGCTCGAGCTGCGCATCGCAGACGGGCTCCCCGTCCAGGAGGTCCCCGCGCAGACCCGCGGGATGCTCGCCGTCCACCGCGATCGCGGTCACCTCGATCCGGACGCCCTCGCCGAGGGCCGGGCGGTGCTCACGCGCGAGGGCCGCCTGCTGGCCGACGCCGTCATCCGCGACCTCGTGCCCTGACGTCAAGGACTCCAGCGCCGCGTCCTCCGGGTGCGGATGCACGGGATCCCGTGCACGGGCGCAGGGCCGGTGCCAGACTGCTGGCATGACCGCGCGCACCGGGAAGCCGAAGACCGTCGACGAGTACTTCGCCGGGCTGGACGGCCCCGCCCTCGAGCTCGCCCAGCAGCTGCGCGAGCTCGCGCGCGAGGTCGTCCCCGAGGCGAGCGAGCAGCTGAAGTGGGGCAACATCGCCTGGGTGCATCCGCAGGGCATGATCCTGTTCGTGGTCAGCACCCACGCGAAGCACGCGAACGCGGCCTTCACGCCCAGCACCCGCGAGGCCTTCGATGCGCAGCTGGAGGACTTCGAGACCGGCAAGGGCACCGTGAAGCTCCCGTACGGACGGCGGATCCCGGTCGACCTGCTGCGCGAGATGATGCGCCACCGTCTCCGCGAGTACGAGGTGGACGGCGTCACCTGGAGGTAGGGGACGTCAGCACCGACATCGTGCGGACGACGGGAGGGCCCGGGATCATCCAGATGATCCCGGGCCCTCCCGTCGTCCGATGCGGGGACCGCTCGCGCGGCCCCGGCTCACTTCACCAGGCGGATGTTCATCGGGTAGTTCCACCACTGGCGGTCGTTCGCCTTCACGGCGCCGATGATCGCGAAGATGATGTGCAGGACCGCGGGGACGGCGACCACCACGAAGAGGAACGAGAGGATCCCCAGGGAGATCAGGGCGAGGATCCCGCACACGATCGTCAGCACGATCTCCGCGATGACCACGGCGATCGCCGCGTTCAGGGCCTCGGCCGCGTTGAACCGGATGAAGCGGTTGCGGTCCTTGAAGACCAGGAAGATGATCAGCGGTCCGAGCCAGCCCAGCGTGCCGAAGCTGACGACGTACCCGATCACCACGGCGAGCTGCGCCAGCATCGACCACAGCTTCACGTCGGACTCGGCCGCTGGCTGGCCGGTCAGCGGCCCCGTGAACACGCCCTTGATGTGCGGAGGGGGAGTGTTCGACCAGTCGCCCGCGGAGGCCTGGCCCGGGATCTGCTGGTAGGCGCCCTGCTGCCCACTCGCACCCTGCGGGTATCCGGTGTTCTGCGCGTACCCGGAGTTCTCCTGGTATCCGCCCTGCCCATCGGCGGGGTTCGGGTGAGCCGCGCCCTGGGGGCCGGCCTGCCCGGAGCTCTGCGCGGGCCCGCCGTGGCCGTAGCCGTAGCCGCTCTGCTCACCGCTCGGAGCCGCGCCCGCGGCGGACGACGGCGCCGCCTCGCCCGCGCCGTACGGATTGGCCTGCCCAGAGGGGGAGGCCTGCCCGTACGGAGTGGCCTGCCCGTAGGGCGATGCCTGGCCGTAGGGCGACGCCTGGCCGTAGGGCGACGCCTGATCGTACGCCGAGGACTCGTCGGACGCCGTCGCCGGATCCGGAGCCGGTCCCCAGGTCGGGTCCGATGCCTGCCCGTCGTCCGTCGGACGCGGAGCGGAGAACTCGTTCTCCACGGCGTAGGCCCCGCCCTCGTCGACGGTCGCGCCGTCTGCGGCGATGCTCTCTGCGGTCGCACTGCCGCCGGGCGCATCCGTCCCCTCGGCGCCGGGGGCGCCCTCGGGTGCGGCGTCGGCCTGTGGGCGGCCGGCAGTCCACGCGCTCTCGTCCGTGCCCTCCTGCGTCGGCCGATACGGGTCGACGGGTCCGTTGTTCTCGCTCATGGGATCGCTCCTCGTCCGGTTCGATCGCTCCGCAGCGCGGTCGCGCAGGCCGAGCGGGTTCACGTGCGCCACGAGCCTATCGGGCGGATCACGGCCGCGCGCGGGGGAGTTCCGCGGCGTCCCCCGGGGGAAAGCCCCCGATCGCCGGGCTCAGGACTCGGTGGTCACCCAGTCGATGAGCTCCTCGATGCGTCCGGAGAGGGTCGGCTCGACGTCGGCGTAGGAGCGGACCGTCAAGAGGATCCGCTGCCAGCCCTCGGCGATGTCGGCCTGCTCGGCGTGCGGCCAGCCGAGCGCCCGCAGCGTCCCCACCTTGATGTCGGTGCCGCGGGGCACGTGGGGCCATGCCTTGAGTCCGACGCGCGCGGGGCGCACGGCCTGCCAGACGTCGACGTACGGGTGGCCCAGGATCAGCACGTTCCCGCGCGCCCCGGGAAGCCGCATGGTCTCCTCGGCCAGCCGCGTCTCCTTCGAGCCCTTGACGAGGTGGTCGACGAGCACGCCCAGGCGCCGGCCCGGGCCGGGGGCGAAGTCGCGCACGCGTTCGGCGAGGTTGTCCGCCCCGTCGAGCATCTCGACGACGACGCCCTCGATGCGCAGGTCGTGGCCCCACACCTTCTGCACCAGCTCGGCGTCGTGCTTGCCCTCGACCCAGATCCGCGAGGCGCGGGCCGTGCGGGCCTTCGCGCCCTGCACGTAGACGGAGCCGGAGGCCGAGCGCTGCCGGGCGGGAGCGGCGGCCGCGGCGCGCTGCGGCGGGACCAGGCGCACAGGTCTGCCGTCGATCATGAAGCCGGGGCCCATCGGGAAGCCGCGGCGCCGGCCGCGTCCGTCCTCGAGCTCGACGACGAGCTCGCCGGCGATCTTCTCGAGGCGCACGATCGCGCCGGTGAAGCCCGAGGACGCCTCCTCGACGACGAGATCCCGCTGCGCGGGCACATCGGCGGCCTGCGGGGCGCGGCGGTGGTGGGAGGGCGCGGGCGAGGAGAGGACGTCCTGGCCGTAGCGGTCGGGGAAGGATCGCGGTGACACGGCCGACACCGTACACCGGTGGCGAACGCCTCTCGTGGAGCGGCGTCGGTGACGCGTAGGATTGGCACTCGGAAGCGAACAGTGCCAGCGCATGGGAGGTGAGCACGTGGAGGAGCGCAGGCTGCAGATCCTGGGCGCGATCGTCGAGGACTACGTCGCCACCCGCGAGCCCGTGGGCTCGAAATCCCTGCTGGACCGCCACGATCTGGGGGTCTCGGCGGCGACGGTCCGCAACGACATGTCGCTGCTCGAGGAGGAGGGGCTGATCACCCAGCCCCACACCTCCGCCGGTCGCGTGCCCACCGACAAGGGCTACCGCGCCTTCGTCGACCACGTCGCCGCGATCAAGCCGCTGTCCTCGCCGGAGAAGCGGGCGATCCGCTCCTTCCTCGACGACGCCGGCGATCTCGACGAGCTGCTGACGCGCACCGTCCGTCTGCTCGCCCAGCTCACCCACCAGGTCGCCCTCGTGCAGTATCCGGCGGTGCGACAGGCCCGGGTGCGCCACGTCGAGCTCGTGAAGGTGGCCGACGCGCTCCTGCTCGTCGTCCTCATCACCGAGTCCGGTCAGGTCGACCAGCGCACCATCCCGCTCCTCGCGGGACGCTCCGCCGAGTTCGACACGGACTTCTACGCGGACCTGCGCGCGCGCATGAACCAGGCGGTCGTCGGCCGCGAGGTCACCGACCTCCACGGGCCGCTCGCCGAGCTCGTCACCCGCAGCCCCGCCGCGGTCCAGGAGGCGTGCCGCGAGGTCGTCGACGCCCTGCTGGGGCTCGCCGACAGCCGCACCGAGGACCGCATCATCATGGCCGGGGCCGCGAACCTCGCGCGCTCGGCCGGGGACTTCACCACGCAGGTCGAGCCCCTCCTGGACGTGCTCGAGGAGCAGCTCGTGCTGCTGCGCCTGCTGGGCTCGATGCGCGCAGAGCCCGGAGCCGTCGAGGTCCGCATCGGCCAGGAGATCCCCGAGCACGCGCTCACCCAGGCGTCCCTCGTGGGCGCCGGGTACCGTGACGGCTCGCACCTGGCGATCCTGGGCCCCACCAGGATGGACTACGTGACCGGGATCTCGACCGTCCAGGCCCTCGCGCGCTACGTCTCCCGCTTCCTGGGCTGATGCTCGTCCCCGAGATGAGGCACCCGACGCTTCTGCCCGCGCCCCACCGAACCACCGCCACAGCAAGGACCCCTTCGTGAACGACGACTACTACGAGCTGCTCGGCGTCAGCCGCGAGGCCTCGACCGACGAGATCAAGAAGGCCTACCGCAAGCTCGCCCGCACCCTGCACCCGGACGTCAACCCCGACCCCGAGGCGCAGGAGAAGTTCAAGCGGGTCTCCCAGGCCTACGAGACCCTCTCGAACCCCGACCGGCGTCGCCAGTACGACATGGGCGGCGGCCCTGGCATGGGCGGGTTCCCCGGCGGGGCGTCCTTCGACTTCTCGGACATCTTCGACATGTTCGCCGGCGCCTCGGGCATGCGCGGCCGCGGACAGGGCCCCACCCCGCGCCGGCGCCGCGGAGGCGACGTGCTGCGGCGCACCGAGGTGAGCCTGCGCGACGTCGTCTTCGGCACCGAGCAGGACGTCACCTTCCGCACCGCCGTCACCTGCGACCGCTGCCAGGGCTCCTGCTGCGAGCCCGGCACGAGCCCCACCCGCTGCACCAACTGCAGCGGCAGCGGCCATGTCCAGCGCGTCGCCCAGTCGCTGCTCGGCCAGATGGTGACGATGGCGCCCTGCCCCGTCTGCGGCGGCCACGGCGACGTCATCGAATCCCCCTGCACCCAGTGCTCCGGCCACGGCCGCACCCCCAGCGAGCGCACGGTCACCGTGCGCATCCCGGCGGGCGTCGAGGACGGCACCCGCATCCAGCTGCGCGGTGAGGGAGAGGTCGGTGAGGCCGGCGGCCCCGCGGGCGACCTCTTCGTCGAGCTCTCCGTCGCCGAGCACGACGTCTTCGTGCGCGAGGGCTCGGACCTGGTCACCCGTCTGCGGATCCCGATGACCGCCGCCGCGCTCGGCGCGAGCATCCCCCTGGAGACCTTCGACGGCGAGCGCACAGTGGAGATCCAGGCGGGCAGCCAGCCCGACGAGGAGATCGTCCTCAAGGGCCTCGGCGTCACCCCGCTGCGCCGCAGCACCCGCGGCGACATCCGCGTCGAGCTCGACGTGCAGATCCCCACCCGGCTCGACGACGACCAGCGCGAGCTGCTCGAGAAGCTCGCGAGCGTCCGCGACGAGGAGAAGCCCGCCGCCACGTCCGGCCGGCGCGGATCCCACGGCGTGTTCGGCAAGCTGCGCGATCGCCTCCGCGAGCGCTGAGACCCGATCCGCCGAGGAGCCCCGCCGTGCCCGACACCCCCGCCGCCTTCCTGGTGCTCGACGACGCCCTCGCCGCGCTCTGCGAGGGCTCGATGTACGACCTCGCGGGCGAGGAGGGCAGGCATGCGGCGAAGGTCGCGCGCATCCGCGCGGGGGAGCGGATCCTGCTGAGCGACGCGGCCGGCCGTCAGGCCCGCGCCGAGGTGACCGAGGCGCGCAAGGAGGAGCTGACCCTGCGTCTGCTCGAGGCCCCCTCGGATCAGGTGACCCGCACCCCGCGCCTGTCCCTCGTGCAGGCGCTGGCCACCGGCGGACGCGACGAGCAGGCGATCGAGTCGGCGACCGAGCTGGGCGTGGACCGGGTGACGCCCTGGATCGCGCACCGCTCGGTGTCCGTCTGGAAGGGCGAGAAGCTGCGCAAGGGGCGTGCGCGCTGGGAGAACACCGTGCGTGCGGCCGTCAAGCAGTGCCGCCGGCGCGGGATCCCTGTGGTCGACGACGCGCGGACCAGCCCCCAGCTCGTCGAGGATCTGCGTGCGCGCTCCGCGGCGGGCGCCCTGCTCCTCGTGCTGCACGAGCAGGAGTCGGTGGGGCTCATGGGACTCGCCGAGGAGCTGCGCGCCCTGCGCGCCGACGAGGTGCCTGCCGCTGTGCCCGAGATCGTGGTGGTCGTCGGCCCCGAGGGCGGCATCTCCCCGGAGGAGCTCGCGCAGTTGAAGGAGGCCGGGGCGCGATCCGTGCTGCTGGGCCCCGAGGTGCTGCGCTCCTCGACCGCGGGCCCCGCGGCCCTCTCCGTGATCAGCGCACTCATCGGCCGCTGGGGCTGAGAGCGGCCCTCTGAGCGGGCTCGATGTGTGGCCCGAACCCGGGGCACGCACCGAATGTCCTTGTGTGCTGGGTCACGCCATGGAAACCTAGCGACCCATGTCGCTGCGCGCCGCTCCGTCCCTCCCCTCCTCGATGATCCGGCGCATCGTGATCCCACCGGGCGTCCCGCTGTCGACGGGATCGGGGACCGACGGCGGAGCGGCGGCCGGGATGCTCCGCGGATGATCCGCGCCGAGCACCTCGTCAAGGAGTTCTCCCGGCCCGCGCGCGTCGAGGGGCCCCTGTCCTCGGTGCGCTCGCTGTTCAGCACGCGCCGCGTCCTCACCCGCGCGGTCGACGACATCTCGCTGCGGATCGACGACGGCGAGATCGTCGGCTATCTCGGCCCCAACGGAGCCGGCAAGTCCACCACCATCAAGATGCTCACCGGCATCCTCGTGCCCACCTCCGGGCACGTCGAGGTGGAGGGGATCGTGCCCTGGAAGGACCGGCGCGCGAACGCACGCAACATCGGAGCCGTCTTCGGCCAGCGCACCCAGCTGTGGACCGACCTGCCCCTGCGGGACTCCTTCGAGTTGATCTCCCGGCTCTACGGGCTGGGACGCGAGGACTACCGCCGAGCCCTCGACGAGTTCGTCGACCTGCTGGACATGGGGTCCTTCATGGACACCTCGGTGCGCTCGCTCTCCCTCGGCCAGAGGATGCGCGGCGACATCGTCGCGGCGATGCTCTACCGTCCGCCAGTGCTGTACCTCGACGAGCCCACCGTCGGGCTCGACGTGGTCGCCAAGGTGCGCATCCGCGAGTTCATCGCCCAGCGCAACCGGGACGCCGGCACCACGGTGCTGCTGACCACGCACGACATCGCCGACATCGAGCAGCTCGCGCACCGGGTGGTGATCATCGATGAAGGGCGGATCCTCTACGACGGCACGCTCGCCCAGCTCCGTCGGGAGTACGCGCCCTACCGCGAGATCGTCGTGCGCACGCGCGAGGAGCCGACGCTCGCGCACGTCGGTGACATCGAGCGCACGACCACCCGGCCCGACGGCGACGACCACCTCACCGCCTTCCGCTTCGACCCGGTGCGGATCCCCGCCCCGGCAGCGATCAGCAGGCTCTCCGACGCGCTCGAGGTCCTGGACATCACCTCCCGCGAGCCGGGCGTCGAAGACGTGATCCGCCGGATCTACCTCAGCGGGAGCGTCGGACGGAGCGGCCGATGACATCCGGCGCGCAGACCATCCCTGCGCAGGGAACGGCCCTCGGGGGCAGCTCCCTGCCCCTGGCGCTCGCGGCACGTGCGCTCGCTGCCGCCTGCGGGCAGTCCTGGCGCTCGCAGTTCGTGTTCAGGGCCTCCATGTGGAGCGGCATCGTCGGGGCCGTTCTGCAGGTGATCCTCGTGCACCTGGTGTGGACCGCGGTCTACGGCAGCCGGGAGAGCGTCGCCGGGGTCGACCAGTCCGTCGCGATCACCTACGCCGTCCTCGGCGTGCTCGCCACCCTCGTCTTCCAGCCCTTCGTCTTCGACACCCTGTACGGCAGGCTGCGCACCGGCGCGATCGCCTTCGACGTGATGCGGCCGGTCTCCGCGGTGCCCATGGCTCTGGCCCAGCAGCTCGGCTCGAGCCTCGCGCAGCTGCCCGCCGCCGGCTGCGCGCTCGTCGTCGGGCTCGCGCTCGGCGCCGTGGATCCTCCGCCCACGATCGCCTCGGGCGTCGCCTTCGCGGTCTCGATCACGCTGGGCCTCGTGATCGCCCAGATCATGAACTTCACCGTGGGCCTCGTCGGCTTCTGGACGCTCGAGGTCGGGGGCGCATTCCTCGTGTACCGCATGCTCGCCCAGTTCAGCTCCGGAGCGCTGATACCGCTGTGGTTCATGCCGGGCGCCCTGCGCGCGGTGCTCGGCTGGCTGCCGTTCTCCGCGCAGATCTTCGTGCCGATCTCCCTCTACGTCGACCCCGACCCCGGGTGGCACACCGTCAGCGCGATCGGCGGCCAGCTGCTGTGGATCGGACTGCTGATCGTGCTGGCGGCGCTCGTCTGGCGCCGCGCGATCCGACGGCTGGTGATCTTCGGTGGCTGAGATGCACGGACCCTCGGAACCCGCCGGGCCGACGGGGCCCGCGCGTCCGGCCGAGACCCTCGCGAGACCCGTCCCCGCCTGGCGCACGTACGCGATCCTGGTGCGCGCGACCTGGCGCAGCATGCGCGTGCACCGCGTGAACCTCGCGATGACGTTCCTGGGCAGCGCGGCGCTGCAGGGCACGCAGCTCGCCTTCATCGGCGTGCTGCTGAACGCCTTCGGCGCCATCGCCGGCTGGAGCGTGGGGGAGGTCGCTCTCCTCTACGGGCTGCGTCTGACCGCGCACGGCGTCTGCACGATCAACTTCGGCCAGCACCGCGGGAGCGCCCAGGCGATCCGCGACGGCATCTGGGACCGCTTCCTGCTGCGGCCCGCGCCGCCGCTCATGCAGCTGCTCACCCGGATGTTCAACCCGGGCACGATCGGCGACCTGGTGCTGGGCCTCGCGATCCTCGTGACCGCCGCCGGGATGGTCGACGTCGCCTGGACGCCGGGCCGCATCGTCTACCTCGCCCTCGCCGCGATCGGCGGCGGCCTCGTGGAGGCGGGCATGCAGATCGCGATCTCGGGACTCGACTTCCGCTGGGGGCCGATCACCCGCGTCAAGGACACGATCGACCGCATCCTCACGGACTTCGGCGCCTACCCGATGAACATCTTCGGGGTCGTCGGCGGCTGGCTGCTGACGGCGCTGATCCCGCTCGCGTTCATGGCGTACCTGCCGATCACCGTGGTGCTCGGACGGGCCGACGAGGCGGTGGTCCCGTCGGCGGTCGCCGTGCTCTCGCCGCTCGCGGGGCCCGTGCTGCTGGTGGCGGGCGTGCTCTGCTTCCGCCTCATGTCCCGCTGGTACACGAGCCCCGGGAACTGAGGCCCTCGGCCGACCGGGTTCCCGCCCTCGCCCGGACACAGGCGGGCCCGGGACCCCTCGGGAATCCCGGGCCCGCCCGGTGGTCGATGCCGCTGCGCGCGCCCTGGGCGCGCCCTGCGGGTCAGGCGGCCGGCTGCAGCGCCTTCTCCTCGAGGGAGGCGAGGTCCGCGGCCAGACGCGCCACCTTCTCCTCGCCGACGAACAGCTCGCCCTCGAGCGAGAGGTCCTGGCGGAAGCCGAGCCCGAGCGTGTCGACGACGTCGGCGCCGACGCGGGTCATCAGGGTCTCCAGGAGGGGGAGCACCTCGTTCGCGGCGTTCCAGCCGTAGCCGACGAGCAGCAGCGGCAGGCCGCTCCACTCGCCGTAGAGGAAGTCGACGGCGTTCTTGAGGGCGCCGGGGTACGAGCCGTTGTACTGGGGGGTGAGGATCACGGCGGCATCGAGGGCGGCGATGCGCTCGCCCCAGGTCCGGCCGTGGTCGGTGGTCTTGTCGGCCCCGGACTTCGGGGACTGCGGCTCGTCGAAGGCGGGCAGCGCGACCTCGCGCAGATCGATCAGGTCCACCTCGAAGCGGTCGTCGACCGCATCGGCGACCCAGCGCGCCACGTGGTCGGCGACGCGGTTCGGGCGGGCGCTGGAGAGGATGATTCCGAGCTTGGGCATTCCGGGGACCTCACGAAAATAGTTGACAACTGAACCAGTCGGGGCCAGTCAACTCCTTGGCACCCTCGAAAGCCAGGATCATGAACCAGCTGTGGTCGACCCCACGCGCACGCCCCGTCGGCCCGCGGCCCGTAGAATCGAGACCATGATGAGCACCGAGCCCGCCAGCGCCCCGACGCCCGGCTCCGCGGCCGCGATCCGCGTCGACCCCGAGTGCGTCTTCTGCAGGATCATCGCGGGGGAGATCCCCTCCGAGCGCGTCCACGAGGACGAGACGGTGATCGCCTTCAAGGACCTCTCGCCGAAGGCGCCCGTCCACGTCCTCGTCGTGCCGCGCACGCACCTGCGCGACGTCCGCGAGCTCGCGGACGAGCCGTCCCTGCTGGCCCACGTGGCCTCCGTGGCGGGGGACCTCGCCGCCGAGCTCGCGGACGGCGACTTCCGGCTCGTCTTCAACACCGGCGCACAGGCCGGCCAGACCGTCTTCCACGTGCACGCGCACGTGCTCGCGGGCGGAGAGCTCGCAGAAGGAGAGATGTGAGCGACCCCGCCACTCCCGCACCGGGCCCCGAGCCCGCCCTCACCGAGAGGCACCTCTCGATCCCCGACCACCTCAGCCCCCTGCAGGTGCTCGGCGAGTCCGACAGCGCCCTGGACGCCCTCGAAGGGGCGGTCCCCGAGGCGGACATCGTCGTGCGCGGTCACCAGGTCACGCTGCGCGGCACCGCCGACGCGGTGCGCCGCGGCGAGCACATCGTGCGCTCGCTCATCCAGATCGCGCAGCAGGGCCAGACCGTCACGCCCGAGGCCGTCGGCCGCGCGGCCGCCCTCTACGGCGACGAGCGCGCCGCGGGCGAGCGCATCGACACCGTCCTCTCGCAGGCCGTGCTCTCCTCGCGGGGGCGCACGATCCGCCCCAAGACCCTCGGCCAGAAGCAGTACATAGACGCCGTCGAGAACTCGACGGTGACCTTCGGCATCGGCCCCGCCGGCACCGGCAAGACCTACCTCGCCGTCGCCGTCGCGGTGCGCATGCTGCTGACCAAGCAGGTCGATCGCATCATCCTCACCCGGCCCGCGGTCGAGGCGGGGGAGCGGCTCGGATTCCTCCCGGGCGGCCTCAACGAGAAGATCGACCCCTACCTGCGTCCCCTCTACGACGCGCTGCACGACATGCTCGACCCCGAGTCGATCCCGCGGCTGATGGGCGCCGGCACCATCGAGGTGGCGCCGCTGGCGTACATGCGCGGGCGCACCCTGAACGACGCCTTCATCATCCTCGACGAGGCCCAGAACACGAGCCCCGAGCAGATGAAGATGTTCCTCACCCGCCTCGGCTTCAACTCGACGATGGTCGTCACCGGCGACGTCACCCAGGTCGACCTGCCCGGCGGCCAGCCCAGCGGGCTCAAGGTCGTCGAGCAGGTCCTGCAGGGGATCGACGACATCTCCTTCTGTCGGCTCACGCCGCAGGACGTCGTGCGCCACCGGCTGGTCTCCGAGATCGTCGAGGCCTACGGGCGCTGGGAGATCGGCGGCCGCGATGCCCGCGGCGGTCCCGGCGGCACGGGAGGGCGCACGAACAGGGGCTCCTCCGGGGGCCGCGGAGGATCCGGCCAGCGCCGGCACGAGAGCAGGAGCACCGGCCGATGAGCATCGAGGTCCGCAACGAGACCACCACCCGCATCGACGAGCGGGAGTTCGTCGACCTCGCGCGCTTCGTGCTCGAGAAGATGCGGATGCACCCGCTCACCGAGCTCTCGATCCTCTTCGTGGACGAGTCGGCCATGGAGCAGCTCCACATCCAGTGGATGGACGAGCCGGGGCCCACGGACGTGCTGAGCTTCCCCATGGACGAGCTCACGCCGGGCACCGAGGACCAGGCCGCACCTGAGGGCCTCCTCGGCGACATCGCAATCTGCCCGAGCGTCGCCGCCAAGCAGGCCGCCTCCTCCGGACACAGTGCGGTCGAGGAGATGCTGCTGCTGGCCACCCACGGCATGCTCCATCTCATGGGCTACGACCACGCCGAGGAGGACGAGAAGAAGGTCATGTTCGATCTCCAGCGCCGGCTGCTGCTGACCTTCCTCTCCACGCGCGGCCAGGACGCCGAGTGACGGCGCTCCTCCTCGTCCTCATCCCGCTGGCCGTGCTCGGCATGGTCTGCGGCGGTCTGCTCTCCGCGGCCGACGCCGCGCTGCTGGGCACCTCCCGCGCGGCGCTCGAGCGCCACCTCGAGGAGGCCGAGGCCCCCGAGCGCGTGCGCCGACGCGTGCTCCACCAGCACGAGGACGCCCCGCACACCCTCGCCGCGATCAGCCTGGGCCGCGTGATCTCCGAGTCGATCATGGCCGTCGCGATCACCGCGATCGTGTTCGAGACCATGGACGGCTGGGTGCTGCCCACCCTGATCTCCGTGGCGATCGCGGTCGTCGGCTCGTTCCTCGTGGTCTCCGTGTCCCCGCGCACCGTGGGACGGCGCCGTCCCGAGCGCTTCTCGACGCTGCTGTCGGGGCTGATCGGCGTGGTGCGAAGCCTGCTCGGTCCGCTCGCGCGCCTCATGATCCATGTGGGCTCGGCCTTCACGCCCGGCGGCAAGATCTCCGGCGGCCCGTACGCGACCGAGGCGGAGCTGCGCCAGTACGTGGACCGGGCCATGGAGAACGAGGAGCTCGAGGACTCCGAGCGCGACATGATCCAGGGCGTCTTCGACCTCGGCGACACGCTGGTGCGCGAGATCATGGTGCCGCGCACGGACATCGTCACGGTCACCGCGGACACGACCGCGGAGAAGGCCATGCGCCTGTTCGTCCGCTCCGGGTACTCCCGGATCCCCGTGGTCGGCGAGACCGTCGACGACCTCCAGGGCGTCCTCTACGTCAAGGACGTCATGCGCACGATCCACTCCCCGTGGGATCCCCGCCCCGAGCGGCCCGTCAGCGAGATCATGCGCGCACCCATGGTGCTGCCCGAGTTCCTCGGGGCCGACGAGGTCCTGCACGCGATGCAGACCCGTCGGGTGCACATCGCGATCCTCGTCGACGAGTACGGCGGCGTCTCCGGGATGGTCACCATCGAGGACGTCCTCGAGGAGATCGTGGGCGAGATCGCGGACGAGCACGACCGTGCCGAGCTGCGCATCGAGGACCTCGGCGAGGGCATGTTCCGCGTCCCGGCGCGCGAGAGCATCGGGGCCGCCGGCGAGCTCTTCGGCCTGGACATCGAGGACGAGGACGTCGACACCGTGGGCGGCCTGCTCGCCAAGGCGCTCGGGCGGATCCCGATCCTCGGCGCGGAGGGCGACGCGCTGGGCCTGCACCTGGAGGCCGACCGCACCGGCGGGCGCCGCAAGCAGCTCGCGACCGTGCTCGTCAGCCGCACACCCAAGGACGAGCGCGAGGACACCCGCACCGGCGCGGTGCCCGTGATCGCCGCGCACGAGGACGAGAGCGGCGACGCCGTCTCCGAGGAGGAGCACCATGGCTGAGAGCAGCATCGGGAGCGGCGAGGCCGACGGTCCTCTCGAGCACCGGGCGGGGTTCGTCGCGCTCGTGGGCCGGCCGAACGTCGGCAAGTCGACGCTCACCAACGCCCTGGTGGGGGAGAAGGTCGCGATCACCTCCTCCAAGCCGCAGACCACGCGCCGCGCGATCCGCGGCATCCTCACCCGCGAGGACGCCCAGATCATCCTCGTGGACACCCCCGGCGTGCACCGCCCGCGCACGCTGCTGGGGGAGCGCCTGAACGACCTCGTGCGCGAGACGCTGACCGAGGTCGACGTGGTGGGCTTCTGCCTGCCCGCCGATCAGAAGATCGGCCCCGGCGACCGCTTCATCGCGGAGGACCTCGCCGAGATGCGCCAGGGCCGGCGCGGCCCGAAGGTGGTCGCGATCGTCACCAAGTGCGACCTGGTGCGACCCGAGCGGATCGCCGAGCACCTCATGGACGTCGACCAGCTGCTCGACGTCGACGCGATCGTCCCGATCAGCGCCGTCACCGGACGGCAGATCGACGACCTCGTGGGCGTGATCGCCGGCCTCCTGCCGGAGAGCCCGCAGCTGTACCCCGACGGGCAGCTCACCGAGGAGAGCGACGAGGACCGCATCGCCGAGCTCATCCGCGAGGCCGCCCTCGAGGGCGTGCGCGACGAGCTCCCGCACTCGATCGCCGTGGTGGTCGAGGAGATCGCCGAGACCGATCCCGACGGCGACCCCTTCGCCGAGGTCGCCCCCGGAGAGGGGCGCCTGGTGGTGCGGGCGAGCCTCTTCGTCGAGCGCGACAGCCAGAAGGGCATCATCATCGGCCGCGGCGGCTCCCGGCTGAGGGAGGTCGGCGCGCACGCCCGCGAGGGCATCAATGCGCTGCTGGGCCGGCGGGTCCACCTCGACCTGCGCGTCAAGGTCGCCAAGGACTGGCAGCGCGACCCCCGCCAGCTCGGGCGGCTCGGATTCTGAGACGGGGATCGGGTGCGCCGCGCCGGGTGTACGGTGTCTCACGTGCTGGGAACGATCCTCCTGCTTAGCCGCCGCGTCGAGGCCTGATACGCCGGGACCTCGCCGCGGCTGCTCCTCTGCCCACCCGGCGACCCGCATCAGCAGACGAAGGATCTTCCGTGAACACCACTGCGACCAGCACCTCCCAGCCCTCCGCCTCCGCCGCGAGCGCCCCGTCGGCCCCCGCTGATCCCCGCACCGACGCGCACACCGGCGAGGTTCCCCCGGTACCGGCCCGCGCCGCGACCGCCGACCCGTCGCTGCCCGTCGTCGGCTCCGACGGCGAGGCGCCCCAGCAGCTCTCGGGCATGCCGATCCACAAGTACCTGCCCTTCCACGAGCAGATCCGCGCGGAGCTGCCCGACCGCACCTGGCCCGACGTGCGCATCACCCGCGCCCCGCGCTGGTGCGCGGTCGACCTGCGCGACGGCAACCAGGCGCTCATCGACCCCATGAACGCCGAGCGCAAGCTGCGGATGTTCGAGCTGCTCGTGCGCATGGGCTACAAGGAGATCGAGGTCGGCTTCCCCGCCGCGAGCCAGACCGACTTCGACTTCGTGCGCACGCTCATCGAGGAGGACCGGATCCCCGAGGACGTCTCGATCCAGGTGCTCACCCAGTCCCGCGAGCACCTCATCGAGCGCACCTACGAGGCGATCGCCGGAGCGAAGCGGGCCGTCGTCCACCTGTACAACTCGACCTCGATCGTGCAGCGCGACGTGGTCTTCCGCTCCGACGAGGACGGCGTGCTCGACATCGCCGTGCAGGGCGCTCTGCTCTGCAAGAAGTACGAGGAGACCGTCCCGGACACGCAGATCACCTACCAGTATTCGCCGGAGTCCTTCACGGGCACCGAGCTCGAGTACGCCGTGCGCGTGTGCAACGCGGTCGCCGAGATCATCAAGCCCACCACTGAGCGCAAGATGATCGTGAACCTGCCGGCGACCGTCGAGATGGCCACCCCGAACGTCTACGCCGACTCGATCGAGTGGATGAGCCGCCACCTGGAGCCCCGCGAGGCCATCGTGCTGTCCCTGCACCCCCACAACGACCGCGGCACGGGCGTCGCCGCCGCCGAGCTCGGCTACATGGCCGGGGCCGACCGCATCGAGGGCTGCCTGTTCGGCAACGGCGAGCGCACCGGCAACGTGGACCTGGTGACGCTGGGCCTGAACCTGTTCAGCCAGGGCGTGGACCCGCAGATCGACTTCAGCGACCTCGACGAGGTGCGCCGCACCGTCGAGCACTGCAACCAGATGCGCGTGCCGGAGCGCGTGCCCTACGGCGGCGACCTCGTGTTCACCGCCTTCTCCGGCTCCCACCAGGACGCCATCAACAAGGGCCTGGACCGCATGGGCGCCGACGCGGAGGCCGCCGGCAAGGACATCGACGACATCGTGTGGCGGGTGCCCTACCTGCCCATCGACCCCAAGGACATCGGCCGCTCCTACGAGGCCGTGATCCGCGTGAACTCGCAGTCCGGCAAGGGCGGCATGGCCTACCTGCTGCGCACCGAGCACGGTCTGGACCTGCCGCGCCGTCTGCAGATCGAGTTCTCCGGCATCGTCCAGAACATCACCGACTCCGAGGGCGGCGAGGTCTCCGCGGCCTCCCTGTGGGACTGCTTCACCGACGAGTACCTGCCCGCGCAGGACCCCGCCCGCACCTGGGGGCGCTTCGGCTTCCACGGTGTGCATCAGGAGTCCGCGGGCGAGGGCTCGGACCGCATCACCGTCGAGCTGCGCGTGGACGACCACGAGGAGACCGTCGAGGGGTACGGCAACGGCCCGCTCGACGGCTTCGTCAAGGCCCTGGCCGGCCAGGGCGTGCAGCTGCGCATCCTCGACTACGCCGAGCACGCGCTGACCGAGGGCGACGACTCCCTGGCCGCCTCGTACATCGAGTGCGAGATCGGGGACCGGATCTTCTGGGGCGTCGGCATCGACGGCTCGATCACCCGCGCCTCGCTGCAGGCGATCGTCTCGGCGCTGAACCGGGCCGAGCGCGCGAAGGGCTGACCGGGCGCGGCATGGTGCCGGGGGAGGGGCCGACGGGGCATTCCCGTCGGCCCCTTCGTGCCCTCTGGAGACTGCCTTCTCGGCCCGACGCGGCCTCCACGGGCCACTGGTGGCGAGCCGTGCCATATACGCCATGGCTCCCCACCAACGGCCCTTCCACGACACCGCACGGCCGGCGCACGGGGGCCGACCTCTGGCAGGCCGCCGCTCTCCGCGTGCCCTCCAGCTCCCGGAACCTCAGTAGGCTCGCGCCATGGCCCACGAGGTGAAGACGAAGCCCACGCAGGAGGACCCCGTCGCCTACTGCGCCGCTCTGCCGACTTCTCGGCGGCGCGACGAGGGCGCCCGTCTGCTCGACCTGTTCGGCGAGGTGACCGGGGCGACGCCCGTCATGTGGGGACCGAGCATGATCGGCTACGGCGAGAGGGAGTACCGCGGCCGGACCTCGCACGGCACCTGGTTCCGGGTCGGCTTCAGCCCCCGGAAGGCCGCGATCTCCCTGTACGGCCTGCAGGACCACGCACAGGCGGCGCCGCTGCTCGAGACGCTCGGCAAACACCGCCAGGGCGCGGGCTGCGTGTACGTCAACGGCCTCACGGACGTCGACGAGGACGTGCTGCGCGAGCTCGTCGCACTCGGCTGGAGCAGCGGCACCCCGGGCTGCTGACTCGGCGCGGACCGGACCCGGCGGCCCTCAGGGACGGTCGGGCCCGCCGACGTCGTCGGCCTCGTGCTCCTGAGGGTCGAGGACCGGGAACTGCCCGGTGACGGCCTCCGGCTCGGCGATCGCCTGCACGGACAGCGCGGCGGGGTACTCGTCGACCGGGAGCGTCTCGAGCTCGCCGTCGCTCGGCGCGGGGCGTGCCGCCCGGTCCGCATCGTCCGCGCCGCGGGACTGGGCGCGCCGGGCGGTGATCGTGGTCCCCGCGCTCGCGGCGACCACGAGCACCACGGCGAGCAGTCCGTAGACGGTGGGCACCTGCGCGAGCAGGACGAGCCCGGCGATCGTGGCGATCGCCGGCTCGAGGCTCAGCAGGATCCCGAACACGTGACGGGGCAGGCGCCGCAGCGCCGCGAGCTCGAGGGTGTAGGGGATGACCGAGGCGAGCAGTGCGGTGGCCACGGCGAGCAGCAGCAGCCCCGGGCGCGTGACGGCGGTGAGGGCGCCGCCCGCACCGAGCGGGAGCAGGGCGAGAGCCCCGATCGCGAGCGCGACCGCGAGACCGCCCTGACCGGGGACCTGCCGACCCACGTGCGAGCTCGCGAGCACGTAGAACCCCCAGAACACGGCGGCGATCAGCGCGAACAGGACGCCGACGGGATCGAGCGCCCCGGCACCCGCGAGGCTCTCGAGCCCGAACATCCCGATCCCCGCCAGGGCGAGCACCACGCAGGCCAGATCGGCGGCGCGGCGCGAGAGGATCGCCGAGAGCACGAGCGGGCCCAGGAACTCGATCGCGACCGCGGTGCCCAGCGGGATCCGCTCGATCGCCGCGTAGAAGCTGCCGTTCATCGCGCCCAGTGCGAGGCCGAAGGCGAGCACTGCTCGCCACTGCCCGCCGTTCCAGCCGCGCACGGCGGGGCGGACGAGGACCAGCAGGACGATCGCCGCGATCCCCAGGCGCAGGCACGTCACGCCCCATGAGCCGAGTGCGGGGAACAGCTGTGCGGCGAGTGCCGCCCCGAACTGCAGCGAGGTGCACGAGCCCAGGATCATGAGCACCGCGGGAGCGACGGGGGACGCGGGGGAGGGCTGCGCGGGTGCGGTCGAGGCGGCGCCGGGCTGGGCGGCTGCGGTGGAGGGCGCGGGCGAGGAGGTCACGCATCGATTCTCCGCGCGCTCACCGGCACGTGGAAGATCAGCAGGGCGAGGATTCGTGCGCGATATCGTGAAGCGTTGCTGAATGGTCGCTCGAAGGCCCTCAGGAGGTCCGATGCTCCACCTCTCCCGGCTGCGCACGCTGCACGTGCTCGCGCGCCTCGGGACCGTCGGCGCTGTCGCGCGCAGCCTCGCGTACTCGCCGTCCGCCGTCTCCCAGCAGCTCGCCCAGCTCGAGAAGGAGACCGGTGCGCGCCTCACCGAGCAGATGGGCAGACGCCTGGTCCTCACCGACGCGGGCCGCCTGCTCACCGAGCACGCCGCCGTGCTGCTGGAGGGCGTCGAGCGCGCCGAGTCGGACCTCGCAGCGACCCGGCCCGCGCTCTCGGGAGTGCTGCGGGTCGCCTCCTTCCAGTCGGTCATGCTCTCGCTCATCCCTCCCGCGCTCACGGTGCTCTCCGCCGCGCATCCCGACCTGCAGATCGAGGTCCACCAGCGCGAGGTCGAGCCCGCGTACGAGGGCCTGCTCGCCCATGAGTTCGACCTCGTGCTCGGCGAGGAGTACCCCGGGCTCGACGAGCCGCACAGGCCGGGCGTCCAGCGCGAGCCCCTCCTCGAGGACCCGCTCCTGCTGGCCGTCCCGTCGTCAGGACCCTGGTGCGAGCCGGCGCGGATCGAGGATCTCGCAGATGCCAGCTGGACGGCGGACCCGGAGACCGTCATGCCCGGGGTCTGGGTGCGCAACCACCTGCGCCGCCTGGGCCTCGAGCCGCGCGTCCGCTTCGAGACCATCGACCTGCTCCTGCAGGCCCACCTGGTGCGCTCGGGGCACGCGGTCGCGATCCTCCCCGGGCTCGTGGCGCGCGAGCACCTGGGACCCGCACGGCTCCTCGAGCTCGCCGGCGCGCCCCGCCGCCGGCTCCACACGGCGGTGCGCAGCGGCCGCCGCGACCATCCGGCCACACGGGCGCTGCGCACGGCCCTCGCCGAGGCCGCCGCCACGCTGGCTTCCGCGGTTCCCCCGAACCTCTCTTGATATCAAGATAACGTGGGCTCGCCCCGCACCGCACCCACGGATGGAGTCCGCCGATGACGCCCCCTGCGCCTGTCCCGCCGCACAGCTGGAGCCCCTCGCAGTACCTCGCCTTCGGCGACGAGCGCGGCCGTCCCTTCCTCGACCTCACCTCGCGCATCGGCGCGCAGGACCCGGGGCTCGTCGTCGACCTCGGCGCCGGGCCGGCGACGCTCACCGTCCTGCTCGCCCGGCACTGGCCCGGCGCGGAGGTGATCGCCGTGGACTCGAGCCCCGCGATGATCGAGCGCGCCGCGACGGTCGACGGGGTGCGCGCCGAGCTCGCGGACCTCGCCGCGTGGCGCGCGCCGCGTCCGGTCGACGTCCTGGTGACCAACGCCGCCCTGCAGTGGGTCCCCGGCCACCTCGAACTGCTGCCGCAGCTGATCGACCAGGTCGCGCCCGGGGGATGGTTCGCCATGCAGGTGCCCGGCAACTTCGACGAGCCCAGCCACGCGATCCGCCGCGAGCTCGCGTCGCAGGACCCCTTCGCCGAGCACCTCGAGGGCATCGCGAGCCCCGCGTCCCACGACGCCGCGACCTACCTGCGCGCGCTGCAGGACACCGGCTGCGAGGTCGACGCCTGGGAGACCACCTACCTGCACGTCCTGCACGGCGAGGACCCGGTCTTCGAGTGGGTCAGCGGCACGGGCGCCCGGCCCACCCTGCAGGCCCTGCCGGCGGAGCTGCGCGAGCGCTTCGTCGCCGCGTTCAAGCAGCGGCTGCGCGAGGCCTACCCCGACGACGGCCAGGGGGTCGTCCTCCCGTTCCGCCGGATCTTCGCCGTGGCCCGCAGACTGGCCTGATCCCACGCCGGCCGACGGGGCGCGGCGGGCGCCGACCGTGGGCCCCCGGCGGTAGATTCGACCCATCATGCAGAAGCTCTACCGGGACGACGCGATCGTCCTGCGCACCCACCCGCTCGGCGAGGCCGACCGCATCATCACCCTGCTGACTCGCCGGCACGGGAAGGTGCGCGCCGTCGCCAAGGGGGTGCGGCGCACGGGCAGCCGCTTCGGGGCGCGCCTGGAGCCGTTCACCCTGGTGGACCTGCAGCTGCACGCGGGACGGAACCTGCACACCGTCACCCAGGCCGTGACCATCGAGGGGTTCGCGGGCGCCATCGCCGCGGACTACTCGCGCTTCACCGCGGCCACCGCGATGCTCGAGACCACCGACCGCCTCACCGACGACGTCGTGGATCCCTCGCAGCGCGGATTCCTGCTGCTCGTGGGGGCGATGCGCACCGTCGCCGCGGGAGCGATCCCCGCCTCGCTCGTGCTCGACTCGTTCCTGCTGCGCACCCTGGCCCTCGCCGGCTGGTCGCCCGAGCTGCGCGTGTGCGCGACGTGCGGGGCCGACGGTCCCCACCACGCCTTCGACGTCTCCGCGGGCGGCCTCGTCTGCAGCGCGTGCCGCCGCCCCGGGGCGGTCGCCGTCCGTCAGGCGGCGATCGAGCACATGATCTTCCTCATGGCGGGCGACTGGGAGAACGTCCTGGACTCCGAGCAGACCACCCGCGAGGAGGCCAGCCGCCTGATCGCCGATACGATCACCTGGCACCTGGAGCGATCGGTCCGCTCCCTGGGGTACGTCGAGCGCTGAGGAGCAGTCGTGGCACGCAGGAGCACGCAGCGGAGGGAACGGCCCGGCGCGGAGGGCGCCGGTGACGGCGGACGCCGCACCGTCGACGCCCCGCGCCGTCCCGCCGAGCCCTTCGCGCATCCCAGCGGGGCCCGGCCCCCGCAGCTGCCGCCGCAGACCATCCCCGGTCACGTCGCGGTCGTCATGGACGGCAACGGACGCTGGGCGAACCAGCGCGGGCTGCCCCGCACCGCGGGCCACGAGGCCGGCGAGGCGGCGCTGCTCGACGTGGTCGCAGGGGCCCTGCAGATCGGCGTCACCCATCTCTCGGCCTACGCGTTCTCCACGGAGAACTGGAAGCGCTCCCCGGAGGAGGTCCGCTTCCTCATGGGGTTCTCCCGCGACGTGCTGCGCCGTCAGCGCGACACCCTGCACTCCTGGGGCGTGCGGATCCGGTGGATCGGCCGTGAGCAGCGGCTGTGGAGCTCCGTCATCAAGGAGCTCAAGGAGGCCGAGCGCCTCACCGCGGGCAACACCCGGATGACCCTGTACATGTGCGTGAACCACGGCGGCCGCGCCGAGATCGTCGACGGCATCCGCGAGGTCGCGGCGCTCGCCCGCGAGGGCCGTCTGAGCCCGCGCGCGATCACGGAGTCCTCGTTCCGCCGGTACCTCGACGACCCCGAGATGCCCGAGGTCGACCTCTTCCTGCGCACGAGCGGGGAGCAGCGCACCTCGAACTTCCTGCTCTGGGAGGCCGCCTACGCCGAGCTGGTGTTCGTGCCCGAGCTGTGGCCGGACGTGGACCGCCGGGTGCTGTGGCGCGCGGTCACCGAGTACGCGCGGAGGGATCGTCGCTACGGGGGAGCGGTGGACGCTCCGACTCCCGAGGCAGGCTCTCCTGCCCCCGCGGCTGCTCCATCGACTGCTGCTCCCGACTCTCCCGCGACCGGCGGCGTCTGAGCACGAGCAGGACGACCAGCGCGATGACGAGCGCGAGCACCAGGATCGCGACCCAGGGACTCAGCAGGAACAGTTCGATCCAGGTGATCACGACGGCCAGTCCTATCGTCGCGTAGATGACGGCCCAGGCGAGGCCGCCGATGAGCAGCGCCGGCACGTAGCGCACGGCCGGCATGCGGGTGAGGCCGGCCGAGAGGTTCGCGGCGGTCTGGAAGCCGACGGTGAGGAAGCTCAGCGCCACGACGGGCGCGCCCCACCGGTTCACGATGGTGATCGCGCGATCCACCGACGGGCTCTCGATCATCCTCGCGAGCCGCCCCCGGTGCGCGAGCCGATGCGCCCCGCGGCCCACGAGGTAGGTGCCGCCCGCGCGGCACAGCACGATCACCCAGAGAAGGCCGACGGCCGGCAGCAGCGGGAGCGAGCCGATCCATTCGAGCACGCCGTCACGCCCCGGAGGCGGGGGAGGCGCCGGACGGGGAGTCCGAGTGCTCGGGGCAGAGCCCGAAGATCTCCATCGTGTGGTCGACCTCGGTGAAGCCGTGCTCGCGGGCCACGCGGCGCGCCCAGTCCTCGACCTGGGGCGCCTGGAACTCGACGGTGCGCCCGCACTCGCGGCACACCAGGTGGTGATGGTGGCCGCTCTCGGCGCACTGGCGGTAGATGGACTCGCCGTCGTCGGTGACGAGCACGTCGACCTGGCCGCCCTGGGACATGGTCTGCAGGTTCCGGTACACGGTGGCCAGGCCCACGGTCTCGCCGTCGGCCCGCATCTGCTCGTGGATCTGCTGCGCGCTGCGGAAGTCGTCCTGACGGCCGAGCGCGTCGAGGATCGCGGTGCGCTGCCTCGTGTTTCGCTGCATGCTCACCATCATCCCAGGACTCAGCCGTCCGCGGGCATCGGTTCGCTCACGCCGGAACGGCTCTCGACCGCGGCCCGGCGCGCGCGCAGGCGCTGGACGATCGGCCGCAGGATCAGGCTCACGGCGTAGCAGGCGATCGTCAGCAGCACGATCACGCCGCCGGGCGGCAGGTCCACGTAGGCGGTGAGCACGAGCCCGCCCAGCGCGCACACCACCGCGATGCCCATCGCGGTGCGCATCGTGCGGGTGAAGCCCACGACCACGCTCTGGGCCGCGGCGACCGGGACGATCATGAGGGCGGAGACCATGAGCGCGCCGACGATCCGCATCGCGAGGGTCACGGTGAGCGCCGCGATCACGGCGATGAGGATGTTCATCGCGCGCACGGGGAGGCCCGAGGCGCGCGCGAACTCCTCGTCGCCCGTCACCGTGTACAGCACGCGGCTCAGCCCGATGCCGATGACCATGACGATCACGGCGAGGACCACCGCGATCACGAGGTCTGTCGCGGTGACCGTCGCGAGCGACCCGAAGAGGTAGCCGACGAGGCTCTGCGAGCCGCCGCCCGCGAGCTGGATGATGACGACGCCGCCCGCGATGCCGCCGTAGAAGAGGATCGCGAGGGCGACGTCGCGGCTGGTGTGCCCGACCTCGCGCACGATCTCGATGACGACCGCGCCGATCACGGAGGCGACGAGCGCGCCGGGGATCGCGAGCAGGTCCTGCGGGGAGGCGCTGATCCAGGCGCCGACGAGCCAGCCGACGGCCACTCCCGTGAGCGCCACGTGCCCGAGTCCGTCGCCGAGCAGGGAGAGGTTCTTCTGGACCAGGTAGGTGCCCACGATCGGGGCGGTGAGGCCGATGAGCACGGCGATGATCAGCGGGTAGCGCATGATGTCGCTGGTCAGCAGGTCCCAGGGGGCGATGGTCATGGGTGGATCTCCTGTCCCAGGCACTCCTCGTGCAGAGCCTGGTGGTCGTGCCCGGGGTCGAACAGCGGGCGATCCTCGGGCGCTCCGTCGTGGACGACGCGGCCGCGGTCCAGGACCACGGCGCGGCGCACGTCCTCGCTCAGCGGGCCGAGCTCGTGCAGCACCACGACGACCGTGGTGCCGCGCTGGGAGAGGCGGCGGAAGATCGCGGCGATCGCGTCCTGCGTCGCGACGTCGACGCCCGAGAACGGCTCGTCGAGCACGAGCAGCTGCGGGGAGCGCACGAGGGCGCGCGCGATCATCACGCGCTGGCGCTGTCCGCCGGACATCTGGGTGATCGGGCGGTCAGCCATCGGGGCGAGGCCGACGTCGGAGAGCAGCGAGTCCACGCGGGGATCGTGCAGGCGCGAGAACCAGCGGCCGGGCCCGAGCAGCCCGGTGGCGACCGTCTCCCGGGCGGTCGCCGGGATCGATCCGCCGCCCGCGGCGAACTGCGGGACGTAGCCGACCTTCGCATGGACCTTCCGGTCCTTCACGGGACGGCCGAAGAGGCTGATCGTGCCGGCGCTCGCGGCCTGGACGCCCACCATCGCGCGCAGCAGCGTCGACTTGCCGGAGCCGTTCGCGCCGAGCAGGCCGACGAGCTCGCCGGGGGCGACCTCGAGGGAGACGTCGTGCAGCACCGGGGTGCCGCCGAGGTCCACGTCCAGGTGCTCGACGGCGACCGCCGGCGTCGCGGGGGAGGGCGTCATGACCAGCTCGCCACGAGCTTGGAGCAGTTCTCGCGCATGACGGCAGGGTAGTCCGCGTCCTCGGAGAGCTGGGTCTCGAGGTTGTCGAGCTCCTCGGCCTCGGCTCCCACGTTGTCGGCGAGGGTCTCGGCGACCTTCGGCGACGCGGTGGTCTCGAAGAACACCGTGGTGACGTGCTGGTCCTCGATGACCTTCTGCAGCTGCAGCAGGCGCTTGGGGGAGGGCTCGACCTCGGGATCGATCCCGGTGATGCCGATCTGCTCGAGCCCGTAGCGCTGGGCGAGGTAGGCGAAGGCGGTGTGGCTGGTGACGAAGGGCTTGTCCCCCTTCACGGCGTCGAACTCCTTCTTCAGCTCAGCGTCGAGGTCCTCGAGTGCCTTGCGGGCGCTCGCGCCGTTCTCCCGGAACGTGGAGGCGTTGTCCGGATCGGCCTTCGCCAGGTGCTCGCCGATGGCCTCGGCGACCTTCCCGAGGCGCACGGGGTCGTTCCAGAAGTGCGGGTCGAGGGCGCCGTGGTCGTGGTCCTCGTGCCCGCCCTCGTCGGACGCCCCGTCCTCGCCCTCCTCGCCGCCGTGGGCGTGCTCGTCCTCCTCGCCGCTGCCCGAGAGCATGGTGACGACGGTGGACACGTCGAGCGTCGCGTCCGAGAGGTCCTTCGAGGAGATCGCGTCGTCGAGGGAGGCCTGGAAGTCCGGGATCTGGAGGATCAGCGTCGCCTCCTGGACCTGCGCGACCTGGGCGACGGACAGCTCGAGGTCGTGCGGGTCGACGCCGGGCTGGGCGAGGCTCACGACCTCGGCGAGGTCACCGGCGACCTGCTGCGCGGCATACGTGAGGCCGTAGCAGCCCGTGATGATGACGGGCTTCCCCGAGGAGCCGGAGGTCCCCCCGCATGCGCTCAGCGCGAGGCCGGCCGCGCCGATGCCCGCGAGGCCCAGCAGCGATCGTCGCGTGGTCGTCGCGGGCCGCGCGAGGACGGACGCCGCGGCGGCGCCGGACGGGTGGGCGGACGAGGAGCGGCGGGGGGAGCGGGGCGTGGCGAACATGAGAGTGATTATCAGAGTTGAGCTCGCTCGAGTGCAAGCTCGCGGTGTGCGAGGAGCCGCGGGATGTGGCGCGCATCGCGCCCCGTCGGCCGCCGGAGGATCAGGCTCCCCAGCGGCGCGCCGTGGCGCTCCGGCCGCGCGGCGCCGCCGGGCCCGTTCGTCGATATGCTGGACGCTCGTCCTGGCGCTCCGCCCGCCGTCGCGGCCCACGCCGCACCTGGATCCGTCGCACCCCTTCGCGTCCTCGCGAGGGGCCGGCGCCAGCGGCCACCGCGGAGCGCCCCACCGCCGCATCGCAGGAGTCACACCGTGGCCAAGGCCCCCGCCAGCACCCTGGACAACGTCATCGCCCTCGCCAAGAAGCGCGGGTTCGTGTTCCCCTCGGGCGACATCTACGGCGGCACCCGCTCCGCCTGGGACTACGGTCCCCTCGGCGTCGAGCTCAAGGAGAACATCCGCAAGCAGTGGTGGCGCACCTTCGTGCAGGGCCGTGAGGACATGGTCGGCCTGGACTCGGCCATCATCCTGCCCACGCGCGTGTGGGAGGCGTCCGAGCACGTCAAGACCTTCACCGATCCGCTCGTGGAGTGCCGCAGCTGCCACAGCCGGTTCCGCGAGGACCATCTCCTCGAGGCCTTCGAGGAGAAGAAGGGCCGCGCCCCCGAGGGCGGGCTGGCCGAGGTGCCCTGCCCGAACTGCGGCACGCGTGGCGAGTACACCGAGCCGCAGCAGTTCTCGGGGCTCATGAAGACCTACCTGGGCGCCGTCGACAACGAGTCCGGGCTGCACTACCTGCGGCCCGAGACCGCGCAGGGCATCTTCGTGAACTTCCTGAACGTGGTGACCGCCGCGCGCCAGAAGCCGCCCTTCGGCATCGGTCAGGTCGGCAAGGCCTTCCGCAACGAGATCACCCCCGGCAACTTCATCTTCCGCACCCGCGAGTTCGAGCAGATGGAGATCGAGTTCTTCACCCCGCCCGAGCAGGCCCAGGAGTGGTTCGACCGCTGGGTCGAGGACTGCTGGAACTGGTTCGTGGATCTGGGCATCGATCCCGACCACATGCGCCGCTTCGACGTGCCCGAGGCGGACCGCGCCCACTACTCGGACGGCACCATCGACATCGAGTACAGCTTCGGCTTCCAGGGCGGGCAGTGGGGCGAGCTCATGGGCATCGCCAACCGCACGGACTTCGACCTGGGGCGCCACACCGAGGTCTCCGGCACCAAGATGCAGTACTTCGACCAGGCCTCGGGCGAGCGGTACACCCCGTACGTGATCGAGCCCAGCTTCGGTCTCACGCGCTCGATGATGGCCTTCCTCGTCGACGCCTATCGCGAGGACGAGGCACCCAACACCAAGGGCGGCGTCGACACCCGCACCGTGCTGGGCCTCGACCCGCGCCTGGCGCCCGTCAAGGTCGCGGTGCTGCCGCTGTCCAAGAGCGAGGACCTGGTGCCGCGCGCCCGCGCCCTGGCCGACGAGCTGCGCCCGCTGTGGAACGTCGAGATGGACGTCTCGCAGGCGATCGGCCGCCGCTACCGCCGCCAGGACGAGATCGGCACGCCCTTCTGCATCACCGTCGACTTCGACACCGCCGAGGACCAGGCCGTGACCATCCGCGAGCGCGACTCGATGGAGCAGACCCGCGTGGCCCTCACCGAGGTGAAGGGCTACCTGGCGCAGCGTCTGATCGGGGCCTGACGGAGGGCCGGTCGTCGTCGGACGGGGGCTGCGGGGCGTCGTGCCCCGTGGTTCCCGTTCCGGCGGGAGCGTCCGACTTCGCGGGTGCTCCCGGCTCCGCGGGCGCCGGGGTGCGGACCTGGCCGATGAGCCAGCTGGCGAAGGTCGCGGTGATGACGCCGACGAGGGCGATCCCGCAGATCATGAGGCCGACGGCGATCAGGCGACCCGGCAGCGTCACCGGTGTGTAATCGCCGTAGCCGACGGTCGTGATGGTCGCGATCGCCCACCAGAGCGAATCGCCGATGGTCTCGATGTTCCCTCCGGGCGCGCCGCGTTCGACGTCGAGCACCCCGACGGCGGCCACCCACGTCACCAGAGACGACGCGCCGACCACGTAGGTGACCACGCGCCCGCGCACGAGGGCGCCCGCGTGCCGCTGCAGCAGCACCACCAGCGAGATGAACCGGGCCAGGCGCAGCATCGCGAGGCCCGGGAAGACCACCAGCGCGAGGTCGAGCGGATGGCGCACGATCCAGCGCAGGCGGTGCTGCGCGAGGACGAGGCTGACCACGTAGTCGACGGCGAAGGCCGCCCACACGACCCACGTGATCCCGTTCAGCAGATGGCGCACGAGCCCATCCGGCTGCGCGATCACCTGCACGGAATAGGACGCGAGGAACAGCAGCGAGACCGAGAGCAGCGGCCATCGCGTCGTCCTCTCCCAGCGGATCGCCTTCTGCCCGCGGGTCGCCCTCGTGCCGTGCGCGGCCTGGCCCGGCCGACTCACGCCCATGCCTGCCGCAGCGGCGGCGCCACCTGCTCGGCGAAGACGGTGGTGATCCGGCGGACCACGTCGTAGGGGTGGCCGAAGGGGAGCGCGAGGATCGCCTCGTCGGCCGCCTGCAGGGCGACGTCGTCGGCGAGGAAGCGCGCGACCTCCTCGGGGGAGTCCGCGACCACGCGTCCGAAGGCTGCGTGTCGCCCGCCGATCAGCGCGGTGCCCTCGCGCATCGCCGCCTGCCGCTCCCGGTCCCGCTCGATGAGGTGCGCGAAGTCGTCCAGATCCGACCGCCGCGTGACCGGAAGGACCTGCCGGCTCGCCGAGACGTGCCCCTCGCCGTGGCCGGCCGTCCGGCTCGCGGCGCGGTAGGCCTCGATCAGCTCCCTCTGCAGCTCCTCGAAGGAGCGGCCGGAGCCGTCGGCCGGTTGCAGCGTCGAGACCTGCAGACCGATCCCGAGACGGCCCGCCCTCTCGGCGCTCGCGATCGAGCCGGCGCCGTAGGCGATGCGCGAGCGCAGGCCGGGGGCCTGCGGGCGCACGCGCAGGGGTGTGCCGGCGTCCTCGGTCTCGAAGAACTCGTCGGCGGTCGCGACCACCTCGCCGTCGACGAAGGCGAGCAGGTCCTCGAGCACCTGGTCCACCCGTGCGCGCACGTCGCCGTCGACCGCGCCGAACGCGCGCTCGTTCACGGCGTCCTGCTTCGCGTACCCCGACCCCACGCCCAGGCGCAGGCGGCCGCCGGCGAGGAGGTCGGTGGTCGCGGCGTCCTCGGCGAGGCGGCCCGCCTGCTCGAAGCGCAGAGGGATCAGAGCCGTCCCGAGCGCCATGGTGCGCGTGCGCTGAGCGGCCGCGGCCAGGAAGGGGAGCGGCGCGGACAGGAAGTCCTGGAGATGGCGGTGCCGGACGTACCCCGCGTCGATCCCCATGCCCTCGGCCCGCTCGAAGAGATCGAGCCCGTCGTCGAGCCCCTGGGAGCGTGCGCCCGCCGTGCTCGTGTGGTCGATGCCCGTGTGGTCGACGAAGGCGAGGAAGCCCAGGCTCCGCGGCCGTTGGCGATCGGGGGAGTGCGTCTCGTGGGTCATCGGTCCTCCGTCGGGAAGTCTGGTGGGGCCGCGGGAACATGCTGCTCGACTCTCACCTGGGGCATAGCCGCATCGTAGGCGCGCAGGTCCACTCACGGGCGGATGCCCTCACACGGGTCCTCCCCACAGTCCTCCGATGCACATCACCCTCGCCGGGCCTCCCGGTGCGGCACAGGGGATGGGACAATCGGCGGTGATGACCACCCTCGACGCCCCCACCGCACCGAGCTCCCCGGCGTCCCCGACCGCGGAGCCGCAGCGGCGCACCCTCACCATCGGCCCGCACACCGTCGACACGCCCGTCGTGCTCGCGCCGATGGCCGGCATCACGAACATGGCCTTCCGCCTTCTGTGCCGCGAGTTCGGCGCGCTGCACTCGGAGGACGACGGCGGGCTGTTCGTCTCAGAGATGGTGACCTCCCGCGCCCTCGTCGAGGATCACGCGGAGTCATGGCGCCTGGTCACGATGGGGGAGCGCGAGACGCCGCGCTCGGTCCAGCTCTACGGCGTGGACCCGACGACCGTGCGCCGCGCGGTCGAGATGCTCGTCGAGCGCGACCGCGCCGACCACATCGACCTGAACTTCGGCTGCCCCGTCCCCAAGGTAACGCGCCGCGGCGGGGGCGGCATCCTGCCGTGGAAGACCGAGCTGTTCACGCGCATCGTCCGCGGCGCGGTCGAGGCCGCCGGGGACGTCCCGGTGACCGTGAAGACCCGCATGGGCATCGACGAGGACCATCTGACGTACCGCGACGCCGGCCTGATCGCCCAGGAGGTCGGCGCGTCCGCGATCGCGCTGCACGGCCGCACCGTCGTCCAGCACTACAGCGGGCAGGCGCACTGGGAGGCGATCGCTGACCTCAAGCAGCTGGTCACCGACATCCCCGTGCTGGGCAACGGCGACATCTGGTCGGCCGAGGACGCCCTGCGCATGGTCGAGGAGACCGGCGCCGACGGGGTCGTCGTCGGCCGCGGCTGCCAGGGACGTCCGTGGCTGTTCGCCGATCTCGCCGCCGGCTTCGCGGGCCGTCCCGAGCGCATCCGCCCCACCCTCGGCGACGTCGCCCGCACCATGCGCCGCCACGGTGAGCTCCTCGTGGAGTTCTTCGAGGACGAGGGCCGCGGCATGCGCGACCTGCGCAAGCACGTCGCCTGGTACTTCAAGGGCTACCCCGTCGGCGGCGAGATGCGGCACCGGCTGGCGACCATGGAGTCGCTCGCCGATCTCGACGCGAAGCTCGCCGAGCTGGATCTCGACTCGCTCTACCCCGGGGTCGACGCCGAGGGGCCCCGCGGCCGCGCCGGCACCCCCAAGCGAGCGGTCTGCCCCGAGGGATGGATGGAGTCCCGGGAGCTGAGCGACGAGCACCGGGCCCGCCTCCACGAGGCCGAGCTGGACACCTCGGGAGGATGAGCGCCCGCATGGAGCACCTGACGCAGCGGGGCACCTCCGCGGACTCCCCGCTGGTCGCCCTCCCGCCGGGGTACACGATCTCCGACCAGGAGCGCTGGGGCGAGGAGCCTCCCAAGTCGCACACGCGCACGCCGTTCCAGAGGGACCGCGCGCGCGTCCTGCACTCCTCGGCGCTGCGACGCCTCGGTGCGAAGACCCAGGTCCTGGGCGCCGGCGCCAATGACTTCGTGCGCACCCGCCTCACCCACTCGCTCGAGGTCGCCCAGGTGGGCCGCGACATCGGCGCTGCCCTCGGCTGCGATCCCGACGTGGTCGACGCCGCCTGCCTCTCGCACGACCTCGGCCATCCGCCGTTCGGCCACAACGGCGAGAAGGTGCTCGACGAGCTCGCGTCCGGCATCGGCGGCTTCGAGGGCAACGCGCAGACCCTGCGTCTGCTCACGCGCCTCGAGCCCAAGCTCATCGGGGCCGACCGCCCCTTCGGGCTGAACCTCACCCGCGCCACGGTCGACGCCGCGGTCAAGTACCCGTGGCGCCGCGGCGAAGGACCGGACCCCGCCTCCTCGAAGTTCGGCGTCTACCCCGATGACCAGGGCGTCTTCGACTGGGCGCGCGACGGCGCTCCGGGCATCCGCAAGTGCTCCGAGGCGCAGGTCATGGACATCAGCGACGACATCGCCTACTCGGTGCACGACATCGAGGACTCGGTGACCGGCGGCGCCCTCGACCTCGCGCTCCTCGCGGACCCGATGGAGCGCGCCGCCGCGCTGTACGTCGTCCAGGACTGGTACACGCCGACCGACCCGATCGACGTGCTCGACGCGGCCCTCGCCCGGCTCGAGGACCAGCCCTGGTGGGTGCTGCGCTACACCGGCTCGATGCGGGACGCCGCCGCGCTCAAGGACATGGCCAGCCAGCTCATCGGCCGCTTCACCCACGCCGTCGTCGAGGCGACGCGCGAGCGCCACGGCGAGGGCCCGATCGCGCGCTTCGCCGGGGAGGTCGTCGTCCCCGAGGAGACGCGGCTGGAGATCTCGGTGCTCAAGGGGCTCGCCGCCGCCTACGTCATGAGCTCCGCGGCCCAGCGGCCGGTCTACGCGCAGCAGGAGCAGATCCTCCGCGACCTGTACGCGCACCTCTGGAACACCGGCAGCGTGCATCTCAGCCCGATCTTCTCCGAGCTCTGGGAGGATGCCCAGGACGACGCCGGGAGAGCGCGCGTGGTCATCGACCAGATCGCCTCGTTCACCGACGTCACCGCGCGTCGCCTGCACGAGGCGCTCTACCGCGGCGGCACCACGCACGTGACCGCCGCGGACACGCCGCTCCCGGGCCTCGGCTCGGACCTGTAGCGGCGGGAGCGCCCGCAGCACCACGAGAAGGACCGAAGGAGGGGACGAGGAGCCGATGAGCCAGGGCAGGATCCGCCGCGAGGACGTCGAGAAGGTCCGGGGCACCGCGCGCCTGGACGAGGTCATCGGCGAGCACGTCACCCTGCGCAGCGGCGGCATCGGCTCGATGAAGGGCCTGTGCCCCTTCCACGACGAGAAGACGCCCAGCTTCAACGTGCGTCCACAGCTGGGCCACTGGCACTGCTTCGGCTGCGGGGAGGGCGGCGACGTCATCTCCTTCGTGCAGAAGATCGACAACCTCAGCTTCGTCGAGGCCGTGGAGATGCTCGCGGGCCGCTACGGCGTCGAGCTGCACTACGAGGACATCGGCCGCGGCGGCGGCGATCGCCCCGACTTCGGCACCCGCCAGCGCCTGCTGGATGCCCACGCGATCGCCGAGGAGTACTTCCGCGAGCAGCTCGCGACCGCGAGCGCGCAGGTGGGCAGGCGCTTCCTCGCCGAGCGCGGCTTCGACCGCGACGCCGCCGAGCGCTTCGGCGTCGGCTTCGCCCCGGAGGGCTGGGACAGCCTGCTGGGGCATCTGCGCGGACGCGGCTTCACCGAGCCCGAGCTCACCGCGAGCGGCCTGGTCTCCCAGGGCCAGCGCGGGGTCTACGACCGCTTCCGCGGCCGGCTCGTCTGGCCCATCCGCGACGTCACCGGCAAGACCATCGGCTTCGGCGCCCGCCGGCTGCTCGAGAGCGACCAGGGCCCCAAGTACCTCAACACGCCCGAGTCCCCGATCTACCACAAGTCCCAGGTGCTCTACGGGCTCGACCTCGCCCGCAAGGAGATCTCCTCCCAGCACCGCGTGGTCGTCGTCGAGGGGTACACCGACGTGATGGCCGCGCACCTCGCGGGCGTGACCACGGCCGTCGCGAGCTGCGGCACCGCCTTCGGCGCCGACCACGTGAAGGTGGTGCGCCGCATCATGGGGGACACGAACCCCTCGGCCGGACTGCGCCTGAACGCCGACGGTCGCGGGCTCGGCGGCGAGGTGATCTTCACCTTCGACGGCGACGCCGCCGGTCAGAAGGCGGCGCTGCGCGCCTTCGAGGAGGACCAGCGCTTCGTCGCCCAGACCTTCGTGGCGGTCGAGCCCGGCGGCATGGATCCCTGCGAGCTGCGGATCGCCCAGGGCGATGCGGCGGTGCGCGATCTGGTGGACGCCCGCAAGCCGCTCTTCGAGTTCGCCATCCGCTCCGTCCTCGCCCAGGTCGACCTCGACACCGTCGAGGGCCAGGTCTCCGGGCTCCGGATGGCCGCGCCGGTGATCGCCCGCATCCGCGACCGCGCCATGCGCCCCGAGTACGCCCGGCGCCTGGCCGGCTGGCTCGGGATGGACGAGCGCACGGTGCTGCGCGCGGTCCACGACGCCGCCCGCACCGCCCCGCAGCAGGGCAGGCACGCCGAGCGTCCGGGGGAGTCAGCGCCCCAGGGCGGAGCCGGACAGGGCACCGGCGGCCAGGGTTCCTCGGCCGACGGGGCCCGCACGGGCGCCGACGATGCCGCGACCGGCATCCCGATCATGCGCCTCGCGGACGTCGTCAACCGCCGGGACCCCGTCGGCCAGGTCGAGCTGCAGTCGCTCGCCGTGATGCTGCAGGTGCCGCGGATGCTCGACGTCGAGCGCGTCGGCTCCCTGCCCGACGACTCCTTCCACGTCCCGGCCCTGCAGGGGGTCTGGGACGTGATCCTGGCGACCGGCACGCTGCTCGACGCGGTCGAGGGCACGCTCGAGGCGGCCCGGTTCATCGATCAGGTGCTCGAGATCGCGGGGGAGACGGTGCGCCCGCTCATCATCGAGATCGCCAACGTCGAGCTCCCCGCGCGCGACGAGCAGGATCTCCAGCGCCTCGCGACCTCGCTGCTGGACAGGCTCACCGAGCTCTCGATCACCCGCGAGTTCTCCGTGCTGCGCCAGCGGCTGCAGCGCACCGATGCCGGTGCGGACCCCGAGGAGTACCAGCGCATCCTCGGCCAGCTCACCGCCGCCCAGGAACGCCGACGGGCCCTGCACTCGCACGACGAGTGAGGGCCCGAGGGACGGGAGCCGATCAGATGACGGGCGAGGCCGTCTGCACCTCCCGCACGCTCGGCTGCCGGGCGTAGTCGACGCCGGGGAAGCGCCCGAACTGGTCGGTGCGGCCGGAGGCGTGCTGCGCCTCGGCCCGCTCGAGCAGGGAGAGGGCCTGGTCGGGCGTCGGGTATCGGTCGCTGAACGAGCTCCCCGCGGGCAGGACCGGCGGGTACCAGGCGCCCGCGCCGGCGCCGAACAGCCCGGGGCGGAACCACAGGTGGCCCGGTCGGGTGCGGTCGCGCAGCGCATGGGCGCGCCAGGTGTTGATCGGGTGGCTCGCCTGCCAGTTGGCGATGTGCAGCCAGAGCCCCTTCTCGGTCGCGGCGCGGTCGGCGAGCTCGTTGACGTTGACGTCGGCATTGAGGTATTTGCCGGCACCCAGCACGGCCATCACGCCCGGGGCGCCCTGCGGGCAGAAGGCGTAGCCGAAGTTGTCCGCCGTGTACTCCTGCGTCCGCGAGTACGCGGCGCCCAGGAGGGGGATCTGCGCCAGGAGATTGCTGAACAGCAGACGGAAGTACGACACGTGGCCCGCGGCCAGGTGACCCACCTCGTGCCCGATCACGAACCGCAGGGCCTCCGGGTCGCGCACGGCGCCGCCGACCTCGAACATGTCCGAGTAGACGACCACGAAGCGACGGAAGCCGTGGCCGGAGGCGAAGGCGTTGATCAGACCGTTGCCAAGGACCACGTAGGCATCGGGTACGCGCCGCAGACCGTGGTGGGCGGCCGCCTCGGCCACCATGCGGTAGCCCTCGGGGAACTGGGTGGGCGACATCCGGATGCCCGCGGCGCGCTGCTGCGCGTACAGCAGTGCGCGGGAGATCCAGAGGATGAGCGGCAGCAGCATCACGATCGCGAACAGCTGGATCACGAGGGAGCCGAAGGGACCCGTCTGCAGGTCCAGGAGCGTCGGCCCCTCCCCGCGGATCGCGTTGACGATGCTCATCACCACGAGGATCGTCCACAGCAGGTAGGCGCTGAGGGTCACGACGATGCCCACGATCAGCAGCGGGATCTCCCACGGGTGGCGGATGCCCCGCTGGCCGAGGATCCCGTGCGTCGTCGCGCCGTTGACGAGGTTCGGCGCGGACGGTCCGCCGGGCGATGCGCCGCCACCGGGACCGAAGCCTCCGCCCGACGGCGGACCACCAGGGAGGCCAGGGCCGCCGGGCGTTCCCGGGCCGCCCGGCGAACCGGGGCCGCCGGGGGATCCGGGACCGCCGGGGTACCCGGGCGCGCCCGGCGAGCCGGAACCGCCCGCGAAGGGCGGTTCACCGGCTGAGGCGGGGTCGCCGGCGGACGGCTGCCCCTGCGGGGAGGACGGGGGATACGTCATGGAGGGCTCCTCGGAGGTCGACGGTGCGATCACACGGTAGCGCTCGGAACGTTCCATGCGACATCGACCTCGGTCGATGACCGGTCTGCCCTCGTCGGAGGCCGAGCGGCCCTGCAGGGGGTCGCCGTCACAGATGGGTCGCGAAGTGCTCCGCGATCGCGTGCTGAAGGCGGATCCGGTTCTCCGGGTTGCCGAACCCATGCCCCTCGTCGTCGGCCAGCAGATAGCGCACCGCGACGCCGCGTTCGCGCAGTGAGGCGACGATCGTGTCGGACTCGGTGCGCTGGACCCGGGCGTCGTTCGCGCCGTGGGCGATCAGCAGGGGCGTGCTGATCCGGTCGACGTGGGTGAGCGGCGAGCGGGCGCGCATCTCCGCCTCCTGCGCCGCGTCCTCGGGGTCGCCGACGTAGGTGAGCCAGTTGCTGCGCAGGTAGGGGCGGCTCACCGGCGGCAGGCTCCGCAGGAAGCTCGCGAGGTCGGCGATGCCGACGATGTCCACGGCCGCGGAGAAGCGCTCCGGGGTGAAGGCGGCACCGACCAGTGCCGCGTAGCCGCCGTAGGAGCCGCCGAGGATGCCCAGGCGGTCAGGGTCTGCGATCCCCTGTGCGACCGCCCAGTCCACCGCGTCGAGGAGGTCGTCGTGCATCGCCCCGGCGAACTCGCCGACCGCGGCGAGGGTGTGGCGCCTGCCGTACCCGGAGGAGCCGCGGAAGTTCACCTGCAGCACCGCATACCCGCGGCTCGCCAGGAACTGGGACTGGGGGCTGAAGCCCCAGCTGTCGTGCACCCACGGCCCGCCGTGCACCTCGAGCACGAGGGGCAGGTCCCGCGGCGGGCGTCCGGGCGGCAGGGTGAGGAAGCCGTCCAGAGGCAGACCGTCGCGGGCGGTGAGCGAGACGGGCTCCATGGGGGCGAGATCCTGCGGGTCCAGGTGCGGCGAGGAAGGGGAGAGTCGGCGGCTCTCACCGGTCGTGCGGTCGTGGAACCAGGCCACGTCCGGCTCCCGGTCGTGGAGGAAGGTCGCCACCCAGCGCTGGCCCGAGAGATCCGAGGACAGCGCCCCCAGAACGCCGTCGGACAGTGCGGACAGCGCCGCATGCACCTCGACGAAGCCGGGATCGATCACCACGATCCGGGGCCTGGGGCCCGTGAAGCGGGCCGCGAGGATCTCGCCGCTGCGGCGGTCGGTGTACAGCGTCGGCGGCAGCGCCCCGGGAGCCAGCACGCTGAGGATGTCGAGGCTCCAGCCCTCGACGGCGGCGAGCACGCGGATCTCCCCGGTCGCGCGGTCCACGCGCACCAGCTGCAGGTCGTCGCCCTCGAGGTAGCTGCCGAGCACGAGCCCGGTGCCGTCGGGCGTCGACTGCTGGATCTCGACCCCCATCGGGTGGTCCGCGCCCCCGACCCGCAGCAGAGCACGGTGCTCCCCGGAGACCGGATCGATCGCGGAGAACTGCGTGTCGCCCTCGTCGGTGACGCGGGCGAGGAACGCCGGGGTGCCCTCGCCGTCCAGGAGCAGGTCCTGCCCGCGGCCGGGCTGTTCATGGTGGAGGGCGGTCTCGCCGGAGGCCACATCGATCAGGAACGTGTCGAGCGCGGCGGGACGGCGGTTCATCGTGGCGAGCACCGTGGCGGAACGGGACCGCAGCGGCTCCGCGGCGAAGACTCGCGATCCCGGGGCCAGCGGGGTGAGGTCGACGGCCGGGGCGCTGGGGGAGCGCAGATCGACCCGGAACAGGTGCCAGTCCTCGTTCCCGTCGGTGTCCTGGAGGTACAGCAGCCAGCGCGGGTCCTCGCAGAAGAAGAACGTGGAGATGCCGCGCCGTTCGTCATGGGTCACGCAGCGGGCGTCCTCATGGCCCTCGTCGATCCCGCGCACCCAGATGTTGCGCCGTCCGTGCGCGGGGGCGAGATAGGCGAGCAGGGCGCCGTCCGGAGAGATCATCGGGCTCGAGAACTCCGGATCGGCGAAGAGCTCCTCGGCCTCGAGCGGGCGCGGTCGGTGCGGAATGCTGGTCATACGGGATTCTCCTCCGGGTGGCGGGCTCGGACGGACCATCAGAGACCGTGCCCTCAGGGCACGGTCAAGCCGTGTCTTCCCCATCGCCGCCCGGTCCGCGAGGATGGGGGAATGGTCGCGTCGACGAGGAGCTCCCGATGACCTGGAGCACGCGCAGGCTCGCGGAACTGGCCGGCACCACGGTGAAGAGCGTGCGCCACTACCATGCCGTGGGTCTGCTCGAGGAGCCCGGCAGGGCGGCGAACGGGTACAAGCAGTACGGCACGTCCCACCTGGTGCGCCTGCTGCAGATCACTCGGCTGCGGAAGCTGGGGATGTCCCTCGCCGACATCGCGGAGGCCGGGGAGTCCGACGCGAGCTACGTCGAGGCGGTGCAGGCGCTCGACGCCCGACTCGCCGACTCGATCGCGCGTCAGCAGGCCGTCCGCGCAGAGCTGGCGGACCTGATGGTCCACTCCGCCGGACCGGACGTGCCGGCCGGCTTCGAGGGCGTCGCCGACAGCCTCACCGCCGCGGACCGCGCGATGATCACGATCAGCGGCGCGCTCCATGACGACTCGGGAATGCGCGAGCTGCACAGCATCGTCGCGGATCATCAGGAGGCCGACGAGGACTTCAACGCGCTCGCGCCCGATGCGGACGACGACACCGTGAGCGCCGTGGCGGCGCAGATGGCCACGGTTCTGCGGGCCATCCACGAGCGCTACCCGAGCACGCTGACGCCGCCGACCGCCGTCGGGAACCGCGAGCAGGCCGTGAGGGAGGCGCTGAACCAGGCCGTCACGGACCTCTACAACCCCGCGCAGCTCGAGGTGCTGCGCCGGGCCTATCGCCGCGCGCGTGAGGACGCCGAGCACGGGATGCGCAGGGCGGACCACGATTGATCGACGGGGACGTCGGCCCGGGCCCGTCCTCGGGTCCGATGATCGCGGTTGACCTGGGAGGCGGCACGGCGGTCACGGCGGCGCCATCGTCGCGCACGGCCACCGCCTCGATCCCGTCGATCCGTCATCCTCGGCGCCATGCGCGAAGGAGAAGCTCCTCCCGCCCGCCTCGGCGAGCTGCCGACGCCGGGTGCGGGAGATGGCGGAGCGATCGACCGGAGATCAGTCGTCGCTGTTCGAGATGGAGACCGTACGGCTCCCTGGTAGGCCAGGCGGGGCTTGAACCCGCGACCGACGGAGTACCGACCAGTCCCGGGTGTACTGCCTGGTGAGAGCCGCAAGGATGTCACGTGACCTGCGACGACGACCCCAGGGGTGTAAGTCAAGTTCAGGAAGGTTCACGACGAGTAACGGTGCTTCCCTTCCAAAGTCGTACTTAACTCGTACCTGCTCCGTATCGCCCACAGCGTCACCACCTCGGCCTCGTCGGATCTTTACAGCCCTGGCTCGAAGCCGACTCGGGCATAGCAGGCGACCGGCGGGACATCCTAGATCTCAGTCGTGGCGGTCATGGGGTGCTCGCGAGGCAGAAGTCGAGCTGTAGGGGCCGCGCGATCGTCCGCGGAGCACCGTGAGTACAGTGAGCAGGAAGGCCGTGGACAGGAGCGCGAAGGCGGCGAACGCCGCGAACCCCCATCGCTCGAGGCCGAGGGCGAAGAGCTGGCCGCCCATCCACGGACCGAAGACGGCCCCGAAGCGACCGATGCCCGTCGTCCAGCCGATGGCCGTGGCGCGGATGCGGGTGGGGAAGACATGGGCGACGGAGGCGTAGACCATGGTCTGCGCGCTGAACAGGAAGACGCCGGAGACGAATACGACGAGGTAGGCCGCGGCGGTCGGGAGCCGCACCCCGAGCAGGAACACCGCGACGGCGGTCATGAGGAACCAGAACATCGCCACGCGGACGGGCCCGAGGCGGTCGGCCAGAGGGCCCGCGATGAGCAGCCCGACGATCCCCCCGAGGTTGACGACCAGGAGGAAAGCGAGCGAGGACCCGAGCGCGAAGCCCTCCGCACCCATCAGGGAAGGCAACCAGGTGCTGACGCCGTAGACCAGGAGCAGCCCTCCGAACGACGCCCCCCAGAACAGCAGTGTCAGACCGATGGTGTCGGGCCGGAACAGCGCTGCGAGTCCGCCGCGCCTCCCGGTCGCGCTGCTCCGCCGCTCCGCATTCGCCGTACGGGCGCTGCTCGTGGAGCGGGGAAGCGGGACTCCCAGGCGAGCGGCGGTCCGGCGGGCGTCCTCGACACGGCCCTTGGCCAGAAGGAAGGCGAGGGACTCGGGCAGCAGGGCGAGGATGAGCGGGACGGCGAGGACGAGCGGAGCAACGCCGACCCAATAGAGCGAGCGCCACCCCCAGGCCGGGAGCATCGTGATGCCCAGGATCGCTGCAACGATCCCGCCCGTCTGATGAGCGGTCATCAGTGCTGCGATCAGCAGGTTCCGTGATCCGTCCGGGGCGTACTCCGAGACCATGGCGATCGCGGTGGGGAGGAGCCCGCCCAGTCCGACCCCTGCCACGGTCCGCGCGATCCCGAAGACCGCAGCGCTCGGTGCGAGGGCGCACACCGCAGAGGCCAGGGAGAACACGAGAGCGCAGGCGATCATGCCGCGCCGTCGTCCGATGGCGTCCGTCACCAGTCCCGCAGCCAACGCGCCGACGAGCATTCCGAGGGTCGCCCCGGATCCGATCAGGCCCGCCAGGGAGGCGCTCATCTCAAGAGAGGGATCGCTGGTCATCGAGGGGATCGTCGCCCCGTACATGAAGGTGTCGACCCCGTCGAACAGTACGACGAGCCATGACAGCGCCAGCACGACGAACGCGGCCCGGCGGTGCGACGTCGATCCTGCCGACGCCTCCGACGCGCGGTGGAGTGCTCCGGTGCCCACTGTGCCTCCTTCATGAGGCGTTCTCGTGTCGACGAGCAGGAGCACGGGAGGCTCCCTGGAGAACTCGCTGCAGCACGGAGCCCGGCCGCCGGGCGGACCGCGCGGGGCTCCGCTGGGCGGGATCGGGCTCCGGTGCCCGACGGTCACGAGTGAATCAGCGCGGCTCGACGATTGTCAACAATCGCGTTGACAATTTTGTGAACGCTCCGTCATTCCGTGTCTGCGATCGCTTCGGCGACACTCGCCAGATGAGCCCGCATCGCTGCAGCGGCAGCCTCGGGCTTCCGGGAGCAGACGGCCTCGATGATGGCGAGGTGCTGGGGCAGGGAGACGCTGGGGCGCCCGGGCTGCGCCGCGAGACGGAACTGGAACCGAACGGCCTGGCCGCGGAGTCGTCGAATGGTCTCGGCGGCCGTGTGCTGCTCACTGATCTCGATGATCAGAGCGTGGAGTCGTGCATTGCCTGCGGAGTACTCCGCGAGGTCGCCCTGCCGGACGGCGTCATCCATCCTCGTCCCGAGCTCGCGCAGCTGCGCGACCTGGGAGTCGGTGACCCGCTCGGCGGCCTTGCTCGCGCAGAGGGACTCGAGCGCCCCGCGGACCTCCGTGATCTCGATGGCCTCGGAGACCGAGACCGCTCGTACCCGTGCGCCGCGGTGGGGCATCCGCTCGACGAGCCCTTCGACGGCGAGCTCGGACAGCGCGATGCGCACGTTCCCCCTCGAAGCGCCGTACTGCTGCGAGAGGTCTGCCTCCACCAGGCGCTGCTCGGGAACCATGCGCCCGGAGGTGATCGCCTCTCGCAGCAGGGCTGCGAGCTCGCCGCCGGATGGTCCTGCGCCGCTCTTCTCTCGGCTCTCTCGCGTGCGGGCCGACGCAGCCATGGATGGGCTCCTGAGGTTCGGGGGAAATGGTGCGGCCAGGGTAGCCGCTCGCTTCCGGGATCGATCGCCTGCGGCCGCCGGAAGCGGCGTCGGACGGAGGCGCCAGAGCGTGCCCGTGATTGTCAACAATATTGTCAACATATAGTGTTCGAGCAGCAGCCCTTCCGTACGGGACTGCCGACGAGGAGGTGGATCGATGAGCAGGCAGACTGCCGTCCCGAGCCGTCTGATGCGAGGTGGGACGTCCCGCGGGCCGTTCTTCCGCGCCGAGGATCTTCCTCGCGATGTCCGAACGCGTGATCGGGTCCTGCTCTCGGTCCTCGGCAGTCCGCACCCTCTCCAGGTCGACGGCATCGGCGGTGGGCATCCCCTGACCAGCAAAGCCGGCATCGTCGAACCGTCGAGCGTCCCCGGCGTGGATCTCGACTTCACCTTCGCGCAGATGCAACCGGATTCGGACGTCGTCCAGACAACGGCCAACTGCGGGAACATGCTCGCCGCGGTGCTGCCCTTCGCGATCGAGACGGGAATGATCCGTCCCGAGCACGACACCACCTCGCGGGTCGTCCGCACCGTGAACACCGGGCTCGTGGTGCAGGCGGAGGTCCGCACGCCGCGAGACCGGAACGGGGAGCGCTACGTCGAGTACGAGGGCGACTGCGCCATCGACGGCGCCCCGGGCAGCGGAAGCCCCGTCTTCCTGACCTTCCTCGACACGGCAGGGTCCGTGGCCCCCTCGCTCCTGCCCACGGGGAACCTCGTCGACGACCTGACCATCGGACACGGGGAGTCGTTCCGTGCGACCCTCATCGACAACGGGCAGCCCCTCGTGCTCCTGGACGCCCGTGACCTGGGCATCGAGGGCACGGAGGATCCTGCTCGCCTCGGGGCGGACCGCGGGCTGCGCACCACTCTGGAGTCGCTGCGGATACGCGCGGGGGAGCTGATGGGACTGGGCGATGTCAGCGCCGCGAACTACCCCAAGATGACCCTCCTCTCGGCCCCTCGGTCGGGCGGTGCCGTCGCCACGCGCAGCTTCATCCCGCACACGGTCCACACATCGATCGGAGTGCTCGCCGCGCTCACCGTCGCGACCGCCGCGTGCATGCCGGGCAGCGTGGCCGCGGAGCTCGGCCGGCCCGGCAGCGGGGTCCGCCGTCGACTGGCCATCGAGCACCCGAGCGGAGCGCTCGAGATCGACATGCGGATGTCTGACGAGGGGACGGTCGAGGCGGTCGGGATCACGCGCACGGCGCGCACGCTGATGGCGGGAACCGTTGAGGTCCCTGGGCAAGTCTGGGACGGAACGCAGGGAGAGAGCCGATGATCATCGACTGCCATGGACATTTCACGACGGCGCCGGAGTCGCTGGGAGGCTGGCGGGAGGCGCAGAAGGCCTCGCTGCGCGGGGGACCCGCGCCCGCGATCGACGGGCCGAAGATCTCCGACGACGAGCTGCGCGAGGCGGTCGAGCCCCAACAGCTGAGGCTGATGGACGAGCGCGGTATCGATCTGACGCTGATCTCGCCGCGCGCCTCGTTCATGGAGCACCACGTCGGTGATCTGAGGACGTCCCGGGACTGGGCCAGGATCTGCAACGATCTGTGCGCCCGCCTGGCCGGCCTGTATCCCGACCGGTTCGCGCCCGTCGCGATGCTGCCGCAGTCGCCCGGTGCCGATCCGGCGACGTCCATCCCCGAACTGGAGCGCTGCGTCGAGGAGCACGACGTGGTGGGCGTGAACCTCAATCCCGACCCCTCGGGCGGGCATTGGACGTCCCCACCGCTCACGGACCCCTCCTGGTACCCGCTCTACGAGTCGATGATCGAGCACGGACTGCCGGCCATGGTCCACGTCTCCACCTCCGTGAACCCCGCGTTCCACACCACGGGTGCCCACTACCTCAACGCCGACACCACTGCGGTCATGCAGCTGATCCAAGGGGACCTGTTCACGCGCTATCCCGACCTGCAGCTGGTCGTCCCGCACGGCGGAGGAGCCGCCCCGTACCACTGGGGGCGCCTCCGTGGTCTCGCGATGGCCCTCGACAAGCCGCCGCTGGAAGAGCATCTGCTGCGCAACGTCCACTTCGACACCTGCGTCTACCACCAGCCGGGGATCGACGAGCTGCTGCGCGTCATCCCCAGCCGGAACATCCTGTTCGCCTCGGAGATGATCGGCGCCGTGCGCAGCATCGACCCCACCACAGGCCACGCGTTCGATGACACGCTGCGGTACCTCGACGCCGCCTCGATCACCTCCGAGGAGCGCGCAGCGATCCGAGAGGGCAACGCCCGTCGGGTCTATCCGCGTCTCGAGCGGCGGATCGCCCGGGCGACCGCCGCCTGAGCGCCCCTCCATGCCCCGTGCCGAGGGGCTCATGACTGCAACACGAGAGAAGGCAAGCATGTTCGACCTGGGCGTCGTCCACACCACGATCCAGCGACCGCAGCCGGAGGACCTCGATCGCCTCCGAGCCTTCGGTGTCGCGACCATCCACGAGGCGATGGGGAGGGTGGGGCTGATGCGGCCCTACATCCGACCCGTCTATCCGAGCGCCCGCCTGTGCGGAGCGGCCGTCACAGTGCTCCTCCAACCAGGAGACAACTGGATGCTGCACGTCGCCGCCGAACAGGTGCGCCCGGGTGACGTCGTCGTGGCCGGCTGCACGACCGAGAGCGAGGACGGCTTCTTCGGCGAACTGCTGGCCACCTCGCTGCGGGCACGCGGTGCCACGGGTCTCGTCATCGACGGCGGCTGCAGGGACACTCTCGAGCTCGAGCAGATGGACTTCCCTGTCTTCTCCCGCGCGATCAGTGCCAAGGGCACCGTGAAGGCGACGCTGGGCTCCGTCAACGTGCCCGTGGTCTGCGCCAACGCCCTGATACACCCCGGGGATGCGGTCGTCGGCGACCGCGACGGCGTCGTGGTGGTGCCGCGCGACCGCGTGCAGGCGGTGGTCGAGGCCGCGCAGCGTCGAGAGGACAACGAGGCCGCGAAGCGCGAAAAGTTCGCGGAGGGCCGGCTCGGGCTGGACCTCTACTCCATGCGGGACACCCTGGACGCAGCCGGTCTGACCTATGTCGACTGACCGGCAGAAGCGCAGGGGCCGACGTCATCACCCCATTCACCACCGTCCGGCACCGACGCCGGGGATGCAGAGAGGACCAGCATGACCTCGACCGAGAACTTCGACCTGTCGCACCTGGGCGCCGTCGAGCTGTTGACCCCCGACTTCGAGGGGAGCCTGCACTTCTTCCGTGATCTTCTCGCGATGCGCGAGGTCGCCCGGATCGGCGATTCGGCGTACCTGCGCTGCTGGGACGAGTACCAGCTCTACTCGATCAAGCTCACCGCCTCGGCGAACAACGGAGTGGGCCGCACGCTCTACCGCACCTCGAGCCCCGAGGCCCTCGAGCGACGGATCCGGGCGATCGAGGACGCCGGCCTGGGGCACGGGTGGCGTGAGCCCGAGGTGGGAGTGGGGCCGTCCTACGAGTTCGAGGACCCCGATGGTCATCTGATGGCGATCTACTTCGCCGCCGAGCGCTACACCGCCGACGAGGAGGACCGTCCCGCTCTCAAGAACCAGGCCTCGGCCTTCCCCGGGCGCGGCGTCAATGCCCGCCGTCTCGACCACATCAACTACCTGGCGTCGGACGTCACGGCCGCCGGGGAGTTCTGGCGCGATGTCATGAGAGCTCGGGAGTCCGAGCGGGTCCGGCTGGACGAGGGCGGCTATGCCGCCTGGTGGTTCCGTTTCCAGCAGAAGTCCTACGACGTCGTCTACTCCGACGACTGGACCGGCCGACGGGGACGGTTTCACCATCTGGCCTTCGCACCGGACACCCGGGAGGACATCCTGAAGGCTGCGGACATCTTCCTCGAGAACGGGATCCACATCGAGTACGGGCCCTACAAGCACGCGATCAACCAGACGTTCTTCCTGTACGTCTGGGAGCCCGGCGGCAACCGCATCGAGTTCGCCAACGCGGGCGCGCGTCTCGTCATGGACCCGGACTGGCCGGTCGTCGAATGGTCGGAGGCCGAGCGCGCCCGAGGCCAGGCATGGGGGATGAAGACGGTCGCGACCTTCCACACGCACGGCACGCCGTTCGTGGAGGACCAGGAGGAGATCGACCGCGCCGCGATCGAAGGGCGCCCCTATCGGCCCTCGGACGACTGAGGTCGCGCGTCGGCGCGGATCGCCTCGAAGCGCTCCTGCGAGCTGACGACGGCACGCACAGTGGTCTCGTAGAACCAGTCGAGAGCGCCCTGGCTCTGCGAGGTCCCGCGTCGGCACACGTGCAGTCGCACGGGAGGGACGTCGATCGGAAGGTCCCGGATCGCGAACCCCAGGCTCGACCGCCAGCCTTCGGCGATGGAGCGGGGTACGAAGGCGAGCAGCTCCGGCTGCGCCATCAGGAGACCGGGGAGCGCCGCGAAGCGCTGCACGTAGGCAGCGGGCCGTTCATAGGCATCGCCCCGCCGCAATGCCGAGTCGAGATGAGCGGCTCCGGAGTCGCCCATCACCGCCGCATGCGGTGACCTGCGGCAGTCCTCGACGGTCAGGGGCGCCGATGCCAGGGGATGGGCGTCGACCATGACCACCGCGTAGTCCTGATCCTTGACGCGGGTGCTGATCACGTCCTCGATGTCGTCCGCAGGCGCGATCGCGACGTCGACGTGGCCACGCCGGAGCCATTCGCCCAGCTGCTCCTGGTCGAGGGCGACGGACTCGACGACGATCTCCGGTGCGACGCGTCGCACCTCGGCGACGATCGCCCCCATCCATCCGATCTCCCCCAGCTCCGAGAGTGCGACGCGGAAGGTCCTCCGGGAGGTGGTGGGGTCGAAGTCGCGCACACGGCTCAGGGCGGCGTCGACATGGTCGAGCGCCTGCCGCAGATCCCCGTAGGCGTCGAGGGCGACCGGAGTCGGTGACATCTGCCCCGCTCGCCGCTCGAACAGCGGGTCGCCGAAGTGGACCCGCAGCCGCCGCAGGGACTGGCTCACCGCCGACTGCGTGACGAACAGGCGCTGTGCCGCACTCGTGAGGCTCCGGGTCTCGAACACGGCGACGAAGACGCGCATCAGGTTCAGGTCGACAGCCAACGTTCTCCCACCCCCGCTCCCGACGCAGCGCCGGATTACTCATCGGACTATTAGCAGGAGTCATCTTACGGCCCCGGTTCCATAAGTAGCGTGCGGAGGATCCATGGGCTCTGCGAGTCCCCCGTAGTGAAGGAGCTGCCGTGAACGCATCTGCCGCCGAAGCCATCGCCGCCGCCGGAGGGCCGTTGCCTGCCCTGCGCAACGCACAGGCTCTGCCCGCGATCTTCCCCGTCACCCCGGAGTTCACCAACTGGCGCTCCGAGCAGAGGGCGTGGCGCGAGTCCGTCGCGCTGCTCGATCAGTCGCATCACATGACCGACCTGTTCATCAGCGGCCCGGATGCGCTCCGTCTCCTCACGGACACGGGGGTGAACAGCTTCAAGAACTTCAGCCCCGGCCGGGCGAAGCAGTTCGTGGCCGTCAACCACGAGGGCTACCTCATCGGCGACGCCGTGCTGTTCCACCTGGAGGAGAACTCCTTCGACCTCGTGGGGTGGTACATGGTGCTCGACTGGGTGCAGTTCATCGGTGAGACCGGGGACTACGACGTGACCTTCGAGCGCGACTTCAACTCGATCATGCGCGAGAGCGGCGACCCGGTCCTCTACCGGTACGAGGTGCAGGGCCCTCGTGCGCTCCAGCTGATGGAGGACGTCCTGGGCGGCCCGGTCCCCGAGGCGAAGTTCTTCGGCATGGCAGACCTCGAGATCGCGGGGCACCGTGTCCGCTCCCTGCGCCACGGCATGGCCGGGCAGCCCGGCTTCGAGCTCTTCGGCCCGTGGGCGGAAGGGGACGACGTGCGCGACGCGATCCTCGCCTGCGGAGAGCGGCACGAGCTCGTGCGCGCAGGGGCGAAGGCCTACTCCACGGCGAATCTCGAGTCGGCATGGGTGCCCTCTCCGCTCGCGGCGATCTTCACCGGTGAGCGCATGGAGGAGTACCTGCGCTGGCTCCCCGCCTCGAGGATGGGCTCGATCGCGGGCAGCTTCGCGTCGGAGAACATCGAGGACTACTACAACACTCCGTACGACATCGGATACGGGCGCACGGTGAAGTTTGACCACGACTTCATCGGCCGCGCAGCGCTCGAGAGGATCGCGCAGGCCCCGCCGCGCACGAAGGTGAGCCTCGTGTGGGACCCGGAGGACCTCGCGGCCGCGCAGCGGTCCCTCTACGAGCCCGGCATCCCCGCGAAGTACGTCGAGTTCCCGAAGGCCCGGTACGGGCTCTTCCAGGTCGATGCCGTGCGCGCGGACGGGCGGGTCGTGGGGATCTCGCACGACGCGGGCTACATCGCCAACGAGCACGCGTTCATCTCCCTCGCGAGCATCGACAACGAGTTCAGCGAACCGGGCACCGAGGTCGAACTGCTGTGGGGGGAGGATCCCGTCTCGACCAAGCCCGCCGTGGAGGAGCACCGCCAGGTCGCGATCCGCGCCACCGTGGCACCCGCTCCCTACTCCCCGTTCGCGCGGGAGAAGTACCGGAAGAACGACCCGGCTCCGGCCCAGGAGATCCGGGCATGAGCGCGGACGCAGGAGCGCAGTCGCGGACCGTGACCTCTGACCCCCAGCTGAGCGGGAGTGCGAGGGCTCTCCTCCGGGACTGCTCGCTCGAGATGACGGCACGCGATGTGGCTTCTCTGGCCGACGCCGTGCCCCAGCTGCCGCCTCGCACGAGGATGCATCTGACCTTCCTGGAGAACGAGACGCTCCCGATGCGCCTGGAGGCCGCCCGCGCGGTGCGGGAAGCGGGTCTGGTGCCGGTCCCGCACATCGCGGCACGGAGGCTGAGGTCGGAGAAGGACCTGCGCGACTACCTGGAAGGGCTCGCGGAGCTCGGCGCATCGGAGAAGGTCTTCCTGGTCGGGGGCGACCCGGCACGTCCGGAAGGGCCCTACGAGGACGCTCTCTCCCTGATCCGTTCGGGCCATCTCCAGGAGCACGGCGTGCACGCCGCCGGCATCACCGGGTACCCCGAGGGTCACCCGCAGATCACCAACGATGCGCTTGAGCAGTCGCAGCGGCACAAGCTCGCTGCGCTCGCCGAGGCGGGCCTGGACACGTGGATCACGTCCCAGTTCTCCTTCGACGCGGACGCGGTCGCGGCGTGGATCGGCGGCCTCCGCCGGCAGGGAGTGACCGCCCCCGTCCGCATCGGTGCGCCGGGGCCGGCCGGGATCAAGCGCCTCCTGGGCTTCGCGCGGCGTCTGGGCATCTCCGCGAACACGAGCCTCATCAAGAAGTACGGCCTGTCGGTCACCCAGCTCGTGGGGCGCTCGACCCCTCAGGTCTTCGTCGAGAGGACGGCGTCAGCGCTGGGCAGCGTGGAGCACGGTACGACCGGGATCCACCTGTACACATTCGGCGGCCTCGAAGGATCCGCCGCCTGGCTGGCGCGGTCTGCCGCTCGGCCCACGGCCGGTCAGGAGGACGACCGAGAGGACGGGGACCGATGAGCGAGACACGGCCGCCGGGCCTCGGCGAGTTCCGACTGCTCGTCAGCGGGCCCGAGCACCCCGGGCTGTCCGCTGCCGTCAGCGGGGCGCTCGCGGAGCAGGGGGCGGACGTGGTCCGCTTCGATCAGCTGACGCCTGCCGCACCCGCCCCGGCAGATCACGCCGGACCGACGTCGTACCTGCGCGCTGCGTTCCGTGTGGAGGAGCCGGGCACCGGTGTGCCGCTCGTCGAACAGGCTCTCCACGAGCTGCTCGACGGGAAGGGGATGACATGGACGATCTCGGACGCCTCGGCGCCCAAGCGCATGATCATCCTGGCCTCGCGCTCGGACCACTGCCTGCTCGAACTGCTGTGGAGGCACCGACGCGGTGAGCTCGCAGCAGAGATACCCCTGGTCATCTCCAATCATCGGGACGTCCAGGCGGGAGTGGAGTTCTTCGGCATCCCCTTCGTGCACGTGCCCTCGGGCGGCGAGGACAAGTCCGCGTCGGAGGCGGAGATCCTCGAACTCGTGCGCGGCCGGGCCGATCTGGTGGTGCTGGCGCGCTACATGCAGGTGCTCTCGGAGGACTTCCTGCGGGCCATCGGTGCTCCCGTGATCAACATCCACCACTCGTTCCTCCCCGCATTCGTCGGGGCGGGCCCCTACCGCAAGGCCTGGGAGCGAGGGGTCAAGCTGATCGGTGCCACCGCTCACTACGTCACGCCCGAGCTGGACGCCGGTCCGATCATCGAGCAGGACGTCGCCCGCGTGGACCACACGTACGGGCCGAAGGATCTCCAGAAGCGCGGTGCCTATGTGGAGCGCGCGGTGCTCTCGAGGGCCGTGCAGGCACACCTGGAGGACAGGGTGGTGAGCAGGGACGGCCGGACGGTCGTGTTCGAGTGAGGGATGCTCTCAGTCCGTTCTCGCGAGGCCCGGCACCAGTGCCTCAGGGAGATTCTGCAACGCGATGGGCCGCTGGAATCGCTGGATGGCCGACAGGCCGACGGACGTATCTGCGTGAACCCGTTTCCCGATACAGAGAGAAAGATCAGAACACATGCAGTTCCGATGGGCGGGTTTCCTCCCGAAAGGAGTGCAAGGACGCCGAGGAGGATCGCGGCGCCGGCAGACATGCACGTGCCGATCGATCTGAGACGCCGTGAGGAGACCCGAGAGACCATCAACCTGAAGAGAATGCTGCACACGAGCAGACCGGTCGCGTTCACGGCGAAGATCGACGAGTACTCGGTGGCGGTGAGTGAGTAGTTGTTGCGAAGCACGAATGATGACCCACCGATGTATACGAAGAATCCCGCTGTGGCGAGACACTGGATCTCGACGGCCCTCCGGTAGCGGTGTTGGCTCACGAGTTGCATTGCGCGTTTTAGAAGGTCGCGAAGCTCAGTATGGCGATTCTTGACTGCCAGGGTTTCAGGGACGAGCGTTGCGACGATTGCCACCTGAGCAAGTCCTAGCGCCGTCATGAACGCGAAGACACAGCGCCAATCAAAGTGCGAGAGAATCAGCCCACCGATCGCGGGCGCACTGATCGGCGCTAAGAGCCCAATGGCCCCCAGGGTTCCGAATCGGCGTGCTGCGGCCGTCCCTGACCAGCAGTCAGATACTATCGCCCGTCCGATAGATGCCCCCGCGCCCGCGGAAGCTCCTTGCAGAACTCGAAGGGCGATGAGCAGTCCGATGTTCGAGGACATTCCCGCGACCGCAGACGTGACGACGAATAGGAGGGTGCTTGCGAGGAGTAGTGGGCGTCGACCAACACTGTCGCTGAGAGAACCTCCAGTGAGGAGGCCCAGCGCGAGCCCCACGATGCAGGCGGTGATCGTCAACTGGACGGCAGAAACGGTCGTGCCGAAGGCGGAGCGCAGCTCCGGAAGCGCCGCGAGGTAAGTGTCCGTGCAGAAAGGGCCCGTCGCCGTGATCAGCACGAGCGCTGCTAGTGGGGGCGAATGTGGCCCGCGGCCGACTTCTCGATCGGCGTGTGGTCTCTTCATGCGGACGCCTTGGTGAGGCTCGTGCGTCGGCCTTTGTCTCGCCCCCGCTGGCGCGGCACAAGGTGCAGAGCGGCCAGGAGCGCCGTCGTCACGGCGACACCCAGCGCGGTTTCTAGGATCCGGTCGAAGATGAGAGGGCCCGGGGCAGCATGGGACCCAGTTTCGGTGAGGATAAGCGCCATCGGCGTGATGAAGAAAACCGCTATCCCATAGTTGCGCGCGACGAACAATTCGGTCGCGAATTGGCATAGAGCGACCACGATGACCAGTGCCCAGCCAGGCGGCTCGAGCCAGAGGAATGCGTACGCAACAGTGACGCCGAGGATCGTGCCGCCCATGCGATGTCCGGTACGCACAAGCTGGTGGCGGAAGGTTATTCCCGCCAGCGGAACCGTGGCCGAGACCGCCGCCCAGAAGGGATGACCCAGGTGCAGGCCCAACGCGATGGCGCCAGCGAGTGGGGGAGCGATGGTGTAGAGCGCCACGAGTCGGCCCCTGGATGCCGTCCCGATCGTGTCGCGTGGGTCCAGGAGGCAGCGAGTGGTGAGGGCCGTGGAGTCCTGGACCAGCGCGATGGCGAGGCCGATAAGGAGGGCGAGCGTCGCGGATGAGCTCGCGACCAAGACAGCGACCGACAGGTCACTCCACGTGTGCGGCAGCGCCGCGATGGTGCCGGTGGAGAAGACGAGGAAGAGTGAGGGGACTGGTCTCCATCCCGTGACGCTGGTGACTGCAATGCCGAGGAGGGAGACCACTGCAATCGCCGCAAGCGCCAACGGAGTCTCTGCTCCCCGGATGGAGCCGATCACGCCGAGTGCAATCGAGATGACCATGGCAACGCCCACGACTGACTGCGTCAGGAGTCGGGGCAGCAGGGCGGCTTGCTTGCCGTAGACCGAGCCCATAGCGGCGAAGACGGCGTACGGGATGAGGTCCGTCCTGTCCGCAGCCATCAAGATGCCCAGGGGAAGGGTGACCGCCACTGCCACCTGGGTCGCACCCCATGCCAGCAGTCGGTTCCCTTTCGCGTGAACCGGCATCGGAGTGGGTCGCCTACCGGCGGGTGGCGCAGCCCCATCCGGGTCAACGCGATTGCTGGTGAGGTGTGGTGGCTCCATCCTCCTGGCTCCTTCGTCCGAGGGTCGGCTCTTCGACGGTCGGCTGACAATTTAGAGAGTGAACAGTAGGGTCGTGTCATGGCACAGACTAATCCAGACCGTCGTCCCGGGCTCTCGACCCTCCGGAGAGCGAACATTGAGCTGGTCCTCGATGCCCTACGACTGAAGGGACCGTCGTCGCAAGCAGGGCTGGCCCGCGAGACGGGACTGTCTCCCGCGACTATCACGAGCATCGTGCGGACTCTGGTGTCGTCGGGGCGAGTGGAGACGCGGGCGCTAAACAAGCGGGAGACCGTTGTGACGCTCGCGCCGCAGACGGGCAGGTATGTCTCGGTGTCGGTGAGGCCCAAGACGATGCATGGCGTGCTGGTCGACTTCACGGCCGAGCGCTACTGGGAGGCATCGGTGCTGACACCGGAGCACGACGGGGAAGGGCCCGGAGCCTACGTGCGCCTCGTGGGCGAGCTTCTCGCTCTCGCCGGCCTCGAGCGGTCGGATCTCTCGGGAGCTGCTGTGGGCATGCAGTGCCCCATCTCGAGGGCGAGTGGAGAGGTCGCCTCGTGGGCCGGCACACGTCTGCCCGGTTGGAAGAGCATCCCTGTTGCTGCGCACCTGGAGGAGCTGCTGGGAGTTCCCGTGATCGTGGACAATGACGCGAATCTTGGAGGACTCGCCGAGTGGAGTTGGGGTGCGGGCCAAGGAGACGGAGTGCTGTTCTATGTGCTCTCGTCCTCGCACGTCGGCGGTGCCATCGTGTTGGACGGCGAAGTGCTGCGTGGGGCGGACGGTCTCGCCGGCGAGATCGGGCACATGGTCGTCGACAGCTCTGGCCCCATGTGTGAGTGCGGAAGTCGAGGGTGTCTGGCGGTCTACGCCTCCGAGCGCGCCATCATCGGGGCCCTGAGGTCCGAGGGGTCCTTCGCCTCGCTGCCCGACGTGATCGGCGCCGCCCGGGAGGGCGACTTGAGGGCTCGTGGTGTCCTGTTCGACGTGGGGCGGCAGATGGGGCGTGCCCTGGCGGATGTGGGCAAGCTCCTCGCGCCCAACACCATCGTGCTCGGAGGCGAGCTCGGGCGAGCCGGAAGCCTTCTGCTCGCGGGTCTCAGAGCGTCGATCGAGGTGACCAGTCTTCGAGCGGTCTCCCCGTCGATCCAGTTCCGGCCCGCCCAGCTCGTTGCGGGCGAAGTCGAGCTCGGCGGCATCGCAGCACTCCTGCGAAGCGAGGGTGCAGATGTCAGCGAGCTACCCGCCTGGCTCCGGATGTAGCACGAACTGTTCGTATGGCGAACACTGGATGTTCGCGCTTGACAACTAGTGTTCAAACCATGAAGATCATCGCCGACAGATCGACGGTATGACCGTTCGAACCCTTAACGGTTGAAGGATCTCAACGATGAGAAGCGACTCGAGGACGAGGACTGCAGTACGCGGGGGCCGCGACGGTGGCGGCATCGACGGTGGGGAGTCGACCGCGGACACGCGTGCTGACGCGCCGATGTTCATGCGGCTCGTGGCGATGATGCTGCTGCAGTTCATGGTGTTCGGGTCCTGGTTCGCCACCTTTGGCCTGGTGCTCGTGACGAACGGCCTCGGATCCGTCATCGGACTGGCCTACTCGCTCGCCGCGGTCGCAGCGATCGTCTCGCCCATGTTCCTCGGCGCGATCGCTGATCGCTTCCTGGCTTCGCAGAAGGCCCTGGGAATCGCCCACCTGTGCGGCGCAGCCGTCATGCTGCTGCTCCCATCGGTGGTGACAGCGGCAAATGGCGCACTCGCTCTGGGCTTGATCTTCCTCTACATGGTCTTCTTCCAGCCGACGCTGGGCCTGGTCAACTCCATTGGCCTGCGTCACCTCGGGGGCAACGAGAAGCTCTTCCCCTACATGCGCGTCTTCGGGACGCTGGGATGGGTGCTGGCCGGAGTGGGAGTCGGAGCGCTGGGGCTCTCGGCGTCGACCCACCTGTTCTACGTCACCGCTGCAACCAGTTTCGTCTACGGGATCTATGCGTTCTCGCTCCCGTCGACGCCGGCTCCCGCCAAGGGGGTCAGATTCACCATCGGTGACATCGTGGGCGCCCGCGCCTTCAAGCTTTTGAAGAGTCGGAACTTCCTGACGCTGATCATCTGCGCCGTGCTCACGGCGATCGCTCTCGGGGTCTACAACTCCTACGCTTCTCCGTTCCTCGGGGCTCTCGGCATCACGAACGTCGCGGGTGTTCTCGCTGTCGGCCAGGCGGCCGAGGTCGCCTTCATCCTGACCATCCCGTGGGTGGTCAAGCACGTCGGCATGAAGTGGGCGCTGTTCGCGGGCATGGTGATGTGGGGGATGCGGTTCCTCGTGTTCATCGCTGCGGGCCTCGTGTCCAGCACGGGTCTCGCGATCCTCGGTGTCGCTCTCCAAGGGATCTGCAACGACTTCTTCCTCGTGCTCGCCGCGATGTACATCGGCGAGGTGGTTCCCGTGAAGTACTCCGCGCAGGCGCAGAGCATGCTGATTCTTGCCGTATCCGGCGTCGGGCAACTCATCGGCTCCCTCGTGTCCGGAGAGGTGTTCGGCGCGACGGTGGGCGCGAACCAGGCGGCTACCGCCGCCGACTGGACGCCGGTGCTGATCATCCCGGTCTTCTCGGCGGCCATCACCGCCGTGGTGTGGGCCGTGTTCTTCCACGATGCGCGTCGGGACTCCGACAGCACGAAGCCCGCGCCGTTGGAGGTGGGGCCGTGATCCTTTCGCCAAGGGTGCCGTGTTCGTCTCCGAGTCAGATCTCTGGAAGGTCGCAACGACTGGGGCTGCGCGAACTGCGCGGTCCGACCGGATTCTCGTGAGCGTCGAATACATAATTTTTTTAGACTGAAAGAGAAGCACTGTGACTGATTCCCTCGGTAAGCACTACGACGCGATCGTGGTCGGTTCGGGACCTGCGGGTGCCACGGCGGTCAAGGAGCTCACGGAGCGCGGGCTCGAGGTTCTTCTGCTCGAGGCGGGGCGGGAGATCACCGAAGATGACTTCGTTCCTGGTCCGCCGACCCCTCCTGCCGCGATGAGCATCGATCTGGGTGGCCGTGCCCGGGCCTTCATGCGCGGACAATTCGTGCAGGCCCGTCGCGCCATGTACCAGCCTCAGAAGGACCCGTTCCTGGTCAACGACTTCCAGCAGCCCTACTCCACCAAGGACGGAGATTTCCTCTGGATCCGAGGTCAGCAGCTGGGCGGACGATTCCACTCCTACGGTCGCATGCTGCTTCGCGGTTCTGACCACGAGTTCAAGGGACGCTCTCTCACCGGACGGGGCGAGGACTGGCCGATCTCATACGCCGATCTCGAGCCCTACTACGACAGTATTGAAGAGTTCCTCGGTCTCTACGGCAATTCGGACGATATCGAGAACCTCCCCAACGGTGTGTACCGGGGGCCGTCGCTGCTGACGGAGGCGGAGAAGCGATTCCAGCAGATCGTCGCCGAGCGCTGGCCGGAGAGGAAGGTCGTCGGGTGGAGGTACGCCGCACCGAACCTGCACCGTGTGCCCCTCGGGGTGGTCGCTGCGCGTGAGACCGGCCGACTGACCGAGCGGATGAACGCAGTGGTCAACCGCGTGACCATCGATTCCCGTACCGGTCTCGCCGATGGTGTGGTGTTCATCGACCGGCACACGAAGCAGGAGCACCGAGCAACGGCAGACACCGTCGTGCTGTGCGCTTCGACGATCGAGTCGATCCGCCTGCTGCTGAACTCGGCCGGGTCGGGGCACCCGGACGGGCTGGGGAACTCCTCCGGCCTGCTCGGCAAGTACTTCATGGACCAGACTCCGAGTCTGCTCTTCGGCGATGATCCGAACCATCCCGGGTTCGAGCGGATCGATCCGGCCCCCGCTGACCCGTACTACCCGCCGGTCGGTGGCGTCTACATCCCGCAGTTCGACAATCTCGACACCATCACGAATCCGTCGATCCAGCACGGCTGGGCGATGCAAGGGACCGTCGGCCGGATTCCCGTGCCCGAGGGGCACGGGGGCACGGTCGGCCTGATGGGCTTCGGCGAGATCGAACCGATCCGCGACAACAACGTCACCATCAGCCGCAGGCGCAAGGACCATTGGGGGATCCCGGTTCCTCGCATCCGACTCGCGGTCGGGGAGAACGAGCGGAACCTCATGCGTGCACAGGTCTCGGGCCTGAAGGAGATGGCGCTTGCCAGCGGGTATCGCATCAACTTCGCCGGCTCCCCGTTGGGGCTCGACTCGAAGAAGGTGTGGCCGAACGCGGATCCGATCAGCCGGGCCATGTTCATCCTCGCCTTCAAGAAGAGCGTCTCGATGGGTGCCGCCATCCACGAGTGCGGGGGCGCCCGCATGGGGTCGGACCCGTCGACCTCGGTGGTCAACTCGCACAACCAGAGCTGGGACGTGCCCAACCTCTTCGTCACGGATGCGAGCACGTACGTGACCAACGGTGCTGTAGGACCGACCCTCACGATCATGGCGATGACTGCTCGCGCCTGCGAGTTCATCGCCGAGCAGCACCGATCCGGCGACCTCCACAAGAAGGGTGCATCGCATGTTTGATAACTTCCTCGTCCGGCACGACAGTCTGCGGAACACCGTGATCGATGGTGAGGTGGTCGGATTCCGTCTCGCCGTGAGGAACGCGAACTATCGCGGTGTCTATCTCTCCCTGCACAACGGGTATTTCCTCGAGGTCGACGGCGTGCCCTTCGACCGTTCAGTGCAGACTTTCGAGATCAACGGCCAGGTGCCGCGCACATTCGAAGAGCTCTGCGAAGCCACATGGGAGCACTGGGACTACGACGACGAAGGGATCCTTCACGTCGCGCTTCCGGGCGGGCTCGCCGCGGGCGAGCACGTGGTGAGGCTTCAGCAGTCCGTGCTCGCGGCTTACGGATACCTGCCCACTGATGAGGAGTGGGTGGTCAACCCGCCCGAGCCCGGCACCGGAGCGGGCTCCGACAAGACCCCTCACATCATCTCCTACCGCCTGCCCCTGACCGAGGAGGTCGAGACCCGATGACCATTCGCCGCGGCGTCTCGCTGTACAGCTACCAGCAGTCCCAGTTCTTCAAGCAGCTCAATCTCGAGGACCAGATCCGGGAGGTGGGCGCCGAGCTCGGTGCACAGGGCATCGAGATCATCGACGAGATGTCCCTCCACTATCCGGACCCCGGTGAGGAGTTCGTCCGTCGATGGTTCGGGTGGATGGAGGCCTACGGGACGACCCCCGTCGCGATGGACGTCGGCTTGGACGTCCTGCAGTTCCGCGACCACGTGATGACCCATCGAGAGGCCGCGGACCGCCTGGTCCATGACATCCGCCTTGCTCATAGGCTCGGCTTCCGCAATGTGCGCACCCTCTCGGTGGTTCCCGTCGATGTCATCGAGATGGCTCTGCCGGTCGCGGAGGAACTGGACATCCGCTTGGGCAAGGAGGTCCACCAGCCCATGCGACTGGAGGGAGAGCAGGTCTCCGAGATCATCGATCTCGCCCAGCGCACGGGCAGCTCGCACGTGGGGATCGTGCCGGACTTCGGGATCTTCCAGTTCCGGCTCTCCGAGGCGCAGCTGCAGTGGTTCGGTCGCCAGGGTGCCCAGCTCTCTGCACGCAAGGCATCCGTGGATCTTGCGCTCGCCATCACGGAGGGCACCGCACCACTGGACCACACGGCGATGTTCGCGCACACCGCCGGCAACATCCGCTCGGACTTCACGAGATTCCTCGCCTCCGGAGCTGCACCGGCCGATGAACAGAATGCGTTCGAGGCTGTTCGGACCTGGACCGACGAGCGGGTCGAGGATCCGGGGGCCATCGATTACACGGTGGTGGCCGAGTCCCTCCTTTTCTCCCACACGGATCCGAACCGTCTTCGAGATCTCGTGCCCTACGTGACCCACGTCCACGCGAAGTTCAACCACATGACCGAGATCCCCGGCCACCCGGGCGAGTACGAGGAGGCGGCGATCGACTACCCGTCAGCCATCCGCGCCCTGCAGGATGGCGGCTTCGACGGCTTCGTGAACTCCGAGTACGAAGGTCAGCGCTACTGGCAGGACCGCGGGGTGGAGGACCTCGAGAACGAGGTGGAGCAGGTGCGCCGCCATCAGCAGATGCTCACCCGGCTGGTGGGCGCATGAGCGCCGGACCGAAGGATGTGGGCGCCGAGCACGCCTCGACGGTGCTCGCCTACGTCGGCTCCTATGCCGATGAGAGCGATCGAGGTGGGATCACCCCTCTTCTGGTCGGCGACGGTGGTGCCTCCTTGGCGCCGCAGAAGCCTGTGACGGCACCGGACCAGGCCGGCTACCTTGCATATCGTCCCTCCACGGCCACGATGTATGCCGTCGACGAGCGCAAGACCGACGGACGCGGGCCTGTGCAGCCGCCAGCGGCAGTGCACGCGTTCACCGTGGGTGAAGGCGGGCGTCTGACTCAGCTGTCCACTGCTCCGGCGCTCGGGCCCTTCCCCACCTACCTCGTCGTCGTCGAGGGCCGCGACCTCCTGGTCTCGATCTCCCACGGAAGCTTCGAGCACATCGAGCGAGTGGTGCGCGATCCCGATGGCACCTGGCACACGGAGTACGTCTACGACGATTCGACCGTGGTCTGCTACGCGCTCGACGACGACGGCGGCATCGGTGCCGTGAGTGATGTGCAGGTTCTCGAAGGCCACGGAGTGGATCCGAATCCCTCGCCGCAGGCAGGAGGCCACGGCCAGGCGAGCGCACACGCGCACTGCGCAGTGGTCGATCCCTCGGGGCGGTATCTGCTGGTGACGGACAAGTCCACCGACCGGATCTACGTGTTCGAGATCGATCGACAGCTACGCCAGGTCTCGGTGTACCAGGCCCCGCCGGTCACCGGCCCGCGACACCTGGTCTTCCACCCCCGCCAGAGCCGGCTCTTCGCGACCTACGAGTTCTCCTCGCAGTTGGTCTCTCTGGACTTCGATCCGTCGACGGGCACGCTCACAGCGATCGATGCGATCAGCACCGTCGCAGGGGACCCGGGTCGGTTGAACGAGCCGGCGGACATCCACATCCATCCCCGCGGGGACGTCGTGTATGTCAACAACCGAGGTGAGGACTCGCTGGCATGGTTCGACGTCAGCAGTGATGGATACCTGACGCGTCGGGGCCAGGTGCAGCTGGGGGAGTCCATCCACCCCGGTCTGGCGGCGCGGAGTTTCGCCGTCGACCCCGAGGGAGCGTTCCTCCTGGTCGCCGATCGCCCTTCCGGTCTCGTGCGCAGCTATTCCATAGGGACCGACGGCGCGCTCAGTCCGCTGGCGGAGGTGACCGTTCCCAATCCGGCCGCGGTCATCATTCCGTCGCCGACTGACAACGGACAGTACGAAGGAGCCGCGTCGTGATGACGACCCCTGCAGCACGCGCCGAGGGCCTGCGCGTGGCGATCCTCGGCGCGGGGATGATCGGAACCGTGCATCGGCGGGCTGCACTCCTCAACGGCGCGCAGCTCGTCGGTGTCATGGCCTCCTCGTCCGAGCGCTCCGAACAGGTGGCCGAGCAGTGGCAGACGACACCGATCGCCCGGATCGAGGAGCTGGCCGACCTCGCGCCCGATGTCGTGCACGTATGCAGCCCCAATGGACTCCACGTCGAGCATGTGGAGTCGGCACTCGCTGCCGGCGCCCACGTGATCTGCGAGAAGCCGCTGGCCATCGATACCCTCGACGCCCGACGCCTGGTCGAACGCGCACGGGCGCATGATCGTCTTGCGGCCGTTCCGTTCGTGTATCGGTTCCATCCCTTGGTGCGGGAGATCCGCGACCGGGTGCGCACCGGTGACTTCGGTGCGGTGCAGCTCATCCACGGTAGCTACCTGCAGGACTGGCTGCTCTCGCCCTCGGCCACCAGCTGGCGAGTCGACTCAGCCGTGGGCGGACCCTCGCGCGCATTCGCGGACATCGGCTCCCACTGGTGCGACCTGATGGAGTTCATCACCGGGGAGAGAATCGCGTCGCTCACCGCCGCGACAGCGATCACGGTTCCTCAGCGTCCCGCCACGGCAGCGCCCACCTTCTCAGCAGGCGATGCCACAGGCCCCCTTGTCGAGGTCAACACGGAAGATGCGGCTTCCATGATCTTCCGAACCGAGAGCGGGGCGCTCGGCAACGTCACGATCTCGCAGGTGTCTGCCGGGCGGAAGAACCGATTGTGGATCGAGGTCGATGGGGCCGAGCGCTCCGCCGTCTTCGACCAGGAGAATCCCGAGACGATCTGGCTCGGAGGCGAGGACCGCGCGGAGGTGCTCCAGCGCGACCCCGGCCACGGCAGCGCCGAGCAGCGCCGGCTCTCCACCCTGCCCGCAGGACATGCCCAGGGCTACGCGCAGTGCTTCGAAAACTTCGTGGCGGACGTCTACCGCGCCGTCAAGGGCAGCGTGCCCGATGGTCTGCCGACGTTCGACGACGGTCTGCGGTCCGCGCAGATCGTCGATGCGGTGCTCACGTCCGCGGACTCCGGCGGGTGGATCGACGTCCCGAGCATGCAGCACGCCCCTTCCAGCATCTGCTGAAACCACGAGAGAGAAGCATGAACCAGAAGAATCGACAGCCGGTCACCCTGTTCACAGGGCAATGGGCAGATCTGCCTTTCGAAGAGGTCGCGCGTCTCGCGTCCGAATGGGGATACGACGGTCTCGAGATCGCCGCCAGCGGGGACCATCTGGACCTCAAGAGAGCCGATGAGGACGACGCCTACCTGCACTCGCGTCAGGAGATCCTCGAACGCCATGGACTGAAGACATGGGCGATCTCGAACCACCTCGCCGGGCAAGCAGTGTGCGATGACCCGATCGACTTCCGCCACCGCGCGATCGTGCGCGACTACGTCTGGGGCGACGGAGACGCAGAGGGCGTGCGCCGTCGCGCCGCCGAGGACATGAAGCGTGCCGCCCGCGTCGCTCGGAAGCTGGGGGCGGACACCGTCGTCGGCTTCACCGGGTCTGCAATCTGGCCTTACGTTGCAATGTTCCCTCCGGTGCCCGCTGACGTCATCGACGCCGGGTATGAAGACTTCGCGCGCCGGTGGAAACCGATCCTCGAAGTGTTCGACGGCGAGGGAGTGCGCTTCGCCCACGAGGTGCATCCCTCCGAGATCGCCTACGACTACTGGACCAGCGTGCGTGCTCTCGAAGCCATCGATCATCACCACGCATTCGGGTTCAACTGGGATCCCTCCCACATGGCCTGGCAGGGCATCGACACGGTGGAGTTCATCTCGGACTTCGCAGATCGGATCTACCACGTCGATTGCAAGGACACGCGCATTCGCAGGGCGAGCGGGCGGCAGGGAATCCTCGGCTCCCATCTGGCGTGGGGCGATCCGCGCCGCGGGTGGGACTTCGTCTCCACAGGTCACGGCGACATCCCCTGGGAGGACGCGTTCCGCGCGCTTGCCAGTATCGGATATGACGGCCCCATCTCCATCGAGTGGGAAGACGCGGGGATGGACCGCCTGCACGGCGCCAGCGAAGCAGTCCAGTACATCCGGTCTCTTTTGTGGAAGCTTCCGGAAGCCGCGTTCGACAGCGCGTTCTCGAACCAATGAGCGCGCGCCAGGCCATCGGCATCGATATCGGTGGAACAGGAATCAAGGGGGGAGTGGTCGACCTCGACTCGGGAGAGCTCGTAGGGGATCGGCTCGTTGTCCCCACTCCCGAGGGTGGACGTCCGCAGGACGTTGCACGGGTGACGCAGGAAGTCCTGGAGAACGTGGACTCGGCGGGGAGGGCCGTCGGCGTGTGTGTGCCGGCGGTCGTCCGTCAAGGACGAACGCTCTCCGCTGCGAACATCTCTGCCGAGTGGATCGGTCTCGATGCTGAAGGGCTCTTCCAACACACTCTCGGGCGTCCTGTGCGGCTGATCAACGATGCCGATGCAGCTGGCCTCGCGGAGGTCCGCTTCGGAAGGGGCACTGCACCTCCTGGCGTCACCCTCGTCATCACCCTCGGCACGGGGATCGGCAGCGCGCTGTTCATCGACGGTGCCCTCGTCCCCAACACTGAGCTTGGGCACCTGAAGATCGACGGCGAGATTGCCGAACGCCGCGCGGCGTTTTCCAGCCTGCGTCGTGAACAGCTCGAATGGCGCGAGTGGGCCGGCCGGATATCGAGATATATTCGTGACATCGAGCGGCTGTTCTCTCCGGATCTGATCGTCATAGGCGGCGGCGGCAGTGCCCACTTCGATCACTTCGCCCATCACCTCGAGGTTTCCACCCTCATCCGATGCGCACGGTTTCACAATAACGCCGGAATCGTCGGAGCCGCCACACTCGCGCGCTCATAACGCAATCCGTCAGCGAGTTTTCATTCGAATCCCAAAGAGGGGCACTTTCAATGGCGAACGTGAGCGCCGACACCGTCGGCGATGATCTGTACAGCGATAATCCGAAACCCCGCGCACTCCATGTGCGCCTGATTGCGATGATGCTGCTTGAATTCTTCGTGCCAGGGACGTTCGTGGCGACCATGGGGCTCGTGCTCGCCACCAACGACCTCTCGAGCATCATTGGCTTCTCGTACACGTTGGCGGCGGTTGCTGCGATCGTCTCGCCGATGTTCCTGGGTGCACTGGGAGATCGTCTCCTGCAGACGCAGCACGTCCTCGGCCTGTCGCACATCGTCGGCGGCGTCCTGCTTCTGTTCATCCCCGCCGCCGTGCACGCAGGCAATGCCCTGGTGGTGCTGCTGCTGATCTTCGTGTACAAGATCTTCTACCAGCCCACCGTCGGCCTCTCGAATGCGATCGCCTTCCGGCACCTGGGCCGGGGCAGCCGGATGTTCCCGTACATCCGGGTGTTCGGCACTCTAGGGTGGGTCCTCGCGGGCCTGACCATCGGCTGGATGGGCCTCTCTGCTTCCACCGGTGCCTTCTTGGTCACTGCGATCGGGAGCTTCGTGATCGGCGTGTATGCTTTCACCCTCCCTGCAACGCGCCCTGAGGGCATTGCGAAGCGCTTCAGCTGGGCCGATCTTGTGGGAGCCCGAGCCTTCGTCCTGCTCCGTCAGCGCAGCTTCCTCGTCTTCATGATCTGCGCCGTTCTCACCTCGATCTCCCTGGGTACGTACAACTCCTACGCTTCGCCGTACCTGGGCGCTCTCGGAATCGAGAACGTCGCCGGGGTCCTGTCCATCGGTCAGATGTCAGAGGTCATCTTCATCCTCACAATCCCCTTCGTGCTCAAGCGGTTCGGCATGAAGTACACGCTGCTTTGCGGCATGGCGCTCTGGGCCGTGCGATTCCTTCTGCTTGGGGTGGCGGCCTCGACGGAGAATTGGGTTGCTGTCGTCGCCGTCGGACTGCATGGAATCTGCAACGACTTCTTCATTATCGTTGGCGCGATGTTCATCGATCGGGTGGCTCCTCGCGAGTTGCAGGCGCAGGCGCAGAGCATGCTTATCCTGGTCATCCAGGGGATCGGTGCATCCATCGGGTCTCTAGTGGCGGGCACGATCTATAACGCCACTATCGGCGGAAACCCACAGGCCGCAGCGGCGGACTGGTGGCCCGTGTGGATCTTCCCCATCGCAGCCGCGGTGATCACCACCGCTTTGTGGACCATGTTCTTCCATCAACGTGGTGTTCCTGAAGGTGGTCGAGCGTGTTAATTAGGCTGGGCGCGCCGGGTTCGCTATTGTGATCGATTATAGGGTTCGTCGGTGAGGGAGGATCGGTTTCTAGTTTTCGGGTTCGTCTCGGCTTGGGTCCAAATGTAGGGTCGCGTGAGGTTGGAGCATGTCGGAGAACTGTTGGAGGCCGATGGCCGGAACTTACAATTGCGGGCGGTGTGTAGCCCATATCGGGCTCTTCAGAGTTGAGTGTGGGCGCGCCGGTGGCGTCGGGTAGCTGGGGATAGACGTCGAGGTCCTCGATGATGAGCGGACTTCTACCCCCGCTGATCTCAAGGACCTCGACAATGCCCAACTCTACGTGCGCCTGCTCTGACGCGCTCGGCCGCTGCGACCGTTGCGATCTTCTCCTCGATTTCCCCAGCCTCCATCTGGCCTCGGTGGTGAAGGGCCGTACGGGCCTGGTGCTCGAGGTCGAGTCCTGCGATCCAGTGGCCGGATGCCCTGGTTGCGGAGTCATCGCCGCTGGTCACGGCCGAGTGATGGTCGAGGTGATCGATGCGCCCTGGGCGGGCCGTCCAGTGCGGATCCGGTGGCGCAAGCGCCGCTGGATCTGCCACGAGGGCATCTGCGAGGTGGTCTCGTTCGTGGAGCAGGACCCGGAGGTCTGCGCTCCGCGGGGCCTGCTGAGCACGCGCGCGATCCGCTGGGCGATCGGTCAGCTCCGGCGCGAGGGAGCGACGATCCAGGGCCTTGCTCGCCAGCTCGGCACGACCTGGAACACGGTCTGGTCCCAGGTCCGACCACTCCTGATCGAGGCTGCGAACGACCCGTCCCGGTTCGAGGGAGTGCAGGTCCTGGGCGTGGACGAGCACATCTGGCACCACCGGGACCCGCGCCGGCGCGGCCCGAAGGAGCTCACCGGGATGGTCGACCTGACCCGAGGACCCCACCCCACCGCCAGGCTGCTGGACCTGGTCCCCGGCCGATCCGGCAAGGCCTACCGAGACTGGCTGGACAAGCGGGGCGAGACGTTCCGCCGGAAGGTCGAGATCGCGACGCTGGACCCGTTCCAGGGATATAAGAACGCGATCGATGACCAGCTCGAAGATGCGACCTGCGTGCTGGACGCCTTCCACATCGTCAAGCTCGGCGGGGCGGCGGTCGATGACGTTCGCCGCCGGATCCAGCAGGAGACCCTCGGCCACCGCGGCCGCAAGGGAGATCCCCTCTACGGCATCCGCCACATCCTCCGCGCGGGGCGCGAACGCCTCACCCCGCGCCAGCAGACTCGGCTGGCCAGCGCGTTCGCGGCGCATCCCGATCATGTCGCGGTCGAGGTCGCCTACCACTGCTCCCAAGACCTCCGCGACGTCTTCCACCAGCCCACACCCGCACGAGGGCGACAGCTCGCCGAGAGGCTCATCGCCTCCCTGCCGTCCTGCCCGATCCCCGAGATCACCAGACTCGGGAAGACCCTGCACCGCTGGCGGACAGCGTTCCTGGCCTACTTCGACACCGACGGCGCGAGCAACGGCGGCACCGAGGCCGTCAACGGGATCATCGAGCTCGGCCGCCGCACCGCCCGCGGCTTCCGGAATTTCGAGCACTACCGCCTCCGAATGCTCCTCATCACCGGCGGCCTCGACGCCTCACCCCACACTCAACTCTGAAGAGCCCCATATCGAGTGTGTTGGTGAATCCGGAAAATACCCAGTTCGCGCCGCCGACTCCGGATTGTCGGCCCGTATAGCTTGTTCGTCATGGTGGATTGGGTGCGGCCAAGTTACGGTGAGGGGAAGGCCTGAAGGAGTCTCATTCACGTACAGAAAGGTTCACAGTCTCAATTGCGGTCTCCCGCCGAGAGAGGCGTTTAACTCGTACCTGCGTCATCTGGATGGCTTTGCGTGGCGCCCTTGGTGCCAAGTTCCAGGTTCAACGGACCCGTGGGTGGCCCGCGTCAGTGAATATGCCTGCGGAGACATGGTTGAGCGTGCGCCACCAGGCCCGATGCGTATCCGCCGGTACCTTCGCGACAAGTTCCGTGAGCCCCCGCCCACTGACGTGAGTACAGGGGCCGACCCACGGCTCCTCTCGCTCTGGAGGTCATCATGGCTCGCAAGGCTCAGCCGCAGGACATCGTCACGGTCGACGGACTGCTCACCGCCAAGGAGGTCGCGGACGCGCTTGGGCTTTCAACCGGGACGCTCGCGAACTGGCGGAGCCTCGAGCTGGGCCCCAAGTACGTGAAGGTCGGGGGGCGGGTTCGCTACCGCATCACGAGCCTGAATCTCTGGGTGGCCGAGCAGGAGCGCAAGGTCGCGAGCTGACCGTCTGATGAGGCGGCTTTGCGGTTCCGACGAGCAAGGGGTTGCCGCTCGAGCTCGCCTCGACCTTGAAACGTGGGTCTCCGGTCCGCCACGTTTGAGGGAACGTGTGGTTGTGGGGACGCGGGCGAGCTTCGGTCACACCGCCGTCACCTGTCGGCACTATCTCGTGCGGTGTCCTTTTCCGCTTCCTCGTTGCTTGTCAGCTCTCGCTCCAGTGCTGCGATCACGAGCGTTTTCACGGTTGAGTCTCGACGGACAGCCTCCAGCTTCACCTTCTTCTTCAGAACCGCGGGGATGTCGACCGTCAGCCGGTCCTCTTCAAGTCGGGGAGCGCCTGCGGGCGAGAAGATTGAAGGGGCCGCCCGTGCTGCGCGCCCCATGGTCAACGGGTCTCGGAGCGACGCGCCCCCCGGAGTGCTCGGGTTCATCTCGACTCCTTGCGTTCCCTAGTTGCAGGTCTCAATCGAACCCCCAATGCTCGGATCAGCTCATCCAGCACTGAGTCATACCCAAACAGTCTCTCAGAGCGCACCGTCCGCGCGAAGCTTTCCTTGACCCGCTCGCTTCGGCGTACATCCGTGGCGAACAGGGGAACGTCGTGGCTCTGAAGTTCGGCGACGGCTTGCCGGTACGAGATCGTGCGTGGATTCGACTTGGAGATCAGCACCCCAAATGGCACGTCAGGCAGTGCCTCGATGAGCTTCCACACCTGGGCCATGTCCAGGCCGGAGTGCTCAGTCGGGATAATGACCGCGTCCGCGACCCTTGCCGACGCCAGGATGACGTCTGGCAACCCAGGCGGAGTATCGATCACGAGATGATCTGCGGTTTGTGCCCTCTCGAGGTGGGACAGTTCACGTGTGTTCGACGGGTTGACCCTGAAATCCAGGGGGTCCCCGGAGTCCTCAGCCCTGTATGCCCAGTCGGTGGCTGATCCCTGCGGGTCCATGTCGAAGACCTCAACGGTGCCTAACGAGGACAGTGCTTGCGCGAGATGCATTGCGCAAGTCGTCTTCCCTACCCCGCCCTTGGTGGAGATCACCGCGATTCGCATCCGCCCACAATACGTGATCGCATCAAACGCTCGTAACCGGAATCCTGGCTATGTGGCTATGTGGCTATGTGGCTATGTGGCTATGTGGGGCCCAGTAGTTGCGTGTTCCTCACAGTTCCTGAACATTGAGATCCGTGATTCAGATACGGTCGCTCATGACGAAGGAGCGACAGTGACTGAAGTGACCCCAAGGCAGGTACCCTCCGGACAGGCAATCACGTACATGGACGCCAGGCGTGTTGCGAATCTTCTCGCCGCCGGACGGTCACTCGAGACTCGTCGGTCCTACGCCTCAGCCATCAGGACGTTTTCCCGTTGGTGTCAGCACAGGCACTACCCGGACATGCCCACGTCGGCCGAAGTGGTGGCGGCCTTCATCGCCTACCGCGCGAGCAGCGTCACCCACTCGACGATCTCCCGCGACGTCGCAGCCATCTCCGCATTGCACCTGGACAGTGGACTCGAGGATCCCACAACCCATCACGGAGTCCGCCTCGCACTGCGCTCCGTCGGCCGTAGCCACGGGACGGCGCCCTCGCGACGCGCGGCCCCCGTCACCACCGATGCCATGCGCCACATCATCGAATCGATGGACGACCTCCATACCTCGGTCGGCAAGCGCGACCGGGCGATCCTCCTGATCGGACTGGCTGCCGCTCAACGGCGCAGCGAGGTCGCCGACCTCACCACCAAGGACCTCACCCGTCTCGACACGGGGCTCCTCGTGCGCATTCGGCGCTCGAAGACCGACCAGACAGGCAAGGGCGACGTGATCGGCGTCCCGCTGGGGGAGCACAGCGAAACGTGCCCGGTGCTCGCGATCGAGGACTGGCTCGAGGTCAGCGGACGCAAGATCGGCGACGGCAAACCGCTGTTCTCCCGCATCTTCAACCACGCAAGCATCGCCAAGACGAAGCTCTCAGACCGTTCCATCGCCCGGATAATCCAGGCCCGCGCGACGGCAGCCGGCATCACCGGCAAGGAGTACTCCCAAGTGTTCGGCACCGGATCCTGGATTTCCGGCCACTCGCTGCGGGCTGGGCACGCTACCTCGGCGGCCGAAGCGGGACTCGACCCGATGACCATCGCGCGCACGACACGTCACCGGCGCCTGGACTCGCTGTCGAGGTACGTGAGGCCCGCCAGCGCTGTCGACGACTCCACGGCGGGGAAGATCGGTCTGTGACCGCACGCGGTCCCAGACCCCACGAAGTGCGCCCGCTCCGGGCGTGACGCGGGGTAGGGGAGGGTCAGTTCGCCTTCGCGTACGCCTCCCGGATCTTCGCGGAGACGCGCCCGCGGTCGGAGACCTCATAGCCATTCTCGCGTGCCCACTGTCGGATCCTGCGGGTCTCCTCGCGAGATGCCGAGCTCCCTCGCCGGGAGCGTCCTCCCGTTCGGCGAGCGGCAGTCGACCACGCCGTGACCGCCGACTTCAGTTCCTGCGCATGGGTCTCGTTCAGATCGATCTCGTAGTCGAGGCCATCCAGACCGAACCGGATCGTGTCCGTTGCTTCGGAGCCATCGACATCGTCCACCAGCAGTACATGGGTCTTCCGTGCCATTTCGTCCTCCTCAAAGCGATTCCGTATGGAATCGAGCGTATACGAATCGCCGCGCAAAGACATCGTGGCCTGCGCGTGAATGCGCTGCCAGTACTTCGCTGCGGTGCATGGCCCGCGAGATGACAGGAGGGCCCACTTCCTCTTCGCCACGAAGGAAGGGGCGTCATGGCCACCAAGTCCGCACACAACTCGCCACCTCACGCAACGCCGAACAGCGCGCGTCGACGAGGGGACGCACGATGATGCGCACATTCCTCATGTCACGAGAGGGGCAGAGGTGCATCCTCCAGGCCCCGAACAGCCCCTCAATTACCGAGACAACCTCAACGCTGTACTCGAGGAGATACTCGCTGATGGCGAAGGCGGACACATCGTCCTCCTCACCGATGACCCGACGGCACTGGCCCACGCCGAGGAGATCGAGAACGCCACGGGTCTCTACGTCCTGCGCCCTTTCGACGGGTCCAGTGAGCGCGAGTTGATGCGCATGAAGAGAGCGAGCTCCCTGCTCACACACGAGGTCATCGTCGCCAGCGACGCCTCGTACCGATCTGCCCGACGGACAGCGAGCGTTGCCGTGGCCCTCGACGGGGCCGTCGCCCGCGTGCGCACGCGCAGGGCCCTGCGCACGCCCCTGCATATCGCCGAGTTGACCGGCATCCTTCAGGGGAATGCCATCCACCTCGAGGGGCCGCGACAGCGCACACGCACGATCTACAGCGACAGCCGAGCCGCCATCCGCCTCGCCCAGAAGGTCGCAGACGCCTCGGCCGACGAAATCGCCCGACTGGTCCTCTCCAGCGGGGCTCCCAGCCCCTACGGCGGACTGCAGCCATGGATCATGCGTCACGCCCAGGACCTGGGCAGGGACCTCGCCGAAGGCGTCACCCGCGTGCGCTGGGTGCGCGCTCACTGCGAGAGTCCCGAGCACGTCCAGGACCACCTGAACATCATCGCCGACCAGATCGCCCAGCTGCTCACTCGGCGCGGGGCGAGCGGGGAGCAGGACCCAGCGGTCCGCGAGGCATCCCGCGAGCTCATCACCGCGAGATTTCCCCAGGTCCGGGACGTCGTCATGGAGCGCCCGGAAGGCGCTCAGTCCTCCCGGTAGTCGGAGAAGACCGTGCGCGCCAGCTGGAGCACGGCATTGAGCTGAGACCCCACCTCGCGGCGCCTCAGCGACTCGGTGGCACCGAGCTCCTCGACCAGCTCGCGACGCGTGGGGTACTCGCCCTCGAGATGGCGAGCGAAGTAGGCGCGCGCGACATCGGCCATGTGGACCGGGTCCCGCTTGAGCGGCCGGGTCCTGGCCTCCTGGACCTCCCGGTCGCGACGCTCGCACAGCGCGAACAGGGTCTGCAGGCGCTGCTCGCGCTCGAACGCTCCGATGTCGGGGCGATCCACCGACGTAAGCCGCTCCTCCGACGCCAACGACGCGTCATCGAGCGGGACTGCCTGCTGGGTGCGAAGATCCTTCAGGGTGATCAGGACGGACTGGCGCGCGGCATCCTTCCTGGTGGCGAGCATCCGCTCATTGTGGAACGCCACGATCTCGTCGTCTGTCGCCGCGTGGCCCTTCTCGTCCTCGAACAGCTGCCGGGACTTGTCGAGTAGCCGCTTCTTGCGCTCGTGCGCACTCCCTCCGGGAAGGCCGGCCGACCCGTCCAGCAGCCCGCGCTTGCGGTCTTCGCGCACGCAGTATCTCGTCTCCATCTCCAGGATCGAGGGGAGGTTGTGGGAATGGTTGAACACCTGAGTGGTGCCCTCCCGGTCCTTTGCGCGCCACCGGTTGGTGATCATCTGGAGCAGTGCCTGCCCGAAGTAGGAGAACGGTGTGACGCGATCCCGGTAGTCCAGATGGGCGTTGTACTGGACGCGCTTGATGACCTGTTCGATCTCGCCGTGATGTGCGTTCAGGAAGTCGTCGAGAAGGGTCTGGGCCTTCTCCTCATCGCCGGTGTGCAGGATGGTGCACAGTTCCGCCTTCCACGGCGAGTCCAGCGTGTCCCGCTCGCATTCGCACCTGTGGTGGTGACGCTTCTTCCGGGTGTGGATCGGGGAATCCAAAGCGATCGGGGTCATCGTCCCTCCTTCGGGGCGAGCAGTGGCGGGGGAGTGAAAGGGAACCCCGGCCAGACGGCGAGGTCCTCGCCGTCGTGGATCAGACCGTGCGAGATGAAGGCGTCGAGCACGGCCAGGAGGCGCTTGCCCTGCGCCTGGTGGTCGAGGATGAACGCGAGGGTGATCCTGCCGTTGGGGCTGTGCGCGGGGGTCGTGTCGAGGATGTTCGCGACCTGCTCGATGACCTGGCTGGCCCGCGCCTGCCCGAACCGCGGGTGTGCGGTGATCAGCTGCGCCAGCTGCAGACGCATCAGGTGCTTGTCGCCGGAGGTGGCTGCGGCGATGACCGCCTCCCACGGGGTGAGGGTCTCGTCCGCGATGAGCTGCAGGAGCTCCCCGCGGGCTGCGTTGGCTCGGCGGCGCGTCTCGGTGAGCTCGTACATGTCGACGTGAGGGCTGCGTGTCTCAGGCATGTCGGGCCTCGAATCGGGTGCGGACTGCGGCGGACTCCAGGGTGGGGGCGACGGTCAGGGCGCGGATCGCGCGCGAGGTGGAGATCCGGTCCGAGGTGTGCGCCTGGTTGTAGTGCTCGATGATCTGGTCGAGGGTGGCCCCCGTGCCCAGGCCCCGGGCGATGCGGCGTACCCGCGAGCCGACCTGCGGGTCGCCGACAGCCACCCGCACCCCGTCGGCGAGATCGCGACGGACCTGCGTGGTCAGGTAGCGCACCGGGTCGACGTTCCGGGTGGTCGCGGGGTCCAGGCATCGCTCGATCCCGCGCAGCGCTCGGCTGGACTTCCCGGAGGTGCCGTAGATGACGTTGGTGATGACGACGTTGAGTTGCTCGTCGTCGAGGAGATGCGGGGCGGTGTCGGCCTCATCGATGCCCGAGATCTCGCGGCAGATCGCGGAGGTGATCGAGCCGATCTTCTCGTGGGCGAAGAGCTCGAGAGCCTGGAGCATCTCCCACTTCGCGAGCTCGCCCCGCTCCTTGAGGTCCTCCAGTGCCCGGCCCGCCTCGTAAGTGGACATGACCGGGGCAGTGTGGCGACTCCACATGCGCCGGTCGGGGCGGCCAGACGGGGGAGAACCCTCTGCTAGGACCATGGCGCCGGACTGATGCGTGCCGGCGGCATTCAGGGACCAGGTGGCACGCGCATCCCGCGGGGAGTCAGGGCGGGCGACGCAGACCGTTCCCTCGTCCCATCCGACGGCCGCCGGCAGGACCCCGCGTGAGGCCGCCTTGTGCCCGCCGATCGGCCCGGCGGGGGTGACCCACATCGTGGGTGGGAGGGCATGCAGGCGCACAGGGTGAGCGGGGTGCTCGTGGGTCGCGGCCGAGTGGGCCCAGCTCATGCGATCCAGCAGCGTGCACAGGCTCTCGGAGCTGGTGGAGGTCATCGGCGGAACCACCGCTTCCACCACGGGAGCTTGGAGGTCTTCGGTTCGGTCTCGCCGCGGGTGGTGAACTCGTCGATCCCGGTGACCGTGAACAGGACGTCCATGACGACCCTGCGCATGGTGGGCACGTTGTACGGGACGTGGCGCGAGACCATGTCGTCGTAGATGCGCTCGTTGTACTGGACGGCGCCCTTCCACTTCGACTCGCGCCCCAGCAGCTGCGGGAGCTTCCCGTACTCGTGCACGGAGGAGTCGAGGCGGTTGACGATCGACATCATGCGGGCGCTGTCGGCACCGAGGTTGCGCAGGTAGTTCATGGCGATCAGGAGGTTCTCGACTCCCGTCGTGCTGAACTCGGCGATGCCCAGTCCGTAGCCTCCCCGGTGGAGCAGGGGGCCGACCACATCGTCGATCACTCCGGAGGTGTCGAGGCCTTCGGTGATCTGGGTGTCGACGATGACCAGGTCGAACTGCCCGCGGGCGCGATCGATGACCTCCGCGTAGTGCTCGGGGCGCACAGCGCGGATCTCATGCGACACCTCCCCGCCGGGCAGTGGGCGCGGGGCCTGCACGAAGCTGAAGGAGATTCGATCTCCGGACCCGTTCCTGGCGGAGGCGATCTGCTCGGGGGAGAGGATCGCGGTGGACAGGTCACCGATGGTGACGGCGTCGTAGATGGAGGGCAGGTCCGACTTGCGCACCCTCAGGTAAAGGCCCAGGTCTCCCTGGCCGCGGTTGGCGTCGATCAGGCACACGGAGAGGCCGCCGACCTCTGCTGCGGCCTGTGCGATGCACAGGGAGACGGTGGACTTCCCGACGCCGCCCTTCCCGGCGACGATGGCCATGACGATGCCCAGTGGGGCGCTGCGGTGTGCGGCCGACCGGGAGCTGCTCGAGAAGGCCCCGTCCAGAGCCTGGTCGACGTCGAGGTCCTCATCGTCGGTCTCCTCGGCGTCGGGGATGAGGACGTCATCGAAGTCGCGATCGATGGCCTCCACTGCGACTCCAGGAGCGTCCTGCTGCGTCGGGGCCGGGTCCGCGAAGGTGGGCATGGAGACGCGCCGGCGACCACGAGGCGCGGGCGCGGCCTGCTCGGCGGGAGCAGGGGTGGGAGTGGACGGTGTCGGTGTCGGCTCTGCGCGGTGGTACCGCGCGGTGCGGGCGGCCGGGGGCGCAGCGGTGAACCCTTCGAAGTCCTCCTCGTCATCCTCCTCGTCCTCGGCGTCGGCGGGCGACTCGAGCTGCTGGGGCGCCGGTTCCGTGACGTCGTCCTCGCCAGGCTCTTCGTCGAACAGCCAGTCCGAGGCGCTGGAGGGGGTGCTCGGCTCAGGCGCGCGCGGGGGAGTGGCCTGCGGTGCAGGGAGGGGAGTCTCGTCGGTCTCATCGGACAGCCAGTCGGACGCGTCGTCCTCTGCGACGTCGGACACCTTCTCGGGTTCGGATGCGAGTTGCTCAGCGGCGCTCATCTCGCCGTCCGCGTCCTCGCTGATCGACCCGTTCTCGTCGACGTGGATGTCGTCGAACAGGGGGTCGATGTCGGAGATCTGCACGGCGCGCAGGTAGTCCCCGAGCGGCGACGCGACGGGCACAGACGGCCACCTGTCGTTCATCACGTGTTCACTTCTGCGTACGATGGCCACCGGAGTTCCCTCGGGAACCCGGGCCAGCAGCTGCGCCAGTCCGAGTTGCTTGTGATCCTCGACCAGGATTGGCAGGGTCGAGGCACTCACTGCCTCTCGGATGTTCCGAGACGTCTCCGGGAACGTGTCGCCGGAGACGACATCGACGCCCAGCTGCTGCAGGGCATCTCGAACCTCCGGCAAGCCGATGACACCGATGCGGTAGTTGCTCATGGTGGCTATATGCCAAGCCATGGCAAATCAAGTGCGCCCCGACTTCGCCAGACTACGATGATCAGGGAGTATTGACCCCATGCGGCGCCCAGACACTCACAGGAGCACGATCATGGAGATCACTCGGGAAGAGGCGACGGCCCGTAGACGCACCTTCGCCCAATGGGCAGCAGGCGCCTACGAGCCCTTCCTGCCGATCTCCACACGAGTCGACATCGATCGACGATTCCGCGAGTGGACCAGGCGCACCCCCACCTTCACCATCGCCTGGGCGACCGGTGTCGCAGCCTCCATCCTGGACACGCTCCCGCCCAACGACCCATGGCGGCACCCGACCCCGGGGTTCGGAACCTGGCGCGACGCCGGCGACGTCACCTTCATCCCTGACGAAGAGGACGAGTGGGACCGCCAGCGCATGCTGCTGGACCTCAGCCTCGCCGCGATGGCCGACCCCATGCCTCCCGGCGCCGCCCGCGTGATGGCCGCATGCGCCGCCGGCGCCGAGGATGGGCAGTTCACGCTCACGGACGTGCGCAACCAGTCCGAGGCGACCAGGCGCGACATGCGCACCGCCGACATCGCGCAGTCGATCGTGCTGTGGTCGCTGTGGAGGCGGCGCATCTACAGGGGGGCGGACGACGAGTTCCCCTTGTCGATGATGTACAGCTGGCTGTCCTACGCCCTCATGGTCGAGGACGGCAGGGGAGTGCCGCACGAGAGCATCGACCCTGACGTCTTCACGGCAGCGCTGACCGATGAGGACTATCGCGCGGTCGCCGGCATGGACGACGAGTCCGAGCACCCGGCACGCCATCTCGACATCTGACTCTCCCGCAGCCCCACCCAGCCCCCACGCCGCCCCATCGTCGTGGGGGCTACTTATGTGCAGGCCAACGCCGGTTTACCCCCGGATCCCCCATCCCGACGGGCGCGACGTATACACATGAGGGGACTGGAGAACATGACGCCCTCATACATACATACATTCCTCTTCTTAGGAGATAGAGAAAGTATGTAGGGGATGAGGGGGTTCCCGTCCCGACCTGCGCGTTCGATGGGTGGAACTCGGTCGGGACCGGTGGGGATCCACGCGCGAATCCCACCGGAACCCACGTCCAGCCAGCGCGAACAGCACGCCCATCGCCCGTCGGGATCCCAGGTGCCGCGTCCCACCAGAGTCGCGCCCCGCCCACTGTCCCCAGCATGAGCGCCAAGGATCCCAAGACCGCAGCTGTGGACGTCGAGGCCACCGACCCCGATCTCGAGGCGACCCCCGCACCTGTCGAGGAGGAGGACGCCGCCTTCGATGAAGAGGGCGGCACCTCCATCGCCGACATCGACACCGCCATCTCCTCCATGCGCGAGGAGCCGTTCCCCGCATCCCAGTACCCGGGGTCCATCGGAGACGTCTCCGTCGTCAAGCTGCAGTCCTCGATCGTCGCCCCGCTGGTCGCCCAAGCCCGCGGCTACCGCACCATCTCCGGCGACGACGACGCCCGCGACACCCTCCGCCGCTTCGGATACGACGGCCGCCGCAACCCCGGCCGCCACCTGCTCAACCTCGCCCGCCAGGGCGCATGGATGGAGATCCCCTACTTCAAGATGGACTCCGTCGCACGCGGAGAGCACATCCTCGGCACCCTCCAGCTGCGCCCGGAGGACGATCCGCCCGAGGGGTCCAGCTGGGCGAAGTACATGTTCCTCCGCGGGAGCGGGACCGCCATCGACGCCCACCCTGCGACCCCGCCCGAGTGGTTCTCCGACTCCAGCATCCCCATGCTCTTCACCGAGGGCGTCGTGAAGGCTGATTCGGCACTGACCGCGATGCTCCGCGACGCCGGTGTCGAGGACAAGGCACTGCGCACAGCCGTGGGCGCCATTGATCCTCTCGAAGGACTGCGCGGACTGCTCGAGAGGATCCCCGAGGACAAGCGAGTGCTCATCCTCGCCATCCCCGGCGTGCAGTCCTGGCGCCGCAACGACGAGTGGAACACCGTCACCATGCGCGAGCGACGGGCCATCATCTGCTTCGACGGCGACATCGCGCGCAACGCCGCCGTGTGGGATGCCGCCCACGGGCTCATGGAGTTCCTGCGCGAGCGCAACGCCTCCGACACGTCGCTGGTCGACCTCTCCCCGCGCGGCGACGACACCGTCGACCCCAAGCGAGGCATCGACGACTTCCTGGCCTACTCCGGCCGCTGGAAGGACGCGATGGACCTGCTGATCACCGAGCTGCCCGAGCGCCCCGTCGACGACACCGGCGAGAAGGGCGAGACCCGCGTGACCCCCGACGGGCTCGGCGTCGAGGTCTGCAACGTCCGCACCGACCCCAACGGCGGCCCGGACATCAAGACCTGGCAGAAGATCGACGACGTCGGCGGACGCCTGCTGAGCTTCGAGGAGTTCCGCATGCCCACCTCCGACGAGCTCGAGAGCGGCCGCATCATCCCCGGCGCCGTCTCCCGCTCCGAACGCCAGGTCGCCATCTTCGTCCAGTGGCGCACGGCCGACGGACTCGTCGACTCCGCCACCATCCGAGGCCCCAAGGGCATGCTCGACGAGGACCCCGCGCGCTGGGAGACCCGCTACAGGGCGGACGTCCCCACCAAGGTCTCCGCACTGCCCTCCTGGCCGCCGCGCTCCGGGATCAACTGGACGCGCGCCATCAAGGCCTACCGCGCCTCCGAGACCACCGACGACGTGCTGTGGGGATGCCAGGGATGGGTCCCCACCAAGGACGGGATCCCCTCCTTCATCGCCGGGCGACACGTGGTCGGGCCCGGCGGTGAAGGAGATGAGCGCTCCCAGGCCGGACTGACCGCAGACGACTTCCCCAACCTTGACGACTTCGGCGTTATCGACCAGACGCTGACCATCCCCGAGCAGCGTGACCTCCTGCGACGCATCGTCGAGGCCTACACGTCCACCGACACGTTCGTCGACCCGCGCTTCGGCATGGTCGCCCTCCTGTCCGGCGTGCGCCCGATCGCACCCATCACCCCGCACAGCGTCCTGTACCTCGTGGGAGGCCGTCGCTCCGGGAAGTCCTGGATCGCCTCGATGATCCAGGGGTTCTGGCAGTCACGCGGAGGCGCCTGGAGCGCAGAGCGCCTCCCTGGCTCCGCCATGGACACGCGCGCATGGATGGAGAACGCCGTCTCGAAGTCGATGATGTGGGTCATCGACGACTTCGCCCCCAACTCCGACCAGCGGCAGTGGGAGAAGCAGACCAGTGACCTCGAGGCCATGGTCCGGTCCGCCTTCAACGGCGCAGGCAAGGGCCGCATGACCTCGGACATGAAGACCCGAGTGCAGAACCCTCCACGCTCGTTCGTCGTCGTGACCGCCGAGAACGAGCTGCAGGTCGACTCCGTGCGTGACCGCATGCTCACCCTCTACAGCGACGGCGGCGGCGGGTTCATCAACTCCGCCTCCGAGGACCCGCTCGGAGCCCTGAACACCATGCTCAAGAGGGGCGACCAGGCCCGCCTGTCCGCACAGATGCTGCGGTGGATGTGCGACTGGTTCGCTCGCGACAGCTACGCCCAGGTTCGCTCGACCTTCGTCGCCGAGCGAGACGATGCGGCCGCGGACATCCGACGCCACGTCGAGCGGGAGCTCGGCAGCAAGGTCAACGCCACCCGGCACGCCTAGATCGCCAGCGAGTACCTGCTCAGCGTCACCATGCTCGAGCAGTACGCCGCCCACCTCGAGATGGACGACGAGTTCTGCGACCGGATCTCCTCCATGCGCGAGGACCTGGCCACCCTCACCGTCGATCTCTCGCGCACCCAGCAGGGGCGCACCGCCGGGCACGCCCTCGTCGATGCACTGCGCTACCTCCTGGAGAGCCAGAAGGGGTACGTCGAGGCGATCGTCCCGCAGGACACCGGCAACGGGCCCACTGCGGACACCAGCCTGAACCTGCGTCTGGGATGGCCGACCGGCCGCGATCCACGTGGGGAGATCCTCGGTCGCTTCGTGCCCAACGCGCGCGGCAAGGGCGTCGACGTCGTGGTGTTCTCCCGCGACGCCTTCCAGGCCGCCCGGCAGCATGCCAGGCACCTAATCCCCGCCGGGCAGACGGCACGCACCAGCTGGCAGGCCGTCTGGCACGAGGGCCTCGTGGCCGACGGCATCTGGGAGCAGCGCGTCCGCGACGGGGCACGCACCGGGGAGATCGAGACGCAGGCCGGCGGGTCACGGTTTCGCGGCGTCCCCATCGCGATGTCGACCCTGTACGGCGAGGACGAGGCGTGAGGTGGACGCCCGTTCACGGTCCCACGAGAGCTCCCGCCCGCCCACTTCATAGGGGTACGGACAGTCCACGAAGGGAGACCGCGTGTCCACAACCCTGACACGGGAGGGGCTTCATCTCGACGCCCTCGACGTGGACAAGGTGCGACGCCGGGCGCTGTCCGCCTCGACCGCGAAGTCCCTGCTGCACAACTGTGCCGCCGGGTATGCCTTCGGCAAGCTCGTCGGGGAGAGGGACAACGATCCCTTCGCCGCGACCACCCAGGGCACCGCTGTGCACGCCGTGCTCGAGGAGCTGTACAAGCTCCCGCGCGGGAAGCGCACTCGGCGCCGGGCAGCGAACCTCCTGCTGTCCATGGTCGCCCAGTGGCGGCACGGTGAGTTCCCCCAGCTGATGGACCCCGTGACCCGCCAACTGTTCATCTCCGACGTGATGGGCAAGTACCAGGGCATCTTCGACATCGAGGACCCCCGGAACATCGACGTGGTCGCCACCGAATGGCCCCTTGGCGGCATCGAGCTGGGAGGCGTCCCGTTCACCGGGTACGTCGACCTCACCCAGCGCGTGACCGCGCGAGGCAAGACCGGACTGCGCGTCGTCGACCACAAGACCAGCAACAAGGTGCCGGACCGACGCACCATCGAGCGCTACGGCGACGACCACGGCGACCAGATCCGCCTGTACGCCGCCGCCCTGCGCAAGCTCCAGGACGAGCCCGTCCTCGAAGGCCGTGTCTACTACGTGCGCCACGGCAAGAGCAGCGTCGTCGCGGTCTCCGACAAGCGCGTCTCCCAGACCGTCGGAGAGTTCACCCGCGCCTGGGACACGCACAACGACATGGTCGCCGAGCAGATGTTCCCCACCAAGGTCGGCCCCCTGTGCGGATGGTGCCCACTGGTGAACCTCTGCCCCGCAGCGCAGGAGTCGCGCTTCAACACCGACCGCACGGACAGCCAGACCGCCCTGTGCGCCACGGACCTGCTGGACATCGACGCCTCCGAGGCGTCCTACGAGGTGCCCGGTCCGCCCACTGAAGAGGTGTCCCCGGCAGAGACGGGAGACCTGATCGAACCCCACATGGAAGGACTGATGGAGATGGCCGAGCATTCCCTCGCCGAGGGCAAGCCCTGGGAGGAGACCGTCAACGACAGGCTCAACGGCGCCAGCTACGCCTCGATCGGCTACTTCGGCATCGCCTCCCTGTCCTACGAGACGCTGCACAAGCACGACATCCCGATCCAGCGCGTTTCCGTCGACGCCCTGACGGGAGTGCTGGCGAGCATCGTCACCACCGTGCAGTCGGGCCTCACCGGCTCCACGTCCTTCCAGGACGGCACCAACACGCGCATCCGCGGCGTCCTGCGCACCGTCCTCGACGCCGTTCCCCCGCCCTTCGGGGAGGACGCCGAGAGCTGGTCGACGTGGATCAAGATGACCACCGGCCACACCCGATCCATCGCCGCCGCCGCCATCCGGCTCGCGGACTCCGACGGTGCCGAGGCCGACCTCGACACCCTGGCCACCATCGCCCCCGCGGGCAAGGAGGACTGACCCATGACCACGCTCGACCACGCCCAGATCATCATGGCGGCGCACGACCGCGTCGCGAAGTACGACGTCACCGACGACGGTTTCGTCCAGGTGCCCGGCGTCGAACAGGCAGTGCCGCGCCAGGTGGCGGTGTCCAAGTCGATCCGCGAGCTCGTCGCCGAGCTGTCCGACGGATCCGCCTCGTGGAAGCTGATCGACCGCCTCAGCGGCACCGCGCAGGGCATCGACCTCAAGCGGTTCACGGGAACGATCGTCAAGGTCACCCGGGAGAAGTCCTCCACCCGCGGCAAGCTCCTGCTGTACACGGGTACGCAGCAGGAGATCGACGGCGTCGACCTCGGATACGAGATCGTGCGCACGGAGAGGACCGACAACCCCGAGGGCCTGATGGTCGCCTCCGAGGCGAAGTCCCTGCTCGGTCACCGAGTCCTGCTGTGGGTGATCCTCGAGCCCTGGGCCAACAACCCGAACAAGAAGACCCGGGTCCTCCAGCACCTCATGGACCTCGGAGCCGACAACAGGTTCGATCCCGAGACCGGGGAGTTCGATCCCGACGCCTGAGCCGTCCACGGTCCTCCTCACACCGATGGACACGGGCCGTGCCGACCTGCACGTCAGACCGGCACGGCCCGTCCCTGTGCGGAGAGTCCCGCCAGATCACCTGCACCGACAGCGCTCACGACGAGTTCGGAAGGTCTCCGCCCACTAGGAGACATGACAGGCCCTCGACCCCGTGGAGGAACACATGACCGACCAGATGCTCGCCACCGACGACATCACCGACGACGCCCCTACGGAGGCCGTCGACACCGCCCCTGACGTGGTCGAGGACCCCGCGCCTCGCGCCAAGCGCACACCCAAGGCGAGGTCCCGGTCCGGGCGCACCCCCAAGCCGTCGGTGCGACGGATCGCCGAGAAGGCCGAGGAGATCGCCGAGACGGACGATCAGACCCGCGAGCTCGTCGCCCAGATGATCGGGGCGCCCTCCGTCGGTATCGCCGACCTGACCACCTCGATCATGGAAGCCAAGCGCACCCCGCTCGAGCGCGCCGTGGCGGACCTGAACGTCATCCAGGACGGGAGCATCCCCGAGGCCGTCGTGCACCTGGTGGGCATGTCCAAGCCCGAGCTGCAGTCCCTGGCCCAGGTGGTCACCGCCTTCGCCGACGTCGAGATCCCCGACAAGATCCCCACGAAGTCCACGGACGCCGCGCTCGTGCTCGTCGACCCCGTACGAGAGGCCCAGGTCGACCAGGCAGCCATCGAGCGCCTGATCGGCCTGCTGGCGAAGTGACCTGGTGACGATGCGCAGCCCTTGGGAGACCATCCGCGTTGCGTGCCGCGCCTGGAGGCCGGCACCGCGACGCGAGGACCACCCGTTCTCACACGACCCCGGCACGTGCCGGGTGTGCTGGCAGCCGTGCTTCGAGGCGCGCCGACCCGGCACGGACTTCTGCGACGACTGCTGGCTGCGGCTGGCCACGCACCGCTCCGTGGACGTGCGCAGCGCCGTGGTCTCCCGCGACGACATCCCCCTGGAAGTGCTGCAGGACATGACCGAGGACATGGACGCGCCCGTGGCCTACGCCGCGAGGGAGCGAGTCGCTCGGTACGCCGAGGACCGCGCCTCGGACGACATCGACTGGATGGAGAAGACGAGCTGATGGCACGCAAGAAGACACGCGGCCGCAACCAGGTCGAGGACATGCTGGACACCGCCGTCACGGTGCCCAGCGACACCGCGCGCTCCAACCCCGGCAAGAGGCGCTACGCCTGGGTCCGACGCAGCATCTGGACGAACCTCATCGTCGCCCCGTTCTCGGTCGTGCTGCTCCTGGCGGCCATCGTCCTGTTGAGCAACGCCGTCACCGGGGACAGCGAAGCCTCGTCGGCGTCCGCAAATCAGACCGGCCGCACGGAAGCCGAGAGCTCCCTGCGGTCCTGGCTGGATTCGAACGACTCCATCTTCCACGGGGCCGAGATCTCCTCCTGGGACGGAGTCACCGACACCGAGTCCGTCAAGGCGACCGAACAGGACGTCGGCTACACCCTGATGACCCACCAGTTCACGATCCGCACCTCGGACGGCACCTATTACCACGCGGCAGTGCGCACCGCCTACGCCGCCAGCCGCGGCGTGAAGGTGCTGTCCACGCCGACGATCACCCCCATCGATGCCAGCGCGGTCTCCGACTGGGACCCCCAGGAACCCATGGACGGATGGCGCACCAGCGGCGCGTCGGACTCCACCACGAGCGCGATCACCTCGTGGGCCAAGGCGCTCACCACATCGCCGAACGATCTCAAGCTCGCAACGCGCGACGGCGACTCCTCGCACGTGTACTCCTCGCTCACCGGCGTCACCGCCGGGGAGGTGCAGGTCATCACCGCTGCATCCCCGGTGACCAAGCAGGGCACCGCCGACACCTCCACCGTGGTAGCGACCGTCAACGTCGAGCTCCTGCCGGCCGACTCGAAGGGCAGCGGAGACGCCAAGACGAACGTCCAGTACGACGTCCTCGTGCGCGGCGCCGACACCGCCGCGCCCTACGTCACCGCCTGGGGACCCGTCGGCTCTGGCACCGGCCTGAGCAACTACCAGAACGCGGTCTCTCTGGACGGGGACGTCGACTCCGAATCGACCAACCAGTCGGGTGCCTCCGACGCAGGTGGCGCCGATCAGACAGACCAGCAGACCGCATCCGACGGAGGGGAGTGACCAGGTGGCGAACACAGCGAAGGCACCGCAGATCTCACTGCAGAGCCTCAACTCGCCCATCATGCCGACCGCCACGAAGATCCGGTACCCCGACGGCCGGATCCTCCCTGTGGCCGGCAAGCTGAACCTGTACCGCAAGGTCCCCATGGCCCCCGTGCGCGATGCGAAGACCCACAGCGACGCCCTGAACGTCGGCGACTCCCTCGCAGCGGCGTTCGAGGAGCTCGCAGCGGATACCTCGTACACCGCCGCTCGCCGATCCGTCGCCCGCAGCCGGTACCGCTCCTTCCACCTGCTGCTGGTGAATCTCCCGCGCCGCTACTCGCCACCGCCGGAGTCCCGATACCCCGAGGACCTGCAGGCATGGTTCGGCAACCGGCGCATCCAGGACCGCGTGCTGCTGTTCGGCACCGGGCTGAACGACGTCATCGGGGGAGCAGACCGCTCCCTGCGAGATGCCGTCGACTCCCTGGCCACGTCGCTCGTGACCGCCGAAGTCCCGCTCAGCGACTACCAGCCCGATTACGAAGACGTCGACGACATGCTCACGCGGTCCGGGCTCACCATCCCCACCACTAGGGACTTCCACCTGGCTGAGACCTGGTGGGCCGCCGGAGGGTCCAAGGACGCGTCCCTGCTGCCGCACGCCGACCACATCCACGTCTTCCGCACCGTCGCCGGCGCCGAAGCAGCCGCCCGTGCCGACGTCGCGTCATGCGCGACCTGGCCCTCGGGCATCGAAGGTCACCACGTCCTGCAGCTCGGCTCCGTGCACGGCCTCGACCTGCCCTTCCAGGCGGCGAAGGAGAAGCTGAGCTCCTGGGTGACGTCGCTGCTGGACAAGGGCGCCGTGATGGTGTCGATCCGCGGAAAGATCGAACCCAGCGCGATCACCCGCAGCGAGCTGCGCAGACAGCGTCGCCGGTACCTCCGCGACATCCGCAACGCCCGCGCCGAGGGCAAGCTGGATGACCAGCAGCAGGACGAGATGGAGCAGACCCTGCACTCCGTCGAAGGCGCCTACTCCACGGGCAAGGCCTTCCCCACGCTGGTGGAGACGAGCGTCGTCGCAGCCTTCGCCGGTATCGGGAAGAAGCGGCTGGACACGCTGGGCAATGGCACGGCGTTCGAGGTCGCCCCCATGAACAACCGCCAGCATCCGGCGCTCGCGGAGAGCTGGGTGGCATCCCCTGTGCGCTCGAACCCGAACCTCATGGACCTGCCGTCCTCCACCGTCGCCTACTCGGGCATGCCGTCCCTGGCGACGGTCGGAGACGCCACCGGCATCACCCTGGGCTTCACCGTCCACGATCGACAGCCCGCGCTGATGAGCGCGACCAGGTCCTCCGACCAGGACGTCTACCCACTCGGAGCGGTCGTGGGGTCCAGCGGCGCCGGCAAGTCGCAGCTGTTCGCCTTCGCAGCCGACCAGTTCTGCAAGGAAGGCCGCCCCGTCATCGCCATCACCCCCAAGAAGGGCGAAGACTTCACGCAGGCCTTCGGCGAAGACTGCACGTCGTTCTCGCTGGACTCGTTCGCCGGCAGCTCCGGCGGCATCGGGGGAGCAGGCGGCACGGGAGTGTTCGACCCGCTGCGGTTCTCGAAGACACCCGCAGACGGCATCAACACCGCCGTGTCGATGCTGCACGCCGTGAACGTGTGGCCCGAATCCACGCAGAACCTCGAGGCCGACCTGCAGGCGGCCCTGAAGTTCGGCGTCGCGCACGGCGCCAAGGCCATCGGGACCGCCCTCAAGGTCGCCAAGGAGCACGGCAGGGCCAGCGCCGAGCTCGCCGACCCGATCATCCGCCAGTCCGAGAACGACCCCATGTTCGGGGCCATCGTCGGCCTGAGCGACGAGGGCGCGGTGCTGAGCGCCTCGGAGGGCATCACGTACATCAAGGTCGGCAACGCTGACCTCGAACTGCCGCCCATGGGCGTCGACCAGAGGTCGCTCAGCCTCACCCAGCGCGTATCGGCAGCACTCATCCGCATGATGGTCTACGGCTCCGCCGAAGCGCTGCGCGGCCGTCGCGGCGTGCTCGAGCTCGACGAGGCGTGGGTGTTCCTGGGCGCCGGTGCCGAGGAGGTCGAACGACTCGGTCGCCTGGCCCGCTCGCTCGAGGTGTTCCCGATCCTGTTCACCCAGCGCATCTCGGACCTCATCGAAGCGAACCTCACGAACCACATCGCCCGCGGGATCATCCTGCACACCAAGGACAAGAAGGAAGCGGAGGCCGCCTTCAAGCTCTTCGGGGTGCAGGCCACCGAGGAGCGCGTGGCCTACACCATGGCGCCCGAGCGCATCGGCCAGGGCGGCGCCAACTTCAACAGCAGGAAGCCCCTGTTCACGTACGACGAGAAGGGCAATCGCACAGGCCTGATCCGAGGGGCCATCGGCCTGTACTGCGACATGGACGATCGCGCCGTCGACATCGAGGTCACCATCCCGCAGAACTTCCTCGACAAGTCCTCGACCAACGCCCTGGACCGCGCAAAGCGAGAAGGACGCCAGGTGATCTGACCCGGCCGGCGTCCCGTGAGCGTCTCGCCCCGCCCACTAGAGCCGCGTGACGACATCAGGCACCAGCACCCTCGACCCAGGCACACGCAGCCTGGACGAGCAGGCGCGCCGCATCGGGCAGCTCGTCGTCGCCGGAGCAGTCACCCCCGAGGACGCCGCCTGCCAGATCCTCTCCGTGGCGGTCGAGAGCGACGTCGTGCGGTTCATGTGCGCCCGCCATCACCGGCACCTCGCGCAGACGTGGAACGTCGAAGAGATCACCAGCGCGGTCACCACGATGCTCACCCAGTACGCCCTGGGAAGCACCGAGGGCCGGGGGCACCTGGACGCGAAGCGCTTCGCCGACGGCACGACGTCCGCCTCTGGCTGGATCGGGAAGGTCATCGGAGCCATGCGCACCACACGCATTCTCCGGGAGATGCGAGTGGACACCCGCGCCATCGCCCAGCCCTTCGAGCTCGAGCAGGTCACCACGCCCAGCGCCGAAGACGAAGTGCTCGGATCCGGGACCCCCGAGATCGAAGAGCACACGCAGGGTCTGCCGTCGACGAGCTCCACCCTCCGCATCGTCCACGCCTCCGCCATCCACCAGCTCCTGGGACTCCCTCCCGTGGCCTCGTGGACACTCACTCCCCGTCAGCGGCAGCTGCTGAAGGATGCCATCGAGCAGGATCCTTCCCTTCCGCGGAAGGTGCTCTCGCGCTCCACCCCGGACACCACGGAGCCCGCGTACGCGATCCAATCGATGTGGGCACACTGGCGACCTGACGAGATCGCCGAGATGCTCGCGAAGTCCACCGAGGCGCGCGACATCCCGCACCTGCTGTGCGCGGCCGCGATCATGCCCCTGCCCCGACCCAAGGCCCGTTCTGGCGAGCTCGCGCGTACGCGCAACCGCGTCCGCGGCCAGGTCCCCGCGCATGCGGAGGACAGTCTCATGGGCGCACTGGATTCCTTCCTCGACACCTTCGTCGACGCCTACACGGACTTCGACCGCATCCGCCGCCCACTGCCCCCAGAGGAAGAAGCACGGCGCGCCGCCTCTGCATGCACGTTCCCCGTCCTCCTCAAGGACGCGGCGCACCAGATGGGCATCACGCGACTCGACCTGCTCTCCGGGCTGATCGCACTGTTCATCGACCCCGTGCCCGTCGCCGACCCCGACCACTTCACCCCGACCCCATGGAGGTTCGCCCGATGAACACGACGAGCACCTGGCTGCACACGCTCCACACCGGCACGTTCTCCGCGCTCGGATCCGTGATCCGCGCCCTGCGCATCTACCTGCTGCCCTTCGCCCTCGCGGCCATCGCCTCCAGCCTCTGGCTGATGGTGATCTCCCTGGTCACCGAGGCCACAGGCAGTGCCCTCCTCGTGGTCGTGCTCGTCATCCTCCCCGGTGTCATCCCGATGTGCCTGTCCCGGCGGGAACGCCGACGACACTGGCACGAGTACGCGCTGGTCTGGCTGTTCTTCATCACCGCCGTCCCCCTCTACGGGGCGATCCTGCTGATCGCGGGATACGGAATCGTGATGGCTCGAGCATGGCGCCGGCAGTGGCCGCACCCTCTCCAGGACGAAGAGGACTGAACGATGCCGTACGCGCTGCTGACCGGCACGCGCGAGAACCCCCGCCTGGACTTCCATGTCGCCCGAGGCAGTGTGCACCGAAGGACCGGCGAGGATCTCGTGGCAGCACTGCGAGCCATCCCCGGCATCACCGTCGACACGGCCACCGGCCGGTGCGTCGCCGACTCGCCGACCGCTCCGATGCTGGGACTGCTCGCAGACGCCGGCGTGCTGGTAGACGCCTTCGACTTCCCCGAAACCCTCGCATCTCTGCACGACCCTCTGGTGCTGGACCGGGGGCATGACCGCATCGAGGTCTACCCCCGCCTTGCGCTCCGCGACGACGTCGCCTTCAACCTGGGCGAGGGCGCCGACTTCGATCCCGCCACGGGCAGCTTCACCGCGACAGCATCTGCCGTGTCGGACTGGCCCCGCGCACTTCTCCCCGACACGCTGAACCGTGCACAACCCCCGAAGAACGCGAGACCCGGGCAGGACGTCGGCGGCACCGAGTTCGCGATCGCACGGATCGAGAACCCCTCGACTCCCGAAGAGGCCGCGCGCAACGCCGCCGCTGCCCCGAGCGTCCAGGGCTACGAACAGGAGTTCGCACTCCTCACCCGAGCCGTGGGCGACGCACCCGACTGGTTCGGCATGGACCCCTACCCGTACCAGCACATCGGTGCGCTGTGCGTGGCCGCCGGGGGACGCCACCTCCTGGCAGATGAGCCCGGACTCGGCAAGAGCGTCCAGGGCATCCTCGCCGCGGTGCTGCTCGGAGCGCAACGCTGGATCGTCGCGTGCCCGCCGGTCGCGCAGTCGAACTGGGCCGCCGAGATCGAACGCTGTCGGGTGCCCGAGCACATCGATGGAGCCATCGCCGTCATCCGGCCCGGCCGCAAGGTTCCCGAGCTCCCCGAACGGGGCATGGTCGTGGTCACCGACTCCTTGCTCGCCGCCCCGACCCGCAGTGAACTCCTGGAAGACCTGATGGAGTGGAACGCCGACGTCCTCATCTACGACGAGGGGCATCGAGCACGGAACTGGGACTCCCAGCGCTCCAAGGCGATGCGACGACTCGCCCACAGCGCCACGGAGCGTTTCGTGCTCACCGGGACGCCCCTGATGACGAACCCCGCAGACCTGCCCTCACTGCTGGAGATCACCGGGCAGCTCAAGCCCATCTTCGGGTCCCGCACCGCCTTCATGAACCGCTACACGCGCTCCTACGACATCCAGGTCGGCTCCCAGACGATCACGAAGGTCGTGCCGGCGAAGCAGCACCTCGGGGAGCTCGGCGACATCCTGCGAGAGCAGGTGTGGGTGCGCCGCACCAAGGAGCAGGTGCTGCCCGACCTCCCCGAGAAGCAGCATTCGACGATGATCGTCGACGTCCCACCGACCGAGTACCGCAAGGCCACTCGCGAAGTACAGGAGAAGATAGCGCAGTACCTGCGGGATCGCAGCCGCGAGCTGGGCGGCGCGCCATCCGAGGGCGAGGTGCGTGCCTGGTGCGCCGACCAGATGGGCTGCGTGTCCCTGCTGCGCCGAGCGGCCGGTCTCTCGAAGACCCCCGCCGCCGCCGAGCACATCTCCGAGTGGGTGGAGTCCACCAGCCGGCAGGAGAACGGCGAGACGGTCTACGACCGCCCCCTGATCGTGTGGGGCATTCACCAGGTCGTCATGGACTCGCTGGACGAACACCTCGAGAAGCTCGGCGTCCCCCACGCGGTCATCAACGGGAAGACCTCGATGGTCCAGCGCGACCGCATCAAGGACGCCTACCAGGACGGCAAGATCGCCGTGATCCTCGCGAACATCGTCGCCGCAGGCGTCGCCATCACACTCACGCGGGGCTCCGATGCTCTGTTCGTGGAGACCGAATGGATCCCCGACCTGGTATCTCAGGCGGAAGACCGCCAGCACCGCATCGGTCAGGAGCGCACCGTCATGGTCACGACCATGGTCGCCCCGGGCACGCTGGACCATACGATCCAGCGCGTACTGCGCAAGAACATCGAGGTCCTCGACCAGGTCGTCGGCGGCACCGGGCACCGTGTCGCGGTCGCGGAGCAGGACATGGACTCCTTGGCGATCGGGGACGTGATGTGGGAGATCGCCGAGCCTCTGCTGCGCAAGTGCGAGAGGGCCTTCGCCCGACGAGGGGAACTGGCCGCAGCCTGACGCCCCGCAGGCTGTTCAGCGTGATGAGTGCGAGAGGACATGCTCCGAGAATCCGGGGGCGCTGAAGGACAGCAGCCCGTGACCTGCGATCTGGATGATCCCCTTGTCCAGCAGCGACTGCCGAACGACGCCCAGCGATCCCGATGCGACGCCGAGGTGTTCGGCGATGCTCGCCCGTGCGACCTCGTTCCCTCCGAGCGTGGCCATGACGGTGAGCACCTCGCGCTCCCTGGGGGAGGCCTTGGACCATCTCGCGCGGTACAGCGCCTCCATGTCGTTGTTGACCGACTCCCTCGCGCTCTCGAATGCGCCGGCGCCGATGACGCCGTCGGGGTCGGGTGAGCCGGCGGCGGCCCACATCGCATCTCCCCAGAGCTGCACGGCGTAGGGGTAGCCGCGGGTCTCGCGCACGACGTCCTGCAGGACCGGGGTCTCCCAGCGGACGCCGAGCTCTGTCGCGGGTTCGGTGAGCGCCTCGCGGACCTGGGCGTCCTCGAGGTCGCGCATCGTTCGGAAGGCGAACCGCTCAGCGCTGGTGACGGCGGCCGTCACGACGTCCGCTGTGTGGCTGAGGCCAGCGGCGACGAACGCGGCGGGCACCCTGCTTCCCTGCATCTCCTGCCAGGCGTAGGCGACGGTCTTCAGGCTGTCGCTGTCGGCGTCCTGGAACTCGTCGACGAGCACGACGACTCCAGAGAGCCCCTGCGCGACGGCCTCCTTCGTGGTCTTCTCGATGAGCTCACGGAACGCCCGCGTGGCCTGCGCAGACGACGGGGATTTGCGGTGCTCGGCGGTGACATGCCCGACGCCGGGAACGCCGAGCGTGACGGAGAGTCGGTCGATCCAACTGCCGGGATCGTTGGGAGTGCCCCAGTCATGGACGAGCTTGCTCGCTTGGTCGGCGATCACGGCGGAGAGCGGCCCATTTCCTGCAGTCACGTAGATCGGGGCGAGCCCGAGACGCACAGCGTCTCCCTGGACGCGACGCAGCAGGCTCGTCTTGCCGACGCCGCGGGGCCCGGTGTCGACGCGGATGCGGCCGGAGAAGCGCCCATGGAGGGCGGGCAGGGTCAGCATCCCGCCGATCTCCTGGAGCTGGACTTCGCGGCCGGGGACGTCTCGGGCTACTTCCCCGGGGGTGTACGGGCTGAGCTGCACGGTGCTCCTTCGGACTGTTCCTTACAGATTGATCAAGTGTAAGGCGGTGTAAGCCCGGGTGGTCAGGCTCCACGATGGCCAGAGCCCGCCCCGATGCCTGGAGAACGCGCCCCGCGACCTCCCGCCCACTCACCCCAGTGAGCGACGACTACCAGGAGGACAGGCGATGAGCACCATCATCCGCAAGCGCGACACCGGAGAGACCGGCAACAAGGGGCAGTTCGGGTCGATCGGCCGCGACGACGCGGACGTCTCGGTGCGCACCCCCGAACACCCCTCCGCTCACGCTGCCGCCCTGCGCGACTCCGGACCCTCAGGAGAGGTCATCGCCTCCCTCTGCCCCGAGATCGACGTCGAGAGCGACGGCACCTACGCCGGCGTCTTCAAGATCTCCGACGAGCGTGGCGACCTGCAGTACTACCTCCGCCCCGACGGCCCCCACCGCATCCACGCCGAGTACCTCTACGGAGCGGCGAAGCACGAAGACGACATCATGCAGCAGGCCGAGATCGACCTGACGACCAGCACCGCCACCCTCCACTACGACTTCGCGGACGAGGACTACCCCACCGCTGACACCGAGGCATCCCGCGAGGAAGACTTCGACGCTTCCGCAGGACCCGAAGCCCTGGGGGAGCTGCTGAAGAAGCACTCCCACGACGACGGATCAGCCTGGGAGTCTCTCGCCGCATCGCGCGAGGACCCCGATGAATCCGCGCGAGACGCCTACCTGCGCGGCATCGGCGTGCGCCGACACACCTACATGCGCCCGCGCCAGACCAGGTACTGAACCCCGCGCCCCCGCGCTTGAGCGCGGCTGCCGCAGCTCCCCGCTCACTGATAAGAGCATGAGCACCTCGCCACAGCACACGGTCCGGGTCGGAGACAACCTCGATGTACTGGCCACCCTGACCGAGCCCTTCGACCTAATCTACCTCGACCCGCCCTACAACACCGGTGGCCGAGTCGTGCAGGCCTACACGGACCGATTCGACGACTGGACCGGCTTCATGGCGCCCCGGCTCGTCCACCTGCCCAGACTGCTCACCGAGGCCGGCATCGTCATCGCCTCCATCGACGACCGCGAAGTGCACCACCTGCGTGTCCTCCTCGACGATCTGCTCGGCGCTCACAACCACGTCGGCACGATCGTCTGGGATGGATCCACCATCAACGCCAACCACCTGCTGAGCGTCTCCCACGACTACCTCGTGATCTACGCGAAGGACCTCGCCGCGATCAAGGCGACCGGCACGAGGTGGAGACAAGAGCGCCCGGACGCCAGCACCATGCTCGAGGCCGCCGACAGCGCCTGGCGCGCCGGCCACGGCAACGCCGACGAAGCGCAGAAGCGATTCCGTGCATGGCTGCTGCCCCGACGCGCCGTGCTGCCCCGAGGGCTGACCGAATACGACCGCATCGACGAGAACGGGTCCCTCTACCGGGTCTCAGACCCCGGAGCCCCCTCCGAGCAAGCAAGCCGATCGTTCCGTCCCCTCCAGCACCCCGTGACCGGCCGCGACTGCCCCGTCCCCAAGCGCGGATGGCGGATGAACGACGCCTCGATGGACCGGATGCTCGAAGAAGGACGTATCGAGTTCGGGCCCGACCACACCACGCAGCCCAAGCTCAAGCGGATGCTGCAGGACAACGCCACCGCCGTACCCCGCTCGGTGTTCCGCCAGGAACGCGAGGGCGCCCGGCATCTGGCCCGCGTCGAAGGAGCCGCCGCGTTCCCCTTCCCGAAGGACGTGGACGTGCTCGCACGCTGGTTCGACACCGTCGCAGCGGACAACGCCCGGATCCTCGACCCGTTCCTCGGGTCCGGCACCACCCTCGAGGTCGCAATGGCCTTGAACGCAGCCGATGGGGGAGAGCGCACCGTCACCGGGGTCGTCCTGGACGAGGGGCGCATCATCGAGGACGTCCTCCGTCCACGCATCCGGCACTGCGAACAGGTCTACGGGGAGCCGGTCGCAACGTCCCACGAGGACCGCCGAACGCCCACTGTGGTGGCATGACAGATTCCATCTTCCCGATGAACGCTGCCCTCACGTCGGCGCTGAACACGCTGGAGAAGGGTGAACTGACCCTCGCCGAAGGGGCGGACCGCACCGGCGCGTACCTCTACGCCCGAGCCATGCGCCACGAAATGCTCCTGAACAACCGGGGGATCTCCGAACGCTTCGAGCCCTACCTCGTCACCGGCCTCGTGATCGCCGGACTCGAGGCCCGAGACCTGCCTTACCACCCGCAGGAGATGCTGGCCACGACCGAGTGGCTCTGCCACGAGGGGACCTCGTCCTGGACCCCCCGCGCTCTCCACGTTCAGATCCTCCGAAGCATGGACGAGGAGCACCTCACGCAGTCGCTCGTCCTGGTGACCGCTGGACTCCTCGGCGGTATCAGCGACGCCATCGGCCACGAACCCCGGGTCGTCGCCGACAACCATCAGTCCAAGTTCGCGGGGATGATCCCGAAGGTCGACTGGGACGGACTGCTCGGTCGCGAGGGCAACCCGTGAGCGGCTTCGTCATCCGGTGGGCCCTGGAACACCACCTGAGCGACAGAGCCCGCGCCGTCCAGCACGCCCTCGTGATCATGCTGGCCGCCAAGGTCACGACATGGGACGAACTCGCGCAGCTCCTGCGGTCCGACCCGGAGCGAAGCCAGGAAATCCGGCGAGGGGTGAACCTGCCCCTGGAAGACCTGCAGAACCTCGACACCCACGAGCAGACACTGCGCGGACTGCGTCGAAGCAGCGGGAACCGGGCCTCCATCGTCACCACCATCGCCGAATGCGACACCTGCCAGCGGTGGGGATACATCGCCGGCTCCGCCCCGCCCAAGAGCTGCCCCTGGACATCCGGATGCCGCGGGAAGGTCACCAAGATCGGCCTGCCCGACTACACGCTCGGAACAGGCTCCTGACGGGCCACATCACCTCTCCCAGAGCGCGCCGCCCACTACCTCCATCGAAGAGTCGAATGCGACGAGATGGAGCAGATCATGGCAGCGAACGGATCTCGGATCCGCGGTGGAGCGGGCGACGCAGCGCGCGTCCTGCGCAAGCGGGACACCGGCGAGCAGGGAAACGGCGGCCAGTTCGGCACACACGCCCGCGATGAAGCGGACATCCGTGTCAGCACGGGCGACGACGGCTACCGCTACCTCACCGTCGGCTGGTGGAACGACAAGCTGCAGGACCACTTCGACTCCAGCGCCCTGCTCACCCGTGCAGAGGTCGATGCCAACGCCGAACTCCTCGACGAGAACGAGGTCTTCGAACGAATCCAGCGTGACGCCGAGCGCATGTGCCGGCGGCGAGGCGCCATGCAGCACGTCGACGACGTCATCGGCGACACCGCCCACGACATCATCAAGCGCATCCGCGAGAGCGAGGACCGCGACGGACACGTGCGCGCCGTCGCCACGGCATCCCTCGTGCGACGCATCGTCAATGGGCACCTCAACCATCGCCTGAGCTCGGGAGAGGTCGAGCGCTCCGAGGTGCGCTCCGGGCAGGTCCGTCTCGCACAGCGGGTCGCCCAGAAGGAGCAGGAGCTCGGTCGCGAGCTCTCCGGCCGAGAGAAGGACCGTCTGGCAGCAGAGGTCCGCATGACGTTCCCGGCCAACAACCGCCCTCCCGAGGACTTCCACATCGCTCGCAAGGACCGGTTCCTCTCGGTCGATGACGAGGAGAGCGGCGCTTCCAACCGTCTCGCCGTGTCCCCGGACGACTCGGTCCTCGACGACCAGCCCCGCGCCCCGTTCCCGGAGGCCATCGACCGCTCCCAGATGGACGCCTCCGAGATGCTCTACTTCGTCCAGAACAAGGACGAGTCGCCGATGCCGATCCACTCGCGCAACACGAGCACGACGATCTACAACACGCTCGCCCAGTCCATGCGCATCCCGCCGGCCCAGCCGAACTCGGTGAGCCACCGCCAGGCGATGAATGCCGGCCGCGCGGTCCGCTCCCACGAGCGCGGGGTGCAAGGCGTGTGCGCCGACTACCTCGACGGCGCTCGTGATGAGCGCACGGAGGCGCTGTTCCTCCCCTTCGGCGAGATCGACGACGAGCGCCGGGAGGCCTTCGCCTCGCAGTTCGAAACGAGCCCGTACGCCGACGAGATGTGGGGGTCCGCACTGAAGTGCGCAGACCCGCAGCTGAAGAACTTCGAGTTCCCCAGCCAGCTCGAGAACCGGTGAACGGCTCCTCGTCGCGAGTTCGGCCGGTCCCCGCCCACTAGCGAGATCGAGAGCGCAGGCCAGCAGGCAGCACCACGGAAGGGGAAACCATGAACAAGTCCAAGGTCGATCTCAGCGGATCGTGGAGCCAGATCTGGGGGCGAGTGCAGGACAGCATTTCCGGCGTCGACCTCATGCTCATCGCGATCGCGATCGGCATCGCGCTGTTCGCGATCATCAAGTTCATCGTCAAGAACAGGCGAAGCAATGGCGGCGCCGGCGGCGGCAAGGAGCTCGCCATCGAACTGCTCATCGCGGGCATCTTTGCCGCACCCTCGGCATTCCTCCCGCTCTTCCTGCTCATCGCAGACGCACTTCTCAACCTGGGTCTCGCCCTCCTCGGGCTTGCAAACGGCTGAGCGGAACGTCAGATCGGAGCGGCTAAGTGAGCGACGAGAACGAGAAGGAACGTGAGGTCTACCTGTACAACCTCACATCCATGACTGGGAAGGAAGCGCAGGCCGAGCGTCGGTCGGTGCACCTGACCATCGACATGAAGCGAGGCACGCTCGTATCGCTGATCGCCTCGGTCATCATCTCGATCCCCGTCTTCGCCGCCGCGCTCGCGATTTTCCAGGTGATCCCCTACATCCCCACCTATCTGGGCGTACTGCCCGGAGCCCTCGCTTTCTTCGTGGCGCTTGGACTCATGCTTCTCCGTCAGCGGCGCGGGCTTCAGCTCAGTCACGGGCGTGCATTCATCGACAAGAAGCTCGCCAAGGGCCGCAGCCAACTCGGCGTGTTCATCCAAGGAGGGATTTCCTCCCAGGCCGGAGGGCTCCTCATTATCGATCCGCTCGAGTCGACACCCATTCGTGTCACACCGTCGAGTGTCGACAACGACCGCACCCAGGAATGGGACACCGAACTGATTCTCGACGAGGTGTATGCCTGATGGACCGCACCGGACGACTCCCTGCATGGATCCTCAAGATCCTCTTCCCGCTGGCCGTGATCCTGGGGGCCAGTGCGTTCGCACTGTCCCCAGCCAGCGCCAGCTCTCTCACCAGCCCCGGCGAGGCGATCAGCCCCCAGAGCATGGTGGCGCAGGCGGTCGGTATCCAGCCGGCAGCACTGGACAGGGGCGGCGCCGAGGACAACATGCCCGCGTGCGCCCGAGTCGACGGGGAAACGGATCCCATCAAGTGCCTGCCGATCACCCGGTGGACGATGGCAATGGCGATGACCGACTCCGTCGAGTTCAACGTCACCCAGCCACTGCGCAGCGTCGAGGTGAACATCCTCGAGAAGCCCTCCTTCGTCGGCGTCATGACCGTCGGCAACTTCGCCTGGCTCCTCGCCGCCCTCCTCGTCGACGCCTCCACGAACTGGAAGGTCAACGCGCAGCTGGTGAAGCCGCTGAACGACTTCGCGGCCAGCTTCGGCACCACGATCATCGACTCCGGTGCCATCTTCCTGGTCATCGGTGCGGGCGGCATCGCGCTGGCCTGGGCCACCTTCGCGGGAGAGTTCAACCTTCGCCGCCTGCTGACGATGCTCGTCGCTCTCGGCGCGTTCTGCGCCCTTGTCATGGGGTCCCTCAACGACACCGGAGAAGGCGGAACCTACGAACCCGGGACCGCATCCCCGGCGTGGATGGTCCAGGAGACCTCCGCAGCCTTCTCCAAGGCATCGGACGCGATCGCCGCACCGGTATCGGACAGATCCTCGAAGGAGTCCACCGTCTTCTCCGACGCGGCGAAGAAGGACCCGACCTCCTGCAAGGCTTACATCGACGAGCTCCACCGCGAGTACACGGGCTACTACAAGGACCGCGGCGAGACGGCCCCCGCCGCCCTCAACGTCATGTCCCGCTGGTGGGAGGAGACCGGATACCGCGTCTTCTCCGACGTCCAGTACGGCGACGAGAGCAGCCTCGGCGCCGACTACGCCGCATGCCACCAGCTCGACGGCCACCTCGAGATCGACGCCCAGGATCGGCACGAGATCCTCCAGAACGCCTACACCAGCGGCAAGGAGAGCTACGCCGTCGCAGTGCCGGCCGCGGGCTCCCCGATGCTCAACGACACGAACAACGACAAGCGCGTCGCCCGCCAGTCGCAGGCATGGGGCCTGTGCGCGATCGACGCGAAGGGCAACTACTCCCTGCGCTCCGACCTTCCCAAGGAGGGCATCGACGGCGGAAAGATCGGGGGCCCCATCACCCCGGAGGCGTGCAAGCAGATCTTCACCGGGAGCGGCAACCAGAACGAATCGAAGTTCGTCTTCCACCTGCCGTTCTCCGACAAGGTGTCCGCTGACACCACCATCAAGGAGCTCTCCGACGTCCAGTTCGCCGTCGTCGGCGACAAGGACACCCTTCAGGACCCGGACAACGGCCTTGCCTCGCACCCGACCGCCTACGCCTACGTGAGCAACGTGTCCGGCACCACCCGCACGGCCCACTCGATCCTTGCCTGGACCTACGCGGTCTCCGCAGTCATCGGTGGACTGGCGATGGCGCTCCTGGCCGCCGCGGTGTTCGTGATGAAGCTGCTCAGCTACGTGATGGCCTTCTTCCTGATCATCGCGGCACTGGCCGGGGTCGTCTCCCAGGGATTCGGCTCCTCGGTGTCCTTCTTCAAGAGCTGGATCGGCTACACGGCGATCACGTCGGTCACGACTCTGCTGTTCGCCTTCGTGCAGATGGTCGCAATGGCCCTCATCCGCATGGGAGACGGATTCCTCGGACAGTGGGCAGTCGCGATGCTGCTGTGGATCGGCCTGGCCCCGGCTCTGTCAATCTTCCTGCTGAACTGGATGTTCAAGAAGCTGTTCCAGGCGAAGTCGCCCTTCACACTGCGCGGGATGCAGGCGATGGCGGGCAACCCCCTGGCCGTCGGTGGTGCCGCACTGGCTGGAGGCACCCTCGCCAAGGGTGCGATGGACGCTGGACGCCGAAAGCTCACTAACTCCCTCGTCAACGCCGGCGCTAGCAAGCTCGGTGGGGGCAAGAGCACGGATGCGTCCTCGGTGGCGGAGAACGATGACCTCGTCGCCGACGCGGAGAACCCTGTGGAGACCAGCGGCAAGAGCGACGCCGTCACCTCTGGCTCGAACGTGTCCGAGGACGACGTGACCGACGGTGCGTCGACCGAGAAGGTGACGGGTGCCGAGGCGGATGCGGAGGACTCGCTGTCCATCCAGGCCGCAGACGACGACACCGACGGTCTCCTCGGCGATGCCTCCATGATCGGTGATCCGCTGAACGCCGTGGAGGGGGAGGACGCTGACAGCCTCTCGTTCGCCGACAAGCTCGCCGCATTCCAGGACAGCGGAGGCCGCGACGACACCATCGAAGCGGGGGCGGAGAAGGTCAGCGCCGCAGCCGTCGCCACTGGAGCGACCGCGAAGGGATTCGGCCGTGGCTCGCGCCTCGCACTCGGACGCGCAGCATCGATCCCGGCCAACGTCCGTCGGCAGATCGCCGGAGGTGCCCAGACCCTGCGCAAGAAGTGGCAGTCCGGGCAGGACACGCGTAGCGCCATCTGGAACAACAAGGCGCTCACGGCCCAGTACCTCGCCACCCGAGGTCTGGGGACGTCAATGAAGGTCGTTGGCACCGCGGGCTCGAAGCTCGCCGCAGCGGCGAAGGACCCCGGGACCTACAAGCGGGCTCTGAAGGGTGCGGCCCTCTACGGAGGACTCGGCCTCGCCACGGGGGGTCTCGCGGTCCCCGCAGCCGTCCTGGGCGGCCGGGCGCTCCTCAAGCACCGGCGGTCGATCGCCCACGGTGCCGGACGAGCTGCCGGCGTGAGCGTCGGCGCCCTCACGGGCGTTGCGAAGAACGCCTACCGCGCAGGTGTTCCCGAGATGTCCGCAACCGACCGGCAGGAGGCACTGCAGACCATGGAGCTGGAGGCCCGCATCAAGGCGGATCTGAGCGCCGACGCCCAGGCGCCGATCACCGAGCTCGCACACGGGCTTCCCGTCGTCCAGGAGCGTCAGCTCACCACCGAGCTCCAGGATGCGCTCGCCTCCTACGACGCCTTCCAGGCGGAGAACGGGCGAGTACCCGATGCCGCCGAGCGCACGTCGATGGTCGAGGACCTCCCGTTCTACTCGTCGATGAACTCCGACCCGCAGCTCAAGGCGATGTTCGATCAGAAGGTCGCCGAGGAGACGACGAAGGCCCAGGAGATCTTCTCCGCCCACCAGCAGGAGCACGGCGACCAGATGGCCCGCGAGCAGATGCGAGAAGCCACCCGCGATCTGCCGTTCTACTCCCAGTCCGTGCTCGGGCTCGATCCCCGCCAGGGCTCACTCCACCTGGAGGGGATGGGGAGCGCATCGGCTCCCGCAGCGATCGGAGCGTCGCCTCTGACGGCTGTCGACGCCCGGTCCTACGATCCGGTCCCCGCGCAGCCTGTGACGGTCCCCCAGGACCAGGGGTCGTTCGCACTGCCTCGCGACGGACGCCACCGGGCAGGTGACCCCGGCAATATCGGCCAGTGAGACCCAGACGAGACAAGCGGAGGTGACGAACCGTGAGCACACAGCCTCGAATGCCAGCAGGAGGTCGGGACGGCGGGCAGTTCGCCGGTGCTGCTCGCTCGGAAGTGGGCGCGGATGCGACACTCGTGCCCATGAGCACCGACGGGGCCGACGGGTCGATCTACTTCCCCGCACGACTGCACAGCGCCGAAGAGCACCTGCAGTGGTGGTCGAGCGTCTTGGTGCCGGACGAGGTCCTGCAGTCCATCATGGACGACTACGACGCGAGTCGCACCGCGACGATCGGGGCGATGGTGGGCGGCAAGTGGCAGGCGCCGCCTCGCAAGCCCGAGTGGAGCCAGGCCGAGTACGAGGCGCGGGCGCGTGAAGACGCCGATAGGCACAACGAGGTTGTGCGGAGATGGCAGCAGCAGATTCCGAAGGAACTCGACCGCTTCGCCGTCCGCGACGCCGTCCGCACACACCTCGCATGGACCTACCGCTACACCCTGCCCAACGACGAGCAGCAGCAGCTCGAGACCACACAGGTGACCGTCGGCGACTACACGGGCACTCCAGCCGAGATCTCCACGCGGTACGCCATGCCCGGATTCGCGGCACGTCACCCCGAGGCCTTCACGCGCCTCCCCGACGACAACGCCGACCTCAAGCGGCAACTCGAGCAGCTGCGCCGCCAGGTCGACACCTACGGCGCCCGCGCCTCGTCCCACTACGCGGGGTACCTCGCCGAGCACGGGCACTCATCCGAGCAGATCGACGCCGCTCTCCAGGGGCGAGAGCCCGGAGCCCCAGTCGGTCAGAAGAAGGCGTTGAAGAGCTTCAGGAAGAGCTGAGTGCATCGTCCGGAGGCAAGGCGCACGGCGTGACACTGCGTTTAGTCTTGCAATGGGTCTGCGCCCCGCTGAGGACGGTGTACTGTATGCACGCCCCAGTGACGGTGACGAGCGTGGATCTTCTGGAACCGCGGCTCTCGGTAGCGAGTTCGACCTCGGCTCCGAGGCGTCACAATCTCGAAGGCGTCGAGTCCGTGCGGTTCGTAGTCGAAGGCGACCCGAGTGCGAGCGTTGAGCACGACGCGCCCGACATCGCGTGCGCCTGCGCGTTGCCGAGTCGTTAGGGCAAACGTCGGTGAGGCGCGCGTTCAGCGTGTCCCGGTTGACGGGGGCGCCCGTCCGGAGCATGATGTAACCCTCATCACAACTAGAGGGGGATCATGAATAACAAGTCGAACGAACGCGTCATCTCGAGGCGTCTGGCAGCTCTTCTTCCTGCGGTTATCGCGGGGACGGGGATGTCGGCCTCCGCATTCGCCGAGCCTGGGGAACCCGATAAGTCAGACACCGATGATTCGAAGCTCAATCTTGGAGCAGTGTCTTTCAGTGGGGCCGAGACCTTAAGTGAGGCACGCACTCAGTCGCGACGGGCCGCAACGGCTGCAGACGCGCTCGCGTTCACGCTGGGGAATACATCGAAATTCCGCTCAACGCATTCAGGCAATTCCGTTAAGTTCAGCGCCAATGTATCTTCAGCAAACGTTCGGGCGATCCCCGTGGACTTCGAATCCGGCGCGCCGGTCGATGTAGTGGTTCAGCCGGATGGGCGGGCACTCGCGCTCCCCTCTGACCCGTCGAATCCCCTGAGTTACGGGGTGCTGGAGTTGCCTACCCTGGTCTCCAGGGGAGGGGGCACGGTGCCTGGCCGATACGTTGCGCGTGGCGAGGGTGTGGCGATCGAGCCGACAGTCGAAGTGGGCTCACCTGACGAAATCGTGGCCCTGAAGGGCGGGTTCAGCTACACTGCCACATACAACTCTAAGGACCTCGCGCCCGGCGGTTATGTGTCCATGACTGACGCTCTAAAAGAGCTGAAGCGCTGCTTCAGCTGCAGCTTCCCCATCAAGGGGGCAACTAAAGCCTTCCCAAAAAAGGGTGTAACTTTCCCCCTTGTGGTTTCCGGCGGAATAAAAGCTCCAGTCAAAATTACGCAGTCAAACTCCAAGGCCGGCAGCTGGCAGTTCACGGCCCTTAAGGGGCATTTTGATGCCGCAGGGTCAACCATTAACTTCAACGTTTTCCAAGGGCGAGACCTTGAGTTTGTGCTGGGCGTGACGGCGAAGGTGAAGGGAACTAAGGTCCCAGAGTTCCTCAACAAGACTCATGCTAAGGCGACATGGAGAAAGTTTACCCTTCGGACCTGCCAGAACGCCAAATCCCACTGACTGACAGCGAGAAACCTTCTGTGGCACGTAGATATGTTCCGGTTCCGGCAATCATCGCCGCGGTGATTGCGTCGTGGATAGCTGGCTCGGCGGCGCAAATGAGTGGAGCTCTCAGCGGGGGAGAAGTGTCTCCAGCATTGTTCTTCGCATTGCTGTTATTTCATCAACAGGTCTCAGTTCCTGTCGTGTTGTGGGCAACCGTGCCACTGGTTTTTGTGGCACGGCTGGCGTGCCGAAGGCTGTCAACAATACAAGTAGCAACGCTTACCTTCGGTGTAACGGTTGTTACATTCGCTATCTCGGTGGTTCTCTACGTGGTGGCTTCGCTGCCCGGTCCACTTGACGGCGGCAATTGGGCCGAGACGCTCCCGCGTGACATTGCGTCTTTGGTTGCGTTCCACTCGGTCCCGTGGCTGGTGGTCTTCGCCGCCCTTTGCTCGACCCGCCAGCTGGTCGACAAGCGGCGGCAGAACGGTCGAACGCAACCGGCTTGAGGACGGGCGATGTCCGGCAGACCTAATGTCCGCTCTCAGGGCGCCCATCGTTACTATCTGGCTCGAAAGTGCGTTTGGGTGCCCTGAAGGCGCGGGCCGATATTTCGGGTCGAAATGGATGTGGAAGAAGCTGGGCTGTTCGCCACTTACGCGGGCGGGACCGGCGTCTATTGAGGCGTCCCGCAGCAGCTGGGGGCTGGTCCCTGCGTAAACGGGCAGGAGTCTTGCTGAGCAGGGGTCTTACCTCGTCCGTGTGGCGTGTGGGAACAGGTCGGGATCGCTCCCGGCCGGTGGCCCCTCACGGTGGAGGGGTCTTGACGCATCGTCGACCGTGCCGCTAAAGACCCCGAGTGGAGGTGCAGCGGCGCGGTCTCCGCGTCCGTTTCGCCTCTCCGCCCTGCCGGCGGCGAGATGACCAGTGTCTGTGGAGCCGGGGACAGCAAACGCGGCGATGTTCATCGCGGCGTTGACATCTCGGTCCTCGCGCCACCCGCACTCACATACGAAGACCCGCTCACGCAGGGACAGTGTGGCTTTGACTGTCCCGCACGCGTGGCAGGTTTTCGATGAGGGCAGGTACCGGTCAATGACATGGAGCTGGGATCCGTACCAGCTGGTCTTATAGTCGAGCTGCCGGCGGATCTCACCGAAGCCGACATCCAGGATCGCCCGGTTCAGGCCCGCCTTCTGGCGGACGTTGCATCCGGGCTGCTCGAGCGTCCCGCAGGCGGACGAGCTCATGCCGGCGACGTTGAGGTTTTCGATCGCGACGTGCTCGAAGGTCGTAGCGAGGCGCTTGGTGAGGGCGTGCTGCGCGGTGGCGCGCTGTTGGGCGACGTGGTGTTGCGCGGCGGCGAGCCGCCGGTACAGCATCTGCTGGCGGCGCGACCCCTTCTCGCAGCGGGCGATGGCGCGCTGGAGGCGGGTGATGCGCTTCGCCGCGCGGGCGCCAGGTCGGACGTTGTCAACGAGCTCGCCGGTGGACAGAGCCGCCTGGACCTTCACCCCGACATCGACGCCGACGACACCCGCTACATGCTGCGCATGGGTCGGCTGGGCCTCGGGGACGTTCTCGGCGGTGAGGAGGGAGACGTACCAGCGGGTGCCGGAGCGGGAGACGGTGAACGAGCGGAGGGCCGCGCCGCGGTCGAGGGCCCGCACGAGCCGCTTCGTCGTGTCGTGGGTGCGAAGGGTGCCGAGGGACGCGAGGCGCACGTGCCGGTAGTCGCTGATCTGGCCGCGCCGCTCGTCGAGGCCCCGGTGGTATCTGGAGCGGGGTCCCATGGCCTCGGGGGAGGGGATGGTGAAGGAGTCCCGGGATTGACCCTTCTTCTTGAAGCGCGGTTCACCGACCCTGCGGCCCTTCCGCGCACCGGTGAGGGAGGCGAACCAGTTCTTGACGGCGGCGTCGGCGTGCTGGAGCCCGGAGACGTGGACGCGACGGGAGATCTCGTGCATCCACGGCTCGTCGAACCGATCATTGTTCCAGGCATCCTCGGGTCTCTCCCCGGCAGCAATACGGGCCGCTGCGTCGCGGTGTCCGGCGATCATGCCGGTTAGGTACCGGGTGGCGTAGGCCTGATAGCTGATCGGGTGGACTGGCTCCTCGGGATGCTCGAGGTCATGCTGACGAAGGTCGGTCTTAATCTGGGCGGGCGTGCGGCCCAGCGTGACGAGGTGGTCGCGTAGAAGCCGATACCGGTCGCCGCGGGCACGGTTCTCGGCGACCAGGAGGTTGTGGGCGTGGCGAGCGGCTCCGGCGCACTGCTCGAGGCGTGCGCGCTGCGCGAGGGTCGGGTCCAGGGCGTACTTGTACGCGCGCAGCCGCTCCACGATGGCCATCACCTCCCTTCCCAGTCATGCTCGTCTCGGGGCGAAAGTGGGCAAGACCCGTCTCCCACAGGACGACGAGTCCGATCTCGACCGAGGATGGGGCACACGTCGGACATTCGAGCGAGAATGCTCCCGGCTTCGACTGGGGGCTTACTCCCTCTCCCAGAGGTCGGCGAGGTCGTGCTCGGTCAGGGTTTCGTCGGGGCGGGCCTCGATGCGGTCCGCGACAGCGTGGACCAGGGCGTCGTTGTCGGTGAGGAGCTGGCGGGTGCGGGTGGTCAGTCCGGTGAGCAGCGACTCGTAGGTCATGGGGCCTTCGAATCCCGGCGGGCGTTCGCCCCAGATGAGAATCTGCGTGAGCAGTCCGGCGACGATCTGGAGGTCGTTCCTGCCGCCCTGGTCGGTGATGCCGTGGTTCTGGTCCCATACGGTGCCCGCCAGGGCACCGACTGCGGATGCCCATTCGTGCGCGACGCCGGTCGCGCCCAGGCCCGCAATGCTCGAATGCACTGCACCGCCGATCTGGCTGGCGCGACTGCCCGTGGCCCAGACGCCCGTGATCACGGCACCGAGCTCGTGAGCGGCGACCGTGTGAGCGGCCTCGTGCTCTGCGCGACGCCGCAGGGTCTGCCACTGCGTCGGGGTCGAACGAGTGGCCAAGTCGCGAGCGAGATCGCGCAGGACGGTGGAGTCGGCATGGGGCGGGGCCGCGTCACGCGCTGCGCTGGCCACGTCTTCGCCGTATTCCGTGACGAGGTCACTGGGCGCTGGCGAGGCCGTGGCGATTCTCCTGGCCCGGAGTACGTCGAACGGAGGATCCCGGTGCTCTTCCCGGGTTCGACGCGCAAAGATGTTGCCGATCCTCACCATGAGCAGAGCGACCGCGCAGATGATGCCGAGGAAGACCACGCCCTCGGCTCCGGCCTTCCGCGCGAACTCTCCGAGGGTCACGGCCAGGAAGGGGGAGAGCATCGTGAGGGCGAAGGTGGCGAACACCAGGGTCCACGGCATCCGCCGACCGAAGCGGCAGAGCGCGCTCCACACCCACTGCAGCACGTCGTGGACGACGACAAGGGGCTCGGGACGGGTCCTGTGAAGCGCCACTGCTCGTTCCTCTCGCGGATGTTCGACCGCGGTGCGGAGACCAGGGTCTGTCATGTCCCAAGGCCCTCCGCAGAGCCATCCGGCCCTCGTGCGGCGTCGTGTTCGACTCGGGATCACAGTGGGCGAGCGGACCGTCCCGCAGGACACCCCAGTGCCGCTTGGACCGATGACGGGACGTCGCTCATTCGCATCGGTGGACCCTGGATACGATGGGTGTGCGGCAACTGTCTGGAGCTCGCGCACGTGGGGGACCCCAGGAGGCCGAGGGGGTTATGTGGGACGGATGAGCCCGCCGAACCTCGGTGCCGCACCCCGCCTCCGATCCGCCACGACGCGCCCCTCAGGCGACGGCCGCCCCGAGGGGTGCGGGCATGTGCACCTTCGCCAGCGCCTTCAGCTTCGCCTGCGCGGGCTCACGCAACTCGATGGGCTGACCGACCAGGCGGGAGACCATCGCCGCGATCACCACAGCATCCGCGACATCGTTGCCGGTGATCTCCGCCTGCTTGTAGGTCGACGCCGCGGTCACCAGGACGAGGTCCTTCCCCGCGTTGCCCTTCCCCGTCGCGTACATCATCCTCGACGGAGGCGAGACCTCCACGACGGGGACCCCTTCGCGTTCGAGGAGCGCGACGATGTGCCACCACAGGCCGGAGCGGTCGTGGACCTTCCCGGCGTTGCGCATCCCGTAGGCGGGCGCCTCGATGCCGACGATGTCGGCGCCGCCGGCGACAGCGAGCACACCATCGGCGATCTTCTCCATGCGCTCGAATCGAGAGCGGAGTGTCTCGGTCCCCGGGGGCGGGGGCTTCGAAGTGACGGTGTTGGTCTCCACCCGCTCCGGGGAGCGGACGAGCGCCAGCCCCGTGCACGAGAGGGACAGGTCGATGCCGGCGACGATCATGCGGCTTCCGCCTCCTCGCGCATTGCCTCACGGTGGGTCCGCAGACGGCGGATTGCACGCTGGCAGTCGGACTCGAGGTCCACGTGGTCGACATGGATCTGCGAGCGCCGGCAGGCGAGCTCCACTCGCGCGCGCAGCTCCTTGCCGACCGGGCTGAGGGACTCGCCGTCGTCGTAGCGGTTGCGGGTGAGGGAGTCCGGCACGTTGCGCACCTCGACGCTCAAGGACGGCTTGCCGCGCTCGAGGGTGATGATCGGCGTGTAGGCGGGCCCGGTGGGCAATTCCTGGGACTGCGTGTCCACGGCGAAGCTGTCCAGGAGGGCGTCACGCATCCGGCGCGCCTCGCTCAGGGACTCCGGCGCCACAGAGGGTGCGTGAGGGGTGTTCGCCCGAGGGTGGTTGCGCAGCCACGTCGTCATGGCGTGCTGCTGGGAGGCAGATTCGCACAGCTCCTCGACCTCATAGAGGTCATCGGACGCCACCCGGTCGGCGATGGCGTCGGCGAGCCGGTCGGCGTTCCCGGAGTCGTGGGCGGACAGGGCAGGGCTCATCTCGGTGAATCGAGCGCGGGCCTGGATGCGGTTGAGCTCGTGGGTCTCGAAGGCGAACTCGGAGAGCTTGCGATGCACGACGTAGGGGTGGTCCATGTCGCCGTCGATGAGGATGGTGGACCCGTCGTCCCGGGTGACGCGGGTGAGGGTGCCGTCGGCGTCGTGATGCTCGATGGTCCCGTCCAGAAGGACGCGATCCGCGATCGTGCCGTTGTCGTGGAACGTGCTCTCGGCGTCGGTCGCCGGGTACTCCCAGTAGATGCCCGCGTCCTCGTGGTCCCACTCGAGGGAGTCGTCCATGGGGTCGTAGGTGACCTCGACGTCGGCCTCGCCGCGGCTCGTGGTGCCGAACTGGCCCTTGTTGCCGGCCTCGCCGGTGTCGCGCTTGCGGATCTTCGGGGTCTTCGACGCGTTCTCTGACATGTCGGGCCACTCCTCTTCATCGCGATGGGGTCTCACACCGAGAAGTGGGCGGGCGCCACGTCTGGCGGGACGGTGGTTCACGACCACTCGTGCAGGCGCAGGTCGTCGCCGAAGTCGCGCAGCGTTTCGCTGACGGTCCCGGAGAGCTCGTCATCGTCGATGCCCTCGAAGCCCTCATGGGTGAGTTCGAGCGTGCTGGTGGGGGAGTTCCAGCGGGCACGGCCGGGGAACCCGAGATCGTAGGCGAAGGCCTCGGGATTATCGCTGCGGGATTCGAGGTAGGCGTCCACCTGGTCATCGGTGACGTCTTCGTCGTCGATGTCCCACGGCGCCGATCCCACGCGGTAGGACGAGGTGGGCAGGTGTTCCCGGTCGACCTGGACGTGGATGACGGTCCGACCGTCCTCGTCGAACGTCGACTCGACGTCCGTCACGAGGTGCGAGACCTCGGGGCCGACATCGATGGTGCGCCCGTGCCTGGTGGGTGCCGGAGAAGGGACGCTCACGGCCGCTTCGGGGCGAGCTGTCGTGCCGAACTGGCCGCGGTTGCCGGCCTCGCCGGTGTCGCGCTTGCGGATCTTCGTGCTCGCCATGGGTGCTCTCCTCACTCGACGTCCTCGAGAGAGAAAGTGGGCGGGGGAGCGCAGTCGCGGGACAAGGCGGCAGTGTGCGGGAATCTCCCGGATGGCTCCCATGGCGCTGATCTCCTGACGCACGAGAGCGGCCCGCACACCGACATGGTGCACGGGCCGCTGCTGTTCAGGGATCAGGCGATAGCCGGCGCCCTGGAGGTCAGGGACTGCGCGATCGCCTTGATCTTGTCGGGGCGGAAGCCCGACCAGCGATCCTCGCCGACCTCGACGACGGGCGCCTTCACGTAGCCGAGCTCCTTCACATGAGCGAGAGCCTCGGCGTCCTCGGTCATGTCCACGACGTCGAAGTCGATGCCGCTCTTGGTCAGGGCTCGCTTGGTCGCATCGCACTGGACGCACATGGGCTTCGAGTACACGGTGATGGTCATCGGAACTCCCTCCGTTTCGGATGGGGTGACGGGACCGGACTCTCCGGCCCCGGGGTATGCATTGAGAGAAGTGGGCGGAGCGGCCCGCAAGATGCGATCGGGCTCCCACGATTCGAGACGCAGCAGGTCCGCGGCCCCCGCCCACTGGAGAGCACGAGACCCAGATACCGACGAAGGAGAGCCCTCATGCCGAAGACCCGCAAGCGCGACACCGGCGAGGCCGGCAACCGCGGCCAGTTCGGCAGATCCCAGCGAGACGAGGCAGCCATCGATCTGTCCTCGATCAGCGACGACGACCTCGCAGACGCCATCGAGGACATGGAGCTCGAGGAGGATCTCGAGATCGACGTCGATGGAGACGGCGTCGCCGACGGGGAACTGGACATCCTGCGCGAAGGCGACCTCATCGTCCTGGCAGGCACGATCACGCTCGGAGGCCAGACGCGCGAGGTGCGAGAGGAAGTGGGGGACGCTTCGTCCTTCGAGCAGCTGCGTTCCGAACTCCTCGCCGCCGCACAGCGCGTCGCACAGGCATGACGGAGTCGCACGGGTCAGCCCACCAGGCTCTCTCGCACCGAGACCATCCGGTCGATGTCCTCCACGTCCTGCTCGTCGATCAGCGACCGCCAGTCCCCGCGATGCACCCACAGCATGTGGGTCATGTGCCGTGATGCCATGACGCACAGGCGACCCAGTGACAGGTGATGGTCGGAGACTGTGGAAGCGGACGCCAACGGGTCGACGGCGATCACCGCGTGCCACTGGCCGCCCTGCAGTCGATCGGCGGTGCCCACTGTGATGCCAGGGAACAGGCCGAGGGTGGACAGGAACCCGGCGATGCCGTTGACCGCCATGTTGTCGCCCGCGACCACGCACACGTCGCTACTCGTGAGCGGGCGGGTGCCGTCGTCGGTGCACACCTCGGCGCCCACGTAGGTCTGCGCCAGGCGGGCCACCTCGGCGTAGAGGTCTACGGGGTCGTCCCGGTCGATCTGGATGCTCTCGATCTCCTCATGCCCGAGAACGTGGCGGTCGGGTCGGCCGGAGTCGAAGGGGAAGTCGTACAGGGGGGCGATCGCGTCTACTGTGCGCTGCCCGAGCCGGTAGGACGTGGGCAGATGCAGGATCTTCGCCGACGGGTGACGGCGCAGGACATCGGGCGCCCGGCCGTGGGGTGGGTACTGGCTGTCCTCGAACACGGACGTATCGGCGGTCGTGACCGGTCCGATCTGCCCCGGGTCGCCGACCATCAGCACCTGCTCACAGCCCTTCGCGGCGGCGGCGAGGGATGCGAACGTGGACTGGTAGGCCTCGTCGACGATCAGCAGGTCGCTGGTCGTCTTGGTGCTCATCCCCAGCGAAGCCATGGTCTTGACCACGATGTCTCCCGGCGCCCCCTGGAAGGAGCCGCTGCCCGGGGCGTGGATCGCTGAGGTCGATGCCTTCTCCACTCCACTGAGGGCGAGCACCACCGAGGCGTTCTCCCACACCGCGGCGAGGCGCTCGGCGACCGAGGTGGCGGCAGATCGGGTGGGCGCGGCGATCGTGAGAGTGAGATCCGTGTTCGCGCTGAGCCAGAGGGCCGCGTCGACCAGCAGCGTCGTCTTCCCCGACCCAGGCGGAGAGTCCACGATCGTCACGCGCCGGCCCGACGCCGCCTCGTACAGGGTGCGAGAGAGCACGGACCCGGGCACGAGCCGCTGCCAGGACGGAATCTGACGGGAGGCCTTCACCTCCTCGGGGGACGGCTCCACCCGCGGGGCCTTCGACGTGTCGATCCCCAGGGTGTTCAGGTCTGCAATGCTCAGCGCCACGGTTCCTCCATCTGCTGCCGGTTCCTTCCCCAGTGGGCGGACACAGCCACCCACGGGACGGCACCGAGGGGTCAGGCGGGAACGCCGTCGACCGGGACCGAGGGAATCCACACAGGGGTGGTGTCCAGCCCGTCGGAGGTGATCAGTGCGACCACGGGGAACGCTGAGGGCGTCTCGGGCCAGGACGTGCCGCCGTCCGTGGCGACGACGACCAGGTCAGGCGTCCTGTCGAACACCTCCGGGATCGCAGCGAGGCCCAGCCGCATATCGGTTCCACCGCCGCCGGTCGCCGAGCGCAGTGTCCCCTTCTCGGACAGAGTCCGGGCCCTGTAGACGGCATCGTCGACGTCGAGGACGAACACCCGGTCCTCGGGCACTCCGCACTGAGCGGCGATCTCTGCGACCTCCCGGCCCACCTCGCTGAGTTCGTGGTCCGACACGGACCCGGAGGTGTCGCGGATGACCACGAGCGTGGGCACGGGGCGCACGGTGCCGGGCAGGATGATCTTGCGGCCCTTGGAGCCGTCGGGCATCCGCACACGCACCGTCTGACGCCGCGAGGGACGAGAGAACGTCTTGATCAGGCCTCGGGGCTTGCGACGCGAGGCCTTCCGCAGGTACCCGCCGATCACGATCTGCCAGGGGATCACGCTCGGTGCGGTGACCTCCTCGGCCCAGCGCCCCAGTCGCCCAGCGCCCGCCCCCTTGCCCTTGGAGATCTCCTCGGCGACGGAGTACACGGCCGCGACGACCTCGAAGTCCTCCGCCGGGGGCGCGATCAGGTCCAGGTCCTCCCACGTGCTGGTGAGGAAGTCGAGGGACGCGCGGTCCTGCAGGTCGGTCCCGAGGGTGAGCGCTCCGCCGATGAGGCCGCTCGCCATCTCGTCAAGGTGGAAGAGATCCATGTCGGCGTCGTGAGCGCGCCGGGAGAGTTCGTCGTAGTACTCCGGAGCGGACAGGCCACGGTCCATGCCGATCTGCTCAGCGGTCGTCGAGACGGTCGAGGGGAAGGTGATCCCGGCATCCTCGAGGTCGTCGTTCACGGCGGCGTCGGCCGCCATGCGCCACAGGTCCGGCGAGAGGTCCCCTTCGGCCTGCAGCTTCTGCTCGGCCACGGAGTGATGGTCGAACATGACGTGGAACATCAGGTGCACGAGCACCTGGGCGTTCTCCTGGTCGCTCCACTTCTCAGACATCGCGTCGACGTCGAGGAACACGCGCAGGCGAGGGTCGACGGCGCCGAGCGTTCCCAGCCCGGGGGCGTTGACGTACCGAGCGGCGTACAGCAGCGCTGCAGTGTACGGGGCGACCTTCTCCGCCAGAGCGCGCCACACGGACAGGTGATCTTCCTGCTCGGTGGTGAGGCGACGTGCATACCCGGACATGGTGTTCTCCTTCTCGTAGGGCATCAGGTCAGTGGGCAGATGAGCGGCGTGGCGGGACGCCTCACTGCCATGCGCCGACGCTTCGCAGCATCGGCCCGAAGGTGTCCTCGGCGCGACGGGGGATCTTCGCGCCCTTGGGCGCCCGGGACAGCAGCACGCGCGCCGAACGCAGGCACACGTCCTTGCGCCCCGTCGTCTCTGCGCAGTGCAGGAGCACCTCGACGGCGCGGTTCCAGGTGGCGAGTTCGCCCCGGTCGGTCGCGTACGAGGCGACCGCGCCGAGCACGGTGAGGGTCTTCGACGGATGGTGGCTCGACCAGTCCTCGGTGGAGGGGTCGGACAACACCGCCTGCAGATCGAAGTTCGCGGCTTCGATCCGCCAGCGCATGAAACTGTCCGCCGCCCGCTCGCCGACGAGTCCGACGAGGGCCAGGCGCTGCGTGTCGACCTGTGAGTCGTCGAGTCGGGAGAGCACGCGGATCGCGTTGTCCCACGAGCGCGGAGAGGGCCACGGTCCGCCCGCTCGTGACGGGTCAGTGGGCTGGTCGTGGATGAACGGCCGGTGCGCGTCGAGGAAGGCGAGCACCAGGGAGCGCTCGCGGGCCAGGCGCTCCGGACGCACGTCGGCGTCCACGATCGTCTCCGTCGCGGGGAACCCCGCCGCCATCCCGTTCAACCAGGCTTCGCGGTCCAGTTCCCAATCCAGGTGGAGCATGCGGTTGGCGATCGGGCCGGGCACATCGACGGCACCTGCCGAGTACTCGGGAGGGTTGCCGTCCAGGACGATCGCCACGGACTCCGGGAGGTAGGTGTTCTCTCCGACCTGCCGCTCCTGCAGGATGTTCATGCAGGCCTTCTGCACGTCCTCGTCGGCGAGGTTGAATTCCGCCAGCAGCAGCAGTCCACGGCGCGCGTCGATCAGGCGCGAGGCCCAGCCGGGGACGGCGAACTCGGTGGTGTGGTTCTCCTCGTTCAGCGAGGGGATCCCCGAGATGTCGGACTTCTCCTTGTGCATCATCACCACGGACTCGAGGTGGCGGCGTGAGGCGATCGCGTAGTCACGGATGACCGAGGACTTCCCGATGCCGGACAGCCCCTTGATGAAGACGGGGACGTTCGCCGCGACGCTCGCGCGGAACACTGCTTCCTGCTTACTGACCATGCATTTCTAGTGGGCGGTGAACCCGGTCCGCAGGACGTTCACAAGGGCGTGGTCTCCATGCCCGCGAGGGACAGTTCGGCGGGCACGATCCGGTCGACGGGGTCCTCGGGCGGCACACCGCCCTCCCAGGACGAAGGTTCCTTGCGCGTGAAGCGAGGAGCCCCACCGAACGGTGCCTCGACGAGGAACACCTCTCGCCCGTACGCCTTCCGGAACGACCATGACCCCTTCGCGTCCGGGTCGACTTCGAGGATGAAGTCCCCCTGGTCGTATCCGAAGCCAGCCACGCGGCCGCCCCGGAGGTCTGAGTCGGGGTTCTGCGGGTCGACGACCCACACGGTGGACCCCTCGCGGAACGGGATCGACCCTGCGGGAATCTGGCAGCGCTCGGTGTTGCGTTCGCGCGAGGGCCGCTGGGGGATTGCGGCCACGGTGCGTCGTCCGGCGAGGTTGTAGGGCCGCAGGGTGCTGTCGACGGCGCAGAGGGCCTTCCACTGGTCGCCGAGGGCCTCCATCGCCACGTAAGCCTGGGCGTCGTTGAGGGCGCTGGGGAATGAGCGAGACCGGGTGATGCGATCGCAGGCGGCGGTGATACGTGCGCACAGTCCGCCGTGGGTGGTGGACCCGTGGATCGCGGTGCGATACAGGTCCTCCATGCCTGTGACCGAGAGCGGGCCGCTGATACGGAGTGCCCGGCCCCAGGCCCGGAGATCGTCGGTGTCCTCGAACGGCGCCCAGTAGCGCATGCCCAGGGCGCGCGTGATCACGGTCAGCGACGAATACCAGGGCGCGACGACCGCGACATCGAGAACGCGCCGAGCGGAGAGGACGGCGTTGCGCTGGTCGATGGTGTCGAAGCGGGCCTTGGAGAAGGCGCGCAGCAGCAGACGCAGGTCCCTCATCGTGGGCATGACGACCTCGCGGCGCCCCTCGGATTCGTCGTCGGTATTCATCAGGACCGCCGCGATCTCGCGGCCCTTCATGGGGCCGTCCGAGGTGCGCACGCGCCCCTTGTCGACCCAGACGAACAACTTCTCTCGCGCGTGCAGCGTCGGAAGCGTCTCGGACATGCGCTGCAGTGCACGGCCCGTTGTCGAGGCTTCCGCGCGGCGCTGGGCGGCGTACTCGGAGGCCTTCATGGATCCCGTCGCGTTCACCGGGCCTCCTCCGCGGCGAGCCATCCGTCGGCGGGGAGGCGAAGGATCATCGCCACGACGGCCAGCACACCGACGGCAGCCAACAGGAAGGCGAACAGTGCGAGTTCATCGCCCAGGAAGAACGAGACCAGTGCGCAGAGCGCACCGATGAACGCTGACGCCTGCGCGGGCAGACGGTCCTCCCAGGTGATCTCCGTGTCGCGTGTGGTGTCCATGGCCTCGCCCTTCCTGTGCGGTTACGCAGGTAGTGGGCGGTATCGGAGGCTCGCGGGACGGTCAGGACACCTTGGCGCGGCAGGCGTGGGTGGTGGAGGTGCCGTAGTAGCGACCGCAGTCCGCGCACTGCACCGCCACGTCGACGCTGGAGTTGCCGGCGCGGCGCACGTAGGTGTTGTAGGCCTTGCCGACGGAGGACGACGAGGACATGCGGCCCCACGTGTCCGGGTCCATGTCGTAGACGTAGGCGCCCGTGGGGTTGTTCTTGGTCGGGCTCATGACGATGGTCGCCTGCTGGGCCTCGGCGTTGTAGCCCATGCCCTTGATCCAGGACGAGGCTGCCTTGCGCGTCTCGACGCCGGAGCCCGCGGCGCGGTGACGGTAGGAGGCCACGAGCTGTGCGGTGTGCTCTCGGGTCAGCGTCGGCCGGCGCGACTCGAGGGTCGCGCGCACGGACTCGGACACCTGGGCCTTGCGCTCGGGGTCGAAGCCGGAGGGCATCGTCACCTGGTAGGAGCGGCCCTGCTTCGAGACGCGCACTGCGGACATCGTGGTCGTTCCGTCCGGCCCGGTGTACTCGATCGGCATCTCGAAGGGGCGCGACTCGTCACCGGTGCGCGCGGCGACGTCCTTCGCGAACCGCCGCACGGAGGCGTGAGAGGGCATCGTCAGGCTGTAGTCGTCGCCGGAGTAGGTCCGGCGCCGGGGGCGACCGCTGTCGCGGCCCATGGTGGGCACCTTCCCCGAGACGTCCGTCATCTGAGCAGCACGGTCCCACCACTGCTGAGCGGACTGCGCCGACCCGTCCGTGTCCGCGAATCGCTCCTGCGGCACGGACACCTCGGCTTCGCCACGGCTGATAGTGCCGAACTGCCCCTTGTTGCCCTGCTCGCCGGTGTCCCGCTTGCGGATCTTCTTGCCGGTGCTCATGCCGCCTCCCTCGTATCGGTGCCCTCGCCAGGAGAAGTGGGCGGGGACTGCGAAGACGTGTCACCCAGGTCCTCGAGGCACACCTGGAGCTCGGCGGCGAACTCCCGTCGACGCTCCTTGAGGATTTGGTCGAGGCGCAGCTGGGCGAGCTTCCGGATCGACACGAGGGCAGAGGCATACAGGTGGTTGCGGGCGGCGAGAACCCACAGCGCCGCCCATTCCTCCTTGCCCACGGATTCCGGGAGGCTCAGGACGTCATGGCGAAGCGCCTCCATGGCTGCCTCGCCGGCGAAGTCGTCCTCGGTGAGGTAGCGGATCCCTGACCCGGAGGTGGAGATGTCGCGCAGCGCGTACTCCGGGTTCGTCGGGTAGACGGCGGAGGTCAGCGTGTAGGCGGCGCCGACGTTCGGCGTGAGCATCAGGACCAGGTAGATGATCAGGACGCCCAGGCACACGATCGGCGCCGTACTGGAGAGGACGGAGTTGTCAGGCATCGGGATGAGGCCTGCGGAGGTGACGATCAGCGCCGCGATCAGGAGCAGCGGTGCGAACCCGAAGAGCAGCGCGTACAGCAGACGGTGGTAGCGGCGCGTGGTGATGGACTTCGTGGAGTAGGCCTGCAGCTCGCTGATCAGTCGAATGCGGTACCCGCCGGCGTCGTCGCCAGGTGGAACGAGCGCGAGGACGTCGGGGCCCGTCTTGCGGATGCGCACGTACCGACTGTCAGCAGAGACGTCGTCGATCCGGTAGGGCGGGCAGTTGCGCGAGAGGGGAATGAGAACGGTGTCCGGGATCTTGCTGCTCATGCTCACTCCAGTGGGCGGGGAGCGAGCCAGGACGCGGCCAGGACCGATCGGCCGGTCAGTCCACGATGATCGGGGGCCTGCCGGACTCGCCGTCGTCGCTGCGGGTGCGGCGTCGCGCTCTCGTCACCCCGTTGGCGATCGCTTCGAGCGCCAGCCACGCGACAGCTCCGGCGACGATGACCCAGCCGACCGTATGGACCGGCACGGTACCGAGGGACTCCGGGGCGTAGACCACGAGAAGCGACCCGAGTGCTCCGAGCACGCTGGGGGAGAACATGTTCGCCCTGCGGAACATCAGGTTCCCGTTCGCCTGGGCGCGGGCAGTGCCGTTGGCGACGATCTCGCCGATCAGGCACACACCGGCCCAGATGATCACGATCCACCCCAGGGGCGCGGTGGGGTAGCCGTAGAGGTCCGCGGGGACGGCGACCAGCCAGATCACCCCGAGGACGAGCGCGATGATCGGCTTTCCGACGGACGCTTCACGGAAGGGCAGCATGCGGGGTCCTCCTCAGAACTTCAGGCTCAGGCCCTTGAAGAGCCTGATCGAGTTGCGGCCGCGGGAGTTCAGAGTGAGACGGCCGATCTTCACCGACGTGCTGACGCCGGAGTTCGACACGTTGACGTGCGATTTCTTCCCGACCTTCACACGCTTCTGGATGCGAAAACCCACGCCCTGCCTCCTCGGTCGACCTACCCATCTGCGCCAGTGGGCGGGGACCATGCCTCCGTGTGCACGAGGCTCTCGAGGTGAAGGAGGAACCCCTCTCGCAGTCGTGACGTGATGAGCCCGTCGGGGTCCTTCACGTCGAGCGAGATTCGGGCAGCGGTGTCTGCGATTTCCTCCAGGCAGCGCGTGTGCTCGGGAGAGAGCCATGAGGCCTGCCGGGGCCGGTATTCGTAGATGAGCTCGCAGGCCCCCTTGACCCCGGTCCCGGTGTACACCGGCTTCTCGTCTCTTCTCCAGCCGGCAAAAGTGGGAGGAACGCACTGGGAGACCCGAACCGTGTGGGCAAGAGCTCTCTGGGCTCCGTCGAGAGTCGACAGGTCGAAGGCGGGGTCGTGGTCGATGCCCGTGAACGTCGGCAGAGCATGGTTCACCAGCCACGAGCACGTCAGGATCTCGCGGCGTGTGGCGAGCCCGTCCTCAGCGGTGCCGCTGGCCGCGGCGTAGAGGGCCTCGAGCCTGATCTTCTCTCGGGGAGTGATGATGGGGGTCTCGGTGAGGTCGACCAGTGCTCGCCACAGCGGGGCGTCGATCTCGGGGAGCAATTCCATGTCGAGCACATCTGCTGCCCTCGCGGCGCCTGGGGGAGGGAACTGCCTCCCGGTCGCGCGAGCATCGGAGGAGTGGTGGGGACGTCGCGCGTGGACGAGCCTGGTGAGCAACGCGGGCAGGAGAGCGACTGGCACGGTCGCTGCTGCGATCGCGGTCACGCGGGCCAGCGGGAGGCTTGGGTTCTTCACCTGGGTACTTCTCCGTCTCTTGGGTCGGGGTGCTGCGTGGCCGCAGGCGCGAGGGGTCGCGGATCGTCGCGCCGACAACGCATGTCCACCAGTGGGCGGGTAAGAACTCGGTGCGCTGCGAGTCGCTGCGCCTAGACCGGCACAGCGGCGATTACCGCTCCTCCCCACGCACTTTCCTGCCCAGTCGCATGAGGCCCGCGCGCAGATCGCGAGGGTCCTTCGTGAGGCGGATGTAGACGGTCGGTGCACTCGCTTCGTCCTCGCGCGGCGTTCCCTTCGGTTCCGACGGGCTGGCACATGTTCCGTTCACGGATCTCTCCTCTGTGCGGTGGTGACCCATCAGTGGGCGAAGCTCCGACGCCGCGGGACGCCGCGATGTCCCGCGGCAGGTCGCCTACGCCCACTGGGAAGCCATGGCACGCCTCTCCCAGCACATCCCACCGCCGACCACCGTCGCTGACGCCTCCGAATGCGCCATCTGCGGGACCCCGATGACCCGCGCGTGGCTCGGGGACCTGTCGGACTTCCGCTGGCGAGCCGACGACGGCACGGAGCACGGGACCACCCCGGGCGCCCACGTGCCCGAAGATGCGCCCACCACCTGGATCGACCTCCTCGACCATGCCGAGTCGCTCCACGACGGCCTCGAGACCTACTCGACGCTGCTCGCTCTCTTCGAGACCGGAGGCGGTATCCAGCCGCTGCCGTGGCAGCACCGACACCGGGCCATCGAGCCCCCAACGAAGATCGATCCGCGCGAGGTGCCGCAGTGCCACGGGTGGCCCATGCGCCTGGCGCCGGGCGCCTGGATCTGCCGGGTCGACGGCGAAGTCACGCGCCCAGATCGGGTGCAGCCGTGAAGACGACCACTACACCCACCGCCCCCACAACGCCGGCCCTCGTCGTAGCGCGTATCGGCGCATACGTGCGCATCCGACGCACAGCACTCGGGGCCACCAGGGCGCAGCTCGCGGAGCGTGTCGGAATCCCCGAAGCCACACTGGCCGCAATCGAGGCCGGCACGTACGACCCTCGCCTGATCCTCGGATCCCGGCTCGAGTCCGCCCTCGAGCTCCCTCCGGGATCGATCGACAAGGCCGGATCGTCGGATCCTCGATGACGATTTCTCGCGTTCCCGCCCACTGTGTGAGGTGAGCGTCCCGGAACGCTCGACCCAGGCGTCAGGCTCTCGCGCAGCCTCGCCATCACAGGGGCAAGGTCCACCGGATCATCGGGCTTACGAACCCACGTCTCTCGGCGTCGGGCGCGAGGCGATGTCAGGAAGAAGAACGTGATGGTCCACAACAGCGCCCGCAAGAAGGCGATCCGCCGGCAGATGTCCGCGACAGGACGCGCCTACCTCGATGCCGAACGCACGCTCGACGTCGATCCGTTCCCTGCAATCGACCTCGGGCCGAGCGCCCAGGGTGGACGAATCATCTGGGAGCCATGGGCTGGGGGCGCGCCACCCCACCTGCTCATCGAAGGCCGGCCCGGCTCCGGGAAGAGCTGCATGCTCAGCCGCCTCGTGAAGCAGCTGCCGACCGCATGGCCGGTGATCCTGGGCGATCCGCTCAAGTCCGGCTTCGACTGCGAAGGGTGGTCCGGCCGCGACGTGCTCACCGAGTCCTCGGAGATCCTGGAGGCTCTGAGCGCCCTGCTCGGCGCCGCACGTTCGCCGTACCCGACGGTCGTGGTGATCGATGAGGCTCGCTTCTTCGTCGAATCCCTGGCGAAGGACGAGTCTCGGGAGGTGCTGGAGTTCCTTCTGCGGTACGGCAGGTCGAAGCGTATTCACGTGGTGCTCGCCGGCCAGAGACTCGACCGGAGTGTGCTGCCCCCCTGCGGTCTTCGGGATGAGCGAGCACGTGCGCCTGGCTGATGATCTCTCCTGGACGATCCAGGAGTAGCCCGGCGTCCTACGAGGTGCCTCGACCGCCCACTGGTGCGGTGCCGTATCCGCTCGACATGGACGCGGCACCGCACCATCCGAATCGAGGCAGGACCCATGAGCGAGATCTTCAACGACGCCCTCCACGCGCGCCGACTCATGCGCGAGGAGTTCGAGCTCCACCGCCACGCCTCCTACCAGCGGGCGTACCGCGACCTCAACGGCGAACTGCTGAACGACCGAGGACGAGCAGCGCACGTCGACCCCTACTCCCTGTTCATGGGGAACGGCGCACGAGCCTACTGCTACGCCTCCGAAGAGCTCCGCGACTGGTGGGAGGACCATGACCGGCCCACCGTCGAGTCCTTCGAGGCCCACTGGTGGCGGGGACGATTCGGGTATCGCGAGGAGCATCCGGGGTCGCGACTGCGGGAGATCGCATGACCGTCCCATCTTCGTCTCGCGCGACCGAGACTCCCGAGGACATTCTCGTCATCGACTCGGGAGACCTGCGGTCGTCCTATCTGCTTCCGGACACCCCCGAGAACCGCGCTCTCGAGCAGGACTTCGACCGCCCCTCCTGGGCCGATTCGCTCTCTATGGCCTCGATGCTTTCGCTCTTCGGCAGCGTATGCGCCGTACTCGTCTTCCTCCTCTGGAGAGGCGTGAGGTTCGCGCTGTGGGCTCTCGATCACGGCATGCTCTCGGGGGAGACGTACCCACCGACACCGTCGATCACGGCCGTGGTGTGGCGGGTGCTCGTCGGCGCGCTCTTCGTGTCGTTCGTGGTCTTCGTGTCGAGCCTCGCGATCCCTCGACGTGCTGCGCAACGGCTCCGATCAGCTCCCGGAGCCCACAACGTGCAGATCCCCGCACAGCAGATCAGAACGATGCCCGAGATCGGAGGGCTCCCCGCATCGATGTTCTTCTGGCTGGCAGCGGATGCCGGCGACCTCGACGCCGAGCTCATCGACGGCGTGTTGAAGAGCACCGAGAAGTCCGAGAAGGAACGGCGCCTGCAGACCCGCATCGAGAGCATCACAGCAGTCGAGCGTAAGCGCCGGCAGGCCTAGGTGCCCGCCGTAGCACTCGAGCACTCCCCGTCCGCCCATTCATCTGAGAACCAGGAGGTCCTCGTGTCCGCCCCCGCAACTGTCCCCATCACCGTCCTCGTCGTGCTTCTCATCTCCGCCCTGTTCGTCCTGTTCGCGCGCTGGGTCGACAAGAGGGATAGGGCTGCGACGACCAAAAGGGCCCGTCTCGTCGACGCGCTGAAATCGCTGACCTATAGCTGCGACGGGCGCTACCTGACGATCACCCGATCCGAGAAGTGGGCCGACGACATGAGTGCGCACGTGAACGTGTCAACGCAGCTGCGACAGGTCTTCACGATCTCAGCACCTGGCCATGCGGACATCAGGCACTGTCATCTCGTCGACGACGGGCTGGTCCGCTTGGCCGGCGCCGAACTGCCCAAGCACTTCGACCGTCCCATCGAGCTCAGGCCGCGGGTGTTCCGGCCGAAGACCTCTGACGAAGTGCGGCGCAGTGAGCTGCCCTACCTGGCAGTCGAGCTGAACCTCGACCAGGCCGCGCTTGACGCCACCACCGTCGAACTGGCCGGCCATGAGCTGCGCTGCGTCGTGGAGCACGACGGCTGCAGAGTCGTCGGTTGCACCGACTGGACCGACTATCACCCGACCTCGTCTGACAAGGACACGCCCTGACCTCCTGGCACACGCCCGCTCACATCGCGACCCTCCGCAGGTGCGGGAGGTGCCGAGTGTCGCAGCGCCGTGCGATGCTCACCTCATGGATGGGGACCTCGAGGCAACCTACGGGGAGTACCTGGCAGCCCAAGAACTGCAGCGATCCGTCGACTCGGTGTTGATCGCCTACCGTCTCACCCTCTCCAGGGCGCCGGAAGTCGAGTCGATCCCCAGTTTCCGCGAGCCATCGCTCCCGGACCATTCGATACGGGTGCGATGCGGCGACGACTCGCTGACCCTGCTGGCCCGCGAGTGGAGTGACCGCATGGACGAGGTTCGACCCTTCCTGCGCGAGTGGATCCGGGCGCGAGCCCCGCTGGAGAACGCAAGGCTTCGGCCCCGATCGCGGCGCCGCGACCCGTTCTGGGTGGAGCAGTGGCGCAAGGCCCACCCCTGGGGGTGAGGCACAAGGCGAGCCCCGCCGCTGTCCGGACGATGCCGGCGGGCGGGGCCCTTGCGGAGGTCGCGGATGGGGCGCTTCCCCCCGGGTGGCGGCCGAGTCTCTACGATCCGCCGAGACCCGGGGCCGAGGGGTATGCACCCGGAACCGGATCCCTTGTGACCCCTGAAGTGGGCGGGGGCTCGCATTCACGGGACGCCGACGACTCGCTGGAATCACCGAGAGTCGATCAGCGGGGGAAGACCATCGCTGGAGCAGCGGTGCATCCGCGCCTCGGTCGTCAGGCCCGAGCTCGAAGCGATGCCCTGGGATCTGCACGGAGACATTCCAAGGGCTCCGCCCGGGGCATCCCGGGCGGAGCCTGGTCAGGCGGCCACGAAGATCTGCTCGACGTGCCCGCCCACTCGGTACGAGACCATCGGATCGAAGGGGTCGAATCGCAGCTGCATGCCGGCTTCCTCAGGGGTGCGGTCGGCCTTGCGGTTGTTGCACCCCTTGCAGGACGAGACCAGGTTCAGCCAGCTCGACTCGCCCCCGCGTGAAGACGGCAGGATGTGGTCGACAGTGGCCAGGAGCTCGTCGCAACGCGGCCGCTTCGAGACGCCCCTCCCGCAGTACGCACAGGTCCAGTGGTCCCGTTCGTGGACGGCGAGGAACGAGAACCCGACGGAAGTGCGCTGGCCGCCTTCGATCCACGCACCGCTGATCTCGCGCGTGAGCTCGAGCACCACGGGGACGATCTCGTCATCAACGAGTACGAGGTCGGCCGGCTCCGCCACGCGTCGGCGGATCATTCCCATCGCGTGGCGCACCGTCGTGGTGTGCAGCAGCTCGCCGATCCCGGTGGAGCGGTCGTAGCCCTTGTTGTAGACCTTCACGATCGCCACGGCCACCACCTCCTTCGTCTGCCGGGTGCGGGCGCATCTGTCACGTGAGCAGTGGGCGCATCGGTGCCGTCGCGGGCCGCCTCGGTGCGGGGGCTGCCCCAGAGGCCTTCTCGGCGTATGGGCCGCCCGGGCCGTCGTGCACCCTCGAGTAGGCGGGATCGTGGCGGAGGGGACGGGGATCGAACCCGCACGCCCCGAAGGGCACTCGGCTTTCAAGGCCGCGGCCGCCGCCATCCCTCGGCTGGCCCCTCCTGATGCACCAGGCCCGCGGGGCGGTGCAGTGCCGGCGGCAGGACTCGAACCCGCATCGTCCCGATTAGAAGTCGGGCGCCTGTCCTTTCGGCCACGCCGGCAAGGCGCCCCCGACCGAGACTCGAACCTGAGACCCGCCGATGCGGATGCTCTGGCCGAGTGAGCGGTGGAGGCGCAGCTCCCCGTCGAGGAATCGAACCTCGCTTGCCGGAACCAAAATCCGGCGTCCTGCCAATAGACGAACGGGGATCAGGAGGGTTCGCGGTCGACTCGTGTACGGGGCACCCGTCCACCGGCACACCCCTGTGCATGAACACGCACAAGAGAACGAGAACCGCCCGCCGCGGCGCGCACAGCATGCCCACCGTGAAGGCCACCGTCATCGCCGCCGCAGCAATCGCCCTTCATCATGCACTGCACGTCACCGACCAGGTGATCGTCGAACTGATCGTGCAATGGCTCGGGATCGGACGCTGAGCCCGTGGTCGCTCCGGCGGGGCTCGAACCCGCGGCCAGCCCCTTATGAGGGGGATGCTCTACCTGCTGAGCTACGGAGCAATGGCCGGCTGCTGGCGCTTCGCGCTCGACAGCGGCTTGTGCCCGCCCCGGGGATCGAACCCGGATGCCTCGCGGCACCGAGGTTTGAGCTCGGCGCGTCTACCAGTTCCGCCAGGCGGGCAATGTCCTCAACCTGTCTCTATCTCGAGAGGCAGGCCAAGGACTACAGGGGAGGGTAATCAGGCTTCAGAGTCGGGGCCGGACGTATCCAGTAGCTCGCCCGTCGTCGGATCCCACACGGCTCGGGAACCTCGGGCGAGCTGCTCCGCCTTCCAGTACGACTTCCCGGCCCCGGGATTGCCGAAGACGATGGGCCTGAGACTGTCCATGGTCCTTTCGAGCGCCCGCACCTGCTGGTGCCGGCATCGTCTCGGCTCTCGCTTGATGCCGCCCGGACTGCCCGCTGCATCTCGCCGAAGCGGCGACGGGACCTGGAGGCGTGCGCCATCACATGCCACTCGTCGAACATCGGGGCACCTGGACCGGAGTCCTTCCGGCCCTCCGCCTGCTCCCGGAGAGTCCCCCGCTGCTCACGCAGGGCCTCCCGAGCTTCATCGGGGCCCATGATCTTGGAGCGAACCGACGTCTGCATGAGCGCTCGCGTGAGGGCCAGTCGACGTTCTTCATCTCGAGCCTGGCCGGAGGCCACCCGGGCTGCTCGCTGAATCGCTTCGAACCAGGACGTGAAAGCTTCACGGCCGCCCGACAGGTGGTGTACCTCGTCCAGCTTGATGACGATGCGAGGATCGCCCGGCGTGACGAAGTACCGACGCGACTCCTCGATCTTCCAGGCTGACCCTTGCGGATCGAGCTCGATGACCGGGGCCGCCCCGAGGGCGATGCGGGACTCGTTGCGCTCGCGCATCTCCTTGAGCTCGGCGACGAAGCGCAGCGCCTCGGTGTACTTGACGCCCTCATGGCGACCCATGATCGCCCGGGCGAGCTTCTTGTCCGACGTCGACGGCATGGCGTTCCTACTTCCTGGCGGTCGTCCCGTGCCCGAATCCGCCGAAGCTGGATACGGATCCTGCAGGTCGAGCGCACCCCGTGGGCCTTGTCCTCGTTGCTCGCGCCGCACGGGGGAGAGAGCTCGGAGAGCGGCAGGCTCGACTGCCGTCTCCACCGTAGTGGGCGGGGATCGGATCCCACAGGACGGGACGCTGCCTCGGCTACCGTGCCTTCTCGGGGAGAGCAACGCCGGCGAGGTCGACCTCGACACCGAGCTCGGTGATCTCCGCGGCCTCGCACTGGAACTGGCCCTCCTCGCCCACACCCCTGGGGGAGTCCACCGGCTTCCTCGCGGGGCGGATGTTCTCCCAGGAGAGACGTTGCGGGTCCTGCACGAGGACGAGACGGTACGGCGCGGTCTGAGTGACGTTCCAGACGACGTAGAGCCACGAGGAATCCCCGGCGGCTTGGAACGTGTACAGCTCCCGCTCCATGACCTTGATGGGGCCCGACGATCCGCGTCCCTTCACTTCGATCAGCCGCACGTGCCCGTTCGACGCCGAGACGAGGTCGGCGCTGGGCACCCGTGGAGATTCCACTCCCAGCTTCTCGAGCTCTGCGGATAGGCGAGGGTCGCGCCCAAGGCTGACGTCCACGACGCTCGCGCCGCGAGAATGTTCGTAGGCGGTGACCACAGCCATCGCCCCATCACCTACGGCCTGCCTGCGGAACCGGTCCATGGGCGGAGCATAGCCGCAGGGGCGTCTCGTGGCGGGGGAGGGATTCGAACCCTCGGTCTCCAGGTTATGGGCCTGGCGAGATACCGGCTTCTCCACCCCGCGAGTGCACGCACCTGGACTTGAACCAGGGGCCTCCGTCTTATCAGGACGACGCTCTGACCTGCTGAGCTATGCGTGCAAGGGCCGACAGAATGCCGACCTCGAGCGGATGACGGGGTTCGAACCCGCCGCCTCCTGGTTGGAAGCCAGGCGTCCCTCCACTGGGACCTCATCCGCGTAGGCGGGATTGGCGAGCATGACCTCGCGGGCTCCCGCCGGGCCCCTATCCCCATCCCAAGGGAAGCGGAGGGCGAGGGGATCGAACCCCCGCGGGACTCCCGCCCCGGCTGCCGCTTTCGAAACGGACGCATTACCGCTCTGCCAGCCCTCCATCACGCGTTCGCGGCACGCGCGGGCCGTCGTCGGGATAGCAGGGCTCGAACCTGCGGCCTCCCGCTCCCAGGGCGGGCGCTCTACCACCTGAGCTACATCCCGTGGTGCTCGGGCCGGGGATTCTCCGGCACCCGGACACGCCTGCAGGCCCGCGTCCGGGGAGCAGATGCTCCCGAGCCTCCCTCGAGCCCGCGGCTCACCGACGCGACGGCCGACTTGGCGGACTTCCCGCGATGCGGGACGGCCCTGCCGAAGACGATCGAGGGAGAGTGGACCCAGCCGGGATCGAACCGGCGACCTTCTCGATGCCATCGAGACGCGCTACCGACTGCGCCATGGGCCCTCCACCTGAGGTTCTGGCCGTCCGGATCGGCTCGGGGAGTCCGATGGGGCCATGGCCCCGATGCGCGTACCCCTCAGGCACGGCCGCGCTCGGTCCCCTCATCGCCACGGCGAGGTCGCCGCGCGAAGTCTGTGGTCATCACCCGTCTGCCATCTCGAGGACCCTGTCAGCCTCAGGCGAGGGCTCCGACGACGCGTGCACGAGAACAACGCCCTGTGCCCGCTTCCTGGCGCCGCTGAGCGCTGAGGCGGCGGATGGGGAGCTTGTGGCGAGCACCTGCACCTCTGCGACCATCTTCATGCCGGCCGCGACGTCCTCGCCCGACACGTCATCTCCGATGGCCGAGAGAGCGTCTCGGAGGGCAGAGATGGTCGGTTCGACGAGCTCACTGAAGTGGACATCGACGACCAGCACGGGGGTCCGGTCATCCTGCAGAGCGGTGGTGAAGTGCTTCTCGACTGCGTTGCGGTTCATGGCGACCTCTCATGGTGGGCGTGCGTCGTCGCGGGTGGTGTTGAACCACCGGCCTCTCCCGCGTCGAGGGAGCGCTCTACCGCTGAGCTACGCGACGTGGTGGAGCGCCCCGGACTCGACTCCGAGGTACCGGCCCTCCGACGGCGCCCGGACTTCGCGACCATCGCTGGCGACGACGGCCCCTGGAGTACCGCACGAGAGACCCAGTCCGGAGCCACCCGAACTATGCCCTCGTGACGTCTCTCGCCCCGAGCTCCCCTGGGAGGGATCGAACCTCCGACCATCCGCTTAACAGGCGGGCGCTCTGCCACTGAGCTACAAGGGATCACATCTCCTCTGCTGAGAGGAGTCGTCGGGATGACAGGGATCGAACCTGCGACCTCACGGCCCCCAGCCGTGCGCGCTCCCTACTGCGCCACATCCCGTGGAACGGAGCCCGAGCACCACCCCGGGCCCCGCAATGATCGACTGGTCGAGACCCGGGTGCGCCGATCGGACAGCCCGGCGTAGCGGTCAACCCTGGACCGCTCGCGGAAGGTGCGGGGATCGAACCCACGAGCCCCGAAGGGCTACGGCTTAGCAAGCCGCTGCATTACCGCTCTGCCAACCTTCCTGAGAGCTTCGAGCGGGGGTCGAACCCGCGGCCTCCGTCGTACCAAGACGGTGCGCTGCCACTGCGCCATCGAAGCGTGAACTGCCCGGCGCCCAGGCTCTCGGTGTTATTCGGCCGGAGTCTGCCTGATCCGCGATGTTGCTGTCCTATGTACTTGCACCAGCAGGCGCACCACCGGCGTCTTGGCAGGCGCACCACCCACACGCGGACAACGTCCTACCTCAGCGGTCACGTTGGAGCAGAGGCGACGGAGAACGGCGCTGCGCCGTATCGCCCCTCGCTCCGTGCCTGCCGCCGGGATCGAACCGGCACGACCCTCACGGGCCACACGGCCCTCAACCGTGCGCGTCTACCTGATTCCGCCAGGCAGGCCAGTGCCGGCACATGGACGTGCGCGGCATCGAGGTGACGACGGGATTCGAACCCGCATGAACTGACTTTGCAGGCCAGCGCCTCGCCTTTCGGCCACATCACCATGACGGGGCGGGCCTCGCGATGACCCGTACACCCGGAAGCCCTCGCACTCGTGGCGGCTGCATACCCTCGACGTGGGACGGTGGACGGTGCATCGCCCGGCCTATTCCCGCGTCGATCGGTCGGCTGGAGTCAGGATGCCGAATCCTGCCGACTGTTCAGACCGGCCGTCGGCGCCGAAAGCGAGAGCGACTCGCTTCGTACTCGCGGAGGGATTCGAACCCCCAACCTTCCGGACCTGAACCGGACGCCTCTGCCAATTGGGCTACGCGAGCGCGGAAGACGTGGGAGTCGAACCCACCGAGGGCTCTCGCCCCGCACCCCGATTCCAGCGGGGCTCCTGACCGATCGGATGCCTTCCAATGCGTGCTCGGGTCGCCGGGCTTGAACCGGCAACCACGGGTCTCCCCGCCGCTCTCCCACGGCCCATGAAGGGGCTTCCGGCTGATCGGGCCGGTTCCCCTCCCGGACATCTGAGGCGTATCTCCGAGCTTCGCGCCCCGCCGGGCGCAGGCACTGCCGTGCCCCGTCCCCGGGTGCGATCCCGGGAAGATTGAGTGCGGGCGGGAACCATCCCCGAGGACCCGAATCGAACGGGTCGCCCGCAGCGGGGAGATCAGCACAGCCGGTGAAGCGCCGGAGTTGAACCGGCCTTGATCTCCCAAGAGCCTCGGACCGGAGTCGAACCGGTGACCTTCCCATTACGAGTGGGGTGCTCTGGCCGGCTGAGCTACCGAGGCAGAGGCGAACGCGGTTCCCCCGAGCCGGCAGTCCGTCCGGCATCGTGAGGTGCGGGGGATCGGCTTCGGGCCTCCCGCCGGAGACCCTCGACATCGCCAAGCCGAGATCGTGTGCGACAGGTCCGAGTCGGATCATCGCGAGCTCATGAGGGACTGCTGGACTTCGGGCAGGACCAGCCCGGCGTCGAGGTCGCCATGGAACAGTTCGACGCCGAACGCCGCGACGTACGGGGCGCTGAGGTGTCTGTACGCCTCGGGGGCCATGTGGTCACGGACGCCGTGGATCGGGTGCGCGTAGATCATGCCCACCTCCTCGCCGCCCTGACAGGACGCGAGGACCCCGAAGACGCCCACAGCCCGCTCGAGCTCAGGGTGGCCGATGTGGATGTTCCTGACGTGTGCTGACCAGGTCTCGTCGTAGCGCTCGTTCGCGCCCGGGGCCAGCGTGTCGTCGTACTGCGCCCTGACCTTCCGGTCGATATTGGCGTCCGCCACGATCATCGCCTCGAAGATGCGGTCCGGGATCTGCAGGGTCCCCCGCAGTGGCGCGTACGCGATGGCCGAGTAGTCATCGAGCCCGTCGCCGCCCAGGCAGTCCTCGTCGTAGGCCGCCGGAGGTTCCGTCATGGCTGTCCGGAGGCCGACGTCGGACACGCAGTCCGACCAGTAGTCGCTGATGTACGACTCCGCCAGCTCGGGCTTGCTCTTGGTGTCGACCATTGGTCTCGTCTCCTCGCGTTGACGATCATCTCCCGTGCACCAACTTCAGTGGGCGGCGGGAGAACGCAGCAGACGCGACAGGATTCGAACCTGTGACCGGCGGTTTTGGAGACCGCTGCTCTGGCCATCTGAGCTACGCGCCTATGGGGGGCCGATTCCCGCACGGTGAGCGGGCGGGGCTGCGAGTGACGGCTCGGCCTGGACCGTCCCCTGAGAGCCCTCGGCCGGGATCGAACCGGCACCCTGCCGTTTACAAGACGGCTGCGCTACCGATTGCGCCACCAGGGCAAGGCTGGGCGGGCAGGAATCGAACCTGCGGTGGCGCGGGTCAGGGCCGCGCTGGCCTGCCAACAGACCACCGCCCATCGGTGCTGCGTGCCTCGGCCAGGAGTCGAACCTGGACCTTCCGCTTAGGAGGCGGCTGCACGCTCCGTCGTGCTGCCGAGGCGTTGCCCGCGACGAGTCGCGCCTGGGCGGGTGGGGCGATGCGGCCCGGCTACGTCGCGCGCGTCCCCGCGTCTCGCATGTGCCAACGAGAGGGGACGTCGCGACCGACACCGGTATTCGGGGGGGCATCCTTCAAGCCCTGAAAGGAGTGGGCCGGTCCTCCATCGCATCACCTCAGCGACCACGACCGGTTTCGATCCGGCTACCTCCACCGTGACAGGGTGGCGCTCTCCCGAGTGAGCTACGCGGCCATACACATCGTTCAGGGCTGGGGATCGAACCCCAAGGTCACCGTCCTGGCGCCCGCTGTTGCGATGCTTCTCCTGTGCCGATCTCAGGCCCACGGTCTCGGGGCTTGGGCAGCGGCGGGAGTCGAACCCGCCTCCCGGAGCGCCGGGATTCCGCATGTACCCACGCGGACGGTTGGCATCCGCCTACGCACTGCGCCCGATCCGTGCGTAAGACACGGGGGACGCCGAGGGTGTCCGACGGGGATCGAACCCGCGACCGCCCGGATCACAACCGGGGACTCTGCCGACTGAGCTACGAACACCATGCCGGTCCGCCCCTGGAAGGACGGACCGAATCTACGACCATGGTGACGCGCAGGCCCCGCGCGCCCGTGTTGCCGTCCATCCCACGCGAGGGCGACATCTGCCTGGGCCACGGAAGCCCGGATGACCCGTTCCAGCGGGCCAACGTCGGGATGACAGGGCTCGAACCTGCGACCTCACCGTCCCGAACGGTGCGCGCTCCCTACTGCGCCACATCCCGGTAGGGCCTGAGCGACCCAGCGCGCTCGGAGGGTCTCGAACCCCCGACCTGATGCTCCGGAGGCATCCGCTCTATCCCCTGAGCTACGAGCGCAAAGCCCCAGCGGCCCCGACCCGTCGAGGGCCGCGGCCAAGGTCTGTCCTGCGTGGACCCGAACGGAATCGAACCGCTGACCTCCCACTTTTCAGGCGGGCGCTCTGACCAACTGAGCTACAAGTCCGTGCACGAAACGGTTCGACCGCGGCCGAAGCGGTCCCAGACCACGACCTGCGAGGAAGGTTGCAACCTCCGTGCGCCTGACGTCCGGGAATCGAACCCTGGCTGTCCGGCACGACACGGTCGGCGTTCCGCGTGGTGCCCACGCGGAGCGGGAACTCGCTGCGTGGGCCCGTACCCCCTGCCGGATTCGAACCGGCGCCGTCCCGCTTGAAAGGCGAGCATCCTGGTCCACTAGACGAAGGGGGCGAGAGCTACGCGAGCACGGGCGATGACCCCTCGCGCAGCTGGTACCCCCTACCGGGATCGAACCGGTGATCTCCTGGCTGAGAACCAGGCGTCCTTGCCACTAGACCAAGGGGGCAAAGCATCCGCTCGGCACTGAGGTCTGGACCCAGTACCGAGCATCAGCCGTACTCGCCTCTCGACGCGGTCGCTGAGCGCCAGACGCGCACGCGGCCGTTCGAAGAGCGAGGCTTCTAGCGTTCCGCCGAGATTCCTCCATTTATGTATTTCGCAGATCGGGCGCCCGGCTCTCACCAAGTACCGTCACTGGCTTCGGAATCTCACCGAAGTCCCACGGGAATCATTCGTAGACGTGGAGGAGCGGGGAATCGAACCCCGGACATCCTGCTTGCAAAGCAGGCGCTCTACCGACTGAGCTACACCCCCGTCGCCTCGTTTCGGCTTTCGCCGCGGCGAGGCATTCCGTCGCGCGCCAGGAGGGACTCGAACCCCCGACACCCGGCTCCGTAGACCGGTGCTCTTCCGCTGAGCTACAAGCGCATCGTGCCCATCACCGGGTCAGCTGCTCCTTGATCGCTGCACGACGCAGGGCGCCACGATCACGCAGGCGCTTCATGCGGCGATCACCATGCACCCCGGCCGCCCTCGAGCGGGCACGCTGGATCACGGAGAGGTGCAGCTCAGGGTTCTCGTGACGATGCGGATTCTTCGCCATGCTGTGCCTCCTTCCTGATCGTTCGGGCATGCATGGAGCGGACGACCGGGATCGAACCGGCGACCTTCACCTTGGCAAGGTGACGCGCTACCGACTGCGCTACATCCGCGAGGGCGGCGGTGCCCGCCAGGGCTCACCCATCGTCGTTCGAGGAGTCGAACCTCGCCCACCGCGCTAGTCTGCGGCTCCACCGGAAGCACATCCCCAAAGGGACCGATGAGGGTGACGCGGAGTCGAACCGCGACGCGCAGACGTGCCCCGTCAGGGATTCGAACCCCGGACCTGCCGATTAAGAGTCGGAAGCTCTTCCGCTGAGCTAACGAGGCGTAGTCGCTGAGGGATTCGAACCCCCGACCCGCTGGGTGTAAACCAGATGCTCTTCCACTGAGCTAAACGACTATGCGGCGCCCACCCGGAGATGGGACAGGCCGCCCGTCGTGACGTGACGGTACCGGCATGCTCGACTGCGCGCCCCGCGGCCGCAGGGCGTCGTGCCGCTCTGGATGTCCCGCATGCAGGGGACCCGTTGGGGATGCGGGACTCGAACCCGCGAAGGACGTGATGCCACCTGCTTTACAGACAGGTCCCTTTGCCACTCGGGTCAATCCCCAGGAGCCCCGCTGCTGCACCACGTCAGCGGGACGACCCCGGCTCGGTCGGCCGGGGTGTTCCGCCCACCCGGCGCATTGCGCGGGATGAGCGGCTGCACGACGGGCGGCGTGGTGCCGCACGAGGTCGTGCTTGGAATGTCTCTGTGCAGTTCTCAAGGTGCTGGCGCACTCGGCCTTGCGGCCCGGCGCTCACGACACACCCAGTGGGCGGTCGATTCCTCTGGCAGGACGGACCCTGCGAAGAGGAGGGGAGATGGATCGGCCCGTGGTGAGGGCTCGGCGGTCGGCGGGTGGAGCTCAGTGGCTCTGAATCTCGAGGTGAGGTCGCAGATACGCGCCACGGACGACAGGTTCGCCCGCCCTCGGATTCGTCTCCAGCCGGTCGCCAAGACCCGGGCATGAGAAGGTGCGCAGCCACGACGTGCCCGTGGTGCGCTTGTTCTGCGCCAACTGGTGCTGCATGGCTGCCTCCTTCCGATCCGGTCCTTGAGAACGTTCGGCGCCCACCGTAGAGGAGGCCCCGGACAGACGCCACGGATTTCCCGCGGCACTTCGAGTAGTGGGCGGGGGATCGGCCGACTCGTCGCGAAGCAGCATCCCCGCAGGTCACGGCTCGCCCGAGGTCAGTTCCCCCAACGCTCGCTGAGACGGCCTCGGGATCGCTCAACCCACGTCCTCAACTGGTGCACCTCGAACATCTGCCGCCGACCGGGGCCGCCCGGCGCCGACGTCACGTCGTCGACCTCGGACAGCGCGCGCTCCGCATCGCAGCACCCATGCTCGCTGAGCATTTTCATCTGGTCGCTGCCGTCTGCGAGTCGGCGCGCGTACCGGCGCACGTTCGCGTCGGTGGGCAAGTCCACCGGCTCCGAGTCGTCGAACTGCGCCCGCGCCTGCGAGTCGTTCTCGCGGTCCGCTGCCGTGACGTTCTCGAGCGACGGCGAGGAGTCGTACATCGTGGGCGTTCGTGTCATCGCAGAGCTCGTGATCCGCTCCCGGAACAGCCGTCCCAGGCTCTCGTGCCCGAAGGTGCCCACGTCGGCCTCATTGGCGAAGGTCACTGGGCCACCGGGGGCGTCCCATGCGGTCTGGTACATCTGCTCCCTGCTGGTGAGGCCCTCGGTGCTGTACTCCCACGACAGCTGCGGATCCTCCGCGTCGTAGCTGATGTCGGCGCCCGGGTAGCGATCCCTCAGGACCTGATCGAGCACCACGCTCGCCTCCTGCGCGTCAGCCTCGTCCTCCGGGCCGTACGACGCCGTGTCGGGGTCGCGGGTGCCGGTGATGCTCCTGTCGGGCACGAAGACGGTGACCTCGGCTCGCGTCCGTCCGTCTTCGTGGTCGAACCAGCAGGAGAAGGTGGATGCGTACCCGTCGAGCCCGAAGTCGTCAGCCTCGGCGCCGTCGCGGTCGTTCAGCACGGGCCGGAAGAAGTCAGGGGAGTGCGGGAGCGCGTCGATGATCTCCTGATCGGTGGCGACGTGCACGTCGGCTTCGGTGCGACCGACAGGGGCGAACTGGCCCCCGTTGCCGTTCATGCCGACCTCGCCTCGGCGCTTGCTGGCCATGTTCACGCCCCCTCGGTGTCTCGAGCGCAGCGGTAGGTGAAGACGTGATCGGTCCTCGTCGTCATGGACTCCAGGTCCGGGTACTCCCTGGTGGAGGGGGACAGGTCCTGGACGACCCACTCGTCGCGATCCGCCATGATCCAGGCGCTGTACTCCGGGCCGTTCTCAATGTCCGGGTGCGTCTGCCAGTCCATCTCCTGCCCGTCAGCGTCGTAGTAGGTCGGGAAGGCCGACAGCAAGGAGGTGTCCTCGAAGTCGTCGCTGGTGGGGAAGGAGAGGTACGCGGCGCTGTGACGGGATCCGAGGTCTCGCAAGCCGTCGATGGCCTCGGACGACTCCGCCTGGGCGGCTTCGCGGTAGAGCTCACGTGCTGCCGCTGCGCGGGCCTGGGTCGGCGTCTGCTGAGGAGTTCGAGAAAGCTCCGCGTATTCGCCCAGCGACTGCCGTGCGGCATTGAGCGCAGTCGACTTCCGCGCGGCATCGATGATCCTCTCGGCCTCGACATCGGGCCCGCTCCGGTTGAGGCTCGCCCACGGGTGGCCCTCCAGGGCGTAGTCGATGTCGAAGTTGTCGGCGCTGTCAGCAGTCACGACGACCTTGCACTGAACGTTGCCGTCGCTCGTCGCCCGCGCCTCCGCGTAGGGGTCGGCCAGGTTCATCTGCCTGGCCAGCTCCTGCGGGTCCACGTCCTCAAGGTTGCAGGCCGGGATGCTCGTCGCGCCTTCGATGCGGATGCTTCCCTCGGGCAGAAGCGTCCCTGTCATCTCGTCGATGCCGTAGAGGTCGCCGTTGTGGCCCTCGATGGGCTGGGGAAGTCCCGGCATGATCTTCCGCCCGGGGCTGCTGGTGCCGGTATCCACGGCCACCTCCGCGTCGCTGCGGGTGACGGATCCGAACTGGCCGCCGTTGCCCTGCTCGCCGGTGTCCTTCTTGCGGACCTTCGTGGCTGTCCTGGCCATGGCTCCTCCTGCAGATGTCCGTCGCGCCTGGTGATCTATGAAGTGGGCGGGACGGTCAGTCGGCTTCGTCGAGGGAGTCCCCTTCGGTCCAGCGCACGTGGTCGTAGAACTTGCGATGGAAGTAGTCGATCTGCGAGTTCGACGTGTCGCGGTTGTAGGAGTTCACGAGCGTCTCGATGCGCTCGCGGATGATCGAATCGGCGGGCTTCTCGATGGGGGCCTCCTCGAGACCTCCGTACTGCCACTTGCGGCCGCGGTAGTAGGGACGGTGGCCCTTGGGCGGGGTGATCAGCACATTGATGGACTGGTGCATGTTGCTGCTGCCCGCCTGGTTCACGCGCACCGTGTACCCCTGGGGGATGAAGCCGTCCGCGCTGGCGCTCTTGAGGTCGGTGCGGATCTGCTTGGTCAGCTCGGCGCCGTGGACGTTCTGCGTGCGCTCGTAGTTGGAGCCGTAGTAGCCGGCGTACATCTCACCGCCGTCGTCGGTCTCCCCGCCGCCGGAGTAGTCGCGAACCTGTGCACTCTCGCGCAGAGTCTCCGCCATCTCGGCCTCATGGATGATCGCCTCGCCCAGTCGCTGACGGCGCTCCGGGTCCGTCTCGCGCATGAACTGGTCGGCGATCTCATGTGCTTCGTCGGGGCCGTTTGCGTGCTTCACGCCCACCATCACCTGGGTGAGGCGCAGCCATGCCATCTGGCCTGGATGGGTGGTCCCGGGCGCCCACTGTGCGGAGCCCGCCTGCAGGAGGTCGTTGTCTTCCGCCAGCGCGGTAGCTTCGCTGAGAAGCTCGCGGCGCTGCGTGGGGGAGAGGCTGGATCGTCCAGCGGCCATGTCCGCGAAGAGCTCCGACGTGGCCACTCGCTGCGGGGACCTCGGGGCGCCGATCGCATGTCGGCGGCTGTCTTCCGGGAGCGATTCGATGTAGGTGCGTGCCGCGCCGGTGCCCTCGTCCTCGTTGATGCGCAGCACCGTGGACGCCTGGTCGAACGGGAGGATGTGGCTCGGGTCGATGCCGCTGCTGTGCACCATCTGGGAGCAGAGGCGGATCTCGCGTTCCTGGTCCGTCTCGAGGATCGGTTGCGCGGGCGCGAGGACGCTGATGTCGGCGTCCGAACGGACGATGGTCCCGAACTCACCCTTGTTGCCGGCCTCGCCGGTGTCGCGCTTGCGGGTGCGCGCGGTGGAGCGGCGCAGCGGAACGACCTTGCCCATGTGTCCTCCTCGATCTGGCGATCACTCACCAGGAGAAGTGGGCGGGGCGAACGCCTAGCTGCGTTCGTGCACCAGGAGTGCGGCACCGGCGACGTCGGTGCTGCCGTCGGGGTAGACCACGCGCAGTCGCAGGCTGGGTATGAGCCTCGGGGAAGCGACCCACATCTGGTCGTCGTTCACGGGAACGGCCGAGATGCGGGTTCCGTGGTGCGCGGACTCGACGTGTGCCCCTTCCGGTAGGGCTCTCCCGCCGTCGATGGTGACGATGGCGACTCCCCCTGGAGAGTCCGGTCGGGTGATCACCTCGCACCATGCGTCGATGCTGTGTCGGTCTGCGTCCAGGAGCGCGGCGGGGAGCACGTCGATGTCCGCCGACACGGGTTTCGGAGACCCGTCCTGCCCCGTGGCGCGGATGCGCACGTGGTGGTGGCCGACCGGGGTCTCCCGTGGAGGGGTGAGGGTGAGTGCGCCGTTCGGGCTGAGGCTCACCCATCCGGGGTTCCCGGAGGACAGGATGGGTGTGCGGACGTGGGCAACGGGAGCAATGACGGAGGCGGCGCCGGCGCGGATGCTCACGCGCGGGTACGGGCAGCATGTGGAGGTTGCTGGCTCGTGGTGCCTCACGCAGCTTCCTCCTCTTCGACGACGTCCAGGGGATGGACCGTAGCCCCGGTGGCAGACACTCGGCCGGCCTCGAGGTCCTCGAGCAGGCGCTGGCACCATGTGGTCGATGCCTGAGGGCCCCCGTAGCCATCCGGGACGGCGAATCGCGTCCCGCGGGAGAGGTCCACGACCAGGTGACGGTCGACGCCGCCGACGCGGAGATCGCAGATCATGTACCGCTCGCTGCGGCATCGCACTGTGGTCCGGATAGGGCCTCGGGCCAGTCGGATCCCGGCGAAGGACAGCGAGTCGCCGGCGGTCCGACTGCTGAGCGGGTGGATCAGGGTGGTTGTCGTCATCGAATGACCTCCTTCGCCAGCGACAGTGGGCGGCGCGCCGCCGGACCTGCATCCGCGGAGCGTCACAGCATGCAGCTGACGCAGCCCTCGACCTCGGTGCCCTCGATCGCCATCTGCCGCAGGCGGATGTAGTAGAGGGTCTTGATGCCCTTGCGCCATGCGTAGATCTGCGCCTTGTTGACGTCGCGCGTGGTGGCGGTGTCGGGGAAGAAGAGCGTGAGGCTCAGGCCCTGGTCCACGTGCTTGGTGGCCTCGGCGTAGGTGTCCACGATCTTCTCGTAGCCGATCTCGTACGCGTCCTGGTAGTACTCCAGGTTGTCGTTCGTCATGAACGGCGCCGGGTAGTAGACGCGGCCGATCTTCCCCTCCTTGCGGATCTCGATCTTGGAGACGATCGGGTGGATCGACGAGGTCGAGTGGTTGATGTAGGAGATCGACCCGGTCGGCGGGACCGCCTGCAGGTACGCGTTGTACATGCCGTGGGTCTTCACGTCCTCGCGCAGCTGCTTCCAGTCGTCCTGGCTGGGCAGGTGCACGTTCGAGTTCGCGAACAGCTCGCGGACCTTCGCGGTGCGCGGCTCCCACACCTCATCGGTGTACTTGTCGAAGTACTCGCCGGTCCCGTACTTCGAGTTCTCGAAGTCGTAGAACGTCTCGCCGAGCTCCTTGGCGAGCCCCATGGAGGCCTTGATGGCCTGGTAGGTGACCGCGTAGAAGTACATGTTCGTGAAGTCCAGGCCCTCGTCGGACCCGTAGTAGATGCCCTCGCGCGCCAGGTAGCCGTGGAGGTTCATCTGCCCCAGGCCGATCGCGTGGGACTTGCGGTTGCCCTCGGCGATCGTGGGCACGGACTCGATGTCCGAGGTGTCCGAGACCGCCGTCAGCGCGCGGATCGCGGTGCTGATCGTGCGCTCGAAGTCCGGGGAGTCCATCGCCTTGGCGATGTTCAGCGACCCCAGGTTGCAGGAGATGTCGCGACCCATCTCGTCGTAGGTGAGGTCGTTGTTCATGTGCGACGGGGTCGCGACCTGCAGGATCTCCGAGCACAGGTTCGAGTGGGTGACCTTGCCGGCGATCGGGTTCGCCTTGTTCACCGTGTCCTCGAACATGATGTACGGGTAGCCGGACTCGAACTGGATCTCCGCGAGGGTCTGGAAGAAGTCGCGGGCCTTGATCTTCTTCTTCGCGATCCGCGGGTTGTCGACCATGTCGCGGTAGTTCTCGGAGATCGACACGTCCGCGTACGGCTTGCCGTACTCGCGCTCCACGTCGTACGGGGAGAACAGGTACATCGGCTCGTTGTTCTTCGCGAGCTCGAAGGTGATGTCGGGGATCACGACACCCAGCGAGAGGGTCTTGATGCGGATCTTCTCGTCCGCGTTCTCGCGCTTGGTGTCCAGGAACCGCATGATGTCCGGGTGGTGCGCGTGGAGGTACACCGCGCCCGCGCCCTGACGCGCACCGAGCTGGTTCGCGTAGGAGAAGGAGTCCTCGAGCAGCTTCATCACGGGGATGACGCCGCTGGACTGGTTCTCGATGTGCTTGATCGGCGCACCGTACTCGCGCAGGTTCGAGAGCAGCAGGGCGACGCCGCCGCCGCGCTTGGACAGCTGCAGCGCCGAGTTGATGCCACGGCCGATGGACTCCATGTTGTCCTCGATGCGCAGCAGGAAGCACGAGACGAGCTCGCCGCGCTGGGCCTTGCCGGCGTTGAGGAACGTGGGGGTCGCGGGCTGGAAGCGGCCGTCGAGCACCTCGTCGACGATCCGGCGGGCCAGCTCCTCGTCACCGCGGGCGAGGGTCAGGGCCACCATGACCACGCGATCCTCGAAGCGCTCGAGGTACCGCTTGCCGTCGAAGGTCTTCAGCGTGTACGAGGTGTAGTACTTGAAGGCGCCCAGGAACGTCGGGAAGCGGAACTTCTTCGCGAAGGCCTGCTCCGACAGCTCCTCGACGAAATCGAAGGAGTACTGGTCCAGCACCTCGGACTCGTAGTACTCGTTCTCGACGAGGTAGTCGATCTTCTCCCGCAGGGAGTGGAAGAACACCGTGTTGGGGTTCACGTGCTGCAGGAAGTACTCACGGGCGGCGAGACGATCCTTGTCGAACTGGATCTTCCCGTCGGCCCCGTAGAGGTTCAGCATCGCGTTCAGCGCATGGAAGTCCGTTGCCGACCGGTCTGCGGCGGTCGCATGGATGGTGGTCATCGTGAGCAGTCCTCCTTGTCGATTCCTTCATCAGCTGGCGTGTCGGGGGCGACGTTCGGGGCGCGGTGCCAGAACCCGTCCAGGCCATCTCGGACCCGCTCGACGTCTCGTGGCGTGCCGAAGAGCTCGAAGCGGTACAGCATGGGCACCCGGCACTTCGCGGAGATCACGTCTCCGGCGAGCCCGTAGGCGGCACCGAAGTTCGTGTTCCCTGCGGCGATCACGCCCTGCAGCAGGCCCCTGTTGCGCGGGTCGTTGAGGAAGGTGACGACCTGCTTGGGCACAGCGCCGGTGCCTTCCCCACCGCCGTAGGTCGGGGTGATGAGCACGAAGGGGCGGAGGGCCACAAGCGAGTCGTCGCCTCGGCGCAGCGGAATCCGGGCCGCGGTGACCTCGAGCTTGTCGATGAACCGGCGCGTGTTCTCCGAGGCGGACGAGAAGTAGATCAGGTCCGTCTCGGTGAGACGCTCACTGGGGGATGCCACGACCACAGAAGTGGGCGGGGGAGTCGGCTGGCGGGACACAGCGCTCATCGAGCCAGAGCAGACAGCGGCCTGTTGCCGGACTCGCCGGTGTCGCGCTTGCGGATCTTCCCCGACATCTGCAGCCCTCCCGATCACCCGAGCGGTCATCACGAGAAGTGGGCGGGAAGTGGCCTTGCCGGGACGGCCATGGTGGACTGGACCGATGACGCGCAGCATGAACAGGCACGGTGCTGATCCAACAGGAGAAGACGACTTCGACCCCGTCGTGCTGAACCTTGGCAGCCACACCGACTACTTCGTTATCACCGACTCCCTCGAAGAGTTCATCTCCCGCGCCGAAGGAGAGATCTCCGACGAGATCCAGGAAGGTCTCGACCCCGAGAGCAAGTGGAGTAAGCGTGAGCTCCTGCAGGACTACGCGGAGCGCGCCAAGCGGATGCTCGCGGACATCGAACGGCAGCTCGAAGCGAACGGCCAGGCTCTGCCGGGGTCAGACGATCTCTGATTGCTCCATCGCGCGAGCACGGTGACGTCGGTCAGGGGTGCTCGTCTGCGGTGAGGTCGGCGTAGCGCTCGAACAGGATCTGCTGACGCTCCTGCTCGGAGCTGCACAGGCGCCGGGCGCCGAACGCCTTGTCCACCGCCGTGTCCAACACGCGGTGAGCCTTGAGCAACGCGGGGTCCATGGCCAGCGGGGCGTAGTGCTCGGCGAGCGAACGCTCCGGATGCAACGCGCGGGCCTCGAGGACAGCGCGGCCCCCGGCGATCACCTGGTCGCGCAATTTATCGGTGATCTCCGGAAGGGGCAGGTTGTTCCAGACGACCGTGGCAGAGAATCGAAGGTCCGACTTGATCCGTCCACCGGTGGCTCGCTGCCAGGCCATGAACATCGAGCTGCTGATGATGCCGAACAGGAAGCCCGACGGGTCCTCGGCGGTGAAGTTCGCATCGCCCGAGATCACGTCGGGATCGAAGTGTGCGACCGTGGCGAAGTTCCGAGTCTCGGAGAAGTGCCGTGGGATGCAGACGTACGGCACAGTGGGTTGACGGCGCTCACCGAACAGGGCGGGCGTGTCGGCCAGCTTGTTCGTTGCGGCCCGACGTGAGGCGGAGCGGTAGTCCTTGGTCGCTTCGATTCGACTGTGCAGTGGAGCGGACCGACCGGGGTCCTTCGGGTCAAGGTTCTCCATCCATAGACACCAGCGCGGAGCGTCGTGAAGGAGCTCTCGCGCGCCTACGAAGCGCCTCAGGTACTTGTTCGCGATCGGGTCCTCCGCGACCTCACGGTGATCGTCCCTATCGACAAGAAGGTGCCCTCCGTCATTCGGCATCGAGCCGAACTGCACCGGAGGCACGACATCGCTCAATGTGGCCCTGCGGCTGTCAACGCTCACTCGCGGCGCATCCACCAGATACCCATTGATCGTGCGAGCCGCGATCTCCTCAGGGGCACCCTTGGGGCGGGCATACGTGATCAGCCTAGGGGCGGGCTTCGTCTCACGGTCGAATCCGACGATCACGCAGTGAACCGCCGCGGCACCAGGGGCCTCACTGGTCCACGCGAAGGTTCGGTGGGCGAATCGGATTCTCCAACCGGTGTCGAAGACCGGTCCGAACAGTGCCGATACAGGTTCCCCCTGGGTGATGGAGTTGGTCGAGACGAACCCGAATCGACCAGGGACATCTCCGTAGAAGTCGAGGGCTTTTCGGTACCAGCCGGTGACGTAGTCCAAGTGGCCGATGTCCTTGCGCTGCCAAACTTCGCGCAGCTCCTCAGCCTGGTCCGAGGTGCGCGTGTAGTGGCCCAAGAACGGAGGGTTCCCCATGATGATGGTGCGCTCCTCAGGCGGGAGCACGTCGGCCCAGTCGGTGCGCAGGGCGTTGCCTACGGTGATCTGTGCAGAGTCTTCGAGCGGGAGCATCGGGGCGGCGTAGCCGAGGGTGCGGCTCATGTCCTGGTTCGCCTGGTGCTCGACGAGGAACATGGCGGTACGCGCGATCGTTGCGGGCCACTCCTCGAGCTCGATGCCGTGGAACTGGGCGAGCTTCACGCGTACCAGGTCATCGGCGCCGAGCGCGAGCTGTACGCCTCTCTCGCGCTGATCGTTGCCCTGGATCCCCAGCTTGGAGAGCTTGTCTCCACGTTGCCGGTTCGCACCCTCATCCCTGAGCTCCTGGAGGCGCTGATGGATTCGCAGTTCCAGCGCGCGCAGTTCCCGGTAGGCGATGATCAGGAAGTTCCCGCAGCCGCAGGCCGGGTCCAGGAACGAGAGCGACCCCAGATGGTCCAGGAGCTTCTCCAGCTCGCCCTTGCGCGCGCGGGCCTTCGTGAAGCGCTCCTCGAGCTCGTCGAGGAACAGCGGGCGAATCACCTTCAGGATGTTCGTCTCGGTCGTGTAGTGCTCGCCCAGGCTCCGTCGGGCCTTCTTGTCCTTCACCGCCTGGAACAGTGATCCGAAGATCGCCGGCGAGATGCTCGACCAGTTGAAGTAGGCAGCCTGCAGCAGCAGCTCGCGGGAGGCGCGGTCGAAGTGGGGGATGTCGACGGCCTCTCCGAACACGGACCCGTTGACGTAGGGGAAGGCCATCAGGAGGTCATCGTCCCGGCCGTAGCGCTTCTCCTCGGGCCTGTTCAGGGCCTGGTAGAGCGTGGCGAGCTGCGATCCGAGATCGGACCCGTCTTCACTCGTGCGCTCTTCGATCCATCGGGAGAACAGGTCGCGTTCCCAGAGCCCGGAGTCGTCGGCGTACAGGCAGAACAGGGTGCGGATGAGGAAGATGCTCGCCTGGTGGTCGTCGTAGCCGGTCTTCTCGAGGTGCTCGTAGAGCTTCGCCATGAGCTGGGCAGCCTTGATCGATGCGGCTTCCTGCTGGACAGACCCGAACGAGGTGCGGCGGTATCCAGCGAGGAACATGAGGTCCTCAGCGTGGATTGGAAGATCGGCGAGGTCGAATTCGATGACGCCCTGCTCGTCGGGCTCTGCCAGAAGGTTGGTCAGACGGAAGCGGCGGAAGTCGCTGCACAGGATGTAGTCCGGCAGTGACTTGTCCGTGATCGAGTCCCGGTAGTCAAGCGCCTGCGCTTCAGCCTTCTCGAGGTCTTCGCCGGCCGACTTCATCTCGATGATGGCCGTGCCGGAGATCAGAGCGTCGATGTATCCGCGCTTGCCCGTTGATGCGCGCAGCGCCCGCTTCTCGTACGAAACCGCGGTGGACCTGGCGATTCCGAAGACCTCCAGCAGGTCGCGGATGAACGATTGGGCCTCGCCGCGCTCGTATCCCTCGGCGTCCTTCCACTGCGCAACGAAGGCGCCGGCGCGCGAGCGGATGTCGGACAGCACGAGAGGCTTCTGGCTCATGGGGGCATGATCCCAGGTCTCTGCCGACCACGGGGACCGAACGGCGTCTTGCTCAGGAGAGATCTTGCGACAGGGCGTCGAGTTCTGCCGAGGTCGCTGTCATGCGCAGAGGGCGCGCCGAGCGCACGTCGTCGGCTCCGATCTCGATCATCTGGATAGTTCTCAGGCGCTTGTAGTCCCTGGAGCCGTGTCGCCAGTCCACGGGATGCTCGGCGTCGACGACTGCGACGACTTCCCAGATCGTGTCTCCCGGCAGGATCACCTCGAGTTCTGCTGAGAGGTGGGACTGGGCCAGGTCGCAGAGCGCGTCTCCGACGTACAGGCCGTGCATCGGCGCGAGCTCGAGACGCAGCATGGTCTCCGGGGCGCCACTGTTCAGCCCTACCGGATCCCCAGTGGTCTTCCCCAGATTCCCCAGCCAGCCGGCGGCGAGGGTGGCCGAGCGCGCGTGGTCGTAGCGGACGACGTCCCCGGCCTCCAGCTGCATATGCCGGGCGAAAGACCATCGGTCCCTCTCTGCGGAGTAGATCGTCGTCATCCCGACGGGGTCGACGATCTGATGGAAGACGACCATCCCCTCGGGGACCTCGGTGTCCACCTGGGGGTGCGCGAAGATCTCCTTGATCGCTGCGCGAGCGTTGTCGTGCTTTGCAGCGTGGAGACCCTCCGCGTGATCGCCGAGCACCTGGGCGTTCTTCTGGTCCTGCAGGGAGAGCGTCGAGACGGCGTCTTCGTCCGTGCGTCGTCGTTCGGTGAGGGGACGGAACGGGGCAGGAGCGGGATTGCGGTCAGCGTGAAGCACGCGGGCGGCACGGTCGATGAAGCCGTCCATCCAGGTGACGTGCTCGAAGCCTGGCACCTGAGGCGCTCGATGAGTCGACTGGAGACCGATGTCGGGGTGCTCGTCGCGAATGCGCTGCAGTATCCAGCCATCCGGTGGGAGTCTCCATCCTTGGCTCGCACTTTCGGCTCGCCACGCGGCGACGGCGAGCTCGACGAGATTCACCGCCATGTGCGTGCGTATCCGCTCGAGCTCCCAGGAGGCCAGCTGAAGTACAAGGGTTCCGGGAGGGGACGCCTGGAGCGTCTCGAGCTTGCGGCGCCGTGGGGCACTGCGCTCCCACCAGGCGAGGACATCGTCGCTGTGAGGGTCCAGCGGGTCGTCGTGATTTCTCCCTGAGGCGAAGGCATGGCGGACGCAGGACGACTTGCCCTCGGGCAGTGGCTGAGAGCAGCGCTCGTTCAGGCACACACGCCCGTTCAACATGCGGCTGAAGCTCTTGATGCTCATCTGGACCTCACCTGACGCTGCCGATTCAGCCATGCTACGGAGGGGCACCGCGCCCCGGTGTTGCGGTGCGAGAGGCTCGCCCTATCCTGCGCGTGGCTACGATCGACCCACCGACGACGAGGGGATCCATCATGTGCGGACGGTTCGTGCTCGACTACGACGAGACGGGGCTCCTGCACGCCTACGTCGCGACCAAGGCCGACCGAGAGGGTCCGGACTGGTCGCCGGTCTACTCGATCGCCCCATCCACGCTCGTTCCCGTGGTGCGCGAGCACTACGACGACGAGGGCGAGCTGCAACGCACCCTGGAGCCGGCGCGCTGGGGCCTGCGACCCTCGTGGGCGAAGGAGAAAGGCCCGCGGCCGATCAACGCCCGCTACGAGACCGTGATGACCAACGGCATGTTCAAGGGCTCCTTCACCTCGCAGCGCATCGTCGTGCCCATGACCGGCTACTACGAGTGGGTCGAGCAGGAGGACGGCACGAAGCAGCCCTACTACGTCCACCCCGAGAAGGGCGGCCTGCTGAACGCCGCCGGCCTCGCGGCCGCTCGCAAGGACGGCGACGACTGGCAGGTCACCTTCACGATCATCACCCGCGAGGCGAAGGACGCCGCCGGCGACGTCCACGACCGCATGCCCGCCTACCTCCCGGACGAGAAGCTGGGGGAGTGGCTCGCTCCCGGCAAGCTCGACGACGACGAGAAGGCCGACCTGCACCAGGGCCTCGGCGAGGTCTCCGAAGAGATCGCGAAGACCCTCATGACCTACCCGGTCAGCAGAGAGGTCAACAACGCCCGGAAGATCGACCGTACAGACCCTGCGCTCATCGAGCCGCTGAGCGCGGAGTGACCCCCTTGCTGGGCCGGCCGCGCGGTCCCCGTCATGGGCGTGCGATCACCGCGGTCTTGACCCCGACGTCGTCGATCCAGTCCACCGTGCCGTCCACCGTGACCACCTGCCCCGACTCCTCCGGATCATCGGAGTCCCAACGGATGCGGTGGTTGTCCGGCGTGCGTCCGACGAGCCGCCACACGCCACCGTCCTCGCGGGCCTCCTCGACGCGCACGACCTGATTCTTCAGCCTCTTGCCCACGCGGCCGAGCGCCGATGGATCGAAGGGGGAGTCGGCCACCGGAATGCCGTCGGCGTCCCTCTCCACAGGCACCTCGAGCTTCGCTCGGATCACCTTCGTCTGGTCGACACCCCGGTACTGCTCGTGAGACTTCACGGTCCCGGTGAGCACGGTCGACGTGCCGATCTCCAGATCGACCAGATTGGTCGTGCGCCAGACGACCTCGTGCCCGTCCTCCGTGCGCATGGTGATGAGCTGGAACGGTTCATCACCATGGGGCCAGGCGTACTGCTGCTGCGTCCCCTCGTAGATGTTCGTGATGGTCACGGGGATGTCGCGGAGGCGGTCCTTCTCCTCTCCGATGAACCCGGCGGCAGCGGACTGGACGCGATCCTCCTGGGCCTGCTCCCTTGCGGCTTCGCGCTGCTTGCGCCCGTAGACAGCGACCGCCGAGGCGACAGTGCCCATCCCCTTCTCGCTGACGAACCCGTTGTCCAGCAGTGTCGTGAGGTTCCGGCCGTAGTCCGTGTCGGCGCCGACTTCACGGGCCGCTGCGATCACGTCGTCGACGGTGCCGTCCGCCATCAGCGACTGGGCCTGTGCGCGCAGCTCGTCCTTCTCCAGACGACTCTCCGGAGAGTCTCCCCGCCGGTACTCGAACATGCCGTCCAGGCTGTCGACCGTCGAGACGGTTCCCCATTCCACCGCGGTCCCCCTGCCGACGAACCTCTTGCCGTTGTCCGACGCGACCATCGAGCGGGCGATGAGTTCCCGGTTGTCCATGACACGCACGGGGGCGGGCTCGCTGCGCATGTCGTCATCGATCTCATCGGTGAGGTCCACGCCGAGAGCCCACAGGCCCTTCGGCTTCACACCGAGGAACGCCTGGACGCAGGTGGACCCGACCTGCAGCATCTCGCCGGTCTCCGGGTTGGACACGAGGAAGGTCTGGTTGCGTTCGCGGAACTGGCCGCAGTGGTCGCATCGGCCCGGTTCGGGGCGCCAGCCGCCGAAGTCTCGGCCGGCGCTGCGCAGCATGAAGGTGTCGGTGCCTGGTTCCCGGTCGAGGACGGCGCCGAACGTCCATCCCTCATGGCTGATCTCCGGCCTGTTCAGGACGAAGGTGGTGGTCCGCTCCTCGATCATCGTCCCGGGCATCTCGCCCTCGCGTGTCTCGCTGGCGGTAGGGGAGCGGCGCTTCACGGTGTCTGTGCGCTCGAAGGTGAACCGGTGGTCGATGCCTTCTCGTTCCAGGCGGCGGTTCGCCTTCTCGATGATGGCCTCTGCGCGCTCCGCGAATCTCGAGTCCATGCTGACGGTGCGCCGCCGCAGATCCTCGGCCGCGCGGTCGCGTGCCAGGGCGTCGTCGATGTCTCCGATGGACGGGCCAGGCTGCGCGATGTCGACAACGGCGTCCGTGCGGGCGATGGTCCCGAACTCGCCCTTGTTGCCGGCCTCGCCGGTGTCGCGCTTGCGGATCTTCGTCGTGCTCACGATGCCCTCCTTCGCAGATGTGCCAAGCGCATGAGCCTCACCGCTCGCGAGAGTGGCGCCCGAAGGACTCCTGAAGCTGCGCCTTCAGGTCTCGCACGCGGGCCTCTGCAGCTTCGATCTCGCGCACCGCCGAGCGCTCAGACTGGAAGTTCACGCCTCCGCTCGCACCGAGCCCTTCGACGGCGCCGATCTCCTCGCCGAGCACTTCGTCCGGCGACGGCGCCCGGCCGTTGAAGTCGGTGAGATAGGCGGCCGCCTGATCGCCGAGGTGGTAGACGGCCCCGCTCTCTGCACGGACGAACAGTTCGGCTCCGTACTGGGAGTCCGAGTTGTGTCCGTACTCCTCGACCTCGTCGATCCCTGCGTCCCACACCGCGACCAGGGCGGTGCCCTCGGGCATGTTCTCGTTGAAGCGCTCGATGTCGCTCGGCGTCGAGCGCGTGAGCGCACTCTCCCGGTCGCTGAAGCAACGGGCGAGCTCGGTGGTGTCCGGTCGAGCCTGGCCCGGCCCGTGGGCGGATGCGTCCACCGACACGTCAGCTTCGCCTCGCCGCGTGTGACCGAACTGGACGCCGTTGCCCTGCTCGCCGGTGTCCTTCCTGCGTGCCGTGCTTCCGCTCATGCCTGGTCCTTCTTCCATGTACCGGTGACGATGGTTCCTGCAGGTACGTTCGCGCCCGCTTCGACGACGGCGTCCTTGCCGATCTGGGCACCGTCGCCGATGCGGACCCCTTCGCCGACGTTCCCGCGCAGATCGACGAGGACTCGGTCGCCGATGAAGGCGCCGGCACCGATGGGCGCGTCCTTCCGAACACGCACCCGGTATCCGAGAGTTGCGGCATCGCCCACGGACGACGCCTTCTCGAGCTTGCAGCTGCCTCCGGCGCGCACGCCAGCGCCGACGTGGGCGCCCGTGGACAGCGTCGCGCGGGGGCCCAGCACCGTTCCGCGGCCGATCCCGGATCCCTCGGTCAGCCAAGCCCCGTCGCCGAGGCGAGCGTGATCCCCGACCCAGGTGCCGGGACCCATGATCGTGCGCGCCCCGAGGGACGAACTCTTCCCGACCCGGGAACGAAGGCCGACGGAGCTGTCCGCGCCGACGCGTGCGTGCGAGCCGACGCGCGAGGATGCCCCCAGCGTGCTGCCAGGGCCTACGAGAACTCCGTCGTGGACGCGAGCGCCGATGCCGGCGTGCACGTCGGCGCACAGGGTGGACCTTCCGATGCGTGCGCCCGGGGCGATCACGGCACCGCTTCCGATCGCTGCCCCCTCCTCGACGCGCGCCCGCTGGGACACGAGCGCGTGCGGGTCGATGCCCTCCAGGGGCGGCTCATCATCGGGAGGGACCGCCCACGCATCATCTCGGAGGGAGGAGAGGTGGGGGATGACGATCCTGCCGGCGCCGTCGTCGATCTCCGCGGTGAAGCGTTCAGTGTCGACCCATTCGGGGTCGTCGGCGAGCAGACGGTGGGCTCGGACCCCGGTCTCTGCCAGTGCCCGCCGCTCGTCGACGTCCAGAGCACCCCAGAGCTCTTCGATGGCCGCTGGTCGGCGCCGCACAGGGATGTCGCGGGCGAGGAGATCGTCGGGGACGGACTCGAGCGCGGGGCGGGTCACGAACGAAGCGGAGGCATCCTCGTCGCGTTCGTCATGCACCGCCAGGGCGAGGGTGCTGGAGGCAAGGAACGTGTCCGCGCAGAAGGTGTCGTCGGGCTGGACGTACGCCTGCAGTGCGGCGCGGGCGAGCTCGTCTCGCTGGCTGGTCGTCAGGCGTGAGGCGAGCTGAGCGTCGGGGGTGTTCGCCGCCGGTGCGGTTGCGCCGACGACGACATCGGCCTCCCGGCGTTCGACACTGCCGAACTCGCCCTTGTTGCCGGCCTCTCCGGTGTCGCGCTTGCGGACGCGGGTGGCGGTCGTCATCGGTCCCTCCCCTCGGCGATTCGATGATGTGGATGGAGCGGGCTCCGCTCCGCCTCACTTCACTGGCGGAAGTGGGCGGGGGAGAGGTGGACCCGGTGGGCCGAAGGCGGATCGACGGTCGGGGCGGCGGCGGGTGCTCAGAAGTCGAAGTCCGCCTCGTCGCCGGGATCGTCCGGTGCGGGCTGCTCGTCCGCGTCACCGGCGTCCTCGGCCGGAGGCTCCGGGCTGCTGGGCTTCTCCTCGTCCTCGCCGAGGTCGCGACGGATCAGGCTGATCACCGCGTCCAGGCGCTCCATGCGCTCCTCGAGCTCGTCCCGCTGTACGACCAGGTGCTCCAGTCGCATCTGCGAGGCCTCGACCTTGCCCTCGGATTCCGAGGTCCCGGCCACGACCCGCGTGGGGCACGGGTATGTGATCCGTGCGGACTCCTCCGAGAACTTCCAGTCGTCCCCGTCAGCGGTGGCGAGGTTGAGGGCTTCCAGGCGCAGCCTGGTGCACTCGGCGCAGATGACGTCGACGTCGTAGCCGTTCTCATGGGTGACGAGGGTGGGCCCGTGCAGCTTGCGGACGGACTCAATGAGCGAAGCCATGGTTCTCCTTCGGTGGGATCTACTCGATTCAGTGGGCGGAGAACGCGTGCGGCGGGACGATCACACGGACGCCATCACCGCGTCGGCGGAATCGAAGGCCGTGGCGCCGAGTGTGACTAGGGCATACGCGGAGAGAACGGTGCACAGCGCCCACTCGCGTCCGCTGCCCGCATTGCCCAGGACCGGCAGGGCGACGTTGCCGTCGGCGTGCCACAGTGCCGATGCCGCCTTCCGGGAGGGGCGCGCAACGAATGGCCACGTCGGGAAGGGCACGCCCTCGGTGGTCAACAGGTCGCCGAGCAGGTGCACGCAGACGCCCAGGCCCACGGCCAAGGGGAGCCAGATGGCGGCGGCCGGGGCGGCGGCAGCGACGGCGAGTCCCGCGCCGGCGCCCACCAGCCACGGCACGAGGGTGCCGTCCACGACCTTCAGAGCGCGCGTGGCGAACACGCACATCAGGGTCACGACGATGACGGCACCGATCTGCACTTCCCCGAGCATGGGGACGCGCATCGTCCAGTTCGCCCCGGCGACCAGGGCAGTCACGGCGGTGAACACCAGCGCAGCAAGCAGCGTGTGGGTGGCGCCTCGATGGCCCGTGATCGCGCCGATGGCCGAGGTGATCGACTTCGAGGTCGCCCCTGCGGACCGCGAGATCGTTGCTCCCGGATGGTCGACGTCAGGAAGCAGGGCCGCCCCCGTGGTCACGATGGCTCCCGCGAGCACCTGCGGCCCGTTCAAGGACAGGGCGTCGATGCCGAGTGAGTGCCCGGAGATTTCGGCGGACCCGAAGAGTGCCATCCAGGCTGCAGCTCCACTGATGGCGTGGTGCCCACCCATCATCTCGATCCCCTCCCAACGTTCTTGCCGCGCTTTCGCGGTTCTCAGTGGGCGCGCGGGTGCTCAGGCGGGACGCGCGGTCACCTGTGGGAGGGACCGGTGTGGAGCTTGCCGGCGCGTAGCAGCGACAGGCGACGCTGCAACAGGGCCTCGAGCTCGCGCTCGGTTCGACGCTCCGTGACCTGCTGCCAGTGCGTCTTCGGGGGCTTCGCCGTCCGCCCGGACCCGACGCCGATCAGGCCTGCGTCCTCATCAGCCTCCTGGGTGCACACGGCGGGTTCGCGGCACCGCCTGCACGGCCATACTGCGGGGACCGACGCCTCGGGGTGCAGGTTCACCGCCGTGGTGATCTCGCACTGTCCGCAGAGGTACTCGACGTATCGGGCCTGCAGGGGGACGACGTGGTCTGCCTTCTCCGTGGAGACCGCGCGGTGGGGGATGGACCCCAGGAGGAGAGCGGGAGTCACTGGCCCACCGCCAGATCCTCGTGCTCGACGATCTCGATGAGGCCCAGGCCCTGCAGGGAGTCGAGCATCGACACGTCGTCGGCCGGGTCGATCCAGGCGATGTTCCCCGTCGGACGTTCGCGGCCGGTGAAGGGCGAGAACAGGGAGCTCACCAGGACGAGTGGGACGGGGCTGTCCCATCGGGGTCCGGGGTCCGCGCTCTCCCTGCCGGCGAGCAGCGTCGACCAGGTGTCCTCGTCGGTCGTGGAATCCAGGTCCTCCCGCTGCACGGCACCGGCCACGATCGACTCCTGCACCGCCGTGGCGATGAGGATCGCCTGTTCGAGACGCATGAGGAACAGCAGCTCACGATCGTCCTCTTCGAGGTACTCCTCGCCGATCACGGCGGCCAGCAGCTCGTCATTGCGGTCAGCGCTGACCTCGCGCGAACCGATGCGGATGGAGAACTGGCCATCGCGGGTCGTCTCCGTGGGATCAGGGGTCCAAATGCTCATCGCGACTTCCTCGATCGTGGGATGTAGGGCATGCACTGACTGCAGTGGGCGGGAGATCCCGCGGCGGACATGAAGAGCGGGGAGCGCCCCGTACGCTCCCCGCTCAGCAGGACTGCCCTACACCCCTGCACTGGTGACAGTGGGCGGGGTCGCAGGCGCCGTGTGGTCAGGCGCTGGACTGTCGGCCGGCGCGTGCCGCAGCGGCGGCTCCTCGCAGCTCCGTGCCGTCCTCGCTGTACACCCGGTCCGACGCGGCCTTCGGCACCCGGCGCCCGTTCCACGGGTCGTCATCGGGAAGCTGCTGCCCGGCGTCCTCGAAGGTCTCCCCGCCGGTGTACTGGGAGATCTGCGCCTTCGACGGCGCCGGAGAATCGCACGTGGGGACGCCCATCGCAGTGAGTCGCCGCTCGTACTCGCGGAAGTCCGCGTAGAAGCTCTTGAACACCCCTGGCTCGGCCTCCGTCTCGAAGACCCCGACACCGAGGCGGGCGACCTTGTCGTTGGCGACGTTCTCCGGGATCCGCGGGACCATGCTGGGGTCATTCAGCGCCAGCCTGCGGTTGCCGTCGGTCGGCTTCGCTCCCAGCAGGACCTTGTTCTGCAGGTTCGTGCGGAGGTCCGGCGTGATGCCCGTGTTCTGCGAGGCGACCTGCGTGGAGAGCAGCAGCTTGGTGTCCACGAAGCGCAGCTCGGCGGCGGTCTTCTTGATGAACCTCTTCAGCCTCGCCTTGTCGGAGTTGATCTGCTCAGCCTCGATCCGGATCGGGTCCTCCTTGGAGATCTTGGGGACCTCCTCGGGCAGGAGCAGACCCGTGAGCTCGTCGACCACGACGAAGATCGGCGGGAACTGCTCGGACGGCGGGAGCTCGGAGGCCTTGACGGCTCCGTGGCGCTCGAGAATCTCGGCGCGCCGCTGCCCCTCGTCGTAGATGAGACCCATGGTGGTCACAGACGCCTCGAGGCTGTCGCACCCCCAGAAGCCGGGGGCGCAGAACTTCTTGGCCCACAGGAAGTCGACCTTCTTCGAGGGCAGGTCGACGATGGCCAGCTGCATGCCGCGGGCGAGGGCCCCGAAGATCGCTGCGCTGATGGTGACGGTCTTGCCGGCGCCGGAGACACCGTTGATGGCGGTGTGCGGTCCGGACTCGAGGTCGAGGGCGAAGCGCGGAGAGGCGGCGTCCGCGCGCTCGGGGAGGATCTGGCCCATCGGCAGCTGGGCCCACGCTCTGCGATCCGTGGCGCGGTCCGGGATCTTCTCGTCGAAGGGGTAGGGGATCGCTTCGGGGAACGTGGGTGGCTGGCCGGGGATGATCTGCGCGGACAGGGCCCTTGGGGAGACGTCGACGTACCATCCGGGGGCGCCGACGACGTTCTCGGCGACCTCGGTGAGCTTCTCATCGTGCTTGGAGGGCATGTACGACTTGGGCAGACGCAGGTCGAAGCCGCCGCCGGAGCGCTCGGAGACCTGCACGTCCCACGGCTTGACGGACAGGGCGTTGGCGACGGCGCTGCGGCAACGCACGACTTCCTCGCTCAGCTGTTCCAGGACCCCTCTCATCAGGTGCGGCTCGTACTGGGTCATGGTGTAGCCGGGGTTGGCGTGCTCGAGGCGGGCGGCCTCGCGGTCGCCGTCGGACGGCTTCGCGTCCGTGCGCAGCGTGGCGATCAGTCGGGTCGACCCTCGCTCCGAGGAGACCTCGGTGACGGTGCGGATGCGCTCGAACGTGACCGTCTCGGTGTCGGGGTCGAAGCTGGAGACCTTGAACCCGACTCCCGCCTCGTCGCTGATCTTCTTCTCCACGGCGAGCACGTGGGCGTCGTTGTAGGGGTCGAAGCCGGGGATCTTGTGGCTGGTGCGCTGGATCTGCGTGTTGCTGCCCATGGATGCTCCCTTCAGTTGCCGGCGGCCGCGAGGTTCTCGTCGGAGAAGCTCTTGGCGACCTCGGCGAGCACGGGCTGGTACGTCAGGTACAGCCCCTGTGCGATCTCGTTGAGCTGGGGGACGATCTCGCCGACGAGCGTGGCCCCGTCAGCGGCCGGACGGTCGGCCTGGGTCTGCAGGTGGTTGAGCAGAGCGGAGATTTCCGGGAGTGCGGTGAAGCGGGAGCGGGCGACGCGGACGAGGGAGCTGACGGCGCGGGCGGGATCGGAGGTTCCCAGCGCGGCGAAGTCGCCCTCGGAGATGAGCTCGCACAGGGCGACGGTGTCCAGCGCCGACAGGGCCATGGACGCGTGGTCGAAGCTCTCGACGAGCGCGAGGGCGGCGATCGATGCCCAGTCGGAGTCCTCGTTGTCGTCGGGCACGAAGATCGGAGCGATGTCGATCGCGTCGAGGTCGGCGTCGTCGGCTCCGTCCCACCAGGCGCTGATGCGGTCCTGGGTCGCGGGGTCGTCGGCGTCGAGGTCGTAGAGGGCGAGGATGTCCAACCAACCCCCGCTGTCGAGGTCGTAGAGGCCGTTGCCCCACATCTCGAAGGCGATGCGCAGCGCCCAGGCGTCGTCGCTCTCGGGGATCATGCCCTCGTCGGTGGTGATGTCGTAGCGCTCGCGCAGGGTGTCGGGAAGCCACATGAAGGGGAACCGCAGCGCATCGGGGCGCACTCCGGGTGTGCCGCGCAGCGGCGCCCCGTCGGTGTACCTCGGCAGGGGGAACGAGACCGCGGGCGAGGTGATGAGGTGGTCGTCGTCGAGCCCGAGAATGTCGCGCGCGAGACCGACCCTCAGGACTTGGGGGACGATGCGCTCGGGGAGCGTGAGGCTTTCGCCGGGCTGCAGCAGGTATCGGACTCGTCGGGTGTGCATGTGTCCTCCAGGGGTGGTTCATCCGTGCACCCTCCCCATATGCGAAGGAGCCCGGTGGTCCTGGAGAACGCTGGTTCCCCACCCGGGGGATCGGCGGGAGTTCGTGCTGGTCGGCACGCGGTTGCGCACTGGCGTTGTCGTGATTCCCCACCGGTCCCGACCGCGCTCCACCCAACGAACACGCAGGTCGGGAGGGGAACCCCCTCATCCCCTACATACTCTCTCTATCTCTTTGAAGAAAGAGGTATGTATGTATAGGGGAGATGTGTTCTCCGGTCTCCCCTATAGGGCTATGGTTCACGCGTCGGGTTGTGGGAGATGGGGGAGATTGCCCCCTGATCTGCGAGAACGCGCCCCCACGCCGGGTGAATACGCGGAGGAGCCGGGTGGAGAAGCCAGCAGAGCTCCCTCGAACGGGCCACCGTCCCGCGAGACCCCGCCCCCGCCCACTGCCTCCTGCGTATGGCACGACTCGCGGAAGGAGCCAAAGTGAGCACAGGCGGCTTCGTCCACCTCCACACCCACTCGGAGTACAGCGACTTCGACGGACTGTCCTCGGTGAAGCGACTCGTCCAGGCCGCCTCCGCAGACCACCAGGGCGCCCTGGCGATCACCGACCACGGGCGGCTCGCCGCGCTCTGGGCACTGCGCACCGCCTGCGCCGATGCCGGCGACGTCAAGGCCATCCCTGGCATCGAGGCCTACATCGTCGTCTCCGGTACCAGGGAGAACCCCGGCACGATCCAAGTCGCCTCCGACTCGGACGACCTCGACGCGGGAGGCTCCAGCTCCCCCGGAAAGGGGTCGAGCACGAAGACGAAGAAGTACGAGCACCTCACGCTGCTCGCCTCCACCCGCACCGGACTGCGCAATCTCATCGAGATGTCCAACACCTCCCAGGAGTCCAAGACCGGCAAGTACCCGCTGATCGACTACGAGCTCCTCGCACACCACGCCGAAGGACTCATCGTCCTCACCGGATGCATCGGCGGACCAGTCGCCGGCCCCCTGTCCCGCATCACCGGCGAGGACCCCGACGCCGATGCCGCCGAGGCCCAGCGCGCCCAGCAGAACCTCGACAAGCTGATCGCCGCCGTCGGCCGCGAGAACGTCTACGTCGAGCTCGCCGACCACGGACAGGAGGCCCAGGAACGCGCTCTGCAAGGCCTCTACGACCTCGCCGAGCGCAACGACCTCCCCGTCGTCGTCGCCAACGACTCCCACTACGTCGACGAACAGGACCAGGTCGTCCATGAGGCTCACATCGCGCTCGGGCAGAAGGGTCGGACGATCAGCTCCCCGGACCGCTACCACTTCAGCGGGCACGGCCATTTCTTCCGCACCGAGGCCCAGATGCGCGCGGTGCGCCCCGATGACGAGACCTGGCAGCGCGGCTGCGACGAGACCGTCCGTATCGCCGCGCGCGTCGACGACGACATCTTCCCCGAGACCCGGCTGCGCGTGCCCCGCTTCCCGATCCCCGCATGGTTCACCAGCGGTCTGGAGGAGGGCACCTTCAAGCGCTACACGGTGCCGTCCTCTGCCGCCGACGGCACCGACCCCGTCACGTTCTCCTACTTCATGCACCGCGTCCACGCCGGTGCACTCGAACGCTGGGGCGCGGACCTCCCGTCAGAGGTGTCCTCGCGCATCAAGTTCGAGATGTCCGTGATCTGCCGCCTCGGCGTCATGGACTACTTCCTGCTGGTCGCAGACCTCATCGCCTGGGCTCGCTCCGACTGGACAGCAGAGGACTGGGTCAGCCGCCACGACACGGACACCACCCCCGACCATCGACAGGCCAAGGAGCCCATCTCGGTCGGACCCGGCCGCGGCTCGGCCCCGGGATCCGCCGTCTCCTACAGCCTCAAGATCGTCGGCGTCGATCCCATCGCCAACGGGCTGCTCTTCGAGCGCTTCCTCGACCTCGAGCGCTTCGAGATGCCCGACATCGACGTCGACTTCGAGAAGGAACGCCGATCCGAGGTCATCCACTACCTCTCCGTGCGCTACGGCCACGACAACGTGTGCCGCCTGGGCATGCACGGCACCAACAAGATGAAGCGCGCCCTGGACAGCGCCGGCCGCTACCTCGAGATCTCCGTGAACCAGGTCGCCGAAGTCAAGAAGCAGCTTCCCCAGGATGGGGCGGACCTGAGCATGCTCATGGACACCGACCCGCCCGACACCAGCTCGCTGAGCGAGAAGGACGCCGAAGCGCTGCTGGAACGGCATGCATCGGGGGATACCCTGCGCCGCTACCTGGCCACGGCCGACGACGAGATCCGCACGATGGTGGAGTACGCGGCGGTCCTTGAGGGCGTCGTGGTCAGCCCCGGCATGCACGCCTGCGGCGTCGTCGTCTCCGACGAGAACCTCACCCCGCTGGTTCCCATGCGCCTGGACAAGGGCGACTGGGTCACCGAGTGGGACGGCCCGGACGTCGCCGACTTCGGCCTGCTGAAGATGGACGTCCTCGGTCTGCGCACCCTCGACATCGTCAAGGCCACCCAGCGCAACGTCATCGCCGAGCAGGGCGACATCGAGTTCGACCTCGACCAGCTGCGCACCGAAGGACCCCGCGGCGACAACACCTGGGACCTCCTGGGTCGCGGCGACTCCACCGGGGTGTTCCAGCTCGAGTCCGAAGGGATGCGCGAGCTGCTCACCACAGCCCACCCCCGCTCTCTGGACGACCTCTCCGCCCTCATCGCGGCCTACCGTCCCGGCCCGATGAGCGCCGGCATGCACACCGAGTGGGCCCTGCGCGCCGGCGGCAAGGCGCCCGTGTCCTACAGCGCGCTGAGCACCGACCCTGACGAGCAGCGCACCATCGGGTCCGTCCTCGGGGAATCGCAGGGCGTCATCCTCTTCCAGGAGCAGATGATGCGCCTGGGCAAGATCGTCGGGAAGTTCGACGCCGTGCGCGCGAACAACCTGCGCCGCGCGATCTCCAAGAAGAAGCAGAAGCTGATCGACTCCCTGAAGCCCGACTTCATCGCCGGCGCCCAGCGCGCAGGCGTCGGCGAAGACGGGACCACGCCGGTCCCCGCGTTCTCCTCCGAGACCGCCGAGCGACTGTGGACCGCATTCGAGGGATCCGGCTCCTACGCGTTCAACAAGTCCCACACCACCGCCTACGGCGTGCTCTCCTACCAGACCGCCTACCTCAAGGCGAACTGGCCTCCCGAGTTCGGGGCCGCGGCCCTGCGCTTCACCGGCTCGGGCAAGGACAAGGCGCACCTTCGCGTGGGGACCATCCGGTCCCTGCGTGCAGAGGGCGTCGAGGTGATGGCCCCCGACATCAACGCCTCCGACGAGTCGACGGTCGCGCGCGACGGCAAGGTGTGGATCGGGCTCGGTGAGATCAAGGGCGTCGGCACGATCGCCGCCTCGGTCGTCGACGAGCGCACTCGCAACGGCCCCTTCACCTCCATGGGAGACCTCGCGAGCCGCGTCTCGGTCACCTCCACGGACTCCGACGGGAAGGAAGCCACCAAGTCCCTGACCAGCGCCCAGCTGTCGGCTCTCGCCCACGCCGGCGCCTTCGACTCCTTCGGAGACGGGTTCCGCCTCGGGCACGTGATCGCCGCGCGCGCGGTCCGCAAGGACCCGCAGGTGCGGATCCCGCAGATGGAGTACTCGGTGCTGGAGAAGGCGACCCGCCAGCGCGAGGTGATCCTCGCGATCACGGGCACCCACCCCACGAAGACCCTCGCCCGCCAGATCGGCGCGCTGTACCAGCGTCCGGCCGGTAGCGACGCCGCACCCAAGCCGCCGCTGGGCCTGCACCGTCTGCCGAGCTCCGACGGATCCCGTATCCACACCGTCGGGGTGGTCTCCGCCTTCACTGAACGCCGCACACGCAAGGGCTCCTGGATGGTCACGATGGAGCTCGAGAACTCCCACACGTCCATCCAGGCCGTCGGCTTCTCCGATGTCCACGCCGCTCTCAAGGAGATCGGAATGCCCGCCGTCGGCGATCTCGTCGAGATCCGCGGGCAGGTGCGCGTCCGCGAGGTCGAGCGCGAGGTCATCGACGAAGAGACAGGGGAGTCGAGGACGCAGGTGTCCACCGAGCGTTCGATCATCCTGTCCGACGTCGAGTACATGGACGTTGAGGACCCCGACCGCGACGCTGAGGGTGACCCCGAGCTGTCGGTCGGCCAGCTGCTCGCCGACGGCACGGACCTTCCCCGCCAGATGCCTTCCGCAGACCAGGAGCCGACCCAGCCCGTGCGCGAGGACGCGGCGCCGACGGTTCCGAGCGCCGGCGAGGACGAGGAGGACTTCGAGCCGATGTCGGCACCCTCCCCGAGCCCCGATACAGGAGAGCAGAGCGCGGACACGGCACCGTCCCAGATCGCCGTGCGCGATCCCGCCGCGAAGAGCCAGCGGAACACGTCGACCGCGGCAGGCCCCTCGAGCACGGAGAGCACGGACGCCGACCTGGAGACCGTGTCCGAAAGCGAGCAGTGGGCGCGACTTCACGACGCCCTGCAGCTCGCGACCGGCGAGGACTTCACCATCGCCCGCCCGCGCCGCAACTCCATGACCGGAAACGACGTCGGCACGTTCCTGCGTGTCGAGACCCTGCACGGTGCCGCGCTCGTCCCCGTGTCGGCCCAGCGACGCCTCTCGAATCTCGCAGCAGCCGGTCGCCTTCCCGCGGTGATCTCCAGCGACAAGCTGCGCTGCGTCGTCATCGACACCAGGCACTGGTCCACGCACCTGCGCGCCATGACCGACGCCGTGAACTCCGGCTTCATCGACCCCTCTGCGACGAGCGTCGACGGGGTCGAACCCGCAGCCGTGCGGACCGCCTGACCCTCCTTCAGGCGTGAGCGTCCCACCGGAGGGAGCCCCCGCCCACTACAAGGGCACACGGGGAGTTCCCGTGGAGGCCCCCGGGCCGACGCCATGTGACAGAGCACGAGCGATGTCACGACCACGAAAAGAGGAGTTCACATGGCTATCGACGGCAACGCACACGTCATCATCGGGCAGCTCACGGCTGACCCCGAACTGCGGTACACCCAGTCGGGCGTCGCGGTCGCCTCCGGCACCATCGCCCACAACGATCGCGTCTACGACAAGGACGCCGGCGAGTGGAAGGACGGGGACCCGCTGTTCATCCGCTACTCGTACTGGCGCGAGTCCGGCGAGAACTTCTCGGAGTCCCACAGCAAGGGTGACCGCGTCCTCGCCGTCGGGAAGTTCAAGCAGAACAACTTCACCGACAAGGACGGCAACGAGCGCACCAGTATCGAGCTGGTCATCGAGGAGGCCGGCCCGTCCAACCGGTACGCCACGACCACCGCCACGCGGGTCAAGGGCAACGGCAACAAGGCCTCCGGCAACAAGTCCAAGCCGAAGGCGAAGGCCAAGGCCGGGGCGTCCTCGAAGGCGGAGTCCAGCGATTCCTCGTCCGACGGCGACGACGACTTCGACTTCTGAGCCGGACCTCCCCATAGGCCGCCGATGCATCCGCCCGGGTGCATCGGCGGCTTTCCCGGCACCAGAGAGGCAGACTCGTGCAGTTCCTACAGAAGCGGCGACCGATCCGGATCCAGCGCACGTGGCCAGGCACCCTCATGTGGTTCCTGTCCTCGCGCGTGGCCATCGCCATCCTCGCGGCCTTCGGCGCCCTGATCATCGTCTCCGTTCTCGCGTTCACTCGCCCCTGGGAGACCTTCACCGACGACGACGTCGTACTCGTCCCGGTGCCCGTTCCGGTTACCGTCCCCGCAGACCGCGAAGAGCAGGCTCCGTTGGACACCGACGGCGACGGGGTTCCTGACCTCCGCGAGAAGGCCGAGGGCACCGACCCGCGGAAGCCTGACACGGACGGTGACGGAGTGAACGACGCCGACGAGCTCCATGACGGCACCGACCCGCAGAAGAAGGACAGCGACGGGGACGGTCTCGAGGACGGCGACGAACGAGAGCGCGGCACCGACCCGCTCAGCAAGGACACCGATGGGGACAAGGTCGACGATGGCGACGAGGTGAAGAAGAAGTCCGACCCCCTCAAGGCGGACAAGAAGAAGGACGACAAGAAGGACGAGAAGGGGAAGAAGTGAGCGAGGCACTGCAGGCCGTCGTGACCGCCGCGGAGACGGTCCACGACCATCCGTGGCTGCTCGCCGTCGCCGGGGTGATCCTGCTCGTCGTCCTTGTCCTGCGGTCGCCTGCCGGAGGGGCCTGCAGCTCCCGTGACCCGCGCAGGACATTCACCTCGGCCGAGCGCGCTCAAGCGTTCGCACGGGCGGGGATGCGATGCGAGCACAAGTCCATGTTCTGGTCGCGCTGCACCAACACCGCCACCCAAGGCGACCACATCTTCCCCTGGTCCCACGGGGGACGGACGGCGATGAGCAACCAGCAGGCCCTCTGCGCCTTCCACAACAACCGCAAGTCAGGGTCCGTACCTACGCGGATGTACATCATCCGCCTGCAGCGCCGACGCCGCCGCTACTTCCCGCCGGAGGAGACTGCTCGCATCGAGTGGCGACTCGGCGCCGCGATCTGAGTCCACGCCGCCGTGGTCAGTCCGGGGCGAACAGCATCACCCGAACACCCGATGCGCTCCAAGAGTCCTTCGCCGCGGACAGCACGAGGTAGAGAACCGCCGTGTACGGGGATGCCCCTTCATCATCCTTCGCCACTGGCGAGACGCCCTGCAGGCTGAGGGAGACCGAGCGTTCGCAGGCGTCCTTCCCATCTGGGCGGTCGCTGTACCTGCTGACCGTCGGCTCCTCACGCAGAGCCAGGGGCTTCCCCTCATCGAAGGACGCGTCGATGATCTCGTCCAGCCCGGGAGCATCGATCTCGATGTCGGCATCCTTGGTGACCACGCCCGTCTCGCGCAGCCGATTGGTGACGTCCTCCAGTGCCGTGCCGTCGCGGACGATCAGCTGCTCGCTCACGAACGCGGCGATACCGTCGGGGCCCTCCGGGGCGCGGGTCCCGTGGTCGGCGAGCCCGCGAGGGGACTCCACGTTCTTCGTCGAGACCGTCGGTGCCGTCGACGCCACTGGCTCCTCCTCGGGGCCGTGGCAGGCGCTCATCACGCAGACGGCTCCCGTGAGCGTCACCCCGGCGAGGAGCTCGCGGCGCGAGGGCGCCCGTACGCGGGATGGGGTCACTCGTCGCCCCCGTCGTTCTTGGGGACCTTCGTCTCCTCGATGGACTTGACCTGGTACTTCCCGTTCTTGTCCCGCACGATCGTGACCGTGTAGTCCGCCGGGGACGTGTTCCCCTGGTCGTAGGGATCGATCCACCGGCCGGTGTAGCCGATCGTGATCGGGCCGCCGTCCTCGGTGGTGTAGACCTGCGAGAGGATCTCCGGCTTGTAGCCGTACCTGCCGCTGGGGGAGGCCTCCGGCTTTACCTTCGTGGGGGTGAGGATCCAGTCGGCAAGGCGGTCCTTGCGTTCCTTCGCGGTCTCGCCGTCCTTGTAGACCAGCGTCTGGGCGAGCGCGCCCTTGCGGACGTTCGATGCGAGGTCGATGCGCTGCTGACTGGAGATCGGGGAGATGACGTCGGCCGCCGGCCCGGGGGAGTCCTCATCGCCGAGCATCTGCGGGGTCCAGTCGAAGGACTGGACGCGGTACTCGGTGTCGTTCTCCTCGTCGCCCTCTTCGGCATCGACCGGGCGGGCCACGGTGATGGAGTAGGCGGGGATCTCCTCACCCTTGTAGGTGCCGTAGATCGTGTACGCGTAGGTCTCGTAGATGTCGTCGGACCCGTGGTCGTCCTGCTCGACTCGAGGGTTCGAGATCTCCTTCGCCAGCGACGAGTCGGTGCCCTTCAGGGACGCCTGGAACGTCGCATCCGAGATCGCCTTCACGTCTCCCGGGTAGGAGTCCGCGAACGCGGTCGCGACCTGCTCCGGGTCGGTGAAGTCCCCCGTGGGCTTCGGCTGCTCATCCTCGCCGCCCTGGTCCGAGGCCCCTCCATCGGAAGGATTCTCGCCCCCTTGGTCTGACGGCAGCACGGCCACCCCGGTGGGCTTCGGGTCGTCCTGCCCGTTGCCGCCGCGGGCGAGGGCGAACCAGAGCGCGCCGCCCAGCAGGGCTGCGAGGGCCACGATGATGATCACCAGTCGGATCCTGGGGGTCATAGGGGTTCATCCTTTGTAGATGTCGATGTTGCGGTCACGGTTGCTGCCGGAGGGGATCGCTTCGATATGCCAGAACTCCTGGTCGTGAATGTACAGGCCATGCTTCAGCCCGATCTTCCGCAGCTCCTTCCACCGTTCCAGTTCAGCACCCTCACCGGGGTACGAGCAGGCGCCCTCCTTCGTCTTGGACGGCCCGCAGTTGTTGCGCGAGTACGAGGCGGAGAACCCATCGATGTCGGCGGCCATCCCGAACTCGTGATTCGAGTAGCCCGGCCGTGCAGCCCCGCCCGGAGAGCTCGCGTACAGCGACTGCTGCTTCTCGTGCGACCGGAAGGTCGACGTGAACCCGGGGTCGAGACCGGCCTTCTTCGCCTCGTTGTAGAAGGCGACGAAGTTGGTGGCGACCATGGCGTTGAACTGGACGGGGCCGCCGTTGGCGGTCGTCGCGCCGTCGAGGTTGCACAGCCGGATCTCCTTGCCCGTGCCCTCGAAATAGGCCGTCACCACGCCGCCGTCGCTGGTGCCTTCGGGGCACTTGAGGTCCTTGGAGGACTTCGTGAGCTCGGCGACGTTCACGCAGCCATCCTTGCCGTCCGGGCAGGGCTTGACGGAGCCGGCCTCCGTGGTGCCGCTGGTCGTCGTGCTCGCGCAGGACGCGGTGCTTGTCGTGCCACTGGGGCCCGGATCGGGTGTCGTGGAGGTGGCGGCGGAAAGCTGAGTCGACTCCCCGGATGAGGACGCCTCGTCGCCCTCCGACGAGGTCGCAGGTGCGGCCGCGTCACCTCCGGGGTCGGGTGCATTCCCGGACTCGTCGCCGGGGTCTGTGCCTCCCGCGTCGGGAACCTTCGACCCCTTGAACTGCTCGTAGATCTTCTGGGCGTTGGCGACACGCTCGTCGATCGCTGACACGCCGGCGCGCTCGTACTTGGATTCGAACACGCGCGTGGCGTCTTCGACGCTCGTGGAGTTCGCCAGGGCGTCCCCGGCGGCCTTCTCCGGTCCCTCCAGCTCGCTGATGATGTAGCGCATCTGGAACAGGACCATCTTGTCGACGTCCTCGTCCGTCAGGGACCCGGGAAGCTGGTCGATCGTCGGCGCCCCGACGTAGTACTTCGCCCCGAGCTCCTTGATGACGGCGTCGCGCACGGCGGCGTGCCGGTCGGCGGTCCACTGCACCAGCGCCCAGCCCGAGCTCACAGTGGGTGTGCCGCTTCCGCCCTGGGAGACGAACGGGTTGAACTTCGACTCCCGCTCGATGTTGCCCATCACCCCGGCGGCCTGCTCTTCGCTGTACCCGGCACCCCGCAGGTAGTTCCAGACCTTCTCCCGGATGTCGTCGCCGACGACGGCTCCCGGGTCACCGACCGCACTCGAGGTCGACCCCGGCTGGCATTCGGAGGCGAAGGCGGTGGTCTGACTGCTCGCCGGCGCAATGGCGGCGATCACGGCGCTTGCGACGGCCGCGAGGTAGAACGTCTCGAGGGCGATGATGAGGGCCAGAGCGAAGGCGATCCCCCCGATCGCCCACCGGAAGGCCTTCGTCTTGAAGATGCTGGTCACCGCGGAGCCCGCCAGGCCTGCCACGGGCGCCCCGACGCCGGTGGATGCCAGTGCGGCGGACGTCGCGGCGCCGGCGCCGGAGGCTGCGACGTCCTGGGCTCCACCGACGATGTCCCCGTTGCGGGCCTTCTGCGCGCCTTGCACTGCGCTGACGGCCATGTCGGACCCGGTGGCCTTCTTGACGCCGATCTCGGCGCCCTTCTGGGCGAGCTGCTTGCCGGTGTCGGCGATCTGCGAGGAGGAGCCGCCGTCGGCTCCCGATCCGAGATCTCCTGTGCCGGGTCCCTCGAGATCGTCCGGTTCGGGCGTGCTCGAGTCCCCGGTGATATCACCGGGCTGCGCGTGCTCGTTCGCCATGCGAGACCTCCTCGCTCACCCCAGTGGGCGGGAGGAACGCATGGATGCGTTCACAGGCCTCCGCGCACGATGGGCGGGGGAGTGAAGCCGACGTCGACCCACTCCTCCTCGTTGTCCTCGGCCGCGGGCGCCGGTGCCGGAGGCTCCTGTGCAGGGCCTGGATCCGGGGCGGCCGGCGCTGACTCATCGCGCACGCTCACGCCCGCCTCGAACGCCGCATCCTCGACCAGCTCCCGGTAGGTCACGCCCACCTCGGACTCGTCGTCCAGCACGGTGATGTCCGCGATCACCTCGCTGACCGGAGTCGTCTCCAGCAGCCGCTGCAGCTCCTCGACGATGGCGAACGCGCTGTCGCCGGAGACCTCGGACAGCCTCAGGACCGGGCCCTGATCCTTATCGGGCGCTGCCTGCTCGTCGAGCTCGGGCGACTCGGGGGACGTCCCGATGCTGGGGCTCTCCTGGTCATTGTCCCGAGTCTCGACCGGATCCGGCGATGACGACGCGGTCTCGTCCTCGCTCAGGAGAGCGCCCAGGTCGAAGTCGATGTTCAGGTCGAGGTCCACCTCTTCGACGCTCGGCGTGGACTCCTCCACGACGTCGACGAAGTCCTTCAGCGGCAACACCGCGAATCGCGGATCCGCCGGGTTCAGTCGACGGTCCTCCTCCGGATGCGCGACGCCCCTCTCCATCAGCTGCTGTCGAAGGGTCGAGTTCTCCTCGTACCAGACCTGCATGATCGCCGGGTGCGGCGCCGTCAACGGTTCGAAGAGTCCCCGTCCGACTCGCGGCTCTGCGATCGTGTCGGCCTCCAGCGGGTTGCGGAACGCGCTCATGCGATCGCCCTGGGTCATGTTTCCGAGCCCCATGCGGGCCAGGTTGACCTTGAGGTCTTCTCCACCGGGCATCTTGTTCAGCGTGTCCTGCTTGAGCTTCTGCGTACCGAGAATCAGGTGGATCCCCACGGAGCGTGCCTCTCTGGCCAGCTTCCCGACGATGTTGCCGGTGATCGCTCGAGCGTTGTTCTCGGCCTCCGCCTCCAGCCGGGCATGGTCGGCGGCAGGATCCTCGGACTTCGGCGGCACAGCCGACTTCCCGATCAGAGACGTGAACTCGTCGATCACGACCACGATGTGCCGCGGACGGACCTCTTCGGGCAGCTTGTCGACGTTCACCACGCCGTGCTTGCCGTTGAGAGCCTTGCGTCGTTCGAGCTCGCCGTACAGCGCCTTCATCGTGGAGGCGGCCTGGTAGACGTCTGCGGCGAAGGGGGCGATGGCCCAGTCCTTGGCGAACAGGAAGTCGTGGCCGCCCTTGGTGGGGTCGATGATGACGGGGTGGAACCCGCACAGGATCAGATGGAACAGCATGGTGCTGATGCCTGCGGACTTGCCCGAGCCGGTACCGCCGAGGACCAGCAAGTGCGGGTTCTCGATCGGATCGAAGACGGTCTGCTCGCCGAGCGCGTTCACGCCGAACGCTGAGGGCACCGAGCCGAGCGCATCGAAGGGGATCCCGACTCGCGTCGGGAGAGGGTCGTGTTCGGCCATGAACAGCCGCACTCCGGAGGCTCCCTTCCGTCGCACGTCCAGGAACTCGACGTTGAGGTTCGAGCGGAGCTTCTCGCGGTTGCCCTTGACCTTGGCGAAGTCCACGCCCGCAGGGAGGTCGAAGTCGAGCACCTCGACCTCATCGTTGGTCGCCAGACGCTCGATGCTGGTGAGCGCGGGGACAATGCCGGAGAGGTTCGTGATGTTCGAGTCGACGAACGCCTGATCGAAGTCGACGCTGCGGATCTCGACCTCGGCGCCTCGGCGCAGCTTCGCCCCCGACCCCGGGTCTCCCATGTAGACGGTGACCTCACCGTCGCCGGCGTCCTTGATCCGCATCCACGGGCACGCGAGCTGAGAGCGGATCGCGTCGGCCTTCTTGCGGACGTCGGCCAGCGTCGTCCCGCCGTGCAGGCGCAGCGTGACCTTCCACGCGTGCTTGGAACTCGAGGCCTGGGTCAGCGGGTCAGCCGAGACGATCTCCGGCTTCGGGAGCTTCACGTTCGACGCCCGGAACGCGATGTTCACCAGGTGCGACAGCACCCAGGCGGGCGCGCTCGTCGCCACGGGCGCCGGCCCGTCGGTCGGGGTGACGTCCTGCGGTGTCGTGGGGACGGGCTGCGTCGACCAGCGCACCACGAAGAGGTGCGGGTGCCTGGAGCCCTGACCCTCCTTGTCGCCGGGCCAGCCGACGATGGAGACCATCTGGGCGCCGGTGATGGAGGTTCGCATCCCCTTCTCGAAGTCCTTGCCCCGCGGGTCGATGTACGTGTCCCCGGCGTCCAGCCCCGTCTTCGTCGCGAACAGCTGCTCGTGCAGCGTCAGGGCATCGCGCGAGAACCGCTGCGGCAGCTCGACATCCCTGGTGATCTCGAAGCGCGTCGTCGGAGGCATGAACCCCTGGGGGAGGGTCTGCTGCCACCTCTGCTCCCACTCGATCTCCGACTGGATGTTGCGGACCTGCTGCAGGGTCAGCCCGGAGTCGTCCGTGTACTCGGCGTCGTCCGACAGCGGGTCTCCGACCAGCACGAACCCTTCGCGTCGATCGACGACCGCGTCGACGTCAGCCGCCTGCTCGTCGATGACGGTCGAGCAGTGCTGGGCGATGCTCTGATGCTCCGCCTGGATGCTCTGCCACGGCGGCGTGGGGATCTTCGGCATCACCCAGCTGGTCTTCCAGATCGCCAGGGGCGAGTCCTCCGGGTAGACCAAGGGCGTCTTGGATGCTCCGCGCACCCAGCGCCACGCGCGGCCGAGCACACCCTCCGGGGGTGCCTCGATGGGCTCGGAAAGCGAGCTCTCCAGTCGGTCGCGTTCCTCGTCCTGGTCGGCGCCGAGCTTGTCGATCTGCTTGCGGACCTTCGCATCGCGCTTTTCGGAGGCCTCAGCGACCCGCGGGTCCACACGCTGAGGGAGAGCCGCAACCTGGGTGGCCTCCGTCAGGACCATCCGGTTGATGCCAATCTCGTCCAGCGCGCGCGACATCGCCGCCTCCAGGGCGAGATCCCGGGAGAGGTCGTCGATGTCGGGGTCCAGCAGGTTCGGGAACGATCCCTCCGGCCACTGGACGACTCGAGACCGCAGCTGGTGGGCGGTGCCGGGGATCTGCCGTCCGGAGGCGTCGAGGTTCGGGCTGGACAGGACGTCGATGACCGTCGAGGGGTCGCCGTAGGCAGCGGACATCAGCTCCGCGCGCTCCTGCAGCCCTTCGGCCCGGATCTTCGGGGGAGCATCCATCACGTCGACGATCGCGCCGCAGGGGGCGATGGTGCGCTCGACGAGGCGCGGGGCGCCGTCCTTCTCGTTGAACGCCTCCTGGAATCTCGGTGCCCACTCCGCGCGCGCCTCGGTCACCGCGCGCCAGCGGGCGAGGCAGACCGAGGACAGGGGACGACCGATCACCGCTGCGCCAGCGAGGATCCCGCCGCCGAGCACCCCGAGAGGATGCCAGAGGGGGTCGGTCTGGCCGATGAGGGTGAGGGTATATCCGACTGCCCAGGCGCCCCCGGCGACGGCCAGAGGCATGACGAGGAGGTACGGCCGGGACGTGGACGACCAGAGAGCGGCGACGGACCGGCGCCCGATGGTGACGGCCGGCTTGTCCTGGATGCGGCGCGAGCGCGCAAGCAGGGACGCGATCACATGGTGGGTGAGGAACCCGGAGGTCGCGGGGACCCACCAGGGGATCGACACTGCGGGAGCATCCCACGGGAGGAAGGCGAACGCCTTCTCGAGCACGAGAGCCGGGACGTCGCCGGACAGGGGGAGCGCGGTGATGAGCAGGCCGATCGCCATCGAGACGAAGAACGACAGGCGCGGAGGGATGCCCGGCCACAGGGTCTCCCGCCCCCACGTGTTGCCCAGCAGCAGGGAGGTGCGGGTGTCCAGCCAGGAACGGTGACGGCGCACCTGGCGTTCCTCGAGCTTGTTGGCCGGGGTCTCCTTGGGGCCGGTCAGCGTCGGGGCAGGATGCGCCCAAGCCACGATGAGCACCCCGAGGAACAGCACCCACCCAGCGGGCAGCTCGAGCAACGCCGTCACGATCGTGAGCGCGGCGGTGGCGGCCAGCAGGATGATGGTGAGGTTCAGGGCGGGCTTGACGTACTTCTGAGGCATGGGACCTTCTCAGCTGGAGCGGAGCAGGGGGAACAGGGCTGCGGTGATGTCGGGGTCGGTCGGGGCGTCGGGGACGAGGGTGCGCACGCGGCGCGGCAGGGTGGATGCGCGGACCACGTTGGCTCCCGGGATGTGCAGGAAGCGGACGTTCACGCTTCCCGAGTCGCGGGAGCATTCGACGGAGACCAGGGGCCGGCGCACCAGGGCGCGCGGGATGTGCGCGGCGATGCGCTGCTGGAGCATGGGCATGGTGCGGCGGTCGGCGTGCTCGACCTTCGTCAGCCACCGGTAGGAGACGTCGTCGAGCGTCCAGTACAGGCCGGGCTTCCAGCGCTTGGAGTCGATGATCAAGGCGACGTTGCCACCGGTGACGATGTGGTCGATGTTCGCCAGGACGCCCTTGGCGGGCACGTTGAGGTCGTGCCAGACGTCGCGCTGCGACTCGACGGCGATGAGGTCGAGGACGCGGCCGGTGTGCTCCTCGCCCTGCCGGCCGACCTCGGAGGCTTCGGTGCCGAGGTCTTCGACGGAGCCTCCGGCGACACCGTACACGGTGCCGCTCACAGGATCACTCCGAGCAGCAGGGAGCCTACGAAGACCGCCAGGATGATGAACAGGGCGATCTTCACCCCGCCCTTCGCGAGGAAGTCCGCGAGGTCGTTCGAGTCCTTGTCGAACCGGGGGCCGCGTCCGAGTTCCATCGTCTCCACCTTCGGTAGCGAGTCGTGTCGCTACGGTCAGTGGGCGGGGGAGTGCTCTGGCGGGACTTCAACCCCGAGGGGACGTCAGTCCGCGGTGCCGAACTTCCCTCGCAGCCAGCCTCCCTGGGATCCGAAGGCGAGCTCCTCGCGAGACGCAGTGCGCCCGTCGAACGTCTGGTCGTCGCGGCGGACCTCGCCCGGTGCCACGTCGGAGGTGATGTGACCCCAGACCAGGGCGTCATCTCCGATTTTCACGCCGTCGTCGATGCGAGCTCCGGCCCCGATCACGACGCCGTCGCCGGCCTGCACATCCTTGCCGACCTGGGCGCCGTCGACGACGCAGCTGCGGTCGCCGATACGACTGCGCTCACCGACGCTGCTGTTGGCGCCGACCATGGAGTCCTGGCCGATCGCCGCGTTCTGGTGCACGAAGCCGCGCCATTCGACGTCGCTGCGGTCGCCGATCTGGGCTCCGCTGCCGATCACCGCGCGCTTGCCGACCGTGGCACCGTTGCCCACCCGGGCGTTCACCGCGACCACGCCGTCGTCGAAGACCCTGGAGTTCTGGCCGATGCTGGCGCCGCTCTCGATGCACGTGTTGGGCGCGATCGTGGTGCCGGATCCGATGTCGGCGCCCCTGTCGACACGAGGGGTGCTGTTCCGTCGGGACGAGGCCTCCACGGTGATGCCACGATCGGCGAGCCCGCGGAAGAGCTCGTCGGCGGAGAGGTAGTCCTTGTTCGGGAAAGGGTGCTCCCGCCCGGACGCGCCCGTGACGGCCACCTCCGCGTCGCTGCGGGCGACGGATCCGAACTGGCCGCCGTTGCCCTGCTCGCCGGTGTCCTTCTTGCGCTTGATCGTCATGTCCCGTCCTTCGACGTCGGGGTGCTGTCACTGCATGAAGTGGGCGGGGTGCCATGCTTGCGACCATGGGAACCTTGACATCCGGAGCGCGGGACGAGACAGAGCGCAAACGCAAGAAGCTTGCTCAGCTTGGCAGATTCATCGTGCGGCTACGCATCATCGCGGATCATAGCCTTGCGGAGGACCGGCAACGTCTCGTCGATCTATCCGAGCACAGTTGGGTATTTAAGCCGCCGCCAGAGCCAGGTGGCGCCCCGACTCTCAAGCCGATACCACTCCTCCCTACCGAGCAAGTCGAGAGCGCGATCGCTCGAATCAGGCCCCTCTTGGTGGATGGCGACGGGATTTCTTACAAGCAGGTCCTACGAGCGCTGGGGGAAGATCTTTCTACGAGCGAACGCGAGGAATTGGCGCTTTGGCGAGGAGAGTTCGAAGAGTTCGATCCGGAGGCCCGAGCAGGGAAACGGATGGGCCCGCACATCCCAGGTGCTCCGGTGTCTAACACCCGGATCGGAAGCTCGTGGCTGTATGGGGACTTGGTCCACGCAGACGCCTCACGGCAGAGCTACACCTCTCAGTTAACACCCGAGTCTGTGTTCGTCGAGGCCCAGCGGATGACATGCGGACTCATACTCGCATCTCTTCACACGTTGGACTTCCTAGAGCTACTCCAGGCACAAGGGCGCATCGACGTCGGCGAGGGGCCGTTTACTCGCCAGGTCACGGTCATTGCCAAAGAGTGGGCACCCACGGTCCGGGCGGCATACCAAGCCGCGGAGGGTACCGAACTACCCGAGTCTGTAGATGAGCCTCTCGGCCCGGAGTGGAAGAGATTCATCTGAGAATCAACTACCAGATCCGTCCGGCAAGCTCGGCCTCGCTTGCTGCTCGAGAGCCGGTCAGAACTTCACGAGGTGACGCCACTTCCTGCCCGCGACAGCCTGGGTGAACCCCGAACCCGTCATGCGGTCAGGGACCAGCGGGTCCGTCAACGCGTCGACATCCGCAGCGCCGGCGAAGTCCACCATGTGCCGGTCGAGGTGCGGAACTCTCCCGGTGCGCAGCCAGAACGGTGTGCCCGCAAGCAGCCGCGCGTTCGCGGCGATCGTCTGCCCCGCGTCCGCCGAGCCGTCCGCGAACGGCATCTCCTCTGCGTCCAGAAGCCGGACACGATGCCATCCCTCCTGCCCCTCGCTGTCGCGTCGCAGGAACGAGGCCGTGAGCTCGAGGAAGTCATCCGAGGCCTCCCGGCGCCCCGGGAACCACGACTGCCACGACGTCATCCCCAGCCTGGACGCCGTACGGTTCCGGGCCGTCCCCGGGAAGTCCCTCACCGCCTCACGAATCGCCGCCTGGATCTCCGAGCGGGTCGTGTTCTTCGCGGCCGCGCTCGTCGCCTGCGACGGAGTGGACACGTCCACCACGAGCACCACCAGAGGCAGCTCATAGGACGGGTGGCGCTGCAGCACCTGCGCCCACTTCGCGACCTTCCGGCGGAACGCCTCGCCGACCGACGCCGTCGTCTCCACGGCGATCACCAGACCATCGTGACGGACGATCCCCGCGTCCGCCTTCCGCCCCAGGTCCTCCTGCGCCGCGCGCTGCCCCGCGGCCGCCAGCATCTGCGCCAGCCCCACCTGCTTCTCCCCGAGGACCGTCGCGACATCGCAGAACTCGGCGACGCGCAGCGCCAGCTCCGTCGTCAGCACGTTGTGCCGATCGAACCGGTGCTCGCTGTCCCAGCCCTGCCCACCCGTGACCGCGACATGCTCCGCGAACGTGAGGGACTTGCGATACGTGCTGTAGGCATCCACCTGGTCGCCGACCGTCCACATGCTCATGCGCTCGCGCGCCGGCGCCAGACGGTTCGTGCCCGCCGAGACGTAGCCGTGCGCCAGCAGTCCCGCGCTGAAAGGAGCCGACAGCGACGCCGGGTACGTGGTACCCATGACCTTCGAGCCCGTGATGCACGCCAGCTGCTCGCGCGTGACCGTTCGCCACGCCGAGACCGCACCGAGTGCACCGAGGATCGACGCCCGGTGACGGTTGGAGCGCAGCTGCCCCATCGCCTCACCCTGCGGCATCACGAAGCTGGCGGGGAGGCCCGACCATCGCTTCTGGTCGGAGCTCGCGCGGCGATGCTGCGAAGCGCTCACCCAGCCGTCAGACGTTCCGGTGGCGAACATGCCCTCCCAGTACGGGTCCGCCCGTTCGGCGGCGCGGAACGGTCGCTCGTCGATCCGCCCGGGAAGCTCTGCGAGATCCCACGTCGTCATGAGGTCACGCCTCCTCACCGGGCGGGTAGACCACGGACCGGAATCCGTCACGGTCGTCCTCAAACGGGTGCACCCTCGCGGTGAACACGTTCTGCCGCTGCTGCCTAACCGACGTGCGCACCATGACCATGTACTGCGGCAGATCCATCACCTCCTTGGTGTGCACCACCTCGAACCCCTCCGTCGCCCCGCCCGTGAAGTCGCGGACGATCTCAGCGGCCACGTCCGAGTTCTCCTGCGCGTACGAGATCACCGTGGACAGCGAGAACATCGTGCGGCGCACATCGTCGGGAAGCTGCTCAGGTTCCTGCGTCGCGTAGATCGGGATGACGCCGAAGTTGCGTCCCTGCATGCGCGACCACTTGATGACGTCCGGCGAGTTCTTGGCGACGCGCGCGAGCTCGTCAGAGATGATCGCGACGTACTTGCCGTCGTCCTCCCATCCCGCACACACCGACTCGATGGCCTCCTTCAGCGAGTACAGGAGCATCCCGCTCAGCGCGTCTCCCACCGCCTGCGGCAGCCGGAGGTTGTCGGCGCTCGCACCGGTCGCCGTCGACGTGGATCCGGAGTTGATGACGACCCGCAGGTACCGGCGCAAGATCTCCTCGAAGGAGACGACGCGGCCGTCGGTGCGCCACCAATGAGGCGCGAGCATGAGCACCTCGACCTTGGACGACGGCGCCTTCTGCAAGGCGGCGCGACTGGCCGCCTTCACCGACTCGCCGTACAGCTCGGTCAGCCCGCTGGCCGCGATCTGCAGACGCTCGACGTCACCGTCGATGGTCCCCTTCTTCACGTCGACCAGGCGACGGCGGATCCTCTCGGCCAGGTGTGCACCGAACGCATCCCCGTAGCCGCCCAACAGGGCGTGCGCGATCGACACCGGCGTCGCGACCGGTGCCGGCGACGGTGCGTCCCGGCTGGTCTCGGTCGCCTCGGTGAGCACATCCACGGGTGCGCCGAGCGCTGCGGTGAACACGCCGCGCAGCGTCTTGGCGGAGGCGGCGCCGATCGAGTCGTCGCCCCAGTGGTAGATCATCTTCTCCACGAACTTCGCGGCGCAGTCCTTGACGTCGCTTCCCCCGGCGAACATGTCGATCCTCGCGCCCTCCGGGTCGGCCAGATCGAACACGTGGACCTTCTTCTTGCCGAGTGCCTTCGCCCAGCGCTGGTACTCCGCGGCGTCCTTGCCCGTCTTCGACTCGAACGCGACGATGGCGCCCTTGGACCCGAGCACCGAACGCGACTGCTCGGGGGACTCCGCGTCCTCGCGCGGCAGCGGCTGCTGGTCGGCCAGCAAGAACGCGAACAGGGCACGCAGCAGATAGGACTTGCCCGATCCGGGCTTGCCGAACACGGCGATACCGGCCCACAGGTCTCGTGCGCTCAGGCGCACCATGCGGGAGACCGCGTCCAGTCCGATCACCGGTCCGATGCGCTGCAGCAGTGCCGGCGGGGCGCCACGGTCCCCGGTCTCCGAGGTGCCCGACGTCGAACCCGCGGCGGGCGCGAGCGCACCCACCGGAAGCAGGGCGCCGAGCTTGAACGAGCCCCGGTCCAGCGGATAGTCACCCGGGCCCTTCGGCTTCCCCTTCGAACCGCCGCCCTGGAAGTCGTCGGCCGACTCCGCGCGCCCCTGATCGTTGCCCTGCGTCGGCGGCCTCGTGCGCAACGCCCACCGGATCCGGGGGAGCGGGAAGTCGCCGCGGCGGAACCGCCTCTCGTACCGCACACCCCAGGCGACATACCCCGCCAGCGCGAGCAGAGGAATGAGCGTCGCGAGCATGAGCACCATCGACACCGCGGCAACGGCGCCCGGTGGGATCACCGCCGCGACCGCCGCCGCAGCGACCCGCACGGCGACGCCCGCAGCGAGCACCACCAGGGCGATACCAGCCAGTGCCGCAACCACCCAACGACGAGGGAAGCGGACGGCGCGCGTCTCCAGATCGAATCCGTGCATGTCGCCGGCGACCTGACGCATCAGCGACTCAGTTCCCTCGCGTGAGGACGACGCCGCAGCCACGTGCGCGATGACACCGTTGGGCTCGAGCGAATGATGAGTGCCGCCAACGATGCGCCCCTTGATCCACGTGTCCCACTTCCGGTCCTCGTGCAGCAGCTTGCTCCGATGCGGTGCGCGCATCGTGATCGCCACCCACGACCCCACCGACATGTCAGCCAGCGACGCCGCCATCGAGAACGGATCCTTCCCCGACTGCGTCGTCGACGAGCGCGTCCCGCCGGGCCGGTAGAACATGTGGCCGACCTCCCGGGCCGCATCCAGTCGCGGCAGCCCATCGACGTAGGCCAGCTTCCCGGTGACCGCCTTCGCCGCCGACAACGCAGCCTTGTTCATCTCCTCAGTGTCCGGCGTGACGAGGTAGTTCTCCAGGCCGTCGTCCGTCATCACCGCGAGGAACGTGACAGGCGTGCGAGGACTCAGCGCCGACGCGAACGCACGCATCCGCGTGGCGACCATCTCCGGGTTGTTCTGACCGCCCGACGCGCGCGTCACTCGGCGGACCACGATGTTGCGACTCATACCCTCCCCATATGCGAAGGAGCGCCCCACCACGGGCCCTCAAATCAAGTCTGGCTCTCTCACCAGCAACAACACCTTCCGGACGAGGCCTGACCTCGACAATCCGCCCGCCAGCACCGCCGCCGGTCCCCGCCCTGAACGCGCTGTGTCCACGATGCGGCTTCGCCGCGGAAATCGTGGTGCGTCCAGTCGTATGACCTCGTCCTCGTATCGACCCCTGTGCTTGATGGCTTCGCCGCTTCGGTGGTCGATCCTGCGTTCCCTCGTGAGGTCATCCGATCCGGCGGGGACGCTCGTGCGGAGCACTCGCCAGTACGCTTCGCGTACCGCTGCGCGGACGTCACGCTCCCGCTGCGCGGGATCGTTCCGCCGCTACGCGTGGCGTCCCGCAGGGCGGAACGCATGCGCTGCGCGCAACGGCAACGCCGAGACGACGCATCGATGGACGATCCGTCGCCACGAACCCGGCCCCGCAGGGGCTTATCGCACTCCATGAAGTGGGCGGGAAGAACCTCTCACGGGACGTTCACGCATCGACGACGCCGCGACCAGCCGCAACGCGTCCCCACCAGTGCATGCACCCCGCCGGGAACACCACGAACAGTGGCATTAGCGTCACGAGGATCCCCCGTACGCATCAGCCCACCGACACGAACCAGCACACACGAGCACAAGTCGGATTTGCGCTGCGCGCAGCGCCCCGAATCCACCATGCTCACGTACCGAGAAGGACGCACCGACACCGCGAAGGTTGCGTCACGACCCCACACCAGCACCACGTCACGCACACCGCACCGAACACGCCACGCTCTCCGCAACGAACCACGAGGGGCGAAGCCCCCAGGGAGCGAACCGACCGATCCGGACAGGGAGCACCGAGGAGGACGAGCGCCAGCGAGGACGACGACGGGGCGAGTCGGCCGGTGAGGGAGAGTGAGCGACCTCTTGTTATCGCTCTCGGCGCGGTTCGATCGGCTCGCGGCGTCGGGGCTGTCGCCCACGCCCGGTCGCCTCGCGGTGGCTCGGCGGTTCGGTTCGGCGCCTGTCGTCGGATGGTGAGGGTGTCCTGCGGGCTCGGCGGTCCGCCCACTTCTCTGGAGCGCCCGGTATGCCGGCGCGTGGAGCCCGCTCGAGAGGAGACCCGCCATGTTCGGACGGTTCGTTGACGCATTGAAGATGTCGATCGATGAGGTGGGCGCGAGTCTCTCCCACGTCCCCGGCGACTTCTTGGTGGTCGGCTGCGCGCTGTCGATCCTTCTCGGGCTGGGCGGTGCGCTCTTCGTGCAGGTGAAGAACCGCGTGTACTCGGTTCCCGGGACGCGCATCCCCGCCCTGTCGGTAGTGGCCGTGTACGGGGCGATTGCGCTCCTACTGCTCGGGACGTTGACGTCCCACAGTCAGGTCACGGGGAGCGATCTGGGGCGCGGCGCCGTCGTGCTCGTCTGTGGTCTGGTCCTGCTCTGCGGATGGTCCGTGTGGGCGAACGCGAGGATGCGCCGGATCGAGAACGCAGCGGACGCATCGAGGCGCGAGGGCGAGCTCTAAACGGTCTCCGGCTCCCAGATGTTCTTGGCCGCGTCCAGTGCGTAGTGGAACGCAGAGAGCACGTCGCCGAGGTCGGTGACGAAGTCCCCGTGGGAGAGGGACTGCCACGCGAACCCGTGCGCGGATCCACTGGCGGTGTGCCAGATCCACGTGAGGTGATCGCGCAGCACGCCCGGTTCAATCCTCGCATCGGCGGCCGTGACTTCGCGTCCGATCAGGTCCGCGGCGATGCGGATCAATGACCTGTCGCCCGGGAGGCCGGCCGTGTTGACGGTTTTGATCTTCCGGCGGAGCTCGTCGACCTCGTCGGTGTCCCAGCGCAGGCCCGGCAGATGTTCGATGCGGTCGATGTCTGTGAGGGCGCGGTCGAGGCTGCGGGCTTCCATACCGAGGATGTGCTCGGCGTGCTCGCGTCGGTCGTCGGACTGCGTGGGCAGGGAGATGTACCCGAGTCGTCCTGCGGCCATGAGGATCGTGCGGAGTTCTGCGCGGAACGGCGCCGGCGCGAACAGGTCCGATTGGATCGCGAGGCGCAGATGCGATGCGGACTCGAGCGCCGCGATCACGGCGTCGCGCAGTGAGTCCTCGAGGGACACCGGGGCGTCGGGGAAGCTGCTGTCGATCGCCGCGATCTCACTGGACGTGGCAGGGGGCTGACGGATCCATGCGTGGGTCGCAGGCAGCTCGAGGTGTTCGATGATCGACATCGATCGTTCGAGATGCGCGGGAGCGTCCGGCGAGTCGACGCTGAAGATGTACATGGCTCAAGAGTAGGGAGCCGATACGAGCAGAGTCCGGGGCGTGATGCTGCGGGGGAGTTCATCGCCAGGTGTCGCCGATGAGGTCGAGCATGTTCGCGTCTCGGATCGCTCGGCGCTCCTGGTTGGTCCCCGCCTGGCTGGTGGTCATTCCGGTGGCGCGCGCATGCCTCGCCGCGTCCAGCCTGTCGCCGTTCGCTGAGGGGTCGGTGAAGAACCGGCCGTCGGCGAGGTAGAGCTTGGCCATGTCGCTGCTGACTTCGAGCCTTCGGGCGATCTCCGCGCGCGTAAGTCCTTCGCTCTGGAGCTTCACGGCCTGCTGGCACAGCTCCAGGCGATCGCGCATCTTGCGTCGGGAGTAGTCGTTGACGCCGGCGTCGGAGGGGAGGTCGACCCCTGCATCCTGGGCCGCGATCGTGATCGTTCGCGCGGACACTCCCAGCGTTTCGGAGATCTCGTGCCGGGACTGCCCATCCTCGAGCAGCGAGACGATCTCGGCACGGATGCGACGCTGCTCGGGGTCGATGCGAGGAGCGCGGGTGTCGACGCCGGCCTTCTGCAGCGCCCGGGAAACGACGGCGGGAGAGACTCCTTGGCGTCGAGCGATGTCGACTTGCTTCCAGCCGTCGTGGAAGTCCGCGACGATGGTCTCGTTCCTCTTCCGGATCCGGGCGTCCTCGGCTCTTTGGCGCTCGTAGCGCTTCTCGGCGAGATAGCGCTCGACTCCTCGGGGCACGGCGCCGAGGCGAACCGTCGATGGGAGTCCGGCTTCTGGCGCGCGGTGCCGGAGTGCGATGAGGTGGGGGAGCGTGTCGTTGGTGAGGTGGAAGCCGTCGCGGGCGATCTGCTCGCGGACCGATTCATCGAGGGATTCCCAGAGGGGATCGAGGAGGCGCACGTACTCCTCGTCCGAGGGCAGCAGCTTGTTGAGCTCGGGGAAGGTGGGCAGCGCGGCGAAGGCACTCGCGATGAGCAGCTTGGATCGCCGGTCGTAGTCACTGCGGTACTGGAGGGGAACCAGCACTCGAGCTCCTGTGTTGTTGAGCGTCGCGATCATCGCATGCGCGTAGTACGCGTACCGGGCAGACGCATACCCCAGGCGTGAGCCGTTGAGGTCGATGGCCAGTGCGTGGTCGTCGTGTGCATTGAAGGGTTCGGGGACGAGTTCGCCCCAGGTCTCCACCCATGTGCCCGGGGGATGGAACCAGCACGATGGGTCGGCGTACAGGGCGCCACGCACACCGATCCACTTCAAGGGGACCTCTTCGAAGTCGCGGGAGTCATCGAGGGGGATCGCTCGTGCCGTCGTCCAGGTTGCCGTGCGGAGTTCTCGCTGCGGCCGTTCGTACTCGTGCGGGGGTCGACGATGGGTTCGTTCCCGCGCCTCGAGGAGTTCCCTTCGGGACACCACCCCGTGAAGGTCGATCTGCGTCATTCCTGAAGATTAGCGAGGCTCGGCGAACGGCGGCCGTGGTCGTCGAAAGATGGCCTGGGGTCAGGCGCGGTCGCTGCGCTCGCGCATGTCGCGGGTGCGCTCCAGCTTGGCGATGGTGTCCTGCGCTCGTTCGTCGGGTGCGTCGATCGATGCGATCCCGTGGCGCGCGGCGTCTGCGCCCGTGGGCCAGAGGGGCACCGTGGTGGAGTACTCGGCGCAGGAAGGGTCGAGGCTCCCGTCGATGATGCCGATCCGCACGGCCAGGAGCTCGAGCGGGTCGCGGTGTCCGAGCCAGCCGGCGCAGACGGTGCCGTCCTGCTGGTGGCAGGAGAACTCGCGTGCGGATGTCTGCTCGGGGATGTCGCCGTCGTAGGCGGGGAGTTTGTCGTATTCGCTGCGGTCCCAGACGCCGGAGGGCACGCCGCAGCGGTAGGGGCATGAGGCGCACGGGGTTTTCCGGGGTAGTTCGCCGCCGCTGTCGTTGGTGGTTCCCATCGCCGTGGTCCTTCCGCGCGTCCGGCCTCATTTTCGCAGAGCTGGTCGCTGCACCAGTGGGCGGGTGCTGCGCGTCGCAGGCCGTCCCGCGCCGGCACCCGAGAGCGTCGTGGGGTGTGGTCGGTGACGGCTTCGGGCCGGGGTGCTGTCCTGCCACGCGACGGGCGCGCCCACTGTCGAGGTGACAGCACCAGTGTCGGGAGGTCCAGAGATGACCACGCACCTGAAGATCACGACCGTCTACGCGGACGGGTACACCGAGATGCACGACCAGGACTGGCCGGGCTGGAATCTGGAGGCGGCCGCGTCCGTGATGCGCGCGCGGCGCTGCGTCGCTACGGGAGGCCTCAGATACGACCTGCCCCTGACGGACCGGCAGCTGGAGGTCGGCATCATCCGGCAGCACCACGAGTGGTCGAACGTGGCCGTGCCCTCCAGGGCGCTGCAGGATTCGTCGAGCTGACGTCCCGGAGGGCGCAGCGCGAGCGTCCAGCTCGTCGTCGACCGCAGATCCGGGAGCGCGCCCAGTCTCCCCGCGGTCGGCTGGGCGATCAGATGGGCCAGCGCGCCCAGCTGATGACCTGTGCCCTGTCGGGGACCGGGCAAGCAGCCTGGGCTTCCTCCCAGGTCTCGCCTTCGCCGGAGACGGTCGCGGTGTCGAAGGCGCTGATGTCGCGGTCGCGGACGGGAACGTCGGTGAAGTCGACGTCGAGGGCGACGCGGGCGTAGGCGGTGATCATGATGCTTCCAGTATCGCGGCTGCCCCGGGCGCCGGGAGCAACGGGCGCGTGTGACGTCCTCCGAGACGGATGGGCCGCCCACTATTCGGGCGACGCCGGAGGCTCCGGCGGTGACGAACATGGGGGTGCTCATGGAACGCGGTACTGAACGCGGCCACGGCTTTGCGCGCGGCGGTCTGATTGCTCTGGTCGTCGTCGTGGTCTTGGGCGGGTTCGCCTTCACGACGTCCACGAAGGAAGAGGGCGTGAAGATCACGGTGACGGAGAAGGATCGCGTCGTCACGCGCGAGAACTCCTACTACCTCGTGTGGTCGAAGGAGGGGGAGACGTTCAAGAACTCCGACTCCCTGTCGCAGGGGAAGTTCGCCTCCTCCGACCTGCAGGGCAGGCTCCATGAGGGGACGACCTACACGTGCACGGTGTCGGGGGTTCGGATTCCCGTCGTCTCGACGTACCGCAACATCCTCTCGTGCGAGACCGCGGGGAAGTAGTGCCCGCTGTGCCGGCGCCGGAACCCTCTGCGGGAGGCGGAACGATCAGGCGGGGCGCTACTCGTCTGGTCGAGGACCGGGACGGGTACGTCGTATCCGTCGTGGATCTCTACCACCGGACGAGCTCGGAGGCTGCCGCCGAGATCGCCCGCACTGGGCGCTTCATCAGTCTCTGCCAGGATCGCGAGCATGCCTTCTTCACGGACAATCCGGTGGGGGAGCGCAGCCGGCAGTACGGGCAGACTGTCATGCACGTGCTCGTGCCTGCATGGGCGGCACTTCCCGATGAGGTCTTCGACGACGAGTCGTACTTCCGGGTTCGCCTCGAGCATCTCGCGGACTGCAGCGTCACGGTGGCTCCCCGACCCTGAAGGACACTCCGCTGCGGCCAGACCGGTTGTCGGGTCGCGCTCAGAGGCTCCTGCCGCCGACACGCAGATGGTGCAGCACCTGTGCTGCGGCGAGGGAGAAGCTGCCGCCGAAGAGGAAGACGTAGCCCGCGGGCGTTTGGTGGGTGAGCACGTCGTACGCACCGAGGCCGAAGGCGATGATCCCGCCGACCGCCAGGACTGCGGTCACGAGGGCTGCCGGGGAGAAGCCTCCAGCCGGCTTGTGCTCGGGTGTTGGGTGGCTCATCGGGTCTCCTCTGTTCCCTGATCGTCGAGCGCGCGACGGAGGCTTCGTGGCGGCCGTGCTGGACGTCGTGTGGGCTTGCCCTTGGACCGCTCCCTGTGGCGTCCCCAGTACGCGCCCGCGATGAACATGCCGACACCGTTCGAGTGGGGTTCGGGGAATCGCGCGGCTTCCTTCATCGCGGGGTCCACGAGGTTTTCGCCGCGTGCGGCGAGGCGATTGATGGTGCGGGGAGTCATGGGGTCATCCTTCCAGGGCGCGCACGGTGGCGCACGGCCATGCATGGTCGCACTCGTTGCAGATGCGTGTCCCGCTGAGGGTGTCGCCCCAGGGGTGGTGGAGGTCCCGGACCCGCTGGAGGGCGTCCAGCAGCTCGGGCACGGCGTCTCGGGCGGCGGCGATGAAATCAGCAGTCTCGGCGGCATCGTCCTCGTCCTCTCGGAAGCAGTCGATGAGGGGCTGGCCGTCCACGGTCACCTCCCAGCAGTGATGCGGGGGCTGCCCGAGCGGACGGTGGTGGATGCGCTCCGCCTCCCATGGTCCGAGGGTGGCGGCGTCCGCGAGCTTGCGCAGGTGCTCCCGGTCGATGGTGGTCACGGGGTCTCGCGCTCCCTTCCGTTGGCGTGGAGGCCTCGTCCCATACGGTCGGCGGCGAGGTCGATGTCTGCGAGCACGGCGGTGGTGTGGGTGGGGCCGTTCGGGTGGAGATGCTCGATGTACAGCCCGACCTCCCTGGCGGCGTCGCGGCGGACCTGGGCGTCGTGGGCGGCGAGGTACGCGTAGAACTCCTGCACACCCTCCTCGTGCGTCACCATGCCCTCGCTCGCGTGGTGCACCACCTCGGCGTAGCCATGTGCGATCCGCTCGTCCGCTTCGCTCGGCGTGTACCCGGTCATGCGCCCGTGCTCCTCTCGTCTCGGTAGGGGTTGGGTGTCGTTTCTGCCTTGTAGTAGGCGGGGATCGAACCGTCGCATCGCCAGCGCTCATCGGCGTTGAGCCAGCCAATCTCGTGCCCCTCGTTCCACGCCTCGGCCTTCTCCTCGCGCGTGGCGGGCTGGACGACCGCGAGCACGGCGTCGGCCACCTCCCCGGCCGCGTCGATACCGATCGCGATGGAGTAGTAGCCCGAACCGATGACGATGCCCTCCACCTCGTCCCGGATCTGCTCGCGCAGGGTGTCGGTGCCGGTCATGCTCTCGCCTCCCGCGCGGCGATCAGGGCGGCACGGATCGCCTGCGGCTCGTCGGCGTATTCGTACTCATCGAGCACCGACCTCGCGGCCTCGACCTCAGCGTCGGTCGGTTCCTGCGATGCGCCCCACTCGGCACCCGCGACGAACCCGCGCCGGTACGCGATGTGCTCGTCTGAGTCGTAGGTGTTCCCGTCCTCGCGCCGGATGGGCGAGTGCGCGATGGTGGCGGCGTCCTCGGCTTCGGCTCGGGCGCGGTCGGTGAACGTGGTCATCGGGTCGTCTCCTCCGCGAGCCTCTTGATGGTCTCCCCATGCTTGGCGTGGATCAGCTCCGGGAACATGGCGGTGCCGTCCGCGTACGTGGCCGTCGCGGCCGCAATGAGGTTCGCGGTCCGCTGCTCGTAGGCCAGAGCGAGTGTCGCCTGCGCCTGGGCTTCGATGGCGACCGCAAGGGCCGCGGTATTGGTGTCGCCCTCGCGGTCCATCCACGCGCGCAGAATCTTCACAGAGCCCTCCGCGTCTGCCGCATGCGGGTTGCCGGGAATCGTGGCCATGGTCGGTCCCTTCTCGTTCGTGGGTCGACCATCAAGTGGGCGGGCAGGACCTACGACGGGACGCTATCTCGCATTACACGGCGTTGCGTTGGTCTTCCCCATACCAGTGGGGCTCATCGGGCTGCCTTCCTCGCGGCGATCAGGGCGTCGCGCATGATGTCTCCGAGCGTGAATCCCTCGCTGGTGTTGTAGGCGCGCAGAGCGGCCTCGACCTCATCGCGGGTCGGTTCCTGCGATGCGGCCCACTCGGCGCCGTCCATGAAGGCGGTCACCTTGTGTTCGCTGAGCGTCATCACGGGTTCCATGCGCTGGATGCGATAGCGCTCCTCGGCTTCGACTTGGGCGCGGCCGGTGAAGTCGCTCATCGGGTCGACCCGCTCTCGATCTGGAGCATGGCCGGTGCTCGGCCGGACTCGATCGCCAGTGCGAGCGACGGCTCGATCTGCTCGGAGACAGTCTGGCCTGTGCCTGGCACGATCGTGTGCGCGAGGAACTCGGCCTCGAACGTGACGATCCCCGACTCGACGGCCTCGAGCTTCGCCTTGATCACCAGAGCGAGCGCCCGCCACCGCTGCCGGCAGGCCTGCTCCCACGCCTTGAACGCCGCGTCCGCGCTGCGGGGCGTCCCACGCTCCGGCGTCCTCGTGAACTTCCGGTCGCTGCGAGACGGCATGGTCATCAGGAACCGCACCTGGCGGCCGTGAGCGATGAACGTGACGGCCGCGCGGGAGGTCTCCCCATCGTCCTCCGTGGCATACCCGAACCCTGTCGCCCCGTAGCGGGCGAGCACGGACTCGATCTCAGCGCGCGACCGACTCGGGTCGACGGTCGTGGACTTCGCATAGGTGCTCATCGGTCTTCGCTTCCTCGGCGGTGGTTGGTCTTGGCGACGGCGCGCATGAGAGCGGCGCGGAACGTGGCCGGGATCGGTTCGGGTGTCAGGGCGGGCGCGCGGCGGAACACGCGCAGCCGGCCGTCGCGTCCGGGGGCCATGAGGCCCCAGTCCTCCGGTAGGTCGTCGTGCACGATCGCTCGATCCGGCACGACCAGCCACCAGCGGTCGCAGTAGCGCTTGACCGCTTCGGCCTTCGTCGGGTCGCGGAGCTCGGTGAGCCAGTCGGAGCGGCTGACCTTGACCTCGTGGCCGTGCAGCAGGAGCCCGTGGTACGTCCAGCAGTCCTGGGCGAGGAAGTCCGCACGGCGCGGATCCCGGTAGCGGCCGTCGGCTGTCGTCCACCCGGAGTGCTCGGCGACGTGCTCGGCGCAGGCGTAGCGGCGGGCGGTGCCCTGGCTGGTCTGCGAGTAGCGATCATGGAGCAGGTCGAGCATGTTCCGTTCGGTGACCTTCGTTGGGACCTCGGGCAGAGCGTCGAGTAGGTCCATCATCGCTCCTCCTTGGGTGCGAGTCCCACAGCGGCCAGGGCGTGCGCCAAAGCCTCGGTGTGGGTGGGGTGATAGGTCCACTTGCTGTGGACCCCTGATGCTGCGATGCGGAGCAGCATCGGGGCGCTGCCGGGGCGGAGGGACGGCGTGCCCACCAGGACCACCCACGGGGTTCCCTCCCGCTGTGCGACTGACCGCGTATCCGCGCGGGTGATGACCGCCCGCTTCACGATGCACCGTCCTCGTCCACGCGGGCGGACCCGGCGCGGAACTCGAAGTAGTCGCCCTGCCAGACCGGCTCCACGGTCACCACGACCGTGCCGCGCACGTCCTCGTCGCTGTTCTCGTGCCAGACCGTGATCGCGCACTCGCTGGGGTCGAACCGTCCGACGTGATGAGCCCGGACGGTGTACCCGTCGTCGTAGGTGTTGTAGTGGTGCGGCACCCCGAACGCGACGTGGTAGTTGTAGATGCTCTCGCAGTCGCAGTCCCAGACGGCATGGCACGGCGCGTCTGCCGGTGCGTGGCAGGTCATCTCGCCGTTGCCAGGGCTGGTGAGGTCATAGGTGATCGTGTGGGTGCTCATCCCTCGCCCTCCCCGTCCTCGGTGACGCGCACGCCCAGAGCGTGATCCCGCTCGGCCAGCGCGTCCGCCAGTCGGCCGCGCTGCTCCGGCGTGAGGTCGCTCGCGGCGGGCATCTCGCCCAGCTCCTCGTCCCAGTCCTCGGCTCCCTCGGGTCGCTTCGGGGTCGGCGGATCGAACGCCTCGATCACGGCTTCCGTGATGTCGTCCGTCGCCATGGGGGTGTCCGGGTACAGGGCGCGGAGGTTGTCGGCCATCCGCTGAGCGATCATCACTTCCTCGAACAGGGCGGCGTCCAGATGCTCGCGCGCCGTCAGGGATTCCAGCTCGCGCACGCGGGTCAGCGCCTCGTCCCGCTCGCGGCGGACACGGGTATGGACCTCGACGACCCGATCCCGCTCCTCCTCGGCCTTCTCCGCGCGGGCCTCGGCCTCGGTGGTCTTGGCCTGCGCCTGCGCGATCAGGTCCAGGGCATAGGTGCAGTTGCAGGTGAGGTCGTCCTCGTCGGTCTTCGGGGCCGGCGCGGCAGGCAGGGAGGCGTGGAATCCTGCCCGCACTGCGCCCTCCTGGGGGCCGCCCACAGCCATGTAGGCGCGGATGAACGCTTCCACCATCTCGTCGGTGATCGCGGACGGCATCGGAGCGGGCGCGATCTCGTCCAGAGCCGCGCGGAGGTCGCCTGCATCTACATGAGCGGCTGCAGTGTGCTCGCGGCCGCGGAATGTCTCGCGGACGTGGACGGTGACCTCGTTGCGGCGGGCGGTCAGCTCTCCCGACGACAGGGTCACTACGTCGCCTGCTCGGTCCCTCAGGATCTTGCTGATCATGGTCTGCCCCTTCTCGATTGTGGGTCGACCTTCTAGTGGGCGAGCTCCGCGTGCGGTGGGACGAGAGGGCCCGTCACGCGTCCCGTCCCAGCTGGCTGAGGATCTGATCGCGGCTGCGATGCAAGCGTGCGAGCTCGGCGATCCTGGAATCGGAAGGGAGGCGTTGCCGCAGGGGAGCGTTCTGTGCCGCTCGGTCCGCACCGTGCTCGATCCCTCCGAAGAGAGGGTCGATCCTGCGGAGCTTCTGGTCGATCGCTTCGAGGCGAGCTTCCAGGCGCGGTCGGGCCTCCTCGCGCCGTCGCAGTGCCTTGGTGCGAGCGGCCTCGTGCTCTTCCTGAGCCTTCGCGAGCCGGCGACTGGCGACCGTGGCGTGCCGAGAGCACAGCCAGGGCCGGGTGGACGCCTTCGCGCACACCCGCTCGGCGGATTCGATCCACGCTGCGCACTGCGCGGGGTCACGGTCATCGATTCGAAGGGCGACCTGCAGGGCCAGGGTGCTTTCGTCGTGACTGCCCATGTCAGTGCTCCGTCTCGTAGTAGGTGCCCGGCTCGTCAGCCTCGCCGTAGATCTCTTCGGTCACGTGGGCCAGACCCGTCGTGTGCAGGATGTCCTGCGCCTCACGGCTCGCCTCATCAGCCCCGTCGCTGTGGTCCAGCACTGCGATCTGACCGGGGGTCAGGCGGTCGGTGTTGATCTCGACCGTCCGGGTGCGGAAGACGTACTCGGCCATGGTGTAGGTGCGGATGCTCATGGTCAGTTCTCCTCGTCAGCGGAATCGGAGGGGTGGTTCTCCCCGAAAACGGTGCGCCAGACGTCTCGGGCGAAGCCTTCGAGTTCGCCGTCGATCACGGTCACCTCGTCGGTCTCGATGGTCAGCACGCGGTCATCGGTCTCCCACTCCTGGCACGGGAAGTCGATGTTCTCGGCGAGCTCCCCCTTGGACAGAAGCTCCAACCGGGGGTTGCGATGGGTCTCAACATGGACGCTCATGGTCGGCCTTCCTCGTCTCGTGCGGTTCGAGGACTCAGTGGGCGCTGCGGCCGTTCGGCGGGACGGCTACGAGCTCACCGAGGGGACGATGCCGGAAGTGCCCCCAGCGAGGCGGCCACGCGCTCGCCCAGGAAGCGGGAGACGCGCACGGGCACAGCGTTGCCGATCTGCTTGACCACGTCGGATTGCGAGCCGTGGAAGCGGTAGGCGTCGGGGAACCCCTGTGCTCGCGCCCGTTCGCGTGGGGTGAGCATGCGGAAGCGAGGGCCGGCGGCAGTGAAGGTCGCGATGCCATGGTGGTTGCCGCCGGCGGTGACGGTCGCCAGTGGATGCTGATCTGCTCGGCGGGGGCGTGCGTTGCGGCGGTACATCACCAGGTGCGGGATGTCCTTCTCGGTGATCTGTTCGATCTGCGGGGTGACGTACAGGCGGCGGGTGACTGGCTTCCCGAGGTCCGGGTCGAGGATCCGGTCAGCGTGCCGGGGTGCGATCGATGGGGGAGTCAGGTCGACGCTGTCGCCCTGGGTGAAGACGCCGAACCAGCGGCGGCGGGATTGGGCCTCGCCGATGGTGGCCGCGTCGATCACGGTCTGCTGCACCTGGTAGCCCAGGTGTTGCATGCCGTCGAGCCACCAGGGGAACAGGCTCCAGTCGGTGAATTCGCGGACGTTCTCGACGACCACGGCCGGGTACCTGTGGACCTCGGCCGCGGCGATGACGGCGAAGGCGGTTGCCCTGTCGATCGCTCCGGCGTCGGCCTTCAGCCGTTCCTGCTCGACGGGGGGCTTTCTTCTGCCGCCGGCGCGGGCGTGCCAGACACACGAGGGCGATGCCCAGAGGAGGTCCGTGGAGGGGAAGGCGCGGAAGTCCGTCTCGGAGAGGTTCGCGAGGTGGTGCTGGGTCTTCGGATGGTTCGCCGCGTGAGTCTTCACCGCCGTCGGCCAGTGGTTCGCGGCGGCGAGGACCCGGTAGCCGGCCTGTTCGAGTCCCGCTGAGGATCCGCCGGCGCCGGCGAAGAGGTCGGTGGCAGTCAGGGTGTGAATGGGCACCGGGTCCTCGTGGTCCGTGGCAGGGTCGTTCATCGCCGACTCCCGAGCCCGGGGACTACTGCGATGGCGATGATGAGGCCGGGGATGAGAAGGGCCAGTCCGACGAAGAACGCGAGGACCTTGGCCATGCCGGAGAGCCCGCCGTAGATCGCAAGGAAGTTCGCCCCGGTCAGCAGCAGCCCGCCGAGGGCGGTGATTCCTGCCGCGAGGGCGCTGACGACGTGGACTCTCGCGGTGTGCTGAGCGGCCTTGTCGGTGTCGGGCGCGGAACGGGCGAGGACGCGATCGAGCATCTGGATGAGGACGGCGCAGAGGACTCCTGCACCGAGGGGGAGGAAGGCGGTGACGATGTCGCCGACGCTGGGCAGACCAGCGGACAGGTAGGGCTGGGTGTTCATGGGACCTCGTCTCGTTCACGGTGGGCCCTTCAAGTGGGCGAAGAGTCGCGGCCGCGGGACGGATCGTGGTGGGGCAGGGCGATGTACGGTCCCGGTCGCGAGCGGGGCGATGTCCTGCAGCAGGTTGCGATCGCCCACTGGTCTGGTGATGCCGGAGACCTCCGGCGCAGGAGGAGGCAGATCGTGAGCTCAAGGAATCTCGCTACGGAGTACGCGCAGCACACCGCCGGCGCTGACAACGTGTGCCTGATGATGGACCTGGTGAACACCGAGGCGCTCCAGCAGGTGGTGGCCAAGGCGTTCGAGCAGGGCCGTGCAGAGGAGCGACGTCAGCTGTCCGCTGCGACGCGGGACCGTGCGGAGCTCAAGCAGCGCCTGGTCGATCGCCTCCACAGAGGTGGCTTCGGCACGTACACCTACGAGTCGGTCGAGGTGGAGGACGTGGCCGAGGACATGCTCGACGAGCTGGGGCTGTGAACGATGACCACCACCTACGAGGAGAGGTCGCCCGTGCCGGCGGCCCAGGAGCCCGGCCCTGGCGCGGTGACCTATGCGCAGGTACGCAGAGATGCGGTCACCGTGAGTCTCGACGGTGCGTTCGTCGATGAGAGGACGCCGGCAGGATGCTTCGGGATCGTCGTGCGCAATGCCGGTGGCGTGCATACCTACTGGCTGCGCGGTGCGTTCGGGGACCCCGGAGCGCGCGTCGTGGCGCGCACGCGAGTCGTCGACGGAGAACTGGTGCACTACGTAGGCGGAGGCCTCGATGGGGGACGGAGGGAGACGGAGTGAGCATCGTCGACATCGCCGGTAGCCCGTACACGGTCGACCCTCTGGGCCGCGTCGAGCTCGTCGCGACTCGCAGAGATGCCATGAGGGGGCTTCTCGCCTTGTCCCTCGCTGGTCTTCTCCTGGCTGGAGCCTGCGCGTTCGGTGCCGTGAGTATGTACTCGCGGGACGTTCAGCTGTCCGCCACGACGGGAGTTCTTGCCTGCGCCTTCGGAGCAGCCGGAGGGGGCAGCGCCCTCGTGTTGCGCAAGGTGCGTGCGCTGCGTCGCGATCCTGGTGCCTGGAGGATTCCTGCTCGCCGCGCACCATTACGCCCTGCGGACGCGGGCGCATCGTGGGGTCAGATCCTGCGTCCGCCACGGGCCGTCGGCCCGGTCCTGGTCGGCATCGCCGCCCTGGGGTTCATCGGCAGCGTTCTGATGTCCGCCCCCGTCCCGGCTCCCCTCGAGGTGCTGGGGTTGTGCGCCGTGGGTATCTTCCTCACGTGCCTGCTCACCCTCCTCGCACTCTTCCAATCCGCGATGGTCTGGGTCGTGTGCGCGAGGATAGTTCTGATGTTCTTGCCTGGGCCGGCGCCCGAAGGGAAGAGCGACGCGGGGTAACGAGAAGCGAGTGGTCCTCAGCGCGGTGATGGCCTGGCGGTGGAGTCTGCCCCACCCTTGTCCGCCGTGATCCCACCTGCTGGGGAGGGCGATCTTCGCAGGTCATGCGTCGATCTCCTACATCCCCCACATCCCGCCGCGTGAACCATAGGCCTATAGGGGAGATCGGAGAACATATCCCCCTCATACATACATACATTTCTCTTCTTAAGAGATAGAGAAAGTATTTAGGGGATGAGGGGGTTCCTGCCCGGACCTGCGCGTTTGTTGGGTGGAGGACCGGTGGGGGCCGTGGGGAACGACCCGGAAATCGGTCGGTGGCCTGCACAAACGAGTGGTGGGGATCGTGCGGGGGCTCTCCCTCCTTGTGCCGACTGGCGACCCGCGTGAGGCGCATGCCCACGGATGACTCCGGTGCACGGCGACGGAGAGGCCCGTGCAACGTGGCAGTCCTCGGTCCCGCGAGACGCCCCGTCCGCCCACTGTGCGTTTGACCAGGAAGCGGCGAAGAGGAGACGTGGATGAGCACCGCAACGCACGGCGAGGCGACCACCAGCGCGGACGTGGAGCGCTACGACCCCTGGGAGACGTACTGGGAGGTGTGGAAGCTCCGCGACGGCAAGCTCGCCAGCACCGGGCGAGAGCACGCGACCGAGGCACAGGCCCGTGCCGTGGCAGACGGGCTCACAAGCACCGAGACCGAGGTGCACAAGGTCGAGCGTGTACGCCGCGATCCGATCCCGGAGCGGTTGCGAGTCGGCTGGAGCACGATCGAGACGTGCTTCCACGAGCACGCCGCCGACATGACGAAGGACGACCTCGCGCGCGGGCTCGGCACGGAGTTCCCTCCGGAGTTCGCCGACTGGGCGGTCGGGATGCTCGCCGCCCGCGACTGGCGCGAACGCCACGACGCCCAGGTCCGCGAGGCCGCTGCCCGGGAGGCGCTCGAAGGCCTCTCGGCGTGGCTCGCGAAGGTCGCTGCTGCTCACCCCGAGCGGAGCGCGCACATCCCGATGATGCGAGCCCACATCGACCGATACCTCGCCGACAACCATCCGAAGGACTGATCTCGTGAACGACGACATGACCCACGCCGAGGGCAAGGCCCCGGGATCCGAGGACGAGAACGGCGGCCGCGCACAACTGCGCAAGCAGGTCGCCGTCGACATGCTCATGGTCACCCAGGGCGACGTCGACCCCATCTACGCGTGGCAGGTGCAGGACGAGGAGGTCCGCCAAGAGCTGCTCGAGCAGGCCGACGCGGCGATCGCACGCATCGTCTCCGAGCTCGACCTCGCCGCCCGGCTCCTGCCCGCTCACGCCCCCTTTGCCAACTCGAGGGGCGCAGGCGCATGAGCAAGCAGACCAGGATCCGCGAGGCGCGCGCCATCACCCGCGGTCTCGCACGAGGCTTCGCGATCGTCCTCAGCGTGCTCTTCGTGCTCTCTGGAGCGCTCTCCTGCGCAGCTGGCGATCTGACCCCGCTGCTCGCCGCCGTGGCCCTCGCGGTCGTCAGCTACGCCCTCCTCGGTGCCCTGCACGCCGCCGAGATCCACCGCATTCGACGCAGCCCACTGCACTGACCGCGCACCGACCGGGTTCAGGATCAAGGGATCGGACGGGTCACCCGCAACCTGTCGAGCACCGGCGCCGTCCCGTGAGGACGCGAGGTCGCCCGCTTTCGGGGAGAGACGGGAGAAGAGTCCCGTCCAGCACGAAGGGCACCCCGATGCACATCCTCTGCCGCGACGTCTCCGCTGTCTCCCGCACGCTCGGCATCCACAACGCCGACCTGGCAAGTATCAGGACGACGCACGGCGAGGTCCTCCTCTTCTTGGCCGTCGCAGGTGAGCCGATCGAACCGCTGACCGTCTCGACCAGCTCTTTTCGGGATGCCCCGAACTGCGACCAGATCGCCGTGCGCGACTACGACCGCCATCGCGGGCTCCCCATAGTCCTCGAGGCCGCGGGCATCGCCATGCGCGCGGATCGGATTCGCCTCGCGGGTCAGCCGCTCTCGCTGATGGACATGGCCCCGTGCCTTCTTCGCCGGCTCCCCGCAACGGCGCCCGAGCGGATGGCGGCCTCCTGATGTTGCCGCTCCTGTGCGGGGTGCTCGCCGTGGTCCTCGCCTACGCCGCCGTCCGCACCATCCGCTCCGAGGACACGCCAGCGTTCGCGTCCGCACTTCTCCTGCTCGGCGCCGTGAGCTCCCTCCTCGGGGCCTTCGCGAACACGTGACCCACTCCTCCGCCCACTGGAGAGGACACACGGCTCTCGGGAGGACGACAGAATGCACACGGCCAGGCCACTGCCCGCCCCCGTCCTGATCGGCGTCCTCCTCGCCGCGGCCAGCATCGGAGCAGTGGTCGCAGGGCACTTCTTGGGCCCTGCCGTCGCACCCGCCGCCGGGCTTCTGGCTGCCGTCCCCTTGTGCATCCGCGAGCTGGCGGTGCTGTCGAGCCTCCCGGAGCCCACCGCTGTCGAGGTGCGGAGACCGCAGGGGGTCGACCTGCCGGAGCCCGTGCGCGAGCGCACCGTGGCCCAGGTGCCCACCCGGACCCTTGCTGCGACCCATCCCGACTCCCGCACGGTCGAACAGCTGCGCCGCGTGCGCCAGACCTTGCGGGAGGGCACCACAGCGGATCGCGTCGCCGCCACCGACCACCTCATGGCCAAGGGGTCTGTGGATCCGGTTCACCTCGAGCACGTGCGCCGTTCCCGCCGCCTCCGTCTGATGCTCCTCGTGGTGCTCGCCGCCGGTGTCGTGACCATCGCCAGCATGCTCCTCGCGTGGGCACCGCTGGCGGCAGCCCTCATCGCCGCGGCACTGGGCTGCGCGCTCACGGCAGGGGTCGTGGCCCGCCCGGATACGACCATCCCTCCCTCGCGCGTCGCCGAGGTTCCCGACGCGGGGTTCACACCCTTCCACGAGCACGGGTGCGTCGGCGGCAATCTGGCGGACGCGAAGGCCTTCGGAGGGGCCGAGGCTGTCGGGGTCGCGGGGGAGAAGCGCACCGCTGAACTGCTGGAGACCTGGCTCGACGGGATCAGCAGGGTCGCCATTTTGCACTCGCTGCGCTTCCCCGGGTCGGAGCGCGCCGACATCGACCACGTCGTCATGATCGGGCACCGCGTGTTCATCATCGACTCGAAGGCATGGAAGGGAGGCACGTACCGTCAGGTCTCAGCGGAGACGGTGCTGACCCAGGACGGGACAGTAAGAGCGAGCGCGATGCCTGCCGCAGCGGAAGCGCTGGGACAGATGGGGTGGGGTGATGTCCAGGTCCTCACGGTCATCCACGCCACCAGTGGAATCGTCGCCGTGCCGCACAGCAGGGACCCGGGGAACACGCTCTTGGCGCCGGTGGATCTTGTGCAGCTGCTGCTGGAAGCGAGGGTCCAGGAGCAGCGGACCCCGTGGTCAACTGAGGACGCCGCCGCGTTCCAGGTCCGCCTGGGCAGGCTGCGCCGCATGCTCGTCACCGGGGCCACGTCCCATCGCCGCGTGTTCGCCGATCGCGCGGCCTGAACTTCGACAGGATGACCAGATGAACACCCGAGACCGTGTGCCGGCCGCCCCGGTCGACATCCCCGGAACAGTCCTTGCCACGTGGCGTGACTGCGGCCGCGTGTACTTCTGGCAGGTGCGCGGCTGGGTCCATGGCACGACGCGCTCATGGTCGAAGCGGAGGCTGCGTGCCGCGATTCGGAACAGTCTCTTCGCTGCCTGTGGGCTGATCATGTCCCCGTTGCTGGTTCCGGTCTACGCCGTCATGATCGCCAGCCCGCACTCGCGCTACTACCTTGATGTCGAGCGCACGGCCGTGCTTGCCGTCGCCGCGACGAAGCGATCGTGGCTGATCCAGGACCATGCCTCCGCACAGCCGGGCTCCGGGGCCGGGAAGGTACTGCGCGAGAAGCTGCTGCCGACGATCCTCTCGGCCGCGGACCGCCATCGGATTCCGATCGTCCTCGAGACATCGGTTCCTGAGCTCGAGACCGCGTACCAGCGCGACATCCCCGGACTGCACTTCGTAGAGGACGCCCATCTGGGCAGGAAGACGTACCGCCGCGACCCCACACCCTCGGCAGGCGCGGGGGAGTAGGCCCAGAGATGTCCTGTGACAGTCTCTCCCGCCCACTTCCCTACGCAGAGACACGATGGGGGAGGGTGCGATGGCTGGCGGCTCGAAGGTCCGCAAGCGAGACACGGGGGAGAGGGGCAACCGGGGCGAGTTCGGAACCGTCGTCCGTGGAGACGCTGACGTGAAGGTGGCGCTCGACATCGGTCCGGACCTCGTGGACAAGTTCGGGTTCGACGTGCGCACCGCAGACCCTGTCGAGTTCGACGAGCACGCGGAGGCAGCCGCGAAGAAGCTGGCGAAGGCCCGCTCGCAGCATCGGTCCCGTCTCGACGCGCTGCACCGCGCGATCGGCGACAGCAAGAAGCCAGGAGGGCACTGGGGCAAGAGCGACGAGCAGACGCTCCAGGCCGCACACGAATGGGTGATGCTGGCCGATGGTGGTGCAGCATCGGAGGCGACCGGTGCACGGATCCGCCAGCCCCTGCGCGACACGGAGAAGTCCCAGGACGACGTGGACCATGCCCGGCAGCAGGTCGACGGCCTCGAGGAGGCGTTCCGCATCCGGGGCGGATGGAACCGCGCCTTCCTGGTGTCGAACGCGAACGGTCACGTCCACTCGTCCACGAGTTGTTCGACGTGCCGGCCATCGACCAGGTTCGCGTGGATGACCCAGTACTCCGGCGCCGACGAGGGCACGATCGTGCAGGACGCGGGACATCGCGCATGCACGACCTGCTACCCGTCGGCACCGATCGGCGACTCTCGAAGCCTGCCGACGAAGATGTTCACCCCCGAGGAGCTCGCGTCTCAGAAGGAAAGAGCGGAGAAGGAGTCGTGGGCGAAGCTGACTCCCGCGGAGAAGCGCGCCCGCAAGCGCGAGGAGAAGCTTGCCCTGGCCGCGACGAAGAACGGGCGCCCGCTGCGCTTCGAAGAGGACCTCGGTGAGGCCGGCGTGCTCCGGCTGGTGATCTCCACGGAGAAGGACGCCGAACGGGAGTGGTCTCGCGGCATCGGCGACTCCATCAACCTCCAGAGGACCGCCGGTGACGTGACGCCGGAGTCCGTGGCGCTCCGGCAGGACCAGCAGGCTCGAGCGGATGCGCGAGCACGCATGCGGCCGACGATCGCGAAGGCCCTCGCCGAGAAGCACGGCACGACGGCCCTGGAGGAGAAGCGACGGCTCGACGACCTGACCCGCGACGAGATGGAGCGGGACTTCCCGAAGCTGGCCGCATGCTTCGAGGCCGACGGCGAGGACGGCTACGTGTCCCGGTGACGGCGCGGCGCCACCCAGCCGTCCCGTGAGACTCATCGGTCGCCCACTGGGGAGCCATGAGCAACAAGAAGCAGCACCCCCGGCTCGCTCGCACCAGGACCCTCTTGCTGCTGGCCGGAGGCATCGTCGTGCTGTTCCTGCTGTACACGCATCATCGCGCCGAGGTGCACGAGGTCATCGAAAGGATCCGCGAGGGCCTGCCTGCACCGGCTCGAGCCGAGGAGGTGCAGCACTCCGAGTGGCTGGATGCGGGGCCCGCGGTCATCGACCCGCAGGAGCTCGCCGGTCTGGATGTCGAGCGTCAGGACCGGTCTGCCGATGACTATGAGCGCTCCGCCTTCGGCGCCCGCTGGGCCGATGTCGACGGGAACTCGTGCGACACGAGGTCGGACATTCTCGCTCGTGATCTCGTCGATGTGACCTATGAGGACGGCTCCCACTGCGAGGTCTCGGCCGGGACGCTGCACGACCCGTACACCGGGAAGACCATCGGCGGGGACCTCAGCAAGACGGTCCAGATCGACCACGTCGTGTCCCTGGGGTCTGCCTGGTATTCCGGGGCCAGCGGGTGGAGCGCGGAGAAGCGGGAGAGGTTCGCCAACGACCCCGCGAATCTCGTGGCCGTGGACGCCTCGACGAACATGTCCAAGAGCGACGACTCCATCTCCGAGTGGTATGGGGCGTGGGATGCACCGAGTGATCGAGCCCAGTGTCGCTACGCTGCCCAGTACGTCCACGTCGTCGCCACCTACGAGCTCTCCGTCACCCGTGACGACTACGCGCTGCTGAAGAGCCTCGAGACCAGCTGCAAGGACCGCGCATGAGCGCGCGTCGAACGGGGACACCGCGATGACCGTCTTCCTGCACACGACGCATCTGCCCGGCGGCAAGGTCGAATATCTCGTGCCGGGCTCCCTTGGAATGCCGACCCACCTCGAGGGCGAAACCATCACGATGGGAGGCACAGTCTGATGAAGAAAATCATTCTGCACACGACGAGAACCCCGTCCGGGCGCTATTTCTATCTGGTGCCCGATGACCGCGACGGACGGGCTTTCATACGAAAAATGCCCATGCGGCGCTGGCTGAAGCCTGCGACGGCCCTTGCTGTTGTCCTTTCGGTATTGTTCTCACTTCCGACACTTGCCAATGTGTCCATTTCCCTCATTCGCGGCGCTGGTGTGCCGGTAGCCACGCCCCGCCCCGGAGAGTTGCTTGCGATCTGGGGGTTTGTCGGGGCTTTGCTAATCATCGGCGTGTCACTGGCTGTCGACAGCTATATCGAACGTCGTCAGCGCCGCGTGCATGCTCAGCATCCCGAGGCTTATCTCGCAACAGATGACCTCATTGTCGCCGATGCGCTGCATGCCCTGCCTCGCAAATTTGAGGGTGTCGACACGAAACGCGTCTTGTGGGAGGCGGGAATGGTTGACGACGAAACGTTTAATGCAATGCTTGAGCGCTTGCAGGCCGACGTTCGTCGAGCCGCTCTCGATGAACGACACGAACAGTGGATGCGGGACCACGCCCACGAGGTGGCCGAGGGGCGCAGGCGCGAGCAGCGGGTTGATGAGCTCATCGCGAGGAACCAGCGGGACGAGGAGTGACCCGCCCACTTCTCCTAGTGAACGCACCACAGGAGGGGCAGATGGGCACAGCGATCACCCGCAAGAAGGACACCGGCGAGCAGGGCAACGGCGGCCAGTTCGGATCCGTCACCCGCAGCGACGCCAACGTACAGGTCCCGCAGCAGAAGGATGCCGGCAGCTTCGAGGACCGCTACAAGTCGCTGATGGCGGAGTCCAACGAAGCCTTCCGTGCGTACGAAAGCCTGTCCGTGCGGGTCAACGAGATGGTCCTCGAGAAGCTCAGTCGCATCGGCGTGGAGAGCGCGCCCGAGGAAGCCGTCGCGGTCGGGATCGCCGCCGAGTACGACGACGATCCTGAACGACCTGAGGACTCTCTCCGAGGGCTGCGATGGGTGCACAGCGACGGCAGCGTCGCGGACGTCGAAGACTCCGGCTGCTGGGACGAGATGCAGGTTACCTGGGGCGACGTCGATCGCAGCATGATCCCGTGGCACGAACACGCAGGTCTGATCGAGCCGGCAGACAGCGGCCTGCCCACCGAGGCTATGAAGCTCGAAGAGGTCGAGTACGTGATCCCCATCCACGGGAGGGCCCACGGCATGGTCGAACCCGCCGCCTGGAGCTGACCCGCCACACCTCGGTTCCGCCCACTTCCTCCAGTAGAAGTGTCCACACGAGGAGGAGCCCACTATGGCGAGCACGAAGATCCGCAAGCGCGACACCGGCGAGTCCGGCAACAAGGGCGAGTTCGGGACCATCACCCGCACGGACGCCGACGTGCAGATTCAGTCACCCCAGATCGGCCTGGGCGCCACCATCGGTGAAGACGTCGAGATCGCCCCCACCGCGCGCATCGACGACGAGGTGACGATCGGTGATGACGTGCGGATCGGGGAGAACGTCGTGATCGGATCAGACTCGGTCATCGAGCGCGGAGCGGTCATCGAGGATGGGGTCGTCATCGGAGCCGGCAGCCACCTCTGGGAGGATGCCACCGTGCGCGCCGGATCCACCCTCGGGGAGAGCGTCACCGTCGAAGGCGGCGCTCAACTGCAGGACATGGTCGCCGTCGGAGACCGCTCCACGATCTGCCAGGAGACCACCATCGGTGCTCGCAGCAACGTCCGCAGCGACGTCACGATCGGCAACTACGTCCGCACCGGATCCGACGTCACCATCGACCAGGACGTCAACGTCGGAGACTCCACCGAGATCGACGAACGCACCGCCCTGCGCCACTCCGTGACGGTCGGCGAGCAGTGCATCATCGGCCAGAGCGCCGAGATCTCGGCGGACTCTTCACTCGGCGACGGGTGCGAAGTGGGGGACCGGGCCAGGGTTCACGGGGCCTTCGGAGACCAGGCTCGGATCGGAGAAGGGGCGAGGGTCATCGGCCGCAGCTCGTGGGGCAGACACGTGCGGATCGGAGATGGCGCGACAATCGATACCTCTGACCGGTGCCGGTTCGGCGATGACACCGACATCGGCGACAACGCCGAGATCAGCCGCATCTCGATCGACGGGTCCTTGTCCGTCGGCGAGGGCGCCGAGGTCGACGGCGGGCGGCGCACTGTCGACTTCACGGGAGGTGCCAGCATCGGCCCGGGCGCTCGAGTGACCGGTGCGGTGACGCTCGAGGACGGAGTCGAGGTGGGGGAGGAGACCCTCGTCGAGGGCACCCCCAGGCCGAAGAGTCCGGAGACGGACCATGTGGCCACGAAGCTCGGAGGTGACTGCGTGGTCTATGAGCGCGCCGTCGTCAAGGAGGGTTCGCAGCTCGGTGCCGGCACGACCATCGGCTCATCGTCCACGGTCGGCAAGAGGGTCGTCACCGGCAACGACTCCCGAATCGGGGACAATGCCACTGTTGGGGACTTCTCGATCGTCGCCGGAAGCATCAGCGACGGGTCGACCGTGGGCAACGGTGTCGAGGTCGGATACGGGGCCGACCTGGGGGAGCGGGCAGTCGTCGAGGACAACGCGGTCATCGAGGGGTACGCGCGCGTCGAAGACGACGGCTTCGTCTCCCGGGGGACGGTCGTGCGCGAGTCCGCACACTGATCCGTCCCGTGGAACGGCCGCACTCGCCCACTGACTGTGCACGAGCACAGATCAGGAGGGGTCATGGCCACGAACATCGAAGGTCTGCACGACACGGTCGTCTGGGAGGAAGGCACCACCAGCCCGGAGGACACCGAAGTCGGCACCATGGAGGCTGGCGCTTTGGAACCGAAGGGACGCCGGAGCGTGGAGATCGTCCGGCGCCGCGATCGAGAGTCAGCGCCGCGATTCGTCGAAAGCGGTCACACGCTCTACGTCGGCCGTCGCGCCAGCGGGAAGGGCTACTCCTACTGGTCGCCGAACTACACGGTGTCGTGGAAGCGCACCCGGGACGGGCTCGTCCTGCGCACGGTGTTCGAGCATAGGAAGCACCAGTACTTCACCAGCCACGTGTTCGCCGGCTCCGAGGAGGAACGCAGGGATCACTTCGCGGGGCCTGCCAGGATCCACGCCCGACAGGCCTTCGACGGCGTCGTCGGGTCTCTCCCGGTGATCGCTGAGCGATTTCCGCTGGGCGAGCAGATCGCCGCCCGCCTGGGCCGCGACACGTTCGAACCCGAAGGGGCTGCCCCCTGGCCGGTCGTGCACACGCTGCTGGACGCGGAGGACTTCGCCCAGGTCGCACGGCAGATGTACGGGGCGAAGAGCTACCGCAAGCCGCTCGGACGGGCCGTCGAGCACTCCGAGCTCTCCGTCCACCCGGTGCTGATGCCCTTCCGGGGGCTCGTGCCGATCGACTGGATCATCGACGCCTACCGGGCAGAACCGGAGATCCGGCTGGGCTACTACTTCACCTCGGTGCACATGCGCACGTGGAGGCTTCTCATCCGCGCTGTCGGCGAGGCCGACCGGCGGCGCTTCCTGCGAGAGATCGCGGGCGGCGGAGACGCAGTCAGCGGGATGATCTACGACTGTGCACGGTACGGGGCGAACCTCGACGTGTCCGCGGTGAAGACCGCGCTGGAGGGACGCGAGATCGGCAGGATCCGCTCTCTGCACGACCTGCACCAGCTGGTCACCGGCCGCATGGATGCTCTCGTCGACGACGGGTACCGCACGGTCACGCAGAAGGCGCACGACCGGCAGCGCACAGCCGTGGAGGTGCGCGCAGCTGAGCTCATCGAGCTGAGGCACAAGGAGGCCGACGAGAAGGTCACTGGGGTCCATCAGACCTGGGAGCAGTGGATGGCGGGCAAGGCGGACCGCGATGCGGATGCGGCTCGTCGACAGGAGATCGCGCGCCAGGCCCGAGAGATCGCGGAGCGAGAGCGCAGGGAAGCCCGCGAGCGCGAGCAGGCCCAATGGGATGCGGACCATCCGGAGGCGGCGGCCCGTCGGCGTCGTGAGGAGGAGCGCCGTCGTCACGCCGAAGAGCAGCGGGAGACCTGGCATAAGGGCACCCGAGAGGCGATCGAGAAGCTCACGATCGGGGCGATGAGCGTCCGGGTCGCGCGAGACGCCTCAACGCTCACCGCCTGGTCCGAGACGCTGGACAACTGCATCCGCAGCTACAGGTCGAGTCTGCGCCGAGACCTGCTGGTGGGCATCTACGAGGGCGACCAGCTGGTGGCGAACGCGCAGATCACGTACGAGCGCGGGCTCGTCCAGATGCTCGGCAGGCACAACAGGGATCTTCCCGCCGAGACGTTCGAGCAGATCGCCGACGCGCTCGGCGCCTTGGACATCGATGTCTCCTCGTCGTGCTGGGGAGCGCCCGCTGAGCGGCGCCGACCGGTGGCCGCGTGATGCCGCGACGCCGGTCGTGTCCCGCGGGACGACCCGCACGCCCACTGGGATGGCATGAGCACAGCCACGAAGACGCGGGCGGGCACATCCGCCAGCGCAACCGAGCAGCCGAGGGCGGACATTCTGTTCGGCCAGACTCCGACGGTCTCTTCGGAGGCGATGGCTTGCGACCGCTGCCCGTCGGCATCCGCGAAGGTCAAGGTCATCCTCGCCAGCGGCACCTTGTACCTGTGCGGGTTCCACGCCCGGCGGTCGTGGGATCTGCTCGAGCGCATGGCGCTGCGGATCCGCGCCGATCTGCCCGGCGACTCGTACTACTTGCCGATGGGGCCGCGATGAGCGTCCCACCCGTCCAGTCCTGCGCCCCGGGAGGGGCGAGCCGCATCAACAGGAGGAAACCATGACCGTGAGCACCCGAAGCGTGCAGATGAGCGACGACGTCGATCTCCTCTCTGCTGCCGGCTGGCCGCTCGAGCGCGTGCGCAGTGAGCTGTCGGACGAGCAGATCGAGGAGATGATCGACGCCTACCTGTCGCGCGGTGACGACGCTGTCGCCGGCGCGCTGAGCGGGGTGCTCGAGAACTCTCGGTGAGATCCCGTGGATGCCAGAGATCGAGGAGACATGAACGTCATCAGCTCCATTCTGGGCGACCGCAACGCCCTCTCCCTGGCCGTCTGCGCTCTGCTCTGCGGTGTCGCATCTGTTCTGTCGCTCGTGAAGTCTGCCCGTGAGCAGAACTTCCCGCAGCCGAACAACGCAGGGGGCTGGCGAGTGTTCGCCCTCGTCTTTCTCCTGGGCATGCTGGCCTGCCTTGCATGGCTCCTGCTGAGCGCGGGTTGACCGAGACACCCAGCGGCCTCGTTGGCGGCCCGGCGGAGATCAGGCTGATGCCCGTCCGCCTGTTCCCCGCCCACTGGAGGGAGCAATACGCCCGCGCCGCCCCGTTGGGGCGGCTGCCCTCACCGAGCCACGACGAAGGAGTGCTCCTATGCGCGACCTGACCTACCGTCTGCTGTACCTGCTGATGCTCGCTGGGAGCGTCGGCTTCGCTGCCTACGCGCTGACCCGCACGTTGCCCCTGCCCGTCGTCATCCCGCTGGGTGATGCGCCCTTCTTCCTCGTATTCGGAGGCGCGCTCATCCTGTCCACCGGCGGGAGCGCCCTCCTGGGCGAGCTCCCTGACCTCTCGGGCCCGCTCGGTGCGCTCGCGGCCAAGATCCGGTATCCGGCCGGGGTCCTCCTCGCTGGCGGCCTGCCGATGCTCACCATGCCCGACCCGGCGGCGGCCACGATGATCGGGATGCTGCTCGCGTCCGCGGTGCTCGCCGCTGAACTGTGGGCCCGTGTTCGGGACACGAGCGTCGCCCTCCAGAGCCGATGGGATCCCCACGCAGAGACACTCGACCTGAAGTGGAACCTGCGCTGGACTCTCGAGCACCTCGCACCCACCATCATGGTCTGGCTCCTCGTCGCTCTCATGTGCGCAGGCCCAGCCGTCGACATCGGCTTCTACCTGGTCGTCTCCGCGACCGGGTGCGCCGTCGGGGTCGCCGCGATCCGCGTCCTTGCCGTCAGGCGCCAGAACTTGCCTGCAGCCGCCCGATGATCCTCGTCGAGCGCGTTCAGCCACGGCGCCGGCAATCGCGGGCTGCATCGGCTGTGGCATCGTTTCCTCACGCGCCCTGAAAACCGATCTGGCGAGAATCGAGGCAGAAAGCCCGTGCACGACAACACGATGCGCCGTAGCGCCCGGTTCTACAGTCGACCTGCGCTACTGATCTACGACCTCGTCGTCGTGGGGATATCGAACTCCTTGGCCTGGATGTGCCCAAGCAGGAGGATGCTCGCCCAATACCGGGACCTCCTGGGGGCGCGGCACTTGGACGTTGGGCCAGGCACGGCCTGGTTCCTCAAGCACACGCGGAGCGGCTCACGAGTAGATATCACCCTGATGGACCTGAACCCCAACAGCCTCGAGACCGCCTCCGCGCGCATCGCGTCCTTGCACCCGAAGACGATCACGGCAGACGTCCTCGAGGAGCTTCCGGGGAGCGTCGCGGTCTACGACTCCATCGGAGTCAACTACCTCTTCCACTGCCTTCCCGGGACGTGGGACGACAAGGGTGCTGCTCTGGACCACCTCGCACCCCACCTGGACGACGACGGCGTCCTGTTCGGCAGCACGATTCTCGGCTCGGGGGTCGAGCACAATGCGCTCGGCCGCAGGCTCATGCGCTTCTACAACCGAGTCGGGATCTTCCACAACTCCGACGACGACGTTGCAGGCCTGCAACGCGCGCTCGAGGCCCGCTTCCGAGAGGTGCGCGTGGACGTCGTCGGCCGCGTCGCCATGTTCTCTGCCCGCGGGGCTACCGCCTGAGGCAGGGATCCCGCGCAGCGATCACAGGTCGAGTCGCACTACGACGTCCTGCCCTTGGATGCTCGAGCTGACCCCGATGGCGGTCAGACGCGCCGGCGTCACCACCCCGTCGGGTCGATGGACCAGGGCATCGGTCGAGTGCGGGTTGGCGTGATCAGCTGCCGCGCGCGCGATGAAGGATCGCAGATCCTCGTGGGGAAGCGTCACGAGCTCCCCGAAGGCGCGGATGTTGCCGAAGTGTTCTGTCTTCCACGAGGCCGAAGTCATCAGGGTGTCTAAGGTGGCGACGTCGAGCACGGCTGTCGGCTGAGGGGCAAGCCCCATGACCCCTCGCAGCACTTCGTCGACTCGGGAGGAGCTGATGTCCTGGCCGAACACGGCGTCGTGGAACTCTTCGCTCACCGGGTAGCTGAAGCCGTGGATGAGGATCGTCTCGTCGGTGGGCTGGTACGGGGCGACCTTGCCGACGAGGCGCAGGTGCCGTGTCTCCCGTTCACCGTCGGCTCCGTAGCCTGCGACGATGTGATAGGTGAGGCAGCGGAACACGTTCGCATCGCCGTTGATGCCGTCCTGGATGATGTTCCGGAAGGCCGAGTTGATGCGCATCTGGTCGGAGCGCGCGATGAGATTGCTCGTCCACTCCTCCGCTTCCCAGGAGCCCCCGTGCTTGGCGATGACGTCGGTGCTGATGCCGTAGATCTTGAACAGGTTCTCGTCCCAGTAGGTGCGCCTGTGCGACGTCGGCCAGCTGTATCCGCGGCTCGCGATCTCCCATTCCCAACAGCCCACCAGGGGCTGCTCAGGAACGGGGGCATCGAGCGGAAGGACGATGGCGAACACCGCGATGAGCGTGGATGACCTCGGGGAGTGAACCGGTCGGACGAGGACCCTCCAGGAGGACCCACCCTGGGCCGCGACTTCGTCGAGGGGGACACCGGTGCTGTACACCTGGTCGATGCGTCCATCATCGAGAAGTAGCCGGCGAGGGGTGGCCTGCATGGACTTGCGGGCAGAACTCGGCCCGTAGGGGGCATCGTCGATCATCACGAGCTGTCGGCGCTCGTCCCCGCAGAAGAGGCCCCAGGAGCCGACCGCGTACTCGATTGTCACGAGTCCACCCTGGCACCGACACCCGGGGAGGTGCTGGTCATGCCCGCGAGATCCTCACGGATCGTGGGTGCTCCAGGCAGCTCTGTTGCCATGTCCTCTCCCTCCTGTAACATGCGGCACCGAGCACGTTACTGGACTTGTACCCCTGCGTTGGTGAACGCCGGTGGTGTCCGTTCCCCACTCAATTGAGGAATGCACATGCCTGCCAGATCGCCACACCCGTTTAGTCTCGTGACCTGGGACGACGGCCACGAAGGTCCGCCCGATGGCGGTCGCGGCACCGGCAAGGTCGTGCGTATGCGGCGTGGCAAGCATCGTGAATCACTTTCGGACAAAGGTGCCATCCCTGGTCCCAAAGTACTATTCCGGCATACCTCTCGCCGACGCGATAACCCGGACTCCGCTCATCGCCAATTCGGGTTCGAGTGGCCCGACGACCTCACCGTCGAGTCACTCGGTCGGAACATTGGCACCGCAGTCGGGCTGCGCGTGGAGCTCGGCCCGATCCCCGAAGAGGTGCGTCACCGCGAGATCAGCGGCCTGACCGTCATGATCGACGCCACCGCGCACGTGTACTTCGACGCCGAGCTGTCGCCGCTGAACCGCGAGCAGACGATCCTGCACGAGTACGCGCACATCCTGCACCGCGATGTGCGGGCGCACAGCGATGCGACGCACCTGAGGTGCGTGTTCGATGACCCCATCGAGAAGAGGGCAGAGACGACGGGCATGCGACTTCTCGATGAGTTGCACCGCCGCCGCCAGGAGCGCGACAGCCGCGGAGCCTCCGAGGTCCTCGCGTTCTTCTCCGGGAACGACGCTCGGAGGGCTTCCTGATGGCTGAGATCATCGTCGTCGGCATCGCCATGGGACTGGTTGCCGTCGTCGCCACGCTGTACCGGGGCAGGCGCCGTGTCATGCTTCTTCGCATCGCGTGCGTGGCGCTGTTCATCACCACGGTGTGCCGCGGGATCGAGCCCGGCTTTAACGGGTCCCTCATCGACCTGGCCAAGCGGTACTCGATCCTGCTCGCGCAGGTCTGCGTCGTACTCATCATCCTCTCTTTCCGCGAAGAGCCGCTGTCCCGCCGGGCGACCCGCGCAATCTGGGCGGCAGCAGGAGTGGTTGCTCTCGGCGAAGCCGCCCTCGTCGGTTTCCTGCCCGTGCACGCCGACGGAGAGGTCTACCACCAGGCGGAAGTCGACGAGGTCGCCAAGACCGACCAGGCCTGGGCCCTGGTCCTCTACCACGGCCTCTACCTGGCGGCCTTCGCCGCGGCCGCCATCGTCGTGCTGACGGCCTGCGGACGCACGCTGCTCCAGCGCAACCAGCCCGCCTCCGCCCGATTCTCCGTGGGGTGCGTCTTCTTGGGCGCCCTCGGGACGGCACTCTTCGTCGTCTCATCGATGACCGACCTCACGGGGCGCGCCCTGCTGGGCGGACCTGATGTCCGCAAGTACCTGCTCATCGGGATCGTGAGCATCTTCCTGGTGGGCCTCGCCACCGGGGTGATCCGCCGCATCACCCTGAGCGTCCACAAGACCCTTGCCCTGCAGATGGCGCGAGATCTGGTGATCCCCCTGTGGCGGACGACGACGACTCTGCACCCCGACGTGCGTCTGCCCGAGGAGGAGCAGCGGGACTTCAACGAGCTGATGACCCTGTCCCGACTCACCATCGAGACGCATGACGCACTGCGTCTAATCCGAGAGGACGACGACCCCGCCCTCCGGAGCGTCCACGAGGAGAGCCCCGACGACCCGCAGCTGTCTGCCCGCCTGGTCCGACACCTGAGCGGGGAGCGGTCCGTTCCGCCGCTGGGCTGGCTGACGATCGCCCTGAACCGGATGTGCACGCTGGAGCTGAGGGACGACGAGGAGCTCAACTCCTCCGTCCGCAGCCTCTACGAGATCCGACTGGCGATGAGTCGGCCGTGATGAGCGCCGCAGGTGCCTCTCGACGGTTGAGCGCAACCGACCGTGTAGCGGTCCTGATCAGCGACCTCCTCGCGCCGCCAGTCAGCGTCTTCCTGATCTGCCTCGTGGCCGGGGTGGCTGGCCGCCCGCACGCGTGGTCTGGACTCGTCTGGGGCTTGGTGCTGGCCATCCTGTGCGCCGCGGTCCCGATGAGCGCGGTGAAGCTCGCCAAGAGACGCGGCACGATCACCACGCAGGAGAGCGGCTGGAAGCGGAAGCGCTGGCTGGCCTTCGCGGTGAGCGCAGCATCCATCGTGTGCTGCGTGGTGCTCGCCGTCGTCTTCCATGCGCCGCCCCTGGCTCTGTGGGCTCTGGCGACGATGCTTGTCGGGCTCGTGGCGACCTCGGCGATCACCGCCGCCGGCCTGAAGGTCTCGATGCACGCGTTCTGCCTCATCTCGTTGCTGATGATGCTGTGCGTGCTCTTCTCGACCTGGTGGCTGGTGGCCGTCGTGCTGATGGTCCCGCTGATGCTCTTCGCCCGTGTCCATCTGGGCGAGCACACGGCCCGGGAAGTCGTCGTTGGCTCGATCTGCGCAGTGCTGCTCGTGCTGCTCGCGGCGATCGTCGCCCCGGCTGCTGGGTAGCACTCCCGTACTGGACAGGTAGTTGGCTTGTGGAATTCTTTCCACTAGTATGCCAACTGCAGGCTCGGCAAGGGCCTGCTTCGCACCGCACCCATCGTCCGCTCTTAGAGAGGCCGCCGTGTCGATCGCTCAACTGCTCGAAGACCTGTTCGCCCGCACCGCTGGCCCGGGTGGGCGTCCAGTGACGATGCAGGAGATCATTCGCAGGATGGAGAGGGGCGGCATCGCAACGATGTCGCTGAGCTACCTCCAGCAGTTGCGGAAGGGTGAGGCGAAGAATCCACGTCTGCAGCACCTGCGCGCCTTGGCTGACGCGTTTGACGTGCCCCCTTCGTACTTCACGGCCGAGGATTCCCCCTCCTTCGAGGCGGCATCCCAGCTGAACCCCGAGGAGCGGGAGATCGCTCTGCGCATGCACGGGCTGAGCGATGAAGCTCTGGCGAACGTGCGCGGCATCGTGGAGATGGCGCGAAGGAGCGAGAGGCTGGACAGCCCGTCGGCCCACCGCCCTGACGCCGACTAGTCACTCCTCTCGATACCGGAAGCCGGACGCACATCCACATAGGTACGCCACTGGAAAAAGTTCCACGGGTGTGCGATGCTGGAGGTGTTCGGCGCGGACGCGACCAACGGGTCGCACCAAGACCGCGCTCCTGACTGCAAGGGAGCGATCACCCGATGCACAACTGCTTCGACCACGAGCACCCTCACGGCACCGCCAGCGCCGTCCATCGCAGTTCGGGCTCCACACGGATGCCGGTCGCTGAGACCCCTTCGGACGGCAGGGACCACTGATGGCCCTGGAACTCGCAGCCGCGGCGCCCACCAGTAGGGCTCGCCACCAGCCCGCATGCGAGTGCGATCGCGACACCCTCCAGGCTCCATGGAAGGTCGAGATGTGCGCGGTTCTCCATGCAGGAAGCCACGCTCAGTCGCGAGAGCTGCTCGACAGTTTCATCCGCGAGCACCACAAGGAGATCTCGCGGATCCTGCACCGCGCCAAGCGCACCGCCCACCTCGACGACGAGGGCGACAGCCTGATGTTCTCCTACTTCGGCCAGGCCCTCCTCCACATGGTCGACCAGCGGTGGCGCGCCAAGAACGGCGGCCCCGGCACCAGCCAGGTCTTCAACTACTCGCGGAACCTCCCCATGCTCCTCGAGGCCGAGACTCGAGCAGCACTCCGCGAAGACAGGCGCAAGGGAATGCTCAACGACAGCACCGGCGTCCCCGGCGCCGGAGCACACGACCGCCGGACATCCCTCGTCGAGAAGTCCCGCCAGCTGTACGAGCTCGAGCGCGAGACCGCGCCCAGCGACGACGAGCTCGTGGCCTTCCACAACGAGCGCATGCGGGCCACGCGTCGGGATGCCGCACGGCAGTCGGTCCTCATCACAAAGCAGGACCTGCGCCGTTCAGAACCCGTCGCACTGGACGACCCAAACGCGTCCAGCGAACCGGCGCTGCTGACTCAGGACACCCCCGATCCCGGGGCCAGTGAACGCGAGAAGAGGATCATTCGCATCGTCCGTCGTTGCCAGCAGCTCGATCGGGAACGGGAAGCTGCGCGGGCGCGCAGGATGAACCGAGAGCCTCTGCTGCTGGCGGACGTCGCCCGCGCCTACTTCGCACACCACCGCGAGGGGATCTACCCCACGCGCAACGACCTCGTACGGCAGCTCGGCGCCGAGAAATCGGCCGCCCGCCGCGAGCTCGGTTCGCACCTGCGCACGGTGCTGGAGATGGCACGTGCAGCCTTCGCGGACTACCGGCAGCCGAACTGACCACGCTGTCCCACAGGAGTCGCCGTCCGCCCACTTCCGCATGAGAGGCCCAAGGGGCAGCGAGAGAAGGGATGGGGCATGATCATCGAGAACGAAGACCAGGCAGCTCGGATGGCGATCCGCACGCCGAGCTTCGATGCCCACTTCATCATCTCGTACGAGTACCGGGGCCCTTCCTACATGCAGGAGCAGTTCGTGGACTCGTTCGAGTGCGCAGCCGACGAGTGCAGAAACACCTGGCGCGCCGACGGCACCCCCTGGGAGATCCAATCGACCGTTCCGGACGAGACGGGATACCGCCCCTTCTTCTTCTTCGACGAGAGCGGACACTGATGCCTACCGTCCACTTCACGTCCGACACCCACTTCCGTCACCGCCTGATGGTGCGCGAGCGCGACTTCGCGCCCGGAGCTTGCACCTCGGAAGACATCCGCGAGCACGACGAGGCCATCATCGCGACGTGGAACCGCAACGTAGCCCGCGACGACATCGTCTGGCACCTGGGCGACCTGGCCCTCGTGAAGCCATCGAGGCTCACGGAGATCGTGCCGCGTCTGAACGGTTGCATCCGGCTGGTCCTGGGCAATCACGATCACGCGCACCCCCTCTTCGGCGAACGGTCGATCCGCGCTCAGCAAGAGACCCTCGCGCTCGGATTCGAGTGGGTCGGCACCTTCGCTGTCGTCAAGATCCCCGCGACCCAAGAGCTCGGTGCCAAGAACGGATCGGTGCCGCATCGAGTAGTGCTCTCGCACTTCCCCTACCGGGACGATCACACCGACGACCCCAGAGAGACCCAGTGGCGCTTGCGCGATGAAGGCTGAATCGCCCCGGGTTTGTTAGAGGCTCGCAAGTGCCGCGTCGGCGGTCGCCGGCACGGGGTGGTTGTGATGGTAGATGTCCTCGAACGAGCAATGATCAGAACCTGTGGATGACCCTCGGCGGGGTGAACGCGATGGAGCGCACCGTCCCGAGGAAGATCTCGTAGTCACAGAACTCTGATCAGGACCGGCGTGGGTGCGCCGGCTCGGGAAGGTACGCCCATGCTCAAGGTAGTCCACGACGCCGAGGCGTCCAACGAGAACACGGCGGTCGCGAGCGGTGGGTCGCTGCTCGATCAGATCGTCCGCGACGGCGCTCGGCAGATGCTGGCGGCCGCGTTGCAGGCCGAGGTCGCCGCCTACGTCGAGGTGTTCGCCGACGAGCTCGACGAGAACGGTCGGCGGCTGGTGGTCCGCAACGGCTTCCACGTCGAGCGCGAGGTGACCACGGCCGCGGGTGCGGTGCCGGTCAAGCAGCCGCGAGTCAACGACAAGCGGACCGACCCGGTGACCGGGGAGCGTCAGCGGTTCTCCTCGGCGATCCTGCCGGCTTGGGTACGGAAGTCGCCGCGGGTGGCCGAGGTGCTGCCGCTGCTGTACCTGCATGGCCTGTCCAGCAACGACTTCGGTCCCGCACTGACCCAGTTCCTGGGCACCAGCAACGGGCTGTCGCCGGCCACGATCACCCGGCTGACCAAGGACTGGCAGGACGAGGCCGCCTCGTTCAACAAGCGATCGCTCGCCGAGACCGACTTCGTCTACGTGTGGGTCGACGGGGTCCACCTCAAGGTCCGCCTCGAGCAGGACAAGGTGTGCCTGCTGGTCATGGTAGGGGTGCGTGCCGACGGTTCGAAGGAGATGATTGCGCTCGACGATGGGCACCCCGAGTCCACCGAGTCCTGGCTCGACCTGCTCCGCAGCTGCAAGCGCCGCGGCATGCGCGCTCCGGTGCTCGCGGTCGGCGACGGCGCTCTCGGGTTCTGGGCCGCGGTGCGCGAGGTGTTCCCCGAGACCCGCGAGCAACGCTGCTGGTTCCACAAGATCGGCAACGTGCTCAACTGCCTGCCCAAGTCCGCTCAGCCCGGCGCGAAGGCCGCACTCGCCGAGATCTGGAACGCCGAAGACCGCGAGCACGCCGAGCAAGCCGCGCGGGCGTTCGCCGCCGACTACGGGGCCAAGTGGCCCAAGGTCGCCGCGAAGATCACCGACGACCTCGACGTCCTGTTGGCCTTCTACGACTACCCGGCCGAGCACTGGGTCCACCTGCGCACCACCAACCCGATCGAGTCGACCTTCGCAACCGTCCGGCTCCGGCAGCGAGTCACCAAGGGACCAGGCTCCCGCGCCGCCGGAGTCGCGATGGCGTTCAAACTCATCGAGTCCGCCCAGACCAGGTGGCGCGCGGTCAACGCACCCCACCTCGTCGCACTGGTCCGCGCCGGCGCGAAGTTCGAGAAGGGCGTCCTGGTCGAACGCACAGACGACCACGAATCAGGAGACGACGCTCACGCCGCGTGACACGCCGATCCACAGATTGCTCCAGGGGGGCTGGGCTCGACTGGACGATCGCGGTGGTGGTCTGCCCGTAGAGCTGGAACTTGTCGAGTGGGTCTTTGAGCCGGTCGCCGGCCGGGGCATGCGCGCTGGGCTGGTAGAATCGGGCGTGTGCAGACGACCCGTCGTCCCCTCTCGCTCGCTTCCCGCGCAGCGGTGACTGTCCTGATCATCGCGGCAGCGACCGGTGTAGCGCACGGGTCGTTCAGCCTCTACTGGGCCGCTGGCGGAAACTGGCTGGTGGCAACGCTCGGTCACCAACTCGTGAGTGACTTCGCGGGTCGGCGCTGGCTCCTGTTCCCCGTCGGTGTGGTCAAGATCGGGTTCGCAGTGTTTCCGCTGGCCCTCGCCGTGTGGGACCGGCCGTGGCCTCGCCCCGGGCGGCTGGTGTGCTGGCTGGGCGCCGTCGTGTTGATGGTGTGGGGTGGCATCAACACTGTCACCGGCAATTTCGTGCTCATTGGCGTCATCGACCCCAGCGGGGGCTACGACCGCGACGGCATGATCGGACACGCGTGGCTGTGGGATCCGCTGTTTCTCCTGTGGGGAGTCGCACTCACCGCTGGACTGCTCCTCTCCCGCCGCCACGTTCAGCAGCCATCGCAAGCCTGATGCCCATTCAGCGATCCGCTTGCGAGCTCCGCTCGACGATCGACTTCCGCGGCGACGGCGGCTACATCATCGTCCCGCCTTGGGCACGCTCCATCAATGGCACCACAAGCGGGTAGCTGAAGTTGGGGCTTACCCCCTGTCCGAGACTCTCTCGGAGACTTTCTTGGGAGGATGTCGAGAGTGGCCGGTTTCGAACGTATAGAGAGTGAGCATGGCATCACGGCCGTGCCGCTAGCAAGGAGAAGATCATGACCCAGTACATGCTGAGCAATGTCACCCCCACCGGCCGGACGCTTGAGCCCGAGCAGTTCCAGCAGGTCATCAAGAATGTCACCGAGGTCACCCAGGAGATGCAGTCCGCCGGTGTCTGGGTGTTCTCGATGCCCCTCGCCGACCCGTCGTCGTCGACGGTCGTGTCCAGCCAGGACGGTACGGTTACACTGGCCGACGGGCCGTTCGCCGAGCTCAAGGAGTACGTCGGTGGCTTCACGATCATCGACGTCACCGACCTCGACGCGGCGACGACGTGGGCAGGCAAGGTCTCCGAGGCGACGGGACTGAAGATCGAGGTTCGCCCCGCGCCGAGCTTCGGCGGCTGAGGAAGAACGATGATCGACGCGCTCGCGGCCGTGCACCGGGCATTCCGCTCGGAGTACGGCCGCACTGTCGCGATCCTGATGCGCAGTATCGGCGACCTCGACGCCGCCGAAGATGCGGTACAGGACGCGTTCACGGCAGCCGCCGACGTCTGGCCCGCCCAGGGCGTTCCCCCGAACCCGCAGGCATGGATCGTCACGACCGCGCGTCGTCGCGCGATCGACCGCATCCGACGCACGCAGACGGAGCAGCGGTACGCCCCGCATATCGCGCGACCATCTGTCGCCGCGCCGGAGGGGACCGGCGACGACGAGCTGCGCATGATCCTGCTGTGCGCCCATCCGAGCCTGTCGCCAGAAACACAAGTCGCACTGACTCTGCGTTACGTCGGCGGACTCACGGCGACAGAGATCGCGCGGGCATTCGGCTCAACAGAAGCGACGATCGCGCAGCGGCTCTCGCGCGCGAAGCGGAAGATCAAAGACGCCCGGATCGACTTGCCCGGGTCGGGACGCATCCACGACCAGCTCGGCGTCGTGCTCGCCGTGATCTATGCGATCTACAACGAGGGCTACGTCACCACGTCCGGGCCGCTCAGCCGCTTCGACCTCAGCCAGGAAGGAGTCCGGCTGGCGAGACTCGTGGTCGCCCACTCGAAAGGCGCGCTCGAAGCCAAGGGACTCCTGGCGCTTCTCGTGCTGCTCCAGGCCCGCCGTCCGGCCCGTATCGCGGGCAATGGCAGCCTGATCCCGTTGCCTGAACAAGACCGACGGCTGTGGGACCGTGACATGATCGCCGAGGGACAGACCCTCGTGCGTGAGTGCCTCACCGCCGACAAGCCCGGCCAGTATCAGTTGCAGGCCGCGATCCAAGCCGTACACTGCGACGCCTCACGAGACGCGGACACCGACTGGCGGCAGATCCTCGCGCTGTACGACATGCTCCTGCCGCTCGTCCCTACCGCAGCAGTGCGCACAGCCCGGATCGTGGCACTCTCCCACGTCGAGAGCGTCGAAACAGCACTGGAACAGATCGCCCCAGAATCAGGCGACCACTATGAGCTCGCGGTGCGCGCCGACCTTCTCGCCAGACTCGGCGACGCGGCCAATGCCCGAGTGGCATTCCAACGCGCTGCGAGCATCGCGGAGAACACTGCAGAAAGGACTCACCTCCTCCGACGCGCAGACGAGCTCACGTGAGACACCCGACCTCAACGTCGCATCCGTGTCTTGGCCCAGACCGTGCCACGGTGCACCCCGAACTGACGAGCCAGCGGGGTCACGCTCACGGCCTGTGCGCGAGCTGTTCGCATAGCGTCCACTTCCCTGTCAACGGCGGCTGAGAAGCCGAGCGCTGCGCACCCGGCCAGGACCGCGTCGACGCCCTCACCGCGGCTGCGGCCGCCAACGGTTGGGATCTCATGTTCGCCGACAAGCACCCCCACGTCGGCGGTCCCCAGACCTACGCCGCCCACCTCTCGAACACCGACGGCTACGAAGTCGAGCTCCACGCCAGCAACCCGTAGAACTCACCGATCCACAGGTCTTGACGATTCCTCCCTTGCCTTGGTCCCACGTCAATGTTGCTTTCAGCGTGGCCGGGAGAGTGGAGAGTTTTTCGATCAATCCATCGCGGGTCGCTTCGACTCGTGACTTGGTGGGGTCCAGACGCACCAGGATCACGTAGTTCGAACGTCTCTCGACCACGGTCCCGATCGCCGAGGCCCCGTCCTTGCCCACGATCAGATCGCCTTCCCAATGCCCGGGAACACCGCGGTCCAGCGCCTCGGCCGGCCGCTCCCAGATCGAGACCATGTCCTTGATTCGCCCCCGGCGTCTCTGCGCACTGCGGCGGGGATGCCTGACTGTGCGTCCGGTGCGGGTCAGCGCCTTCAGCTCGCGCTTGAGACCACCTCTGGCCTGCAGGTAGATGGTCCGGTAGATCGTCTCGTGGCTCACGTGGAACCTCGGGTCGTCGGGATGCTCACGGCGCAAGCGTCCCACGACCTGCTCGGGCGAGTAGCCCTCGTCGAGGCCGTGCTGGACCGCAGCGTGGAGCACCGGGTCGGACGGGATCTTCAGTTCCTTCGAACGCCGGCGCTTCTCAAAGGCGTCACGCCGAGCGCGTGAGGGTGCGTACTCGCCCGGAGTTCCTTTTGCCGACCCCCGCCGCACTTCACGCGAGATCGTGGAAGGGGCCCGGTCCAGGACCTTCGCGACATACCGGATCGAGCGTCCCTCGATGAGGAGCTCCTTGATCCTGAACCGCTCCCCATCGGTGATATAGCGATCAGGATCCTTCCACCGAGCCGGAGCAATACCGCCCGTGGCCCGGACATACAGAGCCAACGTGGCATGGCTCGTATCGATCTCACCGGCGATATCCCGCAGCGCTAGCCCCATAGCACGAGCATGCCAGAACTGCTCGATCTTCCAGCGGGGACCCATCTCGAACCCCGGCCTCCCACGACCAACCACAACACCCTCCTCACGTCGAGTGTTGCGATCACCCCTAGAACCCGCGCCCTCGAGCTGTTGATCAAGTACGGGGGCCAGACCGGGCTGAAAGAGGCCGGTGGCGCTCGGGTGCTGCGATTCGCTCGCGGTCGGTCCCGGCGTAATCCGCAACGCCTGGTCGAGGCGATCTTCACTGCGCTTGGTGAGTGGAGCGTGGCCGTGCCCGCAACAGCGGCGGTGGAGCTCGTTATCGCACGAGTCGCCGGACAGGTCAAAGAGCTCATGGCACAACGCGCGACCGTGTCCCGAGAGGTTGAGGGCCTGCTGGAGGACTTCCCTCCCGCCTCGGTCTTGATGTGCATGTCGGGGAGCGAGGTGCTCGGCGCTACCGGTGACGATCAGACCCGGGCTTTCGTGGTCGTCCTCGACGCTCCAGTCGACGAAGGGACAGCAGGAGCTCTCGACCGCGCCGAGCTCGCGCAGCCGCCGGACCGCGACGTCGGTCGGCGCGTAGTGCATGACCGACGACGTCTCCGTGCCCTCGACGACGAGCGATCGCTCGTCGTCGAAGGCTCGCCAGCGTTCGATCTGGCCCCTGCCTGCACCGACGGCGAGCGTACAGGCGATGGGCAGGCCGTTCAGCGGTCCGGAGGGCGTCACGCCGGGACCCGGTCTCTCACCGCACCGCTCGTCCGCAGAGCAGCCTGACGACGCGCGGCGCGGACTCCGTTGAGGATGACGACGACCTCGGCTGCCTCGTGGACGAGGACGACGCCGGCCAGCCCGAGCACCCCGAACAAGGCGAGCGGGAACAGCACGACGATGATTGCCAGTGCCAGTGCGATGTTGGCCGTCATGATCCGCCGTCCGCGGCGTGCGTGGGTGAAGGCAGCGGGGATCAGGCGCAGGTCGTGACCGGTGAAGGCGATGTCGGCGGATTCCACGGCGGCAGCGGAGCCCGTCGCGCCCATCGCAATGCCAACGGTGGCCGTGGCCAGGGCGGGGGCGTCGTTGATACCGTCGCCGACCATCGCGGTCGGCCCCGAGGCCGCCAGCTGCGTGATCGCGGCGGCCTTGTCAGCGGGGAGCTGCTCGGCGCGCACGTCGTCGATGCCTGCCTGCGCTGCGAGGGTGCGGGCGGTGCGGGCATCGTCACCGGTGAGCATGACTGTGTCGATGTCCTGGGCATGGAGCATGCGCACGGTCTCGGCGGCCTCGGGGCGCAATTCGTCGCGCACGCCGATCAGACCGATGACTGCACCGTCTGCTTCGACCACGATGACGGTCATGCCCGTCTCGGCGAGTTCATCGGCGTCGTCGCGGAGCCCAGACGGGTTGAGCCACCGAGGGTTGCCGACCCTGACCGTGCGGCCGTCGACGCGGCCGGTGAGTCCGTGCCCGGCCTCTTCGTGCACGTCCTCTGCCGCCGAGGCGTCGGGCACGGCGGCGGTGATCGCGGCCGCCAGGGGGTGGGTGCTGGTCGCCTCGAGCGCCGCAGCCCAGGCGAGGACCTGTCCGCGGTCGAAGCCGGCTGTGGTGCGGACCTCGGTCACCTGCGGGTGGCCCTGCGTGAGCGTGCCGGTCTTGTCGAAGGCGACCGTGCGGATGCTGCCGAACTGCTCGAACGCCGCGCCGGACTTGACGACGACGCCGAACTTCGAGGCCGAGCCGATGGCGCTGATGACGGTGACGGGAACGGCGATCGCCATCGCGCACGGCGAGGCGGCCACGAGCACGACGAGGGCGCGCTCGATCCACGTCGACGGGTCGCCCACGAGCACGCCGAACAGCGCGACCAGGGCGGCGACGACGAGCACGGCGGGGACGAGGGGGCGGGCGATGCGGTCGGCCAGGCGGGCCCGCTCGCCCTTGCGGGCATGGGCCTGCTCGACGAGCGCGACGATCTGGGTCAGCGAGTTGTCGCGGCCGTCGGCGGTGGCCTCGACGAGCAGCGAGCCGGACCCGTTGACCGCGCCCGCGGGCACAGGGTCGCCGGGACCGACCTCGACGGGGATCGACTCGCCGGTGACGGCGGAGGCGTCGATGCTGGACCGTCCCTCGGCGACGACGCCGTCGGTCGCGACCCGCTCGCCCGCGCCGACCATGAGGAGGTCGAGCTCGCGCAGATCCGCCACAGGGACGTCGACGCTGCCCGACTTTCGGGAGACCCGCGCGGTCTGGGGGACCAGCGAGAGCAGCGCGCGCAGCCCTTCCTTGGCGCGGTCCATCGCGCGGTCTTCGAGGGTCTCGGCCAGGGAGAACAGGAACGCCAGGGCCGCAGCCTCCCCGACGTGGCCGAGCAGCACCGCTCCGGCCGCGGCGATGGTCATCAGCAGACCCACGCCCAGGCGTCCGCGCCCCCTTGCGGTGAACAGCCGCTTGAGCGTGCTGGGCACGAAGGTCCACGCCCCGGCCGCGAGGCCGGCGGCGAAGGCGACCAGCGCCGGGATCCCGAGCCCCGTGACCTCCAGGACCAACCCGGCCGCCCACAGCAGTCCGGAGACGCCCGGCAGGGCAAGGGCGCGGTCTCGCCACCACGGGGGCATGTCCTCGTGCGGGGCGCGGCGGGGCTCGGACGGCCCGCAGCACGCGTCGCCCTCGTCGAGGGTGGGTGCTTCAGGGGCTTGCTCGAGCGGTCCGCAGCAGGCATCGCCCGTGCTCGTCGGGCCTTTGCTCATCGAGACGGGCCGGGTCGACACCGTCTTCATCGTCTGGTTTTCGCGGCGCGCCTCGTCGACGCCGCAGCACTCGTCGCTCACAGTCCCTCCTCCTCGGAGGCAGCGCAGCATCCCGGCACAGGGCACTGCGGGTCCATGCAGGGGACGCTCTCGTCGACGGCCAGCGTGACGTCGACCAGCGCGGTGAGCGCCGCGGCGATGTGCGGGTCGGCGATCTCATAACGCGTCTGTCGGCCCTCTGGTTCGGCGACGACGATGCCGCAGCCGCGCAGGCACGACAGATGGTTGGACACGTTGGTGCGCGTCAGCTCCAAATCGCGAGCGAGTCTGGCCGGGTAGCCCGGCTCCTCGAGCAGGGACAGAAGGATGCGGGAGCGGGTGGCATCGGTCATGGCGCGGCCGAGCCGATTCATGACGTCCACACGTGAAGCAATAGTCAGCATGCACTGACCATACATCAATTGCTGACCTATTGGCTGGCGGCAACCTGATCGTCGCGCCGCGACCACTCCGGGCTGTCATCCTCCGACAGCATCAGCGGCGGCGTTCCCGCTTCGATGCGCCTCTCGAAGTAGCCCTGCCCAGGCTTGGCGAAAGCACGAGGCTGCGAAGGGGTCTCCTGCGCGGAACAGGCGAGGCAGACGGCTGCGGGACGTCGTCGATCGGCAGGTAGGTGGCTGGGTGGAGAGTGTCACGGTCGCTGCCGTCCAGCGCGCAGTTGACTTCCTGCGGCGCGGCGAGGATGCGGCTCGATGGAAAAGCGGCGTCCGAGAAGTCGCGCGACTCGGGACGAACGCCGGTTCAGCCGGCCATCTGTCCAGACGCCCCGTGGTCGTGCAGAGAGCACAGCGTCACGCCGTCACCGGTGAGGGCGAGGAACTTCTCGGCCGCGGCGAAGAATTCGACGAGCGCCTCGGGGTGCTGCAGCGAATAGACGGAAGCGCGGCCCTCGGGGCGGGAGACGACGAGGCCGGTCTCCTTGAGGCTGGACAGATGCTTGGAGACAGTGCTCTGGGACAGGCCGAGGTGCTCGGTGAGGTCGACCACGCGGTGCTCGCCGAGCCGGAGGTGCTGGAGGATCACCAGGCGCGAGGGATCGCTGAAGCTGTGGAAGAGGCAGGCCACGACCGTCATCTCCGAGACCTCGTCGGCCCAGGTCGCCGGCTCCGCGTTCACACTCTTCATCCCCATATGGCGATGATACTCCTTCTCGCTCATCGTTCGGCTCAGCCCGCAGCATGCTCAGCCGTGCTTGACCGACTCGGGCTCGTGCTCGGCGATGTGCTCGGTCTCGACCTGGAACGTGGAGTGGTGGACGGACACTTCGAAATGCTCGGCCACGCAGCCCTTGACTGCGTGGAGGGTCTCGGCCGCGTGGCCGTCGGTGAAGCACTCGTCGTCGACCACCACGTGCCCGGTCAGCGTGGGAAGGCCGGTGGCCACGGTGGAGGCGTGCAGGTCGTGGACGTCCTTGACGTGGTCGAGGGCGAGGATGTGCTCGCGGACCTCGTCGAGGTCCAGGCCCTTGGGGGTGAACTCCATGAGCACGCCCACCGTCTCGCGCATGAGCTTGAGCGCGCGGGGAACGATAAGGGCCGCGATGAACAGGCCGGCCACGGCATCGGCCTGCTGGAAGCCGGTGGTGGCGATGACGATCGCGGCAACGATGACCCCGAGCGAACCGAGGGCGTCGTTCAGAACTTCCAGGAAGGCGGCGCGCATATTGAAGTTCGCCCCGCGGCTGGAGGACAGGATGACGATCGCCACGATGTTCGCCAAGAGTCCTACGACTCCGAAGACCAGGAGCTCGGTCGCAGGAACTTCAGGAGGCTCGAACAGGCGGCGGACACCCTCGACGGCGGCATAAGTGCCGACCACGAGGAGAAGCACTGACTGGCCGAGCGCGGCGATCACCTCGATTCTCCGGAACCCCCAGGTACGCTTCGAACTCGCCGGTCTGAGCATGAGGGTCGCGGCGATCAGGGCAACGAGCAGCCCCGAAGCATCGGCGATTGCGTGCGCAGTGTCGGTCAGCAGCGCGAGGCTGCCGGTGACGAATGAGCCGATGGCCTGCGCGACGACGATCGTCGCGGTCATCGCGAAAGCGGCCCAGAGCTTCTTGCGGAAGTCGCCGGGATGCCCCACCTCGCCGGCCGAGTGGCCGTGGTCGTGTCCTGCGCCCATGTCTGCTGGTTCTCCATTTCCCCCGCGGTTCGTCGGCCGCGGAACCCCGCATGAATCATCGTCAATCGACGATGCTAGCGCAATATGACGATGTTGGCAATTGCGCCCGATGCGGGCCGAGGCTCTACCGGCGAAGGACACGCGCGCAGGCCCCGAGAACGGGGCAGCTCTGGGGCCGGTGCGCAGCCGGGTGGGATGGGGCCGGGGCGAGGTGGAACGCTCCGGTGATGATGTTGAACAGGAGCGCTCCCACGACGTCGGCTACCGCCCGGCTGCTGTATCCGAACGCGCGGAGCGCGTCGACCTGCCTGTCGGCCACCGATGCTGAGACGAGACAGAGCTGGACCCTGAGCCCTATGACGCCGGCGTCGCCGGGTCTGATGCCCCCTCATGGGCAAACAGGATCCCTTCCTCGAGCGGGCAGAGCGTGCCTGCCGCTTCGGAGCCAAGGCGCATGCCGCAGCCGCGCCGGGCCTGGTCCGCTCTCGCGACCAGGTCGCTGGTCCTCCTGTCAAGCTTCGCGCGGCACATTGCCCGGGTGGACTCTACGTACCCCCTGAGCACGGCCGGCGAGGCGGCCATATCGCCCACAGTGTCATGGTGCTCAATCACCTTCTCCGAGGGGCTACCGGGGCACGCCGACAGCGATCTCTGGCGTGAGTGGGGTGAAGCGAGGCGCGGCGGGTCTTCCCCTCATGCGCTGGTCCGTCCAAATCCCCTGCGGGAGACGAGGTTCAGGAGCGGACGAGGCGAGTGATGGCGTCGCTGGCCTCTTGGATCTTCTCGAAGGCCGCTTCATCGTCACCGAGCCGGGCGGCGTCGAGGACGCAGTGCTTGAGGTGGTCGTCGAGGAGGCCGGTGGCGACGCCCTGGAGCGCTCGGGTCAGCGCGCTGACCTGAGTGAGGATGTCGATGCAGTACTTCTCCTCGTCGATCATCTTCGAGATGCCGCGCGCCTGGCCCTCGATGCGGCTCAGCCGGCGCAGATAGGCCTGCTTGTCGCTGATGTAGCCGTGCTGATGCTCGTCGGAGGCCTCCGGGTCGAGCGCCTGCCCGGTAGCGCCGCCGCAGCAGCCGGCGTCGGCGAGGAGGTTCTCGCGGTCGTTGTGCGGAGCATCTGCGTCGGTGGTGCTGCAGCAGCCGGCAGTGGCCTCGATGTCGTTCGTCATGATGGTGGTGCCTTTCGGTCTTGAGGGGATCAGTTGTGCGTGCGGCCGTTGGTCACTGCTTGACGACGCTGCGGAACCCGCGCAGGCGGAGGCTGTTGCCGACGACGAACACGGACGAGAACGCCATCGCCGCGCCGGCGAGCATGGGGTTGAGCATGCCCAGCGCTGCGACCGGGATGGCCGCGACGTTGTAGGCGAAGGCCCAGAACAGGTTCGTCTTGATCGTCGACAGGGTCTTCCGGGACAGGCGGATCGCGTCGACGGCGGCCCGCAGGTCGCCGCGGACGAGCGTGATGTCGCTGGCTTCGATCGCCACGTCGGTGCCGGTGCCCATCGCCAGGCCGAGATCGGCCTGGGCCAGGGCGGGGGCGTCGTTGACACCGTCGCCGACCATCGCCACAACCTTGCCCTCGCCCTGCAGTCGGGCGACGACGTCGACCTTGTCCTTGGGCAGGACCTCGGCGATGACCTCGTCGATGCCGACCTCGGCGGCGATCTGTCGTGCGACGGCGTCGTTGTCGCCGGTCAGCAGCACCGGGGTGAGACCGAGCTCCTTGAGCCCACGGATCGCTTCGGCACTGGTGGGCTTGACCGTGTCGGCGACGACGAGGACGCCGCGGGCCTTTCCGTCCCAGCCGACCGCGACGACGGTCTTACCCTCGTTCTCAGCAGCCACCTTGGCCTCGGCGACCTCAGTAGAGAGCTTCTGCGACCAGTCGGCCAGCAGCGACTCGCGCCCAACGACCACGGAGGTGCCCTCGACGATGCCCTGTACGCCCTTGCCCTCGACGTTGGCGAAGTCTTCGAGTGGGGGCAGGGTGCCGACCTCGTCGGCCGCGCCCGTGGCGATGGCCTGCGCGATGGGATGCTCGGAGGCGTTCTCGAGAGCCCCGGCCAAGCGGAGCAGTTCGGCGCGGTCGACGCCGGGCTCGGTGATCGCGTCGATGAGGGTCATCTTCCCGGCGGTGACGGTGCCGGTCTTGTCCAGCACCACGGTGTCGACCTTGCGGGTGGACTCGAGCACCTCGGGGCCCTTGATGAGCACGCCCATCTGCGCGCCGCGGCCGGTGCCGACCAACAGCGCGGTCGGCGTGGCGAGCCCGAGGGCGCAGGGGCAGGCGATGACGAGCACGGACACGGCTGCGGTGAAGGCAGCGGCGACGGGGAACCCTGCCCCGAGCCATGCCCCGAGGGCGATCACGGCGATGACGATCACGATGGGCACGAACACCCCGGAGATCCGGTCGGCCAGTCGCTGGACCTCGGCCTTGCCCGTCTGGGCGTCCTCGACGAGCTTGGCCATCTGCGCCAGCTGCGTATCCGAGCCGACCCGAGTGGCGCGTACGACGAGGCGTCCGCCGGCGTTGACTGTCGCCCCGGTGACCTGGTCGCCTTCTGCGACCTCGACGGGCACGGACTCACCGGTGAGCATCGAAGCGTCCACTGCGGAGGTGCCGGAGACGACGGTGCCGTCGGTGGCGATCTTCTCCCCGGGACGGACGACGAACTGATCCCCGACGGCCAGCTGGGAGGTCGGGATCTTCACCTCGACGCCGTCGCGGAGCACCGAGACCTCCTTCGCGCCGAGCTCGAGCAGGGCGCGAAGCGCCGCTCCGGCCTGCCGCTTGGAGCGCTTCTCGAAGTAGCGGCCGGCGAGGATGAACATCGTCACCCCTGCACCGACCTCGAGGTAGATGTTCGCCGCACCGTTCGACGGGGCGATAGTGAACTCGAAGGCGTGCGTCATGCCCGGCACGCCGGCAGTGCCGAGGAAGAGGGCGTAGAGCGACCACAGGAACGCCGCCATGGTGCCCATCGAGATGAGCGTGTCCATCGTCGCGGCACCGTGGCGGAGATTCGTCCATGCCGCCTTGTGGAACGGCCAGGCCGCCCACACGATCACCGGCGCGGCCAGGGCCAGGGAGGCCCACTGCCAGTAGGTGAACTGCAGGGCGGGGATCATCGCCATCGCGATCACCGGCACGGTGAGCACGATCGACCCGATCAGCCGGTGCCTGAGCGAGGTCAGTTCGGGATCGACCGCATCGTCCACCTCGGCAGTGGACGCAGGGTCCGTCTGCTTCGGCGTCGGCAGCCCCGCGGTGTAGCCGGTCTTCTCGACCTCGCTGATCAGCAGCGCCGGGTCGTAGCCGTCGGGGACGGTTACCTTCGCCTTCTCGGTGGCGTAGTTGACCGCCGCTGCGACCCCGTCGAGCCTATTGAGCTTCTTCTCGATCCGGTTCGCGCAGGACGCGCAGGTCATCCCGCCGATCTCCAGCTCGATGCCGGCGTCCGCCACCGGCTGCGTGTGCGTGCTCACTGCCCGCCCCTTCCTGTCGTGATCCGTCCGCGGCCTGGTCAGCCGGCGGGGTGGACTTCGCTCTCGACGACCCACTTGTGGTTCGTCATCGGCATCTCGCCGCCGGGGATGTCGACCATGTAGACGGTCTCCTGGGTGGAGTGGTCGATCGTCGCCGTCGCTCCCTGCATCCCGGTCATGTGCTCGGCTTCCAGCACGACCTCGGTGCCGTCGGCCAGCGGTGCCTCGCCGGGGCTCTCGAGCTCCTCGTGGACGACCCATTTGTGATCGGCCACGGGCTGGCCGCCATCGGTGGGCGTGTAGCTAACCGAGTAGGTGGTCGTGGTGAACGCGCCGGAGATCGTCGCCTCCGCGCCGTCCATACCCGGCATGTGGTCCGCGCTCAGCCGCACGGTCGTCCCGACCGGGTACGTGGGATCCGCCGCTTCCTGGATGCCTGCCGGCGGTGCGCCGCCGTCGGCCGGGTGGTCGTGGCCGTCCATGCCGCCGTCAGTGTGTGTGCTGTCGTCGTTGCTCACGCCTTCTCCTTCGCTGTGCTCGTTCATCTGACTCTGCTGCGTCCACGACTGCACGACGCTGTCGGGGACGATGACGCCGGCCAGCCCGTAGGATCCGCCGAACGTCGCCACCAGGCCCGCGCCGTAGATCGCGAGACGGACAGGGACTCTCATCAGGCCCGCTCCGCCTGGTAGCCGGCCTCCTCGACCGCGGCGAGGACCTTCGCGTCATCGACCTCGTCGGAGGCGGTGACGACGAGCTTGCCGGTCTGGGCGCTGACGTCGATGCCCGTGACACCGGCGATCTCGCCGACTTCCTCGCGCACCGACATCTCGCAATGCCCGCAGGTCATCCCGGTCACCTGGTATTCGCTGACTGCCATCGTTCTTCCTTCCGTCGGACATACCCTGGAGGGGTATGTGCTCGATACAAGAGTATACCCCCTCCAGGTATTCCCTCAACGGAGTCGCATCGCGAGAGGGACAGAACGCCCCGGGTGCCGGGGTGCTCCCGACGGATATACGGGGAGCATGCCCCCACCGCGGATGGCATGACGGTGCGCGCCGCGAACGGCGAGCCTGAACATGAGCGTTCCGCACGGCCCACCGCCGCGCGATCGAGGAAGATCGATGACGTCCACGATTCCGACCGGCGGGGCCTGCTGCCGCCGCTGGTGATCGCCTCGGCCCAGTTGATGGTGGTGCTCGACGACTCGATCGTGAACATCGCCCTGCCGAGCATCCAGCACGAGCTCGATGTCGCACCTACCCTGTTGCCGCGGGTGGTCAACGCGTACTTCAGCCGGGACTGCCGCGCGATTGGTGGCTCTTCAGAGGTGAGTGTGAGCGCGCCGGTGGTGCGGGGTAGCTGGGCGTAGGCTTCGAGGTCCTCGATGATGAGCGGACTCTTACCCCCTGCTCGCACCAAGGACCTCGACGATGCCCAACCATAGTTGCGTATGCCCTGACGCGCTCGATCGCTGCGGTCGATGCGATCTCCTCCTCGACTTCCCCAGCCTCCACCTGGTCTCGGTGACGAAGCCCCAGGCGGGTTTGATGCTCGAGGTGGAGTCCTGCGATCCGGTGACCGGCTGCCCTGGTTGCGGGGTCATCGCCACTGGTGACGGTCGAGATGATCGATGCGCCTTGGGCGGGCGGGCCGGTGCGGATCCGATGGCGCAAGCGCCGCTGGATCTGCCTCGAGGACGTCTGTACGGTGGTCTCTTTCGTCGAGCAAGCCCCCGAGGTCTGCGCACCCGTGGCCTGCTGAGCACTCGCGCGATTCGGTGGGCGATTGGCCTGCTCCGCCGCGAGGGCGCGAAGATCCAGGGCCTGGCCCGGCAACTCGGCACGACCTGGAACACGCTCTGGACTCAGGTCCAGCCCATCCTGGCCCGGGCCGCGAACGACCCGGTCCGGTTCGAGGGCGTGCAGGTCCTGGGCGTGGACGAGCACATCTGGCACCATCGAGACCCGCGCCGGCGTGGCCCGAAGGAACTTACCGGGATGGTGGGCCTGACCCGCGGCCCTCACCCTACTGCCAGGCTCCTCGACCTTGTCCCCGGACGGTCCGGCAAGGCCTACCGTGACTGGCTGGACGCACGGGGCGAGGCGTTCCGCAAGCGGGTCGAGATCGCGACGCTGGACCCGTTCCAGGGCTACAAGAACGCGATCGATGACCAGCTCGAAGACGCCACCCGCGTGCTCGATGCGTTCCACATCGTCAAGCTCGGCACGGCCGCCGTGGATGATGTGCGCCGCCGGATCCAGCAGGAGACCTTCGGTCATCGCGGACGCAAGGGCGATCCTCTTTACGGGATCCGCCACATCCTCCGCCCCGGGCGCGAACGCCTCACCTCACGCCAGCAGGCCCGTCTGAACAGCGCGTTCGCTGCCCATCCCGATCATGTCGCGGTCGAGGTCGCCTACCAATGCGCTCAGGACCTCCGCGACGTCTTCCATCAGCCGACCCCCGTGAAGGGCCGACAGCTCGCCGAGCAGTTGATCGCCACCCTGCCCAGATATGCCCGATCCCCGAGATCGCGAGACTGGGGGAAGACTCTGCGCCACTGGAAGACAGCGTTCCTGGCCTACTTTGACACCGACGGCGCGAGCAACGGTGGCACCGAGGCGATCAACGGGATCATCGAACTCGGCCGCCGCATCGCCCGAGGGTTCCGCAACTACGAGCACTACCGCCTCCGAATGCTCCTCATCACCGGCGGACTCGACGCCTCGCCCCACACTCACCTCTGAAGAGCCCTATTTTCCCGGCAGATTCGCCTGGGACAGGTAGGCCGCCGCCCTGCGCAGGACCTCGTTCTCCTGCGCCAGCAGCCGGTTGCGCTTCTTCAGCTCTCGCAGCTCGGCCTTGTCGGCCTCGCTCAGACCGGGCCGGCGACCGTCCTCGACTTCGGCCTGCTTCATCCAGTTCGCCAGCGAGCCTTCGGAGATGCCGAAGTCCTTCGCGATCTGCGCCAGCGACGCCTGGCCCTTGCGGGCGACGGCCACGACGTCGTCGCGGAACTTCTTGGGATAGGGCTTTGCCACGGGGACAACCTTCCAGCGAGTACAAGATCCTCACAGTTCAGGTGCCAACCAAACTCGGGGCAGACCCATCCAGCACCTCTCGATAGGCGAGCAGCGGGTGCGCGACCTTGTCGAGCACATGCACCTTGCGCAGTCTACGGTCAGCCAGCAGCTGTCCTGCCTACGCGATTGCGGAGTCGTGACCGTGCGGATCGAGGGTCGTTCGTCATGGTTCTCCCTCACCAACCCGGGCAGACTCGCCGACCTCTTCGGAGCAGCGGACAGGCTGCTCACCGCGGCCGGGGCCTCGCTATTGCTGAAGTACCACCAAGACCACGCCGAGTTCGAGGACGTCGATCTCAGATGGGCGCGGGGCATGACCATGCACGTGGTTCCGGAGCGTCCAGCGGCGCGCGCACCCGGCTCGCGATCGCACTCTCCATCACTGCCGTCACCGTGCTGGCGCAGGCGGTGGGGAGCCCCGTCACCGGCAGTCTTGCGCTGCTCACGGACACGGCACACGCTCTGGTAGACGCCTCGGGGCTGCTCGTCGCGCTGATCGCCGCGACCATGATGCTCAGGCCCGCGAGCAGCACCCGGACCTGGGGGCTTCGCCCGGATAGAAGTGCTGGCGGCGCTGGCGCAGGCCCAAGCTCCTCATCGTGGTCGGCACCTACACAGCCGTCGAGGGGATCTCGCGCTGTCAGAGCCGCCGGAGGTCCCCTCGGATCAGCTGCTGATCTTCGGCGTGATCGGATTGGTCGCGAACATCATCGCGATCCTCATCCTCGCCGGTGGCAGGGACTCGAGTCTCAACATGAGTGCCGGGTTCCTGGAGGTGCTCAATGATGCGTTGGGGTCTCTGGGCGTGATCGCGGCCGCGATCGTGATCCAGGTGACGGGCTTCCAGCAAGCGGATGCGTTGATGGGGCTGTTCATTGCTGCTCTGATCGTTCCGAGGGCCGTCCGCATCATGGTCGACACGTTGCGCATCCTCATGGACTACACCCCGAAGGGTGTTGATCTCGATGAGGTGCGGGAGCGCATCGTCGCGCTCGAACATGTGGAAGACGTCCATGGCCTGAGCGCCTCTGCGATCGGAAGCAACCTCCCTATCATCTCCGCGCACGTTGCGGTCGGTGAGGAATGCTTCGAATCGGTGCATGCCCTCAGGATTCTGGAGGAGGTCCAGGTCTGCGTCAGCACCCACCTCCCAGTGGCGTTCGAGCACGCCACGATTCAGCTGGAGAGCCCGTCGGTGCGGCAACGCGAAGCCGGCAAGACGCTCCACACATGAGAACCCCCGTTCGCCGGGAATCTGTGTTACGTATGACGATCGGCGTGCACCCCACCACGTAGTGGGGTGCACGCCGATCGATGACGCCGGGCTCAGCGGAAGGAGATGAAGGTGGGGTTGCCCCAGATGGTGCGCTCGGTGACGGCGCCGGGGGAGCGGCCCGCATCGACGACCTTGTCGCCGCCGGCGTAGATGCCCATGTGGCCGGGCCACACGACGATGTCGCCGGGCTGGGCCTCGGACTTCGAAACCTGGGTGCCCGCGGCGACCTGCTGGCCGGAGGTGCGGGGGAGGTCAATTCCGACCTGCTTGTAGGCGTACTGGGTCAGACCGGAGCAGTCGAAGCTCACGCCCGGCTTGCTAGAGCCCCAGGAGTAGGAGGCACCGATCTGGGTGCGTGCCGCATCGACGATCGCCTCGCCACTGCTGGAGGAGGTGGACGCACCCCGGGTCGGAACCGAGGTACCAGAGCCGCCGACGGAAGCGCCGCCATTGAGGGAGCCACGGGTCTCGGGGCCCACGACGCCGTCGATCTGGAGCCCGTTGGCGCGCTGGTAGTCCTTCACGGCGCCGTGGGTGAGCTTGCCGAACTTGCCGTCCACGGCGAGGTCGGCGCCCTCGTCATTCAGCGCGGACTGGAGCTGCTCGACCGTGGAGCCCTGGGAGCCCCAGCGGAGCTTCTCCGAAGACTGGAGTGCGGCTGCCGGGGCCGGGGACGCGGCGGTCGGCGAGGCGGCAGGGGTGGACGCCGGGGCGGCAGGGGCTGCCTGGGCAGCGCCACCGGCGAAGGCGGAGCCGAGCAGAACGGTGCCGAGGACAGCTGCGCCGCCGGTCCCGCGCAGGGCACGTCCGCTGTGACGAAGGGGGGTGACTGCGCGGCCGGGCGCGCGATGGGAATTGCTCGTGGCCATGAATGTTCTCCGTGAATATCCCTGGAATGTACAGGGAGAGTCGGGCATTGGGTCGCGGCAACGCAAAAGCAACGCAAGTATCAGGAAGAAACTCTCGTACCTCGTAACCGGTATGAGCAACGTACCGAAGGGCCGAGGCGACGGGAACAGTGAAGAGCGATCCTGTTCGATGACTTCACTCGTTCTTGAACCGGACCCAAGTCTGGCCGACGTCCCGCACCTTCTCTTTACTCAACTCCGGTGACTCGGTGGGGCTCATGTCACACCTGCCGTGGACTCTTCCGGATCCTGAGTTATCGCAGGATGCGGCAGGCCCGCATGAAATCTGACGCGGGGGTGCTCATACCGCGGGCTGGAACGAGGCGATGGAGCCCTGGAGCTGGTCCATCCAGGAGACCCACGTCCCCGTGAGCAGCAGCAGGCCGATACCGATCAGCAGGACCCCGGAGAGGATCCCAATGAGTCGTCGATGGCGTGAAAGCGACCTGCTGACGCCGATGGCCTTGTCAAGCAAGAGGGCGCTGATGACAAAGGGGATGCCCAGCCCGAGGGAGTACGCGAGGGCGAGGACGGCACCACGGGCCGCCCCGGAGCCGTCGACTCCCGGATCGAGGGACAGCGCGATGATCGCGGCATAGGTGGGGCCGATGCATGGCGTCCAGCTCAGCCCGAAGACGAAGCCGAGGAGCGGGGCTCCCAGGAGACCAGCATCGGGTCGCTACTTCGTAGCCCTGATGTTTACTGAGAGGCGTGGTAGAAGCCCCATGAAAATGAGTCCCATGAACACGACGATGAGGCCGGCGACGCGATTGATCCACACGGCATGTTCTTGCAGCAGATAGCCCATCGCGCCGGCGAATCCTCCGAGAGCCATGAATACCGCCGTGAATCCTGCGACGAATAGTGCACTGCCTCCCAGCATTCGTCCAGTTGTCTGTTGGGGAGCTCTGCGACTTTGCGTGCTTTCGTCTGTGCCTGAAAGCTTGCGGGATGGTGCAGGTATTCCCGAGCACTGTCCTGCGAGTCCGGAGACGTAGCCGAGGTAGCCGGGCACGATCGGCAGCACGCAGGGCGAGAGGAAGGCGATCAGCCCCGCGATCGCCGCCACGGCGATGGCCAGTGCGAGCGACCCGGACAAAGCGATCGACTGAAGGGTCTCCGCCAGCCCTCCCCCGCTCATCAAATCGCCTCCTCGAGGACGCCATCGAGCATCCCCAGCAGAATCGAGGGGTCGATCGCTCCGGAGATCCGGCCGGACACCCGTCCCTCGTGATCCAGGACCAGCGTCGTCGGGACGGCATTGGGCGCGACAAATCCACGGAGTTGATACATGATCTCGGACTGCCGGTCAGGGATCGAGGGGTAGGTGATGCCGTAGTTCTCCTCGAAGGCCTTGGCGGGCCCCGCGGCGTCGCGGAGGTTGATGCCGATGATGGCGACCCCTGGTCGGCGTACTCTTCGTGGATGGCCTGGAGGTCCGGGGCCTCGATCCGGCAGGGCGGGCAGGAGGCGTACCAGACGTTCACGACGAGGACGGAGCCGCGCTGCTCGACCGCGTCGAACACGTCGCCGTCATAGGTGGTCCCGGAGAACTCGAGGGGCTCGGTACGGTCCTGGGGTCGATCTCCGTGGTGACGCCGTTCCCGGAGACGTATCCGGAGCTCTCGGAGTCGTAGCGGTCGCGGTTGTCCGAGCTGCCGCAGGCTGTGGTCAGGCCGATGGCGGCAGCCAGTCCGGTCGCGTGGAGGAGATGTCGCCGGGAGCGGGCTCGCATAGTCACTTTCCTTCAGGGGGGGGGGGGGGGGCGAGGGGCGGATGTGCTGGTCGCGAGTTTGCGGGCGCTCAGAGCAGGGCGGACCAATAGTCCCAGAACCTCACGGCGATGAGCGTCAGGATCACGAGGTACCAGGCGACGACCATCGGGAGGCGGAACTCGTGCAGCAGGGTGACTGCTCTGTGAGTCGCGGGGCCGGAGTCCCGGGTCCAGCGGCGCAGGTGGTGGAGGGTGGTGAACCAGAACAGGGGGATCGTCACTGCCCACACGATCATGCAGTAGGGGCACAGGGCCCCGATCTCGTACAGGCTCTGCCCGATCAGCCAGTGCACGAACAGCACGGCGAAGGTGACGCCGATCTGGATGAGCACGCTCATCCAGTGGGCCGTGCGGGCTCCGGCGAGGATGGCGAGCCCGAGGGTGAGGACGGCGGAGAAGCCGGCGATGCCGAGGATCGGGTTGGGGATGGCGAACGCGGAGGCCTGCGGGGTTTCCATCACCGATCCGCAGGAGAGGACCGGGTCGAGGCTGCAGGAGGGGACGTAAGCGGGGTCTTCGATCAGTGCGATCTTCTCGACCAGCAGGACGACGGCCATGACCAGGCCGATCGCCCCGGTGCCGGTGAAGAGAGCGCCGGGTCCGCGGGACGGAGCGGCGACCGTGGACGTGTCCTCGGGCATGTGCTCAGCCCGCGAGGGCGGCATCGAGGGGATCGGTGAGGTCCTCGACGCGGGTCGGTTCCAGGCGCTTCCCATCGACGAAGAAGGTGGGGGTGCCGGTGACTCCGAGGGCCTGGGCATCCGCGGCGCTCTGCTCGATCCGCTCCGCGGTGGAGGGGTCGTCGTAGACCTGCTCGAAGCGTTCCATGTCCAGGCCGATCTCCTCCGCGTAGGAGAAGAAGAGCTCTCGCTGGGAGGTCTGCTGGTGTCCCCATTCGGTGGCGTTGTCGAACAGGGCCTTGTACATCTCCTCGAATGCGCCTTGGTCCTTTGCGGCTTCTGCGGCTTGGGCGGCTTCGGTGGAGTTGCCGTGCAGGGGCAGGTAGCGCACCACGAAGGTGACCTTGTCGCCGTACTCGGCGCGGAGCTCCTCGACGGTCGGGTACAGCGACAGGCAGGCCTCGCACTCGAAGTCGAGGTACTCCACGAACACGACCTCGCTGCTGCCCTCGGAAAGGCGGGGACTGTCCTCCCGCAGGAGCTGAGGGCTCGCGGTGTCCGAGGCCTCTTCGGTAGCCGGTGCATCGCGTCCGGTGTCGGGGATGATGAGGAATCCCGTAAGCATCAGCGCCGCGACGGCGATCAGTCCGAGGGTGAGTTTCGTGCTACGGCTCATGCGGCGGCCTCTCGGGTGGGGGTCGTCCCGCGCTGATCCTGCCCAATGTTGCTGGGCGTTCCCTGCGTCGCCAGGCGCTTGGTGCGGGTGGCGCGCATGCCGTTGGCGATGACGACGACCTTCGCCGCCCCGTGGACGAGCACGACGGTGGCGAGGCCAAGCACGCCGAGCAGGGCGAGCGGGAAGAGCACCACGATGATCGCGAGCGTCAGGGCGATGTTCCCGGTCATAATCCACTGCCCGCGGCGGGCGTGGGCGAGGGCGGCGGGGAGCTGGCGCAAGTCGGTGCCGGTGAAGGCGACGTCTGCGGATTCCACCGCCGCGGCGGTGCCGGTGACGCCCATCGCGATGCCGACGGTTAGCAGAGGCGAGAGCGGGGGCGTCGTTGATGCCGTCGCCGATCATCGCGGTCGGGGACTGCTCGGCCAGGCGGCGGATGTGGGCGGCCTCCGCGGCGATCGCCCTCGCGGTGAGCGCGTTGTCGCCGGTGAACATGATGGTGCGGATCCCCTAGGCATGCAGGGCGGCGACGGTCTCCGCGGCCTCCGGGCGCAGCTCGTCAGTCCGATATACGTTAGGAATATTACCCGATCACTTTTGCCACGTAATATTCGTGGGCGCCAACGCTTGCAGGAGCTACGCTCTAGCCGGAACACCGGTGGTGCTGTAGACTTCTCGGCGAGGAGTTTCTCGTTCAAGCGCATAAACAAGGATGGTGAGATTGAGTGTGGCACGCGGCATGGATCCCGACGGAACCGCCGTCTTTGGCGAACTTTTTTCGTCTGGAGTTACCGACCGTGCCGGTTATTCCAATCATTGCCGCTTCAATTGGATTGATGTACATCGCCGGTTGGATCGCGATGATATTTTCCGGGAGGGGTTGGGCGGCTTGGCGCGGCGCGGCGTTTCTCCTCGGAACGCTTATTCTTGTTGGGATGACCGGCCTTGCGGTAGAAGGGTACGGCTATGCGATGTTCTCGGTGTTTATGTTCCAGCAGATGACGTTCATGCTCACCATCCCGCCACTTCTTTTGCTCGGAAAGCCCGGAACATTGCTTTTGCGTGCTACACCCCATAATTGGTGGGGGCAACCGATCCTCAGGATTGCATTATTTGGACTCCGTTCGCGGTTTGGCAAACTTCTTACGCATCCCCTGTTTACGTTGCCATTGTTCTTGTTTCTCTTTTATGGTCTCTATTTGGCAAACGTGGCGAGTCGATTCCTGAGCTCGACAACGGGGCATCTGGTATTAGAACTGCTTTTCCTGGTTTGTGGCATCTTATTCAACCTGACTCTTGTCCCCGGTGATCCCTTACCTTCCCGCACTAGCTATCTTTCCAGAGTATTGGATGCTTTCTTTGAGGCCGGTTTATTTGCGTTTTTTGGGGTTCTTGTCATGATGGCACCCGCCCCGCTAGTGAGCGCATTCACTTCGGCGCCAGAAGCCTGGGGCGTGGACACGATGAAAGACCAATACTTGGCTGGCGGGATCTCCTGGGCTTACGGAGAACTACCTTCGCTCCTGGTGCTTCTGATCGTCATGATTGCCTGGGCCCGTAGTGATGAGCGCCTAAATCGGGTACGAGATCGACAGGTTGCAAGGCAAGGTGATGTCGAGCTGGACGCATACAACGAGTACTTGCGGTCGTTGAAGTAGGCGGTTCGGCGCGTGTCTGGGAACGAGCCTATAGATGTTGCATCTTTGATGGCAATATGCTGCTGTACGATTGGGTTTGATTTTGGTCAATGAATTCTATGGGTTTCGCTCGATGCCGCCGGTTTCCGATGGTTGCGAATGCAAAAGAGTTGCGGGGCGGTCGCGGCCGCGCGGCGTCGGGTCCTGGTGCGACTGCCCCACGACGAAATGATCCGGTTCATCGACGTGAATCGTGATCAGTTCGGGGTCGAGGCCATCTGCCGCGTGCTCAGCGCGACAGACTGCGGGTTCCTCACCTCTCGCGGTTACCGAGCCGCGAAGCAGCGCCCAGCCTCTGCCCGGGACATCCGCGACGAGATGCTGATCGGCGAGATCCGAAGAGTCCACGCTGAGAACTACGGCGTCGACGGGTATCGCAAGGTGCACCAGGCCATGCGCCGAGCTGGCTGGGAAATGGGCCGAGACCAGACCGCTCGACTGATGAAAGTCGCTGGCCTGGAAGGGGTTCGGCGTGGCCGCAAAGCGCTCACGACAACGGGAGCACCCGATCATTGCCCCGACCTCGTCGAGCGGGACTTCTCTGCGCAGGGGCCAAATCTGCTCTGGGTCGCGGACATCACTTACGTTCGCATCCCCAACGGGTTCTGCCATACCGCGTTCATCACGGACGTCTGCACCCGGCGGATCGTCGGCTGGACCGTCGCGGCCAGCCTGCACACCGAGGCATTGCCGTTGCAGGCCCTCGCGCACGCCCTGCCGAGCACCCGCGCCGAGGCCTCCAGTAGCGGCTTGGTTTATCACAGCGACCGAGGCCGTCAATGCGCCCCGTTGGCCTATTCGGACGCTCTGAGCACTGCAGGGATGAAAGCGGCAGTCGGCGCCGTTGGAGATAGCTACGATTGTCAGTCTGTTTCTGCCGCATCCCGCGAGGATGAGGAAGTCCTGGCCGGGATGTTCTGACCCTTGCTTACGATTGGCCCGCAGGGTGCCTTGGCGTTGATCTGTCGAGCCTCCGGCCGGGCGCGCAGGGGCGTGTCAGATGGTCTGTGTAAGCCGTACCAAGAGGAACGGTAAGAATCATGACCATGACCGATGAGAAGGAGCCGGGCGAGCCCAGGGGCCGGGACCTGGTCGAGGGGTTGAAGGCTTCCGGGCAGCTTGAATCGCCCCGGGTCTGGTGGAGGCTCTGATCCCAGGGGAGGATGAGGAGCGTGGCAGCACCGAGGAAGTACCCGGACGAGCTTCGGGAGCGGGCCACGAGGATGGCCGTGGAAGCGCGACTGGATCCAGCGACGAGGTTGGGAACGTTTCGTCGCGTGGGCGAGCAGCTCGGGATCCATCCCGACACGTTGCGGAACTGGGTCCGGCAGGCCGAGATCGACCAGGGGCACCGACCCGGGATCACGACCAGTGAGTCCGAGCGGCTCGCTGAACTGGAGGAGGAAGTGCGCGAGCTGCGCCGGGCCAACGCGATCCTGCGGTCGGCCTCGGCTTTTTTCGCAGCGGAGCTCGACCGCCCACCGCGCTGATCGTGGAGTTCATCGACCGGCACAAGCACGAGTTCGGCGTCGAGCCGATCTGTCGCACGCTCACCGTGGCGGGCACGCAGATCGCGCCGAGCACGTACTACGCCTTCAAGACCCGCCCGCCCTCGAAGCGGGCACTGCGCGACGAGGAACTGCTGGTCGAGATCCGCCGAGTCCACTCGGCGAACTTCGGCGTCTACGGGGCGAAGAAGCTGCACGCCCAGCTACGCCGGGAAGGGATCGAGATCGCGCGTTGCACGGTCGAGAGGCTCATGCGTTCCGCGGGGTTGCGTGGCATCAGTCGTGCGAAGGGGCCACGCACTACGATCCCCGGTCGCGGACCGGATTCTCGTCCTTACCTGGTCGCGCGGGACTTCACGGCGACAGCTCCGAACCAGTTGTGGGTCGCGGACATCACCTACTGCCGGACGTTCGCGGGGTGGGCGTATGCCGCGTTCGTCATCGATGTGTTCTCTCGCCGCGTCGTGGGGTGGCAGCTGTCGAAGTCGCTGCGGACCGACCTCGCGCTCGACGCGCTGGAGATGGGGATCGGGACCCGCGAGCACGCAGGCCAGGCCGCTACTGGACTCAAGCACCACAGCGACAGAGGCGTTCAATATGTCGCCATCCGCTACACCCAGCGGCTCGCCGAAGCCGGCGCCGTCGCCTCGGTCGGCTCGACAGACGACTCCTACGACAACGCACTGGCCGAGACATTCAATTCGCTCTACAAGGCCGAGCTGGCCCGTAACCACGGTCCCTGGACGGGCATCGACGACCTCGAGATCGCGGCCGCGGAGTACATCGACTGGTTCAACCACCGACGGCTCCACGGCGAGATCAGTATGATCCCGCCCGTTGAGTTCGAGGACATCTACCATCACCACCAGACCGTGCCGGCGACCGCCGAAGCGGCACTTGCGAGCCTCTAACAAACCCGGGGCGATTCAAGGGTACGTATTGGCCCAACGTGCGCCATGATTTTCACCGACGTGGTGATCGCAAACGTCGAACCCGACCCAGACTGGATCACCGATCTGCGGATTCGGCGCCGGCTGGGTTACTTTCCTCCGATGAGGGACGAAGACCTAGCGACATAGACGCTCGGCTCGCTGCCGGCACCATGGTTCCTGGCCGCCCTTGGATCACAGCAGGATCGCCATGGCCTGCAGCGCCTGGCTGCGGAACAGGGTGTTCGGCTTGTCGAGGTGCGCGCCGGCCACGGAGCCCATCTCGTCGATGACCTGCGTGAGTGAACCGAAGGTGACCCCGTCCACCGTCGCCGCACGGGGCTGCGAGGAGACCATGCGCGTGGGGATCACGTAGCCCCGCACCTTGCCCGTCCGTCCGAACCGGGACTCGAGCGCCCGCATCTCGTCGCGCACCACGTTCCGATACACGCTCCCGTCCGCGATGAGGTCTGACCCCGCGATCTCCATACCGTCGGCGCCGATGGAGGGGATCGCCACCAAGTGCAGGGTGCGCCCGATCACTACCGCCACCTGAGACCGCACCGGGGAGGCGTCACGATGCGGGGTCACGCGGTCCGGCAGGAGGATCACACGGACGCCTTCGCGCTGGCCGAACGCACCGACGAGCGCGCCCAGGAGCCGATCGATGTCCGCCGGTCGCTCACCCAGAGAAGTCGCGCCGGCCTGCGTGATGAACGACGAGCGCATGATCTTGTCCCCGTCGGTGCGCCCGGACCGCGACAGCGCGATCACGAAGGACAGCCGCGTGGTGAGTGCGCTCGCGACCAGGCACAGCGGACTCCCAAGCATCGGCAGCGGTGTGCCTGCGTCCCGGTAGATCACCGCGGCCGCGGCGCCCGCGAGCACGAGCGTAGAGATGACGCCCCAGCGCGAGTGAAGCGCACGGAAGAACACGAGCGCCGACCACACGAGATGGATGCCGGCTCCGACCGCCAGCGCCGGCACGACATCGAGGATCCCCACCCGCGCGAGGGGGAGCCCGATCGTTCGCGCCGCGGCGGCGCCCGCGAGCACCCACGCAAGGAACCCGAGCGCGAGCAGCACGCGTCGCACGATGTGGGGTGACCGTCGGAGGCGCGACCGGGCCGGTGCCTGGTCGTCTGGTGCGGTGTACCAGGACCCCCACGCGGTGGGGTCCGCGGTCATCATCGACACGTCCGGCACGTCGCGGTCGGGGCGGAAGACCTTCCGGCGGCCGCGAGTCGGCTCCGATGAGGGCGGAGGTGTCGGGGCGCTCGCACTGGAGGACCGCTCGTAGAAGAGGGTGCGGTCGTACTTCGCGCGCCGCTCCGCGTTCGACAGCACATTGAACGCTGAGCTCACCTGCTTCGCGAGCTCATCATTGCCGCCGGCGTCACCGTGCAGCGCTCTCATCTGCGCCCGGAAGGCCGCAGTGATCTCAGACCGAGAAGCGTCGGGGGCGACGCCGAGCAGTTCGTAGTGCGTGATGGCCATGGTGGTCCTCCTGCCTGGGCACTCTGCGCTCCCCAGTGGGCGGGCAGGCGCTGCCGCGGGCCGTTCAGGCGAACGGGCGGATCCGCGTGGCGTCGGCGAGCATGCAGGATGCGATTCGCATCGCGTCTCCTGTGGCCTGGGGCCCGACGGCGATGATCCCTGCCCACATGGCGACGACGAGGGTGCAGGGTCCGCCGTTGCCCCTGATGCTCGGATCCCCAGACTCGACGAGTTCCTGGAGATGGTGTCGGATATTCAAGAGGTCTCGGGAGAGGACAGCCTCGGTCAGAGCACGCATTGCAGGGCCTTCCGCAGGGGTGGACGCTCACCCTCTCCAGTGGGCGGGAAGGCTCTTTTGCGGGACATTCTGCGCACCGTGACCAGCATCGATGTATTCGAATTGGTCGTTTCGGGTAGGCTTCCAATGTCGTCGGCGGATGGGGCCATGACAGGGTATGCACGAAACCCCAGGGAGATGATCTCCCTGGGGTTTCGCCTTTGCCGGAGGAGCCCTACGCCGCGAATGCGGGGAGTGCTCCGAGGCGAGCATCGACCTGTTCGACGGCGCCGCGCGGCGCGTTCGGATGCGACGCCAGGTAGCGGAGGGTCGACTCCGATGCGGCGGGGGCCGAGGTGACGTGGTAGATCGCGTTGCGGTCGCTGAGGCGGCGGGCGATCCGGTCGATGAACTCGGCCGAGAGGTCGGTGCGGCGCGTGACGGGGTAGGTGAGCCACCGCTCGTCGACGTCGATGAGGTACTCGAGGGTGTGCTCGGCGGTCGCCGGGTTGTGCGCGATCTTCCGCAGGACGCCGAGCGGGGCGCGGCTGCGCGCGAGTCCGTCCAGGATCTCGGGGTCGTCGCTGAACTCGGCGGCGGCGTGCACGCGGTGTGCGGTGGAGGGATCCTCGAGCAGCGAGAGGTCTGCGTCGGCGGCGAGGTGAGCCATGGCCATTCCCTTCATGAGAGCCCCGGTCTCTCCGGGTATCTCTCCAGTGGGCGGAAGGGCCTCGTGGTGGGACGCGGTGCTACTAGTCCTCGCGACGCAGGTCGAGTCCGAGTGTGCGCTCCATCTGCGTGATGGCGTTGCGCAGTGACCGATGGTCCGAGGGGGTGGAGGCCATCGTGCAGCGGTGCCCCTGGTAGCTGGCTTCGATGTGCCCGCCTCCTGTGCGGGAGACGTCTGCTCCGCGCTGACGCAGCAGGCTCCACAGCTCCTCGGCGCTGGTGGGGTATCGCGTGCCGTTGCCTCCCCGGTGCCGGGGGATCGGCTCGCGGTCGCGGGGACGCGTGGCGTAGGCGAGCCGGGAGTCCATGACGGACATGATCGCGTGGTCACGCAGTCCGACGACGACGGCGCTGTTCCCGCGCACCACGACGCAGGCCACACCTCGGCGGTCGACCCACTCATCGTCGGGGTCATCGAGGATGGCGGCGAGGTCTTCTCGGCTCAGACCGAGCCGGGCCATGTGCGGTGCGGCGGAGTCGAAGATGACCAGGTCTTCTGGTGCGGGAGGCTCCGCGGTGTCCGGGCTGTTCGTGCCGGTGGTGAAGACCGGATGCGAGTGGGGTGCCGCTGGGAGTCGATCGGGATCAGGGCTCGTGGGAGGTGCTGGGCGTGCCGTGAGGGGTGTCGCCTGGGGCGGTTGCTGGGCGGTCGAGAGCAACTCGCGCAGCGAGTCGATCTCCGCGTCGTCGAGCTCGAGGGCGATGGCCGCTGTGTGGGACAGCTGGATGTCAAGGTGCGCCCCGGTGTCGGTCCAGCGGATGTCGAAGCGTTGACCCATCGGGGCTCCTTCGGGGTGCGGCGTGCTCGCGGTCGGCAAAGGCGGATGGTGCCGTTCAGGATTCCAGCGCGAGGACGGCGCCGCCGGTTCCCATGCGTGCACGGCGTCCGAGCCATCTCGAGTCGCCGTCGGCCTTCGGTGGGCGCGAGGTGAGGTCGGTGAGGCGTCGCTCGAGGCGGACCGTGATCGTTCTGGCGTAGATCTCGCGGCCGCGGCGGTCGGTGCGCAGGGCAACGAGGTCTGCGAGGGCGTCGATCCTGCCCGTGGCGATGACGAACGACCGCACGGCGACGAGGAGCTCTCGCCCGAGGTAGGAGCCGGGGATCCTGTGGGGGCCTTCAAGTGCCTGTTCGAGCTGGCTTTCGCTCATGTCTGTGATCCGGCGTGCCATCGGGTCGATGTCGAGGCGAGCAACGAGGAAGCCAGGGTCGTCGGTCGCCTTGGCCGTGACTTCTCCGCTGGCGGCGAGGGCCCGGACAGAGTCGATGTCGAGACCGGGGACCAGTCCGTGGTCGATCAGGTGGGCGAGGGAGGCCCGGTCGGTGCCCGCTACACGCGCGGCGAGGGCGACGGGGAGCTGCTCATTGAGGTTCGGCCTAGTGCTACGGATGGCGGGCATGTATCCATATTCGCACGTGCCTGGACCGTGATGCGGAGTGGACAGATTTCGTGGTGTGGTGTGAATGAGACGGCCGTGCTGAAGCGGACGGTTGCTCGGCCGTTAGTGCATGCAGGTGGCCGCCAGTTGCTTGCCTCCAGCGGCAGGGAAGAGCGCCATTGTCCGATAAGATCCATTATCGGACATCGGATTCCTGGTGCCGACGGCTAGTGGTTTTAGTCCGTTCCGCCGCGGTGTCCCAGCGATCAGCGATAGGGCATCCCTCAAAATCTGTAAATCAGTCGGATCGCGACTACCGCACGCAGGACGTCCGCACGCAATCACACATCGACGCGCCGGCGCCTGAAGGGCCGGCTGCGCGCGGCCAGGTGGGCGAAGACGCAAGCACTATCGCTAGCGATAGGGGCGCGTGCTAGAGTGAGAACCCTGATCGAGAGGAAGCCACCATGCCCAGCAATCAGCTCATCTCTGCCGCCCTCCGTCTCTTCCGACCCGAACCACCGATGCGTGCGGCGGACGCCGCGGAGATGCTCGGCGTTACAGTCGGGCGCATTCGCCAGTACGCCGACAGCGGAGAACTCGATCGTGCCGACGTCGGGGGCCGGGACCTCTTCGTCACCGCCGCCAGCGTGCGCCGACGTCTGGCCCGGACTAGAAATCGCGACCGCCGAACGACGAGCACCCTCGCACTGAGCGAGATCCCCCAGGCGCCCTCGTCCCTGCCAACGGCATACGACCGCCTCGCAACCGGCTTCCCAAATCCCAGCGGCACACTCCGCGAAGACCCGGTGCATCTGCGAGCCTGGATCGACGAAGACAACTACGCAGTCGTGCTCGTCGCGAGCGCCACAGACACCTACTACTCCGGGCTGCTCGACTCCAGCGCCACGGAGACCGCCGCCGCCATCTTCACCCTGATCCCTCAGCTCGAGCCCTCACGCACCGTGCTCCTCGCGCTCGAGCGCGACCCCTTCCAGGGGACCGACGCCTACGTGCTCATGGAGTCCGTGCTCACCGTGAAGACCGGGCCCACCTCGCCCCGCGTCTTCGAGAACCCCATCCGCAACATCGTCCACCTCGACTCGCTCGCAGAGCGGATCGGTCACCGCCCCACCCTCTTCCACCGCAGCGCGTACACACCGGAGAACGTCGAGGCGTACACCCGCACCGGCCGCCCCGTCACCGTGCCCTGGGACCCCGACGAGCACCTCACCCGAGAGGCGAACCTCCACGCCCTTGAGGCCTACGACGGACCTGCCGCCCGGCTGATCCGCGACCTGCTTCTTGACGGCTCCCGACTGATGTCCAACCGGCCAACTTCGATCTCCTCAACGGGAGAGCTCGACGGGCTCACCTACCCCTGGGCGCCGCAAGGCAGCGTACTTCGACGTCAGCATGCGAGCGCAGCGACTCTCGACGAGATTCAGTCCCGCTTCGCCGACGAACCCGACGGACTCCGATTCACCCCCAGCCAGGCCGAAGAGGCATACCAACTGCTCGCGCAGACGGCCAACGACGCCGAGCAGTTCGGACGCTCTCCTGATCCGCTCATCGAGCGCCTCGCCGCGTCCGCACTCCCGGGGGTCGTGCCTCGCACCGACATCGACATGGAGGACTTCGGGCAGCTCCTACGCCACCTCGAGGACCGCTACCCCCTGCACCCCATCGTCGAGCGCACGTTCGACGCCCTGGCGGCCGATGACGTGATGACCGAGTACGTCGACGCCTTCACCCCTCACGAGGGCGCCAGCGACCTCGGACCCCACGAGCGCGAACACCTCTCCCACGCGACGCGGTACTGGAATGATCCGGACAAGCTGATCGGGCGCGATGCGTTCGGGCGCCCTGCCGTCCTCTCCTCACAGCCTGGACGCCGGCGACTGCTCGTCCTCGAAGACACCCAGGACGCTCCGAAGATCCGTGCGTCGGATGAGATCGTCAGCGGGGCCCTCGGAGACAACATCAACGACGTCCCCCTCTTCGTCCGACGTGCCGGCAACCTCATCGGGATCGTCCCCGTGAGTCCTCATGGCCGTACCGGGCATCACCTGGGATACGCGGGAGGAGCGCCGGCAGACGCTGCAGCGGATCTCGGTCGAGCTCTCCAGGGTTCCGGGTTCCCTGCAGAGGAGGCCGATTCGCCTACGCTCGAGCAGGTCACCACAGACGCGTCCCTGCGAGCCGCCGGCCGACTCCAGATCCCAGTGAAGAGTCTCCTCGCCAACTCCTCCTCCTGATAACACCGCAGTGGCCCCGCCGAACGAGGACGATCCCTGCTCGGTACGCAAGCGGCCGGCATCGAGAAGCGTGGGCTCACCGTCGGGGGCATCCGTCAGGAACGTGTCCGACGTGCCGTGCCGCAAGGACGGCCGGCGGCCAGTGCCACACTGCAGGCCCAAGCGTTTCGCAGGAGGACTCGATGACACGGCCGCATCTGCCAGTGCCGGGACCTGTGCCCGACGAGGTCAAGGAGGAGACGTTCACGAAGGTTCTCGGGAGGTATCTCAGCGCGACCCGAAGGCAGGCTGATCAGCGCGACCTTCGCCTACTGGTCACGAAGTCCCTCGTTGCCTCCACGAACTCCCCGTCGACGCTCACGGGACGATGGGTCGACAGCGACTCTTGGCACTGGGACCTGCGGCCGCGTCTCGCACCCGATGTCGTCGCCACTGACCAAGCAGACGTTCTCGCCCTTGTCATGGAGGGCAAGGGCACCCACACGAAGGTCAACGCAACCGGCGCTGCGACAGTACGTCGCGCCATTTCCCTGTCCGACGCGCGCCTCGCACGCGAGGGCCAGGTCCGCGATGCACGCTCGGTCAAGATCACCGACGCAGCCGTCCCCACCGATCCCGCGTGGGACGTCCCGCACGCGTTTGCCGACTGTCGTGCAGCGCAGGACCAGTGCGCCTTGCACACGGGGAGCGACACTGCGGGTGTGCACCAGGGTGACGTCTACACCTCGGTCATCTCATACCTGCCGGACGAGGTGAAGATTCCCGACGGTGGACTGGAGGACGTCGACTTCATCGCCCTCCTGCCCACGGCCGCATCCGCTCGGAAATGGGGCACTGATCTGGTCTCCGCAGACCGTTGGCACGTCGCATCCGTCCATGACTTCCTCGAGCGCATAGACGACGGTCGCACGAGTCTCCCCTCCGACCAGGAGGCGTGGCTGAATCACCTGCTGGACATCGCGTGGAGGCTCTACCCGCGAGCGCGGCTTACTCAGCTGCCTGAGATCGAACGTGCCTACTCCGAGGCCTGCGAAGCATGAGCACCTCTGCCTCACAGGCCCATGGAGGTGGAGGTTCCTTCATCTCTGCCGCAGGCGCCTGGCCGGATGGCCGCGGCCAACCGGCGGATCGATCTTCGAGTGCCCTCCGTCGACGCCCTCACGTTACGGTGTCTGCGTGCTGACTGGACCGTCCCGCCCACCAGGCGACAGGGACTCCAGCTCAACTGCGAGGAGAAGTTCTCGTGATAGACCTCGCCCCCGTGCTCGTTGGCGCGAACACGGGGGCGAATAGAAAGTCTGAGGAGCCCGGGTGCGAACCGGCCCCTCCGGCAAGATCCGGCAGGAGGACCTTCAAGATGTCAGCCCCAAGGTACTGGGGCCGCGAGCGTGCGGGCAAGCGTCCCCGCATCATCTGCGCGCCCATGACGCGACCCTCTGGGTTTCGATCGATCACGCACACGGGCCGCCGAATGGCGTTGGTGGCGCGATGAGCCGAAGGAAAACTCCGCCAGGCGCCACAACGGAGATCTCGTTCCATCTCCGTACCGACGGCGGGGCGTGGCGCGCCGCTGACCCCTCGGACCCGTCACTGTCGCGAGCCAAGCGGGGCAGGCAATGGCGAGCCCGGTGTCGGATGCGCCGTGCGGATGGAACGATGACGCAGCTCTCGCGGTCGGGGCAGACCCCATCGATGGCGCAGGCAGCCCTGGAACGCGTGATAGCGCACGAGCGTAGATCGTCCGATCCGGACGATGCGGTCCCGACGCTAGGGGACCTAATCGCGTGGGCCGTCGAGCGGATCGAAAGCGGCCGTGATCCGCAGGTGAACTCTCCGAACTCCGTGTCGAAGTATCGAGGGGTCGCCCGTCTGTGGGCGGGGCACCCGTTTCCCCCTGACGACGAGGATCTCGCCGGCGATCGCTCTCACATCCGGCGCACCACTCCCCATGAGTCGCGAGTCCGCGACATTCCGATCGATCAGCTGACGCCTGCCGACCTCTCCGACGAGCTGGAACGCATCGCGGAGCTGGGTGCTGGATCACTCACTCACTTGCGGGCTCTATGGCGAAAGGCCACGGCTCGTGGGATCGCCCTCCGTTACATCACAGTCGACCCAGCGGTGAACCTCCGCCTCCCTGCACCTACTACTTCTCCGGAGACGCACACCTACAAGAACGGGGCATCGCGCCCGCTGAAGAACTCGCTCACCAACGAGCAACTGACGACCCTTCGGGAGAAGGTGCGCATCCGTCATCCTCAGCAGCGGCTCGACGTCGCGGACCTCATCGTTCTCGGTACCTACACGGGGCTTCGCATCAACGAGGCGAACTCGCTGCGATGGGTTGACGTCCATCTGGGCAGCGAGCGTTCCTTCCTGACGGTCCAGGGGCAAGTGTACGGATCCGGGAAGGCCCGAGAGTGGAAGCCTATGCTCAAGCGCGACTCGAGCAGACGGACCGTCCCGCTTCCCCCCGCAGCAGCTGAGCTGCTCAGGGCCCGTCAGCGGGGAGCGCTGGATGCACAGCTCCAAGGCGCATCCCCGGGAGACGCGTACGTGTTCCCGGCGCAGCGGGGCGGACTGCCGGACCAGACTGCAGCCCGCAAGGCGGTGCGCCGCAAGCTCGACCGCGCTGGGTTCCCGTGGGTCACCTTCCACACTCTCCGTAGGACGGTGGAGCGACAGCTCATGGATGCGGGAGTCGATCCTCGCGTCATCATGTCGGTCATGGGGCACGATCCTGCGACGTCTTGGGCCTCGTACGTGGACAGCAAGAGTGTGGATGTCGACGTGGCCGCGTCCGTTCTGGAGTGACGCGGGCGCGCCCATAACTCGTACTTAAATCGTACTTGGGATGCACCGAATGGTGCCGGAGACGCAAAACTGCTGGTGAAGTAGGCCAGGCGGGGCTTGAACCCGCGACCGACGGATTATGAGTCCGCTGCTCTGACCGGCTGAGCTACTGGCCCCTGACAACGGGAGCGAGCATATCGTCTCCGCGCCGCGCGCCCGTCCACCGTCCCATCGCCCCGATTCCTGGAATGCCGCTCCGCGCGCGGGGCGAGTAGGGTGCCTGGCGGCCACCGCCTCCCAGGGATCGGACCCTCATGCACGTCCTCGTCGGCATCGCCGGACTCGTCGTCTTCCTCGCGCTCGCCTTCCTGCCCTCCCGCGACGTGGGGATGCTGAAGAAGAAGGCCCCCTACATCGGGATCATGCTCGCGCTGCAGTTCGTGCTCGGTCTGCTGATGCTCCGCACCGGCGTGGGGCAGGCGGTCATCTCCGTGATCGCCGCGGTCTTCGAGACCCTGCTCGGATACGCGCGCGAGGGCGTGAGCTTCGTGTTCGGCGGGCTCATCGACGTCGAGGCCGACGGCAGCGGCCCCTTCATCTTCACCTCGCTCATGCCCATCATCGTGATCTCCGCGCTCATCGGCATCCTGCAGTACCTGCGGATCCTGCCCCTGGTGATCCGGGGCGTCGGCCTGGTCCTGTCGAAGGTGACGGGCCTGGGCAAGCTCGAGTCGTTCAACGCGGTCTCCTCGGCGATGATCGGGCAGTCGGAGAACCTGATCGCGATCAAGCGCATCCTGCCCACGCTGCCCGAGCACCGGCTCTACACGATCGCTGCCTCGGCGATGTCCACGGTGTCCATGTCGATCGTCGGCGCGTACATGACGATGATCGAGCCCCGGTACGTGGTCGCCGCGATCGTGCTGAACCTCTTCGGGGCCTTCATCGTCGTCTCGCTCCTGAATCCCTACACGCTCACCGAGGAGGAGGACGTCATCGTCGAGCCCGAGCACTCGAAGCAGTCCTTCTTCCAGGTGCTGGGGGAGTACATCACCGACGGCGGCAAGGTCGTGCTGTCGGTCGTCGCGATGCTCGTGGGCTTCGTGGCGCTGATGGCGATCCTCAACGGGATCTTCGACTCCGTCCTGGGCATCAGCTTCCAGCAGCTGCTCGGCTACGTGTTCGCGCCCCTGGCCGTGCTCACGGGCGTGCCGATCTCGGAATCGGTCGACGTCGGCCGGCTGATGGCCACCAAGCTCATCTCCAACGAGTTCGTGGCCATGCTCTCCTTCACCGACGCGAACCCCGGCGGGAAGCTCGAGCTGTCCGCCCGGGCCACCGCCATCGCCCAGACCTTCCTCGTCTCCTTCGCGAACTTCAGCTCGATCGGCATCATCGCCGGCGCTGCGAAGTCCCTCGCCCCCGAGCAGGGCGAGACCATCGCCCGCTTCGGTCTGCGCCTCCTGTACGGCGCGACCCTGGTGTCCTTCGTGAGCGCCACGGTGGTCGGGATCATCGTCTGATCCCGACCGCCGCGGCGCCCTCGTCTCGCGCTCAGGAGCCGGCGGCCGCCTTCCGCAGCCGACCGTGGGCGAGCGAGGCGAGCGCCGCCGCCTGATCGGCCAGCACCGAGTCGTCGAAGAGCACCTCGGCCGAGTGGTTGACCGCGAGCTCCCCCTCGGGCAGGTCGTCGGGGGAGCACAGCAGGAACACGAAGCAGCCGGGCACCTCCTGCAGCACGTAGGAGAAGTCCTCGGAGCCCATCAGCGGCTGGGGCGACTCGTGCACGCGCACCTCACCGAAGGCCTCGCGCAGCTCCGCGACCGCGAACGCCTCCTCCGCGTCGTCGTTGACAGTCGCCGGGTAGAGGATCTCCCAGTCGACCTCGGCGCGCGCTCCGTGGGCGCGGGCGATGTTCTCCGCGAACTGCCGCACCAGCTCACCGAAGCGGTCGGCGGACTCCGCCGTCATCGTGCGCACCGTCGCGCCGAGGGCGGCGGAGTCCGGGATGACGTTGATGGCGCTGGACGCCTCGAGCGTGGTCACCGATGCCACCACGGGATCCGCGGAGGAGAAGCGTCGCGAGATCATCGTCTGCAGGGAGCCCGCGATCTCGACGAGAGGCGCGACCGGGTCGATGGCCCGCATGGGCTGGGACCCGTGGCCTCCGGCGCCGTGCACGCGCACGCGCAGGTTCGCGGCGCCCGCCATGACGGTGCCCGCGCGCGTGATGAAGGTGCCGCGGGGCCCGGGGCCCACGTGGATGCCGTAGGCGGCGATCGGTCGCTCGCCCGCGGCGTCGAGCACGCCCTCTCGGATCATCGGCTCGGCGCCCCCAGGGCCCTCCTCGCCGGGCTGGAACATGAACACGATGCGGCCGGGGAGCTCCTCGCGGTGGGCCGCGAGCAGGCGGGCGGCGCCGACCAGAGCCGAGGTGTGCAGATCATGGCCGCAGGCGTGCATGCGGTCCGTGGGGGACGCATAGGGGAGCCCGGTCCGCTCCCGCAGGGGGAGCGCGTCCATGTCCGCGCGCAGCAGCACGACGGGGCCGGGGCGTCCGCCCTCGAGGACGGCCACGATGCTGCTGAGGTCCGTGCCGGTCGTGATGCGCAGGCCCAGGTCCTGCAGGGCCGCGAGCACGCGCTCCTGGGTGCGGGGGAGGTCCAGTCCCAGCTCGGGGTCCTGGTGCAGGGCGCGGCGCAGGCCGACGAGGTCGTCGAGGTGGTCGACCGCCTCCTGCGCGTAGGAGGGGATCGGTGCGGGGGTGTTCTCCGAAGTGGTCACCGCCGCACGCTACGCCCGCGATCCCTCGCCGTGCACACCGCCTCGGCATGGTCGCCCCGACGGCCCCGGAGCGAACGTGGACTGCGTCATAATCCCCGCCTGGAGCCGCTTTCCGGGGTGCGCGCCCGAGCGCGCTTTGCTACAGTCGTGCAGGTCGCGATCCCGCGTAGCTCAATCGGCAGAGCATTCGACTGTTAATCGAACGGTTACTGGTTCAAGTCCAGTCGCGGGAGCCAGAAGGAACAGGTCAGCCCCGGTCACGGCCGGGGCTGACCTGTTCCTGCGCGCGGCGGGGACGGACCCCGGCGCAGCGGCGGTCACCCGCCGTCGGCAGACCGGAGGCGATCATGACCAGCGTTCCCGAGGCGACGTTCCCGCTCCCCGACGAGTTCGGCGAGGGCAGCGTGTGGGTGGACCGCGTGGGCGAGCGCTCGCTCGTCGGGCGCAACCGCCGCGGGGTCGAGATCCCGATCGGCAAGGGCGAGGGGCAGGTCGACCCGGGAGAGCTGCTGAAGATCGCGTTGATCGGCTGCGCAGGGATGAGCATGGACATCCCCACCTCGCGGCGCCTGGGGGAGGACTTCGCTGTGCGGCTGTGGGCGCACGGCACCTCCGACGAGACGTCCAACCGCTACGAGGCCATCCACGAGCAGATCCAGCTGGACCTCGACGGGCTCTCGCCCGACGAGCTCCGCCGGCTCCGCGCGGTCATCGACCGTTCCATCGAGGCGTCGTGCACGGTGCAGCGCACCGTGGTCCCGGGTGTCGGGGTCGACCACGAGATCCTCGGCCTGGACTCCGCCCTCGAGGACGACGAGGACGAGGAGCAGCAGCGATGACCATCCGTCCCATCCGCGTGATCGGTGACCCCGTGCTGCGGACGGTCTGCGATCCCGTCCGCGAGATCACCCAGGGGGTGCGCACCCTGGTCGCCGATCTCCTGGACACCGTGGACGACGAGGGCCGCGCCGGCGTCGCCGCCAACCAGATCGGCGTCGCCCTGCGCGCCTTCTCCTGGCGCCTCGAGGACGAGGACGGCACCGGCACGCTCGGCTACGTCCTGAACCCCGAGATCACCGAGCTCTCCGAGGAGCTCCAGGAGGACGGCGAGGAGGGCTGCCTCTCGGTGCCCGGCCTGTGGTATCCCCGCACCCGTGCGGCCTTCGCCCGCTGCGAGGGCACGGACCTCGAGGGCCGCCCCGTCGTCCTCGAGGGCGAGGACCTCGTCGCGCGCCTCATCCAGCACGAGGTCGGGCACCTCGACGGGCACCTCTTCATCGACGGCCTCGAGCGTCCTGTGAAGAAGCGGGCATTGCGCGACATCCGCGAGAGGCTCTAGGCTCTACCCTGCACGACCAGGGACAGCACACCTTCTGCTGAGCGCCGATTCGTTGGGGAAGACGCATCGGACATCGGAAGGGGCGTCATGACCCAGGGTGTGCTCTTCATCCACTCCGCTCCGCGAGCCCTCGCACCGCATATCGAATGGGCCGCGCAGGGAGTACTCGGCGTGCCCGCACGCCTGCGCTGGGAGGACCAGCCCGCGCATCGCGGCCTCGTGCGCGCCGAGCTCGGCTGGCGCGGCCGGGAGGACACCGGCGCGCGCCTCGTGAGCGCCCTGCGCAGCATGGGCGACGTGCGCTTCGAGGTCACCCAGGAGGCGACCACGCAGGCCGACGGCGCTCGCTGGAGCTTCACCCCGGACCTCGGCGCCCACCACGCCGTCACCGACCGCGCCGGCAACACCGTGCTCACCGAGGACCATCTGCGCGGATGCATGGAGCGCGCGGGCATGGACCCGCAGCGCATGCGCCACGAGATCGGTGTCGCCCTCGGCGAGCCCTGGGACGAGGACCTCGAGATCTACCGCTACGGCGGCGAGGGAGTGCCCATGCGCTGGCTCCACCGCGTGAGCTGACCCCGCCGCGGCCGTCGTCCCGTCCGCCCGCACCCATGGGCACGGGGCCGGCATCCGGACACGGCACCGCTCTCCGATGCAGGAAGGGCCCCGCACCACCTCGGGTGGTGCGGGGCCCTTCCTCGTGCGTTCCGCGGAGCCTGGGCCCGCGCGCTCGCGCTCCGGGGCGCGAATCCGCGGGCTCGTCGGCTCAGGAGTTCGTGAACACCACCGCGACGTCGTGACCGCCGAAGCCGAAGGCGTTGTTCAGCACGGCGATGTCGCCCTCGGGGAGGGCCACAGGGCTGTTCTGGGCGATCTGCATCGGCGTCTCGGGATCGAGGTTCTCGATGTTGATCGTCGGCGGGGCGAGGCGCTCGCGCAGGGCGAGCACGCTGAACAGCGACTCGATCGCGCCGGCGCCGCCCAGCAGGTGACCGGTCATCGACTTCGTCGAGCTCACGACGATCTGATCGGTCTCGTCCTCGAGGGCCTGGCGCACGGCCTGCAGCTCGCCGATGTCGCCGAGCGGGGTCGAGGTGCCGTGGGAGTTCACGTGGCGGATGTCCGCGGCGGTGATCCCCGCGTCCTCCACGGCCTCGCTGATGGCGTGCGCCTGGCCGTCCTGCAGGGGAGCGGAGATGTGGTGGGCGTCCGAGGCCATGCCGCGGCCGGCCACATAGGCGTGGACCTTCGCCCCGCGCGCCTTCGCGTGCTCCTCGGACTCGAGGACCAGGATCGCGGCGCCCTCGCCGAGGACGAAGCCGTCGCGGTCCACGTCGTAGGGCCGCGAGGCGTGCTCGGGGTCGTCGGTCCGCGTGGACAGCGCGCGGATGTTCGCGAAGCCGGCGAGGGGCAGCGGATGCACGCACGCCTCGGTGCCGCCGCAGACGACCACGTCGGCCCGGCCGGAGCGGATCATGTCGAAGGCCTGGGCGACGGCCTCGGAGCCCGAGGCGCACGCGGAGACGGGCGTGTGGGCGCCGGCGCGGGCTCCCAGGTCCATCTCGATGTGCGCGCTCGAGGAGTTGGCCATGAGCATCGGGACGGTGAAGGGGTTCACGCGGCGCGCGCCGCGCTCCTTGACGACGTCCCACTGGTCCAGGATCGTCCAGACGCCCCCGATGCCCGTGCCGACGACCACGCCGAGGCGGTAGGGGTCGACGTCGGGCGCTCCCGCGTCGGCCCACGCCTCGCGGGCCGCGATCATGGCGTACTGCCCGGAGGGGTCGAGCTTCTTGGCCTCGGGGCGGGAGAGGATCGTGAGGGGGTCGATCCCGACCTGGCAGGCGAAGTCGACGGAGAGGCCGTAGCGCTCTTTCCAGTCGTTGTCGAGGGTGTGCGCCGTCGAGGTGCCCGCGAGTGCGGCCTCCCAGGTCGAGGCGACGTCCCCGCCCAGCGGGTTGACGGTGCCCAGACCGGTGATGGCGACGCGGGTGCGATCAGCTGACATGCGGGATGTCCTCCGGGAAGGTGGGGATGACGAGGGACGCCCGGAGCATCTGCTCCGGGCGTCCGAGGTGGGTCAGGCCTGGGCGCCGGCGATGTACTTCACGGCGTCGCCGACGGTGACGAGGTTCTTGACCTCCTCGTCGGGGATGCGCACCTCGAACTTCTCCTCGGCGTTCACCACGATGGTCATCATCGAGATCGAGTCGATGTCGAGGTCGTCCGTGAACGACTTCTCGGGCTGGACGTCCGAGGTCTCGACACCGGTCTCCTCGTTGACGATCTCAGCGAGGCCCGCGAGGATCTCGTCTTCGGTGTGAGCCATGGGGTTCTCCTTCGGTCTGGGTACTGCTGGCAGGGAAAGACTACCCGGGACGGCGTCGGCGCATGCGCACCTGCACGATGCGACGCGCAGGGCCTTGATCACCTGTGCACGACGCCCCGGGGTACGGGATCAGGGCAGGACGAGCACCTGGCCGGCGAAGGCGAGGCCGGCGCCGAAGCCGAACTGCACGAGGACGTCGCCGCTGCGCGCCGCGCCCTCCTGGATCAGCCGGTGGGTGGCCAGGGGAATGGAGGCGGCCGAGGTGTTGCCGGTCTCGGCGATGTCGCGTCCGACGACGACGCTCTCGGGCAGCCTGAGCTGCTTGGCGAGCTCATCGATGATCCGCATGTTCGCCTGATGGGGGACGAACACGTCGATGTCGTCGACCGTGAGGCCGGCCTCGGAGAGCATCTGCCGGATCCTCTCGGCCGTGTGCCACACGGCCCAGCGGAAGACGGTCCGGCCGTCCTGCTCCATCGTCGGCCACGGGGTCCTGCCGTCGCGGAAGTCCGTGAGGGAGCCGGTCATGCGGATCGTGCTCCAGTTCTCGCCGTCGCTGCCCCACACGGTGGGGCCGACGAGGGGTACGTCCGAGGCGCCGAGCACCGCCGCGCCGGCACCGTCCCCGAGCAGGAACGAGATCGAGCGGTCGGCGGGATCCACGAAGTCGGAGAGCTTCTCGGCGCCGATCACGAGCACGTGGCGGGCGCTGCCGGAGCGGATGAGCGCGTCCGCCTGGCCGATGCCGTAGCAGAAGCCGGCGCAGGCGGCGGAGATGTCGTAGGCGATCGCGGCCGGGGAGCCGAGCTTCGCGCCGAGCAGCGTCGCGAGTGAGGGCGTCGCGTAGGGGAAGCTGATCGTCGAGACGATGATCGCGTCGATCTGCGAGGCGTCCACGCCGCTGGCCTCGATCGCCTCGTGACCGGCCTGCTCGGCGAGATCGGCGACGCCGACCTCGGCGCTCGCGCGGCGACGGGTGACGATGCCCGTGCGCTGGCGGATCCACTCGTCGGAGGAGTCGATGGGGCCGACGAGCTCCTCGTTGGGCACGGTGCGGTCGCCGCGGGCGGCGCCGTACGCGAGCACCTTCGAGCCCGCGACGGTGGGGTGCGGGCGCAGGGAGACCGTCACGTCAGCGCTCCGCGCCGTCGGACGAACCGCCGTCGGACGCACCGTCGTCGGCGGCGGCGCCCGCGTGCGCCTCGACGAACGCGCGCGCGGCCTCGAGGTCATCGGGGGAGTTGAGGTTCTGCAGGCCCACGCCCTTCAGCTCCCGCTTGGCGAGCCCGGTGAGGGTGCCGGCGGGGTTGACCTCGAGGATGCCGGTGACGCCGCGCTCGGCAAAGGTCGCCATGCAGGCCTGCCAGTCCACGGGGGAGGCGACCTGCTGGACGATGAGCTCGAGGTAGCGCGCACCGTCGGTGATGCTCTCACCGCCGGCGTTCGTCACCAGCGGCACGGACGGGGCAGCGGGGGAGAGCTGCGGGGCGAAGGCGGCGAGCTCCTCGCGCGCGCCCGCCATGTACGGGGTGTGGAAGGCGCCCGCGACCTGCAGCGGGATCACCCGGGCGCGGGCGGGCGGGTTCTCGCCGAGCGCGGCCACGCCCGCGGCGCTGCCCGCCGCGACGACCTGGGCGGCCGAGTTGATGTTCGCCGGGGTGAGGCCCGCGGCCTCGATCGCCGCCAGGACCTCCTCGCGCACGCCGCCGACGACCGCCGCCATCGACGTCTCCTCCGCAGCGGCCGCGGTCGCCATCGCACGCGAGCGCACGGCGACCAGCCGCATGGCATCGGCCGCGGAGAGCACGCCCGCCAGGGCGCTCGCGGTGACCTCGCCGACGCTGTGCCCGGCCAGAAGGTCGGCGGGCGACGCCGCGGCGAAGGCTCCCGGGACGACGCCGCCCGCGGCGGACCCGTCGGCGGCCTGCGTCGCGAGGGCGTCGGCCGCGAGGATCCCGGCGGCGACCAGCAGCGGCTGGGCGACCGCGGTGTCGCGGATGGTGTCGGCGTCGGAGACGGTGCCGTGGGTCGCGAGGTCGACCTCGCCGGCCTCGCTGAGTGCGCCGAGCGCCTCACGGGCACCGGGAAGCTCGAGCCACGGGCTGAGGAATCCGGGTTTCTGGGCGCCCTGGCCGGGGCAGACGATGGCGAGCACGGGAGGACCTCCGGGGTGTGGATGGAAGACGGTGGATGCGCGGGATGCGGGCGGGCGATGCGGTCGAGCGGAGCCCGGGGATGCTAGTCGCGGCCGACGGCCGAGGCGGTCTCGGCGAAGACGGCGGCGAGGAGCTTGGCGGCGGCCTCGGCGTCGTAGCCGAGCTCGGAGACCGCCGCGGCGTACTCGCGGGCGGCGCGCTCGGCGCGGGAGCCCGCGGTGTCCAGCGGCGCGACGACGGTGCCGGCACGACCGCGGGTGATCACGAGCCCCGCCTCGCCGAGCCGGCGGAACGCCTTGGCGACAGTGTTGACCGCGACCTCGACGTCGGCTGCGAGGGCCCGCACGGTGGGCAGGCGCGTGCCGGGGACGAGCCGGCCGTCCTGGATGGCGCGCGCGATGCACTGGTAGATCTGCTGGGCGGGGGAGTCGAGCGAGGTCCGGTCGACGCGGACGATCCCGGTGAGGACCGTCCGCGTCGACGCGGGCCCGACGTCGTCGCCGGCCGGGCCGGTCGCTCCCGCCGGGGGCGCTGCGGCGGTGTCGGACAGGGTGTCGGACACGGTGTCGGCGGCGGAGATCAGGACTCGCCCCCGAACGAGCCGGACTCGCCGGCGTTGGAGTTCAGCAGGTCGTACTTGGCGATGGCCTGGGACACCACGGCCGGGTCGACCTTGCCGTCCTTGGCGAGCAGCTGGAGGGCCTTGACGACCATCGAGTGCGCGTCGATCTTCAGGAAGCGGCGGGCGGCCGGGCGGGTGTCCGAGAAGCCGAAGCCGTCGGCCCCGAGCACGCCGTAGCGGCCCGGGATCCACTCGCGGATCATGTCCGGCACGAGGTAGTCGTAGTCGCTCGTGGCGACGAACGGGCCCTCGGTCCCCTCCAGGCGCTGCGAGATCCACGGGACCCGCGGCTCCTCCTCGGGGTGGAGGAAGTTGTGGTCGTCCGCCTCGATGGCGTCCTTGCGCATCTCCGTCCACGAGGTCACCGACCAGACCGCCGCGCGGACGCCCCAGTCCTCGGCGAGGATCTCGCGGGCATGGCGGGCCCACGGCACGCCGACGCCGGAGGCGAGGAGCTGGACCGTCGGCCCGTCGCCCTCGGAGACCGGCTCGAGCTCGTACATGCCCTTCAGCAGGCCCTCGACGTCGAGCCCTTCGGGCTCGGCCGGCTGCACGATCGGCTCGTTGTAGACGGTGATGTAGTAGAAGACCTCCTGCAGGCGGTCGTCCTCGCCGTACATGCGCTTGAGGCCGTCGCGGATGATGTGCCCGATCTCGTACCCGTAGGCCGGGTCGTAGATGACGGTGCCGGGGTTCGTGTAGGCGAGGATCGGCGAGTGGCCGTCCATGTGCTGCAGGCCCTCGCCGGCGAGGGTCGTCTTGCCGGCGGTCGCGCCGATCACGAAGCCCTTGGCCATCTGGTCGCCCGCGGCCCAGAAGAAGTCGCCCGTGCGCTGGAACCCGAACATCGAGTAGAAGATGTAGAACGGGATCATCGGCAGGTCGTGCGTGGAGTACGAGGTGCCCGCGGCGGTGAAGGCCGAGGTCGAGCTGATCTCGTTGATGCCCATGTGCTTGATCTGCCCCTGGGCCGACTCCTTGTACGCGAGCAGCAGGTCGCGGTCCACGGAGATGTAGTTCTGGCCGTCGGGGTTGTAGATCTTCGCCGTCGGGAACAGCGAGTCCATGCCGAAGGTGCGGGCCTCGTCGGGGATGATCGGGACCCAGCGCTTGCCGGTCTCCTTGTCCCGCATGAGGTCCTTCAGCAGCCGCACGAGCGCCATCGTGGTGGCGATCTCCTGCTTACCGGAGCCGCGCTTGACGACCTCGTAGGCCTTGTCGCCCGGGAGGTCCATGGCCTTGTGGACGTTGTTGCGCTCGGGGACCCCGCCGCCCATGACGTCGCGGCGCTTCTCCAGGTAGCGCATGGCGGGGGAGTCCGCCGGCGGCATGTAGAAGGGGGCGTCGTAGACGCTGCCCGACTCGAGCTGCTCGTCGTCGATCGGGATCTGCAGGGTGTCGCGGAGCGCCTTGAGGTCCTCGAGGGTGAACTTCTTCATCTGGTGGGTCGCGTTGCGGCCCGCGAAGCTCTTGCCCAGGCGGTAGCCCTTGATGGTCTGCGCGAGGATCACGGTGGGCTGGCCCTTGTGCGCCAGCGCCTCCTGGAAGGCGGCGAAGATCTTCTCCGGGTCGTGGCCGCCGCGGTTGAGCTTCCACCAGATGTCGTCGTCGCTCATCGACTCCACGAGCGCCTTCGTGCGCGGGTCGCGGCCGAAGAAGTTGTCGCGGATGAAGCCGCCGTTCTCGGCGCGGTAGGTCTGGAAGTCGCCGTCGGGAGTGGCGTTCATGAGGTCCACGAGCGCGCCGTCGTCGTCGGCGGAGAACAGCGGGTCCCAGCCGGAGCCCCACACGACCTTGATGACGTTCCAGCCGGCGCCGCGGAACTGCGCCTCGAGCTCCTGGATGATCTTGCCGTTGCCGCGTACCGGCCCGTCCAGGCGCTGCAGGTTGCAGTTGACCACGAAGGTGAGGTTGTCCAGGTGCTCCTTGGCGGCGATGTGCAGCGCGCCGCGGGACTCGACCTCGTCCATCTCGCCGTCGCCGAGGAACGCCCAGGTGTGCTGCTGGGAGGTGTCCTTGAGGCCGCGGTTCTGGATGTACTTGTCGAAGGACGCCTGCTCGATCGCGTTGACCGGGCCGATGCCCATGGACACGGTCGGGAACTCCCAGAAGTCCGGCATCGCGCGAGGGTGCGGGTAGGAGGGCATCCCCGTGGCGCTGGACTTCTCCTGGCGGAAGCCGTCGAGCTGCTCCTCGGACAGGCGGCCCTCGAGGAACGCGCGGGCGTAGATGCCGGGGGAGGCGTGGCCCTGGAAGAAGACGTGGTCGCCGCCGCCCTCGTGCTTGCGGCCGCGGAAGAAGTGGTTGAAGCCGACCTCGTACATCGAGGCGATCGACGCGTAGGAGGAGAGGTGCCCGCCGACGCCCACGCCCGGGCGCTGCGCGCGGTGCACGATCATCGCCGCGTTCCAGCGGATGATGTTGCGGATCTCCTTCTCGAGCGCGAGGTCGCCGGGGTACTCCGGCTGGTCCTCGACCTCGATCGTGTTGACGTAGTCCGTCATCAGCGAGTCGGGAAGGTGGAGATCGGCCTGGCGCGCGTGCTGGATCACGTGCTGGAGGACGTCGGTCGCCCGGTCGTCGCCGCGATGCTCGATGAGCTCGTCGACCGAGTCGAGCCACTCCCTGGTCTCCTCGGGATCCGGATCCTCCGCGTGCGCGGGGAGGTTGATGCCGATGGGACGCGGGGTGTCGTTCGTGGTCACGCTGTCCTTCTCTCTTCCGAAGCAGGGCGTGGATCCGGGGGTCGCGCCGATGCGATTCGCGAATCGGGGACCAGACCCCGGACCTCGTCTTCCGACAGCGTACCCGCGGGGTGCGTGCCGGAAGGCCCCGGTGGGACGGGTGTGGTTGATGACTCGCTCACGTCGCGCTCGGGGCGGGGCCGCGCTCGCGGGGCGGTCCGTATCGGCGCCTATCGCCCCTGATCGGCCGTTCTCGGCGACGACGATGTGACCGGCGCGATGTCCTGGCATAGACTCGGCGCGAGCAGGAGGGGGCCCACGTCCTCCTCCCATCGTTGTCCCCAGCTGAGAAGGAGCATTTCGTTGTCACCGTCGGCAGACGCCACCGCGTCCGGTCCCACCGCAGAGGGCCTCGGGCTGAGCAAGGGCCAGGTGGTCCAGGAGTTCGGCTACGACGACGACGTCGACCTCGGGCTGCGTGATGCGATCGAGGACCTCATCGACGCGGACCTCGAGGACGAGGACAGCCAGGAGATGGTCGACGCGGTCGTGCTGTGGTGGCGCGAGGGCGACGGCGATCTCACCGATGCCCTCGTGGACTGCCTCGGGATGCTGTCCCCCGGCGGCCCGATCTGGGTGATCACCCCGAAGGCCGGCCGCGACGGCCACGTGCTGCCCGCGGAGATCGACGAGGCGGCGAGCACCTCGGGTCTGCGCACCATGGGCAACCAGAACCTCGCCCCCGAGTGGTCGGGCACGCGGCTCGCGAGCCGCCAGGCCTGAACGGCCGACGGGCCTGCGGGTCCGTTCCGACGGCTCCCGCATCCGCACCGACGGGCCTGCGGGTCCGTCCTCGGGTCAATAGCTCAGCTGGTCAGAGCGCCACGTTTACACCGTGGATGTCGGGGGTTCGAGTCCCTCTTGACCCACAGAGAGAAGGCCCCCTCACCTGCAACGACGTTCAGACGAGGGGGCCTTCGGATGCGAGTTGAGCACAGTTTGAGCACACCCCGGATTCTGAACGTCCGACAGCTGGCGCACACTGCACCCATGACGAGGAGCATGCGAGAGCGGGACGCGGAGTGGGCGCGCGAGGTGCGGATGAGGATCGAAGAGCAGGTGCACCCGCTCTTCGAGCCGCCCACGCCGCCGGCCGACGACGAGTGCGCGCGCCGAGGCGAGGAGTCACAGGACCCTGGCGACTGGGAAGCGGCGTGAGCGACGTCGACCAGTACCAGGCGTCGCAGCGCATCGAGCAGATCGTCTCCTCGGTCCTCATCGGCTACCGACTCACAATCGGCGGCGGCACCCCGGTCGAGTCGATGCCCTGGCACCGCGACGAGTCACTGCCCCGCTACTCGGTGCGGGTGTCGACGGCGGACGACTCCATCGTCTACACGGCGCTGGTGTGGACCGGTCGGGACGACGAGCTCGAGGAACACCTCCGCCGGTGGCTACTCGAGCGGATACACCTCGAGGGCACGAAGCGCGGGCACGGCCGGCGGCCGGATCCGTGGTGGGTGCGGGTGTGGCAGAAGGCGAATCCTGCGTAATGTGCGATTCCCTGCTCGAGTGCCCCATATGATCGGGGACGTGCACCAACACGAGCGATCGTCCAATGCCACGGGCGGGTTGCGCGTTGATGTCTATTGGCTCAGCTGCTCGAGTTCCGAAGAGCGCGAGCATGTTGCGGCGGCGGTAGACGCGCTGTTCGAAGCGATCCGAGGAAGCGGAACGCGTCTGTGGTCGCCCTACAGCAAGGCCTACGTCCGGGCTACGTTCAAGAAGCGCATCGAGAAGGCGTCACGGGGTGAGCTACGTCCACGCTCGGAGCTCAAGCCCGTCAGCGATGGCAGGGTGCCGCTATACGAGATTCGGTGGAGCGATATCGATGTCCTGGAGCGCCCTGAGGAGGGCGCAGACGAGGCGCACCGGAAGGTGTCGGTGCGGCTGCTCCATGGCGAGCCCGCGAAGCTCGGAGTCTGCATCGTGGGCATCCGTGCTCACGAGAAGTTCGTAGCCGGCACCGACGGAGAGAACAAGCGCGCTCAGGACCGCGAGATTGAGCAAGCTCTCGCTGAGTATCTGCGGCTTGAGGCTGCAGGCTGGCCCGTGACCCCGCGCACCTGAGTGGTGGACGTCTACTCGGAGTGGATATAGAGTCTGGTCTATGTCAGCACCCAACCTCGATCGACTCGAGAAGCGGGCCGAGCGACTCGTCGATGACCGCGAGCAGCTCATGGAGACCCTGATCGCCATCCGCAAGGAGCACAAGCTCACGCAGAAGGACGTCGCGGAGCGTATGGGCGTCACCCAGCCCACCGTCGCCGCGTTCGAGCACTACGACAGCAACCCCACGCTGTCCACCATTCATCGCTACGCCATGGCAGTAGAGGCCATGCTGCGGACGATTGTTGTGGACGATTGCGAGCGCTCCGTACCGAGTGAGTGGTCCGTCCGCCATGAACCTCGAGTGAACGCACCGATCAGAGCGATCGTGCCGAAGCGCGGCAAGGCCATCGTCCAGAACAGCGCGTACGCGCATGCCTGAGGAGAGCATGTCCCCGCTGAAGTCAGCGTCGGAAATCGTCACAGGGCCGGGTCCCGTCCTCAAGGACGTCCGGTTCTACAAGATGCTCGTGGAGCTGTCGGAGCTCAACGAGGGAGGCCCCAACCACTCCCAGGAGCGACCAGACGAGGAGCTCGAAGACGGTGAGGTCTCGATGGACTTCGGACTTCGGACCCGCCAATCAGGCCCGCAGCTCGGGATCCGGGTCGAGTTCGAGGCTCGACATCGGGACTGGCTGGTCAAGCTTGATGCCGCAGCGGAGTACGAAGCGGAAGCCGACTTCGAGGCGACGAACGATGCATGCATCGACTTCGCCGACGAGGTCGGGATCATGACGCTCTTCCCGTACATCCGGGAGGCGCTCGGAAATCTCACTCAGCGCAGCGTGGGCGCCAGCTACATCCTGCCAACCATCGAGCGAGGCAAGGTTCGGTTTGGTGCTCCGGCACCGAGTGAGTGACCCGGAACGCACGAAAGCGCCCCCACCCCGACCGTCAGGTCAGGATGGGGGCGCTTCACTTTGCGGGCTACCTCCTCCAGCGGGCGACGGCGAGCCGTGCCTCGTCCGGACTCACGAGCGCGCCGTGCCGATCCCACGCGAGGGCGACGTACTCGGATGCCATGTCCTCAGCGGGGCCGGCGTGCAGCATGTCGGCGACGGTGCGCTGTTCGTTCTCGGTCCACATGAGTGGCGACCCTACCCGCGGCCCACACCGATGTGGATGAGATGTGGATAACAAGGAAGGACTACGATCGGACTTCCCTACGAAGGAGTCGCCGTGGATCGAGAGCAGCTGAAGGTCATCATCAGCGACACCATCACGCAGCGCGAGGACGGGCCGAGTAGCAGCACCGCAGACGACTTCGACGTCGACGCGATCGCCGACGAGCTCCTCGCATCATCAGATGATCCGAGCCTGCTGGATGTCGACAGCGCGGACTTCATGAAGGTCATCGCCGATCACCGCCGCTCCTGATCCGAACCCATGAAAACGCCCCCGCCTCGACCGTGAGGTCAAGGTGGGGGCGATTGTGGTTGCGGGATAGGCAGTCCCCGCGACGTGGTAACCTCCCCGACGGTCCACAGAAGAAGTCACCTGGCGCGGATGCTACGCCTTGGGTGCGGGTGCCGCTAGCCCGGTTCGAGCGCTCTCGGCCGCTGCCTCGCGGTGCTCGGAGCTTCAGACGAGCCGGCCGCTGATTGTGAAGATGCCGTCGTGCGGTGTGAGCGACCAGGTCTTCGCGGCGAGGTGGGAACCTGCGTCGGTGACGTACCGGTCGACCTGGAGGACGAACCCGTCGCTCGAGCGGCGCACGGCTCCCTCTGCGCGGGAGTGGTCGGTGAACAGGACGACGACGTCGGTGTGGATCGCGAGGAAGGGCTCCTCCCGGTCAGCCTGCAGCTGCGCGCCCGGGTAGAGGTGCGTGTTGTTCGCGTGGAGAACGACGATGTCATCCATCCACGAAGCGTACTCCTGCGCACGAGAATGTCCCCGCCTCCCAGGTACGGGAGACGGGGACGTTCTCGAAGTGTGCCACTCCAGGGGTGGACACTCCCGGGCTTCAATCAAGAGAGCCACCAGAACCCACTCTACGGCGTGGGGAAGATTCGTGGGGGCAAGTCCGACACTGCGCAGGAAGTGCCCCCACCCCAGCGGAAGGGGCGGGGGCACCGGGAGCGGAGCGACGACCCCGCTCGAGGCGGCCAGCCCCCGCCGCAGGGGCTCCCGATGGCCGCCTCTCGCCACGCTACGTCAGCGGTGTCGCTGGCGGGCGCGTTCGGTTCGATCCGCTTCCGCATCTCGGAACGCACACTGGTCGCGGGCAGCCTCGGAGCCGTAGCGGGCCCCGCACTCGGGGCACTCGTGGTCAGCCATCGTCGCCCGCCCGATGGGTGTGCTCGCGGACGGTGTCGTCGACCTCGGCAGCCTCGGCGGCGGTCAGGACGTCGTCGGGATCCTCGTCGAGCTCGGCGGGTGCGTCCTCTGCGAGCGGGTCGGTGTAACCGTCGTAGAGGTCTCCGGCCTGGCGGATCTGGTCGCCAGTGGGGAGCTCGGAGGCTTCGCCAGCGAGGACGGCGCCGTCCTGCACGTGCTCGACGACGTTCGGGTTCGCGGTGACCTTCCCGCGCGTGTGGAGGCTGGGGAGGACGGCGCCGAGGATCGCGAGGATCGCGCCGGCGATGCCGACGATCGCGGCGTGCTGGTCCGGGGTGACGGCGATGCCGAACGCGGTCAGGCCCATCAGGATCGCCTCGATCAGGGCGATGATCGCGCCGGCGGTGAGGACGGGCTCCTTCTCGGAGACGCCCACCTGCGCGGGAGGGGTGATGGTCGTGTCGCTCATGGCTTCTCCTTCAGAGAGGGGACGTTGTCGTGGATGTACTCGAGGACGAGGTTGTGCGCGGGCGGAGGCACTCGCTGCAGCCGCTCGATGACGCCGACGAGGGTGCGCCGGTACGTCCGGTTCTCCGAGGTGACCTTCTCGATCTTCACGTCCATCGCGGCGATCTTGATGTCCTGCCGTTCGACGGCGGACTTCCAGTAGCTGGCTGCCTGCGCGAGGTCCGTGCCCTGGTTCGTGGACCGGGTCGCCTTCAGCCCGATCCAGGCGCCGCCGAACGTGACGACGGCCGACACGACGATGCCGATGATGGTGGAATCCATTCAGTCATCACCCCACGCCTCTGAGATCTCCTCCGATTCCAGGTGCAGACGCGCCACGCAGTAGGCCATGGAGAACGCGACGTAGGAGGCGGCCGTGATCCAGCCGCGCTGCGAGCCGCCGTCCACGGGCAGCAGGGCGTACACCCAGGAGACGGTGAAGTAGAGCGCGGTGATGGCCGGGGTGGCGATCAGCCCGAACCAGGCCACCTTGTGCAGCGCCAGGGCCCGGGTGCGGGAAGCGATCGCCGCCCACAGGCCGGCGAGCATCCACACGCTGCCGATCATCCAGGGCTGGACGAGGTCCATCCACTCGATGCCTGCCGCGCGACCGGCGGAGGGCTGCACGATCCACGACAGGCCGATCAGGGCGATCGCCAGGCCCTTCCCTCCCATGTAGCGCAGCGCCCAGGTGCGGTTGCGCGCGAGGACGTGGCCGACGACTCCGACCGGGGACTCGATCGACCCCGTGTCGGTGGCCTCCCGGCTCACACCAGCCAGCCCGCGTAGAACGTCGTCGGCCCCAGCTTCCCGTCGACCGTGAGGCCGGCCTTCTTCTGGACGGCGCGGACCTCCTTGTCGGTGCCGGCACCGAAGCGGCCGTCGGCCGTGATGCCGCGTCGCTTCTGCCACGCCTTGAGCCCGCGCGCACCGGAGGACTTCCCGGTCCCGAAGATCTCGCCGGGGTTCAGCGAGTTCGGGGACTTGCCGGAGACGGACTCGATCTTCGATTCGTCGCCGTAGTAGCAGAGGTGCTCCGCAGTGCGCAGCAGCGGGTAGTCCGGCAGATCCTTCAGCTTCATCAGGAGGGCCTTTCCTTCGGGGAGGGTCACGGTGGTGGCAGGCTTCGTGGCGGGCTTGCCGGTGACGGCCGCCGGCGCGCCACCGGCGAGCGCGAGCAGCCGCGCGACGGGGAACGCGCCGGGGTCCCAGTGGGAGTTGTGCGGGACGTGGGTGTGCCCGCAGACGCCGGCATAGGCGAGCCACTCGCTGTCGCTCATGCGCTGCGGGGCACTCGTGTAGGCCGCGTTCGTCGTGGGCCAGGTGAGGCCGTCGACGGTGAGCGGGATGCCGTGCGCCGCCGAGATCCAGGCGAGGACGGCCGCGAGGCCCGTGAGGTCTTCGTCCTGTGCGTCCTCGGTGAAGAACAGGCCGTTCTTCGCGGCATAGGCGCGGTCGCAGGAGCCGATGAACTCGATCTGCACGCACCCGGCGTTGTTCGTCTCGACCGTCCCGGCGGGATGCTCGAGTGCCTTCGCGGACTGCGTCGTCGGGAAGTGCTGCCGGATCCGGCCGTCGCGGTGCACGGTGAAGTGCGGGGCGACCTTCCCACCCTGGTAGTCGATGAACCCGGACCCCTCCGTGGTGTGCAGGACGATCTTCGTGACGTCGGCCTTGTGGCTGTTCCCGGTCCACGTCTGGGACGTGTCGACGCCGGGCATCCATCCCGGGGTCGCGGTCACGACGGTGGGGATGGTGGGCGTCGGCGTGGCCGCCTCGGGGGCGGCCTCACCTTTTCCCGCGAGGATCTTCGCCTGCGTGTTCGGCCCGGCGATCCCATCGACCGTGAGCTTGTGCGCCTTCTGGAACGCCTTGATCTTCGCGACGGTGCCGGTGCCGATCTTGCCGTCCGCGGTGACACCGAGGGCCTTCTGCATGGCGGCGATCTTCGGGGTGCCCTCGGACCGGTACTGGTCCTTGCCGGCGATGTACCGGTAGTGCCAAGCCTCGCCGACGCGTGCGCCCTCGTCGTGAGACCAGCCGAACCGGAGACCGTTCTTCGCCAGCCAGCTCTGGATCTCGGCCCCGTGGATGTCGATCGCCTTGCCGTCCTCGTGGTTCGACCCGAGGTCCGGGGAGGCGACCGAGACGCCACCGGCCTTCCGCTTCCAGATCTGCCCCTGGTAGGCACGGTCCGTAGACAGCTGGCGGCCGCGGCCGGCGGGCGTGTAGTTCGCCGTGAACAGGGCGACCTGCTCCGCATGCGTGCGCAGCGCCGAGTAAATGGAGAAGTTCGCGCCGGCCCCGGGGACCATGCGCAAGGACATGCGGTGCAGGGATGCGGCAGCTGCCGGGTCGAGGCGTTCGACCTTCCGCTTGTTGGAGTAGTTCGCGGGGAGCGAGGCCCACTTCGTGGCCATGGGGTGCCTCCTGGGCATGAGAAGAGCCCCTGCCTTCAGGCGAGGGGCGGTCTGGAAGTGGCTGGGGTATTGGCTGATAACAGCCGTGTCACGGGTCGGCGTCCGAACGGTCACGATCGGACGAAAGAGCCATCGGGGTGTGCGACTGTCCAATACCTTCGTGCCATTGCGCAGAAGGACCCTCCAAAGGGGGAGAGGACCCCGTGCGCATGGAAAGGCTGCTCCGATGTCTGATGCTTCATCCGCCTCGCTGTTCTCCTGGGCTGAGCTCCCGAAGGAGGAAGCCGAGGTCACCTTCGAGACGTTCGAGGATGACGAGGGCGACTACGTGAAGCCCGTGCGCGTGGACTACCCGGCGACCGAGACCCGCCCCGCGCGCGCTTTCGTCCCGCTCAGGAACGGATGGGTGGAGACGGACCAAGGCTCTGAGTGAGCCTCATACCGTGAAGGCGATGTCCCGGATCCGGTTCGCAGTCGTGGCCGTGTTGTTCCAGAACCCGTGGCGAGTGACCATCTGGTTGAACGAGTCGGTGACCTGGGTGGCCTTCGTGCCGTTGACGTACACGGTGATCGAGGCGCCGTCGAGGACGACCTTGAGCCGGTCACCGGTCGTCGGGGTGATCCCGCTGCTGTTCCACAGGGCTGTGGTCGTGCTCCCGTCGACACGGTTCAGGCGGTAGAGCGCGCCGTCGATCGAGCACAGGCGGAACGCGGACGTGTGGGAGGAGACGCGGAAGGCGGGGCCGAACTGGCCGGCCGCGAATGCGCCGAGGGTAACTTCGAAGGTGCCGTCCGCGGTGTGCGCATCAGCGGTCGCCACCGAGTGGGTGGTGCCGCTCGTGGTCCGGGTGTAAGCCTCCCCGCCGATGATGCCGGCCTCGGTCGACTGGGTGGACTGGACCTGCCACGCTCTACGGGGCTTCTCCGTCCATCCCAGGGTGGTCGTGTCCGCGCGTTCGAACGTGTCGGTGAACCCGAGGAGGCCGAGGTCGGGCAGCCCCGCCGCGGTGAACACTCCGGGGACGACGATCTGCAGAGTCATGGGGTGCCTCCTCAGGCGGTGGTGACGACGGGTGTGGCCTCGCCGGTCTCGTTGATGGTGGTGACTCGCACCTCGACCGGGCCAGTGGCCGTGAGCGTGGCGGTCGTGCCGAGCGCGGGCGTGTGCGTGACGCCTGTGGCCGCCCAGGTGCCGCCCGGGGCGCGCCACTCGACCTGGTAGTCCGTGGCCCGGCACCAGGCCGCGTCCCAGGACACCGTGACCGTGTCGCCCGAGCGGTGCGCGCGGACGTGTTCGGGGCCGATTGGGCCGACGCCGGGCCGGTTGAAGCTCGCGCGCTGGAGAGCGTCGAAGAAGCCGCGTCCCATGACCTCGAGGGCGTGGGTGGACAGGTGGGTGGGGTCGCCCGGGTTGTGCATCCCTGGTGGGGTGGGGGCGAACGCCGTGAACATTCGGCGGGCGGGGGTCTGCTGGTGGGCCGCGTCGATCGTGACGCCGCCCGCGCCGCCCTGCCGGTCCGGGGACATCTGGCCGACGACGAACGGCACGTCGGGGGCGTCGAGCTGCTCGCGCACCCAGTCGATCAGCCCGTCGAGCTTGGCCGCGTACTGGTCGGCGATGCCGGTGTCGCCCTCGCCCTGATGCCACAGGATGCCCGTCAGGCGCGCCCCGTCACCGGCAGCGGCCAGGGCGTCCTTGCACTGGCGGACTGCGTTGATCGCGAGGTTCGTGCCATCGTCCGGGGCGGTCCAGTCCCATGTGCCGCCCTGCGCGGGCGCCGAGGTGGAGAAGCCCGTGGCGCCCCACGCCGAGGGCACGATGAGGATCCGTCGGCCGGGCTGCTCCTGCCGGTAGCGGCGCGCGAACGGGATGCCCAACCCGGTGCCGGTCGCATTCGTGACCGGGCCCTGGTGGAGGAGGGGCTCTGTCGCGGACAGGATTCGGCCGGCCTCGGGCTTGTTCGCCGCCGGGTACTGGTCCACGCCCGGCCACGGGTCACGCACTGCGGATGGCTGGCCCTGGCCCTTCATGTTCGACTGGCCGATCAGGAGGACCACGTCGTAGGGCTGCGTGGCTGTGGCGGCGTCGCCCGTGTAGGCGGTGCCGTCTGTGCGGACACCGAGGGCGACCTGGCCGGTCTCGTCGGTGACCGCCCACGCCCACCCTTCCACGCTCAGTGGCTGGATCTCCCCGGCGACGGTCGGGTTCACGACGCCCTCGGAGTCCGGGTGCAGGCGAAGCCAGGTGCGGGCCTGCGCGTCGACGGCCCGGGAGATCTTCCCGGCTTCGTCGGTCTCAGCGAGCATCCACTCACCATCGGTGGGCTCCACGGTGGGTACGTACTCGAGGGTGACCTCCGTGGCCTCGAGGCGGTCCTCGATGTCGTCGAGCGCGGTGGCCGTCTGCTCGTCTGTTTCGGTGCGGGCGAGCTTCTCCCGTGCGAGAGCCTGATCCGTGGCGACGGCGAGGGCCTTCATGTCCCGCGACTGGATCTTCATATCGTCCCCGGCCTCGGGGTAGGGCAGCGACTCGCTGCCGGTGTACTTCACCATCAGGCACCTCCTTCAAGGGGCTTGCGTTCCATGTCGATGTAGCGGGCGCCCGCCCAGGCGGACTCGAGCGCCGAGTAGTGGCGGCCCTGGTAGGCGGCTTCGAACGCCTCATAGGTCGCGTACGTCGTCATCGTTCGCACGACCCGCACCGTGAGGGAGAGGGTTGAGCCGTCGCTCCCGTGGGATTCGGACTTGCCGATCACGAGGACCTCCACGGAGAACCCGAGGAAGGTGGTGGAGTCGACGAGGATGACGTCGCCGAGCTGGATCCTGGGGTCGTAGGCGATCTCGAGATCCGTCAGGGTGATCAGCGGGGTCGCGAGTCGCTCCGAGAGCCAGTCCGCGACGCGTTGCGCGTCGTCCTCGCGGCCCCAGTAGTCGAGCTCGTGCGTCAGGTCCGGCGCCCATGTCGGGCCGGTCGTCGTCCCGTCCTTCGATGCGTCCGCGAGGGTCACGAGCCCGTACCCGCGGATGAGGGGGAGGGTGACGCCCCGGCGGCGCTTGTACAGCGTCTCCTCGTCGTCCGGGGTGGAGAGTTCCATGGTCCTGGTGTCCGCCGTGGAGATGGAGAACTTCAGGGTGCGCAGGCCGAGCCGTTCGATCTTCGGGGTGAGCTGGCGTCCCCACGTGTTCACGCCGAGGCTGTTGTCGACGCTGGCGCCGTAGAAGCTGCCGTACCCGTGGTTGAAGTCGTCGACGTGACCGTTGACGTCGGCCAGGGTGGTGTCCGGCCAGATCCATTCCTGGTCGTCGTCGGGCTTGATGAACTCCTCGTAGACGACGCCGTTCGGATCGAGCTGAGCTGCTGAGGATGGCTGATACAGCAGCACCCGCTCCTGCCGCATGTAGTTGTAGGCGACGGCCTGGTAGTTCACGTGCACGGTGCGGCGGGTGGCTTGGAGGGACTCCTCCCAGCCGAGGGAGAAGATGTCCTGCGCGGTCGTGACCGTGTGCGAGGCGCGCTGCGCGTAGAGCACATCGGATGCGGCGACCTGCATGGTGCCCGTCTCGTCCAGCCACATCGGTGTGAGCGTCGCTTCGGAGGCTTCGTCGAGAACCTCCGAGGCGGACACGTTCTCGAGCGTGCGCTGGATCTGCTGAAGACGGACCAGATCGCTGCGGCCCCAATGCCGGACCTTCGATCCCACGGAGTGGGAGGAGAAGCCGCGCCACTGGGTGAGCGTCAGGTTCCCGACTCGTGCGGCCACGAGGCTGCCCGTGAACGTGACGAGCGACAGGGTCGTCCCGGTGTTGAACGTCGTCCCGAGGGTGATCGTGGACTCCGCGGCCCCGTTGCGGGTGCCCGAAGGAGTGTTGACTGTGGGGGCTGTGTACCGGATGGTCTGCCCGCCGGCGGGGATGAACAGCTCGATCCACTGGGAGCCGTCAGCCGCGTCGACCTGCAGGTTGACCGTGGTCTCAGCGATCAGCATCCCCCCATTGGGCACAGTGCCGCCGGAGGAGGCCTGAATCCACAGGGACGTCGCCCCGGACGGGTTGTGCGTCAGGTAGAAGCGCAGAGCCCGGTCGTCCGAGAACCTCAGGTAGGCGACGGCCTGCACTCCGGTCCAGCGGAGCCACACGCGGACCCCATCGCCTGTCGAGTAGGCAGCGTGCTCGCGAGGTTCGTACGAGATGGACCCGGCGGCCTGGTATGTGAACCCGTCGCCATACTGGAGGTCGAGATCGTCGGTGGAACGGCCGATCGTCCCCAGGTCTGGGTAGAACGAGCCTTGCATGTCGACGGACACGACCGTGAGGCCCTGTGCCCCCGAAGGCGTGGACACGCCCCAGCCGCCCGCCCGCAGGCACTTGTACATCGCGTACCAGGGGCGCACGTAGACGGGCACGTACTCGCGGTAGACGCCGTTGGACTGCATCATCCCGGGCATCTGATAGGCGACGGGCTCGATCGTGATGACCCGGTCAAGCTGGTCGGAGTCGTCCACGATGCTCGAGCTCAGGGTGTCCACGTCACCGGTGGTCTTGTCGATCCTCCCAGTGAAGACCTTCCAGGTCGTGCCGGTGTCCCCGACCCAGACATCCACGCGATCGCCCGGGGAGGGCGGCCATCCGTTGCGGCGGGACCAAGGCGACGCCGGCACATCCACGACTGCCGCCTGCGGGGACCACTTGATCGTGCCCGTGCGGGGCTTAATGCCGGAGACCCCGCCGATCGCGTCTGGCATGTCCGAGGAGAGCTCGGCGTCGAACGAGAGGGACTCCGCTTCCCGTGCGATCCCGTTGACCTCTACTCGGCGGCGCCACTGGGGGACACCAGCTGCGAGGGAGCCCTCCTGCATCAGGACACCTCCATCACGGTGAAGCTCACGGCGTTGACCGGCCCGTGCTGGTCGATGGTCTTCAGCGCTGATTCCAGGCCGTCGACGATCGCAGTACGGCACCCGTGCCCAGTCGTGTACGGGGTAGCGACAGGAGTCCACGACAGCTGGGGTCGAGCGAGACGCTTGACAGTGGAACGCACTCCCACGTCGACCGTTGCCGCTCCAGCCGGAGGAGTCAGAGTCATCGACGTACGGTGCAAGCCCTTGACGGTGCTTGAGGCGCGTCGGTCTCCTGTTCCGATGCGGTTGCCGTCGAGGTCGCTGTAGATCGTGATCAGCTCGGGTGCGCTCACTCCGTCGCCGATGACATCGAGCGACCAGGTGAACGGCCGGCCCGGCAGCACCGGGATGCCCTTGAACAGCCAATCGGAGCCGGTCTCGAGATCCACCAGCAGGGACCTGGGCGTCCATGTGCCGTCTGGCGTCTGCAGAGGCCCCCCGTCGAGCGTGTACGCCGGGGTCGCGCGCTCCAGGAGTGCTGCCTCGTTCGGCGTCAGGAGGTTCCCCACCTGCGCCTGCACGGGCAGCCAGTGCCACGGGCCCGGCCCCCAGGCGCCCTGTGCGAACGCGTCGAGATGCAGCAGGTCCTCAGGGTGCCCGACGGGGATGCTCACGCTCCAGGTGCGCGCCGATCCAGGCAGATGCTGCGCCCGGCGACGCCCTTCGAGGGTCGTCTGCACCGAGTAACGGTCCTCACGCGACACGTCTTCGGTGTCGGTGTAGGGGATCTCCATGAGGCGCCCGGCGGGCCCGATCAGCGGACACAGCATGCTGTGCTCACGCCCTTTCTGTGACGAGCGAGCGACGGTTCGATCGGGCCGAGTCGACCATCACGCCGTAGAACTCGCGGCCGTTGAGATTCACGACCGGCTGCCACCGACCGAGCGCTGCAACCAGGGCATCCTCGATGCCGCCCGGGGTCGCATCGGCTGGCCCGACGCTCCCCGTGGCGGTCGACACGTCTGGCAGCCGGGTCATGGTCGTCATCGACGCCTGAGCTGCGCCGACCATCTGATCCAGGCCCTGCACGAATCCGGCCCCGGTGTACTGGCCGAGACTGGTCATCACACGGGACGGCGAGTGGATCTTCAGGTTCTTCTTGACCGTGGTGACGACGGACTTCGCGAGGACTGACGCGGCCGAGTTCACGGCCTTCAGCTGGGACTTCAGCCCGTTCGCCAGGCCCTGGGCGGCCTGCACTCCAGCGCCGTACATCTGGTTGGCGACCGAGGCGCCGGCTTTGTCGGAATTCCCCTGCAGCTTCTTGTACGCGGACGAGATCGACTTCAGCTGCTTGTCCGAGGCCTTCAGAAGGCTGGCGGACATCTGCGCACCATCGACTGCGCCAAGCTGGGCGATCTGGTCGATGACGCCCTTGTCGAGTCCACGCTTGCCGAGGCGACGAAGTCGTGAGGCGAGCGCTCCGACGGATGCGGCCGCGTCCTTGAAGCCCTTGGTGATGGTCTCGGGCGACATCTTCAGCGAGTCGGAGGTGAGACTGAACGTCCCGCTGAGCTTGTCCGACAGGGATCCCGCGTAGTTGTCGCGCAGCTTCACGGCGTCGGCGAGCTTCTCATTGGCCGACTTCAGGCGAGCCGTCAGACTCTCCCTCTGCTTCGCGAGATCCTCCAGGGACGCGGTCGTGGTCGCGGCGTACTTCGTCCAGAACGCCTTCGCCTGCACCTCGGCGGTGCCGGTGACGTCGGCCTTGCGGATCTTCGCCATCTGGTCCTGCACGGCCCGGATCCGCTTCTCGACCGTGGACAGACCGGCCTGGGCGCTCTTCGCGCTCGAGGTCGACACGGTGCTCGTGCGGGTTTTGACCTTGCCGGTCTTGGTCTTGCCGACGACGGAGACGACCTTCCGGGTCGCCTTCGCGGCCTTGCGGAGATCCTGCTGCTGCCGGCGCAGCGACGTCAGCTGATCGGAGAGGCCGCTCAGCACGTTCGCCTTGGACACCTTGCCGCGCTTGGAGAACTCGGCGGTGATGCCCTTCGCGAGCTGCCCGACGGTGGACTTCACCTTCGACTCGTTGTCCTGCAGGCCCTGGATCAGACCGGCGACCGAGTAGGAGCCGATCTTCGCGAACTCCTTCGACGGGGAGTGGATGCCGAGTGCGGACTTCGCGGAGTTCAGGGCGCCGGAGGCGAGACCCTTGAGCTTGCCGTACAGCGCCCCGGCTGCGCCGCCGACGCCGTTGATGATGCCCTGCACGATGTTTCGGCCCACCGAGGTGAATCGTCCGACGAAGCCGGTGACGGCGGCGAGAGCCCGGTTGCCCATGTCGCGGAACTTGTTCACGACCTGGGCGGCCTTGCCGGAGACCGCGGAGATGATCGCGGAGAGGATCGACGTGAACGCCGACTTGATCGCGTTCAGCCCGGAGGAGACGGCGGAGCGGGCCGCAGCGATCTTGCTCGAGAAGAACGAGACCACGCTGGCGAGCTTCGAGGACACGACCGACGCGACCGCGGCGAGCACAGACGAGAACGCGGATCGGACGGCGGCGAGTCCCGACGAGACGGCGGAGCGGGCGGCGGAGATCTTGCTGGTGAAGAACCCGACCACGCGAGAGAGCACCGACGACACCACCGACGACACGGCGGACAGTGCCGTCGAGAAGGCAGAGCGCACGGCGTTCAGTCCCGACGAAACCGCGGACCTGGCCGCCGCGATCTTGCTCGAGAAGAATCCGACGATGCGGCCCAGGACGCTCGAAACGACCGACGCGGCGGCGGACAGTGCCGTCGAGAACGCGGCGCGCACGGTGGCCATACCGGAGGACACGGCCGCGACTGCCCGCGCGCCGAGGGACACGAAGAACGCGACAACCCGGCCGACCCAGCCGGAGATCCACGAGCCGACCGCCCCGAGGATCGAGGACACGAACCCGAGAACCCCGCTCAGGGCACCGGAGACGGTCGAGGAGACCGCGGCCCACGCGCCGGCCCAGTTCCCCTGCAGCAGCGCGAGGAACCCCTGCAGGATTCCGGTGATGAAGGCCAGGGCGCCGGAGATCACGGTCCCGATCAGGGAGAACGCGACCGATGCGGCGTTCCCCAGGAACGTGAACGCGGGCGCGAGGACGCTCATCAGGAAGGACACGAGCGGCGTCAGCAGCGTGTAGATCTGGGTCGCGATCTGCGCGACGACGGTCATCAGCGGCGTCAGGGCGTCGCCGATCTGCTGCAGCATGGCGAGGAAGGATCCTGCGATCTGCTGCAGGACCGGGACGAGAGTGCCGGTCACGAAGTCGATGACGGGCTGCAGGAACCCCATGATGGCCTGGCCGAGCCCGGCGATCGCGGTCCGGAACTGCTCGCTGGTGTTCCACGCGTACACGAACGCGGCGACGAGCGCGCCGACGATCGCGACCGCCGCGGCGATCGCAGCAACCACGATCCCGACGACCGGGGCGACGGCCGCGATCGCGGACCCGACGGCAGTGGCCGTTATGCCGAGGCCGGCGAGACCGGAGACGATGCCGATGACCGCGCTGATGATCGGGGCGAGGGCCGTGAACAGCGACACGGCGCCGGCGACCAGCCCACCGATCGCTACGGCAGCTGCCGCGAGGCCGGCGGCGAGCCCCGGGTTCTGCTGCACCCACGAGGCGATCGCCGTGACGGTCTGCTGGATGAACGGTGCGACGGCGGAGATCGCCGAGACGAGGACACCACCGAGGACTTCCGCCACCGACGAGAGGGCAGGCATCAGCGCAGCCACCACGGGCGCGAGCGCCTGGATGGCGGTGCCCAGCACGGGGCCGATCACGGACGCCAGGGTCCCGGCGAACGTGGCGACAGAGCCGATCGCGGAGGCGAGGGCGGGCAGCGCGGGAGCGAGAGCCTGCACCCCGGACAGCACGCCCTGGAAGAACGTGACGAGGCCGCCCTGGAACGCGGGGTTCTGGAACGCGGCCGAGATCGCGGTGAGGGCGACAGAGCCTATCTGCCCGGCGAGCGTCATGATCTGCGCGAGTGTCGGCGCAAGGGACACGAACGCGTCGCCGAGCGCGGACACGCCGGGGCCGAGGGCGGCCATCGCGTCGTGAGCGCCCTGGAACACGGTCGTGAGGGCGCCCTGGAACGCCGGGCCATTGACGGCGGCGTTCACGTTCGCGAGGCCGTCGGCGAGCGCGCCGAGGGACGCCCCGCCGGCGTTTGCGGCAGCAGTCGCGAATCCAGCGAGGATCCCACCGGTGTTGGCGAGGATGGAGCCGAGGTCCTGGAGGGCGGCGATACCGCCGTCGATCCACTGGAACAGCTGGCCGTTGTCGGTGTTCGTCTGCACCCAGGCGGAGAAGCGCTCGCTGATCTGGTTGAACCAGCCTGCGAGCTGCGGCAGGTATGCGGAGCCCGCATTGGCGAGGTTGAGGAGCCCGTCGGTGAACCAGGCGATGCCCTCGGCTGCGATGTCGATGGAATCGCGGACGTTCGCGAGGATCCCGTTGATGAAGCCGAGGTTCGTCGGAGTGTTCAGCGCGCTCGCCATCGAGGAGAAGAACCAGCCGAGCTGGGTGCCGACCTCGCCGAGGCGGGCCGACAGCATCGGCAGGGCGTTGTTCGCGAGGTCGCGGATGGGCCCTGCTGCCTTCCCCCAGAAGTTCCCGGAGATCTTGTCCTGGATCGCCCCGAACTTCGGGCCGAGGTCGCCAAGGTACTTCCCGGCGTCCTTGAGGGCGGCGACCATCACGCCGACACCGACACCGAACCCGGCGAACAGGCCGGGCAGGGCGAGCGCGGCAGGCGCGATGGACGCGAGGCCAGCGCCGATGCCGAGGAGGTTCGACGTGCCAGCGAGCGCACCGGCCGAGAGGGTTCCGATCGCGGTGGTGACGGCGGCGAGCGCAGGAAGGGAGCGGTCGAGGTTCGTGATCACGCCGCGGATCGACGAGCCGAAGCTCTTCAGGACGCGCGCGCCCGAGAGAGCGGCGAGCGCGGTGCCGACTTTCGCGAGGGAGGCCTTGGTGACGGTGAGATTGATCGGGAGCGAGCGTGGGCGGGTGAAGGCGGCGAGCTTCGCCGAGGCCATGCCGTGGTCGAGGTCGACGTTGGCTTCGATCTCGCCCTTCTGGTCGTTGATGTCATCGACCATGTGCTTGAGCTCGGCGCGCCAGGCGGCAGCCTTCTCAGGCTCGACGGGAATGGTGGCCTTGAGGGAGCGCTCGACCTGCTCGAGCTTGGCCTTGAGCTCGGTGCGGAGGTGCTCGCCGTCGACGGTCGCGGGGATCGCGGCCTCGGCGGCATCGGCGGCGCGCTGCGCCTGGGCCTTGAGGCGGGAGACGAACTTCCGGTCGAGGTCGCCGAGGGTCGCGGGGATCTCGACCGGGCTGCGCGAGGTTGCCTTCTCAGCAGTCTCGCGGGCGCGCTCGGCGGATTCGCGGATGGTGCGGGGGTCGATGGTGGCGGGGATCTCGGCGCGGATGTCCTTGAGGCGCCGCTTGATGTCGGCGACGGCGGCGCGGCCGAGGTTGACTTCGGCGGGGATCTGGACCTTGAGCTGCCGCTCGACGCGAGCGAGGGACTTCTTGAGGTCCTCGCGGAACCCCCGGGAGTCGGGCCAGACCTTGATGCCGATCTGCTCTGCCACGTCGGCCTCCTCCCAGGGGTTCAGCTGGTGAGCGCGGTGAGGGCGGCGCCCCAGTTCATGTCGGCGACGTGCTCTGCGCGTTCGGTGATGCGGACCTTCTTGGGCTTAGGCCGCTCGACGGGGTGCTTGAGCTTGGCCTTCTTGTTCGTGCCGGACGCCGCCGTGTTGAAATTGACGGCGTCGATGAGGTCCGCGAGCAGAGATGTCTCGAGGGACCAGCCGCGCCATTGCTCGCCGCCGAGCTCTTCGGCTCGCCACAGGGAATCGGGCTCTGTGGCGAGGCGGCGGAGGCAGGCCTCGAGCAGGTGCAGGCGTGGACTGTCCAGCTGCTCGTAGAGGTCGAGGCGGTAGAGCGCCCAGAGGTCTCCGATGACCTCGGGGCGCTCAGCGGCCCAGTCGCTCAGTCCTCGCCTTTTCCCATCTCGCTCGCGTAGGCGATGGTGAGGTCCATGGCGCGCTGCATGCCGCCCTGGCCCATCGTGAACTCGTCGAACTTGTTGCTGTCCAGGGCGAACTTCTCGGACACGTAGTCGATGAGGTCGGCGACGGCGTCGAGGTCGAGATCCTGGATCGAGAAGTCCTTCTCGTCCGCGTCCTCGGTGTCCTCGTCGACGTCGTCGAAGACGTCGAGACGGATCAGGCGATTCGTGAGGCGGGCCTGGTCGGAGCCCTTCACCTTGGAGAAGGGCTTCAGGAGCTCGTGGCCTTCGACATCGGCGAACTGGCGCTGCTTCTCGGCGTCCTGCTCGGCCTGGGGAGTCTTCCGGTCCTGCGGGGTCTTCGTGGGCATGGTGGCGTGAGCCTTTCTGTGAGCGGTGTGAGCCGGGGGATGGGTGGGGCCTGCCGCCGCGCCGGCTCACGGGGGCGCGACGGCAGGCGGATCAGGGGGTCAGGCCTTGGAGGACTTCGCGGACTCGACGGCGCCGCTGCGCGCGGCCATCAGGCTCTGGCCCTCGGGCGCGGTGATGCCCGTGCGCGAGCGCGGCGGGAACCAGCGGAACTGCTTGGCCTTCGTCGGGGAGTCCAGGAGAGCCACGTTCAGGGGCCACTCCATGTACTCCTCGAGGTCGAACGTCGGGAGGTCGCCGATGATCGAGGTCTTGTAGAGGTAGAGCGACGCCACGAGTGCGCCCTCCTCCGAGATGATCTGGATGGCCTTCTCAGCCGCCACGAGCGAGGAGCCGACCGCGTAAGAGTCGGTCTCCTCGTCGTACTCGTAGTCGGAGAAGCCCAGGGCGAAGGTGTCGCGCGAGGTGTTGACGGCGTTGATGACGCACGAGCGCGAGGTGGGCTCGCGGGAGACGCCCGTGTTGAGGCGGTCCCAGGTGCGCTTGTTCGTCACGTCGCCGCCGTCCTTGTCGAACTCGATGAGGTTCTCGCTCGAGGTGTCCCCGAGCCAGGTCCAGTCGCCGAAGGTGGCGGGCTTGGAGAAGTCGAAGGCGGCGAGGTCGATCGGGTCGGCGTCCACGTCGTTGTAGAAGACGTGGCCGATGCCGGCGATGTGACCAGTGAACTCGGTGATGTCGGCCATGAGTGTTCCCTCCAGAGGGTGTGCGTGAGGGCGCCGCCGGCGGTGCCGTGGCGCTCAAGGGGTTGCGGGTGTGCGCTCAGTGCCGTGCGGTCACGGCGAGCGCTGCGGTGTAGGCGTAGAGCCCGGTGGTGCCTGTCGGCGGGGTGGTAGCCCTGGCGGGCTGCTGGCGGTCGCTCAGGTGGCTCAGCCACCCGTGGTCGGTGGTGGTGCCGGCGCGCCACAGGCGGTAGAGGCCGCCGTAGACGTCGTCGCACAGCTCCTTCGCGGCCGCGCGCTCGGTGGCGGCCGTGTGCAGGGTCAGGGTGAACGTGGCTCCGGTCTCCGGGCGCCCGTTGGCGATGCCGGTCGCGGGGGAGCAGTCGACGATCACGAGGGGCAGGTGGTCGCGGAGGTCGGTGGGCGGCTCCGTCTCGACGGTCACGGGCTGGGTGCGGCCGGCGACAGTCTCGAGGACGAGCGTGCGCATGAGCGCGGAGGCGTCGAGGGAGAAGCGGGTCATCGGTGGCGCTCCGCGACGGTGCCGAAGACGTGCTTGCCGGGGACGTAGGAGACGGAGGAGTCCTTCGACCCGTGGGCGAAGTGGCCGTACTCGATGGAGAGGGCTGCCCGGTCGGTCGAGGTGATGAGGCGGTCGGTGACGCCTCGGGACCCTCGGACGCGTTCCTTCTTGATCGAGGAGGCGAAGTGGCCGGTGTCGGAGTGGCGGGACGCTTCAGCGGAGACCTCGGCGCGGATGCCGTCCGCGGCTCCATCGAACTCCGGGAGCTCGCAGGCGATCTTCGCGGCGCGCGTGCCGATGTTCTTGGAGAGGCTGACCATCAGTGCACCTCCGCGAACTCGGTGGAGAGGGTGACCTCGAAGTGGGCTGTACGGCGAGACATCGCGTACCCGCGGGGGCGGCCCTGCTGCTGCAGGGTCTCGCCGACGATCTCCGGCGGGCCGGCGTCGATCGTCACCTGGGAGTAGGGGCCGCCGGGCCAGACGCCGGCGCCGATCACGGTGTAGGTCGAGAGGACCGATAGGCCGAGGCCCTGGGCTTCGGTCGCGGAGATCGGCTGCACCGAGACGCCGCGAACCGGCACCGGGGCGCCGGGGCGAACCGTGGTCCCGTCGACGTCCTGGACCCGCTCCATCGGGGTGACCGTGACGGAGTGGGGGCCGCTGGTCAGCAGGCTCACGCCGGCCACCCCCAGCCGCGCGTGATGCCGATCCGGCCGGTCGTCCCCGGCCGCAGGGGCGAGTACGGGATCAGCGTCTGCCAGTCGGAGTCGGGGATCCACACGTTCGCCGATGCCGACAGCGACGACATGCCGTAGGAGTAGGAGCCGTCGGACTCGCGCTCGTAGCCCTCGGGGTTCCGCAGCACGCGCGCCACGGCAGGGAAGACGACGTCGATCACGTCCGCGCGATCGACGACGCCCTGCGTCACCCACTGCTCGAGCAGGGGCAGCTTGCGCAGGAGGAAGCGCACGGCGGCGTCGACGTCCCCCTCGGGTTCGTCGTCACCGAGCAGAGGGCCACCGTTCCAGCGGTCCTTCATGTCGTTCCAGGTGATGCCGAGCTTGTTCGACACGTCCGCTCCTCCTTGTCGGTCGGGCCGAGCGGGCGCCCCGGTGATGCCGGGACGCCCGCCTGCGGGTCAGGCCTTCGGGTCGAAGGTGGGCGACGGCTCGAGGTCGTCGTCCTCCTCGTCGTCCTCGACGGCCGGGGCCTCGGAAGCGACGTCCTGCAGCGCAGGCTCGTCGACCTCTTCGTCCACTGACTCGTCGGCCGACGCCTCCGCCGCGGCGAGCGCAGCGAGGATGTCCGCCTTCGTCGAGACGCCCGCGAGGTCGACGCCCTGCTCGGCCGCGTAGGCCTTCAGGTCGTCGACCTTCCATGTCTTCGACGGCTCGTCCGAGTCGCGGGACGCGGACCGGCCGTCGTCGGTGATGGCGGCGGGGTTCCTGATGACCTTCTGCGCCCAGGACGGCAGTGCGTCCCCGGGAGCGAAGTGCCAGACCTCGCCGCCACGCGTGGTCACGTACAGGTGACCGGCAGCGACCTTGGCCATCAGGCGCCCACCACCTCGACGGACGCGGTCGCGTTCGGCAGCTCCACGACGGGCAGGGCGATCGCCGAAGCGAGCGTCCAGAAGCCCTCGGGGTCGGTGCCGTGCATGACCGCGGCGAAGATGCCGGCCTGGTTGGCCTCCGCGATGCCGTACTGGCCGTTAAGGGCCTCCGCCGGGATGCCGACGGCCGTAGAGCCGAGGACACCGCTGGTGCCGGACTCGTCCGAGACGGAATCGCCGGGGGCCGGCGCGAACACGATGCGGTTCTCCGGCTGGATGCGGCGGCGGCCGTTGGCGCGCGTCAGCACCTGCTTGTCGTAGGTGGTGAACGCGGGCAGGCCCTCGGACTCCAGCACGACGTTCAGCGCGTCGGCGCTGATCCGGCTGGTGGTCGTGTTCGTGCCCTGCGCGGCCGAGATGACCTGCTTGTTGCGCTGCAGGAGCGTGCGAACCTTCGTCGAGCCGTAGAGACGGCCCGGCATCTCACCGGAGAGGTCCTGCACGGCCTGCGCCCAGGCGATCAGGTCGTCCAGGGCACCGGCGGTGTCGGCCTCGTCCCACGGGGTCGTGACGGTCGGCGAGAGGGCCGCGTCGCGACCGAAGTCGACCGTGGCCTCCAGGCCGTTCTCGTTGAGGGTCACGCGGCCGTAGTTGAGGGCCTCGGAGCGGGCGAGCTCGAGACGCGTCGCGATCGCCTTGCCGCGATTCACGGCATGGTTCTCGAACGCGGTGCGCATCGCGTCGTCCCGGCGGTACAGCTTCAGCCGCTGCCACTCGGTGATGGGCGTCTTCTCGGAGATCGGGGGGAGCTTCCCCTTCACCTCGATGCCCTCGGGGTTCGCACCGAGGGGAGCCTCGGTGTCGAACGTCCGGTAGGCGGCCGCGGCGATGAGCTGCGACCCGCCCTGCTGGAAGGCGTAGTCGAGATCGTCGACCGTCTTCGTGGGCAGCTGGAAGCTGTACAGGAACTGGGTGTCCTGGTCAGCGGAGGCCTCGCGCGCGAAGGTCGAGGCCTCCTCGGCGTTGATGACAGAGTCGTGGTACTGCATGGATCAGGCCACCCCCCAGGTGAACAGGCCCGAGGTGTCGGCATCAGCGATGCCGGCGACCTGGACGGGAAGGAACTGGGCGATGATGCGCCCGTGGTCGAGCAGCGGTGCGAGCACCTCGGTCGCCTCGTCGGAGACGTCCTGCGTCTCCAGGACGAAGCCCGCGAGAATCCCCTCCACCGCGTCGTCGGCAGTGAACGGGCTGTAGGTCCCGTCCGCCTCCTTCTTCACGGGCAGGCCCGAGGGCACATGCTTCGTGGAGAGCTTGGTGCCGTCGGCGGCCTCGGTGACGAGGCTCGAGCCCTCGACGAGGGCGCTGCGCTTGATGGTGATGGGGCGGGCGCTCGACGTGCCGTGGCTCGAGCCGAGCCAGCGGTAGTCACCGCCCACCGTCTGGGTCTTCCGGAATCCGAGTTCCATGACGAATCTCCTTAGCGAGATCGGTTCTTGTTGCGGAAGCGCCGGTTGTAGCGCTCCCGTGCGTCCTCAGCCGCGGATCCCTCACCGGGATCCCGCTGCCCTCCGTGCTGCTGGCGACGCGGCTCCCTCTGCACGAGCGCGCCGATCTTCTCGATCTGCTGCTCGTCGGGATCGCCGTCCTCACCGATCAGCGCCTGCGGATTCAGCACGCCCATCAGCACGTCGAAGTCCTCGGCCGAGACACCAGGTAGCTGGGCCTTCACGGCGTAGCGGACGAGCTTCGACTGCTGCTCGAGGACCGTGCGGTCCTCCGCGGACAGTTCCGCCTGCGCGGCCTCCTGGGCGCTGGCCTCCAGACCAGCGACATACCCGGGGCCCCGCTTGTTCGCGGACTCGGCCGTGCGCGCGAGGGACCGCCAGTACGCCTCGCGCTCTTCCGGGGACTTGGCGGCGAGCGCCTCGTCGTCGTGCTTGAACGCCTGGAACTTCCAGTACGCGGCACGCTGGTCGGGGGTCATGTCCGCCGTCGGTGTGCCGACCGGGTATCCGAGATCGGGCCCGGCCGGTGCCTCGGGCTTGGCCCGGGGCTTCGGCTTGGGCTGCTCTTCCTTCGGTGCCTCGCCGCTGTCGCCGGTGCCGTCCTTCGGCTCCTCGGTGCCGTCTCCGTCTCCCGCGCCAGCGGGATCCGTCTCGGGCGAGGTGGCGAAGTTCAGTGCGCCGGTCTGCTGCGCGCGGGAGAGGGTGGTGCGGTGCATGGCTGAGGTGTCTCCTGTCGGAGTGGGGCCCATGTCGGGCGAGTGGTCGTCGTCGTGGGCGCGGTAGCGGTCCCACCACGTGTCGATGACGTCGGCCGTCCATTCCGGGCGGCCGGCGTCGCGTGCGCGGCGCTTCAGGTCCGGTGCCGGTGCAGTGAGCACCAGTACCTCGTCGGCGCCGATCCGGGCCGCGTGAGCATGGCGCTCAGCGGGATCCGGGAGTGTGCGGATCACCCACGCGTCCCGATCGGACGGCAGGTGCTTCTCCAGGGCGGCGCGGACCATATCCGCGGCGCCCCGGCGGGGACCGTCCCGGTCGGCGCGGTCGCCGCCGAGGGACGTGAGGATGTCGTCGTAGTCCACGACCAGGTCTCCGGGCGCGGCGTGCTCGCGCACAAAGCTGCTCTTCCCAGCGCACGGGGGACCGGTCACCAGACGCACGGTCATGCCGCGGCCTTCGCGACCGCGTCCTCGACGCGCTGGATCCGGCGGCGCAGGTAGCCGCGCTCGATGTCGGTCGCCTTCGGGTTGTCGTCAACGGCGGCGAGCGCGGCGCGCAGTGCGCTCAGCTGGTCGTCGAGGCCCAGGGAAGGGGTCTTCGGCGACGTGGCCGGCTTGCTGGCCCGGGTGGGCTTCGCTTGGCGCTTCGGAGCGATGATCGCGCCGAGCTCACCGTTGTCGGTGATCTCGAAGCGGACGGCCTTCAGGTCCTCGGCACTCGTCCCGACGCCGGCCTCGTAGATCGCCTTGAGGTCCGCGTCGTTGAACTGCTGGCCGTAGTCGGCGCCGGGCCGAACTTCCACCTGCTCGCAGCGGCAGCGGTCGTGGATGGGCATGAGCTGGTCGACCGAGTAGACCTGGGTGGAGGCCGCGACGCAGAGGCCGCAGGTGCCGGACTTCGAGAGCTCGGGGTGGATCACGCGGCGGTACTTTGTGGCCTTGATCGAGCGGAGGCCGGCGCGGGTGCCGGCGCGGCGCGCGAGCGAGACGTCGTCGTCTGCGAGGACCTCGGCGCGCTCGGTGGCCTTGCCATGGGCATCAGCGTCGGAGACGCGCCGCTCTGCCAGGCTCACCTGCTCCCGCTCGAGAGCGTCGGCGGCCTGCTCGAGCTCGTCGACGCCGCGCAGCGTGGTCACGAGACGCTCAGCCTCCGCGTGCTCGGCGGTGCCGTCGAGCGCGGGGAGGAACGCCTCGATGCGGCGGCCGGCGTCCCGCGGGTCGTCCCGCAGGAGCTTCGCGAGCTCGTCCTGGCGCTCCTGCACGGAGATCCAGTAGCGGTATTGCTCGGCTGGGCGCTGGTAGACGTCCAGCACGGAGACACCGTCGCGGACGTAGCCGGGCACCTCGAGCGCGGGCCCGTCCGGGACGTACAGGCCGTCGACCCGGCGGGACATCCGCGGGAACTCGTAGCCCGTGCGGAACGCGCGCTCGATCGCGTCCTCGACGAGGTCCGCGGAGCCCGCGGCGCGCGCGAGCACCCGGTCGGGGTCGTACATCGCCTCCCGGTCGTCGTCCCACACCTTCAGCAGGAGCTTCACGAGCTGCTCGAGGAGGCGGCCGCGCGCGGTCGCGGACTTCGCAACGAGCACGGCGACCTGGGCGGCGGTCACTGGGCGTCTCCCTCCAGCAGCGCGTCAGCGGCACGGTTCGTCTCCATGCGGCCGATCTCGCGGGGCGAGGCCTTGATGAACATCGCCATCCGGTCGCGCCACGGCACCCCGGCCTCCTTCGCACGGGCCGCGGCTTCGGCGCGCGCCTGCGCGGACTCCCGCTCGGGCGGTGCCCACACGGCCTCGAGGGAGCCGATGTCCGCGCGCTCGGCGTCACCGGAGAGGCGGAACAGCTGGCTCATCGTCCGCACCGCAGGGGAGGCGAGACGGTCGATGCGGTCCTCGGCCTTGAAGACGATGCCCTCACGCTGCAGGGAAGCACCCTCGGCCGAGCCGTTCGCGGCGTCCGGGGTGAACATGTACATCGGGGTGCGCGTCTCCAGCGCGAAGTACTGGATGTCGTCCTGGACGCTCTTCAGCACAGGCGAGAGATCGGCCTGGCCCGACTCCCACAGCTTCACGCCGGGCGGCAGGACCCACATGGACCCGGGATCGGAGGAGAAGATCTCGTCGTAGTCGATGGGCTTGCCGGTCTGCGGGTCCTTCAGCGGTGCGCCCTCAAGCGCGCGCTGCCGGAAGGCCTGCAGGGCGATGATGACCATCTGCTGCATCAGCCGATGGTTGATGCGGTCGACGGTTTCGATGTGCCCCTCGACCTCCGGCAGCCCCCGACGGTTCGACCAGGGAGTCACCGGTACCTCGTCGAGGCCCGTCGCCTCCACCTCGGCGTCGAACTCCCACTGATCCAGGCGGAGCCGCCACTTCTTGCCCTGCCCGGGCAGCGTGAAGCCCGCACCCCGGCCCTTGTACGGGCGGCGGGCCACGAGGTTGTAGCCCGGACGGAACAGGACGAGCACGTCCTCGCGCGCGAGCGGATCCCGGTACACCTTCAGAGCGCCCTGCACGTCCAGCGGCGCCCCGGGCGACGTGTACGCGGTGGTCTGCTCCGGCGACTCCAGCGTGCAGCGCGGCGCGGCGCCCTCGGCCGACGCGCGCTCGACGAGGGTGAGGCCCCGGCCGTAGGAGTAGACGAACTCCATCAGGTCACGCTTGATCGCGTGGAACCCGGAAGCGGTCATGAGCTGATCCGCCTTCGCATCCCCCTCGGCGTCCGAGTCGAGCGCCGTGCGGAACGACAGCAGCTGCGTGCGGTCGGCGAGCGCGAGCGTCGTCGTCTCGGTGAGGTTGATGCGGGAGATTCGCAGCAGGCGCTCGTAGTTCTCCCGCTGGGCGGGATCGTCGACGTCGGGGAGCGGAGGCTTGCCCTCGAAGTAGTCGCGCCAGCGGCGCAGGTCGGACTGGGCGCGGCCGAGCTCGTCTGCCATGTGCTCGAGCAGGTCGAGGTCGTCAACGGACTCCACGGCGCTCCTTCCTCTCGATACGGCGGGGCACGAACACCTCGGGCTGCGCCTGGACCTCGGCGAGGTACTGGGCGCGGGCCGCGTAGGCGAGGGTCGCGGCCATGGCCGCGTCGATCTTGTGCGGGGACTTCTTCGATCGCTTGCCGATCAGGCGGCGGCCGAAGCGGGAGTACTCGCGGTTGCGGGCGTTGAGCATGTGCCGGGAGAGGGACGGGACTCCCTCGTGGGAGACGTCCTCGTGTCGGCGGATCGCGGTGTGCAGCCGCTCGAGCTCGTCGCTCATGCGGTTCGTCTGCGTCGTCCAGAACTTGATCGAGTGCTTCGTGGACGCCTTGACCTGGAGGCGGTCACCGGCGTTCTTCGCCCAGTCCTCGATCTGCTCCTGCCAGTACGGCGGGTCAGCGAAGAAGCCGACCACGTCGAAGGTCTCGAACGCCCAGGCGACGGCCTTGTTGAAGCTCTCGACGTTCACGGACCAGCCGCGGGCCTCGGGTCCGTCGGGGATCTCGTCGATGAGGATCGGCCACAGGTGGCCGTGGTCGATGCTGCAAGCGACGAGCGCCGTGGCGTCGTCGTCGACCGAGCCATCAAACCCGAGGGTGATGCGGTCGCCCGGGCGGGCCCGCTGCTTCCTGTTCAGAACGGCCTGCCAGTCCTGTGGTGTGATCCATGCGTCGTCGCCCTCGACGAGGGTGTTCAGGCTGTACCGCTTGGACTCGGACTCCGACTGGCGCGGGTCGAAGATGTCGTCGATGACGTCGGAGACGCTGTTCCATTCCAGCGCGTCCCCGTAGGCCTCGGCGATCGCGTCGGCGAGCGCGTCCTCATCGGACAGGTCGTCGAGTTCGGCCCAGCGGTGATCGAACAGGAGGCGGCCGCGCTTCGCTCGGCCCTCCTGGATCTCGTTCGCGAAGCTGTAGGTGTCCTCGGCGATCGAGTTCGTGCCCGGCTCGTACATCGTGGTCGTCTCGAGCAGCCAGGTGCCGGCCGACGCGCGCCGCTTCCGCAGGTTCCTCTTCGTCGTCTTGTACATGCGGCGCAGGCCGTTCGACGTGTACAGGTGGGTCTCGTCGAAGGCCACGAAGGTCTCCTTGCCGCCGTCCTTCGAGTCGGCGCCAGAGGACGAGGGCGTGATCTTCCCGCCGCCGGGCAGGCCGATCTCGGTCTGCGTGACCTTCAGCCCGTACGCGACGAGCTGCGAGAGGCCGTGCCCGTACTTCGGGTCGAGGTTCGTGAGGACGTTGTCGAAGATGTTCCCGGCCTGGTCCTCCTCGGTGGCGACGATCCGGATGACCGGCGAGTGCACCGGTCGCCCCATGGGCTCGCCCTGCCGGTAGGTGTAGGTCCGGCCGAGGAACGTGTACGTCTCGCCGCCCTTGGCCCAGCCCTCGAACCGGCAGGGGCCGAGCGCCTCGAGCAGCACGAGGTACCCGGCGAGGCCGCTCTTGTCGCACCCCTTCGGCCGGGAGAAGAACGCGCTGTTGTGCAGCCGGCGCCCGGCGGCGTCCAGCGCGTAGCAGTCCATGATGAAGCCAGCACGCTCGTCCGACAGCCGGATCGGTTGCCCCTCGACGTCGCCCGGGCCGTAGACCACGAACGTCTCCAGCCACCACAGCGCGACCCACAGCACGCGATTCCCGCGCTTGTCCCGGTCGTAGCCGGGCGCCGTGATCACGCGGTGCGGCACGTCAGCCTCCCAAGCGCCCGCGCCGTTCGCCCATGTCGATCACAGCGCCGGCCTGTCCATTGCCGTCGGGCTCCTCGGGCAGCTCGACGGTCAGCCGGAGCCGGTTCCGGTCCTCAGGAGTCGCCCCGTACTTCTGCGCGCGCAGCCTGATCTCGGCCGCGAAGTCCCAGCGGCCCGAGGACCACATCTTGTGGTGCATCAGCGCCGTGTCCAGCAGGAAGTCCCAGTCCGGATCGGTCATCATCTGCACGGCCTGCGGCGAGCGCCGCCAGTTCTCCCACCAGCGACGCGTCTGCACGTGCCACGACTCGCCATCCGGCAGCGCATCCTCGGGGAGCTCGGGCCCGCGGAGCTTGTGGTCCGCCTGGACCTTCACCGTGGGGATCGCGTCCTTGTTCCGACGGATCGCGTTCGGATCCTTTGCGGGTCCACGACCGGCCATGAGCTCACCTCCGTTCGTTCTGACGCCCTCTCGGCCGTCTCGCCGCCTCTCGGCGGGTCCGGTCGAATGTGCCCCTGGCCTGCGAATCGACTTCCCCAGACCCGTACGATCTCTGAGTACCAGGACAGGGCCGGGGGGAGAAGATCCCCGGGGGGAGGGGTGGTGGCCCTGGTCAGCGCAGACCGGGATGCTTCCGGGCCGCGCGCTGCTCACGGGCGCGAATCGCGGCCCACTTCGTCGCGGCGTCGCCGCCTTCGCGGGACGACTTCTCCAGGTGATGCCACGAGCACTTCGACCGCAGCTGCGAGAGGCGATGATCGGCGCGGTCACCGACGTGGTCGACGTCGGTCGCGCGCTCTACGCAGCGGCGCCCGGTATCGACCCGGGTGTGCGTGCACCTGAATCCATCGATCGCGAGGCGCTGCGCTCGGATCTTCGACCAGTCACGCGGCAGCGTCGCCTTGCGGGTCGATCCCCGCCATCCGCCGGCCATCAGCCCGGCCCCAGCGGGTTCTTGCCCTTGCGCTCGCCCGGCCAGATCCCGAACACCGCCTTGAACCAGTTCGCCGCCGTGCGCTTCGCCATCGGCAGCGACATGTACTTCGCGAGGTGAGCGACGAGCGTGCGGTACGGCGTCGGCGAGGCCGCCCACTTCGCGAGGCCCTCGCCCTTCGTCCAGTACCACTTCAGGTAGCCGCGGCTGCCGCGCGTCGGGTTCGCGACGGCGTCGGGCTTGATAGTCGCCATGCCGCTCACCCCCTTGGTGTCCCGGCCGGCGCGCCCGGGAGTCGAGGGGGCAGGCGCGCCGACCGAGAGGATGGTGCTCACCCGTTCACGTCGAGGCGGAGCACCCACACACCCGACGGCACAGGGCGCGGAGGAAGGACCCGCAGCCCGTGACGACGCCACCCCGAACGCACCGGACCCCGGGGAGGATCGCTCCTCACCGGGGTCCGGACGCACTAGTGGCTGGCCCCAGTGTGACATAGCTTCACGCGCGCGAGGTAGCACCCACGACACCCTCGGCGCGTCGAGTCCTCCGGTCGATCGTGAACAGTCGGAGCAGGGCCACCGGGAACCTCCCGTCGGCGCCCGGCTCGTAGTCGAACGAGCCCCGCTGCTTCGCCTTCCGGATCCGGGCATGGATCCCCGGCCACAGCACGTCAGCCTCAACCAGCGTCATCCGATACCGGTCCGGCTCCTCATCGACCATCGCCAGCATCTGCTGCACGAGCTCCTCGGCTGATGGCATGCGCGGCGGCTCGGCGTCGCCGACGAGGACCTGCAGATGCCGACGCACACGACCAAGCTGCTGCTCGACATGCCGAGCACCCTCGGGCCGCGCCGCGATCCACCGCAAATGCTCGAGCAGGAACGACGACGCCGACCCCATCGACTCGGCCGGCACCGACGGCCGACCCATGGCCTCACGCACCTGATCAGCCAGCGCCCGGAACACCGTCACCGGATGCGGCGTGCTGTCCTCCATCGTCGCCCAGTCCGACGCACCCGACAGCACGACCAGAGCCTCGCCCCCCGGTAACGCCGGCACCGGGGACGCCGCCGCCGGAGCGAGCGACATCGGCCGCGACGAGATCGTCAGCATCACCTCGGGCACCACCTCGAGCAGATCCACCACCTCCTCCATCAGCCTCTTGAGCCTCACGACACGGTTTTCGAACTCGATCTCCTCAGGACTCATCCCCGCTCCTCCTCGCACTTCCAGCACGGCCGATCACAGCCATGCTTCGAACACGTCGACACCTCATCGCGATCCACCCAGGGACCGTGATGGTTCCTGAACGGCGACCCCTCCTTGCCTGGCACCCTCTGGAAGTCCACCGGAGGCACCGACCCAGCCCTGCCCTGCCCCTCACCCGTTCCAGCCGACGGAGATCCACGATGACGGCCGGAGCCCCGGCGCCGCCTGCGGCGGCGCCTACCGGCACCATCACCGTCACCTCTACCTCCACCAGAACCTTCACCATCACCATCACCATCACCATCACCAGAACCGACTACGCCCGCATGCGCGCGCGAGGACAGCTCCGTTTCTCTGATCCGTGCGGGGATCAGAGGAGTCGAGCTCCTCTGATCTGGTGGGGGAGCGGGATGCGCGGCCCGGGCGGCCTCGCTGGCGGGAGGAGAGGGCCGGCGCCCTTCGACCGTTGAGGGAGAGCTGCCACGGCCCTCTCCGCCCGCCAGGGGCTTGCCCGGGACCTGAACCGGCACCGTCACGCGCGACCCTGCGGACCCAGTCGGCTGCGAGTGCGCGCTGCTGCTCGACGGCGACCCAGCGGCCCGATGCGGGCGCGAGTCCTCCGGAGCGGCGGTGATGCTTCGATCCTTCGACGGCGGCGGCAGCAGGGTCATGCCTGCGTCCTCCGGCGTGCGCTGTCCCTTCGTGCGATTGCAACTGCGGCAGACCGTGATCAGGTTCGCGGCGCCGATCGCGAGCCACGGGTCAACGTGGTCCGTCTCCGGGGCGCGGTCCGATTTCCGGTCCTGTCGCTTCAAGAGGGTCCCGCAGAGACGGCACGGCGCCGTCTCGGGGTCTCCAGGTGTGCAGTCCCGTTCCCAGACCTGGGCGCGTAGCTGCTTGTTCTGGAGCTCCTTCTTCTTCGCGATGTTGAGCTTCGCCTGGACACCATGGTCGTAGCCCCGCTGCCACCAGTCGTGGAAGCGGTACTCGTCGCCACGGAGCGGCCGGCACGTCGAGCACGACGCGAGGTGCTGGGTGCACGTCTCGCATGCGGCCTCGGAGACCGCGTCGTGCCACAAGCCGACCTCGACAAGGAGTCGAGCGCCCAGGTCTGCCCAGTCGTGGTTGAGCATGATGCGGACGGTGTCCGCCCGGGTGATCACGCCGTCGGTCATGGCGCCCCGCGAGGCAGTGCCTGCGAGCGTCCATAACGTGCACGCGATCGTGCCCGTCGCGTCACCTGCCAGATTCCGATCCAGCAGGCTCCTGATCTTCGGATTCGCGTTCAGCTCATCCACCAGCGTGAAGAACACGAGACCCCCTTCTTCTAGTCCGAACAGCTGCACTCGCCGGTGACCGGGTTGATCACCCGGTCGCAGGACTCACAGATCCGCTCCGTCATCGCCATCACCTCCTCTCTGCGCATGGCGCGGCCGAGGCGCCCTGCCCCGGCGGAAGCTGGTGCGGCCGCTCACGAGTCCGCCTCATCCGACGGCGGGCCCGCGAGGACCTCGATGTCGTCACCGTCGTCGTCGGTGTACCGGTAGGTGGTGACCTCAACCTCGTGGTCGTCGAGCAGGAAGCCCGTCGCAACGAGGCTCATCCGGTTCCACACCTCGACCGCCTCGCCGGGGTCGAGGTCCTTCACAGACAGCTCCACGTCGACTCGCGCCCTCATGGCGAGACCTCCTGCTCCATCTGGTCGGCTGATCCGTCGAGCAGGTCGGCCCACGCTCGGGAGATCCCTCGCGCACTGGTATCGGTCGCGAACTGCGGCGTCGGGAACATCGCATCGTCCGAGATGGCGCGCATCATGTCCGCGAGGCCACGCAGCAGGGCCGCGTGCCCCGTTCGGATTCCGTCCTCGAGCGCTTTCTCGAGCGGGTCGTTGTCCATTCGGGTCTCCTGTCAGATGCTGCGCAGTGGGCGCTGGGTCGGGGGAGCCTGCTCGCATGCGCGGCAGGGCGGGTCAGAAGGGAGTGCTGGCAGGTCCTCGAGGCTGATGGGTTGCCCGCACGCTGTGCGCCACGACGCGCCACGACGGCCCGCGGAGGAGCGACCGACGATGTGCGCGACCCGGCCCCGTCGAAACTTCACGAGCTCGCCCGGGCGCCACGACTTCACCTCGACCGCCTCGCGTCGGCGAGCGCGGCCGCGCCGACGGTTGCGAGGCGTTGGTAGATGTCGCGGACGTTCTCGTGGATCTGGTCCCAGGGCTTGCCCTTGCACTCGTGCTCGGCCATCGCGCGGGCCATTGCCTCGAGCTCGGCGCCGTTAGGCGGCAAGGATCCGGCCCACTCGGCACCAGCGACGAACTCATCCCGGATGAGGGAGGGATTCACGTGTACGCCGTGACGCTGCTTCGGCCATCTGGCCTCTGCTTCGGTCCGGGCGCGGTTGGTGATGTTCATCGGTCCTCCTCGGTGACGCGGACGCCGCGCTCGGCGAGGTGCCGGGAGAGCAGCACGGGGTCGGTCACGAAGCCGACGCCCTCGATCTCGCGGAGCAGTGCCTCGATGGGGGCGGCATCTGCGAGCCAGTCGGGCGCGGGCGGGTCCAGGAGACGACGCTCCTGTCCGTAGGTGTCCCGCACTGGCATGGGTACCCCCATCTCTGCCCCCATTCCGACCCTGCAGTCGCTCGTGCGGTACAGGTACTCGGCCCCGGCGGGGATGGTCCCGTCGGCGGGCACGTGCGCGGCCTCCCACGCGGCGTCAAGATGCTCGCGGGCGGTGAGGGACTCGGCGCGGAGCAAGGCACCGCCCTGCTCGCGATAGCGCTCGCTCAGATCGGCCAGCCCCTGCTCGGCGGTGTCCGCTCGCTCCTTCTCCGCGCCGCGCTGCTGGACCGCGAGACGACCGGCCTCCCGCACCTCGTCCCGCTCCTGCTCGGCCTTCTCCGCGCGAGCGATCGCCTCCGTCTTCCGGCGGCTCTCGATGTTGAACAGCCCCTGCCAGTCGTCCGCCGGCTCGTCGGTCGTCGGCTCGTCGGTCGTCGGGGCGTGGAGATCCCGGTACGCGGCGCGAGTCTCCGGCCCGATCCCCGCGTCGTCGTCGGTCGTCGGGGCGGCAGACAGGGCGGCGGAGACGATCGCGCGCACCCGGTCCTCGGCGAGGCCGCCGTAGGTGTCGCCCCAGTAGGCGTTCCTGCCGCGCTCGATCATCTTGTCGGTCACGACGCGCGGGAGGCGGGTCTCGTCCAGCGGGGACCAGCCGTCAGCGACCATGTCCTCGTCGCGTCCCCAGACGGAATAGTCCCCGGGCACCTGGACAATCCACGGGTATTCGTCCCGGTCGTCCACGCGTGCGGCGATCCTCCCGTCCGGGTTCGTCGCGAACCGGGCGGTCGTGAAGTCGGTGGCCGTGCTGGTCATCGTTGTCTCCTGGTGTGGCGGTGGTGGCGGAACTCGGTGACGGCGATCAGGCCGATCACGAACAGGCAGCTGGTGATGCACAGGGCGCCGATGCCGGCGAGGACGTAGAGACCGATCACGACTCCTCCTGGATCTCGGTGCGGTGGATCGCGACGATGTGCCGGGGGTTGATGACGACGAGCTCCCCATCGACGCGCAGGTGGACAGCCCGGAGCTTGGCGAGCCGGCGCATGTCCTGCACTTGCTCATCTGCCTGGTCGGGCGTGAGGTGGTACGGGTCGGAGAGGTAGGCGAAGGGGAGGGCCGACGTGGACGTGCGGACCTTCAGGCGGTACGTGGCCATCACGCGGTCGCCTCCTCGGGCTCGAACTCCAGGCGATACACGGTGGACTCCACGTCCACGGCGACGTAGCGGCCGCCTTCGACGGGCACGACGACTGCATCGACCTGCGCCCCCGGCGCGTGCGAGTGGGGGACCATGCTGGTGCCACCGTCGAGCGGTCCGCCATGGAATGCGACGAGAGTGCAGCCACGCCCACCGAGCGGCCCCGCCGTCGTCCGTGCGAGCGTCGCCGCTTCGCGAGTCATGAGGGCGCAGACGAGGGCGAGGAACGCCGCTGAACCGCAGCCGACGACAGCGGCAACGTCCTCGTGTCGGACGCCCTCGAGGATCGCCAGGGCCACATAGCCGGCGGTCATCGTGTACAGGATGCGCTCGGTGCCCGTGGTCGATACGAGCACGGCGCGGGCGCGGCGTAACAGCCTCATCGGTGAGCCTCCTTCTGGTCGCGGAGGGCCTGGGCGGCGACCTCCGAGTCGTGGGCGGACAGCCAGCGGTCGAAGGCGTCCCGTGCGTCCGCGGAGGCGGCGCCGAACGGTTCGTACCAGGAGGTCGCGTACCGGGATCTCACATCGGCCGTCGTCGGGGTCTGCGAGGGCTCGTGGAGCACGCTCATCACGCCACCTCCCCGTCACTGCGGGCGGTGTCGATCGTCGCGAGACGCAGGAGGGCCGCGAAGGCGTCCGCGGTGCCGTTCAGGACGAGATGCTCGGTCTCCGTCTCGACCTCGATGCCCTCCCGGGAGTGCTCGAGGCGGGCATGGTCGAGGTCGATGTACACGGTGCGGTGGTCCATCACGAGGCCTTCCGGGGCAGTGGGCGGTGGGTGAGAACGACGGCGGTCTGCTCGCCGGGGCGGGCGGTCACGGTCTAATCCGGACAGCACGGGCAGGGCTCTTCGGCGAGGACGTGCCCGGTGCGACGTCCGGCGAGCAGGTGGGTGATCTTCATGCGGCGGCGTCCTTCCGTTCGCGGCGGATCCGCCGGCGCTGCTGGTCGGTGGTGCCGCCCCAGATCCCGTGCTCGACCTCGGTCACGGCCCACTCGAGGCAGGCCTCCCGGACCGGGCACTTCGCGCAGACCTGCTTCGCGGCCTTCGCAGTGCCGGAATCGAACTGGCCGGGGAAGAACAGCTCGGTGTCCGTCTGGGTACACAGGGCGTCGTCCATCCACGCCGGCTTCACGGGCAGCTGCATCACGCCGCCACCCCCTCGGACCGGGCGACCTCTCCCCGGACCAGCCGCGCGAACGCCGGCACATGGTCGCCGTACACCTCGGCCGCGGCGAGCGCCGCCGCCTCGTCCTGCGAGGCAGGGCGGGACGAGCGGGCGGGGACTCGGCCGGCGATGTAGCGGCCAGTCGGGCGGGTGATCATCCGCCAGGTCCAGTCGCCGGAGAACTCGACGGCATCAGACTCGGGGAGCTCGAGGACGACGGAGCGGGCGTAGCGGCGGGCGCGGGCCTCTTTCATACGGGGTGGCAGCGGGACGAGCACCAGGAACGTGTCGGGGTAGGTCTTGGCGGCGCGGTCGCGTGCGGCCTTCGCGCGGAGCGCTGAGCGCTCGGCGGGAGAGAGGCCGCCATGGCGGTAGCCCTCGGTCTGGTGGGCGTGGGCGGTACGGCAGGGCGCGCAGCGGCAGCCCGCGGAGTAGCAGGTCGGGGTGCCGTGGTCGGTGCGGGTGGCGGCGCGTTCGGGGCGGCGCATGTGCCTGCGGTGGGCGTTCCTGCAGGCGTCGCACCTGCAGCCGTCGGCGTACGTGGTCTCGGAGCCGTGGTCGGTCATGCGTTCACCCCCGCGAGCCGGGAGGCGACGCTGTCGCGGCCGTTGATCGAGGCGTACCGCTCGGCGGCGTCGACCTTCCATCCGACGCGGGCGCATGCCTCGGGCGGGTAGACGGATCCTTCGAGGAGGTGCTCGAGCTCGTCGAGGCGGTACTCGATCTCCTCCTGCGAGATTCGCGGGGTCGCGCCGTGGGCGGCTCGCCAGGCACGGTGGGCTTCGGCGTTCGCGCTCCTGCAGGCGTCGCAGCGGCAGCCCCTGGTGTAGGCGGCGCGGGTGCCGTGCTCGCGGTGGCCGGCGCGGTACGCGCGGTCGTAGGCGGCGTTCGCTGCTCGGCAGTCGTCGCAGCGGCAGCCCGCACGGTAGTGGGACCTCGTGCCGTGGTCGCTCATGGCCCGACCTCCACGTCCTCGATGAGTGCGTCCCACCAGCGGGCGGCCCACTGGGCGTCGCCCATTGCGGTGTGCCGGTCGTCGTCCGCGGGGCGGTCGGCGCCGAGCGCCTCGGAGAGGTCGTAGGCGCGGTCGGTGGGCCCGACGGCACGCTCGTAGTCCCCGGCGAGGTGGAAGACCGTCGCGGTGTGCAGGTCGAACGTGTGGTGGTACCAGGCGGGCTCGAGGCCGTGACGGCGCAGAACGGCCGCGAGGACCTCGGCGTCGTACGCCGGGTTCGAGCCGACGAGCACCGCAGGCTGCCCGAGGTACGGGGCGGTCCACGAGGCGATGATCTGGGCCGCGTGGTCCTCGGTGACCCAGCCTGCGCCCGGCCGGCCCGGGTAGTAGCGCTGCTCGAAGCCGCCGACCTCCAGGGAGACCGGGTCGGCGTCCTCGAGGCCGATGCCGGCGATCATGAAGTGCGCGCGCTGCTCCCGCTTGAGCGGGTCCCGGCGGATCAGCGCGACCTCCCACGCCCTCGCCTTGCACGTGTCCAGGTGCGTCGTCTCCGTGTCCACGAACACGACCGCGGTGTCGAGCTTCAGCATCACAAGGCCCCCTGCTCGACGATCTCGTCCAGCCGCCGACGAACATCGGCGAGCGCGCGCTCGTCGATGAACGGGGCGTGCGGGCCGTCGGCCGGGCGGTCGTTGAGCTCGGCGTAGGTGGCGGCGACGAACGTCTCGGCGATGGGCGCGATGAGCATGTGGCCGACGGGCCGGATGTGCAGGTTCCAGCCGAGGGTGCCCGCGGCGCGGGCGAGGCGGCCGAGCTCGGTGGGGGAGAAGTGCACGCCGTCGGTGAGGTCGGTCGGTGCGGCGTCGGCGAGGGCGCCGCGGGCCGATGCGGCCGCCCGCATGGTGTGCGCGTCCTCAGGTTCCTCGTGGGGCTCGAGGCTGTCGGGGTCGGGCAGCGCCATCACGTACTCGTCGCCGGTGAAGAGGCCGGAGACGTCGGTGACGGTCAGGGTCCGGGCCGTGAGCTTGACCTCGAGGACGTACTCGTCGGGGAGGGTGCCCTTCGGGAGCTTGCGGTGGAAGATCGCGAGGAGGGCCTTGACCTGGGTGGTGGGAATGGAGAACAGGCCCGCGCCCTCGGGGTCGAGGGTGGAGAGGTCGGCGACGGCGCAGGAGAGGCCGTTGTGGGCGATCATCGTGAGTCCGTCTGTGCGGGCGATGCAGCGGACGGCGGCGTACTGGGGGATCTTGCGGGCGTCTGCCTGGAATAAGGCGACGGCCTGCAGGTGGTTGCAGAACTCGGTGCCGTAGACGCGGAAGCGGGTCATGGTGCTCATGCCGCCTCACCCGCCTCGGCCTCGACGGGGTCGCCGTCCCAGGTGGTGCCGGTGGCGAGCTCGCAGGCGCGGGCCTCGACAGGGGAGGGGTCGTACGCGGTGAGGGTCAGCAGCTTGCGGATGGACGACGCCGGCCCCCAGTAGGAGGAGCCGTTGCGGCCGCGGGCCATGCCGTCGTGGTCGCGGACGAGGTTCCAGTGGTTCACGTCGAGGTAGGTGAGGGCCGGGGTGGGGAGCTTGTCGAGGGCCTTGCGTACGGCGTTCTTGCCTTCGGCGCCGGTGATGCCCTCCAGGAGGCCGATCATCTGGGTGTTGTCGCCATAGCTGGTCCACGCCGACGAGACGACGGCATCGACCGTGCGCTCGTGGACCCAGTCGGTCAGGTCGAGGGCCGGCAGGTGGGAGCGGAGCCAGGTGAGGCGGTGGATCGCGGCGGCCTCGAAGCCCTCTGGGGTCAGCTCGTCCCACGGATCCGGCGCCGGCTCCTCCGCGGTCTCCGCTGCGGCGGTCGCCGGGTGCTGGGTCTCGGCCTGGTCGCACCCGTACTGCAGCTGGTTGCCGTACGTGAGGCGGGCGGCGTGGCCCGGGCAGGAACGGTGCTCGGCGATGACCAGGTCGGTCCACTCGTCGGCGCCGATCTCGTCGGCCGCCGCCTCCTCGAGCTTCTTGGTCTCCCAGCGGCCCTCGGAGATCAGCTCGTCCAGTCCGACCATGTCGGTGTCGAAGTCGACGAGGCGGGCGCCCGTTGCCTTCACGGACCGCTCCGCCTCTTCGCGAATCCGGACCTGCTCGCGGCGCTGCTTCGCGCGAGAGACCGCCCAGTCGAAGTTGTACGTGCCCGCGGCCTCCTCGAGGCTCGCCGCGGACTCCTCGTCGTCGGCATACTCCGCGATGATCAGCGCCTGGTCCACGCTGATCTGGCCACGGTGGACCTTCTCCCCGGTCTGCTCCGCGAGCCGACCGAGCCGCCGGCGCTCCTTCACCCGTGCCCGGCCGAGCGCGGTCTGCTTCGCGACCTCGGCCTCGGTCATGCCCAGGTCGAGCATGTCCTGCACCAGGCGAGCCTCCTCGACGGCGGAGAGCTGGTCCCGCATGAGGTTCTCCGTGGCCATGAACGCCAGCTGCGTCTTCGCGTCGGTGAGGTCCGCCCGGATCTGCACCGGAACCTCGGTGAGGCCGAGCTCGTGCGCCGCGGTGAGGCGGCGGTGGCCGCCGAGCACCACGTACTCGTCGCCGTTGCCCGCGGCCGGCGCGGCAACGAGGGGAACCTCGATGCCGTGCTCGCGTACCGAAGCGACCAGGTCCTCGACCTGGGCGGCGTCGATCCGGGGGTTGTACTCGTGAGGGTGCAGCTTCTCGATCTGCACCAGGGTGATCTGCTCCATCGTCTTCCTCGTCTCCTTCTCAGTCCCGGTCTGCTGCCAGCGCCCGCGCGTGCAGCTCCGCCGAGATCCCGTCCTGTACCTCGCGCAGGCGCCTGCCCAGCGCGAGGAGGTCTCCATCCGTCATCGCCGGCACCGCGGCCAGCGACTCGCTCACCAGTCCGGCTGTGGCCTCAGCGCGCCAGCGGCCACACGCCGCGTTGTGGTGCGCGCCCCGCCAGGAGCGGGACTGGACGCCCCGCTCGCCCGGGCCCAGGTGCCGGCACAGCAGCCCACCGTGGGCGTCCTGCCACACCTCGTACGTCCCGAACGTGCCGTCGATCGGGTACTGCTCAGGGGCGAGCGGAGTCCAGACCTTCCCGTGCAGACCCCACGCCCACCACACGTACGCACCGCACGTCTCGCACTCTGGTGCGGGACGCGCAGGCCGTGTCGCGACCCCTCGACGGCCAGCCATCACTCCACGTCCCCCTCACGCCGCGCCGCGGTGCGCGCCGACGGGCCGGCGAGCGCGTCCCACGTCAGGAACGCGGCCGCGGCGATCAGGCCCGCGAGGAGCAGCACCCGGGCGAGGGCGCCCAGCAGCATCAGGACGATCACGCCGACCGCCTCCGCTCGACCCGAGGGCGCGAGGAGCCCGTCTTCATCCACGCCTCCACGTCCTCGAGGCGGTAGCGGATCCGGTTGCCCGGCTTCGAGAACGCTGGTCCGCGGCCCTCGTAGCGCATCGACCGCAGGGCTGCACGGGTGAAGCCCGTCCAGTCGGCCACGTCCTTCTCGTCCATCCACGGCGAGCGCGGCGCCGCCGCCGATGTGTCCAGGGAGTGCAGCTTCGCGGTCATCGCGCCTTCTCCTTCTTGTGCGTGGGCCGGTGGTAGTCGGAGAGCCGGGCCTTGAGGGCGCGTAGCTCTGCGCGAGCGGTCTTGTGCGGGGTGCCGCGGTGGCGGCGGGGCTTGGTCATCGGTTCCGCTCCTTCGCGTCGGCGAGCGCGGCGGCCAGACCGATGGCGAGCGACTCCGCCGAGGGGATGTCGAGCTCGAGGAAGTGGTGGCCCGTCAGGTCGCCGTGCTCGAGGTCGAGGACGATGCCGACCGTCTTCCCGTCGACCGATGGGTTCACGACCGCGCCTCCGTCGGGGAGCCAGGCGAACAGCTCGGGGAGGTACTGGGTGGGGGTCTGGGGGCTCATCGTGCGATCTCCTCTGCGAGGGCGTGGGCCGCGGCCGTGTTGCCTGCGAGGACGAGTTCGGCGAGGGCGGCGCCGAGGCGCGCGGTGGTCTCTCGGGCCTGTTCCTCGGGGGAGGGAAGCGTGTGGCCGAATGTGACCGGGTTCGAGCGCTCGATCATGAAGGGATGGCCGGATCCATGGCCGGCGGCGACGGCCGAGGAGCGGGAGAAGTAGCCGACCTGCCGGCCGCCGAGGTTCTGCCCGACGAAGGTGCCGAAATCGCCCTCTAACTGGGGGCCGTCGTCCTCGGTCGCGACGGGCCGATAGATGTAGTGCTTCATGCTGCGTTCGTCTCCTTGAAGTCGAGATGGCCGTGCTCGCGGGCGAACGCGACGATGCGTTCCCACGCGTAGGCCTGGCCCCTGGGGGTGAGTCGTCCGGTCGCGAAGTTGAACCCCTTTTCGGTGGTGCCCTTCTCCGTGACCGCGTAACCGTTCTTCTCGGCGTGCGAGGTGGCGTGGCCGTGGTCGCGTCGGTCGCCGACGACGAAGAGGTGGAGCTTGCGGCCGAGGAACTCGTAGACGGCGAGCTGCGTCACCGTGATGCCGTGCTGCTCGCGGAGGGCCTTGCAGATCTCCCGGGCGAACTCCTGCCGGTTCTGGTCGCCAGCGTGGGCCTCGTACGTCCGAGCACGGGTGACGAGGGGACGCTGGGCTTCGAGCTCGCGGTGCTGGGCGTCCACGCGGGCCGTGAGCCCCGACAGGACCTCGAGGGTCTTCTCCTCGAAGGTCAGTTCGCGAGTGCTCGGCGCCGTCGGCGCGAGCTCGGCCTCACGGGTGCGGATCGCGAAGTACGACTGCGCAGAGGCGACGCCCGGCTTCCGGGGATCGCCGTTCATCGCGACGAGGTAGGCGGCGTAGCGGGACAGGTGGAAGTCCTCGCGCATCTGCCGGGTCAGGCCCGAAGGTTCCCGGAGGCGGGAAGCTTCGATCTCGGGGTCGAGTTCCTGGTTGATGATGACCGCCCGGGCCCGCTCGACGGCATCCGCGAAGCGCTCCCACTTGTCGTAGTCGAGGAGCGGCATCAGCTCACGGGCCGACCAGTACTCCGTGCCGTCGGGGCCCGCGCGCCTGATCGCGTCGAACGGGCTCCCCTCCGTGTGCAAGGTAAGCTGGGTCATGAGAGTCGTTCCCTTCCGGGGATCGCGCGCCCCCGCCCTGCATGGCGGGGGCGCTTCTTCGTGAGCTGGCCCGGTATTCGCGGTGCTCGAGCTCGTTGCGGACATGGGTGAGGCGGAACAGATGTGGTCTGCGCTAGGCGCACTCGGCGTCGGAAACTGGATCGCGCTCGTAGGCGTCCTCATCTCGCTCGTCTTCGGCGGCATCGCCTGGCGGCAAGGACACGCGGCCAACGGTCGAGCGGAGAACGCCGAGAATGAGGCCGAGCGACTCGCGAAGCGCCTTGACGGTCTCGGCGCTGACCTCAAGGCGGTCAAGGGCGCAGCTGTAGACACGCGCAAGCTGGCCGAGGACGCGAATGGCATCTCGCGTGGGCTGCTTACGCAGGTACAGGAGAGCCACGACGTCGACTGGGACGGCCGCTGGGAGGGCAACACCTACGCCGTCTGGAACACGGGCCACGACGAAGCCATCGATGTGCACGGATTCGTCGAGATCGACGGCACGAAGCGCGAAGTCCAGGTCGAGCACGTCGGCGCGGGTGGGGTCATCCGACTCGAGTTCCCTGAAGTCGTGCGCCAGTACCGCAAGGACATGAGGGAGGCTCGAGCCACCCTGAAACACACGTTCGTAGCGCCACCTGGCCTGGCCGGTCAGCAGACCTGGGTAACCATGCGTCTCTACTGGAAGTCGAAGGGAGGGGTGGCGCACAAGCACTGCCCCAATGACTTCCTCCACGACCCCGACGAGTGAGTCGCTCGCCTTGCTCTGAATCACGCCGCCTCACCCCAGGCACGGTCCGCGCGGTCGATCTGGTCGAGCTCGCAGAGCAGGTCGTAGACGTCGTCGTCACGACCGGGGGAGGCGACGCGGAACTCGCGCGCGAGCTCCTCCGCGGCGCGGTGGACGGCTAACAGGTCATGGAGCACGTGCTCGCGGGTGCGGCGCTCGGCGTCCTCGTCAGACTCGAACGCTCCGCAGTACGCGCAGACCTCGTCCGAGCCGAACCCGGGCGCCGGGTACACGAGCTCGAGCTCGGCCGGGCGACGGGCGGCGAGCGCGGTAGTGATCTGCTCGCGGATTCCCTCGACCGCGCGGGGTTCGGGGATGGGGGTGATGGTCATGGGTCTCGTCTCCTTTGAGGTGCTGTCGGGGCGGGTCAAGCAGCTGTGCGGTGACGGGTCTCCACCAACGGGCGCTTCCCCGGAGCGGGCAGCTGCGTCGCCGGAGTGGACACTCGAGTCACGAAAATGTCGTCGACGTCGAGCTGGAGTCGATACGCGATGCGTAGTGCGGGATCCGTGTTCAGGGTCTTGGCTTCGCCGGTGATGAGCCGCCGCATGTAGCTGTGCGACTTCCAGCCAGCTGCTCTAGCCAGCTCGCGCTGTGAGACGCCGAGCTTCTTCATGCGCCGGACCAGCTTGTCGCGGTCGATGAGCTCCATCCAGATCGCTCCTACTGCCTGTGCCGTGGTGACGAGATGCATCGTAATCCTCCTGGTGGTCGGGTGTCCACTGACAGGATGCAGTAAACACCCTCTAGTGTCCACGCGCAAGAGAGGACTTATCGCAAGGTATCCGCGCCACATGCTCCGTAGACGTATGTTCGAGGGAACGATCTGCGAAACTTCTAGTGTCCACTGGTGACGGCGAGCCGGTACCCGGTGGATTCGCCACACGCTGCCTACCGTCTGAGGATTGCCGCCGTGAACGAACTGCACCCGCTCGGCCAACTGATCCAGTCGGTCGAGGACTCGAGAGGGTGGACGCTTCGCGAGATCGCTCGGCGCATCGAGCGCGCGGAGCTGAACCTGTCGAACGCGTACCTAGGCAAGCTCAAGCGGCAGTCCATCCGCTCGGTGTCCTACGAAACGATCCGAGCACTGGCGGAGGGACTCGATTTGCCTGAACGAGTCGTGGGAGTCGCACTCCTTGAGTCCATGGGCGTTCACGACCTCAGCAAGTCAGAGGCCGGCGCCGCCGTCGCGATCGCGCGAGACCCGGACCTCTCGGAACGAGACCGCAGCATCCTGCTGGCGGTCATACGGGAGATGCGTGATGTGCCTGAAAACTGGGAAGAGCGGGAACTCCAACCACCAACACGTCGACCGCGGCCCGAACGCAGCCACCCAGGCCGAATCGACCATGACGACGACTACGCTCCGTCGCCGACCTTCGATCCTTCGGCACCGACCAGCGGCGGCCAGGTGGAAGATCCAGCTGTCGAAGATGGGGTTACGTCCGCTGGCGCGGAGGGGAGCGGCGAGGGCGACGAGCTCTGGTCGGACTACATGAGGACACGCCGCACGGAAAAGGCACCTCGGGACGAAGCATGAGCGGCGAGTCCTTCCTCGCGCAGGGACGCGACCACTTCATCCGAATGGGCATCGCTGCCGACCTCCGCGCCCGAGGGATCCCCAGGAATCTCGACGACAACGAGTACGCGCAGATGGGGCTCTGGGTGCCGGGCGTCTCCGCGAAGCTCGTCGGCCTGGACACCTTCACCGAGCGCGACCTCCAGGTGATCGCCAGCTACCTGGGTCAGGCCGACCTCGACCACTACGCGAAGGCAGCCGCTGCCGACCATCGACCACCGCCGCCCCGAGGGATCGCACTCGAAGCCTGGGGAAAGCACGCGGGCAACAGCTTCAAGGTCGAGGGCGTGTTTGCGCGGCGGGAACCCTACGCAGAATCTCTGGCCGATGCGCCACCGGACGGCGCCTGGCACAAGGCGCGAGCCGTGGCGACCCTGTACCCCGACCCTGCGAACCCGAACGGCAAAGGCCACGCCGTCGCGATCTGGGTCAACGGAGGCCACGCGGGCTACTTCCCCAGCGACGAGAGCGCCCGGTGCTTCGACGACCTGTGCACGCTCCGCGACAGCGGCTACAGCATCCACGCCCCCATCTCCATGAACGGGGCCTACAGCGACGAACGCGGCCGGTGGGGCTACGCCGGATGGTTGTCCCTCCCGCCCGCTGATCTGATCGCCCCCGTCAATCGGATCCCGAGCAACGCCGCCGTGCTCCCCGAAGGCAGACCGGTCAAGGTGAAGCTCGAGAAGCAGGGCGAGTCGCTCGTGGCGGCGCTCGCAAACAACCGGGGTCGTGGGGCCGTCGCCGTCACGCTGCGCGCCGTCCACAAGGCGAACGCGCGACGCGACGTTCCACTGATCGAGGCGGCGATCAGCGGCCAGGTCATCGGGCACCTGAGCGAGACCGTGAGCAGCTCCGTGCTCCCGCTCGTCCGCCGGAAGGCATCACGGGGCGACGTGAGCGTCGCGAGGGGCATCATCGAGGCCGGGCCCACGCTCATGCTCAGAGTCGAGGGGGAGTTGATGTGAGGACCGTAGCGGAACCGAGAGACTGCGACTTCGAGGGCGCTTCCACAGCCCCGGTGGTACCAGCGGCGAGGCCTGGAACGAGGACATGGGGACACGCCGCAGTGAAGAGACGCCGCGGGACGACGCATGAGCGTTGACGCTGATGGGCTCAGGGCGCTCCAGGACCCCGGGACGGGGAAGCTCACTCCCGGAGTCCACCAGACCTCGTTCGGGGCCCTCCAGGACTACGCTGTGACCACCCCGCACCGGGCACGGATCTGGCACGCATTCGAGATCTGGAGAGAGCTCGCCATCGAACGCTACGAGCCGGTTCGCTTCTGGTTCGGGGGCAGCTTCATCACGGACAGGCAGCCACCCGGCGACCTTGACGTGCTCGCCTGGACACCCGTCGGGCGGATCGAGAACCTTCGAGCTGACGGACACCGGTCCACCTTCGAGCTGCAGACGCTTCAGCACATCGACTTCAAGGCCGTCGGGGACGAGCGCCTCACCCAGTTGGATCGGCTCCAGCCGATGGGAGGTCTCGTCGACGGGTTCGCGGTCAGCGAGACCCTGATGTACGAGAAGCAGTGGCAGCGGGGCTGGGGCAATGACTGGGAGGACACCGGGGAGCTGATCCCTGGTACGGAGAAGGGCATCGTGGAGGTGATCGTGTGACCGAGCAGAACGACCCCATGAAGGCCGTCTACGACGAGATCGACGAGATCATCCTCGAGGTCGGCGCCGACGATCCAAACCTTCTCCGCGAGCTCACGCAAGCGTGGGGGCGCAACCCCCTCGTCATGCAGCACATCCGCTTCAAGCTCGGGCCCACCCGCGCCGTGTTCGACATGCACCTAGGCGGCGACGGCGTCCATGAGCACTCGATAGTCGCGCACTACGTCGCGTCCTTGCTGTCCGGCGTCACTGATGCCTCGAAGGAGATCGCGAAGCAGGCGCGACAGCTCCCGAAGCTCAGCAACGACTACCTCGTCCGCGGCGTGATGCCAGGATCCGTGCGTCTCGTGATCGAGGCACCCAACGTCCGGCCGCGTCATTCGAGGCGAGGCCCCGAGGTGCCCGAGGAGGTCCGCCCGGCGTTCCATCAACCATCCGAGGAGTCGAACGCGCTGCGGACCGTCGCCGAACTGCTCTCCGCGGCGACTCCCGGGCTCGAGACGAACCTCCCGCTCGACCGGATGGTGAAGGAACTCCCGCCGACGGCACGCAGCCCCTTGCGATCCGTGGCGGTTGCCGTCCGAGACGGCAACTTCGAGATCGAGGGGGACGTGCGCGAGCGCGGACGGCGCCCCGTCGACCTCACGTTCACGCCGGATCGCGCGGTCAGGCTCGCGGCCGTCATCGACCAACAGCCCGTGGTCCCCACGCCGGTCACGAAAACTGGCCTGCTCGACGGATTCCGGAAGTCGTCCCACATGCTGTACCTCGCGCCGTCCTCTGATCGGCCGATCGCCATCACCGTCCACGAAGACGAGATGCTCGAGCAAGTCGCCCAACTCAACGCCATACCGGACCAGCACGTGAGGGTCCGGTACCTCGAGAACCGGATCGACGGAATGGTCGACGCCCGCCGGCAGGACGCACGAGTCCTGAAGTCCATCGAGGCCATCTCCGGCCCGTCCAAGGAGGCCGAGCAGCTCACCCTGCTCGACCCAGAAGACTGATGCGGCCAAGGTAGGTAAACCCACGCTCGACGGCGAGCGCAGCGCCCCGCCCGCGTACTCGACTGGAGCCATGGAGGGGCAGAGGCGAGGCCGCAGGAAGGAGATGAGGGGCATGCCGTTCTACACGGCCACCACCCATCCGCAGGTGAAGAAGTACGAGGACAGGCGCACCGGGGCGACCCGGTACCTGGTGCGGTATCGGACCGACGAGCACAAGCTCACGATGAAGCGCGGCTTCCGGACGCTCCGGGACGCGAAGGACTTCCTCGTTGAGCAGGAAAGCACGAAGGCCGACGGGTCGTTCATCGCGCAGGCCGCCGGCCGGGTCACGGTGGGGGAGATCGCTCGGCCGTGGCTCGACCACAAGAAGGCGGTGTCGTCGAAGACGTACGGGTCGACGCTGGAGTCGTCGTGGCGTACGCACGTGGAGGAGCGGTGGGCCGAGGTGAGGATCTCGGCGGTGAAGTCGACCGCGGTGAGGGACTGGGTCGCGGAGCTCGCGGACGAGAAGTCCGCGAGCGTGGTGATCCGGGCGTACGGGATCCTCGCGGGGGTGCTGGACGACGCGGTCGCGGATCGGCGGCTCGCCCGGAACCCGGCGCGCGGGGTCGCGCTGCCGAAGAAGGTGTCGGCGCCGAGGCGGTACCTCGAGCCCGCCGAGGTCGAGGTCGTCGCCGAGACGGTCTGGGCGCCGCGGCGGATGCTGTTCCTCGTGCTCGCGTGGACGGGGCTGCGGTGGGGTGAGGCCGTTGCGCTGCGCGTGCGGGACGTGAACCAGGTGCGGCGCCGGCTGCTCGTGCAGCGCGCTGTCGAGTACACGGCGGGGGAGTGGCACGTGACGGACACGAAGGGGCACCAGCGGCGCTCTGTCGCGCTTCCGAAGTCCGTGTACACCGAGTTCGCCCAGCACATCCGAGACCTGCCGGACCCCGACGACCTCGGGCCCGATCGGCTGCTGTTCCCGCCGGCGCGGACGAAGGGCGGATACATGATCGCGCCGAGGAAGTCCGCCGAGCGGCCGGACCGCCCGGGGAAGGTCCGCGTCGACTGGCTCGAGGCCGCCCTCACGACCGTCGGCCTGCCCTACATGTCGCCCCACGAGCTGCGGCACACCGCGGCGTCGCTCGCGGTTTCCGCCGGCGCGAACGTGAAGTCGCTCCAGCGGATGCTCGGCCACAAGTCCGCCGCCCTCACCCTCGACACCTACGCCGACCTGTTCGACTCCGACCTCGACGACGTCGCCGAGCGCCTCGACGGCGTGCGACAGAGCGCTCGACGTGAGCACAATTTGAGCACAACTGCTTCCGATTCGGCCCCATCCGGGGAGACCCCGGCAACCTCATCCGTGCAGCTCATTGCCGAAACTGGCACGTCGGGCTGACCTCCCGGGAGGGTTCGAGTCCCTCTTGACCCACACGCAGAAGAAGGCCCCCGACCCGCGCGGATGCGCGGGCCGGGGGCCTTCGTGGTCGATCGCTCAGCGGTCGATCGTTCAGACCAGCTCGGGCTGGGGCTCCGGGCGGTGCTCGGAGGAGAGGTCCACCTCGATGACGGGGTAGACCTTGCCGTCCTTCCACGTGGTGGAGAGGTCGGTGGAGCGGTCCGAGAGGCTCAGGTAGCGCAGGCCGGCGCTCTGGTCGCGCAGGACGACGGGGCGCTGGGCGCTGCGGGGCATGCGGCGCATGGTGGTCGTGGTGTGCATCTGTTCTCCTTCGGCGCCGGCAGGGCCGACGCATGACGGCGTCGGCGGAGCCGACGCGAGGTTCGGTGCGCCGCCGGGGGTGCCCGGCGGCGGGTGGCGGGTGCGCGACGCGATCTGCGCGTCAGCTGCACGTGGACGGTGCGTGTGCTCCGTGGTCTCCTCCACGAGAGGCGGAGCTCGCACATCTGCCCGTTGCCGCAGCGCCTCATGCGCGTCCCGCTCGCTCGCCGGTGGCGGCTCGCTGCGTGACGGCCCCGTGGGAACGGTCCATCGGGCGGCGCTGCGCCACCACGATCCCTCACAACGCCGCCGAGCGCACGTCTATTCCCGTTCGAAGCCCGTTTCCGCAGGTGACGGCGTGACCTCGCACACCGCGGTGCGGCCGTCGGCCCCGGGATGCACCCGGAGCACCGACCCGGCCGTCCCGTCCTCCGCATGCTCGCGGCGCAGCGTGCGCGCCTGGTCCACATGCATCTCGAGCAGGATCCGGCCTCCCGGTGCGAGCCAGTACGGGCCCTCCGCGAGGATCCTGCGCGCCACGTCCAGTCCGTCGGCCCCGCCGCGCAGGGCCCGCGGCGGCTCGTGCTCGCGCGCCTCGCGGGGCAGCAGTGCGAGCGCACCGTCCGGGACATAGGGAGGGACGGCCGCGATCACGTCGATCGTGCTGCGCAGGGCGACGGGCATCGCCGCGAAGAGGTCCCCGAGGTGCAGCTGCGCGCTCGCGGGGAGGTTCGCCCGCGCGCTCTCGAGCGGCAGCGGGTCGACGTCGGCGGCATGCAGGCGGATCCCGGGCACGCGCGCGGCGCTCACGCTCGCGATCGGCGCGACCCCGGCGCACAGCTCGAGCAGCACAGGATCGCGGCCCGGCCGACGTGCAGCCGTGCAGGCTGCGGCCACGGCGAGGCGCGCGAGCAGGCGGCTGCGTCGGCGCGGCACGAAGGTCCCGGGGCGCACCTGCACCCGCAGCCCGCAGAAGTCGACCTCTCCGAGCACGTGCTCGAGCATCTCGCCGGCGATCCGCCGGGACGCGGACTCCTCGAGATGGTCGGCGTCGCGCGCGTGCGCGCGCAGGAGAGCGGCCTCCTCCTCGGCGAAGACGCTCCCTGCCGCGCGTAGCCGCGCCGTGAGCCCGTCGTCCCCGGGCTGCTCGTCCATCGACGATTCAGCTGGGCAGGCGCGTGAGGGCGTAGGCCGCGAGCAGCACGGCGATCAGCACCACGAGGACCACGACCCAGATCACGGCCGTGCGGGCGTCGTGCTGCTTCTCGGCCGGGGTGCGGGGCTGCTGCGGCGCGGCGGCGTCGGACCGCAGGCGCTGGACCATGCGGATGATCGCGGCGACGAGCGCGCCGAGGATGACGACGCCGAAGACCAGGTACATGAACGTGGGCACGGCCACACCCTCTCACGGCCCGACCCTGCCGCGGCGCACCCCGCGTTCCTATACTGAAGGACCAGGCAGCGGGCCGCGCGCGTGCTCCTTCCGAGGGGTCGTCCTCCCGCTGCTCCTTTCGCGTCGGAAGGCTCCGTATGCCCGCGCCCCAGGCGCCCACCGCTGTTGCACCGCTCGACGTCGCCGCGATCCGCGGGGACTTCCCGATCCTCGACCGGATGCTCGACGGGACGACCCCGCTCGTCTACCTCGACTCGGGAGCGACCTCCCAGCGCCCCCGGCAGGTCATCGACGCCGAGGTCGACTTCCTCACCCGCGACAACGCCGCCGTCAAACGCGGCGCGCACCGCCTCGCCGAGGCCGCGACCGACGCCTACGAGGGCGCCCGTGACCGGATCGCCGCGTTCGTCGGCGTGGCCCGTCCCGAGCAGATCGCCTTCACGAAGAACGCGACCGAGGCGCTGAACGTGCTCGCCCTCGCGCTCGGCGACCCCACCGCCCCCGAGCATCTGCGCGTGCGCGAGGGCGACGAGATCCTCGTGACCGAGATGGAGCACCACGCGAACCTCGTCCCCTGGCAGGAGCTCGCCCGCCGCACCGGCGCCACCCTGCGCTGGATCCCCCTGGGCGAGGACTTCCGCCTGGACCTCTCCGGGCTCGAATCGCTCCTCACCGAGCGCACGAAGGTGCTGGCACTGACCCACCAGTCGAACGTGCTGGGAACGGTGAACCCGGTCGCCGAGCTCGCGGCGAAGGCCCACGCCGTCGGCGCGCTCGTGGTGCTCGACGCCTGCCAGTCGGTGCCCCACATGCCGATCGACCTCCCCGCACTGGGCGTGGATGCGGCGGCGTTCTCCGGGCACAAGATGCTGGGCCCCACGGGGATCGGCGTGCTCTGGGGCGCCGGCGAGCTGCTCGAGGAGCTGCCCCCGGTGCTCACGGGCGGCTCGATGATCGAGACCGTCACGATGGAGCGCACCACCTTCGCCGAGCCGCCCGCCCGCTTCGAGGCCGGCACCCCGCCGATCAGCCAGGCCGTCGGCCTCGCCGCCGCCTGCGACTACCTCGACGCCCTGGGCATGGAAGCCGTCGCGGCCCACGAGCGCGATCTCACCCGCCGCGCGATCGAGGGCCTCGAGCAGCTGCCCGGCGTGCGCATCATCGGACCCTCTCTCGACGTCGAGCGCGCCGGAGCCGTCTCCTTCGACCTCGCGGGCCGCCACCCGCACGACGTCGGCCAGGTGCTCGACGCCCGCGGCGTCGAGGTGCGCGTCGGCCACCACTGCGCCTGGCCCCTGCACCGCAGGTACTGCCTCGCCGGGACCACCCGCGCGACCTTCTCCGTGTACACGACGCCCGCGGAGGTCGACGCGCTGGTCGAGGGCATGGGCGCCGTCATCGACTTCTTCGCCCGCTTCGAGTGAGAGGAGCTCCCATGGACCTCACCTCCCTGTACACCGACATCGTCTTCGAGCACGACAAGCGGCCCCTCCACGCGGGCCTGCGCGAGCCCTACGAAGCGGAGGTGCATCACGTGAACCCCACCTGCGGGGACGAGATCACCCTGCGCGTGCACCTCGCGGGCGACCCCGAGGACCCGCGCATCGAGGACGTCTCCTACGACGCGACCGGCTGCGCGATGAGCCGCGCCTCGGCCTCGACGATGAGCGATCTCGTGATCGGCCGGACCCTGCGGGAGATCGAGCCCGTCTCCGAGCACATGGACGCCGTCATGCACTCACGCGGACGCGAGGAGGGCGACGAGGACCTGCTGGGCGATGCGGTCGCCCTGGTCGGCGCCTCCAAGTTCCCCAACCGCGTGAAGTGCGTCCTCATGTCCTGGAAGGCGCTGCACGCCGCGGTCATCGAGGCCGGCGGGCCCCTCGAGGGGGCCCGCGCATGAACGGCGGCGACTCCGGCCGCACCCTCGCCGAGGTGCTCGAGGTCCTCGAGAGCGCCTATCCGCTGCGCTGGGCGGAGGACTGGGACCGTCCCGGGCTCGTCGTCGGCGACCGCCGGGATCCGGCTCACTCCGTGGACCGCGTGCACCTGGCCGTCGACCCGACCGTCGCCGTCGTGCGCGAGGCGCGCGCGGCGGGCGCGCAGCTGCTGGTGACCCATCACCCGCTGCTGCTGCGCGGCGCGTCCTTCCTGGCCTCAGACACCGGCAAGGGCGCGGTCGTCACCGAGCTCGTCCGCGCCGGGATGTCCCTGTGGTGCGGGCACACCAACGTCGACCGCTCGAGCCTCGGCACTGTCGGCGCCTGGATCCGCGCGCTCGGCCTCGAGGACGTGCGGCCCCTCGCGGCGGGGCCGACGGACGGCGAGACTGCGCAGGCCGCGCACGGCTCGGAGCTCATCGGCCTCGGCGTCGTCGGCTCGCTGGGGGAGGCGGGGACGGAGGATGCGAGCACCGTCGCCTCCCTGGCCGACCGCATCGCCGCCCTGGTCCCGGCGACCGCTCAGGGCGTGCGCTTCACCGGCGACCCGCAGCGGCGCGTGCGCCGCGCGGCCGTCTGCCCGGGCGCCGGCGACTCCCTGCTGGAGACGGCGGCCGCGAGCGGCGCCGACGTCTTCATCACGTCCGACCTGCGCCATCACCCGGCGCTCGAGCACCTCGAGTCCGCGGCCGACGAGGGGGCGGTGCCCGCCCTCATCGACGTCGCCCACGCGGCGAGCGAGGCACTCTGGCTGCCGCTCGCCCGCGAGCTCCTCGCCGCCGCGCTGCCGGGGATCGCCGTGAGCATCTCCGAGCTCTCCACCGACCCGTGGACCGGCCGCGCCGGCCCCGCCGTCCCCGATGCGCCCAGCGCCCGCGGCGCCTCCACCGGCCGCGCACACTGAGCCCATGCCTCCCGCCGCGCCCGGACGCACGCCCCGCCTCGTCCTGCTCAACGGAGCGCCCGGCGCCGGCAAGTCGACGCTCGCGCGGCTGCTCGCCGAGGACCGTCCGCTGACCCTCGCCGTGGACGTCGACCAGCTCAAGCACGCGCTCGGCGGCTGGGAGGAGGACACCGCGGCCTCAGGAATGCGTGCCCGGGAGCTCGCGCTCGCCCTCATCGACGTCCAGCTCGATGCGGGGCAGGACGTGATCCTCGGCCAGTACCTCGCCCGCACCGCCTTCCCCGAGCAGCTCGAGGCGGCGGCCGCCCGCGCGGGCGCCGAGTTCCGGGAGCTCCTCCTGGAGGTCGACGAGCGCACGCTCGCCGCACGCCTGGCCGCCCGTGCGACGGACCCCGCGAGGCCGGAGCAGGCGGTCAACGCCCGCCTCGTCGGCCCGGGGGACGCCGAGCGCCTGCTCGCGTCCCTCGACGCGATGCGCGGCGCCCGGCCGCAGATGCAGAGCGTCGACGCGCGCGGCGACCTCGAGGAGACCGCCGATGCCGTGCGCGCACTCCTTGAGCAGAGCACAGAGCGGCGCTGAGCGATCAGCCCCGATCGAACCGCCCGGATCGATCGCCGGGCCCGAGCCGCTCCGGCCTCCGCCGCTACTGCCCGCGGTCCACGAGCACCAGACGACTGCCCTCGATCTCGATCCCGAGCCGCCCTGCGAAGGCCTCCTGGAGGAACGCGATGAGCGCATCCTCGTCGGGCAGGGGCCGCGGATCCTCGAGCAGGGCGCGCGTCAGCAGGCCGCGGAAGCGCTTGGCGTCGTGCGAGATCACGGTGCGCTTCCCGCCCGCCTCCTTCACGGGCGCGACCTCGAGGACGTGCACCCCTGCACGGGCCTTCACGGGCATCATCGTGCGATAGGAGCCGGACCTGCAGTCCAGCACGAAGGGCGAGGGCGAGGCCGCGACCTCCTCGAGGATGCCCGGCACGAGCGGCGAGAGATGCGCACGCCACCACGAGGCCGCCTTCCCGAGCCGGTGCACGCGCGAGCCGGCGGAGAGCCGGTAGGCCGGGATCCGATCGGCTCCCGCGTCGACGAGCCCCAGCAGGGCGCTCTGCACGAGCACGCGACGGTCCGGGCCGGGACGGGCGTCGCCGAGCTGGTCGAAGAGCACCCCGGAGTAGACGGAGAGCGGGGCGGCCGCGGGCTCCTCGTCGATCGAGGCCATGCGCTCGACCAGATCCGGGGCGCTCGCGGGGACGCCGAGGTCCTCCGCGGCCGTGCGACCCCGAGCGGTCGCGCGCGCGGCGCGCAGCATGCGCTCGCGAGGGACCTGCAGCGGGGGATGCGCGAGCTCGTCGAGAGCCAGGGGAGGAGCGGATGCTTCCGGTCGGGTCTTGGTCTCCGACGGCGGCAGCAGGATGAGCACCAGGCGGTCCTTCCAGGGGTGGTGAGGGTGATGGGGTGAGGCGGATCCCGTGGTGCGGGGCAGTGCCCGCGGGGCATTAGGATCGTGGGCGGACCAGTCGGCCGGGCAGTCGCGTCTTCGTGCGCATCCTCCGGGATGCGCCGCGGAGCCGAGGAAAGTCCGGGCTCCTTCCGGCACGGTGGTGGGCAACACCCACCCGGAGCGATCCGCGGGACAGTGCCACAGAGAGCAGACCGCCTGCCCGCAGCCTCGTGCTGCGGGCCGGTAAGGGTGAAAGGGTGGTGCAAGAGACCACCGCGGTCCTGGTGACAGGGCCGGCACGGTAAACCCCACCGGGAGCAAGGCCAGACAGGGGACGCACGCAGGTCGCCGGACCGAGTCCCCGGGTAGGCCGCTGGAGGTCGTCGGCAACGGCGATCCGAGAGGGATGACTGCCGATCACAGAACCCGGCTTACAGGCCGGCTGGTCCGCCCCGGCGCCGCACCGCACGGATGCCCCGTGCGGCTGCTTCCCTCGGACATACAGGTCAGTCCTTCTTCTTGCCCTTCTTGGCCTTCTTCCGCTCCTTGCGGGCGAGCACGGCGGCGCCGATGATCCCGGCCTCGTTGCGCAGCCCCGCGGGGACGATCGGGGCCTCCAGGTCCAGCAGCGGGAGGAACTTCTCGTGCTTCTTCGAGACCCCGCCGCCGACGATGATCAGGTCGGGCGTGAACAGGAACTCGAGCAGCTCGTAGTAGCCCTGCAGCCTCTCGGCCCACTCCGCCCAGCTCAGGTGGCTGCGCTCGCGCGCGGAGTCGGCCATGTACTTCTCGTAGCTCTCGCCCTTGTACAGGATGTGGCCGAGCTCGGTGTTCGGCACGAGCTCGCCGTCGTTGAACAGCGCACTGCCCACGCCTGTGCCGAGCGTGGTCATCAGCACGACGCCCTTCTGGCCGGCGCCCGCCCCGAACTCCATCTCGGCGATGCCGGCGGCGTCGGCGTCGTTGACCACGAAGACGTCGTGGCCCGTGCGCTCGGTGAGCAGCGCGTCCACGTCGGTGCCGATCCAGGAGTCGTCGACGTTCGCCGCGGTCTTGGCGACGCCGTGCTGGATGACGGCGGGGAACGTGACGCCCACCGGCATGTCCTCGTCGATGTCGAAGGAGCCGATGAGCTGGGCGACGGTGTCGGCGACCGCGTCGGGCACCGAGGGCTGCGGGGTGGGGATGCGCAGCCGATCGTCGGCGAGCTTGCCCTTCTTGAGATTGACCGGGGCGCCCTTGATGCCGCTGCCGCCGATGTCGATGCCGAATGCTTCCTTGCTCATGATCTCTCCTCGCACGGGCCGCGATCCGAGCAATGCGGGCCCTCCGATGGCGCTCCGTCCGGGCCGGTGCCCGCGAGCTGAGGACAGTGTGACAGAGCGACGGGATCAACCGGACATCGCCCGCGTGCAGGACACGCGCGGGGCGGATGCCGAGATGCCGTGCCGCGCGTGGTCAGACGACGGTCAGCAGCTCGTAGCCGTCGTCGGTGATCACGAGCGTGTGCTCGAACTGGGCGGTGAAGGAGCGGTCCTTCGTGACCACCGTCCAGCCGTCGTCCCACTGCTCCCAGTCCTGGGAGCCGAGCGTGACCATCGGCTCGACCGTGAAGGTCATGCGCTGCTCGATCACGTCGTCGAACATCGGCGCGGAGTCGTAGTGGGGGATCACCAGGCCGTTGTGGAAGCCCTCGGCGACGCCGTGGCCCGTGAAGTCGTGCACGGACTCGTAGCCGAAGCGGCCCACGTACTTCTCGATCACGCGGCCGATCACGTTGACCTGCCTCCCGGCGCGGCCTGCGCGGATCCCGCGCATCATGGCCTCCTCGCTGCGCTCGACGAGCTCGGCGACGCGGGGATCGACCTCGCCGACGAGGAAGGTGGCGTTGGTGTCCCCGTGCACGCCGTTCTTGAAGGCGGTGACGTCGACGTTGAGGATGTCGCCGGACTGCATGACCGTCGAGTCGGGGATGCCGTGGCACACGACCTCGTTGAGGCTCGTGCAGCAGGACTTCGGGAAGCCCAGGTAGCCGAGCGTCGAGGGGTAGGCGCCGTGGGAGACCATGACGTCATGGACGACGGCGTCGATGTCGTCGGTCGTGGCACCGGGGACGGCGGCCTCGCCCGCGGCCTGCAGCGCGAGAGCGGCGATCCGGGAGGGCTCGCGCATGCGCTCGATGATCTCCGCGCTCTGCACGCGGGGGCCGGAATCGGAGACCGCCTCGTCCTTGCCCACGTACTCCGGACGCTCGATCGAGGCCGGCACCGCCCGCGAGGGGCCCACCCTCCCGGGGACCAGGACCTCGCGGCCCTCCGGACGGATCCATCGCTGCTCTACAGTCATGGGGGCAGTCTCTCACCGCACAGTCAGGAGCAGTCGATGAGCCAGAGCGAGTTCTACTACAACATGGACACCGGCGAGGTCGAGGAGGGCAAGCAGTCCTCGGGCAGCGAGCTCATGGGTCCCTACGCGACCCGCGAGAAGGCGGCGTCCGCGCTGAGGACCGCCGCCCAGCGGAACGAGGCCTGGGAGGGCGAGGACCAGGACTGGGACGAGGAGTGAGGCGTCCCCACGGCCGTCACCCGAGTGAGGAGCTCACTCGAAGGAGTGCTCGGCCGTGGGGTACTCCCTGCTCTCGACGGCGGTGCGGTAGTCGCTCGCCGCGCGCAGCAGCTCGCCGCGCAGATCGGCGAAGCGGCGCACGAAGCGGCCCTCGAAGCCGGAGAGACCCGCCATGTCCTGCCACACGAGCACCTGCCCGTCGCAGTCGGGGCCGGCGCCGATCCCGATCGTGGGGATTTCGAGGAACTCGGTGATGCGCCCGGCGACCTCGCTGGGCACGAGCTCGAGGACGATCGCGAAGGCGCCCGCGTCCTGCAGGGCCCGGGCGTCCTCGGCGAGGCTGTCCGCGGCGGCGTGATCGCGACCCTGCACGCGGTGCCCGGAGAGGGCGTTGACCGACTGGGGCGTGAAGCCCAGGTGGCCCATGACCGGGATCCCGGCGTCGACCAGCGCGCGGACGGTGTCGGCGCGCGCGGCGCCGCCCTCGAGCTTCACGGCCTCGGCGCCCGCGCGCAGGAGCTCGACGCCGTGGCGCACGGCCTCGGCGGCGTCGACCTGGTAGGTCCCGAACGCGAGGTCCGCGACCACCAGAGGGCGACGCACCGCGCGGGAGACGGCGCCGGTGAAGGTCAGCATGTCCTGGTGGGTGGTGTGCACGGTCGAGTCATAGCCGAGCACGGTGGTGCCGGCGGAGTCGCCCACCAGCAGCACGTCGATCCCGGCCTCCTCGAAGACCTGCGCGCTGAGCGCGTCGTACGAGGTGAGCATCGAGAACGTGCGTCCCGCCTCCTTCGCCTCCTGCAGATGGCGCAGTCGCACCTTCGCGGGGCGGTGGGACCGCTCGGAGGGCATCGGGACGGCAGACGTGTTCACGGGGATCCTCCACGGGGCGGCGACGGATGCGGGGCCTGCCGGCGGCGGCAGGGCCGTCCCAGCCTAGCCGCCGCGGCGCTCTCCGGCGGGCGCCGGTGCGACCTGCTCGCGGGGCCGACGTCCGGTGCCCCGTCCCATGGGCACTTCTCCCCATGGCGGGCTCCCAGGGTCCATGCAAGTATTCAGTCACTCGGCGGCCACGTCCGTGGCCGGCACTCACCGAATCACGAGGGGTAGAACGATGAAGACCAGGATCCGAGGAATCGCCAAGGGCCTCGCCGTGGGGACCGGCTCGCTCGCGCTGGCGCTCTCGCTCGCCGCGTGCGGCGGCAGCAGCTCCGACGACGCGTCGGGCGACGACGGCGGCGGCAAGGTGAAGGCCGGGGAGTCCACGGACTCCGACAGCAGCAGCGACGAGGACTCGTCGGCCGCCGACGACACCAGCTCGGACGAGGCCTCGGACGACTCCTCGACCTCCGACGACTCCTCCGCCTCGGACGAGAGCTCGGACGACTCGGCGAGCGACGATTCGAGCGCCTCGGACGATTCCTCCTCCGACGACTCCTCCGGCAAGGAGATCACGAAGAGCGACGAGAAGGCCGCCGTCAAGAACCTCAAGAGCTTCTACGTCGCCATGGACGACGACGACTACGAGAAGGCGTGCAAGTACGTCAAGAAGGAAGACTCCATGGGGCTCACCGACGACACCTGTGCGAGCACCCTGAAGCAGGCATCGGGCAGCTACCCGGATGACATCGCCAAGTACATCGACCAGGTCGACTTCAAGACCACGCCCAAGGGCAGCGACACGATCGTCGTGACCGTCAGCGGCGCCGGGGACCAGAAGCTCTACATGGCCCGCGACGACGACGGCGAGTTCCGCATCGATCTGCTGCAGACGGGTATGGACTCCTGAGGCTGAGCCTCGAGAGCCTCACCACGAGAGGGGCGGGCACCGCGCGGTGCCCGCCCCTCTCGTCGTCTGCGCGCCCGCACGGTTCCACTGCCACGTGGGACGGGCCGCCGGAGCGCACCCATGCGGCACACTGGTCCCATGGAACGCCACCACGATGCTGTCCTGCGCACGGTCGCCGAGAAGGACGTGCGGTTCATCCGCCTCTGGTTCTGCGACGTGGTGGGGACGCTGAAGTCCATCGCGATCTCCCCGGAGGACCTCGAGACCGCCTTCGACGAGGGCATCGGCATCGACGGCTCCACGATCGAGGGCTTCACCCGGGCCTATGAGTCCGACATGCTGCTGCGTCCGGACCCCGCGACCTTCCAGATGCTGCCGTGGCGCGGCGAGGTCGAGGGCACCGGCAGGATGATGTGCGACGTCCTCACGCCCGACGGCGAGCCCGCGGCGTCGGACCCGCGGCGCGTGCTGCGACAGGTCGCCGACCGGGCCGCGGCCCAGGGGCTCGACCTCTACGCGCACCCCGAGATCGAGTTCTACCTGTTCAAGGAGCCGTGGGCGCCGGGGCGCCCGCTGCAGCCCGTCGACAACGCCGGCTACTTCGACCACGTCCACAAGGGGCAGGGCCAGGACTTCCGCCGCACGGTCATCAAGTACCTCGAGCAGATGAACATCCAGGTCGAGTTCTCCCATCACGAGAACGGGCCCGGGCAGAACGAGATCGACCTGCGCTACGCCGACGCGCTCACCACGGCGGACAACATCCTCAGCTTCCGCACCGTGGTCAAGGAGGTCGCCCTGGGCATGGACCAGGTGGCGACCTTCATGCCGAAGCCGATGATCGAGCATCCCGGCTCGGGCATGCACACCCATCTCTCGATGTTCCAGGGCGGCCGCAACGCCTTCCATGAGCCCGGCGCCGAGTACGGCCTCTCGCGCACCGGGCGCCAGTTCATCGCCGGTCTGCTGCGGCACGCCTCCGAGTACTGCGCCGTCACCAACCAGTTCGTGAACTCCTACAAGCGCCTGTGGGGCGCGCAGGAGGCGCCGAGCTTCATCACCTGGGGCCACAACAACCGTTCGGCGCTGGTGCGCGTGCCGTTCCACAAGCCCACCAAGGGCACCAGCTCGCGCGTCGAGTTCCGCGGCACCGACTCGTCGTGCAACCCCTACCTGGCCTTCGCCGTGCTCTTCGCCGCGGGAATGAAGGGCGTCGAGGACGAGTACGAGCTGCCCGAGGGCGCGGAGGACACCGTCTGGGAGCTCACCGACCGCGAGCGCCGCACGATGGGCATCGAGCCGCTGCCCACCGACCTCTACCGCGCGCTCGAGGTCTTCGAGAGCAGCGAGCTGATGGCCGAGACCCTCGGCGAGCAGGTCTTCGAGTTCTTCCTGCGCAACAAGCACGACGAGTGGCGGCGCTACCGCGAACAGGTCACCTCGCGGGAGCTCGAGACCTCCTTCTTCGCAGGATGACCCCGCAGCCCCCATCCCCGTCCCCCTCGTCGTCGGCCGCGTCCTCGTCGGCCGAGCCGCCGAGCACGACCGGAGCACTCGCGCGCCTCGGCTTCACCCGCACCGACCGCGTCCAGCGCTTCCTCGCCGAGCCCGCCCTCGCGGGCCTCGGCCCCCGGGCGGCGGAGGCCATCGGCCGCGTCCCCGATCCCGACGAGGCCGTGCTCGGCCTGCTCCGCTTCGCGGAGGCCTCCCTCGAGGCGGGCCGCGAGCGGGAGCTCGGCGAGCTGCTTGGCAGCGTCGGGGAGCGCGGCGGCCCGGGGGAGCGGCTGATCCGGGTGCTGGGCACCTCGGCGGCGCTCGGCGACTTCCTCACCCGCCACCCCGATCGGGCCGTCGCCCTGCACAGCGACGAGGACACGCTGACGCTCGACGCGGCGGACGTCCGCGCGCGCATGCTCGGCGCGGTCGGCGCCGTCGCGGGCGCCGAGATCCCGCTCGCCTCGCTCAGCGGCCGCGAGGGCCGCGACGCCCTGCGCATCGCCTACCACGAGCGGCTCCTGCAGATCGCCGCGGCCGACGTCACCGCTCCCGACCCCGTCGCCATCCAGCCCTTCGTCTCCGCCTCCCTCGCCGACCTCGCGGGGGCGTCCCTCGAGGCCGCGCTCGCGATCGCCCGCACGGCCGTCGACGACCAGGAGTCGGTGCGCCTCGCGGTCCTCGCGATGGGCAAGACCGGGGCCCGCGAGCTGAACTTCATCTCCGACGTGGACGTCGTCTACGTCGCGGCGCCCGCCGCCGAGGACGTCGACGAGCGCACCATGACCGCCGTCGGCTCCGCGCTCTGCCGCGAGCTCGCCCGGGTGTGCGCGGACCGCACCGGCGAGGGGTCCCTGTGGCAGGTCGATGCGAACCTGCGGCCCGAGGGCAAGGACGGCGAGCTCGTGCGCTCCCTGGACTCCTACCGCCGGTACTACCAGCGCTGGGCGGAGTCCTGGGAGTTCCAGGCCCTGCTGAAGGCACGCTTCGTCGCCGGCGACGCGGAGCTCGGCCGCGCCTTCGAGGAGATGGTCGAGCCCTGGATCTGGCAGGCCGCCACCCGCGACGGCTTCGTCGAGGACAGCCGCGCCATGCGCCGACGGGTCATCGCCCACATCCCGCACGCGGAGGCCGACCGCAACATCAAGCTCGGCCCGGGGGGCCTGCGCGACGTCGAGTTCACCGTGCAGCTCCTGCAGATGGTCCACGGGCGCACCGACGAGTCCCTGCACGTGCGCGGCACGCTGCCGGCCCTCGAGCGCCTGGGTGCGGGCGGCTACATCTCGCGTCGCCACGTCGTCGAGCTCGACGGCGCGTACCGCTTCCTGCGCACCGTCGAGCACCGTCTGCAGCTGCATCGGATGCGCCGCACCCAGGTGCTGCCCACGGCGGAGGCCGACCTGCGGCGCCTCGCGCGCAGCGTCCACATCGCGCCGCAGGACTTCCGGGGCGTCTACGAGCGCACCCGGCGTCGCGTCCGCCAGCTGCACGAGGAGATCTTCTACCGGCCGCTGCTGCTGACCTCCTCGCAGCTCAGCGACGACGAGGTGCGGCTCTCGGCCGAGTCCGCGCGGGCGCGGCTGGCGGCGATCGGCTACCGGGACCCGCGCCGGGCCGTGGACCACATCCGGGCGCTCACCGAGGGCATCTCCCGGCGCGCCGCGATCCAGCGCCAGCTGCTCCCGGCGCTGCTCGAATGGTTCGCCGACGGCATCGATCCCGACCTGGGCCTGCTCGCCTTCCGGCGGCTGTCCGACACCATCGGCTCCGCGCACTGGTACCTCGCCCTGCTGCGCGACAGCGGCGTCGCCGCCCGGCGCCTGACCCGCGTGCTCTCGAGCTCCCGGTTCGTCGGCGAGCAGCTCGAGAAGGTCCCCGAAGCCGTGCGCTGGCTGGGTCGCGACGACACCCTGCGGCCGCTGAGCCGCGAGAAGCTGCACGAGGAGTTCCTCGCCGTCATCCGCCGCGTCGACTCGATCGAATCCGCGCAGGACCTGCTGCGACGCGCCCGACTGCGCGAGCTGCTGCGGATCTCCATGGCGCATCTGCTGGGCCTGCTCGACGCGCGCGCCGCCGCCCGCGGCCTCACCGACCTCGCCGAGGCCGTCCTCGAGGCGGGCCTGCTGGTCGCCTACCACGCGGTCGCGCGCGAGCGCGGGGCGATCGGCGAGGACGTCGCCCCCGTGCGCGACGACCTCGAGCTCAGCGCCCGCGACCTGCGCGAGCGGCGCTCGGACCCCTCGCGGGCGCTCGGCGTGGAGATGGCCCTCGTGGCGATGGGCAGCTTCGGGGCCCGGGAGATGGGCTACGCCTCCGACGCCGACGTCCAGTTCGTCTTCGTCGACCGCGGCGCGGGGGAGCAGGCGGGCACGATCGCGGTCGCGATCGCGACCCAGGTGCAGCGGATCCTCAACGCGCCCTCGGCGGGCGCGGACATGAAGGTCAACGCCGACCTGCGCCCCGAGGGGCGCAACGGACTGCTCGCCCGCAGCCTCGACGCCTGGCGCGACTACTACCGGCGCGACGCCCTGACCTGGGAGAAGCAGGCCCTCGTGCGCGCGCGCGTCGTGGTCGCCTCGCGGGATCTGCAGGAGCAGATCGAGGCCGCCATGGACCTCCACCGCTATCCCCGCGGCGGCCTCGGAGAGCCGGCCCGCAGGGAGATCGCGACCATGAAGGCGCGCGTGGAGTCCGAGCGCCTGCCCCGCGGCACGGATCCCGCCCGCCATCTGAAGCTCGGCCGCGGCAGCATGACCGACGTCGAGTGGGTCGCCCAGCTGCTCGTGCTCGAGCACGCGCACGACGTCCCCGAGCTGCGCAGCACCACCACCCTGCGGATCCTCGAGGAGGCCCGGCACGCGGAGCTGCTCACCCCGCGGCAGCAGGAGGACCTCACGGGGGCCTGGACGCTCGCCTGGCAGATGCGCCGCGCGATCTTCCTGTGGCGCGGCCGCGAGGGCGACGTGTTGCCCGCCGACCGCATCGACCTGTACGCGGTCGCCGTGCTCGTGGACGGCGACGAGGGGAGCGCCTCCGAGCTCGAGGAGAACTACCTGCGCGCGACCCGCCATGCGCGCACGGTCGCCGAGGAGATCATCTTCGGGGACGGCGACTGATCGGACCCGTCCCGTCGGGATCGCGGGCGGGGCGGGGCGCGCACGGAGAGCGAGCACACATCCTCCGCTCGCCCGTCCACAGCGTCCCGCCCGCAGACGGCCGACGCCGTACGCTGAGCAGGGCCGTCCCGTCCGTCGTCCCTCCGAGGAGCCATGACCACACCCAAGCTGAGCGAGCAGACCGCGCGCGGGCGCATGTACCGCATCGAGCCGGACGGCAAGCCGGTCTATCCCTCGATCACCACGGTCGCCGGGATGCGCGCGAAGGACCATCTGCAGGGCTGGTACGCGACCATGGCCTCCAAGCGGGCGCTGGACATGTACGCCTGGCTGGACCGCAACCCCGATCGCGCCGCCTCCGAGATCTCCCGGGTCTCGCGCGATCGCTGGGCCACGCAGAAGCGCATCGCCGCGGCGGCCGAGGAGCACACCCGCATCGCCTCCGAGTTCGGCACCCTCGTGCATGCCGCCTGCGAGGAATGGGGGCGCGCCGGTGAGCGGCCGACGCCCGACCAGGTCTCCGCGATCGCCGAGGACATGCGCCGTGAGGACGGCGCCTTCGCGAGGGAGCCCAGCGCCGAGGACCTCCTCGCGCGCGCGGCGGTGCGCCTGGACGGCTACGGAAGGTTCCTCGAGGAGTTCCAGCCCGAGTTCGTCGAGGTCGAGCAGACGGTCGTCAACCACACCGTGGGCTACGCGGGCACCACGGACTGCATCGTCCGGGTCGGCGGCGCACTGCTGAGCGGCGACATCAAGACCTCGAAGAAGGTGCGCGGTGACTACGCGCTGCAGGGCGTCGCCGTCGTCAACGCCGAGGCGCTGCTCGACGAGGACGGCACCGTGCGCGAGATGCCCGAGCTCACGGGTGCGTTCATCATCCATCTCCCCGAGGCCGGCGGATACTCCGTCGTCCCGCTGAAGACGGGCCCCGAGGAGTTCGAGGCCTTCACGGCGCTGCGCCGCATCTGGGCCTTCGAGGCCGACGACTGCGTCCTCGAGACCTGCAGCCAGCCCCAGCAGCTGCTGGTCTCGCTGCTGAAGTCCAAGGGCGGGCTCGGCGGGATCGACGCCCTCGGCTGATCCGCCCGCGCCCGGTCGGCGGCCGGCGGCGTCCCCTCACCCCCGCTCAGCCGTCGGGCCGCAGGATCCCTCGCGCCCGCGCTCTGGCGACCGCGTCGGTGCGGCTGCCCGCCCCGAGCTTGTCGAAGACGTGCACGAGGTGCGTCTTGACCGTCGCCTGGGACAGGAACATCTCGGCGGCGATCTGCGCGTTCGTGCGGCCCGCGGCCACCAGCAGCAGCACCTCCCGCTCCCTCTCGCTGAGCGCCTCGGGTCCCGTGGGGTCCAGGCGGGAGCGCACCCGCTCGTCGACCACCCGGGAGCCGAGCGCGGCGCGCCGCACCGCGGTCGCCAGCTCCTCGGGCGAGGAGTCCTTGAGCAGGTAGCCGGAGGCTCCCGCCTCCATCGCCTCGAGCACGTCCTGGTCGTTGTCGTAGGTGGTGAGCACGACGACGGCGGGCGGGTCCTCCACCGCCCGCAGATCGGGGATCACGGCGCTGCCGCGCAGACGGCTCGTCGTGAACTGCAGGTCCAGGAGCACCACGTCGACGTCACCGCGCCGGGCACGGTCACGGGCGGCCTCGGGGGAGTCGGCCTCGGCGACCACCTGCAGGTCCTCGTGCGCGTCGAGCACCCAGACCAGGCCGCGGCGGACGATCGCGTGGTCGTCGGCCACCAGGATCCGGATCATCGCTGCTCTCCCTCCTCGTTCGTCGTCCGCTCGTCGTGCCCGTCGGCTGCGCCTGCGCGCGTCGGCGGTGCGCCGAGCGGCACGCGGACCTGCACCGCCGTCCCCTCACCGGGGGCGCTCTCGAGGGCCATGGCGCCTCCGAGCGCCCGGGCGCGCGCCCTCACCGTGCGCAGCCCGAAGCCCTCGGCGGCTCCCTCGGGACTCCCCGGCGCCATCCCCACGCCGTCGTCGACCACGTCGAGGACCAGGTCGCCGTCCTGCACGGAGAGCGTCGCGACGGCGCGGGCGGCGTCGGCGTGCTGGAGGACGTTGCCCAGCAGCGAGCGCAGGATCCGCTCGAGGCCGCTCGCGGTGCGCTCCGGCACGAGGCCCGGCGTCCCGGGGTCGAGCTCGCAGCGGAGGGAGACGACGGGAGAGGCTCCTGCCGCGGGCGCCGACTCATCGATCACGGCGCGCAGGCGCTCCTCGAGGCCCATGCCCTCGCGCTCGTCGGCCGCGTCCTGGTCGACGAAGGAGCGGGTCTGCCGGCTCGTGAGCGCGGCCGTCCTCCGGGCCTCGCCCAGGTGTCCGAGGGCAGTGGGGGAGTCACCGCCCTCGAGCGCGGTGCGCGAGGCGTCCAGCAGCATCTGGATGGACAGCGCCGACTGCGCGACGGTGTCGTGCAGCTCGCGGGCGATGCGCGTGCGCTCCTCCGCGCGGGCCGCCTCGCGCTGGGTGCGCGCGAGATCCTCCTGCGCGGCGAGGAGATCGCGCGCGAGGCGGGTCCGCTCGTCGATCTCCTCCTGGAGGGCGCGCACCGCGAGCACCACCGCGAGTGCCACGAGGGCGCCGATCACGGGGCCCACGACGCCCGCGACCGGAAGTGCGCCCTGCCAGGCGGCGAACCCTCCGACGGCGATCGCCGTGACCAGGACGAGGCCCACGATCCCGCCGGCGAGCGGCAGAGCGTAGAGGACGGCGAAGTCGAGTCCGAAGGCGATCCACGTCGCATCGGGGGTGAGGGCGAGGCACGCGGCCCAGGCGAGGACCGCGGGCAGGAGATGGCCGAGCGCTCGCCACGATCCGCGGTGGTCGGCGCCGCGCCCGGCGGTCCGGCGAGCCCCGATCGAGTAGACGCTCACGAGCACGAGCAGCAGCACCAGGCGGGCCAAGGCGCTCGCGGAGGGCAGATCGCCCAGGGTGCGCAGGGCGACGACCACCACGAGCAGGTAGAGCAGCACGTGCACGAGCCAGCGCAGGGCGAGCGCGTACGGGGTGCGTGAGGGCAGGACGCGCTCGGGCATGCAGCGATCGTATCCAGTGCACGCCCCGCTCATCGCACCCGGACGTGACGAACCGGCCCCCGACATGCGTCGCCGCAGGTCGAGGGCCGGTTCGTCAGATCACCGCAGGGGTCGGCTCAGATGTCGTAGTAGAGCTCGAACTCGAAGGGGTGCGGGCGGAAGCGGAACGGGTCGATCTCGTTCTCGCGCTTGTAGCTGATCCAGGTCTCGATGAGGTCCTGGGGGAACACGTCGCCCTCGGTGAGGTACTCGTGATCCGCCTCGAGGGCGTCCAGGGCGGCGCCGAGGGACTCGGGCAGCTGCTTGATCTGCGCGTGCTCCTCCGGAGGCAGCTCGTAGAGGTCCTTGTCGATCGGCTCCGGCGGCTCGATGCGGTTGCGGATGCCGTCCAGGCCCGCCATCAGCTGCGCGGCGAAGGACAGGTACGGGTTCGCCGACGGGTCGGGCGCGCGGAACTCCAGGCGCTTGGCCTTCGGGGAGGTGCCGGTCACCGGGATGCGGATCGCGGCCGAGCGGTTGCGCGCCGAGTAGACCATGTTCACGGGCGCCTCGAAGCCGGGCACCAGACGCTTGAAGGAGTTCACCGTGGGGTTGGTGAAGGCCACGAGCGAGGGGGCGTGCTCGATGAGGCCGCCGATGTACCAGCGGGCAAGGTCCGAGAGGCCGCCGTAGCCGCGCTCGTCGTAGAACAGCGGCTCGCCGTCCTTCCACAGCGACTGGTGGGTGTGCATGCCCGAGCCGTTGTCGCCGAACAGGGGCTTGGGCATGAAGGTGGCGGTCTTGCCGTTCTCCCAGGCCGAGTTCTTGATGACGTACTTGAACTTCATGACGTCGTCCGCGGCCTTGCGCAGCGTGTCGAAGGTGTAGTTGACCTCCTGCTGGCCGGCGGTGCCCACCTCGTGGTGCGCGCGCTCGACGTTCAGGCCGACCTCGTGCAGGCGCACGACCATCTCGTCGCGCAGGTCCGCCATCTGGTCGTTGGGGGAGACCGGGAAGTACCCGCCCTTGACGCGGGTCTTGTAGCCCTGGTTGCCGCCGAAGTCCGACTCGTCGCGGTCGGAGTTCCACGAGGCCTCGTCCGAGTCGATGTGGTAGCTCGCGCCCTGCATCTCGGTCTTGAAGCGGATGTCGTCGAAGATGTAGAACTCCGCCTCGGCCGCGAAGAACGCGGTGTCGGCGATGCCCGTCGAGCGCATGTACTCCTCGGCCTTGGTGGCGACGGTGCGCGGGTCGCGCGAGTACGGCTCATCGGTGAACGGGTCGACGATCGAGAAGTTGATGACGAGCGTCTTGCGCTCGCGGAAGGGATCCACGTACGCGGTGTCGAGATCCGGCACGAGCTTCATGTCCGACTCGTGGATCGCCTGGAAGCCGCGGATCGACGAGCCGTCGAAGAGCTGGCCGGTCGCGATGGCGTCCTCGTCGAAGGTGCTCGCCGGCACGTTGAAGTGCTGCATCACACCGGGGAGGTCGCAGAAGCGGATGTCGACGAACTCGACGCCCTCCTCCTCGATGAACTTGATGGCCTCACTGGGATTGCTGAACACGTCTCCTCCATCCGCATGCTCCCGCATGCGCTGCTGAACCCCTGGGGGCGGTCACCGGACGACGCGCGCGATGCTGACCGCCGTCCTGGATCGCGGCGGACCGCGACCCTGCTCCCCTAAGTCTAGGACGCGCGCCCGAGAGGTCCCCGCGCCCGCCGGAGGGCCCGACGGCGCCGCGGACCGGCGTCGGCACAGCGGCCGACCGGCCCTGCGGACGGGTCGACGCGCCCTCGCAGCGGTCCCCGTGGCCGCTCTCACGGCCTCGCGAGCGCGTGCGCGCGCCGCCCTCGGAGAGGAGTTCAGTAGGCTGGGGCGGTGATCGAACGCAAGGATCTGGGCGCCTGGCTCGAGGGCCCGCCGGTGGATGCCGAGTACGTCCCCGGCTCCCGTCTGGGGCTTCCGGCCGAGGGCTCGGGATCGGTCGCGCCGTTCGGTCGCCGCGTGCTCTCGCTGCTGATCGACTGGGGGCTGTGCCTGCTGGTCTCGCAGCTCACCGCGAAGGGCGCGCCGATGGCCACGCTCGCCCTCTTCGCTGCGGAGAACATCCTGCTCATCAGCCTCTTCGGCCTCACCGTCGGACAGCTCGTCATGCGTGTGCGCGTCACGCCGGTCGCGGGCCGGATGCCGATCCTCGTGCGCTCCCTCCTGCGGACCGCGCTGCTGCTCCTGGTGATCCCGGGGATCATCTGGAACCGCGATCGCCAGCCCCTGCACGACGTCGCCGCGGCGACGGCCGTCGTCCGCGCCTGACAGAGCCTTCGACCCCCGGTGCCGACCCGGGGGCGCGACCGCGATGCCGCGCAGCCGGCGTGGACGCCCGCGTGTCCGTCACGGCACCGGCGAGGACGGGGGAGGGCGCAGCCGTCCTCCGCTCACCCCGCCCTCACGCGCTCGGCGCGGTCCTCCCGACACTCGCGACCCGGCCCCCTCGCTGCCCACCAGCCGCCGGAATCAACGCCCTGACCTGCACTTCCATTCACATCACGTTTGGATAACGAATATCACGGAACGGTAACGGCCTCGGCGCGGGCCGATCACGACTGGCCCGGCGGACGACGCGGCACGGCGTTCGCGGCCTCACGCTCCCTCACGGCACGCGAACGCCCCCGCCGTCCGTGCAGTCGTGGACGGCAGGGCGGCGGGGGGGGGGGCGGGTGGTCGCGGGACGCGCTCGGACGTGAGCGCCGAGGCGGGAGGGCTCAGCGCCCTCCGCGCATCATGGCCTTCTTGCTCACGCCGCGGGTGCGCGTGGGATCGATGCCCTTGGGGACCGCGGTGCGCAGCGAGGGCGTGAGGGCCGCGAGGCGCTTGCCCACGGCAGCGGACTCGTCCTTGGTGAGCGTCTTCTTCATGCGCGTCAGGTACGAGGGGAGCTTGTGCAGCGGGGTCTGGTCCTCGCCGTCGCCCACGACGATCCGGTGGATCGGGATCGGCTCGTTGTTCAGCACGCGCTTGACCCGACGGGTCTCCTTCTCGAGCATCCGCATCGAGGGGCCCGAGCCGTCCTCGGCGACGATCGCGACGCCTGCGCGGCCGGAGGCGCGGAAGATCATCTTCTGCGAGCGCGGGTCCATCTGCACGGGCTCCTCCTCGACGTTCCAGCCGCGGCGGATGGACTGCATGGCCGCGAGCGGAGCGCCGGACTGGCCCTTGATCCGGTTGAACGCGGCGGACTCCGCCTTGCGCGCGAGGATGAACATCGCGGCGAGCAGACCCACGGCGATGCCCAGGAAGATCCCGTACCAGACCATGCCCAGGATGAGCTTGCTGAGGATCGTCAGCACGAGGATCGAGACGACCAGCGCGCCGATCATCCAGGGCAGGGTCGAGCGGTCGGCCTCCTGGGTGACCTTGAAGACCTCCACCATCTGCTTGATGCGGCCCTGCTTCTTGGGCTTCGCCGCGGTGGCGTCCGTGTCCTTGGTGCGTGCCATGGTTCTTCCTAAATGAGGTGTCAGCCCGCCTGCGCGGCGGACATGCGAGCGACCACGCTCGCCGCCTCCTGCCGGGCGGGGGTGTCCTGGTCGAGGTGCCGGAGGTTCTCGGGGATCTCGCGGCCGAGCTTCTTCATCGCCTGCGCCCACAGTCGGCCCGAGCGGTACGAGGAGCGCACCATCGGCCCCGCCATGACGCCGAGGAATCCCATCTCCTCGGCCATCTCGGAGAGTTCGACGAACTCCTGGGGCTTGAGCCAGCGGTCGATGGGGTGGTGCAGCTTCGAGGGGCGCAGGTACTGCGTGATCGTGATGATGTCGCAGCCGGCGTCGTGCAGGCTCTGCAGGGAGTCGACGACCTCGTCGGGCGTCTCGCCCATGCCGAGGATCAGGTTCGACTTCGTGATCATGCCGGCCGACTTCGCCATCGAGAGCACCGAGAGGCTGCGCTCGTAGCGGAAGGCCGGGCGGATCTGCTTGAAGATCCGCGGCACGGTCTCGAGGTTGTGCGCGAAGACCTCGGGGCGCGCGTCGAAGACCTTCTGCAGCGCCGTGTCCGAGCCCTTGATGTCGTCGATCAGCAGCTCGACCCCGCAGCCGGGGTTCAGGGCGTGCACCTGCGTGCAGGTCTCGGCGAACAGCCCGGCGGCGCCGTCGGCCAGGTCGTCGCGGGCCACGCCCGTGATGGTCGAGTAGCGCAGGCCCATCTCCTTGACGGACTCGGCGACCTTGAAGGGCTCCATCGGATCCAGCGGATCGGGCTTGCCCGTCGCGATGTCGCAGAAGTCGCAGCGCCTCGTGCAGCGATCACCGCCGATGAGGAACGAGGCCTCGCGGTCCTCCCAGCACTCGAAGATGTTGGGACAGCCCGCCTCCTCGCACACGGTGTGCAGGCCGCGGCCGTGCACCCGCTTCTTCATGGCGGTGTACTCCGGGCCCATCACGGCGCGGGTCTTGATCCACTCGGGCTTGCGCTCGATGGGGGTCTCGGCGTTGCGTGCCTCGACGCGGAGCAGACGGCGTCCCTCGGGAGCGATCGTCACGCGTTCCTCCTCCGTTCGCGGTGTCGGTCCAGTCTAGTGGCGCGCGCGCCGCGCGGCCGCGTCAGCGTGAGCGCGCCGACGTGCGCTCCGCCACGAGATCGGTCATGGCGGCCTCGGCGACGTCGATGACCTCGGCGACCGGAACCCTCCGGCCGAGCTCCGCACTCAGGCTCGTCACCCCGGCGTCGTCGATCCCGCAGGGGATGACGTTCTCGGCCCAGGAGAGGTCGTTCGCGCAGTTCAGGGCGAAGCCGTGCATCGTCGTGCGCTTGGAGACGCGCATCCCGATCGCTGCGAGCTTGCGGTCCTCCTCGCCCTCGCGGACCACCCAGACCCCGCTGCGGCCCTCGACCGGCACCGTCTCGAGCGAGAACGCCGCGGCCACGCCGATGAGCGCCTGCTCGAGCGCCCTCACGAAGCCGACGACGTCGATCGGCGCGGGGAGGGTGACGATCGGGTATCCGACGAGCTGCTGGGGACCGTGCCAGGTGATCTTGCCGCCGCGATCGATGTCGACCACGGGGGCGCCGTCGCGGGGGCGCTCGTTCTCGGACGTGAGCTTGCCGGCGGTGAAGACGCTCTGGTGCTCGAGCAGGATCAGCGAGTTCGGCCGACGCCCGGCCACGACATCGGCGTGGACCTGCCTCTGCACGTCCCAGGCGGCGTGGTAATCGACGGGGCCCGGCGGGAGCCCGAACTCGTCGTGCTGGTCCCCTCCGGGGAGGTCTTCGCTGAAACCGAGGCGGATGACGTCGAGCACGCCCTCCAGCGTACCGCCGAGGGGCCCGGCCGACGGACGCGTCCAGGACCCGCCCTGCGCGGCTCCGGGGGATCGTGCCTCCGCCCCGCTGCCTGCGGATTGTGGATGACGGGGAGGGGCGGGCCGCGCGCAGGTGTTCACTGAGCCCATGACTGCGCATGAGGAGCCCGAGGCCGGCGGCGAGGAGCCGTCCGAGGCCGTGCTCGCCGTCGTCTCCTCGCACGGCGACCAGGAGGTGCTGCTGGTCGAGCGGGACGGGAGGCGATGGTGCCGGGTGCGTGCCACCACGCGCGAGGAGAGGGCGCATCTGCGCGACGTCGCGCGCCTTCTGGACGACCTCGGGGCGGACGGGGTGAGGGCGGCGCCGCGGCTGCGGGGCGAGGACCCGGCCGGGCTGCTCCTGGAGCCGCATGCTCCGCTGCGCCTGGGCGGCGGCAGGCGCCGGGCCCAACCCGAGGAGTCGACACCGCCCACGCTCGAGCGGCATGCGCTGCACGATGCCCGCGAGGACCTCGAAGGCCTCGTGAGCGCACTGCATGCGCGCGGCTGGGTGGTCGGTCTCGCGCCCGGCGCGGGGCTGGGGGCGAGGCCCGACGGCACGGTGGTGATCTCGGACCTGCGCGCACTGCGGCGCGAGGGGTCGGTGGGTGCCCGCATGCAGGACCAGCACTGGCTCGATTCCGTGCTCGAGGATCAGGGACGCACGCTGCGCAGGCGGCTCGACACGCTCCCAGGACACACGACGGCCCACGCCGCGAAGGAGACCGCTTCGCCGGCGCCCGCGCCCGCCGCACCGTCTCCTCCTCCCGTATCGGTTCCTTCCTCTCCTGCGTCCCCGGCCGCTCCGGCCCCTCCCGCGCCCGCGCCGCCCCCGGCGTGGTCCGAGGGGTGGCGGGCGCGTCTCGCACGCGGCACGGACCCGACGCAGGCCTTCGTGTCCGACGAGGGAATCCTCGGCCCGGAGGCCCATGACCCCGCACCACGGGGCCTCTCGCCGAGATCCCTCCGCGGGCGGCGCCCGGCCCGCGGACGGAGCGGTCCCACCCGCCATCGGCGCCCGCGCTGGTGGGTTCCGCGGCGCGGCATGGTGCTCGTGGCCGCTGCCGCCGTGCTCGTGCTCGGGGGCGGCGCGACAGCAGTCGGCGCCGCACTGGTCCACCGCGACGCTCGGGCGCCTGTCGCGTCCCCGGTGCCGTCCGAGACTCCGGTGGCGACCGAGACCTCGGCGTCCTCCGGGACCGCCTCCTCCGCCCCCGCCGACGCGCCCGTGGCGGAGGCGACCGGGGTCGACGACCCCCGTGCGCTCGTGCAGGAGCTCGCGCTCGGCCGCCACCGCTACGTGACGGGACAGGCGGAGACGACCGTGTGCGCCCAGGGCAGTCCCGCCGCCGCGCAGGACGAGGCACTGCGCGACGCCTACCAGGGCGTCGAGGTGGAGGGGGAGGGGCCGGCGGTGACGAGCGCGCAGATCGAGCGGCTCGACGAACAGGACGGGACCGCGCGTGTCCGGGCCACGCTCGACCAGGGCGAGCTGCGGCTCACCACGAGCGACGGCGCGGTCGTGGTCCGGCCCGCGGCCGGCGAGGAGGAGGTCGTCCTCGACCTCGTCCGCGAGGACGGCAGCTGGCGGGTGCGCGCCGCACGCCCCGTCGAGGCCTAGTCCGCGAGCGCCCGGCAGGAACGCCCCGAGACGCGCGAGAGCCCGGCACCGATCACGGTGCCGGGCTCTCGCGGTGCGGTCCGCCGGAGCGGATCAGCCGCAGCGGATCAGACCGTCACAGGCCGAGCTCGGACCCGAAGGCCCCGCCCTCGAGGCGCTGCTTCATGAAGGACAGGAAGCGCGCCGCGTCCCCGCCGTCGACCAGGCGGTGGTCGTAGGAGAGGAACAGGTACATCATCGAACGGACGGCGATCACCTCGTCGCCCTCCTCGGTGGTGATCACCGCGGGACGCTTGACGATGGTGCCGCAGCCCAGGATGCCGACCTGCGGGTTCGGCACGATCGGGGTGTCGAACAGGGCGCCGCCGGAGCCGGTGTTCGTGATCGTGAAGGTCGCGCCCTGGAGGTCGTCCGGACCGAGCTTGTTGCCCTTGGCCTTCGACCCCAGCTCGCCGATCTGGCGCGCGAGGCCCGCCAGGTTCAGGTCGCCGGCGTTCTTGATGACCGGGACCACGAGTCCGCGATCGGTGTCCGCGGCCATGCCGATGTTCTCGGAGCCGTGGTACTTGATGACGTCGCCGTCGATCTCCGCGTTCAGCTTCGGGTACGTCTTCAGCGCCTCGACGGCCGCCTGCATGATGAACGGCAGGAAGGTCAGCTTGGCGCCCTCGCGCTGGGCGAAGGAGTCCTTGGCCTGCGTGCGCAGCTTCGCGATGCGGGTCATGTCGACCTCGACCGCCGTGGTCAGCTGCGCCTGCGTCTGCAGGGACTCGACCATCCGCGAGGCGACGATCTTGCGCAGACGCGACATCTTCTCCTCGGTGCCGCGCAGCGGGGAGACCTCGACCTTGGGCGCCTGGCCGGACGGGGCCGCCGACGCCGGAGCGGCGGCGGGCGCCGCGGCCGGGGCGGACGCCGCCTTCTGCTCGTCGATCGCCTTCTGGACGTCCTGCTTGCGGATCCGGCCGCCGAGACCGGAGCCGGTCACCGTGGACAGGTCGACGCCCGCATCGGCCGCCATCTTCCGCACGAGGGGCGTCACGTACCCGGAGGCCTCGGCGCCGGAGACGGCGTCAGCGGCCTTCGGGGCCGGGCTCGACGACGCGGCGGGCGCGGCAGCGGGTGCCGGGGCGGGCTCGGGAGTCTTCTCAGCGGGCTTCGACTCCGCCTTCTCCTCCGGCTTCGGCTCGGCCTTCTCCGCAGGCTCCTCCGCCGCCTCCTGCGCGGGCTCCTCCTGGGGAGCGGCCGCCGGGGCGGCCGGGGCGGAGGAGGCGCCGGAGGCGTCGCCGATGACGGCGATGACGGAGCCGACCTCGGCGTCCTCGTCCTCCTGGACGCGGATCTCGAGCAGCGTGCCGCCGACGGGCGAGGGGATCTCGGTGTCGACCTTGTCGGTCGAGACCTCGAGCAGCGGCTCGTCCTCGTCGACGCTGTCGCCGACCGACTTGAGCCAGCGGGTGACGGTGCCCTCGGTGACGGACTCGCCGAGCGCGGGCATGGAGACCTCGGTGCCGCTCGCGGAGCCGCCTGCCGGGGCCGCATCCGCCGAGCCCTCGTCCTCGGAGGAGTCGGAGTCGTCGGAGGAGGCGGGCTGCTCGGAGGCGGACTGCTCGGTCGAGGGGGCGGCGGTCTCGTCGGAGGCGAGGTCCTCACCGCCGTCCTGCGACGCGTCCTCGCTCGCACCCGAGTCCCCGGAGTCGGAGTCGCCCGAGCCCGAGCCGTCGCCGATCAGGACGAGATCGGCGCCGACCTCGGCGTCCTCGTCCTCCTCGACCAGGATCTTCTCGATCGTCCCCGAGACGGGGGAGGGGATCTCGGTGTCGACCTTGTCGGTCGAGACCTCGAGCAGGGGCTCGTCGACCTCGACGGTGTCACCGACGGACTTGAGCCACCGGGTGACGGTGCCCTCGGTGACGGACTCGCCGAGTGCCGGCATCTTCACGGTTTCGGACATGTTCTTCTCCTCCTGGGGGCGGCTCAGGCGTGGGCGTGCAGAGGCTTGCCGGCGAGCGCGAGATGCGCCTCGCCCAGGGCCTCGTTCTGCGTCGGGTGGGCGTGGATGAGGGAGGCGACGTCCTCGGGGTAGGCCTCCCAGTTGACGATGAGCTGCGCCTCACCGATCTGCTCGGACATGTTGGTGCCGATCATGTGGACGCCCACGACCGGGCCGTCCTTCTCCCGGACGAGCTTGACGAAGCCCGTCGTTCCCAGGATCTGGGACTTGCCGTTGCCGCCGAGGCCGTACTCGTAGGTCTCGACGCCCTCGTCGCCGAACTCCTCCTTGGCCTGCTTCTCGGAGAGCCCGACGGACCCCAGCTGCGGCTCGCAGTAGGTCACGCGCGGGATGCCGGACTCGATGATCGGGGCGGGGTTCAGGCCGGCGATGCGCTCGGCCACGAAGATGCCCTGCTGGAAGCCGCGGTGGGCGAGCTGGAGGCCGGGCACGATGTCGCCGACGGCGTAGACGCCGGGGACGTTCGTCTCGAGTGTCTCCTTGTTCGCGAGCACGAAGCCGCGGTCCATCTCGATGCCCTGCTCCTCGTAGCCGAGGTCCTTGGTGCTGGGCCCGCGGCCGACGGCCACCAGGAGGTAGTCGCCCTCGTAGACGGTGCCGTCCGCCAGGGTGACCTTCACGCCGGTGTCGGTCTGCTCGCACTTCTCGAAGAAGATGCCGAGCGAGAAGGCGATGCCGCGCTTCTTGAAGGCGCGCTCGAGGGCCTTGGAGAGCGACTCGTCCTCGTTGGCGGCGAGGTGGGGGAGGCCCTCCACGATCGTCACGGACTCGGCCCCGAGGGACTTCCACACCGAGGCGAACTCGACGCCGATCACGCCGCCGCCCAGGATGATCGGGTTCTTCGGGATCTCGGGCAGCTGCAGCGCCGCCTCGGAGTCCAGCACGCGCCCGCCGAGCTCGAGGCCGGGAAGCGACTTCGAGTAGGACCCGGAGGCGAGCACGATGTTCTCGCCGGTCAGGGTGCGGGTGCCGTTCTCGGTCTCGACCGTGATGGTCTTCGGGCCGGTGAGGCGGCCGAAGCCCTCGACGTACTCGACCTTGCGGCTCTTGACGAGGCCCTGGAGGCCCTTGTAGAGGCGGCCGATGACCTTGTCCTTGAAGCCGAGCATCTGCGGGACGTCGACGCCCTTGACGTCGATGTCAAGACCGAAGGTGCCGCCCTCCTTGGCGTTGTCGGCGACCTCGCCGACGTGCAGGAGGGCCTTGGTGGGCACGCAGCCGCGGTGCAGGCAGGTGCCGCCGAGCTTGTCCTTCTCGACGAGCGCGACGCTCTTGCCGAGCTCCGCGCCGCGCAGCGCGGCCGCATAGCCGCCGCTGCCGCCTCCGAGGATGACGATGTCGAACTGGTCAGTGGGTGATTCCGTCACCGGTGAGCTCCCTCGGGTCGTCCGAACCGGCACGGGCCGTGGCGGCCGTGCCCATACCCCACCATGCTAGGCCACCTCACAGCCCGGGGTGGGCAGGATTCGGGGGCCGAGCACGGTGGGGTCGGGCACGTCTCACCGGCGTCGGGCGCCGCCCGGCGCCCGATGCGCCGGGGCGGGGATCAGCGGGCGCGCGCCTCGAGCACCGCGAGCACGGTCCGCACGCTCATGCCGGTCGCGCCCTTGCCCATGTACCCCTGCGGGGAGTCGGCGAAGCCGGGGCCGGCGATGTCCAGATGGGCCCACGGCGTGCCGCCCACGAACTCGCGCAGGAAGATGCCTGCGGTGAGCGCGCCGCCGGCGCGGCCCGCGCCGATGTTCCGCAGGTCGGCGACGCGGCCGTCGATGCCCGCCCGCAGCTCCTCGGGGAAGGGCAGCGGCCAGAACGGCTCGCCGGCGGCCTCGGCGGCGGCGAGCACCTCCGTGCGCGCCTCGTCCGTGCCCATCACGGCGGCGGTGCGGTCTCCGAGCGCGACCACGGCCGCGCCCGTGAGGGTCGCGACGTCCATCACCAGGTCGGGCTCCTCTGCGACGGCGTCGACGAGGGCGTCGGCCATCACCATGCGGCCCTCGGCGTCGGTGTTCAGCACCTCGACGGTGCGGCCGTTGCGCATGGTGACCACGTCGCCCGGACGCTGCGCTCCGCCGCCGGGCATGTTCTCGGCGATGGCGAGGAAGGCCGTGACCTTCACGGGGAGCCCGAGGCGGGCGGCGCCGACGGTCGCGGCGAGCACGGTCGCGGCGCCGGTCATGTCGGACGTCATGTCGTCCATGCCGGGAGCGGGCTTGAGGGAGATGCCGCCGGTGTCGAAGGTGATGCCCTTGCCCACGAGCGCCACGTGGCCCGTCGCGCCCTCGGGCGCGTACTGGACGCGCACGAGCCGCGGCGGACGGGCCGAGCCCTGGCCCACGCCGACGATGCCGCCGTAACCGCCGGCCGCGAGCTGCTCCTCGTCGAGCACGGCGATCTCGAGGGGCAGTCCCTCGGAGATCTCGCCGACCCGCTGCGCGAACGACTCGGGGTACAGCAGGTTCGGGGGAGTGTTGACGAGGTCGCGGGTCACGTTCACGACGTCGGCGAGGATCCCGGCGCGCTCGGAGGCCGCTGCCGCTCCGTCGTCCGCCGTCCCCTCGTCCGCGACGAGCACGATTTGCTGCAGGGGAGCGGACGACGAGGACGCGTCCGACTTGTGCGCGGTGAAGGAGTAGGCGCCGAGCGCCGCTCCCTCGGCCGCGGCGGCGAGCTGCTCGCCCGTCCCGCCCGGCACGGCCACGGCAGCGCTGCCCACGCCGCTCAGCGAGCGGGTCGCGCCGCCGAAGGCGCGGCGCAGGACCACCGCGTCGGCGTCGGCGAGGCTGCGCGTGCCCAGGCCCGCGAGCAGGACCGTGGACGCAGCGACGCCCTCGGGCGCGGGCAGGCGCGTGAGCTCGTCCTGCGCGCCGGACGCGCCGACGGCGACGAGGACGGGGGAGAGCTCGGGGAGGCCGACGACAGCGGGACCCGCGCCCTCCTCGCCCGTGAGGACCGGGAGGATCAGGACGTCGGCCGTGACGGACTGAACTGTGCTGGGGGATGTGGTGATGGAGACCATTCCACTATCGTATGCGGAGGTCCGCGGCCCTTCGACCGGTCGGCGCCCGGACCTCGGATCCGTCGGCGGCAGGCGATCGCGCACCATGCGATCGCGGAACAGGAGTGGGCGTGGGCGTGCTCGCCGTCGCGGTGTACGCGCTCTCCGGCCTCACCGCCGCGCTGGCCCTCCTGTACGTCGCCAAGTCGCTCGCCGCGGACTTCCTGCTGCTCGCCGGCCCCGCCGCGATCATGCTCGTCTGGCTGATCGAGGGACTGGTCTGGGCCTACCAGGACATGACGGTCGGCCCCGCGCCGGATCGGATCACCCTGTACGGCTACCTGCTGACCGGTCTCGTGATGCCGCTGGGGGCCGCCTGGCTGGGAGCGACCGAGCGCACCCGCTGGGGCAGCGCCGGGATCGCCCTGGCCGCGATCACCCAGCTCGTCCTGCAGATGCGTCTGCCCCAGATCTGGCCCGGAGGCCCCGCATGAGTTCCGATCCCACGTCCACCGGTCCCGCATCCGCCGGGGGCCCGGACCGCCGCGACCCGTCCCGCCGGGACGCCGTCGACCCCACGGGGTCGGTGCGCCGACGCGAGCGGGGCTTCGCGACGCTGCTCATCGTCGTCTACGGCATCCTCGCCCTCGCGGCGACGGGCCGCGCGACCTACGAGCTCGCCACGAAGTTCACCGAGGCCCCTCTGCCGTACGCCCTCTCGCTGCTCTCGGCGCTCACGTACGTCGTGGTGACGGTCCTGCTGGTCCGACGGGGCGCACGCTCCCGTGCGGCGCTCTGGGTGTGCGGCATCGAGCTGGTCGGCATCCTTGTGGTCGGCTCGCTGACGACCTTCGCCCCGGGCCTCTTCGAGGTCTCGACGGTCTGGTCGCACTTCGGCTCGGGCTACGGCTTCGTGCCGCTGCTGCTGCCGATCGTCGCGATCGTCTACCTGCTCGTGCACCGCCGTGCGGCCGCGCGCGGGGCGTCCGACGCAGGACGTACGGTGAGCGCGTGACCTCCTCGACCCCGGACCCCCGCTCCCGCACGTCGGCCCGCCCGGTCCCGGCCGGCGCCCCGCCCCGCGCCGTGCGGCCCTACGCGGTGCTCTTCGACCACGTGCTGACGCGCCTGGACCCCGAGCGCGCGCATCGCCTCACGGTGCAGGCGCTACGCCTCTCGCAGGCGGTCCCCGGCGGGCATCTCGCGCTGCGCACCCTGTTCGGCACCCCGCGCCCTCTGGGCCGCGGGCACGCACCCGTGCACGCGCTCGGGCACGAGCATCCGACGCCCTTCGGCCTCGCCGCCGGCTTCGACAAGGACGCCGAGGTCCCGCTCGGCCTGCTGGACCTGGGCTTCGGGCACGTCGAGGTCGGCACCGTCACGGCGAAGCCGCAGCCGGGCAATCCGCGCCCGCGCTCCTTCCGCCTTCTCGCCGACCGCGCTCTGGTCAACCGCATGGGCTTCAACAACCACGGAGCGGCGGCCGCCGCCAAGCGGCTCGCCCTGGTGCGCCGCACCGAGCGCGGACAGCGCGCCGTGATCGGCGTGAACATCGGCAAGACCAAGGCGACGCTGCTCGCCGACGCGGCCGAGGACTACCGCTTCAGCGCCCGCACGCTCGCGCCCTATGCCTCGTACCTCGCGATCAACGTGTCCAGCCCCAACACGCCGGGGCTGCGCGACCTGCAGTCGACCGACGCGCTGCGCCCGATCCTCGCCGCGGTCCTCGAGGAGGCGGGCGCCGTGGGCTCGCGGCTCGGCCGCGAGGTGCCGGTGCTCGTGAAGATCGCCCCCGACCTGCACGACGAGGACGTGCGCGCGGTCGCCGCCCTCGCGAGGGACCTGGGACTCGCGGGCGTGATCGCGACCAACACGACCATCGACCGGCCTCGGGACCTGCGCACGGCCCGTCACCGGATCGAGCGCATCGGCGCCGGCGGGCTCTCGGGGCCCGTCCTCGCCCACCGCTCGCGGGAGGTCCTCGCGATCCTCCGCGAGCAGCTGCCCGCGGAGATGACGATCATCAGCTGCGGGGGCGTCGTCACCGCCGAGGACGTGCAGGAGCGCCTCGACGCCGGCGCCGACCTCGTCCAGGGCTACACGTCCCTCATCTACGAGGGCCCGGCTTGGCCCGGACGGATCGCCCGTGCCCTCGGGCGCGGGCGCCGGGACCGCCGCGACTGAGCCCGCGGGCCCCGACGGCCCGGGCGCGACGGCGCGGAGCAGACCAGCATCCTGGAGAGGAGGGAGCGGAGCGATGGAGGAGGATCTCTTCACGCTCTCGGGCGATGCGCCCGCGCCGCGCACGCTCTCCGAGGGCAACCGGGACCATCGCGCGCCGCTCGCCGTGCGCATGCGGCCGCGCAGCCTCGAGGAGGTCGTCGGCCAGCACAAGGTGCTCGATCCCGGGAGTCCGCTGCGGCGGCTCGTCGCGGCCGACGACGCCCGCACCGCCCCCGCCTCGGTGATCCTCTGGGGCCCGCCCGGCACCGGCAAGACCACCCTCGCCTACGTCGTCGCGACCTCCGGTGACCGCGAGTTCGTGGAGGTCAGCGCCGTGCTCGCAGGCGTCAAGGATCTGCGCGAGGTGATCGACCGGGCGCGCTCGCGCCTGCGCACCACGGGGCGCGAGACCGTCCTGTTCGTCGACGAGGTGCACCGCTTCTCGAAGTCCCAGCAGGACGCGCTGCTGCCGAGCGTCGAGAACCGCTGGGTCACCCTGATCGCCGCGACCACGGAGAACCCCTTCTTCTCGGTGATCTCTCCGCTGCTGTCCCGTTCGATCGTGCTGACGCTCGAGTCGCTGGCGACCGAGGACCTCGAGGACCTCGTCGAACGGGCCCTCACCGACGAGCGCGGGCTCGGCGGCGAGATCACGCTGACCGACGACGCCCGCTCCTCTCTGCTGCGCCTCGGCGGGGGTGATGCCCGCAAGATCCTCACCTCCCTGGAGGCGGCGGCCGGCGCGGCCCTCATGAAGGGCGCCCATGAGGTCGACGCGGACACCCTCGCCCAGGCCGTCGATCGCGCGGCCCTGCGCTACGACCGCGAAGGCGACCAGCACTACGACGTCACCAGCGCCTTCATCAAGTCCATGCGCGGCTCGGATCCCGACGCCGCCCTGCACTACCTGGCACGGATGATCGAGGCGGGGGAGGACCCGCGCTTCATCGCCCGGCGCGTGGTGATCGCCGCGAGCGAGGAGGTCGGCATGGCCGACCCCCAGGCCCTGCAGGTCGCCGTCGCGGCGATGCAGGCGGTGCAGATGCTCGGCATGCCCGAGGGCCGCATCCCCCTCGCCCAGGCCGTCGTCCACATCGCGACCGCCCCGAAGTCCAACCGCTCCTACCAGGCGCTCGACGCCGCGATCGCCGACGTGCGGGCGGGCAAGGGTGCCTCGGTCCCCGCGCACCTGCGCGATGCCCACTACGGAGGAGCGGAATCCCTGGGCCACGGCGAGGGCTACAGGTACGCGCACGACGCCCCGCACGGCGTGGCGCGACAGCAGTACCTTCCCGATGACCTCGCCGACTCCCACTACTACGAGCCGACCTCGCGCGGGGCGGAGGGCCCGATCGCCCGCAGCCTCCCCGAGCTGCGGCGCATCGTCCGCGGGGAGGGCCCCTCCTCGTGACCGACTCCACAGCCCTGACGGCGTGACATCGGCGCAGGTGAGTTGAGGGCGGGTCGAGGCGCGGATAGACTGGGCCGCTGAATCCGCGGCTGCCTTACTGGATTCACACCACGCGAACAGAGGTATACCTCGTGACCAACGTCACCCGCGCGCGTCGCCAGGCGCGCCTGTCCCGAGCCCTCGGGCTCCCGCTGACCCCGAAGTCCGTCAAGTACTTCGAGAAGCGCCCCTACCCCCCGGGCGAGCACGGCCGTGCCCGCCGCCGCACCGAGTCCGACTACGCGGTGCGCCTGAAGGAGAAGCAGCGTCTGCGCGCTCAGTACGCGCTGCGCGAGAAGCAGCTGCACCGCATCTACCTCGATGCGCGCAAGGAGGCCGGCCTGACCGGTGAGAGCATGGTCGAGCTGCTCGAGATGCGCCTGGACGCGCTCGTCCTGCGCTCCGGCTTCGCCCGCACCACCCTGCAGGCCCGCCAGGCCGTCTCCCACCGCCACATCCTCGTGGACGGCAAGATCGTGGACCGCCCCTCCTACCGCGTGAAGGTCGGGCAGACCATCCAGGTCAAGCCGCGCTCGCAGGCCGTCGAGGGCTTCCAGATCGCCGCGGAGGGGGGCAACAGCGACGTCCTCGCCGCCACGCCCTCCTACCTGTCGGTCGAGCTGGACCAGCTCAAGTCGAAGCTCGTGGCGCGCCCCAAGCGCTCCGAGGTCCCCGTGACCTGCGAGGTCCAGATGGTCGTCGAGTACTACGCTCGCTGACCCTTCGCGACGACCTCGTCCCGGGCGGGCCCTGGCCCGTCCGGAACGTGCCCCGGCAGGTGTGCTTCACGTACCCTGACCGGGGCTTCGTCGTCCTCGGGCAGACTCCCGACGATCCTGCCCGCGCGACATCCCGCGCCCCACGCCCATCCCGCCCCCGCGGCGGCCCAGGAAGGACCCCGACCTCCATGCGCACCTCCGAGATCCATCGCCGCTGGCTCGACTTCTTCGCGAAGAAGCAGCACGAGGTCGTGCCCAGCGCATCGCTGGTCTCCTCCGATCCGTCGATCCTCTTCACGATCGCCGGCATGGTCCCGTTCATCCCGTACATCGTCGGGACCGAGAAGGCCCCGTACGCGCGGGCCGTGAGCGTGCAGAAGTGCATCCGCACCAATGACATCGAGAACGTCGGGCGCACCACCCGCCACGGCACCTTCTTCCAGATGGCCGGGAACTTCTCCTTCGGCGACTACTTCAAGAAGGGCGCGATCGACTTCTCCTGGGAGCTGCTGACCGGCTCGCAGGACGAGGGCGGGTACGGGCTCGATCCCGAGCGCCTGTGGATCACCCTGTGGGAGCAGGACCAGGAGTCCTTCGACCACCTGGTGGAGGTCGTCGGCTTCCCCGCCGAGCGCATCGTGCGCCTGCCCTGGGAGGAGAGCTGCTGGGACACCGGCCAGCCCGGCCCGGCGGGATCGACGGGGGAGTGGCACTACGACCGCGGCCCGGAGTTCGGGCCCGACGCGCCGCGCGGCGTCCTTCCCGAGTGGCCCGGGTCCCCGGAGGCCGAGGACCGCTACATCGAGATCTGGAACCTGGTGTTCGACCAGTTCCTGCGCGGCGAGGGCAAGGGCAAGGACTACCCGCTGCTGGGCGAGCTCGATCAGAAGTCCATCGACACCGGCCTCGGCGTCGAGCGTCTCGCGTACATCCTGCAGGGCAGGAACAACATGTACGAGATCGACCAGGTGTTCCCCGTCATCGAGAAGGCCCAGGAGCTCTCGGGCCGCGTCTACGGCGCCGACGGCGAGGACGACGTGCGCCTGCGCGTGGTCGCCGACCACGTGCGCAGCGCCCTCATGCTCGTGGCCGACGGCGTGAAGCCCGGCAACGAGGGCCGCGGCTACGTGCTGCGCCGCCTCATCCGCCGCGCGGTGCGCTCGATGCGCCTGCTCGGCTACGACGATCCCTCCATGCCCGCGCTGCTGCCGGTCTCCAAGGACGTCATGAAGGAGTCCTACCCGCAGCTGGAGAGCGACTTCTCGCGCATCAGCGACGTCGTCTACGCGGAGGAGGAGGCGTTCCGCCGCACCCTCGCCTCGGGCACCACGATCTTCGACCAGCTGGTGGGCGGGGTCCGCGAGCAGGGTGGCCGCAGCATCGCGGGCGAGGACGCCTTCCGCCTCCACGACACCTTCGGCTTCCCCATCGACCTGACCCTCGAGATGGCGCAGGAGGTGGGCCTCAGCGTGGACGAGGAGGGCTTCCGCTCGGCCATGTCCGAGCAGCGCGAGCGCGCTCGCGCCGACGCCGCGGCGAAGAAGACCGGCCACACCGACACCGCGCTCTACAACAGGCTGCTCGGCCAGCGCGGGGAGGCCGTTCCCTTCCTCGGCTACACCGAGTCCTCGGTCGCCACGACGCTCGAGTCCGTCCTGGTCGACGGGGCGCTCGTCGACACCGTCCGGGCCCCGGCCGACGTCGAGATCGTGCTCGCCTCCACCCCGTTCTACGCGGAGATGGGCGGCCAGCTCGCCGACCAGGGCCGCATCGCCCTCACCGGCGGCGGGATCATCGAGGTCGACGACGTGCAGGCGCCCGTCAAGGGACTGCCGGTGCATCGCGGCCGCCTCGTCGAGGGCGAGGCGCACCCCGGGGAGAGCGCGATCGCGACGATCGACCTCGAGCGACGCGGCGCGATCGCCCGCGCGCACACCGCGACGCACATGGTCCACCAGGCGCTGCGCGAGGAGCTCGGCGAGGGCGCGACCCAGGCCGGCTCCGAGAACTCGCCCGGGCGCATGCGCTTCGACTTCCGCTTCGGCCAGGCCGTCCCGAAGTCCAGCCTCGAGGAGGTCGAGGGCCGCGTGAACACCCTGCTGCAGCAGGAGCTCGAGGTCACCGACGCCCAGATGCCCATCGACGAGGCGAAGGCGCTGGGCGCCCAGGCCCTGTTCGGCGAGAAGTACGGCGACATCGTGCGCGTGGTCTCGATCGGCGGGGACTGGTCGCGAGAGCTCTGCGGCGGCACGCACGTGCCCACCACCGGTGCTCTCGGCTCCGTCAACCTGGTCGGGGAGTCCTCGATCGGGTCGGGCGTGCGCCGCGTCGACGCCCTCGTGGGTCTGAACGCCTACCGCCACCAGGCCAAGGAGAAGGCGCTGGTCTCCCAGCTCTCGGAGATCATGAACGTCGGCGCCGACGACCTGCCCGAGCGCGTCCGCTCGCTGGCCCAGCGCCTGCGGGACACCGAGAAGCAGCTCGCCGCCATGCGCGGCGCCCAGCTGCAGGCCGAGGCCGGGCGGCTCGTGGAGAGCGCCCGCACGATCAACGGCACCCGCGTGCTCCTGCACGATGCGGGGGAGGGCACCGCCGCGGGCGACCTGCGCACCCTGGTCCAGGATCTGCGCAACCGTCTCGGCGAGGACTCCCCGGCCGTGGTCGCGGTCGTCGGGGCCGACGGGCCGAAGGCGGCGCTCGTGGTCGCGACGAACGCGGCCGCGCGCGAGGCCGGCCGTCGCGCCGGTGCGCTGCTGAAGGCCGGCGCGGAGGCGATGGGCGGCCGCGGCGGCGGCAAGGACGACATGGCCCAGGGCGGGGGCGGCGATCCGCAGCGCACCTCGCAGGCCCTGGACGCGATCGCCGCCGCGCTGGGCGCCGACGCCTGATGCCCGAGGATCCGCAGGAGACCCCCCGGCGGTTCGTACGGCTCGGGGTCGATGTCGGAGACGTGCGGGTGGGCCTCGCCCGGAGCGATCTGGACGGGCTGCTCGCCACGCCTGTCGAGACCCTGCCGCGGGACGGGGCGGTCGCGGGCGTCGTGTCGCAGGCCCGCGAGCTCGAGGCCCGTGCCATCATGGTCGGGCTTCCGCGCTCGCTGAGCGGGCAGGAGGGGCCGGCCGCCGCGAAGGCGCGTGCTTTCGCCGACGAGCTCGCCGATGCCCTGCGCGCGCAGGGCATCGTGGCCGAGATCCGCTTCGTCGACGAGCGTCTGACGACGGTCACGGCGCACCAGGCCCTCCATCGCTCCGGGCGGAAGGGCCGCCGGCACAGGTCCGTCGTGGACCAGGTGGCGGCGGTGATGATCCTGCAGCAGGCGCTGGAGGTCGAGCGCAGCACGGGGCGCGCCCCCGGCGAGCTGCTCGAGACCGCGCCGGACACCGAGGGAGAGGGCCGATGAGCGAGGACGACCGCGAGTCGCCGGAGCAGGCCGCGGGCTCGCGCCATGTGCGTCGGCCGCGCCCCCATGGCCGACGCGCCCGCCGGATCGATCCCGCCGCCGAGCCCGGCGGCTCGACCCCGGGCGTCGCCGCGGGCCGCTCTGACGAGCAGCGGCGCGCGCTCGAGGAGGCCCGTCACGCGCTGCGCGTGCGCCGGGGCGAGGACGCCGCCCCCGAGACCTCGCCCGCGGCGAGCGGCGACCTCCCGCGCGGCCATCGCGCGGCCGCGGCCCGGCCCGAGCCTGTGCTCACGCCCGCGCCGCAGGCGCACGGGGACGCGCACCCGCACGGGGACCGAGACCCGGCGCCCGACCACGAGCCCGACGAGCCCGCCGATCACGAGGCAGGACCGGGCGACGACGAGGCGGCACCCGCGTCCGCGTCCGCACTCGCCGCCGACGGCCGTCGCGAGGACGTCGAGGAGCATGACGACCACGTCGTCCACGACGACCACGAGGCCGTCGACTCCCACCATGAGGACGACGACGAGGAGGTCGAGGACCACGAGGACGATGCCCACCCCTTCGACGGCTTCGCGCACGAGCAGAAGCGCCGCTCGCCCCTGCACATCCTGCCCGTCCTGCTGGTGCTCGTGGTCGTCCTGGCCGTGGGGGCCGGCGCGGTGTACGGCTACTCCTGGCTGCGCGGGAATGTGAGCGTGGGACAGGCGCAGGACGACGACTTCACGGGCACGGGCAGCGACGAGGAGGTCGTCATCGAGATCTCCGAGGGCGACACCGGGTCCGACATCGCCAAGACCCTCACGGACAAGGGCGTCATCAAGTCCGCGCCCCCCTTCGTGCGCCTGTTCGGCACCAGCCAGGAGGCCAGCAAGATCCAGCCGGGCTCGTACCGGGTGAACACGAAGATGTCCTCCGCCTCGGCGCTCGAGGCGCTCCTGGATCCCTCCAGCCAGACCGGTCTGCGCGTCACGATCCCCGAGGGCATGCGCATGAAGGACATCTTCGAGCGCGTCTCCAAGACCACCGGGATCCCGGAGAAGGACTTCGAGAAGGCCGCGAAGAACTACACCGACTACGGCATCCCGAAGAACAAGGCGGACAGCCCCGAGGGGTACCTGTGGCCGGGGCGCTACGACATCCCCGAGGATGCCTCCGCGGGCGATGTCCTCACCATGATGTGGGAGCGGATGGAGACCGAGCTCGACGACCTCGACGTCGCCCCCGAGGACCGCGAGAAGGTGCTCACCCTCGCGTCGATCGCGGAGAAGGAGGCGCGCGACCCCGACGACTACGGCCGTGTGGTGCGCACTCTCGAGAACCGCCTCGAGGGGGCGGGCGACGCCCACGGCAAGCCCATGAAGCTGCAGCTCGACTCCACGGTCGCCTACTTCTCGGGCAGCGACTCGATCTCCACCACGCCGAAGCAGCGCGAGACCGACAGCCCGTACAACACCTATCTGCACGAGGGGCTGCCGGCCGGCCCGATCTCGAACCCCGGGAAGGCGACCCTCGAGGCGGCGGCCGATCCGCCCCAGGGCAAGTGGCTGTACTGGGTGACCGTGGACACCAGCACGGGCGAGACGAAGTTCGCCGACACCTATGCCGAGCACGAGAAGAACGTGGCCGAGTGGAAGCAGCGGGCGGCGTCGAAGGACGCGGACGGATGAGCGGCTCCGGGCACGGACCGCGGCTCTTCGCCGTGGTCGGCTCGCCGATCGCGCACTCGCTCTCCCCGGCGCTCCACACGGCCGCGTACCGCGCGCTGGGCATCGCGGACGCGCAGTACGGTCGCTTCGAAGTCCCCTCCGGGCAGCTGGAGACCTTCCTGACCATGGGGGAGGGCGCACGCCTGCAGGGACTGAGCGTGACCATGCCCGGCAAGGTCGAGGCGCATGATCTCGCGTCCTCCCGCGACACGACGGCGCGGATGCTGGGGATCGCGAACACTCTGGTGCGCACGCCGTCCGGCGACTGGCGGGCGGAGAACCACGACGTCCACGGGATCGTCGCGGCCCTCGGGGACCACTCCCTGAGCGCCTGTCGCACGGTGGGCGTCCTGGGATCGGGGGCGACGGCGGTCTCGGCGCTCGCGGCGGCCTCACGACTCGGCGCCTCCGAGGTGCTGCTGACGGCCCGCAGCCCGGAGAAGCTCGCGCCCCTGCGCGCCCTCGCCCGCGACCTCGGCATGGGCAGCCGCGAGGTGCCCTTCTCCCGCAGCCGCGAGGTGCTCGGCGCCGACGCGGTGGTCAGCGCACTCGCGATCGACGGCGCCCGGCGCGTCGCCGAGGACTGGCGGAGGCAGGGCGTCGACTCCGTGCCGCCGGTGTTCCTCGACGCTCTCTACGATCCCTGGCCGGCCCCGCTCGCGGCGATCGTCGCCGAGCACGGGGGAGAGGTCGCCAGCGGCCTCGAGATGCTCGTGCACCAGGCGGACATGCAGCTGCGCTCGATGCTGGGGATCTCCGGCGCACCGCTGGAGGCGATGCGGGAGGCCGCGCGGAGCGCGCTCGCGCAGCAGGCCGGTCCCGCGCAGTCCTGATCCGACGCACGGCGGTGCGGACGCTCGGCGGTCCGGCTCCTCGCACGGCGAAGGCCCCCGATCTGCACTGCAGATCAGGGGCCTTCGAGCGGGTGTCCGAGGGGGGACTTGAACCCCCACGACCTAATACGGCCACTAGCACCTCAAGCTAGCGCGTCTACCAATTCCGCCACCCGGACAGGTGGTCACCGTGTCGGCGACATGGAGACTCTAGCACGGAGAAAGGGCCGTGCCACCTCCGCATACGCCCATCCGGCCCGTTCGTGAACAGAGTCACTCGGCGGCAGCGCGGATGCCCTCGAGAAGGCTGAGCACGCGGTCGATCTCGTCGAGCGCCCTCGCCGCCGACGGGTCCTCGCGCTGCTGGTCGAGCTGGTGGCGGAGGTCCTCGAGCGCCGCCGCAGCCAGGCAGGGCAGCGGCGCGCGCGGAGGAGCCTCGCCCGACTCGACGGCGACATGGATCTCGGCCAGCACCGCTCGCAGCTCGTGCAGGCTCGTCGCCTCGAGATCCGTGATCGCGTCGACGCGCGCACGAGCCGCGAGGGACGCGCAGCGGCGCAGCAGCTCGTCGGCCCGCGCGGGGCGCGGCCGGGCGACGATCGGGGAGGGGATCTCGGGGACCGCGGCGACCTCAGGGGCCTCGATGGTCGACTCCTCGGGCAGCAGAGCGCCTGCGTCGAGCACATCGTGCTCAGCGGGGGCAGGGGCGACGGGTCGGAACGAGCCCTCGTGGGTCGTCGCGATCGCGGACATATCCACCTCCATGTGGGTCCTCGGTGTGCCCGCTGTCCGCCGGCCCCTCTCCGGGGCGCTGCGGTGGACGCCGGGCATCGCCACCAGGACAGAACTTTACTCATCCTTTACTGGGAAGTCCATGTGTGGGGGACCGCGCGGCGCGCCACGGCCGCGTGTCGGTGACGGGTCCGCAGGGGTGGAAGGATTCTGCCCATGGTCCATGTCTTCTTCCACGAGCCGCGCATCGCGGGCAACACGGGCAGCGCGATCCGGCTCTCCGCGGTCACCGGCGCGCCTCTGCACCTCATCGAGCCCCTCGGCTTCGCCCTCGAGGACTCCAAGCTGCGTCGCGCGGGACTCGATTACCACGATCTCGCCACGACGACGGTGCACCCGGACATCGAGGAGGCCCTCGCGGCGCTCCCGGAGTCGCGCGTCTTCGCCTTCACCTCGCACACCGAGCACTCCTTCGCGGACGTCGAGTATCGGGACGAGGACGTGCTGCTGTTCGGTGCGGAGCCGACGGGCCTGCCCGAGGAGGTCCTGGCCCATCCGCGCATCACCGCCCAGGTGCGCATCCCCATGCTCCCCGCCCGGCGCTCGCTCAACCTCGCGGCCGCCGCGTCGATCGCGGTCTACGAGGCGTGGCGACAGCAGGGGTATCCCGGCGGCGCCTGACCCTGACCCTCGCCGGCGGCTCACATCCCGAGCGCGGACCGCACGAGCGGCGCGCCCAGGAGCCCCAGGAAGGGACCCGCGAGCAGCACCGGGCCGAAGGCGAAGCGCGATCCGCCCGAGCCGGTCGCGATCATCACCGCGACCCCGATGATCCCGCCCAGCAGGGCGGTGCCGAGCGCGCCCGCGATGAGCACCTCGGGTCCCAGCGCCGTGCTCATGAGCACGACGGCCGGCGCCGTCTTCGCATCCCCCATGCCGATCAGCTGCGGCGCGAGCAGGGCGATCCCGATCCCCGCCGCGGCCACCACGAGGGCGAGGACCGCGGCCGCGCCGAGCCGGGGACGCAGCGCAGGCTCGAGAAGCGCGAGCACGCCCAGGACGAGCGCGAGCAGGACCGTGAGCGAGGCGACCCAGCGGTTGGGCAGGCGATGCTGGGCGCCGTCGATCGCGCTGAGCACGACGGCGTGGGGGAGGTACACCGCGAGCAGCGGGACCAGGAGGATCTCGGGGACGGGGCTCACGCGCTCATTCCAGCAGATGCGCGGCGCGCGGGCACCGACTCGTCGCCGCGCTGTGGACGACGCCCCCTGGGGAGGACCGTCGGCCCTGCGCGGCGGGTCAGCGCACGGGGGCGGGGAGCGTCGAGGAGACGCGGATGATCCGGCGTCGCATCCACACCCGCTTCTCGCCGCCGTAGTAGTGCCGCGTGCGCACGAGGTCCCAGCGTCCGTACTCGGACTCTGCCGCGAGCGCAGTGCGCACGCTGCGGATCGAAGTCCCCCGCGGGACGGCGAGGACCTGGAACTCGTAGTCCTCGGGGGAGCGGCCCTTCTCGACGGGGAGATCGCGGCCCCCGAGCGGGGAGGGCACGGGCAGGCGGCGGAACGGCGGGGGACCCTGCGGACGGGGCACGAGCACTCTCCTCACAGGAGCGGATCGGCGCGGCGCCGAGCGGCAGGGCGCGGGTCGCGTCCGGGCGCCGTCCGGTGTCGACGGGGACTGTCCATTCTGCCCGGCGACGGGGTACGGTCCAACCATGAACACGGACCCGCGTTCGGCCCTCGCCGCACTCATCGCCGCTCTGGAACGACACTACGAGGCCGCCGCCTCCTCGCGCGGCGACGACGACCCCGCCCTCGAGGCGGCAACGGAGGGCCTGACCACGGCCTTCGACGCGTACGACGATGCCCTGTTCGACGCCTACGACGTGGCGACGCCGCTCATCGTCTTCGACGGGGACGACGAGGACGACGACTACGAGGACGACGACGACTACGACGACCTCGATGACGACGATCTGGACGACGACGGCTTCGAGGACGACGAGGACGACGAGGAGGGTCCCGACGGTGAGGGCGAGTTCGACGGCGCCCAGGACCTGGAGCGCTGAGAGCACCTTCCCGACCGGCTGACGGGGAGACGTTCCCTACTCCTTCGCCACCCACGGCGCGCGGCGCCCGCCCCACAGGCGGGCGCCGCGTACTGTGTGCGGGGCGCTGAGCGCCCGGCCTCCGTCCCCGAGCACTGCAGGAGAACGCGTGTCCATCCTCGATGCGATCATCCTCGGCATCGTCCAGGGGCTCACCGAGTTCCTGCCCGTCTCCTCGAGCGCGCATCTGCGCGTGGTCGGCGAGCTGCTCATGCCCGGCCAGGATCCCGGCGCGGCCTTCACCGCGATCGTGCAGCTGGGCACCGAGACCGCCGTCCTGCTGTACTTCTGGAAGGACATCACGCGGATCATCGGCCGCTGGTTCCGGGCGCTGGTCGGCAGGGTCCCGCAGTCGGACCCCGACGTGCGCATGGGGTGGCTGGTGATCATCGGCTCGATCCCGATCGGCGTGCTCGGCCTGGCCTTCGAGGAGCAGATCGACAGCGGTCTGCGGAACCTGTACATCACCGCCGCGATGCTCATCCTGTTCGGCGTGCTCCTCGCCGCCGCGGACCGCCTCGGGCCCCAGCGCAAGCAGCTCACCGAGCTCAGCTGGAGGGACGGCATCCTGTTCGGCCTCGCCCAGGCCCTCGCGCTGATCCCCGGCGTCTCCCGCTCGGGCGGCACCATCACCGCGGGCCTCGCCATGGGCTACACCCGCAAGGCCTCCGCGCGCTACGCCTTCCTGCTCGCGGTCCCCGCGGTCTTCGCCTCGGGCCTCTACAAGGCGGCCAAGGAGGTGCCGCCGCTGCTGAGCGCCGACGGCCGCGCCGCGGCGGCCGCCGCGGGACAGCCCTCGCTGCTCGCGATCATCATCGCGACCGTGGTCGCCTTCGGCATCGGCTACGCGGTCATCGTCTGGTTCATGAAGCTCATCGAGAACCGCTCCTACCTGCCCTTCGTGGCCTACCGCATCGCCGCCGGCGCGCTGCTGCTGGTGCTGCTGACCACGGGCGTGCTCGACCCGCTCGCGGGCTCGACCGCCTGACGCACGGCGGCTCCCGCCGTCGGCGGCCCGGGCCGCGGACGCGCCGTGTGGTCCATCCCTCCCGCCCCGCCGGGCCGGGGGACGGGGTCCGTATGATCATCGGGTGCGCTCCTGGAACTCGCCCCTGATCAGCCCGCTTCCCGCTTCCGGGCTCCCGCCGCGGCTGCACGACTCCCGCACCGGTCGCATCGAGCCCGTGCCCGTGCTGACCCCGGGGCGCGCGCGCCTGTACGTCTGCGGCATCACCCCGTACGACGCGACCCACCTGGGCCACGCCGCGACCTACCATGCGGCCGACCTCATGCGCCGCGCCTTCCTCGACCAGGGCCTCGAGGTCGAGCTCGCCCAGAACGTCACCGACGTCGACGACCCGCTGCTCGAGCGCGCCGACCGCGACGGCATCGACTGGCGCGACCTCGCCCAGCGGGAGACCGACCTGTTCCGCGAGGACATGGCGCACCTGCGCATCCTCGCCCCGCAGACGTACCGCTCGGTGAGCGAGTCGATGGACGGGATCATCGGCCTCGTCGACGAGATCCGGCGCGCGGGCCGCGCCTACCAGGTCCCCACTCCCGACGCCGCGGGCGAGGACTGGTACCTCGATCTGGCGATGGACGGCTCCCTCGGCGCGGTCTGCGGGTGGAGCGAGGAGCAGATGCTCGAGGTCTTCGCCGACCGCGGGGGAGACCCCGAGCGGCCCGGCAAGCGCGGCATCTTCGACCCTCTGCTGTGGCGCGCGGAGCGCGAGGGCGAGCCCGCCTGGGACGCCGGCGAGCTGGGTCGCGGCCGCCCGGGCTGGCACGTGGAGTGCGTGTGCATCTCCCGCGACGCCCTGGGCCTGCCCGTCGACGTGCAGACCGGAGGGCGCGATCTCGTCTTCCCCCATCACGACATGTGCGCCGCGCACGCCACGGCGCTCGGCCGCCCCTTCGCTGGCGTCTACCCGCACACCGGGATGGTCGCCTATGAGGGCGAGAAGATGAGCAAGTCGCTGGGCAACCTCGTCTTCGTCTCCAAGCTCGTCGAGGCGGGAACGGATCCGATGGCGATCCGCCTGGTCCTCATGGCCCACCACTACCGCTCCGACTGGGAGTGGACCGACGCCGAGCTGGCCGCGGCCGAGGAGCGACTGGCGGCCTACCGCGCCGCCGCCGCCCGCGACGCCGAGCGCAGCGGATCCGCGGCCGACGGGGAGGCCGAGTCGCCCCGCACGGAGATCGTCGCCGCGCTGCGCCACGCCCTGCGGGAGGACCTCGACACCCCGACCGCGCTCGCGGTGCTCGACGACTGGGCCGCCGGCCGCCCCCTCGACGCCCGCCTGGCCGCGCCGGCCGAGGACGCCGAGGCCGCCCCGGCGCGCTCGGCGGACGAGGGCGATCGGGCTTCCGAGCAGCCGTCCGACGTCCCCGCGGCGCTCGACGCGCTGTTCGGGATCGTCCTGGACTGACCGCCGCCGCGGTCTCGGAAGGAGCCTCCCCGGTCGATCCTCCGGGGCTCCGCTCCTCCGGGTGCTCGCTGGGCCCTCAGTCCTCGCCCTCGCGGCGGCGCAGGAAGCGCTCGAACTCCTTGGCGATCGCATCGCCCGAGGCCTCCGGGAGGTCCTCGGCGTCCTGCGCCTCCTCGAGCCGCGCGACGTACTCGGAGATGTCCGGGTCGTTGCGCGAGAGCTCCTCGACCCCGCGCTCCCAGGCCTCGGCGTCCTCCTCGAGCTCCTGCATCGGCAGCGGCGCGCTGACATGGTCCTGGAGCGCTCGCACCAGGGCGAGCACGGCCTTGGGCGAGGCGTTCTGCGAGACGTAATGGGGGACCTGCACCCAGATGCTCGAGGTCCGCACGCCCAGGCTCACGGCCGCGCGCGCGAGCACGGTGGGGATGCCGATCGGCCCCTCGTACGACTCGGCGTCGGCCTGCTCGGCGGTGCCCGGCTCGATCTGGTCGCTCACCGGGAGCGGCCGCGTGTGCGGGGCGTCGGCCAGGAGCGCGCCCAGGGAGATCAGCCGGGTGGCGTCGGCCCCCAGCAGGCGGTCGAGGACCTGACGGCAGAACGCGCCCCAGCGCAGGGACGGCTCGGCCCCGTGGACGAGCAGCAGCTCGGGTCCGCGGGGAGGGGTCACCAGCTCGATCCGGGTGTCCGGCCAGTCGATGACCTTGCGGCCGTCGGCGTCCAGACGCAGCTCGGGGCGGTGCACCTGGAAGTCGACGTACTCCTCGGCCGGGATCCGGGCGATGGTGCGGGAGGGCCAGGCCGACAGCAGGTGCTCGATGGCCCCGGTCGCCGCTTCGCCGGCGTCGTTCCAGCCGCTGAAGGCACAGATCGCGATGCGGGTCATCCCCGCAGTCTAGGACCCTCCAGGTCGCCCGCGTAGGGTGCGGTGACGTGGCCGTCACCTGCGACGCCACCCGGATGCCGTCCGCCCGCGCGGTCCGTCCGCCGCCCGCCTGCGACCACGCCGGAGGATCGATGCCCGCGCCCAGCCTGCGCCTGCCCGGACTGCCGCCGATCCGGATCTCCGGCGCGACCCTGGTGATGGTCGCCGTGATCACCCTGCTCGTCGCCCCGGGCTTCCGCATCATCCCCGGCATCACCTCGGCCGGGGTGCTGGTGCTCTCCCTCGCCGTCGGCGTCTCGCTCGTCGTCTCCGTGGCCCTGCACGAGATCGGCCATGCCCTCGTCGCGCGCGCCTCCGGCGCGCACGTCGACCACATCGCTCTCACCCTGTGGGGAGGCCACACCACCTACCGGGCCCGACGGGTGGGATCCCTGCCCTCGGTCCTGATCTCCCTCGCCGGTCCCGCCGTGAACCTCGTCATCGCCGTCGCGGCGGCGCTGGCCGAGCGCGCGGCCCCCGGTGCCGGCAGCTCCCACCTGCTCACGATGATCTCGAGCCTGAACTGGGCGCTCGCGGTGTTCAACGTGCTGCCCGGGCTGCCGATGGACGGCGGCCGGGCGCTCGAGTCCCTGCTCGGCGCGCTCCTGCCCAGCCCCCGCACGGCCACCCGCATCACCGCCTGGATCGGACGGGTGATCGCGATCATGGTCGTCGCCGGCCCGCTGCTCGCCGCGCTCCGGTTCCCCGGCAGCACGAGCCTGATCCTCGTGCTGTGGGGCGTGATGATCGGGATGATGCTCTGGCGCGGCGCCGGCGACGCCCTGCGCGAGGCGGGTCTGCGCGAGCGCGTGCTCGCGCTGCGCGCAGGAGACCTCATGGTCCGCATCCCCCTCGTGCGGGCCGACGCACCGCTCACCTCGCTGCCCTCCGGGGCCGAGGATCCTTCCGCGGCCGCGCAGCCCGCGGACGCCACCGACCGCGGGGCACCGCACCTTCTCGTGCTGGACCCGTCGCACGGCGTCGGCGTCCTCGACGAGCAGGCCCTCGCCTCCGTGCCCGAGCCCCAGCGCCCTGCCGTCCCGACGGGCGCGGTGACCACCTGGCTCGGCGCCCCCGGGCGACTCTCCGAGGACCTCTCGGGAGAGGACCTCGTGGAGGCGGTGCAGACCCAGCGCCGCGCCGTGCACCTCGTGATCGGGGACAGCGGGGAGATCGTCGGCGTCGTCACCACGGCGATGATCGATCGCGCCCTCCAGCAGGGCTGACGCCTAGACTGGTGTGCATGACCTCAGCCGCCGATGAGACCCCCCTGCACGGGGCTCCGCAGGAGACTCCGCAGAGCACCCCGCAGCCGCAGTCGCCCCAGCCCGCCCCGCGGGCGGAGCGGCCGGGACTGGACCGCACGGGGCCCTTCGTCCTCGGCGACAAGGTCCAGCTGGCCGACTCCAAGAACCGTCTGCACACGATCACCCTGCGCGAGGGCGGCGAGTTCCACAGCCATCGCGGCGTCCTGCGCCACGCCGATCTGCTCGGCGCGGAGGACGGCGTGATCGTCGAGGACTCGCAGGGCAACCCCTTCCAGGCGCTGCGGCCCCTCTACGCGGACTACATGCTCTCGATGCCCCGCGGCGCCGCGATCATCTACCCCAAGGACTCCGCGCAGATCCTCATGTGGGGCGACATCTTCCCCGGCGCCCGCGTCCTCGAGGCGGGCGTGGGATCGGGCGGCCTCACCACGGCGCTGCTGCGCGCGATCGGCGAGCACGGGAGCCTGCGCTCGATCGAGCGCCGCGAGGAGTTCGCGCAGGTCGCCCGCGAGAACGTCGAGACCTTCTTCGGCGGCGCGCCCTCGACATGGGACCTGCGGATCGGGGACTTCCAGGACGTCGCCGCGCAGATGGCCCGCGAGGGGGAGAGCGCGGACCGCGTGGTCCTGGACATGCTCGCGCCCTGGGAGTGCGTGGACGCCGCGGCCGAGGTCCTCGTCTCGGGAGGCGTGTACCTCGCCTACGTCGCGACTGTCACCCAGCTCTCGCGCACCGCGGAGGCGCTGCGGGACCACGGCGAGTTCACCGAGCCCTCCGCCTGGGAGAGCTTCGTGAGGCCCTGGCACCTCGAGGGCCTCGCCGTGCGTCCCGAGCACCGCATGAACGCCCACACGGGCTTCCTGCTCACTGCGCGCCGCACCGCCCACGGCACCCAGGCCCTGCGGCGCACGCGTCGGCCCGCGCCGGGCTCGCAGGACGAGGCCGAGGTGAACCATCCGGACAACGAGGGCTTCGGCGGCTCCACCACCGAGTGGGGCGGCGAGGACCTGGGGGAGCGCGGCGTCGCGCCCCGCAAGATCAAGCGAGCCCTGCGGGACATCCGCCAGGGCAGGGACCGGTGAGGATGAAGACCTACCAGGAGATGACCGAGGAGCTCGAGCGCTTCGCGGCCCAGAACGACCGTCTGGTGACGAGCCTGCGCTCCGCGCGGGCCCAGATCGTCGACCTCAAGAGCGATCTGGAGCGCGTGGGCGATCCGCCGAACTCGTACGCGACCTTCCTGCGCCGTGCCGAGGGCACCACCGTGGACGTCCTCCACAACGGCCGCCGTCTGCGCGTGGCGACCAGCGCCGACATCGACCTCGAGGCACTCCGCCCCGGCGCGGAGCTGCGGCTGAACGAGAGCCTCGCGGTGGTCGAGGTGGTCGACGCCCAGGAGACCGGCAGCGTGATCGTCGTCGAGGAGGCCCTCGCCGACGGCCGTGTGCTCGTGCAGGTCGGGCCCGACGACCTGCGTGCCTTCCGACGCTCGGGCGCCGTCGCCGAGATCACCCTGGACGCGGGCGACCACGTGCTCGCAGACCTGCGCGCCCAGCTCGTCCTCGAGCGCATCGATCGTGCGGAGATCACCGACCTCGTCCTCGAGCAGGTGCCCGACACCTCCTTCTCCCGCATCGGCGGGCTCGGCGAGCAGATCGAGGCGATCCGGGACGCCGTCGAGCTGCCCTTCCTGCAGCAGGACCTCTACCGCGAGTACGGGCTGCGCCCGCCCAAGGGCGTGCTGCTGTACGGCCCTCCCGGCTGCGGCAAGACGATGATCGCCAAGGCCGTCGCCCACGAGCTCGCCGTGCGCTCGGCCGAGGCCCGCGGGGTGAGCGTCCAGGAGGCCCTGCAGCGCTCCTTCTTCCTCAACGTCAAGGGCCCCGAGCTGCTGAACAAGTACGTCGGCGAGACCGAGCGCTCGATCCGCCTGGTCTTCGAGCGCGCCCGCGAGCACGCCGAGTCCGGGCACCCCGTGGTCGTGTTCTTCGACGAGATGGAATCCCTGTTCCGCACCCGCGGCACGGGGCTCTCGAGCGACGTCGAGACCACGATCGTCCCCCAGCTGCTCGCCGAGATCGACGGCGTCGAGTCCCTCGAGAACGTGATCGTCATCGGCGCCTCGAACCGCGAGGACATGATCGACCCGGCGATCCTGCGCCCCGGCCGACTGGACGTGAAGATCCGCATCCGCCGGCCCGACGCGGACGCGGCCCGCGAGATCCTCGGCCTCTACCTCGATGCGGGCGTGCCCCTGCGCGAGAGCCGCGATGCGCTGCTGGACCTCACGGTCTCCGAGATCTACGCCGAGGGCGAGCACACCGCCTTCGTGCGCCTCGAGTACTCCGACGGCACCGCGGAGACCCTCCACTTCCGGGACTTCGTCTCCGGCGCGACCCTGCGCAACATCGTGGACCGCGCGAAGAAGTACGCCGTCAAGGACTACCTGGAGACGGGCGTGCCCGGGATCGCCGGCGCGCACCTCAGCGCCGCGGTCGCCCAGGAGTTCGCGGAGAACGAGGACCTGCCCTCCGGCGCGCACCCCGATGACTGGGCCCGCATCTCCGGTCGCCGCGGCCGCCGCGTCGAGCACGTCGTGCCGCTGCGCGCGGGCGGCGTGCCCGCCGCGCAGGCCGAGGCCGACGGGCCGACGGGGGAGGAGCCTCACGATGCATGAGGCCACCGACCCCACCGGAGCCGCCCGCCCCCTCGTCACCGAGCGCGTGATGGGCATCGAGACCGAGTTCGGCATCCTCCACGCGGACCTCGGCGCACGCAGCGGCGAGGCGTCGAGCTCGATCGCGCTCAGCCATCTCGTGGTCGGCGCCTACGCCCTCCTGCACCCCGACCAGGGCGCGCGGGGCAGGCGCGTGCGCTGGGACTACGGCGACGAGTCGCCGCTGCAGGACGCCCGCGGCTTCGAGATCCGCCGCGCCGCCGCGCACCCCAGCCAGCTCACCGACCAGGTGCACGACGCCCACCTCCCCAGCATCGACCTCGACATGCCGCTGCCCGCGCCCGAGGTCGCGCCCGAGGGATCGGACGCCGACGTCCTCGCCTGGGCGGGACGCCGGTCGATCGGCAACAGCGTGCTGGTCAACGCCGCCCGCCTCTACGTCGACCACGCCCACCCCGAGTACTCCTCTCCCGAGGTGACCACGGCGCGCGAGGCCGTGGTCTGGGACCGCGCGGGGGAGATCGTCGCCCAGCGCGCCATGGACGTGCTGCGCGCCGCCGACGACGTCCCGGACGTCGCCCTGTACAAGAACAACACCGACGGGAAGGGCGCCTCCTACGGCACCCACGAGAACTACCTCCTGGAGAGGTCGGTGCCCTTCGACCGCGTGGTCGAGGCGCTGCTGCCGTTCTTCGCGACCCGGCAGATCCTCGTCGGCGCCGGACGCGTGGGCCTGGGCACCCGCGGCAGCGAGCCGGGCTTCCAGATCTCCTCGCGCGCCGACTTCTTCGAGGAGGAGGTCGGCCTCGAGACGACGCTGGACCGTCCGATCGTCAACACGCGCGACGAGCCCCATGCGGACGCCGCGCGGCATCGCCGACTGCACGTGATCATCGGCGACGCGAACATGCTCGAGGTCTCCACCTTCCTGAAGATGGGCATGACGAGCCTCGTGCTCGCGGCCCTCGAGGCCGAGCACGCGAGCGGCGAGCGGATCCTGCCCGGGATCGCGCTCGCGGACCCGGTGCAGGCGCTGCGCTCGATCAGCCACGACCCCGCCCTGCGCACCGCGGTGATGACGGCCGAGGGCGACGAGGTCACGGCGCTGCAGATCCAGCGCGCGTACCTCGAGGCGATCTCGGCGCGCGCGGACCGCACGGACCGCGAGACCGCCGAGGTCCTGGACCTGTGGCGCGACCTCCTGGACGCGCTGGAGACGGACCCCGCACGCGCCGCGGACCGCATCGAATGGGTCGCCAAGCACCAGCTCCTCGAGAGCTACCGTGCCCGCGGCGGCCTCGCCTGGGACGATGCGCGCCTGCGCGCGATCGACCTCCAGTTCACCGATCTGCGCCCGGAGCGCGGCCTCTTCGCGAAGCTGCGCGCGGCCGGTCGCGTGCGCACACTCGTCGGCGAGCAGGAGGTGCTGGACGCCGTGCTCGCCCCGCCCGCCTCCACCCGCGCCCATCTGCGCGGCGGCCTCGTGCGCCACCACCAGGCGCAGGTGCCGTCCGCGGGATGGGACGTCATCACCCTCGCGGGCGAGGCGTCCGGCGGCGACGCCGCGACGACCTCGCGCGTGCGGCTCGCCGATCCGCGCGCCGGATCCCGCGCCTGGTGCGAGGCCCGCGGTCTCGATCCCGCGGCCCCGCTGCCCGAGGTGCTCGAGGCCCTCGCGCGCGCGGCCGACGCCCCCTCGGCCCCGGTCCCGACCCCAGCCCCCACCCCATCGGACATCCCCTCGGAGGAGACGAGATGACACAGCAGAGCCTCAGCGGATCCGGCCCGTCGGACGACGAGCAGAGCGACGACGAGACCCTGGCCGGCGGACAGGTCTTCGCCTCCGCCCAGGGCGCGGACGACCTCCTGGACGAGATCGACTCCGTTCTCGAGTCGAACTCCGAGGAGTTCGTGCGCTCCTTCGTCCAGAAGGGCGGTCAGTGAGCTGATGGAGCGCCGCATCGGGGGACTGGAGACCGAGTTCGGGCTCGTGTGCGTGCGGGCCGACGGCACGCGCGCCCTCGAGCCCGAGGCGGCCGCGCGCGAGCTGTTCCGGCCCGTGGTCGCCCAGGGCCGCTCCTCGAACGTGTTCCTGCGCAATGCCGCCCGCCTGTACCTCGACGTCGGCTCGCACCCCGAGTACGCGACGGCCGAGTGCGACGACTGGTGGGAGCTGGTGGCGCAGGACAAGGCGGGGGAGCGGATCCTCGCCGACCTCATGGCGCGCGCGAACGCGGCCCTCGCCGAGCGCGGCGAGGACGCCCGCATCCACCTGTTCAAGAACAACGTGGACCACGAGGGCAATTCCTTCGGCAGCCACGAGAACTACCTCGTGGACCGTCGCGGCGAGTTCACCCGCCTGCCGCGGATCCTCCTGCCCTTCCTCGCCACCCGCCAGATCGTCACCGGCGCGGGCGGCGTGGTCACCGAGGAGGACGGCGGCTCCCGCTTCGTGTTCTCGCGGCGCAGCGACCACATGTGGGAGGCCGTGTCCTCGGCGACGACCCGCACCCGGCCGCTGATCAACACGCGCGACGAGCCCCACGGGGACCCCACGCGCTTCCGCCGTCTGCACGTGATCGTGGGCGACTCGACCATGTCCGAGGTCTCCACGTGGCTGCGCTTCGCGACCACCGACCTCGTGCTGCGGCTCATCGAGTCCGGCCGCGCGGTCGACGTCCCCGAGCTCGAGGACACGATCTCCGCGATCCGCGTCGTCGCCCGCGACCTCCCCGGCACCGAGCCGCTGCCGCTCGCCAGCGGCCGCACCGCGAGCGCCCTGCAGATCCAGCAGCGCTATCTCGACCTGGTCGCGCCCCTCGCCCGCGAGGACGAGCACGACGTCCTGGAGACCTGGCAGCGCGCCCTGGACGCGGTCCTCACCGGCGACCGCTCCTGGGCCGCGCAGACCCTGGACTGGGCGATCAAGGAGAGACTGTTCACCCAGGTCGCCGCGCGCCACGGGCTCGCCCTGGGCGATCCGCGCATCGAGCGCCTCGACCTCGCCTACCACGACATCGACCCGGAGCAGGGCCTCGCGGCCTCGCTGCGCCGGCGCGGACAGGCGCCCTCCGTGCTGTCCGAGACGGCGATCGAGTCCGCACGCGCCGCAGCGCCCGCGACGACCCGCGCCCACCTGCGCGGGCGCTTCGTCACCGCGTCCGAGGAGGCGCACGTGGACCACGTCGCCGACTGGACCACGATGCGGCTCGTGCGCCAGGGCGCGATGCCCGTGAGCGTCATGGACCCGTTCCAGACCGAATCGGAGCAGGTGGATGCGCTCATCGCCCAGATCCGCGCGCACGGATCGACGGACGCGGCACCACCCGCCTGAACCCCGCGGGGGAGCGCGCCCGCTCAGCGGGTCGACGCCGTTCTCCCTCCGCCCGTGGGCCCGTTCCTCTTCCAGCCCGGCCCCACCTCGACCCCGTACTCTGAGGGCATGGGCCGCCGCCGCGGCCTCCCCGACACGAAAGGCCCCCTGGTGATCTCTCGCCGCTCCCTGCTCAGCTCCGCCCTCGCGGCATCCGCCGCGATCGGCCTCGCCGCCTGCTCCGACGACCAGGACGGCTCGGGCTCCTCGGACGGCGGCGGCGCGTCCGACAGCGCGACGCCCGCGCTCGACGGCGTCACCGTCAGCAAGGACCTGAAGAAGGCGCCGAAGGTCGAGTTCAAGACCCCGCTGAGCATCGACCAGCCGGACGCCCGCACGATCGTCGCCGGCAAGGGCGCGCAGATCGCCGAGGGCGACACGATCATCTGGCGCCCCCTCTACGTGGACGCGAGCAGCGGCAAGACCAAGCAGTCCTGGTGGGAGGACGGCCCCGCCGGCAGCGTCACCGTCTCCACCGACCAGATCGGCGAGAAGGCCGCGGACTTCCTGGTCACGGCCACCGTGGGCTCTCGCGTCGCCCTCGCCGGCTGGCAGCAGGACGCGAGCGGCTCGATGGTCTCGCTCATCCAGGTGGCCGACATCGACCGCGTGGTCTCCCCGCTGCGCGCGAAGGGCAAGGAGCAGAAGCCCTCGGGCGACCTGCCCGCCGTGAAGCTCGGCAAGGACGGCGCCCCGTCCCTCGAGGGCAAGCCCGAGGGGGATCCGCCGTCGAAGACCACCCGCGAGGTGCTCATCGAGGGCGAGGGCGACAAGACCCGGAAGGGCGACCACCTGGTGATGCAGTACACCGGATGGACCTGGGACGACGGCAAGCAGTTCGACTCCTCGTGGGAGCGGAAGGTGCCGTTCGGCTTCACCCAGGGCCAGGGCGACGTCATCACCGGCTGGGACGAGCACCTCACCGGACTGCCCATCGGCAGCCAGGTGATGCTCGTGATCCCGCCGAAGGATGCGTACGGGACCGACGAGAAGTCCGGCGGCGAGCTCGCGGGCAAGACCCTCGTGTTCGTCATCGACGTCCTCGACGCGGCCCCCACGCAGAAGAACTCCTGAGCCCGCGCGCCACAGCGCGCAGCTCTCCCGACGCCCCCGGGCGCATCCCCATCCCGCCGTTCCCACCGACCAGGAGCACACCATGGACCGCAGCAAGCCCGAGATCGAGTTCCCCGGCACCGAGGCGCCCACCGAGCTGGTGATCGTCGACGAGATCGAGGGCGAGGGCCCCGAGGCGAAGGCCGGCGACGTCGTGGACGTGCACTACGTGGGCGTCTCCCACGGGACCGGTGACGAGTTCGACGCCTCCTGGAACCGCGGCGAGCCGCTGCGCTTCCAGTTGGGCGTGGGCCAGGTCATCAGCGGCTGGGACCAGGGCGTGCAGGGGATGCGCGTGGGCGGCCGTCGCCGGCTCGAGATCCCGTCCTCGCTCGCCTACGGCGACCGCGGCGCGCCGCCCGTGATCGCGCCCGGGGAGGCGCTGATCTTCGTGTGCGACCTGGTGGCCGTCCACTCGCGCTGACGCCCTCGTGACCCGTGATGCGCAGGAGGGTCTGTTCGAGGCGCCTGCCCCTGCCGCCGATCCCGCCCCTGCGCCGTCCTCGCGACCGCGCACCACGGCGGGGTTCGCGGTCGCCGGCCACGATCCCGTCGCCTCCGTGCGGCTGATCGGCGTTCTGCCCCATCTGGACCGTCCCTTCGACTACGCGGTGCCGGCGACCCTGGACGCGGCGGGCCCCGGCATGCGCGTGAAGGTCCGCTTCTCGGGGCGGGAGCACGACGGCATCGTGCTCGCACGCAGTGCTCGGGCGAGCACGGACCGCCCGCTCGCGCCCCTGGCCCGCCTCGTCTCCGAGGACGTGGTGATCTCCCCGGACATGCTGCGCGTGTGCGAGGAGGTCGCCGAGAGGTGCGCGGGGAGCGTCGGGGACGTGCTGCGGCTCGCGATCCCGCCGCGCCACGCCCGTGCGGAGAAGGCCGATCGCGCGGCGGAGGAGAAGGAGAGCACGGAGGCGAGCGCGCCCCCGAAGGATCCCGTCCCCGCCGAGGAGACCGACGAGGAGGACGAGGCGTCGGCCGCTCCGTCCGATGACCTCCTCACCGCCTACGCGGGACTCCCCGCGCTGGTCTCCCGCGCCGGCGCCCCGCAGGGTCCCGTGCCCCGCGCCGCCGTCGTCCTGGAGCCCGCCCACTCCTGGGACGAGCTGACCGCCCAGGCGATCGAGTCGCTCCCGGACGGAGCCGGGTCCCTCGTCATCGCGCCCGATCAGCGCGATGTGCAGCGCCTGCATCGCTGTCTCGAGTCGCACGGGATCGCCCATGAGGTGCTCACGAGCGCCGACGGTCCCGAGAAGCGCTACCGCGCCTTCCGCCGGATCCTGCGCGGCGCCTCCCGGGTGGTGATCGGCAACCGTTCGGCCGCCTTCGCCCCCGTCGCGGACCTCGCCCTGGCGATCTGCCTCGATCCGGCCGACGACCTCCTCGTCGAGCCCCGCGCGCCGTACCCGCACCTGCGCACGATCCTGCAGGCCCGCTCCGCCCAGGAGCACTGCGCCCTGCTGCTGGTCAGCCGGTCCCTGGACCCGCAGACCCTGTTCCTCGCCGAGACCGGCTACCTGCACCTGCTGCCGCCCGTGCCCGCGCCGCTCACGGCGGTGCGCCCGCACATCGAGGCCATGGACGAGTACCTGCGCGAGAGGGAGGGCCCCAGCGGCCGCTCCCGCATGCCCCAGCAGGCCATGCGCGTGCTGCGCGAGGGGATGGCCCGCGGTCCCGTGCTCGTGCAGGTGCCGCGCTCCGGCTACGTCCCCGCGGTCGCCTGCACCTTCTGCGGCACCCGCTGCCGCTGCCCCCAGTGCGCCGCGCCGCTCGTGCTGCGCGGGCACGGCGGCGGCCTCCAGTGCACCGTGTGCGGGCGCCGCGAGGACGCCTACCGCTGCCCGGAGTGCTCGCGCACGCAGGTGAGGGCCCTCGTCATCGGCTCCGCCCGCACCGCCGAGGAGCTGCGGCGCGCCTTCCCCGACGCCCCCTTCCGGGTCGCCGGCGGGGCCCAGGGCCCGGTCCCCGACGACGACGTGCCCGACGGGGCGATCGTCGTCGCGACCCCGGGCGCCGAGCCCGCGCCGCCCGGAGGGTTCGCGGCCGCCCTGCTGCTCGATGCCGACGCGATGCTCGCCCGTGCCGCCTACGACGCCGACGTCGAGGCCGTGCGCCGCTGGTCGAACGCGATCGCGCTCGTGCGGCCCCAGGCGGAGGGAGGGCGCGTGCTGATCGTCGGCACCGCGACCCTGCCCGCGATCCGCGATCTCGTCGCCCACCGCTCGCGCATCTTCCTCGACCGGGTCATGGAGGACCGCCGCGCCCTGGACCTCCCGCCGATCTCGAAGGTCGCCGAGGTCGTCGGCGACCGGCCCGCCGTGCGCTCCTTCCTGGCCCAGACCGCCCTGCCCGACGGCACGGACGTCTTCGGGCCCGTCGACGTCCCCGAGGAGGACGACCGCATCCGCTCGCGCGCGGTGCTGCGCCTCCCCGTCGAGCGCTCGCGCGAGCTCGCCGACGCCCTCCGCGCCGGCATCGCTGCCCGCAGCGCGCACAAGGTCCCCGGCTCCCTGCGCGTGCGCCTCGATCCGCCCGACGTGTTCTGAGCCCCCGCCCGTAGAATGGCTGATCATGCGCATCCTCTTCGCCGGCACCCCTGAGGTCGCCGTCCCCTCGCTCCGCGCGCTCCTCGACTCGCCCCACGAGGTCGTCGCCGTGCTCACCCGCCCCGACGCCCCCTCGGGACGCGGCCGGGCCCTGCGGCCGAGCCCCGTCCGCGTCCTCGCCGAGGAGGCGGGCGTCCCCGTCCTCACCCCGGACTCGCTGCGCGGGGAGGACGTCCTCTCGCAGCTGCGCGACCTGGACGTCGAGGCGGCGGCCGTCGTCGCCTACGGGAACCTGGTCCCTCCGGCCGCGCTCGCGATCCCCCCGCGCGGCTGGGTGAACCTGCACTTCTCGCTGCTCCCCGCCTGGCGCGGAGCGGCCCCCGCCCAGCGCGCGGTGCTCGCCGGGCAGGAGAGCACCGGCATGACCACCTTCCTGCTCGAGAAGGGCATGGACACCGGGCCCGTGCTCGCGACCCGGGACGTCGCCATCGACCCCTTCGAGACCGCCGGATCCCTCCTGGACCGGATGGCGGTCGACGGCGCTCCGCTCCTGGTCGAGACCCTCGACGCCCTCGCCGACGGCACCGCCCGCCCGGTCCCGCAGAGCGAGGAGGGCGCGACCCGCGCAGCCAAGCTCACGCCCGCCGAGGCCGAGCTCGACCTCAGTCTCCCCGCCCCCGAGGTCTCCGCCCGCATCCGCGGCATGAGCCCGCACCCCGGAGCGTGGACCACCTGGGAGGGCGAGCGGATGAAGGTGCTGAGCGTCGAGCCCTTGCGCGCCGAGGCCCCGCCCCTGGCGCCCGGCCGGCTGCACGCCACGCGCCGGCAGCTGCTGATCGGCACCGGCAGCGAGCCCCTCGCCCTGGCCCAGCTCGCCCCCGCCGGGCGTCGCGCCATGCGCGCGGCGGACTGGGCGCGCGGCGCGGGCCTCGCCGAGGGCGCCGCCTTCGGCGCCGCAGACCATTCCGCTGACGATCCCGCCGAGCGTCCCGCCGACGAGCAGGAGAGCACCCGATGAACCCGCACCAGGACCAGGGACGGGGCCGGCCCGACAACCGGGACCGGCGTGACCACGGCGATCGCCGGGACGACCGGCGCGACGGCCACCACGGCGCCGGGCGCGACGCCAAGGGCCGCGAGCGCTCCGGGTCCCGCGGGCGGGGAGGCCCCCGCCGCGGATGGTCCCAGGAGCGCCCGTCCGAGCGCCGCCGCAGCACCACGAGCTCCCGCACCGTCGCCTACGACGCCCTGCGCGCCGTCCACGAGGACGACGCCTACGCGAATCTCACCCTCCCGCACCAGCTGCGCCGCGCCCGCCTGCACGGTCGCGACGCCGCGTTCACGACCGAGCTGTTCTACGGCACCCTGCGCGCCCAGGGCCGCCTGGACGCGATCCTCGCGCTGTGCATCGACCGTCCCCTCGACGACGTCGAGGAGGCGGTGCGCGACGTGCTGCGGCTCGGCGCGTACCAGCTGCTGGACATGAGCGTCGCCCCGCACGCCGCGACCTCCGAGACCGTGGCCCTCGCCCGCTCCCGGGTGGGCGCGGGCGCCGCGAGCTTCGTCAACGCCGTGCTGCGCCGGGTCGGGGAGAAGGACCTGCCGACCTGGGTCGCCGAGGCCGCCCCGGACCGCGAGCAGGACGAGATCGGGCACCTGGCCGTCGCCCACTCGCATCCCGTGTGGATGGTGCGCGCCCTCTCCGACGCCCTGGCCGCCCACGGCCGGGACCGCTCCGAGATCGACGACCTGCTGGCCGCGCAGAACGCCGCGCCCTCGGTCTCCCTGGTCATGCGCCCCGGTCTCACCGATCCCGAGGAGCTCGCCGCCGCGGGCGCCGAGCCCGGTCGCCTCAGCGTCTTCGCCGCCTCCTGGCCCGGCGGCGACCCGGGCGGTGCCGCTCCCGTCGCCGAGGGGCGCGCCGCCGTCCAGGACGAGGGCTCCCAGCTGATGGCACTCGCCCTGGGCCTCGGCGCCGACGACCTCGTTCAGGGGCCCGACCTCCACTGGCTCGACCTCTGCTCGGGCCCCGGCGGCAAGACGGCCCTGCTCGCAGGGCTCGCCCTCGAGCGCGACGCCGATCTGCTCGCGATCGAGCTGCAGCCCCACCGCGTCGACCTCGTGCGCCGCGCGATCGCGACGCTCGTCGAGGCGGGCGCCGAGACCGAGGTCCGCGAGGGCGACGGCACGAAGGTCGGCGCCGAGATGCCCGGTCGCTTCTCGCGCGTGCTGGCCGACGTGCCGTGCACCGGCATGGGAGCGCTGCGCCGTCGGCCGGAGTCGCGCTGGCGCCGCAGCCCGGGGGACGTCGGCTCGATGGGCCGCGTGCAGCGGGACCTGCTGGCCAGCGCCCTGGACGCGGCCGGCCCCGGGGGAGTGATCGCCTATGTGACCTGCTCGCCGCACGTCGCCGAGACCCTGCTCGTGGTCAAGGACGTGCTGCGTCGCCGCGACGACGTCGAGCAGCTCGACGCCCGCCCCGCCGTCCGCGCGGGGCTGCTCCCCGAGGCGCTCGAGGGGACGGAGCTCGGCGAGGGCCCGAGCGTGCAGCTGTGGCCGCACGTGCACGGCACCGACGCGATGTTCCTGGCACTCCTGCGCCGCCTGCCCGAGACCCCTGAGCCCGCAGACACCTCCGAGGAGAGGACGCACCCGTGACCTACTCGACCGATTCCGCCTTCATCCACCCCAGCATTCTCAACGCCGACTTCATGCGCATCGGCGAGGAGCTCGATCGCATCGCCAGCGCCGACAGCGTCCACGTCGACATCATGGACGGCCACTTCGTCCCGAACATCACCTTCGGCGTGGACATGGTCTCCCAGATCGTCCGCCACGGCCCGATCCCGGTGGACGCCCACCTCATGATCGAGGACGCCGACCGCGAGGCCCCCGCCTACGCCGAGGCCGGCGCCGATTCGGTGACCTTCCACCTCGAGGCCGCGAGCGCCCCCATCCGCCTGGCCCGCGAGCTGCGTGCGAAGAACGCCCGCGCCGGGGTCGCCCTGCGCCCGGCGACGCCCGTCGAGCCGCTGCTGGACATCATCGGCGAGTTCGACATGCTCCTGCTGATGACCGTCGAGCCCGGCTTCGGCGGCCAGAGCTTCCTGGAGACCATGCTCCCGAAGATCCGCCGTGCCCGGAAGGCGATCAGCGACGCGCACCTGGAGGTCTCGATCCAGGTCGACGGGGGAGTGAACCGCGAGACCATCGAGCGCTGCGCCGAGGCGGGGGCCAACGTGTTCGTCGCCGGCTCCGCCATCTACCGCGCGCAGGACGCGGCCTCCGAGATCGACGCCCTGCGCACGCTGGCGAGCAGCCACGGCCACTGAGCGCAGGAGCCCGGCCCCGCCCCCGGGCGCTCCTGGGGAGCGACCGCGCAGCGTGAACGCAGATGTCCTGCGGGACACACCGGAACCCGCCGTGACCTGGGAACGGGCTAGAGTCTCCTCGTCACCACGGTGACGTGCTCCGGGGTCGGTGGAAATCCGAGCCGGCGGTCATAGTCCGCGACCCGTCCCGCCCGTGCAGGACGGTGGAGCCGGTGGAACTCCGGCACCGACAGTCACAGCCTGGATGAGAGGCGCACGTCCTGCATGCCGCGGCCCGGCGCATCCGGGCGCGCGCCCGCCTGCCGGACCCCGCTCCCCGCGCTCGTCGCCCCGAGCGGAAGGCAGTGGTCATGGGAGTCATCGAGTGGCTCTTCAACGCGAAGATCGAGTTCGCCGGAGGGCAGTTCCTGCTCTGGCGCGAGGTCGTGGGCAACGTGTTCGGGCTCCTCAGCGCCCTCGGCGGCATGCGCCGGAAGGTCTGGGCGTGGCCCATCGGCATCATCGGCAACCTGCTGCTGCTCACCGTGTTCCTCGGCAGCGTGTTCGGCACCCCGAACCCCGTCGACCTCCTGGGCCAGGCCGGCCGTCAGGTGATGTTCATCGTCACCAGCATCTACGGCTGGTGGCGCTGGCACTCCGCGCGCACCGGCGGGGGCACCGCCGTCGAGCCCCGATGGGCCGGATGGGGGACGCGCGCCCTGCTCGTCGTGGTCCTCGTCGGCGGCACCGCCGCGCTCACGCCGCTGTTCCGCGCGCTCGGCTCCTACGAGCCGGTCTGGGCCGACGCCTGGATCTTCATGGGCAGCCTCCTGGCGACCTTCGGCATGGCCAAGGGCTGGGTCGAGTTCTGGCTGATCTGGGTCGCGGTCGACGTGGTCGGCGTGCCCCTGCTGTTCTCCGCCGGCTACTACGCGAGCGGTCTCATGTACGTCTTCTACGGGCTGTTCACCCTCACCGGGTTCTTCGTCTGGTGGCGCGTGCGGACCCGCGAGGACCGCGCGGTGACCGTCGAGACCGCCCATCTGGATCCCACCGTCGGCCGACGCCGGCGGCCGTGACCGCACGCCGCGGCCGCCGCTGAGATGGCGGGCCCCGACACCGCCGACGACCGATACCCTGGTGCCGTGAAGGATTTCGAGTCGCTGCACGCCGAGCTGACCCAGAAGGCCGCCGATCGCCCCGAGGGGTCCGGCACGGTCGCCGAGCTGGACGCCGGCGTGCATGCCATCGGCAAGAAGATCGTCGAGGAGGCCGCCGAGGTCTGGATGGCCTGCGAGCACGAGTCGCACGAGGCCGCCGCCGAGGAGATCTCCCAGCTCCTCTACCACCTCCAGGTGATGATGATCGCCAAGGACATCACGCTCGAGGACGTCTACCGACATCTGTGACGGGCCGCCCCGCATCTCCGTCCCGCAGACCGCCCTGTCCTCCCGCCGCCCCTCCGCCGAAGGGAATCCCGTGCTCCGCATCGCCGTGCCCAACAAGGGCGCCCTGTCCGAACCCGCCGCCGCCCTGCTCTCCGAGGCGGGCTACCGCCGCCGCGGCACCGCCAAGGAGCTCGTCCTGGTCGACGAGCCCAACAACGTCGAGCTCTTCTTCCTGCGCCCCCGCGACATCGCGGTCTACGTGGGATCGGGGACCGTGGACGTCGGCATCACCGGGCAGGACATGCTCGCCGACTCGCGCACCGCGGCCGAGGTGATCCTGCCCCTGGGCTTCGCGCACTCCACCTTCCGCTTCGCCGCCCAGGCGGGCGAGGAGCGCGACCTCGGCGGACTCGCGGGCGCGCGCATCGCGACCTCGTACGAGAACCTCGTCGAGGACCACCTCGCCCAGCACGGCGTGGAGGCGACGGTGGTCCACCTCGACGGCGCCGTGGAGAGCTCGATCCGCCTGGGCGTCGCCGACGTCATCGCGGACGTGGTCGAGACCGGCACCACCCTGCGCCAGGCGGGGCTCTCCGTCTTCGGCGACCCCATCATGACCAGCCAGGCCGTGCTCTTCTCCCGGCCCGGGCTCACGCTGGACGACGACGCCGCGCACACCCTCGAGGTGCTCGTGCGCCGCGTCCGCGGCGTCCTCGTCGCGCGGGAGTACGTGCTCATCGACTACGACATCCCCACCGAGAAGCTCGAGGGCGCGGTCGCTGTCACCCCGGGCTTCGAGGCGCCCACGGTGTCCGAGCTGCACCGCAGCGGATGGTCCGCCGTGCGCTCGATGGTCGCTGTCTCCGAGACCAACCAGGTCATGGACGCGCTGTACGAGGCGGGCGCCCGCGCGATCCTCGTCACCGCGATCCAGGCCTGCCGGATGTGAGCGCATGAGCATCAGCGCGCCCGACGGGCCCGAGGGCACGGTCGTCCTGCGGCCGCGGGTGACGCGCGTCGTCGCCTACGTGATCGGCTCCGTGGTGATGCTCGCCGCGATCGGCCTGTCCCTCCTCACCCACTTCGGGTTCGCGGACACCGTCGGCTTCCTCGCCTTCGGCCTGGCCGTGCTCTGGTTCTGCCACCGCGAGGGCTCCGTGCGCGCGACCGCGCACGCCGACAGGCTCGTGGTGCGGAACCTCATGGCGACGCGCGAGCTCGAGTGGGCGGAGATCATCGGCGTGGTCTTCCCGCCCGGTGACCCGTGGGCGAAGCTCGATCTGGCCGACGGCGACACGCTCTCGGTGATGGCCGTGCAGCGCACCGACGGCGAGAAGGGCATGACGGCGGCGCGCCGCCTCGCCGGCATGATCGCCGCGCGCTCGGGTGCCGAGGGCCCCGAGGGCTCCGCGAAGGGCTGACCCTCTCCCGAAGCGCTCTGCGGCGCGGACCTCGGTGAGCCTCAGCGGCCGGCAGGGTCCGCGAGCCGGGCCGCGTGGCGGCCGGCGGCGGCCGCGAAGAGGAAGGGCCACGGGTCCTCCTCCATCCCGCGTCCCATCGTCCTCAGGCCGACGGGGGAGTCGTCGAGCGCCTCGCGCAGGCCCGCCCGCGGGACGTCCATGATGCGGTGCCCGACCCCTCGCGTCAGGGCGGGCTCGACTACGCCGCTTTCCAGCTGTTGCCTCACGTACTGCGTGAAAGCTCTGTCCTCGGGATCGGTATCGGGGTCGGATTCCGCGGCGAGCACGGGCACGTCGGCCGCGGCCAGCGCTGCCCGCCCCAGCAGGGTGAGGCTGTGGTGGGACGCCCCGTGGTGGCGGGAGCGGGCGTCGGCCCCGGAGACCCGCAGCGCGGCGACGGGTCGGCCGCCCAGCACCGCGGCGGCATGGAGCCCCTCGGCGGCCTGGATCCCGGAGAAGCCCCAGTCGGTGCCGGTCCCGAGGTTCCCCGGCCCCTGCGCGAGCACCACCACGTCGGCCCCGCAGACGGCCTTCGCGCCGAGCAGCGCGGTGTGCACGGTCACGGCCTCGAGGTCCCCGCCGAAGGCCTGGCCGGCGCTGATGCAGGCGACGAGGTCCCCGGTCTCGCGCAGGCGTGCGACCGTGCGCGAATAGGCGGCGGGGAGCGCCGCGCCGTCGCTCATCACGTAGACGATCCGCGCCTCCGGCGCCTGGGCGCGCACACCGGCGACGACCGCGGGCAGGGCGGAGTGGAGGTCCGCGAGCACCACCGGCATGCCGCCCAGGCCGTGCGTCGCCTCGAGGGCCGCGCGGTGGGGGGAACCGGGATCGTCGAGCGCGTCGACGAGGGTCTGCATCGGGGTGTAGCGAGCCTTGACCATGTGGCCCGTCGGCTGCTGCGCCTCCGGGAGCTCCCCGGTGCGGGCGACCACGAGCGCCTGGCCGCCGGTGCCGAGTCCGCGCCGCAGCGCATTGGCGTTCAGCAGCACCTCCTCGCCCTCGGCGACCTCCCCGACGAGCTCGGGATAGGACAGGGCCGGCACGGTGCTCGGACCGTCCGTCGACGCCTCACCCTCCGATTCCACGGGCTCATCGCTCCGGGAGACCCGGAGCATCTGGACGCCCCGCCAGGGCGCGCTCACCTCGAGGACACGCCCTCGCTCCCACTGCAGCATGCGGCCAGCGTAGCGAGTGGGCGGATACGGTGGTGCGGTGGCTGCTCGAGGTGTGGAACGACTGCTCAACGTCATCATGACCATCGGGTCACGGTCCCGGATCGACCGTGCCCAGCTGTTCGACGTCATCCCCGACTACGCGAACGCCGAGAGCGCTGACGCGGCGGAGAAGATGTTCGAGCGGGACAAGACCGCGATCCTCGAGCTCGGGCTGCCCCTGGTCTCGGAGCGGGACCCGTGGGACGAGTCGCGCGTGCTCTACCGGATCGCCGGCGGCGAGGGCGGAGCCCTCGACGTGACGCCCGAGGAGTACACGGTGCTCCTCGCCGCGAGCCGCGCCTGGGACGACGCCGCCGCCGGGGGAGCGGCGCGCCGCGTGCGCGCGAAGCTGCTGAGCCTGGGCATCGAGGCCGATCCCGACCTCCTGCGCCGCACGCCCCGCGGCGCGCTCGAGTCGCTGCCCGTGCTCACGCCGCTGCTCGAGGCCGTCACCCAGCGCCGACGGGTCGTCTTCTCCTACCGCACCGCCGACGGGCGCCTGGCCGAGCGCACGGTCGAGCCCTGGGTCGTCGCCGTCCACGAGGGCCGCTGGTACCTGTGGGGGCACGACGCGGACCGCGATGCCCCTCGGCTGTTCCGCGCCTCCCGCATCGAGACCTATCCGCGCGTGAAGGGGCGGGCGAGCGCCGAGCGGCCCGCCCGCACCTCGATCGAGGAGGCCCTGCACCGCTCCGACTCGGCGAGCGAGCAGTCCGCGGCCCGCCTGGCCGTCGAGCCCTTCAAGGCGCTCGCGCTGCGCGACCGCCTCGGCGCCCCGCTCGACGCGCCCGAGCTCGTGCTGTCCGAGGCCGCCCGCACCCAGGTGCGGCGCCTCGTCCTCGCCGAGTCCCGCTGGATCGCGCTGCTCGAGCCCGCGCCCTGGCGCCGCGAGCTCGCAGGGATCTTCACCCAGATCGCCCGCAGCCACGAGGACGCGCCCGATCTGGCCGCCCTGGAGCGCGCGAGCGTGCGCAGCGGTCCGCGCATCCGCGTGAGCGCGAGCGGCACCGACCATCTCTCGCGACTCATCGGCGAGGCCTCCTACGTGCTCAGCCGCGGCGAGGTCGAGCTCGAGCAGGTCGCCGAGGAGTTCGCCGTCTCCACCGAGCAGGTCATCGAGGACCTCCAGGTGCTGTTCGTGTGCGGGGACCTCGGCACCGGCTGGGAGGATCTCATCGAGGCCGAATGGGACTCGGGCCTCGTGCGCGTGCGCAACGCCGACGCCCTGCGCCGGCCCCTGCAGCTCAGCGTGCCCGAGACCACCGCCCTGCTCGCGGGCCTGGCGACCCTCGATCCCGCCGCCGGTTCCGAGGCGGCCCTCGTGGAGTCGTCCCGCCGCAAGCTCTCCGCCCACCTGGGCGAGGGCGACGAAAGCACGGGCGAGACCGCCGACGCCCCTGACGCCCCCGCCGTTCCCGCGGGGGCGCAGGACCCGTCCGTCCCCGGGTCCGACCGCCGCACCGCGGTGCTCGACGCCGTGCAGGACGCGATCGGCGCGCAGGGGCCGCTGGTCATCCGCTACTCGCCTCCTGCCGCGCCCGGCACCACGGTGCGACGCATCCATCCGCTCGAGCTGCTCACCGTCGGCTCCCGCACCTACGTGCGCGCGGCCTGCGAGCTGGCGGGGGAGGAGCGCCGCTTCCGCCTCGACCGCATCGTGGAGATCCTCGACGAGGATGCGCCGCTCTCCCGTCCGCGGGCCGAGAGCACGGCCCGGGATCCCGCCTCCTCCGCGGTCCCCGCCACGCGCAGCGGCCGGGTCGACGGCCATGTCTGGCTGCGCGTGGAGGCCGGCGGCCTCTGGATCGCGGAGGCCTTCGAGGCCGAGGAGATCCGCGACCTCGAAGGGGGCAGCGTCTTCGCCCGGCTCGGCAGTCCCGTGCGGGCGGCCCTCGTGGACGCGGTCATCGAGGCGGCCGGAGCGGCCGAGGTGCTCTCGCCGCGCGAGGTGAGAGATGAGATCGTGACCATTTCCTGGGGCGGTGCTGAGCGTCACGCCGACGGGCAGTCGGTAGGCTGAACCCTCGAGCGTGCGCAGCGCCCTGGCGGCGTCGCCGCGGACTGCGCGTCCCCGCTCCACGGACTCCATACAGTCCCGCTGTGGGACGATACTGAGGCCGCCTCCCGCCGCGGCCCCGACGAAAGGAAAGACCATGGGTGCGATCAAGCCCTGGCACATCATCATCCTCGTCCTGGTGGTGCTGCTTCTCTTCGGTGCGGGCAAGCTCCCGAGCCTGGCCCGCAACGTGGGCAAGTCGATGCGCATCTTCAAGAGCGAGGTCGACGAGCTGCGCGGGGACGAGGCCGAGGACGAGCAGGACGAGGAGCCCCGCGATCGGCGCGACCGCTCGAGCCGCGACCGTCGGGACGAGCGGGATGCGCGCGGCTCCGCCGACGCGCGTGACGAGCGCTCCGGGCGCGACGACCGGGACCGGACCTACGATCCGCGCGACGAGCGAGACCGCGACGCGGTGCGCGCACAGGACCGGCCCGAGGACGATTACCGTCGCGACTGAGCTCCTGCTCTCCTCGCTGTCTCCCCGCGGCTCCCGCTCCCAGCGCGAGCCCGCATGATCTGACGGGTCCGGGCGTCCCAGGCGCCCGGACCCTCGATGCCGGAAGGACGAATCGCCCGTGGCGCAGAACCAGACCTCCGACGAGGCCGCCGAGCCCGCGAAGGCTCGCCGGGGCCGCGGCTCGTCGAAGTCGTCGGCGAAGACGAGGCGTCGTCGCGATCCCGAGGGCCGCATGGCCCTCAACGAGCACCTCATCGAGCTGCGCAACCGCCTGGTGATCTGCGCGGTCGCGATCCTCCTCCTCTCCGTCGTCGGCTGGTTCGCCTTCGATTTCGTGTACTCCTTCCTGCAGCGGCCGTTCAACGCGGCGAAGGTGCTGAACCCGAACCTCGACGCGCGGATCAGCTACACGAAGGCCGGGGACTTCCTCAGCACGAAGCTCCAGATCTCGGCGTACATCGGCCTGATCCTCTCCGCGCCCGTGGTGATCTACGAGATCTGGATGTTCCTCGTCCCGGGTCTGCACAAGACCGAGCGCCGCTACGCGATCGGCTTCTTCGGCTCCGCGATCCCGCTGTTCTTCATCGGCTGCGTGGCCGGCTACTGGATCATGGACAAGGCGATCCCGATCCTGCTGAGCTTCGCCCCGAACAGCGAGGCCGTCACCGCCAACCTGAACTTCGGCGACTACCTCAAGCTGTTCATCAAGACCATGCTGGCCTTCGGCGTCGCCTTCGACCTGCCCGTGGTCCTCGTGCTGCTGAACTTCCTGGGGATCCTCTCGGGCCGCAGCATGCTCAAGGCCTGGCGCTGGGTGGTCTTCCTCTGCTTCGCCTTCACGGCGGTCATGGTGCCCACGCCCGATCCGTTCACGATGATCGGGATGACCCTGCCGATGGTGGCCCTCTACTTCGCCGCCGTCGCCGTCAGCTTCTGGAACGACAGGCGCCGCGCCAAACGGGAGGGCGCCGAGCTCGACGACGAGCAGGCGAGCAGCATCGACGACGCCCCCGAGGCGATCGACGGGCCGTCGTCCCTCGACGAGGACGACGACCGGTGAGCCGCCTGCGGATCGGATTGCTGACGAATCCGTCCGCCGCCCACGGCGCCGCCCAGCGCACGGGGCGCCAGGTCGCCCACCTCCTGCGGATCGCCGGCATCTCCGTCGTCGAGCTCACCGCGTCCAGCGCGGCCGTCGCCCGCGCCCGCGCCATGGAGGTCCGCGAGACCCTCACGGCGCTCGTCGTCGTGGGAGGGGACGGCACCGTGGCGCTCGGCGCCGAGATCGTCGCGCACACCGCGGTGCGCCTCGGCGTCGTGCCCGCGGGGAGCGGCAACGACTTCGCGCGCGCACTGGGTCTGGAGGAGACCGATGTCGAGGCGTCCGTGCGCAACCTCCTGCACGCCCTCTCGCGGCCCGTGGTGACGATCGACGCCATCGAGCTGCGGGCGGACGTCGAGGACGGGCTTTCGGCCGGCGCTCCGACGATCGCCGTGGGCAACGTGTCGCTCGGCTTCGACGCGCTCGTGAACGCCCGCGCGAACTCCTCCCGGCTGTCGCCGCGCCTGCGCTACACGGGCGGGGTGATGCGCGAGCTGGCCTCGTTCCGGCCCTTCCCGTACTGGATCGAGGTCGACGGCGGCCCTCGCGAGGAGATCGACGCGAGCCTGATGACCCTGTGCAGCACGGGGATCTTCGGCGGCGGGATGCGCCTGGTGCCCGACGCCCGCGTCGACGACGGCCTGCTCGACCTCGCGATCGTCTCCGGCCTCGGTCGCGGCGGGCTCGTGCGCTTCTTCCCCCGGGTCTTCCGCGGTACCCACACGGACCTCTCCGTCTTCTCCGTGCGGCAGGTCCGCGAGATCCGGCTGGGCCTGCGGGAGCCGATGCTCCTGCGCGCCTTCGCCGACGGCGAGCCGCGCAGCCAGCTCCCCGTGCGCGCCCGGGTCCTCCCGGGGGCGGTGCGCATCCTCGCCGACCTCCCCCACGCGGAAGGGAGGGCATGATGAGCTCGCCCTCGGAGGCCTACGCCCGGTTCCGCGCGGAGCAGCGGCGCCAGGGGACCGAGCTCGCCGTGTTCCGCGAGCGCTTCGACTTCGCCCTCGACCCCTTCCAGGTCGACGGCTGCGAGGCCCTCGAGCACGGCGACTCCGTCCTCGTGGCGGCGCCCACGGGCGCCGGCAAGACCATCGTCGGCGAGTTCGCGGTCCACCTCGCCCTCTCCCAGGGGCGCAAGGTCTTCTACACGACCCCGATCAAGGCGCTGTCGAACCAGAAGCACGACGAGCTGCGCGCATGGCTCGGCCACGAGAGGGTCGGCCTGCTCACCGGCGACGTGAGCCTGCACCCCGAGGCCGACGTGGTCGTGATGACCACCGAGGTGCTGCGCAACATGCTCTATGCGGGCTCGCCGCTGCTCGAGGGCCTCGGCTTCGTCGTGATGGACGAGGTCCATTACCTCGCCGATCGACTGCGCGGACCGGTCTGGGAGGAGGTCATCATCCACCTCGACCGCTCCGTGCAGCTCGTCGCGCTCTCGGCCACCGTCTCGAACGCCGAGGAGTTCGGCACCTGGCTGCAGGAGGTGCGCGGGAGCACCGCGATCATCGTCTCGGAGACCCGCCCGGTGCCGCTGTGGCAGCACGTGCTCGTGGGGACCGAGCTCATGGACCTCTTCGTCGACGAGGACGGCGAGAGGGTCGTCTCCCACGGCCCGGGAGCCCGCGGTCGCAGCGAGATCAACCCCGACCTCGAGCAGGTCTCGTCGCTCTCGGCGCCGGTCGACGGCCGGCGCGGGGGAGCGCGCGGCGGCTCCGGCGGTCACCGAGGGCATGGAGAGCACGGCGGCGGAGGCCGCGCCGGCAGGGGCCACGGGGGCCGCGGGCGCAGCGACCGCCGGGGCACCCGCGGACGCCACCGCCCGCGCGGCCACGACCGGCACGGCGGCGACGGGCGTCACGGCGGGGACGGACACCGCGGCAGCAGCCGCGGCGAGACGGGCCACGCGCCGCACCTGCCGCGGCCGCCGCGGCAGTCGGAGATCGTCGCCATCCTGGACGACGAGGGCCTGCTGCCCGCGATCTTCTTCATCTTCTCCCGCGCCGGCTGCGACGCCTCCGTGCGCCGACTCGACCAGTCGCGCGTGCGCCTGACCACGGACTCCGAGCGGACCCGCATCCGCGCGATCCTCGACGAGCGCCTGTCCGTGATCGGCGTCGAGGACGAGCAGATCCTGCACCTGGCCCAGTTCCGCCGCGCCGCCGAGAACGGCTTCGCCGCCCACCACGCCGGCATGCTCCCGCTGCTGAAGGCCTGCGTCGAGGACCTCTTCGAGGAGGCCCTGATCAAGGTCGTCTTCGCCACCGAGACCCTCGCGCTCGGCATCAACATGCCCGCGCGCTCGGTCGTCCTGGACAAGCTCACGAAGTTCAACGGCGTCGAGCACGCCGACCTCACACCGGGGGAGTTCACGCAGCTCACCGGGCGGGCGGGCCGCCGCGGCATCGACGTGGAGGGTCACGCGATCGTCGTCGCCGCCCCCGGGTTCGACGCCTCGGCGGTGGCCTCCCTCGCCTCCCGACGGACCTTCCCGCTGCGCTCCGCCTTCCACCCGACGGCGAACATGGCCGTCAACCTGCTGAGCAGCTTCGATCTCGAGCAGGCCCGCGAGACCCTCGAGATGAGCTTCGCCCAGTTCCAGAGCGATCGCAGCGTGGTGGGTCTGGCCCGCCGCGCCCGCGAGCTCGAGGACACCGCCGCCTCCTACCGCGAGGCGGCGGTCTGCGAGCGCGGAGACCTGGGCGAGTACGCGGAGATCCGGCGCCGCATCACCGAGCGCGAGAAGACCCTCTCCCAGCGCCGCTCCGCCGGCGACCGCGATCGCACCCTGAGGGCGCTGCGCGCCCTGCGCCGCGGAGAGGTGATCGCCCTCCCGGGCGGCCGGCGCCAGGGGTACGCGGTCGTGCTCGACGTGGACCGCGAGGTCCTCGGCGGCCCGCAGGTCGACGTGCTCACGGCGGAGGGCCGCGTGCGCAGCCTCCGCCCCGGGGACGTGCCCAGCCCTCCCGCGGTCATCGACACCCTGCGCCTGCCGCGGCCCGACCGCATGGGGTCGGCGAAGGTCCGCAAGGACACCGCCGCCGCCCTGCGCGAGCGCCTGGCCGGGCACGACCACGACGCGCGCGCCGAGGTCCGTCGTCTCGCCGGGCGCACCCCGTCGACCGCCGCGGAGGATCCCGAGCTCATCGAGCTCCGCGAGCGGATGCGCGCCCACCCCTGCCACACGTGCCCCGAGCTCGAGGCCCATGAGCGGTGGCTGCAGCGCCTCGGCCGCGCCGAGAAGGACCTCGCCTCCGTGCAGCGGCGCATCGAGGGCCGCACCTCGTCGCTGGCCCGCCAGTTCGATCGCCTGATCGCCCTGCTCACCGAGCTCGGGCACCTCGCCGAGGCTCCCGACGGCGGCCTGCGGCCGACGGAGCGCGGCCTCCGCCTGCGCCGACTGTTCTCGGATCGCGACCTGCTGGTCGCCGAGTGCCTCGAGCGCGGCGCCTGGGACGAGCTGCGCCCGGCGGAGCTCGCCGCGATGGTCTCCGCCTGCACCTACGAGGCCCGGCGCGACTCCCCGCAGGCGCCCGAGCTGCCTCCCGGCGCCCGCTTCGACGCGTCCCTGGTCGCGACCGAGCGCGTGGCGAAGGACCTGCGCTCCGCCGAGGAGCGCCACGGCGTCGACCCGACGGCGGCGCCCGATCCGGCGATCAGCGCGATCATGCACCGCTGGGCGAGCGGCGAGCATCTCGCCGCCGCCCTCCAGGACGCGGATCTCACCCCGGGGGACTTCGTCCGCCACTGCCGGCAGGTCGTGGACCTGCTCGAGCAGCTCACCGACTCACCGCACGTCTCCCTCTCAGCCAGGGATGCCATAGTCGGCGTGCGCCGCGGTCTCGTCGCCCAGGAGATGGAGCGATGACCCCGCGCGGCGTCCGTCCCGCCAGCCCGCCGCCTCCGCCACGAGCCCGCCCGCTCCCACCACGTCCGCAAGGAGTACCCCGGTCATGACCGCGCCCGGCACCGATGCCCCGTCGACCTCCGCGCAGGACGAGGTGCTCTTCACCGGCGTCGTCGTCTACTCCACGCAGGATCCGGAGGCCTCCGCCGTCCTCGTCTCCGGGGGAGTGGTGGCATGGATCGGGCCGTCGGAGACCGCGGAAGGCCTCCACCCCCGCGCGCGCCGCATCAACGCGACCGGCTGCCTGCTCACCCCGGGATTCGTCGACTGCCTTCCCACGCCCGACGGCGCCGCCGTGGACGACGACTGGCGCGCCGCCGCGGCCTCCCGCGGCATCACCGGAGCCGTCCCCGGGAGCGCGGGGACGCGCGAGGGCATGCGCGTGCTGAGCCCCGTCGCCGAGCCGCTGCCGCTCAAGGACCTCAGTGCGCAGGGCGTCCCGCTGGCCTTCGGCTCGCTCGGGGCGGAGGACGCCCTGGACCCGTGGAGCTGGGTGCGCGCCGCCGCCCACGGCGGGGATCCCGCCCAGCGCATCAGCGACCGGGCAGCTTTCCTCGCCTCCACACGCGCGGGCCTGCGGCTGCTGGACGTGCCCCATCCCGGTGCCCTGAACCTCGGCGTCGAGGCGACGCTCGTGGTGTGGGAGCCCTGGGACTTCACCGTCCACTCCTCGGACATCCGCACCAACGCCTGGTCCGTCGACCCCCGTTCGCGCACCCCCATGCTCCCCGACCTCACCGAGGGCGCGCCGCGGGCGCTGCGCACGCTCGTGCGCGGGGAGATCGTCCACGACGTGCCGGGGGCCCTCGGCTGATGACACGGACCACGAGCGGGGCCCGCGGCGCCCACCCGGCGGTGCGGCGCGGCGTGCGCACCCCGCGCGACCAGGTGGCGCCCACGCCCGCGCTCGCGGCGCTCGTGCTGGGCGTCCTCGGCGGCCTCGGGGCCCTCGCCGCCTTCCCGCCCTACGACCTGTGGATGCTGCTGCCCTTCGCGATCGCCGCCCTCAACGCGTGCGTGCTCACGCGGCGCTGGCACGTCGCGGCCCTGGCCTCCCTGCTCTGGGGGCTCGCCTTCTTCGTCCCCCTGACCATCTGGGCGAAGACCTACGCGGGCCCCGCTCCGTGGCTCGCCCTCGGCGCCTTCGAGGCCCTCTACATCGTCCTCTACGGGCTCGCCGCGCGCGCCGTGCTGGTGCGCCGCGGCATCGGGCTGGGCTCCGGGATCGTGCTGGCCGCGCTCTGGGTGGCCGTCGAGACCCTGCGCTCGACCTTCCCCTGGGGCGGGCTGTCGTGGGGCTCGGTGGCCTTCGCCCTCAGCGATTCGCCGCTGCTGAACCTGGGCCCGTGGATCGGCACCGCCGGTCTGTCCTTCGTGGTCGCCCTACTGGCGCAGTTCCTGTGCGGGGGAGCGCTCGCCCTGCTGGGTCGGCGCCATCGCGGCGTCAGGGGGCTCAGCGGGGTGTGGCCGATGGCGACGGTCGTCGGCGTCGTCATCGGCACCATGGTGGTCCCGCTGCCCAAGAACCCCGCCCCGTCGGACGACGGCTCGATGACCATCGCGGGCGTCCAGGGCAACGTGCCGCCCATCGACCCGGAGAGCCTCGCCATGCCCTCCGAGATCTTCCCGAACCAGCTCACGGCCACGGCCGACGCCGTCCAGCAGGTGCGTGAGGACGGCGGGCAGCTGGACCTCGTGGTCTGGCCCGAGGACTCCACCGGCTGGGACCCGCGCGCGGACGCCTCCCGCGGCCAGGCGATCACCGCCGCCGCGCAGGACGCCCAGGCGCCGATCATGGTCGGCACCCAGACCCCCACGGACGACGGCGGCAGGTACAACAACTCTCTGCTGTGGACGACGGACGGCACCGTCGCCGGCGTCTACGCCAAGCGCCACCCGGTGCCCTTCGGCGAGTACATCCCCTACCGCTCGTTCTTCCGCACCCTGAGCGACAAGGTCGACCTCGTCTCCTCCGACATGAAGGCGGGCACGCAGCCGGGCGTCTTCGACGTCGACGGGCACGGCGTGGGCGTGCTCATCTGCTTCGAGATCGCTTACCAGGACCTCGTGGACGACGTCGTGGACGACGGCGCCCAGGTGATCGTGGTGCAGTCCAACAACGCCCTGTTCGGCGACTCCGACGAGGCGATCCAGCAGGTCGCGGAGTCGAAGGTGTTCGCGGTCGTCAGCGGCCGCAGCGTCGTGCACGTCTCGACCGTCGGCCAGAGCGCGATCTTCACCCCGGAGGGCCGCACCCTCGACTACCAGGACCACTGGACGCAGGGATCCGTGATCGGCGAGGTGCCGCTGCGCACCGGGACCACGCCGGCCGTCGCGGCCGGCCGCTGGCCGGAGATCGTGCTCTCCGCCCTCGCGATCGCGGGCGTGCTGTTCGCGGGCGCCGGCGGACGCCGGGCCGTCGCCCCCGCGGTGCGCCGTCGCGAGCGCGCCGCCGCGCGCGGCGGGAGCTCCCGGTGAGCGCCCGGGTCCTCGTCGTCATCCCGACCTACGACGAGCGCGAGACCCTGCCCTCGACCCTCGCGCGTCTGCGGGCGGCCGTCCCGGACGCCCACGTGCTCGTGGTCGACGACGCCTCCCCGGACGGCACCGGCGAGCTCGCCGAGACCCTCGCGCAGGACGACCCGCAGGTCGACGTCCTCCACCGCGCGGGCAAGGAGGGCCTCGGCCCCGCCTACCTCGCGGGCTTCCGCTGGGGGCTCGAGCGCGGCACCGAGGTGCTCGTGGAGATGGACGCCGACGCCTCCCACCGGCCCGAGCAGCTCCCGCGCCTCCTCGACGTGGTCGAGGGCGGGGCGGACCTCGCGATCGGCTCGCGATGGGTGCCGGGCGGACGCGTCCACGACTGGCCGCTGCGCCGCCTGCTGCTCTCCCGCGCCGCGAACGTCTACGCGCGCCTCGCCCTGGGTCTGCGGGTGCACGACGCCACCGCGGGCTTCCGCGCCTACCGCGCCCCGCTCGCGCGGATCCTGGTCGAGTCCGGACCCGCGTCCCAGGGCTACTGCTTCCAGGTCGACATGACGCGGCGCTCCGCGGCGCGCGGCGCCGTCGTCCGCGAGGTCCCCATCGACTTCGACGAGCGCACCGAGGGCGCCAGCAAGATGAGCTCGGCGATCGTGCGCGAAGCCCTCGTGAAGGTCACCTGGTGGGGGTTGCAGCGCCGCTCCCAGCAGCTCCTCACCCTGCTCCGATACCCTGGTCGCCACGCATCACGTGAGAGTTCGCTCCCGTCCGGCAGGTGATCCCATGAGCTCCACCTTCTCGTCTCCCAGCAGTTCCTCGTCCAGCGGCCGCTCGACCAGCGGCTCCTCCGCAGGCTCGTCCACCGGCGCGTCGCACGGCCGTCCGCCGTCGGGCAGGCGCTCCAGGCTGGCCGCGCTGCTGCCCTATGCGGCGCTCGTGCTGGGCATCGTCGAGATCGCGCTGCTGATCCTCATCGGCGTGAAGACCTCGCTGTGGTGGTCGCTGCTCATCATCGTCGTGGGCTGGATCGTGGGCGTCGCCCTGCTGATCGCCGCGGGCCAGCAGTCCCTCTCCCGTGCGCGCTCCCTGTGGCGGGCCGTGCGCGGCACGGGGGACGTGCAGAAGCATCTCAGCCGCCCCGCGTTCACGGTGCTGGCCGCCGCGTGCTTCTTCTTCCCGGGCGTCCTCACCGACATCGTCGGGATCATCCTGCTGCTCACGCCCGTCCAGCGCCGCACGGTCGAGGGACTCGGCCTGTCCGGCGGCGGCGACGCCGCGCACCGCGTCCTCTTCCGGCGCAGCTCGGGAGGCGTGATCGACGGCGAGATCGTGGTGACGCCGCAGAAGCCCTCCGGCGGCGCCTCGTCCGGCCAGTCACCGGACGGCCCGCCGCTGATCACCCAGGACTGAGGCGCCCGCCGCCGCGCCGGCGCATCACGAGAAGGGCCCCGCAGCCGTCGATGACGGTCGCGGGGCCCTTCTCATGGATGCGGCGCACGGCCGCCGGGCGCAGGGCCCGTGGTTCAGAGGTTCCGGCGCTGATGCAGCTTGCCGGCGTGCAGGAGGTCGAGGCGCTGATCGAGGAGCACCTGCAGATCCTCCTCGCTGCGGCGCTCGAGGAGCATGTCCCAGTGGGTGCGCTGGGGCTTGCCCGGCTTCGCCTCGGGCTTCTCGTGGTCGCGCAGGACGGCGGTGTTGCCGCAGCGGCACTCCCAGATCGCCGGGACGTCGGCCTCGACGGAGAAGGGGAGGATGATCGTGTGGCCGTTGGGGCAGTCGTAGACGGCCTCCTGGCGCGGGGCGGCGAGGACGTTCTCGTCGGTCTCCATGCTGAAGGATCCGAGGCGGGTTCCTCGCAGGCTGCGGCTGTTCATCCGATGGTGCCTTCCTGACGGTTCCGGGGGCGGCGGTCGCACGCGCACTGCGGCGCGACAGTGACCAGAACGTCCCGTGGGCACGGAACATTCCCGGGCCGCGGCGTGGGTCACATCACGTCGCCGGTCGGCGGCTCCGTCCCGTCGAGCAGGGCGCTCAGGCGATCGACGCGATTGGTGATGATGCCGTCGACGCCGATCGCGAGCAGGTCCCTCATCCGCGCGGTCTCGTCGATCGTCCACACCTGCACCTCGCAGCCGACGCGATGGGCGGCGGCGACGTTCGCGGGCGTGACGATGCGCAGCACCGACTGGGAGACGGGCACCTGCAGGGCGCCGTAGGGGCGCAGCAGGGAGCGCAGCGCGGGGTCGGGCAGCTCGAGCGCCCGGGCGAGGACGAAGCCCGCGATCACCTCCCGCGACGGGCTGCGCACGGGAGTCGCCCCCGTCACGCCCCGCACCGCGCGCACGGCGCGCGAGGCGACGGAGCCGCGGAAGCTCGTCACGCACACGCGCCCCGCGGCGCCGGTGCGGGCGATCGCCTCGACCGCCGGGCCGACGGCCGCCTCGTCCTTGACGTCGATGTTCACCGGGACCTCCGGGAAGCTCCCGAGCACGTCCTCGAGTCGGGCGAGGGGCTCGCTCCCGGCGACCCGGATGCCCTCGAGGTCGCTCTCGTGCAGGACGTCGATGCTCCGGGGGTCGCCCGCGATGCGCGTGAGGTCGGGGTCGTGCACGGCGAGGGCGACCCCGTCGGCCGTGGCCCGGGTGTCGGTCTCGAGCATGTCGGCGCCGGCGTCGAGCGCGTCGGAGAACGCGCGCAGCGTGTTCTCGGCGCCGTCGAGCGCGAGCCCGCGGTGGGCGATGCGCCGCGGTCGCGGTCCGGGCAGGAACCGTCCGCGCTCAGCGGCGTCCGTGGTCCAGGAGCTCATCCTCTTCCTCCTCGTCCTGCGTGCGCGGGCGCGCCTTGCGCAGCTCGGCGGAGGCCGCCCGCGGCGCGGTGGTCGCGGCCTCCCGTGTCGTCTCCGCCGGTCCGCTCCGTGCCCCGTCCTCGCCGCCGCCTTCGCCGCCGCTCTCGTCGTCCCCGCTCTCCTCGTCGAGGATCTGGCGGCGCGTGCGCACCACCAGGGCGATGGGGAAGAAGGCTGCGAACAGCCACCACTGCACGGCGTAGGAGAGGTGCGGGCCGAGGCTCGTGTCGGGCTCCTCGAGGACGTGGGGCATCGGGCTGACCGACGGGTCCTCCGAGACCAGCTCGCCGAAGGCCCCCGTGTAGACGCTGCCGCCGAGATCGGGGAGCTCGGGGGCGATCGCGCTGGGGGTGACGGTCTGGACCTGTCCCGGGGGGTTCCGCCGGTTCTCCAGGGTCGGCTCGACCACGCGCATGCGCACCACGATGGTGGTGCGGCCCTCGGGCACGGGCGGTTCGCTCGCAGGCGTGGAGGAGGTCTCGGCGCCGTCCACCCACCCGCGCACGACGAGGAGCGTGCCCTGGTCGGTCGTGAAGGGGACGAGCTGCCAGAAGCCCACCGAGTCCGAGAGCGGACGGTTGCGCACCCACAGCAGGCAGTCGGGCTGGGTGCAGTACTTGCCGGTCAGCTCGACCTGCTTCCAGCGGTCGGAGGAGGCCAGCGGCGTGCCGGGGGAGGGGAGCACCTGGTCCAGGCCGACGGGCGCGGCGCTGTAGTTGGTCTCGATGACGTCGGCGTTCTCGCGCTTTCCCTCGAAGCGGTGCCACTGCCAGAAGCCGAGGCCGATGCAGACGGCGGCGGCGAGGACGACGCCGAGGACGGCGCCCAGGGCGTCGCGGGTGAAGAGGCGACGCAGGATCTTCAGGGCCATTCTCATGCGGCGGTCGTGACCTCGGCGAGGGACGTCGGGGCCGTGGGGGCGGCCGGCGCGGCGGGCTGGGAAGCTGTCGACTGGGACGTCGCGGGCATGGACGTCGCGGGCAGGGAATCGCTGGCGTAGTGCATGAGCTGCACGAAGAGCACCGCGGTGCCGGCGGCGATCAGCAGTCCGACCACGGTCGCCACGATCGTCATGCCCAGGCGCAGTCGGGGACGCGCGCGGCGTTCGGCCGGCTCCGGGAAGCCGTAGTCCTCGTGCTCGAGCTGGTTCTCCGACCAGATCCCGGGGTTCATGACCGTCACGGGATAGCTGGGGATGCGGCGGCGCACGCGGGCACCGCTCGCGGGGACGTCCTCGGAGAGGAGCAGAGGGCCGTCCTCGGCGCCTCCTGCCCGCGTGCGGTCCATCCAGACCCGCCATCCGGCGGGCACCCGACCCCATCGGGGGTCGGGGCGCCACCCCTCCGGCGGGAGCCAGCCGTCCTCGGGCGGCTCCGGCCAGTGGGGTGGCGGATTGAAGGACGAGGTCACTTCTTGATGTCCCAGCTGTAGGTGTCGCTTCCGGAGTCCATGACGAGCTTGTTGCCGCCCGCGCGCTTCACTGCGAAGAGCATCGTCATGGAGTACTCGTCGCCCTCGGAGAACTCGTAGGGGCTGTTGCCCTCGATCCCGGAGTTCTTCAGCGCGTAGGTGTTCGTGTCGGACTGGACCGTGCCGCCGTACGGGGTCTCCACGGAGTAGTCCCAGTTCGCCCAGTCCATCGTGCCCTCGGTGACCTCGAGGTGCGTGGTCACCACGAGGTAGGGGCCGTACTTCGCGTCATCGATCTCATACTGCGTGTCGAGATCCTCGGCGTTCTTCCACTCCATGGACACCTGGACCTTCCCCTTGCCCTCGGGACCGACGACGTCGATCTCCTTCGCCGACGGGTCGACGGTGGGCAGCACGGACGGGGTGACGGTGGGCTCGGCGTCCTCGCTCACGGACTCGGACTGCGAGGGATCCTCGGAGGCTGCGTCCTGACTGGTGGTCGCCCCGGCCGAGGGGCTCGGGTCGTCCGAGCCTCCGAGCGCGCGGACTGCGAAGATGCCGAGGACGACGAGGACGATCGCGAGAACGAGCAGCACGATGCAGCCGATCCACCAGAACCGCGCGATGACGCCCTTCTTCGCGGGCTCCGCCGCGTTCGGCACGGTCGACCACTGGGCCTGCGGATCGCTCGCGGGGCCGGGATCGGGCGATCCGTAGGCCCCGGCCGACGAGGGCCCGTAGGCCGGGGACCCCTGGCCCGGGGCAGCCCCGCCCTGGTCGTACGCCGGTGCGCCCTGGGCGCCGTACCCCTGCGCGCCGTATCCCTGGCCCTCGTATCCCTGGGCTCCGTATCCCTGACCCTGCTGGTCGCCGGCGCCGTATCCCTGCGCGGGCGATCCCTGGCCGTATCCCTGCGCGGGCGACGGCTGGCCGTAGCCGTGCGGGTCCTGGCCGTATCCCTGCGCGGGCGATCCCTGGCCGAACCCCTGTTCCTCCTGGACCTGGGACCCGTAGCCCTGCGCCGGCTGGGAGGCCGCGCCGTCCTGGGCGGCAGCCCCGTACGCGGGGGTGACCGGAGGCTGCTGGCCGTACGCGGACACCGGCTCCTCGGCAGCGGGATCGGAAGCACCAGCAGGAGCCTGCTCGCCCGCGGCGGGCGCGCCGTCCGACCGCTCGTCCTGCGCGGCCTCGGCCGCGGCCCGACCGGCCTCGTCGTTCTCGGGCTCGGCGCTCTCGTACGGCGCCGAGCCGGCGAGCGCCGCGGAGGTCTCCTCGTCGCTCGGGCCCGTGTACACGGCGGTCTCGGGAGACGACGTCGCCTCGGGATCGGTGCCCGCTCCGCTGTCGGCCCCCTGCTCCGCAGCGGCGCCCTGCTCCGCCGCGACGCCCTGCTCCGAGGACATGTCCTGTGCGGACGCGGCGCCGGCGACCCGCGTCGCCTCGTCATCGGGGCCGGACTGCACGTGCGCATCCTCGCCCGCCTGCTGGGTCGGGGCCTGCGGCACCTCGTCGGCGACCCAGAAGTTCCATCCCTCGGGGGCCGGCCCCCAGGCGGGGTCGGGCTGCCATCCCGGCGGCGGCGTCCAGCCCTCCTCGTCGATCGGCCAGTTCGGCGGGGGGTTGAAGCGGTAAGCCATCAGGGAGGAACCTTCCGGAAGGGATGCTGTACGTCCTGCCGGGACCGCGTGTGGCGGATCCCCGTGCACTGGTCCCTACGTATGCTAGAGCACCGGCCGTCCCCGGCCGCGCTTGCGCGCGCCCCGCGTCACCCACAGCATCCGCATCATCCCGCACAGCAAGGAGCACCACGCATGTCCCTCGAGAGCACGGAACCCCGCAGCGTCCTCATCACCGGCGGGAACCGCGGCATCGGCCGCGCGATCGCCGAGGAGTTCGTGCGCCGCGGAGACCGCGTGGCGATCACCTCGCGCTCGGGCCAGGAGGGTCCCGAGGGCACCCTCACCGTGACCGCGGACATCACCGACGGCGACTCGCTCGACGCCGCGGTGAAGCAGGCCGAGGCCGAGCACGGCCCCATCGAGGTGCTCGTCGCCAACGCCGGCATGACCGACGACCAGCTGCTGCTGCGCATGAGCGACGAGTCCTTCGAGAAGGTCGTGGACACGAACCTCACGGGCTCCTTCCGCACCGTGAAGCGGGTGATCAAGTCGATGATGCGCAAGAAGAAGGGCCGCATCGTCCTCATCAGCTCCGTGGTCGCCCAGCTCGGCTCGCCGGGGCAGGTGAACTACGCGGCGTCCAAGGCCGGCCTCCTGGGCATCGCGCGCTCCATCACCCGCGAGCTCGGTTCGCGCGGGATCACCGCGAACGTCGTCGCCCCCGGGTACATCGCGACCGACATGACCGACTCACTGCCGGAGGACCTGCAGAAGAACTACCTCTCGCAGATCCCCGCCGGTCGCTTCGCCGAGCCCGCCGAGGTCGCCCGCGTGACGGCCTTCCTCGCGAGCGACGACGCGTCCTACATCTCCGGCGCCGTCGTGCCTGTCGACGGCGGCCTGGGCATGGGACACTGAGTCCCGCAGCGACCGCGCGTCCGGCGCACCTGCGACCCCTGCCACCGGACACTCCAGACAGAAGGCGTGACTCGACCCGATGCCCTCCGACCCCGACAGTCGCCTGCTCCTGCTCATGCGCCATGGCAAGGCGGACAGCGCGCAGGATCCGGATCATGAGCGGGAGCTGACAGACCGCGGCCGCACGCAGGCCCGGATGACCGGCGAGTACCTCGAGTCGCAGGGCGTGCGGCCCACGCGCGTCCTCGTCTCCGACGCGGTCCGCACGCGGGAGACCTGGGAGAGCGTGCTCGCCTCGATGCCCGGCTTCGACGGCACCGTGGACTTCCTCCCGGAGATCTACGAGGGCGGCCCCGCGGAGGTGCTGGACCTCGTCCGCGCCACTGACGACGCCGAGCACGTGGTGATGGTCATCGGCCACGAGCCGACCATGGCCTCGCTCACGCACGGCCTGGCCGCGGAGGACTCCGACCCCGGATCCGTCGCCCAGACCCGGATCGGCCTGCCCACCGGCGCGCTCTGCGTGCTCTCGGGCAGCGTCCCGCACTGGTCGGACCTGGGGGAGGAGTCCCTCACGCTGCACACCGTCGTCCGCGGCTGAGGGGCCGGGTCCCTCAGTCGCGCTCGAGGATCCTCTCGAGGTGCGGCCACACGTCGAGCAGGCTCTCACCCTCCAGGTGCACGTCGGAGACCTCGACGAGCGCGGGCTTGCCGCGGAAGGCGATGCCGATGCCGGCGGCGCGCACCATGGGCGCGTCGTTCGCACCGTCGCCGACGGCGACCGTCCGCTCGATCGGGACTCCGTGGCGCGCCGCGAGCTCCTCGAGGGTGCGGCGCTTGGTCTGCGCGTCGACGATCGGCCCGCTCACCCGCCCGGTGAGGCGGCCGTCCCGGACCTCGAAGCGGTTCGCGAGCACGTGGTCGATCCCGGCCGAGGCGGCGAGCTCGTCGATCGCCTCGTGGAATCCGCCGGAGACCAGCGCCGTCACCACGCCCGCCGCGCGGCAGCGCTCCACCAGCTCGAGCGCGCCGGGGGTGGGCACGAGCGCCGCGCGGACCTCGGCGAGCACGCTCACGGGGAGCCCCGCGAGCGTCGCGACCCGCGCGTGCAGGGACTGGGTGAAGTCCATTTCGCCGCGCATCGCGCGCGTCGTGACCTCCGCGACCTGCTCGCGGGCGCCCGCATGCTCGGCCACCAGTTCGATGACCTCCTGGGTGAGGAAGGTCGAGTCGACGTCGCTGACCAGCAGTGCCCGCGCGGGGGCATGGTGAGCAGGGGCGTGCGCACCGGGGGTCGACGGGGTCGTGGAGTTCTCGGGGGACTGGTTCAACGCTCTCCTCGGTCTCGTCGGACTCGGTCCCGTCGGCCGCCCGACGCCTCCCCGACAGCTGCTCGGCGCGGGCGGTCGGGGATCACGACGGGGTGATGACGACTCCCTTGCCGATCACGGTGAGACCGGACTCGGTGACGTGGAAGCCGCGGGCGCGGTCCTTCTCGGCGTCCAGCCCGATCTGCGTGCGGGGCGGGATCACCACATTCTTGTCGATGATCGCCCGGTGGACCTGGCAGTGCCTGCCCACCGAGACGCCGTCCATGAGCACCGAGTCGGAGACGCTCGACCACGAGTGCAGGCGCACGCCGGGGGAGAGCACCGAGTTCGAGACCTGCGCACCGGAGACCACCACCCCGGGCGAGACGATCGAGTCGACGGCCGAGCCCACGCGGCCCGGCCCGGCGTGCACGAACTTGGCCGGCGGCACGTTGCGCGTGCCCGCGAAGGTCGCCCACTTCTCGTTGTAGAGGTTGAAGACGGGATGGATCGAGATGAGATCCATGTGGGCCTCGTAGAAGGCATCGAGCGTGCCGACGTCGCGCCAGTAGTCGCGGTCGCGGTCGGTCGAGCCGGGCACGTCGTTGCGGATGAAGTCGTAGACGCCCGCCTCGCCCTGGTCGACGAAGTAGGGGACGATGTCCCCGCCCATGTCATGGGCCGAATCGGGGTTCTCCGCGTCCTCGGTCACGGCCTCGACGAGGGCGTCGGCCGTGAAGACGTAGTTGCCCATGGAGGCCAGGACCTGGCTGGGGTCGTCGGCGAGCCCGGCGGTCTCCTTCGGCTTCTCGACGAAGCGGGAGATCACCTCGGGCGAGGCCGGATCGGTCTCGATCACCCCGAACTGGTCCGACTCCTCGAGGGGCTGTCGGATCGCGGCGACGGTGCAGGCCTTCCCGGAGGCGATGTGGGCGTCGACCATCTGGGAGAAGTCCATGCGGTACACGTGGTCCGCGCCGACGACCACCACGTAGTCCGGCTTCTCCTCCTCGATGAGGTTCAGGGACTGGTAGATCGCGTCGGCGCTGCCGCGGTACCAGTGCTTGCCCATGCGCTGCTGGGCGGGCACCGGCGCCACGTAGTTCCCCAGCAGGGAGCTCATCCGCCAGGTCGAGGCGATGTGCTTGTCGAGCGAATGCGACTTGTACTGGGTGAGCACGACGATGCGCAGGTACCCGGAGTTGACGATGTTGGACAGGGCGAAATCGATGAGCCGGTAGATGCCCCCGAACGGGACGGCCGGCTTCGCACGATCGAGGGTCAGCGGCATCAGCCGCTTGCCCTCGCCCCCGGCAAGAACGATGGCGAGCACGGTAGACATGAACCGAGCATAATGCCCATGTGGGGGCACTCACACACCGGACCGCCGATCGTCCCGTCGCCCGAGGCGAGACGTCCCGTCGCCCCCGGGCCGGACGCCCCACGGACGACCACGCCCCGCAGCCCACCCCGCCCCGCAGACCAGGAGGAGCCCATGCGCGTCGACCTGTTGACCAAGGAGTACCCGCCGGAGATCTACGGGGGAGCGGGCGTGCACGCCGCCGAGCTCACCCGGGTGCTGCGCGAGCACGTCGAGGTCCAGGTGCGCTGCTTCGGCGCGCCCCGCGAGGAGGCGGACACCACGGCCTACGAGGCTCCCGCGGACCTCGAGGGCGCGAACTCGGCGCTGCGCACCATGGGCACGGACCTGCCGATGGCCGCGGACTGCGCGGGCACCGACCTCGTGCACTCCCACACCTGGTACGCGAACTTCGCGGGACACCTCGCCTCCCTGCTCCACGGCGTGCCGCACGTGCTGAGCGCCCACTCGCTGGAGCCGCTGCGCCCGTGGAAGGCCGAGCAGCTGGGCGGCGGCTACGCGCTGAGCTCCTTCGTCGAGCGCACCGCCTACGAGGGCGCCGCCGGCGTCATCGCGGTCTCCGCCGGCATGCGCGCGGACATCCTGCGCTCCTACCCGAGCGTCGATCCCGCGAAGGTGCACGTCGTGCACAACGGGATCGACATCGACACCTGGCAGCCGAACCCCTCGACCGACGCCCTGACCTCCCGGGGGATCGACCCCGACGCCCCGATGATCGTGTTCGTGGGCCGCATCACCCGCCAGAAGGGCCTGCCCTATTTCCTGCGCGCGGTGCGAGAGCTGCCGCCGGAGGCCCAGGTCGTGCTGTGCGCGGGCGCTCCCGACACCCCGGAGATCGCCGCCGAGGTCGACTCCCTGGTCTCCGAGCTGCAGTCCACGCGCGAGGGCGTGCACCTGATCTCGGAGATGCTCCCGCGCGGCGAGCTCACCCAGATCCTCAGTCACGCGACCACCTTCGTGTGCCCGAGCATCTACGAGCCGCTGGGCATCGTGAACCTCGAGGCCATGGCGTGCGGGATCCCGGTGGTCGCGAGCGCGACGGGCGGCATCCCCGAGGTCGTGGTCGACGGGGAGACGGGGTACCTGGTGCCCCTCGAGCAGGCGCAGGACGGCACCGGGACGCCGCTCGACCCCGAGCGCTTCGTCGCGGATCTCGCGGGCGCCCTCACCCGCATGATCGGCGACCCCGAGCGCGCCCGGCAGATGGGTGCGGCCTCGCGTCGCCGCGCCGCCGAGCACTTCTCGTGGACGGCGATCGCCGAGCGCACGCTCGAGGTCTACGAGACGGTGCTGCAGGAGCACGCGGCGCGGAGCTGACCCGCCGCGGCCATCGGGCCGCGCGTCAGCCGAGCTCGTCGGCGATCACGAGGCCGACGGTCTCGGTGAGCGCCTCGCGCGCCCCGTCGCGCAGGTCGCGCAGCACCTCGCGGCGCTCGGTCTCCTCGCCGAGGCCGCGGGTGAGCGCGGATCCGGTGTCGAGCTCCTGATCGGCCAGCAGCAGGGTGCGCGCGGCGAGCGTCAGCAGATGCTCGGCCGCGGGGCCGACGTGCCGCGGCAGGGGCACGGAGGTCCAGGTCGCCGGCAGCGCCTGCAGCCCGATCGCCTCCTCGGGGACGAGGTCGAGCTCGACGGTGCCCGAGGCCGCGCGCTGCAGGGACCGCAGGAACTGGTCCCGGGCCCCTCCGGAACTCGGCACCGGTGCGGGGGCGCCGCCGCGCGCGGGGATCCGCCGCCAGGAGACGAGGGTCCCGCGGGTGCCGTCCGGGCCGAGCGCGTCGGTGAGGGGGACGAGCGTGTGGTCGGCCATCCCGGCCGCGCTCACCACGATCGCCTGCTCGGCCTCGAGAGCGGAGGCGACGGCCTCGGGCGGGCCGACGAGCCCCGCGATGCGCCCGGCGACCGGGAGCACGAGGTGGACCTGGGCGAGCGGCAGGCGGCGCAGCCCCGTCATCCAGTCGAAGAGGTCCTCGCCGCCCCCGGTCGTCTGCCGGTGCCCGCTGCCCTGGGACAGCACCGCCGCGTCGTCGGGGCCGATGTCCCCGCGCAGATAGGCGGCGCTCCACAGCACGAGCGCCGCGGCGCGCGGCAGCGCGAGGGCCTCGGGATCGGGTCGCGCACCGGTCTCGTCGTGCTCGGGCAGGGAGCTCATGACGCGGGCCCCTCGTCCGCTGCGCCCGCGGTGGCCCCGTCGGCCCCGACGGGCACGAAACGCGCTCCCGCCCCAGCCACGTCGACGGCCTCGAGCCGGATGCGCAGGGCCTCGCCGAGCTCGCCGTCGGTCTCGACCCAGGCCGTGACGGGCGGATCCAGGAGCTGCACCTCGACGCGGACCGGGGACGTCCCGTGGTCCCTCTTCCCGCCCTCGTGCTTCTCGTCGTCCTTCTTCTCGCCCCCGCGGCGGTCGATGATCGTCCCCTCGAAGGTCTCGCCGACGAGCCCGGCGAGCGCGGTGCGCTCCACGAGGTCCAGGGCACGGCGCTCGAGGCTGCCCGCCACCGAGCCCGTGGCCTGCATGATCTCGGGGATCAGGGGGAGCGCCGCCGCGAGCGCGGGCGGCACCTCCTCGCCGCGCGCATGGTGCAGGCAGGTCAGCAGCACGAAGCGGTCGACGAGCCGGCGCAGGGGCGCGGTCGCATGGGCGTAGGGCGCGCCGAGCGCCGCCTGCTCGGCGTCCTCCGGGAGCTCGTCGGCGTGGGCGAAGGCCGCGTAGGCGGCGCCGCGGAACAGCGACGCGGCCTGGTTGAGCAGGGCGAGATGGCGGGGATCGTGCCAGTCCAGGGTGCGCAGGAAGGCGCCGTAGTCGAGGTCCTCGGACCAGGGCACGCCGAGGGCCGCGGCCTGGCGGCGGAAGCGCTCGACGTTCTCCTCGGGGGCTGGCGGCATCGTGCGCAGGATGCCCGCGCCCCCGCGGATCATGAGATCGGCCGCGGCCATGCCGGTCATGAGCGAGATCTGCGCGTTCGCGTCCTCGATGGGGAGGATGCTGCGCCAGGTGAGGCGCACGCGGTCCCCGTCGGCCTCGACGTCCTGCTCGGGGATGTTGAGGCTCGCGCCGCCGCGCTCGGCCTCCTTCCGGGTGCGCAGGGCGCCGATCTCCTGGAGCAGCAGCATCATCGGGTGGCCGTCGCCGGCGTCGATCCCGTCCTGCACGGCGTCGTAGGCGAGCTTCTCGCGCGAGCGGACGACCGCCCGTCCGAGCGACGTCCCCGTGACCGTCCCGCTCCGGTCCAGGCGCAGGTCCCACACGAACGCGGGGGCCGCCTGGTCCGGCAGCAGCGAGGCCGCGCCCTCGGAGATCGCCGTCGGGTGCAGGGGGATCCTGCGGTCGGGGAGGTAGACGGTCTCGCCGCGGCGGCGGGCCTCGGCGTCGAGCACGGAGTCCAGGGCGACGAACAGGGGCACGTCGGCGATCGCGTAGCGCACCCGATAGCCGTCCTCCGTGCGCTCGAGGTGCATGGCCTGGTCGAGATCCGTCGAGGTCGCCGGGTCGAGCGTCACGAAGGGGACGTCGGTCGCGTCCTCATGGGCGTCGGCGCCCTCGCGCCAGGCGCCGGCCGCCGCCTCGGCGGCCGCGAGCACCTCGGCGGGGAACTCGACGCTCGGCGCGCCGTCGGCCGCGGCGTCGGCGAGCAGCGCGTCGATCGCGGCGGCGATCTCCGAGGCGGCGACGGAGCCCTTCGGGGCGCGCAGGGACACGGGACGGTGGGGCACGGCGGCCTCCTGTTTCGCAGGGCCGGGATCGGGCCCGGTCAGTCTACGAGCGCCCGCCCTCCTCGGCGACGACGTGCTGGGCGTCCTCGGTCTCGATCTCGTCGGCCGAGACGAAGGGGACCCGGCCCGAGAGCACCTCGGTGACGCGCTCGCGGTCGATCGTCCGGGTGAGCGTGCCGATCACGACGGTGGCGATCGCGTTGCCCGCGAAGTTCGTGATCGCGCGCGCCTCGGACATGAAGCGGTCGATGCCCACGATCACCGCGACGCCCGGCACGAGGTCCGCCCGGTGCGCCGCGAGACCGCCCGCGAGCGTCGCGAGGCCCGCCCCGGAGACGCCCGCGGCGCCCTTCGAGGCGATGATCATGAACACCAGCAGGCCGATCTGCTGCGGGATCGTCATCGGCATCTTCATGGCATCGGCCACGAAGATCGACGCCATCGTCAGGTAGATCGCGGTGCCGTCGAGGTTGAAGGAGTAGCCCGTGGGCACCACGATGCCGACGGTCGACTTCTTCACGCCCATGTGCTCCATCTTCGCCATCAGCGTGGGCAGCGCGGACTCCGAGGAGCTCGTGGCCACGATGAGGATGAACTCCTGGACCAGGTACTTCAGCAGCGAGAACACGTTCACGCGGGCCACGGCGAACAGCACCAGGCCGAGGATGCCGACCACGAAGATGATGCACGTGATGTAGAAGCCGATCATGAGCTTCACGAGCTCCCACACGGCGCCCACGCCCGAGGAGCCCACCACGGCGGACATCGCCCCGAACGCACCGATCGGGGCGAGCCAGAGGATCATCATCAGCACGCGGAAGATGACGCGGCGCGCGATCTCGACGGCCTCGAGGGCCACCTCGGCCGTGCGTCCGCCCACGCCCTGGATGCCGAAGCCCACGAGCAGCGCCACGAGCAGCGCCTGCAACACGGAGCCCTCGGTGAGGGAGCTCGCGAGGGTCTCGGGGATGATCGAGGCGACGAAGTCGGCGAGTCCGCCGGCCTCCTCGGCGTCCTTCACGTACTTGCTGACGTCGCCGTCCGTGGGGATCGTGAGGCCCTGCCCGGGCTGCAGGATGTTGCCGACGACCAGCCCGATCGCGAGGGCGAACGTGGACATGACGAGGAAGTAGACGAGGGCGAGGACGCCGATGCGGCCGACCGTCGCCGCACTGCGCACCGAGCCGATCCCCAGCACGATCGTGCAGAAGATGATCGGCGCGATCATCATCTTGATGAGGGAGACGAAGAGGTCGCCGAGGATCTTGAACGAGGCGGCCGTCTCCGGCGCGACGAGACCGAAGCCGATGCCCGCGAGCACCGCGACGATCACGGCGATGTAGAGGAAGTGCGGGCTGACCCGTCGGCGCTTCGGCGTCGACGACTCCTCGCGGGGCATCGGGGCCGACGGGTCGGCGGCCGGGTCGGGATGTGCCATGGTGGCGCTCCTTCGCGTCGTGGGGGGGGTAGGAGGAGAAGGGATCGGGGGGATCAGGGGATCGGCGCCGCGCACGGCGTCCGCGACCCCGGGCACCCTACCGTCCCGGTCACCGGGGCGAGCGGCTTCTCCGGAGATCGGGCAGGCGGTCGGGGCGCGTCGACGGTCGCGACGCATCGAGGGCCAGGACGACGGTCGGTCCTGCGTTCGGGCCGGGTCGGGTCGCTGCACGGGAGTCGGTCCCGGAGCCGATAGGCTTTCAGCCATGTCCGAGGCTGCTGCACTCACCGATGTCGTCGTCCGCCGTGGCGGGAGGAACCTGCTGGACGGGCTCACCGTCAGCATCGGGGAGGGTGAGCGCTGGGTGGTGCTGGGCCCCAACGGGGCCGGCAAGTCGACGATGATCCGCCTGCTCGCCTCCCGCATGCACCCCACCTCCGGCGCGGTCGAACTGCTCGCCGAGCGCCTGGGCAGGATCGACGTCTTCGAGCTGCGGCCCCTCATCGGCCTCGCGAGCCAGGAGCTCGCCGACACCGTCCCCGGGCACGAGAAGGTCCTCGACGTGGTGGTCACCGCCGGCTACGGGGTCGTCGGCCGCTGGCGCGAGGAGTACGAGGACCTCGATCTCGACCGCGCGCGCATGCTGCTCGACGCCTTCGGCGTCCTCGACCTCGAGGGCCGCGCCTTCGGCACCCTCTCCACGGGGGAGCGCAAGCGCGTGCTCTCGGCGCGCGCCCTCATGACCGACCCCGAGCTGCTGCTCCTGGACGAGCCCGCCTCGGGTCTGGACCTGGGCGGCCGCGAGGAGCTCGTGCGGAACCTCGCGCGCCTCGCGAAGGATCCGGCGACCCCGGTGACCGTGCTGGTCACCCATCACGTCGAGGAGATCCCGCCGGGGTACACGCACGCCCTGCTGCTGCGCGACGGGAAGGCGGTCGCCGCCGGCCCGATCGACGAGACCCTCACCTCGCAGAACCTCACGCGCACCTTCGGGCTGCCGCTGGTGGTCGAGCGCCACGGCGAGCGCTTCAGCGCCCGCTCCGTGCAGCTGGACTGAGATGGGAGCATCGGCACCGGAGGGCCCCGACGCCCCCGGTTCGCAGATCGTCCCGATCACGACGCTCGAGGACCCCCGGCTCGACGACTACCTGCGCATGACCGACGTGCGGCTGCGCGCGAGCATGGAGGTCGAGCGCGGACTGTTCATGGCGGAGAGCTTCCACGTGATCGAGCGGGCGATGGACGCCGGCTGCGTCCCGCGCTCCTTCCTCATGTCCTCCCGCTGGGTGGAGCAGTTCGCGCCCCTGTTCACGCGCTTCCCCGAGGTGCCGGTGTTCGTGGGCGAGGAGGCCCTGCTCGAGTCCCTCACGGGGTTCCACCTGCACCGCGGTGCGCTCGCGGCCATGCAGCGGCCCGTGCTGCCGACCGCTGCGGAGCTGCTGAGCACGGCGCGCACGGTCGCGGTGCTCGAGAACATCGTGGACCACACGAATGTTGGCGCCATGTTCCGCTCGGCCGCCGCGCTCGACGTCGACGCCGTGCTCGTCACCCCGCGCTGCGCGGATCCCCTGTACCGCCGCTCCCTCCGCGTCTCGATGGGCACCGTCTTCCAGGTGCCGTGGACGCGCCTCGGCGCCTGGCCGCATGCGCCGCATCCTCCGGGCGAGGACACGGTGCACGACGGCGTCGACCTGCTGCACGACGCCGGCTTCGACGTGCTCGCCCTGGCGCTCACCGAGCAGGCCACGGCGCTCGACGAGGTGGACCTGGGTGCCGGCCGCAAGGTCGCGCTCGTCCTCGGCGCCGAGGGCCACGGCCTCGAGCCGTCCACCTTGAAAGCGGTCGACGAGCACGTGGTCATCCCCATGAGCGGCGCGGTCGACTCCCTCAACGTCGCCGCCGCGAGCGCCGTGGTGTTCTGGCAGCGACGGGCGGCCGTCAGGGCGGGCTGAGACCCTCTTTCGACCCGCTTCCCGCTGGTCAGCTGCCGCGGCGCGCGAGCAGGCTGAAGCTGTTGGGGAGGCGACCGTCCCAGGCCGCCGCGGGCTCCGCGTCGTCGGGTCGCCAGAACGGCTCCGGATGCTCCTCGAGCTGCTCGAGGACGAAGCCCGCCCGCACGATCGCCATCACGGTCCCGGCGAGCGTGCGCTGATGCTCGGTGGCCCCGCGAGCGGGGAAGGTGTCGTTGACGTGGCGGGACGCGAAATAGCCGCGGTCCTCCCTCACGCGCGGCGCATCGGCGTCCCACGTCCACAGCGGCACGAGCGGGTGCGCCTCATGGACGAACAGGTGGCCGCCGGGCCGCAGCAGCCGGTGCATCTCCGTCGCCCACGCCTCGAGGTCCTCGTTCCAGATCAGTGCACCCTTGCCCGTGTAGACGAGGTCGGCGGACGCGGGATCGAGGCCCGTGTCCGGGAGCTCCGCGACGGTGTAGCGCGCGGCGACGCCCAGCTCGTCGGCCCGGCGCTGCGCCGCCGTCACCGCTGTCGGCGAGTAGTCGACGCCCAGCACCGAGGCGGCGCCGAGGCGCAGCAGCGCGTGGTCGTCGATGCCGTGCCCGCTCTGCGGGTGGATCACCTCGGCATGCTCGACGAGCCCGCTGAGGAGACGCTCCTCGCACTGCAGCAGACGTGCCGTGCGCGCCTCGACGAGCAGGCTCTCGTACTCGCGCACGTGCTTGTGGGAGGCGTCGTCCCATGCGCGCCGGGTCTCGTCGTAGGTGCCCATGGCTTCGCGGGCGTCCATGGGGTCACTGGTGTCCATGGAAGGAGGCAAGCACTCGTCGAGCGCGCTGTCCAGGCGTTTCGACGAGTGCCGGGTGCGCTGCTGATTCAGAACAGCGGCCTCGCCCCGGTGGGCTGGGGGATCTCGACGCCGTGCAGCCCGAGCGCCTCCTGCGCGCGCTCGGGCCCGTCGCACACACGAGCACCAGGGGAGTAGGCGGCGCGCTCGAGGGCGAGGAAGTCCCGCGCCTCTCCTCCGGTCCCGCTTCTGAGGGGTCCGCCCGTCCCCACGTCGTCGCGCTCCTCCCGGGCGAGGAACGGGGGCAGCACGTCCGGGTGCGGGTGCTGCTCGCCGGGCGCGGCGCCCGGACGGCGGTCGGGGAGGATCCTGTGCTGCACGAGGTCGAAGGCGTTGATGTCGAGCGATGCGGCGAGCTCCGCGAGGTCGTGCCGTGCGATCTCGGCGCCCAGCCCGGTGAGGTTCGCATGGAATGCCTGGCCCGCGGCGCACGCCTCGACGTCGGTGTACTTCCAGATGGGGATGCCCTGCCCACCGCCCGCGGCATCACCGCCCTCACCGCTCTCGTCGCCCTCGTCGAGGGGATATCGCCGCAGCGCCTCCCGCACGAAGGCGGCGATCCGAGGCACCGGCGGCACCGCCGTGCCGGTCTCGCCCCAGGCGTGATCGGCGGCGAAGATGTGCTGGTTGAGGGCGGCGCAGGCGTCGATGGGATCAGAGGGGACGGGGCCGAGCCAGAATCCGAGTCGATAGAGCATGCGGCAAGCATGGCGCTGTGCTCCCCGCGCCCCTCCCGGTCATCCACACCACCGTTCCTCCACAAGGATCGGCGCTGGTCGGAGCGACTCCGGTCAGGGAGCGATTCCGGTCAGAACGCGATCTGCAGCTTCACGTCCGTCGGACGCCCCTCGAGGAAGCGCTCGAAGGCCTTCTCCGAGTCCTCGAACGCGAACGTCTCGGTGACGAAGCGGCCCAGATCCACGGCGTCGCTCGCGGCGAGATCGATGGCCTTCTGGTGGACGTTGGCGTAGCGGAAGATCGTCTCGATCGAGATCCCGCGGCTCTGCGCCGTGGCGACGTCGAAGGCCACGGGCTCGACGGGCATGCCGACGAGCACCACGCGTCCGCCCGGCGCGGGGACAGTCCACAGCCCCTTGTACGCGGGGGCGGCGCCCGAGGCCTCGATCACGACCTGCGGACCCCATCCCGAGGTCTCCGCGCGCACCCGCTCGCCGAGGTCCTCCTGGGTGGCGTCGACCGGAATGATGCCCGTGAGGCCGTCGAGCAGGCCGAGCTTCGCGCTCTGCACGTCGCTGATGTACACCCGGCTCGCCCCGCCGGCGCGCGCGGCCAGCGCGGTCATGATGCCGATCGTCCCGCTGCCGATGACGGCGACGACGTCCCCGGGGCTGATCTGCGCCTTCGTCGCGGCGAACATGCCGACGGCGAAGGGCTCGATGAGCGCGCCCTCGGCGAAGCTGAGGGCATCGGGCAGGCGGTAGGTGAAGGCGGCGGGGTGGACGACCTCCTCGGCGAGGCAGCCGTCGATCGGCGGGGTCGCCCAGAAGCGCACGGCCGGGTCGACGTTGTAGCGGCCCTCGAGCGTCGCCCGCGAGGCGGGATCGGGGACGCCCGGCTCCATCGCGACACGATCGCCGACGGACAGGCCCGTGACGCCCTCGCCGATCTCTGCCACGGTGCCCGCGCCCTCATGCCCGAGGATCATCGGCGCCTCGACGACGAAGGGGCCGATACGGCCTTCGGTCCAGTAGTGGACGTCGGAGGCGCAGATCCCGACCGTGTGCATCGCGATCCGGACCTCCCCGGGTCCCGGGGCGCCGGGGGAGGGTACGTCCTCGATCCCCATCCGGCCCTTCTCCTGCAGCACCAGTGCACGCATGTCTCGCTCCTCCTCGGAATGGTTCCGGCCAGGTTACGGGGCGGGTGGACACGGGGACAGGGCCGTTCGCGCGGCGGGTCGGGGCGCTTCGGGCGCGCGTCAGTGCGCGGGCTGCTCACGCACTGCGTATGTCGGGCCGCCGCTCCTCGTCGCGGATCCCCGCGGCGCGTCGGCGGTCGCGCTCCCAGCGCAGGTCCTCGATCCGGTGGATCGGCGGGAGCAGGGCGGGTTCCCCGTCGGACGCATCGTCCTCGGGTGTGGTCATGGCTTTCGGGGGCATGGCCGATGAGGGCATGGCCGATGGCGGCGTGCCCGGAGGGGTCATACCGGGTGGTGGGGCCTCGACGGGAGGGCCGCCCGGCGGCAGCCCTGCCAGCGGGCTCGGGGACACCATGGCGGTGCGTCCGAGCTTCGATCTCCAGTGCACGCGGTGCGGATCCGATTCCTCACCGACCCTCTCGGCCGTCCCGAGGAGCTCCTTGGTGCTGTTGCAGTGGGCGCACAGACCCTGCCCGTCGTCGGCGCTGGTCGCACCGCCCTGCGCGTGGGGCTGGATGTGGTCGATCTGGCGGATCGAGGACGCGCAGTAGGGCCCCGCGCAGCGGAAGTCCCTGAGCCGGACGAGGTACCCGAGCCTGGCGGGGAACGCGCGGGCGCGGGATTCCATGGCGATCAGCTCGCCGGAAGCGGGATGGGTGAACAGACGCCGGAGCGTCAGCCGGGACTCCTCGTCGAAAGGGTCCGCCGCGGCGGTCTCCGCGGGCTCCTGCGGCGGGAGCAGGTCGTCGTCGGTGAGCGTTCGGCGGTCCTCCGGCGTCGCGTCGGCCGTGACGGGCACGCCCTGTGCGGGTGCGCTCTCCGGGGCGTCGCGCTCGGGGCGGGGGAGCCGCTGGACGATCTCGTCGCGCACGGTGCGCGGCGGCACCACTCCGTAGCCCTCGATCATCGCCGGGTCGCCGTGATCCGGCGCGATCAGAGTGCGCTCCGTGATGACGACGCCGACCTCCAGGTGCACGGGGTCCATCTGCTCATCGCGCCCCAGCAGGGTGTCGGAGAGGAGGTCCGCCATGATCTGCGCGTGGGTGCGTGTGTCCCCCTGGGCCTTGAGCGATTGCGCCTCGATGGTCAGCTTGCGCTGGATCGCGGCGCAGTCGAGCGCCGGGAGATGTGCGTGGACGTGCCCCATGCCGTGCGGCCCCGGCGTGACCGTCACGCCGCGCTGCATGCGCGCCCGCACGTGGCGCCCGTCCTCGCCACGGGGGTCGAGCTGCTGAGCGAGGGCCGAGACCTCCCGGCCCCACTGAGCCGGTGAGGCGCCGTCGAGATCGGGCTCGCGCGAGGCGATGATCCGATCGACCTCCCGCCGCTGCTCCGGCCGGAGCGGGCCGCTGCTGCGCCCGATCGCGTGGGCGGCATCGAGTCCGATGCGCCCGTCGGCCAGCGCCTCGAACATGCGCGGCATGTCCCGCACGAGCCGCCTGCCGGAGTGCAGCCGCGCAGAGGCGATGGCAGGGGAGACCCGTGAGGCCATCCGGATCTCCCCGGCGGTGCGGCGCCCGTGATCGCGCTCGGCGACGCCCTGTGCCGAGTCCTCCTCGCGCAGACGCTCGTCGAGGGCGGTGGTCACGCGGATCTCGAGCGCGCCGAGGGCTGAGCGCAGCTGCTCGAAGGCGGCGAGGGTGTCGGAGAGCTCGAAGGCCGTGAGGCCGGCGTCCGCGGCGCCGAAGGGGCCGTCCGGACCCTTCGCGAGCTCTCCCAGCGCGTGGGCGATGTCGAGGAGCTCCAGCCCGTTCCCGGGCGCCGCATCCGCCGCGACCATCTCGCACACGTGCTCGGCCTCCGTGGGCGCATCGCGCAGCACGAGCTGACGGGCACGACCAGGGGTGCGGCGGGGGTCGTCCCCGCCGTCCCTCATCGGCATGCACCGCATCGTGCCCGAAATGTCCATAGCTCTATGCAACACCATCACCCGTCCGAGCACCAGTGCTCGAACGCATGTTCTAGTGTGATATGGCTCACCGGACAGAGGGATCACTCCAGTTCAGATGTCGGTCCGGTGATCAAGACTCCTCGACGACCCTGCAGCGCGAGGCTCGCGCGACCACCGCGCCCGCCCCGGCGCGTCGGGGCGGGCGTAGAATTCGAACGCGTGTTCGATCTTGGATGACGGCCGGACAGGAGGAGGTGGAGCATGAGCACGCATCTGCAGATGCACGAGGCGCCGACGCAGGGGAAGGCATCGGCGCCGCACGAGGAGAGGACGCCGCCGAGGACGGCGGGAAGAGGCACTCAGGAGGAGCGGCTCGCCCGCGCTCGCGCCGCGCTCGGTGCCGCCGAGCGCACCACCGCGCGTCATGGCGGGAGGATCGACCGCACCGCGTTCTCCGCCGTCAGGACGACGGGTCCCGGCGAGTCGGCGCGCCTCGACGGACCGACCGGCCTCGGCGGGCCGACGGGGATCGTCGGCTCCGCCGGTCCCGGGGGAGCGTCCCGTCGGGCCCCGGCGTCCGATGCCGGCGCGGGGACCGCACGGGTCCAGGCGGCCGACGAACACAGCCGTGTGCCCCTGCCCCCGCCGCTCGCCCCGCTCGCTCCCTACGGATCCCTGCGCGCGGGGAGCACGGTCGCGGTCGACGGCTCCTGCTCGGTCTCCCTGATGCTCGCGATGGCCGCCGCGGCGGCGGGGGAGGACGGCTGGTGCGCGCTCGCAGGCATGCCGGACCTCGGCCTGCGCGCCGCGCGCGACGCCGGGCTCGATCTCGAGCGCCTCGCGATCGCCCCGGCCACCGCCGTCGAGGAGATGCCGCAGCTGCCGCAGGTGCTGTCCGCGCTCGTGGACGGGGTCGGCGTGCTCGTGCTCGGCCCGCGACTGCGGTTGACGGCCTCCCTCTGGCGCAGCCTGACCGATCGCGCGCGGGCGCACGACACCCTGGTCCTCGCCGCCGCCCCCGTCGCCCGCGCCGACCTGCACCTGCGCGCCGAGGCGGAGTCGTGGGAGGGGCTGGGACGGGGCACCGGCCGTCTGCGCCGGCGCACTCTGCGGGTGAGCGCCGCCGGGCGCGGGATCCCCGAGGGCCGCGCCGTGGACGTGGTGCTGCCCGAGGTGCACGGCCTCCTCGCCGAGGTCGCCGTGCCCGACCAGGCCGACCCCGCACCGCTGCGCGTGATCCGGAGGGCGGGATGAACGGGAGCGAGCTCCTGCTGCCCGGGGTCCTGCCCGCGGGCGAGGAGGATCAGGTCGACGAGACGGGTCACGGCGACGAGGCGGAGCACGGCGGCACCCCGCCCGCGACGCGCATCGCGGCCGTCGTCGTCCCCGCCTGGCCGCTCCTCGCCGCGCGCGAGAAGCTCGCCCGGGAGAAGGCCGCCGGGGCGGGGAGCGGGGCCGGGGTCGCGGAGGAGGGGGCGCCGACTCCCGTCGTGGTCATGGATCGCCACCGGGTCTCCCATGCCGATGCCGCCGCCCTCGAGGTGGGCGTCGGGATCGGGATGCGTCGCCGCGCCGCGCAGGCCGCGTGTCCCGAGGCCGTCGTGGTCGAGGCCGACGTCGAGCACGAGAGCGCCCTGTTCGAGCTGGTCGCGGCCGCCGTGGACACCGTCGCCGCGGGCGTGGACGTGCTGCGCCCGGGGGTGCTGCTGATGTCCGCACGCGGGCCCGCCCGCCACCGCGGCGGGGAGGATGCCCTCGCCGAGGCGATCGTCGACGCGGTCGCCGAGCTCACCGGCTGGGACGCCGTCGTCGGCATCGCCGACGGCCCCTTCGCCGCGCTCCTGGCGGCGCGCTCGGGCAGGATCGTGCGCCCCGGCCGCAGCCGGGACTACCTGGGCCCGCATGCGATCGCCGCCCTGCGCGACGCGCCCGTCGGCCCCGGATGGGGGCACCGCGATCAGCCCGCGGCCGATGCCGGCCGCACCCGCCGCGTGGATCTCGCCGAGGTCATCGACCTGCTCGAGCGCCTGGGAATCCGCACCCTCGGGGACTTCGCGGACCTGCCCGCGACCTCCGTCGCCGCACGTTTCGGGCCCGACGTCGCCCAGCTGCACCTGCTCGCGCGCGGGGGCGAGCCCACCCCGCCCCAGGCGCACCATCCCACGCAGCCCCTCGAGGTCGCGCGCACCCTGGACCCGCCGCTCGTGCGCGTGGACCAGGCGGCCTTCGCGGCGCGGCCGATGGCCGAGGAGCTGCACGGCATGCTCGTCGCGCGCGGGCTGATCTGCACGCGCCTGCGGATCCTCGCGCTCACCGCCTCGGGCGAGGAGATGGAGCGCACCTGGCGCCACGACGGCGCCCTGTCCCCGGCCGACGTCGTGGACCGCATCCGCTGGCAGTGCGACGGCTGGATCACCCGGGCGCGACTGCGCGGCGAGCAGACCGGGCAGATCACGCGGCTCGCCCTCCAGCCCGTGCAGCTGCTCCCCGCGGGCGAGGGCGCACCGGCGCTGTGGGGGAGCGCGGGGGAGGCCGCGCAGCGGGCCGGCCGCGCCTTCGCCCGCGCCCAGGGGCTCGCGGGGGAGGAGGCGGTGCTCGTCCCCGTCGAGGTCGGGGGCCGTCTGCTCGCCGAGCAGGTGGCGCTGGTGCCCTGGCGCAGCGAGCGGCCGACGGCGCGGCCCGGGCCGTGGCCGGGGTCGATGCCGCGCCCGCTGCCGTCGGTCGTGCTGCGCACCCCGCCGTTCGTGGTGCTGCGGGACGCGGAGGGCGCGGAGGTCGTGGTCACCGCCCGCGCCCTGCTGAGCGCCTCGCCCGCGGTCCTCGAGGTGCCGCGGGCGGGGAGCACGGGGGCCGACGGGATCGAGGCGCTCGTGAGCCACGGCGTCGCCGCGGGCAGAACCCACCGCGTGCTCGCCCACGGGGCGCCGACGGTCCTCGACGAGCGCTGGTGGCGGCCCGATGGCCAGCGCGCCGCTCGTCTCGCCGTCGTCATCGAGCCCGGCCGCGCCCTCGTGCTGCTCAGCCGCGAGGGCGCCTGGAGCGTGGAGGGGATCCATGACTAGGGGATCCATGACGAGGGGATCCGTGGCGGAGGAGTCCCGATGAGCCGCTGGTTCCTGGGTCCGCCCTCCTGGAACGATCTCGAGGCTCTGCTCTCGGACCGCCCCGTGCCGTCCGAGCGCGCGCTGCCGCCGCAGCATGCGCCGGCGGGGGAGCCGGGGGAGGGGGAGCCCGGCCCGTCGGCCCCGTCGTCCGACGGGCGCCCCGGCACCGACATCGCCTATGCCGAGCTGCACGCGCACTCGCACTTCAGCTTCCTCGACGGCGCCTCGAGCCCCGAGGACATGGTCGCCGAGGCCGCGCGGCTGGGGCTGCGCGCGCTCGCCCTCGTCGACCACGACGGGCTGCCCGGCGCGGTCCGCTTCTCGCGCGCCGCGCGCGAGGCGGGCCTCGCGACCGTGCTCGGCGCCGAGCTCACCCTGGGCAGCGAGCCCGGCAGCGAGCATGCGAGCAGCACCCCCGTGCTCTCGCCCGAGCGCACCGGCGTCCCCGACCCGGAGGGCGAGCACCTGCTGGTCCTGGTGCGCGACGAGCAGGGGTACCGCGCGCTGTCGGCCGCGATCGCGCGCGCCCACCTCGACAGCAGGCGGAAGGCCACGCCCCGCTACCGCCTCGCCGAGCTCTCCCGGATCGCCCGCGAGGGGCACTGGCTCGTGCTCACCGGCTGCCGCAAGGGAGCGGTGCTGCGGGCGGTGCGCCCGCTCGTGGCCGACGGCGACCGCGAGGGCGCGGCCCGCGCGGCGCAGCGCGAGATCGCCCGGCTGCTCGAGCTGTACGGGCACGGGAACGTCGCCGTCGAGCTCATGGTCGGCGGGGACGAGCTCGACGACGAGATCCACGACGCCCTCGCCCAGGGCGCGCGCCTCGTGCGCGAGGAGACAGGTCTGGACGAGCTCACCCTGCCGCTCGTGGCGACCACGAACGCGCACTGCGCCCGCCCTGCGGACACGCGCCTCGTGGACGTCCACGCCGCCCTGCGCGCGGGCACGTCCCTCGCCGAGGCCGATCCGCACCTGCCCTCGAGGCCCGGCCACCTGCGCAGCGGCGAGGAGATGGCGCAGCTGCTCCCGCGCCATCCCGAGGCGGTCGCGGCCGCGTCGCGGATGGCCGAGGAGTGCGCGCTGGACCTGCAGCTGCTCGCCCCCGACCTGCCGCCCTTCCCCGTGCCCGCGGGGCACACCGAGGACAGCTGGCTGCGCGAGCTCGTCGAGCAGGGCGGGCGCGAGCGCTACGGGCCGCGGCCCGGGTCGGGCAGGAAGGGCGGGGCTTCCGGGTCCGACGGGGCCGACGGGACGGACAGGTCCGATGCGCCGGCCGACGAGGAGCAGGTCCCCGGGGCGTGGGCGCAGATCGACCGGGAGCTGCAGGTCATCTCCGGCCTGCACTTCCCCGGCTACTTCCTCATCGTCCGCGAGATCGTCGCCTTCTGCGAGAAGGAGGAGATCCTGTGCCAGGGCAGGGGGTCGGCCGCCAACAGCGCCGTCTGCTACGCGCTCGGGATCACGGCCGTCGAGCCCGTCGGCCATCACCTGCTCTTCGAGCGCTTCCTCGCGCCCGAGCGGGACGGGCCACCGGACATCGATCTCGACATCGCCTCCGACCGCCGCGAGGAGGTCATCCAGCACGTCTACGAGCGCTACGGCCGCGAGTGCGCCGCCCAGGTCGCCAACGTCATCAGCTATCGGGCGAAGCTCGCGGTGCGCGATGCGGCACGGGCGCTGGGCTACGACGTCGGCACGCAGGACGCATGGTCCAAGCGGATCGAGCGCTCCTTCCGCTCCCTCGCGGATGCCGACATCCCCGCCGACGTCGTCGAGCTCGCCCACCGTCTGCGCGACGCGCCGCGCCACCTGGGCATCCACTCCGGCGGCATGGTGCTCGCCGACCGCCCCGTGATCGAGATCTGCCCCGTGCAGTGGGCGGCGATGGAGGACCGCAGCGTGCTGCAGTGGGACAAGGACGACTGCGCCGACGCGGGCCTGGTGAAGTTCGACCTGCTGGGCCTCGGGATGCTCACCGCGATCGACCACTGCCTGCGCCTCGTGGCCGAGCACCACGGGGAGCACCACGGTCTGCGCACCCTCCCGCAGGAGGACCCGGCGGTCTACGACATGCTGTGCGCGGGCGACAGCGTGGGCGTCTTCCAGGTCGAGTCCCGCGCGCAGATCGCGACCCTGCCGCGGCTGCGTCCCGTGTGCTTCTACGACCTCGTGGTCGAGGTGGCCCTGATCCGTCCCGGCCCCATCCAGGGCGGCTCCGTGCACCCCTACATCCGCCGTCGGACGGGGGAGGAGGAGACCACCTACCTGCATCCGCTGCTCGAGAAGTCCCTGGGCCGCACCTACGGGGTGCCGCTGTTCCAGGAGCAGCTCATGCAGATGGCGGTCGACGTCGCCGACTTCACCCCGGCGCTCGCGGACCAGCTGCGCCGCGCCATGGGCTCCAAGCGGTCCACGGAGAAGATGCTCGCGCTCTCGGACCAGCTGTTCGCGGGCATGGCGCGCCACGGGATCACGGGGGAGGACGCCGAGGCGATCCAGCGCAAGCTGCTGGCCTTCGCGAACTACGGCTTCCCCGAGTCGCACGCCTACTCCTTCGCCTACATCGTGTACGCGAGCGCCTACCTCAAGTGCCACTACCCGGCCGCGTTCACCGCGGCGCTGCTGCGCTCCCAGCCGATGGGCTTCTACTCCCCGCAGTCGCTCGTGGCCGACGCCCGCCGCCACGGCGTCCTCACCCGCGGGGTCGACGTCACCGTCTCCGAGGTGCAGACCGGGCTCGAGACCGACGCGGGGGACACGGGGGACACGGGAGGCGCAGGGGACGGAACGGGGCATCGCGCGTACACGCTGCCCGGCAACGAGGACGTGCTGGGCCCGGCCGCGCGGCACCGGGGCCCGGAGGGCTGGACGGATCCGGAGAAGGACGCCCTGCGCGCCGCGCGACCGCAGGTCACGGGGGAGGCGGCGCGACGGGGGCCGGTGATCCGGCTGGGGCTGGCGCAGGTGCGCGGGATCGGGGAGGACAAGGCCGAGGAGATCGTGAGCGCCCGCGAGAAGGAGGGGCCCTTCGCCTCCATCAGCGACCTCGCGCGGCGGGTGCGCCTCAGCGCCCGTCAGCTCGAGGCGCTCGCGACCGCCGGGGCGCTCGACGCCCTCGCGTCCTCGCGCCGGCAGGCCCTGTGGGCCGCGGGCGCTGCGGCGCAGGAGTCGCCCGACGTGCTGCCGCACCTGGCCATCGGGGCCGACGCGCCGATGCTGCCCGGGCTCAGCGACGCCGAGCTCGCCGCCGCCGACTCCTGGGCCACGGGCATCACGCTCGCCGACCACCCGATGGTGCTCGTGCGCGAGGAGATGGAGGAGGCGGGCGTGCTCTCCATCCGCGGGGCGCGCGAGGCCGAGGACTCCACGCGCATCCGCGTGGGCGGGGTGATCACGCACCGCCAGCGGCCCGCGACGGCCAGCGGCATCACCTTCCTCAGCCTCGAGGACGAGACCGGGATCCTCAACGTGGTCTGCTCGAAGGGGTTCTGGTCACGGCACCGGGCGGTGCTGCGCACCTCGCGCTCGGTGGTGGTCCGCGGGATCGTCGAGAACCTCACCGGGGCGGTGAACCTCGTGGCCGACGGGGTCGAGGTGCTCGAGCTCGCCGGCGCCGGGAGGTCCCGGGACTTCCACTGAGGGCGGGAGGCCCCGGGACCGACGGGCTCAGGCCGCCGCGTGGGCGCCTCCGCGCGCGTGCTTCGGCGGTTTCGCGGGCTTCACCGTGCGCGCGTTCCGGGAGGCGATCAGGGTGACGAGCACCGAGACCACGAACCAGGCGGCGATCGCGAGCAGCGTCGCCGTCGTCGAGGTGAGGGATCCGCCGAGCGAGGCGTGCACGAGGCCCCGGCTGACGATCGTGATCGGCATCAGCCCGCTCACCGACTGCAGCAGCTCCGGGGCCGTCTGCAGCGGCAGGATGCCCACGAGCACCACCACCTGCAGCACCATCAGCACGATCGAGAGGATCCTGCCGATCCTGTCCCCGAGCAGGGCCAGCAGCGCCTGGTGGAAGGCCGCGAACATCACCGCCCCCGCCAGGCACACGAGCCCCACCGCGAGCGGCGAGACCGGGGAGATCCCGATCGCCGTGATCACCGCGAGCACCGCGACGGTCTGCACGACCGCCAGCAGCAGGCCGGGCACGAGCGAGCGCAGCACGACCTTCCACATGGGCACCGCGCCGTCCAGGAGGCGCTTGGAGAGCGCGGGCATCAGCAGGAAGGCGCCGAAGGCGCCCAGCCACAGGGCCAGCGCCGCCACGAACGGGAAGGTCGCGGTGGCCGCGCCCGAGGCCTCGTTCGCGCGCGAGGAGAACGTCGAGATCGGCTGGGCGCCCATCGTCGACATCTTCTCGCGCTCGCCCTTGGAGTAGCTCGGGATCTGGTCGGCGCCCTTCGCGAGGCCGTCCGAGAGCTTCCCGGTGCCGTCGGAGAGCTGGTCCGCGCCGTCGGCGAGCTTGTCGTTGCCGTCGGCGAGCTTCTCGGTGCCGTCGGCCAGCCCGGAGGCGCCGTCGGCGAGGCCCTGGGTGCCGGTGACCAGCTGGTCGGTGCCGTCGGCGAGCTTCGAGGAGCCGTCCGCGAGAGTGTCCGCGCCGTCCGCGCTCGAGCGCGCGCCGTCGGAGAGGTCCGAGGCGCCGTCAGCGAGGGAGTGCGCGCCCTTCGCGCTCTTGCCGGTGCCGTCGGCGAGCTTCGTGGCGCCGTCGGAGAGGTCCGACGCGCCCTCGGCGCTCGACGCCGTGCCGTCGGCGACCTTGGTCGCGCCGTCGGAGAGGTCGTCGACGCCGCCGGCGAAGCCGTGCAGGCCCTTGTCGAACTCCTGCAGGCCGTCGACGAGATCGGGCACCTGGGTGCTGAAGGTGTCCGAACCCTCGGCGACCTGCTTCGCGCCCGCCGCCAGACCCGGGTTCTTCGCGGTGCCGTCGCCCTCGAAGACCTGGGAGACGCCCGAGGTGTACTGGTCGATGCCGTCGGCGACGCCCTGGGAGCCGGCGACGAGGCCCGGGTTCTCGTCCGAACCGTCGCCCGCGAGGGCGCCGTCGACCGAATCCGAGTACTTGACGAGCAGCTTCGCCTGCTTGCAGAGGCCCGCGAGATCTTCGTCGTCCGGCTGAGCCTCCGCCATCTTGCAGACAGCGTCGCGATTGCTCGACGCCGCGTCCTCCATGCTCGGTGCGCCCTGGGACGAGTCCCCCTTCAGCCCCGTCTGGAGCTGCGAGAGGCCGTCGGCCACGTCCTGGGATCCCTCGCCCAGTCCGTCGCCCGCGCCCTTCAGGCCGGGGTTCTGCTCCGTGCCGTCCCCGTTCCAGGCCTTGTCCGCGCCGTCGCCCACCTGCTCGGCGCCGTCCGCGAGCTGCTTCGCGCCCTCGGCGAGGCCGGGGTTCTCCTTCGTGCCGTCGCCGGCGATGCCCTGGGTGATCGCGTCGGCCGCGGGGACCAGGCCGGGGTTCTTCTTCGTGCCGTCGCCGCGCAGTCCGGTCTTCAGGGCGCCCACGCCGTCGGCCACGCCCCGGGAGCCGTCGGAGAGGTCGTCGAGGCCGCCGGAGAGCTTCTTCGTGCCGTCCGCGAGCCCGTCGGCCCCGTCGGAGAGGTCGTCGAGGCCGTCGGCCAGATCGCTCGTGCCGCTCGACAGCGAGTCCGTGCCGTCGGCGAGGGTGCCGAGCCCCGTCGCGAGGCTCTTGTTGCCGTCGGCGACGCCGTGCGCGCCCTCGGCGAGCTCGGGCGTGGAGTCGGCGAGCTCCTGGGAGCCGTCCGAGAGGTCGCCCGCGCCGTCGGCGAGGTCGTGGGTGCCGTCGGCGGACTTCTTCACGCCGTCATCAAGCTGGTCGGCGCCGTCGGAGAGGTCCGCCGAACTGTCGGCCACGTCCTTGAAGTTGTCGTGCATGTCGTTGAAGCCGACGTACAGCTGATCGAGGTACTGCTCGGTGAACTGACTGCCCATCGACTGCGAGGCGGCCGTGGCGACGGCGTTGCCGATGAGTCCGTCGAGCATCCCAGAGGAGTCGTCGGTGAGCACCTGGACCTGCGCCTTCGCCGCGTCCGTCGAGCCGATCGAGGCGAGGTTCTTCGAGAAGTCCTTCGGGATCACGATGATCGCCGAGTAGGAGCCGTCCTTCAGTCCGTCCTTCGCGTCGTCCTGCGAGGTCAGCTGCCAGTCGAAGCCGGTCTGCTGATCCGAGTCCTTCGCGGTCGAGGGCTGGGTGAGGGCGCCCGCGAGAGTGCGGCCGAGCGGCACCTCCTGGTCCTTGCCGTCGACCTTCATGGTGGCGCCCTCGTCGAGGTTCACCACGGCGGCCGGCACCCGGTCGATGTTGTCCACGCGACCGGTCAGGGCCCACATGCCGATGCCGGCGACCAGCAGGGGCAGCAGCAGGACGATGACCAGGGAGGGGATGTGGCGGGAGAGCGTTCTCATGCGTGGGCTCCTTCCACGACGGGGGTGGAATCGGAATGCGAGGACGTGGCGGAGACGGAGGTGCGGGAGGCGCTGCGGTGCACGCGCAGGGCGACGTGCCGGGAGGGGTCCTCGAGGGCGTCGACGACGGTCTGCTCGGGCTGGGAGGTCTCGAGGCCCAGGTCCACCCGGGATCCCGTGACCACGGCGACGCCCTGGCGCATGAGCTCCTCGAGCGTGCGCACCGCGCGCCCCTGGGTGATCACGCTCGCGTGGGCGAGGTCGGTGACGAGGTCGATGACCACGATCTCCCGCGCGGCGCGGCGCGGGCTGATCTGCGCGATCCGCCCGGCGACGTCCTCGCCGGGGCCGATGCGGTGCACGCGCGCCTGGATCGCGCCGGTGTCCGCGGGGGAGAGGCGATCGTGCACGGCGAAGACGCCCGAGGTCGGCGCGATGCGCCCGGAGACGAGGTCGAGGAAGGTCTCGCGGGCGGCGTCGTCCGCGCTGCGGGCCACCAGCAGCGCACCGGGGTCGACCGCTCCGGTGAGCGGGCCGAGCACCCCGGGCTCGCCGACGAGCGGGACGATCGTGTCCTCCATGCGCAGCGCCATGTCGCCGTGCTCCTCGGTCCAGCGCCGGTGCTCGAGCACCGCGCCCAGGCCCTCGCCCTCGGTGTCGACCACGGGCAGCAGGCGCTCCAGCCATTTCGGCAGCCACCAGGCGTAGCGGCCCAGCAGGGCGAGCACGGCGGGCACGAGCGTCATCCGCACCACGAAGGCGTCCACGAGCACGCCGACGGCGAGCGCGACCGCGATCGGCTGCAGCATGTACGCGCCGCCGGGGACGAAGGACGCGAAGACGGAGAACATGATGAGGGCCGCGGCGATGACCACGGGTGCGCTCGCGGAGAAGCCCCGCTCGATCGCCCCGTGGGCGTCGCCCGTGCGCACGTACTCCTCGCGCATGCGGGAGACGAGGAAGACCTCGTAGTCCATGGCGAGCCCGAACAGGACGCCCATGCACATGATCGGCATGAACGCGATCACCGGGCCCACCACGTGGATGTCGAGCGCCTCGTTGCCCCATCCGTACTCGAAGACCATCGAGACGACGCCGAAGGCGGCGCCCACGCTCAGCAGGTAGCCGAGCGAGGCCTTGATCGGCACCCAGATCGAGCGGAAGACGACCATCAGCAGGATCAGGGAGAGCCCCACGACGAACACCGCGAAGGGCAGCAGCGCCTCGGAGAGGCGGTCGGTGATGTCGATCGCGACGGCCGTCTGCCCGGTGACGCGGACGTCGGAGATGTCCAGGTCCTTCTCCCAGGTCGAGGAGTCGGAGCGCAGGGTCCGCACGAGGTCGGAGGTCGACTCGTCGGTCTGTGAGCCCTCGGGGATCACGACGACCACGGCCATGTCCGCGCCCTCGTTCGGGGTCGCGAGCTGGATCTCCTCGACGTCCGGCAGGTCGCCGATGCGCTTCTTGAGGTCGTCGACGACGCCGAGGGGGTCGTCGGAGTTGATGATGTCGGCGGTGACCAGCAGCGGGCCGTTGTAACCGGCGCCGAACTCGTCCGCGACCAGGTCGTAGGTCTGTCGGGCCTGGGTGTCGGGTTTCTCCGTGCCCAGGTCAGGGAGGCCCAGGCGCAGATCCTTGATCGGGATCGCGAGGGAGCCGACCACGAGGATCACCAGGATGATCGTGAGCGCCGGGACCTTGGTGACGATGCGGACCCAGCGGCTGCCGCCGGCGCGCTTCGCGGCGGAGCCCTTGCCCTCGCCCTTGCCCTCCTCGCCCTCCTCGGGCTGCTCGGGCTCCGGCAGCGCGCCGCCGTTCTCGGCCATCAGGCGGCGCACGCGGCGGGGGCGCAGGTTCTCGCCCAGCAGGCCCATGATCGCCGGCAGCAGGGTGAGGGCCACGACCACGGAGAGCGCGACGGTCGCCGCCGCCGCGATGCCCATGATGGTGAGGAAGGGGATGCGGGTGACGAAGAGCCCGACGAGCGCGATGACCACGGTGAGGCCCGCGAAGATCACGGCGCTGCCGGAGGTCGCGATCGCCTCGCCGATCGATTCGACGACGTCCATGCCGCGTTTCAGCTGCCCACGGTGACGGGAGAGGATGAACAGGGCGTAGTCGATGCCCACCGCCAGGCCCAGCATCGCGCCGAGCGAGATGGTGACCGAGGGGATCTCCATCCCGGCCGAGAGCGCCATCACCGCGAGCATCGAGACCCCGACGCCCACCACGGCGCTCACGATGGGCACGAAGGCGGGCACCACGGAGCGGAAGGTCACCGCGAGGATGATGAGCGCGGCGAGCAGGCCGATGATCTCGCTCGAGCCCATCGGGATGTCCGAGCTCTGCAGGATCTGTCCGCCGAGCTCGACGCGCAGACCGCCGGAGTTCCCGTCGTCGGAGATCTTCTGGAGCTTCTCCAGGGCGCCGTCGGCGAAGCCTCCGGGACTGCCCGAGAGCTGCACGGTGCCGATGATCGCGGTGTCGCCGTCGTTGCGGGTGCCGGGGCTGTTCTCGTCGAAGGGGGAGGGGGCGGCCTCGACCCCGTCGACGTCGGCCGCCTTGTCCATGACCCGGTCGATCTGCGCCTCGTGGTCGTCGATGCTCGTCCCGTCCTCGCTGAGGAAGACGAGCTGGCCGCTCGTGCCGCTCATCTGCGGGAAGCGGTCGGCGAGCTCGTCGAGCCCCTCCTGGCCCTGGGTGCCGGGGATCTCGAACTGGCTCGAGAAGGAGCCGCCGAGGCCGACGGCGAGCCCGCCGAGGACCACCAGCAGCAGTGCCCAGACGCCCACGGCCTTCCAGCGGGCATGGGCCATCGCGCGTCCGAGGCGGTACAGGGTGGAGGACACGGAGGGATCTCCTGACGTTCGGCGGCGGGGAGAGGATGGGCGGGGCCGACGGATCGGGCCGGCGGAGAATGTCGACGGACGGTGTCGACGGGCGGTGTCGATGGGCTGGGCCGACGGGCGGCGACCGTGAGGTGCGCAGAGAGTCCGCTCGATACACGAATGTATCGGTAGGATGCTACTCATGGAAGCTGGACATCCGGAAGTGGTCGACCCCGTGCCGGACCTCCTGGGGAACGTGCCCGCCGGGGACGAGACCCGCCGCAAGGAGAACACCCGGTCGCGGCTGGTGCGCGCCTCCGTGCAGGTGTTCGCGGAGAAGGGCCTGGACGGGGCGACGATCGACGACCTCGTGCGTGCCGCGGGATTCACGCGCGGGGCGTTCTACTCGAACTTCTCGAGCAAGGACGAGGTGTTCCGGGCGGCCTTCGCGCTCGCGACCCAGCAGGTGATCCAGATCATGCACGAGCGCGTGGACGAGGCGCGCGCCGCGCACGGCCCGCTCGGATCCGTGGTCCCCGGCGCCTCCTCCGGCGACGGGGTCGACGAGGGCGCGCGCACCGAGGAGGCCGCGCTCATGCTCGACCTCTTCGAGGCGATGCGCCCCTTCGGCCGGCAGTGGTGCCTGCTGCACACCGAGGCCGTCACCCACTCCCTGCGCTCCCAGGCCGATCGCGACGAGCTGGTCTCCCAGCGCCGCCTGCTGCGCTCGACGGTCGCCGGGGTCCTCGCCTCGACCGCCCCCGGCGTCGGCCCGCGCGAGGGGCTGGGCTTCGAGGACCTCGCCCAGCTGCTGATCGGCGTGTTCATCGACCTCATCACACGCGAGCAGCTCGAGAGCGAGGACGTCTCCGCCCTCGCCTCGACGACGATCCTGGGCACGCTGCGCGCGTTCCTGCAGCCGGGCGAGGAGGGCATGGCGGGCGCTGTCTGCGCCGGGGCCGCCGACGGGGGAGAATGCCGGACGGCCGACTGATCCGTCGGCCCCGCACCGACCCCCGGAGGGACCGCATGAGCACCGCCCCGACCCCGCGCGCCGAGAGCGCGCAGACCCCGCAGAGCCCCGAGCACTCTGGACGCCCGGCCGGCGTGGCCTACGCCGACCGGGGCTCCTCGCACTACGACATCCTCGCCATGATCATGTGCGCGGTGGTGATCCTCTCGGGCATCGGCGCCGCCAAGGGCGTCTTCTTCGGGACGATCCCGGGCATCGGCTTCGACATCATCACCGATGGCGGCTTCTTCCTCTTCCCCCTGGCGTACATCGTCGGGGACATCATCACGGAGCTCTACGGGGTGCGCGCGGCGCGGCGCGCGATCATCATGGGCTTCGTCGTGAACATCCTCGCCGCGATCTGCTACCAGGTGATCATCGCCCTGCCCCCGTTCCCCGACGACTACGGGCTGGCCAAGCAGGAGGCCATCGAGATGGCGCTCGGCCCGGTGTGGATCGTGGTCCTCGCGGGCCTCGTGGGCTTCGCCGCCGGGCAGAGCGTGAACTCCCTGATCATGAGCCGCATGAAGCGACGAGCGGGGGAGCGGGGCCTCATCGGCCGCCTGTTCTCCGCGAGCGGCGCCGGCGAGCTCGTGGACACCATCCTCTTCTGCACGATCGCGGCCGCCGCGATCGGCATCACCGGCGTGGGCGACTGGGCCGAGTACACGGTGCTGGGCTTCGTCTACAAGGTGGCCGTGCAGTACGCGGTCATCCCGATCACCGCCGCGGTCATCCGCTTCCTCAAGCGCGTGGACCCGACCTACCAGGCGGCGCTGGCAGCCGCCTCATGACCTCGGCCGACACCGCTCCCGTCCCGTCCGCCCCGTATCCGCAGGGCTCGCCCGGCTACCGCCGCGTGGTGGGCGCCGTGTTCCTCGCGGGCTTCGCGGTCTTCCTCGTCATGTACGACACGCAGGGCCTGCTGCCGCAGATCGGCGCGGGCTTCGGCGCGGGGGAGGCGGCGACCGGCTGGAGCGTCGCCGCCACAACGCTCGGCATGGCGCTCGGGATGATCCCGCTGAGCACCGTCGGTCTGCGCCGCGGGCTGTTCCACCGCATGCTCGTGTTCCTCGTCCTCTCCGGCGTGATCGGCCTGGCCTGCGCGCTCATGCCCTCGCTGTGGTCGCTGGTGGCGGCGCGGCTCCTGCAGGGCATCGCCGTGTCCCTGGTGCCGGCGAGCGCGCTCGCCCTGATCGGCGAGAGGATCGCTCCCGAGGCCATCACCGCCGCGACCGGCATCTACCTCGCCGGCAACACCGTGGGCGGGCTCTGCTCGCGTCTGATCCCCGGCGCCGTCGCCGAGTTCGCGTCCTGGCGCTGGGCGATGGGCGTGATGGCCGTGCTGTGCCTCGCGTGCGGGCTGGGCGTCGCGCTGCTGCGTCCCCGCGGGGCGGCGGCGGGCGCGGGCTCGACGTCGGCCGGGGCGCGGGGGCGGCCGGAGACGGGGGAGCAGGCAGCAGGGGAGCAGGCGACGGGGGAGCGGGCCGTCGCCCGCACGCTCCGCGCCGCCCGGGAGTCGCTCTCGATCCCCGGGGTGCTCGCGGCGTGCGTGATCGGGGCCGCGCTGATGGCGGCGTTCAACAGCGCGTACACCGTCGTCGGCTTCCGGCTCCAGGGGCCCGAGCTCGGGCTGGGCCCCGCCGCGGCGAACGCCGTGTTCCTGCTCTATCTGCTCGGGACGCTCACCTCGGCCCGGGCCGGCGGGATCGTCGGCCGGATCGGGCTGGTGCCCGCCCTGCTGCTCTCCGCGGTCGCGGTGGCCGCCGGCTACTGGATCGCCCTGCCCTCCCAGCTGCTGTGGGTCGTCGTCGGCCTCGGCCTGATGACGGCACTGTTCTTCCTCGGCCACTCGAGCGCCTCGGCGACGGTCGCCCGCCTCGCCCCGGCCTCGTCCCGCTCGACCGCGTCGGCCCTCTATCTCACCGCCTACTACGTGGGGGCGACGGCCGGATCGGCGCTGGGCTCCGTCGGCTACGAGCACAGCGGATGGCTCGCGGCGGCGGGGCTCGGGACCCTGTACGCGGCGATCGCCGCCCTCGCCGCGCTGCTCGGTGCTCGAGCGATGAGACGGCGCCGCGCGGAGGATGCGCGCGGGGAACGGCGCGACTAGGCTTCTCGGACACTCCCACGTGGGATGAGCGGTCGCAGACTCCTTCCCCTCCCCGTCTCCGCATGCCCTTCGAAAGGCCCTCCGTGTCCTCGCGCCCCGGCGACCCCGAATACACGTGCACCGCCACCGGCGGCCTGCCCACGCTCACCGGCGACGTGCCGACCATCACCGGCGCGGTGCCCACCATCACCTCCGGCATCCCCGTCCTCGAGGACGCGGTGGACCGCGAGCTCGCCCACCTGCCCAGCTCCGAGGAGCTCGCAGGAACCCGCGGCCGCGTCACCGCGCTCGTGATCCTCGTGCTCACCACGCTCAGCGCCATCGGCCCCCTCGCGACCGACATGTACATCCCCGCCTTCCCCGAGGTCACGGGCGACCTGGGGACGACGGCCTCGCGGATGCAGCTGACCATCACCGCCTTCTTCCTGGGCACCGCGAGCGGGCAGATCATCGCCGGGCCGCTCTCGGACCGCGTGGGGCGGCGGATCCCGCTGCTGCTCGGCATCTCCCTGTGCCTGGCGGCGTCTATCGTCTGCGCCCTCGCCCCGAACGTCGGCGTGCTGCTGGCCTTCCGCGTGCTCCAGGGCTTCGGCGGCGGCTTCGGCATGGTGCTCGGGCGCGCCGTGCTCATCGATCTCACCGACGGGCCGGAGCTGTTCAGGGTCATGAACATCATGCAGGGCGTGGGCGGCATCGCCCCGATCGTCGCGCCGCTGCTGGGCGGGATCATCCTGCTCTTCGGCCAGTGGCGCGAGGTGTTCTGGGTGATCGCCGCGATGTCGCTGCTCTCCCTGGTGGGGACGCTGCTGCTGATCCCGGAGTCGCTCCCGGCCTCGCGGCGCCACAGCGGAGGGCTGCGCACCTTCGCCCACAACTGCGCGATGCTGCTGCGGCGACGTCAGTTCGTCGCCTACATGCTCGTCAACGCGTTCTCGGCGTTCGCGCTCATGGCCTACGTGTCGGCCTCCTCGTTCGTCGTGCAGAACATGCTGGGCTTCTCCTCGTCCGCGTACTCGGTGAGCTTCGCGATCAACTCGATGGGGATGATGGCCATGTCCTTCCTCTCGGCACGCCTGACCCGCAGCATCCATCCGCGCCCGCTGATCCGGATCGGCCTCTGCGTGGTCGTGTGCGCGTCGTTCGCCCTGCTCATCGGCAGCCTCTTCCTCGACACGCCCGCATGGATCGTGCTGCCGGCCTTCTTCCTCACCGTCGCCCCGCAGGGCATGATCTTCGGCAACGGCGGCGCTCTCGCCTCCCGCGCCGCCCTCGAGGTCGCCGGCACGGGCTCGGCGATGCTGGGGCTGGGCTTCTCGATCGCCGCCTCCCTCGCCGCGCCCCTCGTGGGACTGGGCGGCACCGAGTCCTCCCTGCCGATGGCGGTCGTCATGGTGATCGGCTCGCTGATCTCCGTGACGTGCTTCGTGATCGCGGGACGGGGGAGCGGGCGCGAGCAGACGAGCTGAGTCGCCGCTCGGCCCAGGGGCCGTGCGACGAAAGTCGCGGCCGGGCACCGGCACCGGTCGCGATCGGCCGACGTCCCCTGGCCGAGAGGCGGATGCCGCAGGGGCAGGGCTCCGGAAGGGTGGAGCCATGACCTCCTCCGATGCCCCGCAGACTCCTCCTTCGACGGGCCGGGCGCCCGGCCCGCCCGTCGGGCCGACCCCGCCCGCACCGCACGCGGAAGCCCGGGCGTCGGTGCTCCGCGATCGGCCGTTCGGGGCGCATGTCCGCACGCGCTGGTGGGCGCCGATCGCCGTTCTGGTCGCGCTCATGGCGATCATGTTCTCCTCGCAGATCGCCGCCGGCATCCTCTGGGTGATCGCGACGATGGCCTTGCACGGGGCGGCGCCGGCGGGGAGCGGACTGTCCCCGTCCCTGATGCTGCTGACGAACCTCTGCCTCGCGCTGCTGATCCCCGTCTCGCTGCTCGCCCTGCGCTGGATCGCGGGCGTGCCGTGGCGGGCGGCCCTGGCCGTCGCGCGGCCCTTCTCCTGGGGGCGGGCGCTGCGCGGCGTCGTGATCGTGCTGCTCGTGATCGCCCTCGCCCTGGGCGCCGCCCTCCTCGCGAGCCCCGACCTGCGCGCGGAGAGCGCCGTGCAGGTCGGCGCGTCGACCCTGCCGCTGGTGCTCATCACCCTGCTGACCACGCCTCTGCAGGCGGCCGGCGAGGAGATCATGTTCCGGGGGACGCTGCTCCCGCTGCTGGGCTCCTGGATCCGACATCGCCCGCTGGGGGCGATCATCCTGGGCACCGCGCTGTCGACCGTGCTGTTCGGCCTGGTCCACGGCGCCACCGATCCCTGGCTCGCGCTCTACTACACGGGCTTCGGGCTGTGCGGGGCCCTGCTGGCGATCGCCACGGGAGGCATCGAGGCCTCCATCGCCTTCCACGTGGGCAACAACATGGTGTTCATGCTCTTCGCAGCGCTCACGGTGGGCGACGGCGGGATCGTCATCGACCGCTCCGCGGCGGGCGGCGCCGGCGGGCCATGGGTGCTCGGGATGCTGGGGCTCGACCTCCTCGTGGTCGCGGTCCTCGCGATGCTCGGTCGTCGTCGCACGCGGCGTGAACGGCGTGGACGGGCGGGCGAACAGCGCGCGACGAGCGCGTGACGGCGGCCCGGGATCGACGTCCCGAGGTTCCGGCGAATCCGGCGACACGGGCGCCGGGGGAGTGACCTGGGCCTCCAAGGCCGCTACGGTGACCGGGCGCGGCTCGCTCCGCAGTCGCGACTTCCCCCACCTCAGGAGCATCCCCGTGACCCGCTATCTTCCCCGGCACGCGCGTGCCGCCGGCGCCACAGGCCCCTCCCGCCCCCTTCCGACCTCCGACTCCCGGCACCCCGCCTCCCGCCGCGCCCTGCTGCGCGGGGGAGCGGTCGGCGTCTCCGCGCTCACCGTCGGCGGACTCGCGACCGCACCGGCGCTCGCCGCCTCGATCCCCGCCGGCATCCCCGGCCAGGACGTCTCCACCTACCAGGGCAGCGTCGACTGGAAGGCGCAGATGTCCAAGGGCTCGCGCTACGCCTTCATCAAGGCGACCGAGGGCAACACCTGGCACTCGAGCACCTTCAGCCAGCAGTACAGCTCGGCGACGAAGGCCGGGATCATCCGCGGCGCCTACCACTTCGCGCGCCCCGACTCCGGCGGTCCGGAGAAGCAGGTCGACGCCTTCCTGAACGGCGGAGGCGGCTGGTCGGCCGACGGTCGGACGCTGCCCGGCATGCTCGATCTCGAGTCCGTCTCCGGCGTGCCCGCGAACTTCGGGCTCAGCCAGAAGGAGATGCAGACCTGGATCTCCGGCTTCATCTCGGCGTACAGGAGCGCCGTGGGCCGTCGGCCGATGATCTATACCAACGCCAACTGGTGGGACAAGTACGTCGGGGACTTCGCTCCCGCGCACACGCCCATGCAGATCGCGTACTACAGCTCGAAGAAGCCGACGAACCTGCCCGGACGCTGGTGGGACTGGGACATGTGGCAGTTCTCCGACTCCGCGCCCTTCGCGGGGGACTCGAGCGTCTTCCAGGGCTCGGAGAGCGCATTCACCTCGTTCGTCTCCGACAAGGACTACGCGCCGCGCGGGATCTGACCGGAGATCCCCGCTCCGGGCGCCCGAGGGGTGCCCGATCCTGATCCGCCCGGGCCGCCGTGAGGCTCAGCCCAGGCGGATCAGCGCGTGCAGGGGCGCATGGTCCGAGGGCGCGGGCCGCCCGGCGGGGACCGCGCCGATGCCGATCTTCTCCGCATGGACGTCCGGGGAGGCGAGCATCCAGTCGATGCGCTCGGCGCCCTCGACCGGAGGCCCGTAGTCGGGGAAGGATCCCCACGCGGGCGTGACCCGACGGTCGGCCGACTCCCAGAGGTCGACGAGCGGGCCGCGGGCGACGAGCGCCTGCCAGGCGGGGGAGAGCGCGGGGGAGTTGAAGTCCCCCGTCACCAGGATCGGCAGCTCGGCGAGCTCCGGGCTCGTCACGAGTCCCGCCAGGAGCCCCGCACTGCGCACGCGCGCATGCTCCACCTCGTGGTCGAAATGCGTGTTGACGTGCGCGAACACGATTCCTGTGACAGCGTCGCGGAAGCGCGCCCAGGTGAGGATCCTGGTGACCTGGTTGCCCCATGTGCGCGAGCCGACGAGGCGCGGCGTGTCCGAGAGCCAGAGCTGGTCCCAGGCCTCGAGGTGCAGGCGCTCGGCATCGAAGAAGATCGCCGCGTGCTCTCCGGCGCTGCCACCCTCGCGCCCGGAGCCGACCATCCGGTGGCCGGGCAGCGCGCGCTGGACGACGGGCAGCTGCGGGAAGGTCCCTTCCTGGATGCCCAGGAGCGTCGGCTGCTCGGTGCGCAGCAGTGCGTCCAGGAGCGGCGCGCGGTCCGGCCAGTGGTCGCTGTCGCCCGGACGCGTCTCGTCGGACGCCATGCGGATGTTGAAGGACATCAGGTGCAGGTGCTTCGGGTCGGCCGGGCCGAACAGCATGCGGAGTCTCCTCGTCGAGGTCAGCGGGTTCTGCAGTGGGTTCTGGTGCGCGGGCGTGCGGAAGAGCCTACGTGGCGAGCACTCCGCGCAACGCCGATAATGCACGTTATGTAAAGTAGAGCGGAAGACCCGCGACGGGCGCCGCTCAGTCCCCGTCGTACGCGGCGATCACCCCGCTGCCCTCTCCCCAGTCGGCGACGAGACGGACCGCGCCGTCGAGTCCGCCGATGCTCTGGGCGATCGTGAACGACGCGCCGTCGTCCTCGAGCTGTCCGAGGCGCGGCGCCTGCGCTCCCGCGTCGATCTCGAGCCGCAGCTCGACGGACTGGCTGCGGCGCTCCACGAGCCGGTCGCCGTCGTAGACGTCGAGCTCCGCCTGCTGCTGCTCGTCGCACAGCGCGCGCCAGAACGCGTCGAGCGCCACCTCGTCGTCGAGGGCGTCGTAGACGAAGCGCGTGCCGAGCACCGAGTGCTCCATGGTCGTGACGACCTCGACGGCGTCGACGTCGGCGTCGGCGCGGCCGTCCTCGATCGGTGCGCTGCGATACGTCAGCGGCAGATGGAAGACCGTCTCCCCCGTGCGCACCAGATGACACTCGATACCCACCTGACCTGCAGGATCATCGAATCTATAGGCACCGAGGACCGTGAGGTCCCCGTCCTCGAGCCAGCCGCGGGAGGTCAGCAGGCCGCGCAGGATCTCGGGCTTCGAGGGCGTCAGCTGCGCCCTGTGGATGATCGCCATCTATACAGCCTTTTTCTACAGATCTTTACTATACAGCGTGAATTGCTTGTCCTTCACGAAGCCGAGTCGCGCGTAGAGCCGCGTCGCTCCGGTGAGGCTCTCGCCGTCGACCTCGAGCTGGACCTCGTCGAACTCCCCCGCCGCCGCAGCGAGGCGCAGGGTGCGGGCGAGCACGGCGGTGCCGATCCCGCGCCCGCGGGCCTCGGGCCGGGTGCCGACCAGCGCGATGTAGAGGCGGCGGTCCTCCCACACATCGGTCATCACGTAGGCGAGGACGCGACCCGACCCGTCCACCGCGACCGAGGAGAACTCGGGGCGACGGGTCGAGGCGCTCCACATGTGCGCCCAGCGCTCCGGGGACGACGGCGCCGATCCCCAGTGGTCGGCGAAGGCGGCGACATGCGCGGCGTGCACGGACTCGGAGTCCGCGTCACCGGGGGCGCGCAGTTCGATGCCCGCGATCGGCGGCGAGGGCGGCACCTGCTCCCCCGGCAGCCCGCGGAGCATCTCCAGGAAGGAGCGCACGGGCGCGAAACCGCGGGCGGTGAGCAGCGGACGCACGTCCGAGCCCTCGAGCCCTCCGCCCACGTGCATGTGACCGGCTCGGCCCGGGTGCTCCGACGCCGCCAGGCGCTCGGCGATCCCCTGCTGGGCATCGAGGATCCGGCCGCCGATCCCCCGGTGCCGGCGGGAAGGATGCACCCCTCCCGGCAGACGGCACCGCGCACGTCCCTCGCGATCGGGCTGCGCCGCGACGTCGACGCAGCCGTAGCCGACCAGTCGATCGCCTTCGCGCACGGCGATCGACCCGCGGGCCAGATCCGTGCCCGGCGTCCCGAGGAACTCGCGCGTCGACTCGAGGGAGATGATCTCGCCGGTGCCGTCGGCCTCGCCGATGTCGTTCATCAGCGAGCACAGCTGCTCGGCGTCGTCGAGGCGCAGCGTGTCCCAGGTGAGGTGTGCGGGCCGGGAGGTCGCGGTCATGGATTCCTTCCGTTCTCGGAGTCGAGGATCCGCCGGAGCCGCGCGTGCTCCTCGGGGCCGATCTCGCCGAGTGCGAGGAGATGCCATGGCGTGATCGCGCCCACGGTGCGACTCCTCTCCCTGGGTCGACGCCCGCTGCGGACGCCTCGCCCAGCCTATCGGCGCGCGGTGAGCGGCGGCATGTCGAGCAGCTGGGCGAGGCGGGTGATCCGCGGGGCGGAGCCCGCCGGCAGATGGATTCCCGGGGTCTCGAGGAGTACGGCGGGGACGCCGGCGGCGCGGGCGGCCTCGACGTCCGCGCTCCGGTCCCCCACCGCGAGCACCCGTGCGGGATCCAGGCGGTGGCGCGCGATGAGCGCCTGCAGCATCTGCGGGTCGGGCTTGCGGGCGAAGCCGTCGGGCGCGCACACGAGGTCCTCGACCTCGAGCCCCGCCGCGTCCAGGAGCATGCGTGCGCTTAACGCGTCGCGATGCGTGGCCACCAGGTTCGCTCCCCCGCCCTCCCGCACGGCATCCATGACCTCACGGGCACCGGGCATCGCGGGCGCGGGATGCTCTCGCCAGTGCTCTTTCACCTGGTCGTACGCCTCCTGGAGCTCATGGCGCGGCACGCCGTGGCGGACGCTCAGCTCGTCGTTCGCGCGGGCGCTCGAGATCCGCGTCAGCCGCGCGACCTCGGCGATCCGCCCCGGCGCGGGGCCCGACGGGTCGTCGCCGAAGACCGCGCGGGCCAGCGCCCGGTCCACGTCCGGGTAGGTGTCCAGGAGCGTCCCGCCGAGGTCCCAGATGATGCTCGCCCCGTCCCCGTCCCCATCGCCGTCGCCGTCCCGATCCCGCATGCCCCGATGCTCCCACGCGCGCGGTCGGCTCAGGCGCTGCGCTTGAGGCTCCCCTTCAGGTCGGGGACGTCCGAGAGCAGTCTCTTGGTGTAGTCGCCGTGGGGGTCGAAGATGACCTCCTCGGTGGTGCCGCGCTCGACCACGCGCCCGTGCTCCATCACCGCGACGCGGTCCGCGAGATAGCAGGCCTGGCCGATGTCGTGGGTGATGAACAGGACGGTGAGGCCCAGGTCGTGCTTGAGGTCGTGGAGCACGTTCAGGACGTTCACGCGCAGGGTCGCGTCCAGCATGCTCGTCGCCTCGTCGGCGAGCAGCACCGTCGGCTTCATCATCAGCGCGCGGGCGATCATCACGCGCTGGCGCTGGCCGCCGGAGAGCTGGTGCGGGAACTTCCCCATCGCCTCGTCGGGCGTGAGATCGACGTAGCCCAGGCACTGCTCGATGAGGTCGTCGGCCTCGTCCTTGGGGACCTCCGTCAGGTGCAGGCTGCGCCGCAGCAGCGAGCCGACCGTGAAGAACTGGTTGAAGGAGGCGAAGGGATCCTGGAACACGGCCTGCACCTCGCGCCAGTACCCGCGCAGCTGACGACCGTGCAGTCGCGTGACGTCCTGATCGCGGTAGGTGATGCTGCCCGAGGTGACGGGCATCAGCCGCAGCAGCATGCGGGCGAGCGTCGACTTGCCCGACCCGGACTCCCCCACCACCGCGAGCACGCTGCCGGCGGGGAACTGCAGGGAGACGTCGTCGACCGCGACGATCTTCCCGCCCGCCACGCTGAATTCCTTGGTGACGTTCTGGCAGGCCAGCACGGCCTCCCCCGTCACCACGCTGTGGCTGAACATGTCATCGGTCCGGTCGCCGGTCGCCTCGGCCGTCGTGATCTGCTCCATGGTGCTCACGCCTCTCGCTCAGGGGTCGGGGCCGGCACCGCGGACGGCGTCGTCCCGCGCGCCCGGGCCTGGCCACGCTGCCGGGTCTCCTCGGTGGGGTCGAGCACCGAGGAGAGCAGCTTCTTGGTGTAGGGGTGCTGCGGGTCGTGGACGAGCTGCTCCGTCGGCCCGGTCTCGACGATCCGGCCGGCGTTCATGATCGCGAGCCTGTCCGAGACCTGGGAGAGCACCGGGAGGTCGTGCGTCACGAAGACGACGCCGGACATGATGCCCTCCTCGACCATCGCGAGCAGCATCTCCACGAGCATGCGCTGGCTGGAGACGTCGAGCGCGGAGGTCGGCTCGTCGGCGATCAGCAGGCGCGGGTTCAGCAGGGTCGAGATCACGGTGATCACGCGCTGCTTCATGCCGCCGGAGAGCTGATGCGCGTAGGAGTCGAGCACCCGCACGGGCAGCTCGAGCATCTTCAGCCTGTCGCGCGCGAGGTCGAGCGCCTGCTCCTTGGTGACCGAGCGGTCGTGCGCGCGCATCACGTCGTGCACGAGGGAGCGGATCCTCACCGTCGGGCTGATGGCGTTCATCGCGCCCTGCGGGAGCATCGAGACGGTGCCGCCGCGGTAGGGGCGCTGGCGCTTGACGTCGGCCGCGCCGTGGACGGTGGTGAGGTCGATGTCCTGACCGTCGATCTCGAGCCGCCCGCCGAGGACGTACAGCGGCGGGGTCGCGATCATCGCGAGCGAGTTGCCGAGCGTCGTCTTCCCGCAGCCGGACTCGCCCGCGAGGCCCAGGATCTGCCCCTCCCCCAGCTCGAGGGAGACGGCGTCCACGGCGGTGAAGTCCTTCTCACCGCCGCCGTAGACGGCGGTGACGTCGACGGCGCGGGCGAGCATCCCCTCGCGGCGGGAGGGCGTCTCGGGGGCCGGTGCGGCGAGGCTCATGCCACGCCTCCTTCCTGGATGCCGCGGCCAGCGGCCGGGACGGCTTCGCTCTCGGGATCCTGTGCGTCGTCCCCGTCCTGCTCGCTGCGCGAGGCGGCGAGCGCACGGGCGTCCTCGGCACGGCGGGCGGCGGACTGCTTCATCTGCCGGCGCTTGCCGCGTCGCAGGCGCGGGTTGAAGACCTCGTCGAGGCTGGCCTGCAGCAGCAGGAAGCCGAAGGACACGAGGGTGAGGATGATGGTCGGCGGCAGGAACGCCCACCAGGCGCCGCTCGCGACGGCCTGGAAGGCGAGCGCCCAGTGCAGCTGAGTGCCCAGGGAGTTCGCGCCCGACGGGCCGAGCCCCAGCATCGACAGCGCCGCCTCGGCGAGGATCGCGCCGGAGACCTGCAGCACGAAGGCCATCACCGTGTACGACAGGATGTAGGGCAGCACGTCCCGCAGCAGGATCGAGGGCAGTCGCGAGCCGGAGAGCCGGGCGACGTCGATGTGCTCACGGGTCGCGACGCTGCTGGCCTGTGCGCGCACGGCGCGCGCCGTCCAGGGCCACGCGGTGATGCCGATGACGATCGCGAGCGACCAGATGGTGCTCTGGGGCAGCGAGATCGAGATCAGGATCAGCACGATGATCGAGGGGATCGCGAGCACCACGTTGGTGACGCCCATCAGGAGCTCCTCGAGCCAGCCGCCCACGAAGCCGGAGACCAGCCCGACGGCCACGCCGATCGTGGTCGCGACGATGCCGGCCACGAGCCCGATGATCAGCGAGGTGCGGGTGCCGGCCATGAGCACGGAGACCACGTCGTGACCGAAGTTGTCGGTGCCGAAGAGCAGCCCGTCGCCGGGCGGGTCGTAGAGGGACCCGACCTTCTCGCCCGGGCCCGTCGGGTAGACCCAGCCGGCCATGCCCAGAACCACCACGAAGGCGACGAGGACCAGGGCGACCCAGAACCGGGTGGAGAGGTTGATGCTGCGGAACGGGTTGGACCGCGGTGCGGCCTTCTCGTCGGTGAGGGGAGCGTTCGGAGCGGACATGTCACTTCTCCCCTGTGGCCGCCGCGCGGATGCGCGGGTCGACGATGCCGTAGACGATCTCGACGCAGAAGTTCGCCACCAGCACGGCGACCGTGATGATCAGGGTGATCGCCTGGATCACCGGGTAGTCGTTGTTGGAGATCGCCGTGAACAGCAGCGTCCCGACGCCCGGGTAGTTGAACACCAGCTCGGTGATCAGGGCGCCGCCGACGAGCGTGCCGATCGACAGGGCGAGGCCCGTGATCTGCGGGAGCATCGCGTTGCGGAAGATGTACTGGGTGATCTTGTTGTCGCCGATGCCCATCGCACGGGCGTAGTTCACGTAGTCCCCGCCCAGCTCGTAGATCGCCATCGAGCGCATGCCCACCGCCTGCCCGCCGATGAAGACGACGACGAGCGAGAGGAACGGCAGCCAGTAGTAGCTGAGCGCGTCCATGAGGAAGGACGGACTGAGCGAGGGCGTCTCGCCGAGCGAGTACGCGCCGCCCACGGGGAACACACCCGCGACCACGGCGAGGCCGTAGAGCAGCAGGATCGACAGGCAGTAGTAGGGCATGGCCGAGAGGAACAGCGAGGAGGTGAACACGCTGCGGTCCCAGTTGCCGCCGCGGAACGCCGCGACGGCGCCCACCAGGTTGCCCAGCAGCCAGCCGATGATGATCGCGGGCAGCTGCACAGCGATCGACCAGGGCAGGGCGTCGCCGATGAGCGTGTTCACCGAGGTCGGGTACGAGCCGAAGGACGTGCCCAGATCACCCGTGAACACCTTGCCGAGGTAGGTGAGGAACTGCTGCCACAGGGGCTGGTCCAGACCGAACTCGGTGACGAAGCTGTCGTAGATCTGCTTCTGCTGATCACCCGTGATGGAGCCGCCGCGGGTGAGGTTGGAGACGATGACGTCGACGGGGTTGCCCGGGACGAGCCGGGGCAGCAGGAAGTTCAGGGACACTGCTGCCACCAGCGCGACCAGGTACCACATCGTCTTGCGTGCGATGTAGCGTCCGAGCTTCACGGCGGTGCCTCAGCCGCCGATCTTCTGGATCTTGAAGATCCACTGGTTGCCGGCGCCGCGGAACATCGGCGGCGCGTAGTCGTTCTTCTCGGTGGGCCAGTTCGACCAGTTGCTCGCGTTGAACTCGAAGAACTCGTCGGGCCGGTACATGAGCGGGAACGCCGGGACCTCCTTGCGGAAGAGGTCGTCGAGGGCCGTCAGCGCCTTCTTCTTGGAGTCGTCGTCCGCGGCTGCGGCGGCGGCCTCGAGCAGGTCGTTGACCTCGTCGTTCTCCCAGCGGCCATAGTTGCGGTAGGCGGTCTTCCCGAGCGCGACCATCTCGACGTTGCTCATCACGTCGCTGAACCGCTGCCAGGGCGTCGCCGGATTCGAGCCCGCCACGGACCAGCAGGCGAGGTCGAAGTCGCCGTTCTGGATGGAGGTCGTCACCTGCGCCTGCTGCGGGAAGTTCGTGGCCGCGGAGATGCCGACGGCCGTGAAGCTCTTGGCCACGATCTCGAGGGCCGCGTTCCAGTCGGTCCATCCCTGCGGGGTGATGAGCTTCCAGGGACCCAGCTTCACGCCGTCCTTGGCGAAGATGCCGTCCGAGCCCTTCGCGTAGCCGGCGTCGGTGAGGATCTGCTCGGCCTTCTTCGGGTCGTAGCTCCAGCCGTCGGACTTCGCCTTGTCCTTGTCCAGCCACTGGTCCTCGGCGCCGCCGGGGACGATGAGCGAGGCCAGCACGTCCGCCGAGTATCCCGACATGGCGGTCTCGGCGATCGACGCGTAATCGACGGCATGGGCCATCGCGCGGCGCACCTCGGGGTCCTTGAGACCGTCCTTGGTGGTGTTGATGACGAACATCGGCATCGACCCGGGCACGAAGTAGGGCTCCTCCTGGAGGTAGGTGCCCACGGGCTTGCCGGAGTCCCACATCTTCGAGATCTGCGGGATGAACTGCTGCATCACGTCGAGCTCGCCGTTCTGGAACTTCAGGTTGCCGTCCTCGTTGGACTTGAAGATCGGATGGATGACCTTCGTGGGCGCGGGCAGGCCGCCGTAGAAGTCCTTGCCCCAGTACTTCTCGTTGCGGGCCAGGATGATCTGGGTCTGGTCGGCCTTCTCGAGGGTGTACGGACCGGTGCCCATGCACTCCTTGGTCTCCCAGGAGGCGAGCTTGTTGCCGGTCTCCTTCGCGGCCTTCTCGAAGACGGCCTTGGGCACGACGAACTGCTGGGCGAGGGTCGCCAGCACCATGCCCACGTTCTTGCGGTCCTTGTTGATCGCGATGCTGATCGTGCTGCCGTCGGCGGTCACCTCGTCGACCTCGACCCAGAAGGAGGCGACGCCCAGGCTCTCGTCGATCTTCCCGAGCTCGAAGGTGTACAGCACGTCGTCCGCCGTGAACTCGGTGCCGTCGTGCCAGGTGATGCCGTCCTGGAGGGTGAGCGTGATCGAGGACGTGCCGTCGACCTCGTACTTCGCCGCCAGTCCGGGCAGCAGATCACCGGAGACGATGTCGTAGCGCAGCAGGGTCTCGTAGACGTACTGGGCCACGTTGTTCGAGGCGGGCCACGCGGGCGCCGCGGCGAAGGTGTTGAAGTTCGTGGGCGGGCTCCACTGGAAGCCGGCGATGAACAGCTGGTCCGCGGCATCGCCGCTGCGGCCCTTGCCGGCCATGCCGTTGTTGCCGACGCCGACGAGGTCGTCGGACGCGCCTGCTCCTCCCCCGCTCTTGCCGCCGCAGGCGGCCAGGGCGAGGACGCCGCCGGCCGCGCCGGAGGCGGCGAGGAAGCCGCGACGGGTGGAGCCGGAAAGGATGCGCTGGGATGAATCGAGGTGGGACATGGTGACCGTGGCCTCTCAAGGATCGGCCCCGCCGTTGGAGCCGCGGATCCGCCTTGATCCGATGGCTCCAGAATCTAGGCTGTGCCGTCGGTCACCGCACCGAATCCGGGGTCACGAACTAATAACGATCGCAACCGGTTTCCGTGACCTGCGCGACTGTGCGCGTTCCGCCGCTCGCGAGCGCACGGGCGCTCAGCGGATCCGCTCAGCTGCTTCCGCGCTCGACGACCGCTCCCGGATCCGCGACCACGACGCCCGCCTGGCCCTCCTCGGCGAGCTCGACGAGCAGGCGCGCGAGCTGCCTGCCGTTCTCGCCCACGTCCCTCCCGAGGGCGGTGAGCGGCGGATCGGTGACCGTGCACAGGATCGAGTCCTCGAGCGCGGTGACCGCGAGATCGCGCGGCACGGCGAGGTCGGCCCCGCGGAGCTGGGCGAGCAGCTGCGCGGCCAGCAGCTCGTTGTCCACGATGACGGCACGGCAGCCCTCGTCCTCGTGCAGGGCGAGGATCTCGCGGCCCCAGCGCGCGACGGACGCGCGCCGATAGTCCGAGGTGAGCACGCTCGCCCCGATCCCCCGGGCCTCGCAGATCTCCTCGAAGGCGCGACGGCGGCGGGCCACGTGCAGGAACTCCGGCGGCCCCGCGACGTAGGCGATGCGCTCATGGCCGCCCCCGGCGCGCGAGGCGAGGTGCTCGAGCATCGTGCGCATCCGCTCCTCCTCGTCCACGAGCAGCATGGCGATGCCCGCCCCCAGGTCCTCGCAGGCCATCGCGGCCGTCGGCACTCCCGCGGCGGCGACGACCGGGATCCGGGGGTCGTCCACGCGCGCGTCCATGAGCACGATCCCGTCCACCCGCCGCTCGGCCGCCCAGCGCTCGAGCAGCACCGCCTCGGCGCCCACGTCGGGCACGATCTGCATGAGCAGCGCCCGGTCGCTGTGGGAGAGCTCCTCCTCCATCCCGGCGACGAACGCCATGAAGAAGTTCTCCGCGCCCACGGTCTCGCTCGAGCGCGCGATCGCGAGCCCGAACACCCCGGTCGCCGAGCGCGAGAGCGCCCGCGCGGCGTACGACGGCTTCCACCCGAGATCCTCCGCGGCGGCGACCACGCGCTCCCGGGTGGCCGCGGACACCCCCGACCGGCCGTTGAGCGCCTTGGAGGCCGTCCCCTTGGAGACTCCCGCCTCCCGCGCCACATCGCTCAGCGTCGAGCTCATCGAGATCGCCTCCTCCCCATCCCCTCGTCCGCGGCGCCGAGAGGGCACCGCTCGGGGGTTACCGTATGCGCTCGCGTGCCGCGAGGGGCCCCGATCGGCCGCGAGACCGGGGCCCCGGCCACCGGGGCACGACCGACGGGGGCAGCGGCGGTGCCCCCGTCGGCCGGGACTCGCCCCGCACGGAGCGCTCCGTATCGTTCACGGGGTGAGCCGCTACCTGATCCCCGCCTCCGCCCTCGTCGGCGGACTGCAGCTCGCCCTGCTGAACCCCGTGATCGCGCTGCTGCTCTCCGCGCTGTTCGGCGCGGACCCCGGACAGGTGGGCCTCGTGCTCGCGATCATGAACGCGAGCGGCTTCCTCGCCGCGCTCGTGATCCCCGCCTGGGCGGACCGCCGACGCGACTACGCGGGCCCGATGATCCTGTGCGCGGCGCTCACGCTCGCCACCGTGCTCAGCCTCGCCGCCACCACGAGCCTCACCGTGGCGGGCATCGTGCTCGTGGTGCTCGCCGGGCCCGCCGGCGTGTGGTCGGGGATGCTCTTCGCGCTGCAGCGCTCCGAGGGGTCGAGCTCCGAGCAGGTGGTGCGCACCCGCGCCGTGTTCTCGGTGGCATGGGTCGCCGGTCCGCCGCTCGCGACGGGTGTGATGACGGGCTTCGGCGATCGGGCGGTGCTGCTGCTGATCGCCGCCGTCGCCCTCGGGTCGCTCGCCCTCAGCGTCGCGATCCGGCGGAGCGTGCGGCGCGCGGCCGCGCGCACGGGGCCGGCGGAGGGCGAGGACGCGAGGGGACGGGCCGACGGCACGGGGACAGGCCGCGCGCACGGGCGGGCCGACGATGCCGACGACGGGGCCGCAGCGCCACGGAGGCCGGCCCGCCGGCTCGAGCTGGTCGTCGTGGTGCTCGCGATCACCGCGCTGCAGGCGGGCAACGCAGGATCCGTCACGGCGATGCCCCTGCTGGTCACCGAGCACCTGCACCTCGCCACGGTCTGGGCCGGCGTCGCGCTCGGCGTCTGCGCCGCGCTGGAGGCGCCCGCGCTCCTGCTGCTCGGCCGGCTCACCCGCACGATCCGGCCGACGACCCTCCTGACCGCCGGCGCCCTCCTCGCCGCGCTCTACTACGCGCTCGTGCCGCTGATGGCCTCCCCCGCGGCGCTCGTGGCGCTGCAGATCCCCAATGCACTCGGCATCGCGGCGCTCACCGGCGTCGGACTCGCGTGGATGCAGGAGGCGATCGACAGGCCCGGCCTCGCCTCCGGCGTCTACCTCAACTCGCGTCGCGCGGGCGCGATCCTCACCGGTCCCCTGCTCGCCCTGGCCGCGCTCGGCGCGAGCGGGTACGGCCTGACGTTCTGGGCCTTCGCACTGCTCGCGGCGCTCGCCGCGCTCGCGATCAGGCTCGTGGGCGGCCGCGAGGAGGCGCCGTCGGCCCGATGACTCCCGTCTCACACTCTGCGCGCCCCGGGACCGGAATACGGGATCCGCCGGGGACGTTGACCTGGACATCCGCATCGACCGCGCCGGCACCGACCGAGCGGCAGGACCAGGAGGCGCACCATGGACCCGACAGCACTGTTCAGCTACGAACGCCATGTCGACTCGCGCGCGCTGCGCGGCCGCACGCTCGTGGTCACCCTCGGCGCCTTCGGCGACGCCGGCCACGCCCAGCGGCTGGTCGACGACCACCTGCTGAACACCCTGGAGAACAGGGTCGTCGGCCGCCTCGACATGGACCAGGTCCACGACTACACGGGCCGCCGGCCCTCGATCACGCTCGAGCGCGACGAGTTCGCCGAGTACGACAAGCCGGAGATCCTGCTGCACGAGGTCACCGACCCCAGCGGCGAGACCTTCTTCCTGCTCACCGGGCCCGAGCCGTCGTTCCAGTGGGAGCGGGTCGCCTCCTCCCTGCGGATCGTCGTCGAGCAGCTCGGCGTCGAGCGCACCCTGGTGGCCCAGAGCTTCCCCGCGCCCGTGCCCCATACCCGCGCCCTGCAGGTCAGCCGCTTCGCCGGCGACCGCGCCGACATCACCCGCCCGCACCCCGTGCCCGCGACCTTCCGCCTGCGCGCCCCGTTCACCGCGCTGCTGACGATGCGTCTGCACGAGGCGGGGCACACGGTGGTCGGGATCGCCGTGCAGGTCCCCCAGTACCTGCACGAGCTCGAGTACCCCGATGCCGCGATCTCCCTGCTGCGCGCCGTCGGCGAGGAGGGCGGGCCGCTGCTGCCGGCCGCCGCCCTCAAGCCGATGGCCGAGAGCGTGCGCGAGTCGATCGCCCAGCAGGTCGAGGCCTCCCCGCAGCTCCAGGAGATGGTCTCCTCCCTCGAGGAGAACGTGGACCGCATGGGGATCTCGGGAGCGCTCGACGACACCGACGTCCCCGACGCCGAGGAGATCGCCGCCGAGGTCGAGAAGTTCCTGCAGGGGCTCGACGACGGCGACGACGGCGCCGCCGACGAGGGCCCCGCGGACGGCGACCCCGGGCACGACGCGCCCGAGGCCTGAGAGACCGCGTCGCGGGCGGTCGTTGTGGCAGGCCCCTCGACCTCGTAGGCTGGTGACGCGGCGCACAGGAAACCGGTTGCTGCCGCGTCACCGCACCGCGTCGAAGGAGCCCCCGTGCAGATCTCCGTCCAGCTCTACAGCGTGCGCGAGGCCCTCGCCGCCGATCCGGCCGGGACCCTCGCGCGTCTTCGCGACCTGGGCCTGACCCGCGTCGAGCCCTTCGGCCTCGCCGAGCACGCGGACATGCTGCGGGAGCACCTCGGCGCACTCGGCCTCAGCGCGCCGACGACGCACGCCGATGTCCTCGGCGCCGAGGACCAGCGGGCGCTGTTCGCGACCGCCGCCGAGCTCGGCATCGGCACCGTCATCCAGCCGCACCGCGATCCCGCGCTGTGGACGCAGGAGGCCGACATCCGGCGCACGGCCGAGCTGCTCGACGCCGCCGCCGAAGTCGGGCGCTCCGAGGGCGTGGCCGTCGGCTATCACAACCACGGCTTCGAGGCCGAGCCCGTCTTCGCGGACCGCACGGGCCTCGAGGTCCTCGACAAGGCGCTCGGCGCGGACGTCGTCCTCGAGGTCGACACCTACTGGGCGGCCGTCGGCGGATCGGATCCCGTCGCGCTGCTCGCCGCGCTCGGCGACCGCGTGCGCGCCGTCCATCTCAAGGACGGCCCGCGCGACGGGCGCAAGGACGCCCAGCAGCCGCTGGGCGGCGGCGAGATCGACGTCGACGCGATCATCGCCGCCTCGCAGGAGGCCGGGCACCTGGGCGTCATCGAGTTCGACGACTATGCGGGCGACATCTTCGAAGGCATCGCCGCCTCGCTCGCGCATCTGGACGAGGGGCGCTGAGCCTCCCCGCAGCCCTCGCGGGACCCGCAGCAGCTTCAGCACCCGCAGCACCCACAGGCCCCACCACCCATCAGCACGGCCGACCGGCCGGCAGAACCGAGGAGAGAACGAGCATGAGCGGAACCGGACGCGTCGGAGTCGGGATCATCGGAGCGGGCACCATCTCCGCCCAGTACCTCGAGCACCTGGGGTCCTTCCCCGACCTGGACGTGCGGGCGATCGGGGACATCGTCCCCGAGGCCGCCGCTCAGCGCGCCGAGGAGTTCGGCGTCCCCGCCTTCGGCGGACCCGAGGTCGTCCTGGACGATCCGGAGATCGAGATCGTCGTGAACCTGACGATCCCCGCCGCCCACTTCGAGGTCTCCGAGCAGATCCTCGCCGCCGGCAAGCACGTGTGGAGCGAGAAGCCCCTGACCACCGACCGGGAGAGCGCCGCCGCACTGCTCGCGAGCGCGAAGGAGAAGCGACTGCGCGTGGGCGGCGCGCCGGACACGGTGCTCGGCGCCGGCATCCAGTCGACCCTGCGGCAGATCGCCGACGGCGCGATCGGGGAGCCCCGCTTCGGCCTCGCCCTGTTCCGCGTGCCCGGCCCCGAGTCCTGGCACCCGAACCCCGCCTTCCTCTTCGCCCTCGGCGCGGGCCCGCTGTTCGACATCGGCCCCTACTACCTCACCTCGCTCGTGCTCGCCCAGGGCCCCGTCGCCTCGGTGACGGCCGTCGGCACGCAGGCCGTCACCGCCCGCACCATCGGCTCCGGCCCGAAGGCCGGCCAGGACTTCCCCGTCGAGGTCCCCACCCAGGTCAGCGCCCTGCTCTCCTTCGAGAACGGCACCACCGCGACCGTCATGCTCACCTTCGACTCCGGCGCCGCCTACCCGGCCGAGCTCGACCTCACGGGCTCGCTCGGGACGATCGCCGCTCCCGACCCGAACGTCTTCGACGGCGCGAGCATGCTCTCGCTGCGCGAGGAGGCGGGCGCGGGCGGCGACACCTGGAAGCCGCGGCCCGAGAGCGGCCCGGCCACCGGACGAGGGCTCGGCACCCTCGAGATGGCGCGCGCGATCCGCGCGGGGGTCCCCCACCGCCTCACCGGCGAGCTCGCCGCGCACGTGCTGGACGTCATGGTCTCGATCGACGAGGCCGTGGCGACGGCGCAGCCCGTCGCCGTCGCCTCCACGACCGTCGTCCCCGAGCCGCTGCCCGCCGACTTCGACCCGAGCGCGTCGACGCTCTGAGCAGCCCCGGGAATGGCACTGCAGGGCCCTGCGGAGCACTCCAGGGCACAGCAGAGCACGGCAGCGCACCGACGAGCATCAGCGGAGGAGAGCACGCATGACCACCCCTGACCAGCATCCCCGAGAGGGCGAGGAGCGTCCGCTCGGGATCGCCCTCATCGGCTACGAGTTCATGGGACGCGCCCACTCGCAGGCCTGGCGCACCCTGGGCGCCGCCTTCGACGGCCCTCCCGTCGCCCGCCGGGTGATCGTGGGACGCGACGAGCAGAAGGTCTCCGAGGCGGCGCGCCGCCTGGACTGGGAGGAGCACGAGACCGACTGGCGGCGCGCGATCTCGCGGGACGACATCGACATCGTCGACATCTGCACGCCCGGTTTCCTGCACGCCGAGATCGCGATCGCCGCGCTCGAGGCGGGCAAGCACGTGCTCTGCGAGAAGCCGATCGCGAACGACACCGCCGAGGCCGAGCGGATGGTCGCCGCGGCCGACGCCGCCCAGCAGCGCGGCCAGGTCGCGGCGCTCGGCCACACCTACCGCCGGGTGGCCGCGCTCGCACAGGCGCGCCGTCTCGTCGCGGCCGGGCGCCTGGGCAGGATCCTGCAGGCCCGCGCGAGCTACCTGCAGGACTGGCTCGTGGACGAGAGCGCCCCGATGAGCTGGCGGCTGCGCCGCGAGACGGCCGGGTCGGGGGCCCTCGGGGACATCGGCTCCCACGCGATCGACCAGATCCAGTTCCTCACCGGGCTGCGCGCGACCTCGGTGCGGGGTCGCCTCACCACCGCGGTCCCCGAGCGGCCCGGGGAGGACGGCGCCCTCGAGCCGGTGACGGTCGACGACGCCGCGTGGGCGACCCTCGAGCTCGAGGGCGGGGCGATCGCCTCGATCGAGGCCAGCCGCCTCGCGACCGGCCGCAAGAACGAGCTGGTCGTGGAGCTCTTCGGGACCGAGGGTGCGCTGCGCTTCGACCTCGAGGCGCTCAACGAGCTCTGGTTCCTGGATCGGACCGTCCCGGTCGCCGAGCAGGGCTTCACGCGCATCCTCGTCACCGAGCCCGAGCACCCCTACCTCGAGGGCTGGTGGCCGCAGGGGCACGCGCTGGGCTGGGAGAACGCCTTCACGAACCAGGCGCACGACCTGCTGGTCGCGATCACGGGCGGCGAGCCCTTCTCCCCCGACTTCGCCGAGGGCCTCGCCCTGCAGCGCGTGCTCGACGCCGTCATCGCCTCCGACGCGGCCGACGGGGCGAGCACGCCCGTCGGCTGACGCCCGTCACCTGATGCCCGCCGGCCGAGCGTGATCGGCCCGGGGCACGCCCACTCCATCCACCGAAGTACGCACCGTCCGATCCGAAGGAGCATCAGACATGCCTCAGCCGCACACCCTGTTCACCGGCCAGTGGGTCGACCTCACGCTCGAGGAGGTCGCGCGGCTCGCCTCGGGCTGGGGCTACGACGGCCTGGAGATCGCGATCTCCGGCGAGCACCTCGACGCCTCCCGATGGGACGACGAGGAGTACATCGCCGAACGCAAGGAGATCCTCGACCGCTACGGCCTGAAGGTGTGGACGATCTCCCACCACCTCGTGGGACAGGCCGTCTGCGACGACCCGATCGACTTCCGCCACCAGGGGATCGTGCCCTCGCGCGTGTGGGGCGACGGCGAGCCCGAGGGCGTGCGGCAGCGCGCCGCCGAGGACATGAAGGACGCCGCGCGGCTCGCGAGAGCGCTCGGCGCGAGCACGGTGACGGGCTTCACCGGCTCGAGCATCTGGAAGTACGTGGCGATGTTCCCGCCGGTCGGCGCGGACGTCATCGAGAAGGGCTACGAGGACTTCGCCGAGCGCTGGAACCCGATCCTCGACGTCTTCGAGGAGTGCGGAGTGCGCTTCGCCCTCGAGGTCCACCCCTCCGAGATCGCCTACGACCACTGGACCACGCAGCGCACCCTCGAGGCGATCGGCCACAGGGAGTCCTTCGGCCTGAACTGGGACCCCTCGCACATGATGTGGCAGGAGATCGATCCGGTCTCCTTCATCACCGATTTCGGCGACCGGATCTACCACGCGCACTGCAAGGACGTGCGCGTGCGCATCACCGGGCGCAACACACGGCTGTCCTCCCATCTGCCCTGGGGAGACCCGCGCCGCGGCTGGGACTTCGTCTCCTTCGGGCGCGGCGACGTGCCCTTCGACGCATGCCTGCGGGCGCTGCGGTCGGTCGGCTACGACGGGCCGCTCTCGGTCGAGTGGGAGGACGCGGGCATGGACCGCCTGCACGGCGCCGCCGAGGCCATCGAGCATCTGAAGTCCCTGGACTACCCGGTGTCCGACGCCGCCTTCGACGCCGCCTTCAGCAACCAGGAGTGAGGCTCCCGCGCGCGGTCGGCGGACACACAGGGCGCACCCGGCGTCCGCCGATCCGCCGCGCCTATCATGGCGCCATGTCCCCCCACTCCGAGCCCCTGGCCCGCCACGAGCGCGCCGCCCTGGCCGACGACCTCGTGTCCTTCGGGCCCGACGCCCCCACCGTGATCGACGAGTGGGACGCGTCCGCGCTCCTCGAGCATCTGATCCTGCGCGAGCAGCGCCAGGACCTCATGATCGGCCCCAAGCTCCCCGTCGGCCCGATCGCCGACCGCTCGTACGCCGCCCTGCGCCGGCTCCAGGAGCGCACCTGGGCCGATCGCGTCGAGATGCTGCGCAGCGGTCCGCCGCGCTTCTCCCCGTTCCGCCTCGTCGATTCGCTCGCGAACACGGTCGAGTACCTCGTCCATCACGAGGACCTGCTGCGCGCGCGCCCCGGCTGGGAGCCGCGGACGCTCTCCGAGGCCCATGACCAGGAGCTGTGGACGCATCTGAAGCGCATGGCGCGCCCGCTCGTGCGCACCGACGTCGACGTCACCCTGGTCTCCCCGCTCGGCGGGGTGCGCGTGCCGTCGAAGGACCCCATCGGCTCCGTGCGCGTGCACGGCAGCCCGACCGAGCTGACCCTGTGGGCCTTCGGCCGCGATCGCGTCTCCCGCGTGCGCCTCGAGGGCGACCCCGAGGCGCTGCTCGTGCTGCGTCGCGGCGACCGCGGGTTCTGAGGCGGGACCGCGGCCCCTCGGGGGCCGTGCTCGCCCGCGCCGCTCAGCCCCGCGCGAGCAGGAAGAGCCGGGGATGATGCCCCTTCTGGAAGAACCTGTGCTCGTCCACGAGGCGCCAGCCCGCGCGCCCTTCGAGGGCCGCGTGCATGCGCCGGATCTCGTGGGTGAGGATCGCGAGGCGCGCCCGGGGCGCCGCAAGCTCCGCGGCGCGTGACATGAGGGCCCCGAGCAGCTGCTCGTTGCTCTCGTGCTCCCCGTGCAGGGTGCCCCAGGGCGGATTCGTCACGAGGCGCGTGAAGCCGCCCTCGAGCGGCGTCTCGAGGACGTCCCCGTGCACCCAGTCGATGCGGCCGCGGCGCCTCGCGGCCCGCTGATGGCCGCGCGCGAGCTCGAGCGCCTGCTCGGAGAGGTCGACGCCCACGGCCCGACGGGGCGCGACCTCGTGCAGCTGCTCGATGAGGAACGTGCCCGAGCCGCAGGTCATGTCCAGCAGTTCGTCCTGAGGGCCGACGCCGAGCAGATCGAGGCAGCTCGCGGCGATCGTCGCGTTCACGGCGCCGGGGTAATCGCCCGTGCGCCAGGACCGGGTCGAGAGCGGACGCGGGGTGAGGCGCACGAGAAGCTCCCACTCCCCCGCCGCCGGCGCCCGGCGGACCCGGACCACGAGGTCGCCGTCGTCCGCGACCGGGAGCCCGACTCGCTCGGCGATCGCCGCGGACAGGCGCCGCATGTCGGGGCTGTCGGCGCCGGCCGCACGCAGACGCAGCGCACCGAAGCGCTGGCGCGGCCTCGCGCGCCGCACCTGCTCGATCAGCTCGCCGATGCGCTGCTGCGCGGAGGTCTCGAGGAGCTCGCGCGGTCGACGTGCGGGCAGGGCGAGCACCGCGGAGGCGGCGACGACCCGGCGCCAGGAGCGTGCGACGGGGATCGCTGCCGTCAGATCCGGGACCGCGAGCCGGAGCTCCGTCGGCTCCTCGGAGACGACGGTGCCGAGCTGCTCCGCCTCGCGCCGGGCGAGCGGGCCGCAGCCCTCGAGGACCTCGAGGACCAGCTCGCCTGCGGGGTCCGGGCGATCGGCTGTCATGGGCCCCTCCTGGAGCGGGTGAGACGGCGTGGGCGGCGCGGCACGGTGACGGGCGGCCACTCACGGTAACCCGAGGCACATCGTCGGTGCGCCGGTGCGGGCCGAGCGGCTCGGGATCGGTAGACTCCCCGTGTGTTCACTGTGAGCGTCTGTTCCCTCAAGGGTGGCGTCGGCAAGACGTCCGTGACCCTGGGCCTCGCGTCCGCGGCCCTCCATCAGGGGGTGAACGCGCTCGTCATCGACCTTGACCCGCAGGCGGACGCGACCCTGGGCCTGCTCGGCGAGCCGGGCACCACCACCGACGTCGCCGAGGTGCTGTCCTCGCCGCGCACCGAGACCGTGGACCGCGCGATCATCCCGGCCCCGTGGTCGAAGGACTCCTCCTCGCACCTGGACATCATCCCCGGCAGCCACCGCTCGGTGCTCGTCGACTCCCCCGCCCCCAAGGGCCGGGAGGTGCGGCGCCTGCGCGACGCCCTGGACCGCCGCACCCACCGCTACGACCTCGTCATCGTGGACTGCCCGCCCTCGCTCAACGGGCTCACGCAGATGGCTCTGTCCGCCTCCGACCGCTCGCTCGTGGTCTGCGAGCCGGGCTTCTTCGCCGTCACCGCGGCCGATCGGGCGCTCAAGCTCGCCCAGGAGATGCGCGAGGGGGATCTCGCGCCGCGTCTGCAGCCGCTGGGCCTCGTCGTGAACCGCTACCGCCCGCGCTCCGTCGAGCACCAGTACCGCCTGGCGGAGCTGCGCGAGCTGTTCGGCGACCTCGTGCTCGACCCCATCATCGAGGAGCGCGTGGGCCTGCAGCAGGCGCAGGGCGGAGCGGTCCCCCTGCACGAGTACCACGGCGCGAGCGGCGCGCGGCTCACCGAGGACTTCGACGCCCTGCTGAAGCGCGTGATGGACTCCCGCCAGGACAGCTGAGCAGCGCCTCCCGGCGCGCGCTCCGCTCCACTCATCGCACGAGGGCGGGCACCCTTCCCGGGTGCCCGCCCTCGTGCGTGTCTGCTGCGGCGGTGCCGCTCGTGGTCCGCTCAGCCCGCGTGGCGCGTTCGCCGGCGCGCGGCGAGCTCGTCGTGCAGGGCGATCTCGGCGTCGTCGGCCGGATCGACGCTCGGCAGCACCGAGAGCTCGCTCTCGACCTCGCGCCAGACGCGGCCCACGGCGATGCCGAAGACGCCCTGGCCGCCCTGGACCAGGTCGAAGACGTCCTGCGCGGACGTGCACTCGTAGACCGACGCGCCGTCGCTCATGAGGGTGATCTGGGCGAGGTCCTCGACGCCGCGCTCACGCAGCGCGCTGACCGCCACTCGGATCTGCTGGAGGGAGACGCCGGTGTCGAGGAGCCGCTTGACGACCTTGAGCACGAGCACGTCGCGGAAGCCGTAGAGGCGCTGGCTGCCCGAGCCGCTCGCGGCGCGCACGCCGGGCTCGACGAGGCCGGTGCGGGCCCAGTAGTCGAGCTGGCGGTAGGTGATGCCGGCGGCCTTGCAGGCTGCGGGGCCGCGGTAGCCGAACTCGCCGGGCGCATCCACGAGCTCGTCGAAGAGCACGCCCTGCGCGTCCTCGGCGGGCACTGTCGACTGCGTCGTGCGGTCCGCGCGCTGATCGCTGTTCACATTCGCCTCCGGTAGCGGCTCTCCTATGGGGAAGGGTGAGAGCACGCTGACAGCCTAGCGTCTCCTCGCGCGGGCGTCCTCCCCGTCCCGCGCGTGTCGCCGACGAATCCGGGCGCGCGCGGAGGATCCGGACACCGCCGCGCGGACGCGCCATCGGGAGGGACGGAAAGGGGGGCAGAGTCACCCGCCGCGGTGGATCTGCTTCCTGAGCAGGGCGTTGTGCAGGGAGTTCAAGGATTCACCGAGCTCCTCCGCAAGGCTCTGCGCCTGGCCGCGGGCGGCGGCGTCCGTCGGCCGCGAATGGGGCTGGGCGACGGAGCGCAGCATGTGCGCCTGCCGCTCGACGGACGTGCGGACCATCACGAGGTGGCGCGGGTGCAGCCCCTCGTCGGCGAGGACACGGGCAGCGCGCACGATCTCGAGCTCCGAGGCCCCGTAGAAGACGAGACCCTCCTCGAGCATGCCGTAGCTCTCGAGCTCCTCGAGCAGCTCCTCGTCGACCTGCGCCTCGCGCAGGAGGCCGCGCCGGTCGAGACGGACGGGCTGGATCTGGGAGGTGGGCCCGGGGCGCGAGGCGATCGACGTGACGTCGTCGTCGACCCCGTGCTCGAGCAGGTGCTCCTTGATGACCTTGAGCGGCCAGAAGCGATCGCGCTGGGCCCGCAGGACGAACAGCAGCCGGTCCACGTCGGCGCGCGAGTACTTGCGGTAGCCGCTCGCGGTGCGCTCGGGGGAGATCAGCTCCTCCGCCTCGAGGTAGTGGAGCTTGGAGTGGCTGAGGTCGGGGAACTCCTCCTGCAGGACGTCCAGGACCTGCCCGATGCTCAGGCGCGCACTGCCGGACGGGGTCGGCCTGCGCGAGGCCGATGCCGCCACGGGCTCAGTCCTTCCCGGGCTTGAGGTGGAAGGTCAGCCGGTACTTGCCGATCTGGACCTCCTGGCCGTTGCGCAGGACGGCCTCGTCCACGCGCTCCATGCCCACGTAGGTGCCGTTGAGCGAGCCGAGATCGCGGATCACGAAGTCCGCGCCCTGCTGCAGGAAGGCGGCGTGCTTGCGGGAGACGGTGACGTCGTCCAGGAAGATCTCGCTGTTGGGATGACGGCCGGCGACCGTCTTCTCCGCGTCCAGGAGGAAGCGCGCGCCAAGGTTCGGGCCCTTGCGGACGATCAGCAGGGCGCTGCCGTCGGGGAGGTTCTCGATCGCCGCACGGTCCTGCTGGTTGAGGCCGTGCTCCGGCTCCTCGAGCGCATCCTGCGTGGGGATGGCGTGCAGCGTCGAGGTCTTGTCGAGGCTGTCGTAGGTGCCGTCGGCGTTCTCGGTCACTGAAGCTCCCCTTCCCTAGGTCGGACCATCCTCCCATGTGGACGAGGGCTCCCGGGAGGTGCAAGGACAATGCTGTGGAGATTTGACGAACACTTGACCGAGACCGGTTGCGCGCCCGGTCCGCGAAATCGGGCATCGTGGACACGCGGTCCATCGCGGGTGGTCAGCCCCGGGGTCGCGTCAGACGCGGGGAACCTCGAGGGGGTCGTCGAGCATCTCGGCGAAGTCGGTGCGCGCCGGAGCGGGCCGGCTCGGGCGACGCGCCTGGACCAGGTACCGCGAGAGCGTGATCCGCAGCGGCAGGGCCCCGGGGTCGCCGGCCGGAGGGAGGGCGAGGCCCTCCCCCTCGCGCAGGGCGCGCAGACCCTCGCGCGTCGTGACCCGCCCCTCGCCGTGGAAGGTGTCGGAGTGCTCGGTCTCGAGTCCCGCCTCGGTGACGCGGCGCAGGTGCTCGGCGAGCGTGTCCAGCGAGCCCTCGGATCCCAGCTCTGCGAGATCGCCGGGACCCCGCTGCTGGGCGAGCAGCATCCCCTCGGGCGCGAGGACGCGATGGACCTCGCGAGGGTCGTAGGGAGCGTCGAGCACGATGACCAGGTCGAAGCGCTCGGGCGGGAACGGCAGCGTCGCACCGACGTCCGACGGATCGTGGTCGAGGACCTCCAGACCCAGGGAGCCCAGGTGCTCACGGGTCCGGGAGTGTGCGGGACCGACGAGCAGTGCGGCGACGCCCTCCTCGGCGAGCGTGCCCCGCAGGCGGGCGAGGAGGCGCGCGGCGCGCGGCCCGATCGCGAGCACGTGGTGGGAGAGCTGGGCGAGCGCGCTCGCGGTCTGCGCGACGCGCCAGGGCAGCTCGGGCAGGTCGAGGCCCGGGCTCTGCTCGAGCAGGTCGGGCACGGGCGCGCCGGGGATCTCCTCGCGCGGCGCCGACGGGTGCTCGCTGTGCTGCTGATCCATCCTCGGACCTCCTGCCGACGGGGCTGGCCTCACTATCGCATGCGCACCGCTGACGCGCGCAGCGACGGGCGATCGACAGGGGTGCCGCAGGTCACGCGCTCGCGGATTCGCTCTCGACGCATCTTCCGGGGTAGCATCGATCCCGGTCCTCCCGCCGTGGAGGTTCCGGGCTGTGGCGCAGCTTGGTAGCGCACTTGACTGGGGGTCAAGGGGTCGCAGGTTCAAATCCTGTCAGCCCGACCGAGAGAATCGGTCGCCGGAAACATCGGCGACCTGCATAGATGGACCGAGAGGCCCGCACCCGACCAGCGCCGGGGCGGGCCTCTCGCTCTGCCGTGGCACAGGGCCGTGTCACGAGACCGCGCTGCGCGACCGTGCATCCCCGCGGGACGACGAGGCGGTGTGCGCGCAGTCCGTGAGCATGCGCCGGCCGACGAGGTAATGTCTCGAACCGAGACGACCGTCGGCGTGGTGGAGGTCATCGATGATCGCGACAGCGCAGCTCCTCGCCCTCCGGCTGCGCAGCCACGGTCTCATGGCACGGGGTCCGAGGCTCTCGGTCCACGACGTCGCCACCAGGATGCTGGCCGTGCAGGCCCAGGACCTCGCGCAGGGCGCATGGGCGCTCGGCATCCGCGCTCGCGGATCGGCTCTTCGCGACGTGCACCGCGCGCTCGAGCGCGGAGAGCTCATCCGCGCCTCGTCGCTTCGCGGCACTCTCCACTTCCTCGCCGCACGAGATCTGCGGTGGATGCTCGGCATCACCGCTCCACGGGAGATCGCTGCGGCCGGCCCGCGACTTCGCCAGTTCGAGCTCGACGACCCGGCGCTGCGCCGTGCACGCTCCGTCACCGAGTCGCTTCTCGGCGACCGCACCGCCCTTCCCCGCGCTGAATACCTCCGCGGTCTGGAGGCTGCGGGAATCCCGACGGGCGGGCAGCGCGGCTATCACCTGATCTGGTGGTTGTCGCAGAGCGGCATCGTCTGCTGGGGACCGGCACGCGGCACCGGACAGGGGCTCGTCCTGACGGAGGAATGGATCGGCGACTCCGTCGAACTGGCCGGCGACGATGCCCTCCGCGAGCTCGCCGGTCGGTACCTCGCCGGACACGGCCCTGCCACGGACTCGGACCTCGCCTGGTGGGCGGGAATGCCGCTCTCCCAGGCCCGCACGGCCATCCGACTGGCCGGCGCCGACCTCATCGAGCTCCAGCACCGCGGCGTGACGCACTGGGCCACCGCGCGGACGATGGACGAGGCGAGCGACCACGTCGTCCGTCGACTGCGCATCCCGAAGACCACGCACGCGCTGCCCGGGTACGACGAGTATCTGCTCGGCTACCGGGACCGCTCCGCCGCGATCCCGGAGGAATACGTCGACCGTGTCACCACCGGCCGCAACGGCATCTTCCACCCCACGGTGCTCGCCCGCGGCAGAGTCATCGCAACATGGCGACGGTCCGACTCCGCCGGGCGCACCACGGCGACCATCGAGCCGTTCCGGGAGCTCACGGCGCCGGACAGCCTGGCGTTCGCTCGCTCGGCCGCCGCATTCGAGCGGTTCCACAGCGGCATCTAGCACCCGATACCGGTCGGTCCACCGGCTCGGCGCCGAGGCGGACCGGAGAGGATTCAAGATCATGCCCCCTGTCCCGGGTCGATCCCGGTCGCTCGGAAGACCGCGTGGGCACGCAGGGGGATCGACGGACCGCGGATCACGCCCCGGACTCGTCCTCGGAGTCCTCGAGGCGGCGCCCGCAGCGCCAGCAGGTCACGCCGGGCTGCTCGGTGAGTGCGCCGCAGTCCGGGCACACGCGCTGCAGCCAGCAGGCGGGCTCCCCGCCCTCGACGCGCACCGGCTCGCCCTCCCTCATCGCGCCTCCCTCGCCGCCGGGACCTTCGTCGGCTCGAGGGTACTGCGCCGCGCGTAGGGTGCGGTCATACCGCCTCCCGCCCCACTCGGAGAAGGAGTCCCCCGTGCCCTCCCCGTCGACCGATCCGCACTCCACGCGCACCCCGCAGCCCGCGATCCTGGACGTGCGCGAGGTGCCGAAGCCCCAGCGGCACGGCCGGATCTTCGCGCGCTTCGAGCAGCTCGGGGTCGGCGAGTCGTTCGTGCTCGTCAACGACCACGATCCCCTGCACCTGCGGGACGACTTCGAGCGGGACCAGCCGGGCAGCTTCGACTGGGAGTACGAGGGAACGGAGGACGGCGACTGGCGCGTGCGGATCTCGCGGCTCGCCTCGACCGCGCTCCCCCGCGTGCTCGTGGACACCGCCGAGGTCGAGCTGCCCGAGGGGACGGCCGGCGGAGCCGCCTGGTCGATCGGCGTGCAGCCGCGCGACCTGGACTCGAACCTCGTGATCCTGCCCGCGGGAGGCGGCATCGGCGAGCACGTCGGGCCGGATCACGACGTGCTGGTCGTGGTCCTCGCCGGCAGCGGCACGATCACCACGGAGCGCGATCAGGTCGAGGTCGCGCCGGGCGAGCTGGTGCTGCTCCCCCGCCGCTCGCGCCGCGCCTTCACCGCGGGACCGGAGGGGCTGCGCCACCTCACCGTGCACCGCCGTCGGCCGACGCTCCAGATCACCGACGCCCCGCGCTGAGGCGCGAGGCGCGCCCTGATCAGCTCTCGTCCTCCCAGGGCAGGGTGAGGTCCTCGCCGTGGGAGGCGAGCGGCACGACGACCACGGGCCGCTCCTGGTGGTGCGCGAGGTGCACGGCGACGGAGCCGCTGAGGAACTCCCGCAGGGAGGCGCGGAGGCCCGACTCCCGGGTGCCCACCACGATCATCGCCGCGTCCAGCTGGTCGGCCAGGCGCATGAGCTCCTGCGCCGGCGGGCCCGCGAGGGCCACCGTGGACCAGTGCACGCCGCGGTCGGCGAGCGTCTCGGCGATCGCCCGGTGCAGGGCCGGGTCGAAGACCTCGACGATCTCCTCGAAGGCGTCCGGGTCCACGGGCAGTGCGGTGACAGTGCCGTCGGGCCGTCTCTCGAGCGTGTAGCTCGAGGCGTCGACGCTCGCGCACACGAGCTCGGCGCCGAAGCGCTCGGCGAAGGTCGCCGCCTCGGCGACGACCCGGGAGTGCTGTCCAGGGATCACACCCACCACGACGGTGGGGGTCGCGTCCATCATCACTGACCTCCCTCCCCCGACCGCGCGGGAGCGCGGTGCACGGATACCGAGATCGTCCCCCGCCCTCGGGGAGAAGTCCAGCCCCTCGACCAGCCCATCCCGCGGTCCGAGCCACCGGGGCGGCCCCGCTCTTCCCTAGACTCCTCCCATGCCCGAGACCCCCGCCGAGAAGGCCGCCGCGCCCGTCGGCCCCACGACCGCTTCCCAGAACCCCGCGGAGCCGACCACCGCGCCGACCACCTGGGTGCTCACCCTCGCGTGCGAGGACAGGCCCGGGATCGTGCACGCCGTCAGCGGCGCCGTCGTCGCCGCGCGCGGGAACATCACCGAGTCCCAGCAGTTCGCCTCCCCCGACACGGGGCGCTTCTTCATGCGCCTGCAGATCGCCTCGGACACGGGGCGCGACGCGCTCGAGGGCGCGCTCGCCCCGGTGATCGAGCGCTTCGGCCTCGAGGCCTCCCTCGACGCCGCGGGCAGACCCCGACGGACCCTGATCCTCGCCTCGAAGGCCGCCCACTGCGTGAGCGACCTGCTGTTCCACCAGCGCTCCGGGCACCTGCCGATCGAGGTGCCGCTCGTGATGGCGAACCATGACACCCTGCGCGACCTCGTGGAGTTCCACGGCGTCCCCTTCCACTCCCTGCCCGTCGCGGACCCGGAGCAGAAGGAGGCCTTCGAGAGCGCCGTGCTCGAAGCGGTCGACGCGCACGACATCGAGCTCGTGGTCCTCGCCCGGTACATGCAGATCCTCTCCCCCGAGCTGTGCGAGGCCCTCGCCGGTCGCTGCATCAACATCCACCATTCGTTCCTCCCCGGCTTCAAGGGCGCGAACCCCTATCGGCAGGCGCACGAGCGCGGCGTGAAGCTCATCGGCTCGACCGCCCACTTCGTCACCTCGGACCTCGACGAGGGCCCGATCATCGAGCAGAACGTGACGCGCGTGGAGCACTCGCACTCGGTCGCGCAGCTGCGGGAGATCGGCCAGGACCAGGAGTGCCTCGCGCTGCGGCGGGCGGTCACCTGGTTCGCGCAGTCACGCGTGCTGCTCGACGGGATGCGCACGGTCATCTTCCGCTGACGCCCCTCCCCGGACGCACGGCCCGCGTCGCACAGCGTCGGCACAGGCGGGACCTGCCTCCAGCACGGGCTCGCCCCGCAGGATCGTTCTCGCCCCAGAAGAACGACCGAAGGACCTGCGATGACCACGCACAGCCCGCAGACCCCGCAGCCGCAGCCGGAGCGGAACCCGCAGCCGGACGAGCCCCGCCGCCATCCCTCGCACACCGAGGACTCCCGCGTGGAGGTGGCCGGCGACGGCCGCGTGAGCTACCAGGGACGCGACCTCTCCCACCCCGAGGAGCCGCTGGCCGACCAGGGCCTGGGCTTCGACCTCGCCACGCTGCTCTCACGCCGTCGGACCCTCGCGGGCCTCGGGCTCGGGGCCGCCGCCGTGGGCCTCGCGGCCTGCACGTCCGACGCCTCCGACGACGCTGCCTCGTCCTCCGCCTCGGACGGGGGCGGCTCGGGCACGAGCGACGGGGAGATCCCCGAGGAGACCAACGGCCCCTATCCGGCCGACGGCACCAACGGCGCGAACGTGCTCACCGAGGCCGGGATCGTGCGCTCGGACATCACCTCGAGCTTCGGCGACGCGAGCGCGAGGGCCGACGGCGTACCGATGACGCTCACGCTCACCCTCACGAACCTCGAGGCGGACAACGACCCCTACGAGGGGGTCGCCGTCTACGTGTGGCACTGCGACGCCGCCGGGGAGTACTCGCTGTACTCCGAGGGCCTCGAGGACGAGAACTACCTGCGCGGCGTCCAGGTGGCCGACGAGAAGGGGCAGGTGACCTTCACGAGCATCTTCCCCGCCTGCTACACCGGTCGCTGGCCCCACATCCACTTCGAGGTCTACCCCGACGCGGACTCCATCACCAGCACCGACAACCTGCTGGCCACCTCGCAGGTCGCCCTCCCCCAGGACGTCTGCGAGACCGTCTACGCGCTCGACGAGTACGACGGCTCGGCCGAGAACCTCGCGCAGGTCACCCTGGACTCCGACAACGTCTTCGGGGACGACGGCGGGGAGCTCCAGCTCGCCGACGTCGACGGCGACGCGGACAGCGGGTTCACGGTGACGCTGCCCGTCGCGATCGACCCGAGCACCGAGCCCGGGCAGTCCACCGACGCCTTCGGCGCGGGCGGCGGACAGGGCGGCACGCCGCCGTCCGACGGCGGGGGTGCGCCTCCGTCCGACGGCGGCGGTCAGGGCGGCACGCCTCGCGGCGGCGCGTCCGACGGCGGAGAATCCGACGGCGGCAGCGCGAGCGGGACGCAGAACAGCTCCTCGACCTCCTCGTCCGGCGGCTCGGGGAGCGCCGCCGCGGAGGCCTCCCTCGTGGGCGGCGTCCTCGTCGCCTCGCGCTGAGACGGTCGCGCCGGGACGACGCCGGGAGCAGGGGCTCGTCGGAGCTAGACGAGCCCCTGCTCCCACGCCGTCCGCACGGCCGAGGCCCTGTCCCCGACGCCGAGCTTCTCGTACACGTGCGCGAGGTGCGTCTTTACCGTCGCCTCGCCGATGCGCAGGCGACGGGCGACGGCCCGGTTCGTGCATCCCTCGGCCACGAGGCGCAGCACCTCGCTCTCGCGGTCGCTGAGCGCGGGGCGCGGCCCGCGCTGGGCGGTGAGGGCCGCGAGCGCCGCCGGGACCAGCACGGGACGCCCGGCGGCGAGGTCGTGGACCGCCCGCGCGAGGTCCTCTCCGCGCGCGTCCTTGAGCAGGTAGCCGTCGGCCCCCGCCTCGAGCGCCCCCAGGATCTCGCGGTCCGTGTCGTAGGTGGTGAGGACGAGCAGCCGCGGCTGCTCTCCCCCGCGGCGGCGCTGCTCGCGGATGGCCTCGACGCCGCCCACCCCCGGCATGCGCAGGTCCATGAGCACGACGTCCGGGTGATCGCGGGCGATCAGGGCGAGCGCCTCGGCGCCGTCCTCCGCGGCGCCGATCACCTCGATCCCGGGGTCGGCGCCGAGCATCGCCACGAGTCCGTCGCGGACCACCGGATGGTCGTCGACCACGAGCACCCTCACCGTGGGGCTCCCCGCGGGTCCCCACGTGGGGCTCTCCGCGGGGCTCTCCGCGGGGCTCACCGCGGGATCCTGGCGGTCAGCAGGGTGCCCTCGCCGGGCGCCGAGTCCACGTCGAGGGTCCCGCCGATCTCGCGGATCCTCGAGCGCATGCCCGGGATCCCGTGCCCGCGGCCGCGGGCGGCGGCCTCCGCCGGGTCGAAGCCGCGGCCGTCGTCGCGGATCCGCAGCACCAGCGCGTCGGGCTCCCCCTCGAGCACGATCTCGAGCGCGCCCGCCCGGGCGTGGCGGGCTGCGTTCGCCATCGCCTCCTGCGTCACGCGCACCACCGCGTGAGGATGCGGGAGGGGGCTCGGCGCCGCGTCGGCGTCGAAGGTCGCGACGATCCTGTGGGTCCGCGACCAGCGGGCGACGAGCTCCGCGAGGCTCTCGAGAGGGTCCTCCCCCTCGAGCTGCTGAGGGGCCAGGGCCTCCACCGCACGGCGCGCGTCCACGAGGCTCTCGCGCGCCGCCTGCTCCGCCGTCCGCATCCGTCGGCGCGCGGAGTCGTCCAGGCCCTCCTGCGGCACGGCCTCGAGCTGACGGATCACGCCGACCAGGCCCTGGGCCACCGTGTCGTGGATCTCCCGTGCCAGGCGCGTGCGCTCCTCGGCCACGCCGCGCTCGCGGGCGCGGCGCACCAGCTCCTCGTGCAGCGCCGAGTTCTCGCGATACGCCTCGGTCAGCTCCCGGACGGCCGCCTCACGCGTGAGCATCTCCCGCTCGCGCTCCTTGTCCAGGTGCATCATGCCGAGGCTCAGCAGGACGTTGACCAGCACGAGCATCACGAACAGCGCAGGCGCGGCGGCCACGCCCGCCGTTCCGCCCGTCTGGCCGAAGGCGCAGATCAGCGCCGTCACCCCGACCGAGACCGGGATCGCCCGGCCGGCCAGGAAGCGGGGCGCGTCGAGGTAGCCGACGAAGGCGTAGATGCAGGCGAGAGGGTTCAGGGCGACCGCGAGCACGAGAAGAGCCTGGTGGACGGCGAACAGGGCGACGAGACCCGACTCCCCCGCCCCGTGCACGCGCGCCCTGCGCGTGAGCCCGACGCGCAGGAGCAGCGTCGCGAGGGTGGGCACGAGGGCCCAGAGGATCAGGTGCCGGAACCCGAGGGCGTCGGAGGCGAGCAGACCCACGGTCCAGGAGACCGCGGCGAGCAGGGGCGGCAGCCACACGGTCAGCAGCCGCCCGAGAGGACCGGTCGGGATCGTCGCCTCGCCGTCTGTTCCGCGGACGGGGATCGGCAGCGGGGCCGCGAGCCCCGTCGGGCGCGCGCCCGCCGTCGGACGCGGAGTCGCCACAGGCATGCGCCCCAGTCTCCCCCGCGCATGCACCGGGCGCCAGCGTCGGGGCATCCCCCGATCGGCGGAGGGTGCGGAGGCCGGTGAGGGGATCCGTCCTTCCTCGCCCCTGCCTAGCGTCGTGGTCATGGCCTCCCCCGCGCATCCGTCCACGTCACCCTCGCCGACGACCGATACAGGACCGCGCGCACCGTCCGCGCGACTGCACCATCTGGACGCCCTCCGCGCCGGCGCCCTGCTGCTGGGCGTCGTGCTGCACACCGTGCTCGGGTTCGTCCCCGGCGCCGCCTGGCTCTTCCAGGACACCCGGACCGCATGGTGGGCGCTGCCCGTGATGGTCGTGATCCACCTGTTCCGGATGATCCTGTTCATGATGCTGGCCGGCTACTTCGGCCGCATGGTGCTCATGCGCCGCGGGACCGGGTCGTACGTGCGCGACCGCCTGCTGCGCATCGGGGCCCCGCTGATCGCCTTCTGGCCCCTCGCGGTGCTGTCTCTTCCCGTGGTCATCGTCGCGGGCAGCGCCCTGCTGGGCCGCCCCCTGCCCGGGGCCGTGCAGGGCGGGGCCGGGGACACGGGCGATGCCCAGGGCGGGGCGGACGGGGGCGCGCCGGGGCTGCTCGATCTGCTCACGCCGGGCCAGCTGTGGTTCCTGCTCCTGTTGCTCGAGATCATCCTCGTGGTCGTCCTGGTCCGGGCGCTGCTGGTGAAGGCCCTGGGCGCCGAGCGCGCGGGCCGCCCCGCCCGTGCGCTCGGCCGCGTGCTCTCGAGCCCCGCGGGCCTGCTGCTGGCCGCGCTCCCCTACGCGGCGGGCCTCGCCGCCCAGGGGACGATCATCGGCGGCATCCAGGAGCCGACCACCCTGGTGCCGGTCCCGGGCGCGTCGCTCGCCTACGGCGGCGCGTTCCTGGTGGGCTGGTTCCTCCAGGCCGAGAGCACCTCCCTGGAGCGGATGGCCCGGGGGTGGCCCCTCTGCCTCGCCCTCGCCTGCCTGCTCACGGCGCCGCTCCTGGTGGGCGGGTCGGGGACTCCCGGGTCTCCCGTCCTCACCCTCGTGCTCGTCCCGCTGGCCGGGTGGGCCTGGGTGCGCGGGCTCCTCGGGGTCGCCGCGCGCGCGATGGACCGCGAGGTCTTCGCGATCCGCTACCTCGCCGACGCCTCGTACTGGATCTACCTGCTGCACCTGCCGATCGTCGTGGCCCTGGGCCTGGCGATGGCCCAGATGCCGCTGCCCCCGCTCGTGAAGGTCGCGTTGAACCTGCTCCTCACCACGGGGATCCTCCTGCTCGCCTACGACCTGATGGTGCGCAGCACCTGGATCGGGCGGTGGCTGAACGGGCACCGCAGGCCGCGGGCGCTGCTGCCCGCGCCCCGGCGCACGGCCCGTCGGCCGATCACCCCTTGACGCCGCCGGCGGCCGCGAAGCCCGTGCCCAGGCTCCGGCCCATGATCAGGTACAGGGCGACCACGGGCAGGGAGTAGAAGATCGAGAAGGCCGCGAGTTGGCCGTAGGCCACCTGCCCGTACTGCGAGGAGAACGTGTACAGGGTGACCGCCGCCGGCAGGTGATCGGGGCTCAGCAGCAGCATGAAGGGGACGAAGAAGTTGCCCCACATGCCGACGAACGTGAAGATCGTCGCCACGGAGAGCCCCGAGCGCATGAGCGGCAGCACCACGGACCACAGGGTCCGCAGGACGCCCGCGCCCTCCGTCCACGCCGACTCCTCGATCTCCACGGGCACCGAGTCCATGAACCCCTTGGTGAGGAAGATGGCGTACGGCAGGGACGAGGCTCCCAGGAAGAGGATCGCCCCGAACATCGAGTCGATGAGGTTCACCTGCACGAACAGCGAGTAGACGGGGATCATGATCGCGGTGATCGGCAGGCCGGTCGCGAAGATGACGGTCAGCAGCAGCGGGCGCTTGGCCGCGAAGCGGTACCGCGAGAACGGGTAGGCGCAGAGGACCGCGGCGACCATGGTCACGATCGTCGCCCCGCCGCACAGCAGCAGCGAGTTCCCGAGCGGGCGGAACGTGGTCTCGGTGTTCCAGATCGCCCGGAAGTTGCCCAGGCTCCACTTCTCGGGCCAGCTGACCGAGAGCGTGGCGCTCTCGTTGAACGAGGCCAGCACGACCCACAGCAGCGGGATCAGGAACGCCACGCCGATGACGATCATCGCGAGGCTCGAGGCGAGCTCGGCGGTGCGCTCGCGCGGCCCCTTGCCGCCCTTGTGGCCGCGGCGGGGGCGCGCGGTCGCGGGGCCCGGGGCGGATGCGGCGGACGGGGAGGCGGGTGCGGAGGCGGCGTCGGCCGCTGCGGTGGAGGTCATCGCTTCTCCTCCTCGGGGAGCAGGCGGAGGTAGACGAGGGAGGCGGCGGCCCCGATCAGCAGCAGGAGCAGGGCGACCGCGGTGCCGTAGCCGAGCTGGCCGTAGGAGAAGGCCTGCTCGTACATGTACAGCGGCAGGGTCTGGCTCTTCCGGTCGGGCCCGCCGCCGGTCATGATGAAGATCAGCCCGAAGACGGAGAGTGTCTGCAGGGTGATGAGCATGAGGTTCGTGGCGAGCGCCGGGCGCAGCAGCGGCAGGGTGATCGAGGTGAAGCGGCGCATCGGCCCGGCCCCGTCCATCGCGGCCGACTCCTGGACGTCGCCGGGGATCGCGCCGAGCGCCGCCGAGTACACGAGCATCGAGAAGGCGGTGCCGCGCCAGACGTTCGCGAAGCTCACCGCGACGATCGGGGCGCTGAACAGCAGCGTCTGCGGCGGGATGCCCACCAGGCCGAGGATGCCGTCGAGGCTGCCGCCCTCGGCGAAGAAGGTGTAGAGCAGGTAGCCGGCGACCACCTCGGGCAGGATCCAGGCGGCGATCACGATCGAGGTGATCGCGAAGCTGATCACCCGGTTCGCCCGCTCCATGAGCAGGGCGAGCAGCAGCCCCAGCAGGTTCTGCCCGATCACGGCGGAGATCAGGGTGAACAGGATCGTGAGCACGACCGAGTTCCAGAAGTCGCCATCGGTGAGGGCGTCGGTGAAGTTCGAGACGCCCACGAAGGAGGTCTTCGAGGCGCCGTCCCCGCGGATCGCCTTGTCGGTGAAGGCGAGGTCGAGCGAGTAGATGATGGGGCCGGCCATGAACAGCACCAGGAGCACGGCGGCGGGGATCATGGGCGCGGCGCGCCGCAGGGTGAGGCGGTCGCCGATGCCGGCGGGGCGCCGACGGCGGGGTCGCACGGGCCCGGTCGCGGGGCGCTCGGGGGCGAGGGTGCTCATCGGGACTCCTCCTGCACGTTCTCGGCGCCGACGATGTCCGTGACCGCGGCGTCGTAGTCGGCCGCGGCCTTCTTCGGATCCGCGGCGTCGGACATGACCGCCTCCATGGCCTCCTGGATCGCCGCCGAGACCTCGGGGTAGGCGGGCAGGGCCGGCCGGTAGTAGGCGGTCGCGAGGAGATCCGTGAAGAACTCGACGCTGGGCGCGTACTCCTGGTACTCCTTCTTCGCCGCGACGTCCTTGCGCACGGTGATGTGGTTGTCCGCGATCGCGAAGGCCAGCGAGTTCTCCGTCGACGTCGCCGCCTCGATGAACGCCCAGGCGGCGTCCTCGTCCCGGCAGTGCTGGGGGATGGTGAGCCCCCAGCCGCCCGCGAGGGTCAGCGTGCCCGGGTCCTGCCCGTCCTTCGTGGGCATCTTCGCCAGGCCGACCTTCTCGGTCCACTCCGGCCACTCCCCCGGCGATCCCTCGGCCCAGTTCCGGGTGATCCACGAGCCGTCCAGCAGGATGCCGAGCTTCCCCTCGGGGATCATCGTGGAGTAGATGCTCTCGCTGATGTTCGGGTCGAGGTGCTGGGAGACCGGGAGGGTCAGCTCCTCCTCGAAGATCATGCGCAGCAGGGAGAGCGAGTCCACGAAGCCCTGCGAGCCCAGGACCCACTTCTTCGTGTCCTCGTCGTACAGACGGGAGGTCGTGCCGTAGAGCAGCATCTCGAAGCCCTGCATCGAGGCCTTCTCGCCCTGCGCCTTCCCGCTGAAGATGAACAGCGGCGCGGCCTCGGAATCGGAGTCCTTGATCGCGCGGGCGGCCTCGAGGATGTCGTCCCAGGAGGTCGGCTCCCAGGTGCTGGGCAGCCCGGCCTCCTCGAAGACGTCGCGATGGTAGAAGAGGGCGCGGGTGTCGGTGGTCTGCGGGGCGCCGTAGACGTGTCCGTCCTCTGCGGTGAAGGCCTCGCGGGACGCCTTCACCACGTCGCCCCAGTGGTCCCAGGTCTTGATGTGCGCGTCGAGCGGCCGCAGGTATCCGGCGCCGACGTCGGAGAGCATGATGAAGGAGTCCTCGTAGACGACGTCGGCCGAGGTCCGCGGCGAGGACATGAGCAGCTCGTTCTTGGTGAAGTAGTCGTTCTCCGCGGCGACGATCGGCACCAGCTCGACGCTGAGGCCGGGATGGGCGGCGGTGAACGTCTTCGCGCTCGCGCTCAGCCAGTCCTTGAGGTTCGTGCCCGAGCCGAACTGCTGGTAGGCGATCCGCACGGTGTCCGCTCCCGCGTCCGAGGAGCACGCGGCGAGCGGCAGGACGACGGCTGCGCCGGCGGTGATCCTGAGGAAGGTGCGTCTGTCGGGGCGGGTCGGTCCCGGGGTGACCATGGGGAAGGCTCCTCCACATCGAGGGGCGGCAGCCGCGGGACGCGTGGTCGTCCCGCGAGCGGCGCGTGGCTGTGAGCCAGCCTACAGGCGGAGCGCGGCAGGCCCTGGAGGCCGGGCGCGGGCGTGTCCGCCGGGTCAGTCGCGGACGGCGGCGAGCAGCCGCGCGGCCTCGACGCCCTGCCCCGCGGCGGCGTCGGCGTAGCGGGTGCCCGGCGGGACCTGCGCGATCTCGAACCACCAGGAGGCGTGCGGGACCAGGCGCACATCGCGCCAGGGCACGTCGAAGCCGGGGTCCTGCCAGAGCGTCAGCGCGATCTCGGCGCGGCGACCGGCCGCGTGCAGGGCGAGACGGCGCAGCTCCGGGAGGGAGTGGGGCCCGGGCCGGCACGAGGACGGGATCGCGACGGTCGCGTCCAGGGGCAGCGGCCAGCGGGTCTCTCCCCAGGCCAGAGAGGTCTGCCCGGTGCCGCCGACCACGGCGGCGGGCAGCCGCAGGTCCTCCTCGCGCACGGGCTCGTGCTCCCCCGTCGGGCGCAGGTCGAGCACGCTGCGCTCGACCCAGACGCCCGGCAGCGCGAGGCGCTCGCCGACCCGCACCTCGACCAGGACGCCGTCGCCGAAGGCGGCCAGGTGCTCGGCGGCGTCCGGCACGCGGTCGGCGAGCGTGCGCTGATCCAGCAGCAGCCGCACGCGGGCCTCGTCCCCGGTGCGCTGGGTGAGGGCGAGGGCGAGCACGTCGCCGGGACGCGCGGAGCTGGTGGCGGTGCTCATGCCCGGAACACCGCTTCGGGGCGGTCCTCGAGGGCGAGCGCGATCTGCTCGCGGAACCGGCCAGGCATCGGCGGGAGGTCGTCGAGGTCCGCCCAGCGCGCCTCGGTGTTCTCGCCGTCCGCCGGCCGGGGATCCCCGTCGAGGTGCTCGAGGACGAAGCACAGGTCGAGGTACTGCGCCCGGTCGCCGTTGGCGTAGGTGGTCTCCGGCAGGGTGCGCACCTCGATCAGCCGCAGGGGGCGCACCGTGAGCGCGGCCTCCTCGGCGACCTCGCGGACGGCGGCGCGGGCGGGCTGCTCGCCGGGATCGATGATGCCCGTGACCGGGGTCCAGTCGCCGGTGTCGGCGCGGCGCACCACGAGAGTGCGCCGCCGCTCGGCGTCGAGCACGATCGCGGTGACGCCGGACATCCACAGCAGGTCGTGGCCGATGTGCTCGCGCAGCGCGAGCACGAAGTCGGGGGTCGCCATGGGTTCCCTCAACTCGCCGACGCCGCGCCGACGGTGATCAGGGTGATGACCAGGGGCACCACGAGGGTCACCAGGAACACGAGGACGATCAGCGCGGCGATGATGATCATCGAGATCCAGCCCCACTTCACGAGGGCGCGCGCCGTGGTGGGCTCGTCGAGCTTCACGAGCGCGATGATGCCGAGGATCGACGGGATCATCGCCCCGCACACAGCGCCGATCACGATCTGCACGATCGCCTGCGTCTGCAGGGACTGGCGGTCCGGATACTGCACCGGGGGCGTGGGGAGCGGAGCGCCCTGGCCCGGGGGCTGGGGCGGCGGCACCTGCTGCCAGGACTGGCTCATGGTCTGCTCCTCAGTGCGGGTCGGGCGGTCGTGCTGGGCGGGTGGGATCGACGGTCGACGCGGGCCGCGGTGCTCCCGTTCGGGTCAGCGGAAGCGCTTCTCGCGGATGCGGACGCCGATCTCGATCGGGGAGCCCGTGAAGCCGAAGTCCTCGCGCAGGCGGCGCTCGATGAAGCGCCGGTAGCCGTGCTCGAGGAAGCCGGTCGCGAAGATGACGATCCGCGGGGGCCGGGTGCGGGCCTGCGTCGCGAAGAGGATCCGCGACTGCTTGCCGCCGCGCAGCGGGTGAGGATGCGCGGCGACGAGGGTGCCCAGGAAGGCGTTCAGGCGGGCGGTGGCGACGCGGGTGTCCCACGAGTCCAGGGCGGTGCGCAGGGCCGGCACGAGCTTCTCGGCGTGGCGTCCGGTGAGGGCCGAGATGTTCACCCGCGGCGCCCACGCGACGTGCGCGAGGTCCTTCTCGATCTCCCATTCGAGCTGGCGGCGCCGGTCCTCGTCGATGAGGTCCCACTTGTTGAAGGCGAGCACGAGGGCGCGCCCGGACTCGAGCACCATGTCGATGATCTTGAGGTCCTGCGTGGAGATCGGCTCGGAGGCCTCGAGCAGCACCACGGCGACCTCCGCCCGGTCGAGCGCCGAGCGGGTGCGCAGGGAGGCGTAGAAGTCGGCGCCCTGGGACTGCAGCACGCGGCGGCGGATGCCCGCGGTGTCCACGAAGGTCCAGACCTGTCCGCCCAGCTCGATCTTCTCGTCGACCGGGTCGCGGGTGGTGCCCGCGAGATCGTCGACCACCACGCGGTTCTCCCCTGCGAGGCGATTGAGCAGGGAGGACTTGCCGACGTTCGGGCGGCCCAGCAGCGCGACGCGGCGGGGGCCGTCGTCGGGGGCCGCGCCGCGGCCCTCCTCCGGGAGCGCCGCGAGGACGGCGTCGAGCAGGTCGCCCGAGCCGCGGCCGTGGATCGCGGAGACCGGGTGCGGCTCCCCCAGGCCCAGGTTCCACAGGGCCGCGGCCTCGAGCTCGCCGCGCTCGTCGTCGACCTTGTTCGCCGCCAGGATCACGGGGCGGTCCGAGCGGCGCAGCACCTTGAGCAGCTGCTCGTCGGTGGTGGTGATGCCGACGGTCGCGTCGACCACGAAGAGGACGGCGTCGGCGAGCTCGATCGCGACCTCGGCCTGCTCGGCGACCCGGTAGGCGATGCCCTGGACCTTGTCCTCCCAGCCGCCGGTGTCCACGAGCCAGAAGTCGGTGCCCGCCCACTCGGCCGCGTAGAAGACGCGGTCGCGGGTCACGCCCGGGACGTCCTCGACGACGGCCTCGCGGCGGCCCAGGATGCGGTTCACGAGGGTCGACTTGCCGACGTTCGGGCGGCCGACCACGGCCAGGACCGGCAGGTTCTTCGCCGCGCGGCCGACGGGCGCCTCCTCGTCCCCCTCGGTCAGGAGGGCGAGGTCCTCTTCGTCCAGGGCGTAGTCCTCGAGCCCGGCGCGCCAGGCCTCGGCGATCTCCTCGTCGGTGGGCTCGCCCCCGGGGACGGCGGCGAGGTCCGGGCCGCCCGTCCAGTGCACCTCGGGGTCGTCCTGCGCGTCGGACTCCTGCGGGCCGTCCTGCGCGTCGGCCTCCTGCTCGTGGCGCGCGCGGGCCTCGTCCACGAGGGCCAGGACGCGCTCGATGACCTGCTCGATCGTGAGGTCGGTGGTGTCGATCGGGGTGACACCCTCGGCGGCGGTGAGGAACTCGGAGACCGTGGAGTCGTCGCGGTCGCGGCGCAGCACCTGGTCGCGCATGCGCTCGCGGCTCTCCTCGGAGTCGTCGAGGCCGAGCTCGGCGGCGCGCCGGGCCATGCGGGCCTCGTCGCTCGCGGTGAGCAGCACGCGCACGTCGGCGTCGGGAGCGACGACGGTGGTGACGTCGCGGCCCTCGGCGGCGCAGAGGCCGCGGAGATCGGCGGTCTCCCGCAGGATCTCGCGCTGGCGGCGCTGGAGGATCGGGCGCACGGCCGTGTTCGTGGCGATCGCGGAGACCCTGCCGCTGATGCCCTGGGTGCGGATCTCGGCGGTCACGTCCTGACCGCCGACCGCGACGGTGGCCCCGGCGGGGTCGGTCCCGAGGTCCAGGTCGAGGGTCTCGGCGACGTGCGCGACGGCCTCGCGGTCCTCGAGGTCGATGTCGCCGCGGAGACACTGCCAGGTCACGGCCCGGTACATGGCGCCGGTGTCGAGGAACCCGCCGCCGGTGACCTCGGCGACGCGGCGTGCCACGGTCGACTTGCCCGAGCCCGCGGGGCCGTCGATCGCGACGGTCACGCCGCGGGGCGCGCCGGCGGGCGCGGCGTCCGACGTGACGGCGTGCTCGGATGCGGGCAGGGCTGCGGAGGACTCCATCGGATTAGGATACGGGCGCTCAGCCCTCGAGCACGCTCCATCCGCGCCGGGAGAGCTCCCTCGTGAGCAGATCCTCATGGCTCGGGATCACCGCGATGTGGGCGACGCCCACCCGCTGGCCGAGCGAGTGCTCGAGGTGGAGGTCCTCGAGGTTGACGCCGATCTGTCCGGTCTCGGTGAGCAGGCGCGCGAGCTCGCCGGGGCTGTCGGGCACCATCACGGACACCGTCGCGAAGGCGTCGGTGCCGCTGCCGTGCTTGCCGGGGATGCGGGCGACCCCGCGGTTGCCGTCGGAGATGAGGCGCGCGAGCTCGCGGCGCGAGCCGACGGACGGGTCCGGATCGCCCTGCATGGTGGCCAGGGCGTCCGCGACGCCCGCGAGCCGCTCCTGCATGTCGCCGAGCACCGGGAGCAGGGCCCGGGCGTTCGCGCCCAGGATCTCGACCCACAGCCGCGGGTCCGAGGCGGCGATGCGCGTGGTGTCGCGCAGTCCCTGGCCGGAGAGCTCGAGCGCCTGCTCCTCGGCGTCGAGCAGCCCGGTCGCGAGCAGGCTCGCGAGCACCTGCGGGGCGTGGGAGACGCGGGCGACGGCCTCGTCGTGGCGGGCCGCCTCCATCACCACGGGCAGGGATCCGAGCTCGGTCGCGATCTGGCGGAGCCTCGCGACCGCGCCGCGGCGCGTGCCCTCGTGCGGGCAGATCACGAAGGGGCGTCCCAGGAACAGGTCGGCGCGGGCGGCGATCACGCCGGAGACCTCGCGACCGGCCATGGGATGGGTGCCGAGGTAGCGGGAGAGGTCGTCCGCGGTGATCTCGCCGGCCGCGGCGCGTGCGCGCAGGCCCTCGAGGACCACCCGCTTGACGCTCGCGACGTCGACGACGAGGGCCTCGGGGTAGGTGCCGAGCGCCTGGGCGACGAGAGCGGCGGCGACGTCGGGCGGAGCGGCGACGACGACGAGCGCGGGGTCGGCGTCGTCCGCGCGCCGGACGCGTCCGACGCCGAGCTCGACCGCGAGCGAGGTGGTGCCCGGGGAGACGTCCTGCACGTGGACCTCGACGCCCGCGCCCCGCAGGGCGAGTCCGAGGGACCCGCCGATCAGGCCGGTGCCGATGACGAGGACCGGGCTCGGCAGCAGGGGCGCGTCGTGAGCGGCAGGCGCCTCGCTCACAGGCCGACCTCCGCCATCAGCGTGCCGAGCTCCTTCGGCTCGAGCTCGCGGGTCTCGCCGGGCGCGAGGTCCGCGAGCAGGATCGGGCCGATGCGGGTGCGCACGAGCGCCGTGAGCTCGTGGCCCTGGGAGGCGAACATGCGGCGCACGATGCGGTTGCGGCCCTCGTGGAGCGTGACCTCGACGACGGCCTCGCGCCCGTCGTGGGCGACGAGCCGCGCACGGTCGGCGCGGGCGGGGCCGTCCTCGAGCTCGACGCCCTCGCGCAGCGCCTTGAGCAGGCCGCGCGGGAAGGCTCCGGTGAGCGGGAAGCGGCAGACGTACGTCTTCTCGACGTCGAAGCTCGGGTGGGTGAGGCGGTGTGCGAGCTCGCCGTCGTTGGTGAGCAGGAGCAGGCCCTCGGTCTCGAAGTCGAGGCGGCCCACGTGGTAGAGCCGCTCCGGGAAGCGCTCCGCGAACTCGGTGAGGTCGCGACGGCCCTCCGGGTCGGACATCGCGCTGACCACGTGGCGGGGCTTGTTCAGGGCGACGGTGCGCTTGCCCCCGTCGAGCTGGAGGCGGCGACCGTCCACGTGCACGACCTGGCGGGCCGGATCGATGCGCACGCCCTGCTCGAGCACGGTCTCGCCGTCGACGCTCACGCGGCCCTGGGAGATGATCGCCTCGCAGGCGCGCCGGGAGCCGAAGCCCGCGCGGGCGAGGACCTTCTGCAGGCGCTCGCCACTGGCCGACGCGGACTCGGCGGCGGGCGCCGGCCGTCCGTCGCTGTCGCGCAGGCGGACGCTGCGCGGCGGGGTGAAGGCGCTGCGGCGGCGCTCGGCCATCAGGCGGCGCAGCCGCGCGCGACGAGCTCCCGCGCGAGCTGCCGGTAGGACTCCGCGCCCTTGGTGGAGGAGGCGAAGGACGTGATCGGCTCCGCCGCCACGGACGCATCGGGGAACTTCACCGTGCGATTGATGGTGGTGCGGAAGACCCGGTCCGGGAAGGCCTCGACGACCCTCTGGCTGACCTCGCGGGCGTGCAGGGTGCGCGGATCGAACATCGTGATGAGGATGCCGTCGATGTCGAGGCGGGGGTTGATGCGGTCCTGCACCTTCTCGATGGTCTCCACGAGCAGGGCGACGCCGCGCAGCGCGAAGTACTCGGCCTCGAGCGGGATGATCACGCCGTGGCTGGCCGCGAGCGCGTTGACGGTGAGCAGGCCCAGCGAGGGCTGGCAGTCGATGATGATGACGTCGTACTCGTCCATCACGGGGCGCAGCACGCGGGCCAGCGCCATCTCGCGGGCGACCTCGTTGACCAGCTGGACCTCGGCCGCGGAGAGGTCGATGTTCGCCGGGAGCACGTCGAGGTCGTCGGTGCTCGTGGACTGGATGACGTCGTGGACGTCATGGCTGCGGTCCATGAGCAGGTTGTAGACGGTGATGTCGAGCTCGTAGGGGTTCACGCCGGTGCCGGCGGAGAGCGCGCCCTGCGGGTCGAGGTCCACGAGGAGCACCTTGCGGCCCATCTCCGCGAGGGCCGCGCCGAGGTTGATGACGCTCGTGGTCTTCCCGACGCCGCCCTTCTGGTTGACCATCGAGATCACGCGCGCGGGGCCGTGGCTCTCCAGCGCCGGGGGCTCGGGGAAATCGGGCCGCGGGAGACCCGTGGGTCCCAGGTCGATGTCCAGGGTCAACTTGGAGGAGTCGCTCACGTGGTGTTCCTGTCGTCTGCTCGTCCGGGCGTCGTACTGCTGCGCTGCTGCGCCGATCCTGCCGATCGGGACCCGCTGCTCGGGTCCCGCCGCGGTGCGCGCGGCGGACGCGGGGCGGCTCCGCCGCACGTGGCGGGGCCGCGGATCGCCCCGCAAGTCTAAGCCCCATGGGTTCCTCGGGCCCGCCGGTCCCGCCCGCGGAGCCCGCGGCGCCGCCGCCGCGGGCGTTCGGCCCCGGCTCAGCCGCGGTCGCGGGAGCGCGGATGGGCGGCCGCGTGGGCCTCGCGCAGGGAGTCGACGGTCACCTGGGTGTAGAGCTGGGTGGTGGTGACCGAGGCGTGCCCCAGCAGCTCCTGGACAGCGCGGACGTCGGCGCCGCCGTGCAGGAGATGGGTCGCGAAGGAGTGGCGCAGGGTGTGCGGTCCGATCGCGCCCTCGAGGTCCGCGTCGGCGGCGGCGCGCTGCACGATCTGCCACGCCGCCTGCCGGGTGAGACGGGTGCCGCGCGAGCCCAGGAAGATCGCCGGGGTGCCCCGTCCCCGGGAGGCGAGGGAGGGCCGGGCCCGGGTGAGATACGCCTCCAGCGCCTCGAGGGCGAAACGCCCGACGGGCACCGCGCGGTGCTTGTCGCCCTTGCCGCGCAGCACCGCGGCGCGCTCGAGCGGATCGACGTCGTCCACGTCCAGGCCGATCGCCTCGGAGATCCGCGCCCCGAGCCCGTAGAGCACCTCGAGCAGGGCCCGGTCCCGCAGGGCGCGCTCGGCGGAGAGCGCGCCGGTGCCGGGCCGGCCCGCGGCCTCGACGAGCCGCGCGGCCTCGTCGATCGTGATCGGGTGCGGCAGGGTGCGCGGTCGGCTCGGGGCGGGCAGCAGCCGCGTGGGATCCCCGGTGCTGGAGGTGCGCTCGGCGTCGAGGAAAGCGTGCAGGCCGCGGACCGCGGCCAGGGCCCGGGCGGCGCTCGAGGCCGCGAGCGCCGATCCCCCGTCGGCCCCCGAGCGGACCGTCCGCAGCCAGGCCGAGACGTCCTCCGGGGTCATCGCGTGCAGCGCGCGGTCCTCGCGGGCGAGGTGGCGCAGGTAGCGGGTGAGGTCGCGCCGGTAGGCGGCCAGCGTGTTCGCGGACAGGCCGCGCTCGACGCGCAGATGGCTCAGGTACTGCTCGAGATCGCGGGCGTCGTCCGTGCGGACCTCGGCGGGGTCGGCGTCGGCGGCGACCACGGGCACGTTCCTCAGAAGCGGACGAACGGGTCGATCGCGAGCGCCACGAACAGCAGCGTCAGGTAGGTGATCGAGCCGTGGAAGACGACCATCGGGCCGAGCTTCTTGCCGGTCAGCCCCCTGTGGGTGCGCACCGCGTAGCGGACGACGAGGAAGAGGAACCAGGCGCCCGAGGCCACGGCGGCGACCGCGTAGACCCAGCCGGTGTGCCCCAGCGGGATGATCGCGAGGCTCGAGGCGACCATGAGCACGCTGTGCAGCACCATCTGGTGGGCGACGTTCGTGCGGGAGCTGACCACGGGGAGCATGGGCACGCCCGCGGTCTCGTAGTCCTTGGTGAACTTCTCGGCGAGCGGCCAGTAGTGCGGCGGCGTCCAGAAGAAGATGACGAGGAACAGCAGGAACGCGGTCCAGGAGACGGTGCCGGTGACGGCCGACCAGCCGATCAGGACCGGCATGCAGCCGGCGATCCCGCCCCACACGATGTTCTGCGAGGTCCGGCGCTTGAGGAACATCGTGTAGAAGAGGACGTACAGCAGGATCGCGGCGATCGCGAGCACGGCGGAGGCCCAGTTCACGAGCAGGCCCAGCCAGAGGGCGGAGACGATCGACAGCACCACGCCGAACACGACGGCGGCCCGCGGGGAGACCTCACCGGTGACGATCGGACGGTTCTTCGTCCGCTTCATCTTCGCGTCGATGTCGCGGTCCAGGTACATGTTCAGCGTGTTCGCGCCGCCGGCGGCGAGGTAGCCGCCGATCATCGTCGCGAGGATCAGCAGCGGGTGCGGGAAGCCCCCCGCCGCGAGGAACATGGTGGGGATCGTCGTGATCAGCAGCAGCTCGATGATCCGCGGCTTGGTGAGCGCGACGTAGGCGCGCACGGTGCGGCCGATGCCGCGGCGGCCCTCGGGGGCCGACGGGGCCGGGGGCGACGAGACCGTGTCCGACGAGGCCGGGGCCGTCGAGGCGGACGGTGCCGACTCCGACCCGGGGGTCTGCGACGTCTGCGGGGTGCGCCGGGCGGTCCCGGGAGCGGGGGTGCCGTGGGGAGCGGTCACCGTCCACCGTCCTTCCTGCTGCGACCGACGCGTCTGCGCCGAGGGGGCGAACGGGCCCGATACTACCCGGCGGCCGGCCCCGCGGATCGCCGCCGCGATGCTCGACGCGCCACACCGCGTGCCTCTCGTCACCTCCGGACATCTTCGCGGCCGCCCGATCCGTTGCTCGGGGCGTGAGAGTCCCTGACCTCGCATGACATGGCTCACCGGTTGCGCGTCCCACGAGAAGTCGCGGCAACCCCTGGCCACGGGGCGGGGCGATAGGATCGAATGGTCGCTGAGCGGCGCGCCCCGGGACCCGGGCGACGCGAGCCGCTCCTGCAGCTCCTGACGGAAGGAAGAACAACTCGTGAGCGAATCGTTCAAGGGAATCGACGGCTGGACCGACCTGGACAAGCGCGCGATCGACACGGTGCGCACCCTCGCGGCGGACGCCGTCCAGAAGGTCGGGAACGGCCACCCGGGGACGGCGATCAGCCTCGCCCCGGCCGCCTACCTGCTGTACCAGGACATCATGCGCCACGACCCCTCGGACACCGGGTGGCTGGGCCGCGATCGCTTCGTCCTCTCCGCAGGCCACTCGAGCCTCACCCAGTACATCCAGCTCTACCTCGGCGGATTCGGCCTCGAGCTCGAGGACATCGAGTCCCTGCGCACCTGGGGCTCGAAGACCCCGGGCCACCCCGAGGTCGGCCACACCAAGGGCGTGGAGACCACCACCGGCCCGCTCGGCCAGGGCCTGGCGACCGCCGTCGGCATGGCCATGGCGCAGCGCCGCGAGCGCGGCCTGTTCGACCCCGAGGCCCCCGCGGGCGAGAGCCCCTTCGACCGCTTCACCTACGCGATCGCCTCCGACGGCGACATGCAGGAGGGCGTGACCAACGAGGCCTCCTCGATCGCCGGCACCCAGGAGCTGGGCAACCTGATCGTCCTGTGGGACGACAACGACATCTCGATCGAGGGCCACACCGACATCGCCTTCACCGAGGACACGGCGGCCCGCTACGAGGCGCTGGGCTGGGACGTCCACCACGTGGACTGGACCCACGGCGGCACCGAGTACGTCGAGGACGTCGCCGCCCTCAAGACCGCCATCGAGGACGCCAAGAAGGTCACCGACAAGCCGTCCTTCATCGCCCTGCGCACCGTGATCGCCTGGCCCGCTCCCACCAAGCAGGGCACCGGCGCCGCCCACGGATCCGCCCTGGGCGACGAGGAGGTCGCGGGCCTCAAGAAGGCGCTCGGCCTGGATCCCGAGAAGACCTTCGACGTCCCCGCCGAGGTCCTCGACCGCACCCGCGAGCTCGTGCAGCGCGGCAAGGAGGCGCACGCCGCCTGGGACGAGAAGCTCGCGAGCTGGCGCGAGGCCAACGCCGACCGCGCCGCGCTGCTGGACCGGCTCGTCGCCGGGAAGCTCCCCGACGGCTGGGCCGACGCCCTGCCGACCTTCGAGGCCGACGCCAAGGGCCTGGCCACCCGCGCCGCATCCGGCAAGGTGCTGAACGCCCTCGCCCCGGTGCTGCCCGAGCTCTGGGGCGGCTCGGCCGACCTCGCCGGCTCGAACAACACCACCATGGACGGCGAGCCCTCCTTCATCCCGAAGGACCGCTCGACCAAGGAGTTCTCGGGCGACGAGTACGGCCGCACGCTGCACTTCGGCATCCGCGAGCACGCCATGGGCGCGATCCTCTCCGGGATCAACCTCGACGAGCTCACCCGCGCCTACGGCGGCACGTTCCTGCAGTTCTCGGACTACATGCGCGGCGCCGTGCGCCTCTCGGCCCTGATGGGCGTGGACAACATCTACGTGTGGACCCACGACTCCATCGGCCTGGGCGAGGACGGCCCCACCCACCAGCCGGTCGAGCACCTCGCCGCGCTGCGCGCCATCCCGGGCCTGGACGTCGTCCGCCCGGCCGACGCCAACGAGACGGCCGCCGCCTGGAAGGCGACGATCGAGCGCCGCGAGCGCCCGATCGGCCTGATCCTCTCCCGCCAGGCCCTGCCGACGCTGGACCGCAGCGAGTACGCGAGCACCGACGGCGTCGCCCGGGGCGGGTACGTCCTCAAGGACGCCGGCAGCGGCGAGCCCGAGGTCATCCTCATCGCCACCGGCTCCGAGGTGCAGTACGCCGTCGAGGCGCAGAAGCAGCTCGAGGAGGCCGGCACGCCGACCCGCGTGGTCTCCATGCCGTCCGTCGAGTGGTTCGAGGACCAGGACGAAGCCTACCGCGAGTCGGTCCTCCCCCGCGGCGTCCGCGCCCGGGTGAGCGTCGAGGCGGGCATCGCCCAGTCCTGGTTCAAGTACCTGGGCGACGCGGGCCGCGCCGTCAGCCTCGAGCACTACGGCGCCTCCGCGGACGCGGCCACGCTCTTCCGCGAGTACGGCTTCACGGCCGACGCGGTGGTGGCCGCCGCGAAGGAGTCCATCGAGGCCGCACAGAGCTGATCCGCCGACGGGGGCGGGACCCCAGAGGTCCCGCCCCCTCTTCTCGCCGTGCCCGCGCGGGAGCCCGCCGTCGGCCCTCGGGCCCCGCACCCGCCCCGCGCATCCACGGCGACCATCCGTCTCCGACTCCCCATGATCTGATCGGCGCCGCGCGCGCCGAGGAAGGATTCCCCTCATGACCCAGAACACCCGCACCCAGGCCCTCTCTGACGCCGGCGTGTCGATCTGGCTGGACGACCTCTCCCGCGGTCGCCTGACCTCCGGCAACCTCCAGGAGCTCGTGGACACGAAGAACATCGTGGGCGTCACCACCAACCCCTCGATCTTCCAGGCCGCCATCTCCGGCGCCCAGGACTACGACGCCGACATCGCCGAGCTCGCGAAGGCCGGCAAGGACGTCGACGCGGTCGTCGAGAAGCTCACGACCGATGACGTCCGCTCCGCCGCCGACCTCTTCGCCCCGGTCGCCGAGGCCACCGAGGGCCAGGACGGCCGCGTCTCGATCGAGGTCGACCCGCGCCTGGCGCACGAGACCGAGAAGACGATCGCGCAGGCCCACCGCCTCAGCGAGATCGTGGACCGCAGCAACGTGATGATCAAGATCCCCGCGACCAAGGAGGGCCTGCCGGCCATCACCGAGGTGATCGGCGCGGGCATCAGCGTCAACGTGACCCTCATCTTCTCCGTGGACCGCTACCGCGAGGTCATCGACGCCTACCTGGCGGGCCTGGAGAAGGCCGACGCCGCCGGCATCGACCTCTCGACCATCCGCTCGGTCGGCTCGTTCTTCGTCTCGCGCTTCGACACCGAGATCGACGCCCGCCTGGAGAAGCTGGGCGGCGACGCCCTGGAGCTGCGCGGCAAGGCGGGCGTGGCGAACGCCCGCGTGGCCTTCGGCGTGTACCTCGAGAAGTTCTCCTCGGAGCGCTTCGAGAAGCTGGCCGCGAAGGGCGCCCGCGTGCAGCGCGCGCTGTGGGCCTCGACCGGTGTGAAGAACCCCGAGTACGCCGACACCATGTACGTCGACCAGCTGGTCGCCTCCCCCACCGTGAACACGATGCCGGAGAAGACGCTCGACGCGGTCGCCGACCACTCCGAGCTCGGGAAGGCCCTGGACGCGGAGGCCGCGCAGGCCTCGGCCGCGGACCTCGAGAAGATCTCCGCCGCGGGCGTCGACCTCGACGACGTCTACGCCGTCCTCGAGCGCGAGGGCGTCGAGAAGTTCGAGAAGGCCTGGAACGAGCTGCTCGAGACCGTCGCGGCGCAGATCGCCTCGGCCTGATCCCACCCCGCCGCCTCCCCTCCTCCGTCCGCTCCTGAGCGCCGCCCGCGGCGCCGCGCGGGGAGGGGGGGGCGGCGGTCCTCACTCCATCGAGCACACGGCGGAGCCGCCCCGACGGGTCGGCTCCGCCACGTGCCGGAAGGATGATCGTGAACACGACCCCCACTCCGCGCAATCCGCTGCGCGATCCCCGTGATCGGCGCCTGCCGCTGATCGCGGGTCCGAGCTCGATGGTGATGTTCGGCGTCACCGGAGACCTCGCCCGCAAGAAGCTCCTCCCCGCGATCTACGACCTGGCCCACCGGGGCCTGCTGCCCCCGAGCTTCGGCCTGGTCGGCTACGGGCGCCGCGACTGGAGCCATGACGACTTCGCCGACTACGTCCGCACGTCCGTCACCGAGCACGCCCGCACCGAGTTCGACGAGTCGACCTTCGAGCAGCTGCGCGGCGGCCTGCGCTTCGTCACCGGCACCTTCGACGACACGGCCGCCTTCCAGAAGCTCACGGAGGTCGTCGAGGAGCTCGACCGCACCCGCGGCACGGGCGGCAACCACGCCTTCTACCTCTCGATCCCGCCGGACGCGTTCCCGCAGGTCTGCTCGCAGCTGGCGAACTCGGGACTGAACACCCCGCGCGACGGCTCGTGGCGCCGCGTGGTCATCGAGAAGCCCTTCGGCCACGACCTGGCCTCCGCGAAGGAGCTCAACGACGTCGTGGAGAAGGTCTTCCGCCCGGAGGACGTCTTCCGCATCGATCACTACCTGGGCAAGGAGACGGTCCAGAACATCCTCGCGTTCCGCTTCGCGAACCAGATGTTCGAGCCGATCTGGAACGCGAACTACGTCGACCACGTGCAGGTCACGATGGCCGAGGACATCGGCATCGGCTCGCGTGCGGGCTACTACGACGGCATCGGCACCGCGCGCGACGTCATCCAGAACCACCTCCTGCAGCTGCTCGCGCTGACCGCGATGGAGGAGCCCATCTCCTTCGACGCGAAGGAGCTGCGCACGGAGAAGGAGAAGGTCCTCGAGGCCATCTCCCTGCCCGACGACCTCTCCCTGCACACCGCCCGCGGGCAGTACGTCGCGGGACTGCAGGGCGGCGAGGAGGTCAAGGGCTACCTCGAGGAGGACGGCATCCCCGCCGACTCCACGACCGAGACGTTCGCCGCGATGCGCCTGGACGTGAACACCCGCCGCTGGGCCGGGGTCCCGTTCTACCTGCGCGCGGGCAAGCGCCTGGGCCGCCGCGTCACCGAGATCGCCGTGGTCTTCAAGTCCGCCCCGTTCCTGCCGTTCTCCTCCACGGACACCGCGGACCTCGGCCAGAACGCGATCGTGATCCGCGTCCAGCCCGACGAGGGCGTGACCATGCGGTTCGGCTCCAAGGTCCCCGGCACCCAGATGGAGGTGCGGGACGTGAACATGGACTTCCAGTACGGGTCCTCGTTCACCGAGGAATCGCCCGAGGCCTACGAGCGGCTGATCCTGGACATGCTCCTGGGCGACCCGCCGCTGTTCCCGCGCCAGCGGGAGGTCGAGCTGTCCTGGGAGATCCTCGACCCGATCACCGACTACTGGGCGAAGAACCTTCCGCCCGCTCCGTACCGCCCCGGCACCTGGGGCCCGGAGACCGCCAACGAGATGCTCACGCGCGACGGACGCGCCTGGAGGCGACCGTGATCACCACTCTGAACGACACCACCGCATCCGCCGTCGACAAGAAGATGACGCAGATGCGCGAGACCTTCGGCGCGACCACCGTGGGCAGCGTGCTCACGCTGATCATCGTCGCGACCGGCGAGGACATCGATCAGCCCCTGCAGGCCGCCGTGCAGGCCAGCCACGAGCACCCCTCGCGGGTCATCGTGGTCGATGCCGACACCGACGCCGAGACCGGACTGGACGCGGAGATCCGCGTGGGCCGCGACGCGGGAGCCGGCGAGATCGTCATCCTCCGCGCCCGGGGCGACGTCATGTCCAGCCTGGACACCCTCATCACCCCGCTGCTGCTGCCCGACGCCCCGATCGTCACCTGGTGGCCCGAGGACGCCCCGTCCTCGCCCGTCCACGACGTCCTGGGCTCGATCTCCCAGCGCCGCATCACCGACGCCGCCTCCTCGAGCGACCCCGACGCGACCCTCAAGCGCCTGCGCCGCGGCTACTCCAGCGGCGACTCCGACCTCTCCTGGGCCCGCATCACCCGCTGGCGCGGACTGGCCGCCACGGCCTACGAGACCCCGCCGATCTCCCTCCCGCGCAGCGTGAGCGTCGCCGGCCCCGCGGGCGATCCCTCGGTGCGCCTGCTGGCCGCATGGCTCGCCCTCGAGCTCGGCCTCGAGGTCGACATCGAGACCGTCGACGGCTGCCCCGCCGGCCCCCAGTCCCTCGTCTTCGAGCGCGAGGACGGGACCGTGGCCCTGCGCCGCGGCGAGGGCGACAGCGTCATCATCTCCCTGCCCGGCGACCAGGAGGACCAGCGCGTCCCCGTGCCCGCGAGCTCTCTCTACGAGCTCCTCGCCGAGGAGCTGCGCCGCCTGGACCCCGACGAGGTCTACGGCGAGGTCCTCGCCCACGCCTTCTCCAAGGTCGAGGACGCCTCGACCTTCGCGAAGGGCAAGCCGGAGCCGACGGACGCCGTCTCCGAGTCCCTCGAGGCCGCCGCCGTGCGCGCCGCCGACGACGTGGCCGCCCGCCTCGCCGAGGCGATCTCGGCGCGCGGCGAGGCGCACCTCGTGGTCACCGGAGGCACCATCGGCACCGCCACCGCCGACGCCCTCCCCGTCGCCTTCGTCGAGCACGAGGTCGACCCGGCCGCCGTGCACGTGTGGTGGGGCGACGAGCGCTTCGTCGACGCCGACTCGGAGGACCGCAACGACCAGTCGGTGCGCGTCGGCTTCCTCGAGAAGATCGCCTTCGCACCCGGCAAGGTGCATCCGGTCCCCTCGACCTCGAGCGGCATGTCCCTCGACGAGGCCGCCGCCTGGTACGGCCAGGAGCTGGATCGCGCGGGCGGCGACCGTCCGTTCCGCACCCGCGGCGAGGCGTTCTTCGACGTGCTGCTGCTGGGCGTCGGTCCCGACGGCCACGTGGCCTCGCTGTTCCCGCGCCATCCCGCGCAGCAGCTCGACGGCGCGAGCGCCGTGGCCGTGGTCGACTCCCCCAAGCCGCCGCCGCTGCGGGTGTCGCTGACCTGGCCCGTGCTGAACTCCGCGCGCCACGTGGGCCTGCTGGCCGCCGGCGCGGAGAAGGCCGACGCGGTCGCGCGCGCCCACCGGGGCATCGACCCGTGGGAGGTCCCGGCCTCCTCGGTGCGCGGGCTCGAGTCCACCACCTGGTACCTCGACGAGTCCTCGGCGACGGGCCTGCGGAAGGGCTGACGGGCTGACCGCACCCCGGGACCGCCCGGAGCAGCGAGAGGGCCCGACCGCGCCATGTGCGCGGTCGGGCCCTCTCGCTGTGCGGCGGCGCGCCGCGTCGCTGCTCGGCCGCGTGGCCGCTCGGCCGCGTCGCCGCTCGGCCGCGTCGCTGCTCGGCCGCGCCGCTCCTCGGTCGCGTCGCTGCTCGGCCCCATCGGCTCCGGGCACGTCCGCTGCCGAGAGTGACGAGAGGCCGGGAGGATCGAATCCTCCCGGCCTCTCGGACGGCTGCCGACGCGCGCTGCGCGTCGGACGATCACATGAAGCGCTCGATCACTCCCAGGCCCACGGCCGCGGCGCCGAACACGACGGCGAGGGTGACCGTGAGGCGGTCGAGGTTGCGCTCGGCGACGCCGGAGGCGCTCGCGGAGGAGGACACGCCGCCGCCGAACATGTCGGACAGGCCGCCGCCCTTGCCGCGGTGCAGCAGCACCAGCAGGATCACTGCGACGCCGGTGATCGCCAGCACGATCTGCAGGATCAGCTTGAGCAGGTTGAGGTCCACGGACTCTCCTCACGGGACGTTGGAACTGCGCCAGGATACGACACGGGGCGGATCCGTCGCCGGACCCGCCCCGCCGGATGTGAGCCGTTCGGCTCCTCGTCCGGTCGCGCCGCTCAGGCGTCCTGGTAGCGGACGATCTTCGCGAACTCGTCGGCCTTCAGCGAGGCACCGCCCACGAGGGCGCCGTCCACATCGGGCTTCGTCATCAGCTCGGCGACGTTCGAGGACTTCACGGAGCCGCCGTAGAGGACGCGCACGGCATCCGCCGCGGCCTCGCCGTGGGCGGTGCGCACCCAGTCGCGGATCGCGCCGCACACCTCCTGGGCGTCGTCCGGGGTCGCGACCTCGCCGGTGCCGATCGCCCAGACCGGCTCGTAGGCGACGACGAGGGAACCGACCTGTGCGGCGTCGACGCCCTCGAGCCCGCCCTCGAGCTGGGCGAGCGTGTACTCGACCTGCGTGCCCGCCTTCCGCTCCTCGAGCGGCTCGCCGACGCAGAGGATCGGCGTGAGCCCTCCGCCGAGGGCCGCCTTCACCTTGGCGTTCGTGACCTGCTCGGTCTCACCGTGGTACTGGCGGCGCTCGGAGTGGCCGATGGTCGCGTAGGTCGCGCCGAGGGCGGTGAGCATGGAGGCGGAGACCTCGCCGGTGAACGCACCGGACTCGTGCTCGGACACGTCCTGGGACCCGTAGGAGATCGGGAGCTTCCCGGCGTCCACGGCCGTCTGCACGGTGCGCAGGTCCACGAACGGAGGCAGCACGGCCGCCTCGACCGCGGAGGTGTCCAGCCCCTTGAGGGCATCGCCCAGGTCCTCGACGAGGGACAGGCCCTGCTTCCAGTCGAGGTTCATCTTCCAGTTGCCCGCCATCAGCGGGGTGCGGGTGGTGCTCATGCGTGGTCCTCCTCCAGGACGGCGATGCCCGGCAGCTCCTTGCCCTCGATCAGCTCGAGGCTCGCACCGCCGCCGGTCGAGATGTGCGAGAACGCGGACTCGTCGAAGCCCAGGGTGCGCACGGCGGCCGCGGAGTCGCCGCCGCCGATCACGGTGAAGCCGTCGGCCCCGGCGAGGGCCGTGGCGACGTCCTTCGTGCCGCGCGCGAAGGTCTCGAACTCGAAGACCCCCATCGGGCCGTTCCAGAAGACGGTGCGCGCATCGGCAATCTTCTCCGCGAACAGCTCCGCGGTCCTCGGGCCGATGTCCATGCCCTCCTGGTCGGCGGGGATCTGGTCGGCGGGGACCGTCGTCGGCTCCGCGTCGGCCGAGAACTCCCGCGCGACGACCGTGTCCACGGGCAGCACGAGCTCGACGCCGTTGCGCTGCGCCGTCTCGAGGTACTGGCGCACGGTGTCGACGCGCTCGGCGTCCAGCAGGGACTTGCCGATCTCATGGCCCTGGGCCTTGAGGAAGGTGTACGCCATGCCGCCGCCGATGAGGATCCGATCGGCCTTGGTCAGCAGGTTCTCGATGACGCCGAGCTTGTCGGCGATCTTGGCGCCGCCGAGGATCACCACGAAGGGGCGCTCCGGGTCGTCGGTCACCTTGCGCAGCGCCTCGACCTCGCTGCTCACGAGCTCGCCGGCGGCGGAGGGCAGCAGCTGCGCGAGCTCGTACACGGAGGCCTGCTTGCGGTGGACGACGCCGAAGCCGTCGGAGACGAAGGCGTCGCCGAGCGCGGCGATCTGCTCGGCGAACGCGCGGCGCTCGCCCTCGTCCTTCGAGGTCTCCCCCGGGTTGAAGCGGAGGTTCTCGAGGATCGCGACCCGGCCGTCGGCGAGGCCGTCCACGGTCTCCCGGGCGCTGTCGCCCACGGTGTCGGTCGCGAAGGCGACGTCGGCGCCGAGGAGCTCGGACAGCCGCCCGACGACGGGGCGCAGCGAGTACTTCTCCTCGGGGGCGCCCTTCGGTCGGCCGAGGTGGGAGATCACGACGACGCGCGCACCGGCGTCTGTGAGCGTCGAGATCGTGGGCAGGGCGGCGCGGATGCGGCCGTCGTCGGTGATCGTGGTGCCGTCCAGCGGCACGTTGAGGTCGGCGCGGACGATGACCCGCTTGCCGCGCAGGTCGCCGAGCGACGCGATGGTCTTCAGCACGGGGTTGGCTCCTAGTGTCGAGGGGTGCGTGCGACGGAGCCCGCCCGGGCCGCGCCTCGCAGGGGCGGCGCCGGACGGGCTCCGTCGGACCCGATCTCCGTGAGGGAGAGGGTCAGAGGCTCTTGCCGACGAGCGAGGTGAGCTCGACGAGGCGGTTGGAGAAGCCCCACTCGTTGTCGTACCAGGTGAAGACCTTGACGAGGTTGCCGTTCACCTTGGTGAGCTGGCTGTCGAAGATCGAGGAGTGCGGATCGTGCTCGATGTCCTTGGAGACGATCGGGTCCTCGGTGTACCGCAGGATGCCCTTGAGCGGGCCCTCGGCGGCCTTCTTCACCGCGGCGTTGATCTCCTCGGCGGTGACCTCGCGGGAGGCCTCGAAGGTGAGGTCCGTGATCGAGCCGGTGGGGACCGGCACGCGCAGCGAGTAGCCGTCGAGCTTGCCCTTGAGCTCGGGCAGCACGAGCGCGACGGCCTTGGCGGCGCCGGTCGTGGTGGGCACGATGTTCAGGGCGGCGGCGCGGGCGCGGCGCGGGTCCTTGTGCGGGCCGTCCTGCAGGACCTGGTCCGAGGTGTAGGCGTGGACCGTGGTCATGAGGCCCTTGACGATGCCGAACTCGTCGTTCAGCACCTTGGCCACGGGGGCGAGGCTGTTGGTGGTGCACGAGGCGTTCGAGACGATGTCGTGCTTCGCCGGGTCGTAGTCGCCCTCGTTCACGCCGATGACGAAGGTCGCGTCCTCGTTCTTCGCGGGAGCGGAGATGATGACCTTCTTCGCACCGCCCTCGAGGTGGGCCTTGGCCTTCTCGGCGTCCGTGAAGATGCCGGTGGACTCGATGACGACGTCCGCGCCGATCTCGCCCCACGGGATGTTCTTCGGGTCGCGCTCGGCGAAGGCCTTGAAGGTGAGGTCGCCGACGGTGATGGAGTCGTCGTCGTGGCTGACCTCGTAGGGAAGCACGCCGCCGATGGAGTCGTACTTGATGAGGTTGGCGAGCGTCGCGTTGTCCGTCAGATCGTTGACGCCCACGACCTCGATGTCGGCACCCTGCTCGAGGGCGGCGCGCAGGAAGTTGCGCCCGATGCGACCGAATCCGTTGATTCCGACCTTAGTGGTCACGGTTCCTCCTTGGATCGCAGCCCAGGAGGCTGCGGGGATATGTGTCGCGCACGCCCTCGTACGCTCGGACGACCGCGGCGCCTCCCGGGAACCCGAGACGACGATCACGACCGCGGATCAGTCTATCAATGCACTGGGTCACGTCGGAACGGGTCCGCTCCCTGGACCGCGGCGCGGCCCCCGGCTCAGGAGCGCGCGTCCTCCCCGCCCTCGCCGACCTCGTCGGTGCCGGGGACGCCGAGCTCCTCGGCGCGCTTGTCCGCCATCGCGAGCAGGCGGCGGATGCGCCCCGCGACCGCGTCCTTGGTCATCGGCGGATCGGCGTGGCGGCCCAGCTCCTCGAGGCTCGCCTGGCGGTGCTCGACGCGCAGGCGGCCCGCCTCGCGCAGGTGCTCGGGGACCTCGTCCCCCAGGATCTCCAGCGCCCGCTCCACGCGCTGCCCCGCGGCGACCGCGGCCCGCGCCGAGCGGCGCAGGTTGGCGTCGTCGAAGTTCGCGAGGCGGTGGGCGGTCGCGCGGACCTCGCGGCGCGTGCGCCGCTCCTCCCAGACCAGCACGGTCTGGTGGGCGCCCATGCGCGTGAGCAGCGCGGCGATCGCGTCGCCGTCGCGCAGCACCACGCGGTCGCCCCCGCGGACCTCGCGGGCCTTCGAGGCGATGCCCAGGCGCCGGGCGGCCCCCACCATCGCGAGCGCGACCTCGGGCCCCGGGCAGCCGAGCTCGAGCGCGGAGCTGCGGCCCGGCTCGGTGAGCGAGCCGCGGGCGAGGAAGGCGCCGCGCCAGGCGGCCTCGGCGTCCACCGCGGCGCCGCCGACGACGGCGGGCGGCATCCCTCGCACGGGACGCCCGCGGGCGTCCAGCAGGCCCGTCTGGCGGGCGAGCACCGCCCCGTCGCCGTGCACCCGCACGATGTACGTCGTCGAGCGGCGGATCCCCGACGGCGCGAGCACCGCGATCTCGCTGCCGTGCCCGTAGACGTCGGCGATGATCGCGCGCAGCCGCCGCGCGGTCGCCGCGCTGTCCAGCTCGGCCTCGATCACCACGCGCCCGCCCTGCAGATGCAGGCCGCCCGCGAAGCGCAGCATCGCCGCGGCCTCCGCCTTGCGGGCCGACGGGCGCGCCACGTCGATCCGGGACAGCTCCTCCTTGGCGTCAGCGGTCAATGCCATCCTGAGTCCCCTCCTCCTCGTCCTGCGTCCCCTCGACATCCCCGTACACGCCGTCGAACACGTCGCGGTAAGCGGCGGCGAGCCGCACCGGGTCGTGGACCGGCACCCCGCCGCCCACGCTCACCTGCCTCAGCAGGGTACGTATTCCTCGTGTGCGCGCGAACTCCGCAAGCTCGACCGCGTCCTCGAGGGCCGTCGGATCAGCGATCACGGTGTCGAAGCTCGTCTCGGGCGCGCTGTCCAGCAGCACGCGCAGCAGATCCGTGCTGCGCATCCCCTCGATCTCCTCTCCCCCGGAGGAGAGGTTCATGACCACGCAGCGGTGGGCACGGGTGGTGCGCAGGGCCTCCGCGATCTCGGGGATCTGCAGGTGCGGCAGCACCGAGGTGTACCAGGAGCCGGGGCCGACGATCACCCAGTCCGCGTCGGCGATCGCACGCAGCACCTCCTGGGGAACCCGCGGCCGCTCCGGGATCAGGCGCATCGACTCGACCCGTCCGGGGACCTTCGCGACGTGCGCCTGGCCGCGCACCGTGCCGCGGGTGCCGTCCGCGAAGGCCACCTGCGCCTCGATGTCCAGCGGATCCAGGGCCATGGGCAGGACCCGTCCGCGGGCGCCGAGCAGCTCGCCGATCCGGTCCAGTCCCGCGATCGGGTCCTCGAGGATCTGCCACATGGCCACGATCATGAGGTTGCCGAGGGCGTGGCCGTCGAGGTCGCCGTCGGTGACGAAGCGGTGCTGGACGGCGTCGTGCCAGAACGCGCCCCAGTCGGAATCCTCGCAGAGCGCCGCGAGCGCCATCCGCAGGTCCCCGGGGGGCAGCACGGGCAGCTCGGCGCGGATGCGCCCCGAGGAGCCGCCGTCGTCGGCGACCGTGACCACGGCGGTGATGTCGTCGACCAGCAGCCGCAGGGAGCGCAGGTTCGCGGCGAGCCCGTGGCCGCCGCCGAGGGCGACCGCGCGGCGCGGCGCGGACAGGGCCCGGCGCGGGCCGCGGCGCAGGTGCGGGGGCAGTCCGGCGCTCACTCGCGCCCCAGATCCCGGTGGCGCACGCGCACCGCGAAGCCCGCCTGGCGCAGGTCCTCCCCGATCTTCTCCGCCATCGCCACCGAGCGGTGCTTGCCGCCCGTGCAGCCGATCGCGATCGTCGTGAAGTGCTTGTTCTCCGCCGAGTACCCGCGCAGCACGGGACGGATCATGTCGAGGTAGCGGGCGGCGAACTCGGCGCCGTTGGGGTCGGCGAGCACGAACTCGGCGACCGCCGGGTCCGTGCCGCGCTGGGAGCGCAGCTCGGGCACCCAGTACGGGTTGGGGATGAAGCGGACGTCGCTGACGTGGTCGGCCTCGATCGGGATCCCGTACTTGAAGCCGAAGGACATGACGTTCACGGTGAGCGCCTGCTCGCTGTGGGAGCCGAAGGTGGTGCGCATCTTCATCGTCAGCTGGTGCACGTTCAGCGGCGAGGTGTCGATCGCGACGTCGGCCAGGCGCCGGTAGGGCGCGAGCATCTCGCGCTCGCGGCGGATGCCCTCGAGCACGCCCTCCTCCCCCTGCAGCGGGTGGGGACGGCGCACGGAGTCGAAGCGGCGCACGAGGGTGTGCTCGTCGGCGGTGAGGAAGACCAGCCGCACCCGCATCTCGGAGGCGCGCATCTGCTCGATCACCTGGGACAGCTCGGAGAAGAACGGACCGGAGCGGGGGTCGACGACCACGGCGAAGCGGGTCTCGCGGCCCTCGGCCTGCTGCTGGAGCTCGTAGAGGCGCGGGATCAGCTGCGGCGCGATGTTGTAGACGACGTACCAGCCCAGGTCCTCGAGCGCATGGGCTGCCGTCTCCCGACCTGCGCCCGCGAGGCCCGTGATGATCACGACGTCGCCGGGCGGCGCGGCCCGATCGGGCTCCGGCTCCGCTGCGCCCTCGGCGGGCGCGGACTCCGGGACGCTGCTGTCCTGCGACATGGATGCTGCTCCTTCGTCAGGGTCGGGGTCGGGGGTCGTCGTCTTCGTCCTCGTGCTGGTGAAGGGTACCGCCCGCGGATGGACGCCGAGGGATCCGTGGTGAGGATCGCCCCGGCGCCGCGCACGGTTCACTCGAGGATCTCGCCCGTCGCCATGTCGACCGCCGGACCGGGCTCGTCCCCGCGCAGGGTCGCGAGGATCTGCGCGGCGAGCTGCGGCCCGATGCCCTGGACCTCCTGGAGGGTCTCCTCGTCGGCCTCGCGGATGTTCGCGACCGTCGTGAAGCGATCGAGCAGGGCGCGCCGACGGGCGGGGCCCAGGCCCGGCACGCCGTCCAGGGCGCTCGCCTGCATCGCGCGCCCGCGCTTGGAGCGGTGGTAGGAGATCGCGAAGCGGTGGGCCTCGTCGCGCAGGCGCTGGACGAGGAACAGCGCCTCGCTGGTGCGGGGCAGGATCACGGGGTAGTCGTCGCCGGGCAGCCAGATCTCCTCGAGCCGCTTGGCGATGCCGGCGAGGGCGATGTCGGCGACGCCGAGGTCCTCGAAGGCCCGCTGCGCGGCCGCGACCTGCGGCTGCCCGCCGTCGACGAGGATCAGCGCGGGCGGGTAGGCGAAGCGCCGGGCGTCCTCGTCGTCCGCGGGGGCGGGATCGAGGTGGCGCTGGAGACGGCGGCGGATGACGTCGTACATGGAGGCGGTGTCGTCGCGCGCGGCCTCCCCGGTCACCGAGTAGCGGCGGTACTCGCTCTTCTTGGGCAGCCCGTCCTCGAAGACCACCTGGGAGCCGACGACGTTCGTGCCCTGGGAGTGGGAGATGTCGAAGCACTCGATGCGCAGCGGGGGCTCCGCGAGGTCGAGCGCCTCCCCGAGGTCTTCGAGAGCCTTGGTGCGGGCGGTGAGGTCGCCCGTGCGGCGCAGCCGATGCAGGCGCAGGGCCTCCTCCGCATTGGCGCCGACGGTCTCCAGCAGCTCCTTCTTCTCCCCGCGGCGGGGCACGCGCAGGTCGACCCGGCGGCCGACGAGCTCCCGCACCTGGTCCGCGTTGGTCGGCATCTCGCTCACGAGCACCTCGGCGGGGGCCTCCCCGTCGGTGTACAGCGTCGCCAGCGCGCGCTCCATGAGGTCGCCGGGACCGGACTCGTCGAGGATCTCGGCGGTCCAGCCGCGCTGGCCGCGGATCCTGCCGCCGCGCACGTGGAAGACCTGGATGGAGGCCTCGAGCTCGTCCTGGACGAGGGCGACGAGGTCCGCGTCGGTCGCGTCGGAGAGCACCACGGAGTTCTTCTCCATGACCTTCTCGAGCGCCTGCAGGTCGTCGCGCAGCCCGGCGGCGGTCTCGTAGTCCTGGGCGGCGGCGGCCTCGCGCATGCGCTTCTCGATGCGCCGCAGGTAGGCGCCGGTGTTGCCGGCCATGAAGTCGCTGAACTGCTCGGCCAGGCGGCGGTGGTCCTCCACCGAGATGTCGCCCACGCACGGCGCCGAGCACTTGCCGATGAAGCCCAGCAGGCAGGGCCGCCCGGACCTCTCGGCGCGGCGGTAGACGCCCGGGGTGCACGAGCGCACGGGGAAGACGCGGAGCATCAGGTCGAGGGTCTCGCGGATCGCCCACACCTGCGTGTAGGGGCCGAAGACGCGGTCGCCCTTGGTGCGCGGCCGGCGCGTGATGTGCACGCGCGGCACCTCCTCCCCCATCGTCACGGCGAGGTAGGGGTAGGACTTGTCGTCGCGGAACTTCACGTTGAACCGCGGATCGAACTCCTTGATCCACGTGTACTCGAGGGTCAGCGCCTCGACCTCGGTGCGCACCACCGTCCACTCGACGCCGGTCGCCGTGGTGACCATCCGCCGGGTGCGCTCGTGGAGGGCCGAGAGGTCCTGGAAGTAGTTCGACAGGCGCGCCCGCAGATTCTTCGCCTTGCCGACGTAGATCACCCGGGAGTCGGCGTCGCGGAAGCGGTAGACGCCCGGGGAGGTCGGGATGGTCCCGGTGGCGGGACGGTAGGTCGACGGATCAGCCATGGAGGGCGGTCACTGCCTCCCCGCCTCGAGGACCGGCAGCAGGAACCGGCCGGTGTGGGAGGCGCCCACGCGCGCGACGTCCTCGGGGGTGCCGGTGGCGACCACGCGGCCGCCGCCGTCCCCGCCCTCGGGCCCCAGGTCGATGACGTGGTCGGCGCTCTTGATGACGTCGAGGTTGTGCTCGATGACGATCACGGTGTTGCCCTTGTCGACGAGGCCACCGAGGACCTCGAGGAGCTTGCGGACGTCCTCGAAGTGCAGCCCGGTGGTGGGCTCGTCGAGCACGTAGATCGTGCGTCCGTTGGAGCGCTTGTGCAGCTCGGAGGCGAGCTTCACGCGCTGGGCCTCGCCGCCGGAGAGCGTGGTCGCGCTCTGGCCGAGGCGGACGTAGCCCAGGCCCACGTCGTCGAGCGTCTGCAGCTGGCGCCGGATCGCCGGCACCGCGTCGAAGAACTCGACGGCCTCCTCGATCGGCATGTCGAGGACCTCGGCGACGTTCTTGCCCTTGAAGTGCACCTCGAGGGTCTCGCGGTTGTACCGCGCCCCGTGGCAGACCTCGCAGGTCACGTAGACGTCGGGGAGGAAGTTCATCTCGATCTTGATGGTGCCGTCGCCCGAGCAGGTCTCGCAGCGCCCGCCCTTGACGTTGAAGGAGAAGCGCCCGGCCTTGTAGCCGCGGACCTTCGCCTCGGAGGTCTGGGCGAACAGGGTGCGCACCCGGTCCCACACGCCCGTGTAGGTCGCCGGGTTCGAGCGCGGGGTGCGCCCGATGGGCGACTGGTCGACGTGCACGACCTTGTCGAGGCTCTCGAGCCCCGTCACGCGCTTGTGACGGCCGGCGACGGTGCGCGCGCCGTTGAGCTCGCGGGCGAGCACCGAGTACAGGATGTCGTTCACGAGAGTCGACTTGCCCGAGCCGGAGACGCCGGTGACGGCGGTGAAGGTGCCGAGCGGGAAGGAGACGTCGACGTTCTTGAGGTTGTTCTCGCGGGCGCCGTGCACCGTGACCCGGCGCTCCTTGTCGACGGGCCGGCGGACGGGCGGCACCGGGATCGAGAGCTTCCCGCTGAGGTACTGGCCGGTGAGGGACTCGGGGTTGGACTTGAGGCCCGCGAGGTCGCCCGAGTGGATGACGTGGCCGCCGCGCTCCCCGGCGAGGGGGCCGATGTCCACGATCCAGTCGGCGGCGTTGAGGGTGTCCTCGTCGTGCTCGACGACGATCAGGGTGTTGCCGAGGTCCCGGAGGCGTGTGAGGGTCCCGATGAGGCGCTCGTTGTCCCGCTGGTGCAGCCCGATCGACGGCTCGTCGAGCACGTAGAGCACGCCCACCAGGCCCGAGCCGATCTGGGTGGCCAGGCGGATGCGCTGCGCCTCCCCGCCCGAGAGGGTGCCGGCCGCGCGGGCGAGCGTCAGGTAGTCCAGGCCGACGTCGAGCAGAAAGCCCAGGCGTGACTCGATCTCGCGCAGCACCTCGGAGGCGATCTGCGCTTCCTTGACGCCCAGCTCGAGGCCTCCGAGGAAGGCGTGCGCCTCGCGGATCGAGAGGTCGCAGACCTCGGCGATCGAGCGGTCCCCCACGGTGACCGCGAGCACCTCGGGCCGCAGGCGGGCGCCGCCGCAGGCGGGGCAGGGCACCTCGCGCATGAACTGCTCGTAGCGGTCCTTGGCCCAGTCGGACTCCGTGTCCTCGTGGCGGCGCTCGAGGTAGTGGATGACGCCCTCGAAGCCCGTGGAGTACGTGCGCTCGCGGCCGAAGCGGTTGCGGTAGCGCACGTGGACCTTGAAGTCGTTGCCGTGCAGCAGCGCCTCCTTCGCGCGCTCGGGCAGCGCCCGCCACGGGGTGTCGAGGGAGAACGCGAGCTCCTCGGCGAGGCCCGCCATCACCTGCTGGTGGTGGTCGGCGTGGCCCATCGTCCAGGGGGCGATCGCGCCCTCCGCGAGGCTCAGGTCCTCGTCGGGGATCACGAGCTCCGGGTCGACCTCGAGGCGCATGCCCAGGCCTGTGCACTCGGGGCACGCGCCGTAGGGGGCGTTGAACGAGAAGGAGCGCGGCTCGATGTCGTCGAGGGTGAGCGGGTGGTCGTTGGGGCACGCGCGCTTCTCGGAGAAGCGGCGGGAGCGGTCCTCGGCGTCGGCCTCGCGGTCCACGAAGTCCACGACGAGCAGGCCGTCGGCCAGGCGCAGCGCGGTCTCCACGGAGTCGGTGAGCCGGCGGCGCGCGTCGGGCTTCGCGGCCAGGCGGTCGACGACCACCTCGATCGTGTGCTTGTACTTCTTGTCGAGGGAGATCTCCTCGTCCAGGCGGCGCACCTCGCCGTCGACGCGGGCGCGCGCATAGCCCTCCGAGCGCAGGGAGCTCAGCAGGTCGGCGTGCTCGCCCTTGCGCCCGCGCACCACCGGCGCGAGCAGCTGGAAGCGGGTCCCGGACTCCTCGCCGAGCAGCACGTCCACGATCTGCTCCGCGCTCGAGCTCGTCACGCGCGCCCCGCACACGGGGCAGTGCTGGACGCCGGTGCGGGAGAACAGCAGGCGCAGGTAGTCGTAGACCTCGGTGATCGTGCCGACCGTCGAGCGCGGGTTGCGGTTGGTGGACTTCTGGTCGATCGAGACCGCCGGCGAGAGGCCCTCGATGAGGTCCACGCGCGGCTTGTCCATCTGCCCCAGGAACTGGCGGGCGTAGGCCGAGAGCGATTCCACGTAGCGGCGCTGCCCCTCGGCGAAGATGGTGTCGAAGGCCAGGGAGCTCTTGCCGGACCCCGAGAGGCCGGAGAAGACGATCAGGTGCTCGCGCGGGATCTCGATGTCGACGTTCTTGAGGTTGTGCTCGCGTGCGCCGCGGACCAGGAGGGTGTCACTCACACGTCCCATCCTACGAGCGGGGACCGACGCGCGAGGGCCCGGTGAGTCCGCTGCCACCCCGATTCCGCGCTCCGCGGACACGCGCATGTCCGCTGACGCCGTCGGCCGATTCTCGCGTGGCGAGGCGCGCGATGGGAGAGATCAGCGCGGCGCGCCATACTGAGGAGCATGAGCGAGCACCCCGCGCCCGAGAACCGCACTCCGACCCAGGACGAGGACGTCGTCTCCGCGACCGGGGGCCACGCCGGCAGCGCCTACGACGGCCACGTCGAGGTCGACGGCCCCACGGCGACCCGCCGCATGACGACCCTCGTGATCCGCAAGGCGTCCGTGGGCCCCATGGACAACAACAGCTACCTGCTGACCTGCCGGGTGTCCGGCGCGCAGCTGCTCGTGGACGCCGCGGCCGATCTCCCGCGGCTGCTGCGCCTGGTGCGCGAGGGCTCCCCCTCGAGCCGCCTCGACTCGATCGTCACCACCCACAGCCACCACGACCACGTGGGCGCCCTCTCCCAGCTCGTGGCGGCCACGGGCGCGCGCACCTTCGCGGGCGCCGCCGACGTGCGCGACATCCCGACGCCGACGGACGAGCCCCTCGAGGACGGCGCGCTGATCCGCGTCGGGGTGAACGACCTGCACGTGATCGGTCTGCGCGGCCACACCCCCGGCTCGATCGCGCTGCTGTGGCGCGGCGGCGAGGACGGCGACCACCTGTTCACGGGCGACTCGCTTTTCCCCGGCGGCGTCGGTGCGACCCAGGGCGATGCGCAGCGCTTCACCTCGCTGCTCGACGACGTCGAGCACCGCATCTTCGACGCGCTCCCGGACAGCACCTGGGTATACCCCGGCCACGGGGACGACACCACCCTGGGCGCGGAGCGCCCGCAGCTCGGCGACTGGCGCGAGCGGGGCTGGTGAGCACGCCCGATCCCGAGGGACCCCCGCCGGCGTCGATCGTCGTCGCGCGCGGGGCCGAGGGCCGGATCGTGCTTGTCGCACTCGATGCGCAGGGCGAGAGGGTCGGACTCGAGACGGTCGCCTACGAGGCCTGGCCGGATCGCGCCCGCGAGATCGAGAGCGGCGGAGGTGAGGACGACGGCGCCGCCCTGGGGCCGCCGTCGTCCCCGCGCTGGGTGCTGCCGGACGCCGCGACCTGGTGCCCCGCGCTGCTGCGCGCCGGGGTGCGCCTGAGACGCTGCCACGACCTGCGCCTCGCCCACACCGTCCTCGCGCGCTCCGCGCTCGTGCGCGCCCCGGAGGCGGCGCCGCTGATCGAGGCGCGGGCCTGGGAGACCCCCGAGGACCTCGTCGAGGCGGAGCGGGAGGGCCGCGGCTCCGGGGCGACCCTGTTCGATCTCGACGCGGCGGGCCGCACCGGAGGCGTCCCCCAGGGCGTGGACGAGGTGCTCGCCGAGCACGCCCGTCAGCAGGCGGCGGTCGCTGGCTGCGCCGAGCCCTCGCGGATGCGGCTCCTGCTCGCCTCCGAGTCGGCGGGCGCGCTCGTCGCCGCGGAGATGCATGCCGCGGGCATCCCCTGGGACGTCGTCGAGCACGACCGCATCCTCACCGAGGCCCTGGGACCGCGACCGCGACGCGACCAGGTGCCCGCCCGGATGGCAGAGGCCGCCGCCGAGGTCCGCACCGCGCTGGACGATCCGCTGCTGAGCATCGACTCCCCGCCGCGTCTGCTGCGCGCGCTGCGACGCGTCGGCATCGACGTCTCCTCGACCTCCCAGTGGGAGCTCCAGGAGATCGACCATCCGGTGATCGAGCCGCTGCTGCGGTACAAGAAGATGTCGAGGCTGCTCACCGCGAACGGCTGGCACTGGCTCGAGGAGTGGGTGCACGAGGGCCGCTACCGGCCCGTGTACGTGCCCGGCGGGGTGGTCACCGGGCGCTGGGCGAGCAGCGGCGGCGGCGCCCTGCAGATCCCGCGGCGACTGCGACCTGCACTGCGGGCGGACCCGGGGTGGCGCCTGGTCAGCGCCGACGTCTCCCAGCTCGAGCCGCGCGTGCTCGCCGCCATGTCCGGCGACCGGGCGATGACCGCGGCCGGCGCGGGGAAGGACCTCTACTCGGGCATCGTCGACGCCGGGATCGTCGCCACCCGCCAGGAGGCCAAGATCGGCGTGCTCGGCGCGCTCTACGGCGGCACCACCGGGGACAGCGCGCGGGTGGTGCCGCGGCTGCGCGAACGCTTCCCCCGGGCCATGCGACTGGTCGACGACGCCGCCGCGACCGGGGAGCGCGGCGGCACCGTCACCACCTGGCTGGGACGCTCCTCACCCCCTCCCGACCCGGCCTGGTCCGAGGCCCAGCTGCGGGCCAACTCGCCCGATGCGCAGGAGGGCGAGCAGGAGCGCTCGCGCCGCGCGGCCCGCGATCGCGGACGGTTCACCCGCAACTTCATCGTGCAGGGCACGGCGGCCGAATGGGCGCTCGCCTGGATGGCGGGGCTGCGGCTCGCCCTCGCCGCGCTCGACCCGGTGGAGCCTGAGCAGGCGGCGACGCCGTCCGGCCCGGCCTTCGCACGCCGGGCGCACCTCGCCTACTTCCTCCACGACGAGGTCATCGTCCACGCCCCCGCCGCGCAGGCGGAGACGGCGGCGCGGGCCGTGCAGGAGGCGGCCGACGCGGCGGGGCGCCTGCTCTTCCCCGCGAGCGACGTCGACTTCCTGCTGGACCTGCAGATCGTGGAGCGCTCCGCGGAGAAGTGACGGCTCGCGCCCGGGAGAGGGTCACCGCGCATCCCGTCCCCGCCCGAACGCGCAGAGCACGAGGACGGCGCCGAGCAGCCACCAGGTGCCCGCCGCGCCGCCCACGCGTGTGAGCATCCCCGCTCCGGCGTCGTGGGCCGCGACCGCTCCGCCGACGACGACGCCGATGCTCGTCCCCGCCTGGCGCAGCGCGTTGTTGAGCCCGCCCGCGAGCCCCGGGCGGGAGGACCACGCGGCCATGGTCTCGCCGACGATCGCAGAGGTCATGAGCCCCAGGCCGACGCCGATGCCGAGCAGCGCGGGCACGAGGGAGACCACGTCCGCGCCGGAGCCGAGGTGACCGAGGGTGAGCAGGCCGCAGCCGCCCAGGACGAGCCCGGCGGTGGCCGTCGCCCGTCGGCCCCGCCCGGCGACGAGTCGTCCCGAGAGCGGACCGAGCACGACGAACGGGGCGGTCGCGAGCAGCAGCACCGCACCGGCCGGCGCGGCCGCGATGCGCAGCGAGTGCTGGAGGTGGACGGTGATCGCCTGCAGAGTGCCGTTCGCGCCGCTCGTCATCATCGCCGCGACCAGGATCGAGACCAGCAGCGGACGGAGAGCGGGCGAGGCCCCGGACGCCGACGGGGACGGGGACGCGTCCGCCGCTCCCCCGTCGGCCGTCGGCCCGTGCTCGTCTCTCGGCCCCGGGTCCGGCCTCGGCCCGCGGTCGGTCCGTGGGCGGGGCCCGGGGAGCAGGCGGGCGGTGCCCGCGAGGGCGAGCAGCAGGAGGGGCACGTTCACCCAGAACACGGCCCGCCATCCCACCGCGCCCACGAGCAGGCCGCCGACGCCCGGTCCGATCGCCGTCGCGAGCGCGCTCACGGCGGACCACAGGCCCAGCGCATGGGCGCGTGGGACGGGCTCGGTCCAGGTGAGGGTGAGCGCGGCGAGGCCCGCAGGGAGCATGACGGCCGCGGAGATCCCCTGGACCAGGCGCGCGAGCAGCACCGTCCCCCAGCTGTCTGCGATGCCGCCGAGAACGCAGGCCGCCACGCAGACCAGCAGGCCCGCGAGCAGGGAGCGCCGGGGACCGAGACGGTCGACGAGCAGACCCGCCGGCACGAGCGCGAGGGCGAGCGGGACGGTGTACGCGTCGACGACCTGCGGCCAGGAGGCGGGGCCGACGCCGAGGGCCCGCCCCAGGGAGGGCATCGCGACGTTCATGGCCATCACGTCCAGCAGGACGAGGAACATCGGGATGCACAGGGTGGGCAGCAGCAGCCGGGACGGGCCGGGGTGGTCGTGGAACGGGGTGTCGAGGGCGGGCGGGTGCGGCTCTCCGGTCATGGGGCGAGTCTGCGTCCGGGACGCTTCGACGGGCGGCGAAGCGTCGTCGGTGCACACTGGGCCCATGGACCCGATGCCCGACATCGCCGGCGTCGCCGAGCTCGTCGCGGATGCGTCGCGCGCCGCCATGCTGATGGAGCTCGTGGACGGCAGCGAGAGGCCCGCGAGCCGACTCGCCGAGGCGGCCGCCGTCTCCGCCTCGACCGCGAGCGCGCATCTCGCGCGGCTGCAGGAGGCGGACTTCATCGAGGTCCGCCGCGAGGGGCGGCACCGACGGTTCCGGATCGCCGACCCGCAGGTGGTCGTGCTGCTCGAGGCGCTGCTGGCGCTCGCGGAGACACCGCCGGCCGTCGGCCTGCGGTCCTCGATGCGCTGGCAGCGGCTGCGGGTCGCGCGCACCTGCTACGACCATCTCGCGGGCAGCCTGGGCACCGACGTGCTCGCGGGCCTCGTCGAGGGCGGGGCGCTCGTGCGGACCGACGGCCATGAGGGCACCGGCCGGGCAGACGGGGATCCGGTCAGCGCGCCGGTCCCCCGCTCCCCCTATGCGCTCGGACCGCGCGCGGACAACGCGTTCGGGGCGCTGGGCATCGACCTCGCGGACCTCGAGGGCCGGCGCCGCCCGCTGCTGCGGGTGTGCTCGGACTGGACCGAGCAGCGCCACCATCTCGCCGGCGGGCTGGGCGCCGCGGTCGCGGATGCCTTCGTCGATCGCGGCTGGGTGGTGCGCCGCACGGGCGCCCGGGACCTCGCGGTGCGCGAGCCCGCGCACATCGCCGCCTGGCTCCAGGGCGTCTGAGACGTCGCGGGGCCCCGCCCGCCCGTCATGCCGTCCGCGGCGGGCGGGGCCGGGCTCAGGATGCGCTGCGCTGGACCTGCTTGAGCTCCTTCTTGAGCTCCTGGACCTCGTCGCGCATGCGTGCCGCGACCTCGAACTGCAGGGTCTCCGCAGCCTGGTGCATCTGGGCTGTCATCTCGTCGATCATCTCGCTGAGCGCGCCCACCGGGTCGTCGCCCAGGTCCACCGTGCGCGAGGAGACCGCGTCCACGACGTTCGCCCGGGCCCGGTCGCGGCTGACGCGCTCCTTGCCCGAGCGGTAGTCGGTCGCGAGCAGGGTGTCGGTGTCGATGTCCTCGCGGGCGAGCATGTCCGTGACGTCCGCGATCTTCTTGCGCAGCGGGGTCGGATCGATGCCGTGCTCGGTGTTGTACGCGATCTGCTTCTCGCGGCGGCGGTTGGTCTCGTCGATCGCCTCGCGCATGGAGTCCGTGACGGTGTCGGCGTACATGTGCACCTGGCCCGAGACGTTGCGGGCCGCGCGGCCGATGGTCTGGATGAGGGAGGTGCGCGAGCGCAGGAACCCTTCCTTGTCGGCATCGAGGATCGAGACCAGGGAGACCTCGGGGAGGTCCAGGCCCTCGCGCAGCAGGTTGATGCCCACCAGCACGTCGTACTCGCCCTGGCGCAGGGAGCGCAGCAGCTCGACGCGCCGCAGGGTGTCGACGTCGGAGTGCAGGTACTGCACGCGCACCCCGTTCTCCAGCAGGTAGTCGGTGAGGTCCTCGGCCATGCGCTTGGTGAGCGTGGTGACGAGCACGCGCTCGTCGAGCTCGACGCGCTTCTCGATCTCGGCGCGCAGGTCGTCGATCTGCCCCTTGACGGGCTTGACGATGACCTCGGGGTCGATGAGGCCCGTCGGCCGGATGATCTGCTCGACCACCCCGTCGCTGCGGCCCAGCTCGTAGTCGGCGGGCGTCGCCGAGAGGTAGACGGTCTGGCCGGTGCGCTCGGTGAACTCGCCGAAGGTCAGGGGGCGGTTGTCGAGGGCGCTGGGCAGGCGGAAGCCGAAGTCCACGAGCGTGCGCTTGCGGGAGCGGTCCCCCTCGTACATCGCCCCGATCTGCGGGACGGTGACGTGGGACTCGTCGATGACCAGCAGGAAGTCCTCGGGGAAGTAGTCCATGAGGGTGTTCGGCGGGGTGCCGGGGCCACGGCCGTCGAGGTGGCGCGAGTAGTTCTCGACGCCGTTGGTGGTGCCCACCTGGCGCAGCATCTCGAGGTCGTGGGCGGTGCGCATGCGCAGGCGCTGCGCCTCGAGCAGCTTGTTCTGCCCCTCGAGCTCCGTGAGCCTCTCCCCCAGCTCCGACTCGATCGAGTCGATCGCCCTCGCGAGCCGCTCGGGGCCGGCGACGTAGTGGGAGGCGGGGAAGATGTGGATGTCCTCCTCCTCGCGGATCACCTCGCCGGTGACGGGGTGGAGGGTGTAGATCGCGTCGATCTCGTCGCCGAAGAACTCGATGCGGATCGCGAGCTCCTCGTACATCGGGATGATCTCGACGGTGTCCCCGCGCACCCGGAAGGTGCCGCGCACGAACTCGACGTCGTTGCGGTCGTACTGCATGTCCACGAAGCGCCGCAGCAGGTCGTCGCGATCCACCTCGTCGCCGCGCTTGAGGCGCACCATGCGGTCCACGTACTCCTGCGGCGTGCCCAGGCCGTAGATGCAGGACACGGAGGAGACCACGACAACGTCCCGTCTGGTCAGCAGCGAGTTCGTGGCACTGTGGCGCAGGCGCTCGACCTCCGCGTTGATCGAGGAGTCCTTCTCGATGTACGTGTCCGACTGCGGGACGTACGCCTCCGGCTGGTAGTAGTCGTAGTAGGAGACGAAGTACTCGACGGCGTTGTGCGGCAGCAGATCGCGGAACTCGCTCGCGAGCTGCGCGGCCAGGGTCTTGTTGTGCGCCATCACGAGGGTCGGCCGCTGCAGCTTCTCGATCAGCCAGGCCGTGGTCGCGCTCTTGCCGGTGCCGGTCGCGCCCAGTAGCACGACGTCCTGCTCGCCCCCGTTGATCCGGCGCGCGAGCTCGTCGATCGCCTGCGGCTGGTCGCCCGACGGACGGTACTCGGAGACCACCTCGAAGGGGCTGACGGAGCGGGTGAGGTCGGTGACGGGGCGCATGCCTCGAGCCTACGTCCCGGGCCGGACATCCTGCGTGTGAGAGCGGACGCGTGCAGTCCGCGAAGAGGGGCCGACGGGACCGACGGGCGGGACGGCGGGTGGGCCGAGCAGCTCCCGGCGCAGGTCCTCGAGGAGGGTGAGGGAGCGTGTGCGCAGGGTGCCCGCGTCGGCGTTGTTCAGGAGCAGGCGGTCCGCGCGCCGGATCCGCTCGAGGTCCGTGGCCTGCGCCGCCATCACGGACTCGACGTAGGCGCGGTCGCGGCCGCGGTCGCGCACGACGCGGGCGATCCGCTCCTCGCGGGGGGCGAGCACCGCGATCACGCGCGCGTACTCGTCCTCGTGGTGCTTCTCGAGCAGCAGCGGGCTGTCGTGGACGACGAGCCGCTCCCCCGCCGCGGCGGCCTCGTGCTCCGCCTCCTCGACGGCGGCATCGACCCTCGTCAGCACGATCTCCTCGAGATCCGCGCGGGCCGCTGCGTCGGCGAAGACGAGGCGGGCGAGGGCCGACCGGTCGATCGTGCCCGAGGGCGCGCGGTACTCCTCGCCGAAGCGGTCCACCGCCTCCTCGACGCCCTCACCGGGGACGTCCAGCACCGCGCGGGAATGCGCGTCGAGATCGATGACGGTGGTCCCGGCCTCCCGCCAGATCCCGGCGACGCTCGACTTCCCGGCGCCGATGCCGCCGGTCAGGCCCAGGCGGACGAGCCCGGGAGCCACGTCGCGGCCGGCATCGCGGACGGCGCGGAGGTCGTCGTCGCCGGCGTCGGCGGCGCGCGCGGAGGCCGCGCCGGTGGTCGGACTGTGCATGCTCCCGATCGTACGGGCAGTGGAGGACGCCGGTCATCGCCGTCACATCCCGTCCGGGACCCATCGCCCCGAGGGCCCGCGCATACTACGGTCGTGCTCGTGGATCCCCTCGAACTGCTGGTCACCAACGACCTCCTCCGCGGGCTGGACCTGGCGGGCGTGTTCATCATGGGTGTCGCGGCGGGTGCGCTCGCCTCCCGCCTGAACTTCGACGCGGTGGGCTTCGCGATCATCGGCATCGTCGCCGGGCTCGGCGGAGGCATCGTCCGCGACCTCATCATCGGCGTCGACCCGCCCGCCGCGTTCGACGGGCCCCTCTATCTCGCGTGCGCCCTCGCCGGCTCCGCCTTCTCCTACCTGATCGCGGCCGAGGCCACCTGGTGGCGGCGCGCCGTCACCGGTCTGGACATCCTCGCGATGGCGCTGTGGGCGGCGACCGGCACCGCGAAGTCGATCGGATACGGCCTCGAGCCGCTGCCGGCGGTCCTGCTGGGCGTCACCAGCGCCGTGGGCGGCGGCGTGATCCGCGACGTGCTCGTGGGGCGTGTCCCCGCGATCTTCGGCGGAGGCCCGCTGTACGCGACGGGCGCGCTGGTCACGGCCGTCGCGACCTGGGGCGTCGTGGCGCTGGGGCTGCCCTCCGCCTGGGTGCTGGCGGCCGTCGCGCTGGGTGCTCTGCTCGCGGGCCTCGCGGCCTGGCGCCGCTGGCACCTGCCCTCCCACGGCGAGTGGCAGGTGACGCTCTCGGCCTCGCAGATGAAATCGCTCGTGCGCCGGGTGCGCAAGGACGAGCGGCACCGCGTGGCCCTCGAGACGGGCGCCATCCCGGTGGTGGACGAGTCGGTCGACGACTTCGCGGACGACTCCACGATCCCGGACGACGACGCCGCGGAGTTCGAGCGCCGCGCTCTCGGCGACGGGGAGAGCGCCGGAACCGCCCTCCCGCCGGAGGACCCGGTGGACTTCCCGACCGGGATCGTCGACGCCGAGCCGACACCGGCGCCCGAGGACGATCCGACGCCGGGCTCGCCCGACTCCTCGGAGCCACTGGACTCGCCCGCGGACGAGGACCGTGCGCCCGGGGACGACGAGCGGGAGCCCGACGCGTCCGAGGACGACGGGCGCCGCTGAGCGTCCTCAGGGGCGCAGCGCCGCGAGCATCCGGGAGACCTCGTCGGCCCCGAGCTGACCGGGCGCGGAGGCCTCTCCCGCCGTCGCGAAGGTCGCGCAGGATCCGAACACCTCGGCCGCGACGCGGCTGACCGCTCCCAGGGATCCCATCGAGATCGCCAGATGGGGCCCCGCCCCGTCCCGCGCGGCCTCGAGGCTCGCCGCGAGCAGGACGAGCACGTCGTCCGCGGTGCGCGGGGTGACGGCGATCTTGCCGACGTCGGCCCCGAGGGCCCGCTGCGCGCGCAGCGTCGCGAGGATCTCCTCGCGCGGGGGCGTGGCGGCGAAATCGTGGAAGGAGCCGACCGCGGCGACGCCCGCCTCATGGGCTGCGTCGATCACGGCGCCGACGGCCTCCGGTGCGCGCGCGGTCTCCACGTCGACCAGGTCGACGAGCGCGGTGTCGTCCGCGCCGCGCAGGGCGATCCCGGCGCGCAGCAGCGCGGAGAGGTCCGCGTCCGTGAGGGCCCGTCCTCCGCCCTCGGCGGCGGTGCGCACGGTGAGCAGGAGCGCCTGCTCGGGCGCGAGGGCCTCGCGCAGGGCGGGGAGGGCGCCGAGCACGCGCTCGCGGTGCTCGGCCGCGGGCGCCGACGGGGCGAGCAGGTCTGCGCGCCACTCGATGATCCGGGCCGGCGCCGTGCGCGCGCGCTCGGCCTGGGCGAGCACGCTGCGCTCGTCCGCGCCGGTGAGCGGGACGATGATCTCGGGGACGCCGGTGCCGAGCTCGATCCCGCGCACGCGCACGACGCCCCCGGCTCCGTCGCCGCCGGCGCCGCCGGCGTGCGCGGAGTGCTCCGTCGCCCCCACCGCTCTCAGTCCTCGGCGATCGCGGAGTAGGCGGAGAGCAGCAGCGCAGGGTCGGGCCCCTCGAGGCGCGAGACCTTGCCGACGCGGTCGAGGACCACGAAGCGCAGCAGGCCGGCGCGCGACTTCTTGTCGCGCTTCATGGCCTCCTCGAGCTTGGGCCACTGGCGCCCGCGGTAGGTCGTGGGCAGTCCCAGGGAGACGAGGACGTCGCGGTGGCGGTCCACGTCGGCCTCGGAGAGCTTGCCGGCGAGGTGCGCGAGCTCGGCCGCGAACATCATGCCCACGGACACCGCGGCGCCGTGGCGCCACTGGTAGCGCTCGTTGTGCTCGATGGCGTGGCCCAGGGTGTGGCCGTAGTTGAGGATCTCGCGCTCCCCGGTCTCCGTGAGGTCGGCGGAGACCACGCGGGCCTTCACGCGGATGGCGCGCTCCATGATCTCGCGGAAGGCGGGGGTGGAGATGTCGAGCACCGCGGCGGGGTCGGCCTCGACGACCTCGAGGATGCGCGTGTCCTCGATGAAGCCGGCCTTCACGACCTCGGCGAGGCCCGCGGCGACGTCGTGCGCGCCGAGCCCGGCGAGCACATCGAGGTCCTCGATCACGGCGATCGGCGGGTGGAAGGAGCCCACGAGGTTCTTGCCCTCGGCAGTATTGATGCCGGTCTTCCCGCCGACGGCCGCATCGACCATGGCGGCGACCGTGGTGGGCACCTGCAGCACGTCGATGCCGCGCAGCCAGGTCGCCGCGACGAAGCCGGCGACGTCGGTCGCGGCGCCGCCGCCGAGCCCGATCACGAGGTCGCTCCGGGAGATCTCCGCCTGTCCGCACACCTGCCAGAGGAAGCCCGCGACCTGCGCGGTCTTCGCCTCCTCGCCATCGGGGATCTCGGCGAGGAAGGCGGAGCGGTCGGTCGCGGAGACGGCCTCGACCAGCTCCTCGGCGACGGTGCGCAGGCTGGGCTGGTGGACGATGACGACGCGGCGGGCGCGCGCGGGGATGCGCTGCGGCAGGTCCGCGAGCAGCCCGCGGCCCACGACGACGTCGTAGCTGCCCGTGGGCGTGGCCACGGGGATCACGGTGGTGTCGGGGACGTCGGCGCCGTCGGTGACGTCGGCGCCGTCCATGGTGGCGTCGGTGCCGGTGGGGTTCTCGGGGCTCATGCGTGCTCCTTCGGTGCGGGCGGCTCGGCGCCCTCCAGGGTCTCGATGATGCGGCGGGCGATCCGGTCGATCCCGCCGTCGGTCGCGTCGATGCTCCAGCGCGCGGCCTCGCGGTAGAGCGGCATGCGGGCATCGGTGAGGGTGCGCCAGCGGCCCAGCGGGTCCTCGCCGCCGAGCATCGGCCGGCCCCGGCCCCGTCCCACGCGGGAGCGGGCCGTCTCCTCGTCGATCTCGAGGAGCACGGCTGGCCTGGCGGCGACGAGGGCGCGCGAGTCCTCGGCGACGACGGCGCCGCCGCCCAGGGCGAGCACTCCCGTGTGCGCCTCGAGCGCGAGGGCGAGCACCCGCGCCTCGAGGTCGCGGAAGGCGCTCTCGCCCTGGGCTGCGAAGATCTCCGGGATGCTGCGGCCCGCGGCCTCGATGATCAGCTCGTCGAGGTCGGCGAAGGGCACGCCGAGCCGGCGCGCGACCTCCCTGCCGATGGTGGTCTTCCCCGCACCCATGGGGCCGATGATCACCAGGCGCGGACCGCGCGGCGTCGTGGGGACGGGATCCTCTCCGCCGGGCGCGGGCGCCGCCGGGGTCGGGTCGGTGGGCACCGTGCTCACGCCGACGGGGCGCCGCCGAGGCGCGACTGCTGGGCGACGGTCTCGGCGAGGTGGGCACGGATCTCCTCGACGCTGTCGCCGCCGGTCTTCTCGAGCAGGGCGTCGGCGAGGACGAGCGCGACCATGGCCTCGGCGATCACCGCGGCGGGCGCGACGGCGCAGACGTCGGACCGCTGGTGGTTCGCGGTGGCCTCGCCGCCGGTCGCGACGTCCACGGTGCGCAGGGCGCGCGGCACCGTCGAGATCGGCTTGAGGGCGCCGCGCACGCGGATGACCTGACCGTTGCTCATGCCGCCCTCGAGACCGCCGGCGCGGTTGGTCACGCGCGGGTACTCGCGGTCCTCCCCTGCGTCCTGCGCGGGCAGGATCTCGTCGTGGGCGCGGGAGCCCCGCCGGGCGGCCGTCGTGAAGCCGTCGCCGATCTCGACGCCCTTCATGGCCTGGATCGACATGATCGCCTGCGCGAGCCGGCCGTCGAGCTTGCGGTCCCACTGGGTGTGGGACCCCAGACCCACGGGCACCCCGTAGGCGAGGACCTCGACGACGCCGCCCAGGGTGTCGCCGTCGGCCTTCGCGGCGTCGACCTCGGTGACCATGGCCTCCGAGGTCGCGGGGTCGAAGCAGCGCAGGGGGTCCTCGTCCAGGCGCGAGGAGTCGGCCGGCTGAGGGAGGTCGGCGTCCTCCGGAACGCGCACCGTGCCCACGGCCAGGGTGTGGGAGACCAGGCGGATGCCGGCGGCCTGCTCGAGCAGGGCCGCGGCGACGCGTCCGGCGGCGACCCGGGCGGCGGTCTCGCGGGCGCTCGCGCGCTCGAGCACGGGGCGGGCGTCCTCGAAGCCGTACTTGAGCATGCCGGAGAGGTCGGCGTGGCCCGGGCGGGGCCGTGTGAGGGGGCGGTTGCGGGCGATCTCGCGCTCGTCGCCCGTGCCCGCGTCGATCAGCAGGTCCTCGCGCGGCACGGGGTCGGCCGACATGACCTTCTCCCACTTGGGCCATTCGGAGTTCGCGATCTCGATCGCGAGCGGGGAGCCCAGGGTGAGGCCGTGACGGAGGCCGCTGTGGATCGCGACCACGTCCTGCTCGAACTTCTGGCGGCTGCCGCGGCCGTGGCCGAGGCGGCGGCGCGCGAGAGCGGAGCGCAGATCGTCACTGGTCAGCTCGATCCCGGCGGGGACGCCGTCGAGCAGGGAGATGAGGGAGGGGCCGTGGGATTCCCCGGCCGTGAGCCAGCGCAGCATGACCCCGATCCTCTCACGTGCAGGTGGGCGCGGGTCGCGCCGTCCCAGCCGGGAGGCGCCGGGGCGCCGGCTCCCTCAGTCCTCGTCGAGCTCGACGGCCTCGTGCGGGGTGAGCTGCTCGATGAGCGGGACCAGGTCGGAGATGCCGGGCAGCACGGTCGTCGGCCGGAACGGGTACTTCTCGATGTCCCGCTGCGCCGTCGAGCCCGTGAGCACGAGCACGGAGCGCATGCCCGCCTCGAGACCGGACTTCACATCGGTGTCCATCCGGTCGCCGATCATCACGGAGGTCTCGGAGTGCGCTCCGATGCGGTTCAGGGCCGTGCGCATCATGAGCGGGTTGGGCTTGCCCACGTAGTACGGGTGGGTGCCCGTGGCGGCGGTGATCATCGCGGCGACCGAGCCGGTGGCCGGCAGCGGCCCCTCGGCGCTCGGGCCGGACACGTCCGGGTTGGTGGCGATGAACTTCGCGCCCTTGTCGATGAGGCGGATCGCCCGGGTGATCGACTCGAAGGAGTACGTGCGGGTCTCCCCCAGGACCACGAACTCGACGTCCGTGTCGGCGAGGATGAAGCCCTCCTCGTGCATGGCGCTCGTGAGTCCGGCCTCCCCGATCACGTAGGCGGAGGATCCGGGCGCCTGCTCGGCGAGGAAGCGGGCGGTGGCCAGCGCACTCGTCCAGATCGCCTGCTCGGGGATGTCGATGCCGCTGCGCGAGAGACGTGCCCGCAGATCCCGGGGCGTGAAGATCGAGTTGTTCGTGAGCACCAGGAAGGGGCGGTCGAACTGCTGGAGGGCGGCGATGAAGTCCGCGGCGCCCGGCAGAGCCGACTGCTCGTGGACGAGGACACCGTCCATGTCGGTGAGCCAGGTGTGGACGGGGTGGTCTTCGAGAGCGGTGGTCATGCCCCTAGTGTGCCCTGTCCTGCGGCTCGTCCGCAGGTGCGACGTCGCCCTCCCGCTCCCCCGCATGCGACGACGGGCGCCACCCTCAGGGGTGACGCCCGTCGTGGGCTCCGGGATCCGAGCGGCGGGGATGCTCCCCGCCGGCCGGGCCGGTGATCAGCCGATCAGTTGCCGGTGAGCTTCGCGCGCAGGGCGGCCAGCGCCTCGTCGGAGGCCAGCGTGCCCTCGTCGGAGGAAGCGGACTGGTACGAGGACTGCGGGGCCGACTCCTGCGAGGACGAGCTGCTGCTCGTCGAGGCGGTGGAGGTGCTGGCCGGCTGGTTCGCGGACTCCTCGTCGGCCTTGATGGCCTCGGCGACCTGGGCCTTGTGGGCGGTCCAGCGCTCGTAGGCGGCCGCGTACTGGCCCTCCCACTCCTCGCGCTGGGTCTCGTAGCCCTCGAGCCACTCGTTGGTCTCCGGGTCGAAGCCCTCGGGGTACTTGTACTCGCCGTTCTCGTCGTAGTCGGCGGCCATGCCGTACAGCGCCGGGTCGAAGGTGGTGTCGTCACCCTCGGGGTCGACGCCCTCGTTGGCCTGCTTGAGCGACAGCGAGATGCGGCGACGCTCGAGGTCGATGTCGATGACCTTGACGAACACGTCCTGGTCGACCGACACGACCTGCTCGGGCAGGTCGACGTGGCGCTGGGCCAGCTCGGAGATGTGGACGAGGCCCTCGATGCCGTCCTCGACGCGCACGAACGCGCCGAAGGGGACGAGCTTGGTGACCTTGCCCGGCACGACCTCGCCGATGGCGTGGGTGCGGGCGAAGAGCTGCCACGGGTCCTCCTGGGTCGCCTTCAGCGACAGGGAGACGCGCTCGCGGTCCATGTCGACGTCCAGGACCTCGACCTTGACCTTCTGACCGACCTCGACGACCTCGCTCGGGTGGTCGATGTGCTTCCAGGACAGCTCGGAGACGTGCACGAGGCCGTCCACGCCGCCCAGGTCGACGAAGGCGCCGAAGTTGACGATCGAGGACACGACGCCCTCGCGGACCTGGCCCTTCTGCAGGGTCTGCAGGAAGTCCGAGCGGACCGCGGACTGGGTCTCCTCGAGGTAGGCGCGACGGGAGAGGACCACGTTGTTGCGGTTCTTGTCGAGCTCGATGATCTTCGCCTCGATCTCCTGGCCGACGTACGGCTGCAGGTCGCGCACGCGGCGCATCTCGACGAGGGAGGCCGGGAGGAAGCCGCGCAGGCCGATGTCGACGATGAGTCCGCCCTTGACGACCTCGATGACGTGACCGGTGACGACGCCCTCGTCCTCCTTGATCTGCTCGATCGTGCCCCAGGCGCGCTCGTACTGCGCGCGCTTCTTGGACAGGATCAGGCGACCCTCCTTGTCCTCCTTCTGGAGGACGAGCGCCTCGATCTCGTCGCCGACCTCGACGACCTCGCCGGGGTCGACGTCGTGCTTGATCGAGAGCTCGCGCGAGGGGATGACGCCCTCGGTCTTGTAGCCGATGTCGAGCAGGACCTCGTCGTGATCGACCTTCACCACGGTGCCCTCGACGATGTCGCCATCGTTGAAGTACTTGATGGTCGAGTCGATGGCGGCCATGAGCTCATCGGCATCGCCGATGTCGTTGATGGCGATCTGGGGGGTCGTGGTGTCGGTCATGTAGGTCGGAACTCCGTAGGGACAGATATGAGTGGGTGGACGATCTGGTGCCCGGGCGCAGGTGCGCACAGACCCGTCCAGAGTACCAGCACGCGGCCTCGGGCGCGACCCGCGATCCGGGCGGGCGGGAGTGGTCTGCGCGACGCCCGGCGGGGCCGGGACGAGCCGGATCGGGCCCGATCGAGTCCGGTCGCGCCCGAGCGGGCCCGATCGAGCCGGGCAGCGGCTCAGTGCGCGGCGTCGAGCCAGGTGCGTCCGACGCCGACGCCGACCTCCAGGGGCACCGAGATCTCGTAGGCGTCGCCCATCCCGGTGACGACGAGGTCCCGCACCTGCTCGAGCTCGCCCGGGGCGATCTCGAGGACGAGCTCGTCGTGGACCTGGAGCAGGACGCGGCTGCGCAGCCCGGCCTCCCGCAGGTCCGCCGCGACGCGCAGCATGGCGAGCTTGATGATGTCGGCCGCGCTCCCCTGGATCGGGGAGTTCAGGGCGACGCGCTCGGCGTTCTCGCGCCGCTGGCGGTTGTCGCTCGTGAGGTCGGGGAGGTAGCGGCGCCGCCCCAGGATGGTCTCGGTGTACCCGGTGCTCCTCGCCTGCTCGACGCTCTCGCGCAGGAAGTCGCGCACGCCGCCGAAGCGCTCGAAGTACCCATCGCGCAGGCCGGTGGCCTCCGACTGGGGGATGTGCAGCTGGCGGGCGAGGCCGAAGGCGCTGAGCCCGTAGGCGAGCCCGTAGGAGACGGCCTTGGTCTTCGAGCGCATCGCCGCGCTCACGTCCTCGGGGGCGACGTCGAAGACGCGGGAGGCGACGAAGCGGTGCAGGTCCTCGCCCGAGCGGAAGGCCTCGATGAGGCCCTCGTCCTCGGAGAGGTGCGCCATGATCCGCATCTCGATCTGCGAGTAGTCGGCGGTGAGCAGCTGCTCGTACCCCTCGGAGACCACGAAGGCGCTGCGGATGCGCCGCCCCTCCTCGGTGCGCATGGGGATGTTCTGCAGGTTCGGGTTGTTCGAGGAGAGCCGGCCGGTCGCGGCGATGTTCTGGTGGAAGGTCGTGTGGATGCGGCCGTCCTCGGCGATGAACCGCCGCAGGGTCTCGATGATCTGCCGCATCTTGGTGACGTCGCGGTGGGCGAGCAGATGCGCGAGGAACGGGTGCTGGGTCTTCTCGAAGAGGTCCGTGAGGGTCTCGGCGTTGGTGCTGTACCCGGTCTTCGTGCGCCGCCCCTTGGGCATGCCCAGCTTCTCGTAGAGGACCTCCTGGAGCTGCTTGGGCGAGCCCAGGTTGATGCGCTCCCCGCCGATCTCGGAGAACGCGGCCTCGGCGACCTCGCTCTGCCGGCGCTCGTGCTCGGCGTCGAGATCCGCGAGCACCTCGTCCTCGACCTGGATGCCCACGGCCTCCATCTCCCCGAGGACGGTCGCGAGCGGCAGCTCGAGATCGTCGTGGAGGGCGCTCGCCTCGTGCTCCTCGAGGTCCTTGCGCAGCAGCGGGACGAGCCGCCGCACGGCGTCGGCCGCGCGGGCGAGGCTCTCGTCCGCGGCGCCGTCGTCCCCCTCGAGGTCGAGGGTCTGCTGGGGCGCTGCCTGCTCGGCCTCGAGCTCCTCCTGCAGGTGCCGCATGACCAGGCCCGCGAGGTCCGTCGGCCGCTGGTCGGGCCGGCACAGGAACTCGGCGAGGGAGAGATCCGTGCCCCAGCCCTCGACGTCGAGCCCGCGGGCGGACAGCTCGTGCACGGCGAGCTTCGCGTCGTGCGCGTCCTTGCGGATCGAGGGGTCGGAGAGCCAGGCCGCGAGGGCCTGCTCCCCGTCCGGGTCGAGCCGCTCGAGATCGATGACGGCCAGAGCGGATTCGGTGGACAGGGCAAGGCGGCGGGCCTCCCCCAGTCCGAGCTCCCAGGTGCCGTCGATCCCGAGGGCCGCACCGCCCGCGAACGGCCCGCCGAGCGCCGCCGCGAGCTCCTTCCCCTGGGGGCGGGTGATCTCGGGCAGCTCGGCCGCCTGCTCGTCGGTCGCCGGGGCGGCCCCGTCCTCGCCCTCTGGGAGGAAGACCGCGGGGAGGTCGCGGCGGATGGTCGCTCCGAAGGCGAGGTCGTCGAAGACCGCGTGGACGGCGGCGCGGTCGCCGCGGCCCAGCGTGAAGACGACCTCGTCGTCCGGAAGCTCGAGATCGGTGACGGCGGCGTTCATCACCCGGTTGCGGCGCACATCCTCGACGTGGTCGCGCAGCGACTGGCCGGCCTTGCCGGTGATCTCCTCCGCGTGCTCCAGGAGGCTCTCGAGGCCGCCGTACTTCCCGATCCACTTGGCGGCGGTCTTCGGGCCGACGCCGGGCACGCCCGGAAGGTTGTCGGCGCTCTCCCCCACGAGCGCCGCGAGGTCCGGATAGTGCTCGGGCGTGACCTGGTACTTCTCCTCGACGGCGGCGGGGTCCATGCGCCGCATCTCGGTGACGCCCTTGACGGGCTGGAGCAGGGTGACCCCGGGGCCGACGAGCTGGATCGCGTCGCGGTCGCTGGAGACGATCAGCGCCTCCTGCGTGCGGCTGCGCATGCGGGTCGCGAGGGTCGCGATGATGTCGTCGGCCTCGAAGTCGGGGACCTCGAGCCAGGTGACGCCGAGGGCGTCGAGCGTCTTCTGGATGAGCGCGATCTGGCCGACGAACTGCGCGGGGGTCTCGTCGCGCCCGGCCTTGTACTGGTCGTAGATCCGATCGCGGAAGGTGCCGCCGGCCATGTCGAAGGCGACGGCGACATGGGTGGGCTGCTCGGAGGCGACCACGTTGAACAGCATCCGCGCGAAGCCGTAGACGGCGTTCGTGGACTGGCCGCGTCCGTCGGTGAAGCCGTCCGCGGGCAGCGCGAAGAAGGCGCGGAACGCCATCGCGTGGCCGTCGATGAGGAGGAGGCGGACGGGGGCCTGGTCGCTGCCGGGATGCTCGCTCGAGGTCATGGGTCAAGTCTCGCACGGGGCGCCCCCGGACGCGCGCGCCGCTGTGGCACTCTGGCCCCATGACCTCCACGGATCCCCACGAGACATCCGCCGACGATCAGGCCGCCGCCGCGCTCGCCGCGGGCGCGCTGCACGGCACCCTGAGCGAGACCATGGGCATGCGCTGCGTGCGTCTGGGGCCCGACGGCGGGGAGATGACGATGCCCGTCGAGGGCAATCTGCAGCCCGCCGGTCTCCTCCACGGCGGCGCGACGATCGCCTTGGCCGAGACCATCGGCTCGATGGCCGCCCTTCTGCAGGCCCGCGCCGTCCACGGCGACGAGGCGCTGGCGGTGGGCACCTCGATCTCCGCCACCCATCACCGCTCGGGACGCAGCGGGATCGTCACCGCGCACTGCCGGGCCCTGCACCTGGGCCGGCAGGTCGCCTCCTACCTCGTCGAGGTCGTCGACGAGCAGGAGCGCCTGCTGTCCACGATCCAGGTCTCGACCATGCTGCTGCCGCCGCGGGGCTGAGACCCGGGGCGGGGCCCAGCCCCGTCTCCCCGGATCCCCGCCTACCCGGAGAGGTCGAAGGTCGCGGGGGTGGGCGCGGAGATCGCCCCGTCCTCGGCGAAGGTGAAGGTCCGCAGCGCGCCGGAGACGGGGTCGCCCTCCTTGCCGAGGGCGAGATCACCGGTCGCGAGCGCATAGGCGATCGAGGCGGTCTCGTCGTACTGCAGGCTCGAGCGCAGCTGGTCGACGCACTCGCCGACGTCGGCGCACTCCGTCTCCCCGTCTAGCAGATCCGGGATGGCGCCGGCGATCGTCGTCCCCTCCAGGGAGAGCGCCTGCTGGGCCGCGAGGCACAGGAGCGCCACCGCGTCGTAGGCCTGCGTGGCCGCGCCCATGGCGGGCGGGCCGAGCTCGACCAGGTCCGAGTCGGCATTGAGCATCATCAGGCGGAAGGTCTCGGACACCGCTCCCCCGGCCTGGATCGCCTGGGCCCCCTTGAGCGTCTCCTTCGGCAGGTGCTCGCCAGCGTGATCGCGAGCACCGAGGCCCGGGAGCCGCACGGCGATGTCGAAGCGGGGCCGGCCGTCGTCGTCGGCGAGCTCGTGGTGGAGGGCGCCCAGCAGGGTCCCGGTCTCCTCGCCGCCCGTGAGCACGAGCATCGCGGGCTTCGCCTTCGCGATCCTCTTCGCACGTGCCTTCGCGTCCCCGAGCTTCCCGAAGGGGTAGGTCTCCTCGAGCACGAGCTTCGCGCCGTGGGGCCTCCCCTGGGTGGTGAGCTGGTCGCGGAGGTTCTCCGACGCCTCGTCATCCGTGCCGAGGAAAGCGATCGTCCCCGGTGCGCCGCCCTTCTGGGGGTGGAGGCCCACGGACTCCTCCACGAGGTGGCGCGCGATCGCCTCCTGCGTCGGCGCCAGCCGGGTCAGCAGACCGGACCCGGCGGCGCCCGAGCGCACGCGCGTGGAGGTGGAGGTCGGCGAGACGAGCGCCATCCCGGTGTCGGCGATCGCCTGGAGGTGCGTGACGAGCTGGGCGTCGTCCACCGAGAGGACGAGGGCGGAGGCCCTGTCCGCGGCGAGCTCCTCGGCGATCGCACCGAGGTCGTCGTCGGCGGATTCGACGATGCGCGGCTCGAGCAGCTCGACCTCGCGCCCGAAGACGCCGCCGTCGTAGTTGATCTCGCGCATGGCCTGGTTGATCGCGGCGATGACCTGCGGATGCGCCTGGCCGACGGGGCCGGCGGTGGTGAGGATCGCGCCGATGCGCAGGGGCTCGTCCGGCATGGTCTCCGAGAGCTCGCCCGCGGCGGGAGTCGTCGGGTCGTCCCGCCCCAGGGGCCCGATCCTGCAGCCCGCGAGCACGGTGGTGCCGAGGGCGCCGGCGACGAGCGAGCGCGCGAGAGCGCGCCGGGAGATGCTCATGCGGCGGCCTCTCTCGCGACTCGGGCTGCGGGGTCGTGGGCGAGCGGAGGGTCCACGGTCCGCCGCGGACGGCGGGCCGTGGGGTCCTCGTCAGTCCTTGCCGCGCCCGCCGAGCTGATCGACGACGGCGTCGGCCACCTCGCGCATGGTCAGACGACGGTCCATGGACGTCTTCTGGATCCAGCGGAAGGCCTCGGGCTCGCTCAGTCCCATGTTGGTCTGCAGGAGGCCCTTCGCGCGGTCCACGCGCTTGCGGGTCTCGAAGCGCTCGCCGAGGTCCTCGATCTCGTTCTCGAGCTCGACGATCTGGGCGTGGCGGGAGATCGCGATCTCGATCGCCGGCAGCAGATCGGCCGCGGTGAAGGGCTTGACGACGTACGCCATGGCGCCCGCGTCGCGGGCCCGCTCGACGAGCTCGCCCTGAGAGAAGGCGGTGAGCATGACGACCGGCGCGAGGTTGTCCTCGCCGATCTTCTCGGCGGCGGTGACGCCGTCGGCCTTGGGCATCTTCACGTCGAGCACGACGATGTCGGGGCGCAGCTCGCGGGTCTTCTCGACGGCGCTCACACCGTCGCCCACGGCGGCGACGACGTCGAAGCCGGCCTCGGTGAGGGTCTCGACGATGTCCATCCGGATCAGGCTCTCGTCCTCCGCGACGACGGCGGTGCGACGGCCCTTCGCAGGGGCCTCCTCCTCGGGAGCCTTGGCATCGAGATCGAGGGGGACCTCGTCGGGGGTGACATCGTTCATGGGGTACGCGCTCACTTCCTGTGGCTCGCTCCGGTGCTGGCCGGGGCGCTGATGCATGAGGTCGCGACGCCCGCTCGGCGCGCGTCGCACACGCGTTATCCTAGACCAGCTGTCCCGCGAGGGCCCGTCGTGAGCGATCACGCGGGTCCGCACGGCGAGCAGGGTCACGGGAGCTCCCGCGCCCCTCTCCCCCGCGGACGCGCCGGGTTGGCGGAATGGTAGACGCGGCGCACTCAAAATGCGCTGTCCGCAAGGGCGTGCGGGTTCGAGTCCCGCACCCGGTACGCGAGGACGCACGAAGGGCCCCGTCCCGGATCCGAGCATCGGATCCGGGACGGGGCCCTTCGTGGTGCGCGACGGATGCGCCTCCGGGCCTCCGGGGAGGGGCTCAGGACTCCTGGGTGCCGGAGGCGATGCGGTCGGCCTCGATCCGTGCGGACTCGGTGCCGTCGAGGTCTCCGATGCGGTGCACGCGCAGGGTGTTCGTGGAGCCGTGGACCCCGGGGGGCGAGCCGGCGGCGACGATCACCAGGTCGTTCTTCTGCAGACCCTTGTGCTCGCGCAGCAGCTCGTCGACGACGAGGACCATCTCGTCCGTGTTCTTCTGCATCGGCACGAGGTGCGCCTCGATGCCCCAGGAGAGTGCGAGCTGGTGGCGCACGTGCTCGTACGGGGTGAGGGCGAGCAGGGGGATCGACGGGCGCAGGCGTGCGAGACGGCGCGCGGTGTCCCCCGACTCGGTGAAGGTGACCAGGTACTGGGCGGACAGCTGGCTGCCGATCTCCGCCGCCGCGCGGGTGATGGCGCCGCCGCGGGTGTGCGGGATGGTGCCCAGCGGGAGGATGCGGTCGGCGCCGTTCTCCTCCGTGTTGGTGACGATGCGCGCCATGGTGCGCACGGCCTCGAAGGGGTACTTGCCCACGCTGGTCTCGCCCGAGAGCATGACCGCGTCGGCCCCGTCGAGGATGGCGTTGGCGCAGTCCGAGGCCTCGGCGCGGGTGGGGCGCGGGCTCTCGATCATCGACTCGAGGACCTGTGTGGCCACGATGACGGGCTTGGCGTTGCGGCGGGCCAGCTCGATCGCGCGCTTCTGCACGAGCGGAACCTGCTCGAGCGGCAGCTCGACGCCGAGGTCGCCGCGGGCGACCATGATGCCGTCGAAGGCGCCGACGATCGCGCGCAGCGCCCTCACGGCCTGGGGCTTCTCGATCTTGGCGATGACCGGGACCCGGCGGCCCTCCTCCTGCATGATCCGCAGGACGTCGTCCATGTCGTGCGCGTCGCGCACGAAGGACAGGGCGATCAGATCGGCGCCGAGGTTCAGGCCCCAGCGCAGGTCGTCGATGTCCTTCTCGCTCATGGCGGGGACCGAGACGGCCACGCCGGGCAGGTTGATGCCCTTGTGGTTCGAGACGGGCCCGGGGACCTCGACGACGGTGCGCACCTCGGTGTCGGACACGTCGGTCACGCGCACCGACACTTTGCCGTCGTCGATCAGGAGGACGTCGCCGGGACGGCAGTCGCCGGGCAGGCCCTTGAAGGTCGTGGAGACGCGCTCCTTGGTGCCCTCGACGTCCTCGGTGGTGATGGTGAACTCATCGCCCACCTCGAGGCGATGGGGGCCGTCGGCGAAGTTCCCGAGCCGGATCTTGGGTCCCTGGAGGTCGACGAGGACCGCGACGTTGCGCCCCAGGTCATCGGCTGCGCGGCGGATGTTCGCGTAGACCTTCTCGTGGTCGTCGTGGGTGCCGTGGCTCAGGTTCATCCTGGCCACGTTCATCCCGGCGTCGATCAGCGTGCGGATCTGCTCATACGAGCTCGTCGCCGGGCCCAGTGTGCAGACGATCTTGGCTTTTCGCATGTCAACCCATCTATCGGAGGTAAGTGGGGGCGCGCATCCCCGTCGCAGCGGGGTGCATCCGGGCAACGCGCTGCCACGGGTCGCACCGCTGTGATCCGTCGCCGTCCAGTGTACTGTCCGCGCGGCGGAGCCGGGCGGTGCGACCGGCCAGCGGTCGGAGCACGGGCGAACGATCCGGGGCAGCGCGCCCGGCGCGACCGCCGACGGCCTCCGGGTCAGACGGACAGGGCCCGGGCGTGGGGCTCGACGGGCTGCGGGAGGGCCGTGGATCCCATCAGGTGGGCGTCCACGGCGGCCGCGCACGAGCGGCCCTCGGCGATCGCCCAGACGATGAGGCTCTGCCCGCGTGCGCAGTCGCCCGCGGTGAACACGCCGTCGGCGCTCGTGCGCCAGGTCTCGTCGTGCACGATGCTGCCGCGGTCGTCGAGCGCGACGCCGGCCTCCTCGAGCGCTCCCTCGCGGCGCGGGCCGGTGAAGCCCATCGCGATGAGGACGAGCTGGGCGGGAAGGACCTTCTCGGTGCCCGGCGTGGGAACGCGGCGGCCGTCCTGGACGCTCGTGCGCGCCACCCGGATGCCGGTGACCGCGCCGTCCTCGCCGACCTCGAAGCCGGTCGTGGAGGCGAGGTAGCTGCGCTCGCCTCCTTCCTCGTGGGAGCCGGTGACCTCGAAGAGCACGGGGTGCGTGGGCCAGGGGTGGGCCTCGTCGCGCTCGGTGGGCGGCTGGTAGCCGATCGCGAGCGTGGTGACGGAGCGGGCGCCCTGGCGCAGGGCGGTGCCCAGGCAGTCGGCGCCGGTGTCGCCGCCGCCGATGACGATGACGTCCTTGCCCTCGGCGCTGATCTGGTCGGCGACCTCGTCGCCCTCGACCCGGCGGTTCGCCTGGGTGAGGTACTCCATGGCGGGGTGGATGCCGGCGGCCTCGCGCCCGGGCACCGGGAGCTCGCGCGGGATCTGCGAACCGGTCGCGAGCACGACGGCGTCGAAGCGGCGGCGCAGCTGCTCCATGCTGATCGCGCCCTCGTCGTCGCCGCCCACGTCCACTCCGGTGCGGAAGCGGGTGCCCTCGGCGCGCATCTGCTCGAGGCGGCGGTCCACGTGGCGCTTCTCGAGCTTGAACTCGGGGATGCCGTAGCGCAGCAGTCCGCCGATGCGGTCGTCGCGCTCGAGGACCACCACGGAGTGGCCGGCGCGCGTGAGCTGCTGCGCGGCGGCGAGGCCCGCGGGCCCGGAGCCGACGACGGCGACCGAGCGGCCGGTCTGACGCTCGGGCTCCTGGGGCGTCACCCAGCCCTCGTCGAAGGCGCGATCGATGATCGAGACCTCGATGTTCTTGATGGTCACGGGCGGCTGGTTGATGCCGAGCACGCAGCTGGACTCGCACGGGGCGGGGCAGGCGCGTCCGGTGAACTCGGGGAAGTTGTTGGTCGCGTGCAGGCGCTCGGAGGCGTCCCGCCAGTCCTCGCGGTAGACCAGCTCGTTCCACTCGGGGATCAGATTGCCCAGCGGGCAGCCCTGGTGGCAGAAGGCGATGCCGCAGTCCATGCAGCGGCCCGCCTGGCGGGAGACGACGCCGAGCCGACCCTGCTCGCGGGACTCGTAGACCTCGCGCCAGTCCATGAGGCGCAGGGGCACGGGCCGACGCGTAGGCAGCTCGCGGTCGCGGGTCTTCAGGAAGCCGCGGGGATCAGCCATGGGAACCCTCCAGGATCTCGTTCCACACCTCGTGGGAATCGGGGTCGATGCCGGCCTCCTGGGCGCGGTCTCGGATCTCGGTGACGCGCAGGAACGCGCGGGGGGCGATCTCGACGAGGCGCGAGATCAGGTCGTCCTCGTCCGCCAGCAGCGCGTGGGCCCGGTCGGAGCCGGTGCGCCGGGCGTGCTCGCGCACGGCCTCGAGCACGAACTCGCGGTGGTCCTCGCGCACGGGCGTGATCTCGAAGGTCGCGGCGTCGGCGGGGTTGAGGTCGCTCTCGTCGAGGTCGAGGACGAACAGGGTGCCGCCGCTCATGCCGGCGCCGAGGTTCCTGCCGGTCGCGCCGAGGATGACGACGGCGCCGCCGGTCATGTACTCCGCGCCGTGGTCGCCGATGCCCTCGACGACCATCGTGGCGCCGGAGTTGCGCACGCCGAAGCGCTCCCCCGCGGCGCCGGCGAGGAACAGCTTGCCGCTGGTCGCGCCGTAGCCGCAGGTGTTGCCGGCGATGGTCGCGGAGGTCAGCGACGACGGGGTGCCCTCGCCGTGGCCGATCGCGACCACGCCGCCGGAGAGGCCCTTGGCGACGTAGTCGTTGGCGTCGCCCGTGAGCTCCATGGTGATGCCGCGCGGCAGGAAGGCGCCGAGCGACTGGCCGCCGGTGCCCTCGAGCTCGAGGCGGATGGTGTCCTCGGGCAGCCCCTCGGCGCGGTGGCGCCGGGTGACCTCGTGGCCCAGCTGGGTGCCGACGGTGCGCTGGACGTTGCGGACGCGATCGCGGATGACGACGGCCTCCCCGCGCTCGAGCGCGGGCTCGGCGGCGGCGATCCAGGGGACGTCGGCCGCCTTCTCCAGGGAGTGGTCCTGACCGCGCATGCGGCGCACGTGGTCGCCCGCGAAGACCTCGGGGGCGGCGAGCACCGGCGCGAGGTCGAGGCCCTGCTGCTTGAAGTGGCGGCGGGCGTCCTCGACGTCGAGCAGGTCGATGCGGCCGACGGCCTCGTCGAGCGAGCGCAGTCCGAGGGAGGCGAGGTGCTCGCGGACCTGCTCGGCGATGTACTCGAAGAAGGTGACCACGAAGTCGGCCTGCCCGGTGAAGCGCGCACGCAGCTCGGGGTTCTGGGTGGCCACGCCCACGGGGCAGGTGTCCAGGTGGCACACGCGCATCATGATGCAGCCGGAGACCACGAGCGGGGCGGTCGCGAAGCCGAACTCCTCGGCGCCCAGGAGCGCGCCGATGATGACGTCGCGCCCTGTCTTCATCTGCCCGTCGACCTGCACGGTGATGCGGTCCCGCAGGCCGTTGAGCAGCAGGGTCTGCTGGGTCTCGGCGAGGCCGAGCTCCCAGGGGGTGCCCGCGTGCTTGAGGGAGTTCAGGGGGCTCGCGCCGGTTCCGCCGTCGTGCCCGGAGACCAGGACGACGTCGGCGTGGGCCTTGGAGACGCCCGCGGCGACCGTGCCCACGCCGAAGCGGGACACGAGCTTCACGTGGACGCGGGCCGCAGGGTTAGCGGACTTCGCGTCGTGGATGAGCTGGGCGAGGTCCTCGATCGAATAGATGTCGTGGTGCGGCGGCGGCGAGATGAGGCCGATGCCGGGCGTGGAGTGCCGGGTGCGGGCGATCCACGGGTAGACCTTCTCCGGGGGCAGCTGGCCGCCCTCGCCGGGCTTCGCGCCCTGCGCCATCTTGATCTGGATGTCGCGCGCGAAGGTCAGGTACTCGCTGGTCACGCCGAAGCGGCCCGAGGCGATCTGCTTGATGGCGCTGTTGCGCTCGGCATCATGGAGGCGGTCGGGCTCCTCTCCGCCCTCCCCCGAGTTCGACATGCCGCCCAGGCGGTTCATGGCGATCGCGAGGGTCTCGTGGGCCTCGCGGGAGATCGAGCCGTAGCTCATCGCTCCGGTCATGAACCGCTTCACGATCGAGGAGACCGGCTCGACCTCCTCCAGCGGCACCGGGGAGGCCTCGTCCGTGCGCAGGCGCATGAGGCCCCGCAGGGTCATCAGCTGCGTGGACTGGTCGTCGACGAGCTCGGTGTAGCGGCGGAACTCCTCGTACTGCCGCGAGCGCGTGGAGTGCTGGAGGCGGAACACCGTCTCAGGCGTGAACAGGTGCGGCGGACCCTCGCGGCGCCACTGGTACTCCCCGCCGACGTCGAGGCGGCGGTGGGCGTTGCGCAGGCCGTCTCGCGGATAGGCGAGGGCGTGGCGGGAGGCGTTCTCCTCGGCGATGACGTCGAGCCCGATGCCGTCGATGCGGCTGGTGGTGCCCGGGAAGAACCGCTCGACGAGCTCGCGCGAGAGGCCCACGGCCTCGAAGAGCTGGCTGCCGCGGTAGGAGGCGACCGTCGAGATGCCCATCTTCGACATGATCTTCAGGACGCCCTTGGCGAGGGCCTGCAGGAGGTTCGCGACCGCCTGCTCGCCGCTGATGTCGCCGACGACCCCTCGACCGACGAGGTCCTCGGCGCTCTCCATGGCGAGATAGGGGTTCACGGCGCTCGCGCCGTAGGCGATGAGCAGCGCGACGTGGTGGACCTCGCGCACGTCGCCCGCCTCGACCAGGAGGGCGGCGCGGGTGCGCCGGCCGGTGCGGATGAGGTGGTGCTGCACGGCGCTCGTGAGCAGCAGCGAGGGGATCGGGGCGAGCTCGGCGTTGGAGTCGCGGTCGGAGAGCACGAGGAAGGTCGCGCCGTCGTCGATCGCGCGCACCGCCTCCTCGCAGATCTCCTGGATGCGCTCCTCGAGGGCGGAGGCTCCCCCGCTCACGCGGTACAGGCCGCGCAGGCGGGTGGTGTGGAAGTCCGCGGTCCCGGGATCGGAGTCGATGGTGAGGATCCGGGCGAGCTGCTCGTTGTCGATGACGGGCGCGGGCAGGGACAGCTGGCGCGCGTGCAGCGCGGTCGCGTCCAGCAGGTTGCGCGACTCGCCGATCGCGACTCCCAGACTGGTGACCACGGCTTCGCGGATCGAGTCGAGCGGCGGATTCGTGACCTGGGCGAACTGCTGGGTGAAGTAGTCGAAGAGCAGGCGCGGGCGGTCCGAGAGGACGGCCGTGGGGGTGTCGGTGCCCATCGCCCCGATGGGCTCGGCGCCCTTGGCCGCCATCGGACCGAGCAGGATGCGCAGCTCCTCCTCGGAGTACCCGAAGGTCTGCTGGCGGCGCACCACGGAGGAGCGCGAGTGCCAGATGGGCTCGCGCTGCGGGAGATCGGCGATGTCGACCTTCTGCTCGGAGAGCCAGCGCCGCCAGGGGCGGCTCGCGACGACCTCGTCCTTGACCTCGTGGGAGGTGAGCACGCGACCGCCGACCAGGTCGACGGCGAACATCTCGCCGGGGGCGACACGACCCTTGCGTGCGACGTGCTCGGGCTCCATCTCGATCATGCCGGCCTCGGAGCCGAGGACCACCAGGCCCTCGTCGCTCACCCAGTAGCGCAGCGGCCGCAGGCCGTTGCGGTCGAGCTTCGCGCCCACCATGTCGCCGTCGGTGAAGACGAGCGCGGCGGGGCCGTCCCAGGGCTCCTGGATCATCGCGTGGAACTCGTAGAACGCCCGCAGGTCGGGGTCCATCGAGGTGTCGTTCTCCCAGGGCTCCGGGACCAGCATCATCATCGCGTGGGGAACGGAGCGGCCCGCGAGGTTCAGCAGCTCGAGGGCCTCGTCGAGGCTCGCGGAGTCCGAGGCGCCGGCCGAGTTCACGGGCAGCAGGCGGCCCAGGTCCTCGCCGAACAGTGGCGAGGCCAGGCGCCCCTCCGCCGCGCGCAGGCGGTTGCGGTTACCGACCACGGTGTTGATCTCGCCGTTGTGGGCGAGCATCCGGAAGGGGTGCGCGAGCGGCCAGGCGGGGAAGGTGTTGGTCGAGAAGCGCGAGTGGACGATCGCGACGGTCGACTCGAGGCGCGGATCGCGCAGGTCGGGGTAGAACTCGCCGAGCTGCGTGGTGGTGAGCATGCCCTTGTAGACGAGCGTGCGCGTGGACAGGCTCGCGAAATAGGCGCCCGTGGAGTGCTCGACGCGGCGGCGCACGGCGAAGGCGGCGCGCTCGAGATCGAGTCCCGTGCGCTCGTGCGCGGCGTCCTCGAGGATCACCTGCGCGAAGTGCGGCTGCGCGGCGCGGGCGCTGGGGCCGACGAGGCCGTCGACCACGGGCACGTCGCGCCACATGATCGCGCGCAGGCCCTCGTCCTCGGCGATGCGCTCGACGCGCTCCACCTCGAGGGCGCGCGCATCGGGGTCCTGGGCGAGGAAGGCCTGGCCGACGGCGTAGGCGCCCGGCGCGGGGAGCTCGGCCCCGGCCTCGGCCGCCGCGTCGGAGAGGAAGCGGTGGGGCACCTGCAGGAGGATCCCGGCGCCGTCGCCGGTGGTCTCCTCGGCGCCGACGGCACCGCGGTGGTCGAGGTTCTCGAGCGCCGTGAGCGCGTGCTCGATGATGACGTGCCCGGGGGTGCGGCGCGTAGTGGCGATCATGGCGACGCCGCAGGCGTCGTGCTCGTCCTCGGGGCTGTACAGGCCGGTGGCCGGGGGCTGCGCGGAGAACCGCGAACGCAGGGGGATCATGGGCGTTCCTTCCGGGGCCGGTGCTGTGGACCGTGGCCCGCAGAGGGGCCGCGACGCGGGTCCCGGAGGGCAGGGGGCCGCCCGGGGCCCCGATTGCCGTCGGGACAGCGTACTGCCTGCGTCCGTCGTGCGGAATCTCAGCAGTCGCATCGTGAGACGCCCGTCCGCCGGGCGTGCGCCCCGCGGGGCGCCGGGTCAGTCGCGGCGCCTGCGCCGCCCGCGGCGCGCATCGGGGGCGACGGTCCGCTCGACACCGTCGGCACCGTCAGCGGCCGACGGGTCCGCGGGGGCCGACCCCTCCGCGGAGGCCGACGGGCCCGCCGGCGACGCGACGGGCAGGGTCCACGAGCCGTCGGCCGCGAGGACCTCTCCCCCGCGCCGCCGCCTGCGCCGGGTGAGCACCACGAGCACGACGATCGCGACCACGAGGACGACGAGGGCCAGCACGGTGTGGATGCGCAGCGGGCCGATCATCGCCACGGGCTCGGTGCGCATGGCGTCGATCCAGGCGCGGCCGGCCGAGTAGATCGCGGCGTAGAGCCAGAACACGCGGCCCCCGCCCAGCTGCAGTCGCTTCGCGATCGCGAGCAGCACGACCACGCCGATGAGGTTCCACAGCAGCTCGTAGAGGAACGTCGGATGGTAGGTGCCGGGCACGCAGCCGGGGATGGTGCCGCCGTTCTGGACGCAGGAGATGTCCAGTCCCCACGGCAGAGTCGTCGGCGGGCCGAACAGCTCCTGGTTGAACCAGTTGCCCAGACGGCCGATCGCCTGGGCGACCATGAGGGTCGGTGCGATCGTGTCCGCGAGCGCCACGAAGGAGATGCCCTTGCGGCGGGCCATGAACCACACGGCCACGGCCCCGCCGGCGACGGCGCCGTAGATCGCGAGGCCGCCCTGCCAGATCTTGAGCACGTCCAGGAGGTTCCCGTCGGCCCCGAAGTAGGGGGCGGGAGAGGAGAGCACGTGCCAGATGCGCGCGCCGATGATGCCGGCGACGACGGCGGCGAAGACGATGTCGAACATGTCCTCGCCCTTGCCCCCGCGAGACTCCCAGCGCTTGGTGGCCCACCAGAGGGCGACGCCGATGCCGGCGAGGATGCACAGGGCGTAGAAGTGGATCTCCAGGGGGCCCAGGTGGATCGCGGAGATCGTGGGGCTGGGGATGTCGGCGAGGATCATGCGCGCACTCCGCTCCGGGCGCTCTCGACGCCCTCGCGCAGCTCCCGCGCCTTCGCCGCGAGGCGTGGCATGGGCACAGCGGCATCGAGGGAGGCCTCCGCCCCGGGGTCCGCCCCGTCGGCTCCCGCCGCGGCGAGGTCCTCCATGAGCGCCTTGACGAAGGCCGATCCGACGATGACGCCGTCGGCGTAGGCGCCGACCTCCGCCGCCTGGGTCCCGGTGGAGACGCCGAGGCCGACGCAGACGTTGCGGGCGCCCGCGGCGCGGGTGCGCTCGACGAGCCCCCGGGTGGCCTCGCCGACGGAGTCGCGGGTGCCGGTCACGCCCATGGTCGAGGCGGCGTACACGAAGCCGGACGCGTGGGAGACGACGTGCGAGAGTCGCTCGCGCGGGGAGCTGGGGGCCACGAGGAACACGCGGTCCAGCCCCTCCTCCTCGCTCGCGGCGAGCCAGTCCCCTGCCTCGTCGGGGATGAGGTCGGGGGTGATGAGCCCGGCGCCGCCCGCGGCGGCGAGGCGCTGCGCGAAGGAGGCGACGCCCTGCGCGAGGACGGGGTTCCAGTAGGTCATCACGAGGACGGCCGCGCCGCTCCCCCGCAGCGCCTCGACGGCCTCGAGGACGTGGTGGGTGCGGGTGCCGCCGGCCAGCGCCGCGGTCGCGGCCTGCTGGATGACGGGCCCGTCCATCACGGGGTCGGAGTAGGGCAGCCCCAGCTCGAGCACGTCGACGCCGTTGTCCACCAGGGTGCGCGCCGCCTGGATGCAGCGCTCCTGATCGGGGAAGCCGACGGGCAGGTAGCCGACGAGCGCGGGGCGGCCCTCCTCGCGCGTGCGCTCGAGGACGTCTCCGGCCCGCAGCCGCGCAGTGGTGCTCATCGGTTCTCCTCCTCGGTGAGGGGCGTTGCGGGATCGGCCGCGGCGGTGGCCGTCGGTGCGGCGGCGCGGTCGGTGGGCAGGGTGCTGCGGGCGAGGTCGCGCAGGGCGGCCAGGTCGCCGCGAGGAGCGGCGGCGCCGTCGGACCCGTCGGACCCTTCGGACCCGTCGGACCCGTCGGACGGATCGTCCAGGAGTCCGAACCAGCGGGAGGCGGCGTCCACGTCCTTGTCGCCTCGTCCCGAGAGGCTCACCAGGAGGGTGGAGCCCTCGCCGAGCTCGCGGCCCAGCGCGAGCGCCCCGGCGAGGGCGTGCGCGGACTCGAGCGCGGGCATGATGCCCTCGGTCATGGAGAGCAGGGCGAAGGCGTCCATGGCCGCGTCGTCGTCGATCGCGCGGTACTCGGCGCGGCCGATCTCGGCGAGCCAGGCGTGCTCGGGGCCGACGCTCGGGTAGTCCAGGCCCGCGCTCACCGAATGGGAGGGGATGGTCTGGCCGTCGTCGTCCTGCATGACGAAGCTCCGGGCGCCGTGGAGGACGCCCGGGCTGCCGCCGCCGATGGTCGCGCTGTGGCGGCCGGTGGTGACGCCGTCCCCGCCGGCCTCGCAGCCGATCAGCCGGACGTCGGCGTCGTCGAGGAAGGCGTGGAAGATGCCCATCGCGTTGGAGCCGCCGCCCACGCAGGCGACGACGGCGTCGGGCAGGGCGCCCGTGCGCTCGAGGACCTGCTCGCGGGCCTCCTCGCCGATCACCCGGTGGAAGTCGCGGACCATCACGGGGAACGGGTGGGGGCCGGCCACGGTGCCCAGCAGGTAGTGGGTGGTCTCGACGTTCGTGACCCAGTCGCGGAAGGCCTCGTTGATCGCGTCCTTGAGGGTGCGCGAGCCGTGGGTCACGGGGACGACCTCGGCGCCCAGCAGGCGCATGCGGGCCACGTTCAGCGCCTGGCGCTCGGTGTCCTCCTCGCCCATGTAGATCGTGCAGTCCAGGCCGAACAGGGCCGCCGCCGTGGCGGTCGCGACGCCGTGCTGGCCTGCGCCGGTCTCGGCGATCACACGGGTCTTGCCCATGCGCTGGGTGAGCAGGGCCTGGCCCAGCACGTTGTTGATCTTGTGGCTGCCGGTGTGGTTGAGGTCCTCGCGCTTGAGCAGCACGCGGGCGCCGCCGGCGAGGGCGGAGAACCGCGGCGCCTCGCTGAGCAGGGACGGGCGGCCCGTGTACTCGCGGGAGAGGCGCTGGAGCTCGGCGATGAAGTCGGGGTCGACGATCGCCTTCTCGTAGGCCTCGCGGATCTCGTCGAGCGCGGGCACGAGCGCCTCGGGCAGGAAGCGCCCGCCGAAGTCGCCGAAGTAGGGGCCGGCCTCGCTGCGCAGCGGGGTGTCCGGGCGCGGGAACAGGCTCTGGCTCATGCGTCGCCTCCGGGGGTCGTGGTGCTGGTGCCGGCCGCGTTCGGGCTCGAGCCGACGGCGCGGCCGTGGCGGCGGACGGATCGGAACTCCTCGACGCTGCGGCGGGGGTCGGGCCCCGTCACGAGGGCCTCGCCCACGAGCACGGCGTCGGCCCCGGCGCGGGCGTAGGACTCGACGTCGGCGACCGAGGCGACCGCGGACTCCCCGATCGCGAGGATCCCCGAGGGGATGTCGCCGAGCAGCGCGGTCGCCCGGTCCAGGTGCACGTCGAGGGTGGTGAGGTCGCGCGCGTTCACGCCCACGATGGCGGGGTCCAGGGCGAGGGCGCGCTCGAGCTCCGCGGCGGTGTGGGTCTCCACGAGCGCCTGCATGCCGAGCTCGCGGGTGAGGTCGTGCAGGTCCTTCAGGAGGGCGTCGTCGAGGGCCGCGACGATGAGCAGCACGAGGTCCGCCCCGTGGGCGCGGGCCTCGAGCACCTGGTAGTCCTCGACGGTGAAGTCCTTGCGCAGCACGGGGACGTCGACGGATTCGCGGACCGCGTCGAGGTCGGCGAGGCTGCCGCCGAAGCGGCGCTGCTCGGTGAGGACGCTGATCGCGCTCGCGCCGGCGCCCGCGTAGATGCGGGCGAGCGCGGCGGGATCGGCGATCTCGGCGAGGTCGCCCTTCGAGGGGCTGCGTCGCTTGACCTCGGCGATCAGGCCCAGCGTGCTGCCGTCGCCCTCCAGGCTCGCGCGGGCGTCGCGGGCGGGGGCGGTCTGCGCGGCGAGGCGCTCGAGGGCGGGGCGCGGGAGCTGCGCGCGGCGCGTCTCGAGGTCCTCGCGGACCCCCTCGATGATGCTGTCGAGGACGGTGCCTGTCGCTGTCACGGACCCTCCTGGTCCCGGCTCGTGGAGCCTGGTCTGCGCGGACGATGCGGATGCGGCGCCGACGGGCCGCGTGCCCGTTCGGCGCCGGTGCTGCGTGCCGGCCTCGCGGGGCTCAGGCCCCGGGGACCAGCGAGGGCGCGGAGAGGAACTCCAGGCCCGGGAGGTTGCGGGCGATCGTGAAGACGGCCACCAGGGCGCCCAGCCCGAGGAGCATGCCCTTGGGCGGATCGATGATGCGACCGCGCCCGCGGACGCGGTCGACGATCCAGCGCACGTAGAGGGCGAGCACGACGGGCATGGCCAGCACGATCAGCGCGTTGCTGTGCAGGGCCAGCAGCGGATCGCCCGCGAGCAGCGCGTGCACGGCGCGGGTGGCGCCGCAGCCCGGGCAGTCCAGGCCGGTGAGCGCGTGCAGGGGGCACAGCGGCACGTCCTGGGTGAAGGGGTCGAAGACCGCCTGCACCCCGATCGCCGCTGCGGCCGCGGCCGCCGCCAGGGCGAGCGGCAGCACCGCTCCCCGGGCGCCGGCCCGCCGGGTCACTGCGCCGAGGCCCGGGTGCGCTTCTGGCCGAAGCCCGCGAGGCGCAGGACGAAGCTCACGATCATCGTGATCACCACGACGGCCGCGCCGCCGATGATGATCGGCATGTCGCCGAGCACGATGCCGAGCGCCGCGACGATCGCCCCGAGGACGCAGCCGACGGTGTTCACCCAAGCGGCGACGGTGCTGCCCTCGTTGTGCGGGGGCGGCGGCGGGACGGCGTACGTGCGGGGCATGGGTGACCTCTCGTGTGCAGGGGGCGGATGGCCCTATTCTGCCACGCGCCCGGAGTCGCCCGGCGGCTCGGTCCGTGTGTCGTCGGACGGGTGCTCGGCCGTATCGTCGGCCGGTTCGTCGGACGGGTCGTGGACCCCACCGCCGGCAGCATCGGCGGAGGGCTCCTCGACCGCCGCATCGGACGGATCCTCGCCGCGGCTCAGCGCGTCCCAGGCCGCCGCCGGGTCGTCGGAGGGGTCGAGCTCGGCGGGCGCGACCTCGCGGGAGGCGTCGCGCTGGTAGCGGGAGCGGCGCCGGGGCCAGCGCCCCCCGACGGCCAGCACGAGCACGCCGACGACCACGAGCAGCGCGGCGGGAATGAGGGCCACGAGCGGCCAGATGCTCGCCTCGGCGTCGACCGAGCCGCCGACCACGCCCGTGGCCTCGGCGACCGCGGAGGTCGAGGCGCTCACGGCATCGGCGCGCACGCTGATCGAGGAGACAGCGGCGCCGATGCCCACGAGGATCAGCACGGGCCCGGTGATGAAGCGCACCCAGCGCGAGGCGAGGGTCGTCGCGACCGCGGCGGCGCCGCCCACGAGGGCGAGGGCGAGCACCGCGGGGGCGGCGTCCTGCCCGGTGACGTCGACGCTCTGCTTCGCGCCCGTGAAGCCGGCGGCCAGGGCGGTCGTCCAGGTCGCGCGGGTCATCCCCGCGAGCGCGAGGGACATGACGAGGGCGGCGAGCACGAGGCTGCGCCGGGTCAGCAGCGCCCTCATGCGTCGCGCACCGTCTGCGCGGAGGCGACCGCGCGGAGGGCGGCGGCGGCCTTGGTCTGGGACTCGCGGTGCTCGGTCACGGGATCGGAGTCGGCGACGATCCCGCCCCCGGACTGCACGTGCGCGGTGCCGTCCTTGATGACGGCGGTGCGGATCGCGATGGCCATGTCCATGTCCCCGGCGAAGTCGATGTACCCCACGGTGCCTCCGTAGACCCCGCGGCGCACCGGCTCGAGCCGGTCGATGATCTGCATCGCTCGCGGCTTCGGCGCCCCGGAGAGCGTGCCGGCGGGGAACGTCGCGCGCAGGGCGTCGCATGCGCTCGCGTCGGCGCGCAGGGTGCCGGTGACGTCGCTCGAGATGTGCTGGATGTGGCTGAAGCGCTCGATGTGCATGAGGTCGCGCACGGTGACGCTGCCGGGCTCGCAGACCTTCTGCAGGTCGTTGCGCGCGAGGTCGACGAGCATCAGGTGCTCGCTGCGCTCCTTGGGGTCGGCCAGCAGCTCCTCCGCGAGGCGCGAGTCCTCCTCGGGGGTCGCCCCGCGCGGCCGCGAGCCGGCGATCGGGTGCGTGCCGGCGGTGCGTCCGCGCACGGTGACGAGCGCCTCGGGGCTCGCGCCCACCACGTCGATCGGCGCGCCGTCGCCGTCCACGGTCCGCAGCAGGTACATGTACGGGCTGGGGTTCATGCGCCGCAGCACCCGGTAGACGTCCAGCGGATCCGCGGCGGTGGGCAGAGAGAAGCGCTGCGAGGGCACGACCTGGAAGATCTCGCCGTCGACGATGTCGCGGACGGCTTCGCGCACGGACTCCTGGTACTCCAGCTCGGCCGTGCGGGGCTTGGGCTCGACCTCCCGGACCGTGTCGTAGACGGCGGGGCGGGCGGGCAGCGGACGGTGCAGCGCGCCGCGCAGGGCGTCCAACCGCGCGAGGGCGTCGTCGTAGGCCTCGTCGACGCGCTCGTCGGTGCCGTCGAGGTTCAGGGCGTTGGCGACCAGCAGCACGGTGCCGTCGTGCGCATCGTGCACGGCGACGTCCTGGGCGAGCATCATCGAGAGGTCGGGGACGCCGATCTCGTCGGGCGGTGCGTCGGGCAGCTTCTCCCAGTGGCGCACGGCGTCGTAGGCGACGACGCCGACCAGTCCGCCGGTGAAGGGCGGCAGCTGCGGGAGGCGCGCGGAGCGGAACGCGTCGGCGACGGAGGCGAGGGCCTGCATCGGGTCGCCGTCCTCGGGGACGCCCGCGGGCACGTCGCCGATCCAGTGGGCCTGGCCGTCCTTCTCGGTGAGGACGGCGCGGGCGCGGGCGCCGATGATCGACCAGCGGGAGGCCTCGCCCTCCCCCGCGCTCTCGAGCAGGAAGGTGCCGCGGGGGTCCTCCTGGTCGACGATGCGGCGGTAGAGCGTGAGCGGGGTGTCCTCGTCGGCGAGCACGCGGAGGGTCACGGGGACGATCCGCTGCTGGGCGGCCAGCGCCCGGAAGGTCTCGCGATCGGGCTGGATCACCCCGAGGGCATCGCCCTCGATCCCGCCGACGAGCTCCGGGTAGGACGCTCCTGCGCCGGTGCCCTCGGAGGCCGCTGCGGACCCCTCGGGGACCGCTGCCGGCCCCCCGGGGGCAGATGGACGAGTGCGATCCGGGAGCGGCTGATCGGTCGTGGTCATCCCTCGGTGTCCTCCTCGGGGCGGTGCGCGGTGGCGGTCGCGGTGGCGGTCGCGGCGGTGGCCGTGGTGGGCCCGGCGGCGTCTGCGGCCGGTGTGCGCTCGGCCTCCGCGAGCACGCGGACGCCGAGCTCGCCGCCGACGAAGCAGGTGTCGGTGCCGCGGTGGCAGGCCGGTCCGATCTGATCGACCTGGACGAGCAGCGTGTCGCCGTCGCAGTCGAGGGCGGCCGAGCGCACGTACTGCACGTTCCCGCTGGTGTCGCCCTTGCGCCAGTACTCCTGGCGCGAGCGGGACCAGAACGTCACGCGGCCCTCGGTCAGGGTGCGGCGCAGGGCCTCGTCGTCCATCCAGCCGACCATGAGGACGCGGCCGTCCTCGTGGTCCTGGATGACGGCGGGCACGAGGCCCGCGGCGTCGTGGGCGAGGCGCTGCGCGATCGCCGGGTCGAGTGCCGGGGCGTCGTTCACAGCGCCCTCGCGAGCTCGTCGGCACGGTCCGTGCGCTCCCAGGTGAACTCGGGCAGCTCGCGGCCGAAGTGGCCGTGGGCCGAGGTCAGCGTGAAGATGGGGCGCAGCAGGTCCAGGGCGTCGATGATCGCGGCCGGACGCAGATCGAAGACCTTCTCGATGGCGCGGGCGATCTGGTGGTCGGGCACGGTGCCGGTGCCGAAGGTCTCGACGTACAGGCCCACGGGCGCGGCCACGCCGATCGCATAGGCGACCTGGACCTCGCAGCGCTTCGCGAGCCCCGCGGCGACGACGTTCTTGGCGACCCAGCGCATGGCGTAGGCGCCCGAGCGGTCGACCTTGCTGGGGTCCTTGCCGCTGAACGCGCCGCCGCCGTGGCGGGCCATCCCGCCGTAGGTGTCGACGATGATCTTGCGGCCCGTGAGGCCGGCGTCGCCCTTGGGGCCGCCGACGACGAAGCGACCGGAGGGGTTGATGTGGAAGCGCACCTCGGAGGTGTCCAGGCCGATGCCCTCGAGCTCCTCCAGGACGGGGGCGATGACGACCTGACGGATCCCGGGGTCGAGCTGCGCGGCGATGTCGACGTCCTCGTCGTGCTGGGTGGAGACCACGACCGCCTCGACGCTGCGGGCGACGTCGTGCTCGTCGTAGCCGATGGTGACCTGGGTCTTCCCGTCGGGTCGCAGGTAGGGCAGGACTCCGCTGCGGCGCGCCTCGGAGAGGTTCGAGGAGAGGCGGTGGGCGGCGTGGATCGGCAGCGGCATGAGGGTCGGCGTGTCCGAGCACGCGTAGCCGAACATGAGCCCCTGGTCGCCCGCGCCGAGGTCGCCGAAGCGCTCGGCGGAGCCGCCGTCGCGCCGCTCCCAGGAGGTGTCGACGCCCGCGGCGATGTCGGGGCTCTGCGAGCCGATGGAGACCTCGATGCCGCAGCTGTCGGCGTCGAAGCCCTTCGCGGAGGAGTCGTAGCCGATCTCGCGGATGACGTCGCGGACGATCCGCTGCACGTCGGTGTACCCCGACGTGCGCACCTCCCCGGCGACGTGGACGAGCCCCGTGGTCACCATGGTCTCGACGGCGACGCGCGCGCCGGTGTCCTGGCCGAGCATGTCGTCGAGGATGGCGTCGGAGATCTGATCGCAGATCTTGTCGGGGTGCCCCTCGGTGACCGACTCGGAGGTGAAGCTGCGCAGGTCGTGCGATGTCATGGGGTCCAGCGTACGTTGCCCAGCCTGCTCGCGACCTGCGTGAGCACAGCGTGGGCGACGGCCGTCTTGGACCCCTCGGCGCGGTCCACGTCCGCGCCCTCGGCGTCCAGGATCTCGATCGCCGTGTCCTCCGCGCCGAAGACCCCGCGGCTGACGTCGTTGAACACCAGCAGATCGGCCTGCTTGCGGCGCGCCTTCTCGCGCGCGAGCTCGAGGGAGGTGCGCCCCTCTCCCCCGGTCTCCGCGGCGAACCCGACGATGACATGCGGGTTCACGCGGGTTCCCGCGGGAGCTCCGGCCTCGCCGCGACGCTGCCGGCGGTCCGTCACGCTCGCGGCGAGCACGTCCTCGGTGCGGCGCAGCGCGAGGACGGGGACGTCGTCCTCACCGGTCTTCTTGATCTTCTCCTCGGCCCTCTCGGCGGGGGTGAAATCGGCCACCGCGGCGGCCATCACGAGCGCGTCGGCGTCCTCGCGCTCGGCGGCGACGGCCTCCGCGAGCTCGGCGGCGCTCAAGACCTCCACGCGGCGGGCGCCGGGCGGCGTCTCGAGGTCGACGTTCGCAGCGATCAGGGTGACCTCCGCGCCGCGCGCGAGGGCCGCGTGCGCGAGGGCGAAGCCCTGCTTGCCGGAGGAGTGGTTGGCGAGGAAGCGGACGGGGTCGATCTCCTCGCGGGTGCCGCCGGCGCTGATCAGCACGCGCGCTCCCCCGAGATCCTGCACGACGGCGCCGTGCTCGTCGCGCGGGGCGGTGAGCTGCGCGCGGGCGGCGTCGAGGATCGCTTCCGGCTCGGGAAGGCGGCCGGGTCCGCTGTCGGGGCCGGTGAGCCGGCCGACGGCGGGCTCGAGGACCCGCACGCCGCGCTCGCGCAGCACCGCCACGTTCTCGCGGGTCGCCGGGTTCTCCCACATCTCGGTGTGCATGGCGGGCGCGAGGAGGGCCCGCGGGCCGGCCATGAGCAGGGTCGCGCTCAGCAGGTCGTCGGCCCGTCCGCCGCGGACCCGGGCCAGCAGGTCGGCCGTCGCGGGGACGACGAGGACGAGGTCGGCCTCTTGCCCGAGCCGCACGTGGGCGACCTCGTCGACGTCCTCGAAGACGCTCGTGGTGACCGGGTGGTGGCTGAGGGCCTCCCAGGTCGCGGCGCCCACGAACTCGAGGGAGGAGGCGGTGGGGACCACGCGGACGTCGGCCCCGGACGCGACAAGGCCGCGCACCACGTGCGCGGCCTTGTAGGCGGCGATGCCGCCGCTCACGCCCAGCAGGACGCGGGCTCCGCGGATCCCATCGGCGATCTGGGTCATCTCAGCAGGATCCTCGCGATGCTCGGCGGATCTCGAGGGGACTCCCCCGAGTGTGCTCAGAAGGAGAAGTCGGTGGACGGCGGCTCGGGCGCGTCCTCGCCGAGCTGCAGAGGAGCCAGCGAGGACTCCGACTCGGCCTGCTTCTTGGCCTCGAGCTCGGCCTCGTCGATCTCACGGGCGACCAGCAGGCCCTCGTCGATCTCGCGCAGGGCGATGGAGAGCGGCTTCTCCTGGTTCTCGACGTCCACGAGGGGGCCGACGTACTCGAGCAGGCCCTCGGAGAGCTGCGAGTAGTAGGCGTTGATCTGGCGGGCGCGCTGCGAGGAGTAGAGCACGAGCGCGTACTTCGAGTCGACGTCCTCGAGGAGGCGGTCGATCGGCGGGTTCGTGATGCCCTCGGGCTGGGCGACGGTTCCGAACACGGAAGGTCCCTTCGATTGACGATGTGCACGGCGCTGCCGGTCCGGCAGTGAGCTGAGCTCGCGGAGCGCGCCGCATGCGACCACCCAGGATACGCCCCGATCCGCGCGCTGGCGAGCGGGGGGCGGGCGGGTTGCGTCACGCCCCGTCCGGAGGAGTCGCTCCCCGGCCTGCGCGGAGCGCGTGCAGCGGGGTGCTCCCGGCCGAATGCTCAGACGTGCTGCGGGGCGACGCCGATGAGAGCGGCCAGACGATCTGTGGCGTCGGCGACCGTGTCGTTGACGATGGTGACGTCGAACTCGCTCTCGGCGGCGAGCTCGACGCGCGCGGTGGCCAGGCGCCTCTCGCGCTCCTCGGCGTCCTCGGTGCCGCGGCCCACGAGCCGCTCGACGAGCGTCTCCCAGTCCGGCGGGGCGAGGAACACGAAGAGCGCCTCGGGCATGGTCTCGCGGACCTGCCGCGCTCCGGCGAGGTCGATCTCCAGGAGCACGGGGCGGCCGTCGGCGACGCGCTGCTCCACCGCGCCGCGGGGCGTTCCGTAGCGGTTGCGCCCGTGGACGATCGCCCACTCGAGCATCTGCCCGGTCTCGACCAGGCGGGTGAACTCCTCGTCGCTGACGAAGGAGTAGTGCACGCCGTCGACCTCACCGGGCCGCGGAGCGCGCGTGGTCGCCGAGACGGACAGCCACACGTCGGGATAGCGCTCGCGCATCGCCGCCGAGACCGTGCCCTTGCCGACGGCCGTCGGGCCGGCGAGCACCGTGACAGGGACGCGGCCGGAGCGCGGGGCTCCGGCCGCGACGCTCTCCGTCACTCGGAGAAATGGGCGATGAGCTTCTCCGCCTGGTGGGAGCCGAGGCCCCGCACCTTGCGCGAGGGCGAGATGCCGATCTCCTCCATGATCTGCTGCGCCTTGACCTTGCCGACGCCCGGGAGGGCCTCGAGGAGAGCGGCGACGCGGAGACGACCGATCACCTCGTTGTCCTCGGCCTCCTTGAGTACCTTGGCGATCTCCTCGCCGCGGCGGCCGGTGGACTCCTTCAGGCGGGACTTGATGGCTGCGCGCTCACGTCGGGCCTCGGCGGCCTTCTTGAGGGCTTCGGCGCGCTGTTCCGGGGAGAGAGGAGGGAGAGCCACTGTCGTACCTCAGTTCTTGGTTCGGTGACGGGTGTCCTGATGCCAGGGTCCCGGGGACCGGGTCCCACCGCGCCCTCCGACCATCCGGGTCCTGATCACCAGGGATCCTCGCGGACCTGCACGTCTCGGGCGGGTGCGGTGGCACGACTGTAACCCGATGATCGGCGGATTTCGCCCCTTCTCGGCGCGTCGCTCCAGTTCGGACGGCTTTCGGCCCCTTGTTCTGACGCGAGCACCAGCAAGTGTGGCGAAAAGCCGGGCCCGTGCCGCGCGCTCGAGACGGAGCCGCGGGATCAGAGCGCGTACGCGGCGGCGAGCTCCTCGGCCCTGGTCGAGAGGGCCTGCGGATCGGGCCCGGCGGAGAGCACTCCGCGCGAGAGCGAGACGAGGACCCGATCGGCGGCGGCCCCGAAGACCGCGGCACGGTCCTCGGGTCCGGCGCCCTGGGCGCCGTAGCCGGGGGCGAGCACCGGGGCGCGGGTCGCTGCGACAACGATGCCGAGCTCGCGCAGGGCCTCGCCCACGGTCGCGCCGATGACGAGCCCGGTGCTCCCCCACGCCTGCGCGGGGTCGAGTCCCGCCTGGGCGATCTCCGCCAGGTTCGCCGCGCGGGCGTGGTCGGCCATCGTGCGGGCGACGGACGATGCATCTGTCCCGCCGCTCCCCGCGGGAGAGCCCTTGGCGGGCGCGGCGTCAGCCGCAGGGACGTGCGCTCTCGCTGCGTGCTGGACCTCGGGCCCGTCGGGGTTCGAGGTCAGGGCCAGCACGAACACGCCCTTGCCGTGCTGTGCGGCGAGCTCGAGCGCCGGGGCGAGCGAGCCGAAGCCCAGGTACGGGCTCACGGTGACGGCGTCGGCCTCGAGCGGGGCGCCCGGACGCAGGTAGGCGTCCGCGTACCCGCCCATGGTCGAGCCGATGTCCCCGCGCTTGACGTCGAGGATCGTGAGCACGCCGCGCTCGCGGGCGGCGCCCAGCAGCTCCTCGAGCACCGTGATGCCTCGGGAGCCGTGGCGCTCGAAGAAGGCGGACTGGGGCTTGAGCGCGCACGCGTGCGCCGCGCAGGCGTCGAGCACGGTGCGGGCGAAGGCCCGCAGACCGTCCGCGTCGTCCGCGAGGCCCCACTGCGCGAGCAGGGAGGCGTGCGGGTCGACGCCCACGACGAGGGGGCCGCGCTCCGCGACGGCCGCGCGCAGCCGCTCGCCGAAGGTCCGGGCCGTGCCCGGCACGGGGCTCGCCCCTCCCCCGCTCACGCGCGCACCGTCTCGCCGCGGTGGCGCGAGAGGAAGGCGATGTGGTCCTGCAGGCTCTCGACGTCGAAGGCGCCGCTGGGCAGCGCCTCGATCGCCTGCACGGCCGCCTGGAACTCCTGCAGCGTGGTGATCATCGGGACGTCCATCGAGGTCGCGGCCGCGCGGATCTCGTAGCCGTCGGCGCGGGCGTCGGAGCCCGAGGGCGTGTTCAGCACGAGCACGACCTGGCCGCCCTCGATGAGCTCGATGACGCTGCCGGAGGCGTCGGCCTCGGAGGCCTTGGCGATGGTGCGGCACGGGACCCCGGAGCGGCGCAGCACCGAGGCGGTGCCGACGGTCGCGAGGATGTCGAAGCCGAGCGCCGCCAGACGCGCCACCGGGAGCACGACGCCGCGCTTGTCGCGATCCGAGACCGAGACGAAGACGCAGCCCGAGGTGGGCAGGCCCTGCCCGGAGATCGCCAGCTGCGACTTCGCGAAGGCCAGCGGGAAGGTCGCGTCCATGCCCATGACCTCGCCCGTCGACCGCATCTCGGGGCCGAGCAGCGCGTCGACGCTGCGGCCCTCGTGGGTGCGGAAGCGCTTGAAGGGCAGCACGGCCTCCTTGACGCTGATCGGGGTGTCCGCGGGGAGGTCCCCGCCGTCGCCCTCGCGGGGCAGCGCGCCCTGGGCGCGCAGCTCGGCGATCGAGCGGCCCGCCATGATCAGCGAGGCCGCCTGGGCCAGGTGGACGCCCGTCGCCTTGGAGACGAAGGGGACGGTGCGGGAGGCGCGCGGGTTGGCCTCGAGCACGTAGAGCACGCCGTGGGCGAGCGCGTACTGGACGTTGAGCAGGCCGCGCACGCCCACGCCCTCGGCGATCGCCTCGGTCGAGCGGCGGATCTGCTCGAGCACGCCGGCGCCCAGGGTCACGGGCGGCAGGGTGCACGCGGAGTCGCCCGAGTGGATCCCGGCCTCCTCGATGTGCTCCATGATCCCGCCGAGGTACATCTCCTCGCCGTCGTACAGCGCGTCGACGTCGATCTCGGTCGCGGTGTCCAGGAACGAGTCGATGAGGATCGGCGCCTCGGCACGACCGCCCTCGGGGATGTTGCGGCCCACGTAGTCCACGAGCCCGGCCTCGTCGTAGACGATCTCCATGCCGCGCCCGCCGAGCACGTAGCTCGGGCGCACGAGAACGGGGTACCCGACCTCGCGGGCGGTGTCGATCGCGTCGGCCAGGGCCCAGGCGGTGCCGTAGGGAGGGGCGGGCAGCTCGGCCCGGGCGAGGACGCCGCCGAAGGCGCCGCGGTCCTCGGCCATGTCGATCGCGCCGGGCGAGGTGCCGATGACCGGCAGGCCCGCGTCCTCCAGGCGCCGCGCGAGGGAGAGCGGGGTCTGCCCGCCCAGCTGCACGATGACGCCCGCGACGGGCCCGGCGGCGCGCTCGGCCTCATAGACCTCTACGACGTCCTCGAAGGTCAGGGGCTCGAAGTAGAGCCGGTCGGCGACGTCGTAGTCCGTCGAGACCGTCTCGGGGTTGCAGTTGACCATGACGGTCTCGAAGCCTCCCCCGCCCTCGGCGAGGTCGCGGCCCAGCACCATCGCGGCGTGCACGCAGGAGTAGTCGAACTCGATGCCCTGGCCGATGCGGTTGGGGCCGGAGCCGAGGATCAGCACCGCGGGCTTCGTGCGGGGCTCGACCTCGCTCTCCTGGTCGTAGCTCGAGTAGTGGTACGGGGTGCGGGAGGCGAACTCCGCCGCGCAGGTGTCCACGGTCTTGTACACCGGGTTCACGCCGAGCGCCTCGCGCACGCCCTTGACGACGTCGCCGGAGACGCTGCGCAGCTGCCCGATCTGGTCGTCGGAGATGCCGTGGCGCTTGGCCAGGGCCAGGAGGCCGGCGTCGAGCACCTCGGCCGCGCGGACCTCCTCGGCGATCTCCGCGACGAGCAGGAACTGGTCGAGGAACCAGCGGTCGATGGCGGTGGTCTCGTAGAGCCGCTCGATCGTCTCGGCGGGGTCGACGACGCCCGCGGCGGCCGCGCGCAGGATGCGGGCGATCGCCACCATGCGGGTGTCGGAGGGGATGCGCACGGCCTCGACGAGCTCGGCGACCTCGGAGGCGTCCGGTGCCGGTCCCGTGTAGTCGACGTTCGCCGCCTTCACGTCCAGGGAGCGCTGGGCCTTGCCGTAGGCCTCGGTGAAGCTGCGGCCCAGCGCCATCGCCTCGCCCACGCTCTTCATGGTGGTGGTGAGGGTCGGGTCGGCGGCCGGGAACTTCTCGAAGGCGAAGCGCGGGATCTTCACGACCACGTAGTCCAGCGTCGGCTCGAAGCTCGCCGGGGTGGTGCCCGTGATGTCGTTGCGGATCTCGTCGAGCGTGTAGCCCAGCGCCAGGCGGGCGGCGATCTTCGCGATCGGGAAGCCCGTGGCCTTCGAGGCGAGGGCCGAGGAGCGCGAGACGCGGGGGTTCATCTCGATCACGACGATGCGCCCGGTGGTGGGGTGGATCGCGAACTGCACGTTGCAGCCGCCGGTGTCCACCCCGACCTCGCGGATGATGCCGATGCCCAGGTCGCGCAGCCTCTGCTGCTCGACGTCGGTGAGGGTGAGGGCCGGGGCCACGGTCACGGAGTCGCCCGTGTGCACGCCGACGGGGTCGACGTTCTCGATCGTGCAGACGACCACGCAGTTGTCCTTGCGGTCGCGCATGAGCTCGAGCTCGAACTCCTTCCAGCCCAGGATCGACTCCTCCAGGAGCACCTCGGTGGTCGGCGAGTAGTGCAGGCCGTCGCCGGCGATGCGGCGCAGGTCCGCCTCGTCGTAGGCCATGCCGGAGCCGAGCCCGCCCATGGTGAAGCTCGGGCGCACGACCATCGGGTATCCGAGGTCCTCGGCGGCCTCGAGGCAGTCGTCCATGGTGTGGCAGATGCGCGAGCGGGCGGACTCGCCGCCCACGCGCTCGACGACGCCCTTGAAGCGCTGGCGGTCCTCGGCCTTCTGGATCGCGTCGATCGAGGCGCCGATCATCTCGACCCCGAACTCGGCGAGGATGCCGCGCTCCTCGAGGGCGATGGCGGCGTTCAGCGCGGTCTGGCCGCCGAGGGTCGGCAGCACCGCGTCGGGGCGCTCCTTCGCGATGATCGAGCGGATGACGTCGGGGTCGATCGGCTCGATGTAGGTCGCGTCCGCGATGTCCGGGTCGGTCATGATCGTCGCCGGGTTCGAGTTCACGAGGATGACGCGCAGGCCCTCCTCGCGCAGCACGCGGCAGGCCTGGGTGCCGGAGTAGTCGAACTCGGCGGCCTGGCCGATGACGATCGGCCCGGAGCCGATCACGAGCACGGAGGCGATGTCGTCGCGGCGGGGCATCAGGAGTCCTTCTTCTCGGAGGCGGCGGGGGTCTGGTCGGCCGTGCCGGTGCGGTGCACGCGCACGAGGTCGACGAGGCGGTCGAACAGGTAGGAGGCCTCGTGCGGGCCCGACGCGGCCTCGGGGTGGTACTGCACGGAGTAGGCGGGCAGGTCGAGGCAGCGGATGCCCTCGACCACGTCGTCGTTCAGGCCCACGTGGGAGACGACGACCCGGCCGTAGCGGCCGCCGTCGTGCGGAGCGGTGTGCTCGCCCTCGAGCGGGACGTCGACGGCGAAGCCGTGGTTCTGGGCGGTGATCTCGACCTTGCCGGTCTCGCGGTCCAGCACCGGCTGGTTGATCCCGCGGTGGCCGTACTTGAGCTTGTACGTGCCGAAGCCGAGCGCGCGGCCCAGCAGCTGGTTGCCGAAGCAGATCCCGAAGAAGGGCAGGCCCTGGTCCAGGACGCCGCGCAGCAGCTCGACCTGGGCCTCGGCGCTCGCGGGGTCGCCGGGGCCGTTCGAGAAGAACACCGCGTCCGGCTCGGTCGCCAGCAGCTCCTCGAGGGAGGTCGTCGCGGGCAGCAGGTGCACGCGCAGGCCGCGGGCGACCATGTTGCGCGGCGTCGCGCCCTTGATGCCGAGGTCGACGGCGGCGACCGTGCCGATCGCCTCGCCCTCGGGCTCGAGGACCACGGGCTGCGGGATGGTCACCTCCTCGACGAAGCTCGCGCCCTCCATGGCGGGCTCGGCCTGGATGCGCTCGAGCAGCTGCTGCTCGCTCGCGTCCTCCAGCGCGCTGCCGGAGAAGATGCCCCCGCGCATGGACCCGTGCTCGCGCAGGATGCGCGTGAGCATGCGGGTGTCGATCCCGGAGATGCCGACGACCTCGCTGCCCACCAGCAGGTCGTCGAGGCTCTGCTCGCTGCGCCAGTTCGAGGCGACGCGGCTGGCCTCGCGCACGGCGTAGCCGCGCACCCAGACCGTCCGGGACTCCATGTCCTCGGCGTTGGCGCCGGTGTTGCCGATGTGCGGCGCCGTCTGCACGACGATCTGGCCCGCGTAGGAGGGGTCGGTGAGGGTCTCCTGGTAGCCGGTCATGCCGGTCGCGAAGACGACCTCGCCCAGACGCGCACCGCGCGCGCCGTAGGCCTCGCCGCGCAGCACGGTGCCGTCCTCGAGGACGAGGAGGGCGGGGTCGGGGGTGCGGCGCGCGCGGCCGACGCGGGCGTCGGGGGCGGTGGTGGTCATGGGAGCTCCTTCCGGGGCTGCGGGTCGGTGGACGGGAGTGCGGGGTCCGACGGGGGCGGGCCCGACGGGTCGGCGGACGGGCGCTGGTCGGCGGGCAGGCGCCGGGCGGCGAGGGCGAGGAAGCGGTCCTGGTCGGCGCGCTCGTCGAGGCGGAAGCCGGTGTCGAGCTCGGTCGAGCCCAGCTGCCAGCGGACGACGAGGAGGCCGTCGCCGCCGATCCACTTGCCGACCATGCCGGAGGCGGTGTGGACGGAGCGGACGTCGGCCCAGGGGACGAGGAAGCTCGCGGCGCCCTGGCGCTCCACGTGCAGGACGGGCCGTCCGCCGTCGTCCGCGTCGGAGACCGACGCCCGGCTGCGAGGGCCGAGGCCGCGCGCGGTGACGCGCTCGAGCGGGCGGCCGGCGAGCGTGGTGGCGACGTAGACGCCCTCCGCGGAGCCGGGCTCGCTCCCCCAGCTCAGCGCCTTGCCGCCGGCGACGGGCTGCGGGAGCTCGGGCAGATCGCCCTGGCGGGCGGCGCGTCGCCGCCAGCCCCACCAGGCCAGCAGCACGCACAGCGCGAGCACGACGACCAGGGCGAGGACGGGCGGGAGGTAGCGGGTGAGGTCCATGCTCGCCCGCTCAGTGCTCCGCGAGGCGGGAGTCCCGCACCGTGGGGCGGCCCGCGAGCAGGGTGAGCCGGTTGCGTCCGGGCAGGGTGCGGCCCGCCACGGGCGAGTTCCGTCCGCGGGAGGCGTGCTCCTCGGGGTCGACCTCGGCGGCCGGCCGCGGATCCCACACCAGCACGTGGGCGACCTCGCCGGCCGCGAGAGGGCGACCCTGGTCGACGTCACGGGCGATCCGGGCGGGGGTCTCCGAGAGCACCCGCGCCACATCCCGCCAGCTCAGGACCCCGGTGTCGACCATCGTCTGCTGGACGATCCCGAGCGCGGTCTCCAGGCCCGTCATGCCGAACGCGGCGGTGTCCCACTCGCGGTCCTTGGCATCGGCCGGGTGCGGGGCGTGGTCCGTCGCGACGATGTCGATCGTGCCGTCGGCCAGTCCCTCGCGCACGGCCTCGACGTCGGCCTGCGTGCGAAGCGGCGGGTTCACCTTGTACACCGCGTCGTAGCCGCGCGCCTCCTCGTCGGTGAGCAGCAGGTGGTGCGGGGTGACCTCTGCGGTCACGTCCACGCCGCGCTGCTTGGCCCAGCGGACGATCTCGACGCTGCCGGCGGTCGAGAGGTGGCAGACGTGCAGGCGCGAGCCGACGTGCTCGGCCAGCAGCACGTCGCGGGCGATGATCGACTCCTCGGCGACGCTGGGCCAGCCGGTGAGGCCGATCTCGGCGGAGACGCGGCCCTCGTGCATCTGCGCGCCCTCGGTCAGTCGCGGGTCCTGCGCGTGCTGGGCGATGACGCCGTCGAAGGTCTTCACGTACTCCAGGGCGCGGCGCATGAGCACCGGGTCGGAGACGCACTTGCCGTCGTCGCTGAACACGCGCACCCGGGCGCGGGAGCCCGCCATCGCGTCGAGCTCGGCGAGGCGCTCCCCTCCCAGCCCCACGGTGACGGCGCCGATCGGGTGGACGGCGCACCAGGCGGCGTCCTCCCCGCGCTGGAGGACCTGCTCGACGACGCCCGCGGTGTCCGCGACGGGCGTCGTGTTGGCCATCGCGTGCACGGCGGTGAAGCCGCCGCGGGCCGCGGCGCGGGTGCCGGTCTCGACGGTCTCGGCCTCCTCGCCGCCGGGCTCGCGCAGATGCGTGTGCAGGTCGACGAGGCCGGGCAGGACGATGCAGCCCTCGGCGTCGACGACCTCGACGCCCTCGGGGGCGGAGAGGTCGGGGCCGACGGCGGTGATCGTCCCGTCCTCGACCAGGACGTCGGCGACGTCCTCGCCGTAGGGGCGGCCGCCGCGAATCAGCAGTGCGGCTGCGGCGGCGGCGGTGGTCGCGGCATCGGCGGCGGAAGCGGTGGTGGGGGTCATGATTCCTCCCTCGCGTTGGAGGCCAGCAGGTGGAAGAGCACGGCCATGCGGACGCTCACGCCCGCCGCGACCTGCTCGACGATCACGCTGCGGGGACCGTCGGCCACTCCCCCGGCGATCTCGAAGCCGCGGTTCATCGGGCCGGGGTGCATGACGATCGCGTGATCGGGCAGGCGGTCGGCACGCTCCTGCGTGAGCTGCAGGCGCCGGGTGTACTCGGCAGCGCTCGGGAAGTAGCCGCCGCCGAGCATGCGCTCGCGCTGGACGCGCAGCATCATCACGGCATCGGGGGCCAGGGCGATCGCCTCGTCGAGGTCGTAGAGAACGTCGCAGGGCCAGACGTCGGCCCCCACGGGGACCAGCGAGGGCGGCGCGACGAGCGTGACACGCGCGCCGAGCAGCGTCATCAGCTGCACGTTCGAGCGCGCGACGCGCGAATGCATGATGTCGCCGACGATCACCACGTGCAGGCCGTCCAGGCCCTTCCCATCGACGCTGCCCGAGCGCTCCCCGGCCCTCTGCTCCCCGCCCAGATGGCGGCGCAGGGTGAAGGAGTCCAGGAGCGCCTGGGTGGGGTGCTGGTGCGTGCCGTCGCCGGCGTTGACGATCGGGACGTCGATCCAGCCGGAGTGCGCGAGCTTGTGCGCCGCGCCCGAAGCGGGAGCGCGCACCACCACGGCGTCGGCCCCCATCGCGCGCAGGGTCAGCGCGGTGTCCTTGAGCGACTCCCCCTTGGAGATGCTCGATCCCTTGGCGGAGAAGTTGATGACGTCGGCCGAGAGGCGCTTCGCGGCGGCCTCGAAGCTGATGCGGGTGCGGGTGGAGTCCTCCATGAAGAGGTTCACCACGGTGGTGCCGACGAGGGTGGGCAGCTTGCGCATCTGCCGCTCCTGGGTGGCGACCATGCGGGTCGAGGTGTCCAGCAGCTCGATCGCGGAGGCGCGGTCCAGGTCGCCGATGCCGGTCAGGTGCTTCATCGCCGCGCCCCCTCGTCCTCGGGGGACGCGGGGTGGGAGATCCTCACCGCGTCCTCGCCGTCGGTCTCCGTGAGCAGCACGCCCACGCGCTCGCTGCGGGAGGTGGGGAGGTTCTTGCCGACGTGGTCGGCGCGGATCGGCAGCTCGCGGTGGCCGCGGTCCACGAGGACCGCGAGGCGCACGACGGCGGGCCGGCCGATCGCGGAGAGAGCGTCGAGGGCGGCGCGCACGGTGCGCCCGGAGTAGAGGACGTCGTCGACGAGGACGACGACCTTCCCGTCGATCCCGCCGGAGGGGATGTGCGTGGGGTGCGGCAGCCGCGCGGGGCTGCGGCGCAGGTCGTCCCGGTACAGGGTGATGTCCAGGGCGCCGGCCAGGGAGTCCGGGTCGCGTCCCGCGCCCTCGGCCTCGGCGATGATGGCGGCGATGCGCCGCGCGAGGGGGACGCCGCGATGCGGGATGCCCAGCAGCACGAGGTCGTCGGCCCCGTGGCCGGTCTCGATGATCTCGTGGGCGATGCGCGTGAGGGAGCGGGAGATGTCGTCCTGATCCAGGACGGTCTTCTCGCTCCCGGGCGCAGTGGGGCCCGGTCGATCTGCGGTCATGATCTTCTCCCTTCCGCGTCTCACGGGACGCGAGGTTAAAGGGTGGTGGATCGGTGCGATCGCTGTTGATCGTAGCGCGCGGGGCGCACGCTCCCGCGCGTCGTCTCAGGTGGTGGCGGGAGCTGTTGCGGACGTCTCAGAGGAGCGGGTCGACGGGCGGTGCTCAGCCCAGCAGGTCACGCATCTCGCCGATGCGCTGCAGGAGGCCGTTGACGAAGCGCGGGGAGTCCTCGGTGGACAGCTCGCGCGCGATCGTCGCGTACTCGCCGATCACGGGGCCGACGCCGTCGGCCGGAGTGTCGTGGAGGATCTCCGCGGCACCGGTGCGCAGGATCGCGCGGTCCACGGCGGGCATGCGGTGCAGGGGCCAGTCGCGGCTGTGGGTCGAGAGCTGCTCGTCGATCTCCTCGCGGTGCGCGGCGACGAGCTCGACCAGGTGCGCGGAGCGCTCGGGAAGGGCGGTCTGGGCCGCCGTGCGCAGCCGCCGCTCGGCGAGCACATCGCCCAGGTCGCGCTCGCGGGCGTCGGCCTCGAAGACGACGTCGATCGCCCGCACCCGCTCGCGGGAGCGGGAGGTCAGGCGCTTGGGGTTAGCGGGATGCGTCTCCAGCAGCTCGACCTCCTCGCCCTCGCGACCGGGCAGGGGAAGACTCAGCGGATCCTGCACGTCAGGCGCGCCCGAGGTAGTCGCCGGAGCGGGTGTCGACCTTGACCTTGGTGCCCTGCTCGAGGAACAGCGGCACCTGGATCTCGCGGCCGGTCTCGAGGGTGGCCGGCTTGGTCCCGCCGGAGGAGCGGTCGCCCTGCAGGCCGGGCTCGGTGTGCGTGATCTCCAGCACGACGCTCGCGGGCAGCTCGACGTAGAGCACCTTCTCGTCGTGGAAGGCGACCACGACGTCGGCGCCCTCGAGCAGGAAGTCCTTGGCATCGCCGACGACGTCGCCGGGGACGTTGGTCTGCTCCCAGGTGGAGGTGTCCATGAAGACGTAGAGGTCGCCGTCGAGGTACGAGTACTGCATGTCGCGCTTGTCGACCGTCGCGGTCTCCACCTTCACGCCGGCGTTGAAGGTCTTGTCGACCGTCTTGCCCGACAGCACGTTCTTGATCTTGGTGCGCACGAAGGCGGGGCCCTTGCCCGGCTTCACGTGCTGGAACTCGACGACCTGCCAGAGCTGGTTATCCAGGTTCAGCACGATGCCGTTCTTGAGGTCGTTGGTCGTCGCCATGGGTCTCCTCGGGAGTCGACGGGCGTCTCGCCCGGTGTGCGCTCTCGCGCCTTGCGGTGCGCGTGCGGCGCGATCGAGGTCACGCCGCAGGCTCATTCACTTTACCGCCTGGACCCGCATCCTCCGCTCCCCCGGGCCGCTCGCGGACGCCCCGACGTAGCGAAGCTCGCATCGCTCGACCCCGCGCCGCCCCGTCAGGCGACCGTGCGGAGCAGGGCGAGACCGATCGCGCCGATCGCGACCGCCCACAGCAGGGAGGCGAAGGTGCCCACGAGGAACCGCTCGGAGGCGCCCTCGTGGGAGCGCAGCTCGGGATACCGACCGAGGCCCTTGAGCGCGACGACGACAGCGATCATCTCGGGGTGATCGGCGAGCACGCAGGCGGTCACGGCGACCCTCTCGAGCAGTCCGATCCAGAGTCCTCCGCGCAGCAGCTCCGGGGTGCTCCACTCCTTCGCCGGATGCGCGGGCGCCTCGAGGACAGGGACCTCGCCCGGTCGGCGCGCGGCCGGGCGTGCGCGCCGGGGCGAGCGCGAGAGACGCAGCACGAACGAGGACAGCGGCCAGCCGCCGAGCGAGGCGAGCAGCAGGGCGAGCACGATCACCGCGAGCTCGGGCAGGTGGGTGAGCATGTCCTGGATCATGGCAGATGGCCCGGACGGTCCATCGAGCGGTCCGACGTGAGGTCGAGCATCGCGAGCAGGCGCCGCACCAGCGGGTGCACGGCCTGCTCCTCGCGCCAGCCGCTCGTGGTGAAGGCCCGGGAGACGGTCTGCTGGGTCACCTCGAGGCGCTCCGCGATCTGCGCCTGCGTGGCCGACGGGTCCTCGCGCATCGCGTGGACCACGCGCCACTGCCCGGGCTTGCGGGAGGTGACCTCGCGTCCGACCAGACGCAGCAGCGCCTGAAGCTCCTCGGTCTGCTCCCGCTGACGGGGATCGGCGGTGCGCACGCTCACGGGGATCGAGCTGGTGCGCCGCGCGCTCTCCACCGCCCGGCGCGCGGCGATGAAGGCGTCTCCGCGCCCTTCGCGCACGGAGGCCGGCAGCGGGAGCTCGACGGGTCCGATGCCCACTCCCACGCTCCAGCCGCCGAGCTCGAGCATGCGCAGCACGCAGGCGAGCACCGGGTCGGCCGAGTCGGCGAGCATCTGCACCTCGTCGCCCGCCGTCCGCTCGGGACGCAGACGGAGGGGCACGTCGTGCAGGGCAGCGATCAGCTCGGGCACGCGATCGGTGGTGCGCCGGCTGTCGTGCTGGTCGACGGTGAGGACGAACATGACCGCGAGTCTAGCCGCACCACGCATGAAAGACTCGATGACGCGGCATACAGCCGTGTTCTGCTGTCAGGCGAGCTCGATGAGCTCCTCGTAGCTCTGGTTCCACAGGTCCTCGACCGCGTCGGGCATCACCAGCACGCGCTCGGGCGAGAGCGCGCGGACGGCGCCCGGGTCGTGGGAGACCAGGATGACGGCGCCCTCGAAGGCCGCGAGCGCGCCGAGGATCTCCTCGCGGCTCGCGGGGTCGAGGTTGTTCGTCGGCTCGTCCAGGAGCAGCACGTTCGCGCTCGACACCACGAGCGTGGCCAGGGCGAGCCTGGTCTTCTCCCCGCCCGAGAGCACGCCCGCTGGCTTGTGCACGTCGTCCCCGCTGAACAGGAACGAGCCGAGGATCTTGCGGGCCTCGACCTCGGGCAGCTCGATGGCGGCCGTCATCATGTTCTCGAGCACCGTGCGGTCCGGGTCGAGCGTCTCGTGCTCCTGCGCGTAGTAGCCGACGCGCAGGCCGTGGCCCGGGATGATGCGGCCGGTGTCGGACTCGTCGACGCCGGCGAGCACCCGCAGCAGCGTGGTCTTGCCCGCGCCGTTCAGCCCCAGGACGACGACGCGGCTGCCGCGGTCGATCGCGAGATCGACCCCGGTGAAGATCTCCAGGCTCCCGTAGGACTTGGAGAGGTCCTCCGCCATCAGCGGGGTCTTCCCGCAGGAGGCCGGCTTCGGGAAGCGCAGCGAGGCGACGCGGTCCTGCTGACGCTCCCCCTCGACGCCGTCGAGCATGCGCTCGGCGCGCCGCAGCATGTTCTGGGCGGCGACGGCCTTGGTGGCCTTCGCGCGCATCTTCTCCGCCTGCGCGGTGAGCTGGGTGGCCTTCTTCTCCGCGTTCTGCCGCTCGCGCCGGCGCCGCTTCTCGTCGTCCTCGCGCTGACGCAGGTAGAGCTTCCAGCCCATGTTGTAGATGTCGATCGCGCCGCGGTTCGCGTCGAGGTAGAAGACCTTGTTCACGACCTGCTCGACGAGCTGCACGTCGTGGCTGATGACGATCAGCCCGCCCTTGTAGGTCATGAGGTAGTCGCGCAGCCAGATGATCGAGTCGGCGTCGAGGTGGTTCGTCGGCTCGTCGAGGATCATCGTGTCCGCCTGGGAGAACAGGATCCTCGCGAGCTCGACGCGACGGCGCTGGCCGCCCGAGAGCGTGCCGAGGCCCTGCTCGAGCAGGCGGTCCGGGAGGCCCAGGTTCGCCGCCATCCGGCGGGCCTCGGACTCCGCGGCGTAACCGCCGCGCGAGGTGAGCTCGGCGTCGATCCGCACGTAGCGATCCATGGCCTTCTCGCGCTTGGCGTCGGAGATGGTCATGTCGGCCATGTCGAGCTCGGCCCGGTGGAGGCGCTGCATGATGTCGTCGAGGCCGCGGGCGGAGAGGATGCGGGCGATCACCAGCTGATCGGGATCGCCGGTGTGGGTGTCCTGCGGCAGGTAGCCGAGCTCCCCGCTCACCTCGACGCGCCCCTCGGTGGGCTGCATGGTGCCGGAGAGGACCTTGGTGAGGGTGGTCTTGCCGGCGCCGTTGCGGCCGACGAGACCGATGCGGTCGCCCGCGGTCACCTGGAAGGACACTCCGCTCATGAGCAGCCGCGCTCCCATGCGGATCTCGAGGTCGGAGACGGTGATCACGGAAGGGCTCCTCGCGCAGTGGACGGGACCCCGCTCCGGGGCCCGGTCCACCCTAGATCCTCACCTGCCGAGGACGCCCCCGAACACCGCTCCCGTGTGCTGTGATGTGGTGAGGAGGACATCGAGGTCCTCCGGTCCGCGGGGCGCGCCGCCGGGGGCCGCAGATCGCGTCGTCGAAGGAGCGAGCATGATCATCGGGGTCCCCCGCGAGATCAAGAACAACGAGTACCGGGTGGGGCTGACCGCCGCCGGCGTCCACGAGCTCACCCACGCCGGGCACGAGGTGCTCGTGGAGGCCTCCGCGGGCCTCGGCGCCGGCGTGCGCGACGAGGACTTCGCGGAGGCCGGCGCGAGGATCGTGCCCGACGCCGCCGACGTGTGGGGCGGGGCCGAGATGGTCGTGAAGGTCAAGGAGCCCCTGCCGAGCGAGCAGGCGCTGCTGCGCGCGGGGCAGATCCTGTTCACCTACCTCCACCTCGCCGCCGACGAGTCCCTCACCCGCGCGGTCCTCGACTCCGGGACCACGGCCATCGCCTACGAGACGGTGCAGAGGGCCGACCGCTCGCTGCCGCTGCTCGCGCCGATGAGCGCGATCGCCGGGCGGCTCGCGACCCAGGTCGCGGCCTACCACCTCATAAAGCCGCTGGGCGGTTCGGGGGTGCTGATGGGCGGCGTGCCCGGCACGAGCGAGGCGAAGGTCCTCGTGATCGGCGGCGGCGTCGTGGGCGAGCAGGCCGCGGTGATGGCGAACGGCCTCCATGCCGACGTCACCGTGATGGACGTGAACCTCGCGCGGCTCCAGGAGATCGCGACCGTCCACTCCGGCGCCATCCTCACCCGCTACTCCACGCGCCTGGACCTCTCCGAGATGATCCGGCAGGCCGACGTGGTGATCGGCTCCGTCCTGATCCCGGGCAGGCGCGCCCCCAAGCTCGTGACCGACGAGATGGTGAGCACGATGAAGCCCGGCTCGGTGCTCGTGGACGTCGCGATCGACCAGGGCGGCTGCTTCGAGGGCTCCCACGCCACCACGCACGACGCACCCACGTTCCGCGTGCACGACACGAACTTCTACTGCGTGGCGAACATGCCCGGCAGCGTTCCGGTCACGGCGACCGCGGCGCTCACGCACGCGACGCTCCCCTACGTGATGCGCATCGCCGGCTCCGGATGGCGCGACGCGCTGCGCGCGGACGCCGCGCTCGCCAAGGGGCTCAACGCCCACGCCGGGACGCTCACCAACACCGGGGTCGGCGAGGCCCACGGGATCGACGCGGTCGAGCCGGCCGTCGTGCTGGGCTGAGGGCGGGGCGACCGCGCGGCGTTCGCGCACGCGGTCACGGGGCGGCGCGATGTCGACGTGCTCCGAGACGTACGTGCCAGACCGGTCGCCGCCCGCTCACCGACCCCCGAACCACGAACAGTGCTGCGCAATGGTCGTTATGAGGCTCCATAACGACGATTGCGCAGCACTGTTCGGTGCATGGCCCTCACCGGCACCGCTCACGTGCGGTCGCGCGAGTGGTCTCAGCGAGAGCCTGGCCGGGAGTGGGCGCCTGGCACGGGATGCCGGAGGGCCCGCCGCGGAACGGGGCGGACGCCCGAAGCCCGGCCGTCAGAGGTTGAAGCCGATGGCCCTCAGCTGCTCGCGACCGTCCTCGGTGATCATCTCCATGCCCCACGGCGGCATCCACACCCAGTTGATGCGGTGCGTCTCGCAGATGGGGTCGAGCGCCGCGAACGTCTGCTCCTCGAGCACGTCGGTGAGCGGGCACGCGGCGGAGGTCAGCGTCATGTCGACCACGGCGTTGCCCTGGTCCACGGTGATGCCGTAGACGAGGCCGAGGTCCACGACGTTGATCCCGAGCTCGGGGTCGATGACGTCCTTGAGGGACTCGCGCACCTCCTCCTCGCTCACGAAGGTCGAGGGCTCGCCCTCCGTCACGGCGGCGCCGTCCGATGCGGGCGCCCCATCGGCCGGGGCTGCGCCGTCGGCCGGAGCTGCGCCGTCGGCCGGGACCGCGCCCTCGGCCGGGACCTGGGCGTCCGCTCCGTCGTTCGCCGGGGCGGTCACTTGGCACCCGTGAGGAAGCGCTCGTAGCCCTCGGCCTCGAGGCGCTCGGCGAGCTCGGGGCCGCCCTGCTCGGCGACCTGGCCGTTGACGAACACGTGCACGAAGTCGGGCTTGATGTAGTTGAGGATGCGCGTGTAGTGGGTGATCAGCATGACGCCCACGTCGGTGGTGTCCTTGGCGCGGTTCACGCCCTCGGAGACCACGCGCAGCGCGTCGACGTCGAGGCCGGAGTCGGTCTCGTCGAGGATCGCCATGGACGGCTTCAGCAGCTCCATCTGGAGGATCTCGTGGCGCTTCTTCTCGCCGCCGGAGAAGCCCTCGTTGACGTTGCGCTCGGCGAAGACGGGATCCATCTTCAGGTTGTCCATCGCGCCGCGCACGTCCTTGACCCAGGTGCGCAGGGCCGGGGCCTCGCCGTCGATCGCGGTCTTGGCGGTGCGCAGGAAGTTCGAGACGGTGACGCCGGGGACCTCGACCGGGTACTGCATGGCCAGGAACAGGCCGGCGCGGGCGCGCTCGTCGACGCTCATCGCGAGGACGTCCTCGCCGTCGAGCGTCACGGTGCCCGAGGTGATCTCGTACTTGGGGTGGCCGGCGATCGAGTAGGCGAGCGTGGACTTGCCGGAGCCGTTGGGGCCCATGATCGCGTGGGTCTCGCCGCTGCGGATGGTGAGGTCGACGCCCTTGAGGATCTCCTTGGTGCCCTCAGGGGTCTCGACGGTGGCGTGCAGATCGCGGATCTCGAGGATCGACATGGTGGGTGGTCTCCTTCGGAAGTGACAGGACGTTCGGTGCGTCGGGAGGACGGCCGCTCAGCCCGCGGACCCGGTGAGCGCGTGCTCGGGGTCGACGGCGATCTGGCCGTCCGCGTCGACGCGGACGGGATAGACGGGGACGGGACGGACGGCGGGCAGCTGGAGGGGGCGTCCGGTCACCAGGTCGAACTGGCTCCCGTGCTTCCAGCACTCCAGCGTGCATCCCTCGACGTCGCCGTCGGACAGCGCGACGTCGTCGTGGGAGCAGATGTCCGCGAGGGCGTGCACTCCCCCGTCCTCGTCGCGCACCAGGGCGATCTCGAGGCCGGAGACCTCGAGGCCCAGGGCTTCGCCGGGGGCGAGGTCCGTGAGGCGCGCGACGGGGACGAAGGAGTCGCTCATCAGTTCATGCTCCGCTGCAGCTCCGCCTCGATCGAGTCGGTGAGGGCCTCGCGGATCTCGGGGACGTCGATCTGCTGGATCAGCTCGGCGAAGAAGCCGCGGACGACGAGCCTGCGGGCCTCAAGCTCGGGGATGCCGCGGGCGCGCAGGTAGAACAGCTGCTCGTCGTCGAAGCGACCGGTGGCGGCGGCGTGGCCGGCGCCCTCGATCTCCCCGGTCTCGATCTCGAGGTTCGGCACCGAGTCGGCGCGGGCGCCCTCGGTGAGCACGAGGTTGCGGTTGAGCTCGTAGGTGCTGGTGCCCTCGGCCTCCTTGCGGATGAGCACGTCGCCCACCCAGACCGAGCGCGCGCCCTTGCCCTGCAGCGCGCCCTTGTAGGCCGAGTTCGAGGTGCACTTCGGGGCCGCGTGGTCCACGAAGATGCGGTGCTCGAGGAACTGGCCCTCGTCGGAGAAGTACAGGCCCAGCTTCTCGAGCTCCGAGCCGGGGGCGCTGAACTCGCCGATCGCGTTGATGCGCACCGCCCGGCCGCCGAGGGTCACCACGATGTGCTTCAGACGCGCATCGCGTCCCAGGCGCGAGTGGTGGGCCGAGATGTGCAGCGCGTCGTCGTCCCAGTTCTGCAGGGAGATCACGGTCATCTGCGAGTTGTCGCCGACGATCATCTCGACGTTCTCGGCGAACCGCGCGCTGCCCGTGTGGTCCAGCACGAAGGTCGCGACGGACGACTCCTCGGTCTCCAGCACCACGTGGGCGTTGCCGCGGCGCTCGGCGCCGCGTCCGGCGATCGCCACGCGGAACGGGTCGGAGAGCTCGGCGCCGCGGGGAGCGCGCAGGTGCAGCGCCTGCTCGGTGCGGGCCGAGGCCACCGCGGAGACGATGTCCTCGGGCACGAGCGCGGTGCCGCGCGGGCTCTGGCCCGGGGCGAGAGTCGAGGCCTCGGGCGCACCCTCGGGGACGCCGACCTCGTAGGCGACGGCCGGATCGCCCTCGAGGTCCTCGGTGGGCAGGTCCTCGAACAGCGGGGAGAGCACACGCAGCGGCGTGAAGCGCCACTCCTCGTCCTTGGACGTCGGCCGGGAGAAGTCCGCGACCTCGAAGGAGCGCACCCGGTTCGCGCGGGTGGCGTGCGAATCCTCTCCGGAGGCCGGGGAGCCGGGCAGTGCGATGCCCTCGTCCTCGAGCTCCGCCCGGACGGTGCGCCCGGCCTCGCCGCGGTCCTCGTCCTCGACGAGCACGTCCTGAGCGGCGACAGGCGCGGCGCCCGCGGCGCCGCCGACCGCCTCGTTGGCCTGCTCGTCCCCCGAGCTCTCGGGACCCTTCACATCGGTCGTCGTCATCAGCCGACGGCTCCTTCCATCTGCAGTTCGATCAGGCGGTTCAGCTCGAGCGCGTACTCCATGGGCAGCTCGCGCGCGATGGGCTCGATGAACCCGCGCACGATCATCGCCATCGCCTCGGTCTCCTCCATGCCGCGGCTCATCAGGTAGAAGAGCTGCTCCTCGGAGACCTTGGAGACGGTGGCCTCATGGCCCATCTGCACGTCGTCGACGCGCACGTCGACGTAGGGGTAGGTGTCGGTGCGGGAGATCGTGTCCACCAGCAGGGCATCGCACAGCACGGTCGAGGCGCTGTGCTCGGCGCCCGGCATCACCTGCACGAGCCCGCGGTAGCTCGAGCGGCCGCCGCCGCGCGAGACCGACTTCGAGACGATCGAGCTCGAGGTGTGCGGCGCCATGTGCACCATCTTCGAGCCGGTGTCCTGGTGCTGGTTCTCGCCCGCGAAGGCGATCGACAGGGTCTCGCCGCGGGCGTGCTCGCCCATCAGCCACACCGCGGGGTACTTCATGGTGACCTTGGAGCCGATGTTGCCGTCGACCCACTCCATGGTCCCGCCCTCTTCGACGGTGGTGCGCTTGGTGACGAGGTTGTACACGTTGTTCGACCAGTTCTGGATGGTCGTGTAGCGCACGCGGGCGTTCTTCTTCACGACGATCTCGACGACGGCGCTGTGCAGCGAGTCGGTCTGGTAGATCGGCGCGGTGCAGCCCTCGACGTAGTGCACGTACGAGCCCTCGTCGGCGATGATCAGGGTGCGCTCGAACTGGCCCATGTTCTCGGTGTTGATCCGGAAGTAGGCCTGGAGCGGGATCTCCACGTGCACGCCCGGCGGGACGTAGACGAAGGAGCCGCCGGACCACACCGCGGTGTTCAGGGCGGAGAACTTGTTGTCACCGGCGGGGATGACGGTGCCGAAGTACTCCTCGAAGAGCTCCGGGTGCTCCTTCAGGCCGGTGTCGGTGTCCATGAAGATGACGCCCTGGGCCTCGAGGTCCTCGCGGATCTGGTGGTAGACGACCTCGGACTCGTACTGGGCGGCGACGCCGGCCACGAGGCGCTGCTTCTCGGCCTCGGGGATGCCCAGGCGGTCGTAGGTCTCCTTGATGTCGTCCGGGAGGTCGTCCCAGGACGCGGCCTGCTTCTCCGTCGAGCGGACGAAGTACTTGATGTTCTCGAAGTCGATCCCGGAGAGGTCGGCGCCCCACTGGGGCATCGGCTTCTTGTCGAACAGGCGCAGGCCCTTCAGGCGGCGCTCGAGCATCCACTCGGGCTCGCTCTTCTTCGCGGAGATGTCGCGCACGACCTCCTCGTTCAGCCCGCGGCGGGCCGAGGCGCCGGCGGCGTCCTCGTCGTGCCAGCCGAAGGCGTAGTTGCCGATGGACGAGATGATCTCGTCCTGGCTCATCTGCTGCTCGGGTGCACTCGTCATCGTGGTGTGTTTCCCTCCGTGAGCGGAATGTGGGTCGTGCAGGCGTGGGCGCCGCCTGCCAGTGTCGCGAGTCTCTGGACGGGCGCTCCCGCCATCCGGCCGATGGCCGTGGTCTCCGCCTCGCACAGCTCGGGGTGGCGAGCGGCGACGTCCTGGATCGGGCAGTGGCCCTGGACCAGCTGGGCGGTCTCCACCGTACGCGGCCTGCCGGACGTGCCGGAGGCCGGGATGGTCACGGTCACGGGGCGCACCGTGGCGGCGTAGCCGCGCTCGGTGAGGATGTCGGCGAGGATCTCGACGCGGCGCGCGCGGGAGACCTCCTCGCCCGCCTCCTCGAGCTCGTCGACGCGGGCGGAGAGGTCCTCCTCCCAGGGGGCGACGCGTGCGCAGGCGAGATGCGTGAGCGCCTCTCCCCCGCCGCGGCGGGCGAGCTCGTCGAGCGCGAGCATCGCCAGATCGTCGTACTCGCTCCCGAGGTCCTCGTGCGCGGAGGCCGAGAGCACGAAGCTCTTGGAGGGGCGTCCGCGCCCGCGCTGGTGCACGGGGACGTCGTGCTCCTCGATCACGCCGTCGGCCTCGAGGGCGGAGAGATGCCGACGAACGGCTGCGCTGGTGAGGCCGAACATCTCGGCGAGGGCTCGGGCCGAGATCGGGCCGTGGGCGGAGATCGCATCGATGAGCCGCTCGCGGGTGTCCCGGTGCTCGGCCCGATCGTGCTGCTCGGTGTCGTCCGGGTGACCGGTCCGGTCCTGGTGCTCGGCCTGGTCCTGGTGGTCGGGCTGTTCTCGAGTTCCGTGCGGCGCGGCGGAGTCGCGCTGCTGCGCCGCTGCGTGCGCTGCCATCGGATGCCCTCCTTCCCTTGCGGGGTCGACGCGGGCGACGCCGACATGCCCGATTTTACAACCCGAACGTTGCGAAAAGGCAGGGGGCATCGAAGGGCCGACGTGCGTCTGCCCACGTTAGGGAAGGCTCACCGCAGGTCGGCGGCGCGGCAGCGCATCGAGGCGCACCGGCGATCCGACCCGACGATCGGCGCCGCAACCCTTGTCGCATCGCCCCTGCGCCCCGCGCCCCGCACCCCGTGCACATAGTTCATCCTTCAACTATCATGGTCGGTGTCCGGGAGACGCCCCGGACCGTCACGGAGGAGGAGACATGGAGATGGAGAAGGACCCCCACGACCAGACCGGCTCGTACGTCCACGCGGGCGAGGCCTTCGATCGCGACATGAACTACATCCCCGACCGCATCACGTCCGACGGGTCGAGCCCGTGGCCCGTCGAGGCGGGCCGCTACCGCCTCGCCGTCTCGCGCGCCTGCCCCTGGGCCAACCGCACGATCATCTCGCGCCGCCTGCTGGGCCTCGAGGACGCGATCTCGATGGCGATCGCCGGCCCCACGCACGACAAGCGCTCGTGGACCTTCGACCTCGACCCGGGCGGCAAGGATCCGGTGCTGGGCATCGAGCGCCTCCAGCAGGCCTACTTCGCCCGGTACCCCGACTACCCGCGCGGCATCACCGTGCCCGCGATGGTGGACGTCCCCACCGGCGGCGTGGTCACCAACGACTTCAACCGGATCACCCTGGACTTCGCGACCCAGTGGACGGACTTCCACCGCGAGGGCGCGCCCGACCTCTACCCCGAGGGGCAGCGCGGGGAGATCGACGAGCTCAACCACTGGGTGCTGCACCACGTGAACAACGGCGTGTACAAGACCGGGTTCGCCGGCTCGCAGGAGACCTACGAGAAGGCGTACACGGACCTCTGGGAGAGCCTCGACGCGCTCGAGGACCGGCTCTCCCGCTCGCGCTATCTCATGGGCCCCGCGATCACCGAGGCCGACGTGCGCCTGTTCCCGACCCTGGTGCGCTTCGATCCCGTCTACCACTCGCACTTCAAGGCGAACCGTCAGCCGCTCGCGAGCATGCCCAACCTCTGGAACTACACGAAGGACCTGTTCCAGACGCCGGGCTTCGGCGACACCGTCGACTTCCAGCACATCAAGGAGCACTACTACGTGGTGCAGACCGATCTGAACCCCACGCAGATCGTGCCGCTGGGACCGGACACCTCGATCTTCCTCGAGCCCCACGACCGCGACCGCTTCGACACCGACACCTGGGGCCCCGGCGGCACGGCGCCGCTGCCTCCGAAGGCCGACGAGGTCGTCGATCCCGCGCACACTCCCCTGCATCCGACGGGTCGCTGAGGCTCCCCGACGTCCCGGGGGCCGAGAGGTCCGGCCCGTGGGATGAGGTCGGGCCCGTTGGATGAGGTCGGGCCCGTCGGATGAGGCCGGGCCCAATGGATGGAGCCGGGTCACAGGTGCAGGGACCTCCCGGGAGCGGGGGCCTAGCATGGTCGGCGTCATGAACGACCACTCCCCCGCTCTCGAGGCCCAGGGCCTCACGCGCAGCTTCGGCTCCGTGCGCGCCCTGGACGGCGTCGAGTTCTGCGCGCGCCACGGCGAGGTCACCGCACTGCTCGGTCCCAACGGCGCCGGCAAGACCACCACCATCGGCTGCGCGACCGGTCTGCTGCATCCCGACGCCGGCACCGTGCGCGTGCTCGGCGAGGACCCGTGGCGCGCGGGCGCCGAGCTGCGGGCGCGGGTGGGCGTGATGATCCAGGACGGCGGGCTCGCCTCCGGCGCGACCGCCCTGCAGCTGCTGCGCTACGGCGCGGAGCTCTACGCCGACCCGCTCGCGGTCGACGAGGTCGCCGAGCACCTGGGCATCACCGAGTTCGGCGGCACGCTCGTGCGGCGTCTCTCCGGCGGGCAGCGCCAGCGCCTCGCCCTGGCGCTCGCGATCATCGGCCGCCCCGAGCTGGTGTTCCTCGACGAGCCGACGGCCGGCATGGACCCGGCGATCCGCCGCACCGTGCGCGACCTGATCAGGGCGCTCGCCCGCACCGGCACCGCGGTCCTCCTCACCACGCACCTCATGGACGACGTCGAGGGGCTCGCCGACCAGGTCGTCGTCATCTCCGACGGACGCACCGTCGCCGCCGGGACCGTCGACGAGGTGATCGCCGCCCACCGCGCCCCCGACGCGACGCTCACGCTCAGCGCCCGCGCCCGCGGCATCGACCCCTCGATGGCCGACGTCCTCGCGAAGGATCTGCGCGAGACGGCCGCCCGACACGGCGCCGAGCTCGAGATCACGACCGGCGGCGCCGCCGACCTCGAGAGCGTCCTGCTGGATCTCATCGACGAGCGAGAAGCGCAGGAGCACGCCCGATGACCACGGTCCCCGCCACCGAGCACCGCGCGGCGCCCGCGCCGAGAACTCGCCGCATCCTCGCCCACGCCGGGCTCGAGGCCCGCATCCTGCTGACCAACGGCGAGCAGCTCATGGTCGCGATCCTCATGCCCGCGCTCGTGCTGCTCGCACTGCGCTTCGTGCCCGTCGGCCGCGTCGACGGCCTCGCCTCGATCGACACCGCGGTCGCCGCCACCGCCGCGACCGCCCTGATCTCCACCTCCTTCACCTCGCAGGCCATCCAGACCGGCTTCGACCGCCGCGGCGGGGTGCTGCGCTGGATCGCGACCACGCCGCTGGGCCGTGACGGCTACCTCGCCGGCAAGATCCTCGCGACGCTCTGCGTGCACGTGCTGCAGGTCGTGGTGCTGGGCGTGATCGCGCTGATCCTGGGGTGGAGGCCCCATCCGGTCGGGCTGCTCGAGGCCGTCCCGATCTGGCTCGTGGGCACCATCGCCTTCGGGGCCCTCGGCCTGCTGGTCGCCGGCACGCTGCGCACCGAGGCCGTCCTCGCCGTCTCCAACGTCCTGTTCGTGCTGTTCGTGGCCGTGGGCGGTGTCGCGATCCCCTCGGCCGCCTACCCGCGCATGCTCGGCGGCCTCGTCGACCTGCTGCCCTCCGGGGCGCTCGGCGAGCTGCTGCGCGCCGTCCTGGCGGGCGGGCATTTCCCCGTCGGCTCGCTCGTGGTGCTCGTGCTCTGGGCGGTCGCGGCGTCCCTCGCCGTGGCCCGCTGGTTCCGCTGGACCTCCGCGTGAGCACCCGAGTGAGCAGCCCCGACCAGGTGCCGATCGCGCCTGCGATCACCGCCCCCTCATCGCCCCGTCGTCCCTTCCCACTCGCGAGGACCGCCCCATGACCACCGCCCCCGTCGCGTCCGGCTCCGCCCGCCCCGGCACCGTCTCCGCCTCCCTCGCCGCGCTCGCGCCGTGGAAGCGCCGACTCGTGCAGGTGGTCTTCTGGGGGAACCTCATCTGCCAGATGGGCATCATCGTCACCGGCGGCGTGGTGCGGCTGACGAAGTCCGGACTGGGGTGCACCACGTGGCCCAGCTGCGAGCCCGGCCAGTTCACGCCCCGCTACTCGCCGGACATGGGCATCCGCCCGTTCATCGAGTTCGGCAACCGCACGCTCACCGGGGTGCTCGGCATCTTCGCGATCGCGCTGCTCGTGGTCGCGCTGCTGTGGCTGCGCCGGAAGGGCACCTCCTTCATCGTGCTCTCGATCCTCCCGCTCGTCGGCACCGCGGCGCAGGCGATCGTCGGGATGGCGGTCGTGAAGCTCGACCTGCACCCGATCGCCGTCGCCCCGCACTTCCTCATCTCGATCGCCCTGGTGGTGGTCTCGGCGATCCTCGTGGTCCGGGTCCACGACGGCGACGGGCGGCTGCGCCGCGTGGTGCCGACCCCGCTCGTCGCGCTGTCCGCGGTGATGGCCGTCGTCGCCGCCGCCGTGCTGTTCCTGGGGACCCTCACCACGAACTCCGGGCCGCACTCGGGCGACATCGGCGCCACGCTGCGGCTGGGCCTGGACCCGCGCACCGTCTCCTGGCTGCACGCGGACTCGGTGATGCTGTTCTGCGGCCTGCTCGTCGGCCTGGTGCTGTGCCTGCACCTCATGAAGGCCCCGCGCCGCCCCCGTCGCACCGCCTGGCTCGTCGTCGCGGTCACCCTGCTGCAGGCCGTCATCGGCTACACGCAGTACTTCACCGGACTGCCCGAGGTACTCGTCGGCCTCCACATGACCGGTGCCGCGCTGTTCACCGCGGCCGTCACCGCGATCGTCTCGACCTGCTTCTCGTGGACCGACCTCGCCCCGTCCGCCGCCGACGTGCACGTGGTCGCCGGCGCGACGAGCCCGGCGACGTCGGCCGACGAGGAGGCGCGTCGCCGATGATCCTGCGTCGTCGCCGCCAGCGCCCCGCACCGGAGCGGCCCACGACCGCCGAGGCCGCCCCCGCCGGGCGGTTCGTCGCCGACGTCCTCTCGCACCTGCGCGAGACCGTGGCCGCCGGCGACTCCCTGCTGGACATCGACGCCGAGGCGCATCGGATGATCCGAGAGGCGGGCGCGACCAGCTGCTACCTCGACTACCATCCTCGGTTCGGGGCCTACCCCTTCGGCCGCGTCATGTGCACCTCGGTCAACGACACCGTGCTGCACGGCAGGCCGTACGAGCGCGTGCTCGAGGCCGGTGATCTGCTCTCCCTGGACTTCGCGGTGGAGCTCGAGGGCTGGGTCGCGGATTCGGCGCTGTCCTTCGTGGTCGGACCGCGGAGCGCCGCCGACCCGGCGGACCTCGCCCTCATCCCCGACGTCGAGACGACCATGTGGGCGGGTATCGCGGAGGTCCGCGCGGGCGCGCACGTGGGCGACATCGGCCGTGCCGTCGAGGACGCCGCGCAGCGCCTGGGCCACGTGATCAACCACGAGTTCGGCGGGCACGGCGTGGGACGCACGATGCACGAGGCGCCCTTCGTCCCGAACCACGGCACGGCCGGGACGGGACCGGTGCTCGAGGCGGGCATGCTGCTCACGGTCGAGCCGTTCCTCATGCACTCGACCGACGCCGTGCACATCACGGACCGGGACGGGTGGTCGGTCATGTCCGACGACGGCTCGCGAGGCGCGCACGCCGAGCACACCCTGCAGGTCACCGACGGCGAGCCGATCGTGCTCACCGCTCGTGAGGGCGAGGACCTTCCCGTGGGGGTCGCGCCGCCGCGGTGACGTCCGCGCGCGCGGCACGTCCGCGCATGCGGTGAGCGGGGATCGTCCCGCCCGACACCCGGCGTCCCGCTCAGACCCGGAGCGGGCGTGCCACCTCAAGCTCGCCGTGCTCGATCAACCAGCGCACGGACTCGAGGATCGCCTGCTCGGGCTCGTAGGCAGAGGCATAGCCGAGCACGGACTTCGGCTTGTCGATGCTGAGGTAGTGGCTGCGGTGGAGGTGGTCCCAGCTGTGCTGGGCGAAGGCCTCGGTGGTCTCGCTGCGGTACTGCTCCCAGGTGATCGGCTCGATCTCGCCCGGCCGACCGAACCAGCCGCCGGCGATCCCGGTGTAGCCGCGGACGGTCAGCGCGGACGGGGCCACGGCGTGGAAGTCCTCGCCGGCCGCCGCCTCGCGGTTCTCCACCGCGAGCTGGAACAGCTGCGCGACGTCGTCGGCGTGGACGTGGTGCATCGTGTCGCCGCCCTGGCTGGGCACCCGCAGCGGCGTGCCGGAGGAGATGCGGTGCCACGCGCTCACGTCGGTGTTGCCGAGGGGGTTGATGGGCAGCCAGCCCGGGCCCACGATGTGCCCCGGATGGATCGACGTGGTCGTGAGGCCACCCGGCGAGGCGGACTCGGCGATGAGCATCCGGGCGATGGCGTCCTTCTGGCGGCCGTACTCGTCGATCGCCTCGGTCCCGCCGCCCTCGTGGATGGGGTACTTGACCGTCGGGCCGTAGCGGAAGAGCGAGCCGCAGTGGAGGAGATGACCGACCTCGCCCCGCAGCGCGTCCACGAGCGCGGTGGCGGACTCGATGGTGAAGCAGAGCAGGTCGATGACGACGTCCGGGCGCTGCGCCAGGACGGTCCGTCCGAAGGTCCCGTCAGTGTCCTGCTCCTCGCGGTCGACGGCGACGTGCGTGACCTCCTCCCACTCGGGGGACGCCGCGTACCGCGTGCGCCCGGACCGGGTCATGCTGACGACGTCGTGGCCGGCGCGCACGAGGCGCGGGACCAGGAACGTGCCGATGTGCCCGGATCCGCCGATGACGACGATCTTCATGTGCTCTCTCCTTGTTCAGGGTCGGGCGCGGCCGGTTGGCCGAGGAGCGCCCGGATGGTTCCGGTCAGGGGGATCAGGGGCGGCGCTCGGCGGCGAGACTGCCGAGGATCGCGAGCTTCTCGTCGGCCTCGGTGCCGGGCTCGGCGCTGTAGGTGACGAGCCGATGCGTTGAGTCGCCGGGCGTTTCCAGCACCTCGAAGGCCAGGTCGAGACGACCGACGTCCGGATGGACGAACCGCTTCGTGCCGGTGCGGTGCTCGTGCACGTCGAGCCGGGCCCAGTCCTCGCGGAACAGCGGGCTGAGCGTCGTCAGCTCCCCGATGAACTCGGTCAGACCCTTGTCCCGCGGGTCCCTGCCCGCTTCCCGGCGCAGGATCGCCGCCCCTGTGCGCCGCGCCAGCGGCCAGTCGACGTAGAAGTCCCGGGCGCGCGGGTCGAGGTAGTTGAACCGCGCGAAGTTCGGCTCCTGCGCCTCGAAGACGGGCGAGAACAGTGCACGGGCCAGGTCGTTGGCCGCGACCAGGTCAAGACGCGGTGTCTGGACGATCGCCGGGACGCCCATGCTCTCGACGAGGCGGCGCAGGGACGCCCGGACCTCGGCGGTCCCGTGCACTTCGGACCGCGACGGGGACGTCGAGGCCTGCCGTGCGAGGTCGAGAAGATGCTCGCGCTCGATGTTCGTGAGGCGAAGGGCCCTCGCGACCGCGTCGAGGACGCTCTCCGATGCGCCGCCGAGCTCGCCGCGCTCGAGCCGCTTGTAATACCCGACACTGACGCCGGCCAGCTCTGCGACCTCCTCGCGCCGCAGCCCTGGGACCCGCCGCTCGTCTCCGTGGTCGTGCACGCCGGCTTCGGCGGGCGTGATCTGGGCGCGGCGGGAGACTAGGAACGCTCGCGCTTCGTCCTTCGAGGTCATGCCACAACGGTAAGCGGGCGTCAGCGCCCTGCGGGAGTCCCTGTCAGGTGCACCCGGCATCGAACCCTGTCGGGTCGGTCATCGGGCCGAACCTCGTCGCCGGGATCTCGACGCCGTTGTTCAGCGTGAAGTGGTCGGTCATGGAGCGTCTCGTCCCTCCTCGACGCGTGCGTGGGTCAGAGCTGGGGCGTGGTGAGCAGGACGACCTTGCCGGTGCTGTGACCTGACTCCACGGCCCGGTGGGCATCGGCGACGTCGGCGAGCGCGAACGTCTCGGAGACCGTCGGCACCAGCTCGCCGTCGGCGGCCAGGCGGACGACGCCTTCGAGCCACTCGCGCTGGGTGTGGACGTGGGTGGCGGCGAACCGGACGCCGGCGCGCTCCGCGTCCGCCTCGAGGTCCCCGGCTCCCCCGCCGAGAGCGACGAGCGTCCCTCCGGGGCGCACGGCCCGCAGCGCCGCCTCGCGTGAGCCGGCGGCGAGGCTCAGCGCGACATCCACGCTTCCCGCCAGGGCCCCGACGGCCTCGGGATCGCGGTAGTCGACCGTCTCGTCCGCGCCGAGACCTCGCAGCCAGTCGTGCTTGCCCTCGCTGGCGATCGCGACGACGTGCGCGCCGAGGAGGTGGGCGATCTGGACGGCGAGGTGGCCGACCCCTCCACCGGCCCCGGTGATGAGCACGCGCTGCCCGGGCCCGACCGAGGTCGTGTCGGCGAAGGCCTGCCAGGCCGTCATCGCCGCCATCGGCAGCGCCCCGGCCTGCTCATCGGTCAGGCTCTCCGGCGTCAGAGCGAGGTCATCGGCGGGGACGACCGCGTGCTCGGCGTACGCGCTGCCTTCGCGCGGGAACCGGGCCAGCCCGAGAACACGCTGGCAGACCTCGAGGCCGGTGACGTCAGCGCCGACTGCCTCGACGGTGCCGGCGACGTCCCAGCCGGGGGTGAACGGCAGCGTGACGACCCCGGCCGCCGCCATGCCTCCGCCCTCGCGGGTCATGACGTCGATCGTGTTGACGCCCGCCGCGGTGACGGCGACGAGAACGTCGCCCGGGCCGAGATCGGCGGCGGTCGGTGCTGGCGCATCGATGATCTCGAGGACCTCGGGGCCTCCGAAGGCGTGCTGGAGAATCTTTGTGCTCATGCTTCTGCTCCTGCTCGGTGAATGACGGCGATGTTGAACTCGAAGGTGCCCAACGCCCCGAACAGGGCGAAGGACAGGCCGGCGTACATCTCGGCCCCGCGTGCGGCGGTGATGCTGCCGAGGTCGATGATCTCCGCCGCGGGCCAGCCGGAGGCTTCCAGCAGGCCCCGGACCGTGGCCTTGGCGTCAGTGTCGTCGCCGGCGACGAAGATGCTGTGGGGTCCGGGCAGACGGGATGGTTCCACCATCAGGTCGGCCAGGACGGTGCTGAGGGACGTGACGACGCGGGCGTCGGGGAATGCGCGCTGGATCCGCTCGCCGAGGCTGTCGGTGTCCGCCACCGTCAGGGCGGGCGGCATGCCCTGCGAGGGGTCGAGGGAGAGGGTCAGCCGTGGTGCGCGCTCCCCTGCTCCTGCTCGCGCGAGTCGGGGCCGGCCTCCGCGCGGCCCTGCTCCTCCTGCTGCGTCCGCGCCCAGGCTCCCAGCAGCTCGAGCGCGTCCGCGCTGGGACTGTCCGGGGCCGCTGTGTACGTCGTCATGGAGATCGTGGGATCCCCCGGCAGCGCGAGGTCGGTGTAGACGAGTTCGAGCGTCCCCACACCGGGGTGGTGGAAGGTCTTGCGGCCCTGGGTGTGGCGGTGCACGTTGTGCTTGCCCCACCGGGCCGAGAAGTCCTGGCTGCGGGCGGCGAGCTCGCCGATCAGGTTGCTGAGCTCGGTGTCCAGCGGGTCCCGTCCCGCCGCGGCGCGCAGCAAGGAGACGGTGAAGTTCTTCGCCCCCTCGAAGTCGGCGTAGAAGTCGGCGGCCCGGGAGTCCAGGAACGCGAAGCGGGCGAAGTTCGCCTGACCAGCCATGCTGAACGGCCCCGGGTAGAGCGCGCGGCCGAGGTCATTGGCAGCGACCAGGTCCATCCGCGTGTTCATCACCACCGCGGGCACGCTCATCGAGTCGAGCACCTGCTGCACCGCATCGGTGACCGCCGGTTCCCGCCCGGGCCTCTCCCGCGTCCGGGACGGCGCTCCGACGCTGCGGGCCAAGTCGTGGAGATGCGCTCGCTCGTCGTCGTCGAGCTGCAGCACCCACACGAGCGCCTCGAGCACGCTCTCCGACGCGCCGCCGAGGGCGCCGCGCTCCATCCGCGTGTAGTACTCGACGCTCACGCCCGCGAGCATCGCGACCTCCTCGCGACGCAGCCCCGGAACGCGCCGGTCGCCGCCCCCGGCGTAGGGCAGCCCGGCCATCTGCGGCGTGACCCGGGCGCGTCGGCTCATCAGGAAGTCCCTGACCTCTCGCTTGATCTCCATGCGTTCCAGGCTACGGCCGCTGTTCCGCCCCTGGGGGTCCCCGACAGTGCCTGTCAGGCGCACCCGGCCCGTCCCACGATGGATGAGGACGACGCGGCGCAGCATGCGCGCGAGGCGTCGCAATCGACGAAGGAGGACCCCATGCCCGCATGGCCGACGGACGTCATCGAGAAGATCGCATCCACCGACGACCTGCACATCTATCCCTTCCGTGAGGACGGGAGGACCTACGGCACCCCGACGTGGATCTGGTCGGTGGTCGTCGAGGGACGGCTGTTCGTCCGTGCCTACCACGGCACCGACGGCCGCTGGCACCGCTCGGCGATCGCCCAGCGCGCCGGCCGCATCGACGCCGCGGGCGCCACCCACGACGTCGCCTTCGCCCCCGCCGACCCCGCCCTCGACGACCGGATCGACCAGGCCTACGAGGAGAAGTACGCCGGCAGCCCGTACCTCCCGCCCATGGTCTCCTCCCGCGCCCGCGCCGCCACGGTCGACGTCGCGCCCGCAGTCTGAACCACCCCACGAAGAACGGAATGAGTATCCACCCATGAAGATCGCAGTCATCGGCACCGGCGGCGTCGGCCGCACCCTCGCCGCGGCCCTCGCCACCCTCGGCCACGAGGTCGCCGTCGGCACCCGCAGCGTCGAGAACACGCTCGCCCGCACCGAGCCGGACGTGTTCGGCAATCCGCCCTACTCCCAGTGGCAGCAGGAGCACACCGACATCCAGCTGCTCCCGTTCGCCGAGGCCGGCGCATTCGGCGAGATCGTCCTCAACGCGACCAACGGCGCGAATTCCCTCACGGCCCTCGAGGCCGTCGGCGCGGAGAATCTGGACGGCAAGGTCCTGCTGGACGTCGCGCTGCCCCTGGACCTGTCGCAGGGCATGCCGCCCACGCTGACAGTGGCGAACACCGACAGCCTCGCCGAGCAGATCCAGCGCACCTACCCCGAGGCGAAGGTCGTCAAGTCCCTGAACTCGGTCGCCTTCCCCGTCATGGTGGATCCGTCCCGGGTGCCGGGCGAGCACAGCGTCTTCGTCGCCGGGGACCACGAGGACGCGAAGGCCGCCGTGCGCAGCCTGCTCGAGGGTTTCGGCTGGCCCACCGGCGCGATCATCGATCTCGGCGGCATCACCGGTGCCCGAGGCGCGGAGATGTACTCGCGTCTCTACTTCACCCTCGCCGGAGTCCTGGACACCTTCGACTTCAACATCAAGGTCGTCCGCGGGGCGTGAACCGCGCACTGGGAGCAGCACGGCCGTGCCCTCCCCTCCCGACCCCATGACGAGACAGAGAGCAGGAAGCAGATGCAGTCCATCACCCTGAACAACGGCGTCGAGATGCCCCAGCTCGGCCTCGGCGTCTTCCAGATGAACGACGAGCAGGTCCTCGAGACCGTGCCGAAGGCCCTCGATGCCGGCTACCGGCTCATCGACACCGCCTCCCGCTACTACAACGAGGAAGCCGTTGGCCGCGCGATCGCAGAATCGGGGGTGCCGCGCGAGGAGCTGTTCGTGACCACCAAGCTGTGGTTCAAGGACCACGGCTACCAGCAGACCAAGGACGCCCTCCGGGTCTCCCTGGACGAGCTGGGCCTCGACCGCCTCGATCTGTGGCTGATCCACCAGCCCTTCGGCGACTACTACGGCGCATGGCGGGCGATGGAGGACCTCCTCGACGAGGGCCTCGTCCGCGCGATCGGCGTGTCCAACTTCTATCCCGACCGCTACGCCGACCTCGTCGCCCACAACCGGATCGTTCCGGCGGTCGACCAGCGCGAGACGCACGTGTTCAACCAGCAGAAGGACATGCTCGACCTCGCCCGCCGGCATGGCACCGTGCTCCAGGCGTGGGCGCCTCTCGTCCAGGGAGACCCTGAGGCGCACGGCGACCCGGCCCTGGCGGAGATCGCCGCGGCGCATGGCAGGACGGTCGCGCAGGTGATGCTGCGCTGGCTGATCCAGCGCGACATCGCCGTGGTCGCCAAGTCGACGCATGAGGATCGGCTGCGGGAGAACCTCGACGTCTTCGACTTCTCGCTCAGCGGCGACGAGATGGAACGCATCGCCGACCTCGATCGTCAGCAGCCGATCGCCGGCTTCACCCACCGTGACCCGCGGATGCTCGAGATGCTCCGCGGACTCGAATGAGCACAACTGCGAAGGAGACACCCTCATGACCACCGTTCCATCCGTGACCACGAACAACGGCGTGACGATGCCCGCTCTTGGCTTCGGCGTCTTCCAGTCCCCGCCGGAGGAGACGGCGACGGCGGTCGAGACCGCCCTGGCCACCGGATACCGGCACATCGACACCGCCGCCGCCTACGGCAACGAGCGCGAGGTCGGCGAGGGCATCCGCCGCTCCGGACTCGGCCGGGACGAGGTCTTCGTCGAGACCAAGGTCTGGGCCACCGACTACGGCTACGAGGCGACCCGGCATGCGTTCGACAAGGCCGCCGGCAAGCTCGGCGTCGAGATGATCGATCTGCTGATCCTTCACCAGCCCGTCCCGCTGCGCTTCGAGCGCACGATCGACGCCTACAAGGGCCTGGAATCGCTCCTGGCGGAAGGCAGGGTGCGCGCGATCGGGGTCAGTAACTTCATGCCCGAGCACCTGGAGCGGCTCCTCGCCGCCGCCGACGTGGTGCCCGCGGTCAACCAGATCGAGATCCACCCCTACTTCCGGCAGACCGCCGCCCAGCAGGCGAACCAGGAGCACGGAATCGTGTCGCAGGCGTGGTCGCCGATCGGCGGGATCACCTTCTACCCCGGCTTCGGGGACGATCGCAGGAGCACCCTGGACGACACGACGATCCAGGAGATCGCGCGCTCGCACGGCAAGACTCCGGCGCAGACGATGCTGCGCTGGCACCTGGACCAGGGCCGGTCCGCGATCCCGAAGTCCACCGACCCCGGACGCATCGCGGAGAACTTCGACGTCTTCGACTTCGAGCTCACCACGGTCGAGCTCGACGCCATCGATGCACTCGACACCGGCCATCGCGGCGGACCCGACCCGGAGACCTTGGACCCCGATGAGTCGCCGATGGTGATCCCCGAGGCATGAGGGCCGCTGTGGAGCATCGCTCGGCCGGACCACGACCGGCTGCGGGGACACGCAGACCGCTCGTCGTAGCGGTCGTGCTCGGCCTGCTGGCCGTGTTCGGACCGTTCTCGATGAACCTGTACCTCCCGGTGCTTCCGGGGCTCACCCACGACCTGGAGACGACGACGGCGCTGGCCCAGCTGACGATCACGGGCTGCCTGATCGGCCTGGCCGCTGGTCAGCTCGTCGCCGGTCCCCTGTCGGATCGGTACGGACGTCGGTTGCCTTTGCTGGTCGGCGTCGTCGCCTACGTGGTGACGTCGCTCCTGTGCGCGGCCGCCCCATCGATCGAGGTGCTGCTGGTCGGCCGACTGCTGCAGGGCGTGGCCGCGTCCACCGGCGTGGTCATCGCCCTGGCGGCCGGCCGCGACGTCTACTCGGGCGACCGGCTGGTCGCCTACTACGGACGGTTCACCGTCCTGTCGGGCCTCGCAGGCGCGATCAGCCCGGTCTTCGGCGGGCTGCTCGCCCTGTTCACCGACTGGCGCGGTACCTTTCTCGCCCTGACGATCCTCGGCGCGGTCGTTCTGCTGGCCGTGGTGCTCGGCCTGCCCGAGACGCTGCGACCGGAGCGGAGGAGACTCGGAGGAGGCAGGGACGTCTCGGTGCTCGGTCTGCTGGCAGATCGCAGGTTCCTCGGCATCGTGCTCGTGATGGGCCTCGTCAACGGAGGGCTCTTCGCCTACCTGTCCGGATCGACGTTCATCCTCCAATCCACGTACGGCGTCGGCCCGCAGGCCTACTCGGTGCTGATCGGGATCATCTCCGGCGTCTACATGCTCTTCGGCTGGCTGGCCGGCCGGGTCGGCACGATCTGGTCCACCGGGAGGTCGCTCCTGCTCAGCGTGGTCGTCGGCCTGGCCGGGTCTGCTGGTGTCCTCGCCACGGCCCTGCTCCACCTGCCGCTCGCGGCGATGATGGCCGCGCTGCTGGTGATGGTGTCCGGTATCGCCGCGGCCACGACGGCGGCCACCTCCCTGGGCATGGCGGCCAACCCGGATGCCGCCGGGTCCGCGTCCTCGCTGCTCGGCCTCGCCCGGTACGCCTTCGGCGCTGCTGCCGCCCCGGTCGTCGGCCTCTTCGGCGACGCCCGCATCGGCACCACCCTCGGGGTGCTCAGCATCGCGGTCATGACGGCGTCCTTGGCAGCCCTCTCCCTCGTCCGCACGCGGGATGCGCCGCCGGCTCGGGAGGCACGCTGAGATCGCGGCGGACGAGCAGGCGACGATCCGACGAGCGCGACTCCGGGACGGGGGCCCTGACAGGGACTCCCATCCCGGTCCCGGAGGTGGTGTCGTAGACGGGTCGAATGATCGAGAACCTGAGGAGTCAAGCTCATGCGCGCAGTCGTCATGCACGCCCCCGGAGACGTCCGCACCGATGAGGTCGCCAAGGCCGCCGTCGTCGAACCCACCGACGCGGTCATCCGCGTCACCGCCGCCTGCATCTGCGGCTCCGACCTGTGGCCCTACCGCGGCATCGAGAACGTGGACCGGCCCTCCCCGATGGGCCACGAGTACATCGGCGTCGTCGAGGAGATCGGGGACGAGGTGAAGGACATCGCGGTCGGCGACCTCGTCGTCGGCTCGTTCGTCGCCTCCGACAACACCTGCGAGATCTGCCAGGCGGGCTTCCAGTCCCGCTGCGTCCACCAGGTCATGATGGGCGCGATCGGCACCCAGGCCGACTATGCCCGCATCCCGCTGGCCGACGGCACCCTGGTGAAGGTCCCCGGCACACCGACGGCGGCCCAGACGAAGAGCCTGCTGGCCGCCTCCGACGTCCTCGGCACCGGCTGGTTCGCCGCCGTGGCCGCCGAGGCCGGCCCCGGCAAGACCGTCGCCGTCGTCGGCGACGGAGCCGTCGGCCTCCTCGGCATCCTCGCTGCCAAGCGCCTCGGCGCGGAGCGGATCATCGCGATGTCCCGCCACACCGACCGCCAGGACCTCGCCACGCAATTCGGCGCGACCGACATCGTCGAGGAGCGCGGCGAGGAGGGAATCGCCAGGATCAAGGAGCTCACGGGCGGCTACGGAGCGCACTCCACCATCGAGGCCGTCGGCACCCAGGAGTCCATGGCGCAGGCCATCGGCGCGACCCGCCCCGGCGGCCACGTCGGCTACGTCGGCGTCTCCCACGGCGTCGAGCTCCAGGGACAGGACCTGTTCTTCGCCACCGTGAGCCTGCTCGGCGGCCCCGCTCCGGTGCGACGGTTCCTGCCCGAGCTGATCGACCTGATCATGACCGACCAGATCGACCCCGGCGTCGTCTTCGACCTCGAGCTGCCCATCGAACGGGCTGCCGAGGGCTACAAGGCGATGGACGAGCGCCGCGCCACCAAGGTTCTGCTCACTCTCTGAACTGCTCGCGGATGTGTCCGGAACGGTGGCCTGGCCCGCCCTTTGATTTCCGCACGGAGTCGGGCCCGGATCCGAACACAAAGTTCAGGTCGACGCAGTGCCGACGGCGGAGGACTCCTCCTCCTGTGGCAGCCGCGTCCTGCCGATCAGCATCAGGCACGACGCGCCAGCGAGGAGCACCGCTCCAGTGGTGACGAGCCCGAGCGGAAGAATGCTCAGGGAGCCGGCGAGGCCGACGAGCGGGGCTGCGACGCCGCCGAAGCCGAAGCGGACGGTGCCGAGCACCGATCCCGCGGTACCGGCCATCTGCGGGTACTCGGCCAGGGCGAGGGTCGTGGCGGGCGGGCCGGAGACCAGCACGCCGAACGCCAGGAAGAACAGTGCAGCGATGACCACGCCGACAGGCACGTGGACGAGCCCGGCGACGAGGAGACCGAGCGCTCCCAGTCCGCCGACGACGATGCCGATCACGAGGGCACCGACGACGCTCCAGCGCTCGGAGAGGCGTCCGCCGAGCCAGCCCGCGATCACCCCGCCGACGTTGTTGAGCGCGAAGCACGCCGCGTACCGCTGCGGGGAGAGCCCGTAGATGTCCTGCAGCACGAACGTGGAGCCCGCCAGGTAAGCGAACACGGCGGCGTACATGAAGCCCTGGTTCAGCACCGCGCCGACGAACACCCGGTCGCCGAACAGCGTCCGGTAGTCCCGCGCCGTCTGGGCGAAGCCGCCGCTGGTGCGCCGCTCGACGGGCAACGTCTCGCGGAACATCACGAGCACCGCGACCAGGATCAGCGCGCCGAGGACGGCCAGGAACACGAACAGCCCCCGCCAGTCGACGACCGAGGTGAGCAGGCCGCCAAGCATGGGGCCGACGATCGCTGCCATCGACCCGGTCACCGCGAGGCGGCCGTAGAAGCGGATCAGCTCCTTGCCGTCGAAGACGTCGCGGCCTGCGGCCTGGGCGATGACGATGCCCACTCCCCCGGCCAGACCCTGCACGAAACGCACCGCGATGAGGACCTCGACGCTCGGGCTGACGGCGCACAGGACCGACATGACGATGTAGGCGATCACGCCGACGAGGAGGATCAGGCGGCGTCCGAATTGGTCGGAGATCGGTCCGGAGACGAGCTGCCCGGCGGCGAGGCCGATCAGGCAGGCCGTCACGGTCAGCTGGGCGATGGAGGTGTGCGCGCCGAGCTCGCGGGTGAGCGCGGGCAGCGCCGGGAGGTAGAGGTCCATCGAGATGGGCCCGAAGGTCGTCAGCAGGAGCAGCAACCAGGGCAGCAGGCGCGACGCCATGCAACTATGCGGAGTCGTGGTGGTGGTCATGGGGACGTGTCTTTCTCAGTCCTGGATCTCGAAGGTGACGTCCGCGCCGACGGGGATGCTGCGCAGCTGGTCGTCGGTGGCGTCGATCCGCCCGAGCGGGACCTTGCCGTCGAAGTAGCCGATGTGGCCGTAGTAGAGCGCGATCCACCCGCCGGGCTGGTACCAGCCGACCTCCGGGTGCTGCGGGTCGTCGCCCTTCGGCGCGTCCTCCATCGACAGGCCTTTCTCCAGGCGGAGGACTTTCTCGTCGTAGCCGGGGTAGTCGTCGGACGTGACCGTGAGAGGGAGCTGTTCCAGCAGCGAGTCCGCCGTCGGGTTGTCGTAGAGAGTCATCGTGTAGTCGTGCCCGTCCACGGTCATCGAGACCCTGTGGCCCGAGAGCGTCCGCAACCCGTCCTGCGAGTCCGACGGGGCCGGGCTCGGGGCGGTGGAGCCGCCGTCGCCCGCCTGCGGGGAGCTCTGCGACGGGGTCGGGGCCGCCGTGCCCTGGTCCGCGCTCGACTCGCCGGAGCAGCCGGTCAGCGCGAGGGCGAGAGCGACCGCGGAGGCCGCGAAGGCGGTAGTGGTCTTGGTGGCGTTGCGCATGTCGTGTCCTCTCTCAGACGTGCTCGGGGTCCCAGCCGACGTACCGGCCGGTGTCCAGGGAGTCGATGGCCGCCATGTCGTCGGCGGAGAGCTGGAAGCCCGTCACGGCGAAGTTCTCGACGATGCGCGAGGCCGTGGCTGTCTTCGGGATCGCGATCCGGCCCTGCTGCAGGTGCCAGCGCAGGATCACCTGCGCCGGCGTCCGGCTGTACGTGTCGGCGATCCGCGCCACCGCCTCGTTCTTCGGTCCGGAGCCCATGCCCAGCGGCGAGTACGCCTCGGTGGCGATGCCGTGCTCGGCGGCGAACTGCTGAAGCCGGCGCTGCTGGTAGCCCGGGTGATACTCGACCTGGTTCACCGCGGGCACCGCACCGCCGAGGTCAACGAGTTCCTGCAGGTACTTCTCGGTGAAGTTCGAGACCCCGATCGAGCGGACCAGCCCGTCGGCCTGCGCCCGCTGCATCGCCTCCCAGGCATCGAAGCGGAGCCGGTGCCGGGGCACGGGCCAGTGGATCAGGTACAGGTCGACCTGCTCCAGGCCCAGCTCCTCGAGGCTCTCCTCGAGTGCCGCGCGCGCCCGGCCCATGTCGGACGTGTCGAGCTTCGTGGTGACGAACAGGTCCTCGCGCTGAATCCCGGAGCCACGGATCGCCTCGCCGACGCCGCGCTCGTTGCCGTAGGCGGCGGCGGTGTCGACGTGCCGATAGCCGGCCTCCAGCGCCGCGGCGACCGTCGGGACGGTGCGGCGGCCGGTGATCTGCCAGACACCGAAGCCGAGCTGCGGGATGCGGCTGCCGTCGCGGAGCTCCAGGGCGGGGATCGTCACGACCAGGTCCTTCCATGCGGGATGCGGCGGCGCGTTCTCGCGCCGCCGCATCAAGCGTCTCCCGGACCCGCCCCGGGGTGAGAGGACCTGTCAGTCACCCCCGGCCAGCGGGATCACTCCCCCTCGGCTCGGTCTCCCAGCTCCTGGCTGGCGGCCCAGGAGGCGAGCATCGTCAGCTTCTCCGCCGACGGGCTCCCGAGCTCGGCGGTGTAGGCGAGGATCTGCAGCCCCGGCTCCCCCGGCGCTTCGAGGTTGTCGAACTGCAGCTCCAGCTCGCCCACAACAGGGTGCCGATAGCCCTTGGTGCCGGTCCGGTGCTCGTGCACGTCGTTGTCGGCCCAGTCACGCCGGAACTGCGGACTGCGCGTGGACAGCTCGCCGATCAACGCAGTCAGCTCCTCGTTCAGCGGATCCCGGCCCACCTCCAACCGCAGCGTCGCCGCCGTCATCGAGCACACCAGGAGCCAGTCCTGGTAGAACTCCGGCGCACGGGAGTCCAGGAACGTGAACCGGGCCATGTTCGGCCGCCCCGCCTCGTACAGCGGCGCGAACAGCGCCCGGCCCAGCACGTTGGACGCCACGATCTCCTGGGTCACGTCGTAGATCACCGCCGGGCCGGTGAACGAGTCCAGCATCCGCTGCAATGACTCCCGCACCCCCTTCGCCGGGGCCGGCCTCTCCCTGGACGGGACCGGCCGGGCGAGGGCGAACAGGTGCTCGCGCTCCACGTCGCTCAGCCGCAGCGCCCGCGCGAGCGCGTTCAGCACGCTGTCCGACGCGCCCTGCAGGTTCCCCCGCTCCAGGCGCGTGTAGTAGTCCGCCGTCACGCCGGCCAGCTGCGCGACCTCCTCGCGGCGCAGACCCGGCACCCGGCGCTCGTCGCCCCAGTCGGGCAGCCCGGCCTGCTCGAGCGTCACGTTCGCCCGCCGCGAGGTCAGGAAGTCGCGGATCTCGTCCTTCGTGCTCATGCGTCGATTCTCCCTGCCCAGCCCATCATGGACGGCTCAGTCCTTCTGCCAGTACACGGGGAACTCGCTGGACTCGCCGTAGTCGGTCACCTGCTCCACCGTCTTCAGCGCCTCCATGTCCTCGGCCGAGATCTCGAAGTCCACCTCAGCGTTGGAGCGCATGTGCTCAGGATTCGCCGTCTTCGGCAGCGACACCGCCCCCAGCTGCAGCGTGTACCGGATGCACAGCTGCGGAACGGAGACACCGTACTTCTCGGCCGTCGCCACGACCGCGGGGTGCTCCAGGATCTCCCCGTGGCCCATCGGCGAGTACGCCTCGACGACGATGCCGTGCTCCCGGCAGAACGCGAGCGTCTCGAACGGAGTGTTCCCGACGTGCGCAAGGACCTGGTTCACGGCCGGCTCCACGGTGCCGCGCTCGAGGATGTTCTCCATGTCCCGCGGCTCGAAGTTCGACACGCCGATCGAGCGGATCTGCCCGGCGGCACGGGCCTCCTCCAGCGCCCGCCACGCCTCGAGGTTGCCCTCGAAGAACCGGTCCTCGCCGTGGAACTGCGCCCACGGCTGCGGGCTGTGGACGATCATCAGATCGATGTACTGGATGTCCAGCAGCTCCAGGGACTCCTGGATCGCCGCCTTCGCCTCCTCGTAGGTCTTGAAATCGGCCTGCAGCTTCGTCGTCACGAACAGCTCCTCGCGCGGCACGTCGCAGGTCCGGACGCCCTCGCCGACGCCGCGCTCGTTGCCGTAGCCCTCCGCGGTGTCGATGTGTCGGTAGCCGAGCGATACCGCGTCGCGGACGGCCTGGGCGACGACGTCATCATCGATCATCCAGGTGCCGAGCCCCAGCGTCGGGATCTCGTGGCCGTCGTTCATCGTCAAGGTCTCGTCGAGGATCGTCATGGTGTTCCCTTCATTCGGTGATCGTGGGCGCCTGTCACTGCCGGATGGCCGAAGAAGCCCTCATACAGTGCACCGCAATCGGGCCGACCACCGAGAGGGCCTGACAGATCCCCCCAGAGCCCGCACGGAGCGCGGACCCGTGTCTCTCGCCTCCCGTTCGGAGTTGCCGAGTCACCTCGAGATCGCCGAGCTCGAGCAGAACTCCGACAGACTCGAGCGTCGCCTGCTCCGACTCGTGGCGCTCTCCACGTATCCACCACTCGCCTCGATCACAGGGGTCGCGGTCCCATGCCTCACCGCACGGCTGGCGCGCCGAGATCAGATGGCGCAACAGCGTGTGCGAGCAGGTGATCCCGCCGTTTTCCGCTGGCTGCTCTCGCACGGCCGAACGCACCGCAATGTCGTGATCCGTCGACACGCGGGAAGATCACGCCGCCTCAGCAGGCAGCCCATAGCGCTCCGGGTCCCACAGGGCGAGCGAGCGCAGGTAGCCGCCCTGGACCGGGTCCGCCCAGGCGGCGTCGTCGTTGTCCGCGAGAACCCACGTGCCCTCCTCCCACCAGAGGTGATCGATCGCAGCAGGCCAGAGCTCCCGCTCGGCGGGGGTGAGAGAGACGTGCTCGGAGTACGCCGCGACGAAGGTCCGCCACTCGTACGGCGCCATCATGCGCGCGGGGCCGCCCGGGGACTCGTAGTGGAACAGGACGAGCGCCTCAGCGAGGTCGAAGAGGCGCGGCTCGACCCCGCCGTTGTCGGGATCGATGAGCACGGGGCCGAGCGATGCGAAGACGAGGTTGGAGGCTTTGAAGTCCGAGCTCACTCCGCATCGCGGCAGCTCCTCGTCGCGTTCCTTCAGAAGCGGCCACGACCGTGACCACCATCGTTCGGCAAGGGTGGTGACGATGGCTCGGGCCTGGCGCGCGGCGTCAGGGGCGAGCTTCGCGTCGAACACCTCGCGCAGCCCCATGAGATCCTTGTCGACCTCTGCCCGACGGGTCCCGGGGTGCCCGTACTCCCCCAGCCCAGCGGTGGGTGCGTCGCTCGCGTGAAGCCTGCCCAGCAGATCGCCCGCACTGCGGATCTGTCCGGAACGACCCGCGTAGACCTCGCCCTCGATGTACGGGTAGACGACCCAGTGCTCCCCCGCGTGCTCGCGAGGCCCGCGGACCGGGCTGACGACGGGTATCCCGCGCGTCGCGAGGGCGCGCGTCCACCGAGCCATCGCCTCGGCACGGCGATCGGTGACCTTGACGACGACGGACTCGCCGCCGTCCGTTCTCCCCCTGTGCACGCGGGCGAATCGCGTCAGGCTCACCGGCTCCAGTTCTGCGAGGTCGAAGAGCTCTCGGAGCGCCTCGGGCGAGCCTGCGGCATGCGCCCGGGCTCCTGCAGTGTCCGTCTCGTCGGCCATCGGCCCAGCATGACCGGACCTCCCCGGCCTCGCAACGGAGATCTCGGGCGAGGGCGGAACCCCGTCGCCCTCGGAATGCATGATGGCCAGAATCTATGACGTTCTGGGCATCAGAACGACATAGATCCTGGCCATCGTGGCACCGACGGTCCGACAGTTCGGCGGTCAGACAGTTCGGCGGGCCGGCGACCCGGCCCGTCGGCGATCCGGCGGGCCGACGCACGAGACTGGCGCGGCGCCCGGGCTCGTCGCCCGGCACCGCGCCCGTCGGGTGCGACTGCGGCGGCTCAGGCCTCGACGAGCGAGCGGAGCACGTACTGCAGGATGCCGCCGTTGCGGAAGTAGTCCGCCTCGCCGGGGGTGTCGATGCGCACGACCGCGTCGAACTCGATCGGGTCGGCGCCCTCGCGGGTCGCGGTGACCTTCACGGTCTTCGGGGTCGCGCCGTCGTTGATGGCGGTGATCCCGGCGATGTCGAAGGTCTCCTCGCCGGTGAGGCCGAGGGACTCGGCGGTCTCGCCCGCGGGGAACTGCAGGGGCAGCACGCCCATGCCGATGAGGTTCGAGCGGTGGATGCGCTCGTAGCTCTCGGCGATGACGGACTGGACGCCCAGGAGCTTCGTGCCCTTGGCGGCCCAGTCGCGCGAGGAGCCGGTGCCGTACTCCTTGCCGGCCAGGACGACCAGCGGGATGTCCTTCTCGGCGTACGCCTGCGCCGCGTCGTAGATGAACTCCTGCTCACCGGTCAGGAAGTTCTTCGTGTACCCGCCCTCGACGCCGTCGAGCAGCTGGTTCTTGATGCGGATGTTCGCGAAGGTGCCGCGGATCATCACCTCGTGGTTGCCGCGGCGGGAGCCGTAGGAGTTGAAGTCCTTGCGCTCCACGCCGTGCTCGCGCAGGTAGCGGCCGGCCGGGGAGTCGGCCTTGATCGCGCCCGCGGGAGAGATGTGGTCCGTGGTCGTCGAGTCGCCGAGCTTGGCGAGCACGCGGGCGCCCGAGATGTCCTCGACCGGCTCCGGGTCCTTGCCCATGCCCTCGAAGTACGGGGGCTTGCGCACGTAGGTGGAGTCGCCCTCCCAGTCGAAGGTCGCGCCCTCGGGGGTGTCCAGCGAGCGCCAGCGGTCGTCGCCCGTGAAGACGTCGGCGTAGTCGTCCTTGAACATCTCCTGGGTGATGTTCTCGGCGATGGTCTGCTCGACCTCGGTGGGCGAGGGCCAGATGTCGCGCAGGAACACGTCGTTCCCGTCCTCGTCCCGGCCCAGCGCGTCGTTCTCGAAGTCGAAGTCCATCGTGCCCGCGAGCGCGTAGGCGATGACCAGCGGCGGGGACGCGAGGTAGTTCATCTTCACGTCGGGGTTGATGCGGCCCTCGAAGTTGCGGTTGCCCGAGAGCACCGAGGTGACGGCGAGGTCGGCCTCGTTGATCGCGTCGGAGATCTCCGGCGCGAGCGGGCCCGAGTTGCCGATGCACGTGGTGCAGCCGTAGCCGACGAGCTGGAAGCCCAGCGCGTCGAGGTACTCGGTGAGACCGGACTTCTCGTAGTAGCCGGTGACGACCTGCGACCCGGGAGCCAGCGAGGTCTTCACCCACGGCTTCGAGACCAGGCCCTTCTCGACGGCGTTCTTGGCGAGGATGCCGGCGGCCATCATCACCGAGGGGTTCGAGGTGTTGGTGCAGGACGTGATCGAGGCGATCGAGACGATGCCGTGATCGATCGAGAAGTCCTTGCCCTCGACGGCGGTGGGCTTCGAGGCGCGGCCGTGGACCTTGAGGTCCAGCACGGGCGCGTCGCCGCCGGAGTCGTTGTCCGAGCCGAGCGAGGCCGGATCGGAGGCGGGGAACGTCCCCTCGTCCTCGGGGACCACGGTGCTCTCGGCCTCGGCCGGCTCCTCGTCGGCCGCATAGCTCGGGAGCACCTCGCGGAAGCTCTCCTTGGCCTGCGTGAGGATGATGCGGTCCTGCGGGCGCTTCGGGCCGGCGATCGAGGGGACGACGGTCGAGAGGTCCAGCTCGAGGTACTCGGAGTACTGGGCCTCGGTCGACGGGTCGTGCCAGAGGCCCTGGCGCTTGGCGTAGGCCTCGACGAGCGCGAGCTGCTCCTCGGAGCGGCCGGTGAGGCGCAGGTAGTCGACCGTGACGTCGTCGATCGGGAAGATCGCGCAGGTGGAGCCGAACTCGGGGCTCATGTTGCCGATGGTCGCGCGGTTGGCGAGCGGCACCTGGCCGACGCCCTCGCCGTAGAACTCGACGAACTTGCCGACCACGCCGTGCTGGCGCAGCATCTCGGTGATCGTGAGGACGACGTCGGTCGCGGTGGCCGCGGCCGGGATCTCGCCGGTCAGCTTGAAGCCGACCACGCGCGGGATCAGCATCGACACGGGCTGGCCGAGCATCGCGGCCTCGGCCTCGATGCCGCCGACGCCCCAGCCCAGCACGCCCAGGCCGTTGACCATGGTGGTGTGCGAGTCGGTGCCGACGCACGAGTCGGGGTAGGCGCGCAGCACGCCGTCCACCTCGCGGGTCATGACGGTGCGGGCCAGGTACTCGATGTTGACCTGGTGGACGATGCCGGTGCCCGGGGGGACGACCTTGAAGTCGTCGAAGGCGGTCTGGCCCCAGCGCAGGAACTGGTAGCGCTCGCGGTTGCGCTCGTACTCGAGCTCCATGTTCTTCTCGAGCGCGTCGAGGCGGCCCGCGACGTCGATCATCACGGAGTGGTCGATGACCATCTCGGCGGGGGCGAGCGGGTTGATGCGCTCCGGGTCGCCGCCGAGGTCGGAGACGGCCTCGCGCATGGTGGCGAGGTCGACGATGCAGGGGACGCCGGTGAAGTCCTGCATGATCACGCGGGCGGGCGTGAACTGGATCTCGGTGTCCGGCTCGGCGCTGGGGTCCCAGGACCCGAGGGCGCGCACGTGGTCCGCGGTGATGTTCGCACCGTCCTCGGTGCGCAGCAGGTTCTCCAGCAGGATCTTCAGGCTGTAGGGCAGCTTCTCGTGGCCGTCGACGGTGTCGATGCCATAGATCTCGTACTCGGTGTCGCCGACGGCGAGGGTCTCCCTCGCGCCGAACGAGTTCACGGTGCTCACGGAGCGCAACTCCTTCGATTGTGGGGCGTGGTGCCATCGTAATCCGCAGGGGCGTGCGTGATCCGACGGCTCGCAGTGCTCGTCCGGCCCCCGATCAGGGGGTGCGCGGCGGCCGACGCCGGCCGTCCGCCCGGACTTTATCTCTTGACGTCAAGATAAATATATCATGACGCGCGCGTCAGAACCGCCACCGACTCGATGTGATGCGTGTGGGGGAACAGGTCGAAGGCGCGCAGGTCCTCGACCCGCCAGCCGGCCTCCTCGGCCGCCTTCAGGTCGCGCGCGAGCGTCGAGGGCTCGCAGGAGACGTAGACGATCCGCTCCCGGGTGCGCGCGCACAGCATCGTCATCAGCTCGGGGCCGAGACCCGCGCGCGGCGGGTCGATGACCACGCGATCGGGGTCCTTCTCCTGGGCGCGCACCCACGCGGTGACGTCGGCCGTCTCGGCGCTCGCCTGCGGGAGGGCCGCGAGGTTCTCCTCGGCCAGCGCCCCGGCGCGGCGGTCGCCCTCGACGCTGAGCACGCGGCCCGCGGACCCGACCTCGTCGGCCAGCGCGGCCGCGAACAGCCCGACGCCGCCGAACAGGTCCCAGACGGTGTCGCCCTCGCGGGCCTCCATGTCGCGCAGCACCACGGAGGTGAGCACCTCGGGGGCCTGGCGGTGGACCTGCCAGAAGCCCGTCGCGCCCACGCGGAACCGCCGTCCCAGGACCTCCTCGGTGACCATGCCGTCGCCCGAGACCGCGGTGAGACCCGTCGGCCCCTGGACGGCGAGATCGACGCCCTCGAGGCCCTCGGGGACCTCGAACCCGCCGGAGGCGCCGGCGCCTGCGGCCGAGAGGCCCCGGCCGATGAGGACGACGGCGGGACGGCCGACGGACGGCGCGACCGCATCGACGGCCTCCACGGCGTCGGGCAGCGCGAGATCGGGCAGGCCGAGCTCGCGGATCTCTACCGCAGCCAGGGGGTTCTCCCCCACCGGGTGGACCTCGTGGGAGCGCCAGCCGCGCATGCCGAGCAGCCCGTCGGCCCCACGGGTGAGGCGCACCCGGGTGCGCCATCCCAGTCCGTCGGTGTCATGCGGCGCGGGCTCGACCTGCGCCTCCTCGGTCGCGAGGGTCGAGACGCCCGCACGGCGCAGCAGGTCCTGGAGGACCTCGGTGGCCAGGCGGCGCTGCGCGTGCAGGCCGATGTGCGCCCACTCGGCCCCGCCGACGCCGTCGGTCCCCGCCTCGGGCCAGACGCTGGGCACGCGGTCCGGGCTGGGGTCGAGGATCTCGAGGGTCTCGGCGCGCCAGAAGCGCGCCTTCGCGGAGTTCTTCGCGTCCTCGAGCAGGCGCGCGACGACGGTCTCACCGGGGACTGCGCCGCGCACGAACACGACGCGGCCCTCATGGCGGGCCACGAACGTGCCGCCGGCGGCCGGGGCGCCGACCGTGAGCGTGAGCAGCCGTCCCAGCGCGGTCCGCTCGGGCTCGGCGCTCGCAGCGCGCCGCATGTCCCGTGCCATCGTCCTCACCTTCCCAGGAGCCGTGCGCTCCTCGCCTCCTCGCGCGCCCGGCGGGCGCGGCGATGGTCCTGTGCGGTGGCCGTGCCCGCGCTCGCCAGGATGTCGGTCTGCTGCGGGCGGTCGGGTCCGCCGTCCCGCCCGAGCTGCCACGGCACGCTCGCGACGACCACGCGCGGCAGGTGCGCGAGACGGTCGCCGAGACGGCGCACTGAGTGGTTGTGCAGGGGCGAGAGCCACCAGTGTCCCACCAGGAACAGGGGGAGGTAGACGATCACGACGTCGCGCGGGTTGCGCTTGAGCAGACTGCGCACGTGGGCGAGGACCGGACCGTTGACGTCCCGATAGGGAGAGTAGAGCACGCGCAGGGGCACCTGGATCCCCAGGGAGCGCCAGCGCTCGACGGCGCGGCGCGCATCGGCGTCCTCGTCGTGCACGGCGACGGCCTCGAGGGTCGAGTGCCGAGCGGCGGAGGCGACGGACAGCGCGCGCATCGTGGGCCGGTCCAGCCCCGAGACCAGCACGATCGCATGGGAGCGGGAGGGCAGTGCGGTCGGGTCGTCCACGCCCTGGCCGGGCAGGCGGGGACCGATGAGCGTCCCCTCCCCCGCGGCCGACGGGACGGCGTCGGCGTCGCCTCCCGCGACGGCATCGGACCGGCCCGCGCCGTCCGCGTCCGCGCTCTCCCCCTCGGCCCCGTCGCCGTCGGGACCGTCGGGCCCGTCGTCGGCGAGTGCGGGGATCGCGAGCTGCGCACGCACGGAGGCGTAGTGGCGCTCGATGAGGCTCATGAGCACCCAGAGGGCGCCCATGATCACGACCGCCGCCCAGGCGCCGTGCGTGAACTTCGTGGTGACCACGATGAGGAGCACGGCGGTGACGACGACGAAGCCGATGACGTTGACGACGCGGCGCAGGCGCAGGGTGCGGCGCATGCCGCCGCGGATCTCGAGGCGGATGGCGCGCGTGAAGTGGCGGACCATCCCCAGCTGCCCCAGGCTGAAGGAGACGAACACGCCCACGATGTACATCTGGATGAGCACGCTCACGCGGGCGCCGGTCCACCACACCAGGAGCCCGGAGGCGACCGCGAGCAGGATGATGCCGTTGGAGTAGGCCAGGCGGTCTCCGCGCACGCGCATCTGCTTGGGGAAGCTGCCGGCCGCGGCGAGCACGCTCGCGAGGTTGGGGAAGCCGTTGAAGGCGGTGTTCGCGGCGATGAACAGGACGATGCCGGTCACGGCGGTCACCGCGTAGAAGAGCAGGGACCCCGGGCCGGAGAGCGCCTGGGCGATCTGTCCGATGACCGGCAGCTGCTGGTAGTCGGGGATCGGGGCGCCGTCCCGCACGAGCTCGCTCGCGGGGTCCTCGACGTAGCGCACGCCCGTGCGGGCGGCCAGCGCGATGATCCCCAGGATCATCGCCGAGGAGATCGCGCCGAGCGCGAGCAGCACGATCCCGGCGTTGCGCGCCTTGGGCGGACGGAAGGACGGCACGCCGTTGCCGATCGCCTCGACGCCGGTGAGCGCGGCGCTGCCGCTCGAGAAGGCGCGCAGCACGAGGAGCGCGCCGCCGAGCGCCGTGAGCCCCTGCGCGTACCCGGGCTCGGCGACCAGATCGAGGTCCGCGCTCGGTGCGCGCCCGATGCCGCCGGTGAACGACTCGATCGCGCCGATCACGACCATCAGGCCGATCGCGGCGACGAACAGATAGACCGGGATCGCGAGCAGCGAGCTGGACTGGCGCACCCCGCGCAGGTTCACGAGCGCGATGAGGGCGATGAGCACGAGCGCGACCCACATCTCGTGGCTGTGCAGGAAGGGCAGGATGCCCGAGGTGTAGTTCGCGGCCTGGGCGACGGAGACCGCGACGGTGAGCGCGTAGTCGACCAGCAGCGCGGAGCCGACCAGGCGTCCCGCTCCCCTGTTGAGGTTCGTGCGCACGACCTCGTAGTCGCCGCCCCCGCCGGGATACTCGCGCACCGTGTTGAGACCGGTGAGGACCACGACGGCCATCAGCAGCACGACGGCGACGGCGACCCACCAGCTGATGACGTAGCCCGTCACGCCCGCGAGGGCGAGGGTCAGCAGGATCTGGTCGGGGGCATAGGCGACCGAGCTCAGCGCATCCGAGGAGAAGGTCGGAAGCGCGAGCCGCTTGGGGAGGCGCTCCCGGGACAGGCGATCCGTCGCGAAGGCGCGCCCGAGGACGAGACGCTTGAACGCGCCGGAGGGGCCAGGCACGACGTCCACTCTAGTTGCACCGACGGTCGGCGTCGCACCGAGGGAGGACGCGGACCGGGAGCCCGGCGCTCCCGGACCGACGACGCGACGACCGCGTGCGCGCCGAGGATGTGCGCGGACTATCGTGGCCCCGTGCACTTCGTGATCATGGGCTGCGGACGCGTGGGGGCGATGCTCGCCCACAAGACCCTCCGCATCGGGCACGAGGTCACGGTGATCGATCGCGATCCCGTGGCCTTCCAGCGCCTGGGACGTGACTTCCCCGGCCGCTGCGTGACGGGCATCGGCTTCGACCGCGAGACCCTCGAGGAGGCCGAGATTCGCTCCGCCGCGGGCTTCGCGGCCGTCTCCAGCGGCGACAACTCCAACATCATCGCCGCCCGTGTGGTGCGCGAGGAGTACGGGCTGCGCAACGTCGTCGCCCGCATCTACGACCCGCGCCGCGCCGAGGTCTACGAGCGCCTGGGCGTCGCGACCGTGGCGACCGTGCGCTGGACGAGCGCCCAGATGCTGGGGCGTCTGATCCCCGGCGCTGCGAGCCGCGAGTACCAGGACATCTCCGGGAAGGTCACGATGATCGCCGTGGTGCCCGACGAGTCCTGGATGGCCGCGCCGCTGTCCAGGATCGAACAGGAGACCGGGGCGCGCGTGGCGCTGCTCACCCGACTCGGCGAGGGCGTGCTGCCGGGTCCCGCGACCCGCCTGCAGGAGGGGGACGTGCTGCATCTGATGGTGCCGACACCGCGCCTGCCCGAGATCGAGAGCACCCTCGCCCATGCGCGCGGCGGCGACACCGGCGGCCCCGCCGGGAGGGTCGGGACCGGCGGCGCCGAGGAGGAGACGCGATGAGGGTCGTCATCATCGGCGCCGGCAGCGTGGGCCGCTCGATCGCCCGCGAGCTGCTGACCAAGGGCCGCTCGGTCACGCTCGTCGACCGCTCCGTCTCCCCGGACAAGCGCACCTCGGTCACCGGCGTGCAGTGGGTCGAGGGCGACGCGGCCGAGCTCGCCGTGCTCTCGGAGGCCGACGTGGCTTCGGCCGACGTGGTCGTCGCCGCGACCGGCGACGACAAGGTCAACCTCGTCGCCTCCATGCTCTCGAAGACGGAGTTCCTGGTGCCGCGCACCGTCGCCCGCGTCTCCCACCCCTCGAACGAGTGGATGTTCGGGGACATGTGGGGCGTGGACGTGGCGGTCTCCACGCCGCGCACGATGACGGCCCTCGTCGAGGAGGCCGTGAGCGTGGGCCGGATCGTGAAGATCTTCAGCTTCTCCGGCTCGCGCACCGACATGGTCGAGATCACGATCCCGCGCCGCAGCCCGATCGTCGGACGCCTGGTGGGCTCGATGCGATGGCCCGCCTCGTGCGTGCTCGTGGGCATCATCCGCGACGGGCAGCCGATCGCCCCGTCGGCCCACGACGCCCTCGAGGCGCACGACGAGCTCATGTTCCTCGCCGAGTCGGAGCACCTGCAGGCCCTCGAGGAGCTGCTCGCACCGCCGAGCGCACCGCAGGACCCCGAGGAGCTGCCGAGCATCCGCACCGAGGAGATGCCCAGCGTGCGCCCCGAGGAGCGCTGAGCGCGGGCTCAGACCGTCGCGTCCGGGGCGCTCTCCGCCTCCGCCTCGAGGCGGGCGCGCACCGAGCGGTGCAGCATCCACACCAGCCACACCACGAGCGCGAACAGCGGCAGTCCCATGACGAGCTTCGCGACGCCGAGCGCGGCGACCTGCCCGCTCAGGTAGAGCGGGAGCTGCACGGCGAGCTTGAGCACGTAGAGGCCGACGAACAGCCAGGTCGCCTGCGTGTAGGCGCGCCGGGCGAGGGGCTTCCCGCGCCAGGCGGCGACGCGCGGGTCCAGGAGGCCGACGACGACGCCGACCAGCGGGTAGCGCGCCAGGATCGAGACCACGAGCACGGCGGCGGCCACCGCGTTCGTGATCAGCCCGGGCACGTAGAAGTCGGTGCCCTGTCCCGAGCGCAGCGCCCAGATCGCGCCGACGGTCACGCCGATCAGCCCGCCGAGCACCTGCGAGGGGTTCTGACGCTGCACGAGCCGCACCACGAGCGCGACCAAGACGACGGCCACGGCCGCCCCGCCCGCGATCGGGATCGACCGGGTGATCACGAACAGCACCACGAACAGCGCCGTGGGCAGGACGGATTCGACGATCCCTCGCGGGCCGCCGAGGGCGTCGCCGACGGAGAACTCCTCGCCCGCGAGCACAGCGCCCATTCCCGAGCGCGGCGCGGCGTGGTCCGAGCGCGGCGCGGCGCGGCCCGGCCGCCCAGCGGTCGCGTCCTCGGCGCGCCCAGCGGCCCTCTCCTCCGGTCGCTGCGCAGAGCTCACGCGTCCTCCTCCTCGCCCGGCAGGCCGGTGATCTCGTAGCGCGGGTTGTACATGACCTTGTGGTGGCCGCGGCGGGCGGCCACGCCCTCGAGCACGAGCCGGGTGCCGGGTCCGACCCCGGGGATCCGCGACTGGCCGAGCCAGATCGCCGTCACGGTGCCGGTGCCGTCGAACACGTCGATCTCGAAGGACTGCGGGGCGCTCGTCGGCGGGATCACCATCGAGCTGACGAAGCCCGTGACGCGGACCTCCCGTCGGCGCTCGATGTCCTGGGCGCAGTCGAAGCCGTCCTCCCGGGCGCGCCGGCCGGCCTCGCGGGCGTCGAGCACCTCGCTGTCCACGAAGTGGCCGCGCAGGCGCTCGGCGAGCTGCTCGGCGCGGCCGTGGCGCTCTCCCGCGCGGGCCCGCGCCTCCGCGGCCCGGGGATCCTGGTTCCGTGATTCCTTGGTCCTCATCGGGTCACCCTCAGCCGATCTCCGTGATCTCGGGCCCGCGCTCGAGCGGGTTCAGCGTGGTGTCCTCGGCGGGGACCAGACCGGGTCGCTGCCCGGGGAGGTTCAGCGGGATGAGCTCCTGGGGAGCCATGGCATCGCTGCCCCGCACCACCACGATGCGCGAGATCAGGGTCTCGAAGGCGCGCGAGGCCTCGGCGTCGCCGAGGGCCGGGCCGGAGAGGATCGCCCGCAGCAGCCAGCGCGGGCCGTCGACCCCGATGAAGCGCGCGGGCCGGTAGCCGACGCGGCCGTCGGAGCGCTTGACGGGCAGGCGCGCGATGAGCTCGGTGCCGAAGGGGCCCGGCCGGGTCTCCGCGGTGCCGCCCTGCTCGACGACGGAGCCGCGCAGCGAGGTGCGCACCTCGTCCCACAGCGCGCGCGACTTCGGGGCCGCGAACGCCTGGACCTGCAATGAGGAGCCCTCGATGACGAGGTTCGCCCCGGTGACGGCCCGGGTGCGCTGGTCCATCTCCATGCGCAGCTCCATGCCCTCGATCATCGGCACGAGGAGTCCGCCCAGGTCGATGCGGTCCTCCTCGGGGGCATCGGCCGCGTCGAGGGGCCCGTCCTCGAGGTGGTCGCCGCCGAGCGCCTCGTCCCCGGCGGCGGGCTCCTGGGCCTCCGAGCTCGCCTGCTCGGGGCCGACCGCGGCATCGCCGGACGTCATCGACGCCGAGGCGTCGTCCTTCTCGTCCGTCGACAGCGCCTGCTCGGCGGCGGCCTCGTCGTCCCGGCCCTCGGCCGTTCCTGTCTCCTCGGCCCTGCCTGTGTCCTTGTCCTTGCGGGAGAACAGTCCCATGCTCACTCCTTCCCGTCGGCGCCGGCCGCGGTCGCGGCGGCGCCCTCGGTCGAGATCACGGTCACGCCCGGATCCTCGGCGGCCCGCAGGCCGCCGCTCGAGCCGAAGCCGCGGTCGGCGCGCTCGCTCTCCTCGAGGTCGGCGACCACCTCGAGGCGCGGTGCGACGAAGGGCACCACCACGAGCTGCGCGATGCGGTCCCCGCGGTGGACCGCGAACTCCTGCTCGCCGTCGAGGTTCACCAGCGGCACCCTGACCTCGCCGCGGTAGCCGGCGTCCACGACGCCGGGTCCGTTGAGAACGGTCACCCCGTGGCGCACGGCGAGCCCGGAACGCGGGCACACCAGGCCCACCGTCCCCTCCGGCAGGGCGAGGCTCACGCCCGTTCCCACCAGGGCCCTGCCCAGGGCGGGGATCACGAGTTCCTCGGAGCTGATGAGGTCGAAGCCGGCGTCGTGCGCGTGCGCGCGGTAGGGCAGCACGGCCTCCTCCGCGAGCACGACCGGCATGCGGGGCGCTCCCCCGGGCTCGGCCGCGGCCTGTTCGTCGATGGTCATGACTCCAGACTAGGCGCACCCGGGTGCCGCAGAATGCTCTCCGGTGCGCGTGAGACGATTGGCGCATGCCCGACGCCTCCGCCGACTCCGCCCGTCCCCGCGCGCTCTCCGATGCCGCCCCGCTCCATCGCGAGAGGCTCCTGCCCAGCATCGGCGTCTGGATCGTGGGGGTCGCGTTCGGCAGCGTCCTGGGGGTCATCCTGGTGCCGCTGTCCCATGCGCTCTCGCTGGCCGTGGGGATCGTCGGCGTCGTCGGCGTGTGCGTGATGCTCGCGATGGCGAGCCCGGTCCTCGAGGTCTCGGGCGCCGCCCTGAGGGCGGGACGCGCGCAGATCCCCGTGGATCTGCTGGGCGAGCCCGAGGTCCTCGACAAGGAGGGCTGGACCGTCGCGATGTCCGTGGGCTTCGAACCCCTCGCCTTCCATCTCACGCGCGGGTGGGTGCACACGGGCGTGCGCGTGCCGGTGCTCGACGAGGCGGATCCCACCCCGGCGTGGGTGCTCTCCACGCGTCGGCCCGAGGATCTCGCCCTGGCCCTGCGCAGCGCGCGCTCCCAGCGCTCCTGACCCGCGGGGCCCCGACCCCCGATCTGCGGGCCCGATCATCCGATCGGGTCCGTGATCACGACGGGACGAGGAACGGGGCGGCACACCACATGGTGTGCCGCCCCGTTCTCATGAGCGCCGGCGCCGCAGGGCGCGGGATGCGTCCCCTCAGGCGCATTCCTTGCAGATGATGACCGTGCCCTCGACATGGTCGATCTGGCTGCGGTGCTTCACCAGGAAGCAGCTCCCGCAGGTGAACTCGTCCGCCTGGCGCGGGAGCACGCGCACGGACAGCTCCTCGCCGGAGAGGTCCGCCCCCGGGAGCTCGTAGCCGTCGGCGACCTCGGCCTCGTCCTCGTCGACCGCGGGGGTCGCGGCCTCGTTCCGGCGGCCCTTCAGCTCCTCGATCGAATCCTCGGAGGACTCGTCGTCGTTCTTGCGCGGTGCGTCGTAATCAGTGGCCATCGGAAGTCAATACCTCGATCAGGAGAAGAGTCGGGAGTCCGGGCACAAAAGGAGTGTCTGGCCTGCATGGCTGTCAGCTCCCCCGGCGTGCCCCTCGGTGTTGTCCACGCCGGATGCGGCGCGATTATTGCAGAGCGGGTGTCATATCACAACACGGAGGATCCGACCGGGTCCGGCGGGCGCGTCCGCCGAGGTCGCGGGCCGGGCGCGATCTATGATCTGATCACGTCGCGGACCATGCTGCGACGGGAGAGGACCACGATGCGAGAGCTCGAGCTCGACGGGATCCATGACGACGGCGAGCACATCGTCCTGCGCGATCTCGACGGCGAGCAGTACACGCTGAGGATCGACGAGGCGCTGCGCGCGGCCGTGCGCCGCGACCGACCGGCCCTGGGGCTGATCCAGTCCTCGGAGGCGACGGCGCTGCGCCCGCGCGAGATCCAGGCGCTGCTGCGCGGGGGCCGCACGGCCGACGAGATCTCCGAGATGGCCTCGATCGACGTGGAGCACGTGCGCCGCTACGAGGGCCCCGTCCTCGCCGAGCGCGGCTTCACCGCCGAGCGCGCCCGCACCTTCAAGGTCGACCGCTCCGGCGGCCCGGTCCTCGACGAGATCGTCACCGAACGGCTGGCCGCCCGGCAGGCCCTCGAGGGCCTGCGCTGGGACGCCTGGCGCCTGCCGGACGGCACCTGGAACCTCGAACTGGTCTTCCGCTCCGGCGGCCGGGATCGCGAGGCGCACTGGATCGCCGACATGACCCGCCAGGTCGTGGTCGCGGAGGACGACGAGGCCCGCTGGCTGAGCCTCGACGACGACGCGCTCGACCAGCCCGTCGCGGGTCGCGCGCGACTCACCTCGCTCAAGAGCTCCGTCTACGACCAGGAGTCCGACGTCGACGGCGCCTCCGCCCGTCCTCGTCGCACGGCGCCGCGCAGCCTCGGCCGCCAGGCCCCTGCCCACGAGGACCACCCCTCGCGCGGCGCGACCGGAGCCGGAGCATCCTCCGGCCCCTCCGCGCGCGGAGCGCGGGGCGACGCCTTCGACGAGGACGCCCTGGACGCGCTCAACGCCCGCCGCGGCCTGCGGTCCGTCCCCGCCTCCCTGGACGACGAGCCGACCTGGTCCACCCTCGAGGAGGACGAGGAGCGCAGCACCCGCTCGGCCGATGAGGACGCGCTGCGCGAATACTCCGACTCCCCCCGCGAGGACCTGCCGGAGGACGTCGACGAGGACGACGTCGACGGCGGCGCCTCGGCCGATGACGAGGACCTCGAGGTCACCGGTGGCCCCGAGGGCGACGTCGACACGGAGCGCGATGGCTCGGGCGCCGAGGACACGGACGCCGAGCCGGAGCCCCTCGTGGTCCCGGGGCGCACGCTCGAGGAGTCCGTCGCCACCGGCGATCGCGGAGCGGAGGACGAGCCGTCCGCGGCCTCGGGCTCCGACGGGAAGGACCTCGGCTCCGGCGTCGCCCCCGCGGCGAACGACACCGTGGACCTGACTCCCCTTCCGGGCTTCGACGACGTCGCCTACTCCCCCGCGGAGGACTCCGACGCGCAGGCTCCCGAGGGCGGCGACGGCCAGCAGGGCAAGGCCACGGGCCAGCGCTCCGGGAGCAAGGAGAAGAAGTCCGGCAAGGGCGAGAAGAAGTCGTCGTCCTCGCGGGCGAAGCGCTCGAGCATCCCCAGCTGGGACGAGATCGTCTTCGGCTCGAAGCACGACTGACGTCGGGCCCGGTCCCCGGGCTCCGTCGCTCCGAGGTCCGCTCACACCTCCACGGTGAGCAGCGGCACCAGGGACTCCGCACTGGTGAGCGAGCCGTGCACGCCGGTCTCCGGCCGGCGTGAGGACGCATGACGACGCGAGTCGTCGACGACCCATCGCCCGCGCGCCAGCACGATCGCATCGCCCACTCGGCCGTGGAGGTGCGGGGGGATCGAGGGGGACGTCCCAGGTCCCAGCAGACCCGCGCCGAGCATCTCCTCGCGCGAGAGCACGACCGCGTGCTCCCCCACCGCCTCCCGCGTCGCCTCGACCAGGGCCGGGGCGTCCTCGCGACGACGGGCGAAGAGCACGAGCGCACGCGGCTCCCCCGCGACCATCGCGAGGCCGCGGCGCACCTGGGGCACGCGGGCGAGGTCGATCGTGCGCTCGGGGGCGGTGTCGACCATGCCGTGGTCGGCTGTGACGTGGACGCGCGTTCCCGTGGGCGCGCGCCGCAGCAGCGTCCCGATCAGGGAGTCCGCGCCGGCCAGCGCGTCGCGCCAGGCGTCCGAGTCCACCCCGTGCTTGTGGCCGGCGTGGTCGACGTCGTCCACGTGCAGATGCACGAGCGCGTCGTCGCCGCCCGCGCGCAGGGCCGCGAGGGCCGCTCCCGTCCGGTCACCGCGCTCGGCCTGCGCGAAGAACTCCCAGCCGCGGAAGGCGCTCCCGGTGAGCAGGCTGCCGGCGTGCTTCGCGGGGGCGACCTGGAGGGCGCGCCGCCGTGTCCTCTCGGCGGGCACGGGGCACGGCATCCACTGCGCAGGATCGATGCCCGCGGCGCCCGTGAGCTGATTGACGGCCCGGCCGCTGCGCGGGTCCCGGGTGAGGTAGCCGAGGACTCCGTGCTCGAGCGGTGCGAGGCCCGTGATCAGGGAGGTCATCGCGGTCGCGGTCGTCGACGGGGCGACGGTGCGCACCGTGCGCACCTCGTCGCGCAGTCGGCGCAGGGTCGGGGTGAGCGCGAGGTGCTCCTCGAGCAGCTCGCTGCCCAGCCCGTCCACGAGGACCACGAGGTCGCGCCCGCCGTCGGCCCGCGCGAGCAGGGGCGGGACGATGTCGAGCTGGCCCGGGCGGGCGCCGCCCGCGAACGGCGCGGACAGCAGGTCGGGGGCCGACGGGAAGGTCGTCCCGGCCCGGTCCCCGCGGGGGGAGGCGGAGGCGTCGCCTGCCGGGGTCATCCGACGGCGTCGATCGCGTCCAGCAGGCGGTCGTGGAAGCGCACGGCCGCGTCGACGGCGTCCTGGCCGTCGGCGAGCGCGCTCACGCGCAGCGCGAGATCGGCGGGCGCGAGAGTGCCGCTCCAGCCGTGCTCCGCCTGGCACTCGGGGTCGTCGCACCAGGCCCGCTCGACGTCCAGGCGCCGACTGCCGCCCCAGGTGACCGCGAGGGTGACCTCGGCCTCGCTGCCGCGCACCCGCGTGCCGTCGGAGTCGAACACCTGGGACATGCCCGTGGTGTGCACACGGTCCAGGCGCACGCGCTCGGTCGTGGAGACGACCTGGCTGGGGTTGAGCTCGTCGGCCGGATCGTCGTCGAGATGGGTGACCACGAGGTGGCGGTCGGTGATCACGAGGACCGTGAGGTGGCGCCGCACCTCGGGCCCGTCGAAGGTGGTCTCGGGCCGCACCAGGTGGGCGCGCACCGGCGCCGCGCGCAGGGCGCGCTGCACGCAGGCGGCGGCGGTCTGCGGGAAGTACCCGGCGCTCTCGAGCTCGCCGAGGAGATCCGTGGGAAGTGCGGTGGACATGGGGTCCATCCTTCCACGCGTGCACGCGGCCCGTGACCGCGCCCGTGACCGCTCGCGCACGCCCGGCCGGGTGCTCTCAGGCGCTCGCGGGCCCGCTCAGGGTGCGGCGCAGGCTGTCGGTGCGGTTGGGCGCCTGGGCGACCTCGGCGCGGGCGCCGATGATCGTGCACCCTCCGCGGCCGACCACCACGGGGTGCAGCACGAGGGAGTGCAGCTCGGGCAGGTCCTCCGCCATGAGGCCCACGCGGATCACGAGGTCCTCGAGCCGGGCGCGGTCCGCGGCCGGCAGTCCCAGGTGGCCGCGGAGCTTCACGGAGGTCGCGGGGCCGTCGATGAGCCGGGTCACCGACTCGTCGTCGAGCGGCGGGATCGCGTAGGCGACGTCGTCGAGGAGGTCGGTCGCGTCCCCCGCCAGGGAGAAGGCGAGCACGGGCCCCAGGGACGGGTCCTCCACGCTGCGCACCACGACCGGGATACCGGGGGGCGCCATCGCCTGGACGGCGAGGTCGGCGCTCGAGAAGGCGAGGTCGCGGCGCATGGCGGCGAAGGCGTGGCGCAGCTGCACGGCGTCGGGGATGTCCAGGCGCACCCCGCCGAGGTCGCTGCGGTGGCTGAGCACGGGGTCGGTGCTCTTGAGGGCGATGGGATACCCGATCTCCGAGGCGGCGCGCACGGCGTCGTCGGCATCGGCGACGGTGCGGGAGGGCAGCAGGTGCAGGCCGTAGGTCTCGAGCAGGGCCGAGGTGCGCTCCTGGTCGAGCGCGCGGGGCGCCGTCCCCGGGGCCCCGGGCGCGGAGATCTCCGTCTGGACGATGCGGCGGGCCGCCTCCCGGTCGATGCCCTCGCGCAAGGCGGGCTCGTCCCCGCCGACGGCGCCGCGCCGGGCGGCGAGCATGCCCGCGGCCGCGCGCACGGCGAGCACCGGCGTGGGGTGCAGCGGCGGCATCTCGTCGTCGGCGCGGGTGGCCCGCTCGAGGGACTCGAAGCGGTCGAGGTCGGTCACCGCGCACACCACCAGGCGCACGTCGGCCCCGCGGGCGGTGCGCGCCATCCGCGCCAGGGAGGCGGAGAGATCCTCGCCCAGGGCGTCGAGGACGGCGAGGACCACCACGTCCACCTCGCCGAGCGCCGCGAGCGAGGTGAAGGCGCGCTCGACGAAGCGGGGGTCCGTGCTCAGCAGGGCGCGTCGCTCGTCGCGCACGACGCGCAGCCCGGCCGCGTCGGCCGCGCCCCGCAGCGACTCCCCGAGCGCCGCCGTGTTCGCGAGCAGCCCGACGCGGTCTCCGGGCGGCACGCCCTGGCGGTCGAGGGCGTCGACGACGTCCGTGAGCTGGTCGACGCTGAGGGTCGGCACGACCCCGGCGGAGAGCAGCACCTGGTCCAGCGCCCGTCGGGGCAGCTGGGACGAGCGCACGTCGTGCCCGGGAGGGGCCGCCGTGGTGGTCCCCGGCGGGCGCAGCACCACGAGCGGCCTCTTCCGCGTGATCCGCCGCGCGATGCGCGTGAACTTGCGGGGGTTGCCCATGGACTCGAGCGAGAGCGCGATGACGCGCACGTCCTCGTCGTCCTGCCAGTGCTGGAGGGTGTCGTTGAGGGAGACGTCGGCGCGGTTGCCCACGGACACGAACTCGTGCACGCCGATGCCGCGGGACTCGACGCCGCCCAGCAGCATCGCCGAGAGCGCCCCGGACTGGCCGGCGAGCGCGACGCCTCCCGCGCGCGGGAGGTGCGGGACGAGGGAGGCGTTCAGGGAGTGCTCCCCGGTGCGCAGGAACCCGAGGGAGCCGGGACCCAGGACGCGCACGCCCTCGCGGCGCGCCGCGCCGACCAGACGGCGCTGCAGGGAGGGCCTCTCCCCCGCGCCCGACGGATCGGCCCCGCGACCGCCGGCCGCCCCGCTCCCCGAGGTCTCGGCGAAGGCCTCGGTGGGCAGCAGCACGGCGCGCACCCCGGCGCGCCCGCACTCCTCGACCGCGGCGATGCAGTCCTCGGCGCGCGCGAGGGCGATGACGGCGAGATCGACGGGCCCGGGGACATCGGCGATCCGGGAATAGGTGCTGTGTCCCTGCAGCTCGAGGGCGTCCCTGGCGACCACGTGCAGCTCGCCGTCGTAGCCGGCCTGCTCGATGTGCCGCAGGATCCTCCCGCCCATCGAGTCGCGATGGGAGGAGACCCCGAGCACGGCGAGGGAGGCGGGGTGCAGCATGCGCTCCATGGCGCGGGCCTCCGCACGGTGCTCGCGCTCGGCGATCACGGCGCGGGAGCGCTCGGTGGGGTCGATGCTGAACTCGACGACGACCACGCCGTCGTCGTAGGTGCGGCGCACGTCGAAGCCCGCGTCGGTGAACACGTTGATCATCCGGCTGTTCTGCGGGAGCACGTCCGCCACGAACGTGGCGACCCCGCGCTCGCGCGCGGCAGCGGCGAGGTGCTCCAGGAGCACGGATCCCAGGCCCTTGCCCTGCTGGGAATCGGCCACGTTGAAGGCGACCTCGGCCTCGGAGGTGCCCTCGAGGCGGTCGAAGCGGCCGACGGCCACGATGTCCTCGCCGATGAGCACGATCAGGGCGACGCGGTCGCGGTGGTCCACGACCGTGAAGCGTGTGAGGTCCCGCGGGGAGAGCTCCGGCATCGGGGCGAAGAAGCGCAGGTACCGGGAGTGCTCGGACTGCGCGGTGTGGAAGCGCTGGAGGGCGTCGGCGTCGCTCGGGAGGATGGGCCGCAGGTGGGCGGCGCTGCCGTCGCTGAGCGCGATGTCCGCCTCCCAGTGGGCGGGGTAGGCGGCGGAGGCCGCGGTCGCCCCGGCGCCCGCGCCGGAGCCCGCGTCGCGTCGTGCTCCCATGCCCCGATCATACTGAGCGCCCGCCGTCCCGAGTGCGGGTCCATGGTCCCGACGGTCCTCGGCGGGAGGCCCCGCCGGCCGCGCGAGCGGGCACCGCGGCCGCGGCGTCGGCGACATCACCGCCCCCGCCTGCACGGTTCCTGGGCACGGATACGGCAGGATGAACGTCATGGCACGACGCAGCAGCACCGCAGGCAGCGATGAGGACGAGAACATCGACGGCGTCGTCGTCGATGTCGACGTCACCAGCGAGATGGAGACCTCGTACCTCGAGTACGCGTACTCCGTCATCTACGCGCGCGCCCTGCCCGATGCCCGCGACGGCCTGAAGCCGGTCCAGCGCCGGATCCTCTACATGATGGACGACATGGGGCTGCGCCCCGATCGCGGGCACGTCAAGAGCCAGCGCGTGGTCGGCGAGGTGATGGGCAAGCTCCACCCCCACGGCGACAGCGCGATCTACGACGCCCTGGTGCGCATGGCGCAGAGCTTCTCGATGCGCATGCCGCTCGTGGACGGCCACGGCAACTTCGGCTCGCTCGACAACGGCCCGGCCGCCGCCCGCTACACCGAGGCGCGCATGGCGAAGGCCGCGCAGCTCATGACGGCCTCGCTCGACGAGGACGTCGTCGAGATGATCCCGAACTACGACAACCAGCTGCTGCAGCCCTCCGTGCTCCCTGCGCAGTATCCGAACCTCCTGGTCAACGGTGCTTCGGGGATCGCCGTCGGCATGGCCACGAACATGGCGCCCCACAACCTGGTGGAGGTCATCGCGGCGGCCCGCCACCTGATCACCCACCCCGACGCCGACCTCGAGGACCTCATGCGCCTGGTCCCCGGCCCGGACCTGCCCACGGGCGGGCGGATCGTGGGCCTCGACGGCGTGCGCGACGCGTACCGCACAGGACGCGGCTCCTTCAAGATGCGCGCGACCACCAAGGTCGAGAACATCACCAGCCGCAAGAAGGGCATCATCGTCACCGAGCTGCCCTACCAGGTGGGGCCCGAGCGCTTCGCCGAGAAGCTGCGCGACGCCGTGCAGTCCAAGAAGGTCCAGGGCATCAGCAACTACCAGGACCTCACCGACCGCCGCCACGGGCTGCGCCTCGAGCTCACGGTGAAGTCGGGCTTCAACCCGGACGCGGTGCTGCAGCAGCTCTACCGCTTCACGCCGATGGAGGAGTCCTTCGGCATCAACAACGTGACGCTCGTCGAGGGGCAGCCGCGCACCCTCGGCCTCAAGCAGCTGCTCGAGGTGTTCATCGCGCACCGTCTGGACGTCGTGCGCCGGCGCACCGCCCACCGCCTGGGCAAGCGCAAGGAGCGCCTGCACCTCGTCGAGGGTCTGCTGATCGCGATCCTCGACATCGACGAGGTCATCCAGATCATCCGTGCGGCCGACGACGGCGAGCGCGCCCGCACCGCCCTGATGGCCGCCTTCGACCTGTCCGAGGCGCAGGCCGAGTACATCCTCGAGCTGCGCCTGCGCCGCCTCACGAAGTTCTCCCGCATCGAGCTCGAGACCGAGCGCGACGAGCTGCGCGCCGAGATCGAGCGGCTCGAGGAGATCCTCGACTCCGAGGAACTGCTGCGACAGGTCGTCTCGGACGAGCTCGCGCACGTCGCCGCCGAGCACGGGACCCCGCGCCGCACGGTGCTCCTGGAGGCGGGGTCGCAGCAGGCGACCTCGCAGGCCGCACCGCTCGAGGTCGCCGACGAGCCCTGCCGCGTGCTGCTCTCCGGCAGCGGGCTCATCGCCCGCACGAGCGACGCGGAGGACGTGGTCCGCGAGGGCGGCCGCTCCTCGCACGACGTGGTGGTCGCCGACGTCCTCACCACCGCCCGCTCCCAGGTGGGCGCGGTGACCAACCTCGGGCGCCTGCTGCACGTGGGTGTCGTGGAGCTGCCCGCGCTCGCCCCGACGGCGGGCCCGCCGAGCCTCGCGGGAGGCACGAAGCTCTCCGACCTGCTGACCCTGGAGAAGGGCGAGAGGGTGATCGGGCTCGTGCGCGCGGCGGGCGCGGATCTCGAGCGCGGCGGCAGCCTCGCGCTCGGCACGCGCCAGGGCATCGTCAAGCGGGTGACGCTCGACTTCCCGCGCGGCGACGGCTTCGAGATCATCTCGCTCAAGGATCGTGACGAGGTCGTGGGGGTCGTGGACCTGCCCGAGGACTCCGCGGCGGGCGACACCGACCTGGTCCTCATCACCTCCGACGCCCACCTGCTGCACTTCCCCGCCGCAGGGGTGCGGCCGCAGGGCCGCGGCGCGGGCGGCGTCGCCGGCATCAAGCTCGCCGAGGGCGCGCACGTGGTCTCCTTCGGGGCTGTCGACGTCACCCGCGAGGCGGAGGTCGTGACGATCTCCGGCACCTCGGGCGCGCTGCCGATGACCCAGACGGGATCTCTGAAGGTCAGCGCCTTCACCGAGTACCCGGCGAAGGGCCGTGCGACCGGCGGCGTGCGCTGCCACCGCTTCCTGCGGGGCGAGGACGCGTTGATCGGCGCCTGGGCCGTCAATTCCCCCGCCCGTGCCTGCTCCGAGGCCGGCCAGCCCGTGGACCTGCCCGGCCCCGTCGGGCGGCGCGACGGCTCGGGCTCTCCGGTCGCGGTCCCGATCGCCGCCGTCGGCTGACGGGCCGGCCGTCCGGCCGTCGGGCCGGCTGCCGCCTGGTGGCGGGGAGCGTCGGCCCGTCGGCGTCGGCCTCGACCCTCCGCCCCGCTGCTCAGTCGGCGTCGGACCGCGGGCGGGCAGCCGCGTCGGCGGCCTCGGTGGCCTCGGTGGCCTCGGAGAGCACCTGCAGCATGACGCGGGTCGCGGCGCGGGCGCCGCTGCGGTCGCCGTCCCGGGAGAGTCCCGAGGTGTCGGGCTCAGTGCGCAGGATCTCGCCTTCGAGGCGAGCGAGCGGGGACGCCATCAGGATCGATCCCAGGAGCTCCTCGCGCGTGGTCTCGTCGAGGACGAGCGTCCCGTCGGCGTCGAAGAGATCCGGCCTCTCGTCCTCGATCGCCGCGCCGTACACGCCGTCGGCCCCTGCGGCGACCACCAACCGCCGTCCGCGGGGCTCGGCGGTCCCGGGGTCGACGTCCTCGAGGCCAGGTGCCGTGCTGTCCCAGGAGGCATCACCCCGGGCGCTTGGCGCTTCGGCCTCGATGTCATCCGGGAAGACCCCGAAGGCGCTCAGCACCGAGATCGTCGGCAGCTCGCCCAGCTCAGCGGGGTCCTCGCCCTCGCGTCGGAGAGTGAGAGTGCGGTCCGCGATCCGTCCGGGCACGGAATCCTCCCGCTGATCGGTTCCCGAGGTCTCGCCGTCCGCGTCGGCCGCTCCGCCAGCGCGCGCGATCACGCCCTGCGGATCCATCAGTCCAGCGACGCGCTCCGGCAGATCCGTGAGCGGGAGCAGGGAGAAGACGTGGAAGCCGTCCTGGAGGATCTTCTCCTCGAGCACTCCGCCGCCCGCGTGCAGGTAGTACATCCACTCGGTGCGGCGGGCGCCCCGGGTCACGAGCACATCGAGCAGGGAATCGGGCCGGTGGCGCAGGCAGTGGATGCCGGCGAGCGCGGGCGCGAGGACGTAGTCGTCGGCCATGCCCGCATCCGCGGCGATCGCGGCGACCCGCTCGGGCGGCAGGTCCTTCCCGAACACCTTGAGGAAGGTGGGATCGAAGGTGTCCGGCCCCAGCAGGCCGCGGGCCACGAGGCCGCGCAGCACGGCGAGCGCCGCCTGGGGCCGGTCCAGGCCCTCCCCCGCGAGATCGAGCAGCGGTGTCGCCGAGAGGGTGGGGCGGTCCGCGCCGTCCAGTGCCATGACCTCCTCGTCGGTGAGGACCAGGAGGTCGCCGATGCGGTCCTCGGCCATGGCCAGCAGGCCGGTCGCGCAATAGTAGTCGCGCTCGTCGAAGACGGGACCGGTGCTGGGGGCTCCGGTGGGCTCCCATGCGGTGCTCGTGCTCATGTCTGCTCCTGGTGCTGTCGCGGTCGATGGCGGGCGTGGCTGCAGGGATCAGCCGAAGGCCCAGTCCATGGCCTTGCCCACGCCGCTGCTCACGTGGTCGATCGTGCTCTTGGCGCCGTTGCCGATGTCGTCGGCCACCTCGTGAGCCTTCGACGACACCGCACGGTAGCCGTCCTTGGCGGCATCCACCGCGTCGGCGCCGCGGTCCTTGACCCATGACGCGCTGTCCTTCACGCCCGTGGTGATCTTGTCCCAGTTGCGGTAGATGTCGCGGCCCAGCTCCATACCCAGGCCGCCCACGACCAGGACGCCGCCGACGATGTTGAGGACGACGCCGACCGGCGCGCCGAAGACCGTTCCGTCGCACGCGAGGCCGATCGCCTCCACCACGCCACCCGCGGTGACCAGCCCGTTGGCGATCGCGCCGTATGTGTCACCGTCCTTGATCGCACTGACCAGCCCGAATCCGCCGGTGAGGATGTCCAGCCCGGGGACGGCCTTACCGACGACGTTGGCGAACTTCCCGAAGCGAGTGGCCCACTTGCCGAACTCGCTCGTCACCTCCTCGATGGTCCGACCGGTCTCGTAGATCGCCTTCGACGCCTCCCCCACGTTCTTGAAGAATTGGCTGGTCCCGGAGAAGATCCTCCCCAGCACGGACTTCCCGACGCCGCTCTCGAGGACCTTCAGGACCTTGTCCGAGAGTCCCCCGGTGACCAGGCCCAGGCCCTTCTTCGTCCACGACCAGAGCGACGAGAACACCTTCCCCACGGTCTTGCCGTAGACGAAGTCCTTCCAGAGCTGCTGGTTGCCGGCTCGGTACGCTCTCCAGGCCGCGCTGAGTTCCTTCAGGTTCTTCATCTGCTGGAAGACCAGCTTGGCTCCCGTGTAGAGCGTCGTGAGAGCGGTGATCGGCAACCGGTCCCACAGGCCCCTGCCGAAGTCCATCACGCGCTTCCACCACGGCTGCGAGGACTCCGCGCCATCTCCGGTCCCGTCGCCGTCCGGGCTCGAGGCGCGATCCTGCTCGTCGGCATGCCGGATCAGCTCCTCGGAGCGCGCCCGCAGCTTCTCCTCGACCTGTCCCATGGTGCTGCTCGTGCGCACCCAGTCGCTGCGGAAGCTCTCGGCGTCGGGCCCCTCCCATGCCGCGGTGGCCACGGTGCCGCCGATGTCGGCTCGGATCCTGCCCAGGTCCCCTGCTCGGTCCGAGACCGTGGAGGCGAAGTCGCGCAGCAGCTCCGTATTGGCACCCCAGAAGCTCGTCATGCGTGTCCCCTCCGTCGTCTTCCGTGCCGCGGACGTCGCGGCCGCGACCACCGCGGTGCTGAGGCTAGCCGTGAGCACTGGGGACCGGCGATGGGGAGAAGTCCCCATGCTCGAGGAGCGGATCTCGGGTACTTCCGTGCGTATCATCGCCGTCATGCCCGTCGCCTTCCCCCAGAGCGCCCTGCGCAACCTGCCCAGCGCCCGATGCCTGTACGACGTGTGCGACGACAGGATGCGGAGGTCGATGAGGCCGACGCTCACGCCCTGGGAGATCTGGTTCGTCCCCGAGCGCTCGTTCGCCCCCGGCGAGCTGACGATCGCCGTCGCCGCACCGACGAAGCCGATCATGCCGCTGTTCGCCACCGATAGGCGGATCATGCTCCACCGGGAGCACGGCGGCTACCTCCACAACGCCCCGCTCGTGCATCAGGAGTGGTCGTGGGACCAGCTCGCCGAGGTCGGGTCGACGGGGTGGACGGGCATCCGACTCGGGTGGAAGGACGGCAGCCGCACGATCGTGCGGGACAGGAAGCGCTCCGTCGCGAAGAACGTCGTCGAACGACTGCGTCGAGCCCTCGACGTCCACCGCGCCGGCGGGTCGCTGCGAGAGAACTGGCAGGGCATCACCGGGATGACGCCGCAGTCCCGCGATCCCCGCATAGAGGCTCTCGAGTATCTGCGCGGCAGGGACACGAGCTCCGTCTCCGGGAACAGCTGGCACATCATGAAGGCGCTGGAGCGGGACGAGGTACCCCTCTCGGCGCAGCAGTGGAGCCGGGGCCTCACGGTCAACAGCAGCGGCACGGACGAGCTCCTCGCCCAGGGCACCCGGATCTGGGTGATGACCGACCGCCGCCTGCTCGAGCTCCAGGGGGACACGTCCTTCCGGGTGAGCCGCCAGTGGGACGCCCGCGACATCCTCGGAGCGCGCCTGCGGGACACGGAGCGCCGCACGACCGACACCCTGATCACGACCGCCGGCGAGATCCCCTTCCCCAGCGCACCCAGCGTCGAGAGGCCCACGATGAGCGACATCCGGGCGGTCTCGGCCATCAACGAGGCCGTCGAGGCGATCCGCCGCGGATGATCCGCCGGGGGTGATCCCGTCGTACGTATCATCACCGTCATGCCCGTCGCCTATCCCCAGCACGCTCTGCGCAATCTCGACAGCGCGCGCTGCCTGCGGGACATCTGCTCCGACCGGTTGACGCGGACCTCCGCACACACCATCACTCCCTGGGAGATCTGGTTCCTGCCGGACCTGCTCATGGCGCCCGGCGAGCTCACGATCGCGGTCGCCGCTCCGCTGCGCCAGATGCGACCGCTCATCCTCACCGACCGTCGGATCATGGTCCACCGCCAGCACGGCGAGCTCACGACGCAGCTGCCCACCGAGCATCGCGAGTGGACATGGGACCAGGTCACCGACATCTCGCGGAAGGGCCTGCGCGGCATCCGCGTGCGCTTCCGAGACGGCACGGACCTGGACGTGGCCGATCGCAGCCGTGCCGGCGCCAAGGACGTCGTCCGCCGCGCGCAGGCCGCTCTCGACGTCCTCTCCCGGGGCGGTTCCCTCGCCGAGCACTGGCAGCAGATCACCGGGATCACGCCACGACGCATGGACCCCCGGCTCGAGGCCCTCGAGTTCCTGCGGGGTCGGGACGGCAGCAGCGTCGCCGGAGAGGCGACGGACATCATCGCCCGCCTCGACCCGGACGAGGTGCCGCTCGCCGCCCAGCGCTGGGACAAGGGGCTCGCCCTCGACACCCGCGGCACCGATCAGACCTTCATGGACGCGAAGCGCATCTGGGTGATGACCGACCGCAGATTCCTCGAGATGCAGGGCGAGATGGCCTACCGCGTGCGCCGGCAGTGGCCGGCCGCGGAGGTGCGCGGGGCGAGACTGGGAGATCCGGCCCGTCGGACCCCGGACGTCGTCCTCATCGGCGAGGAGGAGATCCCCTCTCCCGACTCCCCCCGGACGGAGCCGCCGCGCCCGGCCGACATCCGTTTCGCCGCCGCCGTCGACGAGGCCGTCCGGCTCGTCCGCAGCTCCTGACGGGACCCGGGCACCGGACGCTCCGGACGGATTGGTCCCCACCCCTGCACCCACGGGCCGAAACGGTGCGACCATAGGGGCATGAGCACCACGACCAGCCCCGAAGACCTGCCCCAGGGAGTCACCCTCGAGGACCTGCACGGCACGCCCGCGCTCGTGGTGGACATCCCGGCCTGCTCCGCCGTCATCCACCTCGACGGCGCCCACCTGACCTCCTGGGTGCCCGACGGCGAGGACGACGTGCTGTGGACCAGCCCCGACGCGGTCTACGCGGAGGGCGAGCCGATCCGCGGCGGCATCCCGCTGATCGGCCCCTGGTTCGGGCCCGGCCGCGACGGGCGCACCACGCCCTCCCACGGCTGGCTGCGCAACCACCGCTGGGAGGTCGTCGCGGGCGAGCACTTCCACGGCTGGGCCGACGAGGACGCGGACGTGGTGCATTCGGACTCCGTCGCGATCACCCTGGGCCTCGAGGGGGCGGATCCCTCCGGGCAGGGCATCGCCGCGCAGGTGCAGTTCGTGATCGGCGCGGATCATCTCCAGGTGCGTCTGGACGTGACCGCCGGCGACGAGCCTCTCGAGCTCGAGGCCGCCCTGCACACGTATCTCTCCGTGGGCGACGTCGAGGCGGCGCGCTTCACCGGCCTCGCCGGCGCCTCCTATCTCGACAACCTCCGTGACCTCACGCCGGCCGTGCAGGAGGGCGAGCCCGAGATCGACGGCCCCGTGGACCGGGTGTACGAGGTCTCCGGTCCCGTCACCGTGCACGACCCGGTGCTCGAGCGCGACATCGTGGTGAGCCCGCACGGCTCGAGCCGCACCGTGCTGTGGAACCCGTTCAGCGACGGCGCCGCGCACCTCGACGACATGCCGCTCGATGCATGGAAGCAGTTCGTGTGCGTGGAGACCGCCGTCGCCAAGGACGGCTTCGTCTCCCTCGCCCCCGGCGCGACCCACTGCCTCAAGGCGCGCTACGAGGTCGCTCGGAGCTGAGCCCGGACGCTCGGAGCGCCTGCTCGGCGGGCGCGGAGACCGGCCGTCGTCGGATCCGCGCGGTCACCCGACGGGTGCCGTCAGCGGACGGGCAGACCGTCGGCCGCGAGGGCTTCCTTCGCCTGGCCGATGGTGAGGGTGCCGAAGTGGAAGACGCTCGCGGCGAGCACGGCGTCGGCGCCCGCCCGCACCGCCGGCGGGAAGTCCTCCGCGTGGCCCGCACCGCCCGAGGCGATGAGCGGCACGTCCGCCGCCGCACGGGCGGCGCGGATCAGCTCGAGGTCGAAGCCGCTGGTGGTGCCGTCGGCGTCCATCGAGTTCAGCAGGATCTCGCCGGCGCCGCGCTGCGCGGCCTCGGCGATCCAGGCGATCGCGTCGATGCCGGTGCCGCGGCGGCCGCCGTGGGTGGTGACCTCGAAGCCCGAGCCGGAGCGCGCGGGGCCGTCGGGCGTCTCCTCGGTGACACGGCGGACGTCGGCCGAGAGCACGAGCACCTGGTTGCCGAAGCGCTCGGCGATCTCCGTGATCACCTGCGGCCGGGCGATGGCGGCGGTGTTCACGCCGACCTTGTCGGCTCCGGCGCGCAGCAGCTGGTCGACGTCCTCCGCCGAGCGCACTCCCCCGCCCACGGTGAGTGGGATCAGCACCTGCTCGGCGGTGCGCCGCACCACGTCGAGCATGGTGCCGCGTCCGCTCGCAGAGGCGCTCACGTCGAGGAAGGTGAGCTCGTCGGCTCCCTCCTCGCCGTAGCGGCGGGCGAGCTCGACAGGATCTCCCGCATCGCGCAGGCCCTGGAAGTTCACGCCCTTGACGACGCGGCCGTCGTCCACGTCCAGGCAGGGGATGACGCGGACGGCGAGGCTCATGCGTCGATCCTCTCGCGGTCCAGCTCCTCGGCGCCCTCGATGATGAACTGCTTGCGCGGGGCGACGTCGCTGCCCATGAGCAGGTCGAACATCGAGGCGGCGGCCTCCGCGTCCTCGATGCGCACGCGGCGCAGGGTGCGGTGGCGCGGGTCCATGGTGGTGTCGGCGAGCTGGTCGTCGTCCATCTCCCCCAGGCCCTTGTAGCGCTGGATCGGCTCCTTGTACCGCTTGCCGCGCTTGTCCAGGCTCTTCAGCAGGCGGTTCAGCTCGTTCTCCGAGTACGTGTAGACGTACTCGTTCTTCTTCTTGCCGCCGTGGATGATCTCCACGCGGTGCAGGGGCGGCACGGCGGCGAAGATCCGCCCGGCCTCGAGCATGGGCCGCATGTAGCGGTGGAAGAGGGTCAGCAGCAGGGTGCGGATGTGGGCGCCGTCGACGTCGGCGTCGCTCATCATGATGATCTTCCCGTAGCGCGCCTGCTCGAGGTCGAAGGTGCGCCCGGATCCCGCGCCGAGCACCTGGATGATCGCCGCGCACTCGGTGTTCTTGAGCATGTCGGTGATCGAGGCCTTCTGGACGTTCAGGATCTTGCCGCGGATCGGCAGCAGCGCCTGGAACTCGGAGTTGCGCGCGTTCTTCGCGGTGCCCAGTGCGCTGTCGCCCTCGACGATGAACAGCTCGGAGCGCTCGACGTCGGTCGAGCGGCAGTCGGCGAGCTTCGTGGGCATCGTCGAGGACTCCAGGGCGTTCTTGCGGCGGGAGACCTCCTTGTGCATGCGCGCGGCGATGCGGGCGCGCATCTCGGAGACCACCTTGTCCACGACGAGCGCTCCCTGCTCCTTCTCCTCCTTCTTGGTGGAGGTGAGGAAGCCGGTGAGCTGCTGCTCGACGACCTTGGAGACGATCTGGCGCACCGCGGGGGTGCCCAGCACCTCCTTCGTCTGGCCCTCGAACTGCGGCTCCTCGAGGCGCACGGTGACCACGGCCGTCAGTCCCGCGAGCGCGTCGTCCTTCTCGATCTTCTCGTTCTTCGCGTTGAACTTCACGCGGCGCGCCTGGTTCTCGACCTGCTTGCGCAGCGTCTTCAGCAGCGCCTGCTCGAAGCCGGAGGTGTGGGTGCCGCCCTTGGGGGTCGCCACGATGTTCACGAAGGACCGCAGGGTGGTGTCGTAGTCGGCGCCCCAGCGCAGCGCGACATCGACCTCGCACGTGCGGTCGACGTCCTTGGAGACCATGTGGCCCTTGGAGTCGAGCACGGGGATGGTCTCCGTGTAGTCGCCGCTGCCCTGCAGGCGGATCACGTCGGTGATCTTCTGGTCCTGCGCGAGGTACTCGACGAACTCGGAGATGCCGCCGTCGTAGCGGAAGGAGCGCTCCTCGTCCTGATCGGGGCTGCGCTCGGGCCGACGGTCCGAGATCGTGATCCCCAGGCCCGGCACCAGGAACGCGGTCTGGCGCGCACGGCGCACGAGCTCCTCGCTCGAGAAGTGGGAGCCCTTGATGAAGATCTGGGGATCGGCCCAGTAGCGCACGCGGGTGCCCGAGACGCCGCGCTTGACCTTCCCGACCCTGCGCAGCTCGGCGGGGCCGTCGGCGGCGGTGAACGGGGCGTCGGGCCCCGGCCCGTCGGCCCCGTCGGCGAAGACGCCCGGGACGCCGCGCTGGAAGCTCATGGCATAGGTGACCCCGGCGCGGTCGACCTCGACGTCGAGGCGGGCCGACAGCGCGTTGACGACGCTCGCGCCCACGCCGTGCAGGCCGCCCGAGGCGGCGTAGGAGCCGCCGCCGAACTTCCCGCCCGCGTGCAGCTTCGTGTAGACGACCTCGACGCCGGTCAGGCCCGTGCGCGGCTCGGTGTCGACGGGCACGCCGCGCCCGGAGTCGCGGACCTCGACGGAGGCGTCCTCGTGGAGGATGACCTCGATGCTCTCGCCGTTGCCGCCCAGGGCCTCGTCCACGGAGTTGTCGAGGATCTCCCACAGGCAGTGCATGAGGCCGCGCGAGTCCGTCGACCCGATGTACATGCCCGGGCGCTTGCGGACGGCCTCGAGGCCCTCGAGCACCTGCAGATGGCGGGCGTCGTAGGCCGCCTGCTTCGAGGCGGTCTTCGCGGGGGCCTTCGTCGAGCTCTTCGCGGCGGGCTTCGCGGATGACGACGCGGAGCGCCCCGGGGACGAGGAGTCGGCGGCCGGGGACTCGGAGGACGCGGTGGTGTCTGACACGCGCGTCATTCTACGGCGGCGAGCCGGACGACCAGGGCCGACGGGCGTCCCCGGCGTGGCGGGGCGCACGGGCGTTGCGCGGTGAGCGAACCGGAGGCGCGGATCACGCCGCTGACGCCCGCGCGGTGCTTGAATGTGGGGCATGAACACGACCGTCGAAGCCCCGCGACTGACCGCGCACGACCGCTGCGACCGCTGCGGCGCCCAGGCCTACGTCAAGGTCTCCCTCTCCGCCGGTGGCGAGCTGCTGTTCTGCGGGCACCATGCCCGCGCGCACGAGGACGCCTTCCGTCCGCTCGCCTCGGAGGTCATCGACGAGACCGAGCGCCTGCACGCCCGTCCGGTGCCGGTCGAGGACTGATCCCGCACACGACCTGACTCCCGAGGGCCCCGCATCCGCCGCGGATGCGGGGCCCTCGCGCGTCCGGCGGGCCCCGATCAGCGCGTGCCGTCGCCGCGCAGCGGGATCGCTGCGCCGATCTCGGGCAGGACCGTCTGCACGCCGTCGACCTCGAGGCGCTCGGGGTGGAAGCCGTGCAGGGCGATCAACCGGGCCGGGCCGATCCGCTCGACGATCTCGCACAGGGCGAGCGGGCCCGCATGCCCTGTGGACCCGGCCGGGACCGTCGTGAGCCCGAGGCGCTCGAGCCAGTCCTGCCACACGTCCCAATCGCGCATGAACGGTCCCAGCGGCTCGCCCTGGGAATGGATCCAGGCGCTCGTGGGCCCCAGCGGGAGATCGAGCAGGGAGGTGAAGTCCTCGGGATCGATCTGGACGAGGAAGCGCCCGGGGGCCGCCAGGACCTCGTCGATGCCGACGGTGCGCGCCGCGTGCGGCCCGCGACCGGTCGCGAGCTCCCCCGCCCGGCGCTGGCTCCCGGACTGGGGCCGTGTCCCGTCCCAGGTGACGACTCCCCCGATGCCCATCGCGGTGAGCACGGCGGCGTGGCGTCCCGGCCACACGAGCGTGCGACCGGCGTCGGCGGCGGCGTGGATGAGCAGTGCGGCGCGGTCGACGTCCCGCTCGTACGCGCTGAGCAGCATGAGGTCCTCGCTGCCGGTCAGCGTCTCGGTGACGACGCGCGCGATCTCCTCCTCGCTGCGGGGCTCGGGAGGCAGCGGGTCGAAGCTCAGCATCGTCGTCTCGCATACGAGCACGTCGGCCCCCCGCGCGGCCTCGAGGAAGGCGCGCGTGTGCATCCCGCCCTCGCGGTGCAGGTTCACGTCCCCGGTGTAGGCGAGGACGCCGTCGGAGGCGCGCACGATGGTCCCGATCGCACCGCGCACGTCGTGGTCCACCCGGTGCACGGTGACGGCGAGATCCTCGACGGCGACCTCCTGCCCCTCCGCGATCGGGGTGAGGCGAGCGGAGGTGCCCGGCGTCGTGGCACCCGCCTCCTCGAGAGCGTGGTGCAGGGCGATGGTGTCGGGATGGGCGAGGACGCGGACCTCGGGCCGCAGGTGCGCCAGCAGTCCGTCGTGGTCGATGTGGGCATGGGAGAGGACGACGACGAGCGGTCGGTCATCCGCGGCCGCGAGCGCGTGCACCTCCTGCGCCCCGGGGCCGACGGCGCGCAGCTCCTCCGGCGCGAACAGCCCGGTGATCCGCGGCGCCCCGCCCAGACGCAGGCGATCGGCGAGGCCGTGGCCCCCGCGCGCATGGGTGCTGTCGCGCAGCAGGTCCGCCTCGCCCGGGATGTCCTCGCCGATGTCCAGCAGCACGCGGGCGCGCGCGGTGCTGATCAGCACCTTGGTGCCGCCGATGACGCGCACCCCGCCGTGGATCTCTATGCTCGTGCCCGTCGGGTCGTCCATCGGCTCGCTCCTCGTCGTTCCCGTCGGCCGGCTCCCCCACCCGCTCTCCCGCCCGTTCATCCGCGCACCGCCCCGTCGGTCGAGAAGGCGCCGCGCACGAAGTACTTCTGGAGGAACAGGAAGAGCAGGATCACCGGGATCGTCGTGAAGACGACCGCGGCGCTCATCCCGGTCCAGTCGTTGCCGTTCTCGGACTGGAAGGTCTGCAGTCCCACTTCGATGGGGCGCAGCTGATCGGACTTCGTCATGAAGTAGGGCCAGACGAACGAGTTCCAGGACCCCATGAAGGCGTTCAGGCCCACGAGGATCATCGTGGGCACGGCCAGGGGCCCGGCGACCTGCGCGAGCATGCGCACCGGGCCCGCGCCGTCGAGCTCGGCGGCCTCGAAGATCTCGGCGGGCAGGGTCTGGAAGAACTGCCGCAGCAGGAAGATGCCGAACACGGACGCGCCCCACGGGAGGATCTGGATCGCATAGGTGTCGTAGAGGCCCATCTTCTGGGCGAGCAGGAAGTTCGGCACCAGCAGCACCGTCTGCGGGACCATCATCACGCTCATCACCAGCAGGAACAGCACACCGCGGCCGCGGAACCTCATGCGTGCGAAGGCGAAGGCCGCGAGCAGTCCCGTGAGCAGCGTCAGCCCCACGACGCACACCGCGATGAACACCGTGTTGCCGAAGTAGCGCGGCCAGGGCGCGGCCGCCCACGCCCGCGCATAGTTCTGCGCGGCGGCCTCGATGTAGTGGCCCCACTCGCCGGGGGGTCGGATCCGCGGCGGGAGGGTGTACACGTCGTCGGGCGTGGAGATCGAGGTGTACAGGGTCCACAGCAGGGGGAAGAGGAAGGCGAGCGCCGCGAGGGCGGCGAGGGCCGACAGCACCCGCTGGGCGGGGCGGGTCCGGCGGCGCCTGCGCGGGATCTCCTCCCCCGTGCTGCTGCGCAGCGTGGTGCTCGTGCTGGTCATCGGCTCGCTCGCCTCCCCGTCCCTCGTGTCACCCGTGGTCCTCGTGGTCCCTGCTCGCGCCGCGTCAGCCCAGCGCCTCGGCCTTCTTCTGCGCGTCGGCGAGGGCGTCGGCCGGCTTCGCCTTGCCCTGCAGGGCGTCCTGCAGGGCGACCGAGAGCAGGCCCGAGGCCTCGGTGACGCTCGTGACCGGCGGCAGAGCGCGCGCGGTGTCGAGCTGCTTGACGGCGTCGGTGATCCACGGGCGCTCCTCGACGACCTTCTTCATGGCGTCCTGCTCGAGGGAGGCGGAGCTGACAGGGAGGTAGCCGGTGGCGGCCGCCCAGGAGGCCTGCTGCTCCGGGGTGGTGATGAACTGCATGAACTCCCAGGCGGCGGCGCGCTCCTGATCGCTCGCATCGGCGAACAGGACGATGTTCGTGCCGGCCAGCTGGTTCGCCGCGCCGGAGGGCCCCTCCGGGAGGGCGCTCACGCCCATCTCGAACTTCCCGCCGACGGCCTGCTCGTTGAACGGGAACGAGGCCACGGAGGAGACGTCGAAGGCGCCCTTCTCGGCGCCGAGGGCCTCCTGGCCGGGGTAGCCCGAGGCGATCGCGAGGGCGCCCGCGTCCTTGAGGTCCACGAGGTACTCGAGGGCCTTCACGCAGCCGTCCTCGGAGAACTGCGGTGTGCCGTCGTCGGCGAAGACCGTGCTGCCCATGGACTCGGCGAGGATCTCGTAGAGGGCGGTCCCGCCGGCCGGCCCCTTGGCGCTGCCGGGGTCGATGGACAGGGCGACCACGCCGTCCTTCGAGACGTCCTTGCTGACCTTCGCGAAGTCGTCCCAGGTCTTCGGCTCCTCCTTCACCATCTCCGCGTTGCGGTAGACGACCACGACGGACTTGTTGAAGGGCCACATCCAGATCTTGCCGTCGGTGAGCTGCATGTCCTTCTTCACGGCCTCGGCGAAGTCCGCAAAGTCCTCGTTGGCCTTCGCGTAGGCGTCCAGGGGCACGATCACCTTCGAGTCGGCGTACTCGCTGGCCCAGTTGCCGTAGGCCTGGGCGATCGTGGGCGCGCTGCCGGCGCCGACCTGCGCCTTGGTCTTGGTCTGCAGGGTGCCGTAGTCGGGCTGGTCCTGCAGCTCGATGGTGACGTTCTGATGGTCCTTCCCGAAGTCGGAGACGATCTTCTCGAGAGCGGTCTTCTGGTCGCCCGAGGCCATGGCGTGCATGAACGTGATGGTGGTCTTCGCGTCGGGGTCGAAGGACGGCACGGCGTCGCTGCCGGAGTCGTCGCCGTCGCCGGAGCCGGAGGACCCGGAGGAGCAGGCGGCGAGGGCCAGGGCGCTCGCCGAGGCGGCGGCGCCGGCGAGGACGGTGCGGCGCGTGGGCGCCGATGCGATGCGGGACGAGATGCTGTGTGCGGTGCGGGCGGAGGTGCGGCGCATGGCGTTCATCGGGTTCTCCTGGGTGAGAGTGCGGGTGGGCACGGCGGGGCGATGAGTGGCAGAGGTCGTCGGAAGCGGGGTGGTCGAGGGCGCGGCGGGCGGGTCGGCGGAGGGCGGCCGATCACCGCGAGAGCCTCGCGGAGATCCGCAGCTGGATGATCGAGAGCACGAGGGTGATGAGGAACAGGACCACCGCGAGGGCCGCCCCGTACCCGGTGTTCCCGAGCACGAACGCCTGCTGGTAGAGCTGGAAGCCGATCGTGGAGGTCGAGTAGCCGGGGCCGCCCCCGGTGAGCACGAAGAACTGGGTGAAGGCCTGCAGGGACGAGATCGAGGAGATGATCACGACGAACGCCACGTAGGGGATGAGCTGCGGGAGGGTGACGCGGCTGAACTCCTGCCAGGGGTTCGCGCCGTCGACCTTCGCCGCCTCGGAGAGCTCCCCGCTCGTGGTCATCAGTCCGCCCACGAACACGAGGACCAGGAATCCGACCTCGTGCCAGACCGAGTAGACGATGATCGAGAGCATCGCGTAGCGGGAGTCGCCCAGCCAGTCGATCACCGGCAGGTGCAGGAGCGAGAGGATCCCGTTGGCGAGTCCGAAGCGCGGGTTGAAGATCCACAGCCAGATCAGTGCCGTGGCGACCCCCGGGGCGATGTAGGCGAGGAAGAAGCTGGTGCGGGCTGCCGCCATGATCTTCGAGCCGCGACGCACCAGCAGTGCGAGCAGCAGGGCGAGGATCGTGCCGACGACGACGTTGGCGATCACGAAGTAGCAGGAGACGCCGAAGGTCTGCCAGAACGACGGGTTGGTGCTTCCCGAGAGCATGTCCCGGTAGTTGCCCAGGCCGATGAACTCGCTCATCGCGGGGTTCAGCTGATTCCAGTCGAAGGCCGAGACCCGGAAGGTGTACAGCGTCGGGAAGATCGTCCAGATCCCGAAGATCGCGATCGCAGGGGCCACGAAGAGGTAGGCGATCGGCGAGGTCAGGGCGCGGCGGGCACGGCTGCGGCGGCGGGCGGGGCCGGTGCGGGGCGCGGGGTTCCCCGGCCGGCCGGCCCCGGTCCGCGGGAGCGTCTGCGGGAGGGAGCTCTCACTCGTCGACATGGCCGCTCACCACCTCGAGGATCCGGTCCTGGACGGCTCCCGCGCCCTCGCCGAGCCGGCGCTCGAGGGCCCCTCCGAGCGCCTCGACGAGCGCGTGCTGCGCCAGCCGCGAGGGGCTGTGGAACTCGTCCTGGTAGTGACGGTGCGGGAGCGGCGTGATGTGGGTGCGGCCGACGGCCTGCTCCAGCGGCGTGCCCAGGAAGGCGGTCAGCGCGATGGTGCGCGCACCCGCACCCGCGGCCGCGCGCACGCAGCGCAGGGTCTGGGCGTTCACACCGGAGGCGGAGATCGCCATGCAGAGGTCCTCGGGTCCCAGCGCGGCCGCGGCGATCTCCGCGTCCAAGGGGTCGGACGGCGAGACCACGGTGACCCCCAGGCGCAGCAGGCGAGCGCTGAGCGCCCCGCCCACGGAGGCGCTCAGCCCGCCGGCGACCACGAGCACCCGGCGGGCGGTGGCGAGATCGGCGACGGTGCTCTGCAGAGGATCCTCCTCGAGCATGTCGGTGGCCTGCACCGTCTGCTCGGCGAGGGCTCGGGCCGCGCCGATCACCGTGTCCGGGGCCGCCTGTGCGCCGCTGCGCTCACCGGCCGCGTCGCGCACGGCGAGCACCCGCAGCTGCTGGAAGCCGGTGTACCCGAGGCGCTGGCAGGTCCGCACGACGCTCGCCCGTGAGGTGCCCGAGAGCTCGGCCACCTGGGCGGTGGACAGCTCCGGCAGCTCCTGGGCGTGGGAGAGGAGGACGCGTGCGACCTGTTCCTCGGCTGGGCCCAGGGTGGGCGCGGCGGCCGCGAGGCGGGAGGCGAGCGCGGGGGCGAGCGCGGTCGCGCTCGCGCGGGTCGAGGAACGCGGTGCGCTCATCGGGCGAGGTCCCGGCTGGGGGCGAAGGCCTCGGCGTCGGCGGCGAAGCGGCGCAGGGCCGGCAGCAGCTCGGACAGCTGGTGGCCCCGTTGGACGGCGAGGGCCTGCGGAGGCAGTGCACTGTCCCCCCAGGCACCGGTGATGAGCATGCCCACGGCGCCGAGGTCGACGGCGGGGGCGACGTCGTTGCGCCAGTTGTCGCCGATCGAGACGAGGTGGTGCGCGGGCTCGTCGCCGAGCACGGCGCGCAGGTGCTCGGGCATGCGGGAGGGCTTCTTCGCGCCGACGACGATCTGGTCGAAGCGCCCGCGCACGCCCAGGTGGACGAGGGTCTCGTCCATGCCGACGGCGGGAGAGTTCGTCAGCAGGGCGCGGCGCACGCCGGCCTCGGAGAGCTCGTCCAGGAGGTCCAGCAGGCCCTCCGGGGGACGCACGCCCAGGTCGTCGTGGACGAGACGGCGGCGGGAGTCGAGGTAGGCCTCGGAGAGCTCGGCACCGAGGATCGGTCGGGCGAGCGCGGCGAGGGCGACGTAGGCGTCGGCGTGATGGTCGGACGAGCGGCCCGCCATCCAGTCCTCGAAGCGGGAGCGGACGCTGCGCGCGTCGTCCGCCTGCATGCGGGCGCAGGCCGCCTCGGCGTAGGCGAGGACGGGACCATCACCCAGGCACACGGTGCCGTCGAAGTCGAAGACCACGACGGGACCCCCGGCGGGATGCAGGGAGGTCGACAGCGGCGGGGTGTCCGGGATCACGGTGCGAGCCTAGGCCGCGCTGGAACGGGTGACCAGACTCTCCGGAACATCCGGAACGGATGTTCGTCGGGTGTTCACGCCCCGTCCGCGGCGCCATGCCCGCGACATGCACGACGGCCCGGCACCTGCAGGAGGTGCCGGGCCGTCGACTGCTGCGGGAGGGGTTCTCAGTCGAGGTAGTCGCGCAGGACCTGCGAGCGCGAGGGGTGGCGCAGCTTGCTCATGGTCTTCGACTCGATCTGGCGGATCCGCTCGCGGGTCACGCCGTAGACCTTGCCGATCTCGTCGAGCGTCTTGGGCTGGCCGTCCTCAAGGCCGAAGCGCATGGAGACCACACCGGCCTCGCGCTCGGAGAGGGTGTCCAGCACCGAGTGGAGCTGCTCCTGGAGGAGGGTGAAGCTCACCGCGTCCGCGGGCACGATCGCCTCGGAGTCCTCGATCAGGTCCCCGAACTCGCTGTCGCCGTCCTCGCCGAGCGGGGTGTGCAGCGAGATGGGCTCGCGCCCGTACTTCTGGACCTCGACGACCTTCTCGGGGGTCATGTCGAGCTCCTTGGCGAGCTCCTCCGGGGTGGGCTCGCGACCGAGGTCCTGGAGCATCTGGCGCTGCACGCGGGCGAGCTTGTTGATGACCTCGACCATGTGCACGGGGATGCGGATGGTGCGTGCCTGGTCGGCCATGGCGCGGGTGATCGCCTGACGGATCCACCAGGTCGCGTAGGTCGAGAACTTGTAGCCCTTGGTGTAGTCGAACTTCTCGACCGCACGGATGAGGCCCAGGTTGCCCTCCTGGATGAGGTCCAGGAAGAGCATGCCGCGGCCGGTGTAGCGCTTGGCGAGGGAGACCACCAGTCTCAGGTTCGCCTCGAGCAGGTGGTCCTTGGCGGCGCGGCCGTCCTCGACGATCATGCCGAGCTCGCGGCCCTTCTTCGTGCGCACGATGCTCTCGTCGCGCTTGAGGAGCTGCTCGGCGAAGAGGCCCGCCTCGATGCGCTCGGCCAGCTCGACCTCCTGGGCGGCGTTCAGCAGCGCGACCTTGCCGATCTGCTTGAGGTAGTCCTTGACCGGATCCGCGGTGGCCCCGGCGGTGACGACCTGCTGGGCCGGGGAGTCGTCCTCGGAGGAGTCGATGACCAGGCCGCCGGACTCCTCGTCCGACTTCTGGTTCGCCTTGTGGACGCCCTTGGGGTCCTTCTCCTCGGTCTCCTCGCCCTCCTCGGGCGCCTGCTCGTCCTCCGCGGTCGCCTCGAGGTCCTCCTCGACCGCGGCCTCCTTCGCCTTCGAGGCCGTCTTCTTCTTGCCGGCGGTGCTGCCCGCGGCGCTCTTGGCGGCCGTCTTCTTCGCGGCCGTCTTCTTGGCGGGGGCCTTCTTGGTGGACTTCGCGGACGAGGCCGTCGCCTTCCCCTTCACGGGCGCGGCGTCCTTCGCGTCATCGGTCACGGCGGTCTTGTCGTCGACGGTGGTGTGCGAAGCAGTCACTGAGTTCCTTCTTCCGCCGGTCCTTCGCAGGGCCGGACCGGTGTCTCGCGGGCGAACGATGGTGCACGGGCCGATGCACCACCCGACCCGAAGGATACCTGCGTGAGGGCGCACGAAGGGGCGGTGCCGTCAAGCCTCGGGGAGTGCAACGACGCCCCAGCGGGATCTATTCCCGTGTGACGGAGGTCTCCGCACCGGGGTGGCGCGGCGCCCGGGGCTCTGGGTCTCAGGCGGCGATCGCGTCGGCGTGCTTCACGGCGAGCACGGGGCACGGGCTCTCGAGGACCACGCGCCGCGCGGACGCCCCGAGATTGAGCTTGCCGATGCGGGACTTCCGACGCAGGCCGATCACGATCATGCGGGCGCCGGCCTCATGGACGACCTGCAGCAGGAAGTCGCCCACGTCGAGGTCCTCGCCCGTGCGGACCTCGACCTGCGGCGGCTCGGCGATGCCCAGGGCGTCGATCGCGGCGCCGACCCTCGCCGCATCGGCGACGGTCCGCCCCGCCTCGGGGTCGTGGTACGCATGGGACGCGACGACGAGGGTGTCACCGCCCCGTTTCGCCTCCCGGGCCGCGGCGGCGAGCGCCGCGTCCCCCTGGGCTGACGGGGAGTATCCGACGACGACGCTCATGGAGCACCCGGACCCTTCTGTCGGGACGTCCTGGCCGGTGGGCCCGCATCTGCGGTCCTGCCTGCCGGCCGCGGGACGCCGATGGCGTGGCTGGGTCTGGAGCCTAACCCTCCAGGAGGTCGCCGATCCACTCGCGCAGCGAGGGGTGGGGCAGCAGGAACCCGTCGTGGCCCTGCGGGCTGTCGATCACGTGGTGGTGCACGTCGGGGATCTCCTGGGCGGCCTCGGCCACGAGATCCGGCGGGAAGAGGCGATCGCTCGAGATCGCGACCAGGAGGGTGCGCGCCTGCACGCGGTGCAGCGCGGCGGCGGTGCCGCCCCGGCCGCGGCCCACGTCGTGGGTGCTCATGGACTCGGCGAGGCGCACGTAGGAGTTCGCGTCGAAGCGGCGGGCGAGCTTGTCCGCGTGGTGGTCGAGGTAGCTCGTGACCTGATGGCGGCCCCCGTCGAGCACGTCCTCCTCCCCCTGGGACCGGTTGGAGAAGCGCTCTTCGAACTCGGCGCCGGTGCGGTAGGTGATGTGGGCGATGCGGCGTGCTGCGCCGAGCCCCTGATCGGGGCCCTCGCCGTCGGAGCGGTCGTAGTAGTCGCCGCCGTGGAACCCGGCGTCGGCGCGGATCGCGGCGATCTGGGCGCTGTTCCAGGCGATCTGATCGGCGCTCGCCCTGGCCGAGGAGGCGATCACGGCCAGACGCTCGACCTGCTCGGGCGCGCTCACCGCCCACTCGAAGGCGCGCATGCCGCCCATGGAGCCGCCGATCACGAGCGCCCACTTCTCGATGCCGAGCTGCGTGGCCAGGAGCTGCTCCGCCGAGACCTGGTCGCGCATGGTCACCCGCGGGAAGCGCGCGCCCCAGGGGCGCCCGTCGGGGGCGGCGGTGCTGGGACCGGTGGTGCCCTGGCAGCCGCCCAGGGCGTTGGGTGCGACGACGAAGAAGCGGTCGGTGTCCACGGCGCGGCCGGGACCCACGAGATCGCTCCACCAGCCGGCCGTCGCGTGGGAGGGCCCGGCCTCGCCGATCACGTGGGAGTCGCCGGTGAGCGCGTGGAGCACGAGCACCGCGTTGGAACCGTCGGGGGCGAGCTCGCCCCAGGTCTCGAAGGCCAGCTCGACGTCGTCGAGGCGCTCTCCGGATTCGAGCTCGAGCGCGCCGACCCGGGCGAAGCGACGGTGCCCCGGTCCGTGCTCGGGTCGCCAGGCGCCGGACGCAGGGACCTCGGGACCGGAGCCATGGACCCGCGCTCGTGCCGGAGCGGCCGACGTGCTCGGGACGGTCGAGGCGGTCATGCGATGAGCCCTCCAGGGGTCGGGGTGGTCGGGTTCCGCGCTCTCGCCCGCCGCCGTCCGCCGGATGACGGGCCCGGGACCGCCTCAGGCGGTCGCGGGTCTCCAGGCGGGGCGGACCCTGGCGCGGGCGATCTGCAGTAGGAAGAGTGCCAGAACCTCGTCCTCTCCGCGCATCTCGATCTCCTGGGCGAGATCGTCGGCGGTCGCGAAGCGGTGGTTCCACCAGGACAGGACGGCGAGCGTCGTTCCCAGTGCGACCCACGCCTCGGCGCTCGCCCCGACCATCGGCGCCCTCCCGGTCCCCTCGCATGCCATCCGCATCTCATGAAGCGCCTCGAACCATTCCCCACCTGCACAGATACGGGATGCGGGTCGAAGCGAGGGGTCGGCGGCGAGCCTCGCGACGAGCCCCACCAGCCCGTCGATACCACCGTCGGCCCCGTCCTCCTCGAGGCCCGCGAGGACGTGCAGGAGCGAGAGCGCGGCGTCGGGCGCGGCGAGCAGATCGCGCATCCCGGCGAGCGGTTCACAGTGCGACATCGAGAGGTCGGCGGCCGCTCCCCGGGTGCGCGCCCGCCGCAGCGCCGCCGGCAGGGCATGCCAGCGGGCAGAGGTCTCGAAGGCCCCGGGGCGGCCCCCGGGCACGCCCTCCGCGGAGGCGAGGCCCCGCAGGACGTCCCCGAGCTGCCGCAGCCCGCGCTCGGCGGCGGGGTCGTCCTCGGGAACCCGACGCCCGGCATGGATCTCCTGGACGCCCACGAGGGTGTCGCGAGGGGCCGTCAGCGGTGCGGGCCACTGCTGGACGCGCAGGGCGAAGGTGCCGTCCTCCTCCGGCGTGAGGGAGAAGGAGTCCGCGCATCCGCCCGAGACCACCCAGGCCTCGGGCACGTCGAACCCGTCCGGCCCGCACAGCGCCGCCGCGCGCACCACCTCCAGGGCGACCCTGCGGGCGTCGTCGGCACGGGACTGCTCGACGGCCTCCCACCCGTCCCCCGCGAGCACGAGCACGAAGGCGCCGTCGCAGCCCGCCCGGTCCAGGAGCGCGAGATGGCGCGGCAGGTCCACGCCTCCCGGCCCGTCGCCGACGTCGCGCAGGGCGACACGGGTGGCCAGGGGCGAGAGACGGCGGCCGCTGTGCCCGATCATCACCAGGCAGTCGCGCGGCACGCAGCCGAGCGTCACGCGCGCCTCGGCGAGGAGCTCGGAGGGATCGTCCGCCCGCAGGGTGCGCGGGGCCGATTCCCGAGGGGGCGATTCCTGCCGGACCGGGCGGGACCGCGGGGCCTGCCGGTCCCGGGGCAGCGGGCCGTCCGTCGCGCACGGAGAGGGAGGTGTCCTCGAGGCCCCCGCAGGGGAGCCTGACGAGGAGTCGGAGGGGAGGCGGTGCGCGGGGGATGTGCTCATGCCCCCGAGGCTTCCTCGCCATCTCCTCCACGACCACGCCCCGGAACGGATTGGGGACAAGTGCGCGCTGGGGAGGACCGATGGGGGACGCACGGGAGGCCCAGGGCCCGGCTCGAGGCGGCTCGGCGCCGGAGGGAGCGCGGTCCTCCCGCCTGCGGACATGGGAGGATCAGGACGTCCCGCCGAAGGAGCAGCCCCTGATGACCAGTTCCGATCTTCCGTCCGCCCCGAGCGAGCTCGACGCGAGCTTCCACGAGCTGCTGCAGCAGGTGCTGACCGATGAGCTCGACGCGCGTCGCGCTCAGCTCGCGGCGATCGCCCCCGAGGCTTCCGGGCTCGTGGACTCGCTGCGCGCCTTCCTCGTCGGAGGCAAGCTGCTGCGCCCGCGCCTGTGCTTCGGTGCGGCGCGCGCGTGCTCGACGTCGGCCGAGGACCCGGACGAGCTGCTCGCCCTGGCTCGCCTCGGCGGCGCGATCGAGCTGCTGCAGGCCGCCGCCCTGCTGCACGACGACCTCATCGACCGCTCCCCCACCCGGCGCGGCAGACCCGCCGTGCACGTGGAGATGGCGGAGCTGCATCGCGCCCAGGGACTGCGCGGCGAGGCCGACCGCTTCGGGGGCGCCGTCGCGATCATCCTCGGTGATCTCGCGCTGAGCTGGGCGCGCGACCTGGCCGATGCCGATGCCCTCCCCGGGGCTCAGACGCGCATGCGGGACGCCCGCGCCCAGTTCTCCTCGCTCGCGACGGAGGTCATGACCGGCCAGTTCCTCGACGTGCTGCATCAGGAGGGAGGGTTCCGCTCCCCCGCCGACGACGAGGCGGCGGCCCTCGCCGTGATCCGCTGGAAGACGGTCTCCTACTCCGTGCGGCGCCCGGTGCTCATGGGAGCCGCACAGCAGGGGGCGGACGATGCGGTGCGCCAGCAGCTCGATGCCTGGTCGGAGGCGATCGGCACGGCCTTCCAGCTGCGCGACGACCTGCTCAGCGTGGTGGGGGACGAGCATTCGACGGGGAAGCCCACCGGCGGCGACGTCCGCGAGGGCAAGCGCACCGTCCTCCTGGCGCGCACGCGCGCGAGCGCGGCGGCCCACGAGGACGCGCGCGGGCTCGACCTGCTGGACCGGGTGGTGGGCCGCGAGGATGCCGACGACGACGCGATCGAGGCCGTCCACGACCTCATGCACGCCACCGGAGCGGTCTCCTCCGTCGCCGCGGACATCCGTGCGCTGTCGGCACGGGCCGAGGCCGAGCTCGCCGGCGCTCCCGGCCTCGAGGCGGAGGGGCGCGAGGGCCTCGTGCGGCTCGGCCGCGCGGCGACCGATCTCACCGGCCTCGACGTCGACCGCTAGGCGGGCTCACGGGCCGACGCGCCGCACGCACCAGCGCCCCGCACCGAGGGGGTCCCGGGCGCCCGCGGCCCAGCGGATCGTGGACGGATCAGAAGCCGAGCGCCTGGGCGCGGCGGCGGACCTCTCCGCGCCGCCCCGCGCGCAGCTCGTCGATCGGCCGGCCGGGCAGGGAGTCGTCCGGGGTGAAGAGCCAGCGCAGCAGCTCCTCGTCCTCGAAGCCGGCGTCGCGCAGAACGGTGATGGTGCCCGCGACGTACGGCGTGAGCTCACCGTCCTTGATGAGCTCGGCGGGCACGCAGCGCACCTTCGGCGTACCACGGCGGATCTCGACCAGGGAGCCGTCGTCGACCATCCGCCGCACGGCCGACACCTCGACGCCGAGCTCCTCGGCCGCGTCGGGCAGCGGCAGCCAGCTGCCGATCAGATCGTCCAGGGAGGTCTCGGGGGTCTCGTGCTGTGCGCTCACCCCTCAAGGGTGCCACGCCCCGCGGGTTCCCGCCGACAGCCTGAGCGGTTCCTGAGTGCTCGTGTCGCTGCGGGACGGCGTGCGCGTGCGGCCGTACAGTGAGCCTCGTGAGCGCGCCTGCCACTTCCCCTGACACCGGCGTGCTCCTCGACGACCGCTATGCCGTCGAGGAGCTGATCGCCCGCGGCGGTATGGCCACGGTCTATCGCGGACATGACGAACGTCTGGACCGCACCGTGGCCCTCAAGATCATGCATCCGCACCTCGCCGTCGACGAGCAGTTCCGCCGCCGCTTCGCCCGCGAGGCCCGCAGTGCGGCCCGACTCGCCCATCCGCACGTGGTCGGGGTGTTCGACCAGGGCGAGGACGACGACCGCATCTACCTCTCGATGGAGCTCATCGAGGGCGGGACGCTGCGCAACCGCATCACCGACGCCGGGCGGCTCACCGTCCGCGAGGCCCTCGAGGACACCGAGCAGATCCTCGAGGCGCTCGACGCCGCGCACACCGCGGGCATCGTGCACCGCGACATCAAGCCCGAGAACATCCTGCTCGCCCCCGGCGGCTCCGTGAAGGTCGCCGACTTCGGGCTTGCCCGCGCCATCGGCACCGCGAACACGTCGGCCAGCAGCACGCTGCTGGGGACGGTCGCCTACATCAGCCCCGAGGTCGTCACCCGTGGGCACTGCGATGCGCGCAGCGACCTGTACTCGCTGGGCGTGGTCCTCTACGAGATGCTCACCGGGATCCAGCCGTACACCGGTGAGCAGGCGGTGCACATCGCCTTCCAGCACGTGCACGAGGACATGCCCGCACCGTCGGCCCGCGTCTCGACCGTCCCCCGCGAGGTGGACTCCCTGGTGACCTGGGCGTGCGCCCGCGATCCGCAGCACCGTCCCCGTGGCGCCGGCGATCTGCTCGCGGGCGTCCGCGACCTCCTGCGCACCCTGCCCGCCGCGGTGCTCGACGCCGCGCCCTCCGAGCTCCACGACGTCGACACCCAGGACGTTCCGCGCCTGACCGCGCACCTGGACGACGTCGACCTCGCCGGTGAGGCCGCCGCCCGCGCCTTCCCGCTCGCCGCCCGCCTCGGCGCCGACGACGCGCCGGACGACGACGAGAACGGGGGCGCCGAGAGCGGGCCGGCCCGCATCGACGAGCCGGAGGCCGCCGAAGCAGGGGGCGCCGCCCCCGCCGCCCCCGCCGACACCGCCTCCCCCGCACAGGACGACGCGTCCTCCGCGGAGGACGCCGGAGCCTCCTCCCGCGAGGTGGCCCTGCCCGCGGTGCGCCCGCGACGCGGCCGGCACCTCGCCCGCCCGCTGCGCGGCACCTCGCGCGGCCTGCGGGCGGCGGCCGTGCTCGCCGTCGTCGGCTCGCTCGCCGCGGGCGGAGCGAGCGCCGGTCACTGGTACCTGCACGAGGGGCCCGGCGGCGATCGCACCGTCCCCGCCCTCGCGGGCACCGACCTCGATGCGGCCGACGCCTCCCTCACCTCGCAGGACCTCGAGACGGCGACGAGCGAGGCCTTCAGCGACTCCGTGCCCGCCGGGCACGTGATCTCCTCGACCCCCGCGGCGGGGACCCTCCTCAAGAGGGACGAGAGCGTGAAGCTCGTCGTCTCCAAGGGGGTCGAGACGTTCCCCGTCCCCACGGTCACCGGGAAGAGCCTCGAGGACGCGAAGAAGGCCGTCGAGGACCAGGGGCTCACCCTCGTCCAGGACGACGGCGAGTACTCCGAGAAGGTGCCCTCCGGCCAGGTGATCTCCCAGTCGGCGGCCCAGGACGCACTCCCCGAGGGCGGCGAGGTGCACGTGGTCGTCTCCAAGGGCCGCGTGCCGATCTCGATCCCGGACCAGACCGGGCGCAGCGAGGACCAGGCGCGCAGCGCCCTCGAGGACGCAGGCTTCACCGTGACCACGTCCACGAAGCACTCGGACGTGGCCAAGGGCAAGGTCGCCTCCCAGTCGCCCGCCGGCGGCAGCGCGCACCGCGGGGACACGGTGCAGCTCGTGATCTCCTCCGGACCGGAGATGGTGAAGGTCCCGAACGTCTTCAACAAGAGCGAGAAGGACGCGAAGGCGGCCCTGACGAAGGCGGGCTTCACGCCCAAGGTCCAGTACGACCGCGGCGCGCCCGTGCTGGGCACCGTCTACGCGCAGTCGACCAACGGCGGCGAGAAGGCCGCGAAGGGCTCGACCATCACGATCTCGGTGTTCTGAGACGGCAGGAGGGCCGACGGTTCCCCGTCGGCCCTCCTGCCGCGTCGTTCAGCGACCCACGTCGCGGTCCGCGGGCCTCAGCGGACGTCCTGTCCGAGCATCTCGGCGACGAGGAATGCGAGCTCGAGGGACTGCTGGTGGTTCAGCCGCGGGTCGACGAGCGTCTCGTAGCGGCGCTCGAGGCCGGCCTCGTCGATGTGCCCGGTGCCGCCGAGCACCTCGGTGACGTCGTCGCCGGTGAGCTCCATGTGCAGGCCCGCCGGGACCGTGCCCAGCGCCCTGTGGACCTCGAAGAACCCGCGGACCTCCTCGAGGATGTCCTCGAAGCGTCGCGTCTTGTACCCGTTGGACGAGGTGATCGTGTTCCCGTGCATGGGGTCGGTGACCCAGGCCGGGGTGGCGCCCGCGTCGCGCACGCCCTCGACGAGGCCGGGCAGCACGTCGCGGATCTTCCCCGCGCCCATCCGGGAGATGAACGTGATGCGCCCGGGCTCGCGCTCGGGGTCGAGGGTGTCGATGAGGCGCAGCGCGTCGTCGACGGTCGAGCTCGGGCCGAGCTTCACGCCGATGGGGTTGCGCAGGCGCGACATGAACTCGACGTGCGCGCCGTCGAGCTGACGGGTGCGCTCGCCGATCCACAGGAAGTGGCCCGAGCAGCCGTAGATCTCGCCGGTGCGGGAGTCGATGCGGCTCATCGCCTCCTCGTAGTCCAGCAGCAGCGCCTCGTGCGAGGCGTAGTACTCGACGCTCTGCAGGGCCTCGAAGTCGGCCCCGATGGCCTCCATGAAGCGCACGGCCTTGTCGATCTCGCGGGCGATCTGCTCGTAGCGGTCGTAGCCGGGGCCGCGCACGAACCCCTGGTTCCAGCTGTGCACCTCGCGCAGGTCCGCGAAGCCGCCGCTGGTGAAGGCCCGCATGAGGTTCAGGCTCTGGGCGCTCGTGGTGTACATCTCCCACAGGCGCTGCGGATCGGGGCGGCGCGCCTCGGGGGTGAACTCGAAGCCGTTGACGGCGTCGCCGCGGTAGGTGGGCAGGGTGAGGCCGTCGCGGGTCTCCATGTCCGACGAGCGGGGCTTGGCGAACTGGCCGGCCATCCGCCCCATCTTGATCACGGGGACGGACGCGCCGTAGGTGAGGACGGCCGCCATCTGCAGGATCGTGCGGATCTTGGCGCGGATGCGGTCCGCCGTGGAGTCCGCGAAGGTCTCGGCGCAGTCGCCGCCCTGCAGCAGGAACGCCTCTCCGCGCGCGGCGTCGGCCAGGCGCGAGCGCAGCACGTCGACCTCACCGGCGAAGACCAGCGGCGGGGCGGCGCGGAGCCGGTCGAAGACGGCTGCGCGCTCGCCCTCGTCGGGCCACGACGGCTGCTGCACCCGGGGATACTCGCGCCAGGTCCCGAGCGCGGCGAGCTCCTCGCTCGTCGAGGACAGGGAGAAGGCGTGGGCGCGGGCCGGCGTGTGGTGGGTCGTGGAGGTCACCGGGTCACCCTACCGAGAACCGCGCGCACCGCGCGCGGGCGCCCGTGCGCGGCGGCCCGTCGCACGGATCGCACACCGGCGGTGCGGAAGCGGCGGGGGCCGGTCGGCCCCGTCCGACGCGGTCAGCGGGACGCGCGCGTCGTCCGCGGGGCGGACTCCCCGCGCGCGAGCGCGGCCTTGACGTCGGCCGCATACGTGTCGACGTAGTCCTGACCCGTCAGCTGCTGGACATGCAGCATGAGCAGGTCGGTGAGCAAGCGCGCGGCCTGCGGATCCGCGCGGGCCGCCTCGAGGTCCCCGAGCGCGTCGGCGGGGTCGATCGGCTCCCCGACGAGCACCTCGATGCGCGGGCGCCGGCGCGGGACGATCCGCCGCCCGCGCTGCGCCTCGAAGCTGCCGAGCATGCCAATCGGGACCAGCGGGGCCCCGGTCGCGATCGCGAGGCGCGCAGCCCCCGTCTTGCCGCGATGCAGACGGCCGTCGGGGCTGCGCGTCCCCTCGGGATAGATGCCCAGCAGCTCCCCGCTGCGCAAGATCCGCAGGCCGGCCTCGATCGCACCCTCCGAGGCGCTGCCCCCGTTGCGGTCCACGGGCATCACCCCCAGGGAGCGCATGAGGCGCCCGAAGCCGCGGGAGGCCAGGGAGGTGCCGGAGAAGAAGTCGGACTTGGCCAGAAAATGCACGGTGCGCCGCACCTGGGCGGGCATGAAGACGGTGTCGGCGCCGGAGAGATGACTGCTCGCGAGGATCGCGGGGCCCTCATCGGGAATGTGCCGGGCACCGGAGATCCGCGGCGCGTAGACCACGCGCAGCACGGCGGCGACCACGGGCTTCGCGACCTCGTAGAGCATCGGCGGTGTCCTCGTCGATCGTTCTGTCCTCGGGCGGGCCCCATCGGTGCGGGCCAGGTGCGACCATGGGGGCATGGCCTTCAGCGAGCTGTCCCAGCCGTGGCGGAGCGCGCCCCACTCTAACCCGGCGGGCGGTCTCCTCCTGTGCCACGGCTTCACCGGGACGCCGCACGCCGTGCGCCCCTGGGCCGAGGACCACGCCGCCCACGGCTGGGACGTGCGCACTCCGCTGCTCCCCGGGCACGGCAGCACCTGGCAGGAGATGTCCGCCTCCACCTGGCAGGACTGGTACCGGACGGTGCGCGAGAGCGCCCTGGAGCTGCAGCGCGAGCACGGCACGATCGGCGTGGGCGGCATCTCCATGGGCGGGACCCTGGCCGCCGCGCTCGCCGAGGACCCCGCCGTCGCACCGCACATCGGTGCGCTGGTCCTGGTCAACGCCGCCATGGTCGACTCCCCCGTCTGGGCCCTCGCACCCGCGCTCTCCCGCCTCGTGCCCTCCGTCGGGGCGATCGCCGGGGACATCCGCCGCGAGGACGTCGTCGAGGAGGCCTACGACCGCACACCGCTGCGCGCCGTCGGCGAGCTGCGGGCCCTCGTGCGCCGCACCCGCGAGGGCCTCGGCCGGATCACGGCTCCCGCTCTCGTGGCGGTCTCCCCGCAGGACCGCACGGTCCCGCCGCGCTCGAGCGACGTGATCGCCTCCCGGGTCGCGGGCCCCGTGGAGAGGATGACGCTGGGCGCGAGCGGGCACCTGGCGACCCTCGACCACGACGCCGAGGACCTCTTCGCCCGTTCCCGCGCCCATCTCGTGCGCCGGATGCCGACGAGCACGGAGACACGCCGATGAGCACGCCGAGCACGCCGGCTCCGGAGCCGGAGGAGGCGGGCGACGAGGGCGGCCGCCGCGACTTCGACGAGGAGTTCGCCCGGATCGTGGACGCCGAGGGGATCGCCCCGCGGCCCGAGGCGCCCTCCGCGTCGGCCCCCGGGATCCGCGACGAGCCCGAGAATCCCGACGACCCCGAGGACCCCGAGGACGAGGTGCTGCTCGGGGACTTCGAGCCCCCTGACCCCGATCTGCCCCCGGCCTCGGACTACGCGGTGTGGTCGTGGACCGCTCTCATCGGGGGCGTCCTGCTCGCGCTCCTCGCCGCCGTGCTCGACTCGATCCCTACGTGGGCCGGCGCCCTCGGCGGCATCGCCGCCGTCGGAGGCCTCGTCGCGCTGATCGCCCGTGTCCCGCCGGATCGCTCCGACCCGACGGACGGCGCCCAGGTCTGAGCGGTCTCAGGCGTCCTGACGGGCGAGGTCGGCGGCGCCGATCATCCCGGCGCCGTTGCCCGTGCGGGCCACCGCGAAGCGGGCGAGCGGCCGGTGCCCGCGAGCGACGAGCTCGGAGGCGTACGCGGTGCGGGCGGGATCCAGCAGCAGGTCCCCGGCGCTGCTGACGCCCCCGCCGACGACGAAGATCTCGGGATCGAGCACGGCGCTCAGGCTCGCCGCTCCGTATCCGAGCCAGTGGCCGAGCTCGGCGAGCAGCGCGAGCGCCCCCTCGTCGCCCTCCTGGGCGGCATGGGTGACCATCGGGCCGTCGATCGCGGATGCGTCCCCTCCCGCCCGCTCGAGCAGCGGGGCGTAGAGCGGCTCCGAGGACACGGCGCGGGCGCGGGCGGCGCGCACGAGCGCCGTGCCCGAGGTGTACTGCTCGAGGCAGCCGCGACGGCCGCAGCCGCACCACTGGCCCTCGGGCACGAGGTTCATGTGCGCGACCTCCCCCGCGAAGCCGCCGCTGCCGCGCACGAGGCGGCCATCGAGGACGAGCGCCCCGCCCAGCCCCGTGCCCACGGTGAGCATGAGCATGTCCGAGGCGTCCTGGGCGGCGCCGAAGCGGAACTCCGCCCAGCCCGCGGCGTTGGCATCGTTCTCGACGACGACCGGGAGGTCGATGCGTCCCTCGACCTCGTCGGCGATCGCGGCGTCGCGCCAGGCCAGGTTCGCCGCGAAGACGATCGTGCGGCGGTCGGCGCCCACGAATCCCGCCGCGCCGATGCCCACCGCGGCCACCTCGTGGTCCTCGCGCAGCTCGTGCACGGCGTCCACGACCGCGGACTGGATGAGGTCCTGGTCCGTGGCAGGGGTCACGCGCCGAGTGCTCGCGACGATGCGTCCCTCCTCGTCCACGACGCCTGCGGCGATCTTCGTGCCGCCGATGTCGACGCCGATCGAGTGCATGGGACCCCTTCCGGTCTGTGCGCCGTGCGCGCGGAGCGCGATGCGCATGGTGGACGCTGCGCGTGTCGCCGGGGCGCCGCGGGAAGCGGCCCCCACGCTCCGCCGCGCCCGCCCATCGTACGGTCTCGCCTGCCGTAGGATGCAGGCCAGACCAGGTCCCGAGAGCGCCGGCGACGCGGCCGGCGCGCAGATGGGTCCGCCGACGAGAACGTCCGGGACCGCCCCACGGGGTCCCGATCGAAGGAGCCTCCGTGAAGCAGTACGGCACCCCGGCCAATCACCGCAGCCGCGAGGACGAGAACACCACGGATCTGCTGCTGGAGCGCCACGCGCGTCACTCCGGCACCCCGATCTTCGAGCTGCGCGAGGGCGACGGGCCCTTCCGCCCGCTCTCCTCCACCGACTTCCTGCTGCAGGTGCAGGCGCTGGCCAAGGGCTTCATCGCCGCGGGCGTGAAGCCGGGCGACGTCGTCGCGATCATGGCCCGCACGAGCTTCGACTGGGTGCTCGTGGACTGGGCGCTGTGGTTCTCCGGTGCCGTCTCCGTCGCGATCTACGAGACCTCCTCCCCCTCGCAGGTGCAGTGGATCGCGAGCGACTCCGGGGCGCGCTTCGCGGTCGTCGAGTCCTCCCGCCACCGCGAGGACCTCGAGTCGGTGCGGGGCGAGCTGCCGGACCTGGAGAAGATCTGGGTGATCGACGACGGCGACCTCACGTCGATCACCGACGGCGGCTCGGGGATCAGCGCCGAGGAGCTCGAGGAGCGCAGGACCTCGCGGCGCCTGGCCGATGTCGCGACCCTCATCTACACCTCGGGCACGACGGGGCGGCCCAAGGGCGTCGAGCTCACGCACGGCAACTTCGTGGACACGGCGCGCAGCGCCGTCGGCTTCCTCGGCGACGAGGTGCTGCCGACGGCATCCCGCGCCCTGATGTTCCTCCCCCTCGCGCACGTCTTCGCGCGCCTCCTGCACGTCACCCAGACGCTCGCGGGGGCGACCACCGCCTTCACCCCGGACACCAAGAACCTGCTGCCCGACCTCGCCGCCTTCCAGCCCACCTTCCTGCTGGCCGTGCCGCGCGTCTTCGAGAAGGTCTACAACGGCGCCGAGCAGAAGGCGATCACGGGGGGCAAGGGAAAGATCTTCGCCGCCGGCGCCGACACCGCGGTGGCCTATTCGAAGGCGCTGAGCGCGGGCCGGGTGCCCCTCGCCCTGCGCGCGAAGCACAAGCTCTTCGACCTCGTCCTGTACCGGACGCTGCGCGGGGCCATGGGCGGGCACGTGCGCTGGTCCGTCTCCGGCGGGGCGCCGCTGGGCGACCGTCTGGCGCACTTCTTCCGCGGCATCGGCGTGACGATCCTCGAGGGGTACGGGCTCACCGAGACCACGGCGCCCGTGGCCGTGAACCTGCCCTGGGACGTCAAGCCGGGCACCGTCGGCCCGCCGCTGCCCGGAGGGAGCGTCGCGATCGCCGACAACGGCGAGCTGCTCGTGAAGGGGGTCATGGTCTTCCGCGGCTACCACGGGAACCCCGAGGCGACCCGGGCCGCCTTCGAGGACGGCTGGTTCCGCACCGGCGACCTCGCGACCCTGGACGACGACGGCTCGATCACGATCATCGGCCGCACCAAGGAGCTGCTGGTCACCGCCGGCGGGAAGAACGTCTCCCCCGCCCCGCTCGAGGACGCCCTGCGCGCCCACCCGCTCATCAGCCAGTGCATCGTCGTGGGCGACCAGAAGCCGTTCGTCGCCGCGATCCTCACGCTCGACGAGGAGATGCTCCCCACCTGGCTGAAGAACCACGGCCTGCCCGAGATGACGATCGCCGAGGCGGCGGAGGACGAGACCGTCCGAGGGGCCCTGCAGGAGGCGGTCGACGCCGCGAACACCTCGGTGTCCCGCGCAGAGTCGATCCGCGTGTTCGAGGTGATCGACACCGACTTCACCGAGGAGAACGGGTACCTCACCCCCTCCCTCAAGCTCAAGCGCAACGTCGTCACCAAGGACTACGCGGACCTCATCGAGACCATCTACTCCCGCCCGAAGAAGGACTGAGGCCAGGAGACGACGGTCGTGCGCCGTCGGTCCTGAGCCGTCGTCCGTGACGCCCCGGCGCTCCCCCGCCGGAGGCGCCGCCCCGGATGTCCGCCCCTCGTCCTAGTCTTCGATCATGACCGCTCCCCTGCGCTCCGGCCGCCGCCGGCAGCTGAGCTTCGCCGATCTCGGCACTCCGCTCGAGGAGGCCGAGATGGTGGTCGTGGACCTCGAGACCACGGGCACCGATCCGTCGCAGGACGCGATCACCGAGATCGGCGCGGTCAAGGTGCGCGGCGGGGAGGTGCTCGGCGAGTTCCGCAGCTTCGTGGACCCCCAGCGCCCGATCCCCGCCTACATCGCCTCCCTCACCGGCATCTCCGACGCGACCGTGCGCGGGGCGCCGCGCATCGAGGCGGTGCTCCCGATGTTCCTGGACTTCGCGCACGACGCAGTGCTGGTCGCTCACAACGCCCGCTTCGACGTCGGCTTCCTGCGCTCCCAGGCGGCCCGGCTCGAGATCACCTGGCCCTCCCCTCCCGTCCTGGACACCCTGGCCCTCGCTCGCAGCGTCTTCAAGCGCGACGAGGTGCGCGACCACAAGCTCGGCACCCTCGCCGCGCATGTGGGCGCCCAGGTGACGCCGGACCACAGGGCCCTGTCCGACGCGCGCGCCACGGTCGACGTGCTGCACGCGATCATCGCCCGGCTGGGCGATCGCGGCGCGCGCACGGTCGAGGACCTCGCCTCGGCCCATCGCAAGGTCTCTCCCGTCCAGGCCCGCAAGCGCCACCTCGCCGACACCGTGCCGCCGGTGCCGGGCGTCTACCAGTTCGTCGACCGCGAGGGCGGCGTGCTGTACGTCGGCACCTCGCACGACCTCCGCTCGCGGGTGCGCACCTACTTCAGCGCCTCGGAGACCCGCCGCCGCGTGCTCGACGTGCTCCCGCGGCTCCACGAGATCCGCACCATCGAGTGCGCCTCCCGTCTGGAGGCGTCCGTGCGCGAGCTGCGGATCATCGCCCGCGAGCAGCCGCCCGCCAACCGCCAGGGCCTGAAGCCGGAGAAGGCGCTCTGGCTGCGCCTGGGCCCGGGGGCCGACGGTCTGCGCGCGGCCCGCATCGCACGGAGCGAGGACGACGGCTCGGCGCAGATCGGTCCGCTGCGCTCGCGCCATGACGTGGAGCCGCTGCGAGCCCTGCTCACGGACGCGGTGATGGGCCGCGGCGCCTCCCTCGAGGGCGCGGGCGGCTCCGGCGCGACCGGGGCGGGACGCCGCCTGGATCCCGAGCCCCATGCACGGATCCGACGGGCGATGCTCGAGGATCCCGCACCGGTGATCGCGCACGCCGCGGCACGGATGCGCGCGCACGTCGGAGCGCATCGCTTCGAGGACGCCGCGAGGATCAAGGGGCAGGCCGAGGCCTTCCTGGCCGCTGCCCAGCGCGCCCAGCGGCTGCGCGCTCTCGCGGCCTGCCCGATGCTCGTCGCCGCGCGACCCGCCGAGCCGCGTCGCCATCCCGCCGGTGCATGGGAGCTGCTGGCGGTGCGCGCGGGGCGCCATGCGGGCACCGCGATCGTGCCCCGCGGGACGGATCCGGTGCCGGTCGCGCGCGAGCTCGCGCGGCGCGGCGCCGGGATCCCGCTCGAGGAGCTCCCGTCGGGGCCGCTGTGCCACGGCCATCATCAGGAGTCCGAGCTGCTGCTCCACTGGCTCGAGGGCGAGGGGATGCGCCTCGTCGCCGTCGAGGGGACCTGGGCGGTGCCCCTGCGCGCCCGGTTCGATCCGCAGACGCTGCAGGCGGCCTTCACGAGCGCCGACTAGGCTGAGCACGCACCCGAGGCCCGGCCGACACCCTGGAGGACAGCATGATCACCGCGATCGTCTCGATCATCGCCCGCAGCGACCGCATCCCGGAGGCCGCCCAGGAGATCACCGCCGTCCCCGGCGTCGACCACGTCTACTCGGTCACGGGCGACGTGGATCTCATCGCGATCGTGCGCGTGCGCGAGCACGAGGATCTCGCGGGCGTCATCGCCGACCGCATCAGCAAGATCGACGGCGTCGTGGACACCTCCACGAACATCGCCTTCCGCACCTACTCCAGCCAGGACCTCGAGGTCGCCTTCGACCTCGGCTCCGACGGCTGAGGCCGCCCGTCTCCCGAGCCGAACCGCGTCCCGACCTGCGCTACCGCTCCTCGCCGACGAAGCGCTGGGTGGTCCGCGCCCAGGCCTCGAGCAGTCGGGCGGGCGCCCCGGAGTCGAGCACGGCGCTCGCCTCCTCGAAGGCCCGCCGGAAGCGGTCCTCGAAGGCCGCGTCCTCGCCCGCGGTCCCGGATCCCGCGCCGATGCCATCGTGCGCGAGCAGTCCGGCCGCGGCGTTGAGGAGCACCGCGTCCCGCACGGCTGACGTCCCCTCTCCCGCGTAGAGGTCGCGAGCCACCTGCGCGTTCTCGTCGGCGGAGCCGCCGCGCAGGGCCTCGGCCCCATGACGGGGGATGCCGAGCAGCGCCTCCGGATCCAGCACGTGCTCGTGCACGCTCCCGCCGCGCACCTCCCAGACGTCCGAGGGCGCGCCCACGGTGAGCTCGTCGAGGCCGTCCTGGCCGCGGAACACCAGAGCGCTCGTGCCGCGCCCGGCGAAGACCCCGGCCACGACCGGGGCCATCACGGAGCTCGCGACGCCGACCGCGCTCGCCAGGGGCTTCCCGGGGTTCGTGATCGGACCGAGCACGTTGAACACCGTCGGGATGCCGAGTCCCTTGCGCGCCTCCGCCCCGAACCGCATGGAGGGGTGGAAGACCTGCGCGAACAGGAACGCGATCCCGAGCTCGTCGAGCAGCTGCGCGGAGCGCTCGGCCGGCAGGTCGAGCCGCACCCCGAGGGCGTCCAGCACGTCGGCCGATCCCGATCGCGAGGTGGAGGCGCGGTTGCCGTGCTTGACCACGCGCCGCCCGCTCGCGGCGATGATCACGGAGGCCATCGTGGAGATGTTCACCGTGTGCGCGAGGTCCCCTCCGGTGCCGACGATGTCGACCGCCCGGCGGTCCACGTCGAGCTCCCGCGCGTGCGCGACCATCGTGTCCGCGAGCGCGCCGAGCTCGACGCTCGTCACGCCCTTCGACTCGAGCGCGACCAGGAAGCCGGCGAGCTGGAGCGCGGACGCGTTCCCGGACATGACCTCGTCCATCGCCCAGGCCGCCTGCGCGGCGTCGAGATCCTCGTGGCGGACCAGTCGGGCGGTCAGGGACGCCCAGGTCGGCGAGGGCGCGGATGCGGTGGCGGACATGTGCCGATCATCCCATCCCGGGCCCGCTCGTGCGCGTGCGCCCGGATGTCAGGATCCCCAGCTGAGAGGCCCTCGCCACAGAGCGTGTCCAGGTTCGTGACAGCGTGTCGTGAGGGTTATGCTGGCGGGGTCCGTCAGGGCCTCGCGCCCCAGCGGTTCCCCAGGTCGGCCGTGTACCCGGGGCATCGAATCTGACGACACGGCATAATGGTGACGTGACTACTGCGACTCTGCCCCAGCGCACAGGCCCTGCCCCCGCAGTCGGCCGCCCGAACTCCACGCAGATCGGCACGCTCGTCTGGCTCTCCAGCGAGCTGATGTTCTTCGCCGGCCTCTTCGCGATGTACTTCACGCTGCACGCGATGGTCCCCGAGACGTTCGTCGCGGGCGAGGAGCACTTCACCCACGACTTCGCGATCGCCAACACGATCATCCTGGTGCTGAGCTCCGTGACCTGCCAGATCGGCGTCATGGCCGCCGAGGGCGTGCTGCCCTGGGCCAAGGGCGAGTCCCGCAAGGGCCGCACCGGCTCGATCTTCAACATCGCCGGGTGGGGCGTCATCGAGTGGTACACCCTGACCTTCCTCATGGGCGCGGTCTTCGTGTCCGGGCAGGCCTTCGAGTACACCGAGCTGGCCGAGGCCGGCGTCTCCCTCAGCAGCTCGCCCTTCGGCTCGGTCTTCTACCTCGCCACCGGCTTCCACGGCCTCCACGTGATCGGCGGCCTCATCGCGTTCCTGTTCGTCCTCGCCCGGGCGTTCTCCGCGAACGAGTTCACCCAGCACGAGAAGATCAGCGCCATCTGCATCTCCTACTACTGGCACTTCGTGGACGTGGTCTGGATCGGACTGTTCTTCGTCGTGTACCTGATGGACCCGCTGCTCAACGGCACGGTCCCGTGGAACTTCGAGTTCTTCTCCTCCCTCTTCTGATCCTCCGGATCCCCCGGCCCCGGGGGTCCCTTCCCGCCCGCCCCGCACACCGAAACGAGGTCCTCATCGTGAAGGCACTCGCAGCGCGTCGACACCACCCGCTGGCGTTCGTCGCGATCCTGCTGCTCGCGCTCGTCGCGACCGGCGGCCTGTACGCCGCGTTCCAGCCGCGCAGCGCCCAGGCCGAGTCGTACACCCAGGACGACGTCGACAAAGGCGAAGATCTGTTCCTGGCCAACTGCGCGAGCTGCCACGGCACCAACGCGCAGGGCATGCAGGACGACTCGGGCAACACGCTCGGCCCGTCGCTGATCGGCGTCGGCGCAGCCGCGGTCGACTTCCAGGTCGGCACCGGCCGCATGCCGATGCAGAACTCCGGTGCGCAGGCGTGGCGCAAGCCCCCGCAGATGAACGACGAGCAGACCCGTCAGCTCGCGGCCTACGTCGCCTCCCTCGGCCCCGGCCCGTCGGTCCCCGACGAGGAGGCGCTCGACTCGAAGGACGCCGACCTCGAGAACGGCGGCAACATCTTCCGCGTGAACTGCGCCATGTGCCACAACGCGGCCGGCGCCGGCGGCGCCCTGACCCGCGGCAAGTTCGCGCCGTCGCTCAGCGGCGTCGAGTCGAAGCACATCTACGAGGCCATGGAGACCGGCCCGCAGAACATGCCCGTCTTCAACGACGACAACATCTCCGCCTCCGACAAGCGCGACGTCGTCGCCTACCTCAAGGCGCTCGATGAGCAGGGCTCCCCCGGCGGCATCTCGCTGGGCTCCTTCGGTCCCGTGACCGAGGGCCTGTACGCCTGGACCATCGTGCTCTCCCTCCTCGTCGGCTGCGCCGTGTGGCTGGGGGCGAAGGCGAAGTGAGCGACCACGTGAACGAGAACCGCGAGTCGGAGGCACGGTCCTCCTCGGTGAGCACGATCGCTCCCAAGGAGGGCGGCGGCTTCCCGAACCCCGGGCTCCCTCCCCACGTCCACCGCCAGGCCGACGAGAACCCGCGGGCCGCGAAGCGCGCCGAGCGCATGGTCGCCGCGATGTTCGTGCTCTCCGTCCTGGGCACCGTCCTGTTCGTCGCCAGCTACTTCATCTTCACGCCGCTGGGGACGAACCTGCTGGGCACGCCGGGCACGCTGCACGCGGTGCACTGGTCCAACCTGTTCACCGGCCTCGGCCTCGCGGTCGCCGTGTTCTTCATCGGCGCGGCCGCGGTGCACTGGGCCAAGACCCTCATGCCCGATGAGGAATGGGTCGAGGAGCGTCACCACATCGAGGGCTCTGACGAGACCCGTGAGGTCGCCGCGTCGATCATCACCGACGGCCTCGAGGAGTCCGGCGTCGGGCGTCGCCCCGTGATCGTGACGGCCATGGTCGCCGCGCTCACCGCTCTGCCGATCGCGGTGCTCGCGCCCCTGTCGACCTTCGGCCCCCTCCCGGGCAACAAGCTGCACCACACGTTCTGGAAGAAGGGTCTGCGGATCACCCGCGACACCGACGGGACCCCGGTGAAGGCCTCCGAGGTCGCCATGAACTCGATCTTCCACGTCATGCCCGAGGGCCTGACCGAGGACATGGAGGACTACCTCGAGCAGCGCGCGAAGGCGGCTGCGGTGCTCATCCGCATCGACCCGGCGCTGGGGCAGAACCAGGACAGCCTGGACCACGGGTACCAGGGCATCCTCGCCTTCTCGAAGATCTGCACCCATGTGGGCTGCCCGGTCGCGCTGTACGAGCAGCAGACGCATCACATGCTGTGCCCGTGCCATCAGTCGACGTTCGACGTCACCGACGGCGCGAAGGTGATCTTCGGCCCCGCGCACCGCCCGCTCCCGCAGCTCCCCATCGAAGTCGACGCCGAGGGCTACCTCGTCGCCGGCGGCGACTTCCCCGAGCCCATCGGTCCCAGCTTCTGGAACCTGCACAAGGACAAGTGATCTGATGGCGACCACGACTCCCACCCGTCCTCGCACGGAGGCCCCCGCGGACTCCGGCTCCGAGGGCCGCATGCTCAAGCTCGGCGCCGTCGGCGGCGACTGGCTGGACCGCCGCGTCTCCGGCGCGGGCCTGGTCCGGTTCTTCGGGCGCAAGATCTTCCCGGACCACTGGTCCTTCATGTTCGGCGAGGTCGCGCTGTACAGCTTCGTGATCCTGCTGATCTCGGGCACGTACCTCACGATGTTCTTCGTCCCCTCGATGGATGAGGTCGTCTACAACGGCATCTACGCGCCCCTCCAGGGCGCCCACGTGTCGAAGGCCTACGAGTCCACGCTGCACATCTCGTTCGAGGTCAAGGGCGGACTGCTGTTCCGGCAGATGCACCACTGGTCCTGCCTAGTGTTCATGGTCGCGATCTTCGTGCACATGTTCCGCGTGTTCTTCACCGGCGCGTTCCGCAAGCCCCGCGAGCTCAACTGGCTCGTCGGCTTCGCCCTCATGGTGCTGGGCATGGTCGCCGGCTTCACCGGCTACTCCCTCCCGGACGACGTCCTCTCGGGCAACGGCCTGCGCGTGGTCGACGGCCTCATGAAGGGCATCCCGATCGTCGGCACCTACATCTCGATGCTGCTGTTCGGCGGGGAGTTCCCCGGGCACGACATCATCCCGAGGTTCTTCACGATCCACATCCTGCTGGTCCCCGCGGCCATCCTGGGTCTGATCGCGATCCACATGGTGATGCTGGTGCTGCACAAGCACACGCAGTACCCCGGCCCGGGCCGCACCGAGCGCAACGTCGTCGGCTTCCCGGTGTTCCCGGTGTACGCGGCGAAGGCCGGCGGCTTCTTCTTCCTGGTGTTCGGCATCATCACGCTGATCTCGGCCACCACGGCGATCAACTCGATCTGGGTCTACGGGCCGTACGACCCCTCCCCCGTCTCGGCCGGATCGCAGCCCGACTGGTACATGCTCTGGACGGACGGCGGCCTGCGCCTCATCCCGGGCTGGGAGTTCACCGTCTTCGGCTACACGGTGTCGCTGAACATCCTGCTGCCGATGGTGGTCTACGGCGGTCTGCTGGCGTTCCTCGCCCTCTACCCGTTCATCGAGTCGTGGGTGACGGGCGACGACCGCGAGCACCACCTCCTGGATCTGCCGTACAACGCCCCGGTCCGCACCGGCATCGGCGTCGCCTGGATCACCGAGTACCTGATCCTCGCGATGGCCGCCACGAACGACCTCATCGCGGTGAAGCTCCACCTCTCGATCAACGACCTGACGTGGACGTTCCGCATCGCCTTCTTCCTGGCACCGGTGATCGTCTTCTACATCACCAAGCGCCTGTGCCTGGCGATGCAGCGCCAGAAGCGGGACCTCGCCCTGCACGGCGAGGAGACCTCCAAGGTGGTCCGCATGGAGAACGGCGAGATGATCGAGATCCACGAGCCGCTCAACGAGTTCGATCGCTGGGTCCTGGTCCAGCACGACGACTACCGTCCGCTGAAGGCGGGCAAGGGCGTCTCGTCGCTGCGCGCCGCGGCCACCTCGTTCTTCTTCAAGGACCAGCTGGCCCCGGTCACCCCGACCGAGCTCCGGGAGGCCCTCGAGCACGCGGGCCACGAGCGCCACAAGATCGATGAGCTCACCGGCGGCGACTACCGCACTCCGGACGTGCGTTCGCACTGACGCACGAGCTCCCCGACGTGAGAGGGCCCGGACGGCATTGCCGTCCGGGCCCTCTCACGTCCCGGCTGCGCCGCTCCCCCAGGGCCCGTCGCTTCCCTTGACCCTGTCCGCTTCCCGGGCCCTGCCCACTCCCCGGGCCCTGCCGCCTCCCGGCGTGATCATCGGGCTCCTCTGCCGGGCCGTGCACGCAGTGCCCCGCGTCGGACGTCGACCCGACCGCCGGCTCCGCGTGCCGTCCCCGGCGCCCATGGCGTTCCGGGCCCGTCCTCGTCCCGGTGTCGCCCCGCGTCCGCGCGCTGCACAGCGCCCGCCCGCGCAGCACGGCGCGAACGGCCCCGCGACATGCAGGGGTGCACAGCCGACGGCGTCGCGACGAGCGTCGCCCGGCACCACCCCCACCGAACGCTTCCACCCCTCGCTCCGCGCCCCTGCAGGAGCACGACGAGGGCCCCGTCCGCCTCCCTGCCGGAGCAGGGAGGCGGACGGGGCCCGGGGGACGTGATCCCGCTGTCGGGCCGGCGCACGCCGAGGGGGCTCGCGCCGACGACGCTCAGGGAGCGGGGACGGGGGCGGCCTTCCTCATCGTGCCGGGGCCGCCGGTGGCGGTCGCCGGCCCCTCGTCGATCCTGGTCCTCGTGGACGAGGTCGCCGAGCGCAGGGTCAGGAGCAGGTCCACGTGACGAGGCGCTGCGCCGAGCACGGTGGCGACGTCGTCGGCGAGCAGCCGGCGCGCGCCTTCGACGACCCATGCCGTCTCGGCATCCTGGCTCGTGCTCACCGACGCCTGCACCCACGGCGACGACGTCGCGCCGCTCACCTGGACGGACGCGTCGAGAACGCCGGGGATGCCCTCGACGTGCTCCGCGAGCGCCCGCTCCAGCACGGACGGTGCGAGGGTGCCCAAGGGCCTGCTGCCCTCGGCCGTGATCCTCAGCGGGACGGTGGGAGTCCTCCGAGGCACCTGGATCACGAGCAGCCAGATTCCGACGATGACGGCGAGCACCGCGAGGACGCAGGCGACGGGGAGGATCCACGCGTGGTGGGCCTCCGCGAGCGCGGCCGGCGTGGAATCCCCGTGCGGGAGCACGGCGTCGGCACCCGGCCAGCGCCCGGCCAGATCCAGACGCCCGGCAGCGAGCCAGAGGCCCGCGAAAAGGGCGATGATGCCCGCAAGGACGAGCAGGAGCCTGTTGCGGACTCCGGAGACGGAACGCATACGTCCTCCTCTCAGTCGATCCGACGCATCCGCACGCGGATGCTCGGCATGGTGTCGGGGCGGAGCTCGGCGACGGCCGCCTGCGCGGCGTCGCGCACGCCGGACTCGACGGGTCCGACCTCGTCGACGACGGTGCGGGCGCGGACGGTGACCGTGCGCCGGCCGACGTCGACCTGGGTGCCCTGCACGCCGTCGACCTCCTCGGTGCGGGCGCGCACCCGGTTCGCCAGGTCACGGCGGGAGATCACGGTGCTGCCGGGGACGTCGTCCTCGAGCAGGTGCATGCGCGATCGGCCGCCGGGCAGGATCGCGGCGAGGACCATGAGCAGGCCCAGGACCGCGAGCACGCAGCCGGTGACGAGGACCGGGGTCGAGTCGAGTCGCAGGGCTCCGAGGTCGGCGACCGCGGAGGATGCCGATGCGGGCCACGCGCCGTCGATCACGAGAGCGCCGAGAGTCCAGACGCCGAGCCCGCCCAGGACGAGCAGGACCAGGGCGAGGAGCACGACGGGCGTCGTGCGGGCGGGCCGACGGTCGAGGCGGCGGGGTGTCGTCATCATCGCAGGGCCCTCCTCGTGGTCTCGGGATTCAGCCAGGAGATCTCGACGTCCATGCGCCCGACCTCGAGGCCCGTCAGGGTGCTCACCGTCCGCTCCACGTGGGAGCGCAGCTGCGCGAGCACGTCGTGCAGCGGAGCGGGGAAGGCGACGCCGACGTCAACGCGCAGCACGGCGGTGCGGCCGTAGAGGTCGCAGTGGACGGAGGGTCTGGTGCCGAAGTCACGGCGGGCGCCGACGCCCAGCACTCCCCCGGCCGATGAGCCGATGTGCGGGACCTCGCTCGCGGCCTGCTCCGCGATCCGCGCGACGACGCGTGCGGGCACCGTGGTGGTGCCGCGGGACTCCGCGGGCCGTCCGGCGGCGCCGGAGCCCGCGCCGGGAGCGGATTTCGGATCGCCCGCGTGATCGTCCTGCGACCAGAGGTCCGTTCCCGATGTGGTCGCCTCCTGCACGGACGCCACGGTCACCGCCTCCAGCGGTCGGTGAGCCCGCGGATCTCGATCCGTCCGTCGATGACCATGCCGACGGCGAGGCCGATGGCACCGAACACGAGGACGAGGAAGAACTGGCCGAACGATCCGAAGGCGAGTGCGGCGCCGAGCAGGAGCCCGACGAGCACGGCGAATTGTGATGTCTTCATGTGTGCTCCTCGATCAGGGGCGGGCCGGGCGTCGTGCCCGGCCCGCCGAGGTTCTGCGCCCGGCGCAGGTCAGCGCCCGGCGCGGAGGCTCGTTCAGCGCAGGTCGCTGCTGCGCTGCTCGCCGCCGGACTGCTCGTCGTCCTCGTCCGGGAGGTGGACGTCGACGACGTTGACGTTGACCTCGATGACCTCGAGTCCGGTCGCCTTCTCGACCTGCTCGATGACGTTGCGACGGATCGCGTTGCCGACCTCGACCACGGAGGCGCCGTACTCCACGACGACGGTCACGTCGATCGCGGCCTGGGTCTCGCCCTTCTCGACGCCGATGCCGCCGGTGACATTGGTCTGCGAGTTCGGGATGCGGTCGGTGACGGCCGAGAATGCCCGGCGCATGGCATTGCCCATGTCGTAGACGCCGGGGACCTCGCGGGCGGCCATGCCGGCGATCTTCGCGACGACCGTCTCCTCGACGGTGGTCACGCCGCGGTCCGTCTGCAGGGGCCCACGGGGTGCAGCGGTCTGCTGCTGGTCCTGCTGCTTCTCATCGGCCTCCTGGGCGCGTGCGACGGCCCGCTCGCGCTGCTGGCCGGTCTGAGGGATGGATGCGTTGCTCGCCATGAGTTCTCCTCGGTTCGGGCCCGGATCGACCGGGCCGTTCTCAGTGGACACCAGGAGGACGTCACCGTCCGCCGGTCCCTCACGACGAAGCCTATGTGATCCCGCTCACCCGTGGGGCGCTCGGACTCAGTGCAGCCGTCCCGGTCGCGGCCCTCGTTCCGGAGCCCCGCCGGGGTCCTCCTCGAGGTGGGCGACGAGCCAGCGCGCGGCAGCGAGCGTGAGACGCGGATCCTCCGCTCGCAGCGCCCGGCTGGCCCGCAGTGGTGACCTCTCGGCGTCGAGACGTCGTCGGGCGAGGACGTCCCGCGCCCATGCGCGGGCCCGCTCGAGCGCCCCGTCGTCCGCGAAGACGCCCATCACCACGAGTCCCGCGTCCCGGACGTCCCGTGGCAGACCGCCGATCATGTGTCTGCGCAGCGCCATCCTGTCCCCCGTTCCCCGGCTCGCCTCCCCGCTCTGCGGTGCGGCCGGATCCTGCGGCCATGATCCCACGCGCACAGCACGACGGCCCGCCCACCATGCGGTGGACGGGCCGTCGAGGAGTGCGCCCCCTCGGGAGGGGAGCGCCGGATGATCAGTGGGCGTGCTGGCCGCGGGAGAACTCCATGACCCAGCCGACGACGCCGACGATCACGAAGACCGAGCCGATCGCGAGGATCCACCAGCCGGCCGCGACGCCCAGGAACGCGAGACCGCAGCCGATCCCGGCCCAGAGGGGCCACCAGCTGTACGGGGCGAAGCTGCCCTGCACGCCGGCCTCGTCCGAGACCTCGGCCTCGAGGTTCTCCTCGGCCCGGTCCGGGAACCGCTTGGAGGCCCAGGTGAGGGTCGTGGCGATCATCGCCGCGAGCAGGGTCGCCATGAGCAGGGCCGGGAAGCCCGCGGTCTCGATGCCGAGCGGGGCGTACCCGCCGGTCCAGACGCCGTAGACCACGCCGACGATGAGGAAGAACGCGGCGAGGATCCAGAAGATCAATGCAGTGGTGCGCATGTGTCAGTTGCTCCTCGGGTTCTTGATCGGCTCTTCCGCGAGCAGATGCGACTGGGCGCCGACCTCCGGGTGGTGCAGATCGAAGGCGGGTCGCTCGGAGCGCACGCGCGGCAGCGAGTGGAAGTTGTGGCGCGGGGGCGGGCACGAGGTCGCCCACTCGAGCGAGGCGCCGTAGCCCCAGGGGTCGTCCACCTCGATCTTCTTCTTCTGGACGTGCGTGATGACGACGTTCAGGAGGAACGGCAGCGTCGAGGCGCCGAGGATGAAGGCGCCCACGGTGGAGAGCTTGTTCATCCAGTCGAACTGGTCCTCGGCGAGGTAGTTCACGTAACGGCGGGGAGCCCCCTCCACGCCCAGCCAGTGCTGGATGAGGAAGGTCATGTGGAAGCCGATCATGAACATCCAGAAGTGGAACTTGCCGAGCTTCTCGTTCAGCTTGTACCCGAACATCTTGGGCCACCAGAAGTAGAAGCCCGCGAACATCTCGAAGGCGACCGTCCCGAACACCACGTAGTGGAAGTGGGCGACCACGAAGTAGGTGTCGGAGAGGTGGAAGTCCAGCGCCGGGCTGGAGAGGATCACGCCGGTCAGACCGCCGAAGAGGAAGGTCGTGAGGAAGCCGAGCGAGAACAGCATCGGTGTCTCGAAGGTCAACGACCCTCGGAACATCGTGCCCACCCAGTTGAAGAACTTCACGCCCGTCGGCACCGCGATCAGCATGGTCATGAAGCTGAAGAAGTTCAGCATCACGGCGCCGGTCGTGTACATGTGGTGCGCCCACACCGTGACCGAGAGGGCCGCGATGGAGATCGTCGCGTAGACGAGGGTCTTGTAGCCGAAGACGGGCTTGCGGCTGAAGACCGGGAAGATCTCGGTCGCGATGCCGAAGAACGGCAGGGCGATGATGTACACCTCGGGGTGCCCGAAGAACCAGAACAGGTGCTGCCAGAGCACCGCTCCGCCGTTCTCCGGGTCGAAGATGTGCGCTCCGAACTTCCTGTCGGCGCCGAGGGCGAACAGCGCGGAGGCCAGCGGCGGGAAGGCCATGAGCACCAGGAGCGCCGTGATCAGCACGTTCCAGGTGAAGATCGGCATGCGGAACATGGTCATGCCGGGCATGCGCATGCAGATGACCGTGGTGATGAAGTTGACCGAGCCGAGGATGGTGCCGAAGCCCTGGAGCCCCAGGCCGAAGACCCACAGGTCACCGCCGAGTCCCGGTGTGAACGTCGTGTCCGACAGCGGGGCGTAGGCGAACCATCCGAAGGAGGCGGCGCCCTGGGGGGTGAGGAAGCCCGCGAGCACGATGAGCGAGCCGAACAGGGTGATCCAGAAGGCGAACATGTTCAGGCGCGGGAACGCCATGTCGACGGCGCCGATCTGGAGCGGCATGAAGTAGTTCGCGAAGCCGTTGAACAGCGGGGTCGCGAACATCAGCAGCATGATCGTGCCGTGCATCGTGAACAGCTGGTTGTACTGGTCCTTGGAGACGACGACCTGCAGGCCGGGCTCCCAGAGCTCGGCGCGGATCATCAGGGCCAGCACGCCGCCGATGCAGAAGAAGCTGAACGCCATGGCCAGGTACATCAGGCCGATCACCTTGTGATCGGTCGAGGTGATGATCCGGACGAAGTTCCTGCCCAGAGACGTCTCACGGACGGGCTGGTGAACGGCCGTCGCGCGCGCCGGCGCGGCGGGGACCTGGGTGCTCATTTCTGGACCTCATCTCCCGTGCGGCCGTTGGCCGCGTCGTCCTTCTCGCGCATGTTCCAGTCCTCGAGGTTCCTCGAGAGGTCCACGGAGAGCTGACCGGTGTTGCCCTTGTCGCGCAGGTCCTTCATGTGCTGGTCGTACTCCTCCTGGGAGACGACCTTCACGTTGAAGAGCATGTCCGAGTGGTACTCGCCGCAGAGCTCGGCGCACTTGCCGGCGTAGGTGCCCTCACGCGTGGGGGTCACCTGGAACGTGTTGGTGTGCCCCGGGAACATGTCCTTCTTGTAGAGGAAGTCCGGGATCCAGAACGAGTGCACGACGTCGCGCGAGTCCAGGTCGAAGCGCACGGTCTGGTTCACCGGCAGGTAGAGCACGGGCAGCGACTCCGCGGCGCCCGGAGTGCCGGTCTCGAAGGACTGCACCCCCGCGTCCTCGTGGACGTCGGCGTCCACGTAGTTGAAGTCCCAGCTCCACTGCTTGGCGACCACGTTCACCGTGACGTCGGGCTTCGCCGAGGTGTCCTCGATCTCGCCCACGTCGCGCTGGGTGAAGTAGAACAGCGTCATGATCATGACGACCGGGACGAGGGTGAAGATCATCTCGATCGGCATGTGGTAGCGCAGCTGCACGGGGAAGCCCGTGTCGTCCTTGCGACGCCGGTACGCGATCGCGCTCCAGATCGCCAGGCCCCACACGACCAGACCGACGAGCACGAGAGCGGTCCAGGAACCGGTCCACAGCTGGGTGATGCGCTCGGTCTTGTCGGTGATCTGGACGCCGTCGTCGGCACCGGGGAGGAAGCCGCGCTTCTGCTCCGCGGTGCAGCCGGACAGCGCGAGCATCGCCGGCGCGAGTACGGCCGCCACGCGGCGCAGGCGCCGGCGGCGTTGTGTGGCCTGGGGGATCACAGGATGACCTTCCACTCGTCGGCCCTCCGGGAGGAGGCGCGGCGTGCTGCCTGCTGGGGGCAGCGCGTCGCACGCGCGGGGAGGGCGGGTGCTTCGCGGGTCGGGGCAGACCCGGGGACGTGCGTCGTGCGCGGCCCGACGGCGGCGGCGTCGAGCAGGCCGGCGGGGGCGGGACCCTCACCGTCGGCGACAGCTGATCGCATCACGCGGGACGAACATGACGGCACAGCGTCATCATACGTGTTTCCCGGACTCGGTTCAGCATTCAGGTTCCGGTGTCGTCGGGGGTGACGACGTGCACAGACGCCGACGGGCCCGCCCTCGCTCACATGCGGAGCGAGGGCGGGCCCGTCGAGCTGCTGCGCTCTCGCGCAGGGCGCCGACGCGGACGTCAGCTGAAGGAGTCCCCGCAGGCGCACGAGCTGCCCGCGTTGGGGTTGTCGATCGTGAAGCCCTGCTTCTCGATCGTGTCGGCGAAGTCGATCGTCGCTCCCGCGAGGTACGGCGAGCTCATGCGGTCGACGACGACCTCGACGCCGTCGAAGCCGACGGTCGAGTCACCGTCCATCAGCCGCTCGTCGAAGTAGAGCTGGTAGATCAGGCCGGAGCATCCGCCCGGCTGCACCGCGATGCGCAGTCGCAGGTCGTCGCGCCCCTCCTGCTCGAGCAGGGACGTGACCTTCGCCGCGGCCTCGCCGGTGAGCGTCACGCCGTGCGCGGGGGCCTCGGTGTCGATGGTGGTGGTCATCTGGGTTCCTCCTCACTGCAGGTGCCTCCAGGTTACGCCTCGCCGGGCGCGACCGGGGACAGCGTCCGTCACGTCACATGCTCCGCGCCCGGTCAGCCGCGTCGCCTCTCGAGCCCCGCCGCGCCGCGCAGCAGCAGCGCCTCGGCGAGGCACACCCTGGCGAACTCCCCCAGGTGCAGGGACTCGTCGACGCCGTGGGCGCGGGAGTCGGGGTCCTCGACACCGGTGACCAGCACCTCCGCCCCGGGGAACACCTCGAGCAGGTCGGCGATGAAAGGGATCGACCCTCCGAGGCCGGTGTCCACGGGCTCCGTGCCCCAGGCATCGCGGAAGGCGGAGCGCGCGAGCCGCATGGCCGGGGTGTCCGAGGGGGCGAGGAAGGGGCGTCCCTGCTCGCCCCGGGCGATCTCGAGGACGGCCCCGCGCGGGGCGTGGGACTCGAGGTGCGCGACGAGCGCGTCCATGGCGGCCTGCGGATCCTGGCCCGGCGGGATGCGCAGCGAGATCTTGGCGCGCGCCGCGGGCACGAGCGTGTTGGAGGCATCGCGCACCGACGGGGCGTCGATGCCGATCACCGAGAGAGCGGGTGCGGACCACAGGCGCGAGGTGATCGAGCCGGTGCCCGCGAGGGGCTGGCCCTCGAGGATGCCGGCGTCGCGCCGGTAGTCGGCCTCGGGCATCTCGACCTCGGGCGCGTCCGCGCGCACGAGTCCCTCGACGGCAACGTCGCCGTTCTCGTCGTGCAGCGTCGCCACCATGCGTCCCATCTGGGTGAGCGCGTCCAGGACCGGCCCTCCGAACATGCCCGAGTGGACGGCGCGCTCGAGCACGCGCACGGTCACCGTGAGGTCGACCACTCCGCGCAGGCTCGTGGTGAGCGCGGGCGTGCCGACGGCCCAGTTCGCGGAGTCGGCGACGACGATCGCGTCGGCCTCGAGCTGGTCCCTGTGGGCCTCGATGAAGCGCCGGAAGGTCGGGGACCCCGCCTCCTCCTCGCCCTCGACGAACACCGTCACGCCGACGCCGAGCTCGGAGAGCTCCTCCCCCACCAGGCGCAGCGCGGTGACGTGGGCCATCACGCCGGCCTTGTCGTCGGCCGCGCCGCGGCCGAACAGCCGGTCGCCCTCGCGCGCGGGCGTGAAGGGATCGGTCGTCCAGGCCTGCGGGTCGCCGGTCGGCTGGACGTCGTGGTGGGCGTAGAGCAGCACGGTGGGAAGGCCGTCGCGGGCCGGCCGGCGGGCGATGACGGCAGGGGCGCCCTCGTCGACGTGGGTGATGGTCACCTCGGGCATCCCGGCGCCGCGCAGCAGCGCGGCGACGGCCTCGGCGCTCTCGTGCACGGGGGTGCGGTCGTATCCGGGGAACGCGATGGACGGGATCCGCACCAGGGCCGAGAGGTCCTCGATCGCGCGCGGGAGAATCCCCTCGAGGCGCGCGCGCAGTCCCTCGACCTCCTCCTGGGGCGCGGCGGCGGGGCCGACGGCGGATTCGGGGGCCGCGGGGCGGTCGGACGGACGGGGAGTGTCGCCCTCGGGGGCGGGTTCGTGGGACATGGCTCCCACGTTATCGCCGCCCGGGGCGCCCGCGGGCGCCCCGGCGTGCGGCGTGCGTCGCCGCGGATGGTCGGGGCGGCGCCGTGCTCCGCCTAGACTGGAGGTGTGAGTCCCCGCAACACGTCCGATGCCGACACGTCCCCCTCGCCGCGCCGCCGCGGCCGCAGCCGCGGGGAGGTGCCCGGCGTGACCTCGTCGCCCGAGGGCGACCCCGCCGGTTCCGCCGGGAAGGGCCGCCCCACCCGCACGCGGAAGGAGGCCGAGGCCGCTCGTCGGCGTCCCATCGTGGAGACCGACCGCAAGGAGGCCCGGCGCCGGGACCGCCAGGCGGCCGCGCAGGAGCGCCAGCGCTCCCAGCAGGCCCTGATGTCGGGCGACGAAGCGAACATGCCCGCCCAGCACCGCGGGCGGGACCGCAGCTTCGTGCGCGACCTGGTCGACGCGCGGCGCAACATCGCGGAGTTCTTCTTCCCCGTCGCCCTGATCCTGATGATCGTGGCGCTCGTGCTCCCGCTGGTCATGCCCGGCCTCTACACGTCCATGAGCGTGATCATGCTCGTCGTGCTGTGGGGCGGGATCCTGCTGTGCGTGGTCGACTCGCTCATCCTGCGCCGCAGGATCCGCGCGCGACTGACCGAGCGCTTCGGCGAGGTCCGCCGGGGGCTCGTGGGGTACGGCATCATGCGTTCGCTGCAGATCCGCCGGTGGCGCCTGCCGCGCGCGCAGGTGCGCCACGGCGAGGACCCGCGCTGATCGTTCCCGCTCCCCCGCTCTCGGCGGGCGGATGACGCACAGGGCGCCGGCACCCCTCGGGGTGCCGGCGCCCTGTGCGTTCCGGCCCTGTGCGTTCCGCGGGCGGAGCGGGCCGCTCCGGGATCAGGCCTGCCCGGAGGGGGCGCTCCCGTCGGCGTCCCGGGCGGCGCCGTCCTTCGTCTCGGCGCCGTCCTTCGCCCCGTCGCTGCGGGGCTTCGCGTCGACACCCGCCTCCTTGCGCTGCTGCGCGGTGATCGGAGCGGGCGCCTGGGTCAGCGGGTCGTAGCCGCCGCCGGACTTCGGGAAGGCGATGACGTCGCGGATCGAGTCGGTGCCGGCGAGCAGCGCCGCGATGCGGTCCCAGCCGAAGGCGATGCCGCCGTGGGGCGGGGCGCCGAAGGCGAAGGCGTCGAGCAGGAAGCCGAACTTCTCGCGCGCCTGCTCCTCGTCGATCCCCATCACGCGGAACACGCGCTCCTGCACGTCCTGCTGATGGATGCGGATGGAGCCGCCGCCGATCTCGTTGCCGTTGCAGACGATGTCGTAGGCGTAGGCCAGCGCGCTGCCCGGATCCGTGTCGAACGTGTCCATGAACTCGGGCTTGGGCGAGGTGAAGGCGTGGTGCACGGCCGTCCAGGCACCCGAGCCGACGGCGACGTCGCCCGCGGCGACCGCCTCGCTCGCGGGCTCGAACATGGGCGCGTCCACGACCCAGACGAACGCGAAGGCATCGTGGTCGATGAGCCCCAGGCGCTCGGCGATCTCGCTGCGCGCGGCGCCCAGCAGGGCGCGCGAGGACTTCGGCTCGCCCGCCGCGAAGAACACGCAGTCGCCCGGCTTCGCGCCGACCTGCGCCGCGAGGCCCGCCTTCTCCTGGTCCGAGATGTTCTTGGAGACCGGACCGGTCAGCGTGCCGTCCTCCTGGACGAGCACGTACGCGAGGCCCTTGGCGCCGCGCTGCTTGGCCCACTCCTGCCACGCGTCGAGCTGGCGGCGGGGCTGGGAGGCGCCGCCGGCCATGACGACCGCGCCGACGTACGGCGACTGGAACACGCGGAAGGGGGTGTCCGCGAAGTACTCGGTCATCTCCGTGATCTCGAGGTCGAAGCGCAGGTCGGGCTTGTCCGACCCGTAGCGGCGCATCGACTCCTCGTAGGTGATCCGCGGGATCGGCGTGGTGATGTCGTGCCCGGCCACCTTCCAGACGTTCGCGAGCAGCTCCTCGGCGAGGGCGATCACGTCCTCCTGCTCCGCGAAGCTCAGCTCGACGTCGAGCTGCGTGAACTCCGGCTGGCGGTCGGCGCGGAAGTCCTCGTCGCGGTAGCAGCGGGCGATCTGGAAGTACTTCTCCATCCCCGAGACCATGAGCAGCTGCTTGAACAGCTGCGGGGACTGCGGCAGCGCGTACCAGGAGCCCGGGGCGAGTCGCGCGGGCACCAGGAAGTCGCGCGCGCCCTCCGGGGTCGAGCGCGTGAGCGTGGGCGTCTCGATCTCGACGAAGCCGTCGTCCAGGAGGGTCTCGCGAGCGGCCCGATTGATGTCGGAGCGCAGGCGCAGCGCGCGCGCCGGACCCGAGCGGCGCAGGTCGAGGTAGCGGTAGCGCAGGCGCGCCTCCTCCCCCACCTCGGCGTGGTCGTCGAGCTGGAACGGGAGGGGCGCCGAGGGGTTCAGCACCTCGACGTCGCTCGCGGTGACCTCGATCTCGCCCGTCGGCAGGGCGGGGTTCTCGTTGCCCTCGGGACGACGGTCCACGGTGCCGGTGACCTTCAGCACGTACTCGTTGCGCAGGTGCATGGCCTCGTCCTCGCGGACGACGACCTGGGCGACGCCGCTGGCGTCGCGGAGATCCAGGAACGTCACGCCTCCATGGTCGCGGCGGCGGGCGATCCAGCCGGTGAGGGTGACGGTCTGGCCGATGTGCTCGCTTCGGAGCTCACCGGCATGATGGGTGCGCAGCACGGAAGAAGTCCTTCGTCTCAGGGATGCGGTCGCCCCGATGCTATCGCGGGGTGAGCGATCTCGCCCCCTGCGCCCCTGTGCCCCGGCATGCCCGCTCCGTATCCTGGATATCTGTCCCGACCTGCACCGCTGGCGGGTCCACCCCGCCCCGCAGTCGAAGGACACCATGAACGACGCACGCCCCTCCGCCACAGATCCCACACCCGAGACCCCCTCGACCGACGAGCCCAACGGCCCGGTCGCGGAGTCCGCGTCCGAGGCGCCGTCGGCCCCTGCGGCCCCGGCCGCTCCCGAGGAGCCGACCTTCGCGGACCTGGACCTGCCGGGCGTGCTGCAGAGCGCGGTGGACCGGCTCGGCTTCACGCGCCCCTCCCCCATCCAGAGCGAGGCGATCCCGCAGCTGCTGGCGGGACGCGACGTCATCGGCGTGGCCCAGACCGGCACGGGCAAGACGGCCGCCTTCGGCCTGCCGATGCTCACCGCGGTCGATCCCTCGGAGCGCGCGGCCCAGGCGCTCGTGCTCGCCCCCACCCGCGAGCTCGCCATGCAGGTCGCCGAGGCGATCAGCACCTTCGCCCAGGACGTCGACGGCCTCTCGGTGACCTCCGTGTACGGCGGCTCGCCCTACGGCCCCCAGGAGCGCGCGCTCTCGCGCGGCACCCAGGTCGTCGTGGGGACCCCAGGACGCGTCATCGACCATCTCAAGCGCGGCAACCTGCACCTGGAGACCCTGAGGTACCTGGTGCTCGACGAGGCCGACGAGATGCTGCGCATGGGCTTCGCCGAGGACGTCGACGAGATCCTCTCCCACGCCCCGCAGTCCAAGCAGGTCGCTCTCTTCTCCGCAACCATGCCGCCCGCGATCCAGCGGGTCGCCGAGGAGCACATGAGCGAGCCGGTGCGGGTCTCGGTGTCGCGTCAGGCGAGCACCACGACCAACGTCTCCCAGCGCTTCGCGGTCGTGCCCTTCCGCCACAAGACCGGCGCGCTCGCCCGCGTGCTCGCGACCTCCGACGCCGAGGCGGCGATCGTCTTCGTGCGCACGCGCTCGGCCGCCGAGGAGGTCGGCACCGCGCTCGTCTCGCGGGGCGTCGTCGCCGCGACCATCAGCGGCGACGTGCCACAGAAAGAGCGCGAGAAGATCGTCGAGCGCCTGCGCGAGGGCTCGCTGCAGGTCCTCGTCGCGACCGACGTCGCCGCTCGCGGCCTCGACGTCGACAAGATCGGCCTGGTCGTGAACTTCGACGTCCCCGGCGAGCCCGAGGCCTACGTCCACCGCATCGGCCGCACCGGCCGCGCGGGCCGCACCGGCGAGGCGCTCACCTTCGTCGCCCCGCACGAGCGGCGCAAGCTGCGCGCGATCGAGAAGACCACGCGCCAGACCCTGCAGGAGATCTCGATCCCCTCCCCGCGGGACGTCTCCGCCCACCGCACCGAGAAGCTGCTGGCCTCCGTGCCCGAGCGCGCCGAGCGCGGGCGCCTCGATCTCTACCTCGAGAAGGTCGACGCCTTCCTCGAGAGCAGCGGCATGGAGCCGCGGATGCTCGCGGCAGTGCTCGCCGCGACGGCCGTCGGCGACGACGGGCCGGGTGCCGAGGCCGAGGGCGACGAGGAGTTCACCGGCGCCCACCTCAAGGGCTCCGACCGTGATCGGGAGTCGGACGGCAAGGGCCGTCCCGCGCCCGGCCAGCCCGAGAAGGGCTTCACGAGCTACCGCGTGTCCGTCGGCCACTCCCACGGGGCGAAGCCCGCGGCGATCGTCGGCGCGATCACGGGCGAGGGCGGCCTGAACGGGAAGTCGATCGGCAAGATCGACATCTTCGGCTCGTTCTCCCTGGTCCAGATCCGCGGGTCCCTCAAGGACGACCAGATCGACCGCATCGGCCACGCGAAGATCGCCGGGCGCACCCTGCGCATCAGCGAGGACCGCGGCCCGCGCACCGGCGGCCGCCGCGAGCACGGCTCGCGTCGTCCCGACTCCCGCGAGGGCGGACGCCACGAGGGCGGCCGGCGCTTCGGCGGACCGCGCCATGAGGGCGGGCCCCGCCGCGACAGCTGCGGACACGGCGGCCGCTGAGCGCGCAGCGCGACGCGCACGCCGGCCCGGGCGACGCGTCGCGCCCCCGAACGGACGGAGAACGGCCCCGCACCCGATGGGTGCGGGGCCGTTCCGCGTGGTGGGACCGCCGGCCGCCTGCCGGCGGGAGGGTCAGGACTGCTGGGCCTGCGCCTCGGCGTAGGCCTTGCGGACCTCGTCCATGTCCAGGCCCTGGACCTGGGAGATGAGGTCCTCGAGCGCCGCCTGCGGGAGGGCGCCGGCCTGCTGGAAGACGGGCACGCCGTCGCGGTAGGCGACGAGGGTCGGGATCGAGGTCACGCCGTAGCGCATGGCCAGCTCCTGCTGGTCCTCGGTGTCGAGCTTCGCGAAGGTGACATCGCCGTGATCCTCCGAGGACTGCTCGAAGATCGGCGCGAAGCGCTGGCAGGGGACGCACCATCCTGCCCAGAAGTCGATGAGGACGACGCCGTCCTTGACGGTCTCGTCGTGGTTCTCGGACGTCAGCGTGACTGTAGCCATGCCCCCCACAACGCCCCGGGCCGTTCGCACATTCCCGTGCGGACGCCCGGTGACCCATGTCTCCCGGCACCGGGGCGTCCGGCGGTGCGGCGCGAGCGGGTCAGCCCTCGCCGCCGGGGCCCGCGAGGACCTGCACGTGGAGGTCCTCGTGCGGGGGCTGCCAGGAGTCGGCACGGGCCTCGACCTGTTCGCCCGAACGGATGTCGCGCACCGCGTCCGCCTCGTCCTCGTGCGGGAACCACACGAAGGGGATGCCGCGGCGGTCGGCGTGCCGGATCTGCTTGCCGAGCTTCGCCGAGGTCGGCGACACCTCGGTGGGGATGCCTCGGGAGCGCAGGTCGCGGGCGACGGCCTCGCTGCGCCGCCGGGTCTCCTCGCTCTCCACGACGACAAGCACGCACGTGGGGACCGCGCGGCTGGGGCGCGCGAGGTCGACCGAGAGCATCCGCGAGACCAGGCGCGAGAGCCCGATCGAGAGGCCCACACCGGGGTAGGTGTGGCGGTTGTCCGCGGCGAGCCGGTCGTAGCGACCGCCCGAGCAGATCGAGCCCAGCGCCTCGCTGCCCTCGAGGAAGGTCTCGAAGACCCCTGCCGTGTAGTAGTCGAGCCCCCGGGCGATGGAGAGATCGGCCATCATCACTCCGGGCACGGCCGCCTCGACCTGCTCGAGGACGGCGGCGAGCTCGGCGATGCCCTCCTCGAGCAGCTCGCCCTCGCCGCCCAGATCGCGCACCTGCTGGGCGAACGAGTCGTCGTGGGTGCGGATCGAGGCGAAGGCCAGGCAGGTGCGCGCCTGCTCCTCGCTCGCGCCGGCGTCCTCGACGAGCAGGCGCGCGGTAGCCTCGTCACCGATCTTCGGGAGCTTGTCGATCGTGCGCAGCACGCCCTCGAAGTCCTCGAGGCCGATCGAGCGGAAGAAGCCCTCGGAGAGCTTCCGGTTGTTCGCACGGATCGTGAAGGGGGGCAGCGGGAGGCGCGAGAGGATCTCCGCCATCACCACGACGACCTCGGCCTCCTGGTGGGAGGGCAGGGAGTCCTGGCCGATGATGTCGAGATCGGCCTGGTAGAACTCGCGATAGCGGCCCTCCTGCGGACGCTCCCCGCGCCAGACCTTCTGGATCTGGAAACGGCGGAACGGGAAGGCGAGCCTGCCGGCGTTCTCGAGCACGTAGCGCGCGAGCGGCACGGTGAGATCGAAGTGCAGGCCCAGCTGACGATCGGGATCGGCGTCGGACCCGTCGTCCTCCTCGGCGTGCAGGCGCCGGAGGACGTAGACCTCCTTGTCGATCTCGCCCTTGCGCAGCAGCTGGCTCATCGGCTCGACCGCGCGGGTCTCGATGCCGGAAAAACCGTGGAGCTCGGCGACCTGGCGGAACACGTCGATGACGTGCTGCTCGACGAGACGCTGCTCGGGCAGGTGCTCGGGGAATCCGGACAGGGCGCTGATCTTCGCCACGGGTGTGCTCCTTGCGTGCTGTGCGTGCGGCGGACCGCGCGTGCTGGCGCGACCGGTGCGGCGTGCGGGGCGCATGGGCGGTGGGTGCCCGCGCGCCGAGGACCCATTATCGACCCATGAGCCCCTCGCCCGGGACCGCGCCCGCGTGGCGGGCGGACGGGCGGGATCTGCTGCGGGGGCCCGGGGCGACCGGACGGGACCCGCAGGATGCGAGCCGCTGGGACGCGCGCGGATGCGTGCGCGATCGGCGGTAGAGTTCCCTGGCGTGGTGTTCCGCGCCACGACCATGACGCCGTCCCGGCGACGGCAGTGACCCGCGATCCAGCGGAACGAGAGAAGGAGCTCCCCCGTGAGCGAGTCCGAGACTCCCGATGCCACCGCGCCCGACGGCGCGACCCCCGACGCCTCGACGACCGAGGGCGCGACGTCCGACGGCGCGACGACCCAGGCGGCGACGCCGGATGCCGCGGCCGAGGGGGCGACGCCCGACACCGCGCCCGAGACCGCGACGTCGGACGCCGACGACGAGGCGACGACGCCCGAGTCCGCGACCGAGAGCGAGAGCGGGACGTCCGAGGCCGCTGCGCCCGAGTCCGCGGCTCCCGCCGCCCCGGCTCCGCGTCCGACGCCTCGGCCGACGCCTCGTCCCGGCACGCCGAGCCCGGCCGCACTCGCCGGTCGGCGCCCGTCGGCCCCGCTGATCCCCGTCGCGCCTCCCGTGCAGGAGTACGACGACGCGGCGATCCAGGAGGCCCTGGCCTTCGGCACGCTCGAGGAGGACGGCACGGTCAGCGTGCAGGACGGCACGCAGAAGCGCTCGCTGGGGACCGCGGCCTCCACGGACCGCGAGGAGGCGCTGGCGCCCTTCGCACGCGCCTACCTCGATCTCGTGGCCTTCCTCGACGTCACCCAGCAGCGGCTGGCGGCACCGCAGCTCACGCAGGCCGATCTGAACCGACTGCTCGAGAACCTTCGCAAGAACATGAAGGAACCGCAGGTCATCGGCGACATCCCGGCGCTGCGCGCCCGGGCGTCGGAGCTGCGCGAGAACGCCAAGGAGAAGATCCACACCCTCGAGGAGGAGCGTCTGCAGGCCCGCGACGCGGCGACCGCCGAGCGCACCGCGTTCGTGGAGTCGATCGAGCAGCTCGTGGAGACCGAGCCGGAGCGGATGAGCTGGAAGAGCGCCGGCGAGACCATGCGCGGCATGGTCGGCACCTGGAAGTCGATGCAGAAGGAGGGGCCCTCCCTCGAGCGCTCCACCGAGGACGCGCTGTGGAAGAGGCTCTCGACGGCACGCAGCGCCTTCGACCGCAAGCGTCGACAGTTCTTCTCCCACCTCGACGAGCAGCACGCGGAGGCGGAGAAGGTCCGCGAGGACATCATCCGCCGCGCCGAGGAGATGAAGGACTCGACGGACTGGGGCCCGACGGTCCGCGCCTACCGCTCCCTCATGGACGAGTGGCGCGCGGCGCCGCGCGGGAACCGCAAGAAGGACGACGCCCAGTGGGCCCGCTTCAAGGCGGCCCAGGACACCTTCTTCGCGGCGCGCAATGAGGACCTCGCCGCCTCCGACGCGGAGCAGAAGGAGAACCTCAAGGTCAAGGAGGCTCTCCTCGCAGAGGCCGAGGCCGTCGACCCGGCCGAGGACCTCGACGGCGCCCGGGCGGCGCTGCACCGGATCCAGGACCGCTGGGACGAGGCCGGCAAGGTGCCCCGCGGCGACATGCGGCGCATCGAGGATCGCCTGCGCACCTTCGAGCGCTCGCTCAAGCAGGCGGAGGACGCCGAGTGGCGTCGCACCGATCCTCGTACCCGGGCCCGCGTCGAGGGGGCGTCCTCGCAGCTCCAGGAGGCGATCTCCAGCTACGAGGACGATCTCGAGAAGGCACGCGCGACCGGCGACCCCGCGAAGATCGCGAAGGCCGAGGAGGCGCTGCGCGCGCGGCGCGAGTGGCTCGAGGTCATCGAGCGCTCCGCCCGCGATCTGGGCTGATCGGGCGCGGCCTCCGCGCGCCGCTCCCGCTCCTCCACAGCGCCCGCTCGTCCACAGGACGGGCGGGCGCCTTGATGCGCGGACTCCCACCCGGAATGCTCGGCGCATGCCTCCGCCCCAGTCGCCCTCCCCCGCCGCCGCCTCGTCCACTCCGTCCGCCTCGCCCGGCCCAGCCGGCCCAGCCGCCCCCTCCCCTGCGATCTCCGCCCAGGAGTCCCCGTCCCTGCCGTGGGCCGATGCTCCGTGTGCGGCATGGTCGCAGCAGGCTGCCGAGCTCGCCGTCCCCCTCGAGCAGGAGGTCGCCCGCTGGCCGGCGACGCTCTCCCACTACGACGACGTGCGCACGGGAGCCCTGGTGCCCGTCGGGAAGGGACGGCTGGTCCCCTTCTACCTCGCCGAGCACGCCTCGGACCGGGCTCTGCTGGTGGGCTGCGCCGTCGGCGCGAGGCTGCGCAGCGATCACGTGATCGCCCTCTGGTCGGCGCACTGGGTGCACACGGGTGCGGCGTTCCCCGATCCCATCGATCTGATGACCCTCTCCCACCGCAGCGTGATTCCGGGGGTGCGCGTCCACCATTCCGGCGTCGTGCTCTCGGACATCGAGCAGATCGCCGGCACGCCGGTGACGACTCCCGCCAAGACGGGCGCCGACCTGCTGCGCTCCGACGGCGAGGCCGCGCTCGCGGGCGTGGAAGTGCTCGTGCGCACCGGCCTGTGCACGGGAGAGCAGATCGGAGAGCGGTTGGCGGCGGCGCGCGGAGGCTCCGGGAGCAGGATCGCCCGCAGGCTTCTCGAGCAGATCGTGCGGCGCTGCGAGTCGGCTCCCGCGGGCGCGGAGGACGCCGACACGCGCGAGCGCGCCGTGCTGCGGGTGCGGGAGGTGGAGCTCTGGGCGCGCCGAGGATACGGGGCTCAGGCCTCGACCATTCCCCTGCCCTCGACGACCTTGCCGTCGGCCGTGACCCGGTAGGCGTCGTAGACGCCCTCCACCTTGCGGACCTGCGCGAGGACGGCCTGCAGGTGCGAGGGGTCGGCGAGCTCGAAGGAGAAGTACGCCGTGGCCAGACGGTCACGGTGCGACTGGCACGAGGCGGACTGCAGGCTCACCTGCTGGTCGGCGATCACCAGGGCGAGGTCCGTGAGCAGTCGGTCCCGATCGAGCGCCTCGACCTTGATGTGCACGAGGTAGACCGAGCCCATGCGGCCGGACCAGTGGACGTCCACGATCCGATCGGGCTGCTCCTCCTGCAGCTGCGTGGCGTTGAAGCACTCGCGATGGTGCACCGAGATGCCCGAGCCGCGGGTCACGAAGCCGATGATCGGATCGCCCGGCACGGGTGCGCAGCACTTGGCGAGCTTGACCCACAGGTCCTTCTGCCCGTCGACGATGACGCCCTGATCGGTCTCACTGGTGTGGCGCTGCGCCTCGGAGGGGCGCGCGAGAACCTTCGAGGGCAGGGTCGTCTCGACCACGTCCTCCTCGGCCCCGGCGGTCCCGCCGAAGGTCGCCCGGAGCTTCTCGACGACGTTCTGGGCGCCGACGTGTCCCTCGCCGATCGCGGTGTAGAGGGCGTCCACGGAGTTCTGGTCGAGGTCCAGCGCGACCGACTGCAGGGTCTCGTGGGTGAGCAGGCGGCGCATCGGCAGGTCCTGGCGGCGCAGCGCCTTGGACAGCTCGTCCTTGCCCTTCTCGAGCGCTTCCTCGCGCCGCTCCTTCGAGAACCACTGGCGGATCTTCGTACGGGCGCGCGGAGTCTTCACGAAGCCCAGCCAGTCCTGGCTGGGTCCGGCCCCGTCGGCCTTCGAGGTGAAGACCTCGACCACGTCCCCCGTGCTCAGCGCCGAGTCCAGCGGCACGAGCTTGCCGTTCACACGCGCCCCGATGGTGCGGTGGCCCACCTCGGTGTGCACCGTGTAGGCGAAGTCCACGGGCGTCGCCCCCTGGGGAAGAGCGATCACGTCGCCCTTCGGGGTGAAGACGTAGACCTCCTGGCTGTTGATCTCGAAGCGCAGGGAGTCCAGGAAGTCGCCCGAGTCGGAGGTGTCCTTCTGCCAGTCCATGAGCTGGCGCAGCCAGGCCATCTCCCCCGACTTCGCCGTCGGGGCCGGGTCGGGGCCCGCCATCGCCTTGTACTTCCAGTGCGCGGCGACGCCGTACTCGGCGCGGCGGTGCATCTCGCGGGTGCGGATCTGCACCTCGACGGGCTTGCCGGTGGGGCCGATGACCGTCGTGTGCAGCGACTGGTAGAGGTTGAACTTGGGCAGGGCGATGTAGTCCTTGAACCGCCCGGGGATGGGCGACCATCGGGCGTGCAGGATGCCCAGCACCCCGTAGCAGTCGCGCACGGTGTCCACGAGCACGCGGATGCCCACCAGGTCGTAGATGTCCGCGAAGTCGCGGCCGCGCACGATCATCTTCTGATAGATCGAGTAGTAGTGCTTGGGGCGCCCGGTGACGGATGCCTTGATCTTCGCCTTGCGCAGGTCGTCCTGGATCTGCCCGGACACGCTCGCGAGGTACTGCTCGCGGGCTGGCGCGTGCTGGGCGACCAGGGAGACGATCTCCGCGTACACCTTCGGGTAGAGCACCTGGAAGGAGCGGTCCTCGAGCTCCCACTTCATGGTGTTCAGACCGAGGCGGTGCGCGAGCGGGGCGTAGATCTCGAGGGTCTCGCGCGCCTTGCGCTCCGCCGACGCGGCGGGCACGTACCGCCAGGTGCGGGCGTTGTGCAGGCGATCGGCGAGCTTGATGAGCAGCACACGGATGTCGCGGCTCATGGCCACGATCATCTTGCGCACGGTCTCGGCCTGGGCCGCGTCGCCGTAGGTGACCTTGTCGAGCTTGGTGACGCCGTCGACGAGCAGGGCGATCTCGTCACCGAAGTCGCCCCGCAGCTGGTCCAGCGAGTAGTCGGTGTCCTCGACCGTGTCGTGGAGCAGGGCCGCGGCGAGGACCTCCTGCGGGCTGCCGAGCTCCGCGAGGATCATCGCGACCGACACCGGGTGGGTGATGTACGGGTCGCCGCTCTTGCGGAACTGTCCCTGGTGGGCCCTCTCGGCGACGGCGAAGGCGCGCTCCAGGAGTCCCAGGTCCTCCTTGGGATGGGCCGCGGTCACCGCCTGGACGAGCGGTTCGAAATAGGCCGACGAGGGGTTCGGACTGGTCGGCGACGTGCGTCCGACCAGGAACGAGAACGGAGACCGCGAGCGCCGATGGACGGGCGCCGGGCGCGACTCCGACCGGGGGGTGGTCCCGTGTTCACTCATCCGAACCTCCTGCGCAGTCACCCGAGTCTACGACCCCGTAGGGAGTGGTGGTGTCCGCCGTCCGCGGACGGCGGAGCCCTCCGGATCCGGAGGGATCCGAGCGCCGTGCCGCGGCGGGGGCGGAGCGGTCCGGCGGCTCAGTTCGGGACGGACTCCACGGTGACCACGGGGACGTCCGCGGGAAGGCGATCGCGCCCGCCCAGCCCCTCGAGCTCGAGGAGGAAGGAGACGCCCAGCAGCTCGACGTCGAAGCGTCGCACGAGCTCGATCGTCGCCGCGGCGGTGCCGCCGGTGGCCAGCAGGTCGTCGACCACCACCACGCGCGCGCCGCGCGGGAGCGCGTCCACCGCGATCTCGATCTGGGCGCTGCCGTACTCCAGGTCGTAGCTGATCGAGCGCGGGGCGCCGGGCAGCTTGCCCGCCTTGCGCGCGGGGATGAAGCCGGCGCCCATCTCGTAGGCCAGGGGCGCGCCCAGCACGAAGCCGCGCGCCTCGACGCCGACCACGAGGTCCACCTGCTCGGGCAGGATCGCGCTCCAGTGCCCGATCACGGCGTGGAAGGACTCGGGGTCGCGCAGCAGCGGGGTGATGTCGCGGAAGAGCACCCCGGGCTCGGGGAAGTCCTGGTAGGTGTCGATGTGGGAGGCCATGAGCTCCCGCACCTGCTCAGGGCCGAGCCGGACGGTGGGCCGGCCGCCGACGCCGGCACCGGCGGTCGCGGGGCCGATCGGCGTCGAGCCTGCGGGGCTCGCGAGGGCGGGGGTCATCGGCGTCTCCTGGTCGTGGTGGTCGTGGAGCCCCCGGCGGTCTCGAGGTCACCGTCGGAGGCGTCGTCCTCGCCGGTTCCCTCGCTGCCCGCGCTGCGGGCCTCGAGGACCCTGCGACTGTGGGAGGCGATGTCCTTCTCGCGTCCGCGCAGGGTCACCACGAGGCCGGGAGCGAGGAACACCGAGGAGTAGGTGCCCACGAAGATGCCGATGAACAGGGCCAGGGAGATGTCCTTGAGGGTGCCCGCGCCGAGCACGAAGGCGCCGATCGCGAGGATCGAGCCCACGGGCAGCAGAGCGACGATCGAGGTGTTCAGCGAGCGCATGAGCGTCTGGTTCGCCGCGAGTTCGACGGACTCCGCGTAGGTCCTGCGGTTCTGGTCCGTCAGGTGCGCGGTGTTCTCGCGCATCTTGTCGAACACGACGATGGTGTCGTACAACGAGTACCCGAGGATCGTGAGGAAGCCGATCACGGTGGCCGGGGTGATCTCGAAGCCGACGACGCCGTACACCGCGGCGGTGAAGAGCATGTCGTGCACGAGTGTGATCATCGCGGCGAGCGAGGTCTTCACGTTGCGGAAGTAGAGCGCCATCACGGCGGCGACCAGGACGATGAACACGGCCACGCCACGGGCCATCTTGGTGGTGACGTCGCCGCCCCAGACCGGGCCGATGTAGGAGGTCGAGACGTCGGAGACGGGCACGCTGTAGGTGTCCGCCAGGTCCTGGGCGACCTGCTGGGTCTGCTGGGTGTCGAGCTGGGCGGTCTGCACGCGGAGCGTGCTGCCGCCGATCATCGTCACCTTCGGCTCGTTGTCGCTGACGACCTCGCGCACGACGTCGCGCGCCTGCGACTCCTGGGACGAGCTGACGCCGGAAACCTGGAACTCGGATCCGCCGGTGAACTCGATGCCCAGGTTCACGCCGCGCACCAGCGCAATGCTGCCGAGGATGACGACGACGATGACGCTGATGAGGTACCAGGTGCGCCGGCGCCGCACGATGGGGACGGAGACCGCACCGGTGTGCAGGTCGTTGCCGAGATTCGCCGTGCTGAGCCTCATCGTGCGTCACTCCCGTCCTCGTCGCCCTGCGATCCGCTGTCCTCGCCGCCGGGATCCGGGCCGGTGTCCGCGGACGCCCCCTTCCGGGTCGTCTCCCCCGTCGCCGTCCCCTCGCGGGCCTCGCGTGCCAGGCGCGCCTTGCGCTGGGCGAGGGTCTCGCGCACAGGGGCCTCGTCGTCCGCGCCGTCGACCGGGCCGCGCTCGGCGGCCGAGCGGACGCGCCCGCGGCCCGCGTAGGCGGGGACCTGGCGCCCGAGCTGGGCGGGATCGAGCCCGCTCATGGGGTGCCCCTTGCCGAAGAAGCGGCTGCGCACGAGGGTCTGCAGCAGCGGGTGGGTGAACAGGAACACCACCACGAGATCCATGATCGTGGTGAGGCCCAGCGTGAACGCGAAGCCGCGCACGCTGCCCGTGGACAGGATGTACAGCACGATCGAGGCGATGAGGTTCACCGTGTCCGAGGCGAGGATGGTGCGCTTGGCGCGGTTCCAGCCGTGGTCGACGGCCGCGACGATGCCGCGGCCGTCGCGTATCTCGTCGCGCACGCGCTCGAAGTAGACGATGAACGAATCGGCCGTGAAGGCGATCGCGACGATCAGACCCGTCACACCCGCGAGCGAGAGGCGGTAGCCGATCTCCGGGATGTGCGAGAGCACGGTGAGCGTCAGATAGGTGAGCACACCGGTGACCACGAGGCTCGAGGTCGTCACGATCGAGAGCACCCGGTACTGCAGGGCCGCGTAGGCGACCACGAGGACCAGTCCGATGATGCCTGCGATGAGGCCCTTCTCGAGCTGGTCGCCGCCGAGCGTCGCGGAGATCTGCTGCTCCGACTGGATGTCGAACTGCAGCGGCAGGGCGCCGAACTTCAGCTGGTCGGCCAGCTGCTTCGCGGTGTCCTGGTCGAAGTTGCCGCTGATCGAGGCGCCGTTGGAGGAGGGCGTCTGCACGTAGGGGGCGGAGACGACCTGGCCGTCCAGGACGATCGCGAAGGAGTCGGTCGCGCCCTTCTTGTTGTAGAGCGCATCGGTCATGGTGCCGAAGGTCTTGCTGCCCTCGGAGGTGAACTGCATGTTCACCAGGTAGGCGCCGGTCGACTGACCCGAGGAGTTCGTGTCGCTGCCCACGCTGGCGTTGGTCACCACGGTGCCGGGCAGGACCTCCGGGCCCAGCAGGTACTTGGCCGAGCCGTCGTCGCTGCAGGCCACGACGGGCTGGGAGTTCGGGGCCGAGGACGCGATCTCCTGCTGCGCCTCGGGATGGGTGCAGTCCACGGCGGCCGCCTGCGACTGCAGCGCCGTGGTCGCCCAGTCCGAGGACCACGCGGCCGGCACGTCGGAGGACGAGCCGTCGCCGCCGCTGTCGGAGGCGCCGTCGGACGCATCGGAGGCGCCGGTCGCCTGCGCGGTCGAGTTCGGCGCATACGGGTCGTCCAGCGTGAGCGCGCCGGTGAACACCTCGTCCGAGGGGTCGGAGCCCCCGTCGTCGCTGGCCTTCGCGGTGCCCGTCCCCGAGGCGTCGAGGGTGGCGAGCACGGGCCGGAACGACAGCGCCGCGGTCGCGCCGAGCGCCTCGCGCGTCTCCTCGTCGAGGTTCCCGGGCACGTCGACGACGATGTTGGTGCCGCCCTGGACGCTGATCTCCGTCTCGGCGACACCCATCGCGTTCACGCGCTGGGAGATGATCTCGCGGGCCTGATCCATCGAGTCGGCATCGATGGCGGAGCCATCGGTGGTGCTCGCCTGGAGGATGATCTGCGTGCCTCCCTCGAGATCGAGGGCGAGCTTCGGGGAGGCCTGCCAGCCGCCCTTCCAGACCCCGGCACCGACGATGCCGATCAGGATCACGATCAGGAGGACGAGTCCTCCCAGGGACGTGCGACGTGCGCTCATGCGATATGCGATTCCTCAGCGGGGCGACGTGTCAGGGCGTGTCAGCGTGCGGTGCGGGGCTCGTCGCCCCGGGTGGTGACGCCGGGGATCTCGCCCTCGCGGCCGGCATCGGCCGATGCCGGCGACTCGCTGTCGAAGTCGGGCAGGGACTCCGCGCGATCCTCGGCGCCGCCTGCGGTCGAGTCGAGCGCGGTGGCGTCCTGCGTGGGGCGCGAGGCCTCGGAGCCCTCCGTGCTCTCGACGGTCTCGCCCTCGGGGGCGGGGGCGTCGTTGTGCGCGGCGTTCGGATCCGCCGCGCCGGCGATCGCCTGGCGGGCCCACTTGGTGTGCGCGCCGGACTCGGTCTCGAGGATGACGACGTCGTCGTACTCCTCGACGATGAGCCCGAAGAAGCCGGAGTGGGTGCGGACCTCGTCCCCGACGCCGAGCGCCCGGACCTTCTCCTGCTGGGCGGCCTGGGCCTTGCGCTGGCGGCTGGACATCCAGACCATCAGCAGGATCATCGCACCGAACATCACGATGAGGGGGATCATGGACTGCATGGGGGTCCTTTCGAGCGCCGCCTGGCACCGGAGGCGCGGGGCGCGAGCTGATCGACGGGTGCGGAGGAGCCGCACGGGCGGGCGCGGGGCGGCTCGGCCGCACGCGCACCCGCACCACTCTACCTGCCGTCCCCGAACGTCCCCTCGGAACGTGGCCGCGGCGGCGCGAGGGCGGGCCGGCGGCCGTCCGATCCTTCAGAACCGCCCGAGCGGCGGGGTCGCGCCCTGTGCGGGCTCGGGGGCCGCGAGCCCCAGGTGCGACCAGGCCAGCGGGGTCGCGATGCGGCCGCGCGGCGTGCGCGTGAGGAAGCCCTCGCGCACGAGGTACGGCTCGACGACCGTCTCGACGGTCTCCGTCTCCTCGCCCACCGACACCGCGAGGGTCGACAGCCCCACCGGTCCCCCGGCGAACCGCTTGCACAGCGCCGAGATCACGGCGCGGTCGAGGCGGTCCAGGCCTCTCGCGTCCACCTCGTAGACGTCCAGGGCGCGACGGGCGGCGTCGAGGTCGAGCCGTCCGTCGCCGCGCACCTGCGCCCAGTCGCGCACGCGCCGCAGCAGGCGGTTGGCGATGCGGGGCGTGCCGCGCGAGCGGGAGGAGATCTCGCCGGCCGCCTCGTCCTCGATCTCGACCGCGAGCTGCCCGGCCGAGCGGGTGACCACGCGGTGCAGCTCCTCGGCCCGGTAGTAGTCGAGGTGTCCGGTGAACCCGAAGCGGTCGCGCAGCGGCGCGGGCAGGAGACCCGCGCGCGTCGTCGCGCCGACGACGGTGAAGGGCGGCAGCTCGAGCGGGATCGAGGTCGCGCCGACGCCCTTGCCGACCACCACGTCGACGCGGAAGTCCTCCATGGCGATGTAGAGCATCTCCTCGGCGGGACGCGCGAGCCGGTGGATCTCGTCGATGAACAGCACCTCCCCCTCCTCGAGGGCGGAGAGGATCGCGGCGAGGTCCCCCGCGTGCTGCACGGCGGGACCGGAGGTGATGCGCAGGGGGACGGACAGTTCGGTCGCGATGATCATCGCGAGGGTCGTCTTGCCGAGCCCCGGGGGGCCCGAGAGGAGCATGTGCTCGGGCGCGCGCCCACGGCCCTTGGCGGCGTCGAGCACCAGCGAGAGCTGCTCGCGCACGACCTCCTGGCCGACGAAGTCCGCGAGGCTCTTCGGACGCAGCGCGGCCTCGGCGGCCCGCTCGAGGGCGCCCGACTCCGCGCTCGTGAGGGTGCGCCCGCCGTCGTCGGCCTCGTCGAAGCCCTCCGTCGACGCGCTCACCGGCTGCCTCCGAGACGGCGCAGCGCGGCGCGCAGCAGCCCGGCGGCGTCCTGCGGGTCCTCGGGCTCGCCGTGGACGCCGGCGACGGCGTCGGCCGCGGCCTTGTCGGGCCAGCCGAGGCCGACGAGGGCCGTGACCACCTGGTCGTCCAGCGGGTTCGCACCTGCGACGGGGGCTCCGGCGGCGTCGACCTGCGGCTCGCCCTGCTCCTCGGCGGGCGGGGCGAGCTTGCCCCCGAGCTCGAGGATCATGCGGCTCGCGACCTTGGGGCCGATCCCGGGCGTGCGGGTGATGGCCTTGACGTCCTGCGCGGCGACCGCGCGGCGAAGGTCCTCCGGGGACAGGACCGCGAGCACGGCGAGAGCGAGGCGCGGGCCGATGCCGCTCACCGACTGCACGATCCGGAAGGTCTCCGCGTCCTCCGCGGAGGGGAAGCCGAACAGCGTCATCGAGTCCTCGCGCACGACGAGCTCGGTGTGCAGGGTCAGCGGGGCGCCATGCCGGGTCTGGGTGAGGGCGGCGGGCGTGGTGCGCACGAGGTAGCCCACGCCCTGGACGTCGAGGACCAGGGAATCGAGGCCGATCGAGGCCACCGTCCCGGTGAGAGAAGCGATCACGGCACCACCCTAGAACGCGTGTTCGATCAGAAGCGGGAGGTCGAGGACTCCCGGGCGCGCCGCGCGCTGCGCTCCGCCTCGGCCCACACGGACTGCGCGCTCGTGCGGGCGCGGCCGCTCGCGTCCAGGCGCACCGGTCCGGGTCCGCGCCAGAGCTGGGTGAGTGCGATCGCGACGGCGTCGGCGGCGTCGGCCGGCTTCGGAGGGGCCTCGAGGTGCAGCAGCTTGACCAGCATGGTCTGGATCTGCTTCTTGTCGGCGCGCCCGCTGCCGGTGACAGCGGCCTTGACCTCGGAGGGCGTGTGCATGGCGATCCGGATGCCGCGCTGCGCGGCCAGCAGGATCGCGACCCCGGAGACCTGGGCGGTCCCCATCACGGTCGAGGTGTTGTTCTGGCTGAACACGCGCTCGATGGCGACGACGTCCGGTGCGTGCTCCTCGATCTTCTCCTCGAGGCCCCGGGAGATCACGAGCAGACGCTGGTCGATGCCCTCCTCCGGGCTGGAGCGCACGACGCCCACGTCGACGAGGGACGCCGAGCGGCCGCGCCCGGCGTCGAGGACGCCGTAGCCGCAGCGCGTGAGCCCGGGATCCACGCCGAGCACCCGGAGCGTCATCGCTGCGACGCTCCGGGTGCGGACGGGGACTCCGTGCGCAGGGACAGCAGGATCAGTCCTCGTCCTCGAGCTGCGCGGCGACGTCCTCGGGGATGTCGAGGTTCGAGTAGACGTTCTGCACGTCGTCGCTGTCCTCGAGCGCGTCGATCAGCCGCAGCACCTTCTGGGCGCCGTCGAGGTCGACCTCGGTGCGGATGTTCGGCACGAACTGCGCCTCGGCGCTGTCGTAGTCGATGCCCGCCTCCTGGAGGGCGGTGCGCACGGCGACCACGTCGCCGGCCTCGGAGATGATCTCGAAGGTCTCGCCCTCGTCGTTGATCTCCTCGGCGCCCGCGTCGAGCACGACCTCGAGCAGGTCGTCCTCGGTGTTGCCCTCCTTGGGCACCGCGACGACGCCCTTGCGGTTGAACATGTAGGCCACCGAGCCGGAGTCCGCCATGTTGCCGCCGCTGCGGGTGAAGGCCAGGCGCACCTCGGAGACGGCGCGGTTCTTGTTGTCCGTGAGGCACTCGACGAGCAGCGCCACGCCGCCGGGCGCGTACCCCTCGTACATGAGCGTCTGGTAGTCGACGCCGCCGCCGTCGAGCCCGCCGCCGCGCTTGACGGCGCGGTCGATGTTGTCGTTGGGGACCGAGGTCTTCTTGGCCTTCTGGATCGCGTCGTACAGGGTCGGGTTCCCCGCGGGGTCCGGCCCGCCCGTACGCGCCGCCACCTCGATGTTCTTGATGAGCTTGGCGAACAGCTTGCCGCGCTTGGCGTCGATCGCGGCCTTCTTGTGCTTGGTCGTCGCCCACTTGGAGTGACCCGACATGTGTCTCCTCGGCTGGTCGATCCTTCGGTCTGGACCCCGACAGTCTACGGCCGGCGCGGCCCTCAGCCGTCCGCGGCGGGTGCGGCGGGGGCGACGGGTCGGCTGAGCGCGCCGATCAGCCGACGGTCCGCGGTGATCCGCTCGAGCAGCTCCCGCTCGCGCTCGCGGGTCTTCGCCGTCGGCTTCCCGTGGAGCACGCCGTGGCGGGTGATGGCGAGGTCCACCGAGGCGAGGATGAGGTCGTGCATCGCCGTCCGCGGCACGGCCCCGTGCGCGGACGCCCACTTCTCGGCCCGGCGGCGGGCGCGGATCGAGACCAGCATGTCCACCTCGCGGGGAGCGAACCATCCGGCGCGCCCGTAGGCGGAGAGCTGCGTGCGCACGATCCGCTTCTCCCGCAGCCTCAGGAAGGTCATGATGCCGGCGAGCAGGAGGAACAGCGGGAGCTGGATCGCGAGGTAGTAGCGCAGGAAGCCCGACATCGGCGCCGCCTGGTCGACCTCGATGAAGAAGGTGGAGCCGTTCCACAGGGCGTGCAGGCACATGCCCAGCGACAGACCGCCCACGCCCAGTCCGAAGTAGAGCATGAGTGAGCGGCGCTCGGCGGCGATCCCCAGCCCCAGCCCGCACAGCGAGGTGAAGCTCGCGTGGGCGAACGGGGAGAGCAGGCCCCGCAGCAGGAAGGTCTGCCAGAAGGCGTCGACGGTGCCCGAGGCCTGGGCCTGCTGGAAGGCGCGCCCGAAGTAGAGCACGTTCTCGGTGAAGGCGAAGCCGCCGGCGATGAGCATGGCGTAGACCACGCCGTCGATCGGCCCGCCGATGAAGCGGCGCCCCCAGATCAGCAGGGCGATGAGCCCGGAGGATTTCATCGACTCCTCGACCAGGGGGGCCTGGACCACGGCGGCGAGGAAGTTCGCGGTGTTCTCGCCCGCGTCCTGCGGGGTGATCCACCAGGTCACGGCGCCGCCGATGACGAAGGTCAGCGCGACCGATCCGGCCGCGCCCCACACGAAGGAGTAGACGAGGGTGATGCGCGGCTGCGGGGTGTAGCGGTCGAGCCACCACACGGCGGCGAGCACGAGGCTCACGGGCACGAGCGCGGCGGTGAACGCGACCAGGGCGGTGCCCGTGCCGAGCGGCCGGATCGTGAAGAACCACACGCCGGCGGCGACCAGGATCAGGGCCGCGATCGCCCCTCCCCAGACGAGGAGCTGCACCCAGGGGCGCCGCCTGCGGGTGCGCCGTGCCGCGCCCGGACGCAGGTGCCCGGGCGCCTGCGGGTCCGTGCGATCGACGTCGTACCCGTAGTCGGCGGCGGTCCCCGGCGCGGTCATGCGCGCTCGCCCTCCCCCACCCCGCCGGGCCAGGCCGCGGCGTACTGGGCGCGGGTGTCGGCGAGCAGGATGGGCAGCGCCTTGGTGCGCCCGATGACGGGCAGGAAGTTCGCGTCACCGATCCAGCGCGGGACGACGTGCTGGTGGAGGTGGGCGGCGATGCCCGCCCCGCCGGCCTCGCCCTGGTTCATGCCCAGGTTGAAGCCGTCGGGACGGGAGACCTCGCGCACCACCCTCATCGCGGTCCGGGTGAGGTCCGCGACCTCGACGACCTCGTCCTCGGTGAGATCCGTGTAGTCCGCGACGTGGCGGTACGGGCACACCATGAGGTGGCCGCTGTTGTAGGGGAAGAGGTTGAGGATGACGAACGCGAGCGACCCTCGATGGACGATGAGCGCGTCCTCGTCGCTCTTCGCGGGCCCCGCGCAGAAGGGGCACTGCTCGCCGTCGTCGGGGTCCTCGGGCTTGCCCTCGCCCTGGATGTACACCATCCGATGGGGCGTCCACAGCCGGTCCATGCCGTCATCCTCCCCGGCGAAGGCGCTCGGGGCCTCGACGCGCACGGGCTCGTCGGCCCGCTCGTCCTGGGCCCTCTGCTCCGCGGAGCCGTTCTGCTCGGGCGTGCCCATCGGACCTCCTCAGACCAGTGCGCGGGTGCGGATCGACTCGACGATGCGCTCGACGGCCTCGTCCACGGGGATGCCGTTGTCCTGGCTGCCGTCGCGGAAGCGGAAGGAGACCGCGCCGTTCTCCTGGTCCTCGCCGCCGGCGATGAGGAGGAAGGGCACCTTCTCCTTGGTGTGCGTGCGGATCTTCTTCTGCATCCTGTCGTCCGAGGCGTCGACCTCCACGCGCACGCCCCGCTCGCGCAGCCGCTGCGCGACCTGGTCGAGGTAGGGGGCGTACTCGGCGGCCACCGGGATGCCGACGACCTGCACGGGGGCGAGCCAGACCGGGAAGGCGCCCGCGTAGTGCTCGAGCAGCACGCCGAAGAAGCGCTCGATCGACCCGAAGAGCGCGCGGTGGATCATCACCGGGCGCTGGCGGGAGCCGTCGGACGCGGTGTACTCGAGCTCGAACAGCTCGGGCTCGAAGAAGTCGAGCTGGATGGTCGAGAGCTGCCAGGTGCGGCCGATGGCGTCCTTGGCCTGCACCGAGATCTTCGGTCCGTAGAAGGCTGCGCCCCCCGGGTCTGGCACCAGGTCGAGGCCCGACTCCCGCGCGACCTCCTCGAGGGTGCGGGTCGCCTCCTCCCAGGTCGCCTCGTCGCCCACGGACTTCTCGGGATCGCGGGTGGACAGCTCGAGGTAGAAGTCGTCGAGCCCGTAGTCGCGCAGCAGGTCCAGCACGAAGGTCAGCAGGCTCGCGAGCTCGTCGCGCATCTGCTCGCGCGTGGTGTAGATGTGCGCGTCGTCCTGGGTGAACCCGCGCGCGCGGGTGAGGCCGTGGACCACGCCGGACTTCTCGTAGCGGTAGACGCTGCCGAACTCGAACAGCCGCAGGGGCAGCTCGCGGTAGGAGCGTCCCCGGGAGCGGTAGACGAGATTGTGCATCGGGCAGTTCATGGGCTTCAGGTAGTAGTCCTGGCCCTGCTTGGTGACGTTGCCGTCCGCGTCCTGCTCCTCGTCGAGATGCATGGGCGGGTACATGCCGTCGGCGTACCACTCGAGGTGGCGGGAGGTCTCGAAGAGGTTCTTCTTGGTGATGTGCGGGGTGGAGACGAAGGAGTAGCCGGCCTCGACGTGACGACGGCGGGAGTAGTCCTCCATCTCCATCTTGATCATCGCGCCCTTGGGGTGGAACACGGGCAGCCCGGAGCCGATCTCGTCGGGGAACGAGAACAGGTCCAGCTCGGAGCCCAGGCGGCGGTGGTCGCGGCGCTCGGCCTCGGCGATCCGCTCCTGGTAGGCCTTGAGCTCGTCCTTGGTGGGCCAGGCGGTGCCGTAGACGCGCTGCAGCATCGGGTTCTTCTCGCTCCCGCGCCAGTACGCGGCGGCGGAGCGGGTGAGGGCGAAGCCGTTGCCGATGTGCTTGGTCGAGGGCAGGTGGGGGCCGCGGCAGAGGTCGGTCCAGACCACCTCGCCCTTCTTGGAGACGTTGTCGTACATGGTCAGTCCGCCGGCGCCGACCTCGACGCTCGCGCCCTCGGCGGCGTCGTCGGCCGTGGACTTGAGGCCGATCAGCTCGAGCTTGAAGGGCTCGCCGGACTCCTCGGCGCGGGCCTCGTCGTCGCTCACCTCGCGGCGGACGAAGCGCTGGTTCTCCTTGACGATGCGCCCCATCTGCTTCTCGAGGTCCTTGAGGTCCTCGGGGGTGAAGGGGGTCTCGACGTCGAAGTCGTAGTAGAAGCCGTCGGTGATGGGCGGTCCGATGCCCAGCTTCGCCTCGGGGTTCACGCGCTGCACCGCCTGGGCGAGCACGTGCGCGGTGGAGTGGCGCAGGATGGAGAGCCCGTCCTCGCTGCCGAGCTCGACTCCCTCGATCTCCTGGCCGTCGGCCACGGCGGTCGCGAGGTCACGCAGCTCGCCGTCGACCCGCAGGGCGACGATCGTGCCCTGGCCCTCGAACAGCTCGGTGCCCGTGGTCCCCTCCTCGATCTGCTGGGGGGATCCGTCGAGGGTGATGGCGATCTGGGCCACGGGGTGCTCCTTGCTGGTCGGTTCGAGCCGGCCGACGATGCCGGCTCCGCGGACGATCGTATCCGGCCTCCGCCTCCCCCGAGAACCGCATTCGACCGCCGCGAGACGCGCGCGACGCGGGACCGGGGGCGGCGCGCGACCGGGCCCCGCGGGATCAGCCCGTGAACAGTCCGACGGCGGTGATGAGCGTCTTGACGACGCCGTAGGCCAGCGCCGCGACCACGATGAGCGCGAGCACGCCGGCCGCGGCGGTGTGCGCACCGCTCGCGGACGCCGCCCCGTCGGCGCCGTGCCGGGCGGCGGACGCCTTGGCCGCGGCCTCGCGGTCGTGCTCGGCCTTCTTCGCGACGACCTCCGGGGCCTCGAAGTGGCGCGGGTCGAGGCGGCGGATCAGGAGGTTCGCGACGAAGCCGACGGCGAGGATGCCGATCATGATGATCAGCGCCAGGCGATAGAGGCCGAAGCCCTCCTGGCCCGCGCTCTTCTGGTGCTCGACCACGGAGTTCACGATCAGCGGGCCCACGATGCCCGCGGCGGACCACGCCGTGAGCAGGCGGCCGTGGATCGCGCCCACCTGATACACGCCGAACAGGTCCTTGAGGTACGCGGGCGCCGTGGCGAAGCCGCCCCCGTAGAAGGAGATGATCACGAGCGCCGAGAGCACGAAGATCGCGAGGGCCTGGGAGCCGATGGTCACCAGCAGCAGGTACAGGAGGATCCCGCCGCCGAGGAACACCAGGTACGTGTTCTTCCGGCCCAGGTAGTCCGAGGCCGTGGACCACACGAAGCGGCCGCCCATGTTGAAGATCGAGAGCAGCCCCACGAAGCCGCCGGCGGCGACCGCGGTGATGCCGGCGAAGGACCCCTGGATCATCGGCGAGGCGGACTCGAGGATGCCGATGCCGGCGGTGACGTTGGTGAACAGCGCGATCCACAGCAGCCAGAACTGCGGAGTGCGCATCGCTCCCCGGACGGAGACGTTGCCCGCCGACTGCATGGGCTTGGCCGTGGCGCGCGAGGCGTCGAATCCGGCCGGCGCCCAGTCGGGATGCGGGAGGCGGATGACGTACGCGCCGAGGGCGATGACGATCAGGTAGATCACCGCGAGGGTGAGGAAGGTGCCGGTGATGCCGTCGCCGAGATGATCGGCGCCGCCGCCGTACAGGGCCATCAGCGCGTTCGAGGTGGGGCTCGCGATGAGCGCGCCGCCCCCGAAGCCCATGATCGCCAGCCCTGTCGACAGGCCCGGACGATCCGGGAACCACTTCATGAGCGTGGACACCGGCGAGATGTAGCCGATCCCGAGCCCGATGCCGCCGATGACTCCGTAGCCGACGTACACGAGCCAGAGCTGACTGGTCGCGACGCCCAGGGTGGCCACGAGGAAGCCCGCCACCCAGAAGGCGCCGGAGACCACCATCGACTTGCGCGGGCCGACCTTCTCGACCCACGCGCCCGCGATCGCCGAGGAGATGCCGAGCATCGCGATCGCGAGGGAGAAGATCCACCCGGTCGCGACCTCGCCGCTGCCCTCGTCGAAGCCGAAGTGGTCGATGAGCGGGGCCTTGAACACGGAGAACGCGTAGACCTGGCCGATGCTCAGGTGGATGGCGAGCGCCGCGGGCGGGATCAGCCAGCGGTTGAACTTCACGGGCGCGACGATCGCGTCGCGTTCGAGCACGGACATGGCGGGCTCCTCAGCATCGAGCTCGGGGGAAAGGGGCGGGGCGATACCGGTCTCCTGCACAGCATCGTGAGGACCGGACGTGCAGACGCTACACGGTCGGCGGCGGCGCACGGACCATTCGGGCCGGCGCCGCGGCGACACCTGCCCGAGGCCGTCCGGAGACGGTCGGGAGAGCTCGGGAACGGTCGGGACATGACGAAGGCCCTGACCGGATGCGCCGGTCAGGGCCTTCAAGGGTGGGCGATACTGGGATCGAACCAGTGACCTCTTTCGTGTCAGGAAAGCGCGCTACCACTGCGCCAATCGCCCTGATCGTCCTCCGCACGGAGGCGGAAGCGGAGGTGGGTACGGGATTCGAACCCGTGTACACGGCTTTGCAGGCCGTTGCCTCGCCTCTCGGCCAACCCACCGGACGAGCGACCGACGCGAGGACGGCCCCTCATGAGGAACGGCGCTCCCGACAGTGTCGGGCGCGCCGCCTCCCGGAGCGGACGACGGGACTCGAACCCGCGACCCTCACCTTGGCAAGGTGATGCTCTACCAACTGAGCCACGTCCGCATGACGAGGATCCGAGGATCCTGTCGTGGGCGATACTGGGATCGAACCAGTGACCTCTTCCGTGTGAAGGAAGCGCGCTACCACTACGCCAATCGCCCGTCGGGCCGCCCGTGAGCGAGCCCTCCGACGTCCTCTGCGAGAGCCGGGCTCCCGATCGGACCTGGACGAGATTACACCACCGGCGGCGCAGATCCGAACGTCAGAGACCACTTCGGGCTGTGGCGTGAGCCACCCCGGTCGACGCCCCGCAGGGCTGGTGCCGCGCATCACGTGCATTTGCACACGGCGCGCACCCACCCGTAATGTGTCTCCTCGTCAGCAGGAACCACCCGCTCCGGGGCGATCCGGGAGCGATGGATCCGGCAGATGCGCGGACGTGGCTCAGTTGGTAGAGCATCACCTTGCCAAGGTGAGGGTCGCGGGTTCGAGTCCCGTCGTCCGCTCCGTCCCCTCGCAGCTCGGCTGCATGGGCGATTGGCGCAGTGGTAGCGCGCTTTCCTGACACGAAAGAGGTCACTGGTTCGATCCCAGTATCGCCCACGCTGAAGGCCCCGGTCATCGACCGGGGCCTTTCTCGTGTCCGCGCCCGGCTCTGGCCAGCTCCCCGCGCACGTCCCACAATGGCCCCATGAGCGATGACGCGAAGAAGCGGATCCTGCTGACCGGGGCGACGGGCGGGGTGGGCACGGCGCTGCTCGCCCGGCTCGACGACGAGTACGACATCGTCCCGCAGGGTCGGCACGCACGCACCGAAGGGCTGCGCGACCGGCTGCGCATCGCCGACGTGACCGACTACGACCAGGTCCGCGCGCTGATGGACGGGATCGACGCGGTCGTCCACCTCGCGGGATCGGCCTCCCCCGAGTCCGACTGGGAAGCGGTGCTGGGCCCGAACATCGTGGGCCAGCGCAACGTGCTGGAGGCGGCGCGGGACGCGGGCGTGCGCCGGGTCGTGCTCGCCTCGTCGAACCATGCGATGGGCGGCTACGACCGCCATGAGCAGTGGCCCGTGCACAGCGACATGCCGCCCTGGCCGGACTCCCTCTACGGGGTCTCCAAGGTGTTCGGCGAGGCCCTGGGGCGCCACTACCACGACGCCTTCGGCCTCGAGGTGATCGCCCTGCGCATCGGATGGATGAGCGAGGACCCGCTGTCCACCGACGTGGACCTACTGCGCGCCATGTGGCTCTCCCCGGACGACGCGGCCCGGGCCGTCCGCAGCGCGCTCGAGGCCGACGTCCCCTTCGGCATCTACTACGCGATCTCCGCCAACCCCAATCGCCGCTGGGACATCACCGACACGATGCTCGAGCTGGGGTACCGCCCGCAGGACGACTGGACCGCCTTCCCCGGAGCGCACGAGGAGGTCGTCGAGGGCGGGGCCGACAGCCCGGGCAACTGGCCCGAGGGGTCCTGAGAGCGCCGTCGGCCCCCGCCGCGCCCCGTCCGGCCCCAGGCGGGCCCGGGTACTGTGCACACATGCAGATCTGGACGGGACAGCCGTACCCCCTCGGCGCGACCTTCGACGGCGGCGGCACCAACTTCGCCCTGTTCTCCGAGGCGGCCGAGCGGGTCGAGCTGTGCCTGTTCGACGAGGACGGCACCGAGACCCGCGTGCAGGTCACCGAGGTCGACGCGTTCGTCTGGCACGTCTACCTTCCGGCGGTCCAGCCCGGCCAGCGCTACGGCTACCGCGTCCACGGCCCCTACGATCCCGCCGCCGGCCAGCGCTGCGACCCGTCCAAGCTGCTGCTGGACCCGTACGCGAAGGCGATCAGCGGGATGGCCACGAACCATCCCTCGCTCTTCTCCTACGACTTCGAGGATCCCGAGCAGCGCAACGAGGAGGACTCGGCGCCGCACACGATGCTGGGGATCGTGGTGTCCCCCTACTTCGACTGGGGCAGCGACCACTCCCCCGGCCACGAGTACCACGACACCGTCATCTACGAGGCGCACGTCAAGGGCCTGACGATGCAGCACCCGGGGATCGACGAGTCCATCCGCGGCACCTACGTGGCGATGGGCCACCCCGAGATCATCCGCCACCTGCAGTCGCTCGGCGTGACCGCCGTGGAGCTGATGCCCGTGCACCAGTTCGTCCAGGACGGCCACCTCGTCGAGAAGGGCCTGCGCAACTACTGGGGCTACAACACGATCGGCTTCTTCGCCCCGCACAACGAGTACTCCTACGCGGGGGACGCCGGCCAGCAGGTCCAGGAGTTCAAGACCATGGTCAAGAACCTCCACGCCGCCGGCATCGAGGTGATCCTCGACGTCGTCTACAACCACACCGCCGAGGGCAACGACAAGGGACCCACCCTCTCCTTCCGCGGCATCGACAACGCCTCCTACTACCGGCTCGTCGAGGACGACAAGGCCCACTACTACGACACCACGGGCACGGGGAACTCCCTGCTCATGCGCACCCCGCACGTGCTGCAGCTGATCATGGACTCGCTGCGCTACTGGGTCAGCGAGATGCACGTGGACGGCTTCCGCTTCGACCTCGCCTCGACGCTCGCCCGCGAGCTGCACGAGGTGGATCGGCTCTCCGCCTTCTTCGACATCATCCAGCAGGACCCGATCATCTCCCAGGTCAAGCTCATCGCCGAGCCCTGGGACCTCGGCGAGGGCGGATACCAGGTGGGAGGCTTCCCGCCCCTGTGGTCGGAGTGGAACGGCCGCTACCGCGACACCGTGCGCGACGCGGGCCGCAGCGAGCCGGGCGTGCTGCCGGACTTCTCCTCGCGCCTCGCGGGCTCCTCAGACCTGTACCAGCACACGGGCCGCACCCCGATCGCCTCCGTCAACTTCGTCACCGCGCACGACGGCTTCACCCTGCGCGACCTCGTCTCCTTCAACGAGCGCCACAACGAGGCCAACGGCGAGGGCGGAAACGACGGCGAGAGCCACAACCGCTCCTGGAACTCGGGGGCCGAGGGTCCGACGGAGGACCTCGCCATCACCTCGCTGCGCCTGCGCCGCGCGAAGAACTTCATGGCGACCCTGCTGGTCAGCCAGGGCGTGCCGATGATCCTCCACGGCGACGAGATGGGCCGCACCCAGCAGGGCAACAACAACACCTACTGCCAGGACGACGAGATCTCGTGGGTCGACTGGGACCTCGACGACGACCAGCAGGACATGCTCGACTTCACCCGGCACATGATCGCCCTGCGCCGGGCGCACCCGATCTTCCGGCGCCGGCGCTTCCTGGGCGGCCAGAACCCCTGCGAGGGCGATGAGTCGCTGCCGGACGTGGTCTGGCTCGCGACCGACGGCACCGAGATGACGCAGGAGCAGTGGGACGACCCGCAGAACAAGTGCGTGGACGTGTTCCTCAACGGCTCCGCGATCCCCGAGCCGGACACCCGCGGCGAGCGCATCATCGACGACTCCGCGCTGCTCATGTTCAACTGGGCGGGCAACGACGTGGACTTCCGCGTCCCGCCCGAGGAGTTCGGCGCCGCCTGGTACGTCGCCTCGGGCACGGCCCACCAGCTCGATCTGGGCGAGAGGCTCGAGCCCGGGCAGACGATCACGCGCCCCGCCCACTCCGTGCTGATCCTGGGACGGCACCCCGCCGAGCCCGCGGCGGACGAGACCGGCGGTGCGCAGGCCGAGGAGCAGGACGGGTCCTCGGAGGCCGCCCTGCCGCCGCGCGCACCGGCGTACACGAGCGCGTCCTCGCAGTCCCCCGGCCCGCTCGCCGCGCCGCGGATCACGAGCGCCTCGCATCCGCGGCGCTGACCCCTTCGGCCCACCGCGGTCCCGCCCCGGTCCCGACCCGCGAAGGAGCACGCAGCACATGGTCACCCTCCCCGCCCCCTCCCGGATCGTCCCCACCAGCACGTACCGGCTGCAGCTGCACGCGGGCTTCACGTGCGACGACGCCGCCGCGATCGTCCCCTACCTCGCCGACCTCGGGGTGGGCCACGTGTTCTGCTCCCCGGTGCTGCAGGCGGCCCCCGGCTCCACCCACGGCTACGACGTCGTGGACCACACGCGGATCGGCCAGGAGATCGGCGGGATCGACGCCCTGCGCAGACTGGCCGCCGCCGTCCACGCCCACGGCATGGGCCTGATCGTCGACGTCGTCCCCAACCACATGGCGATCCCCACGCCCGTCTGGCACAACCGCGCCCTGTGGTCGGTGCTGCGCGAGGGCCCCGCCTCGCCCTTCGCCGACTGGTTCGACGTGGACATCACCGCCCAGAACTCGATCCTCATGCCCGTGCTGGGGCGCCCCATCGGCCAGGTCCTCGCCGACGGCGAGATCGAGGTGTCGCGCGCCGACGTGCCCCAGCGCGACGGCGGCACGCGCGAGGAGAGCGTGGTGCGCTACTACGACCACGTGCTGCCGATCGCTCCGGGCACCGAGGACCTGGGGCTCGTCGACCTGCTCGAGCGCCAGTGGTACCGACTGGCCTACTGGAAGGTCGCCGACGACGAGCTGAACTACCGGCGCTTCTTCGACGTCGACACCCTCGCGGCCGTGCGCGTGGAGCTGCCCGAGGTGTTCACCGCGACCCACGCGCTGCTCCTGCAGCTGCAGTCGGAGGGCGTCGTCGACGGCTACCGGATCGACCATCCCGACGGCCTCGCCGATCCGCGCGGCTACCTGCGCGACCTGCATGAGGCCTCCGGCGGCGCCTGGACCGCGGTGGAGAAGATCCTCGAGGGCGACGAGCAGCTGCCCGGCGACTTCCCGTGCGACGGCACGACCGGGTACGACGCCCTGTGGCGCGTGGGCGGCCTCTTCCACGACCCGCGCGGGGCCCTGGGGCTCACGCACGTCTGGCAGCGCACCACGGGGGACCTGCGTCCGTTCGAGGAGATCGCCGCCGAGTCCACGGCGCTGATCATCTCCACGAGCCTGTGGGCGGAGGTCGAGCGCCTCACGGACCTCGTCCACCGCATCTGCGCGGAGGACATCCGCCTGCGCGACACGACGCGCCGCCAGATCCAGCGGGTGCTGGTCGCGATGCTCGCCTCGATGGACCGCTATCGCGCCTACATCGTCCCCGGTGAGAGCACGAGCGGTGCGGAGCGCGCGGTGCTCGAGGCGGCCGCCTCCCGCGCCCGCGGCCTCCTGGGCGAGGACGCGGACCTGCGGGCCGCACTCGAGGTGGTGCTCGCGCTCGTGTGCGGCGACGAGGTGGGCAGCGCCGGCCGGACGGCGGACGCGGACCGCGCCGAGCTGATCATCCGCTTCGCGCAGACCTGCGGGCCCGTGCACGCCAAGGGCCTGGAGGACACCGCCTTCTACCGCTATCCGCGGTTCCTGCCGGTCACCGAGGTGGGGGCGGATCCCGACCGCATCGGCGTCGAGCCCGACGACCTCCACGACCACTGCGCGACGATGGTGCACACGCGCCCGGACTCCATGACCACCCTCTCCACGCACGACACCAAGCGCAGCGAGGACGTGCGCGCCCGTCTCTCCGTGCTCACCGAGGTCCCCCACGAGTGGGGCCTCGCGGTGCTCGACCTCGAACGGGCGGTCGCCGCGCACATCGGTGACCGGGTGGACGGGGCCCTGCGCCTGCTGCTGTGGCAGACGCTGCTGGGGACCTGGGACCTGCCGGGCGGGAGCAGCGAGCGGATCGACGAGGACCGGCTGATCGGCTACCTCGAGAAGGCCATGCGCGAGGCGAAGACCCGCACGACCTGGACGGACCAGGACTCCGAGTACGAGGACCAGGTCCGGGAGCTGGGGCGCGCGGCCCTCGACTCCTCCGAGGTCGCGTCGATCCTCGAGGACCTCACCCGCAGGACGCTCGGCGCGCAGCGTGCGGCGATCCTCGGCCAGAAGCTCGTGCAGCTGACCATGCCGGGAGTGCCCGACGTCTACCAGGGGTGCGAGTCCATCGACCTCTCCCTCGTCGACCCCGACAACCGCCGCGAGGTCGATCACGCCGGCCACGAGGCGCGGCTCGCCCGCATGCGCGAGGGCGCGCGGCCCGACGGCGTGGCCGACGAGAAGCTCTGGCTCACCCATCGCGCGCTGCGCCTGCGCCGCGAGCGTCCCGAGCTCTTCCGCGGGCGCTCCGCCGTCTACCGCCCGGTGCCGACGTCGACCGCGCACGCGGTGGCCTTCGGCCGCGCCCTCGAGGACGGCCCCCTCGAGGTGGTCACGGTGGTCACCCGCCTCGCGCACGGCCTCGCCCAGCGAGGCGGCTTCGGCGACGCCGTCCTCGTGCTGCCCGAGGGCCGCTGGCGCGATCTGCTGAGCGGCCGGGAGACGGACGGCGGCCAGGTGCGCCTGGCGGCTCTGCTCGAGGACTGGCCGGCGGCGCTGCTGGTGAGGACCGACGGGACGTCCGGGCAGGACGACATCGAGGACGAAGACGAGGACGAGGGGAACGCATGAGTGAGCACGCGAGCGACGCGGCCGGGACCGAGGGGACGCGCACGGCGCCGTCCCCCTCCACGACGAGACCCCCGTCGGGCCCCGCTCCCCTGCCGGTGCGAGACAGCGACGGCGCCCTCGAGGTCTGGGCGCCGCGCGCACGGACGGTGCAGGTGCGCCTCGAGGCCCCGCTCCGCGGCGGCGAGACCGAGTCCGTCCCCGACCCGGAGGACGCGCACGTGCGCACCCTCGAGCCCGTCGGGGACGGCTGGCACCGGCTGCGGGACGAGGGGGCCGACGCCGAGGGCCCGGCCGCCGTGCCCGGCACGGGCGTCCGCTACGCGTTCCGCCTGGACGGGGACGGCGACTGGCTGCCCGACCCGCGCAGCCTCGCCCAGCCGGACGGGGTCCACGGCCCGAGCGAGGTCGTGCACCCCGGGCTGTTCCCGCACGCGCCGTGGGAGGGACGTTCCTTCCGCGGCGGCGTGGTCTACGAGCTGCACGTGGGCACCTTCGCGCCGCCCGCCGACGGCGGCACCGGCACCCTGGACACCGCGATCGAGCGCCTGGAACACCTGGTCGCGCTCGGCGTCGACGCCGTGGAGCTGATGCCGCTCGCGACCTTCCCCGGCGAGCGCGGCTGGGGGTACGACGGCGTGGACCTCATGGCCGTGCACCCGGCCTACGGCGGTCCCGCCGCCCTCGCCCGCTTCGTCGAGGCGGCCCATGCGCGGGGCCTCGCGGTGGTCCTCGACGTGGTGCTGAACCATCTGGGTCCCGACGGCAATCACCTCAGCGCCTTCGGCCCCTACTTCACCGACCGCCACGAGACCCCGTGGGGCTGGGCCGTGAACCTCGACGACGCGGGCAGCGACCACGTGCGCGCCTTCCTGCGCGGGGTCGCCCGGCACTGGCTCGTGGACATGCAGCTGGACGGTCTGCGCCTGGACGCGGTGCACGAGCTGCAGGACGACTCGCCCCGGCACTTCCTCGCCGAGCTCGCCGACGCCGTCGCCGACTGGGAGCGGGAGACCGGCAGGCCGCTCACCCTGATCGCGGAATCGGACCGGAACGACCCCGCGACCGTCACCCCCACCGCTCGCGGCGGTCTCGGCATGGACATGCAGTGGGCCGACGACGTCCACCACGCCGTCCACGCGTGGATCAGCGGCGAGCGGCAGGGCTATTACGTCGACTTCGGCAGCGCCGAGGTGCTCGCACGCACCCTCACCCGCGTCTTCGAGCACGCCGGGACCCGCTCCACCTTCCGCGGAAGGGTGTGGGGCGCGCCCGTCGATCCGGCGACCGACGCCTACGACGCGCACTCCTTCGTGGCCTTTCTCGAGGACCACGACCAGGTGGGCAACCGTGCCCGCGGGGACCGCGTCCACCAGCTCCTCTCCCCCGCCGAGCACGCCGCCGCGATCGCTCTGATCCTGCTGGGTGCCCCCACGCCCATGCTCTTCCAGGGCGAGGAGTGGGCGTGCAGCGCCCCGTTCCGGTACTTCACCGACCATGGCGAGCAGCTCGGGGCGATGGTCACCGCCGGGCGGCGCGAGGAGTTCGCGCAGATGGGCTGGGACTCATCGGACGTGCCCGACCCGCAGTCGCGCTCCACGTTCACCGACTCCTTCCTCGACTGGGAGGAGAGGCACGAGGGCGCGCACGGCACGATGCTCGAGTGGTACCGCACGCTCATCGGCCTGCGCCGCGCGCTGCCGGAGCTCAGGGATCCTGACCTCCGCCGCGTCGAGGCCGTCGTGCTGGACGAGGAGTCCCTCGTGCTGCGGCGCGGGGACGTGCACGTGCTCGTCAGCCGCGCGGAGGGAGGGGCCGGGATGCCCGGGTCGGACGCCGCTGCCGGCGGGGAGGTCCTCGCCTCCTTCGGCGCGCTGCGCCGCGATGCCCGGGAGCGGGTCGCCGGCCTCGCGGGCCCCGGCGCGCTCGTCGTCCGCGGGAGCGCCGCTGCGGCTCAGTCGGCCGAGGCGTCCTGAGCAGCGCCCTCGAGGTCCTTCGCGCCGTCGCGCGCGAGCGAGGTCAGGCGCGAGAGGGAGCGGTAGTACTTCTTGCGGTAGCCGCTGCGCAGCAGCTCCTCGGTGAAGATGCCCGCCGCGTCCTGCCCGCTCGCGAGCACCGGGATCTCCCGGTCGTAGAGCCGGTCCACGAGCACCACGAAGCGCAGGCCGTTGTTGTGGTCGGCGATCGTGGACACCTCGGTGAGGTGGGCGAACGAGACGTCGTCGAGCATCGCCCCGTAGCGGGAGGGGTGCACGGTCTTGAGGTGCGCGAGGAGGGAGGGGAGATCGTCGAGCGTCGCACCCGGCGTGGCCTCGGCGTGCTCGCGCACGGTCTCCTCGGGCAGGGCGGGGGCCTCGGCGACGGCCTCGCGCCGCCGGTAGTCCTCGCCGTCGATCCGCAGCACGTCGAAGCGCTCGGACATCGACTGGATCTCGCGCAGGAAGTCCTGGGCGGCGAAGCGCCCCTCGCCGAGCGCCTCCGGCAGCGTGTTCGAGGTCGCCACGATCGCGACGCCGCGATCGGACAGCTCACGGATCAGCCGCGTCATCAGCAGGGTGTCCCCGGGGTCGTCGAGCTCGAACTCGTCGATGCACACGAGCGAGGAGCCGCCCAGCAGGTCCACGGCACGGGTGAAGCCCAGAGCGCCCACGAGGTTGGTGTACTCGACGAAGGTGCCGTAGACGGGGTTCCCGTCGGTGATGTGGAACAGGGAGGTCAGCAGGTGGGTCTTGCCCACGCCGAAGCCGCCGTCGAGGTAGAGGCCGCGCGCCGCCTGCGGCCGCTTGCGGAACATGCCCAGCAGGCCCTTCGAGCCGCCGCTGCGGCCGATGCCGCGCGCGAACTCGGCGATCCGCTCCTTGGCCTCCTGCTGGGAGGGGTACTGCGGATCGGGCACGTAGTTGTCCAGCCGCGCCTTCGCGAAGCGCGGCGGCGGCACGAGGTCGGCGACCAGGCGCTCGAGGGAGGGGGCTGGGGTGCGCGCGGTGAGGGACTCGGTCACGGCCGCCAAGTCTAGGGGCACGGCCGATCCGGGCAGATCCCCTGTGGGCAGGTCCACGATCGCGCGTCGGTCCGCGGGACCGTCCCAGGTGCGGGATGATCCGGAGAGCACGCAGTGCCCGCACGACGAGAGGATCGAGGCCATGCAGCTGCTCTGGGACGACGGGCGCGCGCTGGCCGCGCCGCGCGAGATCACCGAGGACGCCGCCGGCGCACGCGCGCTCGCCGAGGTCTACGCGTACTCCGCGGACCGCACGTGGGTGCGGGCGATGATGAACACGACGATCGACGGCGCGATCACCGGTGCCGACGGGACCAGCGGTCCCCTGCGCAATCCCACCGACTCCTTCGCCTTCGGCGTGCTGCGCGCGCTCGCCGACGTGGTGCTCGTGGGCGCCGAGACGGTGCGCGTCGAGGACTACCGCCGCCCCCAGGGCCGCTCGGACCTGCTCGCCCCGTCGCTGCGGCCGGCCGGCGGTGAGCGCCCGGCCCTGGCGATCATGTCGCAGTCCGGTCGGCTGCCCGCGAGCATCGACCCCGCGTGGCCGACGTACCTCGTGACCGACGCCGCGCACGGCGAGCGGGCACTCGCCGCGAGCGGTCTGCCCGAGAGCAGTCTGATCCTCGCGGAGGATCCGGAGGGCATCCGCCGCGCCCTCGCCGGCCTCGGGCACCGCGGGATCCAGCTCGAGGGCGGCCCGAGCGCTCTCGCGCGCTTCGCCGGCGCCGGGGAGCTCGACGAGCTGTGCTTCTCGGTGACCCATCGGACGGTCGGAGGGGACGCCTCCCGGGTGATGCGCGGCGTCGACGCGGAGGGCGTGTGGGAGCTGGGCTCCCTCACGGTCGGCGCCCACGCGACGCTCTCCCGCTACGTGCGCGACCGGACGGTGCGCGACCGGGCCTGATCCCGAGGATCGGCCCGGTCGCGAGGACCGGCCCCGCGCGCACGGATCACACCCGGGCGCCGATCGACCCCTCCAGGGGCGCGGCCGCGGGGTCGCGCACGGGCAGCTCCATGGCCTCGACGTCGACGTCCAGGTCCAGCAGGTCCACGAGGTGGTCCGCGAGCAGCCGCTCGTACTGGGCGGGATCGCGGTTCCACTCGCGGGTGTGGCTCGCGCCGGCGAAGGGCACGAACTCCACGAGGTCGGGGCGCAGCGCGGCCAGGCGGGCGCTCGGCGCCGGCGGCACCGTCGTGTCCTCGAGGGCGTGGATGAGCAGGGTGCGGTGACGCAGGTGCTGCGCGTAGTGCTCGGCGCGCATCTCGGCGAGCGCGAGCGGCTCGTGCAGGCGCACCAGGCGCGCTCCGAGCGGGCTCGTCATCATCCACAGGGCCAGGCGCCGCATGGGCGCGGGGGCGCGGAGCGCCGTCGCGTGGTAGGTGAGAATGTCCTGCCAGTCCACGGCCGGCGAGTCCAGGACGAGTCCGGCGATCGCCTCCGGATGCGCGGTGTGCACGGAGGTGCGCAGCGTGATGCCTCCGCCCATCGACCAGCCCATGAGCACGATCCGGCGCGCCCCGTGGGCAAGGGCGTACTCGATGCCCGCCTCGGTGTCCTCCCATTCGTCCAGGCCCAGATGGTGCATCCGATCGGCCGACGCGGGCGATCCGAGATCGTTGCGGTAGGTCAGGGCGAGGCAGGTCAGGCCCAGCTCGTGCAGCAGGGACATGGCGCGCAGGGTCTCCCCGCGCGTGGCGCCGTGACCGTGCGTGAGCACGGCCCAGGTGTCGCCCGTCGGCCCCGCTGCGCCGTCCTCCCGCGAGGCCCCGTCCTCGCTCGAGGCACCGGGCTCCTCCCCCGAGATGCCGGGGCGCCCCGGCACCAGCCACGCCGGCATGGGGCCGACGGGCGAGGAGACCTCGACCTCCCGGGTGGGCAGGCCCAGCGACGTCTCGGGCGTGCCGGGCCAGAAGAAGCCGTCGAGGCCGACGGGACCGATCCCGATCGGCTCGTCGGTGTCGCGGGCGAGGATCGGGCGGGAGACGGTGGTGGGCGTCGGCTCGCCGTCGACCGGGCCGAGGCGCACGTGGACGGCCCCGCCGGAGCGGCGCAGGGCGATCACGCCTCCGCGGACGGCCTCCGCCGTCCGATCGAGGTGGACACGGTCCGGATACGCGGCCCGCACCATCTGGTCGAGCTTCCCGCGCTGGGACGTCTGCGGGGTCAGCGGGACCCTCGCGAGCAGCCGGGCCCCCGCCGCGAGCGCCCCTGCGCTGAGGGCGAACGCACCGAGCGCGCCGACGCCGCCGACGGCGAGTGCCCTACCCCATCGCCCCAGCTCACGAACGGCGTCGCGCGCGTCCGGCGCCTCCTCGGGGCGGGTCGCGCGGGAGCCGAGGGAGGTGAGGCGCATCATGACGCGCAGTCTACGTCCGCCGTAGGATCGCAGGTGACGCCGCGGGTCCGAGGCGATCCCCGCCCCACCCGTCGGCACCCGAACCCGGAGGTATGAGCCATGAGCACCAAGCCCATCGGAAGCGGTCACTACGCCATCCAGCTGGACGACGCCGCGTGGCGGGAGAAGCTCTCGCCGGAGGAGTACCAGGTGCTGCGCCAGGCGGGCACCGAACGACCGTTCAGCGGGGAGTACGAGGAGGTGCGCCCGGCCGGGACCTACGCCTGCCGAGCGTGCGGGGCGGTGCTGTTCCGCGCCGACGAGCAGTTCGACGCGCACTGCGGCTGGCCCGCCTTCTGGGCCCCGCAGGACAACGACGCAGTGGAGCTGCTCGAGGACGCCTCGCTGGGGATGGTCCGCACCGAGGTGCGCTGCGCGAACTGCGGCTCGCACCTGGGGCACGTCTTCGAGGGCGAGGGCTTCGCGACCCCCACCGACCAGCGCTACTGCATCAACTCCCTGAGCCTCGTCCACGAGGACTGAGGCCCGCTCGACGAGGACCCGCTGGAGCCTCCGCACCCCCGGCCGACGGGTCGGCCGGAGGCCGGGGAGAGGTCGTCGGCGGGTCGACGGCGCGCCTCGGTCCGTGGTGACGGGTCGCGGGCTAGGCTCGCGGCCGTGCCCGTCCACCAGTTCCCCGCCGCCGCCCGCGCCTTCAGCACGGCGATCGAGGAGATGACCCGTGCGCCCCTGCGTCCTGAGGTCCACTGGACCTCGATCCCCGCTCCCGGCCGGATGGCCCCGCACACGTGGGCGGCCAACGGCGAGGTGATCCTGCACGACGAGGAGGTCGCCAGCGGCCGCCTGGTGGTCCTGCACGATCCCGCGGGCGAGGAGGCGTGGAAGGGCGAGTACCGGATGGTGGTCCTCGTCCAGGCCCAGCTCGAGCCCGAGTTCGCGATCGAGGCGATGCTCGGCGACGTGGCCTGGTCGTGGGTCACCGAGTCCCTCGAGCTCTTCGACGCCGAGTCCCGCGAGCTCGGGTGCACCGCCACCCGCGTGGTGTCCCAGAGCTACGGCGCGCTCGCCGGGCGCCCCTCGACCGTCGACGTCGAGATGCGCGTGTCCTGGACGCCGACGAGCTCCGACCTGGCCCCGCACTTCGCCGCCTGGACGGCCATGCTCGCGGCGGCCGGCGGCCTGCCTCCCGCTCCCGCCCAGGTGGCGCCGCTCGTCCCCTCCCACCGCGCCCGCCCCCGGCAGGGCTCGGCGAACGAGGAGGACTGACCCCATGAGGACCCGCAACCGCTCCGCCGCCCGCGCCCGACGCACCGAGGACGGCGCACCCGCGGACAGCGCGACCACGGCGCGCACCGCGCCGACGACCGCCACCGGCACGACGGACACGGGCAGGACCGGCGACGACCTCGGCGCCGACTCCCCCGCGATCGAGCCGACCCCTCTGGGCGCCCCGCGCGACGGGCTGGTCCCCGTGATCGATCGCATCCAGCCGCTGCTGGAGTGGTGCGAGCGCGCCGCGAGCGCGCCCGAGGAGCCGATCGCGGTCGACGCCGAGCGGGCCTCCTCCTACCGCTACAGCGCGAAGGCCTATCTCGTGCAGATCCGCACCGAGGCGGCGGGCACGGCCCTCATCGACCCCACGGCCTTCACCCTGCCCACCTCGTTCGTGGAGCTCATGAACTCCCGGGAGTGGGTGCTGCACGCCGCCACCCAGGACCTGCCGAGCCTGGGCGAGCTGGGCCTGCACCCCGCGTCGCTGTTCGACACGGAGCTCGCCGCGAGGCTGCTGGGCATGCCCCGTGTGGGCCTGGGCGCGGTCGTCGAGGACACGGTGCACCTGCGCCTGGCCAAGGAGCACTCCGCCGCGGACTGGTCCAAGCGCCCGCTGCCCGAGCCGTGGCTCGTGTACGCGGCCCTGGACGTCGAGGTCCTCGTCGAGGTGCGCGACATCCTCGCCGCCCGTCTCGAGGAGACGGACAAGACCCGCTGGGCGCGCGAGGAGTTCGCGCACGAGGTCGCCCATCCCCTGCCCGCGGCGCGCGCGGAGCCCTGGCGGAAGCTGCACGGCCTGGGCGCCCTGCGCACGCCGCGCCAGCTCGCGGCCGCCCGCGCCATGTGGGAGCGGCGCGACCAGATCGCCCGTGAGCAGGACCTGTCCCCTCACCGCGTGATCAAGGACCGCGCGATCGTCGACGCCGCGAAGGTCTCGACCGCCTCGCACACGGCCTTCCTCGCCGCCCTGCCCAAGCCGATGCACGGCAAGGAGACCTGGTGGCAGGCGGCGCGCGCGGGCGTGAACCTCCCCGAGGCGCACCTGCCCTCGCGCTCGGAGCCCAGCTACCCGCCGCCCCACAAGCTCTGGTCCAAGAAGTGGCCCGAGGTGTGGGAGCGCTACCTGCCGATCCGCGAGGCGGTCGCGGAGCGCGCGGAGCAGCTGCACGTGCCCTCGGAGAACCTGCTCACCCCGGGTCTGCTGCGCCAGTGGGTCTGGGAGCACGAGACGCCCGGCGACGCGGAGGAGATCCGCGCCGAGCTCTCGGGGCTCGGCGCCCGCGACTGGCAGGCGGAGATCGTCGCCCCCGTCCTCGCCGCCGCGCCCGTCGCGTCGGACGCTCCCACCGAGTAGGGCCCCCGGGGCCGCCGCCCAGCGCGCGACCGCGACGGACCGGCCGGTCTCAGACCCCGAGGGCCGCGACCGCGAGCACCGCGGCCACGAGAGTCGCATTCGTCAGGCGGCCGTCGCGGATCGCATCGAGCACCTCGCCCAGGCGCGCCCAGCGCAGCTCGATCTCCGACTCCTCGTCCTCGCGCACGAAGTCCGTGACGGCCTCGCCGATGCCGGTCGCGAGGAAGATCCGGATGCGTTCGCTCGAGCTGCCGGCCGAGGGATGGATGTCCAGCAGGTGCCGGAGGTGCTCGGCCCGGTGACCGGTCTCCTCGGTGAGCTCGCGCCCCGCGGCCTGCATCGGGTCCTCGCCCTCGTGGTCGAGCAGGCCCGCGGGCAGCTCCCAGAAGGTGCGCCCCGCAGGATGGCGGTACTGGCGGATGAGCAGCACCCGCGCATCGCGCACGTCGCTCGCGCCCTCGTCGTCGAGCGCGAGCACGGCGGCGGCGCCCGTGTGGGCGATGTACTCGCGGGTGAAGCGGACGCCGGGAGCGAAGTCGACCTCGTCGCGCACCACGTCCCAGATCGCGCCGCGGAAGGCGGTGCTCCGGGAGAGGACCGGACGTGCACCGTCCTCGTCCCGGAGCGACCCTGTCACTCCCCGGCCTCGTCGGCCCCGTCGGACTGCACGGCGGGGTCCGCGCCGGATCCCGCCTCGCCGGTCTCCTCGGCCCCGCGCTCGGCGGGGACCTCGAGCAGACGGGTGGCCTTCTGCAGGTCGACGGCGGCGCCGATCAGGCCCGCGAACAGCGGGTGCGGCCGGGTGGGGCGCGACTTCAGCTCGGGGTGCGCCTGGGTGCCGATGTAGTACGGGTGCACCTCGGAGGGCAGCTCGACGAACTCGACGAGGGAACGGTCCGCGGAGACGCCGGAGATCACCAGGCCCGCCGTCTCGAGGTCCTTGCGGTAGGCGTTGTTCACCTCGTAGCGGTGGCGGTGGCGCTCGGAGACCTTCGTGGTCCCGTAGGTGCGGGCGGCGAGGCTGCCGGGGGTGAGCTCGTGGTCGTAGGCGCCCAGGCGCATGGTGCCGCCCAGGTCGCCCTCGCCCGAGACGATGTCGGCCTGCTCGGCCATGGTCGCGATCACGGGGTGCGCCGTGTCGGCCTCGAACTCGGTGGACTGCGCATCGGCCCAGCCCAGCTCGGTGCGGGCGTACTCGATGACCATGCACTGCATGCCCAGGCACAGGCCGAGGGCGGGGATGCCCTTCTCGCGGGCGAAGCGCAGCGCGCCGACCTTGCCGTCGACGCCGCGGATGCCGAAGCCGCCGGGCACCACGATCGCGTCGAGGTCCTTGAGGGCCGCCTGGGCGCCCTCGGGGGTGGAGCAGGCATCGGACTCGACCCAGGAGATCCTCACGCGGGCGTCGTGGTGGAAGCCTCCGGCGCGCAGCGCCTCGGTGACCGAGAGATAGGCGTCCGGCAGGTCGATGTACTTGCCCACGAGGCCCACGGCGACCTCGTACTCGGGGTGGTGGACGCGCTCGAGGAGCCCGTCCCACAGCGACCAGTCGACGTCGTGGCTGAGGAGGTCGAGGCGGCGGATCGCGTAGGCGTCCAGGCCCTCGTCGTGCAGCACGTGCGGGATGTCGTAGATCGAGGGCGCGTCCGGGCAGGTGACGACGGCGTCGAGGTCCACGTCGCACATGGAGGCGATCTTCGCCTTCACCGAGGCGGGCAGGGCGCGGTCGGCGCGCAGCACGATGGCGTCGGGCTGGATGCCGATCGAGCGCAGGGCCGCGATCGAGTGCTGCGTGGGCTTGGTCTTCAGCTCCTGGCTGGGGCCGATGAATGGCACCAGGGAGACGTGCACGAAGAAGACGTTGTCGCGGCCGACGTCCTGGCGGACCTGCCGGGCGGCCTCGAGGAACGGCTGGGACTCGATGTCGCCGACGGTGCCGCCGATCTCGGTGATGACCACGTCGACCTCGTCGCTCGCCTGAGCGCGCATCGACTCCTTGATGGCGTTCGTGATGTGCGGGATGACCTGGACGGTGTCGCCGAGGTACTCGCCGCGGCGCTCCTTGGCGATGACGCCGGAGTAGACCTGGCCGGTGGTCACGTTGGAGTCGGCCGAGAGGTTCTCGTCGAGGAAGCGCTCGTAATGGCCGATGTCGAGGTCCGTCTCCGCGCCGTCCTCGGTCACGAAGACCTCGCCGTGCTGGAACGGGTTCATGGTGCCCGGGTCCACGTTGAGGTACGGGTCCAGCTTCTGCATGGTCACCCGCAGGCCGCGGTTCTTCAGGAGCATCCCGAGCGAGGAGGCGGTCAGCCCCTTGCCGAGGCTCGAGACGACGCCGCCGGTGACGAAGATGTGCTTGGTGGTGCCGGGATTCCGGAAGGGCTTCGCTGCCGGGCCGGAGCCGGGGCGGGCGGTCGATGCGGACGGGGTTCGCGGGGGGTTCACGCTGCTGTCTGCCACGGAGTCTCAACCTAGCATCGAACGGCCCCTCGGCGCTCCCGACACCCGCGGATGTGCGAGGTGTTCCATGCGGATGAGGCGCCGTCGGGCCACGGACGGCCGCGTCAGCGCAGGGAGATCCGCAGCACCTGCGTGAGCTGCGCGAGCAGGTCGTCGGGTCCGCTCAGCTCGTGGGAGCGCTCGCGGGAGGCCCGCTCGGCGCTCCGCCGCGCCCCCTCCTCGCGCAGGGAGGTGATCGCCCGGGCGAGGGCGGCCGGGTCCCCGACGGGGACGAGGTGCGCCGCCCGTCCCGTGACCAGGCGGGTGCCGCCGGCGTCGGTCGCGACGATCGCGCGGCCGGCGCGCAGGGCCTCCTGCAGGAACACCGGCTGTCCCTCCCACAGCGCCGAGGAGACCACGAGGTCGCAGTCGGCGAGCAGATCGGGAACGTCCTCGCGCCTGCCGAGCAGCTCGACGGGAAGGTGCTCGGCGCGGATGCGCCCGCTGAGATGCGACGCGAGGGGCCCGTCCCCCGCGATCCGCACGCGGAGCCCGGGAGCGGCCGGGACGGCCTCGGCGACGAGCAGGCCCAGGGCGTCCAGGAGGTCGTCGAGCCCCTTCTGCGGGGCGAGCCGGGCGACGACGAGCACGTCGAGCACGCCGGGCTCGTCGGGTTCAACGGGTTCGCCGTGCTCGTCCCGGGCGGGATCCGCCGACGCGTCGGGTGCGGTGACCCGCGCGGCGGCGTGCGCCCCGGGCCCGGGCAGCGCGGGGATGAGAGCGTGCTCGACCTCCGGGACGCCCCGCACGAGCGGGTCGAGGTCCGGGGACACGGTGAGGACCGCGTCGGCGCGGGAGCGGACGACCCGCAGCAGGAGGCGTCCCATGGCGCGCACCGCACGCGGTCCGACGACGCGGTTGTGCAGCGTCACCACGAGGCGGGGTCCGCGGCCGCGCGGCCCGCGGGCGAGAGCGGCGAGCGCCCCGGCGCGCAGCCCGTGGCCATGGACCGCGTCGACCGGGGGCCGGGCTCCGGTCGCGCGCATGCGCTCGCGCAGGGTGCGCACGGTGCGGACGTCCGCCGGCGCGGGGCGCGAGGAGATCCGCACGCCCGCCTCGGGCAGTTCGACACCGGCCTCCGAGAGCACGGCGCGCTCCATCCGCACGTGCGCCGCCAGTCCCCCGCTCGCGGCGGGCTCGACGATCAGCACGCGGGGCGTGCGGCCGGCGGACGGCCGCTCCCCCTCCTGCATGCGCCTCACGCCTGCTCCGTGCGCCCGCGGCGCAGGCGCGCCAGCAGCGAGGCCGCGGTGCGGCGGTCGGCGAGGGTCATGGCGACGAGGGCGAGGACCATGCCGATGCCGCCGGTGAGCACCCCGATCAGCACGCACAGCAGCTCGGACGTGCCCTGGGTGACCATCGCGCGTCCCAGGAGCAGTCCCGGGATCGCCGCGGCCACGGAGACCACGGCCCCGATCGGCACGACGCGCACCAGGGGCGCGCCGCCCTCGACGCCCTCGAGGAGATCGGCGACCCGCGCGAGGCCGGTGATGCCCGAGACCCACATGCCAGCGCTCAGGGCGAAGGCGAAGGCGGTCGCGGCCACGGCCGAGCTGCCGGAGTTCGAGAGCACCGCCACGACCACGATGAGGATCCCGCCCACGACCCAGCCGACGGAGCCCACGAGCAGCGCGTCCCGCGCCCGCATCGCCGCGGACAGCACCCGGGTGCACTGCATGGTGATCGCGTACGGCAGCAGCCCCACGGAGAGGGCGGCGACGACCGCGCCGACGCCGACCGCGCCCGCGCGGTCGATGTGGTGGAAGAAGGCCTCGAGGGCCGGGCCGGCGGCGAACAGCGTCGCCGCGCCCACGGTCCCGATCACGACGACCGAGCGCAGGGACGCGCGGGCGGTGACGGCGAAGCCCCGCAGGTCCCCGACCAGGCGCTGCTCGGACAGATGCGGGAACACGCTCGTGATCAGCGGGACCACGAGCACGGCGTAGGGCAGCAGGTAGATCGCCTGCCCGTACTGGAACACGGGCAGGGTGCCGGTGCCGCCCGTGCGCATGGCCAGCAGCAGCACGAGCGCGAGGGCGAGCTGCTGCGCGCCGACCGCGCCGAGCCCGGCTCCCGCGAGGCGCAGGGCCCTGCTGCCCATCCCGGCGGGCATCCGCAGGGTGGGGCGCAGGCGCAGCCCGGCGCGTGCGGCCGGCACGAGCACCGACAGCGCCATCACGACGACCCCGGCCGTCGTGCCCCAGGCGAGCACTCCGTGCGCGAACGGGGAGATCGTCGAGGCCGTCGCCACGGCGGGCACCGCGGCCGCGTACACGCGGTAGGAGATGATCACGACGAGCGAGGACAGCAGCGGCACCAGGGCGGGCCACAGGAACCGCTTGCGGGCCTGGAGGTACGCGCCCAGCACCACCGTCACCCCGTACATCGGCAGCTGCAGCGCGAAGATCCGCAGCATCGACGCGCCGAGCTCGACGACCGACTCGTCGGAGTCGCCGCTGGTGAGGACGAGCGAGGCGATCGGGCCGGCGAGCAGGCCGACGAGGAGGGCGAGCGGGATCGTGAGCAGGAGCATCCAGCTCAGCATCGCGGAGATGATGCCGTCGGCCCGTCGCCTGCCCTCCCCGGTCTCGTCGTTCTCGACCAGGCCCGCCACGAGCGGGACCACACTGGCGGCGAGCGCGCCGCCGGCGGCGACCTCGAACAGGAGGTTCGGGACGAGGTTCGCGCTCGAGTACGCGGTGCCGACGTCACCTGCGCCCACGCTCGCGCCGAAGACGAGGTAGCGCAGGAAGCCGACGATGCGCGCGACGAGGGTGACCACGAGGATCACCGTCGCGCCGCGCACGATGACCCGTGCGGTCGAGGACGGGGCGCTCATGCGGGAGTGCTCCCCTCGTCCTCGGATCCCGCGGGATCGGGTGCGCGGCGGCCCCAGCGGTCGAGGCGGCGCAGCGCGGGCGTCGCGTCGATGACGGCGCTGAAGCTCACGCGCTCGCTCGCGAGGGTGAGGGCCCCGAGACCGCCGAGCACGAGGAGGCGGGGTCCCGCGGGGAGTCGGCGCGCGGCCGCCGCGCCCACCAGGGCGCCGAGGGCGTTGGCGCCGGTGTCGCCGAGCATGCCGCGCTCGGCGAGGTCGCCGGGCAGGGCCGCGAGCCCGGCGACGGCGGCGATCGCGGCGAGGGCCCTGCCCTCCCGTGCGCGCGGGCTGCGGGCGGGCGGGAGGGCGAGCACGAGCGCGCAGGCCGTGGTGGCCTTGAGCGCGCGCCCGGGGCGCAGGTCCAGGAGGTTCGCGAGGTTCGCGGCGCCCGCGGCGACGCCCGCGTCGACCAGTGTGCCGGCCCCGGCCCCGGCCCCGGCTCCGGCGGGGAGGGCGCGCGCGTCCGTCGGCGCGCCGGCTTCCGTCGACGCGCCCGCGTCCGGACCGAGGGTCCTCGCCGTGCGGACACGGGCCGCGGCGGCGTCGAGCAGGCAGACCACGGGGATCCCCAGGGCCTTCGCGGCGCCCGTGGTCAGGCGTCCGCGACGCAGGGCGCCGAGGTGGCCGCGCAGCCCCTTGGTCGGGGTGATCCCGCGGGAGCGCAGCCAGGGCTCGAGGACGTCGTCGGCGAGACCCAGTCCGCCGACGGCGGCGACGGCGAGCGCATCGCCGCGCAGGCCGCGCGCGGCGAGAGCGGCCACCGCTCCCCCGGCCACGGCGACGCCCTCCGCGAGGGTCACGCTGCGACCGGCGTGGTTCGTGCGGCGCAGGGCGCCGGACATCCCACCCGTCATCCCTCGCCTCCGTCGCTCGCGCCGGATCCCGCCCCGGAGCCCGACGAGTCCCCGGCCCCGCCGGGCACCTCCGGCACGCGGTCCTGGGCGTCGGCGGCGGTCCCGTAGCTCCCCTGCTCGCCGCGCACCTGCTCGGCGAGGGCGAGCACGGCGATCGTCGGCCCGTCGGGCTCCTGCAGGCGGTCGCCGCTGGAGAGGTCGGTGAAGCGCGAGTCCCCGCGCACCGTGCGCAGCAGGCCCGCGCTGTCGTCGTTCGAGGGGGTCGAGCCCGAGACCACCGTGGGGATCTTCGCGCCGACCATGCGCTCGAGCAGCCCGGTCTGGGCCTCGAGCAGCATCTGGGCGCGCTCGGCCGCGGTCGAGGCGTCGTCCCCGCCCACGGTGAGGTCCGTGGGCGCGGCGCTCGCGAAGATCATCGAGTCCACGGGGGCGTCGGTGCTGCCGTCGACGTCGACGAGGCGGGCGTCCGTCAGCACGGCCCACAGCTTCTGGCGCTGCTCGTCGCCGATCGAGGTGTCCACGAGCAGGTGGCCGATGATCGTGGAGAGAGCACCGGAGCTGGAATCGGTGTCGGACTCGGCCGCCGTGACGAGCGCGCTGTCCGCCTCCCGGAGGGAGTCGAGGGCCGTGGTGCGGGTGTCCTCCTGCTCGGGGTCCCACAGGGAGCTGTCCAGGCGCACGCTCAGCGGCGTGCCCGCGCCCGCCTCGTCCAGCAGGGAGTCGAGAGTGCTGACCTGGTTGCGCACAGAGTCGTCGTCGTAGACCACGGCGGTGCTGCGTCCGCTCAGGGTGCCCGCGACGAGCTCGGGCGAGGTCTGCGAGATGAACGCGCTGAGCTCGTCGTTCTGCGAGGTCAGAGAGTCGTTGGAGGTGCGCAGGTCGTCCTTCTCCGTGCGCAGCTGCTCGACCTGGCCGGTGAGCTGGGAGCCCAGGTTCTCGCGCAGAGGTCCGGCCCCGAGCACGATCCCCACCGCGAGGGCGAGGAACACGGAGATCAGGGAGACCAGGTGGTAGCGGAAGTCGATCACGGACCGAGGCTCCTAGGTTCCGGTGGCGGGTCGGGTGGCGAACAGGGAGGTGAACCATGAGATGGCGTCGTCCCATCGTGCACCGAGGATCTGGAAGAGCGCCTGTCCGCCGGGCGTGGCCCACATGGCCACGGAGAGGGCGAGCAGGCCGGCGACGGCCAGCAGCACGAGCTGCAGGGTGGAGATCCGCTGGCGATAGAGCCGGGAGACGCCCTTGGCGTCCACGAGCTTGGAGCCCACGCGCAGCCGGGTGAGGAAGGTCGAGCTCATGCCGGCGCGGCCCTTGTCGAGGAACTCCTCGAGGGTGCCGTGGGTGCCGACGGCCACGATCACGCTCGCGCCCTTCTCGTCGGCCAGGAGCATCGCGATGTCCTCGCTGGTGCCGGCGGCGGGGAACACCACGGCGTCCTCGGCGAGATCGAGCTCCGCCAGGCGCTCCATGCCCGGGGCGCGGCCGTCGCGATAGGCGTGCACCACGAGCTCGGCGCCCGATGCCAGCGCCCTGTCGGAGACGGAGTCCATGTCCCCGATGATCATGTCGGGCTTCCAGCCGGCCTCGAGGACCGCGTCGGCGCCGCCGTCGACGCCGATCACCACGGGTCGGTTCTCGCGCAGGAACGGACCGAGCGTCGCGAGGTCCTCCTTGTAGTGGTAGCCGCGCACGACGATCAGGACGGGGCGGCGGTCCATGACGGTGCGCACCTCGGGCGCGCCCACGCCGTCCAGCAGCAGGTCCTTCTCCAGGAGCATGTACTCCAGGGTGTTGCGGGCGAACAGCTCGAGCTGCTCGGAGAGGCCCTCGCGGGAGGCCTCGAGGGAGGCGGCGATCGTGGCGGGGTCCTGGCGGGTCCCACGCGCGAGCGTACTCCCGCCCTCGCGGACGACGCCGTCGGCGACGGTGAGGCGGGCGCCCTCGCGGACCTTCTCGAACAGCTCGGGGCCGCAGTCGTCGACGAGCGCGATGCCGTGGTCCACGAGGATCTGCGGCCCGGCGTTCGGGTACCGGCCGGAGGTGGAGCGGGCGGCGTTGAGGACGGCAGCGGGCGCCTTCTCGACGAGCGCCTCGGCGGCGACGCGGTCGATGTCCTCGTGGTCGATGACCGCGATGTCGCCGGGCTCGAGGCGCTTGGTGAGGTCCTTCGTGCGCCGGCCGATGCGCGCGGTCCCCAGGACGGTGCCGACGGTCGTGCTCATCGCCCCTCCCCCGGCGCCTGCCCCGGCGCGGACTCCTGCGCCGACGGGTCCGCCGAGTCGTCGAGCAGCTCCCGTGCGTGGGCGAGGGCGAGGTCGCTGGTCTCCCCGGAGAGCATGCGGGCGAGCTCGCCGATGCGCCCCTCGCGGTCCAGTCTCTGCACGGTGGAGCTCGTGCCGCCGTCCTCGCTGTGCTTGACGATCTGCAGGTGGGTGGAGGCGTGGGAGGCGACCTGCGGGAGGTGCGTGACGACGATGACCTGCGCGTTCTCGGCGAGCCGCTGGAGGCGCTGGCCGACGGCGAGGGCTGCGCGGCCGCCGATGCCCGCGTCGATCTCGTCGAAGACGAACACGGGGGCGGCGGTGCGGTCGTCGCGGGAGGAGCCGAGCGCGACCTCGAGGGCGAGCATGACGCGCGAGAGCTCGCCGCCGCTCGCGGCGGTCGCGACGGGCAGGTGGTCGGCGCCCGGGTGGGGCGCGAGGAGGAACGCCACGCGATCGCGGCCGTGCGGACGGGGCGAGTGCGGGGCGACCTCGACCTCGAGGCTCGCCTGCGGCATCTCGAGGTGGACGAGCTCGGACTCGACGGCGCGCGCGAGGCGCGAGGCGGCGTCGCCCCGGGCCCCGGTGAGCGCCTCCGCGGCCTCGTCGAGGGCGGTCTCGAGGCCCGTCATCTCCTCGCGGGCGGCGGACAGCTCGGTCTCGGCGCCGTCGAAGCGGTCGAGGTCGGCGGCGGCGGTGCGGGAGCTCTCGAGCAGCTCGCCGATGGTCGCGGCGCCGCCGAGGACGGGCCCGAGGTCCCGCACCAGCGTGGTCACCTCGTGGAGGCGCTCGTTGGCCTGCTCGACGCTCCCGGGAGAGGCGTCGATGCCGTCCGCGTAGCGGGAGAGGTCGGCGGCGGCGTCGGAGAGGTCGAGGCGCAGGCTCTCGAGCCTGCCGAGGGTGCCCTCGAGCTCGGGGTCCGTGCCGGATGCGGTGCGCACCTGGTCGATCGCGAGGTCGAGGAGGGAGCCGGCCGCGGGGCCGTCGTCCTGTCCGAGCAGCAGCGTGGACGCCTGCTCGGCGGCGGCGCGGAGGTCCACGGCGTGGTTGAGCCTCTCGAGCTGGGCGCGCAGGCTCTCGTCCTCGCCGTCCTGCGGGTCGACCTCCTCGATGCGCTCGAGGGCCGTGCGCAGCTCGTCCCCTCGGCGGTCGCGCTCGGCGACGAGGCGCTCGAGCTCCTCGATGCGACCGCGCAGCTCCTGGTGACGGTCCCAGAGCTCGCGGTGGCGCTGCAGCAGGGGGCCGACGGTGTCGCCGGCGAAGCGGTCGAGGGCCTCGCGCTGCTGGTCGGCCTCGCGCAGGCGGGCCTGGTCGGCCTGGCCGTGGACGGTGACCGCGGAGCCGACGAGCCGGGCCAGCGTCCCGATCGGCACGGGCACCCCGCCGATCTGGGCCCGGGAGCGGCCGTCCTTGGTGACGCGGCGGACGACGAGCACCTCGCCGTCCTCGTCCTCGGCGCCGAGCTCGTCCAGGGCCGACTCGAGCTCGTCGTGGCCGGTGAGCACGAGCGTGCCGTCGACGGTCCCGGCGGTGCCCGCACGGCCGCGGTCCAGCCGCGCGCCCAGGAGCATCGAGAGCCCGGTGACGATCATGGTCTTGCCCGCGCCGGTCTCGCCGGTCAGCGCGGTGAAGCCGGGACCGAACTCGAGGGTGGCGTCGTCGATCACGCCGATGCGGCGGATGCGGAGGGTGGAGAGCACGGCGGCTCCCGCTCAGACGTCGCGGCCGACGCGTCCGCGCCAGCCCACGACCGGCAGCTGGAACTTCTCCACGAGGCGATCGGCGAAAGGTGTGGTGGTCAGGCGCACGAGCCGCACGGAGCGGGGGGAGAGCCGGCCCTCGACGCGCATGCCGGGGGTGATGTCGATGGTGCGGCGGCCGTCGAGGGTGAGCACTCCCTCGTCGCGGTTCTCGACGGTGAGCTCGATCGCCGCCTCGGACGAGCGCCCCAGCACGAGGGGACGCGAGAACAGGGCGTGGGCGGCGAGCGGGACGACGAGGAAGGCGTCCACCTCGGGCCAGATGATGGGGCCACCGGCGCTGAAGCCGTAGGCGGTCGAGCCCGTGGGGCTGGTCAGCAGCACGCCGTCGCAGCCGAAGGAGGAGACGGGGCGGCCGTCGATCTCGATGACCACGTAGATCATCTTCTGGCGGTCGGCCTTCTCGAGGCTCGCGTCGTTCAGCGCCCAGTCGGTGTGGAGGATCTGGTCCTTGGGGCCGCGGATGACGATGTCGAGGGTCGACCGCTCCTCGATGTCGTAGTCGCCGTCCAGCAGGCGCCGCACCGTCGTCGAGAGCTCCTCGACCTCGCTCTCGGCGAGGAAGCCCACGTGCCCGAGGTTCACGCCGTGCACGGGGATCTCGGCCTCGCGCACCACTTCGAGGGCGCGCAGGATCGTCCCGTCGCCTCCGAGCACGATGCCGAGCTCGACGAGGTCCGCCGCGGAGACGGCGTCCACGACGTCGACCTCCTCGGAGTCAAGGATGTCCAGGAGCCCCTCGGGCAGGCTCGCCGGCGGCGACATGCGGATCTGGTCGTACTGCTCGTCGGTGATGACGGCGCGCACTCCGCGGTTCCCGAGCTCGGCCAGGACTCTCATCAGCGCCTCGAGGGCGGCGGCGCGCCCCGAGTGCGCGTACAGCAGGAAGCGCCTCATGCTCGGCGGTCCCCTTCCCTCGTCCTCAGCTCGGTCCTGTGCCCATCGGCCCGACGCGGGCCCTGGTCATGCTCCGTGACGTGCTCCGTGACCTGCGCGCGCCGACGTCCGGCGCGGGAGCCTGCGCGCGTACGCGGGAGCACCTGCTCGATCATGTCATAGGCGGCGCGCGGGATCCTGCGCGCCGCTCCGGCGGGTCGCGGATCCTCTGCGTACGTGTCCTCTGCGCGTGAGGGGACGTCGCGACGATGCAGATGCAGGAAGTACTCGTGGTTCCCGTCCTGTCCCGGCAGGGGGCTCTCGGCGACGCCGCGCAGGTCGAGCCCGCGGGCGTCGGCCTCCTCGACGACGCCGAGCACGGCCTCGCGGCGCAGTGCGGGGTCCGCGACCACGCCCGAGCGCGGGAGCCTGCGGCGCCCGACCTCGAACTGGGGCTTGACCATGAGCAGCAGGTCGCCGCCGGGCGCGGTGAGCACGGCGAGGTCCGCCATGAGGGTGACGAGGGAGATGAAGGAGAGGTCGCCGACGACGAGCTGCGCCGGCCCGCCGACGTCCGCGGGGTCCAGTCCCCGGATCGAGGTGCCCTCGTGCACCGCGACGCGCGGGTCCTCGCGCAGGCGCGGGTGCAGCTGGTCGTGGCCGATGTCCACCGCGCGCACCTCGCGCGCCCCGCGACGCAGCAGGACGTCGGTGAACCCGCCGGTGGACGCGCCCGCGTCCAGGCAGACGAGATCGCGGGGGTCCAGCCCCGCCGCGTCGAGCGCACCGAGGAGCTTGTGGGCGGCCCGGGAGGCGTACTCCCCTCCCTCGGGGACGCCGGTGACCTCGAGGAGGGCGTCCGCGGCGACGGTCGCGGACGGCTTGTGGGCGGGTCGGCCGTCGACGAGGGCCCTGCCCTCCTCGACGATCCGACGGGCGTGGGTGCGGGAGGACGCGAGGCCCGCGGCGGCCAGTGCCACGTCGAGCCGCCGGGCTCCGCCGCCCGCGGTCACGAGTCCTGGGTGCGCACCGCGCCGGACAGGGCGCTCTCGGGCAGACGCGCCGCGAGCAGCCCGAGGGCCGCGGTGAGGGCCTGCGGGGTCCCCGTGCGTCCGGAGAGGACGAGGTCCTCGTCCTCGAGTCCGGCGGAGGCGGCTCCGCAGCGCGCCGTCGCGCCGTCGACGACGGCCTCGGGCGCGGGGTCGGTGAGCGAGGAGAGGTCGGGCAGGATCCACGTCGGCCGACGGACCGGCTCGGCGCGCAGCGCGGTCTCGATGCTGTCGACGCCCGTGAGGACGAGAAGGGTGTCGATGCCGGCGCGGTTGCCGCCCTCGATGTCGGTGTCGAGGCGATCGCCGACGGCGAGGGGGCGGCGGGCTCCCAGCGCCTTCGCGGCGAGGGAGAACATGGCCGGCTCGGGCTTGCCCGCCACCAGCGGCGTGCGACCGGTGGCGTGCACGAGCGCCTGCACGAGCGCGCCGTTGCCCGGCGCGATGCCCCGTTCGGTGGGCAGGGTCGCATCGGTGTTGGTCGCGATCCAGGGGATGCCCCGGCGCAGTGCGTAGCCGCCCTCGGCGAGCTGCGCCCAGCCGAGGTCCGGGGAGAACCCCTGGACGACGGCCGCGACCTCGTCGCCGTCCTCGCGCACGGGGGTGAACCCTGCGGAGGCGACGGCCTCCATCAGGCCGTCGGCGCCGAGCACGAGGATCGTGGAGCCGGCCGGCGCGTGCTCCGCGAGGAGCTGCACCGCGATCTGCGGGGAGGAGGCGATCTCCTCGGGCGCCGCCTCGACATCGACCGTGGCGAGGTGCGCCACGGCCTGCTCGGGGGTGCGAGAGGCGTTGTTGGTGACGAAGCCGATCTTCAGACCCCGATCCCGCGCGGTGCGCACGGCCGCCGCGGCGTGCGGGATGGGACGCGTGCCGTGCATGAGGGTGCCGTCGAGGTCGAGGAGGAGGGCGTCGTACCGCCCGAGCATGCTGAGGTCGTGTCCGCGCGCGCTCATGCCCGCGGCCCCTGCTGAGGATCCGCCTGTGCGGTCACCGCAGCCTCGTCGCGGGACTCCCCCGCCTCATCCTGCGCGTCCTCCTCGGGCTCGTTGCGCTCGTGCTCCTCGTCCTCGAGCTCGGCGCGCTCGTGCTCGCGCTCCTGCCCGCCGTCATCCTCGGCACCATCCACGGGATCCCGGGTCCGATCGGTGTCGGGATCGGTCTCCGACGACGTGGCGGCGTCCGCCTCGGACGGATCGTCCTCACCGGTCGCGTCGCTCTCGGAGGCGCCGTCCTCCTGCTCCTCGGAGTCGTCGGATTCCTCGACGTCCTCGGAGTCGTCGAAGGCGTCGAGGACGCTGAGCTCCTCGGAGTCGTCCCAGGGCAGATCCTCGACCTCGGGCTCCGGCACGGGGCGGCCCAGGCGCTCGGCGGCGTCCGTCTCGTGGTCGGTGTCGGCATCGGCGGCCAGCGTGAGCCAGCGGTGCGCCTCATCGCCCCGTCCGGCGCGCTCGAGAAGGTCGGCGTAGGCGACCCACAGCCGTACCTGCCAGCGACCGTCGACCTTGCTGCGCAGAGCGGGGATGTCGAGCGTCCCGAGGGCGGTCTCGATGTCGCCGGTGTCGGCGTAGGCGCCGGCCACGACGATCATCAGCTCGATCGTCCCGGAGACGTCGAGAGTCGAGGCGTCGTCCGAGGCGGCGATCTCCAGCGCGCGCTCCGGACGGCCGATGCCGCGCTCGCAGTCGGCGAGCATCGGCAGCAGGTCCACGCGGCCGGAGATGCGCATCGCGGTGCGGAACTCCCGGGCTGCGGTGCGGAACTCCTCGCTGCGGTAGGCGGCGATGCCGTAGATCTCCCGGGTGATGCCGACGCGTCCGCCGATGCTCGCGGCGAACTGGGCGTGAGCCAGCGCGAGAGGCAGGTCGTCCTCGTCGAGCGCCGCGATGGCGGCGACGAGGTGGCGGCTCGTGCGCTCCGCGGTCTCCTTGCGCAGAGAGCGGAGCTCGTCGGAGATGTCCCGGTCGAGCTCGCGACCCGTGATGGCCTCGTCCAGAGCGGGCTCCGGCGGCCGGGAGCTGCGACGCGCCTCGCCCGGCCTCTGCGAGGAGGAGTCCCTCGGGCCGCCGAACCGCCCGCCGCCGCGCTGGTCGCGATCGTGGCGAGGGCCCCGTCGGTCGTCGTACCTGCGGGGGCCTCGTCGGTCGTCGTCCCTGCGGGGGCCCCGCCGATCGTCATCGCGACGCACGCGACGGTCGCCGTCAGGGCGACCATCGCGGCGGCTGTCGTCGCGCCGGAAGCTGCGCTTGTCGTCATCGCGGCGAGGGCTCCGGCGGTCGTCATCCCGACGGGGGCCGCGCCTGTCGTCGTCTCGACGTGAGTCGCGCGAGGGGCCATCCCGGCGAGGGCCCCGCCGGTCGTCGTCACGGGCATAGCTCCGGCGATCGCCGTCCCTGCGCTGTCCTGAACCTGCCCCCTCACGTCGGAACGGCTGCTGGTCGCCGTCACCTCGAGGTCCGCGCCGATCATCGCCACTCCGGGAGGAACCACCCTGCCGGCTACCGCCCTGACCGCGGTATCCACCGCGACGATCGGAATCCCGACCAGGGCCCCGACGGTCCTCCTGCCGGCGCTGACCGGAGCGATCGTTCGGGCGCTGCGAACGCTGCGCGTCGCCCTGGCCGCCTTGGCGGGGACGGTCGGCTCCGCGGGCCGGACGACCTTGATGCTGGGCGCGACCGGAGTGTCCACGGTCCTCGTGCGAGCCGCCCGATCGGCTCCCTGTGCTCTCGTCCGCCACGTTCTCCACCCTCGAAAGTCTCTATGAGTACTGCCTAGGGCTCACAGGTTAGGTGACGGCGGCACCAGCACCGAGGGTTCTCCCGGTCGCGGTGACTGACTCCACGGGGCGGGGAGTCCGCGGCGTGGCGCACGTCGCCTCACGCGCTCACGGGCCATCCGCAACGCCGGCCCACCGCGCGGTGTGCAGAGCCGTGAACCACGAGCACCTCCCGACCCAAGCACCGTCGGAACACCGTCGAGTGGAGTCGCGCGGTCCACGCAGCGCTGCATGCTCATCGCCGAACTGTGACTGTGCGTGCACGCACTCCCTGGCCGCCTCAGTGCAGACACCGCAGCGGCGAGAAAAGTACGTACGGACGCAGAAAAGGGTTGTGGCTCGTCACCGCGCTCCACCCGAACCCGATCAATCGAGTCCGAGGAGCAGCTGGCAACGAGCCACAACCCTCTCCACAAAAGAACGTCCGGCGGCGTCCTACTCTCCCACACCCTCCCGAGTGCAGTACCATCGGCGCAGAAGGGCTTAGCTACCGGGTTCGGAATGGAACCGGGCGTTTCCCCAACGCTATGACCGCCGTAACACCACGAGACAACACCAACCCACCACACCCCCACACAAAGAAGGGGCCCGGGGGTTGTTTCCCGAGAACCACACAGTAGACGCGAGCACAGCACACAATTCTCAAAATTTGTGTTGATAAGTCATCGGCCATTAGTACCAGTCAGCTCCACACATTACTGTGCTTCCACATCTGGCCTATCAACCCAGTCATCTCCTGGGGGCCTCCCACACCACAAGGGTGCACGGATATCTCATCTTGAAGCAGGCTTCCCGCTTAGATGCTTTCAGCGGTTATCCCTTCCCGACGTAGCCAACCAGCCATGCCCTTGGCAGAACAACTGGCACACCAGAGGTCAGTCCATCCCGGTCCTCTCGTACTAGGGACAGGTCTTCTCAAATATCCAACGCGCGCAGCGGATAGGGACCGAACTGTCTCACGACGTTCTAAACCCAGCTCGCGTACCGCTTTAATAGGCGAACAGCCTAACCCTTGGGACCAACTCCAGCCCCAGGATGCGACGAGCCGACATCGAGGTGCCAAACCATGCCGTCGATATGAGCTCTTGGGCAAGATCAGCCTGTTATCCCCGGGGTACCTTTTATCCGTTGAGCGACACCCATTCCACAATGAGGTGCCGGATCACTAGTTCCTGCTTTCGCACCTGCCCGACATGTCTGTCTCGCAGTCAAGCTCCCTTGTGCACTTACACTCAACACCTGATTGCCAACCAGGATGAGGGAACCTTTGAGCGCCTCCGTTACTCTTTAGGAGGCAACCGCCCCAGTTAAACTACCCATCAGGCACTGTCCCTGATCCGGATCACGGACCGAGGTTAGGAATCCAGAACGACCAGAGTGGTATTTCAACAACGACTCCACACGAACTAGCGTCCATGCTTCCCAGTCTCCCACCTATCCTACACAAGCCGTCCCGAACACCAATACCAAACTATAGTAAAGGTCCCGGGGTCTTTCCGTCCTGCTGCGCGTAACGAGCATCTTTACTCGTAATGCAATTTCGCCGAGTTCGCGGTTGAGACAGTGGAGAAGTCGTTACGCCATTCGTGCAGGTCGGAACTTACCCGACAAGGAATTTCGCTACCTTAGGATGGTTATAGTTACCACCGCCGTTTACTGGGGCTTAAATTCTCAGCTTCGCACCACAAGGGCGCTAACCAGTCCTCTTAACCTTCCAGCACCGGGCAGGCGTCAGTCCGTATACAGCGTCTTACGACTTCGCACGGACCTGTGTTTTTAGTAAACAGTCGCTTCTCCCTGGTCTCTGCGGCCCTCACAGCTCTCACTGCTCAGGCCCCCCTTCTCCCGAAGTTACGGGGGCATTTTGCCGAGTTCCTTAACCACGATTCTCTCGAACGCCTCGGTATTCTCTACCTGATCACCTGAGTCGGTTTCGGGTACGGGCGACCGTATTCGTCACGCCGGAACTTTTCTCGGCAGTACAGGATCACTCACCTACGCCCATACGGGATCCCCATCACGTCTCACCCCATACGGCACCGCATTACCGGTGCGCGGGCTGCACGCTTAGACGGACTATTCCATTAAGTCCGCGGAAGCTACCTCACTGCGTCATCCCATGCGCTGACCTACTACATGCTTGGTTCCCAGCCTCACCCCCACCCACATCCCGAAGGACATGGAGGAGACTCGGGTGGTTAGCATCACACGCCTCGGTATGGGTCCTCCTACGATCGGTTCGGGAATATCAACCCGATGTCCATCGACTACGCCTGTCGGCCTCGCCTTAGGTCCCGACTAACCCAGGGCGGATTAACCTGGCCCTGGAACCCTTGATCAATCGGCGGACGGGTTTCTCACCCGTCTTTCGCTACTCATGCCTGCATTCTCACTCGTGCAGTCTCCACCACTGGGTTACCCCGCAGCTTCACTGCCTGCACGACGCTCCCCTACCCACCCCGGACCAAATCCGGAGTGACACAGCTTCGGCGGTGTACTTGAGCCCCGCTACATTGTCGGCGCAGAATCACTTGACCAGTGAGCTATTACGCACTCTTTCAAGGGTGGCTGCTTCTAAGCCAACCTCCTGGTTGTCTCAGCAACTCCACATCCTTTTCCACTTAGCACACGCTTAGGGGCCTTAGCTGATGTTCTGGGCTGTTTCCCTCTCGACGATGAAGCTTATCCCCCACCGTCTCACTGCTGCGCTCTCACGTACCGGCATTCGGAGTTTGGTTAAGGTCAGTAACCCGGTGGGGCCCATCGCCTATCCAGTGCTCTACCTCCGGCACGAAACACGCAACGCTGCACCTAAATGCATTTCGGGGAGAACCAGCTATCACGAAGTTTGATTGGCCTTTCACCCCTATCCACAGGTCATCCCCTCCATTTTCAACTGAAGTGGGTTCGCGCCTCCACGCGGTCTTACCCGCGCTTCACACTGCCCATGGATAGATCACTTCGCTTCGGGTCTAGAGCCGGCGACTGAACGCCCCGTTCAGACTCGCTTTCGCTACGGCTACCCCACACGGGTTAACCTCGCCACCGACCACTAACTCGCAGGCTCATTCTTCAAAAGGCACGCCGTCACCCCGTAAGGCTCCGACGGATTGTAAGCACACGGTTTCAGGTACTATTTCACTCCCCTCCCGGGGTACTTTTCACCTTTCCCTCACGGTACTTGTCCGCTATCGGTCACGAGGTAGTATTCAGGCTTACCAGGTGGTCCTGGCAGATTCACACCGGATTTCACGGGCCCGGTGCTACTCGGGAACAGCGTCACGCCACACACCACTTTCGTCTACGGGAGTCACACCCTCTACGCCACCGCACTCACCACGGCTTCGACTAGCAGCATGCCAAACGTCGACCCTCCGGCAGAAGAATCAGACACGTCCCAACAACCCCGAACCTGCAACCCCTGCCGGGTATCGCACAGATCCGGTTTAGCCACCTCCGCTTTCGCTCGCCACTACTCACGGAATCACTATTGTTTTCTCTTCCTGTGGGTACTGAGATGTTTCACTTCCCCACGTTCCCTCCACACCACCTATACATTCAGTGGCGGGTACCAGAGCATGACCCCTGGTGGGTTTCCCCATTCGGACATCCCCGGATCACAGGTCGGTTGTCACCTCCCCGAGGCTTATCGCAGACTCCTACGTCCTTCATCGGCTCCTCGTGCCCAGGCATTCACCGTGCGCCCTTGAAGACTTAGGCAACACAAAAAAATATCACAAAGACACTAAAAATTGCTTACAAGATGCTCGCGTCCACTATGCAGTTCTCAAAAAACAACCCCACACCACCACAACCCACCACACGGCAGATCATGACGGGGAGGACCAGCCACACACCCCAACCCCCGAAAGGGGGCAGGGCTGCGTGCAGCCTCAAAACCCAATAGCGTGCCTCCACCTCGAACCCACCAGCCAGACCATCCGTTCCATCCCCCCAAGGAGGAGTACTACGACAATCCCGCGGCCAGCGAGCGAAGCGCCCATCCGTTGATGTTCCACCCATGAGCAACCACCCCCACCACGAACGGGCAGGCAGATGGCCACCAATACTGGTGATGCTCCTTAGAAAGGAGGTGATCCAGCCGCACCTTCCGGTACGGCTACCTTGTTACGACTTAGTCCCAATCACCGATCCCACCTTCGACGGCTCCCCCCACAAGGGATGGGCCACCGGCTTCGGGTGTTACCGACTTTCGTGACTTGACGGGCGGTGTGTACAAGGCCCGGGAACGTATTCACCGCAGCGTTGCTGATCTGCGATTACTAGCGACTCCGACTTCATGGGGTCGAGTTGCAGACCCCAATCCGAACTGAGACCGGCTTTTTGGGATTCGCTCCACCTCACAGTATCGCAACCCATTGTACCGGCCATTGTAGCATGCGTGAAGCCCAAGACATAAGGGGCATGATGATTTGACGTCGTCCCCACCTTCCTCCGAGTTGACCCCGGCAGTCTCCCATGAGTCCCCACCATCACGTGCTGGCAACATGGAACGAGGGTTGCGCTCGTTGCGGGACTTAACCCAACATCTCACGACACGAGCTGACGACAACCATGCACCACCTGTGCACCAGTCCAAAGAAGGCCACATCTCTGCAGCTGTCCGGTGCATGTCAAGCCTTGGTAAGGTTCTTCGCGTTGCATCGAATTAATCCGCATGCTCCGCCGCTTGTGCGGGCCCCCGTCAATTCCTTTGAGTTTTAGCCTTGCGGCCGTACTCCCCAGGCGGGGCACTTAATGCGTTAGCTACGGCGCGGAAAACGTGGAATGTCCCCCACACCTAGTGCCCAACGTTTACGGCATGGACTACCAGGGTATCTAATCCTGTTCGCTCCCCATGCTTTCGCTTCTCAGTGTCAGTAATGGCCCAGAGACCTGCCTTCGCCATCGGTGTTCTTCCTGATATCTGCGCATTTCACCGCTACACCAGGAGTTCCAGTCTCCCCTACCACACTCTAGCCTGCCCGTACCCACCGCACGCCCGAGGTTGAGCCTCGGGTTTTCACGGCAGACGCGACAAGCCACCTACAAGCTCTTTACGCCCAATAATTCCGGACAACGCTTGCGCCCTACGTATTACCGCGGCTGCTGGCACGTAGTTAGCCGGCGCTTCTTCTGCAGGTACCGTCACTCTCGCTTCTTCCCTGCTGAAAGAGGTTTACAACCCGAAGGCCGTCATCCCTCACGCGGCGTCGCTGCATCAGGCTTTCGCCCATTGTGCAATATTCCCCACTGCTGCCTCCCGTAGGAGTCTGGGCCGTGTCTCAGTCCCAGTGTGGCCGGTCGCCCTCTCAGGCCGGCTACCCGTCAACGCCTTGGTGAGCCACTACCTCACCAACAAGCTGATAGGCCGCGAGTCCATCCCCCACCGAAAAACTTTCCAACACCCACCATGCAGTAGGTGCTCATATCCGGTATTAGCCCCGATTTCCCGAGGTTATCCCGAAGTGGAGGGCAGGTTACTCACGTGTTACTCACCCGTTCGCCACTAATCCAGCCGTGCAAGCACGGCCATCATCGTTCGACTTGCATGTGTTAAGCACGCCGCCAGCGTTCGTCCTGAGCCAGGATCAAACTCTCCATCAAAAAATGAAAAACTATAATCCCGACAAAACAAACGACTAGCACATTCATATAAATCTGCTACATCATCCGTCATGCCAAAACAAAAAATTTGGCATCAACAAACAGACACGCTATTGAGATCTCAAACAACACGCGCACTCAGCGATCCGCACCCTTCCGGGCCTTCTCTCCGAGGCAACCCCTAAAGCTTAGGAGCAACCGGTTCCCCATGTCAACTCGGCACCCTGTGATCTGGGCTACCGCCGAAACTGACTATTAGATTAACCGGAGCACCCGATCCCATCCGAGAAACCAGAAACAACATTTCCGATCCCCCGAACCTGTCGGCCGGGCACGAGGTAATAACTTACGCACCCCGAGCCCCCACGTCAACTCCACAGCCCCTGGTCAGAGCGTGTTCTGCACCACGTGCGGCCGCGTGGGCCCCGCTCGTCGGCGCCGGAGTCTCCTCTCTCGCGTGCTCGGAGCCCTCGCGCCGTGCCTGTGGAGGGTTGCCGCAGACCTGCGAGGCCGGACCCGGGGCGTGGGCACGGGTCCTGGGCGTGGGCACGGGCCCTGGGGCCGAGACTCAGACGGACGGCACCACGCCGCGATGCAGGGCGACGATGCCGCCGGTGAGGTTGCGGAACTGGACCTGCTTCAGGCCCTCCTCGAGCATCCAGGTGCGCAGCTCCTCCTGGTCCGGCCAGTCGAGGATCGACTCCGAGAGGTAGTCGTACGCCTCGGGGCTCTGCGTCACCCGATGGGCGACCGCGGGGATCGCGCGCAGCAGGTACCTGCTGTAGACCGTGCGGAACACGGTGGAGGTGGGCGTCGAGAACTCGCAGATGACGACCCGCCCGCCGGGCCGGACCACGCGCGCCATCTCGCCGATCGCGGTCCGGGGCCGCTGCACGTTGCGCAGACCGAAGGAGATGACGGCTGCGTCGAAGGAGTCATCGGCGAACGGCAGCGCCTGTGCATCGGCGGCGACGAACGGGATGTGCGGCTGGCGCCGGCGGCCCTCCTCCATCATGCCCAGAGAGAAGTCCGCGGCCACGGCGTCGGCGCCGGCGTCGACCAGCGCGGCCGTCGATGTGCCCGTGCCGGCGGCGAGGTCCAGGACCTGCTGGCCCGGGGAGATGTCGAGCGAGTCCACCATGGCACGTCGCCACGAGCGCACCTGGCCCAGGGCGGCGAGGTCGTTCATCAGGTCGTACCTGCGCGCGATGCCGTCGAACATCCCGGCGACGTCGTAGGGGTTCTTGTCGAGGTCCGCGCGGTTCATGCCTCCGATACTGCCAGAACTCGGGCCCTCGTCCGTCCCCTACGGGACCGTCCACACAGCGGAGCCGTGTCGCACGGAGAGGGAGCCTCATCGGACAATGGCATGGTCGGCGCCGACGCGGCGCTCTCCGGCGCCGCGGCCGCCGCGCCCTGTCCACCATCCTCACCTCGCAGGAGGCCCAGTGCCCGCGCTCGACCGCATCACCATCCCCGAAGAGCTGCTCCCGACGGACGGTCGGTTCGGCTCCGGTCCCTCGCGGATCCGTCCCGAGCAGATGGCCGCTCTCTCGGCCGTCGGCTCGAGCGTCATGGGGACCTCCCACCGACAGGCGCCCGTCAAGGACCTCGTGCGCCGGGTCCGCGAGGGCCTCGCGGAGCTCTTCTCCCTCCCCGAGGGGTACGAGATCGTCCTGGGCAACGGCGGCTCGACCGCGTTCTGGGATGCGGCCGCCTTCGGTCTGATCCGCGAGCGCGCGCAGCACCTCGTCCTCGGCGAGTTCTCCTCGAAGTTCGCGGCGGAGACCGACGGCGCGCCCCATCTCGCGGATCCCTCGGTGCTGCGCGCTGAGCCCGGGACCGGCATCGCTCCCCGGGCGGATGCCGCGGTGGACGCCTACGCCTGGCCGCAGAACGAGACCTCGACCGGAGTCATGCTCCCGGTGCGTCGGCCGGAGGGAGCCGACGAGGGCCAGCTCGTCCTCGTCGACGCGACGAGCGCCGCGGGCGGGGTGGCCGTGGACATCGCGCAGACCGACGCGTACTACTTCGCCCCGCAGAAGTCCTTCGCCTCCGACGGCGGGCTCTGGATCGCGGCCCTCTCCCCCGCCGCGATCGAGCGCGCCGAGCGGCTCGCCGACGGCGACCGCTGGATCCCCGAGTTCCTCTCGCTCACGGCCGCGATCAGCAACTCCCGCAAGAACCAGACGCTGAACACCCCGGCGATCGCCACGCTCGTGCTGCTCGCGGAGCAGATCGAGTGGATCCTCGCCCAGGGGGGCCTCGCCTGGGCCGACGCCCGCACCCGTGCCACGAGCGGCCTGCTGCAGGACTGGGCCGCGACACGTGAAGAGGTCTCCCCCTTCGTCAAGGAGCCGTCGCTGCGCTCGCAGGTCGTGACGACGCTCGACCTGGCCGACGACGTCGACGCCGCGGGCATCGCCTCGCTGCTGCGCTCGCGCGGGATCGTGGACATCGAGCCGTACCGGAAGCTCGGCCGCAATCAGCTGCGGGTCGCGACGTTCCCCGCGGTGCCGGAGTCCGACGTGCGCGCCCTGATCGCGGTCCTCGACCACGTCCTGGACGCCCTGCGGGAGGGCTGAGCAGAGGACCGGTCGCGGAGACGGATCGGACCACCCGGGCGAAGGGCCCGGGCCGGATGGCCCTCGAGCCGTCGGCCCGGGCCCTTCCTTCGCACCGCTCCGGCGCGGCTACTCGCGGACGCCCTCGCGCGGAGCGTCCAGGAGGACGTCGCGCAGCATGCGGGCGGCCGTCTCCAGCTGCCCGAGCTGGGTGTCGTCGAGGCCGTCGACCCTCTCGCGCAGCCAGGCGCTGCGGGCCCGTCGGCCCTCCTCGACGATCGTCGCGCCCGCCTCGGTGAGGGCGAGCAGGACCTGTCTCCGGTCGCCCGGGTGGGGGCGCCGGGCGACCCAGCCCGCCTCCTCGAGCCGCGCGATGATGCGGGTCATCACGGGCGGGCTCACGCGCTCGAAGTCGGCGACGCGCCCCGGCGTCGCCTCGCCCTCCCGGTGGAGGTAGGCGAGGACGGAGAACTGGGCCACGGAGACCTCGTCGGAGGCGGCGCGCGAGCGCAGGCGCCGCGAGGACACCAGCAGCACGCGGTGGAGGTCCGCGACGATGTCGTCGACGTGCGCCTCGCGAGCCGGGTCGCTCACGTCAGCAGGCTCTCGAGGGGGCCGCGCAGGAAGTAGAGCACGAACAGCACGGCCACCACGTACATGAGCCAGTGGACCTCGCGGGCCTTGCCGCGCACGATCCGGATCACGACGTACATGAGGAAGCCCGCGCCCATGCCCACCGTGATCGAGTACGTGAAGGGCATGAGCATGATGGTGAGGAAGGCGGGGATCGCCTTCTCGACGTCGGTGAAGTCGATCGAGGTCACCTGGGTCATCATGAGGAAGCCGACCATCACCAGCGCCGGGGTGGCCGCCTCGTAGGGCACCATCGCGACGAGCGGTGAGAGCAGGGTGCTGAGCAGGAACGCCAGGCCCGCGACGACCGCCGCCAGGCCCGTGCGGGCGCCTTCGGCGACGCCCGACGCCGACTCGGCGTAGCTCGTGGCGGAGGAGACGCCGCCGACGCCGCCGGCGATCGCCGCGAGGGAGTCGACCACCAGGATCCGCTGGGAATGGGGGATGTCGCCGTCCTCGTCGAGCATGTCGCCCTCGGCGGCGACCGCGACCATGGTGCCCATGGTGTCGAAGAAGTCGGCCAGCAGCAGCGAGAACACGATCGTGGTCGCGCCCACGGCGCCGGCCGCGGTGATGCCCCCGATGGGGTCGACGGTGAACAGGGTCGAGAAGTCGGGCATCTGCAGGGGCGAGCCGCCGAGGCTCGGCACGTTCAGGCTCCACCCGTGCGGGTTCGCGGCGCCGCCGTCGGACCCGTCGGAGTACGCGCCCACGCCGACGAGCTTCTCGATGACGATCGCGAGCACGGTCGCGGCGACGATCGCGATGAGGATGGCGCCGGGGATCCTGCGCACGTACAGCGCGAACATGAGGACCAGGCCCACGATGAAGACGAGGATCGGCCAGCCCGCCAGGGAGCCGTCCGCCCCCAGCTGGACCGGGGTGCCGTCGGCGGGGGTGATGAAGCGGGCGTTGAACAGGCCCACGAAGGCGATGAACAGGCCCAGGCCCACGCCGATCGCGGTCTTCATGAACGGGGGCACCGCGTTGAAGACGGCCCGGCGGAACCCGGTGAGCACCAGGATCAGCACGACGATGCCCTCGATGACCACGAGGCCCATCGCGCCCGCCCATGTCATGCCCGGCAGCGGCGCGACCGAGTAGGCGATCACGGCGTTCAGGCCGAGGCCCGCGGCGAGGGCCAGGGGGAACTTCGCCCAGGCGCCCATGAGGATCGTGAGCAGTCCGGCCACGAGCGCGGTGCCCGCGGCGACCGCGGGCAGGTTCGGCTCGGTGCCGCCGCCCAGGTAGTGCCCGGTGGAGTCGGGGACCGTGCCGATGATCAGCGGGTTCAGCACCACGATGTAGCACATCGCGAAGAAGGTGACGATGCCGCCGCGCACCTCGCGGCCGACGCTCGAGCCGCGGGCGCTGATCCCGAAGAAGCGGTCGATGCCTGAGGGGGCGCCGGTGGGGGCGGGCGCGGTCGTGCCGGGGGGCGTCGTGTGCATGTCCAGATGCTATCGGCGCACGCGCGCGGGACGCCCCCTGGGCCGGTGCGGCGGACGCTCCCCGCGGGCCGGATCGGCGCTGCGGACGCCCGGGGGCGTGTGCGCTCGGCGGACAAGAGCCGAGCGCACGCACTGCTCAGCTGTCCAGTCGGTCCTTCTGCGACTGGATGAAGCGGTAGTAGTCGGCGTGCGTGAGATCACGCGCCGCGGACTCGTCCACGACGACCGTGACCGCGGGGTGCATCTGCAGGATGCTCGCCGGGCAGGCCGCGCTCACGGGCCCCTCGACCATGTCCCGCACGGCCCGGGCCTTCCCCTCGCCGGTCGCTATGAGCACGATCCGGCGCGCCTCGCGGATGGTCTCGAGGCCCTGGGTGAGGACGTGGATCGGGACCTCGTCGGAGCTCGAGAAGAAGCGCGCGTTGTCGCGCACGGTCTGCTCGGTGAGGGTCTTCACGCGGGTGCGGGAGCCGAAGGAGCTGGTGGGCTCGTTGAAGCCGATGTGACCGTTGGCGCCGATGCCGAGGATCTGGATGTCCACGCCGCCGGCCTCGCCGATCGAGGCGTCGTAGCGCACGGCCTCCGCACGCGGGTCGGGCGCCTCGCCGTCGGGCGAGAGCACGAGCTCATCGGGGATGTCCACGTGGCCGGTGAAGGTGTCACGGATGAAGCGGTGGTAGCTCTGCTCGTGGTCGGCGCTGAGGCCGATGTACTCGTCGAGCAGGAAGGCGCGGGCGTGGGCGAAGCTCAGTCCCTGCTCGCGGTGGCGCGAGATCAGCTCGCGATAGGTGAGGACCGGGCTCGAGCCGGTCGCCAGACCGAGCACGGCGCCGTCCTCGCCGCGCGCGTGCAGGACCTCCTCGAAACGGTCGGCGACGACGGCGGCCGCCTGCTCGGCGTCCTTCGCGATGATGATCTCCACGGGTCCTCCTGCAGTCCGCCGTCCGGCTCGGGCAGCACCCGACGGACGACTCAGCGATGATCGAGCATGACCGGTTCGAACGTCCGCCGATCACGTACGGTCACATCATAAGGCACGGGGGACGACCTGGAGCGCGCTCGGCGGGCCTGCTGTGCGCGACCGATCATCGGGGCCGAGAGTCCGGACAGCAGAACGCCGACGGGCCCCGGGGAAAGGTTCCCCGGGGCCCGTCGGCGTCCTGGCGCGTCAGCGCCTCATGCGCGTGGCGGTCAGCGCGTCACTTCTTCTTCGGACCGGCCGCGAGCTCGAAGGCGCCGCGGGGGTTGGTCGACTGCGGGATGCCGATGATGTCGCGGCGCGAGATCGCGGTGCTCACCCAGTCGGCGACGACGGCGGCCTTCCGGCCGATCGTCGGCATCGTGTACAGGTGGTAGGCGCGCGCTGCGGCCCAGGCCGGGAGGCCCTTGAGCTCGATGCGCTTGTCGCCGAGCAGCACGTAGCCCATGCCCTTGTACATGCCGAGGGTCGCCATGGTTCCCATGTTCTTGTGGTAGTAGTCCACGAGCGGGCGTCCCTGCACGGAGCGCGTGACGTTGTCCGCGATCCGCTTGCCCTGGCGCACGGCGTGCTGGGCGTTGGGCGGGCAGATCTTGTCCTCGCCGGAGGCCAGGTCCGGGACGGCCGCGCAGTCGCCGCCGGCGAACACGTCGTCCATGGCGCCGTCGGCGCCCTTGACGCGCAGGTCGGGGAGGCACTCGAGCTTGCCCATCTTCGGGCCGCGCTCGGAGAGCACGGGGATGTCGAAGGCCTCGGCCTCGCTCAGCAGCGGGTTCGGCTTCACGCCCGCGTTCCAGACGATCAGGTCGGTCTCGAACTCGTCGTCGTCGCTGGTCTTGATGACGTTGTTCTCGCAGGAGTTCACGAACGTCTCGAGCTTGACCTCGACGCCGCGCTCGCGCAGCTGGTTGAGCGCGTAGGCGCGCTGCTCCTCGCTGACCTCGGGGAAGATGAAGGGCGCGGCGTCGATGAGCACGAAGCGCACGTCCGAGGAGTGCAGGTCGGGGTAGTAGCGCAGGGCGTCGCGGACCATGTCCTCGGCCTCCGCCACGGCCTCGCCGCCGGCGAAGCCGCCGCCGATGAAGGTGAAGGTCAGCAGGCGCTTGCGGGTGCGGGGATCCTTGGTCGACGCGGCCTCCGCGAGGTTCGCGAGGATGCGGTCGCGCACGGCCACGGCCTCCTCGACCCACTTGAAGCCGATCGCGTTCTCGGCGAGGCCGGGGATCGGCAGCAGACGCGGCACGGAGCCCAGGCCCAGCACGAGGTAGTCGTAGGAGATCTCGAGGTCGTCGCCGTCCTCGGTCTCGACCGAGACGACCTTCTCGGAGCTCTTCACGCCGGTGACGGCACCGGTGACGACCTTGGTGCCCGAGAGCGCCTTGCGCAGCGGGGCCAGCGCGTTGCGCGGGTCGATCGAGCCGGAGCCCACCTCGGGGAGGAAGGGAGCGAAGGTCAGGTACGGGCGCGAGTCCACGACCGTGATCGCGATGTCGGAGCCGAGCGACTTGCGCAGCTCGCTGGCCGTGGTGAGCCCGACGGACCCGCCGCCGAGGATGAGGACATGGGGCTTTCCGCCGGTGATGGTGTTCATACCGACAGGATAGGGCCAAGCGGCTGTGCGAGGAAAAAACCTCCGCTCGGCAAGACATCGCCGCTGCGGGGTCGTTTCTGCGCCACTGCCCGCACGTTCGTGCAGGTCGCCGCTTCCCGCGCGGTGGTTCAGATCACAACAGGGACAGCGCGATGCCATCGAGGATGTCGTGCTCGGAGGAGCGCACCTCGACGATCCCGGAGGCGTTCTGCACCCGCGCGAGCACGCGCTCCCAGATCAGCGCGCCGGCGCCGATCACGTCGATCCGCCCGGGATGGATGATCGGGCGGCGGCGGCGCTCGTCCGTGCTCATGGCGAGCACCTCGAGGCAGACCTCGCGCACGCGGGCGATCTCCAGGCGCGCGCCGTGGGTGGCATCGGGCGTGTAGACCTCGAGGCCCTGGGCGAGAGCGGTCAGCGTGGTGACCGTCCCGGCGACGCCGACGAGGGTGCGGGTGGGTGCCAGCGGCACGGTCTCCTCGGCGCGGTCGAGCAGGGAGTCGATGTCCGCGCTCGCGGCTTCGATCTCCGCGGTGCTCGGCGGGTCGGAGCGCAGGTGGCGCTCGGTGAGACGGACGGAGCCCATGTCCAGGCTGATCCGGTGCTCGGGCGCCTCGACGCCGGCGACGAGCTCGGTGGAGCCGCCGCCGATGTCCACGACCAGGCGCTGCCCCGGGACGAGTCCGTCGAGGGTGCTCACGGCTCCGCGGAAGGACAGCTCGGCCTCGACATCCCCGGGGACGACCTCGGGATCGACCCCGAGGATCTCCCGGACGCCGTCGATGAACTCCTCGCGGTTGGCGGCGTCGCGCGTCGCGGAGGTGGCGACGAAGCGGATCCGCTCGGCGCCGTGCGCGGAGATCGCCGCGGCGTACTCGCGCGTCGCCGCGAGGGTGCGCTCGATCGCGGCGGGGTCGAACCGCCCGGTGCGGTCCACGCCGTAGCCCAGGCGCACGACCTCCATCCTGCGCTCGACGTCCACGAGACCGCCGTCGGCCGAGCCGCGGGCGATCAGCAGGCGGATGGAGTTCGTGCCGCAGTCGATCGCGGCGACGGGGGGCGCGGAGCTCTCGGCGGCGCTCATCGCTCGTCCTCCTCCTCGGCGGCCTGCTCGAAGCTCTCGCAGCGGCAGACGGAGATCTCGGTGTCGGGCGCGATCTCGGCGAGGACGAGATCGGCCACGGGGTTGATCCCGGGCCCCTCGGCCAGTCCGTGGCCGATGATCGCGTGCAGGCACTTCACGCGGCCGGGCATGCCGCCCGCGCTGATGCCCTCGATCTCCTCGACGCTCCCGAGCTCGGCGCGGCGCTCGAGGTAGCGCTCGTGGGCACGGCGATAGCCCGCGGCGAGCTCGGGATCCTCGCCGAGCTGCGCGGTGAGCTCGGTGAGGCGCCCCGCGGCCTCGAGGTGCGAGGCGGCCTGCACCATGCTGGGCAGGGTGAGATAGAACGAGGTCGGGAACGGCGTGCCGCCGGGGAGCCGGGGCAGGGTGCGCACCACGGCGGGGCGCCCGCAGGCGCAGCGGCGCGCGACCGAGTGGACGCCGCGCATCTCGCGGCCCACCTGGTCCCGCATCCGGGCGAGGTCGTCGTCGCTCGCGGGGGTCTCGTGCGGCAGCGGCGGGAGCGCGCCGGGGAACGGGGTGGGAAGGGGCTGGGGAAGCGTGGTCACTCGTCGTCCTGGTCGCTGGGTGAGTCGGCGTCGCCGCCCGCGTCGGAGGCGCCGGATCCGTTGTTCTTGCCCGTGCCGGGGGCCTGCGGGTCGTCGGCCCTGCCGTCGGCGGGCGAGACCGACGTGGTGCCGGGGTCGGCGCGGCTCGCGCCCTCGACGCTGCTCCACAGGGTCGTGTACCAGTCGCCGGAGGAGGCCTCCGCCTGCTTCTGCTGGGCCTCCGTGAGCGGGACGTCGTTCCCCGAGGAGTCCATGAGCCGGTACTGCGTCTCCCCCGGCATCGCGTAGAGCAGGCGCTCGCGGGCCTGGGCGGCCACGTAGTTCGGGTCGTCCCAGCGGTCGACCTGCGTCTGGAGATCGGCGACCTCGTCCCGCTGGTCGGAGACCTGGTCCTGGAGGGAGGCGAGCTCCTGGCGCTGGGCGATGAAGGTGTTGAGCGTCGGCACGAGAGTGGCGAGTGCCACGACGATCACCGCGATGAGGATGAGCGCCCGACGCGTGATCGTGATGACCGGGCCGTCGGGCTCGTCGGCCGGATCCGTGCCGCGGGGCACGCTGCGCGGGCGGGAGGCGGAGGCGGGGCGCGAGGAGGCGCTGCCCGGTCGCCGATCGCCGGAGGCGCGGGCGCGATCGCCGCGCCGGCCCCCGGACGCGGCGACCGGGCGTCCCGTGGATCGCGGGGCGCCCGGTCGTCGTGCAGTCATGCGCTCGAGGGTAGCGCGCTCAGGCGGAGAACCGCGGGAACGCCGAGGCGCCGGCGTAGGTCGCGGCCTCGCCCAGCTCCTCCTCGATGCGGATCAGCTGGTTGTACTTGTTCACGCGCTCGCCGCGGGCGGGGGCGCCGGACTTGATCTGGCCGCAGTTCACGGCGACCGCGAGGTCGGCGATCGTGGTGTCCTCGGTCTCGCCCGAGCGGTGCGACATCATGCAGCGGTAGCCGCTGCGGTGCGCGAGGTCGACCGCGTCGAGGGTCTCGGTGAGCGAGCCGATCTGGTTGACCTTGACCAGCAGCGCGTTGGCGGCGCCGAGGTCGATGCCCTTGCCCAGGCGCTCGGGGTTGGTGACGAAGAGGTCGTCGCCCACGATCTGGACCTTGTCGCCCAGGGCGTCGGTGATGGCCTTCCAGCCGTCCCAGTCCTCCTCGTCCAGCGGGTCCTCGATGGAGACCAGCGGGTAGGCGTCCACGAGCTCGGTGTAGTAGTCGATGAGCTCCTGGCTGGACTTCTTGCCGCCCTCGAAGGCGTAGGAGCCGTCCTCGAAGAACTCGGAGGCGGCGACGTCGAGCGCGAGCGCCACGTCGGTGCCGGGGGCGTAGCCCGCGTTGCGGATCGCCTCGAGGATGAGGTCGAGCGCCGCACGGTTGGACTCGAGGTTCGGCGCGAAGCCGCCCTCGTCGCCGAGGCCCGTGGACAGGCCGCGCTCCTTGAGGACGGCCTTGAGCGCGTGGTACACCTCGGCGCCCATGCGGACGGCCTCGACGAAGCTGCTCGCACCGATCGGCGCGATCATGAACTCCTGGATGTCGACGTTGGAGTCCGCGTGGGACCCGCCGTTGAGGATGTTCATCATCGGGACGGGGAGCACGTGGGCGTTCGGGCCGCCGACGTACTGGTAGAGCGGGAGGGCCGAGGAGTCGGCGGCGGCGCGGGCGACCGCGAGGGAGACGCCGAGGATCGCGTTCGCGCCCAGGGTGCCCTTGTTGGCGGTGCCGTCCGCCTCGATCATGGCCTGGTCGATGGCGCGCTGCTCCTGCGCGTCCAGTCCCACGACCTCCGGGCCCAGGGAGTCGACGACGGCCTGGACGGCCTTGGTCACGCCCTTGCCGAGGTAGCGGCCCTTGTCGCCGTCGCGCAGCTCGACGGCCTCGAACTGGCCGGTGGAGGCGCCGGAGGGCACCTCGGCGCGGGCGAAGGTGCCGTCGTCGAGCAGCACCTCGACCTCGACGGTGGGGTTGCCTCGCGAGTCGAGGATCTCGCGGGACAGGACGGCGTCGATGAGAGCCATGTGGGTTTCCTTCCTTCGGTGAGGTCAGGTCCGGCGCCGCGCGGGCGGCCCCGGTGTCGGGACCAGTCTAGTCGCCGACCGGGGACCGATCCTGGGGCGCCCACGGCGGGCGCGGGCCCCTCAGCGCGAGCGGTCGCGGGCGCGCGTGAGCAGGGTGCGCAGCGCGGATTCGGGGTCGACGTCGCGGGCCTCGGCCTCGCGCACCACGTCGAGCAGCCGCAGGGCGATGTCCGCGCCCCAGTCCTCGCCGTCCGGGGCCGACGCGGCGGTCTCCGCGGCAGCGGTGAGCTCGTCGATCCGCCCGTCGGACCGCGATCTGTGGACGCTCTTGGCCGCTGCCTGCAGCGCGGGCAGGGCGTGCGGGATGCCCTCGAACCAGGCGGTGGGGAGGGCGCCTGCCGCGTCGGAGCCGTGCGGCCCGTCCTCCTCCGCCCGCTCCTGCGCCTTCACGGCGTGCCACTGGGCGATGATCTGCTCGACGTCGCCGCGGTCCCCGAGCGCGTCCTCGCGGTCCGCGCCGAAGACGTGCGGGTTGCGCCGCTCCATCTTCTCGACGAAGGCGCGGGCCACGTCGTCGACGTCCCAGGCGGGGTCCTCCTCCTGCCCGAGACGGGCGTGGAAGAGGATCTGGAAGAGCAGGTCGCCGAGCTCGTCGGGCAGATGACCCGCGGCGGACGGGCCCGTCCCGTCGGTCCTCTCCTCGATCGCCTCGAGGACCTCGTGGGTCTCCTCGAGGAGGTAGCGGGCGAGAGAGTGATGGGTCTGCAGGGCGCTCCAGGCGTCCCCGTCGGGGGCGCGCAGGGCGTCCATCACGGCGACGGCGCGCAGCAGCTCGCTCCCCCGCGCCGTGCCCCGGTCCTCCGGCTGGTCAGTGCTCACGCCGCGTCCTCCGCCGGGGCCGGCTTGAGCACGCCGAGCACCTTCCGGGCCCAGGCGAGGAGCTCGTGGTCGCGCAGCTCGGTGCCTCCCACACGCGAGGTCGTCGGCCGGGGGACGAGCACCTGGCGCACGGCGGGCTTGAGCATGGTGCCCGGGTACAGGCGCTTCATGCGCATGGCCACCGAGTCGGGCAGATCGAGGTGGGCGAAGCGGATCATCTTGCCCTGCGCCTGCACCTCCTCGAGGCCGGCGTCGCGGCATTCCAGGCGGAAGCGGGCCACGTCCAGCAGCACCTCGACCGGGGCCGGCGGCGCGCCGTAGCGGTCCGTGAGCTCGGCGCGGACCTCCTCGATGGTCGCGGGATCGCTCGCACCGGAGAGCTTCGAGTAGGCCTCGAGGCGCAGGCGCTCGGAGGCGATGTAGTCGTGGGGCACATGGGCGTCCAGCGGCAGCTCGACCTTGACGTCCTTGGTGGGCGCGGTGGACTCGCCGCGGAAGGCCGCGACGGCCTCCCCCACCATCCGCACGTAGAGGTCGAAGCCGACGCCGGCGATGTGTCCGGACTGCTCGCCGCCCAGCAGGTTGCCGGCGCCGCGGATCTCGAGGTCCTTCATGGCGACCTGCATGCCCGCGCCGAGATCGGTGTTGGTGGCCAGCGTGGTGAGGCGGTCCGAGGCGGTCTCGGTGAGCGGCTTCGACCCGTCGTAGAGGAAGTACGAGTAGGCGCGCTCGCTCGAGCGGCCCACGCGACCGCGCAGCTGGTGCAGCTGGGAGAGGCCGAAGCGGTCGGCGTTCTCGACGATCAGCGTGTTGGCGTTGGCGATGTCCAGGCCGGTCTCGACGATCGTGGTGCACACGAGCACGTCGAACTCCTTCTCCCAGAAGTCGACGATGACCCGCTCGAGCTGGTTCTCGTTCATCTTGCCGTGGGCGACCTGCACGCGCGCGTCGGGCACGAGCTCGCGCAGCCGCTGGGCGGTGGCGTCGATGTCCTCGACGCGGTTGTGGATGAAGAAGACCTGGCCCTCCCGCAGCAGCTCGCGGCGGATCGCGGCGGTGATCTGCTTGTCGTCCTCCGCACCCACGTAGGTGAGCACGGGATGGCGCTCCTCGGGCGGGGTCGCGAGCGTGGACATCTCACGGATGCCGGTCACGGCCATCTCGAGGGTGCGCGGGATCGGCGTGGCGGACATGGACAGCACGTCCACGTTCGTGCGCATCGCCTTGAGGGTCTCCTTGTGCTCGACGCCGAAGCGCTGCTCCTCGTCGATGATCAGCAGGCCCAGGTCCTTGAATCGCACCTGCCCCGTGATCAGGCGGTGGGTGCCGATGACCACGTCGACGCTGCCGTCGCGCAGGCCCTCGATGGTGGCCTGGGAGTCGGCATCGGACTGGAAGCGGGAGAGCCCGCGCACGGTGACGGGGAAGCCCGTGAAGCGCTCGGTGAAGGTGTCCAGATGCTGCTGGGAGAGCAGCGTCGTGGGGGCGAGCACGGCGACCTGCTTGCCGTCCTGGACGGCCTTGAAGGCGGCGCGCACCGCGATCTCCGTCTTGCCGTAGCCGACGTCGCCGAGGATCAGGCGGTCCATCGGGACCGCCTTCTCCATGTCGCCCTTGACGTCGTCGATCGTGGAGAGCTGATCGGGGGTCTCGACGAACTCGAAGGAGTCCTCGAGCTCGCGCTGCCAGGGGGTGTCGGGGCCGAAGGAGTGGCCGGGCGCGCTCTGGCGCGCGGAGTACAGGCGGACGAGCTCGTCGGCGATCTCGCGGATCGCCTTGCGGGCCCGCGACTTGGTCTTCGCCCAGTCGGCGCCGCCCATGCGGTTGACCGTGGGGTCCTCGCCGCCGACGTACTTGGTGACCTGGTCGAGCTGGTCGCTGGGGACGTACAGCCGGTCCCCCGGCTGCCCCTTCTTCGAGGCCGCGTACTCGATGACGAGGTACTCGCGGGTGGTCGCCTTGGCGCCGGAGCCCACGGTGCGGCTGGTCATCTCGACGAAGCGGCCGACGCCGTGGTGCGCGTGGACGACGTGGTCGCCCGGCCGCAGCTGCAGGGGGTCCACGACGTTGCGGCGGCGCGAGGGGATCCGCCGCTCGCCCCCGGCGCGGCGCTGGCCCGTCTTGCCGGTGACGTCGCGCTCGGAGATCACCATGAGCCGGAGCGACTCGTCGACGAGGCCGTCGGCGAAGGGGCCGACCGTGACGATCGGCTCGCCCGGTGCGGGCGGCACGTCGAGCGGATGGACGTACCGCGCGGGCACGCTCTGTTCCTGGAGCGACTCGGCGGCGTGGCGGGCCCCGCCGCTGCCGGTCATCGTGACCACGATCCGCCAGCCCTCGGTGCGGCGGGCGGTGAGGTCCTTCGCGATGTCCTCGCCGCGACCGGAGTATCCGGGGTGGTTCACGGCGCGCGCGGTGAGGTCGACGTCGGTCTCGAGGCCGAAGGGTGCGAGGGTGTGCCAGCGCTGGCCGCGGGAGCGGGCGTGCTCGTGCACGTCCGGGAGCGGCACGAAGCTCGCCTCGCCCACGTCGATGGGAAGTCCGCCGCCCGCGGCGGCGCTCGACCAGGCCGCGGCGAGGAACTCGTCGGTCGTGGAGACCAGCTCCGCCCCCCGGGCGCGCACGCGCTCGGGGTCGATCACGAGGAAGCGGGAGTCCGCGGGGAGCACGTCGACGACCTGCTCCATCTCCCCCACCAGCACGGGGCTGAGCGATTCCATCCCGTCCACGGCGATGCCGGCGGCGATCCGCTCGAGCATGTCGCGCACGCCCGGGAGCTTCTCGGCCATGTCCCGGGCGCGCTCGCGCACGGTCTCGCTGAGCAGGATCTCGCGGCAGGGCGCGGCGTCCAGCCCGTGGGGCACGGACTCCAGGGAGCGCTGGTCGGCGATGGAGAAGTACCGGACCTCGTCGACCTCGTCGCCGAACAGGTCCACGCGCACGGGGTGGGGCTCGGTGGGCGGGAAGACGTCGAGGATCCCGCCGCGCACGGCGAACTCGCCGCGCTTCTCGACCATGTCGGTGCGCACGTAGGCGGCGTCGACGAGGTCCTGCTCGAGGCGCTCGAGCGGATAGTCGTCACCCACGCGGGCGCGCACGGCGCGCAGGTCGCCGAGTCCCTTCGCGATCGGCTGCAACAGGCTGCGCACCGGGAGCAGGAGCACGCTGACGCCCTGCTCGGTCTCGGGGTGGGCGATGCGCCGCAGGGTCTGCAGGCGCCGGGCGACGGTGTCGGCGCGCGGGGACAGCCGCTCGTGCGGGAGGGTCTCCCAGGCGGGCAGCTCGGCCACGTGCGCGGTGCCGACCATCGCCTCGAGGGCGGCGCGCGCGTCCTCGGCCGCACGGGTCGTGGCGGTGAGCACGACGAGGGGCGACTCGGGCGTGGCGCTGCGCGCGAGGTCGGCGACCGCGAAGGGCACCAGGGAGGTCGGGGCGACGGTCGCCGACTCCTCGACGGGGACGTCGGAGGCGGCCGGGTCGGGGGCGACGAGCTCGCGCAGGCGCGCGAGGTCCTCACCGCCCGCGACGAGGTCGAGCAGCGGGGCGAGCGGGGCCGACGGAGCCGGCGGGTTCGAGGCGGTCATCGGGCCTCCCGGGAGTGGACGGTCTGCTGGGCGGCGGTGAGGCCCTCGAGGACGAGCAGCTCGAGCGCGTCCCCAGCCTCGTCGATCACGAGGTCGAGCTCCTTGCGCTCGGCGGGGCGGAAGGGCGCGAGCACGTGATCCGCGGTGTCCTGACGGCCGGGCGGCCGGCCCACCCCGACGCGCACACGCAGGTAGTCCTTGGTGCCGAGGGCCTTGGTGATGTCCCGCAGCCCGTTGTGGCCGCCCTCTCCCCCGCCCCGTTTGAGGCGGAGGGCGCCGAAGGGGAGGTCGACCTCGTCGTGCACGACGATCACGTGCTCGGGATCGACGCCGTAGAAGGAGGCGAGGGCGGAGACGGGGCCGCCGGAGGTGTTCATGAACCCGGTGGACTTCGCGAGGATCGTGCGGGCGCCCGCCCCGGGCGGGCCCATCCGTCCCTCGATGACGACGGCGGGGGCGCGTCGGGCCGATTTGAAGCGACCGCCGGTCTGGGCGGCGACGCGGTCGAGCACCATCTGGCCGATGTTGTGCCGGGTGGTCGCGTAGGAGGGGCCCGGGTTGCCGAGGCCGACGACGAGGAAGGTCTCGTTCGCGGTGGTCATGGGGGCATCCTCCAGGGGCGATGTGGGGCGGGGACCTGGGAGACGCTACCGGGGCGCCGCGCAGTGCGCGACGCCCCGGTCACGAGCTGTGAGCAAGCGATCGCAGGGGCGACCGCCCGGGCTCACTCCTCCTTCTCGGACTCCTCCGAGGACTCCTCGGCGTCCTCCGAGGACTCCTCGCCCTCGGCGGTCTCCTCGCCCTCGGTCTCCTCCTCGGGCTCCTCCTCGACGCGCGGCAGCTGCACCGCGACGACGAGCAGCTCCGGATCGGTGATGAGCTCGGTGCCCTGGGGAAGGACGACGTCGCCGGCGAACAGCTGGTAGCCGTCCTCCTGCTCCTCGACGGAGATCTCGATGCTCTCGGGCACCGCGAGGGCGTCCACGGAGAGGGTAAGCGACTGGGCGTCGACGACCGCGATCGCCGGGGAGACGGGCTCGCCGGTGACGTAGACGGGGATGTCGACCTCGACCTTCTCGCCGCGGCGGACGAGGATCAGGTCGAGGTGGGTGATGTTGCGCGACAGCGGGTGGCGCTGGATCTCCTTGATGAGGCCCAGGTGCGACTCGCCGTCGGGGAGGGTGAGGTCCAGCAGCGCGTTGGCGTTGCGGGCGGCCAGTGCGGTCTCGTGGCCGGGCAGCACGAGGTGCACCGGATCGGTGCCGTGGCCGTACAGGACGGCGGGGATCTTGTTCTCGCTGCGGATGCGGCGGGCAGCGCCCTTGCCGAACTCCTCGCGCTTCTCGACGTTCAGCTTCTCAGCCATGGGGATGCTCCTTGCGGTTTCCGGGCGGCGAGCGCACGCCGCGGAACCGGGCGCCCTCGCCGAGGGAGCCGTCCCGCACCGCGTCGATCACGGAGAGCGGATGCTCTCCCTCGCCGAAGTGACCCGGGGAGATTACCACGGGCTGGCCCGACGCAGGACGGCCGGGCGAGGGGGCTCACAGCCCCGCGCCCGGCCGTCCGCCGATGCGACTGCCGATGCGTCCGCCCGGGGTCAGACCTCGCCGTCGAAGAGGCTGGTGACGGAGCCGTCGTCGAAGACCGCGCGGATGGCGCGGGCGAGCAGCGGGGCGATCGAGAGCTGGGTGAGCCCGTCGAACCACTTCTCCTCGGGGATCGGCAGGGTGTTGGTGCAGATGACCTCGCGCACGCTGCTGCTGCGCAGGCGCTCGGCGGCGGGGTCGGAGAGGATCGGGTGGGTGGTCGCCACGATGACGCTCGCGGCGCCGTTCGCCTTCAGCGCCTCGACGGCCTGCACGATGGTGCCGGCGGTGTCGATCATGTCGTCCACCAGCACGCAGGTCTTCCCCGCCACGTCGCCGATGACGCGCTTGGCGACGGCCTGGTTGGGCTTCTTGGGGTCGCGCGACTTGTGGATGAAGGCCAGGTTCACGCCGCCCAGGCGCTTGGCCCACTGCTCGGCCACGCGGATGCGGCCGGCGTCGGGCGAGACGACCGTGAGGTCCTCCTCGCCGTACTTCGAGCTCACGTAGTCCGCGAGGATCGGCAGCGCCATGAGGTGGTCGAGCGGGCTGTTGAAGTAGCCCTGGACCTGCGGGGCGTGCAGGTCCACGGAGATCATGCGGTCGATGCCGGCGGTCTCGTAGAGGTCGGCCATGAGGCGCGCGGAGATCGGCTCGCGGCCGCGGTGCTTCTTGTCCTGGCGGGCGTAGGGGAAGGAGGGGGCGATCGCGGTGACGCGCTTGGCGGAGGCCCGCTTGAGCGCATCGATCATGATCAGGTGCTCCATCACCCACTGGTTGATCGGGGCGGGCGTGGACTGGAGCACGAAGGCGTCGGCGCCGCGCACCGACTCGCCGTAGCGCACGTAGATCTCGCCGTTGGCGAAGTCCCAGGCGTCCATCGGGAGCACGTCGACCCCGAGCTCCTCGGCGACCTCCTGGGCGAGCACGGGATGAGCCCTCCCGGAGACCAGGACCAGCCGCTTCTCGCCTGTCGCGGTGATACCGCTCATCAGTTCTCCTGTTCCTTCCCGTCCTCGGACGAAGACGCCTCCGTCTCGCCGGCGCCGACCTGGGCGGCGCGCGCCGCCTCGTCGGCGACGGTGCCGGGCCGTCGGCGCGAGGTCCATCCTTCCACGATCTTCATGGTGGTGTCGTTGACGGCCAGCGCCCCGGGCGGGACGTCCTCGAGGATCGTGGTGCCGCCGCCGGTCACCGCCCCGTCACCGATCTCGACGGGGGCGATGATCACGTTGTCGGCGCCGACCTTCGCATGACGGCCGACCCGCGAGCGGTGCTTGTCGACCCCGTCGTAGTTCGCGAAGATCGTGGCGGCCCCGATGTTGGTGCCCTCGCCGATCTCGGCGTCCCCCACGTAGCTGAGGTGGGGCACCTTCGCGCCGTCGCCGATCTGGGCGTTCTTCGTCTCGCAGAAGCCGCCGATCTTGCCGTCCGCGCCCAGCACGGTGCCCGGACGCAGGTAGGTGAAGGGGCCGACGGACGCCCCGGGGCCGATCTCGGCGAGCAGGGCGTGGGTGCGCACCACGCTCGCGCCGTCGTCGACCTCGGTGTCCTCGAGGGTCGAGTCGGGGCCCAGGCGGACGTCCTCGCCGATCGTGGTCGCGCCCAGCAGCTGCACGCCGGGCTGGATCACGGTGTCCTGGCCGATCGAGACCTCGGCGTCGACCCAGGTGGTCGCGGGATCGACGATCGTGACGCCCGCGCGCATGTGGCGCTCGAGGAGGCGGCGACGCATCTCGGACCCGAGCTGGGCGAGCTGGACGCGGTCGTTCACGCCCTCGACGAGCATCGCGTCCTCGGTGACCAGGGAGCGCACTGCTCCGCCCTCGGCGCGCGCGATCGCGAGCACGTCGGTGAGGTACATCTCGCCCTGGGCGTTGTCGGTGGTGAGCTGGCCGAGGGCACGGCGCAGCACGTCGACGTCGAAGGCGTAGATGCCGGAGTTGATCTCGTCGATCGCGCGCTGCTCCTCGTCGGCGTCCTTGTGCTCGACGATCGCGGCGACCTCGCCGGACTGCGCGTCGCGCAGGATGCGGCCGTAGCCGGTGGGGTCCGCGACGCGGGCGGTGAGCACGGTGACGGCGCTCCCCGCGCCCTCGTGCGCGGCGACGAGCTCGGTGAGCGTCGCCGCATCCAGCAGCGGCACGTCCCCGTAGGTGACGAGCACGGTGCCGGAGGAGGCGCCTACCTGCTCGAGTCCGCACTGGACGGCGCGTCCCGTGCCGGGGACGGCGTCCTGGTCCGCGATGAGGACGTCGGGCGCGTGCTCGGCGAGGTGGCCGGCGACCTTCTCGCGCTCGTGGCGGACCACGGCGATCAGCTGGGCGGGCGAGGTGCCGCGAGCGGCCTCGATCGCGTGCAGCAGCAGGGAGCGGCCGCACAAGGGGTGCAGGACCTTGGGGGTCCTGGATCTCATGCGGGTGCCGGCTCCTGCGGCGAGCACGATGACGGCGGCAGGTGCGGGGACGTTCACGTGGTTCTCCTCGGTGCGCTGGGCGCTGGCACGGTTCCGGATCCGGCGCCGACGCGAGCGCCGGCGGACCGTTCCGCCATCAGGACTCGAACCTGAAACTTCAGAACCAAAATCTGAGGTGTTGCCGATTACACCATGGCGGAGCGCCCCGGGGCGGGGCCATCGGGATCCTATCGGCCGACGTCCGGCGGGCGAGCGGCGGGGCGAGGCATGGGAGACTCGCCTCATGGCCACCGCTTCCGAGAAGCCGTCCGCCCGCGCCGGCGGCTCCCGCGCGCGCTCCCCTCGGATGAGCGGGCGCGAGCGCCGCGAGCAGCTCGTGATGATCGGCCGCTCGGTGTTCGCCCAGAAGGGCTACGACGCCACCAGCGTCGAGGAGATCGCCGCCCGGGCCCAGGTCTCGAAGCCGATCGTCTACGAGCACTTCGGCGGCAAGGAGGGGCTGTACGCGGTGATCGTGGACCGCGAGACCTCGACGCTGCTGGGCGCGCTCGAGGCGGCGCTGGACGATCACCGGGCTCATCCGCGCACGCTCATGGAGCGCGCGGCGCTCGCCTTCCTCACCTACATCGACGAGCGCGAGGACGGCTTCCGGATCCTGGTGCGGGACTCCCCCGCGACCCACCAGGGCGGCTCGTACTCGACGCTGCTCGGGGACGTCGCCGCGAAGGTCGAGTCGATCCTCACCGCGCAGCTGCGGCTGCGCCGCTACACCGCGGCCGACGCAGCCCTGTACGCGCAGATGCTCGTGGGCATGGTCGCCTTCACCGGCCAGTGGTGGCTCGAGACGCGCATCCCCGCGAAGGAGGACGTGGCCGCACGGATGGTGAACCTCTCCTGGTTCGGCCTGGGCGCCCTGCAGAAGGACCCGCAGCTGCGCGGGAAGTGAGGCCGGGAGCGGAGGCGGGGATCGGAGGCGGGGGTGGAGCGCCGCCCAGGTGCGCATCAGCTCCTCCCCGGCGATTCCGTAGACTCGCCCCCATGCCGCCTGCCGCCCCACGCACCGACGAGGTCGACCGGATCGTCGCCGGCTGGGCCCAGGCCCGGCCCGATCTGGACACCTCGCCCCTCGAGGTCTTCTCCCGCATCTCGCGCCTCGCCCGCCACCTGGAGACCGCGCGCCGCGCAGCCTTCACCGCGACGGGCCTGGAGGGCTGGGAGTTCGACGTCCTCTCGGCCCTGCGCCGCGCGGGAAGCGAGCCCCTGAGCCCCGGCGCGCTCATGCGGCAGACGCTCGTGACCAGCGGCACCATGTCCACGCGTCTCGAGAAGCTCGCCTCGCGCGGGCTCGTGCGGCGCGAGAAGGATCCGCGGGACGGCCGCGCCGTGCGCGTGAGCCTCGAGCCCGCGGGCACCGAGAAGGTCGACGCCGCCATGGAGATCCTCCTGGAGGCCGAGCGCGAGGTCCTCGGCGGCGGCCACGAGGAGCAGCGGGCCGACGGGCACGAGGTCGACGGGCAGCGCGCCGACGGCGCGATGCTCGCCAGGGCGCTGCGCGAGCTGCTGCTGCCCTTCGAGACCGAGAACTGACGCACCAGAACCACCGACGCGGGCCCTTGCCACCGGCACGGGCCCGCGGAAACCGATACGGAGCCCCGACCGCATGGCCCATCTGCTGGGAGCCGAGAAGATCCACGTCGCCCTGCCCGACCGCGTCCTCCTGGACGCCGTCACCCTGGGCATCGAGGACGGCGACCGCATCGGCGTCGTCGGACGCAACGGCGACGGCAAGTCCACGCTGCTGCGCGTGCTCGCGGGGGCTCAGACGCCCGACGACGGACGCGTGACCGTGCGCGGCGGCCTGCGCGTGGGCGCGCTGTCCCAGCAGGACGTGGCCGAGATCGGGGAGAGCGTCCGCTCGCGCGTGGTCGGCGACCGCCCCGAGCACGAGTGGGCCTCGGACCCCCGGATCCGCGACGTGCTCTCCGGCCTGCTGGGCGAGCTCGACCTCGACGCCGAGCTCACGAGCCTCTCCGGAGGGCAGCTGCGCCGCGTGCACCTCGCCGAGCTGCTCGTGCGCGACGTGGACGTGATGCTCCTGGACGAGCCCACGAACCATCTGGACGTCGAGGGCATCTCCTGGCTGGCGGGCCACCTGAAGCGGCGCTGGCCCTCGCGCAGCGGGGGCATCGTGGTCGTCACCCACGACCGCTGGTTCCTCGACGAGGTCTGCACCCGCATGTGGGAGGTGCACGACGGCGTGGTCGACCCCTTCGAGGGCGGGTACGCGGCGTACGTCCTGCAGAGGGTGGAGCGCGACCGCCAGGCCGCCGCGATCGAGGCCAAGCGCCAGAACCTCATGCGCAAGGAGCTCGCGTGGCTGCGCCGCGGGGCTCCCGCACGCACGTCGAAGCCGAAGTTCCGGATCGACGCCGCGAACGAGCTGATCGCCGGCGAGCCGCCCCTGCGGGACACGGTCGAGCTCACGCAGCTGGCGACCTCGCGACTGGGCCGCGACGTCATCGACCTCGAGGGCGTGACCGCCGGGTACGAGGGACGCGCGGTGATCCAGGACGTCACCCTCCATGTGGGCCCGGCGGACAGGATCGGCGTGCTGGGCCCGAACGGCGCCGGCAAGTCGACGCTGCTGGCCCTGGTCACCGGGGATCTGGACCCGATGGCCGGACGCGTGAAGCGCGGGAAGACCGTCACCGTCCAGCAGGTCACCCAGAAGCTCGAGGGCCTCGCCGAACATCTGGACGAGCGGGTCAGCGACGTCGTCGGCCGTTACCGCACCACGTTCCGGGCGGGCAAGGACGAGGTCACCCCGGGCCAGCTGCTCGAGCGCCTCGGTTTCACCACCGCGCATCAGAAGGTGCGCGTGGGCTCCCTCTCCGGCGGGCAGCAGCGGCGACTGGATCTGCTGCTGACGCTGCTGGACGAGCCCAACGTGCTGGTGCTCGACGAGCCGACGAACGACATGGACACCGACATGCTCGCGGCCATGGAGGATCTTCTGGACACCTGGCCGGGACCGCTGATCGTGGTCTCCCACGACCGGTACCTGCTCGAGCGCGTGACGGACCTCCAGTACGCGGTGCTGGACGGCCACGTGCGGCACCTGCCGGGCGGCGTCGAGCAGTACCTCGCGCTGCGGGCGGCGGGCGCAGGCGAGGGCGACGCACGGACGTCGGCGGGGGCGTCGGAGGCGTCGGCGCCGGCCCCCGATGCTCAGCCGACGGCGGCCTCCCCCGTCACCGGCCTCTCGGGCCGCGAGCTGAGGGAGGCGCAGAAGGCGCTGTCCGCCGTCGAGAGGCGGATGGAGAAGCTGACCCGGCGCGCCGAGGAGCTCACCGCGCAGATGACCTCGCACGATCCGGGGGACGTCTCCGGGCTCCAGGAGCTCGGCGCGACGCTCCAGGAGGTCCAGGGCGAGCTCGCCGAGACCGAGGAGCGCTGGCTGGAGTTGTCCGAGCAGGTGGGCTGAGCGCCTCACTCCGACAGTGGGTGCGGTGCCGCCGCTGCGGCTGGTGCCGCCGTCGGCCGCGCTCCGGTCGGGTCACTCGTAGAATCCGCGCCCGATCACGGCGTGCCGTACTCCCCCTACCGGGTCCTGCACGTCGCCGGCGAAGCGCGGGATCAGGTGGAGATGGGCATGCGGGACCGTCTGCCCTGCCGCTCGTCCCGCATTGAACCCGACGTTGTACCCGTCGGGAGCGAGCGCGCTGTCGAGCTCATCCTTGCAGCGACCGATGAGGTCCCACGCGGCGGCCCACTCGCTCGGGTCCGCATCGAACCAGGTCGTGATCTGGCGGAACGGGATGATGAGCGTGTGCCCAGGGGAGACCGGATTCGTATCGCGGAGGGCGAAGACGAGCTCGTTCTGCGCGACCCTCTGGTCCGCCGGCACCTCGAGGAACACTGAATTCGGGACGTGTTGGTCCGGCGCTGGGCTGGAATCGCTCATACTGCCGATCCCACTCCCCCACTCGCCCCGCCGCAACTTCGTTTCCGGGCATGCCTGTAGAGGGGCACGGTGGTGTGTCCCTCTACAGGTGGGGGTGGGTGGTGTTGCTTTCGGGGTTCTGACCTTGCTGGCCTGCGATGGCGGGCTGGTCCTGCGGGTCAGAAGGGTGGTGGTCCGGGGTCGAACTTCGGAGGTGGATCCTGGCGTTTGCGTGGCCTTCGGGTGGTGGCGCTGATGGGGATGTCTCCGTCGTAATGGAACGTCGGGAGCGGTTGGTACCTGCGCCGGACGGGTTTCTCGACCGGGACCTCTTCGAGATCAGAGGCGCCGGCGTGGTCCATGTTCACGCGGGGCCACGGGTCAGGTGGCCCGGGCCGGATCGGCCAGGGCGAGTCCAACCGGGAGGGATCGGGAGTCGGTGCCTCTGCACTGGTTCCGTCCTCGGCATCGCGTTGCTGCTCGTAGTCGTCTTGCCTGCGTTGCGTCGAGTCCCAGACGGCGTCGAGTTGGGCGACGGCTTGGGGTGTGAGGAGGTCGGTGTCGTCTTCGCGGAACACGCGGAAGCGTTCGTGCATCTCCCACACCGTGCCCGCGGTCCCTGCCGGGGACTCGTCCGCCTCGACACGGACGGGGTCGAGTTTCCCGGCGGTTTTCATCGCGTGGTGGAACCAGCACAGGAAGTGCAGGTTCTCCACCGCCGTCCGACCACCACACACCGGGTCCGCATGGTTGTACTCCACGATGTGATCGGCCTCCGAGGCGACCGACGCTGCGCGTTCGCAGCCGGGGACGCCGCAGGACTGGCCGCGGAGGCGGAGGTGTTCGAGCATCGCCCCCGTGGGCCGGTACTTGTCCGCCGGACGCGGCAAGAACTCCCCCGACGAGGGATCCGTCAGCACTCGGAACCATTCCTCGCTCTTTCCGGCGATCTCTCTCGCCATCTGCGCGGGGATCGGGGTCCCGTCCTCGAGGACGCCGGGGGCGTCGTCGCCGCCGGCCAGGGTGAGGAAGGGGACGAGGACGTTCAACCGGAACCGTGCCTCCGGGACGGTGATGCCACCGGTGTCGAGCTGGGCGGCATGGGCGAGGTGATACCGGATCAGGTTGAGCGACAGGGGCATGCCCTCGTTCTCCACCCGACGATCCGGATCCAGCGGGATCTCGGTGCCCTCCATCAGGGCGTGACGCTGGGCGTTCTGGATCGCACGAGCCGCCTGATCGAACTTCCCGGCCAATGCTTTGATCTCGGGGGCCGGGCCGATGATCCGCAGGGACGCGACGCCGTCGAGAGTTCCGGGGTCCAGGACCATGCGGCGACGGGTGGCGGAGACTTCTTCGGGTTCTTTCGGGTGTCGCTGCTGAATCTTCGTCACCAGCAGGTCGAGGCATTTCGTGAACACCCTCGGCATGATCGCCAAACACCACGAAGCGACCGTGACATCCACCAGCACCATTTCCGCCGGCGTGAAATCCGCAGTGCGCCGCAACAGGGTCCGGAACCACTCCGCAGGAAACTCCCCCGCCTCCAATGCTTGAGTGCAGCGTGGGAGGAGGTCCACGGCCCGGTGGGCGTCCGTGATGGCCTTCGCAGCCTGACCGCGAGTGCAGCGCATCGCCACCGCGACCATCAGGTCCTGCTGCTCGACCTCGTACGGGTCCGCGTCCATGTCCTCACGACCCGCCCAGAACGGCGCCAGGGCCACGAAACGCCGGGAGAGCTCATAGGACTCATCGACTCCCTCGTCCCACAGGGCACGGACCTGCGCAGTGAGCTCCGCATCCGGGCGGGCCTTGACCCTGCGTGCCACCACATCCCTGCACACCGGCTTCTTGGATTCCTTCACGAAGAACAAGGGCTTCACACCCTCCGGGGGCGCGGCCACGAACCGGGGCGTGTGCACGTGCATGTCCTCGCGCTGACGCTCGGACATCTTCTCCAGATCGTCGAGGATCGAGAAGGTCGACTCGATCGCCGGCTCCCCGGGCAGGTCCAGCCGCCCCTGCGACTCCGGCTGCTCCACCGCACTCACGACACCCACCCCCTCCCCTGACATTCCACCGACCCACACGACATATCTAGATCGGGATACTGATTCAACTGGCGCAACCGCAAGATTCGTCGGCCTCACCAATGAAGCCGCGACCTCTCACCCCTGATCGATATGTCCAATTCTATCCCGCCGCACACCAGAAAACCAGACCCCTATCGAGAATGTGGACAAGCCAGCGAAAGAGCTTCCCCTCCCCCGCCTCCACCCTCTCAGCAGTGGATAACCCCGTGGAAAACACCCCATTGTGGGGGAACCGATCAGCGAATCTCCGCCGAGGACTCGACGCGCTCAGAAACGCCCAGGACGCCGACGCGCCCATTCCGTCCCGTCACGACGCCGCCCCGCCCTGCTCCCGCCCCGAGGCACTACTCGCGCCGGGGAAGTCTCAATCAGCCTCGTGACCCCGGCATCGAGCGTCATCCGGGCGATGTGGAGCGCGGGGTAGGAGACCTCGTCGGCAAAGAGCGCCTCGCCCAGGCGCAGCCGGACGATCGTGGCGAGCTGCTCGGCGGTGCGGGTGGCCTCGGGATTGTTCTCGCGGATGCCGAGTCCGATCGTGGACTCCTGCCCGCCCAGCTGGCGCCGGGACCGGATGCGCACGAACAGTTAGCGCACGTGATGAACGGGGCGGCGCTCATCGAGCGGCTGCCCAGGTCCGGGCCGAAGCGCTCGGAGACCACGGCGAGCATCTGCTGGATGACACCGGTCATCGTGCAGGCGAAGGCGAGGTCGCCGGACGCGAAATCGGCGTTGACCAGGCGAAACGGCGAGGACTACAGCACCCCGGCCCCGCGACGGCTCACGACGCCTGCGACGCCTGCACCCAGGCGAGATGCTCCTCGTCGATGTCGCCCGTGACGTAGCGGCCGTCGAAGCAGCACATGTCCAGGTCGGTGAGCTCGGAGCCCTCGACGATCGCCGCACGCAGGTCCTCGATCTCCTGGTAGACGAGATGGTCGGCGCCCAGCACCTCGGCGATCTCGGGGATCGTGCGGCCGTGGGCCACGAGCTCCTCGCGCGAGGGCATGTTGATCCCGTACACGTGGGGGTGGCGGATCGGCGGCGCGGCGGAGGCGAAGGTGACGGAGGCGGCGCCCGCGCGGCGGGCCATCTCGATGATCTGCTGGCTGGTGGTGCCGCGCACGATCGAGTCGTCGATCAGCAGCACGTGCTTGCCGCGGAACTCGAGGGACATCGCATTGAGCTTCTGACGCACGCTGCGCCGGCGCACGGCCTGACCGGGCATGATGAAGGTGCGGCCGACGTAGTGGTTCTTGTAGAAGCCCTCGCGGTACTCGATGCCGAGCCTGCGGGCGACCTCCATCGCAGCGGGCCGCGAGGAGTCCGGGATCGGCATCACCACGTCGATCTCCTCGACGGGCACGTGGGCGGCGATGGTGGCGGCGAGCCTCTCCCCCATCCGCAGGCGCGACTCGTAGACGCTCACGCCGTTCATCACGGAGTCGGGGCGGGCGAGGTAGACGTACTCGAAGGCGCACGGGGTGCACGCGGCGGGAGAGGCGCCCTCGGCGGCTGCGCACTGGCGCATGAACAGGGCTCCGTCGTGCCGGATGAAGACGGCCTCGCCGGGCTCCACGTCGCGGACGATCTCGTAGCCGCCGTTCTCCAGGACCAGGGACTCGCTGGCCACGGCCCACTCGTCGTGCTCCTCGCTCGTCGCTCCCGGGCGCCGCCCCAGGATCAGCGGGCGGATGCCGTGGGGGTCGCGGAAGGCGAGCAGCCCGTGGCCGGCGATCACGGAGATCACGGCATAGGCGCCGCGGATGCGGGCGTGGGTGCGGCCGACGGCCTCGAAGATCGCCTCGGGCTCGAGGAGCTCCGAGGACGTGGTCTCCTGCAGCTCCCCGGCCAGGACGTTCACGAGCAGCTCGGTGTCGCTGGTGGAGTTCACGTGGCGGCGATCGCGCCGGGCCATCTCCTCGGCGAGCTCACGGGTGTTGGTGAGGTTCCCGTTGTGGATGAGGACGATCCCGTAGGGCGCGTTGACGTAGAAGGGCTGCGCCTCCTCCTCGCGGGAGGCCTCGCCCTTGGTCGCGTAGCGGACGTGGCCCAGGCCCGTCTCGCCGCGCAGGGCGCGCATGTCCCGCGTGCGGAAGGCCTCGCGGACCATGCCCTGGCCCTTGGCGATGTGCATCATCGCGTCCGCCTCGGCGGTCGCGATCCCGGTCGCGTCCTGCCCGCGATGCTGCAGCAGCAGGAGGGCGTCGTAGATGTCCTGGTTGACCGGCCCGTTGCCGACCATGCCGACGATTCCGCACATGGGGTCGCGTCCCGCTCCGTCCGAACCTGGCGCCCGCCCCTGCGGCGGACGGCACCGATCTCACGCTACAGGCGACGCGCCGCCGAGGGGCGTGCGGTCTCACGCCGGCGGCGCCGCCCCCTCGGCCCCGGCGCCCGCCTCGGCGCCGGCTCGCGCGATGGCGAGGAAGTCCTCGATCGCGAGCGTCTCCCCGCGGCGGGTGGGATCGATCCCGGCCGACGCGATGATGTCGCCCGCGCGGGCGGAGCCCCCGGCCCAGCCCGAGAGGGCCGCGCGCAGCATCTTGCGGCGCTGGGCGAAGGCCCCGTCGATCACGCGGAAGGTCCGCTCGCGCTCGTCCTCGGTGCCGAGCGCCTCGGCGCGCCGGGTGAGCAGCACGAGCGCGGAGTCGACGTTCGGGACCGGCCAGAACACGCGCCGGGAGATCCGGCCCGCGTGCTCCCGCTCCCCGTACCAGGCGGCCTTCGCGCTCGGGGCGCCGTAGACGCGCGAGCCGGGCTCGGCGGCCAGACGGTCGACGACCTCGGACTGCACCATGACCAGGCAGCGCTCGATGCCCGGGAAGCGCTCGAGGACGGTCAGCAGGATCGGGGTCGCGACGTTGTAGGGGAGGTTTGCGACCAGCGCTGTCGGCTCCCCCGCCCCCGGCAGCGCAGGCAGCTCGGTGACGGCCAGCGCATCGGCGTGGACCAGCCGGAAGCGGTCCTCGTCGATGCCGCGGCCCGTGAGCGTGCGCGGGAGCAGATCGGCCAGGCCCCTGTCGAGCTCGATCGCGGCGACGTCGGCCCCCGCCTCGAGGAGGCCCAGGGTGAGGGAGCCGAGCCCCGGACCGACCTCGAGGACCGCCTCCCCCGCGCGCACCCCGGCGCGCTCGACGATGACGCGGACGGTGTTGGGATCCACCACGAAGTTCTGGCCGCGCTGCTTGCTGGGGCTCAGGCCCGCGCCCTCGGCGAGAGCGCGGATGTCGCGACCGCTGAGCAGGATCGAGCCGCTCTCCCCCGTGCCCGCGTCCCCGCTCATGCCGCCGGCCATCCGTAGACCTCCCGCGTGGTCGCGGCGATCCGCTCGCAGGCGGCGCCGAGGTCGGTGCCGGTGACCTCGGCGATCGTCGCCATCGTGTGCGGGATCAGGTACGAGGAGTTCGGGCGCCCGCGGTAGGGCACGGGTGTGAGGAAGGGGGCGTCGGTCTCGACCATCACGCGCCCCAGGCCCACGTCGGCGAGGGCGTCGCGCAGCTTCTGGGCGTTCTTGAACGTCACATTCCCGGCGAAGGAGAGGTAGAAGCCGCGCGCGACGCACTCGCGCGCGAACTCCACGTCCCCGGAGAAGCAGTGCAGGACGGTCCGCTCGGGCGCGCCGTCGGCGTCGAGGACCTCCAGGACGTCGGCGTGGGCGTCGCGGTCGTGGATCTGCATCGGCAGGCCGGTCTCCTTGGCCAGCGCGATGTGGTGGCGGAAGGAGTCGATCTGCGCGGAGCGCGCCTGCTCGTCCTTCTTCGACGTGCGGAACCAGTCCAGGCCCGTCTCGCCGACGACGACCATCCCGGGGCCGCGCACCAGGGAGTCGATCTCCGCGAGCGCGTCGTCCAGGCCGATGAGCTCGCGGCCCTCGTGGTCGTGGCCGCGGGCGTGCAGCGCGGCCTCGTTGGGGTGGACGGCGACGCCGCCGCGCAGGCTGGGCGGGCAGTCCTGCGCACCCACGAGGCGCGCGGTCCACAGGGCCGCCTCGCGGTCCGAGCCGATGGTGATCTGCGCGGCGATGCCCGCCTCCGCAGCGCGGGCGACGTGCTCGGCGATGCTCAGCCCCTCCTCGCCGTCGGCGAAGTCGAGGTGGCAGTGGTTGTCGATCACGACCGACGGCAGCGCCTCCGGGACCGGCGGCCAGGAGCGGTCGCGCGAGGAGCGCCGGGGGTCGAGGTCCTCGCGGTGGTGCACGGGCGCGACGGGGTCGGGCGCTGCGGACCCTGCGCGCGGGTCCTCGGGGGCGTTCGGCATGGGAACATCGTAGGCGGGACCCCGCGCGCGCCCGATGGAGCCCGCCGGCGTCGACGGCGAGGCCGGTGGTGCATCTCACCTGCCCCGCCCGGGCCGTGGCCAGGGGAATGTGGCAGAATGATCGACCGTTGCGTGTCCTTCCGCGCGCCCGGCGGCCCCGTGTCGCCTCAGTCCTCCGGGACGGGCCAGCCCGCTGGGCGGACACCCTCGTCGACCATCATCCAGGACCGTCAAGGAGCGTTCCCATGGCAGTGCCCAAGTTCAAGATGTCCCGGGCTCGCACCCACTCGCGTCGATCGCAGTGGAAGGCCCAGAACGCCGACCTCGTGCAGGTGACGGTCCGCGGTCGCACCGCGTCCGTGCCGCGCCGCCTGGCGAAGGCCTACCAGCGCGGCCTGATCGAGATCGACGACTGATCTCCCGCAGCAGATACTCCCGAGAGGGCCCCGACCGCATGGTCGGGGCCCTCTCGCATGTCCGGGGTCCGGCGCCGCTCCTCGGAACGCGCTCGCTCCCCGAGCGCGCTCAGCCGCGCCGCTTCTGCGCGCCGTCGTAGAGCTCGCGGGCCCCCACGCCCGAGGCGCCGCGGGCGACGGCCTTCGCCGCGTCCTTCATCCGCTCCCCCGCCTCGGTGCGGCGCAGCACCTCCGCCACGAGGTCCTCCGGGTCCGCCTCGACGGTGTCCGCGCCCGCGACGACGATCGCGACCTCACCCAGCACCTCGTGCTCGGCGGTGTGCGCGGCGAGCTCGGCCAGGGTGCCGCGCAGCACCTCCTCGTGGGTCTTGGTGAGCTCGCGGGCGAGCACGGCGCGGCGCTCGGGCCCGAAGCCGTCGCGCATCGCGGCGAGCGCGGACGACGTGCGGCGCGGTGACTCGAAGAACACGAGCGTGCGCCGGGCGTCGGCGAGCTGGGCGAAGAGGTTCTCGCGCTGCCCGGGACCGCGCGGCACGAACCCTTCGAAGGAGAAGCGGTCGGGTGCCAGCCCCGAGACGGCGAGCGCGGTGAGGACGGCCGAGGGGCCGGGGATCACCTGCACCGGCAGGCCCGCCTCGGCCGCGGCCCGCACCGCCCGGTAGCCGGGGTCGGAGACCACGGGCATGCCGGCGTCTGTCACCAGCAGCACGCGCTGCCCCTCGCGCAGGGCGTCGAGCAGCCAGGGCGTCCGCTCGTCCTCATTGTGCTCGTGGTAGGAGATGACCCGGCCGGTCGGCTCGACCTCGAGCTCGCGGGTCAGGCGCCGCAGCCGCCGCGTGTCCTCGGCGGCGATCAGATCGGCCTCGCCCAGCGCGCGCACGAGGCGCACCGAGGCGTCCAGCGGGTTGCCGATCGGGGTGGCGGCCAGGACCAGGACTCCGGGGGCGAGCATGCGCCCCATGATAGGGCGGTCGGATCGGGCCGACGTCCACCCCGCCCCGGCCCCGTCGACCGAGGATCCGCAGGTGGCATGGCCTAGCATGACCGCGTGCAGCAGACCACGCCAGCGGACGCGGCCGAGGGGCCGGAGGGTCCCCGGAGCCCCGAACCCGGGACCGACGGGCCCGAGGCCGTCGGCACCGGGATTGTCGGCAACGGGACCGTCGGCACCGAGTCCGATCACGCGGCGCCGCACCGGCACCTGCGCGATGCCCGGGAGGACGCCGTCGAGGCCGAGAGCGAGGGCACGCTCCTGGCGTCGCTGCGCACGCGCCTGCACTGCATGGATCTCACGGGGCGCACGAAGCCCTGGCTCGGGGCGCTGCTCCTCTTCGCCCTCGCCCTGGTCCTCCGGCTCTACCACCTGGGCTCGATCCACGAGCTGATCTTCGACGAGACCTACTACGTCAAGGACGGCTGGACGATCGTCCACCACGGCGTCGAGATGAGCTGGCCCGACGACCCCGACCCCGCCTTCACCTCGGGCGACGTGAACTCCTCCGAGGACAGCGGCGAGTACGTGGTGCATCCGCCGATCGGCAAATGGGTCATCGGCCTGGGGATGCTCGCCCTCGGCGGGGACTCCGCGTGGGGCTGGCGGATCTCCGTCGCGCTGCTGGGGGCTCTCTCGGTGCTCATGCTCGCGCGGATCGGGCGGCGTCTGTTCCGCTCCACGGGCATCGGCCTGATCGCGGGCCTGCTGCTCGCGGTCGACGGCCTGCACCTGGTCATGTCCCGCACCTCGCTGCTGGACCTCGTGCTCATGTTCTTCGCGCTGGCCGCGTTCGGGGCTCTGCTCATCGACCGCGACCGCTTCCGCGAAGGCCTGGCGCGCTCGGTCGCCGCCGCCCGCGCCCGCGGCGAGGAGCTCCCGCTGCTGGGCTACCGGGCCGGTTTCCGGCCCTGGCGCCTGAGCGCCGGCGTGCTGCTCGGGCTCGCCTGCTCGGTGAAGTGGTCGGGCATCTACTTCCTCGCGGTCTTCGGCATCATGACCGTGCTGTGGGACTGGTGGGCCCGCCGGCGGGTGGGCGAACGGCGCTGGTGGGAGAACGGTCTGTTCCGCGACGCGGTTCCCGCGTTCGTCGCGATGGTCGGCACCTCGCTCGTGGTCTACGTGGCCTCGTGGTCCGGATGGTTCGCGTCCTCCAAGGGGTACATGCGCCACTGGGCCGAGGAGAACGGCCACGCGGGAGGCAATCCCGTGATCAACGCACTGCGCTCCCTGTGGCACTACCACGCGCAGGCCTACGACTTCCACATCCACCTGGACTCCCCGCACCCCTACCAGGCGAACCCGCTGGGCTGGCTCCTGCAGATCCGGCCCACGAACTTCTACTACCGCTCCTACGACTACGGGGAGATGGGCTGCGAGGTCGAGAAGTGCGCCTCCCAGGTGCTGTCCGTCGGAAATCCCCTCATCTGGTGGTTCGGCGCGCTCAGCATCCTGATCGTGCTCGTGGTCGCGATCTGGAAGCGCGACGGCCGGGCGTGGGCGGCGCTGACGGGCATCATCGGCGGCTACCTGCCGTGGCTGATGTACATGGACCGCACGATCTTCACCTTCTACTCCGTGGTCTACGAGCCCTGGATGATCCTGTGCCTCGCGTACGTGATCGGTCTGCTCGTCGGCTCCCGGTCGGCCGACGGCGAGCGCCGGCTCGCGGGGACCCTTCTCGCCGGCAGCCTGCTCACGCTGATCGTGCTGGTCTCCGCGTTCTTCTGGCCGATCTGGACGGGTCAGGTGATCGACGTCGACCAGTGGGAGTGGAGGATGTGGCTGCCCAGCTGGACCTGATCGGAGCCGCACGGACCTGAAGGCGCCGCACGTGGCCGACGCCACTAGCATGTGGCCATGTCCCTGGATCCCGGAGCGCTGCGCTCCCTCGCCCGCGACCTCGGCGTCAGCACGGACTTCTGGGGGTGGGACGGCACCCGCAAGCAGGTGGCCGATACGACCCTGGTGCGCGTGCTGGCCGCCCTCGGCCACGAGGTCGCCGACGACGCCGACGTGCGCCGCATCCGCGCCGATCGCGCCCGCGCCGCCTGGGCGGCGACGCTGCCCCGCGTGGTCGTCCTGCGCGAGGACCGCGAGGAGTCGCTGGCCGTGCACGTCGTGGACGGCACCCCCGTCGACGTCGAGGCGATTCTCGAGGACGGCTCCCGTCGGCCCCTGACGCAGGTCGAGGACTTCACCGCGCCCTACGACCTCGACGGGACCCGGCGGGGCCAGGCCTCGTTCCGGATCCCGCGCGGCCTGCCCCTGGGGTGGCACACGATCCGCGCGCACACGAGCGAGGGCGAGCGCGAGTGCCCGCTCGTGGTGACCCCGACGCGCATCACCGTGCAGGACGGGCTCGGCGATCGCCGGGCCATGGGTGTGCAGGCGCAGCTGTACTCGGTGCGCTCGCCCCGCTCCTGGGGCATCGGCGACCTGGCCGACGCCCGCGACCTCGCCGCGATCCTGGGTGTGCGCCACGGCGCCGATTTCCTGCTCATCAACCCGCTGCACGCCTCCCGGCCCCTGCCGCCGATGCTGCCCTCCCCCTACCTGCCGGTGACCCGGCGCTTCACGAGTGCCCTGTACGTGCGCCCCGAGGACGTCCCCGAGTTCCGGGACCTGCCGGAGCACGCCCGTCAGCGGATCGCCGCGCTGCGCAGCGAGGTCTCCCCCGCGAACACGCGGGCCGATCGCCTCGAGCGCGACCCCGTGCTCGCGTCGAAGATGGAGGCGCTCGAGGAGATCTTCGCGGCGCCCCGCACCCCCGCGCGCCAGGCTCTGTTCGACGCCTATCGGGCGCGCGAGGGCCGGGGCCTCGAGGACTTCGCCCTCTGGTGCGCGCTGGACGAGCACCGCGAGGAGCTGCCCGACCGGACACGGGAGGAGCTCGCCTCGCCCGACTCCCCCGCCGCGCAGCAGGCCCGGACCGAGCTCGCGGACCGCAGCACCTTCCACGCCTGGGTGCAGTGGGTGCTCGACGAGCAGCTCGCGGCCGCCCAGGCGGGAGCGCGCGAGGGCGGCATGCGGATCGGGCTCATGCACGACCTGGCCGTGGGCGTCACCGAAGTGGGCGCGGACGCCTGGCGGCTCGGGGACGTCCTCGCGCGGGGCGTGGGCGTGGGCGCTCCCGCCGACCAGTACAACCAGCAGGGGCAGAACTGGCATCAGCCGCCCTGGCATCCGGAGGCCCTCGCGGCGGCCGGGTACCGGCCCTGGCGCGACCAGCTGCGCACGCTGCTGCGCCATGCGGGCGCCCTGCGGATCGACCACGTGCTGGGCCTGTTCCGCCTCTGGTGGATCCCCGACGGCTCCCCCGCCTCCGAGGGCACCTACGTCACCTACGACCACGAGGCGATGATCGGCATCCTCGCCCTCGAGGCGCAGCGCGCCGGCGCGATCGTCGTGGGCGAGGACCTGGGGACCTTCGAGCCGTGGGTGCGCGACTACCTCACCGAGCGCGGGATCCTGGGCACCTCGATCCTGTGGTTCGAGAACGACGCCGCAGGGAACCCGCTGCCGCCCGAGGACTACCGCCGCCTGTGCCTGGCCTCGGTGAACACGCACGACCTGCCGCCGACTGCCGGATACCTCGCCGGCGACCACGTGCGCCTGCGCCACGAGCTCGGACTGCTCGAGCGGGACCTCGACGAGGAGATCGCCGTGGACGCCGCCGCCCAGGCGAAGGTGCTGGACGCGGTCCGCGCACGCGGCCTCCTCGACGAGGACGCGGATCCTCGCGAGGACGTGGAGGCGACCGTCATCGCCTTGCACCGCTATCTCGCCCAGACCCCGTCACTGCTGGTGGGCGTGTCCCTCGTGGACTGCGTGGGCGAGCGGAGGATCCAGAACCAGCCGGGGACGGACTCGGAGTACCCGAACTGGCGCGTGCCGCTGGCCGATCAGGACGGCGAGGTCGTCACCGTCGACGACATCGCCGCCAGCGCCCGGACGGCGCGACTGCTCGCCGCGGTGCGGGAGGCGATGGACGCGACCTGAGTCAGGCGCCGACGTCCTCCCACTCGTCGCGGCGGGCGAGGAACGCCTGGGCGGCGTCCTTCGCACCGGTGAGGGTGTGGTGGGCGCCCCAGCCGCACTGGACCTCGTTCGCGGCGGGGACCTCGTCGGCCTGCAGCAGGTCGTGGAGGGTGGCCTCGAGGACCGGCGCGAAGTCGGCGACCTCGTGCTCGCCGGAGAGCAGCGCGTAGAAGCCCGTGCGGCAGCCCATCGGGGAGACGTCGATGACGTCGCCGGTGTGGTTGCGCATGTGCTCGGCCATCAGGTGCTCTAGCGAGTGGACGACCTCGGAGTCGAGGTGGGCGACGTTGGGCTGGGTGAAGCGCACGTCGAACTTCGTGAGCACGTCGCCGTGGGGCAGCGTCTTGCGGTCGGCGATGCGGATGTACGGGGCGCGCACGGCGCGGTGGTCGAGGTTGAAGCTCTCGACGTTCATGCGGGACGACTCGGTCACGGCGTTCTCCTCGGGTGCGACGGCGGTGCTACGACCCTAACGCCGCGCCCGGCCGCGCGCACGGGGCGTCCGGCGTGGTCAGCCCGCTGCGCGCCTCAGCGCGAGGAGCGGGCGGTGCGTCCGCGCACGGCGCCCACGAACTCCTGGCGCACGGCGTCGTCGGCCGCCCTCGGCCAGGCCAGGGCGATCCGGGTGGCGGGCGCATCCGCGAGCGGCCGGTGCACGACGTCCTTGCGGTGGTGCAGCCGCGCGAGGGACATGGGCAGCAGGGCGTGGCCGACCCCGGTGGCGACGACGGCGACCCGGTCCGCGGCGTCGTCGGGGTGCGCCGAGGGGATCTCCGGGTCCTCGGCGAGGTCGGCGACGGTGAGCTCCTCGTGCAGGGAGAGGATGTTCTCGATGCCGACGACGACCATCGGGCGCTCCTCCCAGAGCTCGACGAGGTGCAGCTCCCCCGGCACGCCCGCCGTGCCCGATCCGTCGGCGTCCAGCGGCAGGCGCACGAAGCACATGTCGACCTCGCCCGTCCCGAGCACGTCGGCCTGACGGGAGAGCGGGACGGGCACCAGTTCGAGCCGGGCGGCGCGCTGCCCGCTGCGCCAGCGCCGCGCGAACCGGTCGGGCTCGACGCCCGGGATGAACCCGACGCGCAGCACGGGGAGCTCGGCAGGAGCGCCCGACGCGGGGGTGGCGCCGCGACCGGCTGCGCTCCGATCCGACGCGCTGCGCCCGGCACGTCGCGAGGATGCGGGGGCGGTGCGGCCGGAGCGCGCGGCGGAGGGGCGGGGCCGACGGTTCATGCGCTCAGACTACGGCCGGATCCGTCGCTCACCGTGCGGCGATGCCGTCGAGCAGGACATCGATCATGCGCGACGCGTCGGCATCCGTGCCGTCGGCCGGGCCCGCGTCGCTGAGCCGCCCGAGCGCGTGGATCATGTCCTCGGCGCGGATGTCGCGGCGCATGGTCCCGTCGGCCGCTCCGAGATCCAGGATCCGCTGGACCTCGGGCGCCAGCACCCCGAGGAACTGCGCAGGCAGGGGCGCGTAGGCGGGATCGCCCGAATGCAGGGCCGTCGCGAAACCCCGCTTCGTCGCCAGGAACCGCGCCAGGCTGCGGGTCCAGAGGCGCAGCGCCTCGCGCGGAGGATGCTCGTCGGCCAGGGTCCTCGCGTCCTGGGCGGTGGCCTCGAGCTCGTGCCGGAACACCGCGATGATGAGGTCCGAGCGCAGCGGATAGCTGCGGTACACCGTGCCGACGCCGACCCCGGCGCGCGCGGCGATCTCGCGCATCGGGGCGTCGATCCCGGACTCCGCGAACACCTGCTTCGCCGCTTCGCGCACGGCCTCGGCATTGCGCACGGCATCCGCACGCCGACGCCGCGGGGCGCCCTCGCTCACCGGGCTCTCGGGGGTCTCCGGCCTCTCCTGGCTCACGCGCACCCTCTCTCGGATCGGACGCGGGCGCTCGGTCCCGCGGCAGGACGTTGACAACCGGAACCGCGTTCCGCATAGTTGTGGACGCAGGTTCCGTTTCTTCGGCCAGCCTACCCGGGTCCACCCGGGCCCGGCCCCGTCCCAGGAGGACTCACATGAAGCACCGCTCGCTCGGCCGCACAGGGATCCAGGTCTCGCCCTTCGCCCTCGGCGCCATGATGTTCAGCTCGTTCGGCAACGGCGACCAGCAGGAGGTGGACGCGATGGTGGGGCGCGCGCTGGATGCGGGCATCAACCTCGTCGACACCGCCGACGCCTACGGCGAGTCCGAGGAGATGCTCGGTCGCGCGCTGCGCGGCCGCCGCGACGAGGTGGTCCTCGCCTCGAAGTTCGGGCGTCCGCTCGACGAGGACCCCAACCACCGCGGCGGGTCCCGCCGCTGGATCATGACGGCGATCGAGAACTCGCTGCGCCGCCTGGGGACGGATCATCTGGACCTGCTGCAGATGCACCGCCCGGACCCGGCCACCGACATCCAGGAGACCCTCTCCGCGCTCACCGATCTGGTGCGCAGCGGGAAGGTGCGCGCGATCGGGACCTCCGACATGCCGGCGTCGGAGATCGTCGAGGCGCAGTGGGTGGCCCGCGATCGCGGGCTCGAGCGCTTCCGCACCGAGCAGCCGCACTACTCCCTGCTGGACCGCACGGTGGAGCGCGAGGTGCTCCCCGTCGCCGAGCGCTACGGCATGGGCACGATCATCTGGAGCCCGCTGGCCAGCGGCATGCTCACCGGCAGGGCGCGGCGGGGGCAGCAGAGCGACCTGCGCCGCACGCAGATGTTCGCGGCGCTCCGGGACCCGCGGCGCATCGACGCCGTGGAGGATCTGCTCGCCCTCGCTCAGGACTCCGGACTCACGCTCACGCACATGGCGCTCGCCTTCGTGATCGCCCATCCGGGCGTCAGCGCCGCGATCATCGGTCCCCGCACCATGGAGCACCTCGAGGACTCGCTCGCCGCCGCGGAGGTCGAGCTGACGGACGACGTCCTGGACCGCATCGACGAGATCGTCGCACCCGGGACGGGCGTGGGGCGCATGGACCAGGAGTACAGCACTCCCCCGATCCTGGATCCGACGCTGCGTCGCCGCTCGGCCGGGAGCCGTGCCGCGGCCTGAGCCGCTCCGCGCACGCCCCTCCCCGGATCGGCTCAGGCCGGCTAGGACCGGCTCGGCTCGGGCCAGCCGTCCGCGCATTGCCGGGCATACCGGGGAGGGGTATCGTGCGAGGCCGGGCCGAAGGACGTGCGGCCGACGGGAGGAGCGCCATGAACGGGTACAGCGAGGACAAGGCGGCTCTCGAGCGCCGCATGAAGCGCATCGAGGGCCAGGTGCGCGGCGTCGCCAAGATGATCGAGGACGACCGCTACTGCATCGACGTGCTGACCCAGATCTCCGCCGTCAGCCGGGCGCTCGAGAACGTCGCCCTCGAGCTGCTGGACGATCACCTGGGCCACTGCGTCGCCGACGCCGTCAAGGGCGGCGGGGCGAACGCGGACGAGAAGATCGAGGAGGCCACCGAGGCGATCCGTCGTCTCGTGCGGTCCTGATCCCCTCCCCCGCGGCGTGCGTCAGGCGGTCGTCGGGCCGGGACCGGAGGCCGGGTCGGGCCTGCCCGTCCCCGTGACGTCGTCGATCGTCGAGAGCGGCCCGCCGACCCGGTACTGCGCGCCGCGATGGTTCGCGGGCAGGCGGTCCCCCGCCCCGAGCAGCTTGTGGCGCAGCGTCCCCGGCGCGTACTCCTGCGGGTAGACCCCGCGGCGCTGCAGCTCCGGCACCACCAGGTCCACGACGTCCTCGAAGGTTCCCGGCGTGGTCGCGTAGGCGAGGTTGAAGCCGTCGACGTCGGTCTCCTCGACGATGTCGACGAGGGTGTCGGCGATCTCCGAGGGCGAGCCGACGAAGACCTGCCCCTGGCCTCCGATGCCGCCGAGCCGCACGATGTCGCGGACCGTCCAGGTCTCCCCGCGCTCGTTGTCGCCCTGGAAGGCGGCGAGCGCGGACTGGATGGCGTTGGACTGCACGGCGCCCAGCGGCTGGTCGAGGTCGTAGGCGGCGAAGTCCACGCCGAGCCAGCCGGAGAAGAACACCTCGGTGCCCTCGACGCTCGCATAGGAGAGCAGATCCGCGTGCTTCGCGCGGGCCCCGGCCGCCGTCTCGTCGGTGATGATCGTGCTGAGCAGATAGATCTTGGCGTCATAGCGCCCGCGGCCTGCGTCCACGAGCGCCTTCCGGATGCGCTGGACGGTGCTGCGGGCGATCTCCTTGGTGGGGCCGCCGATGAAGATCGCCTCGGCGTTCTCGGCCGCGAAGCGCACGCCTCGCGGGGAGGCACCGGCTTGGAAGACCACGGGGGTGCGCTGGGGCGAGGGCTCCGAGAGGTGGATGCCGGGGACATCGAAGAAGGTGCCGTGGTGCCCGATGTGGTGCACCTTCTCGGGGATCGTGAACACGCCGGACTCGGCGTCGCGGACCACGGCGTCGTCCTCCCAGGAGCCCTCGAGGAGCTTATAGATCACCTCGAGGTACTCGTCGGCGTGGTCGTAGCGCGCGTCGTGCTCGACCAGGTCGTGCTGGCCGAGGTTCTTCGCGGCCGAGGGCAGGTAGCCGGTGACGACGTTCCATCCCACCCGGCCCTTGGTGAGGTGGTCGAGGGTCGACAGGCGCCGGGCGAAGGGCACCGGGTGCTCGAAGGCGGTGCCCGCGGTGATCCCGAAGCCCACGTGCTCGGTGACGGCCGCCCCGACCGCCGCGAGCTGCACCGGATCGTTCACGGGCACCTGCGCGCCCTGGCGGATCGCGGCCAGGTCGTTGCCGTCGAAGACGTCGTAGGTGCCCAGCACGTCGGCGATGAACACGGCGTCGAACAGTCCGCGCTCGGCGATCCGCGCGATGTCCTGCCAGTACTCGATGTCCTTGTAGCGCCAGGACTGGTCCCCGGGACAGCGCCAGAGTCCCGGCGACTGGTGGGCGACGCAGTTCATGTCGAAGGCGTTGAAGCGGATCTGCTTGCTCATGCGCGGGCGACCGCCTCTCGGGTCTCGCCGGGGCGATGCTCCGGGGCGGGATCGGCCGTCGCCCCCTGTCCGTCCGCTGCGACAGCCGTGCCGACGCCCCAGAGACGGAGGGGATCCGCGCCGTTGACCAGGTGGTCGCCGATGATGCGCTGCTTGTAGATCACCGGGTTGTGGGAGGAGACCGTGCGTGTGTTGCGCCAGTGGCGGTCGAGGCCCAGGTCGGTGCTCGTGCCGGAGGCGCCCAGGGCGTTGAAGAGCCGGGTCACGGCCTCGGGGACGAGCTCGGCGAGCACGACCTGGCCCTCGGCGGTGGCGAGCTCGGCCTCGGCGAGGGCCGCCCGCTGCGCCTCGGAGCCGCGCTCGGGCTCGAGGTCGGAGGCGCGCTGGAGCGCTGCGGCGGCGCGGTCGACGACGGCTTCGGCGGCGAAGGCCGCGGAGCGGACCTGCCCGATCACGGCGAGGATCTGACCGTCGTCCCGTGCCCGGGAGGCGAGGCCGTGGCTGTACACGCGCGTGCGGGCGCGGACGGCGTCGGCCGCGTCCTCGGCGGCCCGGCGTGCGATGCCCGCCTGCACCACGAGGAGGACGAGCTGGTAGAGCGCCGTCTGGTAGCTGAAGCGGTCCGTGAGCACGATGACGTTCCCGGGATCGACGGGCACGTCGTCGAACACGATCGTGCCGGTGCCGGTGAGCTGCTGCCCGAAGCCGTTCCAGTCGTCGCTCACGCTCAGGCCGGGATCGTCCGTGGGCACGAGGACCGCGACGGTCTCGCCGGAGTCGTCGGCCGCGGTGGCATCGGTCCACTGGGCGAAGATGCTGCCGGTCGTGTAGTACTTCCGGCCGCGCAGACGCAGCCCCTGCGGCGTGGAGACCAGGCGGGTCGAGGGGCTCGCGGTCGTGGAGCCCGAGGCCTCGCTCCAGGAGTTGCCGACGATCTCGCCGTCGAGGAAGCGGCGCAGCCAGTCCTCGCGCGAGTCGTCGCTCGTGTGCACGCGGTCCTCCACGATCGCGAACTGGCCGCGGAAGATCTGCGGCAGGCTCGAGTCCGCCGCGGCGGCGTCCACCCAGATGCGGGCGGCCTGCGGGATGCTCAGTCCCGCGCCGCCGTCGGCGATCGGGATGCGCAGGGCGCCGAACCCGAGGGCCGCGAGCTCGGCGACCTCCTCGCGCGGCAGCCGGTGCTCGCTCTCGCGCTCCACGGCGCCTGGGGCGATCCGCGCGAAGACCTCGCGGAACCTCTGCGCGATCTTCTCTGCTTCTTTCGGTGAGGTCACGACGGTGGGCACCTTCCGGCTCGGGAGACGTTCGTCCGGTCACGACCTCGGGGCCGTGACGTCTCCCGAACGTATGCGGCGCCCCGCGCCGCACGGAAGGGCCTCGTCACATGCGGAAATGCAGATTCGCGCGAGGGCGCGGAATGACGCTCAGCAGAGCCCGCCAGGCAGTCGCGTGACGCGTCACGAGCGCAGCGACGCCGGCTCCCACAGCTCGATGCGGTTCCCCTCGGGATCGCGCACCCATCCGAAGCGTCCTGCGCCCTCCATCTCCTGCACCGCGTCCTCCACGTCCGCTCCGGTCCTGCGGAGCCGCGCGCGCAGGGCGTCCAGGTCGTCGACGCGCAGGTTGAGCATGGCCGTCTGCCCCGAGTCGCCGAAGTAGTCGGTGTCCTGCGGGAAGGCGGCGAAGACCGTCGGCCCCGCCTGCTGGTGCCACAGTCCGTTCTCGTCGATGTCGAGTCCCAGCACGTCCCGATACCAGGTGGTGAGGCGCTGCGGATCCGTGGCGCGCAGGAAGAAGCCGCCGATGCTGTGCACATGTCCCATGGCGGCGAGTGTAGGCGGACGCCGAGGACAGGCGGAGCGCGCCCCGGGCCGTCCCGCTCCCGCCCTCAGTCCAGCTCGATGGGCTCGATGAGCGAGGGGTCGGTGCGGTCGATCTTCCGGACGCTGTTGACCTGGCGGTCCACGGGATGGGTGACCAGGGTCGTCGCGATCTCGTCGGAGGCCTCGCCGAGCTCGTGCTGCAGTGCGTCCTTCTCCTCGCCCTCGAGCTTCTCGGGTGCGAGCCAGCGCCCGAGCATGTCCTCCGGCAGGTAGGCGGGCATGCGGTCGTGGACGTCGCCCGCGGCGTCCTTCGCCTCGCGGGTGATGATCGTGAAGGAGACCTGCCAGGCCTCGCCGTCCTTCCGGGCGGAGGCGAGACCGGCGGCGTGCAGCAGACCGGCGTGCTCGGCGTGCACGTAGAAGGGCTGTTTGGCGCCGTCGGCCTGCTCGACCCACTCGTAGTAGCCGTTCATCGGGACCACCACGCGGGCGCTCGCGAAGGGACCGCGGAACATGCCGTTGGTTGTCACCGTCTCGAAGCGCGCGTTGATGGGGCGGGGCCCCTTGTCCTTCGCCCAGGAGGGGTGCAGGCCCCAGCGCGCGGGTTCGAGGGTGCGGCGCAGTTCGCCGTCCTCGTCATAGTGCTCGCGGACGACGGGCGCGAGGGTCGACGGAGCGATCGAGTAGGCCGGCGACCAGTCCGGGCCGTCCTGGTCCGCCTTGGTGGCGACGTAGGCGCGCAGCAGCCCCGCCTCGTCGAAGTCGAGCACGAACCGTCCGCACATGAGGGCCTCCTCGTCAGGTGCCCATGATGGTAGCCGGGGCTGACCGCACTTCCCTCGGGGCGCAGCTTTCGTACCCGACAGCCCGCTGCACGCCGAGCACGGGGCTCCCCATGCCCCCTCAGCCCCCGCCCTCGAGAGAACTCCGTCGCAGAGGCATCCTCCGCGGCGCGGCGTGGAGTGCCCCGCTGATCCTCGTGTCCACCGCTGCCCCCGCCATCGCCGCCTCGGAGCCCGGACCGGCGCTGAACGACGAGGCGAACTACTACTGGAACGTCGCGGCCGACGCGCACTTCATCACCGTCGCCGCCGCAGAGAGCCACCTGCAGTTCCAGGTCTCCGCCCAGGTCAGCTACCGGGCGGACCCCTGGGTCCCGCCGCCGGACGGGGCGACGCTGCAGATCGTCATCGAGCTCTCCCAGCCCGCCCAGCTGAGCTCGGTCGGCGCGGGCTGGGTCGCCTCCCCGGCCACGGGCACCACCGCCACCACGTTCACGTTCTCGCTCACGCCCGCCTCGCAGGGAGGCGGACTCTCCGCGACGTTCTTCGGCACCGAGGCCGGAGAGCTGACCGCCCACGGCACCATGAGCGTGCTCGATCCCGGCGAGGCGACCTGGGCGCAGGAGCCCGCGATCGACAGCGGGACCCTGAAGGACTGAGCGCACGCCCGCGAACGACGGAAGGCTCCCCATCGTGACGATGGGGAGCCTTCCAGTGATGCCGTGGAGCTTAGGGGAATCGAACCCCTGACCTCTTGTTCGGTGTACTGGGAGACGACGAATCGGCAGCTCACGGGCGGCAATAGCGCCTAGGCAGGGCTCAATTATGAGGCCAGGCCTGAGCACCAACACGAACACACTTGGACGGATGCGATGGTTAGGACGTGCCGACCCTCGAAAGCCAGCACGGTCTCGCCGCCGCGACCGCCCACGACGGGGTCACGATCGCCTCGGTGTACGAGTGCGCTGCCCTGCAGCCCCGCTACCGCACGGGCGAGGACCCGGCGGCCGTGACCGACGCGCATATCCTCCACGCCCTCGGCACCCTCAACGGCTGACATCTGTGTCATCTGCGCCCCTCATCTCCTCCGGGAGGTGAGGGGCGCTTCTGCTGTCTGGATCGGGATCTTCGGTGCATACATACGAAAGCGCGCATAGTGGTTGTATATGGTGTAGATCACCTGTTCCTCGCTTTTCGGACAAACGGGGCGACTGATTGGTAGCTTTCGTCAGCGTGACCACCCCGAGCGAACGCCCCCGCATCCCCCGTCGCGCCCTCGCGCGAGGAGCCGCCTGGGCCGCCCCCACCGCACTCCTCGTTACGTCGGCCCCAGCCATTGCCTCATCCCTCCGCAAAGATCCCGGCATCAACGGATGGGTGAACAACAGCTACCGCGTCGGTACGTGCGGCTCGACGAACACCTCCATCGAGGTCACCTCGATCGGTAGCGGCACCACCCCGGACGGCGCACCCTTCGGCCTGTACCTGTACGACACCGACGACGTCAGCACCGCGACCAACGCAACCATCACCTACTGGGTACTCGGCAACCACGCCACGTCCGGATCGACGGCAATCACCTGGTCCAGCGCGAGCGGCCACTCGAGCTGCTGGAACTACCAGGGACGCATCGGCACAGCCCAGAAGCCCGACGGGCTCACCTACACCGGATACCGGTGGACGTACACGTGCGCCATCAACCCGAAGTCAACGACCACGGGCAACGACGGCGTCAAGCGCGTCATGCTGGGCAACTTCCACGTCACCTCCAACACCTTCGCCCAGCCCACCGGATCCTGCGGAAAGCTCAACTTCTGGACCGAACGGGCGGTCACGCTGGACGGTAACGCGTACACCTTCCAGCGCCGCGCCGGAACCGACGGGGCCTACACCGCTTCAACAAGGGCCCGCTCCGCCCGCGCCACCAACGAAGACGACGGCGACGATCCGCGGACCGGACTCAGCTGAGAACTCCGAAGCACCGCGCAAGTGCGCCCCCATCCTGACCTCGCGATCGGGGTGGGGGGCGCGTCACGTATCCACGAGAGTCGAGAGGGTACCGAGCTCCGCATTGATACCGTGCGTATGCGCGGCCCCAGTGGGGGATCAGGCCGCACACTTTCGTCCCTTGGGAGAGCACGTGAGCGAATCGCCCAGCCAGACTGATCGGCACATTCACCGTCGCAGCCTCGTAAAAGGCGTGGCATGGACGACGCCCGCCATCGTCGTCAGCACAGCAGCACCCGCCTACGCCGCCTCCGCCAATTGCACTCCGCAATCAGCCTCGCAGGTTCAGCAGAGCTTCACTTTCACCTCGGGCATCTCGAAATGGACGATGTCGCGAGACCCATCAACCGCCCCTGCTGTGGAGTACTCCTCCTCCTACAACAACCTTGCCAACGCCGCGGTTCTCGTCGCAGATCCGCCAGCCAACGTGACGTCGACAACGACTCTCCAGAGCCCCACGGCCTGTCTGGCCCCGGGGACCTACGCATTCAAGTTCGACTCGCGTCTGTACAACGCGAATCCTCGTAATCTTCAACTGCGGGCTGACGTGGTGCTGCAGGACACGGGTGCAACCACCGGCAACCTCATCAACTTCACGACAACGTCCGGAGCGATTTCGTCCAGGACTGGTGACACGGTGACCATCACCATCACGCAGAAAGCGCAGATCCGCTTCCGCTTCCGCTGGACCTTTGCGACGAGCGGGACCGGAGCGGGAGATGACATCGGCGTCTCCGCCCCCACGGTCACGAAGACTGCCTGACCACGCGCAAATGCCCCGCCCTCCCGAATGAGGGTGGGGCGTTTCGTCATGTCCGGCCCGGGTTCGCCTCCCGCAGAGCGTCCTTCCAGTACGGGTCCGGGCGCCCCCGCGACGTCGTGAGCTTCGCGCCCTGCAGGTTCACGCGCGGGCTCACCCACGCGAGCACGTACGGCTCCGCCGCGTCGAGCTGATCCATCCACTCGTCCACGGTCAGGTCCAGATACTCCCGGTCCACGGTCACCCGGACGGTCTCGGCGGGCAGTGACGCATCCCGGCTGCTGTGCGTGTACCCCACGGGCGTCCACGGTCCGCCGGTACCCGGAGACGACGCGCTCTGCGGCCGACATGAGGTCGTGGTGGGCGTGGTAGCGCGGATACCGCGCGCAGTTCGCTCATGCCGCCTCCCAGTCGCCCGGGTCCTGCGACTCCTCACCGCGCCGCGCCCACTCGTCGTCCGCCGGCGGGGTGGGCGGCTCGAAGAACGGGTGCACTCGCTGCTCAATCCTCATCCGCACCTCGTGCGCCCACTCCGCATCCCGCTCACGCATGCTCCCCATGAGGGAAGTCTGCGCCTGGGCTGGGACAGATGAGGCTGTATCGGCCAGGACAGTACGAGGAGGGCGTTGGGCATCCGCTTCCAGCATGGGCAACCTGATGGGCATCCCGACCTTGGGTCACCTCAAGTAGGCATCGCTTCGTCACAACAAGAAAGCCCCTCACCGTCCTGGTGAGGGGCCTTCTGTCGTGCCGTGGAGCTTAGGGGAATCGAACCCCTGACCTTTTCATTGCGAACGAAACGCTCTACCAACTGAGCTAAAGCCCCGTGCCGCATGGCGACCTGGCAAGCCTAGCATCGCGAAGCCGGTGCTCACGACCGCTCGGAGCCGCCTTGACGAGGATCACAGCGACCGGTCACGGAGCCGGAGGGGAGCCTCCGCAGCTGCCGTCGCCCGCTCTCACGCGACCCGCTCGTCGCGGGCCGCCTGCACCTCGTCCATGAGCTCGTCGAGCACTGCGAGGCGCTCGCGGCCGGTGCACGCGACGTATGCGGGCTGCTCCTGCACGGGCCGCCCCTGTCCCGTGGTCCCGGGCCACGTGCGCAGGCTGCCGCCCGCGCTCTGGACCAGGTGGAATCCGGCGGCGACGTCCCAGGCGTTGATCGAGGGCAGCATCGTCGCATCGGCGCGGCCCAGCGCCACGTACGCGAGCTCGAGCGCGGCCGAGCCCAGGTGGCGGACCGCCGAGACCCCGTCGGACAGGCGCCGTCCGTGCGCCGCGGACAGCTCGGGAAGCTCGCTGTAGGCGCGGTACCCCGGGTAGCCGGTGAGGACGAGCGCGTCCTTCGCGGCGAGGGTCGGGCGCCCGGCGATCTCGACCCCGTTGAGCCGCACCGGTCCGTCGGCCGCGCCGATCACCTCGCCGAGCACGGGCGCGTCGACCACTCCCGCGACCAGCTCTCCGCCGACGGCGACCCCGATCGAGACGCAGAACAACGGCAGCCCGGCCGCGAAGTTGCTGGTCCCGTCGATCGGGTCGACGTAGAAGGTGATCTCGGAGTCGGAGGCGCCGCCGTCGGCCCCGGCGCCGGGCCGCTCGCCGCCCTCCTCGCCGATCACGCGGGCGCCGGGCACGCGGCGCGCGAGCTCGCGCACGATGATCTCCTCGCACGCGCGATCGTGGGCGGTCACGATGTCGTGACTGTCGTTCTTGTACTCCCGCTGCAGGGCGGTGCGATCCAGGCCCCTCACGTAGTCGGCGGCGAGGGACGCGGCGGCCTCGGCCGCCTCCAGAAGCTCCTCGGGTGCGGTCACTGTGCCTCCTGTGGCTGGCGCGGGCTGGGGTCGGCTCAGGGTCTCAGGCGCGGCGCCGCGCGAGGATCTCGTCGAGGCCGAGATCCGGGGCGGGCGTGCGCTGCGGCTCCTCGTGCAGGGCCTCGTCGGCCACGTCGTCGGTCTCGACCTCGAGCGCGACATGCTGAGGGGCGACGCTGCTGCGGTGGGCCGCGTGGCGGGTGGCGAGATCCTCGACCTCGCCGCGCAGGGCGTAGGACGGACGCGGCACGGGGCGCGGGATCCACTCGCCGGGCGCGGCGAGGGCGGCGCTCGCGGACTCGATCTCCTCGCCGAGCTTCGCGTGCTCCTCCGTCTGCGCGGCGGCGTCGGCCTGGGTGCGCGCGGTCGTCGCGCTGGTGGAGCGCTCGTCCGACCGAGCAGTCGGTGCTGCGACCTGCGAGGCCTCTTCGGCCGAGGCGCCCTTGCCGGCGGGGCTCGACGCGGTGGCCGAGGCCGTCGTGCCGGCGTCTCGCAGCTCGGCGGCGCGGCGCAGACGGGACCGGCGGTCCAGCTCGGCGCGGCGCAGGCCCACCACGTAGGCGGCGAGGACCGCGAGCGGCAGCAGCACGCTCCACACCGGCAGGATCGAGACGCCGGCGAGGACGCCGACCCCGATCGTCACCAGGGCGAGGGCGAGCAGGACCACGCGCAGGGTGCGTCGCTGGCGCCCGGCCTCCTCGAAGGGGTCGACGCGGGTGCCCGGGGACGCGTCGAAGCGCGGGCGGGCGGTCGGATCGGCGGGACGCAGCAGCAGACGGTCGTCATTCATGACGTGCACCTCACGGGCTCTCGGGCGGGAGTGGGCGGCCTCGGAGAGATCCCGCGCGGTGCGGGAGTCCCGGGAGCGCATCGCGTCGCGCGCTCTCGAGATCAGCTCCCGGCGCTCCGCGCTGCGCGGGACGGCATAGCCGACCCAGACGAGCAGCAGGAGGGCGAAAAGGACAGCCCCGAGGTTGAAGGTCTCCACCTCGCCCACCCTAATGACACGGCTGTGATTCAGCTGGTCACGACGCGCCCGTGGCGCCCATGTGTTCGCGCCGATACCGCGCGAGCACTCCCCTGCCGCGCTCGTCGGTCTCGACCTCGTCCGCCGTGAGGGCGAAGCTCAGGTGGTCGCGGAAGGCGCCGTCGACGTGGATGAACCGCTCGCGCAGCCCCTCCTCGCGCAGGTGGAGCTTGCGGGCGACCCGCAGGCTGGCCTCGTTCTCGGGGCGGATGTTGATCTCCACCCGGTGCAGCCCGACCTCGGCGAAGAGATGGTCGACGAGCAGGGCGACGCCGCGCGGCGCATACCCGCGGCCGGCGCGCGCGTGGTCGATCCAGTAGCCGATCGTCGCCGAGGACTGCGCGCCGTACAGGATCGGTCCCGCGCTCACCTGGCCCGTGGGTCGGCCGTCCGCGCACAGCAGCAGGCTGAGGTGGCGGCCGGCGCGCCCCTCCCGCTCCGACCAGCGCAGCAACTCCGCATGGGTGGGCCGGGGCCGACGGCGCTCGGGGTCCGTCGCGTCCCAGGGCGAGAGCCATTCACGGTTGCGCACCAGCAGCGTCTCGAAGGCACGGCGGTCGCGACGGCGCAGCGGACGCAGGGTGAGTTCCGCATCCGAGAGCACGAGCGGCCAGACAGGGGGCATCCGGGCATCGTAGCCATCGCGGGGGCGGCGTCCGCGGTGCCATGCTGGGGCCGTGGAGGAGAACTCTCAGCAGGCCCCAGCCGTGCGCAAGCGGGCCCTGCGCACGGGACTGCGCACCGAGCGCGCCGCGACCGCCCATCGCTCACCCGACGAGGACGCGCGACTCGCGGGCCGGGCCGACGAGGTGCTCGCCCTCCTGCCCCGCGCGACGGGCCGGCTGCGGATCGCGGCCTTCGACCCGACGCCCACCGAGCCCGACGTGCGGATGCTGCTGCGCATGCTCGCCGATCGCGGCCACCGCATCCTGCTGCCGGTGCATGCGGGCGAGGGGATCGACTGGGCCGCATGGGACGGGACCTCCCCGCTCTCGCCGCCTCCCGCGCGAGGCTTCGGCAGGGAGCCGTCGGGCCCGCGCGAGGGCGCCGACGCCCTGGCCCGGACGGATCTCGTGCTCGCCCCGGCCCTCGCCGTGGACCGCTCCGGCACGCGGCTGGGGCACGGCGGCGGCTACTACGACAGAGCGCTCGACCACGCGCGCACGGCCGTGGTCGTCGCCGTCGTCCATCCCTGGGAGGTCCTGGCCCCGGACGCCCTGCCGCGCGAGGCCCACGACCGCCCGGCGCACGCCGTGCTCACCACCGACGGTGTGGAGCGGCTCGGGTCCTGATGGGCCGGGATCATTGCCCGGGCGGTGCGCCTTCCGGGCGCCACTGACGGCGAGGGGCGCGTCGAGCATCACCCCGGGCAGTCCTGCTGGTGGACCCCGCGCGGCGGTAAGCTCGTGCGGGCGCCTCGGGAGGCGCCGATCACCCTGGATGTGGAGGACCCTAGTGCCCACGTACGCGTACGCCTGCAAGAACTGCGGCCATCGTTTCGAGAAGTACCAGAGCTTCAGCGAGGACTCGCTGAAGCTCTGCCCCGAGTGCGGGCAGTCCGCTCTGCGCAAGGTCTTCGACAGCGTGGGCGTCGTGTTCAAGGGCTCGGGCTTCTACTCGACGGACTCCGCGTCCTCGCGCACCGCCTCCTCGGCGTCGTCGGACTCCTCGGACTCCACGAGCTCGTCCGATTCCTCGAGCTCCTCCGACTCCTCGAGCAGCGCCTCCTCGTCGAAGGAGACCTCGAGCGCGTCGAGCGGCTCGTCCAAGGCCCCTGCGGCCGCCTCCGCCGCGGACTGAGCGCTCCGCCGTCGGTTCCTCCACATCACCCCGTCGTCCACAGTGACGACGGGCGACGCCCGGCGCCCACCAGCTCGCCCTAGCGTCGGGGCATGCTGCGACGACTGCACGACTCCCTCCCCCGCTGGCATCGAGCCGTCCGTCGGCGACGGCGCCTGCTGAGCATCCTGCTCACCGCGTTGCTCGCCGTGGCGGTCCTGCCCGGGCTGCTGCCCGCGTCGGCCGATGCGCGCGGCGTGCTCGTGGCCGCGCACGACCTCCCCGCGGGCAGCGTGATCCAGTCCGGGGACCTGCGCGAGGCCGAGGTCGCCGATGCACTCGTCCCCGAGGACTCGACCTCGGATCCCTCACGGCTGGAGGGCCTGCGCCTCTCGCGCGGCGTGGGCGCCGGGGAGGTTCTCGCCCCGCAGAGGCTGCGCGAGGAGGCGCAGTCCCCGCCGCTCGCGGGACGGGCCGTGGTGGTCGTGCCCGTGCCCCCCGCGCTGCTGCCGCACCTCGCCTCGGGCGACGAGCTCAGCCTCGTCGTCTCGACCGAGATGCCCGGTGACACGCGCAGGATCGATGCGATGGTCGTCGAGGTCCCGGCCGACGCGACGGCGACGGGCCCGATGGGCGCCGTGTCCAGCACGGATGCTGTGGAGATCCTCGTCGCCGTGGATCCGTCGCACACGGGAGAAGTCGCTCACGCCGTGCGTGAAGGCTGGCTCGAGATCGCGATCATGTTCTAATCTCCCCAGCGGGTGCTTCCCCAGCATCCACTGTGTCACCCGATCCCCCGCGTCTCCGAGCAGTGAGGAAAGCACCGTGAAGGGCTTCAAGGACTTCGTCATGCAGGGCAACGTCATCGACCTCGCCGTCGGTGTCGTGATCGGCGGTGCCTTCACCGCTCTGGTCACCGCCTTCGTCACGTACATCATCAACCCGATCGTGGCTGCGGCCGGCGGTGCGGACAGCATCGGCCTGGGCTACCAGCTCATCTCCAGCAACGAGAACACGTTCATCAACGTCGGCGAGGTCATCTCCGCCGTCATCACGTTCCTCATCACCGCCGCGGTGGTGTACTTCGTGTTCGTGCTGCCGATGGCCAAGGCCCGTCGCATGGCCATGATCCGTCGCGGCGAGGACCCCGACGCCCCGGAGGCCACCCCGGAGGACATCGCGCTGCTCACCGAGATCCGCGACGCCCTCCAGAACAAGGACTCGAGCACGCCGGGCCAGACCCCGCAGCAGTGAAGGAACCCCTCCGGCCCTGCCGGAGACTCCGCGTGACGCCGTGAGAACGGCGCAGGGACGGGGCGGGACCGTACGGTCCCGCCCCGTCTTTCTCATGCCCGGGCACGGAGATTCCCGCAGGCCCGACCGTCCCGCCCGTGCGGTACCGTGCCCGGGTGCCCGCCGAATCCCCCGTGACCGCTCCCGACCCCGTCGGGCTGCTCGACGGCAGCGGGATCGACGCGGTGATCGACTGGTTCGCCCGCGCAGGACGCGAGCTGCCGTGGCGGGCGAGCGATGCGAGCGCCTGGGGCATCCTGGTCTCGGAGATCATGCTCCAGCAGACCCCCGTGGTGCGGGTCCTCCCCCGCTGGCAGGAGTGGATGCGGCGCTGGCCCCGACCGCAGGATCTCGCCGAGGCGCCGACGGCCGACGTGCTGCGCGCATGGGACCGCCTGGGCTACCCGCGCCGTGCGCTGCGCCTGCAGGCCTGCGCCCGCGCCATCGTCGAGGAGCACGGCGGAGAGGTGCCCGTCGGGCTCGAGGCTCTGCGGGCCCTGCCGGGGATCGGCGAGTACACCGCGGCCGCCGTCACCGCCTTCGCCCACCATGAGCGCGCGGTGGTCGCGGACACCAACATCCGACGGGTGCTCGTGCGCTGCGTGCGCGGGGAGGCCTTCCCCGGCAGCACTTTCACCGCATCCCAGCGGGCGCTGGCCACCGAGGTCCTTCCCGCCGAGACCGAGCGGTCGGTGCGCTGGAACCAGGCGGTGATGGAGCTCGGCGCGCTCGTGTGCACGTCCCGCTCCCCGCACTGCGAGGTCTGCCCGCTGGCCCCGCACTGCGCATGGCTGGCCAAGGGACGTCCGGCGGACTCCGGGACACGTGCCCGCACCCAGGCCTTCGAGGGCACCGACCGTCAGATGCGCGGCAGGATCATGGCGCTGCTGCGCGAGGGGCCCGCGAGCAGGGAGCGGATCGCGCAGCTGCGCACCGACGAGGCCGACGACAGGGTGCCGCGCTGCCTGGACTCCCTCGTCGCCGACGGCCTCGCTGTGGTCGAAGACCGAACCGTTCGCCTGCCCTGACGTGGGAGCCGCGGGTCAGACCTGTGCGTCGGCCAGGCGCAGGATCATCCGTGTGTTGCCCAGGGTGTTGGGCTTGACCCTCGCGAGGTCCAGGAACTCCGCCACGCCCTCGTCGCTCGAGCGCAGCAGCTCGGCGTAGACCTCGGGCGGCAGCGGATCCGGGCTCATGGCGCGGAAGCCGTGACGGGCGAAGAAGTCGACCTCGAAGGTCAGGCAGAACACGCGCTCGAGCCCCAGGTCCCGGGCGCGCTGCAGGAGCGCCTCGAGCATCCGATGGCCCAGCCCCGTGCCGCGGGCTTCCTCGCTCACGGCCAGGGTGCGCACCTCGCCGAGGTCCTCCCACATCACGTGGAGCGCGCCGCAGCCGATCACGGTGCCGTCCTCGTCGACCGCGACGAGGAACTCCTGGATGGCCTCGTAGTAGACCACGAGCTCCTTGCCGAGCAGGATCTGGCGGGCGGCGAGGGGCTGCACCAGGCGGTCGATGGCCCGGACGTCGGCCGGGAGCGCGGGGCGCAGCTCGATGCTCATGCGGGGGATGCCGTCCTTCGGGGGTCCGTGTCGGCGTCGCTCTCGGCCCCCGGGTTCTCGGCCGATCGGTCCTCGTCCGACGGTTGGTGCTCCCCGACGCTACTCGCCTCGACCTTCTCGCCGTCACCCGTCTCGCGCGGCGTCACGGGAGGGACGTCTCCGCCGGCGACCCCGGCGGTCGGGACCGGCCCGTCGTCCCCGCTCCCCGCATCGTCCTCGGCGCTTCCCGGCGCGCTCGCGGCCGGCGGCTCCTCGTCGGAGTTCCCGCGCTCCCGCAGCGCCGCCTCCTCCTCGGCCCGCTGGGCGGCGCGCTCGTGGCGGCCGTCCAGGAGGTGGTTCATGAGGGAGACCAGGCGCTCGACGACGAGGGCCACGACGACCGCAATGACCACGGCGACCGTGATGGCGAGCAGATGGTTGTCCTCGAACCAGCTGCCGGCCACGGCGCCGATGCCGCACGAGTACACGGCCCATACGAAGGTCGCGGCGAGCGAGCGGTGCCAGAACTGGCGCCAGGGATAGCGGACCGCACCGGCCGTGAGGTTCACGGCGGTGCGGCCGAAGGGGATGTAGCGGGCGGTCATCAGGAAGAGCAGGGCGCGCCGGTCCAGGCCGCGCTCCGCCGCCTGGACCGCCTTCAGTCCGCGTCCGCGATGGAGGAAGCCGAAGCGCTCCCAGCCCACGGTGCGTCCGATCAGGTAGGCGATGTTGTCGCCCAGGAAGGCGCCGCCCCAGGCCGCGAGCACCGTCAGCCAGATCGGGGGCACCGAGGACGACGCCCACAGGGAGGACAGGGCGACGATGACCGATTCGCTGGGGACCGTGGGGAAGAAGGCGTCGATCGCGCACAGCGCGAACACCACCAGGTGCACCCACCAGGTGTCGCCCGCGGCGACGATCCAGTCCTGCAGACCGGTCATCCACGCCTGGAACGTGCCCACTCCCACGATCGCGCTCCGCCTCTCCGTCCGACTGCGCCGTACCTGTGGCGAGAGCGCCCGGCGCCCTCAGGGCGCCGGGCGCTCACTCCTCTGCCGACCCGGAGGTCAGCGCGAGGAGCTCACATCGGTGTCCTCGGAGGATGCAGCGCCGGATCCGTCGTCCGCGCCGGTCCCTCCGTCGGCCCCGGAGGAGTCCTCGCCCTCCGGCACGTCCGGGTGGGCGGCGTCCTCGGTGCGGGCCTCCGTCATCGCGCTGACGGAGACGTCGTCCGAGAGGGCCTCGAGCGATCCGCCGTCGGTGCGGCGACGGAACACGAGCTCGCCCAGCAGGCCCTCGCCCTCGGAGTCGACGACGATGTGGTCGCCCGCCGAGACCTGGCCGAACAGGATCCGCTCGCTGAGCGCGTCCTCGATGTCCCGCTGGATCGTGCGGCGCAGCGGACGCGCGCCGAGCACGGGGTCGTAGCCCTTCTCCGCGAGCAGCTCCTTGGCGCCCTCGGTGAGCTCGATGTCCATGTCCTTCTCCGCGAGGCGCGTGCCGAGCTTGGCGACCATGAGGTCGACGATCTGCACGATCTCCTCCTGGGAGAGCTGCGGGAAGACCACCACGTCGTCGACGCGGTTGAGGAACTCGGGCTTGAAGTGCTGCTTGAGCTCCTCGTGGACCTTCGACTTCATGCGCTCGTAGTCGGTGGAGAGGTCCCCGCCGGCGGTGAAGCCCATGGAGACGCCCTTGGCGATGTCGCGGGTGCCCAGGTTCGTGGTCATGATGATCACGGTGTTCTTGAAGTCCACGACGCGGCCCTGCGAGTCGGTCAGGCGGCCGTCCTCGAGGATCTGCAGGAGCGAGTTGAAGATGTCCACGTGGGCCTTCTCCACCTCGTCGAACAGCACCACGCTGAAGGGCTTGCGACGCACCTTCTCCGTGAGCTGGCCGCCCTCGTCGTAGCCGACGTACCCGGGGGGCGAGCCGAACAGCCGCGAGGCCGTGTGCTTCTCGCCGAACTCGGACATGTCCAGTTGGATGAGGGACTCCTCGTCGCCGAACAGGAACTCCGCGAGGGCCTTGGCGAGCTCGGTCTTGCCGACGCCCGTGGGGCCCGCGAAGATGAACGAGCCGCCGGGACGCTTGGGGTCCTTGAGGCCGGCGCGGGTGCGGCGGATCGCCTGCGAGAGCGCCTTGATGGCCTCGTTCTGCCCGATGACGCGCTTGTGCAGCTCATCCTCCATGTGGAGCAGGCGCGAGGACTCCTCCTCGGTGAGCTTGACGATCGGGATGCCGGTCGAGGCGGCGAGCACCTCGGCGATGACCTCCTCGGAGACTGTGGTCACCGCGTCGGTCTCGCCGTTGCGCCATGCGTCCTCGCGCTCGTCGCGCTCGGTCTTGAGGGTCTGCTCCTCGTCGCGCAGCGAGGCGGCCTTCTCGAAGTCCTGGCCGTCGATCGCCTCTTCCTTGCGCTTGCGGACGTCCTCGATCTTCTCGTCGTACTCCTTGAGCTCGGGCGGCGCGGTGAGGCGGCGGATGCGCAGGCGCGCGCCGGCCTCGTCGATCAGGTCGATCGCCTTGTCCGGCAGGAAGCGGTCGTTGACGTAGCGGTCCGAGAGGTTCGCCGCGGCCACGAGGGCGCCGTCGGTGATGGTCACCTTGTGGTGCACCTCGTAGCGGTCGCGCAGCCCCTTGAGGATCTCGATCGTGTGGGCGATCGAGGGCTCGTCGACCTGGATCGGCTGGAAGCGGCGCTCGAGCGCGGCGTCCTTCTCGATGTGCTTGCGGTACTCCTCGAGCGTGGTCGCGCCGATGGTCTGCAGCTCGCCGCGGGCGAGCATCGGCTTGAGGATGCTCGCGGCGTCTATCGCGCCCTCGGCCGCCCCCGCGCCGACGAGCGTGTGGATCTCGTCGATGAACAGGATGATGTCGCCGCGCGTGCGGATCTCCTTGAGCACCTTCTTCAGGCGCTCCTCGAAGTCACCGCGGTAGCGCGAGCCGGCGACCAGCGAGCCCAGGTCCAGCGTGTACAGCTGCTTGTCCTTGAGGGTCTCCGGCACGTCGCCGCGCACGATCGACTGGGCGAGGCCCTCGACGACGGCGCTCTTGCCCACGCCGGGCTCGCCGATCAGCACCGGGTTGTTCTTGGTGCGGCGGCTGAGGACCTGCATGACGCGCTCGGCCTCGTGCTCGCGGCCGATGACCGGGTCGAGGTTGCCGTCGCGCGCAGCCTGGGTGAGGTTGCGGCCGAACTGGTCCAGCACGAGCGAGCCGGCGGGCTGGCCCTCCGCGGGGCCGCCCGCGTTCGCGGGCTCTTTGCCCTGGTAGCCGGACAGGCGCTCGATGACCTCCTGGCGCACTGCGGCGGGCTCGGCGCCCAGACGGGAGAGCACCTTGACCGCGGTGCCCTCGCCCTCGCGCAGCAGGCCGAGCAGGATGTGCTCGGTGCCGATGTAGTTGTGGCCCAGCTGGAGCGCCTCGCGCAGCGAGAGCTCGAGGACCTTCTTGGCGCGCGGCGTGAAGGGGATGTGACCCGTGGGGGCCTGGTTCCCCTCGCCGATGATGTCCCGCACCTGGTCCCGGGCGGCGTCGAGGGTGACCCCGAGCGCCTCGAGGGCCTTCGCGCCCACGCCCTCGGCCTCGTGGATGAGGCCGAGGAGGATGTGCTCGGTGCCGATGTAGTTGTGGTTCAGCAGGCGGGCCTCGTCCTGTGCGAGGACGACGACGCGACGCGCGCGGTCGGTGAAGCGTTCGAACATGTCTCTCCCCCATCGGGCGGTGGTGATGGATCGAGACTAGTCGGAACCCCACCGCCGATCGATGGCTGTTCGCCGCGGGCGTGACGGCGCGCGACCCGGAGATCCCGCCGATCAGCTCGGCAGAGGTCGGTCCGGCGCAGTGGTCGGGGCGGAGCCTGCCCCGGTGAGGTCCGGGACGACGGTCCCGCGGGCGTCGTGCACACAGGCCGCATCGATCGAGCCGCCCTCCCCCTCGATCTCCAGGACGATCTCGTCAGCGGTGACGGACGCGGGGAGCCGGTGGATCCTGCGCACGCCGACGGTGCCGCCGGCCGCGAGCTCCCGGCCCCGGGAGTCGAGGAGCCGGTGGCGGCGGATGCGCTGGCCGTCCTCGAGGTGCTCGCGCAGCTCGACATGATCGAAGGTCGTCGGCCCGGGCAGCCGCAGGACCGCGGAGACGGACGAGGAGGAGTCGTGGAGCTCAGGAGCGTCGTCCGATGGTGCCGCCCCCGTGCCGACGCTCTCCCTGCGTGCCGGGATCGGCGACCCGAACCGGGCGCGCAGGGCCGCGGCGAGCTCGGCGACCCGGGACGCGTCGGCCGGATCGATGCGGCCGCGCCGGTCGGGCGGGATGTTCAGCAGCAGGTTCGCTCCCAGGCCGATCGAGCGGTCGTGGATCGCGAGCAGGTGCGGGAGGGACTTCGGCTGCTCGTGCTCCTGCCAGAACCAGCCGTCGCGCAGGGACACGTCGCACTCCGGCGGGAGGTAGCGCGGGGCAGCTGTCTCGATCATGTCGTCGTCATAGTTGTTGAGGTCGGCGCTGCTGGTGACGTACTCCACGGGGTCGCTCGCGAGCCCGTCCTCGTTCCCCACCCAGCGGATGGTCGCGCGCCCCATGTTGAACACCATCGCCCCGGGCTGCAGCTCGTCGACGAGATCGCCGATGGCGTCCCAGTCGTACTCGCGGCCCGCGGAGCCCGCGCCGTCGAACCAGAGCTCGTGGAGGGGCCCGTACCCCGTGCACAGCTCGCGCAGCTGCTCGAGGTAGAAGGCGTCGTAGCGCGCGGGATCCGCGTACTCGGGAGCGTGCCGGTCCCAGGGCGAGAGGTACAGACCGAGACCGAGACCCCAGCGCTCGCAGGCCGCGGCGACCTCGGCGACGAGGTCGCCCCGACCCTGCCGCCACGGGCTCGAGCGGACGCTGTAGTCCGTGGTCGCGGTGGGCCACAGGCAGAAGCCGTCGTGATGCTTGGCCGTGAGCACCACGTAGGCGGCACCGAGGTCGTGCGCGGTGCGCACCCATTCGTCGGCGTCCAGGTCGGAGGGGTCGAAGATGCCGGGCGAGAGGGTCCCGTCGCTCCATTCCAGACCGGCGAAGGTGTTCACACCCACGTGGAAGAACACGCCCAGCCCCTCGCGCTGCCATGCCAGCTGCTCGGGCGTCGGCCGCAGCGGCTCCATCGGTCGCGAGGGCGGGACGGGGCACGGCGGGGATTCGGGATGCACGTCGTCGGACATGCACCCACCTCATCAGAGAGTCGGCCGGGGCCCGGGGCGGCGCGCGGGCGCGCCCTCGCGTCCTGACGGGTCCGCCCTCGCGCACCGTCTCGCGCCCCGCATGATGCCGCGCCGTGCCGCGGACCACAGCCCGCCCTCCGTCGGACGAGCACCCCGCCCAGGTGGACCGGGGTAGCCTCTTCGGAGCACATCAGCGATGAGGACGGGAGTGTCATGGGCGAGCTCACGGTGGACGTGACCCGAGCGGATGCGGTGCTGATCGGGGGTGGGGTCGCCAGCGCGACCCTCGCGGCCCTGCTGACCGACCTCGAGCCGAGCTGGCGCATCGAGGTGCTCGAGAAGCTCGACGACGTCGCCCTCGAGTCCAGCCAGGGCTGGAACAACGCCGGCACCGGCCACAGCGCCCTGTGCGAGCTGAACTACACCCCGCAGGACATCGACGGCTCGGTGAGCCCCGCGAAGGCGATCTCGATCAACGAGCAGTTCCAGGTGAGCCGCCAGTTCTGGGCGCACCTCGTGGAGACCGGGAAGATCACGGACCCCAGCGCCTTCATCAACCCGGTGCCGCACATGAGCTTCGTCCACGGGATGGAGAACGTCGACTACCTGCGCCGCCGCCACGATGCGCTCGTAAAGAACCCGCTGTTCGACTCGATGGAGTTCACGACCTCCCACGAGCAGCTGCGCGAGTGGGCGCCGCTGGTCACCGAGGCGCGCCCCGAGACCGAGACGATCGCCGCGACCCACTCCCCCGACGGCACCGACGTCGATTTCGGACGTCTGACCCATGAGCTCCTGGGCGTGGCGAAGTCGGCCGGCACCACGGTCTCCACCGGCTGGGAGGTCACCTCCCTGCGGCGCATGGGCAGCGACTGGGGCGTGATGGCCCGCTCGACCTCCGGCGAGGTGCGCGTGGTCCGCGCGCCCTTCGTGTTCGTGGGCGCCGGCGGCAACGCGCTGCCGATCCTCCAGGACTCCGGGATCCCCGAGATCCGCGGATTCGGCGGGTTCCCGATCTCCGGCGAGTGGCTGCGCTGCACCGACCCCGAGATCATCGAGCGCCACGAGGCGAAGGTGTACGGGAAGGCCGCCGTCGGCGCCCCGCCCATGAGCGTCCCGCACCTGGACACCCGCTACGTCGACGGGAAGCGGGCGCTCATGTTCGGCCCCTACGCCGGCTGGTCGCCGAAGTTCCTCAAGGCGGGCTCGAACCTCGATCTGTTCGAGTCGATCAAGCCGGGGAACATCGCGCAGATGATGGCCGTCGCCCCGCCGAACCTGGACCTCATGAAGTACCTCGCGGGCGAGCTCGTCGCCTCCCCCGCCAAGCGCTTCGACGCGCTGCGCGAGTACATGCCCTCGGCCCGCGCGGACGACTGGGAGCTCATCACCGCCGGTCAGCGGGTCCAGGTCATCGCCCCCGACCCCAAGAAGGTGGGCGTGCTGCAGTTCGGCACCCAGCTGATCACCGCGGCCGACGGCTCGATCGCCGGCATGCTGGGCGCCTCCCCCGGCGCCTCGACGGCCACCACGATCATGCTGGGCATGCTCGAGAAGGTCTTCCCCGACCGCTTCGGCACCTGGGAGTCCCGGATCCGCGAGATCATCCCGAGCTTCGGCACCCACCTGTCCGAGGACCCGGCGGCGGCGTCGGCGTCCCTCGCCCGCACCGCCCACCTGCTGGGCCTCGAGGACAGCTGATCGCCATGGCCGAGGAGACGATGCCGGGCGCGACGCCCGGAGCGAGCGCGACCGCCGGGGCCGACGGCTCCGTGCGCGATCGCGGCGCGCTGCACAGGATCGCCGCCGGCGAGTACGCGGCCGAGGTGTCCGAGGTCGGCGCGACCCTCGAATCGCTCACCGTGGGCGGGCGCGACCTGCTGCTGCGCAGCCCCGCGGAGGGCCCGATGCTGTTCTACCGCGGCGCGGTCGTCGCCCCGTGGCCGAACCGCATCGGGGACGGCCGGTACACGTGGGACGGGCAGGAGCTGCAGGTCCCGATCACCGAGGTCGAGCGGAACAACGCCCTGCACGGGCTGCTGAGCTTCCAGGCCTACGAGGTCGCCGAGGAGGGCCTTTCCGCCCTCACGCTGCGCACACTGCTGTACCCGACCACCGGATACCCCTTCGCCCTCGAGATGAGGGTCGAGCACCGGGTCGACGCCGAGAGCGGGCTGACCACCACGGTCACCGCCCGCAACCTCGGATCGTCCGACGCCCCCTACGGGGTCTGCCCGCACCCGTACCTGCTCGCGGGCCCCGAGGAGCTGGACGAGTGGACGCTCTCGTGCCCGGCGTCGACGGTCCTCGAGGTCACCCCTGACCGCCTGCTCCCCGTCGGCACCCGTGCGGTCGAGGCGGGCTCGGATCTCGATCTGCGGCGGGCGCGCCCGATCGGCGACCGCTTCCTCGACCACGCCTTCACCGACCTCTCCCCCGGGGCCGACGGCCGCTGGCGCGTCACGGCGACCGCGCCCGGCGGGACAGGGGTCGAGATCTCCGCCGACGGGTCCTGCCCGTGGGTGCAGGTGCACACCGGCGACCGCCCGGAACCGGAGAACGACCGCAAGGGGCTCGCGGTGGAGCCGATGACCTGCCCGCCCGATGCGTTCCGCAGCGGCGAGGACCTGGTGCGTCTCTCCCCCGGCGCCGAGCACTCGGCCTCCTGGAGCATCCGCGGCTGGTGACGTCGAGGGGCGACGCGATCGTCCGCGCATGCACGAGGGCCCCGGGACGCTGATGCGTCCCGGGGCCCTCGTCGATCCGGCCGTCCCGGGGGCGGCGGGTCGAGCCGTGGGGCTCGAGGCCGGCGTGCCGTTCAGGCGCCGAGGCGCGGCGCCGCGCCGTCAGTTGGCGGCGTAGTAGGCCTGGCGGAGCTCCTCGGGGATACGACCGCGGTCCGAGACCTCGCGGCCGTTCTCGCGGGCCCAGACGCGGATCTTCGCGGAGTCGTTCGAGGAGGTGGAGGTGGAGCCGCTGCCCGTGCCGCGGATGCGACGCCCGGCCACGCGGCGCGCGCGGCCGACCCACTCGCCGATCTCCTCGCGCAGCTTCTCCGCATTCTCGTCCGAGAGATCGATCTCGTAGGCGACGCCGTCGAGCGAGAAGCTCACCGTCTCCTCGGCCTTGGACCCGTCGACGTCGTCGATGAGTTCAACGAAAGTCTTCCGTGCCATGGGGTGGTTCTCCTTGATGCGTGTGGAGCGCCTAACAGGTGTTGGACGCGCCCTATTATCTGCACACCGCACCTGAGAATTCAATCAGAACACGAAATGCCCGCCGCGGCGTTCGCCAGCCGATGAATCCCGCGAGGCATTGACCATCTCATAACAATCGTGTTCAGGGAGCTTCCGGATGGTCTCCCGAGTTCCCCTGCTGGGCACGGAGTTCGCGCTCCGCCTGCCGTTCCGCCTCGCGCTCGCGGCGGTCGGCCCTCAGGATCGCGCGCATCGTGAACCAGAAGAGCAGTCCGACGCCGATCGGGGGGAGGAGGGAGCCGGCCTCGTACAGGAATCCGCTGTCCATCTCAGGCCTCGGGCTTCACGAGCGGGAAGGTGATGGTCTCGCGGATGCCCAGGCCGGTGATGGCCATGAGCAGGCGGTCGATCCCCATGCCCATGCCGCCGGTGGGCGGGAGCGCGTACTCCATGGCCTCGAGGAAGTCCTCGTCCAGGCGCATCGCCTCGTCGTCGCCGGCGGCGGCCAGGCGCGCCTGCTGCTCAAAGCGCTCGCGCTGGACGACGGGATCCACGAGCTCGGAATATCCGGTCGCGAGCTCGAATCCGCGCACGTACAGGTCCCATTTCTCCACGACGCCCGGCGTCTCGCGGTGCGCGCGCACCAGCGGACTGGTCTCGACCGGGAAATCGCGGACGAACGTGGGTGCGTGGAGATGATCGGAGACCCGGTGCTCGAAGAGCTCCTCGACGAGCTTCCCGTGGCCGAACTTCGGGTGGTCGAGATCCAGATCGAGCGAGCGTGCGATCTTCCGCAGCTCCTCGGGAGTCGTCTCCGGCGTGATCTCCTGTCCCAGGGATTCCGAGAGGGATCCGTAGACGGTGATCCGGTCCCAGCTCCCCGAGAGGTCGTATTCCTCTCCGTCCGCGAGAGTGACGACCTGCGAACCGGTCGCGGCCTCCGCCGCCTCCTGGATGAGGGAGCGGGTGAGTTCGCCGATCGTGTTGTAGTCCCCGTAGGCCTGATACGCCTCGAGCATCGCGAATTCCGGCGAATGCGTGGAATCAGCGCCTTCGTTGCGGAAGTTCCGGTTGATCTCGAAGACCCGCTCGAGCCCGCCCACGGCCGCGCGCTTGAGGAAGAGCTCGGGGGCGATGCGCAGGAACAGGTCCATGTCGAAGGCGTTCATGTGGGTGACGAAGGGCCTCGCCGCCGCGCCCGAGGGGATCACCTGGAGCATCGGCGTCTCGATCTCCACGAAATCGCGGTCCTGGAACGACGAGCGCAGGGAGCGCATGACCTCGGCCCGCTGGCGCACGGAGGCGCGGGCCTCCTCGCGCACGATGAGGTCCACGTAGCGGTGGCGCACGCGGGACTCCTCGGAGAGGTCCGCGTGCAGCACGGGCAGGGGGCGCACGGCCTTGGCGGCCATCGCCCAGGAGTCCGCGAAGATCGACAGCTCGCCGCGGCGCGAGGCCCCCACGCGACCGTGGAAGAAGACGTGGTCGCCCAGGTCGACGTCGGCCTTGAAGGCGCCGAGGCGCTCCTCGCCGACCTCGGCCAGGCTCAGCATGATCTGCAGGCGCTCGCCCGCGCCGTCCTGGACGGTCGCGAAGCAGAGCTTGCCGGTGTTGCGCTGGAAGACCACGCGCCCGGCGACGCCGACGACGTCCTGCGTCTCCTGGCCGGCCTCGAGGTGGCCGTAGGCTTCGCGCACCGCGGCGATCGTGGTGGTGACCGGCACGGAGACCGGGTAGGCCTCCTCGCCCCGCTCGATCAGCCGCTCGCGCTTGGCCTTGCGGACCGCGATCTGGTCGGAGGTGTCCAGGGCGTCCGGGGCGCGATGCTGATCGCTGGGGGGCTGTGCAGTCATAGGGGTGATTCTCGCATCACCGGCCCGGCGTATCCCAGGCGGGGTGGTCTTCAGGACGGTGTCGCCTCCACCACAGCCGCATCCAGGAGCCGCACCCCGTCCACGTGCGCGGCCATCACCACGAGCACTTCGCCTTCGTGGTCGTCGCCGATCTCCTCGAAGGTCACGGGGTCGAGGGCGAGCGCGTAGTCCCAGCGCACTCCGGGTGATCCTGCGGCGACGGCGTCCGCGAGGGCCGCGCGGATCCCGGGGGCCGACGGGGCGGCGGCCTCGGCGGCGCGCACCGCTCGTGAGAGGGCGAGGGCGTGCGTGCGGCCCTCGGCGCCCAGGCGCACGTTCCGGCTCGAGCGGGCGAGCCCGCCGGGCTCGCGGACGATGGGCGCCGCCTCGATCCGGACCGGGAGGTCGAGGTCGCGCACGAGGGCCTGGACGATGGCGAGCTGCTGGGCGTCCTTGCGGCCGAACACGGCGATCTCGGGAGCGGTGAGCTGCAGGAGCTTGGTGATGACGGTGACCACGCCGTCGAAGTGCCCGGGCCGAGCGGAGCCCTCGAGGGCGGTGCCCAGGCGGCCCGCGCTCACGCTCACGGCGGGCGGGAGCACGGGGTACATCTCCTCGACCGACGGCGCGAAGACGAGGTCGACGAGGCCGTCGACGAGCGCGAGGTCCGCGTCGATGTCCCGCGGGTAGGTCTCGAGGTCCTCGCCGGGGCCGAACTGGAGAGGGTTGACGAAGTCGGTGAGGATCACGTGGCGGGCGACCTCGCGGGCGCGGTGGACGAGGCTCAGGTGCCCCTCGTGCAGGGCGCCCATCGTCATCACCACCGCGACGGGGCCCTCGAACTGCGCGCGGGCGGCGCGCAGCGCGTCCTTCGTCGTCACCAGCTGGGTGGCCGGCTCGGTCATCTGCTCCTCCTGGTCCTGCCCGTTCCGACGCGCGTCGGCCCGCAGGTCACTCCCCTGCGTCGGGCTCCCGAAGGATCTCACGGATCGCGCTCTCCTCGGCCGCGCCGAGCCCCGCGCGCGAGAGCGCCGCGCGGGCGAGCGCCCGGTAGGTGCGGGCGCTGTCGGCCGGAGACAGGGCGCCCGCCGTCCCGTCGGCCTCGGCGAGCGCATCGAGGTGCGCCTCGACCGTGCCGGCGTCGCCGCGGGAGACGGGTCCGGTGAGGGCGCTCGCGCCGCGCCGCAGGGACTCCTCGAGGGCGGCGGTCAGGAGGGGGCGCAGGTACTCCCCCGGCTGGTCGATGCCGATCCTGGCGAGCAGCTCGCGCGCCTGGTCGACGAGCACCACCAGGTGGTTCGCGCCGTGGGAGAGGGCCGCGTGGTAGAGCGCGCGGTCCCCCTCGGCGAGGGTCACCGGTTCGGCGCCGATCTCGACGACGAGGGCCTGGGCGATCGGCAGGAAGGCCTCGCGGGCGGTCACGGCGATCGGACATCCGACCAGGCGCGGGAGGTCTGCGGCGGTGCCGGTGAACGTCATCGCGGGGTGCAGGGCGAGGGCGATCGCGCCGGTGCGCTCGAGCGGGGCGAGGGAGCTGATGCCGTGCAGGCCCGAGGTGTGGGCGAAGATCTGCCCGCCCGGGGCGAGGCCCGTCGCGGCGATGCCCGCGGCCAGCGGTGCGAGCTGGTCGTCGGGCACGGCCAGCAGGACGAGCTCGCTGCGCTCGACGATCCGGTCGATCTCGAGCAGGGGGACGTCCGGCAGCATCTGCGCGGCGCGCTCGCGGGAGGCGTCGGAGACGGCGTAGGCACCGGTGATCGCGTGCCCCTCGGCGCGCAGGGCGGCGCCGAGGGCGGCGCCGACGCGGCCGGCGCCGATGATGCCGACGCCCAGGCGAGGGGCGCTCATGCGTCCTCCTCCGGGTCCGGGGTCGGCGCCGGAGCCGTGGCGGCGGCCGCGGCGGGGACCGGGGCTGAGGCCGGGTCGGGAGCCGACATCGGGGCGGGGGCCGACGGCGCGTGCGCGTGGGGTCCGAGCGGCGGTCGGGGCCAGTCGTCGCGATCGCGGTAGCGGCGGCCCTGCGCGGCGTCCGGGCGCAGGGCGTCCTCGAGCTCGAGGAGGTCGGCGATGTCGACCCCGGCGATCTCGGCGCGGGCCGCCGCGACCCCGACCGCGAGGGTCGCGGTGGAGGTCATGCGGCCGACGGGGCCCTGCGCGAGGCTCAGGCCCTGGATGCGCTCGCGCGGGACGATCTGCACCTTCGCGGTGATCACGCCGCTGCGCAGCACGAGCGCGCCGGGCAGCAGCAGGACGCGGCGGGTGCGCCGGCCGATGACGAAGAGCCGATGGCGGGGTCCGATGCCGCCGAGATCCCGCGCGCGGGCGGTGAGCAGGCGGTCCAGCAGCGCGGCGTCGTCCTCGGTACCCAGGGTGGGCAGCAGGTGGCCGAGGGTGCGCAGCAGCTCCTCGCGGGTGCCCACGGGCAGGGCGCTGGTCGCCGCCGAGGAGTCGTCCTCGCCGATGCCGGCGACGCTCACCCGCGCCTCGGTCCATCCGGGTCCGCGCCACAGCAGCGGGCGGCGCAGCCGCAGGTCCTGCACGCGTCCGGCACCGAGGTTGTCCGTGCGTGTGGAGAACAGGCCGCGGCGCATGCGCAGTCCGCGGTCGGTGTCGCGGGAGACGAAGCCCCATCCGCCCTCGAGGCGATGCAGCACCGCCTGCGGGACCGCGACGATCGCGGGCAGCGCGGCCGCGATCAGCCCTGCGCCCGCGCCGTCGGTGCGCCAGGCGATGACGGCCGCGACGATGATCCAGACCACGCCGATGACCAGCCCGATCAGCCAGCCGACGTCGCGCAGCATCGCGTGCAGGAGACGCGTGGTGGGGATCTGCGCGATGAGATCGCCGTCGGTGACGCCGTCGTAGGCGACCTCGCGCAGGTTCTCGCGCAGGCCGCGATCGCGGGCGGGAGCCCCGGGCGCCTCCTCCGCCGGGGACACGGGGCCCTGCGGGGGAACGCCGGCCGCACCGTCGGCGGCCGGGCCCTCGGCGGCCGGGCCTTCGGCGGTCGGGCGTTCGGCGGCTGCGCCGGCCTCCCCCGCCGTCCGGTCCTGCCGCCCGACGGTCACGTCGAGGATCTCGGTGCGGATGGTGTCGGCATCGGCCGCCGTGACGTACGCGATGTCGAGATGGGACTCGGAGCCGCCCGCGAACTCGACGCGCACCTTCGCCAGGCCCAGCAGGCGCGGCACCGCCGGACGCTCGACCGAGACGGACTCGATGCGCTCGCGCGGAGCGGTGCGGCCGGTGCGGGTGAGCAGGCCCGAGCGTCGCGTGACCCCGTCGGACGAGATCTCGTAGGTGGTCCGCCACCAGGTCAGGGCGCTGACGCCGACCGCGATGACGAGGGCGATCGCGAGCGCGCCCAGTCCCAGCAGCGCACGGCGCACGGTGAACTCGTCGACGAGCTGGGCCAGGTTCTGGGCCGCGATCACGGCGATCACGCCGGCGAAGATCTTCCAGCCGGTCAGCAGGGGCGTGAGCGGATGGGTGCGACGGGAACCGTCCTGCCCGGCCGGGCCGTCTGCTGCGTCCTCGGCGCTCACAGCGACTGCATCCTCTCGATGCCGCGCCGGGTGAGCAGCTCCTTGAGCTCCTCGGCGTCCTCGCGCGGGAGCCCGGGGATGGTGCCGTCGGCGTCGTCGGATGCGGTCGAGTAGGACAGTCGGGCGATCCCGTATCGGCGCTCGACGGGGCCCTCGTGGATCTCCACGGACTGCACGCGGCCGTAGGGGGTGGAGGTGACCGAGCGGAACATCAGTCCGCTCGCGAGGGTCAGCTCCTCCTCCCCCGCCCGGTAGCCGATCGCCCGCACGCGGCGCGGCGTGAGCAGGACCCCGGGCAGGCACCAGAGGATCGGCACGATCGCGAGCACCTCGAGCCACCACCAGCCCAGGCGCAGGCCCAGCACGAGGCAGGCGATCGCGATCGCCAGGGAGATCACCCACCACGGGACCGCGGCGATGTAGCGGGCGGGCACGAGCCGCGGCGAGACCGGGGTGAGGCCCCGTCCGCCCAGCCGCTGGGGTCGCGTCGAATCGTCCATGGGACCATCCTCGCAGGCCGCCGGGCACGGAGGCACCCGACGATCGTCCGTGACACCCCCTGACCTGCGTCGCAGCGGCGGGCGCGGGGCTCAGGCCGCGGTCGAGCGGGCCCCGCCCTCGCCGTCGTCCGGAGGGAGGGTCCCCCAGCGCTCGACGATCACGCCGAGCACCGCGAGGGCGATGCCGCACAGGGCGCCGAAGCCCGTGGGAAGCAGGGCGCCGACGAGGGTCCCCGTCCCCGAGGACACGAAGAAGGCGAGCTGGCCGAGCTGGATGCCGCCGACGATCGACCCCGTGTAGGCGCACGCGCGGGCGAACACGATCGTGCGGAAGGCGGTGAGCATGTCGATCGGGTGGCGGCGCGGGGCCGTGCTCGGGTTCTCCCGCCTCTCCTCGCTCTCCTTCGTGTAGCGGCGCAGCGGGAGCCCGCACACGAGCAGCACGGCGCCCAGGGCGAGCAGCAGCAGCCCGGTGACCCAGCCGGTCACCGGGAGCACGGCGCCGCGCCCGGTCACGAAGTTCGCGAGCACCGCGCCGAACACGGCTGCGAGCAGACCGAGGACGACGAGCGTCGGCACCGAGAGCGGGCGCATCAGGCGCCGAACCCTCCGAGCGCGGGGCCGGGGCGCACGCCGTCGCGATCCTCGGCGCGCGCGAGGAGCGGGCCGATGGGGCCGTGCCCGGGCAGCTCCGACGCGGGGCGGGCGGCGTGCCAGGGCGCCAGCACGAAGGCGCGCTCGTGGGCGCGGGGATGCGGCAGCGTCAGCTCCTCGTCGTCCTGGACGAGGTCGCCGTAGGCGATGAGGTCGACGTCGAGCGTGCGGGGCCCCCAGCGGACCTCGCGCACGCGCCGGGCGTCCTCCTCGAGGGCGTGGGCGAGGTCGAGGAGCCGCCACGGCCCGCGCTCGCTGCGGATGCCCACGACCGTGTTGAGGAAGGCGTCCTGCGCGACGTCTCCCACCGGGTCGGTCTCGACGACGGGGGCGGTCCAGTCGATCTCGATGCCGTCGGCGGCGCGCAGCAGGGCGAGCGCGCGGGAGAGATGCTGCTCGCGCGCGCCCAGGTTGCTGCCCAGCGCGAGCACGGCCGGGGTCGCGGCAGCGCTGCGCTCGATGCGCACGCGCACGTCGGAGAAGGGGTGCGGGATCGGCGCCGACGGCTTGTGGAGGGTGACCTCGATGCGGCGCACGAGGATCTGCTCGGCGAGGATCCGCCCGGCGATGCGCGCGGCGAGCGTCTCGATGAGCTGGTGGGGGCCGCCCTCGATCTCGGCGACGGCCGAGTCCGCGACCTCCGCGTAGTTCACCGTGCGGCCCAGGGCGTCGGCCCGCCCGGCGGGCGCGGTGTCGACGTCCATCCGCAGGTCGACGAGGAAGTCCTGCCCGTCGCGGCGCTCGTGCTCGAGCACCCCGTGATGGCCGCGGGCGCGCAGGCCGATCAGCTCGATCGCGTCGGGCGGGCCCGGGTGCAGGGCCCGCGCGAGGTCCGGCGGGACGACGAGGGCGCTCATCGGGCGCCTCCGGCAGGGGCGGCTCCGGCGGCCCCAGGCGACCGGTCCGCGCTCATCGTGCGGTGCGCCGCGCGCTCGCTGGCGGCCCAGCGGGCCCCGACCTCGACGGCGGCCACGGACGCCGCGACGTCGTGCACCCGCACCGCCCAGGCGCCCTCGCGCGCGCACAGGGCGCTGACGGCCGCGGTCGCGACGTCGCGATCCCCGGGCAGCGTGCTCAGGAAGCGCTTGCGGGACGCGCCGATGAGCACGGGCAGGTCGTGGGCGAGCAGGGCGTCCCAGTCCCCCAGGATCTCCCAGTTCTGCGCGCCGTTCTTCGCGAAGCCCAGGCCGGGGTCGGCGACGAGCTGGGAGTCCTCGACCCCTGCCTCCCGCAGCGCCGCCAGCCGCGCGCCGAGCTCCCGCTCGACGTCGCGCGGGACGTCGGCGTACTCGTCGAGGTCGTTCATGACGTCGCTGTGGCCGCGCCAGTGCATCGCGATCACGACGGGCGGGGCGCCGAGCCGGGTCCGGGCGCGCGCCAGCAGCCCGGGCATGCCCTGGTCGGCGAGGCCCGCCGAGACGTCGTTGATGATGAGTGCGCCCGCCTCGAGGGACGCCTCCGCGACGGCCGAGCGCATGGTGTCCACGCTCACGACCGCGCCGCGCGCGCTGAGCTCGCGGACGACGGGGACCACCCGGCGCAGCTCCTCGGCCTCCTCGACGCGCTCGGCGCCGGGCCGGGTCGATTCGCCCCCGACGTCGATGATCGCGGCCCCCTCGGCGAGCATCCGCTCGGCATGGTCGAGGGCCTGCTCGGGGCGCATGTGCGCGCCGCCGTCGGAGAAGGAGTCCGGGGTGACGTTGAGGATGCCCATCACCAGGGTGCGGTCCCGCGCGAGGTCCGCGGGCAGTCCGTCGGGGCGCGTCCTCATGGCGTCAGCCCCGCATGATGAGGGACATGGCCTCGGAGCGCGTGGTGCCCTTGCGAAGGATGCCGCGCACGGCCGAGGTGACGGTCTGCGCGCCCTCGGCCCGCACGCCGCGCATCGACATGCACATGTGCGAGGCCTCGAGGACCACGATCGCGCCGGCCGCGCGCAGCTCCTCCATGAGGGCGTCGGCGATCTGGGTGGTGATCCGCTCCTGGACCTGGGGCCGACGGGCGTAGACGTGCACGAGCCGGGCGATCTTCGACAGGCCGGTGACGCCGCGCGCGCCGGGGATGTAACCCACGTGGGCCGTGCCGAAGAAGGGCAGCAGGTGGTGCTCGCACATGGAGTGGAAGCGGATGTCGCGCACCAGCACGAGCTCCTGGTGCTCGATGTCCCCGAAGGTCACCGAGAGGGGCTCGTGGGCGTCCATGCGCATGCCCTCGAAGACCTCGCCGTACATGCGGGCCACGCGCGAGGGGGTCTGCACGAGCCCGTCGCGGTCGGGGTCCTCCCCGATCGCGGCGAGGATCTCGCGCACGGCCGCCTCGATGCGCGGGGCGTCGACGCCGGGAGCCCCGGTCGACGGGTCGACCGGGGCGTCCGCCGCGGCGGGCTCCTCGGGAGCCAGGTCCGCGCCCATCTCAGCGATCCTCGGTCGCGGGACCGTCGGTGCCCTGGAGCCCCTCCGGTCCGGCGCCGCCGGCTCCGCGATCGGTGCCTCCGGGGTAGCCGGGGATCTGGGGTCCGTCGCCGCCCGGGGAAGGCAGCTCGGGCGGCCCGGGGGTGAGCGGGTCGCCCGCATCACCGTGCTCGCTGCTCGCATCGCCGGGATTGCCGCCCACGAGCGGCGCCGTGAAGACGGGGCGCTGCGCGGAGGACTGCCAGACGTCGCGCTGCGGGCGCTTGGTGACGCCCTCGAAGACCGCTGCGAGCTGGTGCTCGTTGAGCGTCTCCTTCTCCAGGAGCTCGAGGACCAGGCGGTCGAGCACGGGCCGGTTCTCGGAGATCACGGCCCAGGCCTCGGAGAGCGCCTCGTCGACCAGACGGCGCACCTCCTCGTCGATGAGCTGCGCGGTCTCGTCGGAGACCTGGACGTCGCCGCCCTGCTGCATGCCGACGAAGACCTCGTCCTGGCCGCTGCCGTAGAACACCTGGCCGACCTTCGCGCTCATGCCCAGCTGGGTGACCATGGTGCGTGCGATCTTGGTGGCGTTCTGCAGGTCCGAGCTCGGGCCGGTGGTGACGTCGTGGAAGATGCCCTCCTCGACCGCGTAGCCGCCGAGCGCGTAGGACAGGCGGTCCAGGAGCTCGTTGCGCGACTGGTAGTTGCGGTCCTGGGTGGGCACGACCATCGTGTAGCCGCCGGCCTGGCCGCGCGGCAGGATCGTCACCTTGTTGACCGGCGCCGAATAGTTCAGCGCGGCCGCCACGAGCGCGTGCCCGCCCTCGTGGTAGGCGGTCATCTGGCGGTCGCGGTCGCTCATCACCTTGGAGTAGCGCTGCGGTCCCATGGAGACGCGGTCGATCGCCTCGTCCAGGGCCCGCGAGTCGATGATCTGGTTGTTCGAGCGCGCCGTGAGCAGCGCGGCCTCGTTGAGCACGTTCGCGAGGTCCGCACCGGACATGCCGATCGTGCGCCGCGCGACGATCTCGAGGTCGACGTCCTCCGCGAGCGGCTTGCCCTGCGCGTGGACGTTCAGGATGTGCAGACGCCCCTTGAGGTCCGGCAGGCCCACGGCGACCTGGCGGTCGAAGCGGCCCGGGCGCAGCAGCGCGGGGTCGAGGATGTCCACGCGGTTGGTGGCGGCGATGAGGATGACGTTCTGGTTCTCGTCGAACCCGTCCATCTCCACGAGCATCTGGTTCAGGGTCTGCTCGCGCTCGTCGTGCCCGCCGCCCATGCCGGCGCCGCGGTGGCGGCCGACGGCGTCGATCTCGTCGATGAAGATGATCGCCGGGGCGTTCTCCTTCGCCGTCGAGAACAGGTCGCGCACGCGGCTCGCGCCGACGCCCACGAACATCTCCACGAAGTCCGAGCCGGAGATCGAGTAGAAGGGCACGTTCGCCTCGCCGGCGACGGCCTTGGCGAGCAGGGTCTTGCCGGTGCCGGGAGGGCCGTAGAGCAGGACGCCCTTGGGGATCTTCGCGCCGACGGCGTGGTACTTCTCCGGGTCGACGAGGAACTGCTTGATCTCGTCGAGCTCCTCGACGGCCTCGTCGGCCCCCGCCACGTCGGTGAAGGTGACCTGCGGGGCCTCCTTGTTGAACAGCTTGGCCTTGGACTTGCCGAACTGCATGGCGCGGCCGCCGCCCTGGCTGTTCATGATGAGGAACCAGAACACGCCGATGAACAGCAGCAGGGGCAGGAAGGAGACGAGCAGCGTCGACCACCACGGGCTGGTGGCGATCTCGTCGGTGTACCCCTTCTTCGGGTCGGCCTTGTCGACGGCGTCCACGACGGCGTCACCGCGCGCGGTGACGTAGGAGAAGTAGACCTTCTTGCCCTTGTCGTCGAAGTCCTGGCTCAGCACGAGGTCGACCCTCTGCTGGTTGCCGTCGATGATCTTCGCCTGCTCGACCTTGCCGTCCTGCAGCAGCTGCAGGCCCTGCTCGGTATCGACCTGCTGGTAGCTGTCGCGTCCCAGGAAGGTGAACGCGAGGATGCCCAGGAGCAGGGCGACGGCGACCCAGATCGCGATGGACGCGCCGGGCCGCTTCTTCTTGGTGGTGCTTGCCATCTCAGTCCTCGTACACGGAGCGCTTCAGGACGCCCACGTAGGGAAGGTTCCGGTAGGACTCGTCGTAGTCCAGTCCGTAACCGATCACGAATTCGTTGGGAATGTCGAAGCCGACGTACTTCACGTCGATCTCGACGCGCGCGGCCTCGGGCTTGCGCAGCAGCGCGGCGACGTCCACGCTCTTGGGGCCGCGCGAGCGGAGGTTGGCCAGCAGCCACTTCAGGGTGAGTCCGGAGTCGATGATGTCCTCGACGATCAGCACCCGGCGGTCGGAGATGTCCGTGCCCAGGTCCTTGAGGATCCTCACCACTCCCGAGGACTTCGTCCCCGAGCCGTAGGAGGACACGGCCATCCAGTCCATGTCGACGTCGAGGTCGATCGTGCGGGCCAGATCGGACATGACGATCGCGGCGCCCTTGAGGACTCCCACCAGCAGCGGGGGTTCGTCCGCATAGTCCTCGGCGATCCGGGCCCCCATCTCGCGCAGGCGCTCGTGGATGGTCTCCTCGTCGAGCAGGACGCGTTCGACGTCCTCATGAGGGTTGACGGACACGCGGTCTCCTCCGTGGGTCGGCTTCGGCTCGGCGTCGCGCGGGTTCGGCGCCGGAGTGCTGTTCACGCGCGAGTGCTCCCGTCGCGGGAGCGTCGCCACACCAGCAGTCCGTCACGACGAGCGACCTCGATCCTACCCGGAAGGGGCGAGGCTGCCTGACCGTGCCATGAGACCACCAGCGCATCGGCCGCGAGCACGTGGCGGCGCAGCAGGGATTTGTCCGACGGGGCGCCGCCGCGCTGCTCGGCGAGGCGTGACGCATCGCGCAGCACACGGGTGCGCAGGGGCCCCGGCGCCGCCGCGAGCGCGTGCACGTCCAGGGCGAGCACATCACCCTCCTCCTCGAGGTCCCCGAGCTCGCGCTCGAGGGATTCGCGCAGCGCGGCCGCGTCGGCGTCGAGCATGTCGGAGTCGGGTCTGACCAGCGCCGCGCTGCGAGCGAGGTTCTGGGAGATCTGCTCGCCGAGCTCCTCCTGCAGCACGGGCAGCACCCGGTGGCGCACGCGGGCGCGCAGCAGGGAGGTGTCCGCGTTCATCGGGTCCTCCCACCACTCGAGGTCGTGCAGGCGGCAGATCTCCTCGGTGTCGGCCCGGGAGACGGCAGTCGTCTCGTCGCGGCCGTCGCCCAGGAAGGGCCGCAGCAGGGGGCCGCGGGCGGCCGGGATGCCCGCCAGCGCGCGCGGCCCGGCACCGCGGGCGAGCGCCATGAGCACCTGCTCCGCCTGGTCGTCGAGGGTGTGGCCGAGCAGCAGCGCGAGGCCCCCGCGCTCCTCGAGCAGCGTCTCGAGCGCCTCGTGGCGGGCGTCGCGCGCGGCGTTCTCGATCCCGCCCGGCGCCTCGGGATCGACCTGGACGGCGAGCACGTGGACGGCCGATGCCCCGAGGCGCTCGGCCTGGGCGCGGGCGCGCTCGGCGACGGACGCGGATCCTTCCTGCAGGCCGTGGTCGACGATCACCGCCTCCGTCTCCAGACCCAGCCTCGCGCCGACCCAGCAGGTGGTGGCCAGCAGGGCGAGGGAGTCGGCTCCGCCGCTGAGTCCGACGAGGACGCGCGGCGAGAGCGCGGCCCCGCCGGTCGCGTCGGCGAGGTCCGCCAGGCGCGCGAGGAGGGCGGCGCGCACCGCGCTGCGAGCGCGTGCGACCACGCGCGGAGGTCCTGCCATGGGGGCCTGCTCCTAGGTCCGACGGGCGAGTTCGTAGGCGACGTCGTCCACGGCGGCCTTGGCCTTGTCGGCGTCGGCCCCGTCGAAGCCGTGGACGACGATGTCGAAGACGACGGTGCGGCCGTCGGGCAGCACGGTCACGCCGGCGAGCGCCGACGTGCCCGCGAGGTATCCGGTCTTGCCGCGCACGGTGCCCCGGGCGCCGGCGACGCCCTTCGCGCCGAAGCGCTCCTCGAGGGTGCCGGTGAGGCCCGCGATCGGCACGTCGTACAGCAGCGGCTCGAGCTGCGGCGCGCCGCCCGAGGCGACCTCGCCGAGGATCGCGCTGAGCAGCCGCGGCGGCACGCGGTCGCCCGTCGAGAGGCCGCTGCCGTCGCGGATCACGAGCTCCTCGAGGTCCTTCTGCGGCACGCCGAGCTCGTCGGCGAGGGAGCGCACCTCGGTGTCCACGGCCTTCGCGGCGTTCTCCGGCGTCGGCTCGAGGCCCTGCGCCTTGGCCGTGAGGTGGGCCATGAGCTCGGCGATCGTGTTGTCGGAGGTCTGCAGCGCGTGCTGGACGATGTCGGTGAGCGGCGCGGAGCGCGTGGCGACCTCGACGACGTCGCCGCCGACCTCGGGTGCCTTCGCCCCCTCGACGTGCGCGTCGGCGCCGCCGGAGACCTTCACCCCGTGCTTCTCGAGGTCCTTCGCGAAGAGCTTCGCGGCATCGCCCGCGGGGTCCGCGGACTTCTTGCCGTACTGCTCGCCGTCGAGCCAGCCCTCGTCGACCGCGAGGGCCGCGGTGGGAGTGACCCAGCCGCCCGCGCGCCCGTTGTCGCCCCAGGCCGGGTTCTCCCCGCCGGGCAGGGCGCTGGTGTCCAGGCGCAGGGCGACCTGGTCCTGGCCGTTCTCCTTCGCGAGCTTCGCCGCATCCTTCGCGAGGGCGTCCACGCGCTCCCGGGTCAGCGTCATGTCGCCCTCGCCGACGAGGGTCAGGGTCCTGCCGTCGAGCACGGCATGCGTGGTGAGGCGCTGGTCGCCGTCGACGCTGCGCAGCAGGGCCGAGGCGGTGAGGAGCTTGAGGGTGGAGGCGGGGACGCGCGCGGTGTCGGCGTCGCGCTCGGCGATCACGTCGCCGGACTCGGCGTCGACCACGGAGTAGGCCAGTCCCCCGTCGATCACCGGATCCTTCGCGTGTGAGGCCAGGCGACCCGCCAGGTCCTCGTCGGCGGTGCGTGTCGAGGCGGTCGCGGGGGTGGGGACGATCGGGTCGGCCTGCTCCCTGTCGTAGTCCTCGCCCTGCGCGCGAGGTCCCGCGTCCTCGCCCTGCTGCTCGGTGGAGAGGGTGAGCACTCCCGGGAACGCGTCCGTGAGGTCGCCCACCACGTAGAAGCTGACAGGCACTGCGGCGCACAGCGTGATGGCGATCGCGCGCCAGAGCTTCTCGGTCCGCATGGATCCCAGGATATAGAGTGTCGGGACCACTCTCCGCATAGAGTGTGAGGACCATTGACCGCGCCCACAGGGCGATGAGCACCGCAACGGAGCCGCAGACGTGGAGTTCGACGTCACGATCGAGATCCCCCGAGGGAATCGCAACAAGTACGAGGTGGACCACCACAACGGGCGCATCCGGCTGGACCGGATGCTGTTCACCGCCACCCGCTACCCGGACGACTACGGGTTCATCGAGGGCACGCTGGGCGAGGACGGCGATCCGCTGGACTGCCTGGTCCTCCTCGAGGAGCCGACGTTCCCTGGCTGCCTGATCCGCTGCCGCGCGCTGGGCATGTTCCGCATGCGCGACGAGTCCGGCGGCGACGACAAGATCATCGCCGTGCCGGTGGGCGACCAGCGCCAGGTGCGCCGCCAGGAGCTCACGGACGTCTCCGAGTTCCACCGCCTGGAGATCCAGCACTTCTTCGAGGTCTACAAGGACCTCGAGCCCGGCAAGAGCGTCGAGGGCGCCCACTGGGAGGGCCGCAGCGACGCCGAGGCGGAGATCCGCCGCTCCTACGAGCGCGCCAAGGGCACCGAGCACGAGAACGAGTTCACGGTCGAGGTCTGACCGCGGCCCGGCGTCCGGCCCCCCGCACGGGAGCCGGCTCGCCGGTCTATGGCCGACCGGCCGAAGAGCCGAGGACAAGAGCGCGGCGCACCGGATCCGCTGGGATCCGGTGCGCCGCTCTCATGTCCTCATGGCCTTCTCGGTGCGCGCCGTTGCACGCACGCGCGTGCGTCGAGCCCCTCGGGTCGCGGGCCGCCGACGGAGGGGTCAGGCGCTCTTCGCGTCGCCGTCGAGCGAGGCGTCGACGCGCTTGGGGTTCGGCGCGGACGTCCCGTCCGTCCCCGCGCCGAGCTCGTCGGCGTGGGAGAAGATCTCCCGCGCGGCCTTGATGACCCCGCCGGCGACGAGGCGGTTGCCGACGCCCCCGATCACCGCGCCGATGCCGAACGGGATCAGACGACCGGCCCAGACGCTGCCCATGCGCGCGGCGATCTTGCGGCGGATCCAGCGCTTGATCTGGTTGTTGACGGTCGAGATCACGAAATCGGGGGCCACACCGTTGAGGACCGCGCCCCACTGCAGCCCCTGGCGCCCCAGGGCCTTGGCGACGAGCTCCTCGCCCTTCTCCCCTCCCAGCACGCCGAGCACCACGGTCTTGCGGCTGGCCTGATCACCCATGTCCACGCCGCGCACGCGCGCCTCGGAGAGGATGAGGAAGGCGCATGCCTCGGCGAAGGCGGCGCCCTCGCCCGAGGTCAGGGCGATCGCCGCCACCGTGCCCACACCGGGCAGGGCCGCGGCGCCGCCGACGCCGGCGCCGGAGACGGTCAGAAGTCGGCGGAACTGCTTCTCGACGTGCCCGACGAGGTCCTCCTCGGACATCTCGGGGTGCTTGCGCCGCAGCGAGTCCACGTACTTGTCGGCCACGGGCCTCTGGATCCGCAGCGCATGGTCGACGATGCCGAGCACGCGCTCGTCGGGCGCCTGAGGGCCCTGTGCGTCCTCGCCGCCCTTGCCGCTCTTCGATGCCTTGGACCCACCGTTCGCGTTCGCCACGTTCAGCTCCCCTTCTGCTGTCCTGCGCGCCGGGAGTCCCCGGCGCCGAGGCACACCATAGCGGGATCACCCGGGCGCCGGATGGACAGGGCGACGCGGGGATGCGGGAGTGCGGCCCGGCGGGGCCGACGGGTCGACGGGTCGACGGGTCGACGGGTCGACGGGTCGAGGGGTCGACGGATCAGTCGAGCACCACGGTCCCGGGAGCGAGTCGCTCGATGGGCCCGGTGAGGCCGAGGCCGTCGACGGCCTCGGTGACGTCGGCCCAGCGCGGCGCGTAGCGGGTGTCGATGATGGAGCGCGGCACGGCCAGGTCGTGGCAGAGCGTGCCGGCGAGGTGGTCGGTCTCGTGCTGGAGGATGCGCGCGGACCAGCCCTGGTGCTCCTCGTCCACGTCCACGAGCGCCCCGTCCGGCTGCAGGAGGGCGCCGGTGAAGCGGATGCGGCGTCCTCGCGGCACGATCGAGCTCAGTCCGTCGTAGGAGAGGCAGCCCTCCCAGGCGTAGACCCTCTGCTCGCCGAGGATCTCGTAGGCGGGGTCGAGCACGGCGCGCAGCGGGAAGGGCCGACGCTCGAGCAGGTCGTCCTCGGGGTCCTGGTCGGCCGCGGCGTAGCGGTCCTCGGCCACGAACAGCCGCAGCGGCACGCCGATCTGCGTCGCGGCGAGGCCGACGCCCGGGGCGTCGCGCATGGTCACCACCATGGCGTCCACGAGCGCGCGCAGCAGCGCGGGGTCGAGGCGGTCGCGCGCGTCGCGCACGGGGCCGCGCAGAGCCGGATGGCCCGCCTGCACGATGCGGAGGGGCTCCTCGGGGCGGGAGCGGCGGTCCAGGAGGCGCTGTACGTACTCGGTGAGATCCACGCCCCCCAGTATCCCCGTCGACGCCGTCGTGCCGCGGCCATCGGGGCCGCGCGGCCTGGCCGGAGGGGTCCCGCGACGCGACGGCGTGCACGGTGTCCTCCCGGCCCTGAGATCTGGGATACACTTCCGATCGCCGGTGCGACGTTGCACACAGCCCTCGGGGGCGGTGCACAGCGGCACCGGTGCTCTCAACACTTCACAACGGATCGTCCGGCACGTACCTGCCGGTGGAGGGAATCACCATGGCTACAGTCACGTTCGACCACGCGAGCCGCGTCTACCCGGGCCAGGAGCGCCCTGCGGTGGATGGCCTCGACATCGCCATCGAGGACGGTGAGTTCCTCGTCCTGGTGGGCCCCTCGGGCTGCGGGAAGTCGACCTCCCTGCGCATGCTCGCCGGTCTCGAGGAGATCGACGCCGGCCGCATCCTCATCGGCGACCGCGACGTCACCGACGTGCCGCCGAAGGATCGCGACATCGCGATGGTGTTCCAGAACTACGCGCTGTACCCGCACATGACGGTCGCCGACAACATGGGCTTCGCCCTGAAGATCGCCGGCACCCCGAAGGCGGAGATCCGCAAGCGCGTCGAGGAGGCCGCGAAGATCCTCGACCTCGAGCAGTACCTCGACCGCAAGCCGAAGGCGCTCTCCGGCGGCCAGCGCCAGCGTGTGGCCATGGGCCGCGCGATCGTGCGCTCGCCCCAGGTGTTCCTCATGGACGAGCCGCTGTCGAACCTCGACGCGAAGCTGCGCGTGTCCACCCGTACCCAGATCGCGTCGCTGCAGCGCCGCCTGGGCGTCACCACCGTCTACGTGACCCACGACCAGACCGAGGCCATGACGATGGGCGACCGCGTCGCGGTGCTCAACGGCGGCGTGCTCCAGCAGATCGACGCGCCGCGTCGCATGTACGACCACCCCGACAACGTCTTCGTCGCGGGCTTCATCGGCTCCCCCGCCATGAACCTGGTCGAGCAGAAGCTCACCGACCAGGGCGTCTCCTTCGGCGCCGTGACGGTCCCCGTCGACCGCGCGACCCTCTCGGACACCGACGAGACCTCGGTGACCGTGGGCGTGCGCCCCGAGGACCTCACGATCGCCGAGAACGGCCTGGCCGTCGAGGTCGACGTGGTCGAGGAGCTCGGCGCGGACGCGTACGTCTACGGCCGACTGGCCGGCTCGGACGAGAACTCCAAGCCGATCATCGCCCGCGTCGACGGCCGCAAGCCCCCGATGAAGGGCGAGACCGTGCACTTCCAGCCCAAGGAGGGCCACGTGCACCTGTTCGACGTCAAAACGGGCGCCCGTCTGGGCGACTGACGCGACCCGCCCCGCTGCGCGGGGCCGCATCCAGCGGGCGCTCGGCCATCGGCCGGGCGCCCGCTGCCGTCCGCGCGGCCGTGGCCATGGGCCGGGACGGCCCCGGGCCTCCCGCCCGTCCGTTTCGTCCGTCTGCCGCCCGTGCACTGCACGAACGCCCCATGCGTCTGCACACCTCCTGCGCACATCTCGCTTCACCGTGCACGCGCGGGAGGGCAGAATGGTGCCCATGGCTTCCCTCGAGATCACGGCCTCGCGCCCCGACCCGGCACTGCTGGACCTGCCGTGGGAGGAGCCGCTCGAGGAGTGGCCCGAGTCGATGCTTGCCACTCTGCCGCGCGGCATCTCCCGGCACGTGGTGCGCTTCGTGCGCGTCTCGGGCCGTGTGCTCGCGCTCAAGGAGATCAACCGGGAGCTCGCCCAGCGCGAGTACGACATGCTGCGGATCCTGCGCAAGATCGGCATCCCCGCAGTCGAACCCTTCGCCGTGGTCAGCGGCCGCGCCACGCCCGGCGGCGAGCCGCTCGACGCCGTCCTCATCACCCGCCACCTGCAGTTCTCGCTCCCCTACCGGGCGGTCTTCTCGCAGGTCTCGAGCGAGGAGACGGCCCGGCGCCTGCTCGACGCCCTCGCGGTGCTGCTGGTGCGCCTGCACCTGGAGGGCTTCTTCTGGGGCGACGTCTCGCTGTCCAACACGCTGTTCCGCCGCGACGCGGGCGCCTTCGCCGCCTACCTCGTGGACGTCGAGACCGGCACCCTCCACGAGAGCCTCACCGACGGCCAGCGGGCCTACGACCTCGACATCGCGCGCACGAACATCATCGGCGAGCTCATGGACCTGCAGGCCGGGGAGCTCATCGACGAGGAGTCCGATCCGGTGGAGGTCGGCGACCAGCTGGTGGCCCGCTACGAGGAGCTCTGGTCCGCGCTCACCGAGCGCGAGAGCTTCTCGGCCGACGAGCGCTGGCGAGTCTCCGCGCGCATCGAGCGCCTCAACGAGCTCGGCTTCGACGTGGGCGAGCTCGAGCTCACCACGGACCTGGACGGCACCACGGTGTCGATCCAGCCCAAGGTCGTGGACGCGGGCCACCATGCGCGCCGCCTCATGCGGCTGACGGGGATCGACGCCCAGGAGAACCAGGCGCGCCGTCTCCTCAACGATCTCGACCAGTACGGGGCGATCACCGACCAGCAGGCCGAGGACGAGGAGTTCGTGGCCCACGAGTGGCAGCAGGAGCACTACGAGCCGATCGTGCGGGCGATCCCCCGCACGATGCGCTCGAAGCTGCAGCCCCCGGAGTTCTTCCACGAAGTGCTCGAGCACAAGTGGTTCCTCAGCGAGAAGGAGGGCCGGGACGTGCCGATGAGGGAGGCCGTCCAGGACTACGTGGAGAACATCCTCCCCCATCGGCCCGACGAGAAGTCCCTGGTCACGACCGAGACGTCAGCCCTCCCGATCTTCGAGGGCTGACCCCGGCGTCAGGCGATGCCCGTGCCCTCGCGGACCCCGGCGATCTCGTAGAGCGCGATCGCCGCGGCGACCGAGGCGTTCAGCGACTCCGTGCGCTCCCCCATCGGGATCGAGACGACCTGGTCGCAGGTCTCCCGGGCCAGCCGCGAGAGGCCCTTGCCCTCGGCGCCGACCACGAGCACGACGGGCTCGGTGCCCAGCGAGCGCTCCTGGCTGGCGAGGTCCCGCGTGGAGACGTCCCCCTCGGCATCGAGCCCGAGGGCGAACACGCCGCGGGACTTGAGGTCGGCCAGGGTGCGGTTGAGGTTCGTGACCTGGGCGACGCGCACACGGCCCGCGGCGCCGGCCGCGACCTTCCAGACGCTCGCGGTCATCGACACGCTGCGGCGCTCGGGAAGGATCACGCCGTGGACGCCGAAGGCGCCCGCGCTGCGGAGGATCGCCCCGAGGTTGCGGGGATCGGTGATGCCGTCCAGCGCGACGAGCAGCGGCGGCTCGAAGGCGTCGTGGGCGATCTCCAGCAGCTCGTCGACGTCCGCGTACTCGTACGGCGGGATGGTCAGCGAGACGCCCTGGTGGACGGCGTGGTCGGTGATGCGGTCGAGGTCGGTGCGGGTGGCCTCGGCGATCGGCAGGCCGCGCGCGGTGGTCAGGCGCAGGATCTCGCGCACCCGCTCGTCGCCCTCGATGCGCGCGAGCACTGTGAGCGAGGTCGCCGGGATGCCCTCCTGGAGGGCTTCGAGCACGGCGTTGCGGCCGGCGACCTGGTTCTCGCCGGGCGCGGGGGCGTCGCCCCGGCGCTGCCTGCCGCCGTGGCCGCCCTTCCCGGCGCCGCCCTTGCCGCCCTGGCCGGAGCCGCCGGAGCCGCCCTGGTAGGCCTTGTGGCCGGGGCGGTCGCTCGCCTTGGGAGTCGGCCCCTTCCCCTCGAGGCCACGGCGGCGCACGCCGCCTGAACCGGCGGTCGCACCCTTCTTCGTGCGGCGCGTGGCGCCGCGACGGGAGCTGTTCCCTGCCATCAGGAGTCCTTCCTGGTCGCGGGTGCGAGGGTCCATCGGGCGCCGTCGGCGCCGTCCTCCACCCGGATGCCTGCATGATCGAGTGCGTCGCGGATCGCGTCAGCCCGCGCCCAGTCCTTCGCCGCCCGCGCCTCGGCGCGCGCGGCGAGCTGGCCTCGCACGAGGGCGTCGAGCGCCTCGTGCTCGCTGCCGCCCTCGCCCGCCGCATCGGTCCAGGACACGGGGTCCAGGCCCAGCACGTCGAGCATCGCGCGGAGCTCCGCGAGCAGCGCCGCGACCGTCTCCGGCGCGGCTCCGCGCTCGGCGAGGGCCGCGTTCAGCGCAGCCTGCGTGCGGTGCACGACGGCCATCGCCTCGGGCACGCCGAGGTCGTCGTCCATGGCGGCCACGAACGCGGCGGGGAGCTCGACGGCGCGCAGGTCCTGCGCGAGCACGGTCTCCTCCCCCAGCAGCTCCTGGGCGCGCTGCGTGCTCGCACCGAAGCGCTCCCAGACCACCTCGGCCTCGCGCATCGAGGCGGCGTTGTACTCGCTGGTGGCGCGGTAGTGCGCGCCCAGCAGCGCGAGGCGCACGGCGGGGGCGGGATGCGCGGCGAGCGCGTCCTCGGTGGAGACGAAGTTGTCCAGGCTCTTGCCCATCTTCATGCCATCCACGGTGAGCACTCCCACGTGCACCCAGGTGCGCGCGAAGCCGTAGCCGGCGCCGTGGGACTGGGCCTGCTCGTTCTCGTGGTGCGGGAAGCGCAGGTCCAGGCCGCCCGCGTGGATGTCGAAGGTCTCCCCCAGGTAGCGGCGGGCCATCGTCGAGCACTCGAGATGCCAGCCGGGGCGGCCGCGCCCGAAGGGCGTGTCCCAGGCCGCGGTCTCGGGCTCCTCGGGCTTCGCGGCCTTCCACAGGGCGAAGTCCCGCGGATCGCGCTTGCCGGGCTCGGGCGTCTCGCCCGCGTCCTGCATGTCGTCGAGCTCCTGGTGGGTCAGGGAGCCGTAGTCGGGCAGCGAGCGCACGTCGAAGTAGACGCTGCCGCGGCCGTCGGCGTAGGCGTGGCCGCGCTCGATCAGCCGCTCCATGAAGGCGATCATCTCGGTGACGTGGCCCGTCGCGCGCGGCTCGTAGTCCGGGACGCGGCAGCCCAGGTCGTCGAGGATCTCGTGGAACTCGCGCTCGAAGCGGTAGGACCAGGCCCACCAGGGCACGTCGTTCTGCGTCGACTTCGCGAGGATCTTGTCGTCGATGTCGGTCACGTTGCGCACATAGGTGACGTCGAGGCCGCTGCGCTCGAGCCAGCGGACCAGCACGTCCACGGCGAGGAAGGTGCGCAGGTGCCCGATGTGCGGCGCACCCTGCGTGGTGGGACCGCACGCGTACAGCGAGACCGCGCCCTCTCGCACGGGGCGGAAGGGCGCGGTCTCGCGCGTTGCTGTGTCGTACAGGTTCAGGCTCACGGGTCCAGGGTACGTGGCCGCGGGGCCTGTCCGGGACGCGGGTCAGTCGGAGACGCGGGCGCTGACCTGCTTGCCGTAGAGCTCGTCGAAGGTGTCGTCGTAGGAGACGGCGTTCGCGCGGCGCTTGCCCTGCACGGCGTCGACGGCGCCCTTGGCGGTCTCGATGGTGGTCTCCGGGGCGCGGATCTTTCGCACCACGAGGAAGGCCACGAGGCCGGCGATCACGGCGAGGACGATGAACACGCCCGCCACGATGAGGAAGGACGCCCAGGCCGGCAGACCGGCGGCCTGCAGGCCCCAGGCGGCGGCGAACAGCAGCATCACCCAGGCGGAGAGCAGGAGGAACAGCAGCACGGCCGCGCACGCCGCGACCACGCCCGCCTTGACGGCGATCCCCGTGATCTCCTTCTTGGCGATGTCGATCTCGGAGTGCACGACACCGAGCACCTCGTCACGGATCGAGGCGACGAGTTCGCCGATCGACCGCTGGGTGGGCGGGGTCGTCGGGTCGTTCGTGGTGTTGATCATGGTCGGAGCCTATCGCAGGAGGGATGCCCGGACACGCGGTCCGTGCGCGAGCGGGCGGAGGGACGTGACGGGTCAGATGCCCGTGGGGCGGAGCGCCCGAGGGACCCGAGGGGCCCCGCGGGCGGGCTCGCCCGCGTCGGTCAGTCGACGTGGACGCGCGTGCGGCGCTTGGACTCGGCGCGCGGCCCGGCCGCGGTGCTCTGGCGGGCGACGAGCGACGGCGCGACGGCCACGTCCCGCGCCTCCTGCTCATGGCCGGAGACGCGGTCGACGAGCAACTGGGCGGCGAGCGCACCCAGGCGGTCCGAGTTCGGGTCGACGCTGGTCACCTGCGTCACGCCCGAGGAGGAGAGCGAGGTGTTGCCGTAGCCGGCGACGGCCAGCTGCGTGGGCACCTCGTAGCCGGCGTCGCGGGCGGCGGCGAGCACGCCGAGCGCGGTGACGTCGTTCGCGCAGGTCACGGCCGTGGGCACCTGGCTGCCGCGCAGCAGCATCGATCCCGCGGTCTGCCCCACCTGCTCGGTGAAGTCGCCGGGCTCGATGCGGGCGTGGTCGGCGAGTCCGTGGCGCTCCATGGCGAGCTGGAAGGCGTCGGCGCGCTCGCGGGCGACGGTCGAGCCGACGCCGCCCACGTGCGCGATCTCGGTGTGGCCGAGGCTCACGAGGTGGTCGACGAGCAGGCCCTGGCCCACCTCGTCGTCGATGCGGACCGTGTCGAAGCGGCCGACGAAGGAGCGCGAGCAGCCGATGCCCACGAAGGGACGGTCCGCCGTGGCCTCGATGACGCTGTCGACGTCGTGGAGGTCGGAGACCATGAGGAAGCCGTCGACGCCGAGGTCCACGAGGGAGCGGATCGCGTCGGTGTCCGCGGCGATCGGGTACTCCGGGACCCGGCGACGGGTCGGGACGACGATCGCCGAGCGGCCGGTGGCGGTGAGCTCGATGCGGATCGCGCGCACCAGATCGGAGATCCAGGTGTTGCGCATCGTGTTGACGAGGACGGCGACCACACCGCGGTGCGAGGTCTCGTCGGCGAGCTCCTCGAGCGGGAAGTTCAGGCGCTCGGCGGCCTCGTGGACGCGCTCGCGCAGGCGGGGCCGGATGTCGGTCTGGTCGCGCAGCGCCCGCAGTGCGACGGCGCTGGAGATGCCCAGGCTGTCGGCGACGTCTCGGAGAGTGCCGCGGCTGGGTCCCTGGTCGGCGGCGATGGACGCGCTCACCGCGTCGCCCTGCTCGATCACCTGGTCCGTCGCGCCCGCTCCCTCGGCGCTGTCCGAGTTCGGGTCGATGCTGCCGGCATCCTGCATGTCGTCCGCTCCTTCGCTGATGAGGTCATCGCTCATGGACTCATTGAACCGCACCGGAGCCCTGCGGGGTGCGCGGCTCCCCCGGGCGGGACAGGTCTCACAGCGCCGCGCGCCCGCCGGGCGGCGACCGATCGGCCGCACGAGCGGGGGTTATCCCCCGCGAGGCAGGGCGGTGGGCCCCGGTGTGCGCCGCACCGCGCCCGCCTACGGTGATCCCATGACCTCCACCACGACGCCCGCCGGTCCCGCGCCGGCACCGCGGCCCGACGCACCGCGCCCCGACGCACCTCGTCCCCGCTTCCTGGTGGGGATGGCGAGCGTGCTGGTCTCGGGACTGCTGTCGATCACCTGGCTGTGGATCAGCCTGACCGTCCTGGTCACCGGGATCGCCTCCCTGCCCGCGGTCCTCACGGGCCTCGTGCTGCTGGTGCCGTGGGTGCTGGTGATGCGCGCGGCGGCCGCGTTCGAGCGCCGACGGGCCCGCGCGGTGCACGGCCTGGACGCCGTCGTCCCCTCGCGACGGGTCGCTCAGGGAGCCGGCTTCGGCGCCGCGCTGCAGAACCTGGGCCTCGACCTCATCTCCTGGCAGTTCTGGCGCTCGGTGCTGCACCACCACCTCACGATGATCGTGGGCTTCTTCCCGAGCCTCGTGTTCTACGTCGGAGTGTGGGGCGCGTGGACCGGGGCCGAGCTCGCGATCCTCGCGCCCGATGCCCAGCTGGGCTCCTGGCGTCCCGGCGCGCTCGTGCTCGCCCTGGGCGCCGTGCTGTGCCTCGCGATCGCGATCGGCTCGCTCGCCGCCGGGGTCCTCGCCGAGCGGGGTCTCGCCCGGGTGATGCTGCCCAGCAGCGACGACGGCCTGCGCCAGGAGGTCCAGGAGCTCTCCGTGCGCCGCCAGGGCGCGGTCGACGCCGCCGAGCAGGAGCGCCTGCGCATCGAGCGGGACCTGCACGACGGCGTCCAGCCGCGCCTGGTCGCGCTGGCCATGACCCTGGGCCTCGCGCGCTCGCGCATCGAGAAGGATCCCGCGGGCGCCGCCGAGCTCGTCGACGAGGCGCACGGCGAGGCGAAGGCCGTCATCACGGACCTGCGTCAGCTCGCCCGCGGCATCCACCCGGCGGTCCTCACCGACCGCGGCCTGGACCCCGCGCTCTCCGCACTCGCGGCGCGCTCCCCCGTTCCCGTGCGCCTCACGGTCACCGTGCCCGAGCGCCTGGGCCGCGAGCAGGAGGCCGTCGCCTACTTCGTGGTCTCCGAGGCCCTCACCAACGTCGCCAAGCATGCGGGCGCCTCGCACGTCCGCGTGGACGTGACGACCGCGGGGCCGGCCGAGCGTCCGGACGCGGCGGGGTCCTCCCGTCTGCACCCTGGACCGCCCGCGACCGCGACCCTGCGGGTGCGCATCGAGGACGACGGCCGCGGCGGCGCACGCGTGCACCGCGACGGCGTCTCGACGGGCCTCGCGGGGCTCACCGACCGCGTCCGCGCGACGGGCGGGCACCTCGTGGTCTCCTCCCCCGCGGGCGGTCCCACGGTCCTCGACGCCGCGATCCCGACGCTCGCTGCTTCGGGACCGGCGCGCGAGCCCGCCGGCGCCCACGCTCCCGCCTCCGTCCCCGACGACTCCGCGAAGGAGACCCACCGATGAGCACGACCCGATCCCCCCGCCCCGCGCGCGAGAGCCTGCGGATCGTCATCGCCGAGGACTCGGTGCTCCTGCGGGCGGGCCTCGAGCGCCTCCTCGCGGCCGCCGGCCACGAGATCGTCGCCTCCGTCGAGGACGCGACCGGGCTGCTGGACGCGGTCTCCCGCCACGAGGTGGACCTCGCGATCGTGGACGTGCGCATGCCTCCGACCTTCACCGACGAGGGCATCCGCGCCGCCGTGCTGATCCGCGCCCAGAACCCGGACGTCGCCCTGCTCGTGCTCTCCCAGTACGTCGAGGAGCGCTATGCCTCCGAGCTCATCGCCGACTCGGGCGGGGCGCTCGGCTACGTGCTCAAGGATCGGGTGGCCGACGTCGAGGAGTTCCTGCGCGTGGTGCGCGCCGTCGGCGACGGCGGGACCGCCCTGGACCCCGAGGTGGTCCAGCAGATCCTCGTGCGCTCCCGGCGCCGCTCGATCCGGGAGGATCTCTCCCCGCGCGAGAGCGAGGTGCTGCAGCTGATGGCCGAGGGACGCTCCAACGCGGCCATCGCCGAGCGGCTGCACGTCTCGGCAGGGAGCGTCGAGAAGCACATCTCGTCCCTGTTCGCCAAGCTCGGCCTGCCCCCTGTCGACGGTGAGAACCGTCGGGTCATGGCCGTGCTGCGCCACCTGGAATCGGAGGACCGCTGATGCCCACCACCCAGCTCCCGCCCCGCCCGCTGCCCGAGGGGACCGGTCGCGACCGCACGATGCGGCGCGTGCTCGTGATCCTCGCCGTCGTCTGCCTCGTGCTCACCGCCGGGGGCCTCGCCGCGCGCAGCATCGCCGCGGGCGTCGAGCAGTCGCGCTTCCCCGAGGTGCCCGCCGTGCTCGCCGCCGGTTCGCCCTCGTCCCTCGAGGTCACGTCCTCGGTCTCCGACGTAACCGTGCGCGTGAGCGACGAGGTCGACCAGGTCACGCTCGCGCTCGTCGAGCAGGGCACGGACACCGTGCCCGCGGATCCCGCTCCCGTGAAGGCGCGCTGGGTGCGCAGCACGCACGACGGGACGCTGCGCGTGGACGTGCAGCGGCCGCGCCTCGAGGCGACCTCGAGCTGGTTCGACGACGAGCACCGCGACCTGCTCGTGCTCGTGCCGCCGAGCGCCGCACCCGATCTCTCGCTCGCCGTGAAGGTCGACGTCGGGGACCTCTCGGCCCAGGGCGCCCTGGCCGGTCTCGACCTGCGCGCCATCACGGGCGACATCGACGCCGACGGCGTCTCCGCGCACGGCTCCGTCGCGGCGCGCACCGATGTCGGCGACATCGACCTCGCGCTCGACGACGACGGAGCCCACGAGGTCACGGCCCGCACGACCACGGGCGACGTGTCCGTCTCCCTCCCCTGCTGCGAGACCTGGAGCGTGGACGCCCGCGCCGAGGAGGGCTCGACCGACGTCGACGCCGGCATCCGGGGCGAGGGGGCGCCGCTGAGCGCCCGCACGGACATCGGCGACGTGAGCGTTTCGCGGCGCTGAGGCTCCGCTCGGGACCGACCCGACGAGGCTCGTCGGCCGGACGCGCCGCGGCGCCCCTCACCACCGGGGTGAGGGGCGCCGCGCCGTGAGCGGGACTCCCGTCGGCGCCGGCCCACGGGGCCGGCGCCGTCAGGGACGGACGCTCACTTCTTGTCCTCGAGGCCCTTCTGGATGAGGTCCATGACCGAGGAGTCGGCGAGGGTCTGGGTGTCGCCGATCGTGCGGTGCTCGGCGACGTCGCGCAGGAGGCGGCGCATGATCTTGCCGGAGCGGGTCTTGGGCAGCTCGGTCACCAGCAGCACCTTCTTGGGCTTGGCGATCGGGCCGATCTCCGTGCCGACGTGGGCGCGCAGGATCTTCGCCGCCTCCTCCTCGCCGCCGGCGGCCTCCACATCGCCCTGGGTCCCTTCGCGCAGGATCACGAAGGCGACCACGGCCTGACCGGTGGTCTCGTCGTCCGCGCCGACCACTGCGGCCTCCGCCACCCAGTCGTGGGAGACCAGCGCGGACTCGATCTCGGTGGTCGACAGGCGGTGGCCGGAGACGTTCATGACGTCGTCCACACGGCCCAGCAGCCAGATGTCGCCGTCCTCGTCGCGCTTCGCGCCGTCGCCCGCGAAGTACTTCCCGGGGAAGCGCGACCAGTAGGTCTCCTTGAAGCGCTCCGGGTCGCCCCAGATGGTGCGGAGCATCGAGGGCCACGGCTCGGTGAGCACGAGGTACCCCGTCTTCTCGTTCTCGATGGGCTCGCCGTCGTCGCCCACCACCTCGGCGCTGATGCCGGGCAGCGGCACCTGCGCGGAGCCGGGCTTGGCGTCGGTGATGCCGGGCAGCGGGGAGATCATGATCGCGCCGGTCTCGGTCTGCCACCAGGTGTCGACGATCGGGCAGCGGTCCCCGCCGATCACGCGGCGGTACCACAGCCAGGCCTCGGGGTTGATGGACTCTCCGACGCTGCCCAGAAGGCGCAGGGAGGAGAGGTCGAACTTCGCCGGGATGTCGTCGCCCCACTTCATGGCGGTGCGGATGGCGGTCGGCGAGGAGTAGAAGATGCTGACCCCGTACTTCTGGACGATCTCCCACCAGCGGCCCTGGTGGGGAGTGTCCGGGGTGCCCTCGTAGATCACCTGGGTGGCGCGGTTCGCCATGGGGCCGTACACGATGTAGGTGTGGCCGGTGACCCAGCCGACGTCCGCCGTGCACCAGTACACGTCGGTGTCGGGCTTGAGGTCGAAGACGTCGCGGTGGGTGTAGCTCGCCTGCGTGAGGTAGCCGCCGGTGGTGTGGACGATCCCCTTGGGCTTCCCCGTGGTGCCCGAGGTGTAGAGGATGAACAGCGGGTGCTCGGCCTCCACCCAGACCGGCTCGTGGTCGGAGGAGGCGCTCTCGCGCGCCTCGTGCCACCAGACGTCGCGCCCCTCGGTCCATGCGACGTCGCCCCCGGTGCGCCGCACCACGAGCACGTTCGTCACGGACTCGGCGCCGCCGGAGAGCGCGGCGTCCACGGCGTCCTTGAGCGGCAGGGCCTTGCCCCGGCGGAACTGACCGTCGGCCGTGATGACGACCTTCGCCTCGGCGTCCTCGATGCGGGAGCGCAGCGCGTCGGCGCTGAAGCCGCCGAAGACCACGGAGTGCGGGGCGCCGATGCGGGCGCAGGCGAGCATCGCGAAGACGGCCTCGGGGATCATCGGCAGGTAGATCGCGACCCGGTCGCCGGTGGTGACGCCGAAGCCCTCGAGGACGTTCGCCATCCGGCTGATCTCGTCCTTCACCTGGGCGTACGTGAAGGCGGCATCGGAGCCGTCCTCGTACTCGGCGAGCAGGGCGACCTGGTCGCCGTGGCCGGACTCCACGTGGCGGTCCACGCAGTTGTACGCAGCGTTGAGCTCGCCGTCGGCGAACCACTTCGCGAACGGCGGGTCCGACCAGTCGAGGGTCTCGGTGGGGGTCTTGTGCCAGCTCAGCGACGCGGCGCGGGACTTCCAGAAGCCCAGACGGTCGCGCGCGGCCTCCGAATAGAGGGACGGACGGGCATTCGCGTTCTGGACGAACGCCGAGCTCGGGGGGAAGGTGCGGTTCTCCGCGGGGTGGGTGCCGGTCGAAGTGGCGTCGTCGGACATCATCGCTCCTGCGTACGGGGTCCCGCGGCGCTGACCGCGGGGCGTTCGGTCTTCCGCCTCACCGTATCGCAGGAGACCCACGTCACGGGAATGCGCCCACGCGATCGGGCACCGCGGCCGGCGCCCGCCGCGCGGGGACGCCGGACCGTTCAGGGCAGGGGATGGATCTCGACCTCGATGCCGTCGGGGTCGAGCACGTGCAGCGCGCGCACGGCGCCCTCGACGAGGCGCGCGTCGTACCCGGCGGCGCGGAGCCTCTCCCCGAGCGCTCCGAGGTCCTCCGAGGTCTCGAAGCCCAGGCGCACCTGGAGCGTGGGCGGGAGGTCGGGCATCTCCGGGGAGGCGCGACGCGTGCGCTCGCGACCTGCCATCGGGGCGTGGAGACCGATGATCCCCGCGCTCCCGGGGCCGTGCAGCTCGAGCCACCCGTGGTGCTCGGCGGCGGCGATCTCCTCGTCCGCCCGCCCACCGGGCCCGTCCTCGCCCTCGGCTCCGTCGGCCGCTCCGGGACCGAAGCCGAGCCGGCCGAGCCAGCGCGCATCGCGCCCGAAGTCCTCGCTCGAGAGCACCGCGCACACGTGCAGGCGCGGGTCCGGGGAGGCGTCGTGCCCCTCGTAGCCGTAGAGGTCCTCCTGGTCCTCGTTCAGCGAGACGCCCTCGCCGTCGGGCCCGGTGATCATGCCCTGCCGGCCGTAGCTCTCGTCCCACACGGTGACCTCGATGCCCGCGCGCTCGAGGGCCTCTGCGGCTCCGTCGGCCGACGGCGCCGCCATGCACAGGTCCGTGGTGCCCGACCGGGCGCCCGTGGCGCTGGTGGAGGCGGCGTGCACCATGACGGCGCCCGCTCCTGCGCGCAGCTCGCCGAAGCCGTCGTCGCCGGCGGTGATGCGGCGGGCCATGCCGAGCTCCACGAGGAACGCGATCATCGCGCGCGGATCGGCCGTGAAGCGCAGCGGGAAGACGGTGAGATCGGGTGCGCCGACGGGCGTCGAGGCGGGGGCCGCGCCGGCCTCGGCGGCGAGCGCGGCAGGGTCAGGAGTGGTCCTGGGCGTCATCTTCGACGCTCCTTCCGAGGTGTGCGCGCAGCGCCGACTCGACGAGCGCGCTGAGGGAGGACGACTCGTCGATCGCGCGATGCTTCACGGCGACCACGAGGTCCTTGGGCAGGTAGACGTTGAACTGCACCTTGCGATCGCCGCCGCCGGTGCCGTCGGTCGAGGAAGAGCTTCCGGGCATGCAAGAATGCTAGCACCCTTGCATGCTGTCCACCAGAGGCTTCCGGGCGCCCGCACCGCGCACCCTCACTCCCACTCGAGCACGCAGGTCGCGGCGACCACCTCGGCCATCACGCTCTGCAGCAGCGCGCCGTGCGGAAGGGGGCCCGCGTGCACCTCGTCCACGCGCCGTCCGGCGCGCCCCACGGTCGCGACGGTCCGCCGCACGGACCACGGGCGTCCACCCTGCGCACCCCGCTCCCCCCGCCCCTCGCGCCAGGGCAGGTGCACCTCGGTGACGGCGAGATCCGCGGGCCGCATGTGCCAGCTGACGAACCGCCCGCGCTCCATCGCCCCGGGAAGAGGCAGGGCCAGCTCGAGCACCGCCGCCTCGCCCTCCCCGAGAGGCCGGGGCAGCACGACCTCCACGAGGGTCGCGCCGCCGGGGAGGGCCGCGCGCCTCCCCAGGTCGGCGCCGAGCACCCGCGCCTCCTCCGAGGCCAACGAGTCCAGCGGCGCCTCGAGCACCGCGAGGAGTCGGTCCGCCCCGCCGCGCTGCGCCGTGAGGACGACGTCGTAGTGCAGGATCGCCTCGCCGTCGGGAGCATCGAGATCCAGAGCCGTGCGCACGTACTCGCGACGCAGCCCGTCGTCCCAGCGCAGCCCCCACGCTCGACGGGCGTCCTCCGCCTCCTTCGCGCGCGGGAGCAGGCGGGCCGCCTCGGCCGCGCTGCGATAGCGCCAGGTCTCGGCGTCGATGTCCACGAGATCCACGAGCTCGCCGTCCTCGAGGTCGAGGCACTGCTCGAGAGCCTGCACCACGCCCAGGGACGAGCGGCGACGGGGACGGGAGCGCCCGCTGGCCCAGTAGGAGAGGGTCGCGGGCGACGTCGGTGCACCCGTGCGCGCGAGCATGCCGGCGAGCTCGGCGAAGCCGATGCCGCGCGAGATCATGGTCTCCCTCAGCCGCATCGCGAAGTCGCCGCCCGCGCCCAGACCGCGGCGCCCGGGCACCGTGGCGGTCATGCCGCGCCCCAGGCCCAACCCAGTCGCACGGACCCCTCGTCGATGCCGTGGGCGACCACGGCCGCGATGCCGTCCCTGCCCACGTCGACGGCATGCTCGGCGCTCGAGCGCGCGGTGGCCTCGCGCGAGCGCACGATCGACGTCGCCGAGGCGGGGACCGCGCCGACGGGGAAACGGCACTCGAGCACGATCGTCGAGACGGGGAACTCGGTGTGCACGACGTAACCGCCCTCGAGGTCGACCGAGGGGGCCGGCCGTTCGAGGGGCCGGACCGTGTAGTCCAGAGCGCCGATCCTGCCCGGGACGATCGGCTCGTCGAGCAGGAGCTCGGTGAACAGCAGCCCGCGCTCGGGCCACGAGCGCTGGCGCCCCACACGGCTGCCGTGGCCGGGCACCAGCTGGAGGGGCACGCCCTCGGCCCCGTGGGAGGCGACCCCGAGGCGGGAGACGGTCTCGCGGGTCGAGCGCAGGACGCGGCGGATCCGCACACCGATCGGCCGATGCTGCGGATCGATGTCCACGCGGTGATGGACGAGCAGCCGCTGCACGGTGTCCCCCTCGTCGAGACCCATCTCCGCTCGCACCCGCTGGACCGGATCCTCCGTCTCCGTCCGGGCGCTCCAATGGTGGGCGGGGAGACTGCGCACGAGGGTGTCGAGGAGATACCCGCGCGGAGTGCGCAGCACCTTCTCGAGCTCGGCCACGGCGCGCATGGCCTCGTTGCGACGCGGGCGGCTGCGGCCATGGCGCCACAGCGAGAGGGTCGAGGGCGAGAGGGCGATCCCCGCTCCGCGCAGGCGCTCGCACACGCGCTCGAGCGCGAGGCCGCGCGCGCTGAGCGCCGCATCCAGGCGCGCTCCGAAGGTGTCCCCGGGCAGCGCTCCGGGAGGATCCGGGGTGAGGGCCGACGGCGGAGTCGCGGGGGTGCGCAGCACCGGGCTCGAGCGAGCGGGCGACGTCGGCCCCGGCGCGGGGCTCTCCGCCCCGCTCCGCTCGGCCCCGCCCGCGCTGGATCCCATCGACTCCCCCTCGTGATCGGGGCGCTCCCGCACGGGGCGCCCGACTCCGCCTCACCCTACCCACGCAGGCGAATTCGGAGGAATCGGACACCGCGGCGGGGTCACGAGAGGGTCATGATGCGATGCGGCTCACGCGCACGCGCTGCGCGGGCGGATGCGATGTGGGGTGTCGAGGCGCGGCGGCGTCGGACGGCGAGCGCGTCTGACGGCGAGGGCGTCGGGCAGCGGGGCGCCGGCGCCCGTGCGATGCCCCGTCAGCACTCGGGCAGGGACACGGGCACCGCCGTGACGGCGAGCCCGCCCATGGCGGTCTCCTTGTAGCGCTCGGACATGTCCTTGCCGGTCTGGCGCATGGTCTCGATGACGGTGTCGAGGGAGACGAAGTGCTCGCCGGTGCCCCGCAGCGCGAAGCGGGCGGCAGTGATCGCCTTCACGGCGGCCATCGCATTGCGCTCGATGCACGGCACCTGCACGAGCCCTCCCACGGGATCGCAGGTCAGACCCAGGTTGTGCTCCATCGCGATCTCGGCGGCGTTCTCGACCTGGCGGGGCTTGGCCCCCATCACCTCGGCGAGTCCCGCGGCGGCCATGGAGCAGGCGGATCCGACCTCGCCCTGGCAGCCCACCTCGGCGCCGGAGATCGAGGCGTGCTCCTTGTAGAGGGACCCGATGGCCCCGGCGGTGAGCAGGAACCGCACGGCGACGTCGTCGGGGTCGGCGTCCCGCAGATAGTGGGTCGCGTAGTAGAGGACGGCCGGGATGATCCCCGCCGCGCCGTTCGTCGGCGCGGTCACGACGCGCCCGCCGGCGGCGTTCTCCTCGTTCACGGCGAGCGCCGCGAGCGAGACCCACTCGAGGGCGGATTCGGCGCCGTGGCCGGGGTCCTCCGCGCTGAGGGAGTCGTGCCAGGAGGCCGCGCGGCGCCGGACGTCCAGACCGCCGGGGAGCACACCGGGGGTGCGCACGCCGCGCTCGATGCAGTCGCTCATGGCGCCCCAGATGCGCAGGGCGCCCTCGCGGATCTCGTCCTCGCTGCGCCACTGCAGCTCGCGCCGCATCATCGCGGCCGACACGGAGATCCCGCGCTCCTCGCACACGCGCATCAGCTCGGCGCCGGTGGTGAAGATGGCCTGCCCCGTCTCCTCGGAGGCGACCTCGGCGATCGACTGGTCCATGTCCGCGGCGTCGACGACGAAGCCGCCGCCCACGGAGAACATGGGCCGGCTCGCGATCACCTCGCCGGAGGCGTCGTAGGCCTCGAAGGTCATGCCGTTGGAGTGCTGGGGCAGGAAGGTCAGGGGGTGCAGCACGATCGCGGAGGGCCGGAGGGCCACGGGGAGGCGGCCGTCCAGCAGCAGTCCTCCCCCGGCCTCGATCTGCGCGACGCGCTCGCGCCCGGCGACGGGGTCGACGGTCTCCGGGTCGGCGCCCTCGAGGCCCATCACGATCGCGTCGAGCGTCCCGTGGCCCTGGCCGGTCGCGGCGAGCGATCCGTACAGATGCACGCCGACGTCCGCGACGCGCGGCCCGGTCTCACGGTCCTCGAGCACCTCGCGCGCGAAGAGGCTCGCGGCCCGCATGGGGCCCACGGTGTGGGAGCTCGACGGCCCGATCCCGATGCTGAACAGGTCGAACAGGCTGATGCTCATCGTCCGCCCCTGCGCGGGCCCGCTCCCCCGCCGCCGCGGCGGCCGCCGCGTCCGCCCTGAGGGCCGCCGCGTCCCTGCGAGCCGCCGCGACCACCCTGGCCACCGCGTCCGCCCTGGCCGCCGCGCCCGCTGCGCGAACCGCCGTGCCCGCCCTGGGAGCCGCCGCCGGACCGCCCGGAGGGAGCATCGCCGCCGGTGCGGGCGCCGCCCTGCCTGCCGCCCGAGCGTGCGCCGCCCGTGCGCCCTTGGCCGGTGCGGCCGCTCGTGCGGCCTCCGGTGCGCTGGCCGGTGGCGCGCCCTGCGCCGCCGCGCCCGCCGGCACCGCGTCCACCCGAGCCGCGCCCGCCGGACCCGCCTGCTCCTCGCCGAGCGCCGTGACCGGCCGAGGGGCCGCCCTCGGCAGCGGCCTCCTCGTCCCAGGCGGCGCGGAGCTCCTCGTTCGTGCGACGCTCCTCGGCGCGGGCCGCGTTCGCGCCCTCACCGCCGTTCGCCACGCCGCCGGAGAGGCGGAGCTTGCGCGGGGCGCCCTTGTGCTTGATCTTCGCCGGGTCCGCGGCGGGCTCGCCCGAGGGCGTACGACCGCCCAGGTCGATGAGCGCCTGGGCGTCGGCGCTGCGGGCCTCCTCCCACGTGGGCTCGACCTCGGCCGCCTCGAGAACGGCGCGGGTGCCCCGGGTCTGGTGCGGCAGGGCGAGGGTGACCACGCTGCCGGCGGCGCCCGCTCGCGCCGTGCGGCCGGAGCGGTGCACGTACTCCTTGGAGTCGGTGGCGGGATCGGCGTGCACGACCATGCTCACGTCGTCGATATGCAGCCCGCGGGCCGCGACGTCGGTCGCCACCAGCACGGGGAAGTCGCCCTCGCGGAAGCCGGCGAGGACGTTGGTGCGCAGACCCTGCTGCTTGTTGCCGTGCAGCGCCGCCGCCTGCACGCCGACCTCCACGAGCTCCGCCGCGATGCGCTCGGCGCCCAGCTGGGTGCGCGTGAACACGAGGGTGCGCCCGCGGCGCGCGGCGAGCTGCGCGATGACCTCGCGCTTGGCCTTGGGGGCGACCGCGAGCACGTGGTGGGACATGGTCTTCACCGCGGCGGCCACCGGAGTGGTCTCGTGCTCGACGGGATCGACCAGGAAGCTGTCGACGAGGGTCTCGACCTGCCCGTCGAGCGTCGCGGAGAACAGCATCTTCTGGGTGCCCATGGGGGTCGCCGCGAGAATCTCCCCGACCTGGTCGAGGAAGCCGAGGTCGGCCATGTGATCGGCCTCGTCCACGACGGTCGTCTCGATGCGGTCGAGGAAGAGGGCGTCGCGAGCGGCGAGGTCGAGGAGACGACCGGGCGTGGCGACGACGATCTCCGCGCCCCGGCGCAGGGCCTCGGCCTGCTTCTCGATGTTCATCCCGCCGGCGACCAGCTGCGCACGGATGCCCACGGCCCGCGCGAAGGGATGGAAGGTGTCCACGACCTGCACGGCGAGCTCACGGGTGGGGACCAGCACGAGGCCGAGCGGTCGACGGCGGTGCACCTTGCGCCCCCGGAACCGTGCGCACATCGAGAGCGCGAAGGCGAGGGTCTTGCCGGAGCCGGTCTCGGCGCGGGCCATCACGTCGCGGCCCGCGAGGGCGTCGGGCAGGATCGCCTCCTGGATCTCGAAGGCGCGGGTCAGGCCCTGCTCGGCGAGCACGGCGAGCAGCTCCTCGCTGAGCGCCATGTCGTCGAAGCGGGACGAGCTGTGGGCGCTGCGGCGGCGTGCCTTGGGCATCGGGGGTCCTCCTGGGTCGGGGCGCCCCTCGGGGCCGATCGGTGTCCCGATCCGGCCGTGCATCGGGCCTGCGATCGGGTCGTCGATCGGGCGGAGCGCTCCTCCATCATCGCGCACCGCGCGCTCGCGCGAGGCCGTGCGGGGCATGCGGGTGCGCAATGCCTCCCGTCGGCCGGACAGCGTCGCCCTCATCGGTCGGACGGGGTCCGGGGGCCGACGGCCGACGGGGCGCTCGTCACAGGTCGCCTCACGAGGTGGTCGTGCCTCGCCGGGCCCGTCGGCCCGTGGGAGAATGGCGGCGATGATGCGCACACTCATGACCTCGAAGATCCACCGCGCGACCGTGACCCAGGCCGACCTGCACTACGTCGGCTCGGTGACGATCGACGCGGCGCTCATGGACGCCGCCGGGATCCTCGAGAACGAGCAGGTCTCCATCGTGGACGTCACCAACGGCGCCCGGCTGGAGACCTACGCGATCACGGGCGAGCGCGACAGCGGCGTCATCGGCATCAACGGGGCGGCCGCGCATCTGGTGGTCCCCGGCGACCTCGTGATCATCATCGCCTACGGCCTGTTCGACGCGCAGGAGGCCGCAGAGCACCACCCCCGCGTGGTGCACGTGGACGGCGCGAACCGCGTGGTGAAGGTGGGCGACGACCCCGCGGAGCCCGTGCCCGGCATGCCCGACCAGCGCACCGGCCGCTGAGCCGCGCACGGGTGAGCTGAGCCGTGACAGGGGTCCTCTCCGGGTTCTTCATCGTCTGGTGCCTGATCGCGATCGGCTGGATCGTCGGGCGCACGGGCGTCCTCGGCGAGCAGGGGCGCTTCGTCCTGAACCGCACCACGTTCTTCCTGGCGTCCCCGTGCCTCGTGCTCACCTCCCTGCTCGAATCGGACCTGGGGCAGGTGCTGTCCACGCCGATGCTCATCGCCGGGGTCTCGGGGCTCGTCTCGGGAGGGCTGCTCCTGCTGATCATCCGTGTGCTCACGAAGCGCCGCGGAGCCGAGCTCGTGGTCACCGCGATCAGCGGCTCCGTGGTCAACGGCGCGAACATGGGCTTCCCGATCGCCGCGTACGTCCTGGGCGACACCTCGCACGCGCTGCCCGTGATCCTCTTCCAGCAGGCGATCTACACGCCGCTGTACCTGTTCGTGCTGCACGCCGTGACCACGAAGATGCGTCCCTCCCCCGCGGGCGTGCTGCGCAACATCGCCTCGAACCCGACGATCGTGGCCGCCGCGGTCGGGATCGTGCTCGTCGTGTGCGGGGTGAAGCTGCCGGAGGTGATCCTGCAGCCCTTCGGCTCGATCGCGGACATGGCGATCCCCGCCATGCTGCTGGCCTACGGGATCTCGCTGATGGGGTCGGCGCCGCTCGCCAAGGACGACGGGTACCGCGGGCTGATCGCGATCGCCACCGTCTTCAAGCTCGCCGTGATGCCGGTGATCGCGCTCGGCCTGGGTCTGCTGCTCGGACTCGGCGGGCACGATCTCTTCGCGGTCGTGGTGATGGCCGCGCTGCCGACGGCGCAGAACGTGTTCGTCGCCGCCTCCCAGTACAAGGCCGCCGAGAACCTCGCCCGGGACACGGTGCTGCTGACGACGGTCGGCACCGTGATCACCCTGCTCATCGTCTCCGGCGTGATGAGCGCGTGAGCGGGTCCTCCGTGACCCCGACGACGGGTCGCGATAGGATCGCCCCGTGGCTCGTTCGCTCCTGCTTCCGTAGCCGCGCCGGACATGCGTCCGCCCCAGCCGTCGGCCCCGGGGACCGGACACCGACGCGGCTCCCCTCGCCTGTGCGGGGGTTTTTTTGTGCCGGAGCGGGCACGGGCCCCAGGACCACCACCGAGAAGGACAGACATCCATGAGCGAGGCACCCTTCCGCTACACGGCCGAGATGGCCCGGAGCATCGAGGAGCGCTGGCAGAAGCGCTGGGACGAGGACGGCACCTACGACGCCGTGAACCCGGTGGGGCCGCTCGCGGACGGCACCGCCCCCGCGGACCTGCCCGAGAAGATGTACATCATGGACATGTTCCCCTACCCCTCCGGGGTGGGGCTGCACGTGGGCCATCCGCTGGGCTACATCGCGACCGACGTGATCGCCCGGTACCAGCGCACGCTGGGCAGGAACGTGCTGTACACGATGGGCTACGACGCCTTCGGCCTGCCCGCCGAGCAGTACGCCGTGCAGACCGGCACGCACCCGCGCACCACCACCGAGGCGAACATCGCCAACATGCGCCGCCAGCTGCACCGCCTGGGCCTGAGCCACGATCCGCGCCGCTCCTTCGCGACCACGGACCCGGAGTTCGTGAAGTGGACGCAGTGGATCTTCCTGCAGGTCTTCGACTCCTGGTACGACCCGTCGGCCGCGAACGCGGACGGCGTGCGCGGGCGCGCCCGCCCGATCGCCGAGCTGGTCGAGGAGCTGCGCGCGGGCGCCGTCGACCCCTTCGCGCTGGCGGAGCGCCAGGGCATCGCCCTGCCCGAGGACTGGGCGGGGCGCAGCGCCGAGGACCTGGCGAGGGCCTCCGAGAAGGAGATCCGCGACCTCGCGGAATCCTTCCGCCTGGCCTTCATCTCCGAGACGCCCGTGAACTGGTGCCCGGGACTGGGCACGGTGCTGGCGAACGAGGAGGTCACCTCCGAGGGCCGCTCCGAGCGCGGCAACTTCCCGGTCTTCACGCGGACCCTGCGCCAGTGGAACATGCGCATCACGACCTTCGCCGACCGCCTGCTCGAGGACCTGGACCGCGTCCAGTGGCCCGAGGCCGTGCGCTCCATGCAGCGCAACTGGATCGGCCGCTCCCACGGCGCCCAGATCGCCTTCGGCATCGAGGGCCGCGACGGGGACGGCGCGGGCTTCGAGGTCTTCACGACCCGGGCCGACACGCTGTTCGGCGCCACCTTCTGCGTGCTGGCCCCCGAGCACGCCCTGCTGGCCGACGTCGACTCCCTGCCGGAGGCATGGCCCGAGGGCGCGAAGGACGCGTGGACGGGCGGCGCCGCGAGCCCGCGCGAGGCCGTGCGCGCCTACCAGCAGCGCGCCGCCGCGGCGGGCGAGGAGGACCGCACCGCCGAGGACCGCGAGAAGACCGGCGTGTTCACCGGCCTGTTCGCCGTGAACCCCATGGACGGCCGCCGCCTGCCCGTGTTCACCGCGGACTACGTGCTCACCGGCTACGGCACCGGCGCAATCATGGCCGTCCCCGCGGAGGACGAGCGCGACTTCGCCTTCGCCGACCGCTTCGAGCTGCCGATCATCCGCACCGTCCAGCCGCCCGCCGACTTCGAGGGCGGCGCCTGGACCGGCGAGGGCGCGAAGATCAACTCGCGCAACGACGAGCTGGACCTGGACGGCCTGGACAAGGACGAGGCCAAGCGCCTGGCCACCGAGTACGCGACCGCGAAGGGCTTCGGGCGCGCCCGCACCACCTACCGCCTGCGGGACTGGCTGTTCTCCCGCCAGCGCTACTGGGGCGAGCCCTTCCCGATCGTCTACGACCCCGCCGATCCGGAGACGCCGATCGCGCTGCCCGAGAGCATGCTGCCCGTCGAGCTGCCGGAGGTCACGGACTTCTCCCCGAAGACCTTCGACCCGATGGACGCCGAGACCGAGCCGCAGACCCCGCTCTCGCGCGCGACCGAGTGGACGCACGTGACGCTGGACCTGGGCGAGGGCCCCAAGGAATACCTGCGCGAGACGAACACGATGCCGCAGTGGGCGGGCTCGTCCTGGTACCAGCTGCGCTACATCGACCCCTCGGACGGCGCCCACGCGGTCGAGCCGGACAACGAGCGCTACTGGATGGGCCCGCGCCGCGAGGGCGACGTGGGCGGCGTCGACCTGTACGTCGGCGGCGTCGAGCACGCCGTGCTGCACCTGCTGTACGCGCGGTTCTGGCACAAGGTGCTGTTCGATCGCGGCGTCGTCTCCAGCCAGGAGCCCTTCCACCGCCTCATCAACCAGGGGTACATCCAGGCCTTCGCGTACACCGATGCACGCGGCATGTACGTCCCGGCCGACGAGGTCGTCGAGGAGTCCGACGGGACCTTCACCCACCAGGGGGAGAAGGTCACCCAGGAGTACGGCAAGATGGGCAAGAGCCTGAAGAACGCCGTCACCCCGGACGACATGTACGACGAGTACGGGGCGGACACCTTCCGCGTGTACGAGATGTCGATGGGCCCGCTCGAGGACTCCCGCCCGTGGGAGACCCGGGCCGTCGTCGGCTCGCAGCGGTTCCTGCAGCGGCTGTGGCGACTGATCGTGGACGAGGACAGCGGCGAGCTGCGCGTGAGCGAGGACCCGGCCGACCTGCCCACGAAGCAGGCGGTGCACCGCACGATCGACGGCGTCTCCCGCGACATGGAGACCTTCGGGTTCAACACGGCCATCGCGAAGCTCATCGAGCTGGTCAATCAGCTCACGAAGTCGGGGGCCTCCCCGCGCGAGGCCGTCGAGCCCCTGGTGATCATGCTCGCGCCCTTCGCGCCGCACCTGGCCGAGGAGCTGTGGACGCGCCTGGGCCATGAGGGCACGGTGACGCGCGAGCGCTTCCCCGAGGCCGATCCGGAGCTGGTGAAGGCCGACGCCGTCACCTGCGTGGTCCAGATCAAGGGCAAGGTCCGCCACCGCCTCGAGGTCGATCCCGAGATCGGCGAGGACGCCCTGCAGGAGGCCGTCCTCGCCGAGGCGCGGGTGCAGGAGCTGATCGGCGATGCCGAGATCCGCAAGATCATCGTGCGCGCGCCGAAGCTCGTGAACATCGTCGTCTGATCACGGCGGGCCGACGGGGCACGATCCCCGTCGGACCGCCGCATCGGCGCACGGCGCCCGGACGCGCCTCACGGCGCGAGCGCGCCGCCCGGGGCCCAGCGTCGTCACCGGGTCGCCGTCGACACGCCCGAGGCGCCCTCCACGGAGGCGGAGCCGACCTCGCGCAGGTCCTTGCCCCTGGTCTCGGGCAGGCACAGGACGATGGTGAGCGTGGAGATCACGAGCAGCGCGATCGCGTAGATCCCGAAGGCGATCTGGCCTCCGGTGCCCGAGCCCGCGTGGGTCGAGACGAAGGTGTTCACGTACGGCGCGGTGCCGCCGAACACGGCGATCGCGATCGCGTAGGGGATGCCGAAGCCGCTCGTGCGCTCGGCGGTCGAGAACATCTCCGCGTACATCGCGGGGGCGTGGGAAAGGAAGCCGGCCAGGAGCGCGAGCTGCACGCAGATCGCGAGGACCAGCTGCCAGAACTCGCCCTGGATCAGCAGCACCAGCGGGATGTAGGCGATCGCGGAGCCCAGCAGGGCGATCACCGCGCAGGTCTTGCGGCCCACGCGGTCCGAGGCGATGCCCCACAGAGGCAGGGCGATGATGAGCACGATGTTGCCGATCATCGAGGCCTCGAACGCCTCGGAGTCGGAGTAGCCGAGGTTCTGCTGGGCGAGCGAGGCCATCGAGACCGACCACACGTAGTAGCAGACCGTGAGGCCCGCGGTCATGCCGATGACGATGAGCCCGGTGCGCCAGTTGCGCGCGAGCGCGAGCCAGACGTTGGCCCTCGAGCCGCTGGCCTCCTGCTGGGCCTTGCTCTCCTCGAACACCTCGGACTCGTCCATGGAGCTGCGGATCCAGAGCGCGACGAGCCCCAGGACGGCTCCGCCCGCGAACGGGATCCTCCAGCCCCAGGCGCTCATCTGCGCCTCCGTGAGCACGCCGGAGAGGACCAGGCCGACGACGAGTCCCGCGAGCAGCCCCAGCGTGCCCGTGACGTAGATCGAGCTGGCCCAGAAGCCCCGCCGGTTCCGCGGCGCGTGCTCGGCGAGGTAGGTCTGGGCGCTGGGCAGCTCGCCGCCGTGGGCGAGGCCCTGCACGAGACGCGCCACGAGCAGCAGTGCGGAGGAGGCGACGCCGATCTGGCTGAAGGTGGGCAGCAGCGCGATGAGCAGGGAGCCTGCCGAGGCGCACAGCACGGCGATCGTCAGGCCGTGCTTGCGGCCGATGCGGTCGCCGATCCAGCCGAAGACGACGCCGCCGAAGGGCCGTGCGACGAAGCCGACGGCGAAGATCGCCATGGTCGCCAGGAAGTCCGAGGCCTTGTTGTCCCCGTTGAACGCCTGCGCGGAGAAGTACACAGCGAAGCTCGCGTAGATGTTCCAGTCGTACCACTCGAGGGCGTTCCCGATCCCCGTGCCGAGCAGGGTCTTCAGCGTGGACTGTGCGGGCTGCGCGGGCCGGGCGCCGGCGCCTCCCGGTGTCGTGGGGTGCGTGGTCATGCCGCCCAGGGAAGCACGGGCGGCGGGTGGCACGCGGAGGTTTCTGCCCTTCGGACCCGCGGACGCGGAGCTCCACGATCCCCACGAGTCCTCCCCACCGCGAGTTCTCCACAACGGCGCCGCTCCCCCGGCGGCCGCGGCCGCATCTGCGTAGCGTCCGCGGCATGAGTGGATTCCTGGGATGCGACACCGTGCAGATGCAGCAGCTCGCCCGGCGGTTCGAGAGAGCCGCCTCGGGTCTGGAGACGCGGGCGGGCGTGCTCGACGCCGCCGGAGGTCTGCGGTGGGAGGGGCCTGATGCGGAGACCTTCCTCGCCGCTGCGGCGAACGCGGGGCGGCAGGTGCGCTCGCGCAGCGCGAGGCTGCACGCCCTCGCTGATGACCTTCGCTCCCAGGCCGATGAGCAGGAGCAGGTGAGCATGGCCGAGGGAGCGGGCGGTGCCACGGCCGGGACGTACGCGGCGGCGATCGGGCCGGTGGCCGGCGGGGCCCGGATCGGCCCGGGCTCCGGGGCCGATGGCCTCGATCTCGGCGCGATGGCGCGCAACGATCTCTTCGACATGTTCGAGGACGCGACCGGGCTCGACGAGGACGATGTGCGCGATCTCGTCGAACCGCATCCGCTCGGATACGGCGATCCGGAGGGCATGAGCCGCTGGGTGAGCGAGACCTCCTCCAAGCTCGCGAAGAAGCTCTTCGAGCTCACCCAGCGCCCGGTCCCCGGCTGGCTGGCTCCCGGGAAGCCCTTCGCCCATCCGATCGACCCCGGTCTCGCGGATGCGGTGCGGGAGCGCGCGGCGGCTCTCGACGCACCGGTGCGCCCCCATGATCCGTCCTTCGACCTCGATGCGGCCCATGAGCAGCAGGGGTCGGAGCTGCGGCACTCGCTGCTCGCGCGCGTGCCCTATGCCGGCGAGGCGCAGGCCGCGCTGGACGCCCGGGACAGCGTCCAGTCGATGCGCGGGCGGATGGAGACGTTCGCGAACGAGCACGGTCTCGGCGAGGCGACGGCTCCGCTGTTCGCCGCCATGCGCCTCTCCCATGCACCCGACGAGGCGCTGTTCGGCGAGAAGTCCGCCGTCGGCTCGATGCTGTCCGGCACGGACCAGCTGCTCGGCGGCGTCCTGCAGACGAAGGACGAGGTGGGCGGCGCCCTGGGCACGGGGGATCTCCCGGGCGCGGCGCGGGCCATGGAGACCGGCGCCTACCGCGAGCTGGGGATCGCCGCGCACACCGCGACGTCCACGCCGATCTCCTCCTTCGGTCCGATGGTCTCGACCCAGCTGGAGGCGGAGGCCGACATCCTGGACTCCCCGGTCTTCCAGGGCACGGGCATCGACGGCGACGCGCTGCGCGCCCGCCAGCAGGAGGTCGACGGATTCGTGGAGGACTTCGAGCGCCGCAGGACCAACCTCACCGACACCGAGCCGCTGCTGGAGATGCGCCGGAGGGTCGCCCCCATGCCCTGGGACGAGTGAGGCACACGCCCTTGACGCGGCAGGGCCCCGTCCGCCGTGATGGCGGACGGGGCCCTGCGGATCGGGTGGTTCATCCCCGCGGAGCGCGGGTGCTCATCGCAGCGCGCCGTCGTCCTCGCCACCGAGGTCGACGTCCGAGAGGTCGACCGGGGCCTCGGTGTCCCGCGGGGCGGAGGTGTCCTCGAGGATCGCGTCCTCCGCCTCCCGGGCCTCGGCATCGGACTCCTGCTCGTCGCCGTCCTCGGTGGAGCCGACGACGTGCAGCTCGAGGGCTGACCGGTCGGCCGCGACGCCCGCGGAGACGTGGTCCCCGTCGTGCACCGTGCCGCGCAGGATCATGCGCGCCAGGGCGTCGCCGATCTCCTTCTGCACGAGCCGCTTGAGCGGTCGCGCCCCGTAGAGCGGGTCGAAGCCCTCGTCGGCGAGCCACTGGGTCGCGGCGTCGTCGACGTCGAGGGTGATCCGGCGCTCGGCGAGCCGCGCGGAGACCGAGGCCACCTGCAGGCGCACGATCCGGGCGAGCTGCTGCCGGTCCAGGGCGTCGAACATGATGACATCGTCCAGGCGGTTCAGGAACTCGGGCTTGAAGCTCGCCCGCACGACGTTCATGACGTTCTCGTGACGCTCCTTCTCGCTGAGCGCCTGGTCCTGCAGGAAGTGCGCACCCAGGTTCGAGGTGAGGATCAGGATCGTGTTGCGGAAGTCCACCGTGCGGCCCTGGCCGTCGGTCAGGCGGCCGTCGTCGAGGACCTGCAGCAGGATGTCGAAGACGTCCGGGTGGGCCTTCTCGATCTCGTCCAGCAGCACGACCGTGTACGGGCGGCGGCGCACCGCCTCCGTGAGCTGGCCGCCCTCCTCGTAGCCGACGTATCCCGGAGGGGCGCCGACCAGACGGGAGACGCTGTGCTTCTCCCCGTACTCGGACATGTCGATGCGGGTCATCGCGCGCTCGTCGTCGAACAGGAACTGCGCGAGCGACTTGGCCAGCTCGGTCTTGCCCACGCCCGTCGGCCCCAGGAACAGGAACGATCCGGTGGGACGGTTCGGGTCGGCGATGCCCGCGCGGGCACGGCGCACGGCGTCGGAGACCTCGGTGACGGCCTGGCGCTGCCCGATCAGGCGCTCCCCGATGATGTCCTCCATGTCCAGGAGCTTCTGCGTCTCGGACTGCAGCATGCGCCCGGCGGGGATGCCGGTCCAGTTGGAGACCACCTCGGCGATGTCGTCGGGCCCCACGCGGTCGGAGACCAGCGGACGGGACTCCTCGGCCTCGCCCGAGGCCTCGACCTCCTCGGCGTCCACGAGCTGGCTCTTGAGCGCGGGGATGTCGCCGTACAGGATCTTCGAGGCCGCGGTGAGGTCGCCCTCGCGCTGGGCGCGGTCGGCCTGCATGCGCAGCTGCTCGAGCTGGGCCTTGAGGTCGCCGACCTTGTTCAGCCCGGCCTTCTCGCGCTCCCAGCGCACCGAGAGCTCGTCCATCTTCTCCGTGCGGTCGGCCAGCTGGCCTCGCACCGATCCGAGCTGCGCCTGGCTGCCGGGATCGTCGCTGCCCTGCAGGGCCAGCTCCTCCATCTTCAGACGGTCCACCTGGCGACGCAGGATGTCGAGCTCCACCGGCGAGGAGTCGAGCTCCATGCGCTGGCGCGAGGCGGCCTCGTCGACCAGGTCGATCGCCTTGTCCGGCAGCTGACGTCCCGAGATGTACCGGTCGGAGAGCGTCGCGGCGGCGACCAGCGCGGCATCGGTGATCGAGACCTTGTGATGGGCCTCGTACTTGTCCTTGAGCCCGCGCAGGATCGTGATGGTGTCCTCGACGCTCGGCTCGCCGACGAAGACCTGCTGGAAGCGCCGCTCGAGGGCCGGGTCCTTCTCGATGTTCTCGCGGTACTCGTCGAGCGTGGTCGCGCCCACCATGCGCAGCTCGCCGCGGGCGAGCATGGGCTTGAGCATGTTGCCCGCGTCCATCGAGCCGTCACCGCCGCCGCCGGCGCCGACGACCGTGTGCAGCTCGTCGATGAACGTGATGATCTGGCCGTTGGACGTGCGGATCTCGTCGAGGACGGCCTTCATCCGCTCCTCGAACTCGCCGCGGTACTTCGAGCCGGCCACCATCGAGGACAGGTCGAGGGAGATCAGGGTCTTGTCCCGCAGGGACGCCGGGACGTCGCCCGCGACGATGCGCTGGGCGAGGCCCTCGACCACGGCGGTCTTGCCGACGCCGGGCTCGCCGATCAGCACCGGGTTGTTCTTGGTGCGGCGGCTGAGCACCTGCACCACGCGGCGGATCTCGGCGTCGCGGCCGATCACCGGGTCGAGCTTGCCCTCGCGGGCCTGCTCGGTGAGGTCGAGGCCGAACTTCTCCAGGCTCTCGAAGGTCGATTCAGGGTTCTCCGTATCCATGGGGTTCTCTCCGATCAGTGCGGGAAGGGCATCGCGCAGGGTGCGGGGCGTCGCGCCGAAGTCGGCGAGCAGCCGTGCGGCGTCGTCCTTGCCGAGCGCGATGCCGATCAGGAGGTGCTCGGTGGACAGATGGGTGCGGTCGGCATCGTCGGCCTCGCGGCGCGCCGCCTCGAGGGCGTCGTACCCGCTGCCGACGAAGGTCGGATGGGTGTCGCTGCCGCTCACGCGCGGCAGGGCGTCGATCGCCCGCTGGGAGCGCTCGACGATGCGGTCGGGGTCCGCCCCGACCTTCTCGAGCAGGGCGCGCGCGATGCCGTCCTTCTGCTGGGCGAGAGCCCACAGCAGGTGGATCGCGAGGACCTGGGGGTTGCCGAGCTCCGCCGCCCGTTCGGCGGCCTGGGCCACGGCTTCCTGGGAACGGGTGGTGAAGTGGAACTCCACAGTCGCTGCCTCCGGTTCGTGGATGGTCGATTCCGGGCCGCTGCGACGATCACGCCCGCACGCGCGCTCTCGATGAGGCGCACTGCGGGGCACGATCCCTCGCGACCCGACATGAGATGCAACGTCAGGGAAGTTGAGTCTATTCCGCTCAACCCTGGTCTCCCCGTGGCCTGCCTCACGATACTCGCGCAGGGTGTCGGGCCTGAGGCCGTCGTCCACAATCGTCGGCCCTCCCCTGTGACGGAATCCCCCTCCCGGTAGCATCGGCACTCCGGCGCCTCCTCGGCTCCCGCCCGCCGTTCCCGTTCCCCGCGAGGACCCCATGACGCATCCTCCCTCCGCACCTCAGCCCCCGCAGCAGCCTCCGCAGCGGCGCCCCCTCCAGCCCCCACCGCGGGAACAGCAGCCGGTCCCCCGGGAGCAGCCGGCACCCGGGCAGCGGACCGGCGGGCAACAGCAGGCCGGCGGGCAGCAGCAGGCCACGGGCCAGGGCCCTGCGCCGCAGGGCCGCCCGGGCGCACAGGGCCATGGGCAGCCCGGCGGCCAGTACGTCCACTACGAGCTGCCGCGCCTGTACGACACCTCGAGCCGTCCCGCCGGTCCGCTGACGCGCGCCCGCTTCGCTCCCGCACCGGCGCAGCGCCCGCAGCAGGCGCAGCCGGATTCGGCGTGGGCGTCGCAGACCCGCCGCATCCAGGAGGTCCAGCAGCAGCCGAAGGCGGGCATGCCGCTGCCGATCGTGCTGGGCTGGATCCTCGCGGTTCTCCTGGGACTCGGGCTGCTCGTGCTCCTCACCCTGCTGTTCCTGCTGTACGTGCTGGAGGGCTCGAGCCCCGGCGCCTGGGTGCTCGAGGCCGTCCTCGCCTCGTTCTCCCTCGTCGTCATCATCGGGGTGATCGTGCTCGCGGACCGCTGGGATCCGCAGCCGATCCCTCTGCTGATCAGCGCCGTGCTGTGGGGCGCGGCAGCCGCCGCGGGCACGGCGTACGTGGTCAACTCGGTCGTCTCGATCCTCGCCTACCAGGTGACCGGCGACGAGGGCGCCGCCTCGTTCGTGGGGGCAGTGATCAGCGCTCCCTTCACCGAGGAGAGCGCGAAGGGCCTCGGCCTCGTGGTGCTGTTCCTGGTGGGGCGGCGCTACTTCAACGGTCCGCTCGACGGGCTCGTCTACGGGGCCCTCATCGGGGGTGGATTCGCGTTCACCGAGAACATCACCTACTACGGGAGCGCCTGGGACCACGGCGCCGTCACGACCGTCGCGTCGACGGTGGTGATCCGGGGGGTCATCGGCATCTTCGGCCACGCCATCTACACGTCCCTGACCGGCGTGATCATGGGGCTCGTCGCGCGCAAGTGGGGCACCGTGCCGGGCGCCCTCGTCTTCTTCGTGGCGACGTGGCCGGGCATGTTCCTGCACTGCATGTGGAACCTGTCCTCGTTCCTGTTCCCCGACCTCGAGGGCCTGATCATCATGCTGCTGCTCGAGTTCGTGCTCTCGGCCCTGTGGCTCGGCCTGATCGCCGTGCTGGTCTGGGACGAGTCGCGCCTGACGCGCGTGCGCCTGGGCGAGTACGCGAACCTCGGCTGGCTCACGCACGAGGAGGTCACGATGCTGGGCACCTGGAAGGGACGTCGGGAGGGCCGCTCCTGGGCGCGCACGATGGGCGCCCTGCCCGTCATGAAGCGCTTCATCCGGGAGTCGGCGGAACTTGCCGCCACCCGCCAGCGACTGCTGGCCGACGGGGCGAGCCCGAAGGCCACCGCGCACGAGAGGCAGCTGCTGGACCGTCTCACCGTGAATCGCCGCGAGCTGCTCTCCCGGGCCTGAGGTCGACGGAGCTCTCGCCGAGGGCGTCGACGGGATCCACCCCGCGACCGCGCAGGCGGTCCATCTCCCGCCGATCCTTCTTGGTGGGCCGGCCGGCGCCGCGGTCGCGGCGGGGCGGCGCCGCGAGCAGCTGCGGCGCGGGCTCGGGCGAATGGTCCTCGTAGGCCTCGCGGGCGACGGGCGCGCCCACCCGCTTCTCGAGCAGGCGGGTGACCACGATGATCCGCTCGCGTCCGGGGCGACGCACCCGCAGCTCGTCGCCCACGGAGATCCGCTGCGAGGCCTTCACGAGGTCGCCGTCGCGGCGCACGTGCCCGCCGCGGCAGGCCGCCGTGGCGGCCGAGCGGGTCGGGAACAGGCGCACGCTCCACAGCCACACGTCCACGCGCACCGCCGTCGGCCCCGTCGCGCCCGACGCCCCGATCGGCCCCTGCCCGCCGCTCACGGGACATCGACCTCGCGCACGAGCGGCCAGGGATCGGCCTGCTCCAACTGGGCGGCGAGCGCGAGCAGCAGCTCCTCGTCGCCGCCGCGCACGGCGCCCAGCTGCACGCCGAAGGGGAGCTCGACCCCGTCGATCTCCTCCCGGTGAAGGGGTACGGACATCGCCGCGCGCCCGGTCATGTTCCAGGTGCTCGTCCAGGGGGTGAACGCGCACTGGGCGTCGAAATCTGCCTCGGGGTCCTCGAGCTGGAGCTCCGCGGGGAACGCCGGCGGGGCGGCGAGGGACGGGGTGATCACGACATCGAGGCCGTCGAAGGCCTCCCCCACCTCCCGGGCCAGCAACTGCATCCCCGCGAGCGCGCCGGTGACGGCGCGGCCGTCGTACTCGCGCCCGCGCTCGCGCAGCCAGCGGGTGAGCGGCAGCAGCAGCGCCTCGGCCTCCGGCGGGAGGTCCAGGGCGGCGGCGCCGACGGTCCACAGCGGCATGAACGTGCGCCAGCGCGTGGTGTCGAAGGGCGCGGGCACCGCCGTGACCTCGTGCCCGAGCGCGCGCAGCAGGGTGCTCGCGCGCTCGACGGCGCGCAGCGCGGCCGGGTGCACGTCGGTCGCGATCGCGAGGGGCTCGGTGAGCACGCCGATCCGCAGTCCCGTCCCGCTCCCGCCCGCGCCGGGGAGCCCACCTGCGGCCTGCTCGAGCGGTGCGAGATAGCCCCCGCGAGGGGCGCGTCGGCCCCAGGCGTCGCCGGGACGCACGCGGGCGATCAGATCGAGCCCGAGAGCCGCGTCGCGCACGGTGCGGGCGAGGATCCCATCGGTCACCAGCCCCGGCCCCTCGGCGCCGTGCGGCCCCGGGGACACGAGCCCGCGCGAGGGCTTGATCCCCACGATGCCGCAGCAGGCGGCGGGGATGCGTATCGAGCCGCCGCCGTCGGACCCCTGGGCGATCGGCACGATGCCGCTGGCGACGGCCGCGGCAGCTCCCCCGCTCGAGCCTCCGGCGGTGCGGCGGGTGTCCCAGGGCGTGCGGGCGGGGGCGGTGGTGGCGGGCTCGGTGTAGCAGGGCAGGCCGAACTCGGGGGTCGTCGTCTTCCCGATGGTCACGGTGCCCGCGTCGAGGACGTCCTGGGCGACGCCGTCGGTGACGTCCGCGCGGGTGCCGACGAGGACCGAGCTGCCGGCCTCGAAGGGTTCGCCCTGGATGCGGGTGAGGTCCTTGATGGGCAGCGGCACGCCGAGCAGGGGGCGGGAGCGCGCGAGCTCCTCCCGGGCGGAGCCGCGGTGCGCGGCGGCGAGCTCCCGGGCGGCGGTCTCGGCCTGGGTGCGGCTGCGCTCCTCGAGCAGATGCGCGAAGGCTCCGACACGGGGGCCGACGGAGCGGGCCTGCGCGAGGACCCTCTCGGTGTGCTCGCGGACGTCGACCTCGCCGACGCGCAGCGCGCGGGCGAGAGCGAGGGTGTCGAGGCGGAGGGGATCCGCCGCGGGCATCGTCATCGGAGATCCTCCTGCATCGCGGGATGCCAGGGTCTCACGCGGGCGCCTCATCCGGTGCGCCCGATGTCCGGCGCGGGGAGGGCGCTCAGCCGCGGGCGGGGAGGTGACCGCGCACGTGCTCGACGATGCCGCGGGAGGCGGCCTCGATCTTGCGGGCGGTGTCCTCGAAGTCGCTGCTGTCGCCGTACCAGGGGTCGCGGATGCCCAGGTCCTCCGGGGCCTCGGGATCGAACTCGCGCAGCATGCGCAGGCGCTCGGAGACGCCGCGCCCGCCGATCCGCTCGAGCGGCCCGACGTGATCGTGGTCCAGGGCCAGCACCAGGTCGACCTCGCGCAGCTCCTCCGGCGTGACCTGCCGCGCCCGGTGGCCGGAGGGGTCGAATCCGAGCTCGCGCAGCTTCGCCCCGGCCCGAGGATCGATGGGTTCGCCGGTCTCCCAGCTCGTGGTGCCCGCGGAGGAGATCTCGACCTGGTCCGCCAGGCCCTCGTCCTCGAACGCGCCGCGGAGCATGTACTCCGCCATCGGCGAGCGGCAGATGTTGCCGGTGCACACGGTGATGATCCTGAAGGTCACGCGTCGCCCTCCTGCGGCTCGGGGCCGACCTCGTCGGTGGGGCGCTGCGTCGAACGGGCCCCTGCGGGATGACGCTCGAGGTAGCCGCGGGCGAACCAGCAGGTCGCCTCGACGTCCAGGCCCTCCTCGGCGGTCTCGGCGAGGGCCTCCTGCACGAGCGCGGTGCCGATGCCCTGGCCGCCGTGCTCCGGGGAGACGACGGTCGAGCGCAGATCCCGCACGCCCTCGGCGCTGCCCGGTCCGTACTGGAGGACGCCCACCAGACGGTCGTCCAGCAGCGCCTCGAATCTCTCCCGGTCCGCCGCGTGCGCGATGCGCAGTCCCTCGACGATCCGTCCCCGTGCTCCCATGGGGCATCACGGTACACTGCCGGTCATGCCCGCGCCCCTGATCTGGCACATCACCGAACGCTCCTCCTGGGACGCGGCGGTGCCCACCGGGCGCTACACGTGCTCGACCCGCGGCCGCAGCCTCGCCGAGGTCGGCTTCATCCACGCCTCCTGGCCCGAGCAGATCTCGATGGTCGCCAAGCGCGTCTATCCGGATCGGCCGACGGACCTGGTGATCCTCGAGATCGACGTGCAGCGCGTCGAGGCCGCGGGCATCGCCGTGGACGTGGAGGAGGACTCCCGCGGCACCGGCCGCTCGTATCCGCACATCCGCGGCCCCGTGCCGATCAGCGCCGTGGTCCGCCTGCGCCGCACCAAGTGGCTGGGCCGGGAGTTCGTGGTCGTCGCCTGAGCGCGCCGCGCGAGGCGCCCCTCCCCCGTCGGCCCCCGCCGGACGTAGCATCGGGCATGGCTCGATATCTGGACATCCATCCCGTGGACCCGCAGCCGCGCCTCATCGAGCAGACGGTGCGCGTGCTGCGCGACGGCGGGCTGATCGCCTACCCCACCGACTCCTGCTACGCGCTGGGCTGCGCCCTCGAGGCGCACGAGGGGCTCGAGCGCATCCGCCGCATCCGGCAGGTCGGCTCCGACCACGACTTCACGCTCGTCTGCTCGGACTTCGCGCAGCTCTCGCAGTTCGTGCTCGTCTCCAACCCCACGTTCCGCCTGGTCAAGAACCTCACGCCGGGGCCGTACACCTTCATCCTGCGGGCCACCAAGGAGGTGCCCCGCAGGATGGCCCACCCGAAGAAGAAGACCGTGGGAGTGCGCATCCCCGACAGCCGCGTGGACCGAGCGCTCGTGGAGGCCCTCGGCGAGCCGATCGTCTCCTCGACGCTGCTGCTGCCGGGCGAGGAGACCCCTCCCTCGCAGGGCTGGCAGGTCCAGCAGGCGCTGGACCCTCAGCTCGACGTGATCATCGACTCCGGGGACGTGGGCACGGAGCCCACGAGCGTCATCGACCTCACCGGGGACCTCGCCGAGATCCGTCGCGAAGGGGCGGGGGACCTCTCTCTCTTGCAGTGAACCGCGCGCGCCGGCGCGCTCAGGCCCGGGCCCCGGCCTCCGTCGTCGACGCCGTGCGCGCGGAGAGCACTCCGGAGAACACGAGGATCCCGAGGGCGTAGAGCGGCACGAGCCACAGCGCGAAGCGCAGGGTGAGGGCGTCGGCGAGGGCGCCGACGATCGGCGGCGTCACGAAGAAGCCGATGCGGGCGAACCAGCCGACCACGGTGATGCCGAGGCCGTGCGGGACGCCCTCCATCTCGTCGGCCGCTCGGAACGCCGCGGGGAACAGGGTCGCGATCCCCCAGCCGGCGCACGCGAAGCCGATCAGCGCCGTCGCCGGGTGCGGGAAGATGAGCGCCATGGCCATGCCCGCGCCGCTGAGCAGCGCGCCGATCCGGGCCGTGAGACGGTCGCCGAGGCGGTCCACGACCCCGTCGCCGAGGAAGCGTCCGACGGTCTGCGCGCCCTGCAGGGCGACGAAGGCGAGGCCCGCGAGGAACGGCGTCGCCTCGAAGGTGTCGCGCATGAACAGGGCGCCCCAGGTGTTGCCGGCGTCCTCGGTCGCTCCCGCGAACACGAGCACGAGCCCGAGCGCCGCGATCAGCAGCAGTCCGCGCAGGGTGCTCGCGCGCGTCACCCCGGTGCCCGTCGTCGCGCCGGTCCCGGTCGTCGCGTCGCTGCCCGTCGCAGAGTCCGCCCCGGCCGTCTCGCCCGCGCTCGCCGTCTCCCCGCCCAGCGCCTCCTCGGTCGCGGCCGCAGGGGCCGCGGCGGAGGCGGCGGACGGAGCGGCGAGTCCTGCCTCGAGGGCCGCGGGGCGACGTTCGGTGGAGTCGTGGCCGGTGAGGAGGAAGCGCCTGCTGCCCAGGGCGAGGGAGCCGAAGAGGACGAGGCCCACGAGGCCCTGGATCCACAGCGGCACCGCGAGCTGGGCGCAGACCGAACCGAGGATGCCGCCGGTGACGGCGCCGAGCGACCACCAGCCGTGATAGCTGTTGAGGATCGAGCGCCGGTACCGGCGCTCGACGCGCATGCCGTGGGCGTTCATCGAGACGTCGGTGATCGAGTCGCTCGCGGCCGCGAGGAACAGCGCGGCGGCGAGCCACAGCCAGGTCGCCGAGGTGTAGACGAGCAGGTGGACGGTGCTCGCGACGACCTGGAAGGCGACGGCCACCCTCGCGGAGCCGAAGCGGGCCATGAGCGGGGCCGCCAGGAGGCCGGCGGCGAGCCCGCCGATCGGTCCCAGGCCCACGGCCAGGCCGAAGGACCCGTTGGACAGGCCGATGGACTCCACGAGCTGCGGGTAGCGCGGGAGGATCGCGCAGAACGACGCCCCGTTGAGGAAGAAGATCAGCGAGACCGCCCAGCGCGCGCGGCGGGCGTCGGCGGCGACGGGGGCGCGCGAGGTGCGGTGCGGGTGCGAGGAGCGGGACGAGGTCACGGTCACCCAGGTTTCCGGATCGGTGCGGCGGTCGGAGCGAGAACGGGCCCCGCTCTCCGGCGGCGGAGAGCGGGGCCCGTCGGCGCGGTGCGGAGCCCTGCGGCGGGCCGAGGCCCTGCGCGGGCGCCGCGCGCGTTCAGCGGTGGCGCGGCTGCGGACTCAGCGCAGCAGCGCGGGTATCGCCTGGAAGGCGAGGAACAGGGAGAGGATGCACATCAGCAGCCCGATCACGAAGAGGAACCACGCGATCGTGTAGAGGCTCATGACCCACAGGCCGGCGATGAACAGGCCGAACACGACGATGAACAGCACCCAGGTCACCACGGGGTTGTGGGTGGAGGGGGTGCTGGCCTCCTCACGGGGCTGCTGCGTGTGCGGGTCGGTGGCGGAGCTCATCATTCCTCCAGGGGGTACGGCGGGGACGTCCCTCATCCTAGACCAGCACGGGCCCCGTCCGCGCATGAGGGCACGCTGCCGATCGCGGTGACGAGCGCCTCGAACAGCCCGTCGCCCTCGCGGTCGAGCTCGGGGTGCCACTGGACGGCCAGGACCGGGGATCCGGCGGTCGCCTCGAGGGCGAGCGGGAGGCCGCTCGTGTGGTGGGCGACGGCGCGCAGGCCCTCGCCCACGGTGCGCACGCCCTGGTGGTGGAAGGCGGTGACCTCGGGACGGGTGCCCACGGCGAGCGCCGTGTCGCTCGCGGCATCCACCTCGACCTCGACGCGGGTGGGACGCTCCCCGGTCACGGGGTGCTGCGGCAGGTCCGCGGGGAGGTGCTGGTGCAGGTCGCCGCCCTCGGCGACGGTGATGATCTGCAGACCGCGGCAGATGCCCAGGACCGGCAGGCCCACGCGGCGAGCGGCCCGGTAGAGCGAGGACTCGAAGGCATCGCGCTCCGGGGCGGGAGTCATGTCGGTGTCACGGGCCTCGGCGCCGTACAGCGCGGGGTCGAGGTCGGCGCCGCCGCTGAGGACGATGCCGTCGAGCTCGGCGACCTCCTCGTCGGTCCACGCGTCCTGCGGGGCGAGGATCACGGGCCGCGCGCCGGCGCGGCGGATCGCCTCGACGTAATGCTCGGTGAGCACCACCGCCTCGTGGCCCTCCCAGGCGCCGGACATCAGGCGGGACGTCCCAGCGGTCACGCCGATGAGCGGGCGACGAGTGCGCTCGGCCATGAGAGGTCCTTCCTGTTCGATGCCGGTGTCCGGCGAGTGCGGTGCTGTGGGGCCGGTCCCGGTCGGGCCGACGGGGTCCATACCACTCCCCCGTGCGTCGCCCGGTCCACGTGTGTGGCCGAATGTGACGGGCTCTGGTAGGAATCCCCCATGTCGCCCGAGAACCCGGATCCCTCCCCCGCCCTGGACCTGCCCGAGGTGCTCGTCATCGAGCACGAGACGGACTGCCCGCCCGCGGTGCTCGCCGAGGTGCTCGAGGCCGAGGGCGTGACCCTGCGTCTCGTACGCGCGCACCGCGGCGAGCAGGTGCCGGACGATCTGCGGGGCGTCGAGGGGCTCGTGGTGCTCGGCGGCGGCATGGACGCCGACGACGACTCCGGTCATCCCTGGTTCCCGGCGGTGCGGGCGCTCGTGCGCACCGCGCGCGATCGCCGCGTGCCCACCCTGGGCATCTGCCTGGGTGCTCAGCAGCTCGCCCTCGCCCTCGAGGGCGCCATGGGCCGCCGCGCGGTCGCGGAGGTCGGGATCCTGCCCGTCGTGCCGACCGCCGAGGGCAGGGAGGATCCGCTGATCGCCGCGCTCGGCGACGACCCGAGGGTGCTGCAGTGGCACCAGGATCAGATCACCTCGCTGCCGCCCGCCTCCCGGCTGCTCGCCTCCGGGACCGACGGCGCCGTGCAGGCCTTCGTCACCGAGGACCTCGCGTGGGGCGTGCAGTTCCACCCCGAGGTGACCCCGGAGGTCGTGGGCCGCTGGGCGGAGACGAGCGATCTTCTGCCCGAGGGCGTGACGCCCGCGCAGGCCGCAGCGGCCGTCGCGGAGGCCGAGGCCCCGCGCGAGAGCTGGCGGGCGCTGCTCGCGGCCTTCGCCCGCATCGTCCGCGGCGACTGACGCCGCGCCGCCGCTGTCGCGTCCTCGTGCGGACGGGAGCGCTCAGCCCAGGGCGAGCACTCCGGCGTTGGCGAGGATCGCCTGCTCGTAGTGTCCGCGCAGCTGATCGGCGAGCGCGCTCCAGGAGCGCTCCCGCACGGAGTCGAGGGCGGCGCGGCCCATGGCCTCGCGCTTGGCGTCGTCGAACAGCAGGTCGGCGGTGCGGGCGCGCAGCTCGGCGAGATCGCCGGGCGCGTACAGCCAGCCGGTGCGGCTGGGGTCGATGAGGTCGATGGGGCCGCCGGCGCGAGGGGCGATCGCGGGCAGACCCGAGGCCATCGCCTCCTGGATGGTCTGGCAGAAGGTCTCGTGCTCGCCGGGGTGGATGAACAGGTCGGCGCTCGCGAGATGGGCGGCCAGGTCGGCGCCGCGGCGGAATCCCACGAAGCGGGCGCGCGGCATGGACTGCTCGAGATCGGCGCGCTCCGGCCCGTCCCCCACGATCACCAGGCGCACTCCGGGCATGTCGTGGACCACACGCAGGTCGCGCACCTGCTTCTCGGGAGCCAGGCGCCCCACGTAGGCGACGATCCGCTCCGAGGGGTCGGCGAGCTCGTCGCGGAGGGCGCGGGAGCGCGCCGTCGGACGGAACTGCTCGGTGTCCACGCCGCGGCCCCAGAGACGGATGCGCGGGATCTGGTGAGCGGCGAGCAGGTCGCGGGACGCGGTCGACGGGGCGAGGGTGAGGGTCGCGCGCTGGTGGAGGTCGCGCAGGATCTGCCAGCAGGCGTTCTCGAGGAAGGGCAGTCCGTAGGCGGCGGCGAAGCCGGGCACGTCGGTCTGGTAGACGGCGACCGCGGGCAGGTCGAGCTGGCGGGCGGCGATCACGGCGCGACCGCCGAGCACGATCGGCGAGGCGAGATGGACGACGTCGGGCGCGTGGGCGGCGATGGTGCGCCGCAGGGAGGTCGCGCTCACGGTCGCCACGCGGATCCCGGGGTAGCCCGGGAGCGGCAGGGACGGCACCTCGTGGATGGGCACCCGCGCACCGCAGGCGGTGGTCAGGGAATCCGGAGCGCCCGCGTGGTGGGGCGCGATCACGGAGACGTCGTCCCCGCGGGCGGTCAGCTGGTCGGCCATGTGCAGGACGGAGCCGGTCACGCCGCTCATGTGCGGCAGGAACGTCTCGGCGATGACGAGTATCCTCACGCGCTCAGCGTGTCCCGCAGTGGGATACCGCAGGACACGCCGGCGTGACGTGTCGGCGACGTTCTTGCGAACGTCGGCCGAGGATCGGACCGGTCCGGACCGGTACGGACAGCTCCGATCAGTCAGGAACCGGCCGGCCGGTCCGAGCCGGGTCGGGCCCGGTCGGGCGCACCGGGCCGAGCGGCTCTCAGAGCCTCGCGGAGGCGATCGCGGCGCCCTGCACGAGCGAGTCGAGCTTGGCCCAGGCGATGTCCGGGTGGATGCGCCCGCCGAGTCCGCAGTCGGTCGAGGCGATCACGCGCTCGGGACCGACGAGCTTCGCGAAGCGCTCGATGCGCTGGGCGACCAGTTCCGGGTGCTCGACCACGTTGGTGGAGTGGGAGACGATGCCGGGGACGATCACCTTGTCCTCGGGCAGCTCGAGGTCCTCCCACACAGTCCACTCGTGCTCGTGGCGCACGTTCGCGGCCTCGAAGCTGAAGTACTTGGCGTCGATCTCGAGCATCGTGGGCGCGAGGTGCGCGAACTCGAGGTCGGTGGTGTGCGGTCCGTGCCAGGAGCCCCAGCACAGGTGGAAGCGGACCTGCTCGGCGGGGATGCCCTCGAGCGCGCGGTTGACCGCGTCGACGCGCTTGCGGGTGAAGGCGAGGTAGTCCTCGACGGTGGGCTCGGGGTTGATCTGGTCGAAGTTCTCGGCGATCGAGGGGTCGTCGATCTGCAGCAGCAGCCCGGCGTCGGCGATGGCGCGGTACTCGGGGCGCATGACCTCGACCCAGGCGTCGAGGAAGGCGTCGACGTCGCCGTAGTGGTCGTCCTGGATGCGGCTGCCCGATCCGGGCGAGAGGGTGTTGAGGAATCCCTGCTCGATGCCGTGCGCGCCGAGCGCCTCGCGCAGGTTCGCGGCATCCTGGGCGACCAGCTCGCGTCCGAGCTCGGTGAAGGCGACCTCTCCGGTCGCCGCGGGGAACACGTGCTGCTCGCCGAGCGAGATCCCGGAGGCCGGGTCGGCGTAGGCGTCGGCGAAGCGCACCCAGTCGCGGCGGTCCGCGAAGGAGGTCAGGCGCACGTCGCCGGGCGCGGAGCGCACGGGCTCCTGGCTGCGATGGTCCACGCCCGTGATCTGCAGTCCGCTCACGCGATCGAAGACGTAGCTCCACCAGGTGCCGTAGTTGTAGGCCGATCCCATGGCGTGGCCGTACTCGCCGTCGTTGGGCACGGAGATGCCCACGCGCTGCTGGCGCGCGACGATGTCGTCGACCGCGGAGGCGAGGATCTGGCGGAACTCGTCGGTGATGATCGGTGTGACGCCGTCATCGGCGACCTCGCGCCGCGCGTTCGCCTCGATGAGCTCGGGCGTGCGCGGGAGGGAGCCGGCGTGGGAGGTGAGGATCTCGGTCATGACCGCAGGCTACGGGTGCCGACTCGCCCGGCCGAAACCGGATGACACGCGGGTTCATGCGGCCGCGGGACCGCGGCGCCTCAGGACTCCGCGTACGCCTCGGGGCTCTGGCAGGTGCAGACGAGGTGGCGGTCGCCGTAGGCCTGGTCGACGCGGCGCACCGGCGGCCAGTACTTCGCGGCGATCCGCATCTGCACGCTGTCGTGGCGACGGCCCTGCGCGATGCTCTCCCGCGAGGCGTGCACGCCCGGGTAGACGGCGATCTCCCGCGAGTACGGGTGCTCCCAGTCGTCCCGGGCGATCGCCTGCGCGGTGTGGGGCGCGTTCACCAGCGGGTTGTCGTCCTTCGGCCAGGCGCCCGAGGCGACCTGCTCGGCCTCCTCGGCGATCATCAGCATCGCGTCGACGAAGCGGTCCAGCTCCGGCAGGTCCTCGGACTCGGTGGGCTCGACCATGAGCGTCCCCGCCACGGGGAAGGACATGGTGGGCGCGTGGAAGCCGTAGTCGATGAGGCGCTTGGCGACGTCGTCGACGGAGATCCCGGTGCGCGCCGTGAAGGGGCGCAGGTCGAGAATGCACTCGTGGGCGACGAGCCCGTTCTCCCCGCGGTAGAGGATGTCGAAGACGTCCTTCAGGCGCGCGGCGACGTAGTTCGCGGCGAGCACCGCGGAGGCCGTCGCGTGCCGCAGGCCCGCCCCGCCCATCAGGCGGATGTACGCCCACGGGATCGGCAGGATCGACGGCGAGCCGTAGGGGGCCTGGGAGACCGGGGCGCCGCCGTGCACGGTCGCGGGGTGCCCGGCGACGTAGTGCTCGGGGTTCTGCATGAGCGGATGGCCCGGCAGGAAGGGCGCGAGGTGCGCCTTGGCCGCGACGGGGCCGACGCCGGGGCCGCCTCCCCCGTGGGGGATGCAGAAGGTCTTGTGGAGGTTCAGGTGGGAGACGTCGCCGCCGAACTCGCCGGGGCGGGCGACCTCGACCATGGCGTTCATGTTCGCGCCGTCGACGTAGACCTGGCCTCCCGCGTCGTGCACGAGCTCGCACACGGTGCGCACCTGCTGCTCGTAGACGCCGTGGGTGGAGGGGTAGGTGATCATGATGGCGGCGAGCTCGTCGCCGTGGTCCTTGATCTTCTGCTGGAGGTCGTCGACCTCCACGTTGCCCTCGGCGTCCGAGGCCACGACCACGACGCGCAGGCCCGCGAGGACCGCGGAGGCGGCGTTGGTGCCGTGGGCGCTCGCGGGCACGAGGCACACGGTGCGCTCGGAGTCGCCGCGCGAGAGGTGGTAGGCGCGGATCGCGAGCAGCCCCGCGTACTCGCCCTGGGAGCCGGCGTTGGGCTGCAGGGAGACGGTGTCGTAACCGGTGATGTCGGCGAGGAAGCGCTCAAGGGAGTCGATGAGCTCGAGATACCCCTCGACGTCCTCGCGCGGGGCGAAGGGGTGCACGGCGGCGAACTCCGGCCAGGTGATCGCGCTCATCTCGACGGCCGCGTTGAGCTTCATGGTGCACGAGCCCAGCGGGATCATGCCGCGGTCCAGCGCGTAGTCCTGGTCGGAGAGCCGTCGCAGGTAGCGCATGAGAGCGGTCTCGGAGTGGAAGGAGGAGAACACCGGATCGGCGAGGTAGGCGCTCGTGCGGTGCAGCTCGGCGGGCCAGCCCGCGCCGATCTCCGGGAGCCCGTCCTCGTCGACCGCCTGCGAGGAGCCCGACCCGTCGGTCGACGCGTCGGGCGCGGCCGGTTCGGACGCGGCCCCGCCGGCCGCGATCCCGCCGGGGACCGAGGACTCCGCGGGCGCGAAGCCGTCGATGACGCCGACGAGGGCCTCGAGATCGCCGGCGTCGGTGGTCTCGTCGAGGCTCAGGCGCAGGGTGTCGGCGTCGACGACGCGGACGAGGTAGCCGGTCTCGGCGAGCGCGGCGGCGATCTCCTCGGCCCGGCCGGGGACGGCGACGGTGAGGGTGTCGAAGAAGGCGTCGTGCGCGAGGGGGAAACCGCTGCGGGCGAGCGCGGAGGCGAGGTCCGCGGTGCGCGCGGCGACCTGCCGGGCGATGCGGCGCAGTCCGTCGGGCCCGTGGTGGACCGCGTACATCGAGGCCATCACGGCCAGCAGCACCTGGGCGGTGCAGATGTTGCTGGTGGCCTTCTCGCGGCGGATGTGCTGCTCGCGGGTCTGCAGGGCCAGGCGCAGCGCGGGGTTCCCCTCGGCGTCCTGGGAGACGCCCACGAGACGGCCGGGCAGCTGGCGCTCGAGGCCCTTGGCGACGGACATGAAGCCGGCGTGGGGGCCGCCGAAGCCGAGCGGCACCCCGAAGCGCTGGGAGGAGCCGACGGCGACGTCCGCGCCGAGTTCCCCGGGCGGGGTGAGAAGGGTGAGGGCGAGCAGGTCGCTCGCGAGGATCATCTTGCCGCCGGCGGCGTGGACGGCCTCGGCGAGGGGCTGCGGGTCCCACACCAGGCCCGAGGCGGCGGGGTACTGGGCGAGCACGCCGAAGGCGCCGTCCGCGAGTGCCTCGGCGGCGGAGGCCGGGTCCTTGAGGTCGGCGCTGACGAGCTCGATGCCCACGGCCTCGGCGCGGCCGCGCACCACGGCCTCGGTCGCGCTGAACACGTCCTCGTCGATGACGAAGCGGGCGACCTTCGCGCGGGTCGCGCGCCGCGCGAGCAGCATCGCCTCGGCGGCGCTCGTGGCCTCGTCGAGCATCGAGGAGTTCGCGATCGGCAGGCCGGTGAGATCGGCGATCACGGTCTGGTAGTTCAGGAGCGCCTCGAGGCGGCCCTGGGAGATCTCCGGCTGGTAGGGCGTGTAGGCGGTGTACCAGGCGGGGTTCTCCAGCACGTTGCGCTGGATGGCCGCGGGGGTCACGGTCCCGTAGTACCCCTCCCCCAGCAGCGGCGTGCGCACCGTGTTGGCGCGCGCGAGCCCGCGCAGCTCGGAGAGCACCTCGGCCTCGCTCGCCCCGTCGCCCAGGGCGTCGTCGGTGCGGGGATCCAGCAGGATCGTCCCGGGCACGGCGGCCTCGAGCAGGGCGTGGAGGTCCTCGACGCCGACGGCCTCGAGCATGCGGCGCTGGGCATCGGGATCCGTGCCGACGTGGCGGTGGACGAAGGCGTCGTGGGGGAACGGGCTGGCGGTGCTGGTCATCGACGTGTGTCGCCTCATCGGGTGTCGCGGATGGGAGGGGTGCTGCGGTGCGGCCGGGCCCTGCGCCGAGGGCCCCGGCCGGAGCGGCCGACGGGCGGACCGAGGGATCGGGCGGCCCGTGGCCAGGGGACGACGGGGCGGCGCGGACGCGGCCCCGTCCGCCCGGTCACTCGCCGACGGAGTCCTTGTACTCGGCCTCCTGCATGAGGTCCGGCGGCAGGGAGAGGAAGGAGGCCTTGACGAGCCATCCGTCCTCGAACGGGGAGGAGTTCACGAGCTCCGGCGAGTCGACGACGGCCTGGTTGACCTCGGTGACGGTGCCGTCGAGCGGGGCGAACAGGTCGGAGACGGACTTCGTGGACTCGATCTCGCCCATCTCGGTGCCGGCGCTGATGCTCGCGCCGACCTCGGGCAGGTCCACGTAGACGACGTCGCCGAGCTGGCCGGCGGCGAAGTCGGTGACGCCGATGACGGCGATGCCGTCCTCGCCGACGCGGACCCATTCGTGGTCCTTGCTGTACAGGAGTTCGTTGCTCATGGTCGGTCCTTCCGGGACGGGGCGATGGTGGGGCTGGGAGCGGGAGCGGCGGTCAGGAGCGGCGGTAGAAGGGCAGGGCGGCGACGGTCGCGGGCAGGTCCTTGCCGCGCACGTCGATGACGACCTCCGTGCCCTCGGCCGAGGCCGAGCGGTCGAGGTAGGCCATGGCGATGGGGTGGCCGAGCGTCGGGGAGAGCACGCCCGAGGTGATCTCGCCCAGGTCCTGGCCCTGTGCGTCGCGCACGCGGGCGCCCGCGCGCCCGGCCCGTCGGCCCTCGGCGACCAGGCCCACGAGCACGGGCCTCCCGCTGGGGTCCGAGGCCTCGACGGCCGCGCGGCCCACGAAGTCGCCCTTCGAGGTGAGGGCGACGATCCGTCCCATGCCCGCCTGGGCGGGGAGGGTGTCGCGACCCAGCTCGTGGCCGTACAGCGGCATCCCGGCCTCCAGGCGCAGGGTGTCGCGACTGGCGAGGCCGCAGGGGGTGAGCTCGGCGCCGCCGGCGGCGACGACCGTGTCCCACAGGGCGCGCGCATGGGAGGAGGGGACGTAGAGCTCGAAGCCGTCCTCGCCGGTGTAGCCGGTGCGGGCGACCAGCAGCTCCTCGCCCTCGAAGGTCCCCGCGAGCACGCGGTAGTACTTGAGCTCGGCGATCTCCTGGACGCTGACGCCGGTGCGCGCCCCCACGAGGGCGCGGGTGACGATGTCGGCGCTCGCAGGGCCCTGCACGGCGATGAGGGCGACGTCGGCGGAGCGGTCGTCGACCTCGACGTCGAGCCCCGCGCTGCGCTCGCGCAGCTGCTCGGCGACGACGTCGGCGTTGGAGGCGTTGGCGACCACCAGGAAGCGCTGCTCCCCCAGGCGGTAGACGATGAGGTCGTCGACGATCCCGCCGTCCTCGGTGAGCATCAGCGAGTACTTCGCGCGACCTTCCGAGATGCCGGACAGCTTGCCGGCCAGGGCCCGATCCAGGGCCTCTCCGGCGCCGGGGCCGACGAGCTCGATCTCCCCCATGTGGCTGAGGTCGAAGATGCCCGCGTGCTCGCGCACCGCCCTGTGCTCGGCGAGATCGGAGCTGTAGCGCACGGGCATCTGCCATCCCGCGAAGTCCGTGAACGTCGCGCCCAGCTCCTCGTGCACCGCGTGCAGCGGGGTGGTGCGCTCCATGGCCTCGGGCATCTGCTCTCCTGATTCGTGCGGGGCTCTCCCTCGCAGGTGGGAGGGGTGAGCCGGGAGATTCGCGGCCGCGTCCTCGCGGCGCGGATCTCACTGTACCGGGGCCGGGCGGGTAGGCTGGCACGGTGACTCGGGAAGGTACGTGGGAATGGCCGATCACGATCCGCGGGCAGCGTGTCGTGATCCGCGCCCCGCACGACGGCGACCGCCCGGAGATGATCCGGCTGATGACCGACCCGATCACCCGCGAGTACCTCGGAGGGTCCGTCGACTACGCGTCCCGCCAGGCCCTCGAGCTGTCCCCGCTGGGGCTGAGCTGGGGGCACTGGGTGATCGACCGTGCCGACGACGAGGACCGCATGATCGGGTCCATCACCCTGGACTACGACCGCGGTGAGCTCGAGCTCTCCTACGCCCTGCTGCCCGAGGCCACCGGCCAGGGCCTCGCGGCGGCCTCGTGCCGCCAGCTGCTGGCCTGGGCGCAGGAGAACCTCGAGGACGACCACGTCATCGCCGTCACGCAGACCCGCAACAAGCGCAGCGTGGCCCTGCTGCAGCGCCTGGGCTTCACGGTGCGCCGCGGGCTCGAGGAGTTCGGCTCCCAGCAGCTGATGATGGAGCGCTCCCTGGAGACCGCCCTGCCCAGCGCCGAGGAGATCGCCGCCTTCGTCCCGCCCCACGCCCCCGCGTCCTGGCGCTGAGCGCCGAGGCCCTCCCCGCCGTCCGTCGCCCGCCGCTCCGCACAGCACCCGCTCCGCACAGCACCCGCTCCACAGCATCCCAAGCACAGCACTGCACGACCCACCGACCCAGGAGGTCCCCATGAGCACGTCGTCCGCAGCAGCCGCCCCGTCGGCCCCCACCCGCACCCTCGCCGACGGGACCGAGATCCCGCTCATCGGCTTCGGGACCTCCTCGACCAAGGGCGTCGAGGGCGCCGAGGCGATCGCCGCGGCCCTGCGCGGTGGCTACCGGCTCATCGACACCGCCGCCCAGTACGGCAACGAGGCGGCCATGGGCGAGGGCCTGCGCGCGAGCGGCCTCGATCCGGCCGACGTCTTCATCACCACGAAGGTCGCCGGCGGCGACCAGGGCCGCGAGGCCGCTCGCGGCGGGGTGCTCGAGTCCGTGCGCCGTCTGGGCCTGGACAGCGTCGACCTCGTCCTCATCCACTGGCCGAACCCCTCCCGCGGCCTGGCTCTGGACACCTGGCGCACCCTGCTGGACCTGCGCTCGGAGGGCCTGATCCGCCACGCGGGCGTCTCGAACTTCCGTCCCGATCAGCTGCAGGAGCTCTTCGACGCGACCGGCGAGTGGCCGGAGGTCAACCAGATCCAGCTCTCCCCCGCCCTCCAGCGCCACGACGCCGTCGCCTTCCACGACGAGCACGGCATCGTCACCGAGGCCTGGGGACCGCTCGGCGGCCGCGAGGGCCTCGGCGAGCAGTTCGCGATCCGGAAGGTGGCCGACAAGCACGGCGTCGCCGTCGCGCAGATCGCCCTGCGCTGGGCCGTCGACCAGGGCATCGTCGTGATCCCGAAGTCCGCGAACCCCGAGCGCCAGCGTGCCAACCTCGACCTGGGCTCCGTGGCGCTGGACGACGAGGACCGCGCCCTGCTCGCCACGCTGGACCTGGGCGAGGACGCCGCCTGGGACTCGAGGACCCACGAGGAGTGGTGACCCCCCGGTTCCGTCCGGACCCCTCGCAGCGGCTCGTCGTCCTCACGGGAGCGGGGCTCAGCGCGCGCACAGGGGTCGGCACCTTCCGCGGGCCCGACGGGCTTTGGGCGCTCTCGCCCGACCTCGAGAGCGCCATGCACGCCGATGCCCTCCCCGGCTCCCTGCCAGCGCTGTGGCGCGTGTGGGGCGGGATGGCGAAGGTCGCGGCGGATCACGGTCCCACGCCCGGCCATTACGCGATCGCCCGCATGGGCGCGCCCGTGATCACCCAGAACGTGGACGGCCTGCACCAGGCGGCGGGGTCCCGCGACGTGAGCGAGCTGCACGGCCGCGCGTACACGGCGGTCTGCACCGACCCGGACTGCACGTGGGAGGCCCCGCTGACCCCGGGCGAGGGAGATCGCGCCGAGGACCACGGCACGCCGTCCGTCTGTCCCGTCTGCGGGAGCCCGACCCGGCCCGACGTCGTGCTGTTCGACGAGATGCTCCCCGAGGCCGCGCTCTCGCGCGCGCAGGCCCTCGCGATCTCGGCCGACGTGTTCGCGGTGGTCGGCACCAGCGGCACCGTGTTCCCAGCCGCGGCCCTGGCCCCGCTCGCGCGCGAGCACGGCGCGACCACGGTGCTCATCGACATCGATCCTCCGCGCGACCCGTTCGTGCGCGCCGCCTTCGATCATGTGATCGCCGAGGACGCCCACCAGGTGCTTCCCGACTGGGAGCGCCATCGCGACGGCGCGACGAACCCCTTCCTGGAGCCCTTCGGCTGAGTGCGGCCCCGCACCCGGCGACTGCGCGCGGAGACCGCGAGGCGCGGGGCGCCCGGGCACGCGGCCGCTGCTCAGATCCAGATGGCGGGGTCGACGAGCTCCTCGGGATGGGCGCGCTCGCGGCGCACCCGCGCGGGGACCCCGACGGCGGTCGCATGCGCGGGCACGTCGGCGACGACCACCGCGTTGGCGCCGACCTGCGCCTGATCGCCGATCGCGACCGGGCCGAGCACGCGTGCACCCGCCCCGATGACGACGCCGTCGCCCACGGTCGGGTGGCGCTTCGTGCGCTCCATGGACCGGCCGCCCAGGGTCGCGCCGTGGTAGAGCATCACGTCGTCGCCCACCTCGGCGGTCTCCCCGATGACCACGCCCATGCCGTGGTCGATGAAGAAGCGCCGTCCGATGCGCGCGCCCGGATGGATCTCCACGCCCGTCACCGAGCGGGTGGCCTGGGCGAGCAGGAGCGCGGGCAGGCGCCCGCCGCGCCCCGCACCCCAGAGGCGGTGGGCGAGGCGGTGCGACCAGATCGCGTGCAGTCCCGGGGAGGTCAGCAGCACCTGCAGGTCGGAGGTCGACGCAGGATCGCGGTGGCGCGCAGCGGTCACGTCGTCGTGGACGGCCGCGAGCGCGCCGCGAAGGTCCGCGGCACCGGATCGTCCGTCTACCGGCGCGGTCGACGCGGCCGACGCGGCGGACCCGCGCACGAGCCCGCCGCGTCGGCCGCCGCGGACGCGGGAGAGGAGGCCCATGCGGACCTCAGTCCATGTACTCGGCGTACAGCGGGGTCGTGAGGTAGCGCTCGCCGAAGGAGGGCACGACCACGACGATCCGCTTGCCCGCGAACTCGGGGCGCGAGCCCACGCTCACGGCGGCCTCGATCGCGGCGCCCGAGGAGATGCCCACGAGCAGGCCCTCGGTGCGGGCGATCGAGCGGGCGCGCTCCATGGCGGTCTCCGCGTCGATGTCGATGACCTCGTCGTACACGTCGGTGTCCAGCAGCGCGGGCACGAAGTTCGCGCCGAGGCCCTGGATCTTGTGGGGGCCGGGCTGGCCGCCGTTGAGGATCGGGGACTCGGCGGGCTCGACGGCGACGATCCGCACGCCGGGCCTGCGCTCCTTGAGGACCTGGCCCACGCCCGTGATGGTGCCGCCGGTGCCGATGCCGGCGACGAGGACGTCGATCTCGCCGTCGGTGTCCTCCCAGATCTCCTCGGCCGTGGTGCTGCGGTGGATCTCGGCGTTCGCCTGGTTCTCGAACTGCTTGACCTGGACGCCGCCGGTCTCCGCGGCGACCTCCTGGGCCTTCTCCACGGCGCCCTTCATGCCCTTGGAGGCCTCGGTGAGCACGAGCTCGGCCCCGAAGGCGCGCAGCAGGGCGCGCCGCTCCTTGGACATGGACTCGGGCATGGTCAGGACGACCCGGTACCCGCGCGAGGTGCCGATCATGGCCAGGGCGATGCCGGTGTTGCCACTGGTGGCCTCGACGATCGTGCCGCCCTCCTCGAGCTCGCCGGAGCGTTCGGCCGCGTCGATCATGGCCACGCCGATGCGGTCCTTGACCGAGGCCGCGGGGTTGTAGAACTCGAGCTTGGCGACGACGTCGGCGACGACCTCGTCGCCCAGGTGATTCAGGCGCACGAGCGGGGTGCGGCCGACGAGCTCGGAGACGTTCTCGAAGATGGGCATGCGTGTTCCCTTCCGTCCGAGGCGGCGGTCCCGGCACACCGGCCCGCCACCCAAAGGTCTGCTTTAGGCGAGTATAAGGGCGCTCCCTGCGCAGGTGCAGGGACCGACGATCGGCGGGTCCGCCGTGCGCTCGGCGCTCCGTAGCGTGGAGCCATGGACCCGCATCCCCAGGCCCCGTCCGCTCCTCGCGCTCCCCGGGCGACGACCCGCGCCCCGGCCCCGTCGGCCCATGTACGCAGCCTCGTCCTCGTGCTCCTGGGCGCGCTCGCGCTGCTGGCGCTGCTCGCTCCCCTGCTGGCTCCTGGAGCGCATGCCGCTCCCCCGGGCTCGGTCGAGATCGACGACGAGCAGGGGGTGATCGATGATCCGGACGCCCTCCAGGGCCGGCTGGAGGGCATCGACCTCCGCGACGCCGCCGCTCCCGTCGACCTCAAGGTGGTCACTCTCGACATCGCCGCGCACGACGCAGACCCGTCGGCCGATACCGGGCTGAACGACGCGGTGCTGGACGACGCGAGATCCGAGCACCCCGACTGGATCGACGGCGAGAAGTGGGCCGACGGCGTCGTGATCCTCGCGATCGACCCGGAGCACCGGAAGGTCGGGACGTACGCCGGGGAGGACGTCAAACTCTCCGACGGCGACTTCGAGGACGTGCAGGACGCGATGAAGGACGACGCCTCCGACGGCGCCTGGGCCGATGCCTTCGAGGCGGGCGCCCAGAAGTACGCCGACCTGTTGGGGCGCCCCTGGTGGCGGAGCCCGGGCGCGATCATCGGCGCCTTCATCGCGCTCGTCGCCCTCGGCGCCGGAGCCGTGGCCGCGCTCGCTCGCGGCGCCGGCAGCCGCCGCCGGGTCCGCACCGCTCGTGAGCGCTTCGACGACGTGCGCGCGAAGCGGCAGGAGACCGATCAGGCCGCCTCCCGGATCCCGCGCGACTCCTCCTACGGCGCGACGATCCTCGCCGACGTCGAGGACTACCGCCGCGCGGTCGACGAGGCGGAGAGCACCTCCTCCGAGCTGCCCGCGCACCCGGGCCCGCTGTGGGGCATCGGCCCGGCGTCGGCGCGCCGCGCGAAGGAGTTCGAGAAGTCGGTCGAGGTCGCCGATCGAGCCGACGACACCATCATCGGCGCGGCCCGTCTCCTCGGCCGCACGGGAGACTTCCGGACCGCATGGCAGGAGGAGCGCAGGCCGTTGGACGAGTCGCTCGCCGCGGTCGAGCAGACCATCGCGGAGGTCCTCGACCCCGCCGACACCGACACCGACACCGACACCGACGGGCAGCAGAGCACCACGACGCACTCCGCAGCGGCCGCCGGCCTGCGCTCCACTGCCCAGCAGGTCTCGACCGATCTCGAGGAGGTCTCCACCGCCTACCTCGACGGCGGCATCAGCCCCGACGACGCACTGGAGAGGCTCGACGAGCTCACCGAGCGGCTGTCCGTGGCGAGCGAGCGCCTGCGCGAGGAGGCGATCGGCGCCCGCTCCAAGGACGATGACGAGGTCAAGGTGATGCGGGACGCCGAGCCCGAGCACTTCACCAGCGACTTCCCGACCTCGGTGCGCGGGCGACAGTTCGCCCGGCACCCGCAGGACTACGTCTCGGGCTACTCGCTGAGCCCCGTGCTGTGGACGGGCGCCTGGTACGGCGGCGCCACGACGGCGCTGGACACGCACCGCAATCCGCCGGCGTCCTCAGGGAGCACGAGCGGGTACTCGGGCGGCGGCTTCTCCGGAGCCGGCAGCTCGAGCAGCTTCTGAACCGGGGCCGTCGGCCGACGGGTCAGTAGACCATCCCCATGACCTCGCGCACGTGGGCGAGCGTCTCGTCGGCGGCGGCGTTCGCGCGCTCGTTGCCCGCGCGCAGCACAGAGAAGAGGTAGCCGGGATCCTTCTCGAGCTCGGCGCGGCGCTCGCGCAGGGGCGCCAGGTGCTCATTGAGGACCTCGGCGGTCATCACCTTGAGGGTGCCCGCGCCCTTGTCGCCGATCTCGGCGGCGATCTCCTCGGGGCTGCGCCCCGTGGACAGCGAGGCGATGGTCAGCAGGTTCGCGACCTCGGGACGGTTCTCGGGATCGAAGGTGATCTCGCGCTCGGAGTCGGTCTTGGCCTTCTTGATCTTCTTCGCGGTCTCCTCGGGGCTCATGCGCAGCATGACCGTGTTGCCCAGCGACTTGCTCATCTTGTGGCTGCCGTCGAGCCCCAGGATCGTGGGCGCCTCGGAGAGCAGCGCGTCGGGCTCGGGGAAGAACTGCTCCCCGCCCGCGTAGCGCTCGTTGAAGCGGCGGGCGACCACACGGGTCTGCTCGATGTGGGGCAGCTGGTCCTTGCCCACCGGCACCAGGTTCCCGTGGCAGAACAGGATGTCCGCCGCCTGGTGGACCGGGTAGGTGAGCATGAGCCCGCCCATCGCCGACTTGCCGGCGGCGGCGAGCTCGGCCTTCACGGTGGGGTTGCGCTCGAGCTCGGGCTGGGTGACGAGCGAGAGGAACGGCAGCATCAGCTGGTTCAGCGCGGGCACCGCGGAGTGCGTGAAGATCGTGGCCTGCTCCGGGTCGATGCCCGCGGCCAGGTAGTCGGTGATCAGCTCGCGCACCGAGCCCCGGATGTCGCCGAGCACCTCGCGGTCGGTGATGACCTGGTAGTCCGCGACGATCAGCCAGGTCTCCACGCCCGCCTGCTGCAGCCGCACCCGGTTGCGCAGGGAGCCGAAGTAGTGGCCGATGTGCAGCGCGCCGGTGGGGCGGTCCCCGGTGAGCATCCGCAGCCCGCTGGGGTTCGTGCGGATCTTCTCCCACAGCGCGTCGCTGCGGGTCTGCGCGCGGCGGTAGCTGGCATCGCTGATGCCGGCGGCGTCGGGGTTCTCGGGGGTCTGGGCCGTCTCGGTGGTCTCGGTGGTCACCGATCCATGCTATCGGCCCGGGGCGCCGGTCCCGACGCCCCTCCCAGGTGCTTCGCCGGGGCCCGCGTCCTCATCGCCTCCCACGAGGACGACGTGACCGGCCTGCGAGCGCTGCCCGCGGACACGCCCCTGTGGCTGCGCACCACCGGCGCACGCTGAGATCCGTGTCCCACCTGGGAGAGAACGCGTGAACGCCCGGTAGGATCCCACGCATGCCTTCGTCCCCCCCGACGGCCGATCCGGGCTTCGACGTCGTCGTGCTCGGAGCGGGTCTGAACACACTGAACCTCACGATCGCGTTCCATCAGGAGTACGGGATCGTGTCCACACTCGTGTGCCGCGTGCCCGTGGCGATGAACGAGCGCACCGTGACCGCGCGCAGCATCGTGCTGGGCGCGGACGCGAGCGACGAGGAGATGCGCGACGTGCTCGTCGAGCTCGCGCAGCAGCGTCCCGCGGGCCGCCCCGCGCTGCTGCTGTGCAACGCCGACTCGCTGGTCGCCTTCATCGACGCCCACCGGGCCGATCTCGAGGAGCACTACCTGCTCTCCCAGGTCGACGCCGCCCAGCTCGAGCGCCTCGCCGACAAGGCCGAGTTCCAGGAGATCTGCGCTGGCCTGGGCATCGCGACCCCGCCCACGAAGGTCGTGGACTTCGCGCGTGCCCGTGACGCGGACTGGGACGGGGAGGATCCGCTGCCCTGGGCCTACCCCTGCGTGGGCAAGGCCGCGAACACCGCCGAGTACGGCCGGGTGTCCTTCCCCGGCAAGCGCAAGGTGTTCTTCCTCGAGAGCGAGGAGCAGCGTCTGCGTCTGGTGCGCAGCCTGCGCGACGCGGGCTTCACGGGCCGCTTCCTGTTCCAGGACCTGGTCCCGGGGGACGACACCGCGCAGCGCTCGATCACCGCCTACCGCTCGAGCCGCGGACGCGTCACCCTGCTGTGCGCCGCACAGGTGCTGCTGGGCGAGCACACCCCGGAGGCCCTGGGCCGCCCGGCCGCGATGATCACGGGCGCCCACCCGCAGCTCGTCGAGGCCGCCTCGCGCTTCCTGGACGCGGTCGACTACGTGGGGTTCGCGAACTTCGACGTGAAGGTCGACCCGCGCACCGGCGAGCAGTGCTTCTTCGAGATCAACCCGCGGATCGGGCGCAACAACTACTACGTGACCGCCGCCGGCGAGTCCGTCGCCCGGCACATCGTCGAGGACCTCGTGCACGGTGAGGACATCGACCAGGTCGTGGTGACCCGCCCGGTGCTCTACACGATCCTGCCGGTGCGGCTCGTGCTGCGCTACGTCCGCGATGCGCACCTGCGGGCGCGCGTGAAGGACGTCGCCCGCACCGCGCTGGCGAATCCGTTCCTGTACCGTCCGGAAGGGGCCTGGATGAGGGCGTACGCCCGCACCTCGGGTCTCAACTTCGTGCGCAAGTACCTGCGCGTGTACCCGCGCCCGACCGACACCGGGTTCTGACGGGACAGGTCCCGTCCGACCCCTCGGTCACCCGCCCGTCGGCCGCCCAGCCCATCGGCCGCCCATCCCGTCGGCCCGCCATCCCGTCGGCCGCCCCACCGCCCGTCCGAAGGAGATCATCCATGGCTCCCGCCTCCTCGCGCTCCCGCGGCCCCGTCGAGCCTCGCGACGACTTCGACCTGGTGATGCTGGGCGGTGACATCGGGGTGTACGCCCTGGCCCGCGCCTTCCACGAGCAGTACGGGACGATCTCGCACGTCATCACCCGCAGCGTCTCGGGGCCGATCGCTGACTCGCGGATCCTGGTGGCCGAGGAGCTCGGCGCGAGCGCCACCGAGGACGACCTCGCCGCCGCCCTGCTGCGCCACGGCCGGGAGCGCGCCGCGCGGCGCCCGGGCGTCCCTGCGATCGTGCTCGCGAACGCCGACTGGCTGATCGCACTGCTCAGCGCACACCGCGAGGAGCTCGAGGAGTTCTTCGTGCTGCCGGTGCTGGACGAGAAGACCCTCCGCGACGTCTCCGACAAGGCGACCTTCTCCGAGATCTGCACGACGCTCGGCGTGAGCACGCCGGAGACCGTGGTCGTCGACTTCACCGGCGAGGGGCCGACGGAGATCCCGGAGCTCCCGTTCGCCTTCCCCGTCGTCGCCAAGCCAGCCCGCTCCTCCGCCTACACGCACGTGGAGTTCGCGGGGAAGAAGAAGGTCTACCACCTCACGGAGCCCGCCGAGCTCACGGACCTCGTGCACCGACTCGACGCGGCGGGCTTCGCCGACCGCTTCGTGGTCCAGGAGATGGTGCCGGGCGATGACACCGCCATGCGCTCGATCACCGCCTACGTCGACCAGGCGGGCCGGGTGACGCTGCTCGGCGGCGCGCACGTGCTGCTCGAGGAGCACACCCCCGGCGCCCTCGGGAACCCGGCCGCGATGTTCACGGCCGACCCGGGCGAGATCGCCGTGCAGGCCGTGGCGTTCCTCGAGCTCACCGGCTACCGCGGCTACGCGAACTTCGATGTGAAGGTCGACCCGCGCACGGGTGTCGCGAAGTTCTTCGAGGTCAACCCGCGCATCGGGCGGAACAACTACTACATGACCGCGGCCGGGGCGAACGTGGCGCGCGCGGTCGTCCGCGACGTCGTCGACCACGAGCAGATCGAGCGGATCGTCCCGGACGACGAGATCCTCTACTCGATCGTCCCCCGCCCCCTGCTCATGCGCTACGTGACCGAGCCCGGGCTGCGGGCCCGCGTGCGCCGCATCGCCCGCCACCGCACGGTGCACCCGCTGGCCTACGCCACCGAGGGCACGCGCCGTCGCGCCTACATCGCCGTCGCGATGGCCAACCAGGTCAAGAAGTTCCTCACGCACTACCCGCGCCCGTCCTCCAGCGGATTCTGAGCCGGGACCGACGAGCCCCGGGGTCAGCGCAGGAGGGACGCGCCGACGAGCGCAGGTCGAGCACTGCGACCGCCGGGGATCCTGTCGTCACCGGGCGAGCGTCCCGTAGCCTGGGCGCATGACCGACACCACGTTCTCCGTCACCTCGCAGGCCACTCCCGACGACTCCGTGGTCGCCGCCGCGCAGCTCGCGCCCGAGCTCGGCGGCACCTCGACCTCCCCGGACCTCACCTGGACCGGCGCGCCCGAGGGGACCCGGAGCTTCGCCGTCACCTGCTACGACCCCGATGCGCCGACGGGCTCGGGATTCTGGCACTGGGTCGCCTGGGACATCCCGGCCTCGACCACCTCGCTGGACCTCGGCGTGCCGCGCGAGAGCACCGATCTGAAGCAGGCGGCCAACGACTTCGGGCGCGTCGGCTACGACGGCCCCAACCCGCCCGCCGGCCCGCCGCACCGCTACGTCTTCTCGGTGCACGCGCTGCCCGTGGAGACACTGGGCGCCGACCCGTCGGACCCCCACGTGGGCGCGCGCTTCGCGATCTTCACCCAGCAGCTCGCGAGCGCCGACCTCACCGCCACCTACCAGGTCAGCGAGTGATCACCGCCTGAGCCGCTCCCCGGCGCGCGCCGGGGCGGACACCGGAGGTGGGGAAAGCCCGACATGGGCCCCACCAGGTGGCGGGATGGGAAGGGGCGCCGCGGGTGCGCAGACTCGGAGCATGACTCCTCGACACCCCGCCACCGCCCCGACCCGCTCCCCGTCATCAGGCCTTCCCCGGCGTGTCCCCCGCCGCACCCTCGACTCGCGGCTCCGGGACGCTATGGTCGGGACCATGCAGCGCTCACGTTCGTGCGAAGGGGGAGGCCAGGGCCGAGTGCCCGGGTCCGCCTCCGTCGCAGGATCATCCCTGGGGTGGACGCAGAGTGGACCTCCGACTGATGGGTCGGCCCCGGCTCCGGCGGAGGATGGCACCATGACACTGCTCGAGAGGTCCTCGTCCGCGCGGCACGTCGCGCGATCCGAGCGTCCGCTGAAGGTGCTCCTGACCACCGACTGGTGGGAACCCGCGGTCAACGGGGTCGTCGCCTCGGTGACCACGCTGCGTCGGCAGCTCGAAGCCCTGGGCTGCGACGTCCGCGTGCTGACCCTCGCACCCGGCCTGCGCTCCTCGTGCGAGGGCAAGGTCTACCGGCTCGGCTCGGTCTCGGCCTCGCTGTTCTACGCGAGCGCTCGCATCGGCACCATCCACCAGCGGCGCATCCTCGGGGCGATCAAGCGCTGGCACCCGGACGCGGTCCACTCGAACTGCGAGTTCACCACCCACGTGTGGGCCCGCCGCATCGCCCGCGATCTCGACGTGCCACTCGTGCACACGTACCACACGATCTACGAGGACTACACGCACTACTACTCCCCCAGCCGCACCATGGGCCGCAAGGCCGTCGCGGAGTTCTCCCGCCGACTGCTGGAGCGCACGGACGCGGTCATCGCGCCCACCGAGAAGGTCGCACACCTGCTCGAGGGCTACCGGGTGAGCCGCCCCGTGCACGTGATCCCGACGGGCCTGGACCTGGGGCGCTTCCGCCCCGCGCAGTCCTCCGCCGAGGCGGCCGACTCCGCCGCCCTGCGCGCCTCCCTGGGGATCGGCGCGCGCCAGAAGGTGCTGCTGAGCGTCTCCCGCCTGGCCAAGGAGAAGAACCTCGACCAGGTCATCCGCGACGTGGCCGCCGCCGAGCGCGAGGATGCCGTCCTCGTGCTCGTGGGCGACGGCCCCTACCGCGAGCACCTCGAGCACCTGGTCGCCGACCTCGGCATGGAGAAGCGCGTGCGCTTCGCCGGCGCGATCGACCCGCACGAGGTCCCGCGCTGGTACCGGATGGCCGACCTGTTCGTCTCCGCGTCCCGCTCGGAGACGCAGGGCCTCACGTACATCGAGGCCCTCGCCTGCGGGCTCCCGCTGCTGTGCCGCCGCGACGACTCCGTCGCCGGAGTGCTCGTGGACGGCGAGACCGGCTACGCCGTGGAGGACTCCGCCGAGTTCGGCGCCCGCCTCACCTCGCTGCTGGACGACGAGATCGGCATCGAGAGGATGTCGCACCGCGCCCTCCAGCACGCGCGCCGCACCTGCGGCGCCGAGGCCTTCGGCGCTCGGGTCCTCGAGGTCTACCGCACGATGCACCTCGAGCGCAGCCGGGCAGCGGCCCCGTCGACCGCGTCCACCGCGTCGTCATCGGCTCGCGGCCTCGCGCCCGCTCTCGGAGCGCACCTCGCCGACTCCTCGGCGGGAGCCCCGGGCGTCGAGGTCCCGGCACCGGCCGCTGAGAGCGGTCCGCACGGCGCCGCGTCGCACCTCCTGAACGCCTGAGGCGACCATGAGCACCACGATCCCGGGGCGCACCACGCGCCCCGCCCGTCCTGCGCGCCCTGCTGTCCTCGAGCGTCCTGCGACCGGCCCGTCCGTCAGCTCGTCAGCCGTATCGCCGGCTCCGACAGACGCGGCTGCCGCTGTCACCGGTGACACGTCCGCCGCTCCCCGTCGCGATCCGCTGCGGGTGGCGGTGCGCCTCGCGCCCCTGCTGGGCCTGCTCGCCTGCGCGGGCGCCGTCATCTGGGGCCTGCGCGCCGGCGTCCTGGACTCCCAGGAGCACCTGCAGTCCTTCATCGACTCGCTGGGGGCCTTCGGACCCGTGGTCCTGGTGCTGCTGAGCGGGGCGAGCGTCGTCTTCCCGATCATCCCCGGCGGGATCCTCGTGCTCGCGGCGCCCGTGCTGTTCGGCCCGGTCGAGGGCACGCTGCTGAGCTACCTCGCGGTGTGCGCGGGCTCCTTCGCGAACTTCGCGATCGCCCGCCACATGGGGCTCGGGCTCATCGAGCGCGCGTTCAGCGAGAGCACGGTCGAGAAGTACCTGGGGTGGACCCGCAGGCCCCGCTTCACGACCCTGTTCGCGACCGCGATCGCCCTGCCCGTCGCGCCGGACGACCTGCTGTGCTACCTCGCGGGCACGACCCGCATGCGCTGGCGCACGTTCGCGCTGATCATCCTCGCGTGCAAGCCCTGGGCTCTGCTCGCGTACGGACTGGGCGTGAGCGCCCTGCTGATGAAGGTGGTGCCCTGGTGAGCGGCGACGACACGACTCCTGCGCGTCTGCGCGTGCTGATCCCCAAGGGCCTGGCGGCCCTCGCCGGTCAGTCCGGGATCGGCGAGGCCATCCGTCATCAGCGCCGTGCGGTCGAGGCCCTGGGGCACGAGGTCGTCACCTCGCCCTTCGCGGACTACGACGTCGCGCACCTGAACACCCCCTTCCCGGACACCCCGCTGCTCGCGGCGCTCTCGCACCTGCGCGGGCGCCCGGTGATGATGTGGGCGCACTCGACCGAGGAGGACTTCCGGGACTCGTTCACGGGAGCGAACCGGATCGCTCCCTGGTTCCGGCGCTGGATCGCGTGGATATACCGCCGCGGGGACGCGGTCGTCACGCCCACGCAGTACGCGCGCACGCTGATCTCCCGGCCCCGCTACAAGATCTCCCGGCGCATCCACGTGCTCTCGAACGGGGTCGACACCGGCTTCTTCGCGCGCCGCGACGGGGACCGCGCTGCACTGCGCGATCGTCTGGGACTGGCGCCCGAGGCACCGGTGGTGATGAGTGTGGGCATCCAGATGGTCCGCAAGGGGATCCTCGAATGGGTGGAGCTCGCCCGAGCGATGCCCGAGGTCACCTTCGTCTGGTACGGCCGCACCGACCCGCGTCTGATCACGAAGGACGTCGCCGCCGCGGTCGCCTCCGCGCCGTCCAACGCCCGCTTCCCGGGGTACGTCACCCCGGACGTGCTGCGCGAGGCCTACGCCGGGTGCGACGCCTTCTGCTTCCTCACCAAGGAGGAGACCGAGGGGATCGTGCTGCTGGAGGCCCTTGCCTGCCGCGCCCCCGTGCTGCTCTCGGACATCCCGATCTACGAGGAATGGCTGCCGGACGGCGAGGTCGTCCACAAGGTGCCCGTGCCCGCCTCGAGCGCCGTGAACGGCGGCTCGGACCAGGCGCTGCGCGCCCGGCGCAGCGCAGCGCAGAAGATCGCCGAGCGCCTGCGGCGGCTCCTCGACGGGGATCTCGCCGACCTCTCCGCGGCGGGCCGCGCCGCCGCCGAGGCGGTGGACATGCAGGAGGTCGCCGCGCAGCTGCAGCGCATCTACGACCAGGAGGGCGTCACCCCGCGTCGTCCTCGCTGAGGGCGGGCGACGGGCCGAGCACTCGAAGGTTCGAGCGCCCGTCGGACCCGTGCGCACGGCTCAGCGTCCCCCGCCCGGCCTCCAGAGCACGACGGCCCCGTTATCGGGGCGGGCGGGGCGCTGGCCGCGGCGCAGGGTGCTCACGCGCCCCGCGCTGTCGGCCGCGAAGACACGACCGGAGCCCTCGCCCCCGCCACTGCGGGAGCCCGAGGTGCGGCCGCCCATCGCGGCGATCGCCTCTCGCACGGAACCGAGCTGGGACTGCAGCTGCGTCACCTCGTCCTGCAGCTCGAGGATCCGCTTGATCCCCGCGAGATTGATGCCCTCCTCCTGGGAGAGGCGCTGGACCTCGCGGAGCTGCGCGACGTCGCGCGCGCTGTAACGGCGACCGCGGCCGGACGTGCGCTGCGGTGAGACCAGGCCGAGCCTGTCGTACTGGCGCAGGGTCTGCGGGTGCATGCCCGCGAGCTCGGCCGCGACGGAGATGACGAACACGGGCGCCCGCTCGTCGAACTGCTGGAACGGGGGCATCGCCCTCGCCTCCTCTCGTACTGCGGTCGAGCTCTGGTCGTGCACCGCGCCGCGCGACCGGCCTGGGCGCAGTCAGCGTCCGGGCCGGATCGCCCGCGGCCGTCAGCGGCGGGCAGCCTCGGCGAGGCCGGCGCGCGGGTCCTCGTCGCCGAGCGCGTCGCGCAGGGCCTCGACGGCCTCGCGCGCCGAGTCGTCGAGGTGCTCGGGGACGGCCACCTCGATCTTCACACGCAGGTCCCCCGTCCGCTTGGACGTCTTCAGCCCCTTGCCCTTGGCGCGCAGCGTGCGGCCCGACGGCGTGCCCGCGGGGACCTTCATCCGCACGTGGCCGCCGTCGAACAGGGGGACCTCGATCGTGGTGCCGAGCGCCGCCTCGTCGAAGCGGACGGGCACGGTGATGTGCAGGTCCGCGCCGTCGGCGGACCACACGGGGTCGGAGCCGACGTCGAGGGTGAGGATCAGGTCGCCGGCGGGGCCGCCGTTCTGACCGGGCTGTCCCTTGCCGCGCAGACGGATCTTCTGTCCGTCGTGCACGCCGGCGGGGATCCGGGTGGTGACGCTGCGCCCGCCGACGTCGAGCTTCGCCTCGGTGCCCAGCGCCGCGTCGCGGAAGCTGAGCGTGAGGTGGGCGCGCAGGTCCTCGCCCTTCGTCTGCGTGGCGTAGCCGCCGCGGCCGAATCCCGCGCCGCCGCCGGGCGCACCGCCGAAGCTCGCGCCGCCCCCGCCGCCGCCGAACATGCGCAGCAGGTCGTCCATGTCGATGTTCTGACCGCCCGAGCTGTAGGCGGTGCGGCCTCCTCCGCCGCCTCCGAACATCGAGCCGAACATGTCCTCGAATCCGCCGCCGCCTCCGCCGCCGGATCCGGGGGCGAAGCGCGCGCCGCCCGCGCCCATGGCGCGGATCGCATCGTACTGCTCGCGCTGCTCGTCGTCGCTGAGGACGGAGTAGGCCTCGCCGACCTCCTTGAAGCGGTCCTCGGCGGTGGGGTCGTCGGCGTGGCGGTCGGGATGGAGGTCCCGTGCCTTCTTGCGGTATGCCTTCTTGATCTCCTGCGCGCTCGCGTCCTTCGAGACGCCGAGGACCGCGTAGAAGTCCTTCTCGAGCCAGTCCTGCTGGGACATTCGTGCGCCTCCTTTCGGGGAGCGTCGGTCTGCTGTGGATCTGTGGTGGTCCCGGTGCGGCGAGGGGTGCCGCTGAGTCCATGGTGCACGGCCCGGCTGCGGGCCGCGGAAGTCTGTGGTGCCGATGTTCCCTCATGGCAGGCGGGCCGGTGCGGAACTGATCCGCACCGGCCCGCCGCGCCGACGGGGTCGGCGTGCGATCGGGGCGGCTCCCGCCGAAGCGACGGGAGCGCCTCCGATCATCCCGTGGGAATCACTGCGGGCCCACGGTGCCCACGCGGGCGGGCCGCAGCACGCGGTCGCCCGCCCGGTACCCGGGCTGCATGACGAGCTTGATCCGGGTGGTGTCCGCCTCCGCGGACTCCTCGTGCATGAGGGCCTCGTGAAGGCTCGGATCGAACTCGTCGCCCGCCTCGCCGTACCGCTCGAGGCCCTGCGAGCGCAGAGTGTCCTCGAGCTTCGCGGCGATCGAGTGGAACGGGGTGCCCTCGGCGATGTCACCGTGCTGGCGACCCAGCTCGATGTCGTCCAGGACGCTGATCAGGCTGGTCAGGACGCGGGCGGAAGCGGCCTGCTTGTCGGCCGCCGCCGTCGCCTCGATCCGACGCCGGGAGTTGACGTACTCGGCCTGGGAGCGCTTGAGCTCCTCGGACAGGTCCGCCACCTGCGACTCGAGCTCCGCGATCCGGGCGCTCTCGCCGGAGGCCTCCCCCGCGGGGCCGCCCTCCTGCTGCGCCTGCTCGTAGAGCGCCGCCGCCTCGGCGTCCAGGGGGTCGCCCCCCTGGTCGTCGGCCGTCGGGCCCGACGGCCGGACGCTGCCGTCCGCCGGATCCACCCTGCGCTTGTCGGTGAAGGAGAACCCCGCCTCGGCCGCGTCACCCTCGGGACCCTGCGGGTCCTGGGGATCGGGCGTCTGCTGGTTCTCGGTCATCACTTCTTCTCCTCGTCCTCGTCGTCCACGATCTCTGCGTCGACCACGTCGTCGTCATCCGACGACGCACCGGCGTCCGCGTTCGGAGCGCCCTCGGTGCCCTCGGCGCCGTCCTCGCCCTGCTGCGAGTAGATCGCGGTGCCGACGGCCTGGAGCGCCTCGTTGAGGGCGTCCCGCTTGGCCTCGAGGTCGCTCGTGGAGGCGTCCTCGTTCGCGAGCAGGTCCTTGCCCTCCTTGATGGCGTCCTCGGCCTTGGTGCGGTCGGACTCGGAGATCTTGTCCTCGTTGTCCTTCAGCAGCTTCTCGCCCTGGTAGACGAGCTGCTCGAGGGTGTTGCGGGCGTCGGAGTTCTTCCGGCGCTCCTCGTCCTCGGCGGCGTGGGCCTCGGCGTCCTTGACCATGCGGTCGATGTCGTCCTCGGAGAGGGCGGACCCGCCGGTGATCTGGATGGACTGCTCGTTGCCGGTGCCGCGGTCCTTGGCGCTGACGTGCACGATGCCGTTGGAGTCGATGTCGAAGGTGACCTCGATCTGCGGGATGCCGCGCGGGGCCGGCGCGATGCCGGTCAGCTCGAAGGTGCCCAGGAGCTTGTTGTCCCGGGTGAACTGGCGCTCGCCCTGGAAGACCTGGATGGCGACCGACGGCTGGTTGTCCTCGGCGGTGGAGAAGATCTCCGAGGCCTTGGTCGGGATGGCCGCGTTGCGCTCGATGAGCTTGGTCATCCGCCCGCCCTTGGTCTCGATGCCGAGGCTCAGCGGGGTCACGTCCATGAGCAGGACGTCCTTGCGGTCGCCGGTGAGGACGGCGGCCTGCAGGGCGGCGCCCACGGCGACGACCTCATCGGGGTTCACGCCCTTGTTCGGCTCCTTGCCGGTCAGGGACTTCACGAGCTCCGAGACGGCCGGCATACGGGTCGAGCCGCCGACGAGGACCACGTGGTCGATGTCGGAGACGGAGATCCCGGCGTCCTTGATGACCTGGTGGAAGGGGGCCTTCGTACGCTCGAGGAGGTCCTGCGTCATCTCCTCGAAGTGCGAGCGGGTCAGTTTCTCGTCCAGGTGCAGCGGGCCGTTCTCGGTCATCGAGAGGTACTGCAGCGAGATGTTCGTCGACGTCGAGGAGGAGAGCTCCTTCTTCGCCTGCTCCGCGGCCTCCTTGAGGCGCTGCAGGGCGATGCGGTCCTTGCCCAGGTCCACGCCGTCCTTGGACTTCACCTGCTGGATCAGCCAGTCGACGATCTTCTGGTCCCAGTCGTCGCCGCCCAGGCGGTTGTCGCCCGCGGTGGCCTCGACCTGGATGGCCGAGCCGTCCTCGTCCTTGCTCACCTGGAGCAGGGAGACGTCGAAGGTGCCGCCGCCGAGGTCGAAGACGAGGATCTCCTCGTCGTCCTTGCCCTTCTCCAGCCCGTAGGCGAGAGCGGCCGCGGTGGGCTCGTTGATGATGCGCAGGACGTTCAGTCCCGCGATCTGGCCGGCGTCCTTGGTCGCCTGGCGCTCGGAGTCGTTGAAGTACGCGGGGACGGTGACGACGGCGTCCGTGACGGGCTCGCCGAGGTATGCCTCCGCATCGCGCTTGAGCTTGCCCAGGATGCGGGCCGAGATCTCCTGCGCGGTGTACTTCTTGTCATCGATGTCCGTGCTCCAGTCGGTGCCCATGTGGCGCTTGACCGAAGAGATGGTGCGGTCCACGTTGGTGACCGCCTGGCGCTTGGCGACCTCGCCCACGAGGACCTCTCCCTGCTTGGAGAAGGCCACGACGGACGGGGTGGTGCGCATTCCCTCCGCGTTCGCGATCACGGTGGGCTGGCCGCCCTCGATGATCGCGACGCAGGAGTTGGTGGTTCCGAGGTCGATTCCGACGACACGGGACATGGGGGCCTGCCTTTCTGCGACGCACGGTCGCAACGGGTTCGTGCACCGCCGGCGATGCCGCCGGGAAGCGCTGAGTCGTACGCACTCAAGTAGAGATCCGCCGCGCAGGGCTGTCAAACCCCGCCTCACCAAACTTGAGTACACATGACTCAACTACGGGAGCCTGCCGTTCATTCCCCTGTTGGCGAGAAGTGGTCCAGTTCACAGATGGGCGATCTTCGCAAGTTGGCAGCAATCTCATCGATCGGTCAGTGGCGTGCCAGTGGTCTCACCCATATGTCAGTACGCGACGGAGCACGCTGACTCGAGCACCGGCGAAGGCCTCAGCCAACGGACGGACGACCACCTACTGACCGACAGGGTTTCTCGATCCCCGGAGACACTCCGCTCGTGAGGTGCGTCCGTACGGCACCAGGGAGGTCACCAATCGATCTCGGGGGCACGCGGATGCTTCCTTGTTGAGCATCCGGGCGACAGGGCAGCTGTAGCAGGTCCCCGTGTTCAGATCTTCGATCTCGGTGATGACGCTTCGTGCCCCCTTGAACTCTCGGCGTAGCGCGGCGATCAGCTGACGGCCCGCCGCGGGGTGGAGGCAGGAGCACTTCACTCCTGGGTGGAACATCGGCGAGGTCAAGAACGACGTGCCCTTCACCGAACTCGGCAGAGAGCTTCGAACGTGCCACGTCAGAAACTTCCTTGGCTGTAGCAATGACAGCGGCCCTGGGGCGGTACCGCACGTTTCGGTTCGACTTCGTCGTGCGTCGGCAAGACCGGGCCATCGCGCAGCGATGATCGAAACTCCAGCTCGCCGACCACCTTTCCGTACCGAGCGACCGTGATGTTGTGCCCGTGGATCGCTGCTACAACGGCGGAGACGATGTCAGGAGGCAACATGCTCAGGTCGGGCTGCGGGGTCGTCCTGCGGGATCAATCCCTCCAGGCCGACGAACACAGCTCTGCTAAGGCTGCGCGTGACCAGCTTGACGACTCTTCGCTCTTGGGAATCATCGCGACCGAGTACCAGAGCACCAGGACCGGCCACCATCGCACCTCAGCCTGGGTGAGTGCACTCACGGACGCATATCCGTCGAGGAAGGTCGAACGAACCTCGGCGGACACCGGGTTCCAGTCTCGGTACTCGGTTCCCAAGAGCACCGCGGAGCGAGCGAGCTCGTCGATCCTGGGCCCGACCCTTGCCTCGTCGAAGTCGAGCACGCCACTGACTCCATTTTCGGACCACAGGATGTTGGTGCTTCGGAAATCGCCGTGGAGCATTTGTGTGGGTAGCGCATCGTCCAGCCCGCTCTCGATCGCTTTTTCCAGTGCCTGCCGTGCCGCGGTTGGGACATGAGAGCGGTCACCATCGAGCCATCCGCGGACCATTGAGGTGAGTGTTCTCCGGGGTGGGTGCAGAGTGGGCAACTGGAGACTTTCTGGGTACGCCGCGAGCGCCTCGTGCACGTGGGCGAGCGTCGCCCCTGCAGCGCGGACTTGGCTCGGCGCGCCGACGTCCAGAATCGTCCCGTCGATCTTCCTTTGCAGAGCGAGCGACACGTTGTCGACTTCGAGCTGCACCTGCCCGTTGCTCGCAGGGATCGGCGCAGAGATCGGAACCCCTTCCTTCCCCAGCCAGGCAACCACTCGGGCAAGGGCGTTGAGGTGCGCGAACCTGTCACTGGCGATCGACCATTTGGCCACAAACGCTTCAGTAGGAGAATTCAACCAGCCCAGCGCATTGCGGTCGCTGATCGCGATCCGATTGCAGGAACGTATATCCAGCTCCCACTGCTTCCGCACTGTCTCCTTGATCCAACGGCCGGCCTGTTCAACACTCTTGAATCCAAAGCGTGAATCGATGACCGACCGTGGATCCTCGTCTTCCCAGAGCATGTCCACTAGGGACGTCGTCGTCTCCTCCACGCATCAAGAACACCACAGAACTGACTCCCCCATGAGGTCCTCCGTGACATCAGGGTCGAGGAGGCCGGCGGAAGGTCCACGCCTTCGAGCCAGAGCTAGCCGTACTCCCGCACCCGACCGAGCTCTTTGCGGCCTGTGCTGCCGATGACCGTCATGCGTCGGAACCTGGGTCGGGGCCGATGCGGTCGCCCCGGTGAGCGGCTCACGCAAGGTAGAAGCGAGCCGAGGAATCGGACGCCTCGGGGAGAAACTGGGCCTGCGTCTCGGTCGTCACGCCGCAGGGCACAGCGCCGCCTGTCAGACAGATGGTGCTAGAACCTACAACGGGCTCGGTCCCTCAGCCCCGGGCTCGGAAGGCTGGTCCACCCTCGGCGACTTCGCCAAGGCCCGGCCTCACCGACCCCAGATCAGAGCTCCCGCCACCCCCAACAACTCACTGTGATCAAACGGTCCCGCGCGTAGCGTGATGCCATGACGACGCTGTGGTCGAACCCTGCACAACTCCACGTGTACGACCACTCATGGCCGCACCGCGCCGAACGGGCACTCGATGAACTTCGCGATCGATTGTCGGGGCTTCCGGGGGCTGCTGTCGCCAGCTACGAGCACATTGGATCCACGGCCGTGCCCGGGCTGTCCGCGAAGCCGAACCTCGATCTCCAGATCCGGATCCTCCCGCTGCCCACTGACTCCACGTTGTGCGGACAGCTCGAAGACCTCGGCTACGAGCGAGCTCGAGGGGCGAGACCAGACTCCCCTGGCGTCTACCGCGACATCCCACGCGGCTCAGAACTCGTCGATGACGCCGTCTGGGAGAAGTCGGTCTTCGTGCACCGGCCCAACCGCATCATCCTGCACGTGCGCCGTGCGGATTCACCCTGGGGTCGTTACACGGTCTGGTTCCGAGACTGGCTGCGAGCACATCCTGACCAGCGCATCCGATACGAGTCGATGAAGAGGCGGCTGAGCGACGAGAACGCGGGCAAGACCGACTACGACGACTACACCAGAGCGAAGACTGCATTCTTCGACGAGGTCCAAGCCGACTTCGAGCGATGGGCACACCAGACACGCACCTCTGAGCAGTAAGCGCGTTGCTGCCCAACTTCCTGCAAGCCGCGTCATCTTTCAGGACGCGCCCCGGCCCCAGAGGCCCGGATAGGCTCCCAGTCATGACGCTTCGTGAGTTCGGGATCTTCCTCAACGGTTCGTACGGGGTGGGCAAATCCTCGACGCTCGAGCACCTCGCGGACCTCTTCGCCGAAGCCGAGCTCCCGTTCAGCCTCTTCGATGTGGACTGGTTCCATCGCTCATGGCCGACGGCTACCACGGATCCTGAAAACGTCCTGACGGAGGCCGACAACATTCGTGCGGTGTGGAGGAACTACCGTCAGACTGGCCCACGGACACCCCTCATCGCGGGAGTGATCACAAAAGCCAAGGACCTGGAGCGTTATAAGCAGTGCTTCGAGCTCCCGCTCCGGGTTGTGCACCTCACCGCGTCCTCGGACGTGGCAGAACTTCGACTCCGTGGCCGATACACCTCAAGCCAGCACCGCGCACTGACGTGGCACCTCGGTGACCATGAGCGACTTGCACGAGAGCTGCATCAGCTCCCGTCACACGACCTCGTCGTCGACACAGACCACAGGTCATCGGCAGAGGTTGCCGCAGTCGTCTTCGACGAGTTCGCGCCGTGCTTGCACAGCTAGGCCCCAGTCCAATCTAGCTAGCCGAAGCTTCACGCCGACAGTCACGCTATGGCGGTTCTCCCGACGTCACCCAAAAGGAATGTGATGACTTGGCGAGAATCTGGGCAGCTTTCCCCGTGCCGCACCACAGGACAAAGGACTGTGCCCGTGACACATCGGACGGGAACCTACCCGTGCAGAGGGCGACGCACGGGATGGTCGGCTCCCGACAGCCGGGTCAGCACGCATGAGCTCCCGACGCATTCATCGGACAGGTTCATCGGGAAGGCTCGACCCCGCCGGGGACCATCGCGAGATGCCCGTCCCCCGTTGCACGGCAGCACAGAGGCGCACCGACCGCACGCAAGAGGTTGTCGGCGCCGTGCACGACATTCCGCCCCTCCGATCGGGCGCAACACAGTGCGCTGGCGTCCGAGCGGCAGGGCCACGCCCGCCGCCCGGACGGGTCATCACTGGAGAGCGAATCCCCGGGAGGTGACCGTGCGACGGAGGTGTTCGCGGCCATCCATGTAGTCGGGGCTGGCCGCGAAGACGGTCGCTTCCACCCAGGTCTTGTCGCGCAGGCCGGCGTCGGTGCGGAACTCCTGGAAGGCGTCCTCGTAGTCGTCGATCCACCCTGTGCCCTGATCATTGTCATAGGCCTCGCGGTGGAGCACGACGGACTGAGGGGGTCGAGGGCGCATCGAGCTTGCATGCTCCGGGTCGGGGCGGCCGATCGCCATGCCGAAGGCGACGTATGCATAGTCGGGCAGGCCGATCAGGTCGGCCAGAGCCTGGGACTGGTTCCGCATCGATCCGAGGTACACGCCGCCCAGCCCGATCGACTCGGCTGCGACGAGCCCGTTCTGAGCCGCCAGAGCCGTGTCGATCGTCGCCATGGTGAACGCGTCCAGGAAGTCGATGGCGTGATGGTCCGCGCCTTCACGCTCGACGATCGCCTGGTTGCGGGACATGTCCGCCACCCACAGCAGGACCATCGGTGCCGCGGCCACGAAGTCGTAGCCCTTCCCCTTCATCGACGGCCCCCTCGTGTAGGCGGCGAGCTGCTCGAGCGTGTCCCGGTCCGAGATCGCGACGACACTCCACAGATGCTGGTTGGAGGATGTCGAGGCCGACTGCGCACCAGCCACGATGGTCGCCAGCTCCTGCTCGGTGACGGGATCGGGCAGGAACGCACGCTGCGAGCGGTGTGCGAGGAGATCTTCGATCTGCCGGTTCCACAGGATCGCCGGTTGATGGTCACGGCCGTAGCGCTGACGGAGGAGGTCGGCGCGTTCGGGGGTGAGGTCGGAGGTGTAGGTCATGATCGCCTTTCCGAATTGGATTCGGTTAGATCAACACCTGCTCCCCCTGCTTCATTCCTGCTGGGCGCGGCTGTGGTCGAACACACTCCGCTGCGGTCGTTCGCCGCTACTCCCCCGACCTCGGGAGCATGCGGGCAAGACCTCCCAGGATGACCGTGACAGCGAAATCAGTGGCAGCCTCCTTGTCATAGCGGGAGTGGTCGATGGAGGCGGTGTACGCCGGAAGGGCGGCCCGGATGCGCTCGGAGATGACGGGCTCCGGGAGGCCTTGTGCGAGCCCAAGGGCCTGCGACTCGATGAGACCGATGATCAGGCGGAGCTGATCAGGGCGGAACCCTCCGTCGAGGAGTGCGGCGAACACGGGCTCGTAGATCGCGATCGTCCGCTCGCGGGAGATGGACGTGGAGAAGATCAGGGGCAGCAGCTTCACGTGGCGCGAATAGTGGTCCGCGAGCTGCCGCATCAAACCCTCGACAGCGGCCTCCCACCCCAGGCCGTCGGGCAGGGGTGCGATGCGCTCCAGCATCCGGAGACGAGCGAGGTCGATCACCTCCTCTCGCCCCTGGACATGGCTGTAGAGGGATGAGGGAGCCACTCCCAAGAACTTCGCCAGAGACGTCATCTGCACGTCCCCCGATCTCTCGACGAGCTCCAGTGCCGCATCGGCGATCTTGCTGGGCGAGAGAATCGGAACCACAGGGCGGGCCATCGGACTCCTCTATCGGCAGGTTTCTCGAGCGGAGGAGCACACGCTACAACGACCGGCTCCCGGACACCCGGCCGCGCCGCGCGGTCACGACGGAGCTCGAGCACTACGGCGGGCCCGCCCTGCTCGTCACTCATCGGCTCACAGCAGCGCCGGTGCATCGCCTCCACTGAAGACCTGCAGCGCGGCGTCGACGGGGTACCCCTCCCACGTGCCATACCCTCGCGGGATGCCCCGGCTCCCCACTCCGATCCCGCGCCCCGACGACCACACCGACGCGCCGCCCGACTCCAGCCGCTTCCAGCGCCTGGACGGTGCCGCGGTGCGGCGCTCGGCGCAGTCGCTGCAGCAGCGCATCAGCTCCCGGTTCCCCGATCGCACGCTCTGGGAGGTGTGCGGCGAGGTGGTGGGGATCGTGGACGAGATCAACGCGGGATCCGGGATCAGCAGACGCCGCGTGCGCGCGGCTCGCGTGCTCTCGCGCCTGGTCATGCTGCTGATCGCGATCTTCCTGGGCGGCGCGGTGGCGCTGGCGGCAGTCCAGGTCGCCACCTCTCCCGGCGCCGTCGGGCCGCTCGACCTGCTTCCCCTCATCGAGACGATCATCAACGACCTGGTGTTCGGCGGCATCGCCGTGTTCTTCCTCTTCTCGCTGCCCGAGCGCATGGAGCGGGCGCGCGTGCTGAGGATTCTGCACCGCCTGCGCTCGCTCGCGCACGTGATCGACATGCACCAGCTCACCAAGGTCCCCGAGCGCCTCGAACGCGCCACCCGAGAGGAGGGCGGCATGGATCTGGACCGCGCGGACCTCACCCGGTACCTCGACTTCTCCACGGAGATGCTGTCGCTGGTGGGCAAGAGCGCCGCGCTGTTCGCCGAGGACACGACCGACGGCGACGTGCTGGACGCGGTCCAGGGCATCGAGACCCTCACCTCGGACATGGCCCGGAAGGTCTGGCAGAAGATCGGGATCATCCAGCAGCAGGGAGCGTGACGCGGCCAGCTCGGCGGGCCGCCGTGGACAATGGCGTGATGGACGGGGAAACCCTGCAGGACGTAGCGCGGGCGCGCGCCCTCGAGCTGCCGGCCGCGCACGTCACGCAGCCCTTCGGACCCGAGGCGGACGTCGCGAAGGTGCTCGGGAAGATGTTCGCGCTCCTGGCCGGGGTGCGAGGGACGCCCGCCGTCGTGCTGAAGGCCGACCCCCGCGACTCCGAGGCGCTTCGCTCGATGCACGAGGACATCACGCCCGGCTACCACATGAACAAGCAGCACTGGATCACCCTGTGGCCTGGCGGGAGCCTGGACGCCGCCTTCGTGCGCGAGCTCGTGACCGACTCCTACCTGCTGGTCGTCGAGACCCTGCCTCGCGCGCAGCGCCCGGTGGACCCGAGCACGTTCCTCGTCGGCGAGCGCGAGGACTGAGCGCGGGTCGTCGCCCCTTCCCCGCGCATCCGGATCAGCCACGGGGTGACTGACGCGGCCCGACGACGTCCGCGTCAGCCGACGCTTGCGCGAGGCGCTCCGATCCCCGGATCGATCTGCGGCACATCCCCGGCTCCGGGGCGGATGTCGATGTCGAAGATGTCCAGCGGCAGGTAGACGGTCGCGCACGCGTTGGGGATGTCCACGACACCGGAGAACCTTCCCTCGACCGGCGCGGCGCCGAGCAGCAGATACGCCTGCTCCTTCGACCAGCCGAAGGTCGAGAGGTAGTCGATCGCGTGCAGGCAGGCCCGCTGGTAGGCGAGGTGCGAGTCGAGGTAGCGCTGCTCGCCGTCCAGGGTCACGGAGGTGCCCGAGAACGACAGCCACCTGCTGTGCTGCGGCGGGGTGTCGCCCGGCATGAAGATCGCGTTCTCCGCGACGCCGTACTTTTCCATGCCCCCGGGGATCACGTCCACGTGCAGGTCCAGGAAGCCGCCCATCTCGATGCCGCCGCAGAAGGTGATCTCTCCGTCGCCCTGGCTGAAGTGCAGATCGCCGACCGAGAAGTTCGCCCCGTCCACGAACACCGGGTAGAAGATCCGGGTGCCCTTGGTGAGGTTCTTGATGTCCTGGTTGCCGCCGTTCTCGCGCGGTGGGGCGGTGCGCGCGCCCTCCCCCGCGACCCTCTCGCGGTCCCCGTCGGGCACCCCGCCCAGGATTGCCCCGTCGGGCTCGGGCGGGAGCGCGAGCGCCGGGACGCGCTGCGGGTCGGTCGCGATCAGCGCCGCCTCGCGCGTGTTCCATCGGCCCAGCAGCTCGGCCGACGGCGCGGTCCCCATGAGCCCGGGATGGATCATGCCCGTGAACTCGACCCCGGGGACATGGCGGGAGGTCGCGCGGTCGCCGCGGAAGTCCCAGACGGCCTTGTAGGCGTCGGGGAACTCATCGGTGAGGAAGCTGCCTCCGTTGCGCTTGGCGAAGATTCCCGTGTACCCCCAGCCCTGGCCGGCGAGGGGTCCTTCGTCCTCCTGCGGGATGGGGCCGACGTCGACGATGTCGACGATCAGCAGGTCCCCGGGCTTCGCCCCCTCGATGCGGAAGGGCCCGGAGAGCGCGTGGACGGTGTTCAGCGGCGCGCTCGCGATGTCCTCGGCGGAGTCGTCGTTGCGGATGTACCCGTCGAACCATTCGCGGCAGTCGACGCGGAAGGTGTCGCCGGGGCGCACGCTCGCGGCGGGAGGGATGTCCGGGTGCCAGCGGTTGTGGCCGAGGACCTTCTGATCGGTGAAGGGCTTGGTGGAATCCAACGGGAAGACGTTCGTGGGCATGGCCTCTCCTTCCACAGGGACGGGGTCGCCTCTCGGCCCCGTCGCGAACAGGGCCGGCCTCAGGGACGCGGCAGGCGGGCGTGGCGCGGGTCCCGGGTGACGGGCGTCCCCCGCCGTGGGGCGGCGCCTCCGCCGGGAACGGCATCCACCACGCCCGGGCTGTGCGCACTGGCCTGCGTGCTGTCGAGCAGCCGAGCGGTAAGCGAGCCGAGACGCCCCAGCGCCGGCGCGGCGATCAGCCGCCCGGCGGAGGCGCCGCAGTCGGGGCAGTCCTGCGCCCCATCGCGCATGCTCATCGGCACGGAGACCTCGAAGCGGTGAGCGCCCGTGCAGCGGAACTCGTAGATCGGCATCCGGGCTCCTTGTCGCGTACGTCACAGGTCCCCCAGCATAGGCCGGACGCCGCGACGCAGGGGCATGTTCGCGGGTCCGCATCGGCAGGGCGACCGGCGGCTTCCGGGGCGCCTTCCGGATTCCACGGCTCCCGTCGGATTCCACGGGGAGCCGCGGCCATCCGCCGGACGCCACCATGCGGTATACACGGTGGGAGCACGGTCAACGCCCCAGAGAGGACCCCATGCACGACATCGATGTCCGCGTCCACCGCTCCGAGGAGAACCTGCCGCGGGAGGAGCAGCTGGCCTGGCAGATGGCGCAGGTCGCCGTCGACCCCGTGGCCGTCGGCCCGGAGGTCTCGGAGATGATCATCAACCGGATCATCGACAACGCCGCGGTCGCCCTCGCCTCGCTGCGCCGCTCCCCCGTGGTCTCGGCCCGTGCGCAGGCCCTCAGCCACCCGGTCTCCCACGGAGGCTCGGGCGCCGGCGTGTTCGGCACCGACGAGCGCACCTCCCCGGAGTGGGCGGCCTGGGCCAACGGCGTCGCCGTGCGCGAGCTCGATTTCCACGACACCTTCCTGGCCGCCGAGTACTCCCATCCCGGTGACAACATCCCGCCGATCCTCGCGGTTGCCGAGCACACGGGCGCCACGGGGGCGGACCTGATCCGCGGCATCGCCACCGGCTACGAGCTGCAGGTCGATCTCGCGCGGACGATCAGCCTGCACGCCCACAAGATCGACCACGTGGCGCACCTGGGGCCGTCGGCCGCGGCCGGGATCGGCACGCTGCTCGGCCTCGACGCGGAGACGATCTTCCAGGCCATCGGCCAGGCCCTGCACACCACCACGGCCACGCGACAGTCCCGCAAGGGTGAGATCTCGACGTGGAAGGCGCACGCCCCCGCCTTCGCCGGGAAGATGGCGGTCGAGGCGGCGGATCGCGCCATGCGCGGCCAGACCTCCCCCGTCCCGATCTACGAGGGCGAGGACGGCGTGATCGCCTGGCTGCTGGACGGCCCCGACGCCCGCTACACCGTCTCCCTGCCCGATCCGGGCGAGCCCAAGCGGGCGATCCTCGACACCTTCACCAAGGAGCACTCGGCCGAGTACCAGGCGCAGGCCTGGATCGATCTGGCGCGCCGCCTGCACGAGACGCACCCGGAGGCCACGGACCCGGAGCAGGTCGACTCGGTCCTCCTCCGCACGTCCCACCACACGCACTTCGTGATCGGCTCGGGAGCGAACGACCCGCAGAAGTACGACCCGCGCGCCTCTCGCGAGACCCTCGACCACTCGATCCCGTTCATCTTCGCCGTGGCCCTGCAGGACGGCGCCTGGCACCACGTCGACTCCTACGCGCCCGACCGCGCCGCCCGGCCCGACACCGTCGCCCTGTGGCACAAGGTCACCACGACCGAGGACCCCGAATGGACCCGCCGCTACCACTCCCTGGATCTCACCGAGAAGGCCTTCGGCGGCGCCGTCGAGATCACCCTGCGCGACGGCACCGTGATCCGGGACGAGATCGCCGTGGCCGACGCGCACCCGCAGGGCGCCCGTCCCTTCGCGCGCGAGCAGTACGTCCAGAAGTTCCGCTCGCTCGCCGAGGGCGTCGTCGAGGACGCCGAGGCCGACCGCTTCCTGCAGGCCGTCGAGGGCCTCCCCGACCTCCCGGCGGGACAGCTGCACCGTCTCTCCCTGCGGGCGGCCGACGGCGTCATCGACCCAGCGGCCGCCCCCGCGGGACTGTTCTGACCCCGGATCCTGGAAGGACGAGCTTCGATGCTGAACTCCACGACCACCCCGTCGGCCAAGCGCCGCGCCCTGCGCGAGCTGCTGCACCCGGGCGCCGCCGCCCCGTTCCCCGGCGCCTTCACGCCCCTGTCCACCCGCCTCATCGAGGAGCAGGGCTTCCCCGGGGTGTACATCTCCGGCGCGGTGCTCGCCGATGAGCTGGGGCTGCCGGACATCGGCCTGACCACTCTCACCGAGGTCGCCGCCCGCGGCGCCCAGATCGCCCGCACCACCGACCTGCCCTGCCTCATCGACGCCGACACCGGCTTCGGCGAGCCCATGAACGTGGCCCGCACGATCCAGGAGCTCGAGGACGCGGGCCTGGCCGGCTGCCACATCGAGGACCAGGTCAACCCCAAGCGCTGCGGCCACCTCGACGGCAAGGCCACCGTGGACACGGCGACCGCCGTGCAGCGGATCCGCGCCGCGGTCGACGCCCGACGCGATCCGGACTTCCTGGTGATGGCCCGCACCGACCTGCGCGCCGGCGCCGGGCTCGACGCCGCGATCGAGCGCATGCGCGCCCTCGTGGACGCGGGGGCCGACGCGATCTTCCCCGAGGCGATGGCCGACCTCTCCGAGTTCGAGGCCGTGTGCCGGGCGGTCGACGTGCCCGTGCTCGCCAACATGACGGAGTTCGGGAAGTCCCCGCTGTACTCCAGGGAGCAGCTCGCGCAGACCGGCGTCGCGCTGGTCATCTACCCGGTGACGCTGCTGCGCACCGCGATGGGCGCGATCGAACGGGTGCTGCAGTCCATCCGCGTCGAGGGGTCCCAGGCATCCCGCGTGGACGAGATGCTCACCCGCGCACGCCTCTACGACCTCGTGGACTACGAGTCCTTCAGCAGCTTCGACGCCGGCGTCTTCGACTTCGAGGTCCCGGGCCGGGCCGGGACGGGCAGCGCAGGCGCCGCAGGCAGCGGCGATGGAAGCGGCAACAGCAGCAGCACCGACAGCAACAGCAGAAGCACCAGCGGAACCACGAGCACGGACGAGCAGAGGAGCGAGTCATGAGCCCGAGCAGCCAGAGCGACCCCGCGAAGAACCCGTCGACCGGCCCCGAGATCCACCGCGGGCTCGCGGGCGTCGTCACCGACGTCACGGCGATCTCGAAGGTCAACCCCGAGACCAACTCCCTGCTCTACCGCGGCTATCCGGTGCCCCAGCTCGCCGCGACCCAGCCCTTCGAGGCCGTCGCCCATCTGCTGTGGACCGGCGAGCTGCCCACGGACGCGGAGATCGAGGAGGACCGCGCCCACGAGCGCGCCCACCGCGCGCTCGCGCCCGAGGTGAAGGCGGCCCTGGACTCCCTGCCCGCCACCTGCCACCCGATGGATTCCGTGCGCACCGCCGTCTCGGTCCTGGGTGGTCTGGATCCCGCCGCGCAGGACGACTCGCCCGCCGCGGAGCTCGAGAAGGCCCGGAGGCTGCTCGCACAGCTTCCCGCCGTCATCGCCTACGAGCAGCGGCGGCGCCGCGCCGGAGGGCCCACCGAGCCGATCGCCCCGCGCGAGGACCTCGACTACTCCCAGAACTTCCTGTGGATGACCTTCGGGGAGGAGGCGGCGCCCGAGGTCGTCGATGCCTTCCGCGTCTCGATGGTGCTCTACGCCGAGCACTCCTTCAACGCCTCCACCTTCACCGCGCGCGTCATCACCTCGACGCTCTCCGATCTGCACTCGGCGGTCGTGGGCGCGATCGGCGCCCTCAAGGGCCCCCTGCACGGCGGCGCCAACGAGGCCGTCATGCACACCTTCGAGGAGATCGGGATCCGCCCCGAGGAGTCCGAGTCCGCGGCGAAGGACCGCGCGAAGGCCTGGATGGACGACGCCCTCGCGCAGAAGAAGAAGGTCATGGGCTTCGGGCACCGCGTCTACAAGAACGGCGACTCGCGCGTGCCCACCATGAAGCAGGCGCTCGACGCGATGATCGACCACGTGGGCCGCCCGGAGATCCTGGGTCTCTACAACGGGCTCGAGCAGTCGATGGACGAGGCGAAGTCCATCAAACCCAACCTCGACTACCCCGCAGGCCCGACCTACCACCTGATGGGCTTCGACACCGAGATGTTCACACCGCTGTTCATCGCCTCGCGGATCACCGGATGGACCGCGCACATCATGGAGCAGCGGGCCGCGAACGCCCTGATCCGCCCGCTCTCGGAGTACGTCGGCCCCGAGGAGAGGCCGGTCCCGGGTGCGTGATGCCCGCCGCGGGCCCTCGTCCACGGGACCCGGGCGGTTCCGGCGGGTGCTGCGCGTCCGGATCCTCGGTGCGGGCGTCGCCGGGACCGCCGCGGCGGCCCTGATCGCCGCTGCCGGGCACGAGGTCGAGCTGATCGACGAGGACTTCGCGCAGCCGGCGCTGGGCACCTCGCTCGCCCTGTTCCCGCCGGCCCAGCGGGTGCTCGCGCGGATCGGAGTGCTCGATGCCGTGACGGCAGGGGCGACGGCCCCGCGCGAGGGACGCCTCGTGGGGCGCGGAGGCCGAGTGCTCGCGACCCTGCCCTCGGGCGAGGCGCTGCTGGTGCCGCGCCCGCACCTGCTCGCGTGCCTGCGCAGGGCGCTTCCGAGCGAGGTCCGACGGCGACGGATGCGCGTCCAGGACGTGCGTCCGCTGCGGCGCGGCGCCGACGTGCTCGTGGGCGCCGACGGACTGCACTCGCTGATCCGGCTCTCCGGCTGGGGCGAGGGCGCCCGGGCCCGCGGGCACGGAATGACGATCCTGCGCGGCATCACCCCGCAGGCGCCGCCGGAGATCTCGGAGACCTGGGGCGGCGGGTGGCTGTTCGGCATCACGCCGCTCACTGGGGGCGGCACCAACTGGTTCGCGTCCGTGCCCGAGCACCGTGCACCCGATCGCGAGGGCGACCTCGCGCACCTCCGGGAGGTCGTGGGCGGCGCACGGGCGGCGATCGACGCCGTCCTCGAGGCGTCGGCGCCCGCGCGCACGACGGTGCACGGCCTGTTCACCGTCTCGCCGGTGCGGCCCGTGCGCGAGGACGTGGTGCTGATCGGCGACGCCGCGCACGCGATGGCGCCGAACCTGGGACATGGGGCGAACACCGCACTCTCGGACGCGGCGGCCCTCGCCACGGCGCTCGACGGCGCGCAGCGGATCCGCCCGGCGCTGGCCCGCTACGCCGCGCGGCGGCACCTCGTCGACCAGGGCTGGAGGCTCGGCTCGGAGGTCATGCTGCGCGCCGGGATGGCCGACGGGCTCGCGGGAGGGCGGGACGCAGCGCTCGGCGGAGTCGGCCGCGCCCTCGCCCGCCGCTCCCGCGGGGACCAGGAGCCCGCGCGCTGAATCCCGTCGGCGCGCCGCGTCCGCGCCGAGTCCCGCCGGCGCGTCGTGTCGTCCCGTGAACACCCCTCGGACGCATGTCAGGTCATCGTCCTATCGTCGGCGGTGACGCATCAGCACTCACCTCTCGACATCGCAGGAGATGCACATGACCCACGATCTCATCGGCGACCTGCCCCTCGTCCTCGGCGGCAACACCTTCGGCTGGACCAGCGACGAGGACGAGTCCTTCGCCGTGCTCGACGCCTTCCTCGCCGCCGGGGGCCGCCAGATCGACACGGCCGACGTCTACTCCGCGTGGGCACCGGGCAACGACGGCGGCGTCTCCGAGGCCGTGATCGGCCGCTGGCTCGCCGCGCGCGGCACCCGGGACCAGGTCGTGCTCGCCACGAAGGTCGGCTCGCTCGCCTCCCGCAAGGGTCTCGCACGGGAGAACGTCGAGGCCGCCCTCGAGGACTCCCTCGCCCGCCTGGGCACCGACCGTGTGGACCTCTACTACGCCCACTTCGACGACGAGACGCAGTCCCCCGCCGAGCTCGCCCGCACCTTCGACTCCCTGGTGCGCGCCGGGAAGGTGGGCGCCATCGGCATCTCGAACCTGTCCCCCGAGCGCCAGCGCGCCTGGATCGAGGCGGCCCGCGCCGAGGATCTGACCGTACCCGTGGCCATCCAGGTGCAGTACTCCCTCGCCCATCGCGCGGACGTCGAGAACGGCTACGGGCAGGTCGTCGACGAGAACGACCTCGCCCTGTTCAGCTACTTCTCCCTCGCCGCCGGCCTGCTCACGGGCAAGTACCGCTCGGCGGCCGACCTCGAGGGGGTCGCCCGCGGCGCCCAGCTCACCGACTACGGCACGCCCGAGGGCTTCGCCCTCGTAGACGTCCTCGTCGACGTCGCCGAGCGCCACGACGCGGAGCCGACGGCCGTGGCCCTCGCCTGGCTGCGCGCGAAGGGCGTGACCGCTCCGGTCGCCTCCGCCCGCACCACCGCTCAGCTCCCGGCGCTGGTCGCCGGGGCCACGCTCGAGCTCGCGGCCGAGGACGTCGCAGCCCTGGACGAGGCCTCCGCGCCGTTCACGCGCTGATCGTGGGGTCCGCGGAGCCTGCGGGCTCAGCCGGTCGCGCGGGCTCGGCGGACGACTCCGCCTCGTCCTCGAGCGTCCCGGCGAGGAAGCGCGGCAGCCAGACGGCCTCCCAGTCGCTGACCTCCTGGGCCATGTTGCCCACACGGGCCGGCGGCGCGGCCGGCAGCCAGTAGGCGCCCACGCCGTCGCGCTCGAGGTACCCGTAGTCGACGAGTTCACGGCGCAGGTAGGCGACGTCCTCGTGGACGGGCCGCAGGATGTCGCCCACCTCGGCCTCGGTGTAGACCTCCCCGGGGGCGAAGCGCGCGAGCAGCTCGAGCAGCACTGAGAGGCGCGTCTTGCGCTTGGCGGGGATGCGCTCGAGCACGCCGCCGATGAGGAACGGGCGGATGAGCTTCTCGTGGTGCGCGCGCGCCGCCGCGGGATCGGGCGTCGGGGCGGCGATGCGCTCGGGCCGGGTCGCGGCCTGCGCGAGCAGCGCGGCGCGGGCCGCCGTGAAGTTCTCGCCGGTGCGCCCCATGCGGGCGCGCACGAGCTTCTTGAAGTCGGAGGAGCGGGTCATCGGATCACCTCTGCCGCCATGGCATCCCCAGCCTGCGTCGGCGGCGCGATGCCTCGACGATGATCGGTCCGGATCCGAGGATCTGCTCCCCTTCGCCCCGAGGGCGCGGGCTGGGGCCGACGCCGGGCTGGGCGGTGGATCGCCGCCGGGAACACCCTAGCGGATCGCGTCGATCCCAGGACGCCCGCACCGTGCGGACGGGGTGACGGCTGCGGCGGCGATATCGAGGTGATCGAGGGCGCGGGACGGTCGAACGCTCGTTCGTCCCACCCCTCTCCTAGTCTCCGAGGACCGTTGCCGCCGGCGCCGCCGGAGGCGGGAAGGAGCAGTCATGGACACCGTCGGTCATCCTGGATCCCGGGTGCGCACCGTCCATCCCGAGCGGACCGCGCGCCGCGAGCGCGACCGCATCCGCGCGGGGCTCCTGCTGAGGGCGCCCGGGCTCGAGCGACGCATCGTGGAGACCTCGAGCGGATCGCTGCTGGTGCGGCTCCCGGCCCCGCCGACCGCCGCGGGAGGCGCCGGCAGCGTCGACGGGATCGAGATCGGGAGGCTCCCCGACCGGGGACGCGCCTCGTGGGTCGTGGTGGTGCGTCGCCAGGATCGCGCGAGCGTGCGGCGCTGCGCGACCGTGGAGCAGGTGGTGCGCTCGGCGCTGATCGGACTGCGGTCGGCTCGCGCCGCGTGAGTCCTCCCCGAGGGGACACGACCCCGCACGGGCCTCGGCCCCATGCCTCAGCTCAGGCGGCGGGCCAGCGTCGAGATGACGTGCCAGTGCTTCTTCGCGGAGCTGTAGGAGCGGCCGTCCTCGTTGCGGACCTCGCGGTCCAGCACGCGGAAGCCGCGGAACATGTCGCCGATCTCCTGGGCGCTCAGGGTCGCGATGTCCTCGCGCTCTGCCCAGCTGTCCGACTCGCCGAACAGGTCCACGGCGATGACGCCGCCGATCTTCAGGGCTCCGGTGAGCTTCGGCCAGATCTCGCGCAGACCGTCCGGGCCCAGCATCGGCAGGGCGTAGGCGGAGTAGACGACGTCGGCCGCGGGGAACTGCTCGACGTCCCGCGCATCCATGTGATGGAAGTTGATGCGACCGGTCATGCGCTCGTTCTCGACGAGGCGCTGCGTGAGCGTGTCATCGGTGTCGTAGGCGTGGACGGTCAATCCGCGGCGCGCGAACTCGAGCGCGTCGGCGCCACCACCGGCGCCGATGTCGATCGCGACCTTCCCGGGCCCATCTCCGCCCGCGGCGTGCACAGCTTGCGTCACGACCCGCCGGGCGGGACGCGCCGCAGCACTGGCGTTGTATGCGTGCCAGTCGATCGTGGGGGCGGTGTCCATGCAGTTCAGGGTATCGACCTTCATCCAACATTCAATATGACAGAGGCCTGGCGCACACCGGTTTCGTCACCAGCGAACACCAGGGGGCCGCTGCGCCGGTTCCCAGGGGCAGATGCGGCGTGCGCCCTGCGCGGTCGCGCACTCCGCGGGAGCCCATCCACTCCTAGGATGATGTACATGTCAACCACGCCGCTGCGCCTGCTGCTCGTCTCGCTGCACACCTCCCCGCTCGCAGTGCCCGGCAGCGCCGATGCCGGCGGCATGAACGTGGTGGTCCTCGAGCAGGCGCGCGCCCTCGCCGCGGCCGGCCACCAGGTCGACATCGTCACCCGCCGCAGCGATCCCGACGCGCCCGCGATCAGCTCGGTCACCCCGCGCCTGCGTCAGGTCCTGCTGCACGGCGGCCCCGCGACGCCGCTCGCCAAGAGCGCCATGGAGCAGGCCATCGAGCCGTTCTCCGCGGACCTCGAGCGCCTCGTGTCCGACGCCGAGCAGGCCGGGGAGCCGTACTCCCTGATCCACTCGCACCATTGGTTCAGCGGCGTGGCCGCGCTCCCCGTCGCCCATCGTCATCAGCTGCCCCACCTGCAGTCCTTCCACTCCGTCGCGGCCCCGGAGGGCTCGACCACGCTGGGCGCCGGAGAACCCGCCGAGTCCGCGGGCCGCATCCCCGGCGAGCGCCGCACGGCGAGGGAGTCCCAGCTGGTCATCGCCGTCTCCCAGGCCGAGGCCCGCACGGTCCGCGAGCGCTACGGGGTCCCCTCGGACCGCGTGCTCGTGGTCCCGCCCGGCGTGGACACCGCGCGCTTCCATCCCTCGCCCCTGAGCGCCCGCGAGCGTCTGGAGGAGCCCACGATGCTGTTCGCCGCGCGGCTGCAGCCCCTCAAGGCGCCGGACCTCGCCCTCGACGTGCTCGCCCGGCTCGACGCGTCCTTCGCCGCCCGCCTGGTGCTCGTGGGCGCCGCCTCGGAGGACTTCGCGGCCTATCGCGCGGAGCTCGAGGAGTCCGCCCGCTCGCTCGGCCTCGCCGACCGCGTCTCGTTCGCCGGCTCCATGGACCAGGACGAGCTCGCCGCCCGCATGCGCGAGGCCGCCGTCCTCCTGCTGCCCAGCTGGTCGGAGACGTTCGGGCTCGTCGCCCTCGAAGCGCAGTCCAGCGGCACCCCGGTGGTCGCCTGGGACCGCGCGGGCGGCGTGCAGGAGGCCGTGGGCCCCGGCAGCCGGCTGATCGCCGGTCGCGACCCCGACGTCTGGGCCGAGGCCGTCGAGTCCCTCATCGGCGAGGAGGCCGCTTTCCAGGAGGCCTCGCGCGCCGTGCGCGCCTTCGCCGAGACCCGCACCTGGCAGGCCTGCGCCCATCACCTCGAGCGGATCTACCGGGCCGTCGTCCACGGCGGCGCCGCCCACGGCCCGTCGGACCCCTGGCACCTGGTGCGCACGGCCGGCACCGTGCTGGCCGTGCACGCCCATCCCGACGACGAATCGCTCGCCACCGGTGCGCTGCTGGCCGACCTCTCCTCGCGCGGCACCCGCGTCGTGGTCGTCACGGCGACCCGTGGTGAGGAGGGAGAGGTCGTCCCCGGGGCGATCGCCGAGGACGACGAGCGCCCGCTCGAGGAGGTCCGCGCCCAGGAGGTGCGCCGCGCCCTCGGGGCGCTGGGCGTCGATGAGCACCACATGCTCGGCGAGGCCCCGGCCCTGGCCGAGGGCGCCGCACCCCGGAGCTACCGCGACTCGGGCATGCGCTGGGTGCGCGACGGCGTCGCCGGTCCGTCGGAGAGCGCGGGGCCGACGAGCTTCACCCATCAGGATCTCGACCAGGAGATCGCGGACCTCTCCGCGCTCATCGCGCACGTGCGTCCCGACGTGGTCCTCGGCTACGACGACCAGGGCACCTACGGGCACCCCGACCATCTGCGCGCGCACGAGGCGACGGCCGGGGCGGCGCGCGCGCAGGGCGTGCCGTTCGTCGAGGTCGCGAGCGAGCCCGACCCCGAGGCCCTGGCCGGCGGAGAGCCCTTCGCCTTCCGCGACCAGCCGGGCTCGGCGTCCGCCCTCGGCGCCGCGCTGCGCGCCTATCGCACGCAGCTCACGGTGGTCGGCGAGCTCGAGGGCGTGCCGGGAGGTGTGCGCGTGCGACACGTCGGGGGTCAGATCCAGGACGTGCCGCTGCGCACCGGTCTGCGGATCCCGGCCGAGAGCGAGTGACCTCTCAGCCGGCGGCGTCGGACGGGCAGCGACGCTGCTCGGCCGGGGCGACCACGCGCTCGACGAGGCTCTCGAGCTCGGCGACCTCGTAGCCGGGCCAGCCGAACATCTCGCGCCGCCACTCCGGCGGCACGGCCTTGGGGCCGAGCGCGGCGCCCGCCAGCGCCCCGGTGATGCACGCGACGGTGTCGGTGTCGTAGCCCGCGCGGACCGCCGAGGTGAGCGCGTCCACGAGGGCAGCACGGCGGGCGAAGCGGTCCTCCGGAAGAGGCAGCACGCTGTGCACCGCCGACCATGCGGCCTGGAAGGCGGCCACCACCCAGCCGTTGCGCGGGAAGTCGACGGGGCGCGCCGACTCGGCCTCCTCGATGCGCTCCCGCCAGAGATCGCGGCGGTCCTCCGGGAGGCGGTCGAGGGCCACGCGCACGTCGATCTCGCCGCTCAGGATCGCGTGACGCACCGCGAAACCCCACAGCACGCAGGCCTCGACCGCGTCGGGGTGGACGTGGGTGAGGCGGCAGATCGTGCGGATCGCGTCCTCGGTGTCCTCGTCGGAGGAGAAGAGATAGGGCAGCACGCTCGCATGGGAGCGCATGAGCGCGGCGTTGCCCGCGACCCGCGGGAGGTCGCGGTGGGCGTCCTCCGCGGCCTGCTGGAGATCGCTCGCATGGGGCATGGAGTGCCCGGCGCTGCGGGCCACGTCGGCCGCGCGGCGCATGACGGTCGAGGTCAGGGCGCCGATGTCGGGGGTGCCCATCGACCACGCGTACCACTCCCGCGCGATCTGATCGAGGGCGGACGCCGTGCGCAGGTCATGGGTGCCGGGCGTCGCGGCCGCCGCCTCGAGCACGACGATCGCCATCGAGGTGTCGTCGGTCCACTCCGCCTCGCCCCATTCCAGGACGCCGCCGCCGATCATGCCGACGTCCTCGCTCGGGGCGATGGGGCCCTGGAACTCGTACGGTGCGCCCAGGGCATCGCCCGCGGCCGCCGCGACCACCGCGCCGATGGCGCGCTCGAGGACGTCGCCGTCCGAGGTCCGGGCGTCGTCGCAGGGCTGGTCGCGGGTCACGGGGACATGTTTCCACACGACCATGGGCCATGTCCGGGAGAATGTCCGGTCCCCGGACGCCCATGGCCCCTGGTGGGGAGAACCTCACACGGACATGACGAACGTCGGCCCCGGGACGTCGCGCACCAGCGCATCCGCACCGACGCCCTGTGTTCCGCCCACCTCCTCGAGCGGCCTGCCACCAGCGGAGCACCAGGCACGGCCGATACAGTGGAGCGACTTCGAAGGAGCCCCATGACCACCTCGTCCTCCCCGTCCTCCGCCGCGGATCCCGAGGCCCCCGCCGAGGCCGCCTCCTGCAGCAGCGACCCGCACGGCTCGGACCCCCACGACCACACCGGGCACGACCATCCGCCCACCGGCGCGGAGATCGTCAGCGCGCTCGTGCGCGGACTGTCGATCGTCTCGCTCGTGATCCCCGCGGTCGCCGTCGCCCTCGTGCTCGTCTGCCTGCCCGCGACGCCCTCGACGCCCCTGCCTCTCGTGCTCGGCATCGCCCTCGGCGCCCTCCAGCTCATGGGCGTCGTGGTCACCAGCATGTTCGTCTCGAAGGTGCAGAGGCGCCTCGCGGTCAACCCCGGACCGATGGCGGTGCGCTCGACCGTCGAGGAGGTGCTGCGTCTGGCCGCGGTGCTCTTCGCGGGCCTGCTGTGGCCCTCGGAGGCCGTCGGCCCCATGGGCATCTGGCTCGGGCTCGGCGCGGCGCTGGTCTGGATCGTCCTGGCCACCGCGCAGACGGTGAGCGCACGGCGCCGGATCGCCGCGCCCTCCGCGTGGGCGACCGAGGCCGTCGGCACCTTCCTCACCGAGAAGGTGAGCGTGCCCCGCTCGATGGTGCTGCGCGTCCTGGACGTCGTGGGCACCGCGCTCTTCCAGATCGGCGCGACCGTGCTGATCGTGCTCTCCCCCGTGCTCACGATCGGCACCATCGTGCTGTCCATCGCGACGGGCCTGTCCACCCTGATCCTGCAGCGCCGCAGCCCGGGCGAGCGCACGCACACCCTGTGGGCGTACGCGCCCTTCGGGATCGGCGTGCTCACCGCCGCGCTCGCGCTGCTGGGACTGTCCACCCTCTGATCCACGAGACCGGGTCGGCCCAGGGCGCGCGGAGCGCGTCCTCCGTCGGCCCGGCCGGCGGGAGCGGCGTCGCGCCGCCGCTCCCGCGCCCATCCCACCGCCCGGCCCGACGCCGACCTCCCCGACGAAGGAGTCACCATGACCGATGCCGTCCCCTCCGACAGCGCCACGACCGCAGCACCGACCGGCTCCGAGGTCCGCTCGGGCCTGGACCGCAGCGGCGTCTCGGACTCGATCCGCGTGCAGGACGATCTCTTCGGGCACGTCAACGGCGCCTGGCTCGCGGAGCACGAGATCCCCGCCGATCGTGCGTCCGACGGCGAGTTCCGACGCCTGCGGGACCTCGCGGAGGAGCGCGTGCGCGCCATCGTCGAGGAGGCCGCCGAGGACCCCGAGCTCGCTGACCTGCTCGCGGCGGGCGATGCTCCGGAGACGGATCGCGGACGCGTGGGCCTGCTCTACCGGCTGTTCATGGACGAGGACGCGGTCGAGGCCGCCGGCGCCGCACCGCTCGCACCGATGCTCGAGGAGGTCGCGTCCACGACCTCGCTCGCGGACCTGGTGCGCCTGCTCGCCTCCCCCGTGGCCGGCACCAGCGCCCTGCACACCTACGTGTGGACGGATGACGACGACTCTTCCCGCTACCAGGTGAAGCTGCACCAGGGCGGGCTGGGCCTGCCCGACGAGTCCTACTACCGCGAGGACTCCTACGCACCGATCCGCGAGGCGTACGTCGGCCACCTCGCACGTCTCGCCGATCTCGCCTCCCTGCCCGGCCGCGAGGGGCTCGTCGCCGGGGACTCGAGCGACCTGGCCCGCGCGGTCATGGACTTCGAGACGCGGCTCGCGGCGTGCCATGTGGACCGGGTGCGCCTGCGCGACAGCGAGAAGTCGAACAACCCGATGGACGCCACGCAGCGGGAGGCCCTCGCCCCCGCGTTCCCCTGGGACGCGTACGTCGAGGGCACGGGCGCGCCGGCGGGCGCCTTCGACGTGGTCTGCGTGAGCCAGCCCGAGTTCGTCGAGGCCGTCGCCCCGCTGCTCGCGGCCGAGGACCTCGCCGTGCTGCGCACCTGGGCCGCCCTGCACACCGTCGGCGCCTTCGCCCCGTACCTCTCCTCGGCCTTCGTCGAGGAGGACTTCGACTTCTCCGGTCGCACCCTCTCCGGCGCCGAGCAGCTGCGCGAGCGCTGGAAGCGCGGCATCTCGCTGGTCGAGGGGGCCGTGGGCTTCGCGATCGGCCAGGACTACGTGGCCCGGCACTTCCCGCCGCACCACAAGGCGCGCATGCAGGAGCTCGTCGGCGCGCTGCTGGACGCCTATCGGGAGTCGATCTCGACGCTCGAGTGGATGACGCCGGGCACCCGCGAGAAGGCCCTCGCCAAGCTCGAGCTGTTCACCCCGAAGATCGCCTACCCCGACGTGTGGCGGACCTACGAGGGCCTCGTGCTCGACCCCCACGACCTCGTCGCCTCGGTCCGCGCCGCCCGCGCGCACGACGCCGCCCACGACTTCGCGAAGCTCGCCGGGCCCGTCGACCGCGACGAGTGGCACATGACCCCGCAGACGGTCAACGCCTACTACAACCCGGGCGCGAACGAGATCGTCTTCCCCGCCGCGATCCTCGAGCCGCCGTTCTTCGATGCCGAGGCCGAGGACGCCGTGAACTTCGGCGGCATCGGCGCCGTGATCGGCCACGAGATCGGGCACGGCTTCGACGACCAGGGCTCGAAGTACGACGGCGAGGGCAACCTGCGCTCGTGGTGGACCGACGAGGACCGCGAGGCCTTCGAGCAGCGCACCCGCGCGCTCATCGACCAGTTCGACGCCCTCACCCCGCGCGTGCTGCGCGAGCAGGCGGAGGCGACGGCGACTGACGCGGCCGATGGGGGCGACGCGGTCGGCGCGGTCGGCGCAGACGGTGGGGATGGCGCGGTCATCGGCGGCGACGAGCTGCCCCATGTCAACGGAAGCCTCACGATCGGCGAGAACATCGGCGACCTGGGCGGCCTCACCATCGCGATCAAGGCCTACCTCGCGCGCTCCGGCGGGAACCCGCCGCGACTGGACGACCTGAGCGGCCTGCAGCGCGTGTTCTGGTCCTGGGCCACGGTGTGGCGCGCGAAGTCCCGCGCGCAGGACGCGGCGCGCATGCTGGCGATCGACCCGCACTCCCCCGCCGAGTTCCGCTGCAACGCGATCGCGAGCAACCTCGACGCCTTCCACGCGGCCTTCGACGTGCGCGAGGACGACGCGATGTACCGCGCGCCCGAAGACCGCGTGAGCATCTGGTGAGGACACCGTGAGCAGGCCGGAGGCGCCCTTCCACGTGGGGCGGACGACTCCCGGCGCGGTGGGCTGGACCCGCATCGGCATGAGCGCTGTGATCGGCGTCGGCATCGCCGGGTACGCGATCGCCTGGGCGCGCGGCGAGACGGTCGTGCTGGGCCTGGTGCTCGCCCTGGCCGTGCTCGTGTACGCCTTCTGGTCGTGGATGCGGCTGGCCACCCGGTTCGTGGTCGACGTCGACGGGGTGACCGTGAGCCTCGGCGGGTTCCTGCCGCGCCCCGCCTGGCCCGTCGCCGACTTCCGCACCGTGCAGCTGCGCCGCATCCCGGGCGAATCGCTCGGCGTGACGGTGGGCGGGCTCGGCTGGCGCCGCGGCCGCGTGATCGCGCCCGAGAGCGGGAGCATCGAGGCGCTGCCCGGCCGCAAGGTCTTCACCACCGGCGAGCAGCGGTCCTCGTACCGCCTGATGGTCTCGCGTCCCGGGACGCTCGTGGAGATCATCGGTCGCGAGGGCACCCACTTCCTGCTCTCCCCCGACGATCCCCGCGCCGCCGCCGAGGCGATCGACCAGGCCATCCGCGCCCGCCGCTGATCCGCGCGCGCTGAAGCCCCGCCGACCGCTCGTCGGCCCATCCGCGCCCCGTCTGCGTCGCGAGAAGTACGAAACGGTTGCCAAGAGCGCTCTTGGCAACCGTTTCGTACTTCTCGCGCCCGTTCGCCCGTTCGGGAGCCGGTCGGGACGGGACCGTCCGATCCCGTCGCCTCGCACGAGCCGTCGGGCATCGGCCGACCCGGGCGATCTGGCGCACATCCCGAGGGCGCACCGACCGCCCTGCGCGATATCATCGACGCTGACATCCACAGACAGGGGAGCACCGCAGAGGTGCTGAGAGTGCGCACAGAGCGCAGACCCTCGAACCTGATCCGGTTCAGACCGGCGTAGGGAGTCGGGATTCTTCTGCGATGTCCGCCGCGCCGGATGACTGCATCCGGGGCCGACGGGCCTCGCGGCCCCTTCCGCATCGGAAGGAGAACCAGATGTCGACCAGCTCCACCCCCGCCGCCCCCTCCGCGCGCGCCGAGAAGACCGCGGCGACCGGCGCGTCCCCGGCACCAGCACCGGCACCAGCACCAGCACCGGCGAGCGACGCCCTCGCACGTCGGCCGCTGCCGGCCTACCGCACCGTGGACCTCGTGCTGACGGTCGCGATCGGCGTCGTCTTCGCCTTCGTGTTCCTCGCCTGGGGCCAGGTGTACACCCTGTTCACCCCGCTGCAGGCCGTCCTGCCCCCGTCGGTGGGGCTGCTCGCGGGCGTGTGGTTCCTGCCCGCGCTGGTGGCGATGCTCATCGTGCGCCGTCCCGGCGCCGCCGTGCTGGCGGAGGTCATCGCCGCCGTCCTCGAGATGGTCCTCGGCGGGCAGTGGGGCATCGGCACTGTGGTCAGCGGCCTGCTGCAGGGCGGAGGCGTCGAGATCGCGTTCCTCGTCACCGCCTACCGCCGCTTCACCCTGCCCGTGGCGATCGCCGGCGGCGCGCTCTCGGGGATCCTCGAATGGGTCTACGAGCGCTTCTCCTACTACCCCGAGTGGTCCTGGGCCTCGGCCTGGGCGCTGCTGGGCTTCTTCATCGTCTCCGGTGCGCTGCTGTGCGGGGTGCTGGGGTGGCTGATCGTGCGCGCCCTCGGCGCGACCGGCGCCCTGAGCGCCTTCCCGGCAGGGCGCCAGTGGGGACGGCGGTCGCGCGCATGAGCGCGGGGCCGACGGTGCTCGGGGCGACCTCTGGGACCGACGGGACGACCGCTGGGGCCGACGGGACGCTCGGCGACGCGGCTCCCGACGGAACGGGCCCCGCCTCCCACGCCGCCGTGCCGCTCGCTCTCGACGCCGTCACCTGGACGCCGTCGACCCGCTCCCGCCCGACGATCGACGACCTCACCCTGCACATCCCGGCCGGCCAGCGCGTGCTGCTCACGGGGCCCAGCGGCGGCGGCAAGTCGACGGTGCTCCGGGCCCTCACGGGCCTGCTCGACACCAGCACGGGCGACCTCGCGGGTGATGCCACCGGCCCCACCCGGCCGGGCGAGCGCGGACTGCTCCTGCAGCAGCCGCTGCACGCCCTGATCGGCGGGAGCGTCGGCCGGGACGCGGCCTTCGGGCCCGAGAACGCGGCGTTGGACCGCGAGGAGATCCAGCGCCGCGTGACCTCCGCCCTGCACGCGGCGCGCGTCGGGCTGGACGCCGCGACCTCGCCGTGGGATCTCAGCGGCGGGCAGCAGCAGAGGCTCGCCCTCGCCGGCTCCCTGGCGCTGGATCCCGGTGCGCTGCTGCTGGACGAGCCGCTGAGCATGCTCGATCGGCCGACGGCCTGCGCGGTCCGCGCCGCGATCCTGGATGCGGTCGGCGATCGCACCCTGGTGGTCGCCGACCACGACGCCGAGGGCTGGGCCCCGCACGTGGACCGCGTGATCGTGCTCGGAGCGCAGGCGCACGTGCTCGCGGACGGCGCTCCCGACGACGTCCTCGAGCAGCCCGATCCGGCCACCATGCCCGATCCGGCCGCCGCTCCCGACCCGGCCGCCATGCCGGCCCCTGCGCGCGCATCCGGCACGTGCGGCCCGCCGGTGCTGTCGCTCTCGAGAGTCTCGATCACGCGACGGCGACGACGGGACGAGGTCCGGGGGAAGCGGGCCGTCGCCTCGCCCCTCCTCGACGGCATCGACCTGGCCGTTCCCACAGGATGTGTCGCGGTCCTCACCGGGCCGAGCGGCAGCGGCAAGACCACGCTCCTGCGCACGATCCTGGGCCTCGCCGATCCGGCCGGAGGACACCTCGAACGTCCCGAGCCCACCAAGATCGCCTTCGTCCCTCAGGAGCCCGAGCACTCCTTCGTCGCCCGCACCGTGCGCGCTGAGGTCACCGCCTCGCCCTGGGCGCACGACCCCGAACTCGCCGAGAGCCTGCTGCGGCGCGCCGACCTCGCGCACCTCTCGGACGCTCAGCCCTTCGAGCTCTCCGGGGGCGAGCAACGACGCCTCGCGATCATCGCCGCCCTCGCCCAGGAACCCGCCCTCCTCGTGCTGGACGAGCCCACCGTGGGACTCGACCAGGAGCGTCGCACCCAGCTGTTCGCCCTGCTCGAGGAGGCGTCCGCGCGCGGCTGCGCAGTGCTGGCCGCGACGCACGACCCCGATCTCATCACGCGCGCGCACGTGCGCATGGACCTCGCGGAGCACGTGAGCACGGGCGACGACGCGCAGTCCGCCTCCCCGGAGCCGGCCGCGACCGACACCGCGCTGGCACCGGCACTGGCGCCGGCAACCGCACCCGCATCCGCATCCGCAACCGCAACCGCAACCGATACGACCCTCCGCTCGCCCCGCCGTGCCCGTCCTGCCCCCGCCGACACGCTCAACCCGCTGACCACCATCGCGATCGCCGTGGCAGCGGCCGTCGGCTCCTTCGCGATCGACCGCTGGCAGCTCGGTCTCCTCTCGTGCGTGCTCGTCGCGGTCCTCGCCCCGCTCGCCGTGCGCGGGGTGCGCAGCACGGCGCTGCGTCTGATCCCGATCGAGCTCGCGGCGGTCGGCCTCTGCTGGTCCACGGTGCTCGCCTCTCCCCTGCCCGTGTTCTCCGGGACCACGTGGCTGCTGGGTCTCAAGGAGGCCCTGCGGATCGGATACTTCGTGGCTCCCGGCGTGCTGATCTTCGCCTCCCTCGACCCGACGCGGCTCGGAGACGCCCTCGGCGGGAGGCTGCGTCTGCCCGGCCGGCCGGTCGCGGCGAGCGTCGCGGGACTCGTACGGGCAGGGCTCACGGCCGACGTCTGGGAGCGGATCATGACCAGTCGCCGCCTGCGCGGCCTCGGGGCGCGGCGCGACCTGCGCCACCCGCTCCGCTCGGGCGCGGCGCTCGTGCGGCTGCTGGCCTCGTGCACCCTCGCCCTCCTGGTCGACGCGGTGCGGGGCACCGAGCAGCAGGCGCTCGCGATGGATGCCCGCGGCTTCGCGACCGCGCAGCACCGCACCTGGGCGCTGCCCAGCCCGTTCACGAGGGGCGACCTCGTGGGGCTCGCCGCCGCCGCACTCCTGCTCGCGGCGCCCTGGGTGCTGCGGACGGTGCTGGGCGGCTGACGAGCCGACCCCGTCGACGCGGGCCGGAGCCGGCGATCCTTCCTCCCGCCTCGCCCGCCGCTCGCAGTGCAGTCGACGACGGATGACGTTCCGTGTGGTCGCCGCGTCGTGCGGGCCTTTACCCTGGTGCGCATGACTTCCGACGCCGCGCAGCCCGAGCCCCCGCAGCCCGACACCTCACAGCCTGCCTCCGCGCAGCCTGCATCGCCGCTGACCACCGAGGAGCAGGACGAGCAGGTGCTCGCCCTGGCCCGGAGGATGCTCGACGATGCCCGTGAGGGCCGGGGCGACGCCCTGCTGCCGCTGCTGGATCAGGGGGCGCCGGTCGCCATGCGGGACTCGCGGGGGAACTCGCTGCTCATGCTCGCCGCCTACCACGGGCACGCGGACCTGGTGCGTGAGCTCGCCGCCCGCGGTGCGGACGTCGATCAGCTCAACGACCGCCAGCAGTCGCCGCTCGCGGGCGCCGTGTTCAAGGGGTACGACGACGTGGTGTCCGCGCTCCTGGATGCCGGGGCGGATCCCGATGCGGGCACCCCGAGCGGCCGTGACTCGGTCGCCTTCTTCGGTCGGGAGGAGATGGGCCGGCTCATCGAGGAGAAGGCGCCGCGCGGCTGAGCGCAGGCCCTGACCCGCGCACGTCGGTCAGGCCCGACGGCCCGCTCTCCCACTGCGCGCGGATCAGTCCCGCGGGTGCACGTAGCGCATCGGCACGTGCTCGATGCCGGCCTCGAGGAACAGTGGGCCGGTGGTCTCGAAGCCCATGCTCGCGTACCAGCGCTCGAGGTACGCCTGGGCGCCGATCTCGACGACCGCCTCCGGTGCGATCTCGCGGGCCACGTCGAGGGCCGCACGCACGAGTCGTCGGCCGAATCCGTCGCGCCGACGATCCGCGCGCACCACCACGCGACCGATGTGCACGGTGCCGTCGGGGTCGCGCAGGATGCGCAGCTGGGCGACCGGCTGGCGCTCGAGGCCGCCCGTGACCGGCTCCGCGTCCGGTGCCTCGATCCACAGCAGCACCGTGGAGGGCTCGAGCTCGCGGCCGTCGAGGTCGGCGTCGTCGGCGTGCTGCTCGAGGGTGAAGACGTCCTGGCGGAGCTTCGCGAGCAGATAGACGGTGCGCGGATCGATCTCCTGCAGGTGGGCGCGGCGCAGCACGCCGCCCGTCTCGGGGTCAGGCATGCCCATCACCGTAGCTGCCCGTCCTGCGGATCCGCCCAGGCGGCGACGGGGTGCTCCGTGGTCCAGCTCGCGCGGCGCGAGCGCCGGGTCTGGCAGCGCGGGCACCAGAAGACCGTGCGTCCGGCGAGGTCCGTCGACCGGATCGCGGTCCCGCACAGACGGCACGGCAGCGTCTGCCGGTGGTACGTGTAGAACGACTGCTCGCGGGGCACGACGCTCGGGTCGTCGTCCCCGTTCTGCCGCGTCGCGCGGGTGCGCTCCTGGATGACCGCCTCGATCTCGCGGTGCTCGGGCTCGGTGGTGACGATGCGGCCGGTCCGCGCGCCGTACCGCATGAGGGGCACCAGGTCGCCCCAGATCCCGCGCACCATCCCCGCGGTGAGGTCCTTGCCGGGCACGAAGGGGTCCAGGCGGGCGCGGAACAGCGCCTCCGCCCGGTAGATGTTGCCGACCCCGGCGATGACCTCCTGGTTCATCAGCAGCACGCCGATCGACGTGCGGGAGCGCCGCACCCTCTCGACGAAGCGCTCGGGGTCCGCGTCCTCGCGCAGCGGGTCCGGTCCCAGCCGCTCCAGCACGGCGGCGCGGCCGTCGGCGTCGAGGATCTCGCAGGCGGTCGGCCCGGTGAGATCGGCGAGCCCGTGGGGGCCGGCGATGCGCAGGCGCGTGGTGGGGCGCGGGACCAGGCGGCGCCAGTCCTCCGTCGCGGCGTCGTGCAGGTCGTATCCGTCGGCCGCTCCCGAGCCGCCGCCCTGCCGGGTCTCCCGCTCGCCGATCCGCACCCGGGGCGCGCCGATCGCGTGGGCGAGCGCGAAGCCCTCCTCGCCCGCGAAGGTCCACGAGCCGTACAGGCCCAGGTGCACGCGCACCCAGCGGGTCACCGGGTCGGAGACGTCGACGGACTCCTCCGGGGTGAAGGCGATGAGCAGCTGCTTCCCGGCGGCCTCGGCCCCGGCCAGCACCCAGCCGTCGATGCTCGCGGCCTCGAGGAAACGCCCCTGCGGGCTCGAGGTGCGCACGCGGCGTCCGCCGAAGCCCGCCGTGAGCGCGGAGGCGAGCCGGTGGACCGTGTGGCCCTCGGGCATCAGGCGCCGGCGGAGCCGGAACCGGCCGCGGAGTCCCCGTCGGCCGACGAGTCGTACCCGCCCGTGCGCTCGTAGAGGCCCACCAGGTCGATGCGCCGCTGGTGGCGCTCGTCGCCGCTGAAGGGCTCGGCGAGGAACAGGTCGATGAGGTGCTCGAGCTCCTCCTCGGTGTGCTGGCGCGCCCCCACGGAGATCACGTTGGCGTCGTTGTGCTCACGGGCGAGCTTCGCCGTGTCCTCGTTCCACACCAGGGCGGCGCGCACGCCGGGCACCTTGTTCGCGGCGATCTGCTCACCGTTGCCGGAGCCGCCGATGACGACGCCCAGGCTGCCGGGCTCGGCGACGACGGCCTCACCGACGGCGGTGCAGAACGGCGGGTAGTCGTCGAGCTTCTCGAAGGTGTGGGCGCCGTGGTCGGTGACCTCGTGGCCCTTCGCGGTGAGGGAGTCCACGAGCCGGTTCTTCAGCTCGAAGCCGGCGTGGTCTGTGCCGATGTGCACGTGCATGGAGGGAGAGCCTTTCAGGGGGTCGGTCGGAGCCGGGGACGGGCGGGCAGGGGCGCTCGGCCCCTGCCCGCCCGGTCCCGGATCAGTCGAAGATGGGGCCGACGGTGCGGCTGCGCTTGAGCTCGAAGAAGCCGTCGACGCGGCTCATCGCCTCGAGGCCGTCGAACAGGGTGCCGGCCTCCTCGCCCTTGGGGGCCGGGGAGATCACGGGGCCGAAGTAGGCGCGTCCGTCGCCGAAGGAGATCACCGGGGTGCCGACCTCGTCGCCGACGAGCTCCACCACGGCCTTCTGCTTCGTGCGCAGGGTGTCGTCCAGGGAGGAGTCCTGGTAGGACTCGAGCAGCGACGGGTCCAGACCCGCCTGCTCGAGGGCGGTCTTCGCGGCGTCGCGGCGATCCTGCAGGCCGCCCACGTGGTACGCCTGGCCGAAGGCGGTGTAGAAGTCGGCGAGGTCCTGGTTGCCGCCGGCGTTCTCGACGGCGAGCGCCACACGGGCCGGGCCCCAGGCGTCGTCCATGCTGCGGCGGTAGCCGGCATCGAGGTCGCGGCCCTCGTTGAGCGCGGCGAGGGACATGAGCGAGAACGTGATCTCCACGTCGCGGACCTGCGAGGCGTTCAGCAGCCAGCGGCTGGTCATCCACGCCCACGGGCAGATCGGATCGAAGAACAGTTCGACATGCGGTGCGGTCACGGAGTCTTCCTCTCGCGTCGGGGATCGGCCGGGCCCGAGCGGGCGTCGGCCTCCCCCATTCTGTCACCAGACCGTGCGCCGCGGCTGTCACGGGGCCGGGCGCTGCGGCCGTCACGGGACCGGCCGCCCGGGCGGATCGATGAACCCGGGGGAACCGGGCGTCGGCCCCGCTGATCCGGAGGGCGGGACGAGGGTGCGCGCAGGGCCTCGATGGGGCACGAAAAGACATTGCCACGGGCGCGGGGATGGGATGGGATTCACGAGTGCACGATTCCCCCTCCCCCTCCTCCGGCCAGCAGGCCGTCCCGGCCGCCGCGGACCCCGCCGCGACGGCGGTCCCGCGTGTCTCCGTCATGCGGTCGATCGTGCGCAACCACCGCCGCTCGATCCCCTGGATCATGGCGACCTCCGCGTTCGTGGAGGCCGTCGACATGCTGGTGCCGATCCTCGTGGGCATCATCATCGACGTGGGCATCGTCCGCGGCAGCCTCGCGATCACCCTGCTGGGCGCCGCGGGCATCTTCGTGATGCGCCTGATCAGCACGTGGGTGTGGACGCTCATGTTCACCGCCTCGCAGCGGGCGCGCCTGTTCGAGCGCCATCGACTGCGGGTCGCGGTCACCGGAGCCGTGCTCGACCCGCGCTCGCGGCCGATCGAGCGCCCCGCCGGCGAGGTGCTCTCGATCGCGACCTCGGACGCCGACAAGGCGTCCGACATCATGGACATGCTGCCCTGGGCCTTCCCCGCCTCCGCGGTCGTGGTGGGCAGCGGCGTCTGGCTCGCGGTGCTCGACCCCTGGCTGGGCGTGGCGACCCTCGTCGGCATCGCGGTCATGGTGCTCGTGATCCGCGTGATCAGCCCCGTGCTCTCGGCCCGCTACGACGCCCAGCAGTCCCGTGCGGCCGACGCCGCCGCGACCGCGACCGACCTCGTCCACGGCCTGCGCGTGCTGCAGGGCTTGGGCGTGCAGTCCCGCGCCCGCACCCAGTACCGCCGGCGCTCCCGGATCGCCCTGGACGCGGCGCTCGTGAACGCCCGCTACTCGGGCGTCTCGAGCGGCCTGACCACCCTCGTGACCGCGGCGATGATGGCGGCCGTCGTGATCATCGCCGCCCAGCGCACCGTCGCCGGGGACATGACCATCGGCACCCTGATCGCCGTCGTGGGCGTGGCGCGCTCGAACATGGGCATGCTGCAGGGCCTCTCGGGGATCCCGATCTGGTGGGCCAGCATGTCGACCTCCGCCGACCGCGTGCGCCGTCTGCTCGCGGACCTCGGCCGCACGGTCGACGATCCCGCGCTGACGATCGGCCACCTCGCCACCGCGCGCGACGAGCGCGGCGAGGCCCGCCCCGGCGAGCGCCGCGCCGGCACCGGCGGCCTGCACCTGCGAGGCGTGGGCGCCGGCAGCCTGCAGGGCCTGGACATGGAGGTGCCCGACGGGCGCGTCATCGCCCTCGCCTGCGCGGACGCGCGTGACGCCGACGCGGTCGTGGAGGCGGTCAGCGGCCGCGCCGAGCACACGGGCGTCCACCTCGGCGACACCGAGGTCACCTCCTCGACCCGCTTCGCGACCCGTGCGGACCTGCTCGTCGAGCCCCATGTCGTCGACCTCTTCGACGGGACCGTGCGCGAGCAGCTCGCCACGCGGGCCCCGGCGAGCGACCCGACGGACGGCAGCGACGACTCCTGGGCCGACGCCGCCCTGCACGCCGCGGGCGCCGACGACCTGCTGCGGATCCTCCCCGAGGGCTACGACACCCGCATCCTCGATCGCGGCGCGAACCTCTCCGGTGGGCAGCGCCAGCGGATCGCGCTCGCGCGCGCCGTCGCCTCCGACGCCCCGGTGCTCGTGCTGCAGGATCCGACCACCGCGGTGGACGCCGTCACCGAGCAGCACATCGCGGAGGCGCTGGTGGCCGCCCGCCGCGTCCCCGACCGGGCGACGCTGCTGGTCACCCGGGCTCCCGCGCTCCTGCGCGAGGCCGACGAGGTGCTCTACGTGCGCGGGGGCCGGATCACCGCCCGCGCCGACCACCAGGACCTCATGGACCGCGACGACTACAGGGAGATGGTGCGCCGATGATCCCCGACATGGCAGCCGTCCGGTGGGACCACGAGGCCGAGGACGTGCTCGAGTCCGACGCGACCGCGCGCCGCCAGCTCGACGAGCACGCCCAGATCCTGCCGATCGCCTCGGTCGGCACGTCCTTCTCGCACGTGGGCCGGCGCCTTCTCGCGCATTGGCCCTCGACCCTGGTCACCCTGCTGGTGGTGATCGGCGGCGCCATCGCCGCAGCGTGGATGCCGCGCCTGATCGGCGGGGCCGTCGACATCGTCCAGGACCGCGAGGGCTCCGCCGCCGTGTGGCGCCAGGGCGGGCTGATCATGCTCGCCGGCGTGCTGCAGGCCGTGCTCTCGGCGCTCGGCTGGGCGCTCGTGAGCGGCATGGGCCAGCGGGTGCTCGCCGCCATGCGCGAGGACGTCATCGACCGCGCCCTGGACCTTCCCGCGCAGACCATGGAGGTCACCGGCATCGGCGACGCCCTGTCGCGGGTCGCCGACGACGTCGACGTCACCGCGCGCGCCGTCAACAACGTGGTCCCGAACCTCATCCAGATGGGGTTCTACGTGGTGGTCACGCTGATCGGCATGGCGACGCTCTCACCGTGGCTGCTGATCCTCGTGGTCGTGGTGGTGCCGATGTACGCGGCCACGGGCGTGTGGTACCTGCGGCGCACCGCCCCCATCTACCGGCGCGAGCGCGTCGCGATGGGCGCCCGCGCCCAGGGGCTGCTCTCGGCGATCCACGGCATCCCGACCGTCCACGCCTACGGCATCGAGCGTCGGGAGACCCGCCACGTCGCGGTGCTCTCGGAGACCGCCGCGGTGCTGGCCATGCGCGTGATGGGTCTGGTCACGAAGGTCGTGAAGATCGTCGTGTGGCCCGAGAACCTGTCGATCGCCCTGGTGCTGATCCTCGGCTACGCGATGGTGCACGTGGGCGGCGCGCCCGTGGGCCTCGTGACCGCGGCCGCCCTCTACCTCATCTCGCTGCTCTGGCCGATGATGAACCTGCTGTTCAGCCTCGACGACGTGCAGTCGGCGGTGGCCAGCCTCACCCGCATGGTGGGTGTCATCGAGTCGATCGATCCGGCGTCCTCCCCCGGCGAGGAGGTGCCGGCGGACGCCTCGATCCGTCTGCGCCATGTCTCCCACGCCTACGGCGAGGACGCGGACGGCACCGAGCGGACCGTGCTGCAGCCCATCGACCTGGACATCGCGCCGGGCGAGTCGATCGCCCTGGTGGGCGCTTCCGGCGCCGGCAAGTCGACGCTCGCGGCGATCATCACGGGCACCCTCACCCCGCGCCACGGCTCCGTGCTCCACGGCGGCGCCGACCTCGCGCACGCGGACCTCGAGTCGGTGCGCCACCACGCGGTGATCGTCTCGCAGGACGTCCACGTGTTCCGCGGGACGCTCGCCGAGGACCTGCGACTGGCCCGCCCCGAGGCGACCGACGAGGAGCTCTGGGCGGCCCTGCGCGAGGTCGAGGCCGACGCCTGGGCCGAGCTTCTCCCCCGCGGCCTGGACACCGAGGTCGGCGAGAAGGGCGAGCGGCTGACGGCCGAGCAGTCCCAGCAGCTGGCGCTCGCCCGTGTCGCCCTGCGCGATCCAGCGGTGCTGGTGCTCGACGAGGCCACGGCCGACGAGGGCTCCTCCGGCGCCCGCGTGCTCGAGCGCGCCGCGACGCAGGTGGCCCGCGACCGCACCACGGTGATCGTCGCCCACCGCCTGTCCCAGGCGAAGGAGGCCGACCGGATCCTGGTGATGGCCGACGGCCGCGTCGTCGAGCAGGGCCCGCACGCGGACCTCGTGGACCACGGAGGCGTCTACGCCGAGCTCTGGGCCGCCTGGAGCGGGAACGACTGAGCGGTTCCGCGCCGGGGGCGGTCCCGGTGCCGACCGGACCCGGTGCCGACCGGACCCGGTGCGACCGGACCCGGTGCCAACCGTCCTCCGATCCGGGGCGGCCTGTCGCCCACCGGCGTCTGGCGGCGCTCTCTGCCTCATATGGCAGAGAGCGCCGCCAAATGCCGTCCCACGACACGCCGAACCCCCGCGGCGCGGGGCGGCGCCCTGCCCCTCGCCCCGCGCACGACCAGCACACCCGTCGTCCGCCGATCTCGCATTCGGCCCCGGCTCCTCCCCTGCACCGCGCGTACCGCGCGGTATGGTCGGCTCATACTCCTTCCCCTCGCGGGGTGAAGATCCTGGGCCGGCGGGCCGGTCGTCCCGGGTCCCCGCGGGGCCTACCCGGCCAGGAGACGTCATGTCCTCCACTGCACACTGGTCACCCGGCGATCAGGTGACCTGGACCTACTACACCCTCCAGCACCCCACCCGCACCGTCCGCCCCGGCACCGTGGTCCTCGACGACGACGAACGCGGCCTGGTGGTCTGGATCGCGCCCGGCACCGAGGTGCTGCTGCCCGTCCTCGAGAACGGCGCACCGCTGCGCCGCGCGGGCGACGAAGGCATGTTCACCCGCCCGCGCGTCCAGTCCAAGCAGCTGTGGACGGGCAACGGCATCCTCATGATCGGCCTGCCCGGCCGCCCCTATTCGGTGTGGCTGTTCTACAAGGACGACGGCTCGCTGGGCTGCTACTACGTGAACCTCGAGACCCCCTTCGAGCGCACCGAGGAGGGCGTCCGCACGCGCGACCTGGTCCTCGATCTGGTGGTGCTGCCGCGCCGCGACTGGCACTACAAGGACGAGGACGAGCTCGAGGGCGCCGAGAGCGTCGGCTACTTCTCCCCCGGCGAGGCCGGCGAGATCCGAGCGGCGGGCCGCACCGCCGAGCACGACATCAAGGACTGGATCTACCCGTTCTCCGCGGGCTTCGAGCACTTCTTCCCCGATCCCAGCTGGTCGATCCCGCCTCTGCCCGCGCACTACTCCTGGGACCTGGACCTGACGCAGAAGCGCTGAGGAACGGGAGCCCCGTCGCCCATCCCGGAATGCGCGGGCCCCGCGCAGACCCGCACAGACCGGTCCCCCGTTCCGGTCCGTCGGCCCGCGCCCCGGTGGCAGGATGGGAATCATGCCTGTGAACCCCTCTGAGAACCTCACCCGCGACGAGGCGCGCGAGCGCGCCTCGTTCCTCTCCACGGACTCCTACGACGTGCGCCTGGACCTGACAACGGGCCCGACCACGTTCGTCACGGAGTCGACGATCCGCTTCTCCTCGACCGAGGCCCGGCCCACCTTCGTGGACCTGATCGCCCCGGCGGTGCACGAGATTGAGCTGAACGGCGAGGTGCTGGAGGATCCCGCCTCCCGCTTCGACGGCGCCCGGGTGCAGCTGCCCGAGCTCGCCGTCGGCGAGAACACCGTGCGGATCCTGGCCGACGGCGCCTTCATGAACACCGGCGAGGGATTGCACCGCTTCGTCGACCCGGTCGACGACGAGGTCTACCTGTACACGCAGTTCGAGGTCTCCGACGCCCGGCGCATGTTCGCGAACTTCGAGCAGCCCGACCTCAAGGCGACCTTCCGCTTCACGATCACCGCGCCCGACCACTGGCGCGTCATCTCCAACTCCCCCACCCCGCAGCCGGCCCCGGCCGGCGAGGGCACCGCGACCTGGGCCTTCGAGCCCACCACGAAGATCTCCACCTACCTCACGGCGCTCATCGCGGGCACCTACGAGGGCGGCGAAGGGTCTGTGACCACGCGCGACGGCCGCACCATCCCGATGGGCGTGTACGCGCGGGCCTCGCTCGCCGAGCACCTGGACCCCCAGAACATCATCGACATCACGAAGGCCGGCATCGACTTCTACGAGGAGGCCTTCGACTGCGACTTCCCGTTCCCCAAGTACGACCAGGTCTTCGTGCCGGAGTACAACATGGGCGCGATGGAGAACCCGGGCGCGATCACGTTCGTGGAGTCCTACGTGTTCCGCTCCGACGTCTCCGACGCGATCCGCGAGCGCCGCGACCTCACGATCCTCCACGAGCTCGCGCACATGTGGTTCGGCGACCTGGTGACGATGCGCTGGTGGGACGACCTCTGGCTGAACGAGTCCTTCGCCGAGTACGCCTCGACGCTCTCGAGCGCCGAGGCCACGAAATGGACGGATGCCTGGACCACCTTCGCGAGCTCCGAGAAGGCCTGGGCCTACCGCCAGGACCAGCTGCCCTCGACCCATCCGATCGTCGCCGACATGGTCGACTTCGACGCGGTCGAGACGAACTTCGACGGCATCACCTACGCCAAGGGCGCCTCGGTGCTGCGCCAGCTCGTCGCCTACGTCGGCAAGGACGCGTTCTTCGAGGGCCTGCGCGCGTACTTCCGCAAGCACGCCTGGTCCAACACCGAGCTCAAGGACCTGCTGGCCGAGCTCACCGAGACCAGCGGGCGCGACCTCGCCTCCTGGTCGCAGCTGTGGCTGGAGACCGCGGGCGTGAACACCCTGCGTCCGCGCATCGAGCGGGAGGCCGACGGGACCGTCGTCTCCTTCGCGATCGCGCAGACCGCCGCGCCCGAGCACCCCACCCTGCGACCCCACCGCCTGGGCATCGCCGGCTTCACCCTCGAGGGCGGCGTGCTGCGCCGCACCGAGAGCGTGGAGATCGACGTCGACGGCGAGCTCACCGAGGTCGATGCGCTCGTCGGCACGCGTGCGGACCTCTGGCTGCTGAACGACGGCGACCTCGCGTACGCGAAGATCCGCCTGGACGAGGACTCCCTGGCCGTCGCCATGGAGCACCTGCGTGACATCGAGGACCCGCTGGCCCGCACCCTGATCTGGTCGGCGGCGTGGGACATGGTGCGCGACGCCGAGCTGCCCAGCCGCCGCTTCCAGGAGCTCGTGCTCGCGAACATCACGGGCGAGGACTCCTCGAGCGTGCTGCGCACGCTGCTCGGGCAGCTGGCCTCGGTCGCCGGCCCGTACGCCGCGCCGGCCGAGCGCGCCGCGCGGACCACCTCCGCGGCCGACGCCCTCTGGGAGCTCACCCAGGCCGCCGAGTCCGGCAGCGACGCCCAGTTCCAGTTCGTCACCGAGTTCGCCCTGCTCTCCTCGAACGACGAGCACGCGGGGATCCTCGAGTCGCTGCTCGACGGCACGGTGACCCTGCCCGGACGCGAGATCGACACCGACCTGCGCTGGTCGCTCGTGATCGCGCTGTCGGCCCTGGGCAGGATGGACGACGCGGCGATCGACACCGTGCTCGCCACCGACGACACCCAGTCCGGGCGCAAGAAGGCCCTCACCGCGAAGGCCGCGCGGCCGACGCCGGAGACCAAGGCCGAGGCCTGGCGGGCCACGGTCGAGGAGGACGCCCTGCCCAACGAGTCCCTGAGCTCGGTGGTCATGGGCTTCCGCCGCGTGAGCGACCCGGCGCTCATCGCCCCCTACGAGACCCGCTACTTCGCGATGCTCGACGGCGTGTGGGAGAACCGCTCGAGCGAGATCGCCAACCGCCTCATCCAGGGGTACTTCCCCGCCGACTTCGGCGGGGAGTCCGTGGTCGAGGCGGCCGACGCGTGGCTCTCCTCGCACACCTCCGCGCCGCTCGGCCTGCGCCGCCCGGTCATCGAGGGCCGCGACACCGTCGCCCGCCAGCTGCGCGTGCGCGAGGCCGACGTCCCGGCCTGACGCGCGCCGCGCCCCGGAACAGATGAGCGCCACGAACCAGATCTCGCCGATCCTGGTTCGTGGCGCTCATGTCGTGTGCGCCGCGGGGCGGCCACCCGCCGCGGGGCGGGTCGTCTGCCGCGCGGCAGCGGGTCAGCTGCCCAGGGCCTTCTCGATCTTGCCGGGAAGCTGCTTGAGCGCGTACTCCTGAGCGAGCACGGTGCCCAGGGAGAAGGCACTGGAGAGGTCGCCGTCCACGACCACGGCGTGGCCGTCGGCCACCGCGGGGATCTGCTTCCACTGCTTGTCGTCGGTGATCTCGGTGGTCTTGATGTAGATCGGGAAGGCGACGATGAGGTCGGCGTCCAGCTCGTCGAGCTGCTCGGCGGAGATCGAGACGGAGAATCCGGAGTCACCGGTGGGCAGCGCCGCGACCTTCTTCGACTGGGTGAAGCCGAGGTTCTCGAGGAAGCCCAGGCGGGTCTCGCCCTCGACGTAGGCGCCCCAGCCCTCGGAGGTCTTCGTCGCGACTGTCACCGACTTGCCCTTCCAGTCGGAGTGCGCGTCGGCGACCTTCGAGAACTGCTCGTCGAGGCCCTTCTGGAGCTCGTCGGCCTTCGAGGTGGCGCCGAGCGCCTTGCCGATGATCGCGAGCTGGTCCTTCGGGGAGACCAGGTAGTTCTCGCCGTCCTTCGGGACCCCCACGGTGGTCGTGATCTGGGAGAGGCGCTTGTAGCGGTCCTTGTCGCCCGAGCTCTTGACGTCCAGGATCAGGTCCGGCTCGAGCGCGGCGATGGCCTCGAAGTCGGGCTCGAGGGTCTCGATGATCGTGGGGGCCTTGTCGTACATGCCCTTGGCCCAGGGGCCGACGCCCTCCCCGCCGAAGGCGATCCAGTCGGAGGCGCCCACCGGCTGCACGCCGAGCGAGAGCGCCGTCTCCGCGTCGCCCCAGCCCAGCGCGACCACGCGGGTGGGCTTCTCGGTGACCTCGACGTCGCCGAACAGCGTGGAGATAGTGACGGGGAATGCGCCGTCGGCCCCGCCGGCATCCGAGCCCGAGCCGGAGCCGGAGGAGCTCGAGTCGTCGGACCCGCCGCAGGCGGCGAGCAGGCCGGCGGACCCCAGGGCGAGTCCGGTCGCGAAGAGGGAACGGCGTGTGAGCATCGAGGGACCTCCGGGTGGGAGTGGACACAGGGGACGCTCGCGCGCTCGGGCGTGCGTCACGACAAAGGTTAGACTCACCTCAGCTGTGCGCCCAGCCCCAGACGGCGCACTTACCGCACGTCACATCCAGTCCGACCCGCGCATCCGCCGCGCGTCCCGCATCCCCGCGGGACGGCATCGCCCCGATCGCCTCCCGCGAGGCGTCGGCGGCCGCCGGCGTGAGCGCTGCCGATCCGGAGGCACCATGAGCAGTCCCGCCGCGGCGCCCTCCGCGCGCGCCCCGCGCTCGGGGACGGGGACCCCAGCACGGCCCGCCGACGAGGCGGGCCGGGACTCGTCCCACGGCGCGGGCCGACGCTCCCCCGCGACCCATGGCGCGCGCCCCGCCCTCCTGATCGCCGCGGTGCTCGTGATCCTGCTGGCGCTGTGCATCGCCTCCCTCGCGATCGGCTCACGTCCGGTCCCGCCGAGCACCGTGCTACGTGTGCTGCTCGATGCGCTCACCCACCTCCGGGGCGGCGGATCGGGCGTCCGGGCGGGATCCCTCGGCCTGAGCGTCCAGGACTACGCGGCCGTGAGCGACCTGCGCCTGCCGCGCACGACGATCGCCCTGCTCGCGGGGGCCGCGCTGGGCCTCGCCGGGGCGCTCATCCAATCCCTCACCCGCAATCCGATGGCGGAGTCGGGGATCCTCGGGCTGAACGCCGGCGCGGCCTTCGCGGTCGCCCTGGCGATCACGGTCCTGGGGATCACGTCGCCGGCGGGCTTCGTCTGGTTCGCGCTGCTCGGCGCCTTCGTGGGGACGGTCGCGGTGTGGCTGATCGGCACGGCGGGCGGGGCCGTCTCCCCCGAGCGGCTCACCCTCGCGGGCGTCGCTCTGGGCGCCGTCCTCGCCGGCATCACCTCGGCGATGCGGCTGACGAACCCGCAGCGGTTCTCGGCGCTGCTGGTCTGGGAGAGCGGCGACCTGTCCCAGCGCGGATGGTCGCTCGTGGTGCCCGCCCTGCCGTTCCTCGCGGTCGGCGTGGTCCTGGCCCTGCTGCTCGCACCGGGCATGAACCTGCTCGCGCTGGGCGACGACCTCGCGGTCGCGGCGGGCGCCCATCTGCTGCGGATCCGGGTGCTCATGGTCCTCGCGATCACGCTGCTCGCGGGTGCGGCGACGGTGATGGCCGGCCCGATCTCCTTCGTCGGCCTGATGGCCCCGCACGTGGCCCGATGGATCGTCGGTCCCGATCAGCGCAGGCTGCTGCCGCTCGCGATGGCGATCTCCGCGGGCGTGATGCTCGTGGCCGACGTGCTGGCGCGCGTGATCATCTGGCCGAGCGAGGCGCCCGCCGGGATCGTCGCGGCCGTCGTCGGCGCCCCCGTTCTCATCGTGCTCGTGCGCCGGACTCGAGCGAGCGGCCTGTGAGCACCACGTCCTCCCCCGGCGGCCCGGCCGTGACCGCCGATCCCTCGCACGACCTGATCGCACGGCGCCGGCGCGGCGAGCGCCGCCGCGACCGCATCGTCCTGGCCGCCCTGGTCCTCGCGACGCTGGCGATCGGCCTGCTCGCGCTGTACCTGGGCAGCTCCTCCGTGATCTTCTCCGACACCCCGCACGGCACGCTCGGCGGACTCCTCGAGGCGCTGCGCGGCGACGGTCCGCGCGCGATGATCGTGCGCGAGTGGCGTCTGCCGCGGGTGGTCGCGGGCCTCGCCTTCGGGGCGGCGCTCGGCGCCTCGGGCGCGATCTTCCAGACCCTCACGCGCAACGCCCTGGGCTCGCCCGACGTCCTCGGCTTCTCCACCGGCTCCTACACGGGCGTGCTGGTCGTGACCGTGCTCCTGGGCGCCGGCGGGCTCGCCTCGAGCGACAGCGGGCTCGCGCAGGCGGCGGCCGCCCTGGGCGAGACCGGCGGAGCCCTGCTGGGCGGGATCGGCGCGGCGATCGTCGTGTACGTGCTCGCCTATCGCGACGGGATCCAGGGGTTCCGCCTGATCATCGTGGGCATCGCGATCGCGGCGACCCTCTCGAGCGTCAACACGTTCCTGCTGCTGCGCGCGAAGGAGGAGGTGGCGATGGCGGCGAGCATCTGGGGCGCCGGCTCCTTCGACCTCATGTCCTGGCCCGCGCTGGTGCCCGCCCTCGCAGTGCTCGTCCTGCTGACCCCCGCGGTGATCGTGTCCGTCCCAGTGATCCATCAGCTCGAGCTGGGCGACGACACCGCGGCCATGCACGGCGTGCGGGTGGAGCGCGCGCGCCGCATCGTGCTGCTGATCGCCGTCGCCCTGGTGGCGGTGTGCACGGCGGTCGCCGGCCCGATCGCCTTCATCGCCCTGTCCGCGCCGCAGGTCGGCCGGCTGCTGGTGCGCCGCCCGGGCATCCCGATTTTGCCTGCCGCGCTCGTCGGCGCGCTCCTGCTCACCTCGGCCGACGTCGTCTCCCAGCAGCTGCTCCCGCAGACCGTCCCCGTGGGCATGGTCACCGTGGTCCTGGGCGGGGTGTATCTCGTCGTGCTCCTGGTCGCGCAGTCCACGCGCGCGCTGCGCCGACGGGTGTGAGGCACCTGTCCCGCTCGCTCACTGACGACGTGGAGGACTGATCGTTAGGGTCGGATCCATGCCCATCGACGACCTCCTGCCGCAGCTGTCCGCCCCGGCCGACGAGGCGACCACGATCATGGGGAGCCTCGTGGACTGGCTCCTGAGCCACGGTGTGCGCATCCTGGTGATCATCGTCGTCGCCGCTCTGATCTCGACCATCGGCACCTGGCTGATCAAGCGCTTCGTGAACACGATGATCGACTCGTCGACGAAGATCTCGACCGTCGCCGGATCCGTCGTCAAGCGCGACGACCGCTCGGCGAAGCTCGCCCAGGCCCGCCGTGCGCAGCGCGCGACGACGCTCTCGAACGTCGCGCGCAACGTGTTCACGATGGTGGTCTGGGCGATCGCCCTGGTGATGGTCCTGGACCAGCTGGGGCTGAACGTCGCCCCCGTCATCGCCTCGCTCGGCGTGCTGGGGCTGGCCGCCGGCATCGGCGCGCAGAACATCATCAAGGACGTCGTCTCCGGCGTGCTCATGCTGTTCGAGGACCTCGTGGCCGTGGGCGACGTCGTGGACCTCGAGTACGCCAGCGGCACGGTGGAGAACATCAACCTGCGCACCACGCAGGTGCGCGCCCTCGACGGCTCCCTGTGGACCGTGCGCAACGGCGAGGTCATCCGCGTGGGCAACATGTCGCGCGGGTTCTCCAACGCCGTGGTCGTCCTCGACATCGACCACGCCGCCGACTACACGAAGGTCACGGAGATCCTCGACGAGGTCGGCGCGGAGTTCGGCGAGGACGAGCAGTGGAAGGAGCTGCTGCTGGGCCCCGTCACCGTCTCGGGCATGCTCGAGGTCGACGGCGCGAGGTACCAGCGCCGCGTCGTGGTGCGCGTCGAGCCCGGTCAGCAGTGGACCATCGAGATGGAGCTGCGCCGACGCATCCGCCTGGCCTTCCGCGAGGCCGACATCGACTTCGCGCTCCCCCGCTTCGGGGCCGTCACCGCGGCCTCCTGAGAACATGGCCGGTGCGCACGCGGCCGCCTGAGAACCTGGAGCATCCCATGACGATCCCCCTGCAGGACCCCTCCTCCGATCCGTCCCGGCGCGGCCCCTCGGCGGGTCCGACGGCCGCCCCCGCGACCGGCGGCGGCCCGGCCCCCGCCCGTGCGGCGGAGCCCGCCGCACGGCAGTCGTTCTACGAGGCCGTCGGCGGCCACGAGACCTTCGCGCGGCTCGTCCACCGCTTCTACGACGGCGTCGCCGAGGACGCGGAGCTGCGCGCGATGTACCCCGAGGAGGACCTGGGGCCGGCCGAGGAGCGTCTGCTGATGTTCCTCGAGCAGTACTGGGGCGGCCCGAAGACCTACGGCGAGCGCCGCGGCCATCCCCGGCTGCGCAGACGCCACGCGCCCTTCGCCGTCTCGCCCTCGGCGCGCGACGCGTGGCTGCGGCACATGCGCGTCGCGGTCGACTCCCTCGAACTCGCGCCGATGCTCGAGGAGCCGCTGTGGGACTACCTCGAGCGCGCCGCGCACTCGATGGTCAACACCGTGGACGGCGGCGAGGCGCCGATGCCGGGAGCCGCGCTCCCCGGCCACATGGACTGAGCACCCCGGCTCAGTCCGGACCCGCCGACGCCCCGGCTCGGTCCGCGTCCGCTGCGCCGCCCGCCTGCTGACGCATTCCCTCGAGGATGAGGTCGAGTCCGGCGCGGAACTGGTCGGCGTCGTCGTGGCCGACGAACTCCTCGATGATGGCGTGGATGTACGGGAACTCCTCGGGGTCCAGGTCCCGCCAGACCTGCGCGTACTGCTCGAGACCGCTGTCGCGGTCCGCGAGGGTCGCCGCGAGCTCGGCGGGAGGCTCCTGCCCCAGATCGATCGCGGTGCCGATGACGAAGCCGAGCACCGTGGAGACCGCGTGGAACGTCTCCCGCGGCGGCATCCCCAGCCGCATCACCTGCTCGCCGAGCGCCTCGTAGGCCCGCACCACGTGCGGCTGGGTCGAGCTGTCGCGCATCATGTAGCGGCCCGTCCAGGGGTGCTCGCGGATGGTGTCGAACAGGTCGACGGCGAGCGCACGCAGGTCCGCGAGCGGATCCTCCGACCCGGGGAGATCCGCGATGCGCGCGACGTACTCCGAGATCACCTGGTCGGTCGCCCGGTCCAGCAGCTCGTCCTTGCTGGAGACGTACCAGTAGATGCTCGCGACGCCGCCGCCGAGCCGCGCGGCGAGCGCGCGGAATGTCAGCGCTCCCTCGCCGTCGGCGTCGAGCAGGGCGATCGCCTCGGTGAGCACGGCCTCGAGCGAATGCGTCGCCCGCTGCCGGCCGCGCTGGGGCGCTCGCCCGGCCGCCGGAGCTCGCCCGGGGCCGCGTCCGCCGGCGGGGCCCTGGCCCGGGACTCCTCCGGGACCGCGTCGGCCTCGCGGATCACCGGGGCCCTGGGGACCGCCGGGGCCTCCCGCGCCGCCCGGACCTCGTCGGCCCTGTGACGCACCAGCCATGCCCATCGCCTCCCTCCGCCTTGTGCTCGTGACGTTCCAGGTCTACCTTATCGAACGTTGTTCCATTCTCGAACGTCGTTCGATACGACTCCCCAGGAGGCTCCCATGACCACCACCCGACCGTCCGTCCCGCCCGACGCGTCGTCCCCGTCCGCCCCGACCGCCGCACCCACCACGCCGGCCCGCATCTATCCGAGCCTGCGCGCCGCCTGGCTGCCGATGCTCGCCCTGTGCCTCGCCTTCTTCGTCGAGATGGTCGACAACACGCTGCTGAGCATCGCGCTGCCCACCATCAGCCGCGACCTGGGCAGCGGCACCACCGCCATGCAGTGGATCACCGGCGCCTACTCGCTGACCTTCGGCGGACTCCTGCTCACCGCAGGATCCGCGGCCGATCGCCTCGGCCGCCGCCGCGTGCTGCTCGTGGGCCTCGCCGTGTTCGGCCTGCTCAGCCTGCTGGTCGCCTTCGTCGAGACCACCGGAGAGCTGATCGCGCTGCGCGCCGTCCTCGGCATCGCCGCCGCGGCCATGGCGCCGATCACGAACTCGCTGGTCTTCCGCCTGTTCGACGACGACACCGTGCGCATGCGCGCCATCACCGTGATGATGATCGTGGGCATGAGCGGCTTCATCCTCGGCCCGCTGCTCGGCGGCACAGCCCTGGCCCACGTGCGCTGGGAGTGGCTGCTCATGGTCAACGCCCCGATCGCGCTCATCGCCTTCATCGGCGTGCGCCGCGGCGTCGCCCCGGACCGCCCCGAGGACCTCACCACCGAGAAGCTCGACCTGCCCGGCTCGATCCTCTCCATCGCCGCCATCGGCCTGGGCTGCTTTATGCTCACCAGCGGCGTCGAGAACGGCTGGACCTCACCGGCGACGCTCGGCTGCCTCGTGGGCTGCGTGCTCGCGATCGTGCTGTTCGTCGTGCGCGAGCGCACCGCCGCCTCCCCCATGCTAGATCTGCGCCTGCTCGCGACCGGCACCGTCCGCGGCGCGGCGCTCGCCCAGATCGGCACCTCGATCGCCATGGCCGGCGTCATGTTCGCCCTGGTCATGCACTTCCAGTTCGCCTACGGCTGGTCCCCGGTGCTCGCCGGGCTCGCGAACCTGCCGATGATCCTCACGATGCTGGTCGCCTCACCGCTCGTGGAGCGCCTGGTGGCTCGCTTCGGCCACCGCATCGCCTGCCTCGTGGGCGCGGCGAGCATGTTCGTCGCCCTCGCGGGGATGGCCTGGAGCGTGCAGCACGGCTACCTGCCGATCGCGATCTCCATGGTCATCATGTCCTTCGGCCTGCGGATCGTCATGACGACCTGCGCGGTCGCCCTCATCGGCGGCATGCCCGAGGACCGCACCTCCATCGGCGCGGCCCTGAACGACACCGCGCAGGAGGTCGGCACCAGCGTCGGCACCGCGGTGGTGGGCACCCTCATCGCCGCGCTCGTGACGACGACGCTGCCCGCCGGCACCTGGTCCGACGGCCTGGTCGCGTCGTTCTTCCACGGCGAGCGGATCACCTTCGCGATCCTCGCCGTCGCCGTCGGGATCATCGCGACCCTCGGTGCGCTCACGCTCACCGACTCTCACGAGACCGACGAGCACCCGGCCTGATCAGCCGCGGAACTCGAGCGGCTCGTCGGTGTACTGGTCCAGCAGCACGCGCACCTCGTCGCTCAGACGCGTCGCCCGCCCCTGCTCGCGCTCGACCACCACGATCGTGGTGCGCGCGCTGACGTAGGGGTAGGCCCCGTCCGGATCGTCGGCCCGCAGCAGCCGGTAGTCCACGTCGAAGCTCGCCCCGCCCACCCGCGGCACCCACATCCGCACCAGCGCGCCCTCGCGCAGGTACTCGATGGGCCGGTGGTACTCCAGGCGCTGGGAGGCGATGAGGGTGAGCAGAGGCGAGGTCGCGTCGAACAGGTCGAGCTGCGAGGGCCGACGCACGGCCCCGCGCTCGATCTGCTCCTCGCTGGGCGACCAGAACGCGGCGATCCGCGCCTCCTCGAGGAGGCGCACCACGGCGGCGTTGTTCACGTGGCCGTAGGCGTCCAGATCGGTCCAGCGGACAGGGACTGTGATGTCGAGATGAGCCATGGGGCCATCGTAGGGATCCGTGGGGGTCCGACGTACCATCGGCGCATGTCGAACGCGCATCCCGATCCGCTCTCCGGCCCCACGACCGGCGCCGACGCGCCCGATCCCGCCGCGGTCTCCGCCGCGCTGCTCGACCTGCTGGACCTGCGCACGCTGGAGGCCGACGGATCCGACGGGTCCCACGGGTCCACCGGGACCGGGGGCTCCGGAGTTCCCGGCACTCCCGGCGCGGCCGGAGGAGCGAGCGCGGCCGGAGGAGGGAGCGCGGCCGTCTTCGAGGGCGACACGCGCCCCCAGCCCGGCGGGCACGTCTTCGGCGGGCAGGTGATGGGCCAGGCCGTCGTCGCCGTGGGCCGCACCGTCCCCGAGACCCGGCACATCCACTCGATGTACTCCTACTTCCTGGCCCCGGGCGATCCGCACCAGCCGATCCGCTTCAGCGTCGACGCGCTGCGCGACGGCGGCTCCTTCTCGGTGCGCCGCGTGCTCGCGACACAGGGCGAGCGCACGATCCTCGCGATGACGGCGTCGTTCCAGGAGGTGCAGGACGGCCTGCAGCACCAGGACCGCGCCCCCCAGGCACCGGACCCCGAGGGTCTGCCCACCACGGCCGAGGTCCTCGCCGGGATCGACCATCCCGTGGCCCGCTACTGGGCGACCCAGCGGCCGATCGACATCCGCCACGTCACCGACCCGATCTACCTGCGGCCCGACGGCTCGGGCGCCGAGTCCCAGATGCTGTGGATGCGGGTCCTCACGCCGATCGAGGCGGACCCGCTGGTGCACGACGCGATCCTCGCGTTCGCGAGCGACTACACGCCCTTCGAGCCGATCCTGCGCCGCCAGGGTCTGAGCTGGGTGACGCCGGGCCTGCGGATGGCGACGATCGACCATGCGATCTGGTGGCACCAGCACGTGGACGCCGGCGAGTGGCTGCTGTACGTGCAGCGCTCCCCCTCGGCATCGGGCGGGCGCGGCCTCACCCAGGGCGAGATGTTCGCGCGCGACGGCTCCCTGGTCGCGACCATCACCCAGGAGGGCATGATCCGCACCGGGGCCGACCGCCGCTGACGCGCGGCGCGCACCTCAGCGCGTCACTTCATCGCCTCGTTGCCGGCCTTCTGCGCCTCCGGGAGGCCGTCCTTCGCGCTCTTGCGGCCGATGAAGATCTCCTGGAACACGGGCATCGCCGCGGTGAGCCCGGCGTTCGCCTTGGCACCGGTGTCGGCCGGGGCCGGATCCTTCGCGGCGTCGATGAAGACGCTCACGTCCTGGCCCTTGTCCTTCCAGTAGTCCACGAAGGTGTCCTGGACGTCGCTGTTGCCCGGGAAGGACACGCCCATCTCGCCGAAGGGCCGCTGTCCGTCGGCGCTGCCCAGCCAGGTCAGCAGCTTCGCGATGCCCTCCTGCTGGTCGTCGTCGGCCTTCGCGTTCCCCACGGCGACCACGCCATGGACCAGGGACTTCGCGCCCGCCGGGCCGGCGACCATCGGGGCGATGCCCCACTCGAAGCTGTCGCCCACGGCCTCGTCGATCGCGCTCAGGCTGTAGGGGCCGGACTGGAACAGGGCGAGCTTGCCCTGGGCGAACATGTCGCGGCAGAGGTCGCCGTTCTCGTTGGTGTCGGCCGCGTCGGGCGCGATCTGGTCCTTGTTCACGAGGTCCGCGAGGTACTGGAAGGTCGCGATGCCCTCCTTGGAGGCGAAGGCGTACTGGTCCTTGTCGTTCTCCCAGTCCGCTCCGTTCGAGGCGAGGAACGGGCCGATGATCGCCTGGCGGTCGCACGAGGAGTTGAAGCCGAACCGGCTGCGGGAGTCCGCGTCGAAGCCCTTGTCGCCGGGGTGGCGGTCCTCCTTGTCGACCGTGAGGGCCTTGCCCGCCTCGCGCAGCGGGTCGGAGTCCTTGGAGGGGTCGAAGGAGAGGTCCGTCGGATCGATCTTCTCGGCGTCCAGCAGATCCTTGTTGTAGAACAGCGCGATCGAGTCCCACAGCTGCGGGACTCCCCAGAGCTTCCCGTCACGGGTGTAGAGGTCGACGACGGCCTTCTGCCACTGGTCCTTGTCGACGCCGTCGACCACATCGTCGATCGCGACGAGGTTCCCGGCCTCCTGGAACTGCACGTAGTTCGCGGAGTTCATGAGGTAGACGTCCGGGGCGTCGCCGCTCGCGACGTCCAGGGGCAGCTTCGTCCAGTAGTCGTCCCAGGCCACGACGTCGATGCTCACCTTCCACCCGGAGTCCTTCTCGAAGGCCTCGAAGGACTTCTCGTAGGCGGCCTTGGCGGTGTCGTCCCAGAGGCGGAAGGTGAGGGACTTGCCGCCCTTGCCGGAGCCGGAGCCGGATCCTGAGTCGCCCGAGCCCGAGGGCGAGCAGGCCGCGGCGGCCCCCGCGGCGCCTGTCGCGGCGAGGGCGGAGATCATACGGCGTCGACTGATCATGGCGGGTCCTTCCGGAGGGCGGGCTCGAGCGGTTCGGCGGGCGGACGCGGCGTGCGCCCGACGGGTCGGGCGCGGTGGTCTCCCGCCGATCCGCCCATTGTGCCCCGATCCGCCCGACGAGCCGGGACCATTCCGACCTCCGAGGACACCGGGCGTCATGCTCAGCGCAGAGTGCTCGCGCCGATCGACCGGGTGATCTGGCGCTGGAAGATCACGAACAGCGCGATGAGCGGGAGCATCGCGAGGGTCGTCGCGGCCATCACCAGGGTCCAGTTGCTCGAGTACTGCGACTGCAGGGCCGAGGTCGCCACGGTGACCGTCTGCCATGTCGGCCCCGAGGTGATGATCAGCGGCCACATGAAGCTGTTCCAGTGGGTGACGACCGTGATCAGCACGAGGGTGACGATGATGGGACGGTTCAGCGGGATCACGAGGTTCCACAGCAGGCGCAGGGTGCCCGCGCCGTCCAGGCGCATGGCGTCCATGAGCTCGGTGGACATGCCGCGGAAGTTCTCGCGCAGCAGGAAGATCGCGTACGGGCTGCCCAGCACGAAGGGCAGCACGAGCGCCCAGAACGTGTTGCGCATCCCCGCCTCGCTCATCATCAGGTACAGCGGCACCACCACCACGACCTGCGGCACCATGAGCGTCGCGACGTACACCCAGAACAGCAGGTCGCGGCCGGGGAACCGCAGCAGCGCGAAGGCGTAGGCGGCGAGCACGGAGAACACCATCTGCCCCACGAGGATCACGGCCACCATCTGCACGGTGACCACGAGCGGGGTGACGAAGCCGCCCTCGGAGGTGGTGAACAGGGAGGTGAAGTTCTCGAGGGTGAGCGGTGAGGGCAGGGCCAGCGGCCCGTCCTGGACGAATTGGCGGGGCGTCTTCAGGGCCGTGATCACCGACAGCGCGAACGGCGCGAGGGTGAGCAGGACGGCGATCAGCAGGACCGCGTAGGTCGCGGCCAGGGACAGGGGTCGGCGTGCGTGCATCGGGGTCCTCCTTCAGCTCAGGTCGTAGGTGATGCGGCGGCCGAAGTACCGCTGCTGGGCGACGGTGATCACGACCAGCAGGAGGAACAGCACCACCGCGACGGCGCTCGCCTTCCCCACGGCGAAGGAGTCGAAGGCCTGGTTGTAGATGAGCGAGGCGATCACCTCGGTGCGGTGCTCGGGTCCGCCGCCCGTGAGCGCGTAGACCATGTCGAACACCTGGAAGCTCGCGACCACCTGGGTGACGCCCAGGAAGAAGGTCGTGGGCCGCAGCAGCGGGATCGTCATGAAGCGCAGCTGCTGGAAGGGGCTCGCCCCGTCGATGCGCGCTGCCTCGTAGATGGTGTCGGGGATGCGGGCGAGCCCTGCCTGGAAGAACAGGGAAACGTACCCCACCTGCTGCCAGATCGCGACGAAGGCGACCGCGGGCAGCGCGAGCATCGGCGAGGTCAGCCATTCCACGCGCACCCCGAGCAGGGCGTTCAGCGCACCCGTCGAGGGCTGGAAGATCCACTTCCACACCACGCCCAGGGCGAGCGGCGCGCACACCCACGGGATCACCACGATCACCCGCACGAGCGTGGACCCGGGCACGGCGCGCACGAGCTGCGTGGCGAGCACGAGGCCGAGGGCGAGGGTCACGGGCACCGCGATGACCGTGAAGAGCACCGTGACGACCAGCGAGTTCAGCAGTGCTCCGCCACTGAGCAGATCCGCGTAGTTCGCCAGCCCCACGAACTCGCGGGTGCCGATGAGGTCCCAGCGGAACAGGGAGACGACGAAGGCGAGCAGCACCGGCAGCAGCAGGAAGGCGGTCACGCCGATGAGGCTGGGGGCGAGCAGGAGGTAGCCGACCACGGGCGAACGGGGACGCATCGGACCAGTATGACGCCCGCGGCGGGCGCTCCCGTTGTCATGGTCGTCGTCGACCGGCGTGCCGCCGGCGCTCCCGTTGTCATGGTTGTCGTCGACCGGCACATAGCGGCTCTCTCTGCCACATATGGCAGAGAGAGCCGCTGTACACCCCTCCGTGACACGGTCCCGCTCGCCGCACCGCCTCCAGGAGAGCAGAGCTCGGCCGGCCGGCCCCTTCGTGCGAAGCGCGGCGTCGCCGCCGGGCTCAGGCGGTGACGACGAGGCCGAGCTCGGCGGGCGAGGCGAGCACCCGGTGGCGGGGCACCACGCGCACGTTCACGCCCAGCTCGCCCGGGCGGGCGAGGGTGAAGGACGCGGACCAGCGGGCCGCTCCCCCGTCGTCCGCACCGATTCCTGCACTCGCCCCGGCACCCGACGCCGCCCCTGCTGCCGCTTCTGCGCCGGCACCCGGGCGCAGCGGGATCAGCTGCGGCGACTCGATCTCACCGTCGGGGCCGACGGGGCCCACGAGCGCCTCGACCTCGACGTCGTGCTCGCCGAGCCCGGCGAGGTCGACGGCTGCCGAGAGCGTGATCTCGGCGCCCGTGGGCACGAGGCCCTCGCTGCGTCCGCCCTCGATGCGGACGTCGCGCACGCCGATGCGGTCGAAGGCGTCGGAGACGCGGGCCTTCCAGGCCGTGTACTCGTCGGCGAGCGCGGGGTCGTCGGCGAAGGCCTCGGCCGCACCCGCTGCGGGCAGGTACAGCTCGGTGACGTAGTCGCGGACCATGCGGGCGGCGGTGATCTGCGGGGCGATCCGCACCAGGGAGGTGCGCACGCGGTCGCACCAGCCGTGGCGCATGCCCTCGGCATCGACGTCGTGGAAGAGGGGCGCGATCTCGTGCTCGAGGATCTCGTAGAGGGCGTCGGACTCGAGCCGGTCCCGCTCGCCCTGGTCCTCGACGTGGGCGGTGGGGATCGTCCAGCCGGCCTCGTCGTCGTTCATCTCGTCCCACCAGCCGTCGGAGATCGAGAAGGTGAGGCCGCCGTTGAGCACCGCCTTCATGCCGGAGGTGCCGGAGGCCTCCTCGGGGCGGATGGGGTTGTTCAGCCACACGTCGCAGCCGGCCACGAGCACGGAGGCCATGGTGATGTCGTAGTCGGGAAGGAAGACGATCCGGTGGCGCACGCCGGCCTCGTCGGCGAAGCGCACCATCTGCTGGAGGAACTCCTTGCCGGGGACGTCGGCCGGATGGGACTTGCCGGCGATGACGAACTGCACGGGGCGCTCGGGGTCCAGGAGGATGCGCCGCAGGCGCTCGGGATCGCGCAGCATGAGGGTCAGGCGCTTGTAGGTGGAGACGCGGCGGGCGAAGCCGATGGTCAGCGCGTCCGGGTCGAGGACCTCCTGGGTCCAGCCGAGCTCGGCGTCGTCGGCCCCGCGCTGCAGCCACGAGGCGCGCAGACGCTCGCGCACCATCGTCACCAGCTCGCCGCGCAGCTGGTCGCGCACGGCCGTGAGCTCGTGGTCGCCGAGCGTCGCCAGCGGGCTCCAGTCCGACAGCGCCGAGATGTCGACGTCCCCGAGGACCTTCTTGTACAGGTCGTCCATCGCGCGCGAGGTCCAGGTGCGGCGGTGCACGCCGTTGGTGATCGAGGTGATCGGCACCTCGGCGACGTCGAAGCCCGGGTACAGGGAGCGGAACATGCTGCGCGAGACGGCGCCGTGGAGCTTCGCGACGCCGTTGGAGCGCTGGGCAAGGCGCAGGCCCATGTGGGCCATGTTGAAGACCTCGCCGCCGTCCTCGAGGCCCAGGGCGAGGGCCGCCTCGACGGGCAGGCCGCCGACGAGGCGGGAGATGCCGGACTCGTCGGCGTCCAGCACGCGCCGCAACTCCCCGACGTCGAAACGGTCGATGCCGGCGGGCACGGGGGTGTGCGTGGTGAAGACGGTGCCGGCGCGGACCTCGGTCAGGGCCTCGTCGAAGCTGCGGCCGCGCTGCATGATCCGGCCGACGCGCTCGAGCCCGGAGAAGCCCGCGTGGCCTTCGTTGAGGTGGAAGACCTCGGGGGCGGGGAAGGCGCCGGTCTCGCTGAACGCGGCGACGGCGCGCACGCCGCCCACGCCCAGCACGATCTCCTGGAGGATCCGGTGGTCGTGGTCGCCGCCGTAGAGACGGTCGGTGATCGCCCGCGACTCCTCGTCGTTCTCCTCGACGTCTGTGTCCAGGAGGAGCAGGGGCACGCGTCCCACCTGCACCTTCCACACGGCGATGTGCACCTCGCGGCCGCCGGGGAGGGCCACCGAGACGGTCAGCGGCTCGCCGGCGGCGTCGACGACGGGCTCGACCGGAAGGTCCGCGGGATCGTTCAGGCGGTAGCTCTCGCGCTGCCAGCCGTCGCGGTCCAGGCTCTGGGAGAAGTAGCCCCACTGGTAGAGCAGCCCGACGGCGACCAGCGGGACGCCCAGGTCCGAGGCCGACTTCAGATGATCGCCGGCGAGGATCCCGAGGCCTCCCGAGTAGATCGGCAGCGTGGGGGTGATGCCGAACTCCATGGAGAAGTAGGCGACGGCCGGGGTGCGCTCCCCGTCGGCCCCCTGGGTGGGCACGGTGCGCTGGAACCAGCGGCCGGAGTCGAGGTAGGTGCGCAGGTCGCCGATCTCGGCGCGCATCCTGGCGAGGTAGTCCTCGTCGCCGGCAATCTGCGCGAGCCGACTCGCGGGCACGAGGGGGAGCATCGCGATCGGGCTGCCGCCGCTCGCGGCGAAGGCCTCCGGATCGAGGTCCTGGAAGAGGGCGAGGGTCTGCCTGCGCCACGACCAGCGCAGGTTCATCGCGAGGGTGCGCAGCGGCTCGAGCGCGGCGGGCAGATCGGAGGCGACCGTGAAGGTGGCGGCAGGCTTCATGGGGCCGAGAGTACAGGCGGAATCGGACACCGATCACCACGCGTCAGCGCGTCGGCTACCCCGTGTCACCTGCATGACCGAAACTGGATGCCGAGCGTGCACCCGCGCGAGCGCCCGGATGGCCCTCGTCCCTGCCTCCTCGGCCCACAGTCCCCAGTCCCCAGTCCCGAAGGAGCCCCTCCATGTCGATCCCGCTTCCGCTGCCGACCCTCACCCTGCACGGGCGGCTCGTGGACCTCGTGCCGCTGAGCCACGATCTCCTCGCGGGTCTGCAGGACGCGGTGGCCGACGGCGAGCTGTGGTCCACCTGGTACACCCCGATCCCCCGCCCCGAGGACATGGCCGAGGAGATCGACCGGCGCCTCGCGCTGCGCGAGGAGGGCACGATGCTGCCGTTCACGACGATCCGGCGGGCCGACGGCCTGGTGCTGGGGATGACCACGTTCATGAACATCGACCCCACGGTGCCGCGCGTGGAGATCGGCTCGACCTGGAACCGCGCCTCCGTCCACGGCACCGGCACGAACCCCGACTCGAAGGCGCTGCTGTTCGCCCATGCCTTCGAGCAGTGGGAGGTGGAGGCGGTGCGCTTCCGCACGCATCGGGCGAACCAGCAGTCCCGCGCGGCGATCGAGCGTCTGGGCGCGGAGCTCGAGGGGATCCTGCGCGCCGATTCCCGCGACGGCTTCGGGATCGTGCGCGACACCGCCCAGTTCAGCGTGCTCGCCCGGGACTGGCCGATGGTCCGCGCGACCCTCGAGCACCGGGTGCGCCGGCACCTGGGCTGACGCGAGGCGGCGATGCCCGCGTCCCGCGCACGCGGTGCGCCCGTCGCCGACGCATCCCATGCACGACGCCCCCTGCAGAGCGATCTGCAGGGGGCGTCGTGCATGCCGGCGGGGCCGGGGTCGTCGGACCGGGTCCGACCGAGCCCGGCCGCGCTCAGCGGGTCAGGCGGCGGTGGGTCACGCGGTGAGGCCGCGCGGCCTCCTCGCCCAGGCGCTCGACCTTGTTCTTCTCGTAGGCCTCGAAGTTTCCCTCGAACCAGTACCAGTTCGCCGGGTCCTCCTCGGTGCCCTCGTAGGCCAGGATGTGGGTGGCGACGCGGTCGAGGAACCAGCGGTCGTGCGAGACCACCACCGCGCAGCCGGGGAACTCCAGCAGGGCGTTCTCGAGCGACCCGAGCGTCTGGACGTCCAGGTCGTTCGTCGGCTCGTCGAGCAGAAGCACGTTGCCGCCCTGCTTGAGGGTGAGCGCGAGGTTCAGGCGGTTGCGCTCGCCGCCGGAGAGCACGCCGGCCTTCTTCTGCTGGTCGGGCCCCTTGAAGCCGAACTGGCTGACGTAGGCGCGCGAGGGGATCTCGACCTTGCCGACCTGGATGAAGTCGAGGCCGTCGGAGACGACCTCCCAGAGGTTCTTCTCCGGGTCGATGTTCTCGCGGTTCTGGTCGACGTAGCTGATCTTGACGCTCTGGCCGACCTCGAGGTCGCCGCCGTCCAGCGGCTCCAGGCCCACGATCGTCTTGAACAGGGTCGTCTTGCCGACGCCGTTGGGGCCGATGACGCCGACGATGCCGTTCGGGGGCAGCGAGAAGCTGAGCCCGTCGATGAGCAGACGCTCGCCGAACCCCTTCTTCAGATCGTCGGCCTCGATGACCTTGGTGCCCAGGCGCGGGCCCGGCGGGATGGTGATCTCCTCGAAGTCGAGCTTGCGGGTGCGCTCGGCCTCGGCGGCCATCTCCTCGTAGCGGGCCAGACGCGCCTTGGACTTCGTCTGCCGGCCCTTGGCGGAGGACCGCACCCACTCGAGCTCGTCCTTGAGGCGCTTGGCGAGCTTCGCGTCCTTCCTGCCCTGGACGGCCAGGCGCTCCTCCTTCTTCTCCAGGTAGGTGGAGTAGTTGCCCTCGTAGGGGTAGAGGTGGCCGCGGTCGACCTCGGCGATCCACTGGGCGACGTGGTCCAGGAAGTAGCGGTCGTGGGTGACGGCGATGACGGCGCCCTCGTACTGCTGGAGGTGGTTCTCGAGCCAGAGCACGCTCTCGGCGTCGAGGTGGTTGGTGGGCTCGTCCAGCAGCAGCAGGTCGGGCTTCTCCAGGAGCAGCTTGCACAGCGCGACGCGGCGCTTCTCACCACCGGAGAGGTGGGTGACCTTCTCGTCGCCGGGCGGGCAGCGCAGGGCGTCCATCGCCTGCTCGAGCTGGGAGTCGAGATCCCAGCCGTTGGCGTTGTCGATCTCGGTCTGGAGCTTGCCCATCTCCTCCATGAGCGCGTCGAAGTCCGCGTCGGGCTGGCCCATCTCCTCGCCGATGGCGTTGAAGCGCTGGACCTTGCGGAACAGCTCGCCCAGGCCCTCCTGGACGTTCTCCAGAACGGTCTTGGACTCGTCCAGCGGCGGCTCCTGCAGGAGGATGCCGACGCTGTAGCCGGGGCTCAGGCGCGCCTCGCCGTTGGAGGGCTGGTCGAGGCCCGCCATGATCTTGAGGATCGTGGACTTGCCGGCGCCGTTGGGGCCGACCATGCCGATCTTCGCGCCCGGGTAGAAGCTCATGGTGACGTCGTCGAGGATGACCTTGTCGCCCACGGCCTTGCGGGCCTTGTACATGGTGTAGATGAACTCTGCCAAGCTGTTCTCCCTGGTAGACGGTCGATATCGCCACGGTGCGGGCCGGTGTGCACCGGCGCGCGCGTGCGGTGGTGAGGTGGTCCCTGGAATTCCCGGGCCCGACGGGCGCGCGGATGTGCGCGGTCGAGCCCCTGGATGCCCTCACCAGGGTACCCGCCCTGCCCAGCGACGGCGGATCACGCACCGTCATCGCGATCGCTGATCGGTGCACCGTCCCGACGCGGTTCTCGCAGTGGACCGCGGCCCGCTCGTCAGGACAGCGGGACTCCGCGTCCCTCGAGCACGCGCCGGGCCATGGTCGCGCCGTGCTCGGCGGCGCCGTCCTCCCCGTTGCGCGGCCACAGGTGCGCGTCGATCCCGAGCGCGCGGGCCGCCTCGACGTTGTCGGCGCGGTCGTCGAAGAACACGACGTCGCCGGGGCGGGCCACTCCCCCGTTCTCGTGGGCGAGGACGTCCAGCAGGATCCGGTAGATCTCCGCGTCCGGCTTGACGAGCTTCTCCTCGGCGGAGATGACGGCCAGGGTGAAGGCCTCGAACCAGTCGGCGCGGCGCACGTCCTCGCCGAAGGCGGCCGAGGCGTTGGACAGCAGCGCCATCCGCATCCCGTTGCGGGCGAGGTCGTGGAGCAGCTCGCGCGAACGCTGGTCGAGCTGCAGGAAGTAGCGGTTGTCGGCGCTCTGCAGCTCGCGCACCTCGGTCTCGGTGAGGTTCTCGATGCCGGCGGCGGCGGCCACGCGCCCCCAGTACTCCGCGGCGTCGATGCGGCCGGCGTCGTAGTCGCCGCGGTGCTCCCAGAGCGCCTCCCCGACCGTCTCGGCGTCGCCGCCCAGCAGCTCGTGGACGGTGGGCACCGGATCGTGCCCGGCGCTGAGCACGCCGCCGAAGTCGAAGACGACGGTGATGCGCTTGGGGTCCGCGGCGGAGGTGCCGCGCCTCTTCCTGCTCATGAACGACTCTCCTCTGATGGGCTCGTGCTCGGATGCGGGTGCACGGGCGCTCACCCGCAGGTGGGCAGCCCCTTGGTGCTGTGGTCCTTCGCGATGGTCTGCACGGCGTGCAGGGCCCCGTCGAAGTCGTCGACCTTCACCACCTGCAGCCCGTCGGGGACGTGCCCGGCGACCTCGTCGCAGTTGGAGGCCGGCGCGAGGAAGTAGTCGGCGCCGGAGTCCCGGGCGCCGACCATCTTCTGGCGGATCCCGCCGATCGCGCCGACCTTCCCCTTCTCGTCGATGGTGCCGGTGCCGGCGATGTCCTGGCCGCCGGTGAGGGCGCCGGGGGTGAGCTCGTCATAGATGGACAGGGCGAACATGGTGCCGGCGCTCGGGCCGCCCACGTCGCCGACGCCCAGGTTCACGTCGAAGGGGAACTCGTAGCCGTCGGCGAGGACGATGCCCATGCGGGCCTTGCCGTCGACCTCCCGGGTGGGCACCTGCAGGTCGAGCTTCTTGCCGTCGCGCTCGACGCGCATGGCGACCTCGTCCCCCGGGGTGGTCTTCGCGGCGAGTGCGCGGTAGGCCTCCGCGCTGTCGGCGCTCGTGCCGCCGATCGCCAGGACGCGGTCGCCGGGCTCCAGCACGCCGTCGGCCGGGGAGTCCTGCTCGACGCCCGAGACCTGCACGGAGTCCTCGTGGTCGATGTCGAGCTCGTCGAGGGCGACGACGACGGCCTCCTGCTGGGAGCTGCTCATCTGGACGGAGTTCTCGAGCGTGGTCTCCTGGGCGGTCTGCTCCTCGGGGAAGACGAGCTCGCGCGGCAGCACCGAGCGGGTGGAGTCGAACCAGGCGCGCACCACCTCGACCGGTGTCACCGGGTAGCCGGGCCCGCCGTCGACCGAGACCGTGGTCATCATCAGCGAGCCGTCGGTCGGGTAGGTCTTGTGGCCCTCGATGGAGAGCACCTGCTTGTCGTCGTACTTCCCGAGGACGTCGATCGCGGGCCCGGGCTGCTCGACCACGTAGGGCACGGGCACGAACATGGCGCCCAGCAGCATCGCGCAGATCACCAGCAGGCTGCCGGCCGCGAGCCGCGGGTGGGCGAAGGCCTCGCCGCCGAGGAACCGGGTGACGCGCCCCATGCGCTGCTCGCCGTCGGCCGTCCCGTCGGCCGACGAGCCGCCGGCCGGCGGCTCACCGGTGCGCGGCTGCGTCCCGTTCTCGGGTGCGGCGGGGTGCGAGGGCTGCGCGCCGTCGGGCGTCGGTCCAGGGGGGCGGGAGGTCACCGGACCATTGTGCCGCACGTGCCCTGACCGTCCCGCGGCGGGAGGCCGGTTCGACGCCCTGAGCGAAACTGAATGCCCGCCCGATGCGTCCTGGATCCTGCTCGGTACGCTGGCCACGACGTTGATCCAGGCCGCACCGGCCGCGAGAGCGCGGGCGGCCGCACCCGGAGGTGCCCCATGACCGAGAACCCGACACCCGACGACGACGCCCTGCGCCGCTTCCTCGAAGAGGCCCTGGGAGGAGCGATCCCCGAGGGCGCGCTGGACGGCGTGGACCTCAGCGAGCTCGCCAAGCAGGCGAACCTGCCCAGCGACCCGGCGATGCTCAAGGCCGCGGCCGCGCAGATGCAGCACGTGCTCAACGCCCAGGGCGACGGCCCCGTGAACTGGACGCTCGCCCAGGACCTCTCGCGCCGCACCGCGCAGGGCACGGTCCAGGTGCCGGGCGCCCCGGCGCCCGCCGGCACGCCCGGTGACCCGTCGCCGAGCGACCAGCAGGTCAAGGAGCTCGAGGAGGCGTCGAACATCGCCTCCCTCTGGCTGGCGGATGCGATCTCCTTCGACCTGCCGTCCCGCCCGCTCGAGGTGTGGACCCGCGGCACCTGGCTGCACCGCACCCAGGAGCGCTGGCAGTCGATCGCCGAGCCCGTCGCGAAGTACATGGCCGGAGCGATCGGTGAGGCCATGACCGCGCAGATGCAGCAGGCGGAGCTCCAGATGCCCGGGGACCCGGGCCAGATGATGGAGCGGATGGGCGGCACCCTGTTCGGCGTGCAGTTCGGCCATGCGATCGGCTCGCTCGCCCGCGAGGTCTTCGGCACCACGGACCTCTCGCTGCCGCTGGGACCCGAGGGGCGTCCCGCGCTGGTCGCCGCGAACGTCGCCGATCTCGTGGAGTCCCACGGCCTGGACGCACCGGCGGCGAGGATCTTCCTGGCCTCGCGCGAGCTCGCCCACACCGCTCTGTTCTCCTCCGCGCCGTGGCTGCCGCGTGCCCTGTTCTCCGCGGTCGAGGACTACGCCCGCGGCATCACCCTGGATCTCGACGCGCTCGACGAGATGGTGCGAGACCTCGACCTCTCCGATCCCTCGGCGCTGCAGGCACGTCGGCCCGAGGAGATGTTCGTCTTCACCCGCCGCGCCTCCCAGGAGCGCGCCCTCGAGGAGCTCGCGACGACGCTCGCGCTCGTCGAGGCCTGGGTCGACCACGTCACCTCGCAGGCCCTGGCCGGGAAGCTCCCGCAGCTCGACGCCCTGCGCGAGGTGCTGCGCCGTCGTCGCGCGAGCGGCTCGCCGGCCGAGGAGATGCTCTCCAAGACGGTGGGCATCGAGCTGCGCCCGCGCCGCGTGCGCGAGGCGCTCGCATGGTGGGAGAGCGTGCTGGACACCGAGGGCGAGCAGGCCCGCGACGGCAAGTGGGCCCACCCCGATCTGCTGCCCGATTTGGCGGTGCTCAGCGGTCGCCCGCAGGCTCCCGCCGCCGACGCTCCCGCTCTCGCGGCCGACGGCCAGAGCGAGGACGCGGAGGAGACGATGGCTCTGCCCGACGACATCGACGCCGAGCTCGCGAAGCTCCTCGACGAGGCGGGCTCGGACGGGTCGCAAGAGCAGGACGGGACGGACGGTCCCGCGTCGGACGGCTCCTCCCCCGACGACTCCCCCTCGGACGATGACCCGCGCACCTGATTCCACGGCCCCCGCGCTCACGGCGCGCGCTCTCGAGGAGCTGCGCGCCGCATCGGAGGTCGCGATCGATCCGGCCGTGCGCGAGGACTACGTGCGTCTGCTCGAGGCGATCCCCGATGCCGTGCTGCGCGACGGGCCCGCGCTGGCCGCCGAGGGCGGGTCGCTGCACCTGACGGCGAGCGCCGTCGTCCTCGACGGGCCGGCCGAGCATGTGGCACTGGTCTGGCACGCCCGCGGCCGCTGCTGGGTGCAGCCCGGCGGGCACCTCGAGGCCACCGATGCGTCGCTCGAGGCGGCGGTGCGTCGCGAGATCGCGGAGGAGACCGGCCTCGGCGCGGAGGCCGGCCCGGGGGCCGACGCGCGCCTGCGTCCGGTGGGCCCGGGTCCTGCCCTGCTCGAGGCCCATGACCTCGCCTCGACGTTCGGTGCGTGCGGAGGGCACTGGGATGTCGTGCTCGTGCTGCGCGCAGACGCCGGGGCCGCAGAGCTGCCGCTGAGGGCGGAGGAGCCCGGCGCGCCGACGCCCGTGTGGGTGCCGTGGCCGCGGATCGACGGCCCTCACGGCGGCTTCTCCCCTCGCGTCCCGCTGCCGGCCGACGCCGCCTCCGACATGCCCGAGATCCTCGAGCGCCTCGTGCCTTACCTGGACGAGTTCGCCGCCGAGCCGTTGGAGGACACCGGGCCCGCTTCGGACTGAGGTCCGTCGACCCTGTCGAGCCCCGTCGGCCCGGCCGATCAGTCGAGCCCCGTCGGCCCGGCCGATCAGTCGACGCCGTCGGCCGCTGTATCTCGACCGGACGGGCGGGTGCTGTCCGCTCCCTGCTCCGAGGTGCCTTCGCCATCGCCTTCCCACGCCCCGCCGCCGGTGCCGTACTGCTGGGCGAAGGACACGCCCTCGAGGAACCCGCGCGCGTGGGCGGTGCGGGGATAGTTGTCCACGAGGGCCCAGAACTCCGCCGAGTGGTCGTCGACCATCAGGTGCGTGAGCTCATGGACCAGCACGTACTCCAGCACGTGCTGGGGCATCGGACGCAGGCGCGCGGACAGTCGTATCTCCCCCGTCGAGGAGGTGCACGATCCCCAGCGGTGCTGCTGGCGGCTGGACCAGGACACCGAGGCGGGGTGGGCGCGACCGCCCAGGTGCGCGTCGGAGAGCCGGCGCGCAAGACGCATGAGGTCCTCGTCGCTGCTGCGGGCCGGTCCGCGGGCGAGCTCCTTGCGCTGGAGCTGCTCGATCATGCTGCGCACCCAGTGCCGCTCCTGGCGGGAGCCGAAGGATGCCGGCATCGAGACCACGAGATCGCCCTCGCGACGGGTGATGGAGACGGTGCGGCGGCGACGCGCGGAACGGCGCACGAGGACTCGCTCCCCCTGCGGGCCGCGGACCCCCTCGTGCTCGGTGAGCTCTGGCATGGAGACAGGATCTCAGAAAAAAATCTGGGATCGGCGTGTCGTCCCCAGCTGTGCATGACGAGCGTGCACGTCAGTCCTCCCCAGTGCTCCCGCGTCCCCTCGTCGTCCACAGAAGGGCATGGATCATGCACCGTCCGTCCACACGATGAGGCCGCTTGTCCACAGCGGATCCACTGGACTGCCTTTGACCCGCACCCGGCCAGCGGCTAGTTTCGTACGTCAGTGGAGCCCCGGGATAACGGGCATGGTGCGTACGGGGAAGGTGCACACGATGCTGAGCGCCCCCGGGGCTCCACGAGAGACGCAGAGCATCTCCCGCACCCCCGCGATCCCCCGTCGTCGCGGGGGTGCGTCTTTGCGTCGACGGCGTCGGCCGCGGCACGCACCGGGTCGGCGGTCCGAGGCACGCGACACCACCGTGCGACACCCCCTGGTGTCGATTCCGTCCCTGCCCTCCCGGACCTATACAGTGTCGGGGACGACCTCGCAGGGCCCGGCCGTGATGTGCGATGCCGGGGCCGCGGGGGCAAGAGAAGGAGTGAACATGGCTGACGAGAAGTACAGCGGCGAGTTCTACTGCGTGAAGTGCCGCGAGAAGCGCGAGGCCACGGGCGACGTCGTCGTCTCGAACGAGCGTCGCATGGCCAAGGCCGTGTGCCCGGTCTGCGGCACCAAGCTGAACCGGATCCTCGGCAAGGCCTGATCAGCCAGGATCGAAGGGATCCGCTCCACGCGGATCCTGCGGCGAGCGCCCAGCGCTCGCGTCTCAGGGGCGGCCCACCATCTGGTGGGCCGCCCCTGACGCTGTGAGGGGGCATCCGCGCAACGGCTCGCAGCCGTGCGCGCTCCCCGGGCCGTCACGCGTGCCGCCTGCTCAGGCGGCGTTCTTGCGGGGCCGTCCGCGTCCGCGCTTGAACGCGATGACGGCTCCGTTCTCGAGGATCTGTCCTCCCCAGACGCCCCAGGGCTCGCCCCGATCGAGGGCGCCCTCGAGGCAGACCGCCCGCAGGGGGCAGTCGGCGCAGAGCACCTTCGCGGACTCGAGGTCCGCGGGGCGCTCGGAGAAGAACAGGTCAGCCGCCTCGATGTCCTGGCAGGGCAGGGTCGCCGAGGGCGCGGCATCGTGCCGGGTGTCGGTGATGGTCGTGAGGTCACTGCGGGTGAGGACGTCGGTCATCGTCTCGCTGCTTCGAAATCGTCGTGGTCGAGGAAGGGCGGGCGCTGCAGTGCGCTCTCGCCGGAGGGGCGGCAGATCGAGACAGGTGGGTCCCGATCAGATCAAGCCGTCAGCCCCTTGGGTCGATAGACCCGCTCGTTCGAGAGAGCGGGCGCCGCGAGAAGGGCGGCGTCGGACCCGGTGAAGCCGATCGGCTCGATCTGCGTCTTCCATGTGGTCATTGACGACACCCCCTTCCTGTGCGCGCGCCCCGGTCTCCCGGACCACGTCGTGGACGATGAACGAGAACAGACTACACGCCCTCGAGATCCACGACACCTATTTTTTGACCTGCGGTTTCGTGCTGGTCAGCGGTGGCTCGCGAGGATCTGCAGGAGCTCCTCGCCGAAGCGCCGGCCCTTCAGCGGACCGACGCCGGGGACGTGCACGAGAGCGTCGAGGTCCGACGGCGCGCGCTCGGCGATCGCGGCGAGCGCGGCATCCGTGAGCACCGAGTACGCGGGGACCCCGAGCTGTGCGCTGCGCTGGCGGCGCCACAGCCGCAGCTCGTCCAGCACGCTCTCGTCATGGCTCGGCGGGCAGGCGACATGTCGACCGAGTCGCTGCTCGCCGGGGGTGTCCAGGTTCTTTCCGCACGCACGGCACCTGCTGAACGTGGTGGCGCCGCGGCGGCCGGTACGGCGGGCCTGCGGCCCCTTCGCCGGCGTCCTCTCGGCGGGCTCGAGGAGCCCGTCGAGGAACCGCGAGGGTTTGCGGGAGCCGCGGGAGCCGGCGCTGCGGGCGGCGGCCCAGGAGATCGTCAGCAGGTCCTTCGCGCGAGTGAGCGCGACGTAGAAGAGGCGGCGCTCCTCCTCGACCTCGGCGGCGGTCTGCGCCATGGAGATGGGCAGCAGCCCGTCGCTCGCGCCGATGAGGAACACGATGGGCCATTCGAGGCCCTTGGCGGCGTGGACCGAGGCGAGGGTGACCCCGTCGACCGTGGGAGCGCTCTGCGCCTCCGCACGCTCCTCGAGCTCCCGCACCACCTCCGCGAGGGTCGCGCCGGGGCGGGCGATGATGGTGTCCGTGAGGCTGACCAGGGCGTTCAGCGAGTCCCAGCGCTCGCGCACGGCACCGGTGGTCTCCGGCGCCTGCGCGCTCCAGCCGAGCCCGCCCACCACGTCGCGGACGGCCCGCGCGGGATCCTCCGGCTGGACCCGGGCGGCGGCGCGCAGGGCGACCATGGCGCGGCGGATCTCCTGGCGCTCGAAGTACTTGTCGCCCCCGCGCACGAGGTAGCCGATGCCGCGGGCGGTGAGGGCCTGCTCGACCGCCTCGGACTGGCTGTTGGTGCGGAAGAGGACGGCGGCCTCCGCGGCGCTGCGCCCCTGGGAGACGAGGTCGGCGATGCGCTCGGCGACGCCCTCGGCCTCGGCGACGTCGTCGGGGTAGGACTCGATGACGGGCGGCGGGCCGTCCGCGCGCTGGGAGGCGAGGGTGAGGCGGTGGTCGCGTGTGCGCCCGCGCGCGCCGTCGAGCACGGTGTTGGCGAGGCGCACGATCTGCGGCGTGGAGCGGTAGTTGCGCTCCAGGCGGATCACCTGCGCGCCGCGGAACTCCTTGGGGAAGTCCAGCAGGTACGAGGCGCGTGCCCCGGCGAACGTGTAGATGGTCTGGGCCGCGTCGCCCACCACGCACAGGTCGCCGCTGGTCCCCAGCCACAGGCGCAGCAGGGAGTGCTGGAGGGCGGAGACGTCCTGGTACTCGTCCACCACGAAGTGCTTGTACTGGCCGTGGACCTCGCGGGCGACGTCGGGCCTCTCGGTGAGGAAGCCGACCATGTGCAGCAGGACGTCCTCGAAGTCGATGACGCCCTTCTCCTTCTTCACCTCCTCGTACTGGGTGAGGATGCGTGAGATCGACCGCGAGTCGAAGCCCGCGACGCCGGGCCGACGGGTCGTCGCGGCCGCCTCGGGGTAGCTCTCGGGCGTGAGCATCGAGACCCGCGACCACTCGACCTCGGAGACGATGTCGCGCAGGGCGGCACGGTCCACGCTCATGTGCAGGCGCTGGCAGGCCTCCGCGACGCCCGGGTACTTGTTGGCCATGATCTCGGGCACGGGACCGCCCACCACGCGCGGCCAGAAGTGGCGGAGCTGGCGCAGTGCCGCGGCGTGGAACGTGCGGGCCTGCACGGCGGGCACGCCCAGGTCGCGCAGGCGCGAGCGCATCTCCGCGGCGGCCTTCGCGGTGAAGGTCACCGCGAGCACGTGCCGGGGATTGAGCCGGCCGGTCATCACGCCGTAGGCGATGCGATGGGTGATCGCGCGGGTCTTGCCGGTGCCGGCACCGGCGAGCACGCACACGGGCCCGTCGAAGCTGCGGGCGACCTCCCGCTGCTCGGGGTCGAGCGCCTCGAGCACCGCCTCGGCGGTGAGCGGAGGGGCGGACTCGTCCACGGGGCTCGTGGTGTCGGTGTCGGACTGGTGCGCGGTCATCGCCTCCCAGTCTGCCAGCGCCCACCGACGCGCGAGGACGCGCTGTGGACCGCGACCCCCTGGGGAGGGACCGCGGGGACCCTCCGTCGGGAGCGTCCGGGATCAGACCTCGTCGACGGAGCGGCGGGGATCAGCCCTCGTCGATGGGCCCGCCGTACCAGTCCTCGACCAGCGCCCGACCGACGGACGCGACGTTCGGCACCTGGATCTCGCCCGCGGCGACCGCGGCGGTGAGCTCCTCGCGCGTGAACCAGCGGGCGGAGGCGAGCTCGCCGTCGGCCAGCACGATCTCCTGCCCGTCGGCCGCCCAGGCGCGGAAGGCGAGCATCAGGGAGCGCGGGAAGGGCCAGGGCTGGGAGCCGACGTACTCGACCTCCTCGACGACGAGCGAGACCTCCTCGGCGACCTCGCGGGAGACGGCCGCCTCGATCGTCTCCCCCGGTTCGACGAAACCCGCGAGCACGGAGTGGAACCCGCTGCGGAAGCTCGCGTTGCGCGCCAGCAGCAGGCGGTCCTGCTCGTCCCGGACCGCCATGATCACGGCCGGGTCGGTGCGTGGGAAGTGCTCGGTGCCGTCCTCGCTGCAGACCAGCACCCATCCGCCCAGTCGCGCCTCGAGCAGCGCCCCGCACAGGGGGCAGTGGCGCATCGAGCGGTGCCAGGAGCCCATTGCGGCCGCGGCGACGGCGAGCGCGGCGTCCTCGGGCCCGAGGTCGCCGACCACGCGCCGCAGGTCGCGCATGTCGCGGCCCGGATCGTCGAGCTCGGCGCTGGGCTCGGGGAGCTCGACGGCGATGATGCGCCTGCCGTCGCGCTCACCGAGGTAGACGGCCGAGGCGCTCTGGTGGCCGCGAGGATCGACGTCCTCGAGGGCGGGGAGCAGGCGGCCCTCGCCGTCCTCGATCATGCTGGCCGCGCCCGAGCGGGTCACCAGGTAGGAGGCGTCCTCCCCCGCGTCGAGCACGTGCGGGTCGGAGCGGCGCAGCGCACCACGATCCAGATCATGTCGGGTCAGAGGGGTCTGCAGCTGGGGTCCGCGCACTCGCACCATGTGATCAGCGTAGAGCCATCTCACACCCGGGCGCCGACGCGTCCGCGAGCTCGTGCGCGCGCATCGAGGGTGCACCGTGTGTCCCGCCGCTGCTCCCAGCCGACGGCCGGGTACGGTGGATCCGTGCGCCACAACTCCTACTCCCTGGCAGCCTTCGCCGCCGCCTCGGTCCCCGGCTTCGAGCCCGCGCGGACCGTGGCGATCCCGACCCCGCAGGACGACGTCGACGTCGCCGGGGTCATCAGCCAGGAGGGGCGCAAGGTCCTCGTGACCTGCCCGCGCACCACGGCCGGCGGCGTGCGCCTCGAGAAGGAGCTCAGCATCTCCGGCGCCCTCGCCCAGCACACGCTGAGCGACCTGGTGCCCGCCGTGCTCGGATCCGTGAAGCTGCCCGAGGGCGGCCGCGCCGCCGTCACGGAGGTCCACGAGGGCTCCCCGCTGCTGCTGGACCTCCTGGACCGCGACCGCGCCCTGGTCACCTCGCTCGGCGAGGTCATCGCCCGGATCCACCGCGTCCCCGCGCACGTGGTCGAGACCGTCGGCGCCGAGGCGTACACCGCGCAGGCGCTGCGCGAGGCCCACCGCGCGCAGCTCGCCCGCGCCCGCGAGCTCGAGACGATCCCCACCGCCGTCCTCCAGCGCTGGGAGACCCTGCTGGCCGACGACGGCCTCTGGGACCTCCAGCCCGTGGTCGTCCACGGCGACCTCTCCGAGGAGAGCCTGTACTTCCAGGGATCGAGGATCACGGGCGTGCGCGGCTGGGACGCCGCCCGCATCGGCGATCCGGCCGACGATCTCGCCTGGCTCGCCTCCGCACTGGAGTCGGAGGCCTTCGACGACCTGTTCTCCGCCTACCGCAACGCCCTGGGCGCTCCCGTGCACCCGCGACTGCTCGAGCGCGCCCACGCCGTGGGCGAGTTCGCGGTGATCGACTGGCTGCTGCACGGCATCGAGGCCGAGGACGACGTCATCATCGAGGACGCCCGCGGGATGCTCCGCGACCTCGAGTCCGACCTCTCGCAGATCGCGAAGGACCAGGCCGAATCCGCCTACCACTCCCTGGACGTGCACGACGGCCTCGCCTCCGCGCCCTCCCCTCTCGCGTCGTCGGCCGCCTCGCCCGCGGATCCCGGCCCCGCGGCCTCGGCACCGGAGGAGCCGAGCCCCGAGGAACCGATCCCCGAAGAACCGATCCGTGAGGAGCCGAGTCCCGAGGGTCCGGACTCCGAGGATCGGTCCCGGCAGTGGGACGCCGACGGGCGACCGGGCCGCCGCGGAGGCCCGTCGGGCGACGCGCCCGAGCCCGAGGACCCGCGGACCTTCTGAGCCCGGCCGGACCGTCCACATCGACCGGCTCCGCCCGGTCCCTCTCGCCGTGCACCGTCCCGGATCGGGCGCACGCGCCCTCCGCATGACCCGTCGGCCCCGACGCCTCCGCTCACCGACGGACGGATTCGCGACCATGGTCTGATCCCCCGGGCGCCGCGTGGTGGTGTGCTCGTACTCGTGCAGTCGACGCCGTCCGCTCCTGCCCCGGGATCCTCCGTCATCGGGATCGTCCCGCCCCGGGATCCGGCCCTGCCGACTGTCCCTGCCCGAACGGGCGGGTCCGGTGCGCGCCGCGCACTCCTCGAGAACGCGAGAGGCAGACAACGATCATGCGATCCCTGAACCGTCGAGAACTGCTGGGAGGCGGCATCGGGCTCGCCGCCGCGACCGCCGCCACGCTCGGGAGCACCGCCCCGGTGCTCGCCGAGGGCTCCGCGAAGGGCCTGGGCCCGAAGAACTGGGAAGCCCTGGACGACGAGCTGAGCGGCAGCGTGCTGCTGCCCGATGACGACGACTACGCCACGGACAAGAAGCTGTTCAACCCCGCCTTCGACTCCCGCAGTCCGACCGCGGTGATCCGTCCCCGCTCCCGCGGCGACGTGGAGCGCGTCATGGAGTTCGTCCGGGTCCACGGCCTGAAGGTCTCGGCGCGCGGCGGCGGGCACTCGTACGTCGGCGCGTCCGCCGCCGACGACACCGTGGTCCTCGACCTGCGCGACTACCACGGCATCTCCTACTCCTCGAGCTCGAAGCACGTGACCATCCAGGCGGGCGCGGACCTGTACTCCGTGCACGAGGCGCTCTCCGCGCACGACCGCATGATCCCGACGGGCACCTGCCCGACGGTGGGCGCCGTGGGGCTCGCGCTCGGCGGCGGCATCGGGGTCGACACCCGCCGGTACGGGACCACGAGCGACTCGCTGGTCTCCGCCCATGTGGTGCTGCCCGACGGGAGGACCGTCACCGCCTCCGCGGACTCCCGCCCGGACCTGTTCTGGGCGCTGCGCGGCGGCGGAGGCGGACTGAACGGCGTGGTCACCGACCTCACCTTCGCCACGCATCCCCTCCATTCGCAGGCCAGCTTCGCCATGGCCTTCGCGGACTCGGACGCGGAGGAGGTCATCACCGGATGGGCGTCGTGGCTGAAGTCCTCGGACGGCAGCCGCTGGGCGAGCGTGAAGATCAGCACCGACGGGCACGGCACGATGAAGGTGAACGTGATCGGCGTCGCCGATGCCGACGACGCCCGGGACGCCGTGAACTCGCTCGCGAAGGCCACAGGCGCCCGGCCCGACAGCGCGACGTACAAGTCCCGCTCCCACATGGATCTCGTCGACTACCTGGGCGGCGGGAGCTCCTCGGACCGCGAGGTCTTCGCCGCGGGCACCGACGTGCTGCGCAGCGTCGGCTCGAGCACGGCCGAGGCGATCGTCGCGGCCGTGAAGAAGCGCTCGACGGCCGGGCAGAAGACCGCCGCGATCCTCGATCCCCTCGACGGCGCCGTCCACGACGTGGAGCGCTCCGGCACCGCCTTCCCGTGGCGCTCGCAGACCGCTTCGCTGCAGTGGTACGCGAGCCTGACCTCCACCTCGGGCCTCGAGGACGCGAGGGCATGGGTCGAGGCCTCGCACGAGGGCGTCGACTCCGCCAGCAGCGGCGGGTACGTCAACTACCTCGAACCCGGTGACAGCGCGGAGCGCTGCTTCGGCGAGAACGCCGCGAAGCTCGCGCGGATCCGCGAGCACTACGACCCCAGCCACAGGATCACCTGCGGGCTCGAGGTGTGACGACGGGCGCTACGGACGCCCAGGCGACGGCGAGCCCGTCGGCGGGGCGTCCGTCGGCGGGGCGTCCGTCGGCGCGTCCCCCTCGGCGAGGAGCATGTGCTCGAGGGCCTGGCGCGACGGGTGTCGGCGCACCTCGTCGGTCTTCCCGGCGGCGACGTAGAAGAACACGGTGCGGATCCGCGACAGCGGGAGGCCCGTGCGCTCGTGCCAGGCCAGGCGGTAGACCGAGAGCTGCAGGGCGCGGGCGCGCCGACGGGCCCCGCTGGGCGGCGCCCCGGTCTTCCAGTCCAGGATGACCACGCCGTCCTCGGAGTCCGGATCGGGGAACACGGCGTCGATGACGCCGCGGATCGCGAGCGGACCGATGCGCGTGGTCACCGGCTCCTCCACGGCGATCGGCACCTGCTGGGCGTAGGGCGAGCGCTCGAAGGCCTCGCGCATGCGGGCCAGCGCCTCGGCGTCCGAGAGCTCCCCGTCGGCCGTGGCCCCGGGGTCTCCGTCGGCCGCATCCGCGAGCGGGCCGTCCTCGAGGTCGGCGAGCTCGGTGAGGTCCTCGAGGTCCAGGAGCGCACCGCCCTCGAGTCGCTGCTCGAGCCACGCGTGGAAGGCGGTGCCGCGGCGGGCCGAGCGCGAGGGCCGACGGGGCAGCGGCCGCAGCATCGACCGCGCCGCCGCCTGCGGATCCTGCGCGCGGGCGACGATCTGGGAGGCCGAGAGCCGTGCGGGCGAGCGCACCGTGAGCTGTGCACGGCGCTCCGCGAGATCCGCGAGGACCCGGCGGGTCTGCTCGGCCAGGGCGGCGTCCTCGGGGAGCTCCGGGAGTCGGCCGTCGGCCGCGGCGCGCACGAGCGCCTCGGCGTCGGCGCGCCGGCGCTCGGCCTCCCCGGGCGCGGGAGGCCAGGAGGCCTCGAACAGCCGCGCGTCCAGCGGGTTCTTCTCGGGGACGTCCTCGATCTCCTGGAAGCGCTCGGGAACCAGGGGCAGCGTCTCGCGCAGGTAGCGCGAGCGCGGCCGGGGCCTGGCCGCCCCGGTGCGCCACGCGCACGAGCTGAGCAGCAGGTCCTCCCGGGCACGGGTGACCGCGACGTACATCAGCCGCCGGTCCTCGCGCAGCGTCTCCTCGCCCTGGGCGAAGCGGAACTCCTGGACCAGGGACTCGGCATCGACCTGGGTGTCGGCGCTCGCCCAGTCGAGCTGCGGCAGGATGTCGGCGTCCCCGCGCAGGGAGCTGGGGATCGAGGCCTCGGCGAGCTTCCCGGTCCACCCGGAGTCCGCCACGCGCACGCTGCCGTCCTCGGTCGTCTTCGCGCGGCGAAGGTCGTAGGACGGGACGGAGCCCTCGCTGAGGCCCGCGACCGCGACCAGGTCCCATTCGAGGCCCTTGGCGGAGTGCATGGTGACCACCGTGATCGCGTCGGGGTCGGGATCGGCCTGACCCGCTCCCATGGCGAGTCCCGCCTCCTGGTCCTCGCTGATCTCGAGCAGCGCGAGGAAGGGGCCCAGGCCCGGTCGCTGGGCGGTGCGCTCGAAGGCGGCCGCGTGCTCGCGCAGCGCCGGGAGTCCGCCGAGGGGCGGGTCGGTGGGCGACTGGGAGAGCAGGGTGAGGTCGAGGTCGAGCGCGCGCACGGCCTCCTGGATGAGGTCGGGCAGCGGGAGCGCCAGGCGGCGGCGCAGGCTGCGCAGGATCCCCTGCAGATCGCGCAGGCGCTCGCGGGCGGTGGAGCTGAGGGAGCGGCCGTCGGGATCGGTCCAGTCCGGGGCGGGGAGATCGTCGACGGCGTCGATGAGAGTCATCTCGTCGGCCCCGTCGGCCGCTCCGATGCCCGTCGCGCCGACGCCCGCCGCGCTGCTGCGGTCCGTCGCGTCCGCGCCCGCGGCGGCGCGACGACGCCGCGCCGCGAGCTGCTCGCGCCAGCGTCCGAGCACGGACATGTCGCGCGCACCCAGGCGGAAGCGGGGCCCGGCGAGCAGACGCATGAGCCAGTCGCCGCGGCCGGGGTCGTGGACGCATTCGAGGAGGGCGCGCACGTCGGCCACCTCGGGCCGGTCCAGGAGACCGCCCAGGCCCATGACCTGCACGGGGAGTCCTGCCTCCTCGAGAGCCTCGACGATCGGAGGGATCTGCTTGCGCGCACGCACGAGCACGGCGGCGCTCGGCAGCGGCTCCGAGGCCGGCCCGCCCTCTCCCGCGGCACCGGACGGGTGGACCCTCGCGTCCGTCGCGTCGCCTGCCCGACCGCGCCGCGCGAGGATCCAGCGGGCGATCGCGCGCGCCTCGGAGCGCTCGTCGGCGGCCTCGTGGACGTGCACCGTCCCCTCGCCGGCGCCCGGGCGCACCTGCAGCTCGGGGATCGTGATCGCCGTCGAGGCGCTGCGCAGCGGGGCGGCGATGCGGTTGGCGACGTCGAGGACGGCGCGGTCGTTCCGCCAGGAGGTCGACAGGGTGCGCTGCAGGACCGGCGCTTCGGCGGCGCCCGGCGCGCCCGTGGCGCCCGGGGCCGTCGGCGTCGCGAAGGCTCGCGCGAAGCCGTCGAGGGAGGCGGCCGAGGCGCCGCGCCATCCGTAGATCGCCTGCTGCGGGTCGCCGACGGCGCAGGCGGCGTGGCCCGGCCCGAAGAGGTCCGCGAGCATGCGCAGCTGGGCGACCGACGTGTCCTGGAACTCGTCGAGCAGCACCACGGGGTGGAGTTCGCGGGCCAGACGACCGGCCTCGGGCACCTCGCGGGCGATGCGCGCGGCCAGGTACACCTGATCCGAGAACTCCAGGGCGCTGCGCTCGGTGCGGATCGCCGCGAAGCGCTCGAGCAGAGGGATCAGCTCGAGACGCTGCTCGCACGCGGAGATGACGCCGGCGACGTCCTTGGGCGTCGTGCGTCGGCGTCCGCTGATCTGGAGGGGGATCTGGCTGAGATGGTCGCGGATCGCGCGCAGCTCGGCGGCGAGCTCCTCGGGTCCGACGAGGTGGTCGGCGAGCGAGGACGTGAGCGAGACGAGGGCCGCGGTGAGCGAGGCGGGCGAGGCGTCGAGGTCCAGGGAGTCGTCCGCCGCCTCGACGAGCTCGTGGGCGAGCTGCCAGGCGGCCGAGGGCGACATCATGGAGAACTCGGGGTCCAGCCCCACGCGCAGCGCGTGCTCGCGCACCAGATCGAGGGCGAAACCGTTGTACGTGTGGACCTGGACCTCCTGACCCAGCAGGTCGTCCCCCGCCCGCTCGAGGCCGCGCGGGACGGGCAGCCCGTCGGCGCGCAGAGCCGTCGCGAGCGTGCCGAGGCGCCCGGTGATGCGCTCTGCCAGCTCGTGGGCGGCCTTGCGCGTGAAGGTCAGGCCCAGCACCTGGCGCGGCTCGACCAGGCCGTTCGCGATCAGCCAGACCACGCGCGAGGCCATCGTCTCGGTCTTGCCGCTCCCCGCCCCGGCGACGACGAGCATGGGAGCGAGAGGGGCTTCGATGACGGCGATCTGCTCGTCCGTCGGCGCGGGGCGGTCCATGAGCTCGGCGAGCCGGGTCGCGCTGAGACGGGGTGCGCCGGGACGGGCGGCACTGGGGCGGGGCGCGATGGGTCGGGGCGTGTTCACAGCTCGGCCCCCTCGGCCCACAGGGGGCAGATGCGGCGCACCGCGCAGTTGTCGCAGTGGGCGTTGCGGCGGGCGGTGACGCGGGCCCCCGAGACCTCGCGGGCGGTGTCCTCGACGATGGCGTGGAACCAGTCCGGGTCCTCGGCCGCGCCAAGAGCGCTCTGGGTGCGCAGCACCGGCTTCGCGGCTCCCGTGCCGACGTAGACGAGCTGGGCTCCGGCGAGTCGCTGCGGGGCGTCCTCCCCGAGGGTCTCGGCGAGCGCGCCGGAGGCGACGGCGCTCTGGTAGGCGCCCAGCTGCAGGTCCTCCTCGACGTCGGCCGCCCTCTTCGCCGCACGTCCCGTCTTGAGGTCGACGATGCGCAGCGAGCCGATGTCCTTGCGGGCGGGGCTCTGCCCGGCGCCGTGCGGTCCCGTGTCCTGCTCGGCGCTCGCGCGCGCCTCCCCCTCGATGCGGTCGATCGCGCCGCGCAGCACGACGTCGCCGAGGGTGACCTCGAAGGGCGCCTCGATCGCGGCCGCGGGCGGCGCGGTGCGCAGATAGTCCTCGAGCAGGCGCACGGAGCCCTCGGCGCGGCGCAGGGTGCGCCGTCCGGACCAGGTGTCCTCGAGCTGCAGGGGCCGCAGCAGCATGTGCAGGCGCACCACCACGTCCTCGACGCGGTCCGGGGCGACGCCGGCGGGGCTCTCCTGGGCGAGGCGGTGCACGGCGGTGCCCACGAGCTGGGCGGGCCCCGAGGGCCTCGAGCCGCCCGAGCGCTCGAGGAGCCAGGCCAGCGGGCACGCGTGGGCGCGCTCGAGCGCCGACGGGCTCAGCCGCACCTGCGCCCCGCTCTGACGCACGGGCTCGTCGACGCTGGGGCCCTGGTGGTACCAGGTCGACGGGTCGGTGCCCGGCACGCCCTCGGCGCGCAGGCTCTCCAGGAGCACCGCGGCCTGGGCGCTCGTCCCGCTCCCCGATGCCTCCTCCGCGTCCAGCAGGCGACGGCGCAGGGCGGCGACGAGGCGGCGCGCGTCGGGCGCGGGTCCCGGGTCCTCGGTGAGGACGGCGGGATCGAGCCAGCCCTCGCCGGCACGGGACTGCAGCAGCGGGACCAGGGCCGACGGCGCGAGCTCCCCGCCGTCCACCGCGGTGACGAGGACGCGCTCGCGCGCCCGGGTGAGGGCGCTGAGCGCGAGGCGGACCTCGTCGGCCACGACGCTCTCGCGCTGGACGGCGCGCAGGGCCGCGGGTTCGAGCGGCAGCTCCTCGCCGTCGGGACGGGAGCCGAGCAGGCTGAGCTCGGCTGCGCCGAACAGCGTCGAGCGCAGGCGGACGTTGGGCCAGGTGCCCTCCTGGACGCGCGCGAGCACGACCGTGTCGCGCTCGGCGCCCGCGAGCTGCGCAGGGGTGAGCACCGCGACGCGCCCGGCGGCCTCGGCGCGCGGAGCGAGAGTGTCCTCGGCGACGGCCTGGGTGCGGATCTGGTCGATGAAGACGAGCGCGTCGGCCTGCCCGCGGCGCTCGGTGAAGCGATCGACGGCGGCGAACAGGGCCCCGACCGCGTCGAGGCGGTGGGAGGTGAGACGGGCGCGAGCGCCGTCGACGTCCTCCGCGTCCTCGCCGAGGGCCGCGCGCTGCCAGCCCTCGGCCAGGTGCGCGGCCTCCCATGCGGCCCAGAGGGCGTCGGCCGCGGCGGGGGCGGGCCCGAGGTCGCGCACGGCCCGGATCATGCGGCGGATGCGCAGCACGGGGGTGGCGGTCCGGCCACCGTCCTCGAGGCCCGCGGGGGTCTCCTCGGCCACGAGCGCTCGGGCGAGCAGCGCGCTCGAGCCGGTGACCGTCGGGGGGTCCGCAGAGGCCGTGGGGTCGGCGGGGTCCGCAGGTGCTTCGTGATCGGCGGGGTCTGTGGTGTCAGCGGGGTCGGCAGGTGCCGCGGGTTCGGCGGGCGCGGCGCGGCGGGCATCGAGCAGCGCGCGGCGGATCCTGCGCAGGCGCAGATCGTCGGCGTCGCCGAAGGGACCGCGCAGGAGCTGCGCGGCCTCGGCCGCCGTGAGCGCGGGAGCGAGGTCCTCCGCTGTGGGGTCCGCCGCGGGGGACGTCCCGCGCGCGCTCGCTGCACCGGTCGCCGGGCCGCTCACGGCGAGCTCGACGATGCGCAGAAGGTCGGTGACCACGGGCTCCTCCCGCAGGGCGGGCAGGCGCTGCGGGGTGGTGACGGCGAGTCCGTGGCGGGCGAGCATGTCGGCGACCTCGCGCACGATCCCGCCCGAGCGGCAGACCACGGCCATCTCGTCGTAGGGGACGTCTCCGCGATGGTGCAGATCGCGCAGAGCGCCCGCGATCGCGCGCCCCTCCTCCTCGGGGTCCGACGCGGTGAGCACGGACAGCCCTGCGGGGACGACGCGCTCCGAGGGCCCGTCAGGCGGTCCCGCGGCGGGCCGACGCACGTCGGCGGGTGCACCGGCCAGCGGGAGCCGTCCGCGCAGGGCGTCGAGGGCGGCGCGAGGCGTCGCCGAGCGGTGGGCGGAGCTGAGCAGGACCGTGCGGGCGGCGCGCGGGAGGCCTGCCTCGATCCGTGCCGCCGCGTCGGCCACCGCTCCTCGGAAGGAGTCGACCATCACGTCGGGGCAGGTGGTCACGAGCACGCGGGAGCCGGCCCGGGCCAGCGCGAGCACGAGGGAGACGCCGGCGACGGTGAGGTCCTGGGCGTCGTCGACGATCACGGCGGAGGGCAGCAGACGGGGGTCGAGTCGTTCGACGAGGCCGGCGGCGCGGCGCACGAGCGCGCCGGAGTCCAGGCGCGGCCCGGCGTCCAGAGCGGCCTGGGACTGCAGATCGAGCACGTCGAGATATTCGCGGAGGATGTCGGCGGCGTCGAGCCAGGCGGTGCGGCCCCGGCGGTGGCCCAGCCGGCGCAGTGCCGAGGGACCGATGCCCAGCTCCTGGGCGCGGGTGATGAGGTCGCGCAGCTCGGTGCGGAAGCCTGCGAGGGTGCGGGTGGCGGCGTCGACGTCGAGCGACCAGTCCGCGCGGTCGAGGACCAGGTCGCCCAGAAGGGCGTCCTGCTCCGCGCCGGTGACCAGCGTCGGCTCTCCCCTGCCGTCCTCGAGGGCGGCGGCGCGCACCAGGGCGAACCCGAAGGCCGGAGGGGTCGCGACCCGCACCGCGGGGCCGCCCGCATCGGAGGCGCCGCCCGCGAGGGCGACCGCATCGCGCAGCGGATCGGCGGCCGCGCGGCGGGGGGAGAGCAGGAGGATCTCCCTCTCACGGTCACCGCCGCCGGCCGCGCCGTGGGCGCCCTCCCCGCCGCACGCATCTCTTTCCTCGTCGCGCGCTCCCCCGCGCGCGACGGCGCTCGTGCGCGCGAGGGCTGCGGCCAGCGCGAGAGCGGTGCGTCCGGTGCCCGGTGCGCCGTGGACGAGCACATCGCTCCCGCCGAGGAAGGCGTCCAGCGCCTCGCGCTGCGTCGGATCCAGGTCCTGCGGTCGCAGCAGGGCGGGCAGGCGCCGGGGGTCCGGCGGCAGCACCCGCAGCTCGCCGATCCCTGGTCCCGCCTCCGTCTTCTGCACGTCACCCAGTGGACCACAGCAGACGGACATCCGAGACCACGGGCGTGGCCCGCGGGCCAGGTCCGCGCGCTCCTCGACCCCGACCCCGGCAGTGTCGCACGTGCTCCCGCATCCCCCTCGCGCGCCGTTCGCCGAGCGCCGCCCGACGACGCGCGATCCCGGCAAGCCCGACGTACCGGACAAATACCCTAGAATGAGTGGTGCAGGTCGTGCGGGAGGGGTCGCGACCGCGCATCGACATGGGGGCCGAGGGTCGACCTCTGCCGGGAGGAGCCACAGATGGCACGGTCCACGCAGCGGATGCCGAAGTCGGAGCGCCGTGCGCTGGTCCTCGCCACAGCCACCGACGCCTTCGTCGCGCACGGCTTCCGCAGCACCTCCATGGAGGACATCGCGCGTGCCGTGGGCGTCACCAAACCGGTCCTGTACCAGCACTTCGACTCGAAGGAAGAGCTGTATCTCATGGTCGTCGAGGGCGTGGGCGCCCGCGTGGTCGCCGCCGCCCGCTCGCTGCCGCCGCTCACCGGGGACACCGAGGAGCGCGCGCGAGGAGCGATCCGTCGCGTGCAGCGTCTGGCCGACGACCACCTGGGCGTGCGCCTGCTTCTGAGCGAGGAGTCCGTGTCCCGTCCGGTGAGCGCCCTCGTCTCGGTCTTCCGCACCCAGCTCGCGCGCACCCTCGCCCAGGCCCTCGTGCACCGCCCCGTCCTGCCCGACCGCACGGCCGTGCTGCTGGGTCGCTGCCTGATCGCCCTCGCGGCGGGCGACGTGCTGCGCCCCGCGGAAGCGCGCCCCGAGAGCCAGGAGGGGATCACCGCGGAAGGAACCGCCATGGAAGGGACCGCCACGGAGAGGACAGGACCGCCCGGACCGGCGGAGCCGTCGTCCGCGGAGCTCGACCTGCTCTCGCGGTTCGTGGCCTCGGGCATCGCCGGCCTCGAGGAGGACTCCCCTGCGGCAGACGGGGCGCGCGAGCTGGTCTGAGACCTCGCGGTGCCCCCTGCCGGCTCCGCCCTCGATTCCGCCGACGGCGGATTCACCCCACAGCGCACCGCGCAGAGCCCCGCCACCCGCCCGCCGCGGGGCATGCGGCGATAGACTCCCGGATCGACCGCACGCACGAGGGAAGGACCTCACATGGACATCCGCATCGGCATCCAGCACGCGCCTCGCGAGCTCGTGATCGAGACCGAGGAGAGCGCCGAGTCGGTGCAGGCCGCGCTCGAGACCGCCCTGGGCGACGGTTCGATCGCGACCCTCAAGGACTCCAAGGGCGGCACCGTCCTGGTGCCGGGCGCGAAGATCGCCTACGCCGAGATCTCCAGCCCCACCCAGAAGCGGGTCGGCTTCCTGGGCTGATTCCCGGGCTGACCCCGCGGCGACCGCGTCGAGCGGCACGGCCGACGGCAGCAGGGCGAGATGCCCGCGCCGTCGGCCGTCGTGCGTCCGGAGCCCTTCCGCTCCGGCCCGGGCGTCGGCCTGCCGCGTCGGCCTGCCCCGCCCCATCGGGTGACGGAGCGCACAACGCTACGATGGTGGGGCACCACTTTGATCAGAGAGATGAACTGTGCCCGAATCCACCCCGCACACCCCTGAGGCCACCGGCGCGATCGCGCCCGACACCCCGGCCTCCTCCATCGCCGTCGAGCAGAGCTCCGGCACCCCCGATCCCGAGGCGACGGCCGACGCGGCCGCACCCGTCGAGGACACCGCTCCCACGCAGACCTTCGCCGATTTCGACGTCCGCGAGGACATCGTCGAGGCGCTGGCCGCGAAGGGGATCACCCACCCGTTCCCGATCCAGGCCATGACCCTGCCGATCGCGCTCAAGGGGCGCGACATCATCGGCCAGGCGAAGACCGGCACCGGCAAGACCCTGGGCTTCGGCATCCCGATGCTCCAGAGCGTCGTCGCCCCCGGCGAGGACAACCCGCAGAGCCGACCGGTCGGCAAGCCGCAGGGCCTCGTCGTGCTGCCCACGCGCGAGCTCGCCGTGCAGGTCGCGTCCGACCTGCAGGCGGCCTCCGCCAAGCGCCCCGTGCGCGTGCTCACGATCTACGGCGGCCGCGCCTACGAGCCGCAGATCGAGGCCCTCGACAAGGGCATCGAGATCGTCGTCGGCACGCCCGGTCGCCTCATCGACCTCATGCGACAGGGCCACCTGGACCTCTCGCAGGTCCGCACGGCGGTCCTCGACGAGGCCGACGAGATGCTCGACCTGGGCTTCCTCGAGGACATCGAGAAGATCCTCAAGGCCGTCCCGACGACGCGCCAGACGATGCTGTTCTCCGCGACGATGCCCGGTCCGATCATGGCCCTGGCCCGCCGCTTCATGAGCCGGCCCACGCACATCCGCGCCCACGACCCGGGCGACGCGTCGCGCACCAAGGCCGACATCAAGCAGGTCATCTACCGCGCCCACCAGCTCGACAAGATCGAGGTGCTGGCACGGATCCTGCAGGCCCGCGGCCGCGGCCTGACGATCGTGTTCATGCGCACCAAGCGCCAGGCCGACAAGGTCGCCACCGACCTCATGGACCGCGGCTTCGCCGCGGCGCCGCTGCACGGTGATCTCGGTCAGGGCGCCCGCGAGCAGGCCCTGCGCGCGTTCCGCACCGGCAAGATCGACGTGCTGATCGCGACCGACGTCGCCGCCCGCGGCATCGACGTCGAGGACGTCACCCACGTCATCAACTGGAACTGCCCGGACGACGACAAGACGTATCTGCACCGCACGGGCCGCACCGGCCGCGCGGGCAAGAAGGGCACCGCCCTGACCTTCGTGGACTGGGAGGACCTCGCGCGCTGGGCGCTCATCGCCCGTCAGCTGGGGCTGGAGTCCACCGAGGCCGTCGAGACGTACTCGACCTCCGAGCACCTGTTCACCGATCTCGACATCCCGACCGACGCGAAGGGCACCCTCCCCAAGGAGCGGCGCACCCGCGAGGGCCTGGATGCCGAGGAGATCGAGGACCTGGGCGGTCCCGAGTCGCGTCGCGAGGACTCCTCGCGCGGCGGCCGGGGGCGCGACGGCGGCGGTCGCGGCGGTCGTGAGGACGGCCGGCGCGGCGGTCGTGGCGAGGGCGGTCGCGGAGGACGCGGCGGGCGCTCCCGCGGCGACTCCGAGCGCCCCGCTCGCACCGAGGGCTCCGGTGAGGGCTCCGACTCCGAGAAGCCGGCGCAGGACCGACCGCGCCGCTCGCGAAGCCGCACCCGCACCCGTCGCGTGAACGGCGAGGTCGTCTCCGGCTCCGAGAACGGCGGCGCGTCCGGCGGCTCCGCGAACAACGGTCCCGACAAGGCCGGCCGCGACGGCGAGGAGTCCTCGCGCCCGCGTCGTCGGCGCTCCCGCGGCGGCCGCGGTCGTCGCCACGGCGAGCAGGGCGAGCAGAGCAGCACGGGCGGGCGCTCCGAGTCCGGCCACGCCTCCGAGGGCGGCGCGGAGTCCTGACCCGGCTCCGATGACCTCCCCCGCCTGCCTGATCCTCGGCGGCACCGGCACTCTCGCCGCTGCCGCCGAGGATCTCGCACGTTCAGGGGCCGATGTCACCGTCACCTGCCGTCGGCCCGAGCTCGCCCCGCCGCACTGGTGCGCGCTCGGCATCCGCGTGCTGACGCTCGACCGCGACGATGCGCGCGGGATCGATGCGCTCGTCGGGGACGGGGTCGACGGGATCGTCGACGGCCAGTGCTTCACTCCGAGCCATGCGGCCGATCTCGCCCGCTGGTCGCACGCGAGCGGAAGCACGATCATGCTGTCCTCCCGCGCCGTCTACGTCGACGCCGCCGGCCGCCACGCGAACTCCGAGGAGGCGCCGCGGTGGCCCGGGCCCACGCCGGAGACGACCGCGACGATGGAGCATCACGGCGAGCCGTACGCCTCGCGCCTGGGATACGGCGCGAACAAGGCGGAGGCCGAGCGGGTCCTCGCCGCGCACGGGGAGCGCGTGAGCGTGCTGCGGGCGGCTCGCGTCCACGGCCCCTCGACCCGCCGCGTGCGCGAGTGGCCGCTGGTGCGCTCCGTGCTCGAGGGGGCGCGGGAGCTGGCCGTCGAGCGGGCCGACGACCTCGGCACCCTCACCTCCACGGCATCGCTCTCACAGGCCGTCGCCGCCTGCATGCGTCGGCCCTCCGACCGCGTCGTGAACGTCGGCGACGCGCCCGCGGTGACGAACCTCCAGGCGGCCAGGATCCTCGCGGGCGCGCTCGAGGACGGCAGCACGAGCGGAGTCGAGGTGCGCCCCGCTGCGCACGGCGAGGCGGGCGCGCTCCCGGGGGCCTGGGCCACCGGGCAGGAGCTCGACCTCGGCGCGCTGCGCGCTCTCGTCGGCACTCCCCCGGAGCCGACGGCGACCCTGACGCGGACGGCCCGGTGGGTGCGCTCGATCGCCCGACGCGGGACCGACGGCACCTGGGAGCTGCCTGCGCAGTTCGACGGGGACTGACCCTCGGTCGAGCCGGGCCGGACGCCGATCGAGCGCGACCGGACCCCGATCGAGCGCGTGGGGACGTCGATCCAGCGCGACGGGGCGACGGGGCGACGGGGCGACGAACGGTACGAAGTCGTTGCCAAGAGCCTCCTTGGCAACCGTTTCGTACCTCTCACGCCTCGGTGAAGTCCAGAGCGACGACGATGGGACTCCACGCGTCAGGACGCGGCGATCACGCCCCAGGTCTGAAGGAACGAGTGCACGGAGTCGAAGAGCATCTGCACGCTGATCGCCGCGAGCAGCACGCCGGAGATGCGGGTGACCAGGGTGACGCCGCCGTCGCCCAGGATCTTCGCGATGACGTCCGCGAAGCGCATGAACACGTACAGCACGACCGCCATCACCACGAGCGCGATGATCAGCGCGTTCACGCGCGGGAGCTCGCCGTGGGACTGGTCGACGAACAGCATCATCGCCACGATCGCGCCGGGGCCGCCCAGCAGCGGGGTGCCCAGCGGCACCAGGGCCACGTTCACTCCGCTGCTCTGGGCGAGCTCGCCCTCCTTGCCCATCAGCAGCTGCAGGGAGATGAGCAGCAGGAGCAGGCCGCCGGAGAACTGCAGCGCCGGCAGCGAGATGTGCATGTAGGCGAGGATGAAGCGGCCGAACACGGCGAAGGACGCGATGATGAGGATCGCGACGCCCACGGCGACCATCGCCGCGCGCGAGCGCTGCTTCGACGTCATCGTGCGCGTGAGCGAGAGGAAGATCGGCACCGTCCCCGGCGGATCCACGATCACGAACAGCGTGACGAACACTCCCGCGAGGAAGCGCAGATCGACCACGTTCACGGGAGGAGGACCTCGGTTCTGCTCGTGGCGCGCTCGATCAGAGCGGCCAGCACGGACGGACGGGTGAGGTTCTCGCCCAGCCGGTTCGGTTTGCCCGCGCCATGGTAGTCGCTGCCCCCGGTGACCAGGAGCTCGTGGGATCGGGCGAAGGAGCGCAGTCTCGCCCGCGAGACATCATCGTGCTCGCGGTGATCGACCTCGATGCCGGCCAGTCCCGCGGCGACCATCTCCTCGAGGAGGTCCTCGGGGATGGTGCTCCCGCGGGTGAGCGCGCCGGGGTGGGCGACCGCGGCGACGCCGCCCGCGGCGACGATCGCACGCACCGCCTGGGCGGGCTCGGGCGCCCAGTAGCGCACGTAGTACGGGCTCGAGGAGCTCAGCAGATCGCCGAAGGCCTCGGTGCGGTCGGCGACGACTCCGCGGGCCACCAGCGCGTCGGCGATGTGGGGACGTCCGACGGTCGTGCTCGCGCCCGCGACCTGCGCCTCGACGTCCTCCCAGCGGATCGGGTGGTCGGCGGCGAGACGTTCGACCATGCGCCGGGCGCGGGTGGCGCGCGACTCGCGGGCGCGCTCCATGTGGGCGTGCAGCTCCGTGCTCGGCGACGGGTCCGGCAGGAGTGCGAGCACGTGCACCGAGAGGTCCTCGCACTCCGTGGAGACCTCGATGCCGGGGATCACCGCGACGCCGTGCCGGCGGGATGCCTCGACGGCCTCGTCCCAGCCCGCGGTCGTGTCGTGATCCGTGAGCGCGACGACGTCCAGGCCCGCCTCGGCCGCATGCCGCACGAGCGCGTCGACGTCGTCGGTGCCGTCGGAGCACCGGGTGTGCGCGTGCAGGTCGATGCGGGACTCGTCGGCGAGCCCCGGGGGGAGGTGGGCCATGTGCCCATCCTGCCAGCCCCGTGCCCGCGCGGAGACCTGATCCGCAGGCCACCGTCCGACCCCGGCGCGCGCCGCGTGAGACGATGCGCGGGTGATGACCCAGAACAACGATGTGCCCCGTCCCACCACGCGCGAGACCCCCGCTCCGGCGGCCCAGGAGGCCCCGGCCGACGGTCCCGGCCCGAGCGCCGAGGAGCTCGCCTCCCGCGGCGACTCGCGCTCCGAGCGCCCCACCAACGAGGCCTTCCGCGCGTTCATCGCCGCCGATTGGGACGAGACCGTCCCGGCGGCCGAGCGCCGTGAGGTCGCGGACTTCACCCCCGCGCGCCGCGACGCGCTGGTCGGCGAGCTGCCGGCGACGCGCATGGTCCTGCCCGCGGGCGTGTTCAAGGTGCGCGCGAACGACACCGACTACCCGTTCCGCCCCGACACCGGCTTCGTCTACTTCAGCGGCCTGGGCACGGACGAGGAGCCCGACAGCGTGCTGGTCGTCGAGCCCGACCCCGACGCCGCGGAGGGCGAGCCCGCGTCCCGCGCGACCTACTTCTTCCGGCCGCGCGCAGGCTTCGACTCCACCGAGTTCTACGCCGACGCCCGCTACGGCGAGCTCTGGGTCGGGCGCCGTCCCACGCTCGAGGAGACCGCGGCGCGCATCGGCATCGAGTGCCGCCACATCGACGAGCTGCGCGATGCGCTCGCCAAGGACGTCGGCCCGCAGCTGTCGCTCGCGATCGTCCCGGGCGTCGACCCCGGCGTGCAGGGGATGGTCGAGGAGATCCGCTCCCAGAACGGACTGCCGGACGGCGAGGAGCAGACGCGCGAGTTCGATCGCCTGCAGGAGGCCGCGAGCGAGCAGCGCCTGGTCAAGGACGACTTCGAGGTCTCGCAGATGCGCGAGGCCGTGAAGGCCACCATCGCCGGCTTCGAGGACGTCGTGGCGGCGCTCCCCCAGGCCGTCGGGCACCGCCGCGGCGAGCGGGTGATCGAGGGCGTCTTCGGCGCCTCGGCGCGCGCCGAGGGCAACGGCGTCGGCTACGACACCATCGCCGCGGCCGGCAACCACGCCTGCACCCTGCACTGGGTGCGCAACGACGGCATGGTGAGCGAGGGCGAGCTCGTGCTCATCGACGCCGGTGTCGAGGTGGATTCCCTGTACACCGCGGACCTCACGCGCACCCTGCCGGTGTCCGGCACCTACTCCCCCGCCCAGCGCAGGGTCTACGAGGCGGTCCTCGAGGCGGCCGACGCGGCCTTCGCCGCGGCCCGTCCCGGCATCCGCTTCCGCGACCTGCACACGACGGCGATGCAGGTCATCGCCCGCCACCTCGAGGAGTGGGGCATGCTCCCCGGCACCGCCGAGGAGTCCCTCGCTCCCGAGGGCCAGTTCCACCGCCGCTGGATGGTGCACGGCACGAGCCACCACCTGGGGCTCGACGTGCACGACTGCGCGCAGGCCCGCCGCGAGATGTACATGGACGCCGAGCTCGTGCCCGGCATGGTGTTCACGATCGAGCCGGGGCTGTACTTCCAGGAGAACGATCTCAAGGTCCCCGAGGAGCTGCGCGGCATCGGTGTGCGGATCGAGGACGACGTGCTGGTGACCGAGGACGGCGTCGAGAACCTCTCGGCCGCGCTGCCCCGTCGGCCCGACGAGATCGAGGCGTGGATGGGATCACTCACCCCGGGCCGCTGACCGGGCAGGGCACTACCCTGAGGGACGTGACCTCTCCGCAGCCCCGCTTCTACGCCGCACGCCTGGCGGGCACCGCCGTCTTCGACCCGATCGGGGAGTCCGTCGGGAAGATCAGGGACGTCGTCGTGCTCCCCCAGGCGCGCGGCGCCGCCCGCGCCGTCGGCTTCGTGGTCGAGGTGCCGGGCAAACGGCGCGTGTTCCTGCCGGCCACCCGGGTCACCTCGATCATGCCGGGTCAGGTGATCTCCTCGGGCGTGCTGAACCTTCGGCGCTTCGAGAAGCGCAGCGGGGAGCAGCTCGCCATCGGCGATCTGCTCGAGCGCACGGTGTCGCTGCTGGACGGCTCGGGCCGGGCGACCGTGCAGGACGTCGGCCTCGAGCAGAACCGGCAGCACGACTGGGTGGTCGCGAAGCTCTACCTGCGCCGTCTGAAGACGGGCTCGGGCCTCTCGAAGCTGGTCAGCCGCGGGGAGACCCTGACCGTCGACCAGAGCGCGGTCAAGGGCCTGTTCGGCAGCGACACCGAGCAGTCGGCCGCGCTGCTTCTCGCCTCCTACCAGGACCTCAAGCCCGCGGACCTCGCCGACATCGTCCAGGAGCTGGATGCCAAGCGGCGCATCGAGCTGGCCTCGGAGCTGGCCGACGACCGCCTGGCCGATGTCCTCGAGGAGCTGCCCGAGGACACCCGTGTCGAGGTGCTCACCGGCCTGGAGTCGTCCCGCGCGGCCGATGTGCTCGACGAGATGGACCCTGACGACGCTGCGGACCTCGTCCAGGAGCTCCCCGACCAGGTCGCCGAGACGCTGCTGGGGCTCATGGAGCCCGAGGAGGCGGAGGACGTGCGCCGCCTGCTCGCCTACGACGAGTACACCGCGGGCGGCATGATGACCACGGAGCCGCTGATCACGGCCCCGGAGACACCGGTCGCGCACTGCCTGGCGATGATCAGCCGGGAGGAGCTCTCCCCTGCGCTCGCCTCGACCGTCCACGTGTGCCGCTCGCCGCTCGAGACGCCGACCGGCAAGCTGCTGGGCATCGTCCACTTCCAGCACCTGCTGCGCGAGCGGCCCGACCGGCCCGTCGGCGAGATCCTCGACGCCGACCGCCACACGGTCGAGCCGCAGGTGCCGCTCTCGGGCGTGACGCGCGAGATGGCGACGTACAACCTGGTCTCGATCCCGGTGGTCGACGACGAGGGGCGTCTGCTGGGCGCGGTCACGGTCGACGACGTGCTCGACCACGTGCTGCCCGATGACTGGCGAGAACAGGACGAGCCCCCGGTGACCACGGGCCAGATCGATCTCTCGGAGATCGCCCGCGGGATCCACAGCGACAGCACGACCACCGACGACTCGCGGAAGGGGTGAGGGAGATGGCAGACCGCACGCCGAACCTGGATGATCCGGAGCCCCTGCGCCGACGCGTCCGCAACCCGCTCTCCGGCGACACCTTCGGCCGCGGCGCCGAGGGCTTCGCCCGCTTCATGGGCACCCCGGCCTTCCTGGTCGGGATGACGCTGTTCTGCGCCGTCTGGCTGGCCTGGAACTCGATCATGCCCGAGAGCGCCCAGTTCGATCCCCGCAGCCTCAACTTCACGCTGCTGACCCTGATCCTCTCGCTGCAGGCCTCCTACGCTGCCCCGCTGCTGCTGCTCGCGCAGAACCGCCAGGACGACCGCGACCGCGTGCAGGCCGAGCAGGACCGCCAGTCCAACGACCGCAACCACGCGACCACGGACTTCATCACGCGCGAGATCGCCTCCCTGCGCATCGCCCTGAACGACGTCGCCACCCGCGACTTCGTGCGCGGCGAGCTACGCGACCTCCTCGAGGACCTCGAGAAGGAGCGCGAGGAGGACGAGGCCGCCGAGCAGGCCGAGGGCGGCCGCGGGTCCGCGAACTCCTCGGGCGCCGGGGTCTCGGGCGGCTCGGGTGCCTCGGGCTCAGGCTCGGGCTCAGGCGGCCCGGACTCAGGCGGCTCGGGCTCGGGACGCGGCGTTCTCGTCGCCGAGGCGCAGCCGCAGACCGTCGGCGTCGATCGCGAGGAGCTGCGGGCGATGCTGCGCAGCGAGGTGCGCTCGGCACTCGCGGAGCGCGGGACACCATGAGCGCCCCGCAGGACCCCGGCACGCCGGACCCGGGCCCCCGGGGCCAGGACCCGTCGTCGGCCACCGATCCCCACGACACGACCTCGTCGACCGAAGACCCCCGGATCGCCCGCATCCACGAGGCGCTCGAGGCCGTGATCGACCCGGAGATCGGTCGCCCCATCACCGAGCTCGACATGGTCGACTCGGTGACGATCGACGCCGCCGGCACCGCCGAGGTGACCATCCTGGTGACGATCGCGGCCTGCCCGATGCGCGACCGGCTCGAGCGCTCGACCGCGGAGGCGACCGCGACCGTGCCCGGCCTGGCCGGCGTGAAGGTCGATTCGCGGACGATGACCGACGAGCAGCGCAAGGCGCTCACCACGCGCCTGCGCCAGGGCCACCGTCAGATCCCCTTCAACAAGCCCGGGACGCTCACCCGGATCCTCGCCGTCTCCTCCGGCAAGGGCGGCGTCGGCAAGTCCACCGTGACCGCGAACCTCGCCGCCGCCATGGCCGCGCAGGGACTGTCCGTCGGGGTCATCGACGCGGACATCCACGGCTTCTCGATGCCGGGCATGTTCGGCATCACCGACAAGCCCACGAAGGTGGGCGACCTGCTCATGCCGCCCGAGGCGCACGGCGTGAAGGTCATGAGCATCGGCATGTTCGTGCCCGACGGTCAGGCCGTCGTCTGGCGCGGACCGAAGATGCACCGGGCGATCGAGCAGTTCGCCTCCGACGTCTTCTGGGGCGAGCTCGACGTGCTGCTGCTGGACCTCCCGCCCGGCACCGGAGACGTCGCGATCTCCGTCGCCCAGCTGCTGCCCAAGGCGCAGATGCTCGTGGTCACCACCCCGCAGGTCTCCGCGGCCTCCGTCGCCGAGCGCGTGGGCTCGCTCGCGAAGGCCACCAAGCAGGACGTCGCCGGGGTCGTGGAGAACATGAGCGGGCTCGTGCTGCCCGACGGCTCGCGCATGGACGTCTTCGGCACCGGCGGCGGGGAGCGAGTCGCCGAGACCCTCGCCGGAGCCGTCGAGCATCCCGTGCCGGTGCTCGGGCAGGTGCCTCTGGATCCGCAGCTGCGGGAGGGGGCCGACGGCGGCGTGCCGCTCGTGCTGTCCGATCCGGAGGTGCCCGCCGCCCAGCAGCTGCGCGCGATCGCCGCATCGCTCGTGGCGCGCCCGCGGGGCCTGTCGGGGATGCGCCTGCCGCTCACCGTGCGCGGCTGAGAACTGCGCGGCTGGGGCCTTCGCGGCCGAGCCGGTGACGCCCCGGCGAGCCGCAGACGGCGGGAACTGATCAGGCGGGGCGGATCACGAGGGACGTGTCAGGCGGGAGACATCAGGTCGCCTCGTCGTCGAAGGGGGCCCGCTGGGGGCCCTCGTCCTCCGCAGAGCCCTTCGTGGAGCGCTTCGAGCCGGACGCGGCCGCGGCGGTGCCCGTGACGGCGCCGGTGAGCGCCTTGGTGTCCGGGAGGATGTCGTCCACGCTGGTGTCGCCCCAGGCGTCGCGGATGATGCGGCGGGGGTCGTACTGACGAGGGTCGTACTTGCGCAGCTCGTCCATGGACAGGCCCATCTCGTCCTCGACGGTGGCCCTGGAATCATCGACCCATCGGCGCGCCTTGCGCACCCACTGCACGATGTTGCGCGTGTACTCCGGCAGGCGCTGCGGTCCGATGAAGATCACGAACACGATGAGCAGGATGAGGATCTCCCAGCCCCCGAAAATGTCCACGAGTCCACCTGCCATCGAACCGAAATGTGCCAGGCCATTATGGCAGAGCGAGCCTGTGTGGGGCGCCGGTACGACCTGGGCGGGTGCTGACGTACCCTGGTCGACATCCGCGTGCTCGCGGCGACCCGGCGGTGACCTGCCCGGTCGCGCGACCGCTCATGACCCGACGAACAGGAGGATCCGCAGATGGCATCGGGGAAGGTGACCAGCTGGGCCCACGGCGAGGAGTTCGTCGACGAGGAATCGCTCTTCGAGACGCCGGGCGTGCTCGCGCGCGCCCGTGAGCGCGGATCGGAGCTCGGGGTCGCCCCTGTGCTGCCCGGGGCCGGCGCCCTCATGCGCGTGCTCGCGGCCTCCGTCGGCGCGCGCAGCGCCGTCGAGATCGGCACCGGCGCCGGGGTGGCCTCCCTGTACGTGCTGGCCGGGATGCACCCGGACGGCGTGCTCACCACGATCGACCCCGAGGTCGAGAACCAGCGCGCGGCCCGCGAGGCCTTCAGCGAGGCGGGTCTGCGCTCGGGCCGTGCGCGCACGATCGCCGGCAGCCCGCGAGAGGTCATCGGCCGTCTCACCGACCACGCCTACGACCTCGTCAGCTTCCACGCCGATGCGCCCCACGCGCGCGACCTGCTCACCCATGCGCGTCGCCTGCTGCGGCCGGGCGGCGTGCTCGTGATCTCCCAGGCGCTCTACCACGACCGGGTCGCCGACCCCACCGCCCGCGACGCCACCACCCAGGAGGTCCGCGCGCTGCTGCGCGAGGTCCAGGAGGCCGAGGACCTGATCCCCGCGCTCTCCCCGAGCGGCGACGGCGTGCTCGCCGCGGTGCTGCGCGGCTGACACCCGCCCGGTCCGCCGAGAACGATGCCGCCGGCCCCGCCGGCCGTCGGCCCCGCTCTCCAACGGGCCCATCCTCGGTCGGGCTCCCCCACCGCCGACCCCACCCTCCGTCGGTCGGTCGGTCGAACCCTCGAGAAGTGCGAAACGGTTGCCAAGAGCGCTCTTGGCAACCGTTTCGCACTTCTCGGGACGCCCGCGGACGTGCGCCGACGCTCCGGGGGCGTCTGCGGCACGGCCCGCTCCGCCTCCTCCGCACATTGCCCCGCCCGCACACACAGGACCCCGCCCCTCATGCCGAGGGACGGGGTCCGGTGCGCTGATCAGCAGCCGGTCAGGCCTTGATCACGCCCTCCAGGGCGTCGCGCAGGGTCTTCGCCTCGGAGCCGTCGATCTCGACGACGAGGCGTCCGCCGCCCTCGAGCGGGACACGCATGATGATGCTGCGGCCCTCCTCCACGACCTCGAGCGGACCGTCTCCGGTGCGCGGCTTCATAGCGGCCATGGGCCTGCCTCCTCGGTGATGTGAACGCACGCCGCTCCCACCCCTGCGGGAGCGTCGGCAGCAACTGTCGGCCACCAGTATCTCAGGTTCTCGGAGATGACGCTCACACGTCGGACGATGCGTCCTCGCCGGACGCTGCCGCGGACCTCCTCCGACGCCTCCCGACGCCCCAGCGGCGACCGGGTCCGCGCACCGCTGCCCGCCGCGGCCGACGGTGCTCGTGGTCCGCGCCGGGGGCTGGCATCGAGAGGTCGAGCTTCCCCAGGGCCGCGAGCACCATGAGCACGGCGACCACGGCGGCCACGAGGAGCAGCAGCACCACACCGGGGCCGACGGCGGTCATCGCTGCCGGAGTGCGGCGTCGCGCAGCACGTCCAGGGCCTCGTCGGCGGTGTCGACCACGCGCAGCAGTCCGAGGTCCTTCTCGCTGATCAGGCCGTGGTCGAGCACGGTGCCGCGGATCCAGTCGAGCAGCCCCTGCCAGTAGGCGCGGCCCACGAGGACCAGCGGGAACATGCGGATCTTGTGGGTCTGCATGAGGCACAGTGCCTCGAACATCTCGTCGAAGGTGCCGAAGCCGCCGGGGAGCACCACGAAGCCGCTCGAGTACTTCACGAACACGGTCTTGCGGGCGAAGAAGTACCGGAAGTCGACACCCAGGTCGACATACTCGTTCATCCCCTGTTCGAAGGGCAGCTCGATGCCCAGTCCCACCGAGACGCCGCCGCACTCCTTGGCGCCCTTGTTGCCGGCCTCCATGATCCCCGGGCCGCCGCCCGTGATGACGGCGTACCCGAGGTCGACGACCCCGCGGGCGATCTGCTCGGCCTTCGCGTAGTCCGGGTGGTCCGGGGCGATGCGCGCCGAGCCGAAGATCGAGATGGCGGGACCGAGCTCGGCGAGCGCACCGAACCCCTCGACGAACTCCGCCTGGATCCGCATCACCCGCCACGGGTCCGAGTGGACCCACTCCCCCGGCCCCTCCTCCTCGAGGAGGTGCTGGTCGGTCGTGGTGGTGGGCCGCTGCGACCCGCGCAGCGTGATGGGTCCCTTGCGGTGCCTGTCGGTGTTCTGGGCGGTCATGAGGCGAGCGTAGCGTCCGTGCACGGCGATCGGCCCCGGCGCCTCAGAGCCCGGGGCGGGAGTGGTCGATCACCGAGGAGGAGTCGAAGAACGGCTCGAGGCTGGTCTCCTCGCCCGCGGCGTTCGCGCGCAGGCGGATGCCGTCGACGTTCATGCGGGCCTGGCGGAGGTAGCCGTCCTGCATCTGCGCCCAGTACTCGGCGGTGCCGTCCACGAGGAAGATGTAGTCGAAGCCGTGGTCGCGCACGGCCTGGTACTTCGGGTCCTGGGTGTCGTAGGGCGGGACGCCGCTGAGATCGGCGCCGAAGGGGAGGATCAGCAGGTCGGTCTCGCCCGTGAGCGGCTTGACCTCAGCGTCCCAGCGGTCGAAGTCCCGGGTGAGGTGCGCGAGCGAGGACTTCTTGATGTCGAGGTGCCCCCAGCTGTGGCTCGCGATCTCCCAGCCGGTGTCCTTGAGGGCGGCGGCGGTCTTCTTCGCCTTCTCCTGGGCGGTCTTGAGCTTCTCGGGGTGGTCCCCGTACTCGCGCTTCGAGCTGCGGTAGCCGAGGATGCCGTTGTAGCCGGTGAGGGCGAGCACGCCCTTGTGACCGTGGTACGAGAAGTCGGGGTGGTCCTCGAGGAAGTCGTCGACGAGGGGGACCATGTCGTAGGAGCCCTCGGACGTCTTCCCGTCGGCGTCGGTGTACGAGTTGACCACGCGGCCGTCGGCGTTCGGATGGAGGTCCGCGGCGAACCCGTCGCCCTCCATGTACTCGTAGTAGCAGACGTCGTCCTGCGAGAGCACCATGGGCTTGCGGTCCTTGGGCAGGCGGATCGGCAGGGGCTTCATCGTGCCGTCGTCCTGCTTCTCGCAGATGTCGTGCGGGCTGACCAGCACGTACCCGTCGTCGTAGACGTCCTGCATGATCTTCGTGAACTCGTCGATCGTGCACATGTAGTCGTCGTAGCCCTGGGCGTCCTCGTCGCCGTCGAAGGCGCGCTCGGGATCGACGATGAGCGTGTGGAAGAACAGGTGGGAGACCTGCAGGTCGTTCGGCCACTCCACGAGGGCCTCGCGCGCGGAGGAGATCTTCGTGCGCAGAGAGTCGACCTCGTCGCCGTCCTGGCCCTTCAGGGTCTTCTCGGCGGCGTCCGGGTCGTGCTGGGCGAGCTGGCGCTGCGCCTGGGAGACCTTCTGGGCGCGGATCTCCTCGGCAGTCGGCTTCTTGGACGCCGCGCCGCCTCCCTTGCCCCCGCCCGGGCCGCCCTGCGTGCATCCGGCCGCCGTGAGGACCGTGCCCCCGAGCGCCGTGGTGGCGAGTGCCGTGCTCACCGTGCGCCGACTGGGTGCCGCATGCGGTGCGCGCGTCGCTCGTGCCATCTCTGATCCCCCTTCGTCGATGCACCGGGCCCCGATGCGGCGCAGCCGCCCCCGGCGCGTCCACACTACGGCGGCGCTCGGACCGAGCGGGGAGGCTCCGGGGTGTGTCGGCGGGGCCGACGAGGAGCGCGGCGACCGCGCCTCCAGCGGCCCGACGGGACGGGTATTGGGCACGGCCGATGTCGCTGGGTGAGACCTCGACGCCATATACGCGCCGAAGTCTCACCCAGCAACATCGAAGGGGCGCTCCCCGGCCGCAGGTGCGGGCCGCCCGGGGTCAGGCGGAGGCGGCGCGGGGGCCGCGCACGATGAGGACGATCAGTCCGAGCACTGCCCAGACGGCGCCCACGGCGAGCGCGAGCGGGCTCGAGGAGACGAGCACCGCGAGCAGCGATACGGCGCCCAGGATCGGGATCACCAGATGCGGGAGCGGGCGCACCGGTCCCCCGCGCCGGCGCATCACGAAGTAGCCGATCACGGAGGCGTGGACGAGCACGAAGCCGGTGATCGCGCCGACGTCGACCGCGGAGGAGACCACGTCGAGCCCGTCGGGGCGCAGCGCCGCCCACAGGGCGACGGCGACGTTCCCGGCGGCGGCCGCGAGCACGCCCGCCACCGGCGCGCCGGAGCGGGCGGACACCTTCGCCAGACCACCGGGCAGCGACCCGGAGCGGGCCATGTCCATGATCACGCGGCTCGCCGCGGCCTGGCCCACGAGCGCGCTGAACATCGCGCCCACGCCCTTGGCCAGGGCGAGCAGGCCGTGCAGGAGCGGGCTGATCGAGGAGTCGACCATCGCGTAGTAGGCATCGCCCTGCAGGGACGGGTCGGCCTGCAGCTGGGCGGTGGTCTGCGGGGAGAGCAGCGCGCCGATGTAGGTCTGGACGATGAAGAGCACGCCGGCGACCGCGAGACACACGAGCGTCGCCCGGGCGATCGCGGCGGAGCCCCCGCGGGTCTCCTCGGCGAAGGTCGCGAGCGCGTCGAAGCCCAGGTAGGACAGGACGGCGACGGAGACCGCGCCGAGCACGAGTCGGGGGTGAAGGCCGGCGCCGCCTCCCGTGATCGGATCGAGCCAGCCGCGCACCGGCCCGTCGGACGCGAGGACCGCGATCCCGGCGATCACGACCGCCGCCAGCACGAGCACCTCGACGAGGACGACGACGGCGGAGACCTTCGAGGTCACACCCACCCCGGTGAGGTTGAGGCCGGTGGTGAGCACGACGGCGACCACCACGAACGCCCACACGGGGATCTGCGGGAACAGCGAGTGCAGGGCGATGCCGCTGAAGAGGTAGGCGACCGAGGGGATCAGCACGTAGTCCAGCAGCATCATCCAGCCGCCCATGTGGCCTGCTCTGCGGCCGATGCCCTCGCTCGCGTAGGCGAAGACGCTGCCGGCGCGCGGGACGGCGCGGGACATGAGCGCGTAGCTCGAGGCGGTCAGTGCCATCACCAGGGTCGCGACGAGGTAGACGACGGGCACCACGCCGCCGGACTTCGCGTCCAGCGTCCCCCATACGCCGACGGCCGCGGCGGGGCCGATGAAGACCAGGCCGTAGGCGAGCAGCTGGCCGAAGCCGATGCTGCGGCGGAGAGCGGGCGCGCCGCCTGCCGGCTCCGCGGACTCGCCGGGCACCCGCGCGCTCGGGCTGGTCATCGGGCCGACGGCTCGAGCCAGCGGCGCAGCCCGTCGAGCGCGGCGCGGAGGTCCTCGAAGGGCACGTGCTCGTCGTCGGTGTGGGCGAGGAGGGGGTCGCCGGGGCCGAAGTTCACGGCGGGGGTGCCGAGCTCGGCGAAGCGGGCGACGTCGGTCCACCCCTGCTTGGCCGCGACGCCCACGCCGTCGCCGAGCGCCGCGAGGAACTCGCGGGCGGCGGGGGTGTCCAGGCCCGGCAGGGCGCCGGCGGCGCTGTCGGTGACGACGATGTCCACGTCGCACCCCTCGAGGAGCTCGCGCACGTGCGCCTCGGCCTGCGCGGGGCTGGTGTCGGGCGCGAAGCGGTAGTTCAGGGTGAGGGAGGCGCGATCGGGGATGACGTTGCCGGCGATGCCGCCGCCGATGGCGACCGCGTTCAGGCACTCGCGGTACTCGAGGCCGTCGATGACGGCGCGGCGGGCCTCGTAGGCGTCCAGCCGCTGCAGGACCGGGGCGAGGTGATGGATGGCGTTGTCGCCGACCCAGTCGCGGGCCGAGTGCGCTGCGGTCCCGTGCGCGGTGACCTCGAGCTTCATGGTGCCCTTGCAGCCGCCCTCGACGCCCGCGGAGGTGGGCTCGCCGAGGATCGCGAAGTCGCCGCGCAGGTGCTCGGGGTGGGTGCGGGCGATGCGGGTCAGGGAGTTGTCGGCCGCGGCGACCTCCTCGTGGTCGTAGAAGAGGAAGGTGAGGTCCCGCGCGGGCTCGGTCGCCTCGACCGCGACCGCGAGCAGCATCGCGACGCCGCCCTTCATGTCGCAGCTGCCGCGGCCCACGAGCTCCTCGCGGCCCTCGCGCACGCGCCGCGACGAGGGCAGGTTGTCCGCGACCGGCACCGTGTCGAGGTGACCCGCGAGGACCACGCGCTCCTCGCGCCCGAGGTCCGTGCGGGCGATGACGGTGTCGCCGTCCCGGAGGACCGTGAGGTGCCGGGCATGGGTGCGCAGCGCCTGCTCGACGGCATCGGCGAGCGCCTTCTCGTTCCCGGAGACGGACTCGATGTCCACGATCGCGGCGGTGAGCTCGACGATGTCGGCGCGGGGGTCGAGGGACGGCGCGGAGCCGGCGGGGGCGGAGCTGGAGGACGAGGTCATGCGCCCTATCGTGTCACGCGGGCAGCACGCCGCCCCAGGCCGCGAGGCGTCGCGCGACGACCTCGGCGTGGTGCAGGAGCTGCGGAGCGGTGCCGGGCTCCGCGGTGATCGCGGACCCGGGCTGGGCGGTGGAGACCGGGACGCCGACGAGCAGGCGCCGCTCGTGGACCCGCCCGTCCTTGCCGATCGGGGCGTAGAGGCCGTCGACCGCGATCGAGCCCGTCGGCACGCGCCGGCCGGTGCCCCGCGAGGCCCACGAGTCCTGGCGGGCCTCTCCGCGCTCGCGCCACGCCCGCAGCAGCGGGGAGGTGAAGGCGTTGAGCTCGACGCCCGGCAGATGCGCCTCGAGCACCCCGTCGCACGCGTAGCGGCAGTCCTCGCCCGCGGTGACGACGAAGCTGCCCGCCTCCTCGTCCACGTCCACGCGCATCCCCGGACCCGTGAAGCGCACGAGCCCGGCCTCCTCGAGGGCGAGCATCTGGCGCACGCGCAGCACCGGCGGCCCGGAGGCCCAGGACGCGAAGGCGTTGCGCAGGTGGCCGTCGATGTCACGGGCCACGGACTGCGTGGTGTAGGCGCCGAGGTCGATGAGCTGGTTGACCTGGATGCGGCACGCGACGAGCACGCGGAAGACCAGCAGCCAGGCGGGGTCCGGCTCGGCGGCCTCGCGCAGGCTGCGGCGGAACACCTCGAGCGTGCGCTCATGGGCATCCCGGATCGGGCCGCCGCGCCGCCCGAAGGGGAAGAGGATCCGCAGGATCGCCGACTCCTCGGCGAGCGCGCGGAAGCCGGAGACCGCGAGGGCCCGCTGCAGCTCGGCGAGGATCAGCGGCATCACGTCGGCCTCGTGGTCCAGGCCGTCGGGCCGCACGGACAGCTCGAGCACGCGCTCGCGGGTGAGGATCCGCGGCTCGTGGGGCTCGGGGAGGTAGGGCCGCAGATCGGGCTTGGGCCGGTAGACCATGCCGGAGCGCGAGCCGACGACCAGCTGGGGCTCCCCGCCACCGGGGAGGTAGCGCAGCCCCGAGGGGGCGTGCGCATCGGGCGCGAACCTCCCGCCGGCAACGTCGGTGAGCATGCCGATCGCATCGTAGAAGTTCAGTCCCATGCCCTGCACGGCCACGCGCTCGCGGCCCAGCAGTCCGGTGAAGTCCACCTGGAGGGGGTTCGCGGGAGCCGCGTGCACGAGCCCGTGGCGCGCAGCGGCGTGCTCCATCACCTGGGAGCGCGGCCCGGGGGCCGTCGCGAGGTGTCCGAGGGCGAGGGCGACGGCGTCGACGCTCAGCTCGGTGCCGTCCTCGAGCGCGACCCGCTGCGGGGCGCCGGGCTCGCCCGAGACGTCCAGGGCGCTGGTCCGGTGCACGCGGATCCGCAGACGCGCGGGGTCCGCGTCGGCGACGGCGCGCTCGAGCACAGCGGCGAGGTAGCGGCCGTGGGCGGCGCGGGAGGCGATGTCGGCCGGTCCCAGCCCTTCGGCGGCGAGGAAGTCGGCGAGGGTCTCCGTGTGCGGGACGGGCAGCTCGGGCCGGCACGACTCGTCGGGGTACATGGTGGTCTGGCAGGTCGCGGTGTTCATGAGCAGGACCTCGCCCTGGTCGCTCCGCCAGACATTGCCGCCGAGGCCGGCGCACGGGTCCACGAGGTGCACCTCGAGGAGGCCCTGCCAGTCTCCCCTCTGCGAGGCCGCGACCAGGCGCTCGATGATCGCCGTGCCGCGTGGGCCGGCCCCGATCACGGCGACCTCGCGGCGCACCGCACCGGCTCCTGCGTCCTCGGCGCGCCCGGGGCCGCCCGGCAGGACCTCGCGGCGCGCGCGCTCGCCCGGGATCTCACGGCGCACGCCCTCGCCCGGCGCGGGAGCCGCGGGGCGGGTGCTCGGCGTGGGATCGGGAGCGACGGTCATGGATCCCAGTATCGGGGTCGTCGGCCGCGGCGCGGGAACGGGACCCTCCGGGGCGACTGTGACGTTGGACCGCGCGAGCACGCCCGCGGGCGCACGGAGTCCTACACTTCCGGAGCGCTCCGGCGCGATGCCAGGCTCCCCTCTCAGGTCCGGTCCCGCAGGGACCGTCGGCCGACGGGCGCTCCTCTCCCTCGAAGTCCCAGGAGGACCCCATGCCCGCGGAGCCCCGCACCACCGACCCCCGCGGTGCCGCCCCGGCGCCGACGCAGACCTCCGAGCTCAGGCCGTGGCCCGCGCTGTGGTCGATGATCATCGGCTTCTTCATGCTGCTGGTGGACGGCACGATCGTCTCGATCGCGACGCCGCGGATCCAGGACGAGCTCGACGCCGACATCACCAAGGTCATCTGGGTGACCAGCGCCTACCTGCTCGCCTACGCCGTGCCGCTGCTGGTCACCGGCCGTCTCGGCGACCGCCTGGGCCCCAAGCGCGTGTACCTCGCCGGGCTCGTCGTCTTCACGCTCGCGAGCCTGTGGTGCGGGCTGTCCGGCACGATCGAGATGCTGATCCTCGCGCGCGTGGTCCAGGGACTCGGCGCGGCCCTGATGACCCCGCAGACGATGACCGTCATCACCCGCATGTTCCCGCCGCAGCAGCGCGGCCCGGCCATGGCGCTGTGGGGCGCGACCGCGGGCGTCGCGAACCTCGTCGGCCCGATCCTCGGCGGCGTCCTGGTCGACGGCCTCGGCTGGGAGTGGATCTTCTTCGTCAACGTGCCCGTGGGCGTCGTCGGCTTCGTCCTGGCCATGCGCCTGGTGCCGAACCTCGAGTCCCACGCGCACCGTTTCGACCTGCCCGGCGTCCTGCTCTCCGCGGTCGGCATGTTCCTGGTCGTGTTCGGCATCCAGGAGGGGTCCACCTACGACTGGGGCACCATCTCCGGCATCATCTCCGTCCCGCTGCTGATCGGCGCGGGCGTCGTGGTGCTGGTGCTGTTCGTGCTCTGGCAGGCGAAGCAGAAGGGCGGCGAGCCGCTGCTGCCGCTCGGTCTGTTCCGCGACCGGAACTTCGCCGTCGCCAACCTCGCGATCGCCGGGGTCGGCGCCGCGATCGTCACCTTCGCGCTGCCCATCGTGCTGTGGACGCAGAACGTCAAGGGCTTCTCCCCCACCCAGTCCGCCCTCCTGCTCGCACCGATGGCGATCATCGGCGGGGGCCTCTCCCCCGTCGTCGGCAAGAACCTGCACCGCTGGAACACGCGGCTGCTGGCCGTCGCGGGCCTGGCCCTGTTCGGCCTGGGCATCGCGGTGATGGGCGTGCTCGTCATGAACGACGCCGCCTGGTACTGGCTGCTGATCCCGGGCGCCGTGATGGGCCTGGGCAACGCGGGCATGTGGGCGCCGCTGTCGATCTCCGCGACCTACGGCCTCTCCCGCGCGCAGGCGGGCGCCGGCTCGGGCGTCTACAACGCGATGCGCCAGCTCGGCGCCGTGATCGGCTCCGCGGCGATCGCCGCCGTGATGGCCTCGCGCATCACCTCCGAGTTCGCCGACGCCGGCCTGGGCGGCGGCTCCGGCGCGGGCGGCGGGGCGAGCGACCACGCCGCCGCGGGCGGCGAGGCCGGCGCATCCTCCGGCGGCGTGCTGCCGGACATGCTGCACGCTCCGTACGCGCATGCGATGGGCGAGAGCCTGTTCCTGCCGGCGGCGATCATGGGCGTCGCCGTGATCGCTGCGCTGTTCCTGCGCAACGCCAACGCACGAAGCTGAGGGCTCGGGCCGACGGGACGACGAGGCGCTGACTCCTCGTCGTCCCGGGCCCGAGGAGGGCACGGCCGGCGGGCAGGAGGATTCCCACACCGCAGGGGGATAGGAAGCGCCCGGCGCGCTCCGTAGAATCCTTCGCATGAGCACCCCCGCGAACTCCGCCGACACGACCACGCCGACGCACGCCTGGGGCATCGGCCTCGCCACTCTCGCCGCCGACGGCTCGACCCTGGACACCTGGTACCCGGCCCCGCAGCTCGGCGAGGCTCCCGCGGACCTCGAGTCCCAGCCGCTGCACGCGCAGCTCGGCGCCGCCGCCCGCGAGGACGAGGTGCGCGGCACCCGCCAGGAGGTCGTCTCCCGCGCGATCGAGCTCGCCGCCGCTCCGGCCGACACCGCCGACGCCTACCTGCGCCTGCACCTGCTCTCCCACCGTCTGCTCGAGCCCAATGTGCAGAGCCTCGAAGGCCTGTTCGGCCAGCTCACCAACGTCGTGTGGACCTCCGAGGGTCCCTGCGCGGTCCCCGGCTTCGAGGAGACCCGCCTGCGTCTCATCGCCGCCGGCCGCACCCCCACCGTGTTCAGCGTCGACAAGTTCCCGCGCATGGTCGACTACGTGCTGCCCTCCGGTGTGCGCATCGGCGACGCCGATCGCGTCCGCCTCGGCGCCCACCTCGCCGACGGCACCACCGTCATGCACGAGGGATTCGTGAACTTCAACGCCGGCACGCTCGGCCACTCCATGGTCGAGGGCCGCATCTCCCAGGGCGTCGTCGTCGGCGACGGGTCCGACGTGGGCGGCGGCGCCTCCACCATGGGCACCCTCTCCGGCGGCGGCACCGAGCGCGTGCGCATCGGCAGCCGCTCGCTGCTGGGCGCCGAGTCCGGCATCGGGATCGCGCTCGGCGACGACTGCGTGGTCGAGGCCGGACTGTACGTCACGGCCGGCACGAAGGTCAGCGTCGTCGACCCGCGCGGCGTCGAGGACGGCACCGTCGTCAAGGCGCGCGAGCTCTCCGGCATGGACAACCTGCTGTTCCGCCGCAACTCCGTGACCGGCGCCGTCGAGGTCGTGGCCCGCGAGGGCCGCACCGTCGAGCTCAACGCCGCGCTGCACGCGAACTGACCCCGCGACGCCTCCGTCCGACGCCCCGCCGAGACCCGCACCGCCGAGACCACCGCCCATGGCCCGCTCCCGACGCTCCCGCTCCGGCCGCTCGCGCATGCGGCACCTCACGGTGCCCCTCGTGATGCTGCTGGTGCTGGGCTTCGTCGTCGCCGGGACGTTCTTCGCACTGACCCGCTTCGCGTCCGTCCAGCGCAGCGGGCAGTGCACGGCGGCGGGCCTCGGGACGACGCACGAGTACACGACCGAGCGCACCGCGAACGCGGCGCTGATCAGCGCCGTCGCCGTGGACCGGGGTCTGCCCCCGCGCGCGGCGTCGATCGCGCTCGCCACCGCGTACCAGGAATCGAAGCTGCAGAACATCGAGCACGGCGACCGCGACTCCCAGGGCCTGTTCCAGCAGCGCCCCTCCCAGGGCTGGGGCGACCAGGCGCAGATCATGGATCCGGTCCATGCGACCAACGCCTTCTACGACTCCCTCGTGAAGCTCGACTACGCCACGATGAGCGTGAACGACGCCGCCCAGAAGGTGCAGCGCTCGGGCTATCCCGAGGCCTACGGTGACCACGAGACCGAGGGCCGGATCTTCGCCTCCGCCCTCACCGGGCAGTCCGGTGCGAACCTCGTGTGCGACATCGCTGCACCCGACTCCGCCGCCTCGCCCCAGAGCGTGCAGGACGCCCTGAAGGAGCAGTTCCCGCGGCGCACGAAGGCCGGGACGATCTCGAGCTCGCTGGCCTCCGCGTCATCCGTCGCGAAGGACCGGCCCGACGGCTCCAGTGCGACCGCCCTGGCCATCGACACGCACGGCGACACGGCCCTGGGGTGGGCGGTCGCGAACTGGGCCGTCGCCCGGGCGGCCGATGACGGCGTCGTCCAGGTCTCCTATCAGGGGCGCGCCTGGCAGCGCGAGTCCCACGACCAGGAGTCCGGCACGTGGCCGAGCGTCGACGGCGGCGCCGCGGACCGCGTGGTGGTGCTCGTCGCCGGAGGGTGACCAGCACCGCGCGGTGGTGCTCGTCGCCGAAGGGTGACTAGCCTCGGGAGCATGAGCGGGAACGCGCGAGCAGCGCAGGGTCCAGCACCTCCGGACACGACGCCGCAGGTCGGAACGTCGGAAGGCCGCACGGCGGACGGTCCGGCATGGGATTTCGCGAACGCCCGCACGGGCAGGCCGCCGGGCATCGACGCGATGGTCGGCTATCGCGCCCTCGACGTCCCCGCGGTGATCCATCGCGGACTCCCCGCCTCCCGCCTGACCTTCATCCTCGCCCTCGACGAGGGCGTGGAGGCAACGTCCGGGACCGCCGGCCCGGAGGGTCTGCGCCGCGCGCAGCCGGCGCCCGTGGTCATCGGCGGCCTCCACATGACATCGAGCCTCGTGCAGCAGCGGCCATCGCAGGCCGGCATCCAGATGTCCGTCCATCCCCTCGCGGCCCGTGCCCTCCTCGGCGCGCCCGCCGCCGGCCTCCCGGTCGAGGAGTTCGACGCCGCCGGCGTGCTGGGCCGCTGGGCCGTCGACCTGCAGGAGCGGGCACGCGAGGCGAATGGCTGGGAGGACAGATTCGCACTGGTCTCCGCCGGGCTCCGGCGGAGGCTCGGGCAGCAGGACCCCGGCTCCCGGGGCGGCCGTCTGCGGCCCGAACTGCTGCGCGCCTGGTGGCTGCTCGAGCGCAGCGGCGGACGCGCCCGCGTCGACGACATCGCGGAGGACGTCGGCCTGGGCACCCGACGACTCGGGGCCCTCTTCCAGCACGAGCTCGGCCGCTCCCCCAAGCAGGTCGCCGGCCTCATGCGCTTCGAGCGTGCGGTGGCCGCGGCCGCCCGCTCCGTGCGCGCCACGGGCCGTGCCGATCTGGCGTCGATCGCCGCGGACTGCGGGTACGCCGACCAACCCCACCTGACCCGCGAGTTCAGCCGTTTTTCGGGGCTCGCGCCGGGCGAGTGGATCCGCGAGGAGTTCCGGAACATTCAAGACGGCGGCCACGGCGCGGCGGAGGATCGCCTGCATGGATGACGCACGGACACCCCCGCACACTACCCCGACCACGCCGACCGCCTCCGACCTCACCGAAGACTCCCCCACGGGCTCCTCCGGGCCGACGCTCTTCGCGACGTTCCACGCCCGGGACGCCGCCGCGCTGATCGACTACCTGCAGGACGTGCTCGGCTTCGTCCTCACGGCCCGCTACGACGACGGCGGGCGCGTCGCCCACGCGGAGCTGCGCCGACCCGACGGCCGCGGCGGCGTGATGCTCGGCGACGCCCAGGAGGGCGCCGAGTGGTCCCCGGAACCCGGCGGAGCAGGCCTCTACGTGGTCGCGGACGACATCGATACGCTGTACGAGCGCGTGGTCGCCAAGGACGCGCAGGTCATCACGCCCCTCGCCGACACCCCGTACGGCAGCCGCGAGTTCGCGGTACGGGACCCCGAGGGCAACATGTGGTCCTTCGGGACGTACGCGGGGGAACAGGTCCCCGCAGCCCGCGCCCCGGAGTGACCTCCGCGGGCAGCCACGGAGACAGGAGAGGGCCATGGACATCGACGCCGGCACCGAGGCCCTGGACAGCGACCCCGCCCCCACATCCTCCCCCTCACCGGCACCGGCACCGGCACCGGCACCGGCACCGGAGATCGTCGCCCATCGCGGCGATCCCGTCGGCGCGATCGAGAACACGCGCGAGGCGATCACGCGGGCCACGGCCTCGGGCGCCCGCACGGTCGAGATCGACGTGCGGCTGACGGCCGACGGCGTCCCCGTGCTGCTTCACGACCCGACGCTCGAACGGCTCTGGGGTGATCCACGCCCGATCGCGGACATCTCGCATGGGGAGCTGGCCGACCTCGCGCCGCAGATCCCCACTCTCGTCGAGGCGCTGCGGGTCGCGGTTCCCGCCCGACTTCTCATCGACATGCCCGACGCGTCACCCGCCGCCGCGAGCGCCGCGGCCGTCGCCGATGCGCGCCGCGCTGCCCCTCGGATCCCGCCGCCCGCGTGGTGCGGCGACCTCACGGCCCTGCGCATCATCCGCGATGCCGATGCCGATGCGGAGATCTGGATGACGTGGAAGCAGGACGGTATGCCCTCACAGGATCTCGTCGACAGCCTGCGTCCGCGCTTCTGGAATCCCGAGCATCGTCGGGTCACGGCCCGCAGCGCGGCCGACGCGCGCTTCCTGGGCATGGAGGTCTCGTGCTGGACGGTCGACGACCCTGCGCGCGCCCAGGACCTGGCCGCCCTCGGGGTCCGGGCGATCATCTCCAACCGCGCCGCCCAGGTGAGGGACGAGTTCGCCGACGGGCGGTCTGGAAGCCCGGCGCAGGTCTAGGACCGGCTCAGGCCTGGGCCCGGCTCAGGTCCCCAGCCGAGCCGAGGCTCCTCGCACCGCCGACGGCCTTCGATGTCACGGAGCGGCATATAGCGGACGCCTCTGCCATATATGGCAGAGGCGTCCGCTATATGCCGCTGCGCGACACGTCAGCGCCGCGGCAAGGGTCAGTGCAGCCGTCTCGGGCAACGGGACATCAGCCCCGTCGAGGTGCCACGACCCCAGCTCAGGTGCCCACACCCCGCGGCCGACCGCGAGGCCCCGGCCCGCTCAGTGGTCCTGGCGGCGCTCCTGGGCGATGCGCTCCTGCTGGGCGCGGCGCTCGGCCTCGAGCTCCGCCTGGAGCTGCTCGAGGCGGATCTCGGTGGTGCCGGTGCGCTCGGGCATCGGGGCGTACTCGCGCAGCTCGGAGCCGGTGTAGATCTGGCGGGGGCGGCCGATCTTCGTCTCCGGGTCGTGGATCATCTCGTTCCACTGCGCGATCCAGCCGGGCATGCGGCCGATCGCGAAGAGCACCGTGAACATCTGCGTGGGGAAGCCCATCGCCTTGTAGATGATGCCGGTGTAGAAGTCGACGTTCGGGTAGAGCTTGCGCTCCACGAAGTAGTCGTCCTTCAGCGCGATCTCCTCGAGCTGCATGGCGAGGTCGAGGCGCTCGTCGTGGATGCCCAGGCGCTCCAGGACGTCGTCGGCGATCTTCTTGACGAACTTCGCGCGCGGGTCGTAGTTCTTGTAGACCCGGTGCCCGAAGCCCATCAGGCGGATGCCGTCCTCCTTGTTCTTCACGCGCTCCATGAAGTCCTTGGGATCCATGCCGCGCTCGCTGATCTCGTCGAGCATCTCCATCACGGCCGCGTTCGCGCCGCCGTGGGCGGGACCGGAGAGGGCGCCGATGCCGGCGGAGATCGACGTGAAGAGGTTGGCCTGCGCAGAGCCGACGAGTCGCACGGCGGAGGCCGAGCAGTTCTGCTCGTGGTCGGCGTGCAGGATGAGCAGCTGCTCGAGCGCGCGCACCACGACCGGGTCGGCGATGTACTTCTCGACGGGGAACCCGAAGGTCAGGCGCAGGAAGTTCTCGATGAGGGAGAGCTGGTTGTCCGGGTACAGCAGCGCGTGGCCCTTGCTGACGCGGTAGGCGTAGGCCGCCATCGTGGGGACCTTGGCGAGCAGGCGGTAGCTGCTCAGACGCACCTGGTCCTCGTCGAACGGATCGAGGGAGTCCTGGTAGAAGGTCGAGAGCGCGGAGACGCCGGCCTGCATGACAGCCATCGGATGGGCGTCGCGGGGGAAGCCGTCGAACAGGCTCTTGAAGCGCTCGTCGAGCAGGGTGCGCCGCTCGACGGAGGACACGAAGTTCTCGAGCTGTCCCTGGGTGGGCAGCTCGCCGTTGATGAGCAGGTACGCGACCTCGAGGTAGCTGGAGTGCTCGGCGAGCTGCTCGATCGGGTAGCCGCGGTAGCGCAGGATGCCCTCGTCGCCGTCGATGTAGGTGATCGACGACTTCGTGTTCGCCGTGTTCATGAAGCCCGGGTCGTAGGTGACGTCGCCGGTCTGCTTGCGCAGAGGGGCGATGCTGATGCCGCTGTTGCCCTCGACGGCCTCGACGAAGGGAAGGTCCAGATCCTGGTCGCGGTGGGTGAGGCGGGCGGTCGGCGTCGCGTTGTTCATGTGCTCTCCGTTGTGCATCGGCGTCGGTGGGGGCCGACGGGCGACCCTGGGGCGTGCGGCGGGACACGTGACGCGTCCCGATGGTCGTGCGGGGGACGCGGGGCGCGTCCCGGGGGTTGGTCCGGTCCGGGGACCGGTGCGGTCGGGTGCGGGTCCGGGCCGGGGCCGACTTGGCCCGCGGGTCCCGGTGGCGGGTCAGCGGCGGGTGAGCCGCTCGACCGCTGCGGAGATCCGTTCGTCGCTCGCCGTCAGTGCGATGCGGACGAAGCGCTCCCCCGCCTCACCATAGAACATTCCGGGGGCGCAGAGGATTCCCAGCTTCGCGAGTTCGTGGACGCTGGCCATGGAGTCCTCGCCGAAGGCGGTCCAGAGGTACAGCCCCGCGCGCGACCCGTGGATCTCGCCGCCGAAGCGCTCGACGGCCTCGCGGAGCGCGGTGCGGCGGGCACGGTAGACGCCGTGCTGGGCGCGCACGGCGTCGTCGTCGGCGAGCGCGGTCGTCATGGCGATCTGCACGGGGGTGGGCAGCATCATCCCGGCCTGCTTGCGGATGGCGGTGAGCTCGCCCACGAGCTCCGGGTCGCCGGCGACGAACGCCGCCCGGTAGCCCGCGAGGTTCGACTGCTTCGAGAGCGAGTACACGCAGAGCAGTCCGGCGAGGTCGCCGCCGTGCACGCGCGGGTCCAGGATCGAGGGCACCTCCTCGACGTCCCAGGGCAGCAGGGCGTAGCACTCGTCGGAGGCGACGATGACGCCCCGCTCCCGCGCCCAGGAGACGATGCTGCGCAGCTGCTCGACGTCCAGGACCTCTCCGGTGGGGTTCCCCGGGGAGTTCAGCCACAGCAGGCCGATCCGCTCGAGGTCCTCGGCCGCGATCGCGGCGTCGCCCTCGGCGGCCAGGCGCTCCATGTCGACGGGCACGCTGCGGGCGCCCACGAAGCGCGCCCCCATGTCGTAGGTCGGGTAGGCGATGTGGGGGAAGGCGACGGCGCCGTCCGCACCGATGCCGAGCTGGAAGGGCAGGTGGGCGACGAGCTCCTTGGAGCCGACGGTCGGCAGCACGTGCTCGTGGCCGATGCCGGCCGCACCGTCGGACCCGTCTCCGGCGCCGGCTCCGCGGCGCCTCACCACGAAGTCCACGAGCGCATCGCGCAGCGCAAGGGTGCCGATGGTGGTCGGGTACCCGTGGGCGTCCGACGCCTCGCACAGCGCCTGCTGCACGCGTGCGGGGGTCGGGTCGACGGGCGTGCCGACGGACAGATCGACGAGTCCGCCCTGGTGGGCGCTCGCCACGCGCTTGGCCTCCTCGAGGGAGTCCCAGGGGAAGGCGGGCAGGCGCGCGGCCAGGGGCTCGCGCGGGGCCGACGGACGGTGCTGCACCATCAGATCCTTCTTTCCGGACTGCGTCCCGGGTCGCTCAGCGCAGGGGCCGCGTCACGCGTCGTTCGGGTTCGGCGGGAGCGCTTCGATGAGCGGATGGTCCTTGTCGATGACGCCCATCTTCGCAGCGCCGCCGGGGGCGCCGAGCTCGTCGAAGAACTCGACGTTGGCCTTGTAGTAGTCGGCCCACTCGTCCGGGAGGTCGTCCTCGTAGAAGATCGCCTCGACCGGGCACACGGGCTCGCAGGCGCCGCAGTCCACGCATTCGTCGGGCTGGATGTACAGCGACCTGGTGCCCTCGTAGATGCAGTCCACGGGGCATTCGTCCACGCATGCCCTGTCCTTCACGTCCACGCAGGGCAGGGCGATGACGTACGTCATGCAGCGATCCTTCCAGGGCAGGGACCGGGCGACGGCCGGGGCTGTACTCGCTCCCGGCCGCGGCCGGGGCGGGTGCGGCGCCGGAGCGGGCCGACGCGATGGTCCCAGGATGTTCTCGGGCTCCCGGGGCGAGGGAGCCGTCCCCATCATGTCACCGTCGCCCGTGCCTCCGCGGCGCACAGCCCGCCCTCCGGCGCGCAGGTGACGAGGTCGACATCGCGGCGGCTCCCGCCGGTAGCCTGGAGCCATGGCCCAGGAGCACTCCCCGGATCCCCCACCCGGCGCGACGCCCGGCGACCATCCCGCTGTCGACCGCGGTGCGTCCCCGGATCCTGCTCGGCGTCCTCGTCCGGGCTGGGCGCCCTTCCTGCAGGTGGGGACGCGCGTGGTGGTGCGCTATGCGATCGACCGCAGCGCGTCGCCGCACGGCGAGGGGATGACCGATGCACTGGGCGTCGTCGAGGACGCCGACGAGGACACGGTCACGATCGCGACCAAGCGCGGCAGCGACCGGGTGGTGCGGGGTCTGGTCACCGCCGCCAGGCCGGTGCCCGATCCTCCCCGCCGCCGCGGTGGCGCAGGGCGCTGAGCAGGTAGCCGACGCCGGCGATCACGTGCAGCAGCACGCCGATCCACACGAGCACGCGCAGCGCCGGGATCGCCGCGGGCAGCCACGCGGCCGCGGCGGCCAGCAGGAACACGGCCGACATCAGCACCGCGGTGCGCGCCTTCCCGACCCGCGAGACGGGCAGCGCGCCCCCGGCGGCGGTGCGGCCGGCGAGCGCGAGCAGCACGATGTCCACGAGGGCGATCACGCCCAGAGGGATCCACGAGAGGACCCCGGCGAGGGCGAGCGAGAGCACCACGCCCACCAGGCCCAGCCGGTCGGCGATCGGATCGATGATCGCGCCGATGCGGCTGGTCTGGTGCAGGGCGCGGGCCAGCAGTCCGTCGACCCAGTCCGTGAGCGCCCAGACGAGCAGCAGGATCACGGCGAGCGGGTCGGGACCGCCGTCCACCAGCAGCACGCACACGGGCACCAGCAGCAGGAAGCGCAGCAGGGTGACCGCGTTGGGGATCGTCGCCCAGTCGGGGCGCCGTGCCCCGCGGGGCACGGCGGAACGGCGAGGGCCGGGGGCCTCCACGCCCGCTCAGACCCGTCGGCCGACGGAGCCCGCCGACCCGCCCGTCGGGCGGGTCCGCCTCGAGGCGAGGTGCTGGATGCCCAGGAACACGAAGGGCACGACGATGCCGATGCCCTGCACGATCCAGCCGGAGATCTGCGCCTTCTGCGCGATGACGGCGGGCATCAGCACTCCCCCGCCGGGGCTCGTGCCCGCGAAGGGGAGCACCATCAGGCCCCAGATGCAGCCGAGCACCACCACGGGCAGGCGCGCGCCGGTCGCGGCCCACAGGAAGGTCGAGGCGGCGAACTGGAAGACGGCGCCGAACACGAGCCCCACGGGCAGGTCGACGCCCGCGACCGTGAGCTGCAGGCGGTGCATCGTCACCAGCAGGAGCACGGAGACCACGGCCACGACGATCGCGGCGACGACCTGGGAGATCCTGGCCGCGATCGAGGCGGTCCCCGACGCCGTGCGCCCGGAGGCCCCCGGCGCGGTGCGCACGGGGGTCCCCGGCGCGGTGCGCACGGGGGTCCCCGGCGTCGCGCGTCCGGAGGGGCCTGGGGTCACGCCGTGCCCTTGGTCTTCCCGCGCAGCTTGGAGCGCTCCTGGGCGCTGAGGGCGACCTTGCGGATGCGGACGATCTCGGGGGTGACTTCGACGCACTCGTCCTGGTTCGCGAACTCGAGCGACTCCTCGAGGGTGAGCTTGCGCGGCGGCACGAGGTTCTCGAACGCCTCGGAGGAGGCTGCGCGCATGTTCGTCAGCTTCTTCTCCTTGGTGATGTTGACGTCCATGTCCTCGGCGCGCGAGTTCTCGCCGACGATCTGGCCCTCGTAGACCTCGCTCGTGGGCTCGACGAAGAAGGAGCCGCGCTCCTGGAGGTTGATCATCGCGTACGGCGTCACGACGCCCGCGCGGTCGGCGACCAGCGAGCCCGAGGTGCGGAACTCGATGTGGCCCATCCAGGGCTCGAACCCGTCGGCGTAGGAGGAGGCGATGCCGTTGCCGCGGGTCTCCGTGAGGAAACGGGTGCGGAAGCCGATGAGGCCGCGAGAGGGCACCAGGAACTCCATGCGCACCCAGCCGGAGCCGTGGTTGCTCATGGTCTCCATGCGGCCCTTGCGGGAGGCCATCAGCTGGGTGACGGCGCCCAGGTACTCCTCGGGCACGTCGATGGTCATCCGCTCGACGGGCTCGCAGGTCTTGCCGTCGATCTCGCGGGTCAGCACGCGGGGCTTGCCCACGGTGAGCTCGAAGCCCTCGCGGCGCATCTGCTCGACGAGGATCGCGAGCGCGAGCTCGCCGCGGCCCTGGACCTCCCAGGCGTCGGGGCGCTCGGTGGGCAGGATCTTCAGGGACACGTTGCCCACGAGCTCGGCGTCGAGGCGGTCCTTGACCTGGCGGGCGGTGAGCTTGTGGCCCTTGCCGTTCTTGCCGGCGAGCGGGGAGGTGTTGATGCCGATGGTCATGGAGATCGCCGGGTCGTCGACCGTGATCAGCGGCAGCGGTCGCGGGTCCTCGACGTCGGTGAGGGTCTCGCCGATCATGATGTCGGGGATGCCGGCGACAGCGACGATGTCGCCCGGGTGCGCCGTGCGGGTCATGGGCTCGCGGGCGAGCCCCTTGGTCTCCAGCAGCTCGGTGATCTTCACGGTCTTCGTCTCGCCGTGGCGCGTGCACCAGGCGACCTGCTGGCCCTTGGTGAGCTCGCCGCTCTTGACGCGCAGCAGCGCGAGGCGGCCGAGGAAGGGCGAGGCGTCGAGGTTCGTGACGTGCGCCTGCAGCGGCATCTCGTCGTCGTAGCTCGGCGCGGGGATCGACTCGATGATGGTCTTGAACAGGGGCTCGACGTTCTCGGACGCCGGGAGCTCGCCGTCGGCCGGCTGCTCGAGATCGGCGCGGCCGGCCTTGCCCGAGGCGTAGACGACGGGCACGTCGAGGACGGCGTCGAGGTCGAGGTCCGGGACCTCGTCGGAGAGGTCGGAGGCGAGGCCCAGCAGCAGGTCGGTCGACTCGCCGACGACCTCCTCGATGCGGGCGTCGGGGCGGTCGACCTTGTTGACCACGAGGATCACGGGGAGCTTCGCGGCGAGCGCCTTGCGCAGCACGAAGCGGGTCTGCGGGAGCGGTCCCTCGGAGGCGTCCACGAGGAGCACCACGCCGTCGACCATCGAGAGGCCGCGCTCGACCTCGCCGCCGAAGTCGGCGTGGCCGGGGGTGTCGATGACGTTGATGGTGATGCCGTCGGGCTCGCCGTTCGCCGCAGCCGACGGTCCGTGGTACCGGATCGCGGTGTTCTTGGCGAGGATCGTGATGCCCTTCTCGCGCTCGAGCTCACCGGAGTCCATGGCGCGGTCGTCGTGCTTGTCGCGCTCGCCGAGGGCGCCGCCCTGCGTGAGCATGGCATCCACGAGGGTGGTCTTGCCGTGGTCGACGTGGGCGACGATAGCGACATTGCGCAGGTCGGTGCGGTGCTGGAGGGACATGCGGGGGCTGCTCGATTCGTCGTCGGAAGGCGGCGCACTCCTCACGTCGCCGCCCCGCGGCATTCCCGGCACCGGCCTCCGCGAGGAGGCTCGTGCACGAGGGTCCGGGGCGTGCGGACACGATGCGCCGGAGAGATTCTACCGTCCGACGGGGCCGATCCCCAGGTGCGCTTGGACACGCCGCGAAGAGGCGTCCACGGCCGACGGCCCGCCGCCTCCTCGCGGAGCGCGGCGGGCCGCCGGTGGAGCCGCACGGGGCGGCGCGGGCAGATCGGGCTCGGACGGGATCGCTCGGGCCGGATCACTCCGGATCAGACGTGCCCGGCCCCGCTGAAGGGATCCTCGGGGTCGCCGCCCAGCGGGTGATGGGCATCGGTCCCGTCACGGTCACCGCCCCGGGCGTCGTCCGCCTCGGGGACCTCCGTGTCGACGTCCACCTCGATGGTCTCGGCGCCCGCGAGCGGGATCGAGCCGCCGGGGATCGCCGCAAGCAGTCGCTTGGTGTACTCCTGCTGCGGGTCGTGGAAGACGGCATCGGTCGAGCCGTGCTCGACGACGCGGCCCTTCTCCATCACCACCGTGTGATCGGCGATCTGGCGCACGACGGCGAGGTCGTGGGTGATGAACAGGTAGGACAGCCCCAGCTCGGACTGCAGGTCGTTGAGCAGGTGCAGCACCTGGTCCTGGACCAGCACGTCGAGAGCGGAGACCGCCTCGTCGCACACGACGACCTCGGGGTCCAGGGCGAGCGCACGGGCGATCGCGATCCTCTGGCGCTGCCCGCCCGAGAGCTCGTTGGGGTAGCGGCGCATCATCGAGGCCGGCAGGGCGACCTTGTCGAGCAGGTCGCGGACCTTCGCCTCCCGGGACTTCGCGTCCCCGATGCCGTGCAGGCGCAGCGGCTCCTCGATCGTGCGGAAGATCGAGTACATCGGGTCGAGGGTGCCGTAGGGGTTCTGGAAGATCGGCTGCACGCGGCGGCGCAGCGCCATCATCTCCTTCCCCTTCATGCCAGCGACGTCCCGGCCCTCGAACAGCACGCGGCCCGACGTGGGCTCGAGCAGGCGGAGCACCATCTGGGCGACGGTCGACTTCCCGGAGCCGGACTCCCCCACGATGGCCGTGGTCGTGCCGCGGCGCAGGTCGAAGGAGACGTCGTCGACGGCGGTGAAGGGCGTCGTCCTCCACGGCACCTTCCCGCGCAGCGGGAAGACCTTGGTGAGGTTCTGGACGCTGATCACCGTGTCCTCGCCACTGCGCGCAGCATCGGCGCGGGACCCTGCGCCATCGGCAGGGGCCTCCTCGTCGACAGGGGTGTTCGCAGCGGAAGTCCTCTCGGACACCGCGGCGGATCCGCCGGCCGCAGCGGGCGCCGCCTGCTGCGTCGCGTCCTGCGCGTCGCCGCTCTTGGTCGAGACCAGTCGTCGCGAGGCCAGCGAGGGCGCCGCGGCGATCAGGCGCTTCGTGTACGGGTGCTGCGGGTCCTGGAGGATCTGCAGCGCGGGGCCGGACTCGACGATCTGTCCCTTGTACATCACCACGAGGTGCTGGGCGCGCTCGGCGGCCAGGCCCAGGTCGTGGGTGATCAGCAGCACCGCGACGCCGAGCTCGGCGGTCAGGGTGTCGAGGTGGTCGAGGATCTGCTGCTGGACGGTGACGTCCAGGGCGCTCGTCGGCTCGTCGGCGATGAGCAGCCGCGGACGGGCGGCGAGGCCCATGGCGATCAGGGCGCGCTGGCGCATGCCGCCGGAGAACTCGTGCGGGTACTGACCGGCGCGGCGCTCGGCGTCGGGCAGGCCCGCCTCCTCGAGCAGCTCGACGGTGCGCTTCTTCGCCGCGGCCCCCTTGGCCATGCCGTTGGCGGCGAGCGCCTCGTCGATCTGCGCGCCGACCTTCCACAGCGGGTTGAGGTTGCTCATGGGGTCCTGCGGGACCAGTCCGATCTCGCTGCCGCGCAGCGCGCGGATCTGGCCGAGCGGCACGGAGGTGATGTCCTTGCCGTCGAAGCGGATCGAGCCGCCGGTGACGCTGCCGTTGCTGGGCAGCAGACGGGCGATGCTCATCGCGGTCGTCGACTTGCCCGAGCCGGACTCGCCGACGATCGCGACGGTCTCGCCCGGATAGACCTCGAGGTTCGCGCCGCGCACGGCGTGAACGGGCCCGCTGCCGGTCGTGAACGTGATGTCGAGGTCGCGGATCTCGAGCAGCGCGCCGGCCTCGGCGCTGGCGGGCTGGTCGCCCGTTCGGGGTGCAGTGGTGGCGCTCATCGCTTCCTCGCCTTGGGGTCCAGGGCGTCGCGGACGGCGTCGCCGAGCATGATGAAGCTCAGCACGCAGATCGCGAGCGCCACTGACGGGTAGAACAGCATCATCGGGTTGTTGCGCAGCGCGGGCTGGGCGTCCGAGATGTCGCTGCCCCACGAGATCGAGCCGTTGCCGAGCCCGAGGTAGGACAGGGTCGCCTGGGCGACGATGAACACGCCCAGGTTCACGGTGGCCGTGACGATCACCGGGGCGATCGCGTTGGGCAGCACGTGCTTGGCGAGGTTCGTGAGCCTCCCCGCGCCCAGTGCGGTCGAGGCCGTCACGAAGTCCTGGCTCTTGACCGAGAGCACGGCGCCGCGGGTGATGCGGGCGATGTTCGTCCAGCCGAAGACCGCGAGGATCAGGGCGATCGTGAAGGTGCTGACCCCGCTGCTGAGAGCGGTGAAGGCGACGATCGCGCCGAGCACGAGCGGCAGCGCGAAGAAGATCTCGGTGACGCGGGAGAGGACCTCGTCGATCCAGCCGCCCACGTAGCCGGCGAAGGCGCCGATGACCACGCCGATGACGGTCGAGATGACCATGGCGAAGAAGCCTACGCTCAGCGAGGTGCGGGTGCCGTAGAGGATGCGCGCCCAGACGTCGTACCCCTGGACGGTCGTGCCCAGCAGGTGGCCGTCGCCCGGCTTCTGGTTGGAGACCCCGAGGTCGCCCTTGGTGGGGTCGTAGTCGGTGAAGAGCCCGGGGAACGCCGCGATGAACAGCAGGATCAGGATCAGCAGGGCGGAGATCACGAAGACGGGGTTGCGGATCAGGTTGTGCGCGGCCTCGCCCCACATCGAGCGGGGCGCGGCGGTGGTGTCCACCGCGTCGACCTCGCGCAGCGGCGTCTCGTCCAGGGGCGCGACGAAGTGCGCGTCGGCCGGGCGCAGGGTGCGGGAGCTGTGATCACTTCGCATGGCGGATCCTCGGGTCGAGCACGGCGTAGAGCAGGTCCACGATGAGGTTGGTGAGCAGGAAGATCATCACCATGATCGTGACCACGGAGACGATCACGGGACTCTCGGACTTGTTGATCGCCTGGTAGAGCACCGACCCGATGCCGTGGATGTTGAAGATGCGCTCGGTGACGATCGCGCCGCCCATGAGGGAGCCGAGGTCGGCGCCGATGAACGTCACCACGGGGATCAGCGAGTTGCGCATGATGTGCTTGGAGATCACACCGGTCCGCGAGAGCCCCTTGGCGGTCGCGGTGCGCACGTGGTCGGCCGTCGCGACCTCGGTGATCGAGGTCCGGGTCAGTCTCAGCACGTACGCGAAGGAGACGACGCCGAGCACGAACCCTGGCAGGAGCAGGTTCTGGAGGCTCGCGTCGCGTCCGACGTTCACAGGCACCACCCCGAGCTTCACCCCGAGGGTGAACTGGGCGACGAAGCCGATCACGAAGGTGGGGACCGCGATCACCAGGAGCGAGACCATGAGCAGCGTGGTGTCGATCCAGGTGCCCTTCTTGAGGCCCGAGATGACGCCGGCGACGATGCCCAGGATGGTCTCGAAGACGACCGCGATGATCGCGAGGCGGAAGGTCACGGGGAACGCGTCGCGGATCTGCTCGAAGATCGGTCGGCCGTTGAAGCCGACGCCGAAGTCGCCGCGCACCACCTTCCCCACGTAGATCAGCCACTGCACGATGAGCGGCTTGTCCAGGTTGTACTGCGATCGGAGCTGGTCCTGCACGGCCGGCGAGAGGGGCTTGTCGCCCATGATCGCCTGGATCGGATCGCCGCCCGCGTAGAACGCCATGACGTAGATCAGCAGGGTCGCGCCGAGGAAGACGGGGATCATCTGCAGCAGTCGCCGCCCGATGTACCAGATCACTGGGTCACCTCAGGTTGATGGGAGAGGACGACGATCGCCGTCCCGGGGAAGTTGGCCGGAGCGCTCGCGCGGGGGCCGCTGATGGCCGCGGCCGGGCCGACGAGGGGCCGGGCCGGTGCCGACGGTCCTGGACGGACCTCGGGGCGGGAAGGGCTCCGTGCCCCTCCCGCCCCGGCATCAGCGGATGCGCGCAGCTCCGTCGATCACTTGGTGATCGCGTAGTACAGCGGGACGGTGTCCCAGCCGTACTTCACGTCGGAGACGTTCTCGGAGAAGCCGCCGAAGGTGTTCTGGTACCACAGCGGGATCGCCGGCAGGTCCTCCATGAGGATCGCCTCGGCCGCCTTGTACTTCTCGATCGCCGCGTTCTCGTCGGCCGCCGAGAGCCCTTCCTTGAGCAGGTCGTCGAACTCGGGGTTCTTGTAGTCGCCGTCGTTCGAGCCCTTGCCGTCGGCCGCGGCCGAGGAGTAGAGGGGGCCCAGGAAGTTGTAGGCCGAGGGGTAGTCGGCCTGCCAGCCGGAGCGGAACGCGCCCTTGAGCTCGCGCTTGGTGATCTGCTCGCGGAAGTCGCCGAAGGCCGGGAACGGCTTGCCCTTGGCGGTGATGCCCAGGGTGTTGGCGATGGAGTTGCACACGGCGTCGACCCAGTCCTTGTGCGGGGCGTCGGCGTTGTAGGCGAGGGTGAACTCGCCCTTGAAGGGCTGCTTCTTCTCCGCCTGCTCCCAGAGCTTCTTCGCCTCGGCCTCGTCGAACTCGAGCACCTCGGCGCCCGGGATGTCCTTCTCGCCGCCGCCGGGGATCACCGGGGCGATGAAGTCCGTGGCGGGGGTGCGGGTGCCGTAGAAGAGCTTGTCGCAGATCTGCTTGCGGTTGATCGCCCGGGAGATGGCCTTGCGGCGCAGCTTGCCGGCCTCGCCCGAGAAGTTCGGGTCGTTCTGGGCGATCGTGAAGGACTGGAACACGGCGCCGGGATCGTTGACCGCGCGGTCGCCCAGGGTGTCCTGGTAGCTCGACAGCGCCGAGGTCGGGATGAGGTCGGTGACGTCGACCTCGCCGGACTCCAGGTCGCCGTACATGGTGTCGTCCGACGAGTAGATCGTGAAGGTGACGCCAGCGTTCTTCGCCTTGCGGGGGCCGTCGTACTTGTCATTGGGCACGAGCACGATCTGCTGGTCGTGGTCCCAGGTGTCGACCATGTAGGGGCCGTTGGAGACCGGCTTCTCCCCGAAGGACTTGGTGTCGTCGTAGAACGACTCGGGCAGCGGCGAGTAGGCGCTGTAGCCCAGGCGGTTGGGGAAGTCCGACTGCTCGGAGACGAGCTTGACGGTGAAGGTCAGGTCATCGACGACCTTGAGGCCCGAGAGGGTCTCCTTGCCGGTGGCCTTGTCGGCGCTGACCTTGTCGAAGCCCTCGATGGGCTCGAAGAAGCTCTGGCTGAGCTGGGCGTTCTTGGTGTTCGCGCCGAAGTTCCAGGCGTCGACGAACGACTTCGCGGTCACGGGCGAGTCGTCGGAGAACTTCTGACCGTCCTTGATCTTGATGGTCCAGGTCTGGTTGTCGTCGGACTCGATCGAGTCGGCGACGTCGTTCTCGACCGTGCCGTCGGCCTTGTAGTAGACGAGGCCCGCGAAGACCGAGGTGATGATGCGGCCGCCGCCCACCTCATTGGTGTTGGTCGGGATCAGCGGGTTCTGGGGCTCGGTCTCGTTGGCGTAGACCGGATCGCCCGAGCCGCCGCCGGAGCCGCCGTCGCCGCTGTCGCTCCCGCCGCCGCAGGCGGACAGGGCGAGCGCGGCGGTGCCGGCGGCACCGGTGCCGAGGATCATCGAACGTCGCGAGATGGACATGGACACTCCTTAGTGTCATGGGATGCCGCGGCCGCGTCTGCGGTCGGATCTCCGTACGGGGTCGCGCTCTGGGGATCCATGCGGATCGTGGCGCGCATCCTCCAGTGTGCACGACGTGACGGGGTGCATAGCGCAAGAAGTGTCCATCCATTGGTCACGATACGGTCACTGCCCCGTCCGTCCGTCGATGCCGGGGAGCGCCGCGCGAGGACTGAGTTCCCACATCGGGCGCCCTCGCCTCGCACGGGCGCCCCCTCGCGAGGGACAATGGGGCCATGACTTCCGCACAGAACACGCAGACCCCGCAGGACGCGCCCGTCGACCCCACGACGACGGACGCCTGGGAGCAGCTCCTCGCGCACGACGAGTCGCTCGACGGCTCGCTGCGCGAGTGGTTCGAGGAGGACCCGCAGCGCGCCGAGCGCCTCACCCACGACGCCGCCGACCTGCACGTGGACCTCTCGAAGAACCTCGTGACCCCGGAGACCGTGGAGCTGCTGCTGCACCTCGCCGAGCAGACCGGCGTGCTCGCGCGCCGCGACGCCATGTTCGCCGGCGAGCACATCAACACCACCGAGGACCGCGCCGTGCTGCACACGGCGCTGCGCCGCCCCGAGGGCGCCTCCCCCGAGCTCGTCGTCGACGGCCAGGACGTCGACCACGACGTCCACGAGACCCTCGCGCGCATCTACGACTTCGCCCGCAAGGTCCGCTCGGGCGAGTGGACCGGCGTGACCGGCAAGAAGATCGAGACCGTCGTGAACATCGGCATCGGCGGTTCCGACCTCGGCCCCGTCATGGTCTACGAGGCGCTCAAGCCGCTCGCCCAGGAGGGTCTGCAGGCGCGCTTCATCTCGAACATCGATCCGACCGACGCGTACGAGACGACCGCGGACCTCGACCCCGAGACGACCCTGGTCATCGTCGCCTCGAAGACGTTCACGACGCTCGAGACGATCACCAACGCGCGCCTGGTGCGCGAGTGGCTGCTCGCGGGCCTGCGCGAGAACGCCGGACTCACCGCCGAGCAGGAGAAGGAGGCCGTGGCCAAGCACTTCGTCGCGGTCTCGACCGCGCTCGACAAGGTCGAGGCCTTCGGCATCGACCCCGCCAACGCCTTCGGCTTCTGGAACTGGGTGGGCGGCCGCTACTCCGTGGACTCCGCGATCGGCACCGTGCTCGCCACGGTCCTGGGCCCCGAGGCCTTCGAGGAGCTGCTCGCGGGCTTCCACGCGATGGACGAGCACTTCCGCACCGCCCCCGCCGAGCAGAACGTGCCGCTGCTCATGGGCCTGCTGAACATCTGGAACGTGAACTTCCTGGAGGCCGAGACCCACGCGGTCCTCCCCTACTCCCAGTACCTGCACCGCTTCCCCGCATACCTCCAGCAGCTGACCATGGAGTCCAACGGCAAGTCGGTGCGCTGGGACGGCTCCACCGTGGTCACCGAGACCGGCGAGGTCTTCTGGGGCGAGCCCGGCACCAACGGGCAGCACGCCTTCTACCAGCTCATCCACCAGGGCACGCGGATCATCCCCGCGGACTTCATCGCCTTCGCGAACCCCGTGCGCCCGCTCAAGGACGGCGAGCAGGACGTGCACGAGCTGTTCCTCGCGAACTTCTTCGCGCAGACCAAGGCCCTGGCCTTCGGCAAGACCGAGGAGGAGGTGCGCGCCGAGGGCACCGAGGGACCGCTCGTGGCCGCCCGCATGTTCTCCGGCGACCGCCCGTCGACCTCGATCATGGCGCCCTCGCTCACCCCGAGCGTGCTGGGCCAGCTGATCGCCCTGTACGAGCACATCACCTTCGTGGAGGGCTCCGTGTGGGGCATCAACTCCTTCGACCAGTGGGGCGTGGAGCTCGGCAAGCAGCTCGCCAAGGACCTCGCCCCCGCCGTCGCCGGGGACGATGCCGCCATCGACGCCCAGGACTCCTCGACCGCCGAGCTGATCCGCTACTACCGGGACCACCGCACCGTCTGATCCCGGTCGCCGGGCGCCGGGCGCCGGGCGCCGGGTGCCGGGCGCCGGGTGCCGTCTGCGCGTCGGCGCCCCGGCCGACGCCGGCTCGGCGGCAGCACCTCGAGAAGTACGAAATCGTTGCCATGAGCACTCTTGGCAACGATTTCGTACTTCTCGTCGGTTCGAGGGGGCGCTGCACCCAGCGCCCCGGTCGACAGACTCCCCGGTCGACAGGCTCCCTAATCGGCAGGCATCCCGGTCGGCAGACGCACCTCGAGTGGTACGAAACGGTTGCCATGAGCGCCCATGGCAACCGTTTCGTACCACTCGCCGTTTCGAGGGGCACCACGCACCATGCCCCGCGGCGCAGAGGCCCCGTGGCCCGTGGCCCAGCGCCTCCGCGGCCGCACCTCCCAGCTCCCGGCTCCCGGCTCCACGCACCTCACCGCCCGGCGTCTCGCCGGACGCCCCTCCGTGCGCCGCGCGATCCGCCGCGAGTACCCTGATCCCAGCGCTCACCGTCGCCGCGGTGGGCGCTTCTGCATTCCGGCCGGTCGTCGCGCTGCGCGCCGCATCCGGTCCGTCGACCCCAGCTCCCCCGCGTCAGGACCCTCCGTGCCCGAGACCCCCACCCCACGACACCCCTCGACCGATCCCGAGCGGCCGGCCGCATCGACCGATCCCGCACCCACGGGGACGTCGGCCGTCCCCGCGTCCACGGCCCCGTCGGCCGACCCCGCGCTCGCGGGCCCGTCGGCCTCGACGGCCGCGCCCCTCACAGCACGCCCCGAGGACGAGCGCCTGCCGCTCCCCCGCAGCCTCGTCTACGGCGCCCAGCACGTGCTCTCGATGTACGGCGGCGTGGTCGCCGTCCCGCTGATCGTCGGCGGTGCCGCGGGTCTGCCGGGGGACCAGATCGGGGTGCTCGTCGCCTCGGCCCTGTTCGTCTCGGGCGTGACCACGCTGCTCCAGTCGCTGGGCATCCCCTTCTTCGGGGCGAAGCTGCCGCTCGTCCAGGGCACCACCTTCGGCGCGGTCTCGACGATGCTCGTCATCATCGCGGGCGACGGCGGACTCCCCTCGGTGTTCGGCTCGGTGATCGTCGCCGGCATCGTCGGCTTCCTGCTCGCACCGGTGGTCTCGCGTCTGCAGCCGCTGTTCCCGCCGGTGGTGACGGGCACGATCATCGCCGCGATGGGCATCTCGCTGCTGCCGGTCGCGGCCGGCTGGATCATGGGCACGGAGGGGGCGCCCGGCTATGGGAGCGCCCTGCACCTGGGCCTCGCCGCGCTCACTCTCGTCGCCGTGCTCGTGTTCTCGCGGATCCGGGCGCTCTCGGGCGTCGCGATCCTGTTGGGCATCGCCGTGGGCACCGTGATCGCCGCGATCGTCGGGGCCGCGGACTTCTCCGAGGTCCTCACCGGCAGCGTCGTCGCCCTGCCGCGCCCGTTCGCCTTCGGCGTGCCGACGTTCCATCTCGCGGCCATCGTGCCGATGGTCGTGGTCATCATCGTGACCCTCATGGAGACCACCGCGAACCTGTTCGCGGTCACCAAGGTCGTCGGCACCGACCTGCCCCCTCGGCGCCTGGCCGACGGCCTGCGCGCCGACATGGCCGCGAGCGCACTGGCCCCGCTGGTGAACTCGTTCCCGGCGACCGCGTTCGCGCAGAACATCGGGCTGATCTCCGTCACCCGCGTGCGGTCCCGCTTCACCGTGGCGGCGGGCGGCGTGATCCTCGTGCTGCTGGGGCTCGTGCCGCTCCTGGGCCGCGTGGTCGCGGCCGTCCCCCAGCCGGTGCTGGGCGGCGCGGGCCTCGTGCTGTTCGGCTCGGTCGCCGCCGCGGGCATCCGCACGATCGGCGAGGCCCCGCGCCGCGACGACCGCGACGCCGGCCACGACACGCTCATCGTCGCGGTCTCGCTGTCCCTCGCCGTGCTCCCGGTCGCCGTCCCTGCGCTCTACGACGCCCTGCCGTCGCTCGCCGCGATGGTGCTGGGCTCCGGCGTGAGCGCCGCCGCCTTCAGCGCCGTGCTGCTGAACCTGCTGCTCAAGGGACGCGGGGGCATCCGCCCCCACGACCACCTGTAGACGGGCCTGCCCGCTCGGGCACCCGAGAACTCGTACCGCCTGTCGCCCAGCCGCCGGAGCGCCCAGGCGCCCACGAGCCCACGAGCCCAGGCAGAAGAATGAGGCTGGCGAACCAAGAACCTGTGTCCTTGGTTCGCCAGCCTCATCTCTTCCGTCCTCGGCCGACGGGTCGCGCCGCGCCGCGGCGCTCACTCAGGCGAGGTAGTCGACGTCCTTGGTCTCCGAGCCGATGAACAGCGACACCAGGGTGACCACGGCGGCCAGCGCGAGGTAGCCGCCGACCAGCCAGAGCTGGCCGTCCATCGCCGTCCACAGGGCGATCAGCGCGTAGGGGGCGGGCGCCGCTCCGATCACGGAGGCCATGTTGTAGCTGACGGCGCTGCCGGTGTAGCGGACGTCGGCCTTGAACATCTCGGGCAGGAACGCCGCCATCGGGCCGAAGGTGAGGCCCATGAGCGTGAAGCCGATGATCAGCGCGACCATGACGCCCACGGTGCCGGCGCCCACCAGGGGGTGCAGGAGCAGGCCGTAGATGCCGATGAGCACGGTGACGATGAGCAGCATGCGGCGCCTCCCCATGCGGTCGGCGAGCGGGCCGGAGACCACGGTGAAGATGCCGAAGAAGACGACGCCGATGATGAGCATGGTGAGGAACGTCGGACGCGCGTAGCCGAGCCCCGGCACGGCCCCGTCGGCCGGCGTGGTGCCGACGACCATGAGGAACGCGGTCATCATGTAGAAGAGCACGTAGGTCGCGACCATGGCGAGGGTCGCGAGGATCAGCGGCTTCCAGGCGGTCTTGAACACGCGGGCGATCGGCACCGAGGCCACGCGCTGCTCGTCGAGGACCTTCTGGAAGGCGGGGGTCTCCATGAGCTTCAGCCGCACCCAGAGGCCCACGATCACGAGCGCCGCGGAGAACAGGAACGGCAGGCGCCAGCCCCAGGAGGCGAACTGGGCCTCGGTCATGGTGAGGCTGAGGATCACGAACAGGATGTTCGAGAGGATGAAGCCGATGGGCGCGCCGAGCTGCGGGAAGGTGCCGTAGAGGGCGCGCTTGCCGGGCGGGGCGTTCTCGGTCGCGAGGAGGGCCGCGCCGGACCATTCGCCGCCCAGTCCCACGCCCTGGCAGAAGCGCAGGAGCACGAGGATCGCGGGCGCGAGGATCGTGAATCCGGGAGCGGATGCCGTGGGCAGCACGCCGATGAGGAAGGTCGCGATGCCCATCACCAGCAGGCTCGCCACGAGCGTGCGCTTGCGGCCGATGCGATCGCCGAAGTGCCCGAAGATGATCGAGCCGATGGGGCGCGCGAAGAACGCGACGCCGAAGATGGCGAAGGAGCTCAGCAGCTGCGTCGTGGGCGTCTCGTTCGGGAAGAAGAGCGCGGGGAAGACCAGCGAGGCCGCGGTCGCGTACGCGTAGAAGTCGAAGAACTCGATGGTCGTGCCGACCATCGAGGCGACGATCACGCGTCCGCGGGTGTTCGCGGGGGCTGCGTCGGGAGCGTTCGGCTCGGAGGGGGCCGACGCCGTCGGGGCGGGATAGTGCGTCACGATCGGCGAATTTACGCTCAAGTCTCGACATGCGGAATTGTGTCCGGAATATGGAACCTGGGCGTCCGTGAGACGGCCACTGCGTTCCGGTGACTCGCCCCACGCACCGGTGACCGACGGCACGCACCTTCGTCCACAGCCGCCCTGCGCCCTGTCGTCTCCCGCTCTAGTCTGTCGCTGTGCCCTCTGCGATCGCGCGTGATCTGACTCCCGAGGAGGCCCGTGCGCGCCTCGAGGAGGTCCTCGAGGTGTACCGCGCCGCATGGGACGCGAGCGCGTCCCTGCTCGATCATCTGCGCGGTCGGATCCGTCATTCGCTCTCGATGGTCCCGGGCACGCGCATCGCCGTCGTGGAGGACGAGCGGACCTCGCAGCTGCACTCCATGCTGTTCGGACACGTCTACCACCCGAGCTCCTGGTGGCCGCGGCAGGTGCAGGGCGCGCTCGAGGCGGCGGGGCTCGCGGACTGGACGCTCGACGCCTTCGAGGTGGTCGAGGTCGCGACCACCCCGTGGGCCCGCGGACGCGGCTTCGCCCGTGCGCTCCTCGAGCACCTGCACGCGACGATGCCCCAGGCCACCTCGCTGCTGTCGACGGGCCCCGATAATCCGGCGCGGGCCCTGTACCGTCGCTGCGGCTACGTCGAGCTGCTGCCGGACTTCCGCTACCAGGTCACCGGCTCCCCCGCCGTCGTCCTCGGCTACCGGCGGACCTGAGCGCCGACGGGCCTGAGGCCCTGAGCGCCGACGGGTCCGAGCCGAGGGCCGGGGGCCCTGTGGCTCGCCCGGCGCTCACTCCTCCCGATCGGCGCCGATCTCCCCGAGCAGAGCCCGGGCATAGGAGGCGTGCACGGACTCCTCGTCCGAGGGGTGGTAGAGGCCGGCGCGGACGTCCCGCGAGAGGCGCTCGAGCTCCGAGGTGCGCGAGAAGTGCGCGCCGCCGCTCGCGCGGAGCACCTGGTCGACCGCGCCGATCGCCGCCTCGGTCGCGCGGTGCTTCACGCCGGAGAGCTGCAGGAACCAGCGCGGGCCGTGATCCACGGTCCCCGGTGCGCTCGTGCCCGTGCCCAGGGCGTCGAGATCGGCGACCAGCTTCTCGATCTGCAGCATGGACCCGTCCAGCGCGATCGCCGCGCCGGCGAGGCGGCGGCGCACGTCCGGGTCGTCGGCGAGGACGATGCCGCGTGTGGCGCTGCGGCGCCGAGACGCGATCTGCGTGCCCAGCTCGACGGCGCGTTCGGCCAGTCCCGTGTACACCGACGCCAGGAGCAGCTCGAAGGCCCCGAAGATCCCCATCACGAAGGGGTCCGTGTTCGGGCCGACGGGCGTCCGCGTGATGACGTCCTCGGCCGCGAGGCGGGCGCCGTGCAGACGGGTGGTGCGCGACTGGGTGGCCCGCATGCCGTGGGTGTCCCAGTCCTCGAGCGTCTCGACCGCCTCGGTGCGCTCGATGGAGCCGAGGACGAGCGGGAGGTCGACGTCGTCCCCGGGGATCCTGCCGTGCACGACCAGCCGGTCCCAGACGGGCGCGAGGGAGGTGAAGATCTTGGTGCCCTCGAGCAGGTATCCGCCCTGGCCGTCGCTGCGGGCGACGGTCTGGGAGTCGAAGAGCATCGCCTCGTTGCCGGGCTCTGAGATGCCGAAGGCGAGCAGGCGGCCCGCGAGGGCGTACTCGAAGATCGGCTCGACCCCTTCAGCGCCCAGGCGATGGGCGTGCAGGGCGGCTCCGGTGATCACCAGGTGCATGTTCATGGCGAGGGCGGTCGCGGGCGCGGCGCCGGCGAGACGGCGCTGGATGCGGCTCGCCTCCAGCAGGCTCGCGCCGAACCCGCCCATCTCGCGGGGCACCAGCAGGCGCAGGTAGCCGAGCTCCCGGAGATCCTCGAGGTCATCACGGGGGAAGGTGTTCTCACGGTCGTGGACCGCGGCGCGCTCGCGGAAGCTGCGCAGCAGAGGATCGGGCAGGAGGGCGACGGCGTCGACGGTCATGGCCCCACCGTAGGCCAGGGGCGGGCCGCTCAGGCCGGGCCCGTGTCCTCAAGGGTGGCGACGACGGGCCGATGGTCCGACGCCTTCCCCGGCGGCACCTCGACGGCGCGCGCGGTGAGAGGCCCGTGCACCCAGATCCCGTCGATCCTCCGCACCGGGAACACGGCGGGGAACGATCCGCGCACGCCCGCGCCCATCGCGCTTCCCGTGCCCGGGAGGTGCGAGGCCACGGCGGCGGCCACGTTCGAGGCCGCAGAGACCACCGCGGTGGTCGCGATGGCGAGCGCCGGCGAGCGCAGTGCCGCCGTGAGTGTCCTCCCCACGCGCCCGACCGCCGATGCGCCGCCGACGGCACGGCCCTCCGCGAGCCCGCCTTCCTCGGTGCGGCCACCGCCGGAAGGGGCCCGGCCACTGGCCTCGAGGGCCGCGTCGCGCCAGCCCGCGGAAGCGAGCATCCGCATCTCGGTGGCGCCCTGGTCGGCGTTCATGTCTCCGAGCAGCAGCGCGGGAGGAGCGGAGGGCTCGCCGTCACCCGGGCCGTGCAGGTCCAGCGCGCGCCGAGCCTCGATCTCGAGGATCCGTCCGATCTGTGCGCGGCGATGCCCAGGGTGCTCCTTGTCCAGGTGCGTGACGAGGACGGTGAGGTCGGCGCGCATCGGCGCGTCCGCGGGATCGGACCGGTCCCCCGCCGGTGCATCCGCTGCGCCGTCCTCGTCCCGTGCTCTGCGCACGCTCGCGCACAGCACGGCCCGCGGTTCGCGCAGCGGGCCGAGGCCCGGGCCGGCGGGGAGCAGGTGTGTCGCGGAGTCGAGGATCCGCCCTCGGACCAGAAGTGCGACCCCGTACTGGCGCCGGGGCCCGTCGAGGTCCGTCCCGGGGCGGTCGATGGCCGGCGCGAAGGCCACGTCCATCCCGAGCATCTGGGCGAGCGCCCGGGCCTGGTCCTCGCCCGCGGAGCGGTCGCCGAAGGCGACGTCGACCTCCTGCAGGCCCACGACGTCCGCGTCCAGGGCGCGGATCTCCGCCGCGGTGCGGGCGAGGTCGAGGTGGTCGTCGGCCGAGGCGCCGTGATGGATGTTGAAGGTCGCCGCGCGCAGTGTCCCCGCCCGTCCAGCACGCCCGGCCGGTCCGGTCCGCCCCGCGTGCGCGCTCATCAGTGCAGGCAGCCGGGGCCCAGCAGAGCCTTGAGCGAGGCGTAGAGCGCGGCCGACGGCGAGACCGCGAGCCTGCGGTCGAGCTCCATCAGCGTGGAGCGTCCGGGCTCCTGGAGCTTCAGCCGCACCTCGCTCATGCCGCGGTTGTCCTCGAGCACGCCGCGCAGGTCCTCGGCGATCCGCTGGGTGAAGCGGGCGGCGGGCACGGTGATGATCACGGGGCCGTCGGTGCCCATCGAGCTGGAGGTGTCGGGGATCGTCATCTCCATGACGCGCATCTCGGGCATGCCCTTGGAGGTGTCGACGCGACCCTTCATGGAGACCACGAGGTCCTCGGCGAGCTCGGTCGCGACGGTCTGGTAGGTGGTCGGGAACAGCAGGCAGTCGATCGCACCCTCGAGGTCCTCGACGGTGGCGATCGCCCACATGTCGCCCTTCTTGGTGGTCTTGCGCTGCAGGCCCGTGATGAGGCCGGCGATCGTGACCATCGTGCCGTCCTCGATCGCGCCGTCATCCGCCAGGGAGCTGATCGTGGTCGTCGAGTTCTGGGCGATGATGTGCTCGAGCCCGTGCAGCGGGTGGTCCGAGACGTACAGGCCCAGCATGTTGCGCTCGAAGGCGAGCTTCTCCTTGCGGTCCCATTCGGGAACCTCGGGGATCGTGATCGTCGCCGAGGAGCCGGAGGCCGCGTCTCCCTCCTCGCCTCCGCCGAAGAGGTCGGAGCCGAACAGGTCGTACTGGCCCTGGGCCTCCTTGCGCTTGACGCCGACCACGGAGTCCACGGCGTCCTCGTGGATGAGGACGAGCGAGCGGCGGTTGGCTCCGAGGGAGTCGAAGGCGCCGCCCTTGATGAGGGACTCGATGGTGCGCTTGTTGCACACGGTGAGCGGGACCTTGTCCAGGAAGTCGGTGAAGGACGTGAAGGCGCCCTTCTCCTCGCGGGCCTGCAGGATCGCCTCGACGACGTTCGCACCCACGTTGCGGATCGCGGAGAGTCCGAAGCGGATGTCGTCCCCGACGGCCGAGAAGTACATGTCGGACTCGTTGACGTCCGGAGGCAGCACGGTGATGCCGTGGTGGCGGCAGTCGCCGAGGTAGAAGCCGAGGCGGTCGCGGTTCTCCTGGGTGGAGGTGAGCAGAGCCGCCATGTACTCGGTCGGGAAGTGCGCCTTGAGGTAGGCCGTCCAGTAGGAGACCACGCCGTAGGCGGCGGAGTGCGACTTGTTGAACGCGTAGTCGGCGAAGGGCAGCAGCGTGTCCCAGAGCGCCTTGATGGCGGCGGCGGAGTAGCCGCGCTCCTTCATGCCGGCCTCGAAGGAGACGTACTGCTTGTCCAGCTCCGCCTTCTTCTTCTTGCCCATCGCGCGGCGCAGGATGTCGGCCTCGCCGAGCGAGTACCCGGCGACCTTCTGCGCGATCTGCATGACCTGCTCCTGATAGACGATCAGGCCGTAGGTCTCGGAGAGGACCTCCTGCAGGGGCTCCTCGAGCTCGGGGTGGATGGGGGTGATGTCCTGCAGCCCGTTCTTGCGCAGGGCGTAGTTCGTGTGGGAGTTCATGCCCATCGGGCCGGGGCGGTAGAGCGCGCCGAGCGCCGAGATGTCGCCGAACTTGTCGGGCTTCATCTGCCGGCAGAGCTCGCGGTAGCCGGCGGAGTCGAACTGGAACACGCCCGCGGTGTCGCCGCGCTGGAGCAGGGTGTAGGGCGCGGGGTCGTCGAACTCGAGGGTCTCCAGGTCCGGGGCGGTCTTCCCGTTCTTCCCGATGTTGTCGAGGGCGTCGGAGACGATCGTGAGGTTGCGCAGTCCCAGGAAGTCCATCTTCAGCAGCCCGAGCGCCTCGCACTCGGGGTACTCGAACTGGGTGATGACCTGGCCGTCCGAGGGGCGACGCATGATCGGGATGATGTCCGTCAGGGTGTGGCTGGACATGATGATCCCGCAGGCGTGCACGCCCCAGCCGCGGGCCAGGCCCTCGACGCCCTTCGCGATCTCCAGGACGCGCTGCGCGTCGGGGTTCTCGTCGACCACGCGGCGGAACTCGCCGGCCTCGGCGTAGCGCTTGTGCTCGGGGTCGTGGATGCCCGAGAGCGGGATGTCCTTGCCCATGACCGACGGCGGCAGCGCCTTGGAGAGCATGTCGCCCATCGCGTACGGGTAGCCCAGCACGCGCGAGGCGTCCTTGAGGGAGTTCTTGGTCTTCATGACGCCGAAGGTCACCAGCTGGGAGACCTTGTCGTCGCCGTACTTGCGGGTCACGTACTCGATGACCTCGCCGCGGCGGCGATCATCGAAGTCGACGTCGAAGTCGGGCATGGAGACGCGGTCGGGGTTCAGGAAGCGCTCGAACAGCAGGCCGTGCTCGAGGGGGTTCAGGTCGGTGATGCGCATGGCGTAGGCGACCATCGAGCCGGCGCCCGAGCCTCGTCCCGGTCCCACGCGGATCCCGTTCTCCTTGGCCCACTTGATGAAGTCGGAGACGACGAGGAAGTAGCCCGGGAAGCCCATCTGGGTGATGATCCCGGTCTCGTACTCGGCCTGCTTCTTCACGTCGTCCGGGATCCCCTGCGGGAAGCGGTACTCGAGCCCCCGCTGGACCTCCTTGATGAACCACGAGTGCTCGTCCTCGCCGGGCGGGCAGGGGAAGACGGGCATGAAGTTCGCGCCCTCGGCGGTCGTGGTGAAGGAGACCTCGCACATCTCGGCGATCTTCAGGGTGTTGTCGCAGGCCTCGGGCAGCTCGCGGAACAGCTCGCGCATCTCGCGGGCGGACTTCAGGTAGTAGCCGGAACCGCCGAACTTGAAGCGCCCGGGGGTGTCGAAGGTGGAGCCCGAGTTGATGCACAGCAGGGCGTCCTGGATCTTCGCGTCCTCCTCCGTGACGTAGTGGAGGTCGTTGGTCGCCAGCAGCGGCGCGCCGATGTGCTTCGAGAGCTCGATGAGCTCCTTGGTCACGCGCTTCTCGAGATCGAGGCCGTGGTCCATGAGCTCGACGAAGTAGTTCTCCTTGCCGAACATGTCCTGGAACTCGCCGGCGGCCTTCACCGCCTCGTCCCACTGGCCCAGCCGGAGGCGGGTCTGCACCTCGCCCGAGGGGCAGCCGGTGGAGGCGATCAGGCCCCCCGAGTACTTCTGCAGGATCTCGCGGTCCATGCGAGGCCACTTGCCCATCTGCCCGTCGAGCGAGGCCTCCGAGGCCAGGCGGAACAGGTTGTGCATGCCCTCGGTCGAGCGCGAGAGCAGGGTGAGGTGCGTGTAGGCGCCGCGGGCGGAGACGTCGTCCCCGGCCTCCTGCTGGGCCTTCGTGCCCCACTGCACGCGGGTGCGGTCGTGGCGGCTGGTCCCCGGGGTCACGTAGGCCTCGACGCCGATGATCGGCTTCACGCCGGCGGCCGTCGCGGTCTTGTAGAACTCGTAGGCGCCGAACACATATCCGTGGTCGGTGATGGCGATGGCCTTCTGGTCCTGGCGGACCACCTCGTCGATGAGTTTGTCGACCTTCGCGGCCCCGTCCAGCAACGAGTAGTCGGTATGGACGTGGAGGTGAACGAAGTCGTCGGCCATGCGCTCCAGCGTACTGGTGAGGGCCGACGGACGGGCCGTCCCGTCGACTCTCGGAAGGGTCGGGGAGGTCACCCCGGCGGGTCGGGCGCGTCGGGAATGCGGGCGGGGTTCCGAGCGTTCGCGGCGGGGCGGTCGACGCCCCTGTCCCCTCTCCCCAGTCCCCGGTCCCTGGCCACCGGTCACGGGCCGCCGGTCCCCGGTCACCGGTCAGCGGTACGGCCACCGGCCACCGGTACGGGCCACGGGCCACCGGTCCCGCTGTCACCGACCGGCGTATACCGGACCCCTCTGCCATATATGCCAGAGAGGTCGCACCGGCGCCGGTGCGCGACAGTTCGGGCTCGTCCGACGGGCCCGGAGCCGTCGGCCCTGGCGCCGGCATCGGGTGTCCCCGTCGGCCCGCCCGCCGGGGTCACCCGTCGGACGGCCTCCCAGTACTTCCGTCCTCCTCGGCCGTCCCGTTCTCATGGCCCGGCCGGCCCTGCTCGGCCGTCCCGTCCTCCTCGGCCTCCTGCTCGCGGCGCATGCCGGTGAGCAGCTGGTCGAGGTAGTCATGGACGTCCTCGTAGCTGAGGTGGCGCTCGTCGCGGCGGGGCGGGATGCCGCCCACGAAGGCACCGCCGTGCCAGGCCATCGAGTCGTCCGGCAGGGTGGGGTCGTCGTCGCGCCAGAGATCCAGGGGAACGGAGTGGGCGGCGAGGTCGCGGGCGATCTCGTCGGCCTTCGCGGGATCGCCCGAGCGCTGCATGACCTGCATCAGCAGGGACTGGGCGGCCCAGGCGGAGGCCTCGTCGCCGCCGGGATCCACGGACTCCTGGACGAGGCCCAGGAAGCTCGCGGCCAGCGCGTCCTCGCGGTTCTCGTAGAGGTCCTTGGCCACGCGCAGGGCGATCCTGGGCACGTGCTCGCGGTGCTCCCAGAGCGCGGCCGCCCCGAGCAGCGCCATGCCCGTGCCTGTGGGGAACTCGGGGTCCATGGCGATCGCCGAGCGCGGCATGCGGCCCGCGCGCCGGTCGTCGTCGGCCTCGAGGAAGGCGCGGCCGGCCTCGGTGATGGCCCGGTGCATGCGCTCCTCGTCGTGGAGGACGACCTCGGCATCCGCCGGATCCAGCCCCAGCAGCCGGGCCACGCGGCCGACGGGGAAGCCGGGCCTCGCGAGCGCGCGCTCATGGGGCGGGATCAGGGATGTGCCCGCATCGGGGTCGGGTCGCTCCTCGCTCATGCCTCGACCGTACAGGCCCCGCGGGTGCGCACCCGTCATCGATACGCTCCGTCGGAGTCGGTGCTCACAGGCGCCCCGACCGCGGGCCCGACGCGCACCCACCACGGGCACGAGGCGCTCAGGCACCCTCACGCAGGGCGTCGAGCGCGTGCTGGAGATCAGCGGGATAGTGCGAGGTGAAGGTGACCTGCTCGCGGGTCACGGGGTGCACGAAGGAGAGCTCCATGGCATGCAGCCACTGCCGCTCGAGGCCGATGCGCGCCGCGAGCGTCGGGTCCGACCCGTACAGGGGGTCCCCCGCCAGCGGGTGGCGCATGGCGGAGAAGTGCACGCGGATCTGGTGGGTGCGCCCGGTCTCGAGGTGCACCTCGCAGAGCGCCGCGCCGGGCAGCTCCTCCATCACGTCGTAGTGCGTGACCGAGGGCTTGCCGTCGCGCAGCACGGCGAACTTGTAGTGGTGGTTCGGCGAGCGCCCGATGGGCGAGTCGATCGTGCCCTGCGGCGGCATCGGCCGCCCCTGGCAGAGCGCGTGGTAGGTCTTGGAGACCTCGCGGGCGCGGAAGGCGTCCTTGAGCACGGTGTACGCGCGCTCGGTGCGGGCGACGACCATGAGGCCGCTCGTGCCCACGTCCAGGCGGGAGACGATGCCGCGGCGCTCCGGATCTCCCGAGGTCACGATGCTGACACCCGCGCCGGCGAGGTGCCCGAGGACCGTCGGCCCGCTCCAGCCCGCACTGGGGTGGGCGGCCACGCCCACGGGCTTGTCGATCACCACGATGTCGTCGTCCTGGTGCACGAGGCCCATGCCCTCGACGATGCTCGGGCGCACCTCGAGGGGCGGCGCCTCCTGCGGGATGCGCACTGTGAGCATCGCGCCGGGCTCAAGTCGGGTCGAGCGCGCGGGCATCGCGCCGTCCACCGCGACCTCGCCGGCCATCACGAGGTCCGCGGCGCGCGTGCGCGAGAGCCCGAACAGCCGGGCGATGCCGACGTCCACGCGCTCCCCTGCGAGGCCGTCGGGCACGGGGACGGTGCGCTCCTCGCTCATCGCGGCGGCTCCTGGGAGGTCGGGTCGTCGGGGGCGGCCGGGTCTGCGGTCGCGTCCGGGTCCGCGGCCGACGGGTTCGCGGGTCGGCCGAGCAGGCCCAGAAGCACCACGAGCAGGGCTCCGCCGGTCACCCCCATGTCGGCGACGTTGAAGATCGGCCAGTGCGGCAGCTGCAGGAAGTCGACGACCCAGCCGGTGAAGGGGCCGGGGGCCCGCAGCAGGCGGTCGTGGATGTTCCCGAGCGCCCCTCCGAGCACGAGGCCGAGGGCGATCGCATAGGGGCGCGAGCGCACCGAGCGCAGGGCGAACACCACCACGGCGACGGCGATGACGATCTGCACGATCGTGACCACGGGGGTGATGCCCGATCCCATCCCCCAGGCCGCGCCCGAGTTGTACAGCAGGTTCAGCTGCAGGATCTCGCCGAGGAGCGGCTGCGGGGTGAGCGGTGCGAGGTGCGCCTCCGCCCAGTGCTTGGTGACCTGGTCGAGGATCAGGATGACCGCGGCCACCGCCACGACGACGATCAGCGCGGTCGTCCGGGAGATGCCCCGCAGCGCGCCGTCTGCCCCGCCGCCGGGGACCGGCGAACGGCGGCGGCCGCCGGACCCGTCAGGTCCGGCGGCCGCCGATGCGGTGGAGCTGCGGCTCACAGGCCGAAGTTCGCGTGCTTGTCCTGGGTCTCGCTCGTCTCGAGCTCGCTGAGCTGGTTCTCCAGGTAGTTGCGCAGACGGTTGCGGTAATCGCGCTCGAACGTGCGCAGCTTCTCGATCTTCTTCTCGAGATCGGCCTTCTTGGTCTCGAGGTCGTCGAGCGTGGTGCGGGACTTCTCCTCGGCCTCGCCGACGATGCGCTGGTGCTCGTCGTTGGCCTCGGAGATGAGGCGGTCGCGCTCGGCCTCGCCGTTGCGCACGTGCTCGTCGTGCAGGCGGTTGGCGAGGGCGATGATGCCTGCGGCCGACTGGTCGGGCGTCTCGGCGACGGCGGCCGCGGCGTCCTGCGTGGACTGCGCATCGGCGAGGGCGGCGGTGTCCGCCTCCGTGGTGCCGGTCTCGGCGGTCGCGGCCTCGGGGGCCGCGGCGCTCTCGCTGACGGCAGCGGTCTCGGAGGTCGCGTCCTCCACCGGCTCGGCCGGAGCGGCGGCCGCGGCGGCGGAGCCGTCCTGCGCGGCGCTCTCGAGCTCGGCGACGCGGTTGTGCGCCTCCTCGAGCTCCTTGGTCAGCCGGGCGTTCTCGTCGATGAGCTCCTGCAGGCGCGGAAGCACCTCGAGGTCGAGGTAATTGTCGACCTCGTCCATGTCGTAGCCTTCGGAGAACCGAACCGGGGTGAACCGCTTGTTCTCCAGGTCCTCGGGCATCAGAGCCATGGGTCACCTTCTCGTACGTCGTGTGGTCAACGCGCCGCTCAGCGTCGCACTGCACAGCGTAGCGGATCGCGCGAGGTGCCACGGCCAGGTCGTGAACCCCGCCGCCGTGGCAGGCACCACGTCCGCGGGCAGGGCCTCCCGACCCCAGGGCGCGAGGGCGCCCGCGCGGGCCTCAGATCGCGATGCCCCAGAGCACGCGCATCAGCAGGGAGCACACCAGCAGCAGGATCAGCAGGCTGAGGTCGAGGGAGAAGCTGCCCAGCCGCAGGGGCGGGATCACCCGGCGCAGAGCGCGCACAGGGGGATCCGTGAGCGTGAAGACGATCTCGAACAGCAGCAGCACGATGCCGCGGGGCCGGAAGTCGCGCGCGTACGAGCGGATCCAGTCGAGCACGAGACGTGCCAGCAGGACCAGCGTGTACAGCAGCAGCGCGAGGTAGAGGATCGAGGCGATCAGCTGCACTGCGCGCTCAGCTCTGGTTGTAGAAGCTGCCCTCGTCCGTGGTGGACTCGCCGTCCACCTCGACGAACTCCGGGGAGAGCAGGAACACCTTCCCGGTGATGCGCTCGATGCTGCCGCGCAGCCCGAAGACCAGACCGGCGCAGAAGTCGACCATGCGCTTGGCATCGCCGTCCTGCATGTCGCTCAGGTTCACGATCACCGGCACGCCGTCCCGGAAGGACTCGCCGATCGCCTTGGCGTCGTTGTACGAGCGCGGGTGAATGGTGGTGATGCGCTGCATCGTGTCCTCCGACGGGTGGCTGACGGCCACCACGCTGCTCTGGCGCTGACGGATCGGGGTCACCTGCGCCTCCCGCTCGTGGGCCGGCTCCGGCGCGCGCTCGGTGCGGCGCACGGGCGCCACCTCGTCGCGACGCGGCTGCTCGTCCTCGTAGTAGTCCTCGTCGACCTCGTTGGCGAGGCCGAGAGCGACCATCGCGTTGTGCCAGGCTCCCATGGTGCTCTCCCTGTGCATTCGTTCGTCCGCTGCGGTTGGTGGGACTCCGGGGAAGCACGGGGAGTGCGCGGGAGTCCCGGTCAAGAACCTACCGGAGGGTCGCGACGCTCCGACGGACGTGGACGGCGTGTCGTCGACCGGCGTGTCGCATCACCCGCGGTCGCGGCGCATGTCACCGGCGCTCGCGACGCGGCGGCCGCGGTCGGGCCGGGGCGGGCGCAGCCGCGCCGGGTCACGCGCGGCGGATCACTCCGGCGAACCGGCCCGTGCGCTGCGCGCGGCGGTAGGAGAACAGGGCGTCGGTCTCGAGGGTGCACGGATGGTCGTCGTCGACGGCCGACGAAGCCAGACCCGCCTTCTCGAGGACCGCGCGGGCGCCGGCGCGCAGATCGAGGGCCGGGGTGCCCTGACGCGTGGTCGCCCGGACGGCCGGGAGGTCTGCGGAGGCCCGGGCGCGCATCTCCTCGGGCACCTCGTAGCAGGACCCGCAGATGCCCGGGCCGATGGCCGCATGCGTGCGCTCCGGGCGCGCGCCGAGCGCTCGCATCTGCTCGAGCGTGCGCTCGAGCACTCCGCCGAGCAGGCCCGCACGGCCCGCATGCGCCGCGGCCACGACGCCGGCCTCGGCGTCGCTGAAAAGCACCGGGAGGCAGTCGGCCACCATGATCGCCAGGGCCACGTCAGCGCGGTCGGTGACCAGCGCATCCGCTGTCACGACCTGCCGCTCCCCCGCGCCCCCTGCATCCTCCGCATCCCCTGCGGCGGATTCCGACGCCCGCAGCACGTGCACGCGGTCGGAGTGGACCTGCTCGACGAAGACGAGGGGCGCGCCGATGTGCGCGGCGAGCAGCTCGCGGTTCCGTGTCACGGCCTCCGGGGCGTCGCCCACGTGATGGGCGAGGTTCAGCCCCTCGAACGGGGGCTCGGAGACCCCGCCGAGACGGGTCGTGAACAGGGCTCGGGCCCCGCGAAGCCGCGGGGCCCGAGCACCGGTGACGGCCGTCGGCCGCTGGTCGTTCACTGCTGCCGGTCGCTCACTTGAGGAACGAGGGCAGGTCCAGGTCGTCGTCGTCGGCCGGGGGCTCCTCGACGCGCGGCGGGCGCACCGGGGAGGACTGCGGCTGGACGGGGGCCGGCTGCACGGGCTGCGCCTGCTGGGGCGCCTCCTCCTCGACATCCGCCGGATCGGCCGCGGCGGGCTCGCCGGCCGGCGCCTGCTGCGACGGCGTGAAGCTCTGCTGGGGAGCTCCCCAGCCGCCGCTGGTCGCGGTCGACGCGGAATCGGCCGAGCGCACCGGGCGCGGCTCGGGACGGGCCGGGGCCGACGGCGAGGGACGGCTCGCGCCGAAGGCGCGGGCGGCGCCCTCCTGACGGGAGGCGCGGTCCGATCCGCCCGCGGCCAGGCCGCGGTCCCCGCGGTCCGATCCGCCCGAGCGCACGGCGCTCGAGGAATCGGTGCGCGGGGTGGGCCCGCCGCCCTCGAAGCCGGCGGCGATGACGGTCACGCGGACCTCGTCGCCCAGGGCGTCGTCGATGACGGAGCCGAAGATGATGTTCGCGTCCGGGTGGGCGGCCTCCTGCACCAGGCGAGCGGCCTCCGAGACCTCGTAGAGGCCGAGGTCGCTGCCGCCCTGGATCGAGAGCAGCACGCCGTAGGCGCCGTCGATCGAGGCCTCCAGCAGGGGGCTGGAGACGGCGAGCTCGGCGGCCTGCAGGGCGCGATCGTCCCCGCGGGAGGAGCCGATGCCCATGAGGGCGCTGCCGGCTCCCTGCATGACGGACTTCACGTCGGCGAAGTCGAGGTTGATCAGGCCCGGCGTGGTGATGAGGTCCGTGATGCCCTGGACGCCCGAGAGCAGGACCTGGTCCGCGCTCTTGAACGCGTCGAGCATCGAGACCTGCTTGTCGGCGATCGAGAGCAGGCGGTCGTTGGGGATGACGATGAGGGTGTCGACCTCGGACTGCAGCGCCTCGATGCCGGACTCGGCCTGGCTCGAGCGGCGGCGGCCCTCGAAGGTGAAGGGACGGGTGACCACGCCGATGGTCAGCGCGCCGAGGCTGCGGGCGATCTTGGCGACCACGGGCGCGCCGCCCGTGCCGGTGCCGCCGCCCTCGCCGGCGGTCACGAAGACCATGTCGGCCCCGCGCAGGACCTCCTCGATCTCCTCGCCGTGGTCCTCGGCGGCCTTGCGGCCCACCTCGGGATCGGCGCCGGCGCCGAGGCCGCGGGTGATCTCCTTGCCCACGTCGAGCTTCACGTCGGCATCCGACATGAGCAGCGCCTGGGCGTCGGTGTTGATCGCGATGAACTCGACGCCCTTGAGGCCGGATTCGATCATGCGGTTGACGGCGTTGACACCGCCGCCGCCGATGCCGACGACCTTGATGACAGCGAGATAGTTCTGGGATCCGGCCACGTTCAGGTCCTTGCTCTTGTCGTACTCGTGCTGATGAGAGAGGGGCGAGGTCCGCGAACCATGACCCTCGACCTCGAGTTGAGGTTGGGACTTCTCCGCTCTCATCCCTTGTCTCGACGCTATGGACGAGGTCTGATCGGCGCAACGACCGCCCCGCGCGTGTCGCGGCGTGTTGCGACGAGTTGCGCGGGCGCACCGCCCGCCGGAGCGCCGCCGACCCGCTCGCTGGGCCGCGCGCGGGCTCCTCCCGCCTCAGCAGGCGGGACTCCCTCGCCTCCTCAGCGGGTGACGGGGGCGACCGGGCTGGTGACGTCGATCTCGCTGCCCGGCTGGGAGAGCAGGGTCGTGGCGACCTTCGCCTTCAGCTCGCTGTCCTGGGCGTTGCCCCACACGATGGTCTTCGTCCCGGAGTCGGTCTTCACCGTGAGCGTCACGTCGTTCGTGGAGGACGCGGTGATGGCGGTGACGGTGGTGCGCATCGAGTCCGGCAGCGCCGCGAGCACGGAGAGCATGGATCCGGAGATCGCGTCGGTGTCCCCGCCCTTCCCGCCGATCGTGAGCGGGACGAGCTTCTCGTCCTTCCCCGCGGCCTCGGGAAGCTCGACGCCGTCGGCATCGAGGATGTGCGTCGAGCCGTCGGCCTCCTTGAGGGTCGCCAGGGGCGTGCGCTCGGTGACCTCGACGCTCAGCGTGCTGGGCCACTTCTTGGAGACCTGGGCCGACTTCACCCCGGGCACCTTCTCGACCTCCTCCTCCACGGCGCCCGAGCGCACGAGAAGCATGCTGTGGTCCTCCTGCGGGGCCGCGGCGTCGGTGACCGCGGAGGAATCCACGTAGCCGGCGCCGGTCACCGTCACCTCGTGCACCCGCAGCGGCGGGATGGTGATCGCGACGACCAGCAGGACGATCAGGGCGAGGATCGTGCCTGCGGTGCCGAGGATGATCGCGCGGCGGCGGCGCCGCCAGGGACGCGCACGCAGCATCCCGCCGAAGCGGTCGGCGGCCTGGACGACGCGGCCCCGGCCCGTCGTCTCCTCGTGCGACGCGTCGGCGCCCGTGCGCCCCGGGGCGGGGGCCGACGCGGCCCCGGAGGGCGCGGGTCGCTGCGCGGAGGCCCGGTCCTCCGCACGGGCAGTCCGCGGCGCGGTCGCCGGGCGCTGTGTGGAGCTCTTCTGCGCCGCGGAGTCCCGGCGCTGCGCAGACCCCTTCTGCGACGCGGTCCCCGGGCGCTGCCCGGCGCTCTTCCGGGTCGTGGGCGCCTCGCGCTGCGCGGGCGTCTCGCGCTGCGCGGGGGTCCTGCGCTGCGCGGGCGTCTGGCGGGACGCGGGCTGCCTGCGCTGAGGGGTCGCGGAGCGCTCGTCGGCCGACGGGCGGGCCTCCGGTGCTCCGGGACGCGGCCGCGGAGGGGTGGGACGGCGCGCCATCAGGACTGCTCACCGCCGAGTGCTGCGAGCACCCCCGGTGTCGCCTCGACGATGTCCCCCGCCCCGAGCATCAGGACGATGTCGCCGTCCTCGGCGGCGGCCGCGAGGGAGGGCGCGACCTCGGCGCGGTCGGTGAGCGCGTGCAGCACGGCGCCCGGCTCGGCGCGATCGGTGATGGTGCGCGCGTCGACGGCGGGGTCGGGATCCTCCCGGGCCCCGTAGACGGGCATCACCCAGGTCTCGTCGGCCTGGCCGAGGGCACGGGCGAAGTCTCCCGCGAAGGCGCGCGTGCGCGAGTAGAGATGGGGCTGGAAGGCGACGAGCACGCGCCCGGTGGGGCCGACGATGCCCCGGGCGGCGACGATCGTCGCCTCGACCTCCCGCGGGTGGTGCGCGTAGTCGTCGAACACGGGCACGCCGCGGACCACCCCGCGCAGGTCGAAGCGGCGCGAGGCACCGGTGAACGGGCCGACTCCCGTCGCCAGGGCCCGCGCGATCGTCGCGGGGTCCGACGTCGAGGCGGAGACCGCCGCGGGATCGGCGACGTCGGCCGCCCCGTGTCCGTCGGCGAGCAGCAGGGCGAGGCACCCGGCCAGCGCGCCCATGGCGTTCAGCACGTTGTGGTGCCCGGTGACGTGCAGGTCCAGCTCGATCTCGCCGACGGGTCCGGCGATCCGGGCGTGCGTGCCGGTGGCCTCGGGCGTCTCCTCGAGCAGGCGCCAGTCGGCACCGGAGGCGCGGCCGTAGGTCAGGACGTCGACGCCGCGCGCGGAGGACCGCTCCCCCAGCGCCGCGGCGCCCGCGTCGTCGGCGCAGACCACGAGGGCGCCGCCCGTCGCGAGGCGGTCGACGAGCGCGTCGAATGCGGCCACGAGGGTCGCCTCGTCGCCATGGAAGTCCAGATGGTCGGCCTCGAGGTTGGTGACCACGAGCGCGGAGGGCGCGAAGGCGAGGAAGGACCCGTCGGACTCATCGGCCTCGATCACCGCGAGAGGGCTCTCGGGAACGCCCTCGCCCGTCGGCCGCTCGGAGCCCGCGTCCTCGCGCAGTCCGGCATTGCGGCCCAGGTCCGGGACCGCGGCGCCGAGGGCCCAGGCCGGGTCGCCGCCCGCGCCGCGCAGGGCGAGCACGGCCATCGCCGTCGTCGACGTCTTGCCGTGGGTGCCGGCGACCGCGAGCAGCCGGCGGTCCTGCAGGAGCCCCGCGAGGGCCGCGGCGCGATGGATGACGGGGATGCCGCGCTCGCGGGCGGCGATCACCTCGACGTTGTCGGCGCGCACGGCGGTGGAGACGACGACGAGATCGACGTCATCCGCCAGCAGGCCCGCGTCGAAGCCGATCCCGATGCGAGCGCCCGCCGCGCGCAGCGGGCCGATGAACTGGCCGTCCTGGGAGTCCGAGCCGCTCACGGCGAGGCCCGCCTCGAGAGCGAGCCGCGCGACGGCGGACATCCCCGCGCCGCCGATGCGCACCACGTGGATCGAGCGCACGGGGCCCTGGGGCCATGCGGAGTCGGTGACCACGTCTCCGCGACGGAGCATCGTGCGCACCCCGTCGGGCAGGGCGGGAAGGTCGTCGGAGGCAGCGCGCGCGGTCATGCGCCCACGGTAACCGGCGCTCCTCGGAGGCTCCCGGAGGCTCTCCGCGCGTCGTCGGTCACGTGCCCGGAGAGAGGCGGGCGGAGCCCCTTCGGCCGGCGCGCGGAGGGGTCGCCCGCGTGGGGTCGGCTGTGCTGGGTCGGCGGCGCTGGGGCGGTCGCGAGGGGGTCAGCCGCGGTGGGCGGCGGCGAGGACGAGACCGGCGAGGCGCTCGGCGGCGTCGGTGATGCCGAAGGCACGGGAGGCCTCGGACATCGCGCGCAGGCGCTCGGGGTCGCTCAGCAGCGGCAGGATCGTGCCGCTCATGACCTGCTCGTCGAGGTCGGCGTCGGAGATCATGAGGGCGCCGCCGGCGCTCACGACCTCCTGGCCGTTCAGCGCCTGCTCCCCATTGCCGACCGGCAGCGGCACGAACACCGCGGGCAGGCCGACGGCCGTGAGCTCGCTGACGGTGCCGGCCCCGGAGCGGGTGACGGCGAGGTCGGCGGCGGCGTAGGCGTCCTCCATGGCGCTCACGTACTCGACCAGCTGATAGCCGTCGCGATCCGCGAGGGCGGCCCCCACCTCGGTCTTGCCGCGGCCGGTGACATGGAGGATCTGGCCGCCGTGAGCGAGCACCGTCTCGGCGCTGTGCACGACGACCTCGTTGAGGTGCTGGGCACCCAGAGACCCTCCGGTGACCAGCAGCACGGGACGCTCCGGGTCGAGCCCGAAGGAGCGCACGGCGTCCGTGCGGCGGGCCGCGCGGTCGAGGGTCGCGACGCCCTCGCGCATGGGCATGCCGATGCGGCGGGCGCCGGGCAGCGGGGTGTTCTCGAAGGCCGTGAGCACGGCCGCCGCCCCGCGGGCACCGAGGCGGTTGGCGAGGCCGGGCCGACGGTTCGCCTCATGGATGAGGCGCGGGATGCGCGCCGAGGCGGAGGCGAGATAGGCGGGCGGGCACACGTAGCCGCCGAAGCCGCAGACAGCGCCGACACCGCGGTCCTTCATGAGTGCGCGCACCTCGCGGAGGCTGCCGCCGAAGCGGGCCGGGAAGCGCAGCGCCGCACCGTTCGGACGGCGCGGGAAGGGCACCTTCTCGATGGTGACGAGCTCGAGGCCCGCGGCGGGGACGAGGTCGGCCTCCAGGCCGTCGGCCGTGCCGAGGGCGAGCACCTCGGCCTCGGGGTCCAGCTCGCGGATCTTCGCGGCAGTGGCGAGAAGGGGCGAGACGTGGCCTGCGGTGCCGCCTCCGGCCAGCAGGACGGTCGGTGCGTTCATCAGCGGGCGTATCCCTCGGTGTCGGGGCGTGCAGTGGGCTCGGCCGCTCGGGCCGACGAGCGGGCACGGCTGCGTCGCGCGGTGCCCGAGCTGCGAGCTCCGGCGCCGCGGGACCCGGTGGTGCGGGTCCCGGAGCTGCGTGCACCGGCGCCGCGGGAGCGGGAGGAGGGGGCTGCGGCGCGGGCCCGCCCGCCGGAGGCGGCGGCGCGCGCGGTGGATGCCTTCGCCGTTCCCGCCGTCGTCTTCGTCTTCCGCGCGGACGACGTGCCGCGCGCCGACTTCGCCCCGCGGCGGCCGCGGCGGCGACGGCGTGCGCCCTCTTCCCCGCGGCCGGCGGGGATCACGGCGAGAGCGCTGCGCACCGTGCCCATGCGGGCGGCGAGGGCCTCCTGGGCGCCGGGCTCGTGGCGGGCGAAGGACAGAAGCATGCCCAGGGCCAGCATGGAGGCGACCAGGGCGGAGCCGCCGGAGGAGATGAAGGGCAGCGGCACACCGAGCACGGGCAGCATGCCGGTGACGACCATCATGTTCACGAAGGCCTGGCCGAGCAGCCAGGCGCCCACGCCGCCGATGGTGATCTGGATGAAGGGGTCCCGGGCGCGGGTGATCATCCGGAAGAGGATGAGCGCGAACACGGAGAACAGCAGCAGCACGCCCAGCGTGCCGATCAGGCCGAGCTCCTCGCCGATGATCGCGAAGATGTAGTCGTCCTGGGCGGCGGGCAGGCGCCCCCACTTCTGGCGCGACTGCCCCAGACCGACGCCCCACCATCCGCCCTCGGCGAGACCCATGAGGCCCTGGTCGGACTGCAGGCAGGAGTCACCCTCGCAGGTGCCGTGCAGCCAGTTGCCGATGCGGGCCATGCGGTTGGCGTTGGTGAGGGCGAAGAAGAGGATCGCGGCCACGCCCACGCCGCCGCCGAGCACGAACCAGCGCCGCGGCACGCCGCCGATCCAGAGGGAGCCGGCGACCAGCATCGCCATGATCATCATCGTGCCCAGGTCGTGGCCGAGCAGCACGAGGCCCAGAGCGACCACGATGACCGGCACCACGGGGATCACGAGATGCATCGTGCGGTGCAGCAGAGGCCGCTTGCGGGTGAGGATCGCCCCGAGCCAGACGGCGAGCGCGAGCTTGAGGAGCTCGGACGGCTGGAGGGTCTGGCCGGCGATGCGGATCCAGTTCGTGTTGCCGCCGGCGGCGACCCCGATGCCCGGCACGTGCACGAGGCACTGCAGGGCGATGCCGAGACCGAGCAGCACCCAGGCGAACCTCTCGTAGGTGCGCGGCGGCAGGAACGCGGCGACGAGCAGGCCGACGAGCCCGATCAGTGCGAACTTCCCCTGTGCGAGAAGGCCCGCGAACGGGGAGTCGCCCTTGGCGATGCTCACCACGGAGCTGCTGGAGAGGACCATCACCAGGCCGGTGCCGATGAGCAGGGTGCCCACGCAGATCAGGCCGTAGAAGTCCAGGACCGGGGAGCGCCCCCAGTCGCCGAGGCCGTTGCGCACGCGACCGCCGACGTCGCCCAGAGGGCGGTCCTCGTCCGGACGCACCACAGCAGGGGCCCGACGGGGCGTCTGCTGGGGGCTCATGCGCGTCCTTCCGGTCCGTCCGGCTCCTGCGTGTCCTCGGCGTCCTGCATCCCCGTGGCCGCGCGGGCGGCGGCGGCGAAGAGGTCGCCGCGCTCGGCGTAGTCCGCGAACTGGTCGATGGAGGCTGCAGCGGGTGCGAGGAGCACCGCGTCGCCCTCCCGGGCCAGTCCGGCCGCCGCGTCGACGGCCTCCCGCATCAGTCGGGAACGTCCTTCGGGGTCCTCAGTGTCACCCGCGGGCACGCGCACGCTGGGTATTGCGGGCGCGTGTCGCTCGAGCGCCTCGCGGAAGGGCGCGTCGTCGGCGCCGATGAGGACGACGCCGCGGAGGCGTCCGGACACCTCGGCGACCAGCGCGTCGACGTCGGCCCCCTTGGTGTCCCCGCCCGCGATCCAGACCACGTGCTCCATGCCGAGCAGCGAGGCGCGGGCCGCGTCGGGATTGGTGGCCTTGGAGTCGTCGACGTAGGCGATGCCGGCGCCGACCGCGACGATCTCGCTGCGGTGGCTGCCGGCGCGGAAGGCGCGGAGCCCCTCGCGCACTGCCGCCTGGGAGACGCCGTGGGCGCGGGCCAGGGCCGCGGCGGCGAGCGCGTTGAAGACGACGTGGGGCGGAGCGCCGTGAGGGCCCAGGTGGGCGAGGTCGGCCAGGGAGCCGAGCTCGGCCGCCTGCCGGCGGCGGTCCTCGACGAAGGCGCGGTCCACGAGCAGGTCGTCGACGACCCCGAGCTCGGAGGGGCCGGGGGCGCCGAGGGTCACGCCGACGGCGCGGGCGCCCTCGATGACGTCGGCGTCCTCGACGAGCCTCCGGGTGAGGTCGTCGGCCGTGTTGTAGACGCAGGCCACACGGACGCCCTCGAAGATCTTGCCCTTGGCGCGGGCGTAGGCCTCGAGGCCGCCGTGCCAGTCGAGGTGGTCCTCGGTGATGTTGAGGACGGCGGCGGCCTCGCAGTCCACGTGCTGGGTCCAGTGCAGCTGGAAGCTCGAGAGCTCGACGGCCAGGACGTCGAACCCCTCGGGGTCGAGGGCCGCCTCGATGACGGGCAGGCCGACGTTCCCGCAGGCGACGGCGCGCAGCCCGTCGGCGCGCAGGATCGTCTCAAGCATGGTCACGACGGTGGTCTTGCCGTTGGTTCCGGTGACGCCGAGCCACGCGGGACCGTCCGGCGCCTGCATGCGCCGGGCGAGCTCGATCTCGCTCCACACCGGGATGCCAGCGGCTGCGGCCTGCGCGAGCAGGGGCTGGTCGGGGCGCCATCCGGGGGACGTGACCACGAGGTCGACGTCCGCGTCCTCGGGGAGTGTGCGAGTGTGCTCGGCGCCCAGGCGCACGTGGACGTCGAAGACCTCGAGGATGCGGGCGCGCTCGCGATTGCGCGGGGTGTCCGCAGCATCCACCACGATCACGCTCGCACCGCGCTGCATGGTCTGGTCGGCGACCGCGTACCCGGAGACGCCGAAGCCGACGACGAGGATCCTGAGCCCGGCGACGTCGAGGCCCGGCCAGGGGCGCGCGTCGACCGGGGTGCCGTCCGAGCTCACGAGGCGATCCCCGGCAGCGCGTCGAGGTAGAACAGGCCCAGTCCGGCGGCGCCCAGGACACCCGCGATGATCCAGAAGCGGACCACGATCGTGACCTCGTTCCACCCCTTGAGCTCGAAGTGGTGCTGGAGCGGGGCCATCCGGAACACGCGCTTGCGGGTGAGCTTGAAGCTCGTGACCTGGATGATCACCGAGAGCGAGATGATCACGAAGAGGCCGCCGATGATCGCGCCGAGCAGCTCGGTGCGCGAGACGATCGTGAGGCCGGCGAGGGCGCCGCCCAGGGCGAGGGAGCCGGTGTCGCCCATGAAGATCTTCGCGGGCGAGGTGTTGTACCAGAGGAAGCCGATGCACGCGCCGCCGATCGCGGCCGCGATGATCGCCGTGTCCAGCGGGTCGCGCGCGCTGTAGCAGTGGGCGGAGTCGAGCAGGAGGTGCCCGCTCGTGCAGGTCTGGCGCCACTGCCAGAAGGAGATCACGAGGTAGACGCCCGCGAAGATGATGGTGGCGCCGGTGGCGAGTCCGTCGAGCCCGTCGGTGAGGTTCACGCCGTTGGACCAGGCGGCGACCAGGAAGTTCGCCCAGATCGCGAAGAGCACGAAGCCGATCGTGGTGCCGGCGAAGGCCAGGTCGAGCCAGGGCAGGTCCCGCACGAAGGAGAGGCGCGTGGACGCGGGCGCATGGCCCGAGTCGTTGCGGAACAGCAGCGCCATGACGGCGAAGGCCGTCGCGATGGCGAACTGGCCGATGAGCTTCTGGTAGGCCCGCAGGCCCAGGCTGCGCTGGCGGGTGATCTTGATGAAGTCGTCGAGGAAGCCGACGACGCCCAGGCCGGTCATCAGGAACAGCACGAGCAGGCCGGAGGCCGAGGGCGGCTGCTGGGTGATGAGGTGGGCGACCGCGTACCCGATCAGCACCGAGAGGATGATCGCGACGCCGCCCATCGTGGGGGTGCCGCGCTTGGTGGAGTGCGAGGTCGGTCCGTCGTCGCGGATGAACTGCCCGTAATGGCGCTTGACGAGCACCCGGATGTAGAGCGGGGTGCCGATGAGCGCCAGGACGAGCGCGGCGCCGCCGGCGATGATGATCGCGATCATGCGCGTGCGCCTCCTGCGTCTCCTGGCTCGTGGTGGTCTGTCGTGGGTGCGGGCCCGGTCGCTGCCGGGTCCGGCGCCGTGTCCTGCGAGTCTGCCATGCCGGTGGCCGCCCGGGCGTGAGCGCCTGCGGATCCGGCGCTCGGCGCGGCGGCAGGGCCTCCCCCGCCGTCCGCGCGCGCGTCCAGGGCATCGCGCAGGGGCTCGGCGAGCGTGCGCAGTCCGGCGTCGCGCGAGGACTTCAGCAGGACGACGTCCCCGGGCTCCACGATCTCGACGAGGCGCTCGAGGGCGGCGTCGAGGTCGGGGACCTCCTCGGACTCGTCGCCGAAGCTGCCCTCGAGGCAGGCGCCCCGATGGATCAGCCTGGCCCCGGGGCCGACGGCGATCAGCTGGGAGATGTTGAGGCGGACGGCCAGGCGGCCCACCTCGTCGTGCAGGCGCAGGGAGTCCTCGCCGAGCTCGAGCATCTCGCCGAGCACGGCGATGGTGCGCCGGGTGCGACCCAGGTGCGCGAGGGTCTTCAGCGCCTGGCGCATGGAATCGGGGTTCGCGTTGTAGGCGTCGTTGAGGATGAGCACGTCCCCGGCGGCGTGCACGGCCTCCATCCGCTGGCCGGAGCTGAGGTGGAGGCGCGGAAGGAGGCGCGCGACGTCCTCGAGGTCCATGCCGAGCACGAGGGCTGCGGTCGCGGCCGCTACCGCGTTCAGGGCCTGGTGCTCGCCGAGCAGGTCGAGGGTGATCTCGCGGGTGTCCGCGGGGATGGCGCTGCCGTCCAGGCGGGTGAGGCCCTCGGGCACGGCGAGGGTGAGGCGGGCGCGGGCCTGGTCGTCCAGGCGCAGATCCTGGACGCGCACGTCGCCGGAGGCCATGCCCCAGGTGGTGACGGGCGCCGACGTGCGCGAGGCCATGCGTGCGACGCGGGCGTCGTCGGCATTGAGGACGGCCCGGCCGGTGGACGGGAGCGCCTCGACGATCTCGCCCTTGGCCTGGGCGATCGCCTCGACCGAGCCGAACTCGCCGAGGTGGGCGCTGCCGACGTTCAGCACGAGGGAGACGTCGGGCGGGGCGATCGCGGTGAGGTGCGCGATGTGCCCGATGCCGCGGGCACCCATCTCCAGCACGAGGAAGCGGGTGTCCTCCGTGAGGGACAGCACCGTGAGCGGCAGGCCGAGCTCGTTGTTGGGGCTGCCGGCGGGTGCGACGGTCGGCCCGACCTCCCGCAGCAGCGCCCCCAGCAGGTCCTTGGTGCCGGTCTTGCCGGCGCTGCCGGTGAGAGCGACGACGAGCAGGTCCTCGCGGCGCGCGCGGGCGCTCGCGAGCTGGGCGCGGGCGAGGTCGGACAGGGCGGTCTCGACGTCGGCCACGCGCACGGCGGGGACGTCGACCGCGTCGGTGACCAGGGCGAGGGCCGCGCCGGCATCGCGGGCGGGGCCGACGAAGCGGTGGCCGTCGACGTTCTCGCCGTGGAAGGCGGCGAAGAGGTCCCCCTCGGCCACGGCGCGGGAGTCGATGCGCGCCGCGCCGGTGACCTGCTCGGTGCCCGTGGCGCCGCCGATCAGCTCACCGCCGGTGAGGTCGGCGATCTCCTGGGCTGTGATGGCGAGCATTCAGCGTCCTTCTCGGGGTCGGGTCGGGGCATCGTCCGGATCCTCGGGCGCGGCGTCGGACCCGGGGAGTCGTCGCCGCAGCTGCACGCGATCATCGAACGGAAGGACTGTATCGCCGATCGTCTGACCGGTCTCCGCGCCCTTGCCGGCCAGCAGGATGGTGTCGCCCACGTGGGCCAGCTCGCAGGCGAGGTCGATCGCGCGCTCGCGACCGGCGACGACGTGCACCTCGGCGGTGGTGTCCGCGGGGACGCCGGCGCGCACCTGCTCGCGGATGGAGGCGGGGTCCTCGCTGCGGGGGTTGTCGTCGGTGATGATCACGACATCGGCGAGGTCGGCGGCGACGGCCCCCATGTGGGGCCGCTTGCCGGCGTCGCGATCGCCGCCCGCGCCGATCACGGCGAGGAGCCGCCTGGTGCCCGGCACCGCGCGCAGGGTGGCGAGGGTCTTGGCGAGGGCGTCCTCGGTGTGGGAGAAGTCGACGACGCCGCGCACGGGCTCGTCGGCGACGAGCTCCATCCGCCCGGGCACACGGCCGGAGCTCGAGATCGCCTCTCGCACCTCGGGGCCGCTGCGGCCGACGGCCTCGAGCAGGAGCAGGACCGCGACGGTGTTGGCGACGTACGGCATGCCGGGGATCTGCGAGCGCAGGTCGTGGGTCGAGCCGTCGGCCTCGCGCACGCGAAGGGAGCTGCCGAAGGCACGCGGCTCGACCTGCTCGACCACGACGTCCGCGGAGCGGCCCGGGTCGGTGGTGAAGGTCGTGACAGGGATGAGGGACTCGCGGGCGAGCCGCATGCCCCAGTCGTCATCCACGCAGACCACGCCGACGCGCGCGTGGGCGGGCGCGAACAGGGAGGCCTTGGCGTGGAAGTAGTCCTCCATCGTGGGATGGAAGTCCAGGTGGTCCTGGGAGAGGTTGGTGAAGGCGACCGCGTCGAAGGCGATCTCGTCGGCACGGTGGAGGACCATCGCGTGGCTCGAGACCTCCATGACGCACACCTGCACGCGGCTCTGGAGCATGCGCGCGAGGATGCCCTGGAGGTCCGGGGACTCCGGGGTCGTGCGCACGGTGGTGACCTCGGCGTCCTCTCCCCCGCCGTCGCGGTACTCGGTGCCGTTGGTGCCGATCACGCCGGCCGGGATCCCCAGGGAGAGCAGGGTGCGGTGCAGCATCGTCGCCACGGACGTCTTGCCGTTCGTCCCGGTGACGCCGATCATCGTGAGCCGCTGGGAGGGGTCGCCGTAGACGGCGGCCGCCGCGCGCGCGGTCGCGGCGCGGGGATCGTCCAGGACCAGGGCGACCAGGCCCGCGCGCACGCACTGCTGGGCGCCGGCGGGATCGGTGAGGGCCGCGAGCGCGCCCGAGCCCGCGGCCTGCGAGGCGAAGCGGGCGCCATGGGTGCGGGCCCCGGGCAGGGCGCAGTACAGATCGCCGGGCTCGACGCTGCGGGAGTCCAGGGTCGCGCCGGTCAGCTCGATCGCGTCGTCCCCGGGACCGACCACCTCCGCTCCGAGCAGTCGGGCGAGCTCGCCCGTCGTGATCCGCGGGGCCGCGGGGGCGTCTGCGCCGTCCTCGTCGCGCCGGGGCCGGGGCGGGACCGCGCGGGGATTTCCGCTCACCACTCGTCCTCCAGGGTCTTGCCCTTCTTCCCGGTGGGCGCGATGCCCTGGGTCTGGAGGGTGTACTGCATGAGCTCGGAGAACGCGGGGGCGGCCGCCGTGTTGCCCGAGATGAAGGTCTTCAGCCCGTACACGAACACGCCGATGGCGATCTCCGGGTCGTCGATGGGCGCCATCCCGATGAAGGACGCGGTGTAGCCGGCGCCGCTCTCGGCCGTGCCCGTCTTGCCGCCGACCGCGTAGTTCGGGACGGCCGCATTGGACGCGGTGTCGTCGTCGATGTCGTTGTCCATCAGGTTGCGGATGGTCCGGGCGGTCTCGCTCGAGCACGCGCGCACGCCCTTGGCGGTGGTGGCCGCCGTGAGCGAGCCCTTCTCGTCGCGGGTGCCCGCCACGATCGTGGGCTGCATGCGCACGCCGTCGTTGCCGAAGGCGCCGATGGCGGCGGTCATCTGGATGGGGGTCACGGAGTACCCCTGGCCGAAGGCGATCGTGAAGCGCAGGCGACCGGCCCAGTCGGCGACGGGGTGCAGGATGCCCGAGGACTCCCCGGGCAGGCCGATGCCGGTCTTCTCGCCGATCCCGAAGGCCTTGAGGGTCGCGTAGCGCTGCTTGTCGGAGACGGTCTTGGAGATCTGCACGGTGCCCACGTTCGAGCTGTTCTTCAGCACGCCCGCCAGGGTGAGGTGCTGGGTCTCGTGCGGGTGGGAGTCCTTGATGCGGTTGCCGTCGAAGTCCATCGTGTAGGGCACGGTGTACCGGGAGGACGGCGTGACCTTCTTGTGCTCGAGAGCGCAGGCGACGGTGAGCAGCTTGCCCGTCGAGCCCGGCTCGAACACGTTGGACAGCGACTGGTTGCCCAGGTACTCCGGGTCGGTCTTGCCGGGCTTGTTGGGGTCGAAGGTCGGGTAGTCGGCGAGGGCGAGCAGCTCGCCGGTGCGGACGTTGTAGATGACCGCGCTGCCGGCGTCGGCCCCGAACTTCTTCACGGTCTCGGCGAGGACCTGCTGGGACTTCCACTGCAGGTTCTCGTCGATCGTGAGGACGAGGTCGTCACCGTCGACGGCCTCCTCGGTGGTCTGCTTGCCGGTGGGGATGACCTGGCCGCCGGCGCCGCGCTCATAGCGCACCTTGCCGTTCCTGCCGCGCAGGTTCTTGTCGTACTTGTACTCGGCCCCGGCGAGCGCCGTGCCGTCGCCGCCCATGAAGCCGATGACGTTGGCGCCGATCTCCCCGGCCGGGTAGATGCGCTCGGAGACGCGGTCGGAGCCGATCCCGGGGATCTCCTGCGAGATGACGGCTTCGCGCACGTCGGGCTCGACGTTCTTGCGCAGGTAGAGGAAGCCGCGCTTGCCCGTGAGGGTCTTCTCGAGATCGTCGACGTCCTCGTCCAGCAGCGGGGAGAGCACCTTGGCGGCGGCCTTCACGCCCGTGCCCAGGTCCTTGTCCTTGGGCTTGAAGTCGCCGACCTGCAGCTGGTTGACCCAGAGGTCGTAGCGCTCGACGCTGCGCGCGAGCACCGCGCCGTTGCGATCGACGATCTCGCCGCGCAGGGCGGTGATGGTGCGATCGGTGGTGCGCTGGTCGACGGCCTCCGCGGCGCGAGCGCTCGCGTCCAGACCCTGCACCCACACCAGCCGACCCCCGAGCGTGACGGCGCCCGCGCCCATGAGGGTGAGCATGAGACGGCGGCGCATCATCGGCTCGCCCACGCGCGGCGCCGGGATCACCGGATGGGCGGCGCGGGTCTGCCGACGTCGGGGCGACGCCGAGCCGCGCGCCGATCCGGACGACGCGCGCGAGGACGAGGAGCCCGAACGTCCTCGGTCACGGGAGTTCGAGGCCATCGATCAGTCCCCCTCGTTGCCCATTCCGTGGTACGTCTCCGCGTCCTCGTAGATCGAGGCCGCGGGGATCGAGGACGATTCTGCCCCTGAGGCGCCCTGGACCGTCTGCGCCTCGCCGACGACCTTGCCACTTCCCAGATCGATGTAGCCCGGGTCCCCGGCCTGGACCATGCCCAGATCCTTCGCGCGCTTGCCGAGCTCCTGGGGAGTGCTCAGCTCGTCCTCCTGCTCCTGCAGCCCCTGGGACTGCTCGGTGAGCTTCTGGGAGGTGGATTGGAGACGAGTGATCTCGTAGCTCGTGTCGGACATCTGGATGTTCAGGAACAGCACCGCGGCGAGGGTGACCACGGCGATCAGGGTGCACAGGATCGCGAACGGGAGCGGGCTGCGGCGCGTCGACGGCGCGGCGACCACCGCGAGGCGGGGCCTGGCGGAGGCGCGGGCGACGGGTCGCGCGGCGCGGCGGGGTGCGACGCGGGGTGCGGTGCTGATGGCCATGATGCGTTCCGATTCGTCGGTCGTTCGTCAGTGTGCGGGTCGGAGGCGCTCGGCGGCGCGCAGGCGCACCGAGGCGGAGCGGGCATTGGACTCGCGCTCGGCCTCGTCGGCCTGGAGCGCGCCGCGCGTGAGCGCGGCGAAGGTGGGCTTGTGCTCCTCGAGCTCGAAGGGCAGGTCCGGCGGCGCCGAGGAGCGGGTGCGACGGGCCAGGGCCGTCTTCACGAGCCGGTCCTCGCCCGAGTGGTAGGACTCGACGACCACGCGGCCGCCGACGCCGACGGAGTCCAGCGCCCCGTCGATCGCACGGGCGAGGATCGCGAGCTCGTCGTTCACGGCGATCCGCAGGGCCTGGAAGGAGCGCTTGGCGGGGTGGCCGCCGTGGGCGCGGGAGGCCGCAGGGATCGCACGGTCCAGGAGGTCGACGAGCTCTCCGCTGCGCTCCAGCGGGTGCTCGGCGCGCTCGGCGACGATGCGGCGCGCGATGCGCGGGGCGAAGCGCTCGTCGCCGTACTCCCGCAGGATGCGGGCGAGCTCCTTCTCGTCGAGATCGCGCAGCAGGTCGGCAGCGGTGGGGCCTCCCGAGGCGGGGTCCATGCGCATGTCCAGGGGCGCATCGGCCGCATAGGAGAAGCCGCGCTCGGAGGTGTCGATCTGGAAGCTCGAGAGCCCCAGGTCCATCATCACGGCCGACGCGGTCAGCCCACGCTCGGCGAGGACCTCGGGGATCGCGTCGTACGTGGCGTGCACGAGGTCGATGCGGTCGGCGAACCCCTCCTGCGCGAGGCGCTCGCGGGCGAGCTCGAGGGCGGCGGTGTCACGGTCGATGCCGATCAGGCGGGAGTGCGGGCAGGCGGCGAGCACGGCGCTCGCGTGGCCGCCCATCCCGAGCGTCGCGTCCACGTAGACGGAGCCCGGCCCGGCGAGAGCCGGGGCGAGGAGATCGACGCACGCCTGCAGCATGACGGGAGCGTGGCGGTCCTGGGCCCGGACCGGATGCTGGTTCTCGTCCATGCCACCGCCTCTCCTGCGTGATGCGTGCTTCTCGATCGTCGTGGTGCGGCATCGCGTGCTGCTCGTGGTGCCGTCCGGCGGGATTCCTCGTCGCTCCCGACCCGCCACCGGGGAAGTTGCGTCGGGGCGGGAGCGACGAGAGGTCTCGCGGGACGGAGTCCCTCAGAACAGGCCCGGGACCACCGACTCGGCGGTCTGGGCGAAGCCCTCCTCCTTCTGCTCGAGGTAGGTCTCCCACGCGGGGAGCGACCAGACCTCGAGACGGTCCAGAGCGCCGATCACGGCGCATTCCCGGTCCAGGCCCGCATAGGTGCGCAGCTGGCCGGGGATCGTGATGCGGCCCTGCTTGTCCGGGATGACGTCCTCCGCCCCGGAGAGCAGCACACGCAGGTAGTCGCGCGTGCGCTGATCCGTGGTCGGAGCCCGCCTGGCCTCCTCGAGCTTCTGGCGGAACTCGGCCAGGGGGTACACCGCGATGCAGTGCTCCTGTCCCCGAGTCATCACCAGGCCCGAGGCGAGCTCGTCCCGGAACTTCGCGGGAAAGATCAGGCGGCCCTTGTCGTCGAGCTTGGGCGTGAAGGTTCCGAGGAACATCCGCGCCCCCTTTCTCGACGAGGGATCACCATCTCCCTCCTGCACGCCCCACTTTACCCCACAACTCACCACATCCCGCTACCCATTCGCCGAATCCACCACGGATCCGCAGTATCAGAGCAGGTCAGAAGGGTGGAGCGGGGTGGAGTGGAATCGTGCGGCCGAGCCGCTCCGGGGCGTGTCCGTGCCTGGCGAGGCCATCGGACCCTGGGAGTGCGTTCAGCAAGCGCGCAGGTCACTGCCCCGGTGCGGCCTGCGATCGGAGGCCGGGGCACACTCGGGACCGTGCGTGGGGCGAAGTGGAGGGACCCCGGGGAGCGGAGTGGAGGAGTCCGCGGGGAGCGCAGTGGAGGCGCGCGGCGAACGGGGCGGTCACGCGCAGCGAAGGGACGCGATCACGCGAGGCGGAGAGGCGCGGTCGTACGGGGCGGAGGGAGGCGGCGGAGCGCCGAGGAGGAGCCCGCGGGGCGGGCACGCACGCTCACCGAGGGGCCCGTGCCCCGGTGCCCAGTGGCAGGGCCCGGACAGACGACGACCCCGGGCCGAGGGCTCGGGGTCGTGGGTTGGTGAAGCGGTGGTGCGGCGTGGAGGAGAGCGGAGCGCTCAGCCCCGGGGGTCGTCCCCCGAGCGCTTCTCCCAGCGCTCCTCCATGCGGCGCATGAAATCGCTGCCGCCGTTCTCGGGCTGCCGGGGCTGCTCGCCCCCGTCGCCCTGATCGGCGGCCGGGCCTCCCGGGCGGCTGCGCGGCGAGGTCACGGCGTAGACGGCTCCGGCGAGCATCAGCAGGAAGGCCAGGACGCCGAGCCAGATGAAGTTCAGGGAGACCCCGAGCACGAGGACGCCGAGTCCGACGACGACTCCGGCGAGGCCGAGGACGATGCGCCGGCGGTCGCGACGGTCCTGGGCGCCGGAGCGGAAGGCGCGGGCGAGCCGGGGATCGTCGGCGAAGAGCTGACGCTCCATCTCATCGAGCATCTTCTGCTCGTGCTCCGAAAGCGGCATCGTTCCGGCTCCTTGTCCCGTGCCGTGTTCCCTGCGGCTGAACGCGATCGACGTGGGCGGCTCGAGCCCCATCGTCGATCCACTAAGGATACTGCCGCCCGCTGGAGATTGGGAACTCGTCGGCCCAACGCCTGACACTCTCCCTCTCACGTCCCGGACGCGTCGTCCCGGGGTCCGTCCTGCTGCGCTCCGTCCGACGGGGTTCCGTCCGGCGCACGGAGGGTCGATCCGCGGGAGAGGCTTCCCGAGCCGAAGCGGTCGCGGGCGCGGTCCATCGCGCTCTCAAGGCCCTGCCACCCGGTTCCGCGGCCGGAGAGCTCGGCCGCCGCGGGCTGGGCGCTGGTCTCCTGCAGGCGCTCCGCCCGCACCCCGGCCAGACGCACCGCCGGCATCCGGGGCACCTCCCTCTCCCAGAGGGCGACCACGTGCTCGCGAAGCCGCTCCCCGCTCGCCGTCGGCTGGTCCATCGTGGCCGAGCGGGTGATGGTGGTGCCGTCCGGTGAACGGAGCTTGACGGAGACGGCGCGCGCGGCGAGATGGCTGCGGCGCAGGCTGTGGGAGACCTCGTCGGCCATGAGGGTGAGGCGGCGACGCACCTCGGCGGGGTCCACGAGGTCCTCCTCGTAGGTGCGTTCGGTGCCGACGCTGCGATCGCGCACCCGTGTGCCCAGCCCTGTGCGGTCCTCCCCCGCCGCGAGCCGCGCGATCATGGGCGCCTGGGGGCCGACGGCCCGACGCAGCGCCCCCGCGGGGATGTCGCGCAGCTGGCCGACGGTGCGCACCCCGAGCCGTTCGAGGGCCTGCTGCGCCTTGGGACCGACGCCCGAGATGACGCCCACGGGCAGCGGCGAGAGGAAGGCGGCGGTCTGCTCGGACGGGACGATCAGCATGCCGTCGGGCTTGGCGCGGGCGGACGCGATCTTCGCGACCGCCCGGGACACGGACCCTCCGACGCTGCTGGGCAGGTCGAGCTCCTCGCGGATGCGGGTGCGCAGGCGCTGGGCGATCTGCTCGGACGACCCGAACAGGCGGCGGGCGCCGGAGATGTCGAGGAAGGCCTCGTCGACGCTGATCTGCTCGATCGCGGGTGTCACCTCCCGGAGAAGGTCCATGACCTGCGCGGAGACCTCGCGGTAGCGGTCGATGCGCGGCGGAACGATGACCAGGTCCCGTGCGAGGCGGCGGGCGGTGACCATCGGCATGGCGGAGCGGATGCCGCGCTCGCGCGCCGGATAACTCGCCGCGGCGACGACGCCGCGCGATCCCGCTCCTCCGACGACGACGGGCAGACCCCGCAGGGCGGGGTCGTCGCGGATCTCGATGGAGGCGAAGAAGGCATCCATGTCCAGGTGCAGGATCGTGCAGCCCTCCGTGCCCGACATCCGCGCTCCCTCCGCTGCTCCTCCCCCGGGCCGCGCGCGCGGGCCGGAGCGCACCATGCTAGTCGGGTCCCGGAGGAGCCATCGGACCGGGCTCCCCGATCGACGCGAGCGGGCCCGGACACCGTGGCCGCCGACGGCGCGGACCGCACCGGCCGTGCCGGATCCCCGACCTCACCCGGCGAGGGCGACCGCTTCCGTGGGAGCGAGGGAGGCCAGGAGCTCCTCACGGACCTGGGCGATGCGTGCGCGGGTCCCCTCGCGGTGCAGCGCCAGCAGGACGGGGTCCGGGGTCGCGCGCTGGTCGCGGTCCAGGCGGTCGCGCTCGACCACGAAGCGCGAGGCGTCCTCCGCCCAGCGCCGGCGCTCCCCGCCCATGCGGTCGAGCGCCGTCCACACGTTCAGCGGCAGCTTGCGCCGCCGGGCCCGGTTCGCCCGGGTGACGAGGACGCCGGCGGTGCGCAGGGCCGCACGATGCACGAGCTCGTAGGAGGCGCGCGGGTCGGTCCCGGCGAGCTCCTGGGCGCGGGCGAGCATCGCCTCGGCCCTCTCGAGGGCGGCGAGATCCTGATCCAGATGGACGAGCTCCGCTGTGTGCGTGGTCATGGTGGGAACGCTAGGCGGATGCACCGACATCCGACGCGGCAGCGTCGGCGCTGTGGACGGAGGGCGTCTGGGGAGGGCCGACGGGCGGCTCGCGCAGTCCGCTCCGGATCTGCGCGCGCGGAGGCCGATGCGCGGGGCTCCCGGCTCTAGAGTGTCCGGGTGACCCCACCACCCCGCGGCCGTCGCCGCAGCTCCTCGGAGGCGCCGTTCCCCGGTCTCGGGCCAGTCGGCGAGGCCGTCCCCATCTCGACGGGCAGCGCCGAGCTCGTCGTCGAATCCGACGGATCGGTGCTGCTCCTGGTCAACGGCGTTCCCTCCTCGCACCTGGATCCCGATCCGGACCATCTGGTGTTCGAGTACATGCGGTGGATGCGCACGGCGATGCGCTGCTGGATCCTGGAGAGGCGCGCCGGGGACGGGGCGGACGGCGCCGGCTCCTCGCGGCGCGGGCCCGAACTCGCCGTCGCCCATCTGGGAGGCGCCGGGTGCGCGCTGCCGCGCACGCTCGCCCACGACTGGCCGCGCGCCCGTCAGATCGTCGTGGAGCTCGACGCGCTCCTCGCCGAGCACGTGCGGACCTGGTTCTCCCTCCCCCGCTCCCCGCAGCTGAGGATCCGCGTCGACGACGCCGCCCATGCGCTCGAGGAGTGGCGCGAGGACCGCTTCGACGTGCTCACCCGCGACGTCTTCGCGGGAGATCGCACGCCGGCCTCGCTCACCTCGGTCGAGGCCGCCCGCCACGCCCGCCGCGTGCTCGCCGACGACGGCCTCTACCTGGCCAACTGCGCCTCCCGCCCGGGATCCCGTCTGCTCGCCGACGAGCTGACCACGCTCTCGAGCGTGTTCGCGCACGTCGGCGCGATCGCCGAGCCGGCCCACCTCAAGGGCAGACGGCGCGGGAACTGCGTGCTGCTCGCCTCCGACGCGCCGCTGCCGGCCTCGCTCGACCGGGCGCTGCGCTCGGACCCGGTGGCGGTGCGGCTGGCCGCCGGGGAGGACGCGGCGCGGATCGCCGCCCCCGGAACGGTGCTCGAGGGCGCTGCGCAGGGCTGATGCGCGATGGGCCGGCGCCTCCCAGGAGGAGGACCGGATCTCAGAGCGGGCGGACCTGCTCGGCCTGCGGCCCCTTCTCGCCGGGCACCACGTCGACCTCGACCCTCTGGCCCTCCGCGAGGGTGCGGTAGCCGTCCATGTCGATGCGGCTGTGGTGCACGAAGACGTCGGCCCCGGGCCCGTCGACCTCGATGAAGCCGTAGCCCTTCTCGCCGTTGAACCACTTCACGGTGCCCTGCACGGTGCTCTCTGCCATGGAAAGCGTCACTCCCTGTGTCCTGCGATGATGCGCTGCTGCGTGCGCCGAGGGCGCGCGATGACCGATGGACGGCGGGTCGCCGGTGCGGCGGAGGCCCGTCCTCAGGAGACCTCGGGGCCGGAGCCTGGCCCCCGCCCCGATCCGCCGCCGGGGCCGTCGTCCTCCTCGCCGGCGAGGAAGCGCTCGAAGCGATCCGCGAGCTCCTCGCCGGTGGGCAGGTCCATCGTGGTGCTGAAGACGCCGTCGCTCTCGGTGGACTGCGCGTCGTACTGCTCCTCGAGGGCCGCGACCATGCTGAGGACCTCCTCGTTGTCGGTGAGGGTGCTCTCGAGCGCCGCGCCCGCGGCCTCCGTGAGGTCTCCGAGGTCCACGAGCGGGATGTCCAGGCCCGCGCCCTCGCTGACCCGACGCAGCAGCGCGAGCGCGCCTGCCGGGAAGTCGGTGCGCGTGAGGTAGTGAGGGATCTGCGCGGCATAGCCGATGGCTGGGTGTCCGGCCTTGCCGAGCTCGTGCTCGAGCAGCGCGCCGAACGAGGCCGGGACCACGATCTCCCCGCCCTGCTCGGGCTCGTGCGCGGGGATCAGGTCGGGGTCGTTGGCATGGGTGATCATGGCGATCGGCCGCGTGTGCGGCATGGCCATCGGGATCGCGCTCATGCCCACGACCTTCTCGACGTCGAAGAACTCGATGAGGTCGATCACGGCCTGGCTGAGGCGGCGCCACTGCAGGTCCGGCTCGGGGCCGTCGAGGTAGAGGAACGGGCGGTCGCCCTCGTCGTACATGAGGTACAGGGACATCTCGGGAACGGTCACCTCGGTGTAGACCGCGCCGTCGAACACCGCCTGCGGGCGGGAGCCCCGGTAGTCCACGAGCTCGTCGACGTCGAACGTCACGATCCGCACGTGGCGCAGGGAATCCTTGAGGTAGGTCGAGGCGATCCGGCAGGAGTTGCCGGCGTCCACGAGGCCGGGGAGGGCGTGCACGAGGGTCAGGCGTCCGCGGGGAACCGCCGCGATCACATCTGCGGACTCGTAGGCGTAGAGGTCACGGGGGTCACGCATCGATGCACCTCGCTCCTCGCAGTCGCCGTCGAGCAGGGCTTTTCCCCGCGTTCGACGCGTTCCACCATAATGGATCGCCATGTCATCGCGCGCACAGGATCAGGGCGGCACCCCCTCGTGCGCGCGGCCACCGGAAGGACGCCCCGTGGAGCCAGCAGAACCCCGGCCGGATGCGCCGGCGAGCGAGGAGGCGCACGTCGCCCGTGAGATCGCCCTCGAGCAGGACTACGCGAACCGCTTGTACGCGCGCGTGGACGAGCTCATGGCGCAGATCCAGACCAGCCTGGACGAGGTCCAGGGGTCGCAGGACGCGGCGACCCATCAGAACCGCTCCGAGCGGGACGCGTTCATGGCGCTGTACGAGGACCGGCTCGCGCTGCTGCGCACGGTGAGCTCGAGCGTCGTGTTCGGCCGGCTCGACACGGACGAGGGCGAGCGCCACTACATCGGCCGCATCGGCCTGTTCACCCCGGAGCGCGAGCAGCTCCTCGTGGACTGGCGCGCTCCGGCCGCGGCCGCCTACTACCAGGCGACCAGCCTCGAGCGGCTGGACGTGCGCCTGCGCCGCCACCTCATCTCCCAGGGGCGCACCGTCGTGGGGCTCGAGGACGACGTGCTCGACCAGTCCATGCTCGCGCAGGGCGCGGAGGGCGAGGAGGTCGTGCTGCAGGGCGAGGGCGCGCTCCTGGCCGCCGTCTCCTCGCAGCGCACCGGGCGCATGGGCGACATCGTCGCCACCATCCAGGCGGAGCAGGACCGCATCATCCGCTCCTCGAACCGCGGGGTGCTGGTCGTCCAGGGCGGGCCCGGCACGGGCAAGACCGCCGTCGCCCTGCACCGCGCCGCCTATCTGCTCTACACCCATCGCCGCCGCCTCGAGCACTCGGGCGTGCTGATCGTCGCCCCCACGCGCGGCTTCCTGCGCTACATCGAGCGCGTGCTGCCGAGCCTCGGAGAGTCCGGCGTGGTGATGTCGACCCCGGGCGGGCTCTTCCCGGGCGTGGAGACGACGCTGCACGATGCGCCCGAGGTCGCGCGCCTCAAGGGCGCCCCCGCAATGGCCGAGCTCCTCTCGCGCGCGGTGAAGCAGCGTCAGCTGGTGCCGGAGAGGGATCTCGAGCTGGCCATCGACGGCACGCCCCTCAGGATCACCCGGAAGATCCTGGCCGACGCCCGGCGCGAGGCGCGCTCGACCCACAAGCCCCACAACGCCGCGCGCGCCGTGTTCGTGCGCGCCGCCCTGGACCGGCTGGTCCAGCAGTACGAGGCGGAGCTCTCCCGCCGCGGGACCACCGTGATCCCCGAGGACCGCGCGGGGTATCTCGACGACCTGCGCCGCGATCCCGAGGTGCGCCGCGCGCTGAACCTGGCGTGGCTGCCGTACACCCCGGAGTCGTTCCTGCGGGTCCTGCTCGCGCATCCCGAGCGGCTGCGCGCGGCCGCGCCGCGCTCCCTCGCCGGCGCGGATCTCGACGTCCTCGTGCGCGCCAAGGACGCCCCGTGGACGATCGAGGACGTGCCCCTGCTCGACGAGGTCGCGGAGCTGCTGGGCGAGGACGATCAGGCCCAGCAGGCGGATGCCGAGCGCTCCCGACGACGCCGCGAGGCGGATCTCAGCTATGCGCGCGAGGTCATCGAGAACATCGACACCTCGGGGATCGTGCGCGACGAGGACCTCGCGGACCGGATGGACCGCACCTCCGACGGCCGCACGCTCGCCGAACGGGCCGCGGAGGATCGCAGCTGGACCTACGGGCACGTGGTCGTGGACGAGGCGCAGGAGCTCTCGGCGATGATGTGGCGCACGCTCATGCGCCGGTGCCCCTCGAAGTCGTTCACCATCGTCGGCGACGTCGCGCAGACCTCGTCGTCGGCGGGGACCTCCTCGTGGGAGCGGGCGCTCGCCCCGTACGTCGAGGACCGTCTCGAGGTCGAGCCGCTGAGCGTCAACTACCGCACGCCGCGTCGCATCATGGACGTGGCGCAGGCCGTGGCCGAGTCCCGCGACCTCCCGATCACCGACGTCACCTCGGTGCGCGAGGGCGACTGGCCCGTGCTCCTGCACTCCGGGGACGAGGCGGGGCTGCCGGAGGCGGTGGCCGACGCCGTCGCCGCGCAGCAGTCCGAGGCGATCGGGCGCCTCGTCGTCCTCACCCCCGGACGACTTCTCGAGGACGTGGTGCGCGCGCTGCGGGCACGGGACGCCCTGGGCCGCATCGGCACCGGGAGCCGCGGCATCGACGACCCGATCGCGGTGATGACCCCGCAGGACGCCAAGGGACTCGAGTTCGACGGGGTGGTCCTCGTGGAGCCCGCGGAGATCCTCGCCGATTCCGAGGGAGGCGCCGGAGACCTCTATGTCGCGATGACCCGGGCGACCCAGCGACTGGACGTGGTGCACGCGCGGGAGCTCCCGGTGGGCCTCACCGGCACCGAGGCCGAGTCCTCACCCCGGACATGAGAAGACCGGCGGCCGTGGCTTCCCCTCCACGACCGCCGGTCGGCGGCGCGCCCGCTGGGCGCGCCCTGAACATCTTAAGGGCATGACGCCCGTGCTTCGGACCGTTTTCCACCGATCGACACGGATCCGCCACGAATCCAGCGGCTCGCGTGCCTCGGACCCGAGGGCCGACGGGCCGCTCCGCGGCTCAGGACGAGGCGCCGCCGCTGCCCGCGGAGGCGTCCTGACGCAGCTCGGAGATCGCGGACTCGAAGTCGTCGAGGGAGTCGAAGTCCTGGTAGACGCTCGCGAAGCGGAGGTACGCGACCACGTCGAGCTCGCGCAGGGGCTGGAGGATCGCGAGGCCCACGGCGTGGGCGTCGACCTCGGCCTGGCCGCTCTGGCGGATGGTCTCCTCGACCCGCTGGGCGAGAACGGCCAGCTGGTCGTCGCTCACCGGGCGGCCCTGGCAGGCCTTGCGCACTCCGGAGATCACCTTGGAGCGGCTGAACGCCTCGCTGACTCCCGAGCGCTTGAGGACCGCGAGGGATGCCGTCTCGATCGTGGAGAAGCGGCGCGAGCAGTTCGGGCACTGGCGACGACGCCGGATCGAGGCGCCGTCGTCGGCAGTGCGCGAGTCGACGACGCGCGAATCGGGGTGGCGGCAGAACGGGCAGTGCACGTCCTCCAGCCTACCGGGCGCACCGGAGGGCCGAGGGAGGGCCCGCGGCGCTCCCGCCGCAGCGCCCCGGCGGATCAGGCGGCGTCGACGCTGCCCTCGGGGAGCTCGAGCGACTGCCCCTCGGTGATGCGGGGGCTCGAGAGGCCGTTGAGCGAACGCATCTCGCGCACGAAGTCCTGGGAGTCCTCACCGGCGGGGGCGTACTGCTCGGCGTAGTCGCTGAGCGTGTCGCCCGCCTCCACGGTCACGGTGACAGGCTCCTGCGGATCGCCCGCGAAGGCGGAGGGGACACCGAGGACCAGGACGCCCAGCAGGGCGACGAGGATGCCCGCGAGGAACGCGACGGCGGCCAGCAGGATGCGGCCGCGACGGGTGAGCTGCAGTCGAACACCCTTGCGAGCAGAACCCTGCCCGGCGTGGGCCGAAGAGGTGGGGAGGGGAAGCATGGTGGCCATTGTCCGAACTCCTGTTCGATCGAATACGTGTACGACTGTAGGCCCGCCGTGCGCGACACGCAAGACCTTCCTCGAACACATGTTTGGAATCAGGTCGCCCGACGCCTAGGCTGAGCGACGAGTCCCACTGAAACGCAGGGGTGGGACAGACGAAGCGAGGAGCCGCGCAGATGACCCCGACGACCTCTGGTCCCGACCTGACCGACGACGGCCTGACCGCGCGCCAGCGACGGATCCTCGAGACCATCACCGCCGCCATCGAGCGCCACGGCTACCCGCCGACCATGCGCGAGATCGGCGATGCCGTCGGCCTCACCTCCCCCTCCTCCGTCTCGCACCAGCTCCAGGCGCTCGAGCGCAAGGGATTCCTGCGCCGCGATCCGAAGCGCCCGCGCGCGCTCGAGGTCGTGCTGCCCGACGACGCCGGTGAGCCGACCCTCGCGCCCGTCGAGTCGATCGGCGCCGCCGCGGCCTCCGCGTCGGTGAGCGTGCCGCTCGTCGGCCGGATCGCCGCGGGCATCCCGATCACCGCGGAGGAGCAGGTGGAGGACGTCTTCACCCTGCCCCAGCAGCTCGTGGGCGACGGCGAGCTGTTCCTGCTGCAGGTCGTCGGGGACTCGATGGTCGATGCCGCGATCTGCGACGGCGACTGGGTCGTCGTGCGCTCGCAGCCGGTCGCGCAGAAGGGCGAGATCGTGGCGGCCATGATCGACGGCGAGGCGACGGTCAAGACCTTCGCCCAGAGCGACGGCCATGTCTGGCTGATGCCGCACAACCCCGCGTTCGCCCCGATCCTGGGCGACCACGCCGAGATCCTCGGCAAGGTCGTGGCGGTGCTGCGCGCCGTCTGACGCGCTCCTCCCGCCCCCGACGCTCGCGCCTGCGATCCCCTGCGCGCGCTCGGCTCCTGCGGGCTCAGTCCCCCGCGCGGGCCAGTCGTCCGAGGGCGGCGAGCGCGACCTCGGGATCCTGCGTCGGCCACAGCGGCGGCATCGCCTCGCGCAGCACGGCCCCGTAGCGCTTGGTGCGCAGACGCGGGTCGAGCACCGCGACCATGCCGCGGTCCTCGTGCGAGCGGATCAGGCGACCGGCGCCCTGCGCGAGCAGCAGCGAGGCATGGCGCACCGAGACCTGCATGAATCCGCTGCCGCCCTCCGCGTCGGCCCGCTCCGAGCGTGCGGAGGTGAGCGGATCGTCGGGGCGCGGGAACGGCAGGCGGTCGATGGTCACCAGTCGGCACGTGCGTCCCTGCACGTCCACGCCCTGCCACAGCCCGATGGTTCCGAACAGGCTCGCGGTGTCTTCACCGCGGAACTGCTCGACGAGCCGGGGCAGGGAGTCCTCCCCCTGCAGGCCGACGGGCAGGTCGAGACGCGCGCGCACGTGCTCGGCCGCAGCCTCCGCTCCCCGCCTCGACGAGAACAGGCAGAGCGCCCCGCCGCGCGAGGCCTCGACGAGCTCGGTGAGGTGATCGAGCATCGCGAGCGACGGGCCCTCGCGGCCCGGCGCGGGCAGGTGGGAGGCGACGTAGAGGATGCCCTGGCGGCGATAGTCGAAGGGACTGCCCACATCGATCCCGGCCCATGCGCTGCGGTCCTCGAGCGGGGGGACGTCCTCGGCGTCCATGCGTCGGCGCGAGCCCAGGCCGATGGCGCGGGCGGGCGGCTCGAAGCGCCCGCCGAGGGCGAGCGTCGCGGACGTCAGCACGGCGGTGGTGTCCTCGAGGATGCGTCCGCGCATGGCGCCGGCGACATCCAGCGGGGCGACCTGGAGGCTCGAGCGCCCGGTGCGCTCGGAGTGGGAGACCGAGACGACGTCGTCCTCGTCGGGCGCGGTGAGGCGCTCGCAGACGTCGACGATCTCCTGCAGGTTCGCGCGCACGGCCTTGCGGGCGCCTGCCGCCGTCGGGGCGTCGCCGCCGGCGTCCTTGGCGTCGGCGTGGGCACCCCGGGCCTCAGTGCGCAGGTGGACGAGCGCATCGGCGGCGGCGCTGGGCAGGGCGCCCATGACCCTCCCGTCGGGCAGCTCGGGAAGGACCGTGTTCAGCTCCTCGCCGGCGTCGTCGAGGGCGGTCGCGGCGACGCCGAGCCCGCGCAGCTCGCGGACGGCCCCGCGCACCATGCCCACGGTCAGCTGGTCGGTGACGGCGCTCGTCACGCGGGACGTGAGCTCGTGCGCCTCGTCGAAGACCACCGCATCGTGGTCGGGGATGATGCCGTGGTTGTCGAAGGAGTCGATCGCGAGCAGCGCGTGATTCGTGACCACGAGATCGACCTCGCGGGCGACGGCGCGGTTGCGCTCGGCGAAGCACTGGTCCACGAGCGGGCAGTGCCCTCCCAGGCACTGCGAGCCGGTCACCGAGACCTGGTGCCAGGCGCGGTCGGAGACCGGCATGTCCAGGTCGTCGCGGTCGCCCGTGTCGGTGAGCGCCGACCACTCGCGCAGCCGCTTCACCTGCTCCCCGAGGCGTTCGGAGGAGCCGCTCGCGGGATCGGCGGCGGTCTGGGAGAAGAGCGCCCCGGGGTCGATGTCGCTCGGGTAGCCGCCGTCGATCTTGTGCAGGCACAGGTAGTTCCCGCGCCCCTTGAGCAGGGAGAACGTGGGTGTGCGCGGGAGGTGGGGGGCGAGCGCCTCGACGATGCGCGGGAGGTCCTTGCGCACGATCTGCGACTGCAGGGCGATGGTCGCCGTGGAGACCACGACCGGCCGTCCCGTCACGACCGCGTGGCGCAGAGCGGGCACGAGGTACGCGAGCGACTTGCCGGTGCCGGTGCCGGCCTGGACCAGCAGGTGGCGCTGCCCCTCGAGCGCCGTGTCGACCGCGCTCGCCATCCGGGTCTGTCCCTCGCGGCGCGTCCCCTCCAGGCCCTCCACGGCGGCCTCCATGAGCACGTCGAGATCGGCGATCGGCGACGCGGAGGCTTCACGGGCGGCAGGCACCGGCCCACCCTAGCCGCGGGCCGTGCGCGCATCGCCGAGGCGCGTCGGTGCCCGCGGAGGGGACTCGTCACGTCGGCCAGGGAGGAGCCGACGCCCTCGGGCGCGGCCCTCTGGCACAGCCCCTCGGTCGCGGCCTCAGGCGCCGACGAGCGACCGGATCTCCGCGGCGAGCGCGGAGTCGACCCGCGCGTGCAGGCGCGTGCCCTCGGGCAGGTGCTCCTCGTCGAGGATCTCCCCGGTCGAGTGCGCGCGCGAGACGAGGTCGCCGCGCGTGTACGGCACGACGGTGTCGATCTCGACGGCGGGCCGCGGGAGGCGGTCGGCGATGAGGTCGCGCAGCTCGTCGACGCCCTCGCCGGTGCGCGCGGAGACCACGGCGGACTCCCCCGCCAGGCTGCGCAGGCGTGCGATCGTCTCGGGCGACGCGATGTCGGCCTTGTTCAGCACGATGATCTCGGGGACGTCGAAGCCGTCGATGTCGGCGAGCACGCCGCGCACGGCCCGGATCTGACCCTCGGGATCTGGATGCGAGGCGTCGACCACGTGGAGCAGCAGGTCGGCGTCGCCGACCTCCTCGAGCGTCGAGCGGAACGCCTCGACGAGCTCCGTGGGCAGATGGCGCACGAAGCCCACCGTGTCGGCGTAGGTGAACTCGCGGCCGTCGGGCGTCTGGGCCCGCCGGACCGTCGGATCCAGCGTCGCGAACAGGGCGTTCTCCACGAGGACGCCGGCGCTCGTGAGCCGGTTCAGCAGCGAGGACTTCCCGGCGTTGGTGTAGCCGGCGATCGCGACGGCCGGCACCTCGCGGCGATGACGGTCGGCGCGCTTGGCCTCGCGGCTCGGAGCCATCTCCCTGATCTCGCGGCGCAGCTTGGACATCCGCGTGCGGATGCGACGGCGGTCCAGCTCGATCTTCGTCTCGCCGGGTCCGCGGGAGCCCATGCCGGCGCCGCCCGCGGCGACGCGCCCGCCGGCCTGGCGGGACATGGACTCGCCCCAGCCGCGCAGGCGCGGCAGCAGGTACTCGAGCTGTGCGAGCTCGACCTGAGCCTTGCCCTCGCGGGACTTGGCGTGCTGGGCGAAGATGTCGAGGATCAGCGCCGTGCGGTCGACGACCTTGACCTTGACGATGTCCTCGAGGGCGCGGCGCTGGCTGGGCGCGAGCTCCCCGTCGGCCACGACCGTGTCCGCACCGGTCTCGGTGACGATCTCGGCGAGCTCGGCCGCCTTGCCCTTGCCCAGGAAGGTCGCGGGGTCGGGGTGCTGGCGGCGCTGCATGACGCCGTCGAGCACCTCGGAGCCGGCGGTCTCGGCGAGCGCGGCGAGCTCCCGCAGGCTGTTCTCGGCGTCCTCGGAGTTGCCGGACGTGTAGATGCCGGCGAGGACCACGCGCTCGAGGCGCAGCTGGCGGTACTCGACATCGGTGACGTCCTCGATGTCCGTGCGGATGCCCGCGACGCGGCGCAGCGCGCGGCGGTCGGCGAGGTCGAGCTGCTCGCCGTCGGTGTCCGAGGCGTAGGTGACGGCGGAGACGGAGGCGTCGCCGCGCGCGAGGATCCGACGGGTCAGGGGGTCGCTGCTCGTGCGCTCGTCCGCTCCGGCGACCTCCTCGCCGCCGTGCTCCTGCGCGGGGGCGTTCTCGGAGTCCGGGTGAAAAGCGATCGGCACGGTGGCGGCCTTCTTCCTGTGGGGTGCGTCGGACGGGGTGCTGCGAGGATCTGCCGTGAGGCGGATCGTGAGCATCAAGAATCCCACGCCCCGGCGCGCGGGGCGAGAGATTTATGCCCAGGGCGCACCGACGGACGTGGTCCGGGTGGGCCCGATGCGTACGCTGTGTCCGTGTCCGAGCACTACTTCTCCCCCACCAGCGCGACCGACGCCTCCCGCCTGCCGCTGACCGCGCGGCTCGCCGGCGCCGAGCGGGACCTGGTCACCTCCCGCGCGGTGTTCTCCGCACGCGGACTGGACAAGGCGACCGCGGTGCTCCTGGACCGCCTGGACACGCTCGCCCCGGTGCCGGCAGGGGCGCGGATCCTCGACCTGGGCTGCGGCTGGGGGCCGATCGCGCTCAGCGCCGCACTGCTCCACCCCGATGCGGAGGTCTGGGCGGTCGACGTCTCCGAGCGCGCCCGCGAGGTCACCGCGGAGAACGCCGAGCGACTGGGCCTGCAGGTGCATGTCGCCGCGCCCGACGACGTCCCCTCCGAGCTGCTGTTCGACACCATCTGGTCGAACCCGCCGATCCGGATCGGCAAGCAGGAACTGCACGACCTCCTGCTGCGCTGGTGCGGGCGCCTCTCCGCGCCGGGGACGGCCGGCCTCGTGGTCGGCAGGAACCTCGGCGCGGATCCCCTGGCCGCATGGCTCGACGGCCAGCTGCCCGGACGCACTGTGCAGAAGGTCGCGAGCGCGAAGGGCTTCCGGATCCTCGAGGTCGGTCCGCGCGAAGAGGGCTGAGCGCGCCTCCACGGGTGCACGCGACCGCGGACGCGAGAGCCCGAGCAGCCGGGCGGAAGCCGATCGCTCGTGTGGGAGCCGATCATGCGGGGCGATCGTGCGGGGCCGATCGGCCGATCGGCCGATCGTCTCCTCCGGACCGATCAGGCGTGCGGGAGCGCCGTCTCCCCGTCCGCCACGAGCTGCGCGGGGCCGGCGAGGGTGACCTGGCCGTCCTCGGCACGGGCGACCTCGAGGGTCCCGCCGGGCACGTCAACCCTCCAGGGACCGCTGCCGTCGTCCCCGGCCCACAGGGCCGAGACCACGCCGACGGCCGTCGCGCCCGTCCCGCAGGACTGGGTCTCGCCGACGCCCCGCTCGAAGACGCGCATCGCCACGTGCGCGGGGCCGCGGCGGACGACGAACTCGATGTTCGCCCCGTGCTCGGGCTCGGGGTCGAGGCCCGGGCGGACGGTCAGATCGAGGTCCTCGAGCACCAGGTCCTCGGGCAGCTCGACGACCGCGTGGGGATTGCCCATGTCCGCGTCCCAGGCGGGGAGCTCGCGCCCGGCGATGCGCACCGTGCGGACGGGCCCGTCGGACACGCGCGCAGGGCCCATGCCCACGCGCACCTGCCAGGGGTCGCCGGGGGCCGGCGGATCCGCGAGGACCTCGAGGCGGCGCACGCCGGCGCGGGTCCAGATGTCCAGGGGCGCGTCGCCCTCGGGCAGACGCCCTGCGCGCGAGAGGAAGGCCGCGAACACGCGCACGCCGTTCCCGCACATCTCGGCGATCGAGCCGTCGGCGTTGCGGTAGTCCATGAACCATTCGGGGGCGTCGGCGGGGGCCTCGATGCCGGCGGCGCGGGTGCGCACCACGCGGATCACACCATCGCCGCCGATGCCGCCGCGGCGGTCCGCGAGCGCTGCGACCACGGACGCGTCGAGCGCGAGGGCGCCCTCCGGGTCGTCGAGGACCACGAAGTCGTTGCGGGTGCCGTGCCCCTTGGTGAAGCGCAGCGCGAGGGGCGCGGCGGCGGTGGCCGCGGAGGACTCGTCACGGTGTGTCGGCATGCCGGGAAGCCTACGCGCGCACCCCCGCGCGATGCGCGGCGACGAGGTCCAGCGCACGTGCGAGGAGGTCGTCGCAGGACGCCGGCAGCCAGGCCACGCGCTCGTCGCGCCGGAACCAGGTGTCCTGCTTGCGCACCAGGCGCCGGGTCCCCGCGACCGTCGCGTCGATCGCCTCGCGGCACGTCATGGCGCTGTCGAGGACGGCGAGCGCCTGCTCGTACCCGATCGCGCGGCGCGCGGTCGCGCCCTCGTCGAGCCCCTGCGCGCGCAGGGCGCGGACCTCGTCGAGCAGCCCCTGCTCGACCATCCGGTCCACGCGCACGGCGACCCGCTCACGCAGCTCCTCGCGCTCGCGGTGCAGACCGATCTGCAGCGTCGCGGGGTCCAGGTACTCACGCCGCGGGAGGAAGGCGCGGAAGGAGCCACCGGTGATCTCGCCGACCTCGAGAGCGCGCACGATGCGCCGCACGTCGTGCGCGCCGATCGCCGCGGCGGCCTCGGGATCGGTGCGCTCGAGCTCGGCGCGCAGCGAGTCGACGCCCTCGCTCTCCGCGCGGCGCTCCAGACGGTCGCGGACCTCGGGGTCCGTGGGCGGGAAGCGGATGTCGTCGAGCAGGGCGCGCACGTACAGCCCGGACCCGCCGACGACGACGGGCACGTGCCCGCGGGCGCGGATCGCCGCGATCGCCGCGCGGGCCTCGCGCTGGTAGGCGGAGACGCTGGCCTCCTGGGTCACGTCGAGCACGTCCAGCAGATGGTGCGGGACGCGCTCGCGCTCGGCGGCGCCGACCTTCGCGGTGCCGATGTCCATCCCGCGGTAGAGCTGCAGCGCGTCCGCGTTGACGATCTCGCCGTCCAGGCTCTCGGCGAGGTCGAGCGCCAGATCGGACTTGCCCGTGGCGGTCGCGCCGACGATCGCCAGGATCGGAGGGTGCGGGGCGGGCGCGGGCATGCTGCGCACTGTACCCGGAGTGCCGTGGACGACCCCGGCGGTGCCCTCGCGCGCGCAAGGGGCTAGTGTGGGGCGCGTCCCGATCGCCCCTACGTCCACGAGGTTCCAGGTGACACAGCAGCAGGCCTCCTCCGCCACCGCGTCGATGGAGGGTCTGGACCCGATCAGCACCGACCGCGTCGAGGCGGCGCTGTCCGGCCACGGCTATGCCTTCGTGGAGGACACCGATCATCCCGAGGTGCTGCGCGCACGGTTCGACGACTACCGCTTCCAGTTCATGCTCACCGGCGAGGCCGGGAGCGTGCTGCAGATCCGCGGCCGCTGGAACCGCTCCGTCTCGCGCGCCCACAAGCCCGAGATGCTCAAGCTCTGCAACGAGTGGAACATGAGCCGCGTCTGGCCGAAGGTGTACGTGCGACGCGAGTCCGAGGGCCTGCTGGGGCTGTACGGCGAGGTCACCTCAGACTTCAGCTCGGGCGCCTCCGATCAGCAGATCGACCGTGCGATCGAGTGCGGGCTGCGTACCGTCATCGCGTTCTTCCACGAGCTCGAGGAGCGCCTGGGCGCGGAAGTCGACGAGCTCGACGCCTGAGCCCGCCCCGCCCCACCCCGACGACCCGTCGCGAGCGCCCCGGCATCGGGTTCCGACCGCTCTGATGTCCGTGCCCGAACACCGGGCTCGTGCCGATCGCCGAGGCCGTCCAGAAGATCCTCGACGAGAACCATGACGACCTGCAGGAGGTGATCGGCTGATGCAGCCGAAGATCGTAGGACACCGCGGTGCCGCGAGGCTCGCACCCGAGAACACGCTGCGCGCCTTCCGCGCGGGCGTCGACGCGGGCGCGGACCTGCTCGAGTGCGATGTGCACCTGAGCGCCGACGGGCAGCTCGTGATCATGCACGACACCACGATCGACCGCACCGCCGCCGAGGACTCGCCGCTGCGCAGCGGGTCCCTCGCGGACCTCACCCGCGCCGAGCTCGACACCGTGCTGCTGCCGGACGGCGAGCGCGTCCCCTCGCTCGAGGCCGTCCTCGACATCGCCCAGGGTGCGGGCGTCCCGATCTACGTCGAGGTCAAGGCCGTCGCGGCGGCCGAGCAGACCGCGCAGCTGCTCGTCGACCGGGACCTGGACCAGAGCGCCGACGGGGTGGCCCCCGCCTGGATCATCTCCTTCAAGCCCGAGGCGCTGCGCGCCGCCCGCGCGGTGGCGCCGCAGATCCCGCTCTCGGCGGTCACGCACGTCGCCGACGAGGACTTCTGGGCGCTCGCCGCGGAGCTCCGGACCGAGGCGGTCAGCCTGCAGATGTCGAAGCTGCCCGACGCCGACGTCGCCCGTGCCCATGAGGCCGGGCACCTCGTGAACGCCTGGACCATCAACGACGAGGCGCCCCTGCACCGCGCGGTCGAGCTCGGCGTCGACACGGTCACGAGCGACGATCCGGCATGGGCCCGCCGCGCCCTGGCAGGTCGCGGGAGCGTCGGGGCGCGCTGACCCGTGTGAGCGCGGGCGGCGGAGGCGGCGTCGTCGTTCTGCGGGGCGAGCACGGAAGTCATGATGCGACCAGGGTGCAGCCCGTCCACGAGGGCTCCGCGAAGGTCACCATGGGGTAACGGACCGGCTCGAGCGAGGATGCGCGCGGCCGGGAGAGCGTACGGTCACGCCATGACCCAGACCACATCTGCGTCCCGGAGCGAGTCCGGGACGGCCCCTCCTCTCGTGACGATGCGAGAGGTGCAGAAGCATTTCGGGGATCTCCACGTGCTCCGGGACATCGATCTCGAGGTCGACGCGGGCGAGGTGGTCGTGGTGCTGGGCCCCTCGGGGTCGGGGAAGTCGACGCTGTGCCGCACGATCAACCGTCTGGAGACCATCGACTCCGGCGACATCACGATCGACGGCAGTCCGCTCCCCGCCTCCGGGCCCGGCCTCGCGCGGCTGCGGGCGGAGGTCGGCATGGTCTTCCAATCGTTCAACCTCTTCGCGCACAAGAGCGTGCTGGACAACGTCACCGTCGCCCCCATCAAGGTCAAGAGGCTGCCGCGCCGCGAGGCCGAGGCGCTCGGCATGAGCCTGCTCGAGAGGGTGGGCGTGGCCGACCAGGCGCAGAAGCTGCCCGCGCAGCTCTCGGGCGGGCAGCAGCAGCGGGTCGCGATCGCCCGCTCCCTGGCGATGCAGCCCAAGCTCATGCTGTTCGACGAGCCCACGTCGGCCCTCGACCCCGAGATGATCAACGAGGTCATCGAGGTGATGACCGACCTCGCGCGCGAGGGGATGACGATGATCGTGGTCACCCACGAGATGGGCTTCGCACGCCGCACGGCCGACAGGGTCGTGTTCATGGACGCAGGGCGGATCCTCGAGGTCGCCCCGCCCGACCGGTTCTTCACCGCGCCCGAGTCCGAGCGCGCGAAGGACTTCCTGTCCAAGATCCTCCACCACTGACCGCCGCGCAGAGCCGCCCGGCACCCGAGGCACCGAAGGAGCCCGCCATGTCACGCCAGCGTCCCGATCACGTCCCCACCGAGCACCGGTCCTCCCCCACCGGCCCCGCCGACCGCACCGGTCTCACCGGTCTCTCCCTGCGCCCGGGAGCCCTCAGCCGGCGCGTCTTCCTCACCGGCACGGTCGGCGCCGCCGCGGCGCTCACCCTCGCCGCGTGCGGCGGGGGCGACGACGCCTCCGACGACGTCGCCGATGTCGACTCCTCGAGCTTCGAGGAGGGCTCGACGATGGCGAAGCTCGCCGACGCCGGGAAGATCACCGTCGGCACCAAGTTCGACCAGCCGCTGTTCGGCCAGGCGGGGCCGGATGGCAAGCCCACCGGCTTCGACGTCGAGATCGCGAAGATGATCGCCGCGGCCCTGGGCATCAAGGCCGACAAGATCGAGTGGACCGAGACAGTCTCGGCGAACCGCGAGCCGTTCATCCAGAACGGCCAGGTCGACATCGTGGTCGCGACCTACACGATCAACGACGAGCGCAAGAAGGTCGTCGACTTCGCGGGCCCGTACTACACCGCCGGACAGGCGCTCATGGTGAAGAAGGGCGACGACGCGATCACGGGACCGGACGATCTCAAGGACAAGAACGTCTGTTCGGTCGAGGGCTCGACCCCCGCGCAGAACATCGACGAGAACTACCCCGACGCCAAGCTCGTCACCTTCGACACCTACTCCAAGTGCGTCACCGCCCTGGACAACGGTCAGGCCGACACGGTCACCACCGACAACGTGATCCTGGCCGGCTTCGTCGCCGCGGACAAGGACAAGCTGCAGATGGTCGACGACGGCAAGACCTTCACGAAGGAGCCCTACGGGATCGGTCTGAAGAAGGGCGACGACGACTTCCGCGAGTTCATCAACGACACCCTCCAGAAGGCCTACGACGACGGCAGCTGGGCGGAGGCCTGGAAGTCCACGGCCGGGCAGGTCCTGCCCACCCCGGACCCGCCCAAGATCGACCGCTACTGAGCGCCCGCCGCCGAGCCGCCGCCCATGGGAAGCCTCCTCGCCTCGCGCGCCGCCGTCTGGGACGCGTTCACCACCACCCTCTTCCTCGCCGTCACCGCCGGAGTGCTCGCACTGCTGCTGGGGACGCTGCTCGCCGCCATGCGGGTCTCCCCCTACATGCCGCTGCGCACCGTGGCGACGGTGTACACCGAGTTCCTGCGCAACACCCCGCTCACGATCGTGTTCTTCTTCTTCGTGTTCGTGACTCCCTCGATGGGGTTCACCTTCGCCTACAAGGTGGCGGCGGTGATCGCGCTGACCTGCTACACCTCGGCGTTCGTGGCGGAGGCGGTGCGCTCCGGCATCAACTCGGTGGCGGTGGGCCAGGCGGAGGCGGCGCGGTCGCTGGGCATGTCGTTCGGCCAGAACCTCGCGATCGTGGTGCTCCCCCAGGCCTTCCGCACGGCGATCCCGCCGCTGATCAGCGTGCTCATCGCCCTCGTGAAGAACACGTCGGTCGCAGGTGCGTTCAGCGTGCTCGAGCTGTTCGCGCTCTCGAAGCGGCTGACGAACGCGCACTCCTCGGACGTCATCGCGATCCTCGTGGGCATCGCGCTGTGCTACCTGATCATCTGCATCCCGCTCGGCCGTCTCGCGGCGGCCCTCGAACGGAAGGCGGCGTTCGCACGATGAGCAGCGGTCCTGTCCTGTACGACGTCCCCGGGCCCGACGAGAAGCGGCGCGAACGCCGCGTGAGCTGGGTGGTCGGCGCGGTCGTGATCATCGTCCTGGCGGTGCTGGGGTGGCGTCTCGCCTCCAACGGCGTGTTCGACGACCGCTGGAGGATCCTCTTCGAGGCGCCCCCGAACTTCGCCGGCTACCAGGTGCAGGACATCTGGTCGGCCGTGTTCCGAGGGCTCCTCAACACAATGCTGGCCGCGGTGATCTCCCTGCCGCTCGCGATGATCCTCGCGATCCTCCTGGTCTCGCTCCGCTCGGCGCCGTGGCGAGGTCTGCGGTGGCTCGCCTCGGCGGTGATCGAGGTCTTCCGCGCGCTGCCCGTCGTGCTCGTCATGCTGTTCGGGATCCTGGTGCTTCCCGGTGCTTCGCCCCTGGTCGCCGTGGTCTTCGGCCTCGTCGTCTACAACGCGGCGGTCTTCGCGGAGATCCTGCGCGCGGGGATCAGCGCGCTGCCTGCCGGCCAGACCGAGGCCGCGTACTCGCTGGGGATGCGCAGCGGCCTGATCTACCGCACGATCCAGTTGCCGCAGTCGGTGCGCATGATGCTCCCCTCGCTCATCGCCCAGGGCGTCGTCCTCATCAAGGACTCCTCGCTCGGGTACATCGTGGGCTACGCGGAGCTGCTGCGGCAGATCAGCCGGGTCGCCGACGCCCTCACCAATGCCGACTACCTGCTCCCGCTGCTGGCCGTGGGCGCCGCCGTGTTCGTGACCCTCAACGTGCTGCTCTCGCGCCTGGCGGTGTGGGTACAGCGCCATGGCCGTCTGCAGCGGAGGGGCGCCCGCGTGGCGCGCACGGCGACGCTCGTGGAGGAGTGACGCCCCGCCGCAGCGCCGTCAGCGCCGTCAGCGTCCGGTGGCGGCGAGCAGCTCGCTCGAGACCACCCGCCGGATGAGTGCGCCGTCATAGCCGCGGCGGCGCAGGTATCCCTCGAGACGGCGGGCCATACGGGCCCGCTGGGCCCGGTCCTCCATGTCGGTGCGGCGGCTCTCCGGTGCGATGCGGCCGCGCACGAGCTCGCGGCACCGCTCCTCCTCCTCGAGCTCCGCATGCTGCGGCGTGCCAGCCTGCGCCACCAGTGCCGAGTCGATGTCGGCGTCCGCGACGCCCTTCGCCTCGAGCTCGCGCCGCAGGGCCTCGTCCGCGAGGCCGCGGAGCTCCCGGCGCTGGGCCACCCAGTCGCGGGCGAAGGCCGCGTCGTCGATGAGGTCCGCGCGGGCGATCCGCTGCATGACCTCGTGGGCCACATCGGCCGGGACCTCGCGCTCGCGCAGTCGCGCGGACATCTCCCCGGCGCTGCGGCGTCTCGTGGCGAGAAGGCGCATGAGGTAGCGGCACTGGGAGACGATCTGCTTCTCGCGCTCGCGCTCGGCCTCCGTGGGCTCGGCGGGTGCGTGGGAGAGGATCTCGTCGGTGCGCGCGGCGAGATCGCGATGCACGGGCGCGCGCCGCGAGGATGAGGAGTGCGTCGGTGTCATGGCTCAGGAGTCCTGGGGACGAGAGCGCGCGGCGGCATGGGATGCATGCCGCCGCGCGCTGAGTCGGATTCCGTTCCGATCATGAGCGACCGATCCGGAGGACCGGATCAGATGGTCGCCGGGACGTCCTCGTCGAGGAACTCGCCGGCATCGAAGGACTCGCTCGCGGCCTCGGCCGGAGCCTCCTCCTTCACGGCGTACTCGCCCACACCGAGGGTCTGCAGGATCTTCTGCTCGATCTCGGCGGCGAGGTCCGGGTTGTCCTTGAGGAACTGCCGGGCGTTCTCCTTGCCCTGACCCAGCTGGTCGCCCTCGTAGGTGAACCAGGCCCCGGACTTGCGCACGATGCCGTTCTCCACGCCCATGTCGATGAGACCGCCCTCGCGGGAGATGCCCTCGCCGTAGAGGATGTCGAACTCGGCCTGTTTGAAGGGCGGGGCCATCTTGTTCTTCACGACCTTGACGCGGGTGCGGTTGCCCACGGAGTCCTGACCGGTCTTGAGGGTCTCGATGCGGCGGATGTCCATGCGCACGGAGGCGTAGAACTTCAGGGCCTTGCCGCCCGTGGTGGTCTCCGGGCTGCCGAAGAACACGCCGATCTTCTCGCGCAGCTGGTTGATGAAGATCGCGGTGGTGCCCGAGGAGGACAGCGCACCGGTGAGCTTGCGCAGCGCCTGGGACATGAGGCGCGCCTGCAGGCCGACGTGGGAGTCGCCCATCTCACCCTCGATCTCCGCCTTGGGCACGAGCGCGGCGACGGAGTCGACGACCACCACGTCCAGGGCGCCGGAGCGGATCAGCATGTCGGCGATCTCGAGGGCCTGCTCGCCGGTGTCCGGCTGGGAGACCAGCAGGGCGTCGGTGTCCACGCCGAGCTTCTTCGCGTACTCGGGATCCAGGGCGTGCTCTGCGTCGATGAAGGCGGCGATGCCGCCGTTGCGCTGGGCGTTGGCGACCGCGTGCAGGGCCACCGTGGTCTTGCCCGAGGACTCCGGGCCGTAGATCTCCACGATGCGCCCGCGGGGCAGGCCGCCGATGCCGAGGGCGGCGTCGAGGGCGACCGAGCCGGTGGGGATGACCTCGACCGGAGGGCGGGTGTCATCGCCGAGGCGCATGATCGAGCCCTTGCCGAACTGGCGGTCGATCTGGGCGAGGGCGTTGTCGAGGGAGGACGCTCGGTCCTTGGACGCGCGGTCCTTGGGTGCGGAGCTGGACTTCGCTGCGGGCATGTTGTGTTCCTTCCGGGGAGCCGGTGCGACCGGCGGATGCGTGCCGTGCGGCCACACTAGGTCGACGGTCGGACATCCGGGAGGATCCCGCCCCGCCTGTGGATGGAGGGCCCCTGGGGAGGACCCGTGAGGGAGGGCGGATCGGTCCTGTGCGGAACCGGTCGTCGGGCACCACGATACCCGAACAGATGTTCGAACGCACGCATGCGACACGCGGCGCGCCGGTGATCCGGCGCGCCGCGTGGGAGTGGTGCTCGCATGCTGCTCAGGTGTCGCCCGGCCGCTCAGCGATGCCGCAGCTCGGGAGGGATCTCCCAGCGCCGCGACTCCGGGACGTCCATCTCGTCGCACAGGGCGGTCCAGACCGCGCGCACGTCCTCGCCCTGGGCGATCGCCTGGGCGGGGGTGCGGTGACCGAGCCTCGCGAGGGCGATCTCCTGCGTGTACGTGGTCGCGAGAGTGCGGCCGAAGACGTGGTCCGCCAGCTGCGTGTACTCGCTGCGGCGCACGTCAGGCGGCGCCGACGAGGCTCTCGGTGCCGTCGGCCAGACCCTCGGGGATGGTGTCGGGGATGCTCATGCCCTCGGCCACTGCGATGCGGTCGGAGACCTCGCGCAGGACGAAGGAGAGGGGCATGCCGAGCGCCTCGGTGACCGAGGAGAGCAGCTCGCTCGAGGCCTCCTTCTGGCCGCGCTCGATCTCGCTGAGGTAGCCCAGCGAGACGCGGGCGTCCGAGGAGACCTGCCGGAGGGTTCGACCCTGGGAGCGCCGGGTCTCGCGCAGGACGTCGCCGAGCTCCTGGCGGAAGAGGATCACGGGTCGGCCTCCCTTCGTGTGCGCGGGAGCGGCGGTGGCCGCCTCCGCGTGTGCGTGCGTGTCCCCACGGGGGGTGCGGAGCGCCCCGGCGGGGAGCTGCGCTCCCGCGCGCAGGGTCCCGGGACGGGTGGTCGCGCGAGCGGGCGCCGGGTGTCCGGGGCGCCGTGCGCGGGTGGGATTCATCGTGCTCATCACGGTGAGTGCAACGTCCCGACCGCTCCGGGTGTTCCCGATCCTACGGTCGGCTCCCTCGGAGAACCCAGTGCGTTGCCCCTCATGACGCTGTGCGGACGGGCCGACGGCTGCGTTCCGGGCGCACCGGCGGCGCATCGCCGGAGGTCAGAAGGGGGCCTGCGCCATCCGTTCGAGCTCGGTGCGCAGCAGGTCGAGCGCGACGGCGACGCTCTCCTCGCGGATCCCGGCGCGGGATCCGGCGAGATGCAGCTCACGCTCGAGGGCGATCCGGGGCTCCCGGGCACCGCGCTCCGCGCCGTGGCGGACCGCGACGGCGAGGTGGACGGTCCCCGCGGGGACGCCGCGGTCGTCGGCCCCCGGACCGGCGACCCCTGTGGTCGACACGGCGAGATCGGCGTCGTAGAGGGCGAGCGCGCCGCGCGCCATGGCCCGGGCGACCTCCACCGTGACGGCGCCGGTGCGCTCGAGCTCGGCGTCGTCGACCCCCAGCACGCGGTGCTTGGCCCCGTAGCTGTAGCAGGCCGCTCCCCCGGCGACGCACGCGCTCGCGCCGGGCACGTCCACGAGGCGCGCGACGACCGCCCCGGCGGTGAGCGACTCCGCGGTCGCGAGCTGCAGCCCGGCCTCGGTCGCGAGAGCGATCACGGCCCGGGCGGTGTCCGGGGACCCGCTCATCGGCGGGAGGTCGAGGAGAGGGCCTCGCGGCGCAGCCGCAGGCCGTCCTTGAGGTTCACCAGGCCCGAGTAGACGGTGAGGACCAGGGCGATCACCACCAGGGCGACTCCGATCCAACGCGCAGGACCCCACCAGAGCTCGAAGGGCAGCAGGCAGAAGGTGATCGCGATCGTCTGCATCATCGTCTTCGTCTTGCCCGCGAGGTTCGCCGGCAGCGCCCCGTACTTCAGGATCGTGAAGCGCATGATCGTGATGCCGAACTCGCGCAGCAGGATCAGGATCGTCATCCACCAGGGGATGTACTCCCAGACCGAGAGCATGACGAACGCGGCGCCGGTCATGGCCTTGTCCGCGATCGGGTCGACGATCTTCCCGAAGTCGGTGATGAGGTTCCGGCTGCGGGCGAGGTGCCCGTCGAGGAAGTCCGTGATCATCGCGACCACGAAGATCGCCGTGATCACGAGGCGGCCGGAGATGACGTCCGGGTAGAAGGCGGCGACGACGATGAACACCGGCACCATCACGCAGCGGATCATCGTGAGGATGTTCGCGATGTTCCACAGCGGGACGGGCGGGGCGTCCGGGTGGGTCTGCGGGGCGTTCATGCCTGCTCCTCGGTCGGCGTCGGTGACGCCCGGTCGGGACTCGCGGTGTCGATCGCTCGGGCGCCGACGGCTCACCTGCCGGTGAGCTGCCAGGCGTCCTCGCTCTCTCCCTCCGCGGAGTCGTAGTCGTCGTAGTAGTCGGTCGCGACGTCGCCCGCGTCGTGGGCGAGCGGGTCCTGGCCGTAGCGGTCAGGGGCGCCGCCCTGCGCCGAGCCGGCGGCGGCGGGCCCGCCGGGGCGCGCGGGAGCGTCCCCGAAGCCGTCGTCGCCCTCGTCGGCCGCGCCGTAGCCGGCGCCGTCGTACTCATCGCCGGAGTACCCGGCCTCGTCGCCCACGTCGGTGCTGGAGTCGAAGGGGGCGTCGGAGTCCGAGGGGGCGCGGCCCGCGGACCCGGTGTCGTCCTCGCCCTTGATGCGGGCGATCGCGCCGGCGAGGTCGTCGGGGCCGACGAGCACGTCGCGGGACTTCGAGCCGATCGACGGGCCGACGATCTCGCGGGACTCGAGCAGGTCCATGAGGCGCCCGGCCTTGGCGAAGCCGACGCGCAGCTTGCGCTGCAGCATTGAGGTCGAGCCGAACTGCGTGGTCACCACGAGCTCGGCGGCCTGCAGCAGCACCTCGAGATCGTCGCCGATGTCGTCGTCGATCTGCTTCTTGGCCGCGGCGACGGTGACGTCCTCGCGGTAGTGGGGCTTCATCTGCTTCTTGACGTGGTCGACGACCTTGTGGATCTCCGACTCGTTGACCCAGGCGACCTGGGCGCGCATGGCCTTGGCCTTGCCCATCGGGTGGAACAGGGCGTCGCCCTGGCCGATGAGCTTCTCGGCCCCGGGCGAATCCAGGATCACGCGGGAGTCCTGCAGGGAGGACGTGGAGAAGGCCAGGCGGCTGGGCACGTTCGCCTTGATGATGCCGGTGACCACGTCGACGCTCGGGCGCTGGGTCGCGAGCACCAGGTGGATGCCGGCGGCGCGCGCGAGCTGGGTGATGCGCTGGATCGAGGCCTCGACGTCGCGCGGGGCGACCATCATCAGGTCCGCGAGCTCGTCGACGACGACCAGCAGGTACGGGTACGGGGAGAGGCGTCGCTCGCTGCCCGCGGGCACCTCGACCTCCCCGGCGCGCACGGCCTTGTTGAAGTCGTCGATGTGCTTGAAGCCGAAGGTCGCGAGGTCGTCGTAGCGGGCGTCCATCTCCTTGACGACCCACTCGAGGGCCTCGGCGGCCTTCTTCGGGTTGGTGATGATCGGCGTGATGAGGTGCGGGATGCCCTCGTAGATCGTGAGCTCCACGCGCTTGGGGTCCACGAGCACCATGCGCACCTCCTCCGGGGTGGCGCGCATGAGGATCGAGGTGATCATCGCGTTGACGAGGCTCGACTTGCCGGAGCCGGTCGCGCCCGCGACCAGCATGTGCGGCATCTTCGCGAGGTTCGCGACGACGTAGCCGCCCTCGACGTCCTTGCCCACGCCCATCACCATCGGGTGCTCGTTGCGCGTCGCGACGGGGCTGCGCAGCACGTCGCCGAGGGCGACGGTCTCGCGGTCGGTGTTCGGGATCTCGATGCCGATGGCCTTCTTGCCCGGGATCGGCGAGAGGATCCGCACGTCCGAGCTCGCGACCGCATAGGAGATGTTCTTGTCGAGAGCGGTGACCTTCTCGACCTTCGTGCCGGGCGCGAGCTCGACCTCGTAGCGGGTGACCGTCGGGCCGCGGGAGAAGCCGACGACCTCCGCGTTGACGTTGAACTGGGCGAAGACCTCGCCGAGGGCCTCGACCACGCGGTCGTTGGCCTCGGAGCGGGACTTCGCGGGCGGGCCCTCGAGCAGGAAGGACGAGTCCGGGAGGGTGTAGACGACGTCTCCCGCGAGCTCGAGCTGCTCCCCTGCGCGCGGAAGGTCGCCGCTGGGCGGGAGGATGATCTCGGGACGCTCCTCCTGCGCCTCCTTCGAGGCTGCGGACGTCGCGGGGGTCGTACGGCTCTGCGGGCCCCGGCCGTCCTGCGCGCCCTGGGCGTCCTGGCCGCGTGCGCCCTTCTGGCCGCGCGCACCGGAGGCCGGCATCGGCGCGGTGCGCCCGTCGGCCCCGGCGCCGCCGGCCGGGAGGGTCGCGGTCCTCCCGGGGAATCCTTTGGCGCGGGCGTTCTCGTCGGCGACGACGTCGAAGACCTCGGTGCTGTCATCGCCCTCGGCGCCGTCCGCGGCGCGGGAGCCCTTGCGGGTGCGGGCACCGCGGGAGCGTCGGCCGCCGGCGGCGTCCTCGTCTCCCTGCACGGCGCCGGAGAAGCCCTCGTCGCCCGCGTAGCCGAACTCGTCGTGGTCGCGCTCGGCGTCCTCGGCGATCTCCTTCTTGGTGCGGCGTCGACGGGGCTTGGGCGCGGCCTCCGCCTGCTCCTCGGTCGCCGCGGTCGCCGCGGGCGCCGCGGGCGCCGCGGCGGAGCGGCGGGGGCGCAGTCCGAAGCTCTCGCGCTCGGCGTCCTCCTCCTCGCTGTGGCCGACGAGGGTCGCGTAGACGCCGCGCACCCGCGAGGGCAGCGCCTCGAGGGGCGTGGCCGTGAGCACGAGCACCGCGAACAGTGCCACGAGGACGTAGACGACGATCACCACGGGTGCCGGCACGAGCGCCTCGAGGGGCGCGGCGCCCAGGTAGCCGAGGACTCCGCCGCCGGAGGCCAGCGCGTCGATCCCGTCGGACGGAGCGGGCATGCGCGCGTGGATCGAGGCGATCGCGGAGAACGCGACCATCAGCAGGGCGACGCCCAGGGCGATGCGCGTGTTCGCGCGCACGAAGTCGGGGCGCCGGAACATGCGCAGCGCCCAGCCGATCGCGAGCAGCGGGACCGCGACGGAGGCGATGCCGAAGGTCCCGCCGACCACCGCGTGCACGCCGTCGAACAGCGCGCCGGGCGCGCGGAACCACTCGCGGGTCGCCACGAGGGCCGCGATCAGCAGCAGGAACAGGGCATAGCCGTCACGGCGCTGGTCGAAGGGGACCTCCCAGCGGGCCACGCCGATCGCGCGGATGAATCCGCCGATCGCGCGGGCGATGCCGAGGTACCCGGCGCGGACTGCGCGCACCGGGAGCGGGAGCGTCGACGGATCGTGGGCGGCCGCGCCGGCTCCTTGCGAGGAGCGGGAGGACGAGGTCCGGGACGAGCCCTTCGACGCACGTGCGGGGGAAGACGTACGTGTCGCCATGGGGCCAATCTACCCTCTCGCCCCCGTCGGACCCGGGTGCGGCGACACGGAGACGTCCCGGATCCCGCTCGGAGCGAGCGGGATCCGGGACGTCGGGCGCGGAGTGCGCCGGCCTGATCAGGCCTCGACGACCACCGGGATGATCATCGGGCGGCGGCGCAGGCGCTGGCCCACGTAACGGCCCACGACGCGCCGCATGACCTGCTGCAGCTGGTGCGTGTCGCGCTTCCCGGTCTGCTCGGCGAGGGCCTTCTCGAGGGCCTTGACGATGTCGGGCCGGATCTTCTCGAAGACGGCCGTGTCCTCCGCGACGCCGCGGGCGTGGATCTCCGGGCCCGCGAGGATCTCGCCGGTCTCGGAGCTGACCACGGTGAACAGGGAGATGAAGCCCTCATCGGCGAGGATGCGGCGATCCTTGAGGTCCGCCTCGGAGATCTCGCCGATGCTGGATCCGTCCACGTACACGTAGCCGTTGGGGATCTCGCCCACGACCTTCGCGTGCCCGTCCTTGAGGTCGACCACGGAGCCGTCGTGCGCGAGGACCACGTGGTCGGCGGGCACGCCCGAGGACTCGGCGATGCGACCGTTGGCGATGAGGTGGCGGACCTCGCCGTGCACGGGCATCACGTTCTTCGGACGCACGATGTTGTAGCAGTACAGGAGCTCCCCGGAGCTCGCGTGCCCGGAGACGTGCACGCGGGCGCTGCCCTGGTGGACCACCTCGGCGCCGAGGGCCATCAGGCCGTTGACGATCCGGAAGACGGCGTTCTCGTTGCCGGGGATCAGGGAGCTCGCGAGGATCACGACGTCCCCGGGGCCCACCGAGACGCGGTGGTCGCTGTTCGCGATCCGGCCCAGCGCCGCCATCGGCTCGCCCTGGCTTCCGGTGCACATGAGCACGACCTTCTCGTCGGGCAGGGAGTCGATCTTCTTGACGTCCACGAGGGTGTTCGGCGGCACGTCGAGGTAGCCCATGTCCGAGGCGATGCCCATGTTGCGCACCATCGAGCGGCCGACGAAGGCGACCTTGCGGCCGTGCTTGGCGGCGGCGTCGAGGACCTGCTGGACGCGGTGGACGTGGCTCGAGAACGAGGCCACGACGATCTTCTGGCGCGAGCGCGCGAAGATCGAGTCGATGACCGGGCCGATCTCCCGCTCGGCGGTCGTGAAGCCCGGGACCCCGGCGTTCGTGGAGTCGACCATGAACAGGTCGACGCCCTTCTCGCCCAGGCGCGCGAAGGCGCGCAGGTCGGTGATGCGGCCGTCGAGCGGCAGCTGGTCCATCTTGAAGTCGCCGGTGTGCAGCACGGTCCCGGCGGGCGTCTGGATGTACACGGCGAGCGCGTCGGGGATCGAGTGGTTGACGGCGACGAACTCGCAGTCGAAGGGGCCGAAGCTCTCGCTGTCCCCCTCCTTGACGGCGAGGGTGTACGGCTTGATGCGGTGCTCGCGCAGCTTGGCCTCGATGAACGCGAGGGTGAGCTGGCTGCCGACGACGGGGATGTCGGGCTTCAGGCGCAGCAGGTAGGGGACGGCGCCGATGTGGTCCTCGTGGCCGTGGGTGAGGACGATCGCCGCGATGTCGTCGAGGCGGTCCTCGAGGTACTGGAAGTCCGGCAGGATCAGGTCCACGCCGGGCTGGGACTCCTCGGGGAACAGCACGCCGCAGTCGACGACGAGCAGACGCCCGTTGTAGTCGAAGACGGTCATGTTGCGGCCCACGTCGCCGAGGCCGCCCAGCGGGATGATCCGCAGGGTGTCCTTGGAGGGCTTGCGGGGCTGCTGGAGCCGCTCGCTGAAGGGAGTGGTGAGTGTCATGGGTCCTTCCGGTGTTCAGACGAGCGGCGGGATCCCCTCGACGGCGGCGAGCGATTCTCTGAGCTCGGCCATCTGGGGTGCGCTCGCAGGGGCGAGGGGGCCGCGGACGGTCGCGTGCGGGAGGACGCCCTGGAGCACCAGGGCCGTCTTCGCGGCGACCGCGCCGGGCATGCGGGTCATGACCGCCTCGACCACGGGGGCCAGGCGGCGGTTGAGCTGCTGGGCAGCGGGGAGGTCGCCGGCCTGGACGGCGGCGACCATCTGCGCCTCGAGATCACCGGCGACGTGGCCGACGACCGAGACGATGCCGGCCGCTCCGACGGCGAGCCAGGCGAGGTTCAGGGCGTCCTCCCCCGAGTAGTACACGAGGTCGGACTGGGCGGTGATCAGAGCGGCCTGCTGGAGGTCGCCCTTGGCGTCCTTGACCGCGAGGATCCGCTCGTGCTGGGCGAGGCGCAGGAGCGTCTCGTGCGCGAGCGGGACGCCGCTGCGGCCGGGGATGTCGTAGAGCAGCACCGGCAGCTCGGTCGCGTCGGCGACCTGCTCGGTGTGCGCGATGATCCCTTCCTGGGAGGGCTTGGAGTAGTAGGGCGTGACGACGAGCACCCCCTGCAGGTCGAGGTCTGCGTGGGCGCGGGCGAGCTCGATGCTGTGGCGGGTGTCGTTGCTGCCGACGCCCGCGAGCAGCGTGATCCCGGGGCCGACGGCCTCGCGCACGGCCCTGACCAGCGCGACCTTCTCGGCGTCGCTCGTGGTGGGCGATTCGCCCGTCGTCCCGTTGAGCACGAGGCAGTCGTTGCCGTGCGCGACGAGGTGCGCGGCGACGGCCTGCGCCGCCTCCAGGTCGAGCTTCTCACCGTCCTCGCTGAAGGGGGTGACCATCGCGGTGCCGACGGTGCCGAAGGGCCGTGCTGCCGGTGCGGGCTGGACGGTCATCTGTCCTCCTGGTGGGACTGCCTGGCTGGTGGGACTGCCTGATGGGGATGCGGGTCGTCGGGCGGGCGCGTCAGGGGGCGACGCGGCCGCCCGCCTCGAAGGCGGCGTGGGTGAGCGGCATCTTCTCGGCGAAGTGCTGCTCCATGAGCTCGGCGACCATCTCGATCTCGCGCTGCGGGAAGGAGGGGAACGCCGAGTCGGGGCGCTGGGTGCGCAGGCTCAGGAAGTTCATCATGCTGCGCGCGTTCACGGTGACGTACATCGAGGAGTACAGGTTCAGCGGGAGCACGGTACGTGCGACCTCGCGGGCCACGCCCGCGTCGAGCATCCGGCGGTAGCCCTCGTAGGCGGAGGTCGACTGCGCGCGCACGGTCTCGGTGACGAGCGCGTGCTGCTCGGGGGTGCCGGGCTCGAAGGTGTAGGCGCCGGGCTTGCCGACCTGCTGGAGGTTGCGCTCGGGGCCGGGCACGTAGAACACCGGTCGCATCTTCCGGTAGCGGCCGGACTCCTCGTTGTAGGAGGCCATGCGGTGGCGCATGAACTCGCGGAAGACGAAGATCGGCGCCTCGACGTAGAAGGTGAAGCTGTTGTGCTCGAAGGGGCTGCCGTGGCGGTCGCGCATGAGGAACCGGATCAGGCCCTTGTCGCGATCGCTCGCGTCCTCGCCCGCGGTGGCCAGGGTCTTCTCCCCCTGGGTCGAGACGCGGGCCGCGAAGACGACGTCGCCGTCCTGCGCCGCCGACCGCACCAGCTGGACGGTCATGTCGGACCGGAAGACGATGTCGCTCTCGCTGTCGCTCATGGTTCCCCAGGGTAGTCGAGCCGGAGGCCTCAGCGAGGCCGGGACATGGCGATGTCGCGGGCGCGCTGGGTGACGATCCCCTCCAGGTCGGGCGCGGTGTACGCGTCCTCCCCCACCCGGTGGCGCACGGCCGCGGCGAGCAGGTGGTCGGCGAGCGCCGGGTTCTTCGGGAGGACGGAGCCGTGCAGGTAGGTGCCGACGACCTCGCGGTGCACGGCGCCCTCGGTGCCGTCGGCCCCGTTGTTCCCGCCGGCGCGCGAGCCCTCCTGGCCGAAGGCGCGCACGGAGCCCAGCGCCGTGCAGTCCGCCCCGAGAGTGGTCAGCCCGGAGTGGTTCTCGTAGCCGACGACGGGTCCGAAGCGCTCGGTCTCGATGGTGAGGTTGCCGATCAGGCGGGTGGTGCTGCCGCGGGTCTCGACGTCCAGCAGGGAGATGCCGGTCAGCGGCTCGTCGGCCGTGTCGCCGGTCGCGGGCACGAACACGTGCCCGAACAGCTGGTAGGAGCCGCAGACGGCGAGCATGGGGACGTCCTGCTCGGCCCACTCGCGGATCGCGGGGCCGTGGGAGAGGAGGTCGGCGGCGATGCGCACCTGGCCGGAGTCCTGGCCGCCGCCCGCGACCACGAGGTCCACGTCCGCGGGGAGCCGGTCGCCGACCTCGTGGGCCAGCAGCTCGACCTCGAAGCCGCTCCACTGGGCCCGCCGGATCAGCGTGAGGGTGTTCCCCCAGTCGCCGTAGATGTTCATCTCGGAGGGGTAGAGCTGCAGGATCCGCAGCGCCGGGGCGTCCTCGCGCGCGGCCTGCCGGTGCGGCGTCGGGACGGGGGTGAGGTCCGGGCCGGTCCCCGCGCTGCGCGGGGCCGACGGGGCGGGGTGCTCGTTCGTGCTCACAGGACCGTCTCCACGTGGGTGATCCGCGAGAGCTGCGCGCGCACGGCGAGCATCGCGGTGTAGGTGCAGAAGATGCGCATCGGCCGGCCGCTCGCGCGGGCGGCGTCGATCAGAGACCGCAGGGCCGGCCCGAGGTCCGTCTCGACGCCATCGACGAGCACCTCGTCGTAGCGCAGGCGCAGGGCCATGTCGTAGGCGCGCACGCCGCTGACCACGTGCACGCCGCTCGCGCGCAGGGCGCTGAAGTCGACGTCCCAGAGCCAGGACATGTCGCGGCCGTCGGCGTACTCGTCGTTGATCGCGATCATGGTCTCCGCCGGGTCCGTGCCGGCGCTGAGCAAGCTCATCCGGAAGCCGGCGGGGTTCTTCACGAGGGCCAGCTCGAGGGGGACGCCGTCGACCTCGAGCATCTCGCCGCGGCCGAAGGCAGCGCGCACGTGCGCGAGGGCCCGCAGCAGGGCCGGGAGATCCGCGTCGGCCCCGAGCAGGGAGGAGGCGAGCGCCAGGGCGCCGGTGGCGTTGAGCATGTTGTGCACGCCGGGCAGCACGAACTCGACCTCGTGCTCCTCGCCGTCGACGAGGATGCGGGCGCTGCGCCCGTCGATGGCCTCGAGCCGCGTGGCGGGTGTCCGCGCGCCGTCGGCGGGGCCGGCGCCGAGGCCCGCGTCCTCGAGCATCGCGCCGCCGGCGTCCTCGCGGCGCAGGTCGTCGTCCGAGAGGAAGACGCGGCGCAGCCCCTCCCCGATGCCGAAGCGCTCGACGCGAGCGCCCAGGTCGTCGGTGAAGCGCGGCGCGGACAGGCGCGGGTCGTCGCCGTTGAGGACGACGAGCTCCGTGCTGGCCTTCGCGACGGTGTGCAGGAGGTCGGCGGTGTGGTCGATCTCCCCGAAGCGGTCGAGCTGGTCGCGCATGACGTTCAGCAGCAGGCTCGCGCGCGGACGCACCTGGCGCACGAAGTGCACGGCGTGGGCCTCGTCGAGCTCGAGCACGGCGATGTCGGCGGCGAGGCGGCCGCGGGCGTCGACCTCGGTGAGCAGGGCCGCCGCCACGCCGCGGACGAAGTTCGAGCCGGTGGGATTGGTGAACACCCGCAGGCCCTGGGAGCGCAGCAGCTCCACGAGGATCTTCGTGGTGGTCGTCTTCCCATTGGTGCCCGAGACGACGACCACGCCGAGCGGCAGCCCCTCGAGGGTGCGTGCGAGGAAGCCGGGGTCGATCCTCTCGACCACGAGACCGGGGAAGGCACTGCCGCCGCGGCCCCCGCCGCGGAGTCTGGCCAGGCGGCGCGCGGCACGGCCGGCGGCCACGGTGAGAGCGGAACGCATGCTCGGCATCGTACTGGAGCCGGCAGGCGGGGACGCCCTCAGCGGCGGACGACGCGCAGGTGTCCCTCGTGCACCTCGACGGCGACGTCGTCCAGGGAGGTCAGCAGCGCCTGGGCATGGGGCGCGAGCTCGTGCGCGAGGGTGGTCGTGGTCACCGCGATCGCCGGGCTCCCCGCGGCGCGGGCGGAGGCGAGGCCTCCCAGGGAGTCCTCGATCACTAGCGCCCGGGAGGGATCCGCGCCCAGGCGCTCGGCGCCGAGGACGTAGGGCTCCGGGTCCGGCTTGCCGCGGCTCACCTGGTCGGCGGTGACGAGGGTCTCCTCGGGGTAGGGCAGGTCGGTGATCGCCCAGCGGGCCTCGAACAGGCGCCGCGTGCAGGAGGTCACGATCGTCCAGGTGGGCCGGCCGAGCTGTTCGGCGGCGGACTGCAGCTCGCCGATCAGCCGGGCCGTGCCCGGGAGGATCGAGATCCGCTTGGCGTCCTCGACCTCCAGGTCCTCGACGCGCGCATGGGCCGCCTCGATCTCGTCGGCCGGCATGTCGGGGAAGACGTCGGCGAGCACCCCGCGGGCGGGCATGCCGTGGAGGGTGTGGTCGAAGGTCCGGTTCGAGCCGTGCTCCTCGAACAGCTTCGTCCACGCGCGCTCCACCGAGGGGCCCGAATCGACGAGGGTCCCGTCCATGTCGAGCAGGAGGGCGTCGACATCCAGGGGGAAGGGGTCCTGAGGGGCCTGAGCGCCCTTCCCGGGGGCGCCCGCGGCGGAGGCTTCGTTCATGCCTCCCACGGTCTCATACCCCGCGCGACCTGCGCATGCGGGAAACTCCCCGGTTACTGTGGACGGGTCATGAGCATGCACGATCCGAGCGACCGCGCCCCCGCCGCGCAGAGCGCCGGCCACGCTCCGTCACCGGATGCCGCGTCGGTGTCCCTCGCCGTCTCGGCCGCCCGTCGCAAGGGCCTGTCGGTGGGGGTCGCGACCGGCCTGTACGGGATCTCCTTCGGGGCGCTCGCGACCGCCTCGGGACTCGACGTGTGGCAGGCGATGGTGCTCTCGGCGATCATGTTCACCGGCGGCAGCCAGTTCGCCTTCGTGGGCGTGATCGGAGGGGGCGGGAGCGCCCTCGGCGCGGCGCTGGCCGCCGTGCTGCTGGGCATCCGCAACACCCTCTACGGCCTCGTGCTCGCGCCGACGCTGCCGCGCGGCGGGGCGAAGGGCGCCGCGCGCTCCCTGCTCACGATCGACGAGTCCGCGGCCGTGGCCGCGACCGCCGGTCCCCCGGCCGCCAAGCGCGCCGGGTTCTGGGCGACGGGGATCGCGGTCTACGTGTTCTGGAACCTGTTCTCCCTGGTGGGGGCCTTGATCGGGCAGAGCGTGGGCGATCCGGGCGCCTGGGGCCTGGATGCCGCGGCCGCCGCGGCGTTCCTGGGGCTGCTGTGGCCGCGCCTGGTCTCGAAGGACGTGGTGGCCGTCGCGGTCGCCGCGGCCTTCATCGCGCTGATCGCGACGCCCGTCCTGCCCGCCGGCCTGCCGGTGCTCGCCGCGGCGCTGGTCGCCGTGGTCGCCGGGCTGCTGCCGCGCCGCTCGGGGGACGACGGGGATCGGGCCGACGGCGACCGGACCACCGGGACGGCCGAGAACTCTCCGGCCGACGCATCGGACGAGGACGGTGAGCGCGCATGAGCTGGCTGTGGGCGGGCGTGATCGCGGCGGCGGTGCTGTCGTTCGCGCAGAAGTGGATCGGCTACCAGGTGCCGCCGGGGGTCCTCGAGGAGCCGCGCATCGCGCGGGTCACCTCACTCCTGCCCGTCGCGCTGCTCGGCGCGCTGGTCGCGACCCAGGCGGCGGCCGACGGCCAGCAGCTGATGGCCGACGCCCGGCTGCCCGCGCTCGCGGTCGCCGCGCTCCTGCTCGCCCTGCGCGCGCCCTTCCTGGTGGTCGTGATCGCGGCCGCCGTGGTCGCGGCGCTCTGCCGGGCGCTCGGCTGGGGCTGATCAGATCCCGCGCCCGGCCTCCACGGCGATCGCCCGACGCACGGCGGCGCGGGCGTCCCGGGTGTCCCGGTTCGCGGAGTAGGCCAGGCCCAGGCGGTACCAGGCCCGCCAGTCGTCCTCGCCACCGTCCTGGACGGCGTCGCGAGCCGCCTCGAACTCGGCGCGGGCCGCGGCCCTGCGCGCATCGCGCTGGGCGACGGGGTCCTGCTCGGCGCGAGCCTGGGCGTTGTCGGCCCCGACGACGCCTGCCCCGGCGCTGTCGGCCCCGGCGCTGTCCGCCCCGGCGCCGTCTGCCCCTCCACCGACCCGGGGCTCGAATCGCGCCGCGCCGTAGAGCCGGGCGAGCCGTCCCGCGCGCAGCCCGAACAGGACCTCGCGCCAGGTCACCCACACGGTGAGGACGAGCAGCACGACGAGGCCCGCTGCCAGCCCCCAGCCGATCACGCCGCCTGCGCGCGCGAAGCCGGTCGCGATCCAGAGCAGGCCCCAGCAGTAGGCCGCCGTGACCAGCAGCAGCAGGGCGACACCGATCTTCGCGCGCATGCTCAGCCGAGGTCCATGTAGCCGTCGAGGCCCACGGTGAGCCCGGGGCGGGAGCCGACCTCGCGCACGCCCAGCAGCACGCCGGGCATGAAGGACACGCGGTCGAAGGAGTCGTGGCGCAGCTCGAGCTGCTCGCCGACCCCGCCGAACTGGACGACCTCGTGGGCGACGAGGCCGCGCTGGCGGACGGCATGCACGTGGATGCCGTCGACGACCGCGCCCCGCGCACCGAGCTCGTCCTTCTGCGTCGCGTCGGGCACGTCCCCCAGTCCCCCGGCCTCGCGGCCGCGGGCGATCGCGGCGGCGGTGTGGCGGGCGGTGCCCGAGGGGGCGTCGAGCTTCTCGGGGTGGTGCATCTCGATGACCTCGGCGCTCTCGTAGTAGCGGGCCGCGGCCTCGGCGAAGCGCATCACCAGGACGGCGCCGATCGCGAAGTTCGGGGCGATGAGCACGCCGGTGCTCGGGTGCTCGCCGAGCGCGGCGCGGACCTCGGCGAGGGAGTCCTCGTCCCAGCCGGTCGCGCCGACCACGGCGTGGATCCCGTGCTCGATCGCCCAGAGCACGTTGCGCTTGGTGACGGCGGGGACGGTGAGGTCGACGACGACCTGCGCGCCGGCATCGGCCGCGGCGTCGAGCGGGTCGGAGCTGCCGATGCGGGCGACGAGCTCGAGGCCGTCGGCCTCCTCGATCGCCGTGCAGGCGGCGCTGCCCATGCGACCCTGGGCACCGAGGACGGCGACGCGGATGCTCTGCGACATGGTGGGTTCCTTCCGGGAGGGCGGTGGGGATGCGGTGTGCGGGGCGGAGCCGGCGGCTCAGCCCGCCTCGGGGCCGACGTCGACGCGGGTGGTGAACGACCCGGCGAGGCGCGCGGCGAGATCCCGCACGTCCTGGGCGGTCACGCCGGCCATCTTCTCGAGGGCCTCGTCAACGGTCGAGTAGCGGCCCTGGACGAGCTCGAGGCTGCCCAGGCGCCCCATCCGCGACGCGGTGTCCTCGAGACCGAGGGCGAGAGCGCCCGTGATCTGCCCGAGCGCGCGGCGCATCTCCTCGTCGGTGACGCCGTGGTCGCGCATCTGCTCGATCTCGGCCCCCATGAGCTCGACGACCTGCTCGGCGCGCGCGGGCCGGCAGGCGGCGTACATGCCGAACAGGCCCGCGTCGCGGTAGGCGGCGCTGAAGGAGTAGACGGTGTAGACCAGCCCGCGCTCCTCGCGGATGTGCTGGAACAGCCGCGAGGACATGCCGCCGCCGAGGATCGCCATCAGCACGTTCATCGTGTGGCGGTCCTCGCTGCTCGCGCAGATCGACGGCCCGCCCAGGTAGATGTGGGTCTGCTCGAGGGGGCGCACGATGCGGTGCGGGACGACGGCCGATGCCGGTCCGGGCGTCGCGCCGGCGGCGGGCAGCGAGCGCTCGAGGGCGGGTCGACGCTCCGACGGAGCGACGCCCTCCGGGAGGTCCCAGCCGCCCGCGGCCAGGCGGTCGGCGAGGCGCCCGGCGAGCTCGTCGTGATCGAGGTCGCCGACGGCGGTGACCACGAGGTTCTGAGGCCTGTAATGGGCGGCGAAGTGCGCGCGCACGTCGGCGTCGGTGAGGGCGCTGACGGTCTCGAGGGTGCCCCCGACGGGGCGTCCCATCGGGGTGTCGGGCCCGAGCACCTGGGCGAGGAACTCCTCGTACCCGGAGTCGGTGGGGTCGTCCTGCGCCATCGCGAGCTCCTCGAGGATCACCTCGCGCTCGGTCTCGAGGGCCTCGGGCGCGAGCTGCGAGGAGGTGACCATGTCGGTGAGCACGTCCAGGGCGAGCGGCAGGTCAGCGCTGCGCACGCGCCCGTGGTACACGGTGTGCTCCTTCGCGGTGACCGCGTTGGACTCGCCGCCGACCTCGTCGAAGGCCGTCGCGATGTCCAGGGCGCTGCGCCTGGCGGTGCCCTTGAACAGGAGGTGCTCGAGCGCGTGGGTGGAGCCGGCGTGGGCGGGGGTCTCGTCCCGCGAGCCCACGGGCAGCCAGAGGCCGAGCGTCGCGCTGCGCACCGAGCGGTCGGTCTCCGTGAGCAGGCGGACGCCGCCGGGGAGGATCGTGCGCCGCACGAGCGGACCGTCTCCCCCGGGTTCGAGGAGCTGGTCGCGCGCGGCGGCGTCAGTGGTCAGGTCGATCGGCACCGGAGGGTCCTCCCAGGGTCGGGTGCGAGGGGATGGAGAGCGAGCGCGGGCGGCACCCCGTCGAGGGGTGCCGCCCGCGGCGGTCACGCGTTCACGCGGTCGGTCGGGCTCACTCGGAGTCGGACGCCTTCTCGGAGCCCTCGTCGGACCCCGTTTCCTCGGCGTCGTCCTCGGCGATCGCGAGGCTGATCTTGCCGCGCGCGTCGATCTCGCGGATCTCGACCTCGATCTTCTGGCCGACCTTCGCGACGTCCTCGACGTTGTCCACGCGCTTGCCGTCGTTCAGCTTGCGCAGCTGGGTGACGTGCAGCAGACCGTCCTTGCCGGGGGTCAGCGAGACGAAGGCGCCGAAGTCGACCACGCGCACCACGGTGCCGAGGTAGCGCTCGCCGACCTCGGGGACCATCGGGTTGGCGATCGCGTTGATCGTCGCCCGGGCGGCCTCGGCCGACGGGCCGTCGGTCGCGCCGATGTAGACGGTGCCGTCGTCCTCGATGGTGATGTCGGCGCCGGTGTCGTCCTGGATCTGGTTGATCATCTGGCCCTTGGGGCCGATGACCGCGCCGATCTTGTCGACGGGGATGGTCACCGCGAGCACGCGCGGGGCGTTCGGGCTCATCTCGTCCGGCACGTCGATGGCCTCGTTGAGGACGCCCAGGATGTGCAGGCGTGCCTCGCGGGCCTGGGACAGCGCGGCGGCGAGCACGGAGGCCGGGATGCCGTCGAGCTTGGTGTCGAGCTGGATCGCGGTGACGAACTCGTTGGTGCCGGCGACCTTGAAGTCCATGTCGCCGAAGGCGTCCTCCGCACCGAGGATGTCGGTGAGGGCCGCGTACTTGGTCTCGCCGCCCACGGTGTCGGAGACGAGGCCCATGGCGATGCCCGCGACGGGCGCCTTGAGCGGCACGCCGGCGTTGAGCATCGACAGCGTCGAGGCGCACACGGAGCCCATCGAGGTCGAGCCGTTGGAGCCCAGCGCCTCGGAGACCTGGCGGATCGCGTAGGGGAACTCCTCGCGGCCCGGGAGGACCGGGACCAGGGCGCGCTCGGCGAGCATGCCGTGGCCGATCTCGCGGCGCTTCGGGGAGCCCACGCGGCCGGTCTCGCCGGTCGAGAAGGGCGGGAAGTTGTAGTGGTGGATGTAGCGCTTGCGGTTCACCGGCGAGAGCGAGTCGATCTGCTGCTCCATCTTGAGCATGTTCAGCGTGGTCACGCCCATGATCTGGGTCTCGCCGCGCTGGAACAGGGCGGAGCCGTGCACGCGCGGGAGCACCTCGACCTCGGCCGAGAGCTGGCGGATGTCGCGCAGGCCGCGGCCGTCGATGCGCACGCCCTCGGTGAGGATCTTCTGGCGCACGACCTTCTTGGTGAGCGCGCGGAAGGCGCCGGAGATCTCCTTCTCGCGGCCCTCGAGCGCTGCGCCCTCGGCGCCGAGCTCCGAGACGACCTCGGCGGCGAGCGCGTCGGTCGACTCCTCGCGCTCCTGCTTGCCGGCGATGCTCATGACCTCGCGAAGGCGGTCGGAGGCGGCCTTCTCGACGAGCTCGTAGGCGTCGTCCTGGTAGTCCAGGAAGAGCGGGAACTCGCGCACCGGCTTCGCGGCGGTGTCGGCCAGCTCCTGCTGGGCCTCACACAGCGTGCGGATGAAGACCTTGGAGGCCTCGAGGCCCTCGGCCACGACCTCCTCGGTGGGGGCGATCGCGCCCTGGTCCTTGATCATGGACCAGGCGTTGTCGGTGGCCTCGGCCTCGACCATCATGATCGCGACATCGTCGCCGACGATGCGACCGGCGACGACCATGGAGAACACGGCCTCGTCGAGCTGGCTGAAGGTCGGGAACGCGACCCACTGGCCACCCTCGGCGCTGGGCATGAGGGCCACGCGCACGCCGCCGATCGGGCCGTTGAAGGGCAGGCCCGAGATCTGGGTGGAGGCGGAGGCGCCGTTGATGCCGACCACGTCGTACGCGTCGTCGGGGTTGACGGCCATGACGGTGAGGACGACCTGGACCTCGTTGCGCAGGCCCTTGACGAAGGCCGGGCGCAGCGGGCGGTCGGTGAGGCGGCAGGCGAGGATCGCGTCGGTGCCCGGGCGGCCCTCGCGGCGGAAGAACGAGCCGGGGATGCGGCCCGCGGCGTACATCCGCTCCTCGACGTCGACCGTGAGCGGGAAGAAGTCGAAGTTGTCCTTCGGCTTGTTGGAGACGGCGGTGGCCGAGAGCACCATCGTGTCGTCGTCGAGGTACACCGAGACGGCGCCGGCGGCCTGCTGGGCCAGCCTTCCGGTCTCGAAGCGCACCTCGCGGGTGCCGTAGCTGCCGTTGTCGATGACGGCGGTGGTCGCCGTGATGTCGGGGCCTTCCATGGCCATGGGGATCTCCTTCGATGGGATCGGTGCCCCTCGCCGGACGCGGCCATCGTCAGGGGCCCGCGGGGAGCCTCCTGATCCGGGTGGATCGGGGTTCCCGAAGGTCTCTGCCGAGGACCGTGCCCACGGTCGAGGGGCTGGTGGGTCGTGCGGGCCGGCGCTCCGGGCGCGGCCTCGCGGGTCGTGCCCCGCGCACGTGTCGCGGGGCCGGATGCGAACCGCCGCCCGCCCCGTGGGGACGAGCGGCGGCGGGTGTCACCGGCGGATGCCGAGGCGCTGGATCAGCGCACGGTAACGCTCGATGTCGACGTTCTGCAGGTACTTGAGCAGACGGCGGCGCTGGCCGACCAGGAGCATCAGACCACGACGGGTGTGGTGGTCGTGCTTGTGCTCCTTGAGGTGCTCGGTCAGGTAGGTGATGCGGTGGGTCAGGAGCGCGATCTGGACCTCGGGCGAACCGGTGTCGCCCTCAGCGGTCGCGTATTCCTTGATGATCTCCTGCTTGGTGGCGGAGTCGAAGGCCATGTCGGCTTCTCCCTCGGTCGTTGCGCGGCGCACCGGGGCCTGTTCTCCCGGGCTCTGTGTGTCGGGCTCTGCTGCACTCCGGGCACGTCACCGGCTTCACGAGCCTGGACGCGCCGTGCGGGCGCGCGGAGTCCTCCGCGGCCGATATGACGGCGGTGAGAGTTTATCAGCGGCGGTGGAGGACGTCGGGCTGCACTCCGTCCAGAGTGCGGCGAGTCACGTCCTTGTCGATCTCCATCTGGGCCACGAGCGCGTCGACCGAGGAGAAGCGCAGGGTGGGCCGCTGGCGCTCGACGAACTCGAGGCGCACGGTGTCCCCGTACAGGTCGAGGGTGTCGTCGCCGTGGACGTACGCCTCCACCATCCGCGGGGAGTCGTCGCTGCCCTCGTGGAAGGTCGGGTTGGTGCCGATGGAGATCGTCGTGACCGCGCCGACGAGGGGCTCGATCCCACGGTGCTCGCTCGCCTGCTCGACCACGGTGAGGAAGCCCGCGTAGACGCCGTCCTGCGGCACGAGGCCGTGGGGGCGCGGCCCGAGGTTCGCGGTGGGGAACCCCAGCTCGCGACCGCGCTTGAAGCCGTGGTGGACGGTGTCGGACACCGTGTGGAAGCGGCCCAGCATGGCGGTCGCCTCGGGCATGTCCCCGCCCAGCAGCGCCGCACGGATCGCCGAGGACGAGATCCGCTCCCCGTCGAACGGCAGATCGGGCAGCACGACGACCTCGAAGCCGTGCTTCTCCCCCAGTGCGCGCAGGGTCTCGACGTCGCCGGTGTTCCCGCGGCCGAACCGGGTGTCCGCACCCGTGACGATGCAGCGCATGCCCAGGCCCTCGACGAGGAAGACGCGCACGAAGTCCTCGGCGCTGTACTGGGCGAAGTCCCAGGTGAACTCGAGGTCGAGGACGCCGCTCATGCCGGCCAGGAGCAGCAGGCGATCACGGTCCTCGTGCGCGGTGACGAGGGCGGGGTCGCCCGGGGTGTGCATGACGTGGCGCGGATGCGGCCAGAAGGTCAGCGCGACCGGCTCCAGCGAACGGGCAGCGGCGTTCTCCCGCAGCGCGTCGAGCACATAGCGGTGCCCCAGGTGGACGCCGTCGAAGTTCCCGATGGTCACCGCGCTCGCGCCGAGGTCGGCGGGCACTTCCTCGAGGGAGTGCCAGATCTGCGCACGGGTCACGGTGGGGATCCTTCCGACGGGGCCCGGTCCCGCGCCGGAGCCGGTGTCCGGGGGCGCGGGCGGGAGGACGGGGAACACTGTAGCGCCGCATGGGCCTCCCGGAACGACGGCCCGGCCGGCCGTCGCGGGGAACGCACGCGCTGGAGCGGGCAGGCGCGGGCAGGAACAGGAGGGTCGTCGCGCGCCCCGGCCGACTGTGACGCGTCTGTGACTCCCGTCCCCTCGGCTCGACCGCGGAGTCTGATGTATGGTGAAGGGTACGAATGCGGACCCGTGGACCTTCTGCGGGCGGTCCCGTGACGAGGGGGAACCGGAACCGCAGCGAAGAGATGAGCGAGACCATATGTCGCACCTCACCGACACCACCGATGTGGGCCGGTCCGGCGGCGGACGCCGACGTGTCCTGCTGATCGTGATCGCGATCCTGGCCGTGCTGGCGGTCGTCCTCACGGGCGGCGCGTTCGCGTACGCCAAGAACTTCGAGGGCAAGGCCCTCCCGGGCACGACCGTGCTGGGACAGGACGTGTCCGGCAAGAGCGCCGAGGAGATCTCCGCGCTCGTACAGAAGAAGGCCGAGGACACGGAGGTCACCGTCGACACCGACGGCCAGACCACTACGGCGTCCCTGGCCGATCTCGGCGTCGACGTCGACGCGAAGAAGACCGGGCAGGAGGCAGTCGCCCACGACGGTTCGATCGGCGAGGTCGTCTCCTCGACGCTCTCCGGTTCCCGCGGCATCGATCCGGTGGTGTCCGTCGACGAGAAGGCTGCCGCCGACTTCGCCACGAAGCAGATCCCGAAGGACCGCACCGCCGCCGTGGACGCGAAGGTGTCCTACGACGAGGACGCCGGGACCTGGAACGTCGCCAAGGCGAAGAACGGCCAGGGCGTGGAGACCGACGCGTTCGTCTCCGCCCTCACGAAGGACGCCTCGAAGCTCGAGAGCTTCACCCTCACGCAGAAGGTCACGGAGACCGCCCCGAAGATCTCGACGGACAAGGCCGACAAGGTCAAGGACCAGATCACGAAGATGCTGGACCAGCCGATGTCGATCACGGGCCCCGACGGGGCGACCCACTCGGTCTCCAAGGACCGCCGCTCCGGCTGGCTCTCCGTCACGACCGACGACAAGGGCAAGGACCTGAAGATCGGGGTCGACGAGGACGCCGTGCGCGAGTGGGTCTCCGCACGCGCCGACGAGGACAGCGTCGAGAAGAAGGACGGCATCGAGCAGGTCGACACCGACGGCAAGGTCGTCAAGACCATCGCCGAGAAGACCGACGGCGTGGAGATCACCAACACCGATGCCGTCACCGAGAAGCTCGTCGCCGCGATGACGGGGACGAGCCCGCTCGAGGCGTCCTTCGAGACCAAGAAGGTCGAGGCCGAGATGACCAAGGCCAAGGCCCCCGAGTCGAAGGACGACGAGGACTCGGACTCGAAGGACGACGACAAGTCCAAGGACGACGAGAAGTCGAAGGACGATGACAAGTCCAAGGACGACGATGACGCCGCCGCCGACAAGCCGACCGGCGAGAAGTGGATCGACGTCAACCTCTCGGACAAGACCGTGACCGCCTACCAGGGCGACACCCCCGTGTGGGGCCCGCGCTCGATCGTCGACGGCGACGGGGCCAACGGCCACGGGACCGTCACCGGCTCGTACAAGATCTACCTGCGCTACGACAAGCAGGACATGACCAACGGCGCCTACAAGGACCAGCAGGACCCCGAGTACTACAACACCAAGGACGTCCCCTGGGTGCAGTACTGGTACCGCGGATACGCCTTCCACGGCGCGCCGTGGCGCTCGTCCTTCGGGTACTCCGGCTCGCACGGCTGCATCAACATGCGCGTCTCGGACGCCAAGTGGCTGTACGACTGGGCGTCGATCGGCACCCGGGTCGAGGTGCACCGCTGATCCGGAGACCCTGACCCGGTCCCCTCATCGAGGCACCGGCGGCGCATCGGACCGATGCCCGCCGAGACGACAGAAGGGCCCCGCCGACAGGCGGGGCCCTTCTGCTGTGCTGGTGGACGCACGGCCGGCGCTGGAAGCAGTGTCCGGCCCGGGTGAGTGCGCCCGATGACACTCTCCCGCTAGCTGCGCGCCTCCGGGGGGACGACGAGAACGGGACGCAGACGCTCGCCCTCGGTCTCGACGACGGCGACCAGGCGGCCCTGTGGGTCGAGCGCCGCGAGCACTCCCCCGTCCGGCCCGTCCGAGCGCATCGGCGCGCTCACGCGCTTGCCCTGGCCGAGAGCCGTCGAGCTCTCCTCGTCCAGTCGGACGGTGGGCATCACGCGCGCGGCGGTCTCGCCGAGGCCCCTCAGCGGGAGCTCCACGTCGTCGCCCTCGCCGCGGGCGGGAACGTGCACCGCGTCCTGGACGGCGAAAGGTCCCACGCGAGTGCGCCTCAGTGCGGTGAGGTGCCCGCCCACGCCCAGCGCGGCGCCGAGGTCCCGGGCGAGCGCCCGCACGTAGGTACCGGAGCTGCAGGTCACGGTCACGTCGAGATCGAGGAAGGGATCCGCCTCGCGCAGGGCGAGCACGGTGAGATCGCTGATCGTCACGGGACGCGCGGAGAGCGTCACGTCCTCCCCCGCGCGAGCGCGGGCGTAGGCGCGCTTGCCGTCGACCTTGATGGCGCTGACAGTCGAGGGCACCTGCTGGATCTCCCCTCGCAGGGCGTCCAGGCTCTCCTCGATCCGGTCCGGTGCGAGACCGGCGGCGGGGACGAGCTCGCCGATCTCCTCGCCCTCGCGGTCGTCGGTCGTGGTGGCGCGGCCCAGGCGGATCGTCGCCGTGTATGTCTTGTCGAGCCCCACGAGGTGGGTGAGCAGACGTGTCCCCTGGCCGACGCCCAGGATCAGCAGCCCGGTGGCCATCGGGTCGAGGGTGCCGGCGTGACCGACCTTCTTCGTGCCCAGCAGCCAGCGCACGCGCGCGACCACGTCATGGCTCGTGCGCTCGGGCGCCTTGTCCACGAGCAGCACGCCGTGGGGAAGGGCCGCGAGGTCCTGCGGGCCGCGCGCCATCACGCGCGCGCGTCGCCCGCGGCGTCCTCGTCCGCGGAGTCCTCCGCGGCGCCGTCCTCGAGGTCCGCGGCGTCCTCGTCCTCATCGCGGGGCTTGCGGTACGGATCCTCCTCCCCCGCGAAGGACGCGCCCTCCTGCTGGCGGGCGAGATCGGCGTCGCGGGACCTGGCCTGGACCAGGAGGTCCTCGATCGTGCGGGCGTTCTCGGGGAGCGCGTCCTCGACGAACTCGAGGGTCGGCGTCAGGCGCACGCCGGTCTGGCGGCCGACCTCGCGGCGCAGCATCCCGGTGGCGCTCTGGAGGGCGGCGGCGGTGCCGACGCGCTCCTCGTCGTCCCCGAAGACGGTGTAGAAGATCGTGGCGTGCTGGAGGTCGCCGGTCACTCGCACCTCGGTGATCGTGATGAAGCCCAGGCGGGGGTCCTTCACGCGGGTGTCGAGCATGGTCGCGACGATCTGCTGGATGCGGTCGGCAAGGCGCCGGGCGCGGGGGCTGTTCTCACTCATGGCGGGTCCTTTCGCGGGGCTCGTGCGCCTCGGCACGGGCGGGCGGGTCTGTCGTGGTGGCTTCGGGGTCTGTGGCCGCCGCGGCCGATACGGAGGTGGGCTCGTCGGCGGAGGCGGCGAGGGCGCGCAGGAGGCCCAGCTGGGGATGGTCGTCGGGGACGGCGAGGACCACGTCGCGGTCGATGGCCTGGTCGACGCGATGGCGGAACGCGCCGTCGCCGCTGAGCACGGTGAGCCCGTGGGATCCGAGGATCTCATGCACGCGCTCGTAGGGGGCCGTGCGGCGGTTCAGCGCGAGCGCCATGCCGCCGCCGGTGCGCAGCAGCGCGCGCCATGCGGGGATCGCCTGCTCGAGCAGGTCCAGCGGGGAGCGCTGCCAGCCCTCGGTGCGGGCGCCGTGCTGGACGCCGTAGGGCAGGTCCGCCACGAGGGCGTCGACGGAACGATCCGGGAGCACCTCGCCGAGCCGCGTGGTGTCGCAGGTCAGCAGGTGGAGCTTCTGGACCTCGCCCGCGCGCTGCGCCTGCCGGTCCGCGGCGAGCTCGAGATCCCAGCGCGAGCCCGCGCCGCGGCCGCCGGCCGGGGAGCGGAGCCCCAGGCGGCCCGAGCTCTGGGTGTGCGGGAGGTGCTGCTGCTTCGCCCACGTGGTGAGGAAGGTGCGGTAGGCGCCGATGTCCTTGGCGTCGATGTCGGCACCGGTGGGGCTGAGGCCGAGACGCAGGGCGCGGCTGAGCGTCGTGCCACGGCCGCACGTCGGGTCCAGCACCGCGAGATCTCCGCGCAGCACTCCCCCGCGGCGGCTCGACAGGGCGGCGGCGAGGTTCAGCAGCAGCGCGGTGAACTGCTCGTTCGTCTTCCCCGGGTACCGCAGGGTGGTCTCGAGCTCGCTGCCGTGGCGCATGGCCCCGGGCAGGGGCGTCGGGCGCAGCAAAGGGAGGGCAGAGCCGACCGGCTCCACGGCTGCCGACGCCGCTGCAGCGTCGGGCTGCGACGCCTCGAAGGCCGCGAAGGTCGAGGAGAGCTGCGCGACGAGCGGACGCAGGAAGCCGTCCACGACCGAGCCCGAGGCCTCCTCCTGGGCGGCCGTCCGGATCTCGAGGTAGTCGACGCCCGCGATCTCGCGCTCGTGCACGTCCACCGGCGCGCCGAGATGGGCGCCGAGCACCCAGCGGGCCTCGCGCACGGCGAGAGGGCCGGCCGACGCGGTGAACACGCGGTTCGCCGACGGGGCGCGCAGCACGAGCAGGCTCTCGGTCATGGCCTCGATTCCCTCCCTGTCGGCCTGCGGGGCCCCGGCCGAGCACGCACCGCCGGAGCGGGCCGTGCGCCGCCGGGATGCAGGGACGCGTCGGGCGCCCCGGATCGACCGGGGCGCCCGACGCGCGCTGTCACTTCGAGGTGTTCTCGCGAGGCTTCTCGCGCATCTCGTAGGTGGTGATCAGGTCATCGGTCTGGAGGTCGTTGAAGCGCCCCAGGTTGATGCCGCACTCGAAGCCCTCGCGGACCTCGGTCACGTCGTCCTTGAAGCGACGCAGACCGGCGATCTCGAGTCCCTCGGTGATGACCACTCCGCCGCGGGTGATGCGGGCCTTCGCACCGCGGCGGATCTCGCCGCTGCGCACGATCGAACCGGCGATGTTGCCGAACTTCGAGGAGCGGAAGATCTCGCGGATCTCCGCCGACCCCGTGTCGACCTCCTCGTACTCGGGCTTGAGCATGCCCTGCAGGGCCTGCTCGATCTCCTCGATGGCGCGGTAGATCACGGAGTAGTACTTGATCTCCACGCCCTCGCGGTCCGCGTACTCGGCGTTCTGGCCCTCGGCGCGCACGTTGAAGCCGATGATCACAGCGTCGGAGGCGACGGCGAGGTTGATGTTGTTCATCGTGATCGCGCCGACGCCGCGGTCGATGATCCGCAGCTGCACCTGGTCGTCGATCTCGATGCCCAGCAGGGCCTCCTCGAGCGCCTCGACGGAGCCCGCCGCGTCGCCCTTGAGGATGAGGTTGAGAGTCTCGACCTTGCCCTCGGCCATCGACTTGGTGATGTCCTCGAGGCTGATCCGCTTGCGGGCCTTCGACAGTGCGGCGGCGCGCTTGGCGGCCTCGCGCTTCTCGGCGATCTGACGGGCGGTGCGCTCGTCGGCCGCGACCAGGAAGGAGTCGCCGGCGCCGGGCACGGAGGTCAGACCGAGCACCTGCACCGGGCGGGCCGGACCCGCCTCCTCGACGTTCTGGCCGTGCTCGTCGAGCATCGCTCGCACGCGGCCGTGGCCGGTGCCGCAGACGATCGCGTCGCCCACGTGGAGCGTGCCCTGCTGCACCAGGACCGTGGCCACCGGGCCGCGACCGCGGTCCAGGTTGGCCTCGATCGCGATGCCGCGGGCCTGCTTGTCCGGGTTGGCGCGCAGGTCCAGGGCGGCGTCCGCGGTGAGCAGGACGGCGTCCAGGAGCTTGTCGATGTTCTGACCCTCGCGGGCGGAGACGTCGACGAACATGGTCTCGCCGCCGTACTCCTCGGCGATCAGGTTGTACTCGGTCAGCTGCTGGCGCACCTTGTCCGGGTTCGCGTCCGGCTTGTCGATCTTGTTGACCGCGACCACGATCGGCACGTCCGCCGCCTGGGCGTGGTTGAGCGCCTCGATGGTCTGCGGCATCACACCGTCATCGGCCGCGACCACGAGGATCGCGATGTCGGTGACGTCGGCGCCGCGGGCACGCATGGCCGTGAAGGCCTCGTGGCCCGGGGTGTCGATGAAGGTGATCGCGCGGTCCTCGGGACCGTCCTCGCTCTCGTGCTCCACCTCGACCTGGTAGGCGCCGATGTGCTGGGTGATCCCGCCGGCCTCGCCGGCCTGGACCTTCGCGTTGCGGATCGAGTCCAGCAGGCGGGTCTTGCCGTGGTCGACGTGACCCATGACCGTGACCACGGGCGAGCGGGGCAGACGATCCTCGTCGTCCTCCTCGGCGAGCTCGGCATCGAGATCGATGTCGAACTGCTCGAGCAGCTCGCGCTCCTCGTCCTCCGGGGAGACGATCTCGATCTTGTAGCCGAGCTCCTCCCCCAGCAGGTGGAAGGTGTCCTCGTCGAGGGACTGGGTGGCCGTGGCCATCTCGCCCATCGCGAAGAGGACGGTGATCAGGGACGCGGGGTTCACCTCGATGCGGTCGGCGAAGTCGCTGAGCGAGGCGCCGCGGCGCAGCCGGATGGCCGTGCCGTTCCCGCGCGGGATCGACACGCCGCCCGGTGCGGGCGCCTGCATCTGCTCGAACTCCTGGCGCTTCGCGCGCTTCGACTTGCGCGAGCGCGCGGGCTTGCCGCCGCGTCCGAAGGCGCCCTGGGTGGCGCCGCGACCGCCGCGACCGCGCGGGCCGCCGAAGCCGCTGCGGGGACCGCCGCCGCCTCCGGGACCGCCGCCGGGGCCGCCGCCGCTGCGGGGACCGCCGCCACGGCCGCCGCGACCGCCGCCGCCCGGCTTCTGGGCGTCGGCGAGGCCGCCGTGGGAGTGCTGGCGCATGATGCCCGGGGTGGGCATGCCGGGACGGGGAGCGCCGGAGCGCGCGCCGCCCTCACGGGGCGGGCGCGAGCCCTGGTCCCCGCCGGAGCCGGCGCCGGCGCCGCCGCGGCCCTGCGGGCGCGGCCCGCCGGGACGGGGCATGCCCTGCGCGGTCGCGAAGGGGTTGTTGCCGGGACGCGGGCCGCCGGGGCGGTTGCCGCCGCCGCCGCCATCGCGCTGCGGGCGCGGACGGCCGGGACGCGGCATCCCCTGGGAGGTCGCGAACGGGTTGTTGCCGGGGCGGGCGCCGCCGGGCTTGGGGGCGGCGCCGGGCTTGGGCGCGGCCGAGCCGGACGACTCCTGGCCGTCCGCGTCGTCCGCGTGGGACTGCTCGCTCTGCGCGGCGCTCTCGGCGGCGTCCTCCTGCTTCGCCGCGGCGGTGCGGGGCGTCGGCGCGGTGGGCTTGGAGGGAGCGCTCGAGGGCTTCGCCGCGGGCGCCTCGGCGCTCTCCGGCTCCGCCTGCGAGGGCTTCGGGGCCGGCGTGGGCTTCTCGGCCGACGGGGCCGACGGGGCCGGCGCGGCGGCATCGTCCTTGGCGGCGGCCTTCGGGGAGGCGCCGGGCTTGGCGGGAGCCGGCTTGGCGGCGCCGGGCTTCGCAGCCGGCTTCTTCTTCTCGCTGCCGGCCTCGGAGGCCGGGAACGCCTCGCGCAGCCTGCGCGCGACGGGTGCTTCGATGGTCGAGGAGGCGGAACGGACGAATTCGCCCATGTCCTGCAGCTTCTGCAGAACGACCTTGCTCGGCTGTCCGAGCTCCTTGGCGAGCTCGTGGACGCGGACCTTAGCCACAATTCTCCTGTCTCGGTCCGGCCGACAGAAGGGCGCGGACCATTAGTTCCTGTGGGTGCTCATGACCGAGTACTCATCGGATGTCCATTGGTTCTTCTACCTGTTCCCCTGGAAGGCGAGTGGGTAAGAGGCCTCGAGATCCCGGGCGAGGAGCCCGGTGTCGACCGCGCCGCGGAAGGACCGGGCGAAGCCGCCCCGCTTCAGGGCGAGGTCGAGGCATGATGCGTCGGCGTGGAGCCACGCTCCCCGACCCGGTGCGGATCCCGAGGGATCCGCACGCACTCGGGGGGCGACCCCCTCGGGGGCCTGCTCCATGACGAGGCGCACCAGCTGGTCGCGCGGGGCCACCGTGCGGCAGCCCACGCACGTGCGCTCGGGCCGATGGCTCGTGGAACGGTTCTCCACAGGGCCTCCAGTTCGCGCGCACACAGCCTGACCAGTGTAGCCGACCTGCTCGCGGAGCCCGGCATCCGCGAGGCGTGCGTTACAGCTGCGAGGATTCCCCGCCCGGCGCGGACTCGGCGGCGGTCCCCTCGGCGGCAGGGGGATCATCCGTTGCGGCGGAGTCCGACGGCGCCTCGTCCGAGGGGGCGGCCTGCGCGACGACGGGCTGCTCCGGGGCGGCGTCCGAGCGGATGTCGATCTTCCAGCCGGTGAGCTTCGCGGCGAGCCGGGCGTTCTGCCCCTCCTTGCCGATGGCCAGGGAGAACTGGCCGTCGGGCACGATCGCGCGGACGGCGCGGCCCACCTCGTCGGTGACGGCGACCGAGGTGACGCGCGAGGGCGAGAGCGCATGGGCGACGAAGACGGTGGGGTCCTCGTCGAAGTCGACGATGTCGATCTTCTCGCCGTTCAGCTCGTTCATCACCGAGCGGACGCGCGCGCCCATCGGGCCGATGCACGCACCCTTGGGGTTCACCCCGGGCACGGTCGCGCGCACGGCCATCTTGGTGCGGTGGCCCGCCTCGCGGGCGAGTCCCACGATCTCGACGGTGCCGTCGGCGACCTCCGGGACCTCGAGCGCGAACAGGCGCCGCACGAAGTTCGGGTGCGAGCGCGAGAGCGTGATCTGGGGCCCCTTGGGACCGCGGCGGGTCTCCACGACGTAGGCGCGGATGCGGCGGCCGTGCGAGTAGTCCTCGCCGGGCACGCGCTCGTGCGGGGGCAGCACTGCCTCGACGGTGCCGAGGTCGACCATCACCATGCGCGGGTCGCGGCCCTGCTGGACGATCCCCGAGACGATGTCCTCGGTGCGGTCGGCGTACTCGCCCAGCACCGCATCGTCCTCGAGCTGACGGATGCGCTGGAAGATCACCTGGCGAGCGGTCGAGGCGGCGACACGGCCGAAGTTCTCGGGGGTGTCGTCCCACTCCTCGACGAGCTCGCCCTCGGCGTCGCGCTCGCGGGCGAGCACGGCGACGGCTCCGGTGCGCTCGTCGATCGTGACCTCGGAGTCCTTCACCGGGTGGTCGGTGTGCAGGTAGGCGGCGTGCAGCGCCTGGCGGATCGCGTCCAGGAGCACGTCCACGGGGATCTCCCGCTCGCGCTCCAGGGCCCGCAGGGCTCCCATGTCGATGTCCATGTCAGCGCTCCGAATCGTCAGCGGCGGATGAGGGGCGGGTGGTGCCGCCCTCGGGGGCGGCGTGGTCGGCCTGCCGAGCGGGCACGGCCGCGGCGGCGCGGGCGGCGAGCTCGTCCAGCTGCGCCTGGTCCGGCGGCGGGGTGAACTCGACCTCGACGCGCGCCGAGACGACGTCCGAGAGGGGCACGGTGAGGAACTCCGGGGTTCCCGCCGGGAGCTTCCGGGGGCGTCCGCGATCGTCGACGCCGGGCTCGGGATGCAGCGTGAGCGACCCGTCCTCGGCGACGGCGAGCAGCCGGGCGCGCAGGCTCTTCTCGCCCGTCCCGGTGCCGTCGGCCAGCGTGGTCGTGAGCAGACGGCCGCGGGAGCGGCGGAAGTGGCGGGGCTGCGTGAGCGTGCGCTCGGCGCCGGGGGTGGTGACCTCGAGCAGGCTCGGGCCGGGGCCGAGGATCGACTCGTCCTCGTCCAGCAGCTCGGAGATCTCGCGGGACGCCTCCGCGACCGCGTCGAGGTCCGCGCTTCCGGTGCGGTCCTCGGGGAGATCGACGACGAGCGTGACCTCGGTGGTGCCCTGGCGCTCGTGGACGGCGGCGTCCTCGAGCACGAGGTCGTGGCGGGAGAGGATCTGCGATGCGGCGTCCTGGACACGTCCGATGGTCTGCTCGGAGGTAATGGCTCCCACCTCTTCTCCTGTGTTCTGCTGTGCGTCCTGCGGGGACACCACTCTAGTCCGCGCACGCGGGTCGCGCCCGCGAGGGAGGTCCCGGACCGCGCGCACGTGGCGAGGCGCACGCCCGAGCGGCGGGGTGCTCGCGCGGGATGCCGCGCGGCGGTCGCGGAGCAGCACGACCGCGGCGGAGCGGCGCGATGGCGGAGGAGCCGCCCGGTGATGGCAGAATCGGGCTCATGCGTGCCGAGCTCCCCCGTCCCCGGCCCCGCCGTCGTGCGGTCCTGCTGGGCGGGCTCTCGCTCGGCGCGCTCGCCCTGTCCGGCTGCGACGGCGTGAGGGTCGGCCAGCCCGCCGTGTACACCCCGCCTCCGGAGGGCATCGACGACCTCTACCGCCGCGACCTGCTGGCCCTGCTCGAGACGGGCCTCGGCGCGCGGATCGGGGCCGACGAGCGCTCGCGCGACCTCGTGAGCGGCGTGCAGGAGGCCTTCGGGCAGCAGCGCGAGGCCATGCTCACCGGGGCCGAGGCGGAGGACGAGAGCTCCGCGTCGAGCGACGGGGGCGGCGACGACGGAGACGGCGGCAGCGACGGAGGCGCGGGCGACGGCGGTGGCGGCGATGCCGCGCCGACCGACCTGCAGGGGCTCTCGGACCTGCTCGTGGCGATCCGCGATATCACCACCGACGCGGCCCGGCAGGTCTCCGGCTCCCTCGCGCGCCCCATGCTCGCGACCGGCGTCTTCGCGGCCTGGGCGGCGCAGAGGCTCGCGCGGATCGCGGGCACCGAGGAGCCCACCGCTCCCCCGTCGGCCGAGAAGATCGAGCCCGCGCGCGACGTGCCGGAGTCCGACCCGCCGTCGATCGGAGCGGAGGTCGACTACCACTCCTCGCTCGAGCGGGCGCAGGAGGACGAGTGGTACGCGGGATACGTGCGCGAGGTGCTCGCGGCCGCCGAGAGCGGGAAGAAGCGCTCAGCCCTCATCGCCCAGAGCGATGCCGACCGCGAGCGCGCCGAGCAGCTCGGCGCCTTCGCCCGCGAGGACGGCGCGAAAGAGGTGCTGCGCGCGGCCGTGTACCCGCTGCCGGGCGGCGGCGTCACGCAGGAGCTGCGGAAGGACGAGCCCGAGGCGCTCGCCCTCACCCTCGTCGAGGACCACGTGATCCTCACCGGCGCCGCGCCCTTCGAGCGCCGATCGCTCTCGATCGCGGCCGCCCTGGACCAGGCGGTGCTGCTGGCGTCACTGCGCTCGTCCCTCTCGGCGCTGCCGACCCTCGATCCGGAGGGCTGAACGGCGGCGTCCGCCTCCCCGAGGACCGCTCGCGCGGTTCAGGCGCGGACGGCGCGGACCACGAGATCCACGACCTCCTGCGGGGAGACCTCGGCGACCTCGCCGCTCGCGCGATCGCGGATCTCGACCTTGCCCTCGGCGAGCCCGCGCCCGACGACGACCGTGGTGGGCAGGCCCAGCAGCTCCGAGTCCTTGAACTTCACGCCCGGCGAGACCTTCGGGCGATCGTCGTAGAGCACCTCGAGGCCCTGGGCCTCGAGATCGCGCGCGATCCGGTCGGCCTCGTCGAAGACGCTCTGGTCCTTGCCGGTCGCGAGCACGTGGACGTCGGCCGGGGCGACGGCGCGCGGCCAGGTCAGGCCCTTCTCGTCGTGGTGCAGCTCGGCGATCGCGGCGACCGCGCGCGTGACGCCGATGCCGTAGGAGCCCATGGTCACCACGGCCGACTTGCCGTTCTCGTCGAGCACGCGCAGGTCGAGCGCCTCGGCGTACTTCCGTCCCAGCTGGAAGATGTGCCCCATCTCCATGCCGCGGGTCAGGCGCATCGGGCCCGAGCCGTCGGGCGCCGGGTCGCCATCGCGGACCTCCGCGGCCTCGATCGTGCCGTCGGCCGTGAAGTCGCGGCCGAAGACGAGGTCGTAGACGTGCTTGTCCTTCGCGCCGGCCCCGGCGACCCAGCGGGTGCCCGGGACGACGCGGGGGTCGACGACATAGCGGATCTTGGACGGCGCCCCGAGGCCCAGACCCTCGGGGCCGATGTATCCCTTCTTGAGCACGGGGTGCTTCGCGAAGTCCTCCTCGGTGAAGGCCGTCGCGATCGCGGGGGCCACGGCCACCTCGAGGCGCTTGTCGTCGACCTCGCGATCGCCGGGCAGGGCGATCACGAGCGGCTCCGTCGTGCCGTCGGGGTGGGTGAGCAGGTAGACGAGGTGCTTGAGCATCTCGAAGCGGGTCCACTCCCCCGACTCCGTGACGTACCCCTTGCCGGGGAAGGCCTCGTTGGAGAAGTCCGTGAGCTTCGCGATGGTCGAGGCGCCCGGGGTGTCCTCGACGTGCGCGGCGGGCAGCTGCGCGATCCGGTCCTCGGGCAGCGCCTCGGGGACGACGGTCGTGACGGCCTCGACGTTCGCGGCGTAGCCGCCCTCGGAGACCACGAAGGTGTCCTCGCCGATCGGCGTGGGGTGCAGGAACTCCTCGGAGCGGGAGCCGCCCATGGCGCCGGCGTCGGCCTGGCAGATCACCGTGGGCAGGCCCAGGCGCTCGAAGGTGCGCTGGTAGGCGCCGCGCTGCTTGAAGTAGGAGGCGTCCAGGCCGGCGTCGTCGATGTCGAAGGAGTAGGCGTCCTTCATGATGAACTCGCGCACGCGCAGCAGGCCGGCGCGCGGACGCGCCTCGTCGCGGTACTTGGTCTGGATCTGGTACAGCATGACCGGGAGGTCCTTGTACGAGTTGAACAGGTCCTTCACCGCTAGGGTGAACATCTCCTCGTGGGTGGGCGCGAGCAGGTAGTCGGCCTGCTTGCGGTCCTTCAGGCGGAACAGGGTGGGCCCGTACTCCTCCCAGCGGCCGGTCGCCTCGTAGGGCTCGCGGGGCTGCAGCGCGGAGAACAGCAGCTCGTTGCCGCCGATCGCGTCCTGCTCCTCGCGCACGATCTGCTCGACCTTCCGCATCACCCGCAGGCCCAGCGGCAGCCAGGTGTACACGCCCGGCGCGCTGCGGCGGATGTACCCGGCGCGCACCAGCAGCTTGTGGCTCGCGACCTCGGCGTCCGACGGGTCCTCGCGCAGGGTGCGGACGAACGAGGAGGACATGCGGATCATGGAGGGCCTTTCGAACGGAGGGGTGGGCGCCCCACGGCGGCGGGAGGAGCCCCCACCATGGTAGAGGAGCCGCACCCGTGCCAGGTGCACGTCCGGGGCCCGGCGCTCGTCTCAGTTCTGCTGGAGCAGCGCCATGCCGACGCCGGAGACGAGCACGATGCCCACGAGCACGATCCAGCCGAGCAGCGCGACCAGGTTCAGCGCGATCCCCCAGCCGGCCCGCCCACGGGCCAGCGGCTCACGACCGCGCGAGGAGATGCCCAGCCACAGGCCGATGATCGGGCCGATGAGGATCCAGCCGGCCAGCAGGGAGCAGACGCCGATGACGAGGCTCGCCGTGCCCCGTCCGGTCTCGTCGCCGGTGCGGACGCCCATGGACGTGTGGGCCATCGTTCTCTCCTTCGTCGAGGTTCTGCGGTCGGGCGGCGGCTGGTGCTCGTGCTCGTCGGCTCGCCGCTCCGACCGGGATGTCCCCATCCTCGCGCCGCGCCGCCGTCATCGCATCGGCCTCCGGGGTCGTCCTCGCCATCGGGGCTACGACCTGGGGTGGAACCGGGGCGAGGGGCGGCACGACCTGCGGAGGGGTGCAGCGGCCGGGTACGGCGCGATCCGGGTTGACATGACGCACCCGCCGCCCTCTACCATCGAGTAATCGATTTCCGACGATGATGTCCGGACGGTGCGTGTGCGATGACGGATCCGCAGAGGGCTTCCGACCCCGAGGGCGAGCTGCTGCTCGAGGTCCGAGGAGCCGTGAAGACGTTCCCCGGCGTGCGTGCGCTCTCCGGCATGCGTCTCGACCTGCACGCGGGAGAGGTGCTCGCCCTGGTCGGGGAGAACGGCGCCGGGAAGTCCACGCTCATGAAGGTGCTCACGGGCGTGCATCGCCCCGACGCCGGCGAGTTCCGCTACCTGGGGCGCCCCCTGCGCGTGAGCGGCCCTCTGGACGCGGCCCGGCAGGGGCTCGCGATCATCCACCAGGAGCTGAACCTGATCCCCGCGCTCACCGTGGCGCAGAACATCTTCCTGCGCCGCGAGCATCCCGCCGCGGGCCTGTTCACCCGTCCCCGCGACCTCGAGGCGCGCACCCGGGACCTGCTGGACCGGCTCGGCATGGACCTCGACCCGTCGGCCCGCGCCGAGGACCTCACGGTCGCCCAGCAGCAGATGGTCGAGATCGCGAAGGCGCTCAGCTTCGACGCCCGTGTTCTGGTCATGGACGAGCCCACGGCCGCGCTCAACGAGACCGAGGCCGCCGCCCTCCACGCCCTCATCCGCGACTTCGTCACCCCGCGCACCGGCGTCGTCTTCATCTCCCACCGCATGGAGGAGCTGCGCGGTCTCGCCGACCGCGTCCAGGTGATCCGCGACGGCGAGTACGTGGACGACTTCCCGATGGCCGGCGCGACCCTCGACGAGGTCGTCACGAAGATGGTCGGCCGCCCCGTCGACACCTCCGGGCGCGCGCACGCGCCGCGCGACGCGCCGCCCGAGGGCGAGGACCGCCCGGTCCTCCTCGCCGTCGAGCACCTGCGCAGCGAGCCGCTCGTCCACGACGTCTCCTTCGAGCTGCGCGAGGGCGAGATCCTGGGCTTCGCGGGGCTGATGGGCGCCGGACGCACGGAGACGGCGCGCGCGCTGATCGGGTCCCTCCCCCGCCAGCGCGGCGAGGTCCGTCTGCGCGGGCGGCCCGTCGCCTTCCGCTCCCCCGCCCAGGCGGCCCGCGCCGGCATCGGCTACCTGCCCGAGGACCGCAAGCGTCTGGGCCTCATGCTCGAGAGCTCCGTGCTGGCGAACATGGAGCTCTCAGCGCTCGGCTCCCGCTTCCAGCGCGCGGGCCTCGTGCGCCGCGCCGACGCGCGCCAGGCTGCCGAGGAGCAGGCGAGCGCCCTGCGCATCCGCACCCCGCACCTCGAGCAGCCGATCAAGAACCTCTCGGGAGGCAATCAGCAGAAGGCCGTCATCGGCCGCTGGCTGATGCGGGAGAGCGACGTGCTGATCTTCGACGAGCCCACCCGCGGCATCGACGTCGGCGCGAAGGAGGAGATCCACTCGCTTCTCGAGGAGCTCGCCGCGCAGGGCCGCTCCCTGATCGTCATCTCCTCCGAGCTGCCCGAGGTGCTGCGCCTGGCCCACCGCGTCGTCGTCATGGCCGAGGGCCGCGTCACCGGCGTGCTCGAGGCGGCCGACGCCGACCCCGAGTCCGTCATGCGCCTCGCCGCCGTCGAGGAGGCCCCCGCGCACCCCCGCACCACGGATCCCGACCCCGCCCCTGAGCGCGGGCGCACCGACGCGCCCGCCACCACGGAAGGACACCGATGAGCACGCTCGCCGCCTCCCCGGCCCGCGAGGAGGCCGGCACCGGCCGCCCCCGCGGACCGCGCCGCGTCCGCCTCCAGCAGCTGCTGGCCGCCGGGACCCTCGTCCTGATCTTCCTCGCGTTCTCCATCGCGAGCCCCACGATCTTCCCGACCTGGGGGAACATCGTCACGATCCTCTACTCGACCGTGGTGATCGGTCTGCTCGCCCTGGGCGCGACCTTCGTGATCACCACCGCCGGCATCGACCTGTCGGTGGGCACGGGGATGGCGCTGTGCGCGGTGATGAGCGGCATGTTCATCGTGAACTGGGGGATCCCGGTCCCGCTCGGGATCGTGCTCGCGATCCTCTTCGGCGGCCTCATCGGCCTGATCAACGGGGTGAGCGTCGCGATCCTCGACCTGCCGCCGTTCATCGCGACCCTGGCGATGATGATGGTCGCCTCCGGGCTCGCGCTGGTGATCTCCGGCGCGGCCCCGATCTACTTCGAGGCCCCCTCCTACATGGGCTTCTCGACCGGGACGATCATCCCGTCGATCCCCAACGCCGTGCTCGTGCTGGCCCTCGCCGCCGTGATCGCGGCGGTGCTCATGTCGCGCACCCTGCTGGGGCGCTATGCGACCGCGATCGGCTCCAACCAGGAGGCCGCGGAGCTCGCGGGCGTGGCCGTGAAGAAGTGGCTGATGATCGTCTACATCGTGGGAGGTCTGTTCACGGGGCTCGCGGGCGTCATGATCTCGGCCCGGCTCGGCTCCGCGCAGCCCGCGACCGGCATGGGCTACGAGCTCGACGCGATCGCCGCCGTCGTCATCGGCGGGACCTCGCTGTCCGGCGGGCGCGGCACGATCGTCGGCACGATGATCGGCGCGCTCATCATCTCCGTGCTCACCAACGGTCTGCAGATCCTCTCGATCCCGCAGGAATGGCAGGACGTCCTGCTGGGCGCGGTGATCCTGGTGGCCGTATTCATCGACCGCCTGCGCCGCCGCGCGGAGCGCACGGCATGACCGGGGGCGAGGACGGGACGGTCGGCGGGTCGCGTGCCGCTCGGCGCGCGCCGAGCCGTCGCGCGCTGCTCGCCCTCGGCGGCGTGGGCCTGCTGCTGCCGGCGGCGGGCTGCGGCCGCTCGCGCGAGGACGTCACGCACATCGCCCTGGTCTCCAAGGGCTTCCAGCACCAGTTCTGGCAGGCCGTGCGTCGCGGCGCCCGCGCGGAGGCCGACGAGAACGGCGTGGTCCTCACCTTCGAGGGTCCGCCCGCGGAGACCGATGTCGAGGCCCAGATCACGATGCTGCAGAACGCCGTGACGAGGAACCCCGACGCGCTGGGCCTCGCGGCCCTGGACTCCCGCGCGGCGGCGCTGGCCCTCGACGAGGCGCACTCCAAGGGGATCCCGGTGGTCGCCTTCGACTCGGGTGTGGACTCCGACATCCCGCTCGCGACGGTCGCCACCGACAACGCCGCGGCCGCGAAGGAGGCCGCCAAGCACATGTGCGAGCTGATCGACGGCACGGGGCAGGTGGGCATCGTCGCCCACGACCAGGTGTCCCTCTCCGGCACGGACCGCCGCGACGGCTTCCTGGCCGGGCTGGAGGAGTACGGCTCCGGGGTGGAGGCGCTCGAGGTGCAGTACGGCGAGGGCGACCAGGCGAAGTCGGCCGACATCGCGCGCTCCATGGTCACCGCGCACCCCGACCTGAAGGGGCTGTTCGGCACCAACGAGGGCTCGGCGATCGGCGTCCTCAAGGGGGTCGAGGAGTCCGGGCGCACCGACCTGGCCGTGATCGGCTTCGACTCCGGGCGCGCGCAGGTCGAGGCGATCCGCTCCGGCGAGATGGCGGGCGCCGTCACCCAGGACCCGATGCAGATGGGTCGCCTCACCGTGCGCACCGCGATCGAGGCCCTCGCGGGGAAAAAGGTCGAGAAGATGATCGACACCGGATTCCTCTGGTACGACGCGGACAACATCGACAGCGACGACGTGCAGCGGGCCGTGTACCTCTGAGCGTGCCGGGCGAAAACCCCTCGGCTCGTGCGACCCCCGCCCGCTACCGTCGGACCATGGAACCCCGTGCACAGCACTTCGCCGAGAACCGCGCCAACTGGGACGACCGCTCGGCGCTCCACGAGGCCTCGGGCTACGGCATCGAGGAGCTCGTCGCCGACCCGTCGGCGATCAGTCCCGCGCTGGCCCAGGACCGCGAGCGCCTCGGGGACCTCACGGGGCTCGACGTCATCCACCTGCAGTGCCACCTGGGCACCGACACGGTCGGGCTCGCACGCCTCGGCGCCCGCCGGGTCGTCGGCCTGGATCTCTCACCCGCCTCCCTCGCCCGGGCCGCACGGATCGCCGAGCGCTGCCGCGCCGATCTCGAGCTCGTCGAGGCCAACGTGTACGACGCGCGCGAGGCGGTGAGCGGGGACTTCGACCTCGTGTACACGTCGATCGGGGTGCTGTGCTGGCTGCCCGACGTGCGCGCCTGGGCGCGGGTGATCGCCTCCCTGCTGCGCCCCGGCGGCAGATTCCTCGTCCGCGACGACCACCCGATGTTCATGGCCATCGGCGAGGACGTGAGCGACGGGCTGCGCATCGAGCAGCCCTATTTCGAGCGCGAGCAGCCGATGACCTGGGACGAGGAGTTCAGCTACGTGGAGGCTCCGCCCGATGCCCCCGCGATCGCGCACAGCCGCAGCCACCAGTGGAACCACTCCCTCGCGCAGATCGTGAACGCCCTGCTGGAGGCCGGCCTGGTGCTCGACTCGCTCGAGGAGACGCCGTACTCGGCCTGGTGCCCGTGGCCCGATCTCATGGTGCGCGAGGGGGACCGCTGGCGTCTGCGGGAGGACCCCGACCGGATCGCCCTGCAGTTCGTCGCGACCGCCCACAGGCCGGCGATCGACGCCGATGGTGAAGGATGAGCGCATGACGCACCCCTGGGATCCCGCATCCGTCCCCGCACCCTCGACGTCCACCGGCTCCTCCATTCCCGCTGGCACCGCGGCGCCCCGCGGCGACGGCTCCGCCGGGGACGCCGACTACTCGGCGATCGGCGCGGGCTACCGCACCTACCGTCGGCCGGACCCGCGGATCGCGGAGGCGATCGAGGACGCGCTGGGGACCGCGCGCACCCTGGTGAACGTGGGCGCGGGCGCAGGGTCCTACGAGCCGACGGACCGCGAGGTCACGCCCGTCGAGCCGAGCGCCACCATGCGCGCGCAGCGGCCGTCGGACCTCGCCCCCGCGATCGAGGCGGGCGCCGAGGACCTCCCGTTCGCCGACGGCGCCTTCGACGCGGCGCTCGCCTCCTTCACCGTCCATCAGTGGGGCGACCTCGAGAAGGGGCTGCGCGAGATGCGGCGCGTGACCGCCGGGCCCGTCGTCGTGCTGAGCTGCGATCCGGCGGCGCTCGACAGGTTCTGGCTGGCCGAGTACGCGCCGGAGGTGATCGCGACCGAGGCCTCCCGCTACCCGGCTCCAGCGCGCATCGCCGAGATCCTGGGCGGCGACGTCGAGGTGCGGGAGCTGCCGATCCCGCGCGGCTGCACCGACGGCTTCGGCGAGGCCTACTTCGGTCGGCCCGAGGCCCTGCTGGATGCGGGCGCCCGCACGGCGAACTCGGCGTGGAGCTTCGTGGGCCCGGAGGTCTCCGAGCGCTTCGTGCGCGAGCTGGGCGCGGACCTCGAGTCCGGGGCGTGGGATGCGCGGCACGGGCATCTGCGCGAGGCGGAGGCGTTCGACGGCTCCCTGCGCCTGATCATCGCGCGGCCCTGAGCGCGCTCAGAAGAGGATCGTGGTGAGCTCGCCGCGCTGGGTGAAGCCGGCGGCGGCGTACGCGCGGCGCGCGGGCTCGTTGAAGTCGTTGACGTAGAGGGAGACCCGCGGGGCGTGGTCCCGGGCGACCAGGCCGACGAGGTCGTGCATGGCGGCGCGGCCCACCCCCTCCCCGCGGCGCGCGGGGTCCACCCAGACGCCGTGGATCTGGGCGACGGGACCCAGCACCGCGCCCACGTCGGCCTTGAACAGCACCCGCCCGTCTCGCACGACCACGTACGTGCGGCCCAGGGTGATGAGGTCGCGCACGCGCGCCCGGTAGCCGCGACCGCCGTCGTGCGCGAGCGGATCGGTGCCGACCTCCTCGCGGAACATGGAGACCGCGGCGGGGAAGACGATCTCCTCCTCGCCGCGCACCGCCCGGCGCAGACCCGAGGGCGGCAGGGGCCGCGACGGCGCCGCGGTCGCCTCGAGCAGCGGCTGGGACCAGCGCTGCTCGCGGATCTGCCGTCCCCAGACGGGGGCCAGCTGCGCCCACAGCGACGCGACCGCCGAGCGCTCCCCGACGATCGAGCTGCAGCGGCGGGGACGCGCGGCGAGATGCTCGGCGAACAGGCCGATCGAGCGGGGGCTCGCGCTCACCGGCGACACGTTCACTCCGTGCCAGAGGAGGCCGTCGGTGTGCCGCTCCTCCCCCGCGATGCTGAACTCCTGACCGACGCTCAGGCTGTGGCGGAGGTCGACGAGCCGCGCGCCCGGGAGGGCGTTGACCAGGGGGTCCGTGAGGACGTGGTCGATCGCGCCCTGCACGCCGGTGGGCCTCAGGGCTCGCAGCCGAGGACCGCGGGAGAACATGGATCCGAGCCTCTCACGGGAACAGGGTGATGGGGTCCACGATGTCCGCATACAGCAGCATGACGGTCATCGCGAGGAAGAGCAGCGCGACCACATTGGTCAGCGGCAGCAGCCGCGACATGTCCACCGGGCCCGGGTCGGGCCTCCCGCGCCAGCGCGCGATCCGCCGTCGGACCCCCTCGACGAGGGCGCCGGCGACGTGACCGCCGTCCAGGGGCATGAGCGGGATCAGGTTGAACACGAACAGGGCCATGTTCAGCGAGGCGAGCATCGAGATCAGCGTGGAGACCTTCGCCGTGAGGTCGAAGCGGGGCTGGTCTGCGCTCGCGACCTCCCCCGCGAGCCTGCTCACGCCGACCACGCCGATGGGACCGTCGGGATCCCGCTCGCCGTCGCCGAAGGCGGCCTTCCCGACGTCGATCAGCCGCATGGGCAGCGTGACGACGATCCGGGCGGTCCCCTCGAAGGTCTGCAGGACCATGCCCGGCACCTCGAGCGGCGACTGCCGGCGCAGCTCCTGGCCGGGGCCGACGCCCAGGAAGCCGACCTCCTCGGTGACCACGTCCCCGTGCGCATCGGTCTTCGCGCTGCCGTCCTCGGCGATCACGGGCCGCTCGTCGAGGATCGGTGTCGCGTGCAGGGTGATCCGCTCCCCGTCGCGCTCGACGACCACGTCGATCTCGCGGTCGCCGGCGCCGCGCACGGCGCTCGTGACGTCGGCCCACTGATCGATCGCGTGCCCGTCGATCTCCAGCAGCCGATCGCCGGGCTCGATCCCCGCGGCGAGGGCGGGGGCCTCGGGATGCCCCGTGCAGGAGGTGCCCTCGGGGGCGTCGGCCGGGAGCACGCAGCGGGAGACGGTCTCGACGGTCGTCGACGAGGCCGGCAGGCCGATCCCGCACACGAGGACCCCGAGCAGCACCGCGCTGATCAGGAGGTTCATCGTCGGCCCGCCGAGCATGACGACGAGCTTGCGCGGCACGGTCAGCGCGGAGAACGTGCGGTGGGACTCGGCCGGGTCGTACTGCTCGGCCTCCCACTCGCGGGCGTCCTGCGCCATCTGCTGGAACAGGCCCGTGGAGTCCTCGCGGATCGTCCCCGGGGCGTCGTCGCGGCGCGGCGGGTACATGCCGATCATGCGGATGTACCCGCCCAGCGGGATCGCCTTGACGCCGTACTCGGTCTCGCCGCGGCGACGGGAGAGGATGGTCGGCCCGAAGCCGATCATGTACTGGGTGACGCGCACCCCGAACGCCTTGGCGGGGATCAGGTGCCCCAGCTCGTGCAGCGCGATCGAGACCGCGATGCCCAGGGCGACGGCCAGCACCCCGAGCGCGTACAGGAGGACTGTCATGGGAGGGGGCGCCCGCTGGGGACGCGCTCGATCCGGAGGGCCCCGAAGGCGGCCGACGGGGTCCGGACGGGCAGGATCACGGCACGGAGGCCATGAGGTCGGCGACGTGGTCGAGGTACACGTCCACGACGGCCTCCTGGTAGCCGTCCTGGCCCTTGCGGCGGCGGAAGGCCGCCCGGCGCACGTCGTCCACGCTCATCGGCAGACCCTCGGTGAAGTAGGCGATGAGCTGGTCGCACAGGGCGTCGACATCCGTGCGGTCGTAGGAGCGCTCACCGTGGGCGGCCGGGGCGAAGCGCTCCCCGGCGGGACGCTCGAGGCGGTCCTTGAGGGTCTCGGCGCGCTCGGTGAGGCGGGAGATCCACTGGTCCTCGCCCTGGCGGGCGATGGCGTCGTCGCGCTGCTGGAGGGCGAAGGCGTCCGAGAGCCGATCCAGGGCCTCGTCGACGGTGCGCATGTCGTAGCCGCCGCGGATGGTGCCGAAGCTCGCCGAGGTGACGTCGGCGCTGTCGAAGCCGGAGCCGCCGTGCTCATAGGCGGTGCGGGCGCGCGCGAGGAAGTCGTCCACCTCATGCGGGTCGTAGCCGACGCTGAAGCGGGAGACGCGCTCGAACGATGTGCTCACGTGGCAGTTCCTTCCAAGGGTCGATGCCGCTCCCCCACTGTACCGAGCGGGCGGGGCGGGGAGCTGGTGCCGCGCCGGGCGGATCCCGGCGCTCAGCCGATGGTCTCGGGCGCTTCCTCGAGCACGTTCCCCTCGTCGTCCTCGGGACGGGAGGCGATGGCCTCGACGCGGGCGACGCGCGCCTCGCGGTCGGCGCGATGGGTGTCGGACTCGATGACGGTCGCCGCGAGCTGGCCGCACGCGCCGTCGATGTCGGAGCCGCGGGTGTCGCGGATCGTGGTGCGGATGCCGTTGTCCCGCAGGGTCTCCACGAAGCGCTTCTCCACCATCGGGTCCGAGGCGGTCCACTTCGAGCCCTTGACGGGGTTCAGGGGGATCGGGTTCACGTGCACCCAGTGCCGCCCGCCCTTGTCGATCAGGCGGTCGGCGAGCAGCTGGGCACGATGCTCCTGGTCGTTGATGTCGCGGATCAGCGCGTACTCGATGCTCACACGACGGCCGGTGGCCTCGAAGTACTCGTGGGCGGCGCTGAGGATCTCGTCGACGTCGAAGCGGGTGTTGATCGGGACGAGCTCGTCGCGCAGGGCGTCGTCCGGAGCGTGCAGGGAGACCGCGAGCGTCACCGGGATCTCCTCCTTGACGAGCTTGCGCACGGCCGGGGCGAGGCCCACGGTCGAGACGGTGATGTTGCGGGCGCTCATCCCGAAGCCCTCGGGGGCCGGGGCGTTCAGGCGCTTGCAGACGGTCGCGACCGGCCGGTAGTTCGCGAGCGGCTCGCCCATGCCCATGAACACGATGTTGCTCACGCGGCCGGTGCCGCCGGGGACGTCGCCCGCGGCGAGCTTCCCGTTGGCGATGCGCACCTGCTCGAGGATCTCGGCGGCCGAGAGGTTGCGGCTCAGCCCCATCTGCCCGGTCGCGCAGAACGGGCAGTTCATGCCGCAGCCGGCCTCCGAGGAGATGCACAGGGTGGTGCGGCCCGTGTAGCGCATGAGCACGGACTCCACGAGGGAGCCGTCGAACAGCCGCCAGAGCATCTTCTGGGTGGCGCCGTTGTCGGCGCTCTGCATCGAGACGAGCGTGAGCAGCTGCGGGAAGAAGCGTGCGACGAGCTCCTCGCGGCGGTCCTTGGGCAGGTCCGTCATCGCCTCGGGGTCGACGGTCGCGTGCTCGAAGTAGTGCACGGACAGCTGCTTGGCGCGGAAGCCGGGCAGGCCCATCTCCTCGACGGCCGCTATGCGCTCGTCCATCGTGAGGTCCGCGAGGTGGGCCGGCGGCTTGCCGCGCCGGGTGGGGCGCAGCTGCAACTGGCCGGGGGCGAGGGCGATCTTCTCGCCCGGGACCGCCTCGCGGGAGAGGTCGGGCAGGCCCGTTCCGTCGGCCGACGGGGCCGCATCGCGGGCGCCGGGCGCGGGCACGGCGGGATCGGGAAGGTCGTGCGTCATACCAGCACCTCCAGGAGGATGAATGTGGCGGGGGCCGCCAGCAGGATCGAGTCGATGCGATCCAGGACGCCCCCGTGGCCGGGCAGCATGTGCCCCATGTCCTTGATGCCGAGGTCCCTCTTGAGCAGGGACTCGGCGAGATCGCCGCAGGTCGAGATGATCACCAGCACCGGGCCGATGACCAGGCCGGTCCACCAGGGCGCGGTGTCCGCGAACACCAGGAAGACGACGGCCGCGGCGGTGCCCAGCACGAGGGATCCGAAGAATCCCTCCCAGCTCTTCTTGGGGCTGATCGACGGGGCCATCGGATGCCTGCCCATGAGCACCCCGGCGATGAACCCGCCGGTGTCGTTCGCGACGGGCACGAGGAACGCGAGCAGCACGAGCAGGGCCCCGTCGGGCCGATCGAAGAGCAGCAGCGAGAAGCAGCCCAGGAAGGGCACCCAGGCGATCGTGAACACGCCCGCGGCGACGTCGCGGAGCGCGACGGTGCCCATCGACTCGGTGACCCGCCAGAGGATCAGCACGCACACGGCCAGCGCCGTCGCGACCACCAGTCCGTCCAGGCGGAAGACCTCGGTGGTGACGACCATGCCGACCACGCCCACGAGCACGGGCATCACGGGCACGCGCATGCCCCCGGCGGAGAGCGCACGGGTCAGCTCGAGGACGGCGAGCACCAGCGCGAGCGCGATGAAGGCGGGGAAGACGACGGGGACGGCGAACAGGCACACCAGCAGCACGACCACGAGGCCGATGCCGACGGGGATCGCCGCGCGCAGGTCGCGGCCGGGTCCGCGCCGCTTCGCCGCCGGGGTGCCGGCAGCGGGCTCGGCGCCGGGCGCACCCGGCACCGCCCCGTCCGGGAGGGACGGGGCGGTGCGATCGGGTGCTGCGGGGACCACGGCGCGGACGAGCGGGACGGTCGAGGGAGCGCGGGCGCTCAGACCGTGGCCAGCTCGGTCTCCTTGGCCGCGAGCGCCTCGTCGACCTGCTCGATGAACTTCTTGGTGAGCGCCTCGAGGTCCTTCTCGGCGCGCGACCCCTCGTCCTCGCCGACCTCCTTGTCCTTGACCAGCTTCTCGATGGCCTTCTTCGCGGTGCCGCGACTGGCGCGCACGGCCACGCGGCCGTCCTCCGCCTTGGACTTGGCCTGCTTGATGTAGTCCTTGCGGCGCTCCTCGGTGAGGGCCGGCAGGACGATGCGCAGGTTGTCGCCGTTGTTCGTGGGGTTCACGCCCAGGTCGGAGGCGCGCAGAGCGCTCTCGACCGCGCCCGTGGAGGACTTGTCGTAGGGGGTGACGATGACCGTGCGGGCCTCGGGGAACTGCAGCGAGGCGAGCTGGTTCAGCGGGGTCGGGGCGCCGTAGTACTCCACGGTGATGCCCTGGAACATGGCGGCGTTCGCACGACCGGTGCGGATCGTGGAGAACTCCTCCTTGGTGACCTCGATCGTCTTGGTCATCTTGCTCTCGGCGTCCTTCAGGATGCCGGGGATGTCATCGCTCACGTCGCGCTCCTCGCTGCTCTTCTCGTGGCTCAGGTCGTGCCGGCTCCGGCTTCGTGCGCCGGGGCCGCTGTCCATTCTCCCCCATCGCTCCCCGTCGTGCGCGTCCGGCGGCGGCCGGGACGCCTGCGGAGGGAGCGTGAGGGCCGGGTCGGACGGCGTCCGCCCCGCCTCGCGGGCTCAGTCGCCGGTGACGAGGGTGCCGATGCGGTCCCCCACCATGGCACGGGTGATGCTGCCGGGGGTGTCCAGGCCGAACACCATCATCTGCTGGGCGTTGTCCATGCAGAGGCTGAAGGCCGTGGCGTCCACGACCTTGAGGCCGCGCTGCAGGGCGTCGTTGTAGGTGATCTGCTCGATCTTCTCGGCGGTCGGGTCCTTGTGCGGGTCGGCGGTGTAGACGCCGTCCACGCCGTTCTTGGCCATCAGGACCTCCTGGCAGCCGATCTCCAGGGCGCGCTGCACGGCGACCGTGTCGGTGGAGAAGTACGGCATGCCCGCGCCCGCGCCGAAGATGACCACGCGGCCCTTCTCGAGGTGGCGCACGGCGCGCAGCGGCAGGTAGGGCTCGGCGACCTGGCCCATCGCGATGGCCGTCTGCACGCGCGTGGAGACGCCCTTCTGCTCGAGGAAGTCCTGGAGGGCGAGGCTGTTCATGACGGTGCCGAGCATGCCCATGTAGTCGGCGCGGCGGCGGTCCATGCCGCGCTGGGAGAGCTCGGCGCCGCGGAAGAAGTTGCCCCCGCCCACGACGACGGCGCACTCGACGCCCTGCGCGACGCCCTCGGCGATCTCACCGGCGATGCGGGAGACGACATCGGGGTCGACGCCCACGGTGCCGCCGCCGAAGGCTTCGCCCGAGAGCTTGAGGAGGACGCGGCGGCCGCCCTCCTTCTTCGGGAGAACCGGGATCTGGGAGGTGACGGACGCCTGGGTCATGGAAGGTCCTTCCGGTCGAGGTCTCGGGCGATGATACCGGCGCGCGGGGCGGCGGGCCCCATGGATCGGCGCGGACGTGATCACGTCCGCACCCGCGACGACGGAGGGCCCCGCATCCGTGGCGGATGCGGGGCCCTCCGGGGTTCGGGCGCGACGCGGGCGCGGGGCCCGGGCGCTCGTCAGATGCGCGGGATCAGTTGCCGACGCGGAAGCGGACGAAGCCCGTGAGGGTGCCGCCGGCGCCCTCGAGGACCTTGCCCACGGTCTGCTTGGGGTCCTTGGCGAACGCCTGGTCGAGCAGGACGTTCTCCTTGAAGTAGCCGTTGAGGCGTCCCTCGATGATCTTCGGGATGGCCTTCTCGGGCTTGTTCTCGTTCTTCGCGGTCTCCTCGGCGATGCGACGCTCGTCGGCGACGATCTCCGCGGGCACCTCGTCACGCGTGAGGTACGCGGGCGAGTAGGCGGCGATGTGCATCGCCACGTCGCGCGCGACCTCGGCGCCGGCCTCGTCGGTGGCGACGAGGACGCCGACCTGCGGGGGCAGGTCCTTGTTGGTGCGGTGCATGTACGAGGTGACGACCTCGCCCTTCACGCGGCCGATGCGGCGCACGACGATCTTCTCGCCCATGGTCGCGGCGGCGCTGGTGAGGGCCTCGCCGAAGGAGGTCTCGGCGAGCTGCTCGGGGTCGGTCGCGCCGGACTCGACGGCCGCGGCCACGGCCTCGTCGCCGAGGGCGACGAACTTGTCGTTCTTGGCGACGAAGTCGGTCTCGGAGTTGAGCTCCACGAGGGTGCCCTCCTGACCGCCGTCGGCGTCGCGGATGTCCGCGGCGATGAGGCCCTCGGAGGCGCTGCGGCCCTCGCGCTTGGCGATGCCCTTGAGACCCTTCACGCGGATCAGCTCGACGGCCTTGGCCTTGTCGCCCTCGGCCTCGTCGAGAGCCTTCTTGACGTCGAGCATTCCGGCGCCGGTGGACTCCCGGATCTCCTTGATGTCAGCAGCCGTGTAGTTCGCCATGTGTTCCTTCTTCCTGGTGGGAGAGGTCGTGCGGGGAGGTGGGGAGGTGCCCCCGGGCAGGGTGCGCCGCGAGGGGCGCACCCTGCCCGGGGAGCGCGCTCACTCGGAGGGCTCGGTCTGGACCTCGGTCTCGCCGGCGGACGCCTTGGCGTCCTCCTCGGCACCGAGGACCTCGGAGGCCTCGACGTCGGAGGCGTCGGCGGTGGGGACCTCGGGGGTCTCCTCGACGGCCTTCTCCTCGGCCGCGGCGGCCTTCTGCTCCTCGAGGTTCTTCTCGGCACCGGCGACGCCCTCGGCCTCGGCGGTGACGGACTCCTCGGCGGGAGCGCCGTCCTGCTGGACCTCGGACTGCTTGAGCAGCTCCTGCTCCCACTCGGCGAGCGGCTCCGCGTCGACCGCGGAGACGTTCTTCTCGCCCTTCTCCGACTTCGCGTGGCGGTCCTGGAGGCCCGCGGCGACGGCGTCGGCCACGACGCGGGTCAGCAGGGCGACGGAGCGGATCGCGTCGTCGTTGCCCGGGATCGGGTAGGTGATCTCGTCGGGGTCGCAGTTGGTGTCGAGGATCGCGACGACCGGGATGTTGAGCTTCTGGGCCTCGTCGACGGCGAGGTGCTCCTTGTTGGTGTCCACGATCCAGACGGCGCTCGGGGTGCGGCCCATGTCGCGGATGCCGCCCAGGGTCTTCTCGAGCTTGTCCTTCTCGCGGCGCATCATCAGCAGCTCCTTCTTGGTGCGGCCGGAGGAGGCCACATCGTCGAAGTCGATCTGCTCGAGCTCCTTGAGGCGGTTCACGCGCTGCGAGACCGTCTGCAGGTTGGTGAGCATGCCGCCGAGCCAGCGCTGGTTCACGTAGGGCATGCCCACGCGGGTGGCCTGCTCGCGGATGGACTCCTGCGCCTGCTTCTTCGTGCCGACGAACAGGATGGTGCCGCCGTGGGCGACGGTCGCGCGGACGAACTCGTACGCCTTGTCGATGTAGGTGAGCGTCTGCATCAGGTCGACGATGTAGATGCCGTTGCGCTCGGCGAACACGAAGCGCTTCACCTTCGGGTTCCAGCGACGGGTCTGGTGTCCGAAGTGGACGCCGCTCTCGAGGAGCTGGCGCATGGTGACGACTGCCATGGTCTGTCTCTTTCCCGGCCCTGGGCTCGCGCGGCGCACCGTGGCGGCGTCCGCGGTCCTCGCGCAGGACCTGCATTCTCGGTTCTCCCCTGCCGCCGGACGGCGCAGGGCCTGGTGCCCGGCCCTCCGACCTCCCCGGATCCCTCCCCCGCCGGGAGGCGGGGACGCGGATCGCGAGGACCGACGACCGGATGGACCATGCGGGCACGCGAAGTCGCCCGGACATGCCGGACGCTGTCGTCAGTCTAGCCGACCGCGCTCCCCGCAGGCACCCTCCGGGGAGCGCCGTGCATCACGCGCGGCGCGGCGTTCACCCCGCCGATCCTCCCCATCCCCCGGTTGTCCACCGCCGGGGCCCCGGGGCCGACGGGACGGCGCGCGCGGCGCGAGGATCCGGGGATGGCTCCTCACCCGGCCCACCGTCCCCGCCGCCCCGTCCGTCCGATCCGATGCGCGCGCACCGCGCGTCCCGTGCGCGCCGCGCTCCCCGCGCTCCGTCCGCCTCCCGTGCGCCGGACCGCGCGCCGGCCCGACGGCCCGCAGGGCGCCCACGCCCCACGCGGTGCGGTGCGCCTCCTGGTCGCGCTGATGGGCATGGTGCTGGTCGCCGCGCTGCAGATGACGGTGCCCGCGCACGGCGATCCCGGGGCCGCCGGGAACCCCGCGGGAGGCGGCGGAGCCGGCACGGACGCCTCGGCGCAGGCCCGATGGGAGTGGCCGATGGCGTCCCCGCACCGGATCATCGCGCCGTTCGTCGCGCCCGAGCACCGCTATGGGCCGGGCCACCGGGGCGTGGACATCGTCGCGAGCGGTGCCGAGGTGCGAGCCGTCGAGGACGGGACGGTCCGCTTCGCCGGTTCCGTGGCCGGTCGGGGCGTGGTCTCGATCCTGCACGCCGACGGGCTGCTGTCGACCTACGAGCCGGTGACGGCGGACGTGCGGGCGGGCGATCGGGTGCGCGCCGGCCAGGTGATCGGCGAGCTCCAGGAGGGCGGGCCGGGCGATGGCGAGGGTGCGAGCCACTGCGCGCAGGCGTGCCTGCATCTCGGGGCTCGACGCGGAGGCGCGGACTACGTGGATCCCGAGCCGTTGCTGCGCGGCGCGGAGCCGAGCGTCCTGCTGCCCCTGGAGGCGGCGGGGACGGCGCTCGCGCTGCTCGGCCGGCACGCGGGCTGAGGACCGGCGGATCAGGCGCGCGGGTGCGCCTGGTCCAGGGTGCTGCGCAGGCGCTCGGCGCTGACGTGGGTGTAGATCTGGGTGGTGCCCAGCGAGGAGTGGCCCAGGAAGTCCTGGACGCTGCGCAGGTCCGCGCCGCCCTCCACGAGGTGCGTGGCGGCGGTGTGCCGCAGCGTGTGCGGGCTGATGTGGCGGTGGATCCCCGCCTCCTGGGCGTGGCGGTCCACGAGGGTGCGCACCGCGCGGTCGCCGAGGCGCCCGCCGCGGGACCCGAGGAACAGCGCCTCGCCCGAGCGCGCGGAGGCGAGCACGGGGCGGCCCGCGCCGGTCCATTCCTCGATCGCGCGGATCGCGGGGAGGCCGACGGGCACGATGCGCTCCTTGGAGCCCTTGCCGAGGACGCGGACCGTGCGCTCCGCGTGGTCGATCGCGCGCAGGTCGAGGGCGACGAGCTCGGAGACCCGGAGACCCGAGGAGTAGAGCAGCTCGAGCACGGCCGCGTCGCGCAGGCGCAGCGCCGCCTCGATCAGGCACTGGGAGTCGTCGGCGCCCTGTCCATCGTGGCCCTTCCCGTCCGGGCTCTGTTTCCCCGTGCCCCGCCTTCTCGTCTCCTCGTCCTCCATGTCGGTCGCACTGCCCGGCGGGCGGGGCGCTGCGGTCCCGTGCTCGGCCGCTTCGAGCAGCTCCTCGGTCTGGTCCTGGCTGAGCACGGCGGGCAGATGGCGACCCCGCTTGGGGGCCTTGAGCCGCCCGCCGATGTCCTGCGGGATCCGTCCGGTGCGCGCGAGCCAGGTGGTGAAGGTGCGGGCGGCCGCGGCCGCCCGGGCGAGGGACGAGGACGCGAGGCCCGCCTCGGCGCGGGCGCCGAGCCAGGAGCGCAGGGCCGTCACGTCGAGATCCGCGAGCTCGATGCGCTCGACCTCGTGCAGATGCTCGAGCAGGCTGCGGGCCTCGCGGGAGTAGGCGACGACCGTGTGCTCGGAGCGTCCGCGCTCGAAGCGCAGGTGCTCGGCGAAGGCGTCGAGCACGGCATCGTCCTCCTCGGCGCGCACCGCTCCCCCGTCGCGCGCGGTGCTCCCGGTGGCCATGGGCCCAGTGTGGCACCGCGCCGTCGACGGGACCGGGCGGCGCGCCCCCGGGACGGCGCTCCGCCGAGGCCCACGATCGCTCAGCGCCTGCCCACCCTCTGCCCGGTGATGCTCACGTGACCGAGGGCGTCGAGCCTCCCCAGGGCCGCCATCACCTCGCTCTCGCGACGGCCGACCTCGCTCGCGAGCCTGTCGATCGTGATCCGCGAGCGCGGCGGCACGGCGTCCAGCACGCGCCGGTCGGCGGGGTCGAGGAAGTCCAGCTCGTCCTGCTGGGCGAACGAGGAGTCGCCGGCCGGGGCGGACCCCGGCAGCAGCTCGCGGATCTCCTGCGCCTCGGTGACCAGGACGGCCTGTGCGTCGCGCACGAGCCGATGGCAGCCCGCGGAGGCGGCCGAGGTGATCGGCCCGGGCACCGCGGCGACGGTGCGCGGCGGCTCGAGCGTCCCGGCATGCCGCGCGGTGGACAGCGCGCCGGAGCGCCAGGCCGCCTCGACGACCACCACGACGCGCGCGAGCGCCGCGATCACCCGGTTGCGGGCGAGGAACCTCCATCGCGTGGGCGCTGTCCCGGGCGGGGCCTCGCTGAGAAGCACGTGGCGCTCGCGGATCGCGCGCAGCAGCTGGTCGTTCCCCCGCGGGTACAGCCGGTCGAGGCCCCCGGCGAGGACGGCGATCGTGGGCCCGCCGGCGGCGAGCGCACCGCGGTGCGCCGCGGCGTCGATGCCGTAGGCCCCGCCCGAGAGCACCGTCGACCCCTCCGCGGCGAGCTGTGCGGCCATCGACGAGGCGCAGTCCTCCCCGTACGGGGTCGAGGCGCGCGAGCCGACCATCGCGATCGCCCGGTCGTCGGCGAGCCGCCCCGGATCCCCGGGGCCGTGAGCCCACAGGCAGAACGGGGCGGCGGGCCCGAGATCCTCGAGGCCCGTGGGCCATTGGTCGTCCCCGGGCACGATCACGCGCATGCCCAGGCCGACGGCCCGATCCAGGGCGGCCTGCGCATCGATCCTCCCGTCGCGCTCCCTCCAGCGCGAGAGCGCGGCCGCGGCGGCTGCGCGGCGATCGGTGCGCTGGGCACGGGGCGCGCTGGGGTCGTGGACCGGCAGGACCCGCAGGGCGTGCTCGACCGCGTCGAGATCCCCGCGCGCGAGGATCTCGAGCCCCTCGCGCACGCCGTGGACCGTGCAGGTCGAGTGCGCGGCGTCGTCGGAGGGCTCCGCGAGCAGCGACCAGGTGATGCGGGCCGTGCGATCCGCCTGCGACGACGCGTCCGCCGCGCCTGCGCCGTCCGATGCGAGGCGTGCGCCCGGCTGCTCGCGCCCTTCGCGCGCGGAGTCCCGCGGGCTCATGGAGGTCATCACAGGTCCTTCCCGCGCAGGGTGAGTGCGAGGCCCACGTGGTCGGTGTCGGGACGCGCGCTGCCCTCGAGGTCGGCGAGGGTCCAGGCGACGCGCAGCACGCGGTCGTGGCCGCGCAGGGTCAGGCGGCCGTGGGAGAGGGCGCGTTGGAGCATGGCCGCGGCGCGGTCCTCGGCGCTGTAGGCGCGTCGCAGCTCGGGCCCAGGGATCTGGGAGTTCAGGTGCCAGGGCTCGTCGGCGAAGCGCGCCGCCTGGCTCTGGCGAGCGCGGGCGACGCGCCGGGCGATCTCCGCGCTGGACTCGGAGGCGCCGGCGTCCCGTCGCATCGGGTCGACCGGCCCCACGTCCACGCGCATGTCGATCCGGTCCAGCACCGGACCGGAGATCTTCCGGAGATAGCTGCGGCGCTGCATGGGGGTGCACGTGCAGCGGGTGCCCTTCCCCCACGACAGCCCGCAGGGGCAGGGGTTGGCGGCGAGCACGAGCTGGAAGCGCGCGGGGTAGCGGGTGACGCTCAGCGCGCGGTGCAGGGTGATGTCGCCCGTCTCGAGGGGCTCGCGCAGCGCCTCGAGCACGCGGGAGTTGAACTCGGGCGCCTCGTCGAGGAAGAGCACGCCGGCGTGGGCGCGGGAGACCGCGCCGGGGCGGGCGATGCCGCTGCCGCCGCCGATCACGCTCGGCGCGCTCGCGGTGTGGTGCGGGCTCTCGAAGGGCGCGGTGCGGATCAGGCCGCCTCCGGCGTCGAAGGTGCGGTCCAGGGAGCGGATCGCGCTGAGGGCGATAGCGTCCTCGTCCTCGAGGGCGGGCAGGATCCCGGAGATCCGGGAGGCGATCATCGTCTTCCCCGTGCCCGGAGGCCCCTGCAGCATCAGGTGGTGCCCTCCGGCGGCGGCGACCTCGGCGGCACGGCGCGCCTGGGCCTGACCGATGACGTCGGCGAAGTCGAGCCCGGGGCGGCGCGCGCCGGCGTCCGCCTCGGGCGCGGGCGGTCTGCGCGGCGTGAGGACCTTCTGGGCGGGACGGTTCAGGGGCGCCCGGCACCCGTGATGGCGCATGACCTGCCCCAGGTCCGCGGCGGAGAACACCTCGATGCCCTCCACGAGCCGCGCCTCGCGCGCGTTCCCCTCGGGGACCACGGCGCGGCGCACGCCCGCCGCCCGCGCGGCGATCAGCGCGGGCAGCACGCCGGGGACCGGGCGCAGCGTCGCGTCCAGACCGAGCTCGCCGAGGTGGACGACGTCCGCCACGGCCTCCGGGCTCAGCGTGCCCTGGGCGGCGAGGATCGCGACGGCGATGCCGAGGTCGAACCCCGAGCCCACCTTGTGGATGAAGGCGGGGCTCAGGTTCACGGTGATCCGGCGCTGGGCGAGCGGGGTGCCGATGGCCCCCGCCGCCGCGCGCACGCGCTCACGGGCCTGCAGGGTGGTCGAGTCCGGGAGCCCGACCAGGGAGAACGCGGGCAGCCCCTGGGCGACGTCGGCCTCGACCTCCACGAGTGTCCCGGTGACGCCGCGCAGCCCGACGGCGCCCGTCCTCGCGCCCCGGCATGTCGTCCCGGCGCTCATGACACGGACCGCAGGTGCTCGATCTCGCAGCCTCCCGCACCCAGCACGTGCACGGCGACCACGTCGATCCGCACCTCGTGGTGCCGCGGGGCGTGCTCCATGAGGTACGCGCCGGCGAGCGCGCGCAGGCGTCGCACCTTGAGCGGGGTGACGGCGGCCTGCGGGACGCCCGTCACCAGGGTGCGGCGCGTCTTGACCTCGACGAACACGAGGGTGGTGCCCTCGAGGGCGACGATGTCGATCTCACCGGCGCGGAAGCGGGCGTTGCGCTCCACGATCTGCCAGCCGGCCTCGGCGAGGTGGTCGGCGACGACCTGCTCGCCGATCCTCCCGAGCTCGAGGGCGCTGAGCCTGGCCAGAGGGACGGCGGCGGGGAACGGGATGGGGGCGGGTCGACGTGTCATGCCCTCACCCTGGCGCTCGCGCACGCCCCGCGCGCGGCCGGGGCCGCCGTTGTGGATGACGGGGCACTGGGGAGGAACGGAGGGCGGGCCGTGCCTCGGCCCCCGGGATCAGGGAAGCGCGATGTCGGGCTTCGCGAGCTCCTCGATGTTGACGTCCTTGAAGGTCACCACGCGCACGGAGCGGACGAAGCGGCTCGAGCGGTAGATGTCCCAGACCCAGACGTCGGCCAGGGTGAGCTCGTAGAAGACCTCGCCGCCGGCGGTGCGGACCTGCATGTCGACCTGGTTGCACAGGTAGAAGCGGCGCTCGGTCTCGACGACGTAGGTGAACAGCCCCACCACGTCGCGGTACTCCCGGATGAGCTGCAGCTCCATGTCGGACTCGTAGCTCTCGAGGTCCTGCGTGCTCACGGCTGCGCCTCCTTCGGGATCCGGGGACGGGGCTGCTCGCCCGCGTCCGACCACAGTACGCCAGGGACGCCCGGCGTCTCCTGGACGTTCGCGCCCCCGCTCACGGGGAGCCCCAGGTTCCAGGACCTGCGGTGCTGGGCGTGGGCTCCGCGGGTGCGCAGCGCCTCGCGGTGCGCCGCCGATCCGTACCCTTTGTTGCCCGCCCACCCGTAGTGGGGCGCGAGGGCGTCGAGCTCGACCATGTGCGCGTCGCGCGCGACCTTCGCGAGCACGCTCGCCGCGGCGACGCTCATGCAGTCGCGGTCCGCCTTCACGCGCAGCTGCACGGAGGGAACGGTCCGCCCCTCGGTCCGCTCGCCCGCCGCGTCGGGGGCCCGTTCGGCGAGAGCCGGGGTGATGACGTCGGCGTCTCCGTCCATGAGCACGATGTCCGCGGCGACGCCGAGCCCGGTGATCGCGCGGCCCGCGGCGAGGGTCAGCGCGGCCAGGATGCCGCGGGCGTCGATCTCCTCGGGGCTCGCCCACCCCAGCGCGTGCGCGTGCGCGACCTCCCGGAGGGGGCCGACGAGGGCTTCGCGCCGTCGGGCGGTGAGGGCCTTGGAGTCGCGGACGCCCTCGGGCAGCGCGCGCTCCGGACCGTCGGATCCGATGAGGACGGCGAAGGCGCCGACGACCACCGGGCCCGCGAGCGCACCCCGGCCCACCTCGTCGACGCCCGCGACGACGACGGGGCGCGCGGGGTCGGCGGAATCGGCGCCGCGCGACGCGTCGGGCGCGGCGTCGGCGTGCGCGAGAGCGAGGGCGATCTCGGTGTCCCAGGTCGGTGCCACTGCGCGGCGCCGACCCGCGGGCGAGGACGCGAGCGTGGTCACGGGCGCCCTCAGGAGGGGTCGGGGACGGAGGCGAAGGCGTCGCGCCCGTCGCCCAGTCCGGTCCAGCGGCTGACGGGCCAGAAGATCGCGACCGCGCGCCCGGTGACGTCGTCCTCGTCGACGTAGGGCTCCTCGCCCTGCGAGTAGTGGTACGAGGAGTCCGCGGAGTCGAAGCGGTTGTCGCCCATGACCCAGAGCTTGTCCTTCGGGACCGTGACGTCGAAGGAGGTCTGGCAGGCGGGGGTCTGGGGGTTGATGTAGGGCTCGTCGAGGGTCTCGCCGTTCACCGTGAGGTCCCCGCCCTCGACGCACTCCACGTGATCACCGGGCAGGCCGATCAGGCGCTTGACCAGGTGGTTCTGGGAGGGATCGGGGGCCAGGCCCACCCAGCTGAGCACCGTCAGCAGGCGATAGCGGGAGGACTGGTCCGCCCCCGTCTCGCTCTCCATCCAGTTCTGGGTGTCCTCGAAGACGACGACGTCGCCGCGATGGAGGTCGAAGACCCCGGGGCTCAGCTTCGAGACCAGGATCTTGTCGTTCTGGACCAGCGTCGGGTTCATCGAGTCCGAGGGGATGAAGAACGGCTGGATGAGGAAGGTCTTGACGAGCACGGCGATGATCAGGGCGACCAGCATGGTCACCGCGTAGTCGAGCCAGCTCCCGCGGTACCCGCGGCGCCGTGCGGCGCGCGCGCCGCCGCTCCCGCCGGGGCGAGGGCGCTCCCCCGTGCCGCCGGCGCTCGCGCCCTCCGACGACTGGTCGCGGACGGTCGCGTCCTCGGGATCGTGGTCCCCGGGGGTCGGCGCCTTCTCGTTCATCGCGCTGATCCTATCGGTCGAGTCGGCCGGCTCTTCCCAGGGGCCAGACAATGCGACTGGCCTCACCGATCACGCGATCGGTCGGGATCATGCCCCCGCCGGGCGACCCGAGCAGGAAGCGGGAATCCGTGGAGTCCGCCCGGTTGTCGCCCAGGACGAACATGCGCCCCTCGGGGACCTCGAGGTCGAAGCGGACCGTGCTCGTGTCGGTGCCGGGTGCGAGGTAGGGCTCCTCGAGTCTCTCGCCGTTCAGCACGAGGTGTCCGCCGTCGTCGCAGCAGCGGATGCTGTCACCGCCCACGGCCACCACGCGCTTGACCCAGTAGCGCGAGATCGCGCCGTCCTTCGGGAAGTAGCCCGAGCCGTCGAAGACGACGAGCTCGCCGCGATGCACCGCGGCGGAGCCGGTGCGGTCGGCGAGGATCACGTCGCCCGAGCGCAGCGTCGGCTCCATGGAGCCGCTGGGCACGCGGAAGGGCGCGGCGACGAACTGGCGCACGCCGAACGCGACGACCAGCAGCAGGACCACGCACGCGGCGGCGGCCACCAGGAGTGGCCGCCGCCGCGTCGACGAGGTGCCGGGCACGCTCAGGAGTGGTCGCGCTTCTCCTTGATGCGGGCCTTCTTGCCCGTGAGGTTGCGCAGGTAGTACAGCTTCGCGCGGCGGACGTCACCGCGGGTGACGACCTCGATCTTGTCGATCGTAGGGGCGTGGACGGGGAACACGCGCTCCACGCCGACGCCGAAGGACACCTTGCGCACGCGGAAGGTCTCGCGGATGCCGTCGCCCTGACGGGCGATGACGTAGCCCTGGAAGACCTGCACGCGGGAGCGGTTGCCCTCGACGACCTTCACGTGGACCTTGACGTTGTCGCCGGCGCGGAAATCGGGGATGTCGTCCCGCAGCTGCGCCTGATCGATCGCATCGAGCTTCTGCATCGTTCTCTCCTGCCGTTCGCCCCAGGTCGGACGGGGTTCTCGAAGGGGCCTGAGCCCCTGCATGGTGAACCGTGACGTTCCGGTGCGGCGACGCTCGCGAGGAGTCGCACCGCTCCGTGGTGCTGGGCCTCTGGCCGCGTTTCCGACGCGACGGACCTGCCCGGCCGCTTCCTGCATCGCTCCCCTGGGGCAGAGCGGTGCGCGGCGTGCACACAGCGGGTCATTCTGCCAGCAGCGCGAGCGCCCCGGCAATCCTGCCCGGCGCAGATCACGCCGGGACGGCGGGGAGGGCGACGGGAGGAGGTCAGCCCCGAGCGTCCCAGAGGTCGGGACGGCGCTGCTGCGTGCGCTCGGCCGAGCGCACGGCGCGCCAGGCGGCGATCCTCCCGTGATCGCCGGAGAGCAGGATCTCGGGGGCCTCGCGCACGGCGCCGGACGGGTCCGTCCAGCGCGCCGGCCGCGTGTACAGGGGATATTCGAGCATCCCGTCGGAATGGGACTCCTCCACCAGCGACGCCGCGTTCCCGACGACGCCGGGGACCAGGCGCACGATCGCCTCGGTGAGGGCGAGCACGGCGACCTCTCCCCCGTTCAGCACGTAGTCGCCGAGGGAGACCAGGGCGACCTCGTGCCCCTCGTCGGCCAGGTGCTCGTAGACCCGCTCGTCGATGCCCTCGTAGCGCCCGCACGCGAAGACGATCCACTCGCGCGCGGACCACTCCTGGGCGAGGTCCTGTCGGAACACCCGCCCCGCGGGGTTCGGGAAGACGATGAGCGGGCGGGCGTCGGCTCCGAGCTCGTCGCGGCCCTCGGCGATCACGGCGGCGAAGGCCTCGGCCCATGGCTCGGGCTTCATGACCATGCCGGCGCCCCCGCCCAGCGGCGAGTCGTCGACGGTGCGGTGGCGGTCGTGGGTCCAGGTCCTCAGGTCGTGGCGGTGCACGGAGATCAGGCCGTCGCGCGCGGCCTTCCCGATGAGGGAGAGGTCGAGGGCCTGGAGGTACTCGGGGAAGATGGTGATCGCGTCGATGCGCACGACTCAGGCCCCGGTTCCCGGCTCGTCCTCGCCCGACGGCTCGAAGAGGCCCCCGGGCGGGTCGGCGATCACCGTGCCCGCCTCCACGTCGACCTCGGGCACGAGCTCCTCGACGAAGGGCAGCATGACGCGGCGGCCCTCGGCGGAGCGCACGATGAGCAGGTCCTGGGCCGGGTAGTGCTCGAGATCGATGACGGTGCCCAGCTCGCGTCCGTCGACATGGCGCACGGCGAGGCCCTTGAGCTCGGAGGGGTACCAGGCCTCCGGGTCCTCCTCGGCCTCGACCTCGGTGTCCACGGCGAGGGTCAGCTCGACCCCCCGCAGGGACTCGGCGTCGGTGCGGCTCGAGACCTCGGAGAAGCGCGCGTACCAGCGTCCCTGCTGGATGCGGGTGGCGGCGACGGTGAGGTCCCGCTCGCCGGCGCTCGTCGCGGCGGTGAAGGCGGTGCCCGCGGCGAGGCGCTCCTCGGGCTGGTCGGTGCGCAGGATCAGCGCGACCTCGCCCTTGAGGCCGTGGGCCCTGCCGATGGTCGCGACGGTGACGTCCAGTGCGTTCATGGGATCGCTTTCTGCCGGTGGGAGTGGGGCCGACGGGCCGTGACGCGACGGAGGCGGCACCGGTGACCGGTGCCGCCTCCGTGTGCGGTGCGAGATGCGCTCTGCTCAGCGCCGGTCGACATCGACGATGTCCACCCGCACGTCGTCCTCGGAGATCGCTCCGGTGACGGTGCGCAGGGCGCGGGCGGTGCGGCCCGAGCGGCCGATCACGCGCCCCAGGTCCTCGGGGCTGACACGCACCTCGAGGAGCGGGCCGCGCCGGGTGTCCTTCTCGGTGACGCGGACGTCGTCGGGGCTGTCGACGATGCCGCGGACCAGGTGGTCGAGAGCCTCAGCGCGCGCGCTCATCTCAGGCCTCGTCGGACTTCGCGTCGTCGGCGGCGGCGTCGGCCTCGGCGGTGGTCTCGCCCTCGGCGGGAGCCTCCTCGGAGCCGGGCTCGACGTCCTGGCCCTCGGGCTGCTCGGCCGCATCCGCGTCCTTGGCCTTCTTCGCGCCTTCGCGGGACGCGGCGGCGGCCTTGTCGGCCTCGGCGATGAGGTCCTCGGCGGACTGCTTGGACCCGGCGCCCTGCAGGGAGCCGGCGGCGTCGCCCTCACCGGTGAACTTCTGCCAGTCGCCGGTGACCTTGAGGATCGCGGCGACCTGCTCGGTGGGCTGCGCGCCCACGCCGAGCCAGTACTGCGCGCGCTCGGACTGGACCTCGATGAACGAGGGCTGCTCGGTGGGGTGGTACTTGCCGATCTCCTCGATCACGGCGCCGTCGCGCTTCTTGCGCGAGTCGGCCACGACGATGCGGTAGAACGGTGCACGGATCTTGCCCATGCGCTTGAGACGGATCTTGACGGCCACGAGTGTGGACTCCTTCGGCGATGTTCGGGTGAGCCGCGCCGCAGCCTGTGGGGTCATGCGGGCGCTGACGCGTCTCGGGGTGTCGCGCGAAGACGGGTAGAGGGCCGGTCGGCGCGCATACAGGGGTCGATTATGCCAGGCCCGACGGGAGGTCGCCAGGCGAGGGCGTGTGCCCCGAGGCACATGCCGCCTCCCCGGCCTCAGGCGCCGGCGATCGCGCCCACCAGCTGATTGCCGCCGAGCGCGATGAACACGATGGCGACGATCCCCAGGATCGCGTTGAGCACCCAGCCGTTGCGCCAGCGCTCGGGCATGTGGCGGGAGTTCATGAGCACCAGCAGGGTGATCGCGAGGAAGGGCATGAACAGCGACCCCAGCACGCCGTAGGCCACGATCACCTGCACGGGCTTGCCGAGCAGCAGCAGGAGCATCGGCGGGAACGTCAGCCAGAGGATGAAGAAGCGGTAGTAGGTGCCGCCGATGCGCCGCCTGGGATGGTCCTCGGGGAGCTTGCGGGCGCTGCCCCAGAAGTCGGCGAACATGATGGAGACGCCGTTCCACACGCCCAGCACGGAGGAGAACGACGAGGCCCAGAAGCCCAGGAGGAAGATCCAGCTCATCGCGGTGCCGTAGCGGGAGGCGAGCACGTCCGCGAGGTCGAGCAGCCCGCGGTCCTCCTCGCCGATCGCGATGCCGCTGGAGTACAGCAGCTCGGCGCCGACGACGAGCATCGCGACCACGAAGATGCCGGAGATGACGTAGGCCATCGCGTTGTCGATCCGCATCACGCGCATCCAGCGCGGGGTCGACCAGCCCTTCTCGGTGAGCCAGTAGCCGTAGGCGGCGAGCGTGATGGTGCCGCCCACGCCGCCCGCGATGCTGAGGGTGTACCAGAGACCGCCCTCGGGGATCCGCGGGATCAGCCCTCCCAGGATGTCCGGGATGTTCGGGAGGGTGACGACGGCCGCGCCGACGACGGTCACGAACATGATGGCGACCAGCACCGCGACGACCTTCTCGAGGGCGTGGTAGCGGCCGAACCACACGAGCGCCGCGCCGACCAGGCCCGAGAAGGCCGCGTAGACGGCCAGGGGCATGTGGGCGAACAGGCCGATGTCCCCTATCACCGGCAACTGCGGGACGAGCGCGGCGATCGGCAGCGCGGAGGCGCTCATCGCCGTCGCCCCGTACACGAAGCCCCAGACCATGATGTAGGGCCCGAAGTACCAGGAGGTCCAGCGGCCCACGCGCCGCCAGCCCTCGAAGATCGAGTGCCCGGTGGCGAGCGTCCAGCGGCCCGCGCCCTCGACGAGGAAGATCTTGATGATGACGCCGGCGACCGCGGCCCACAGCAGGGCGTAGCCGTAGCGGGACCCGGCGACGAGGGTCGCCACGAGGTCGCCCGCGCCGATGCCGGTCGCGGCGACGACGAGGCCCGGGCCGATGATCCGCCAGCGGGCGGGGCCGGAGGCCTCCTCGACCGCGTCGACGGCGGTGGGCGCCGCCGACGTCGAGGGCGCGTCCCGGCGATCTGAGGGGCGTGGGGAGGGGTGCGCTGCGTCCTCGGAGTGCATGCGCCGACGCTACAGGGCCGTGGCCGCTGTCCGCGCGCAGCGGCGCGCCGCCCGCAGGGAGGGCGTCAGATCTCCGCGGTCGCGCCCTGCTCGGACCGCGCCGCGAGCTCGACGACCTTCATCATCCCGGCGTGCAGCGCCTGCACCTCGGCCTCGTCCATGCCCAGGCGCTCCCGCATGATGCCGGGGACGGCCTTCGCGCGCTCGCGCAGGGCGCGACCGCTGTCGGTGAGCACGATCGCGAGCGAGCGCTCGTCCTCCGAGGCGCGTGTCCGCTCGAGGTAGCCGGTGGCCTCGAGCCTCTTCACCAGGGGCGACAGGGTTCCGGGGTCCAGCGCGAGCCGGGAGCTCAGCTCCTTCAGGGAGAGCGGGGACTCCTGCCACAGGGCGAGCATGACCAGGTACTGCGGATGCGTCAGTCGCAGGGGTTCGAGCACGGGCCGGTACGCCGCGACGATCCCGCGGGACGCGCGCGTGATGGCGAAGCACACCTGGCTCTCGAGCGCGAGGGGATCGGTGTCCTCGCGCGCACTCTCGCGCTCCGCTCCCGCGTCGGCTCGGGTCCTGCTCACGCCGAGGTTCCCTCCTGCTGGTCCGTCCGCTCGTCCGTCCGCCTGCTCTCGCGCCACTGCCGATGCAGCTCGCGTCGGCGCAGGTACTCGCGCTTGCGCCGGGCGCGGGGGTCGATGGCCGCGTCGAGCGTGGCCGGCCCCATGATGTGCAGCAGGATATAGCTCGTCCGGAACCCGGTGCGGTACAGCCAGGAGAAGGAGTCGGTGCCGCGAGGCCTGTCCATGTGCCCTCCGTCGACGTCAGTGCCTTGCGCACCAATGCTTGGTGCACCAATTCATTGTGCGACGCGGCTCGTCCTTCGGCCAGTCCTGCGCCGTGAGGGCGACGGGCATCACGCCGACCGCCCGTCGGACGGGGCGCGCCGGGCTCAGATCGCGCGCAGGCGCTCGACGATGCCGCGGAGGAAGCCGTCGACGTCCGCGCTGCGGTATCCCTCGCGCAGGCGGCCGACGGCGACGGGCTGCCCGGAAAGGAGCACCTGCAGGGCGGCGTCCGCGCGGTCGTGCTCGTCGCCCTCCCCCGTGAGCGCCTCGAAGGCCCGGTCCAGGAGCTCGTCGATCCCGTCCATGTCGTAGCGGTCGCCGCGGCGCGCCGCGGCGAAGCGCGACCCCTGCAGCTCGGCCGCGATCGCGCCCGTCGCGGTGTCCTCGGCGATCCGGGGGCTCGCCCCCTGCGTCCGCGCCACCACGGCGGTGACGGCGGGAGCGGCCCGGGAGTCCAGGAAGTCGTCGACGTCGTCCATCGCGTAGCGGACGCCGGACATGCGCGGGGTGAAGCGCACGTCGGCGATCCCGCCGAGCAGCTCGAGGTCGCGACGTCGCCCGGACGACCCGACCTCCCGCGCGAGGCGGTCGAGGTACTGGTCGACCTCCTCGCAGTCGTAGCCGGACCCGAAGGCCCTGACCCTCGCGAAGCGCGCCCCGGTGAGCAGCGCGACGACGTCGGCGTCGGAGGAGGCGGCGTCGGAGGAGGCGGAGGGGTCGACGGTCATGGGGTTCTCCCGGTGAGGTGCGAGACGGGGTGGAGGGCGGTAAGGAGGGAAGGACGGAAGGACGGCGGAGGCCGCCTCCCCCGTCAGCGGATGATCGCGCCGCCGAGCACGATGCGCGCGGGATCCCGCAGCGCGCGGTGGTCGCGGCGGGGATCCTCGGGCACCACGAGGAGGTCGGCGGGGGCGCCGTCCTCGAGGCCGGGCGCGCCGAGGAACGCGCGCGGCCCCCAGGAGGCGGCCTGGAGGATCGCGAGTGGATCGAGCCCGCACGCGGCGAGCTCGTCGAGCTCGTCGTGGATGATGCCGTGGCCCAGCACTCCCCCGGCGTCCGTGCCGGTGAGCAGCTGGACGCCGGCGTCGTGGGCGTCGCGGGTGCGCTCGAACCGGCGTGCGCGCAGGCGCCGCATGTGCGCCGCGTAGTCGGGGAACTTGCGCTCGCCCTGGCTCGCGTAGGTCTCGAACTCGTCGACGTTCACGAGCGTGGTCACCACGGGCACGCCCGCCTCGGCGGCGCGGGCGATGGTGTCGCCCGTGAGACCGGTCGCGTGCTCGAGGCAGTCGAATCCGGCGTCGAGGACCAGCGGGAGGGTCTCCTCGTCGAAGGTGTGGGTGGTGATGCGGGCGCCGTGGGCGTGCGCGGCCTCGGCGGCGGCCCGGAAGTCGTCGGCCGACCAGGTCGGCGTGAGGTCCCCGGCCTGCCGGTCGATCCAGTCGCCGACGAGCTTCACCCAGCCGTCGCCGCGCTCGGCCTCCGCCGCGACGGTCGCGGGAAGATCCTCGGGGTCGACCTCGTGCGCGTACCCCTTGAGGTAGCGCCGGGTGCGGGCGACGTGCCGTCCGGCCCGGACGATGCGGGGCATATCGGCCTCGCGCTGCAGGGGCGCGGTGTCGGTGATGGAGCCGGCGTCGCGGATGAGCAGCACGCCGGTGTCGCGGTCGACGCGGGCCTGGGCGCGCGCGCCCTCGAGTCCCGTCGCCGTGCCCTCGTCGCTGATGCCCACGTGGCAGTGGAGATCCGCGAGACCGGGCAGCACGAAGCCGTCGATCCGCTCGATCCCGGTCCCGGCGGGGAGGTCCGGCTCCTCGTGGTGGATGCGGCCTCCCGCCACCCAGGCCTCGGCGAGCTCATCCTCGGGCCCGAGCAGGATGGGGCCCGTCAGGTGCAGGACGGGTGGCCCCGTCGCCTCGGCGCGGTCGTAGGCGGGGCCGTCGGCGGCGGGCCGTCGCCCTGCGGCGAAGGACTCGCGGGCGGCGCGGACGGAGGGGGCATCGGTGCGCATGCCCCGAGGCTATCGAGCGAAGGGGCCCCGCGAGGACGAGGGCTGTCGTTCGGGACCCCCGAGTGCTTGACTAGATGTGCCCTGTATCACTCGCCATCGTCGAAGGAGCACCCATGGGCACCCATCCGACCTCCCGCTTCCTGCTGGGGACGGCGGAGTCCCCCGAGCTGGTGCTGCTCCGCCGCGTCACCGCCGCGCCGGCGGCCGTGCGCGAGGCCCTCACCGACGCCGAGCGGCGCGGACGCTGGCTGGGCGCGCTCGACGGCGGCCCGGCCGCGCCCGGCGACCCCTTCGAGCTGAGACTGGGCGACGAGGCCTCGGATGCCGCCGTCGGCCGGCTCCTGCTGCTGGACCCGGAGCACCTGGCGGCCACGTGGTCCTGGCAGGGCGAGCGCGAGAGCGTCCTGCAGGCGCGGGTGCGCCCCGGGCCCGACGGCGCGGGCAGCGAGATCTGGATGCGCCATTCCCTCGCCGAGCCCGATCACGTCGAGGGATACGGCGGCGGCTGGGAGCAGGTCCTCCAGGCCCTCGCCCGGGAGCTCGGCTGCGAGGCGGCCGACGCGGAGGACGATGCGGCGATCGAGACCGCCGCCGCCGAGCGCTGGCACCTGATGACGCAGCGCCCCGTCGAGATCGAGCGCACGCTGCCCGCCTCCCCCGAGCGGGTGTGGGAGGCGCTCACCACGCGCGAGGGGCTCGCGTCCTGGTGGTGGCGCCACTGGGACGACGTCGCGGTCGAGCTCGACGGCGAGCGCGGCGCGGTGCGGATCACCGCCCCGCGGATCGCCACGACCCTCGGCCTCGAGCGCCTGGTGGCCGAGCGCCCCGCCCGCCTCGCGGCGACGTGGGTGTGGTCCGAGGCGAGCGGCACCTCGGTCGACGAGGCGATCGACCTGCGCCTGGAGCCCGAGGGGACGACCCCGGAGGCCACCCGTCTGCGCGTGCGCCACACGGGCCCGTGGGCCGAGGACTCCCTGCCGGAGAACTACCGGCAGGGATGGGAGTCCACGGTGGACCAGCTCGCCGAGGTGCTCGGCGCCTGAGGGCCCCCGAGGATCGCTCGGCGGCTCGGCGGCTCGGCGGCTCAGCCGCTCAGCGGCCGCGGCCGAAGAGCTTCTGCATCTCCGCGGGCAGCTGCGAGGGATCGATGTCCGAGAGGTCGGAGGATCCGCCGGCGCCTGCGCCCGGTCCGAAGGCGGAGCCGGACTCCGCGGGCTCCTCGGCGGCGCGTCGCGCGGCCTCGGCCTCCTCGCGCGCGGCCTTCGCCGGGTTCTTCGACTTCGACTTCTTGCCCTTCTTCGCCGGGGCCTGCATGCGGCCGCGGGACTTCTTGCCGCCGCCCATGCCGGGCATCCCGGGCATGCCCGGCATGCCTCCGCCGCCGCCGCGGCCCATCGAGCGCATGGCCTGCTGGGCGTTCTTGAAGTTCTCGAGGAGCTGGTTGACCTGCTGCACGGTCGAGCCGGATCCCTTGGCGATGCGGGAGCGGCGCGAGCCGTTGATGAGCTTGGGGTCGGAGCGCTCGGCGGGGGTCATCGAGTGGATGATGGCCTCGATGCGGCCCAGCTGGCTGTCGTCGAAGCTGTCGAGCTGGTCGCGGAACTGCCCCATGTTCGGCATCATGCCGAGCATCTTCTTGAGGCTCCCCATCTTCTTGACCTGCTGCATGAGGCCCAGGAAGTCGTCGAGGGTGAGGTCCTGGCCGCTCTGGAGCTTCTTCGCGGTCTTCTCGGCCTCGGCCTGGTCGAAGGTGCGCTCGGCCTGCTCGATGAGGGTGAGCACGTCGCCCATGTCGAGGATCCGCCCGGCCATGCGGTCGGGGTGGAAGCGCTCGAAGTCGCCCAGCTGCTCGCCGGTGGAGGCGAAGAGGATGGGGCGCTGGGTGACGCCCGTGATCGAGAGGGCCGCGCCGCCGCGGGCGTCGCCGTCGAGCTTGGACAGGACGACGCCGGTGAAGCCGACGCCGTCGCGGAAGGCCTCCGCGACGCGCGCGGCGTCCTGGCCGATCATCGCGTCGACCACGAAGAGGGTGTCGTCGGGGTGCACGGCGTCGCGGATGTCGCGCGCCTGCTGCATCATCTCCTCGTCGACGCCCAGGCGGCCGGCGGTGTCGACGATGACGACGTCGTGCTGCTGGAACTGCGCGGTGGAGACGCCGTTGAGGGCGACCTGCACCGGGTCGCCCACGCCGTTGCCCGGCTCGGGCGCGAACACCGGCACGCCCGCGCGCTCGCCGACGATCTGCAGCTGGTTGACGGCGTTGGGCCGCTGGAGGTCGGCCGCGACGAGCATCGGCGTGTGGCCCTGGTCCTTCATCCACTTCGCGAGCTTGCCCGCGAGGGTGGTCTTGCCGGCGCCCTGGAGGCCCGCGAGCATGATGACCGTGGGCGGGTTCTTCGCCCAGGTGAGCTCGCCGGTCGCGCCGCCGAGGACGTCCACCAGCTCGTCGTTGACGATCTTCACGACCTGCTGGGCGGGGTTGAGGGCCTTGGAGACCTCCTCGCCCAGGGCGCGCTCGCGCACGCGCCCGGTGAAGTCCCGGACGACGGGGACGGCGACGTCGGCGTCGAGCAGGGCGCGGCGGATCTCGCGGATCGTCTTGTCGACGTCCGCCTCGCTCAGACGGCCATGGCCTCGCAGCCCCTTGAGGGACGCGGTGATGCGGTCGGAGAGGTTGTTGAACACGAAAGCGGCTTCCCCTTGCTCGGACGGACCGCCCCAGTGTAGTCAGCCGCCCGGTGCGGATCCTGGCCGGGAGGCCCCGGCGCGGCCCACCTCACCCTCGGACCCCTCGCGCACACAGCACACGCGCGTCGCTCAGGTCGCGGCGGCGTCCATGAGCGCGGCGATCACCCGGCCCACCATCGGCGCCTCGAGCGGGCGCCCGCGCGCATCGGTGAGGTAGAGGACGTCGACGGCGCGCTGGCCGAGGGTCATCACGTGGGCGCTGCGCACGTGGAGGCGGTGCAGGGTGATCATCGCGGCGACGTCCGCGAGCAGGCTCGCCCGGTTGCGGGCGTTGACCTGCACCACGGTCGCCTCGCTCGAGGCGCCGGGCAGAAGGGTCACCACGGGGGCGTCCTCGGCGGTGCGCGGCGGGGCCCCGGGGTCGACGTCCAGGACGCGCGCCGCCGGGTCCTCCCGTCGCTGCAGCTCCCTCTCGAGAGCCGTGCGCAGCGCGGTCGGGTGCGGCTGGTCCGACGGCCGGCCCGTCACCCACCACGTGTTCACGGCGACGCCGTCGAGGGTGAGCACGACGGCGCTGCGCACGTCCATCCTGTGACGGGCGAGGACGCGGGCCTGGGCGGCGAAGACCCCGGGCCCGTCGGGTGCGCCCAGGCAGACCTGGGTGATGGGCTCCTCGTCGGTCGGGGCGGGATAGAGGACCTGGGCGGCACCGGTGCGCACGACGGCCTCGCGCACGGCCTCCTGGACCGCGCGCTGCGGCGCGAGCAGGTCGCGCGGGGCGCGGGGCGTGCCGGTGAGGGCATCGCGGGCCTGCGCGGTGAGGTGGTCGACGAGCTGGGAGCGCCACGCGGACCAGGCGGCGGGGCCGGCCGCGCGGGCGTCGGCCTCGGTGAGGGCGCGCAGCAGCTCGAGGGTCGTGAGATCGCGGCCGACGGCCTGGAGCAGGGCCTCGAGCGTGCTCGCGTCCGAGAGGTCGCGTCCGGTCGCGAGCTCGACCAGGGTGAGGTGCTCGCGCACGAGCAGCTCGACGAGGTCGGCGTCCCTCGCGTCGAAGCCGAGACGCAGGGCGGCGGCGCGGGCGAGCGGCGCCCCCTCGGCGGCGTGGTCCCGGCTGCCGGCCCGCTTGCCGAGGTCGTGCAGGAGGGCGGCGACCAGCAGGATGTCGGGCCGGTCGACGGCGCCCAGCATCGTCTGGGCCTCGCGGACGGTCTCGATCTGGTGGCGGTCGACGGTGAAGCGGTGCACCGGGGAGCGCTGGGGGCGGTTGCGCACCCCGTCCCAGCCGGCGACCCAGCGGCCGAATGCCCCGTGGACGTCGAGGGCCTCGTAGGCGGCGCCGATGTGCTCCCCGGCGAGCGCGTCCACGAGCACGTCGCGCTGCACGGAGCTCAGGGAGGCGCGCGCCGAGCCGGCGGCGAGACGGGTGAGGGTGGCATCGGAGAGAGGCATGCCGGTGGTGGCGGCGAGCCGCACCGCGGCCAGGTCGCGCAGGGGGTCGGTGACGCGCGGGTCGATCGAGATCTCGTCGGCCTGGACGATGACGCCGTGGGGGTGGCGGGTGAGGACGGGGCGGCGGTCGGCGCCCAGGCCCCGGGTGCCGCGCCCGCCGGGGGCCGCGGCGGCGCGCGCGGCGCGCACGGTGCGGTGCAGCTGCCAGGCGACCGCGCGGGAGGCGTCGGCGAGGGCGGCGAGGTGGTCGTCGGCGGTGTCGTGGCCGGTGAGGGCGGCGACGGCGTCCTGGTCCGCGCGGGCCAGCCGCGTGGTGCTGCGACCGGTGACGGTCTGCAGGGCGTCGCGGGCGTCCAGCAGCACGCCGGATGCCTCCTCGAGCACGCGGTGGTCGTGGTCGGCGAGCCAGGACTCCGCGAAGGCGCGGATGACGACGGCGTCGCGCAGACCGCCGCGATCGGACTTGAGATTGGGCTCGGTGGAGTGGGCGAGCTGGCCGTAGCGGCCCTCGCGGTCCTCGGCGATGCGGATCATGTCCTCGGTGAAGCGCCGGGCGTCGCGGCGCCACTGCGCCCTCACCCGCGCCGCGGACTCGTCGACGAGCGCGACGTCGCCGACGACGGGGCGCAGGTCGAGCAGGGAGATCGCCGCGCGCAGGTCCTCGCGGGCCACCTCGGCGCACTCTGCGGGGCTGCGCACGGCGTGGTCGAGGGAGGTCCCCGAGTCCCAGATCGGGTACCACAGCCCCGCGGCCAGACGGGACGCCTCCTCCTCGTCGACCTGCTCGCGGTCCACGAGCAGGATCAGGTCGAGGTCGCTCATCGGCCCCAGGTCGAGTCGACCCAGGGAGCCGATCGCGGCGAGGGCGGCGCCGGACGACGGCGGGCCGGCCGCCTCCCAGAGCTCGCCGAGCCACTCGTCCACCAGGACGGCGTGCTCGCGGCGCCGGGAGGGGCCGGCCTGCGGGTCCGCGAAGCCCGCGTGCAGGACGTGGGTGAGACGCCTGCCGGGCAGCGGCTCAGATGGCATCCGCGCCCCGCTCCCCCGTGCGCACGCGCACCACGTCGACCACGTCGGTGACCCAGACCTTGCCGTCGCCGATGCGTCCGCTGCGCGCGGTGCGCACGATGAGGTCCACGGCCTCGGCGACGCTCTCGTCGGGCAGGACGATCTCGATGCGGGACTTCGGGATCTGGTCGATGCGGTACTCGGCGCCGCGGTAGACCTCGGTGTGCCCGCCCTGGCGGCCGTAGCCCGCGACCCCGGTGACGGTCATCCCTGCGATCCCGTACTCGCGCAGGGCGTCGGCGACGTCGTTGAGCGCGTGCGGCTGGACGATGGCGGTGACGAGCTTCATCGGGGCTCTCCTGTGGTGGCGGGCTGGGCGGCGACGGGGCTGGGATCCGCGGAGGCGGGCTCCGCGGATGCGGGGTCGACGGGGGCGGATTCGACGGCGGCGGGCTCGAGGGGCGCGGGCCGACCGTGATCGTGCGGGACCGAGCCGGTCCCCGCGGCCGGGCCGACGTGGCCCGGGGCCGCGTGGGGGCTGCGGCGGGAGGCGGGGCCGCCCACCAGGTCCCAGGCGGTCTCCGCGTGGCGGGTGACGTCGATGCCGGCGAGCTCCTCGTCCTCGGTGATCCTCCACCCCATGATGCCCCTCAGCACGAGGGCGATGATCGCCGTGACCACCGCGGAGAACACCATGGCGGCGATCGCGATGAGGATCTGGACGAGGAGCTGGCGGATCCCGCCGCCGTAGAACAGGCCGGTGTCGGTGCCCAGCAGGCCGATGAGGACGGTGCCCACGAGGCCGCCGACGAGGTGGACGCCGACGACGTCGAGGGAGTCGTCGAAGCCCAGGCGGTACTTGAGGCCGACGGCGAGGGCGCAGACGGCGCCCGCGACAGCGCCCAGCACGATCGCCCCGATGGGGCTCACGGCCGCGGCGGCCGGGGTGATCGCGACCAGTCCCGCGACGACGCCCGAGGCGGCGCCGAGGCTCGTGACCCTGCGGTCACGGATCTTCTCGGTGATCATCCAGCCCAGCATCGCGGCGGCGGTCGCGACGGTCGTGTTGACCCAGGCCAGGCCCGCCGTGCCGTCGGCCGTCCCGGCGGAGCCGGCGTTGAAGCCGAACCAGCCGAACCACAGCAGCGCCGCGCCGAGCATGACCAGCGGCAGGCTGTGGGGCTTCATGGGGTCGCGGCCCCATCCCAGGCGCTTGCCGACGATGAGGGCGAGGACGAGGCCCGCGGTGCCCGCGTTGATGTGGACCACGGTGCCGCCGGCGAAGTCGATGGGCTCGGCGATCGCGGCGAAGGGGCCGTCGGCCGAGAGCAGCCCGCCGCCCCAGACCATGTGGGCCATGGGGGCGTAGCAGAGGATGATCCAGACCGCGCTGAAGGCGATCCAGGTGCCGAAGCGGACGCGGTCGGCGATCGCCCCGGAGATGAGCGCGAGCGTGATGATCGCGAAGGTCATCTGGAAGCCGGCGGCGACCAGGAAGGGCACTCCGGAGCCCGCGAGCAGGGACTGGGCGTCCTCGCCGTGCAGGCCGAAGAACTGCAACGGGTTGCCCAGGAGGCCGCCGATGTCGTCGCCGAAGGCGATCGAGTAGCCCAGGAGGGTCCACACGATCGCGCCGACCCCGAGGGCCGCGAAGGACATCAGCATCATGTTGAGCACGGTGCGCGCGCGCACCATGCCGCCGTAGAAGAAGGCGAGGGCGGGCGTCATCAGAAGCACGAGCGACGCGCTCACCAGCAGCCACGCGGTGGCTCCGGTGTCGAGGGTGAAGGGCTCCATGTCCAGTCCTGGCTCGGAGGGGCCGGGGCGGGAGCCCGGCGCGACCCGGGAGGATCGTGGTCACATGGTGCGGTCGGTCGCCCTCCGGCCGCCTCCCCAGGGCCCGCCGTGATCTTTTCGTGACCTCGGGTCCGGGGCGTGGACGGCGAGGGAGGTACTGCGCAGGCGGCGAGGCGGGCGGGTGGCCGGCTCAGGCCTCCAGGAGGGCGTCGACGAAGCCGTGCGGGTCGAAGGGGGCGAGATCGTCCATGCCCTCCCCGAGACCGACCATCTTCACCGGGACGCCGAGCGCGCGCTGCACGTTGACGACGATGCCGCCCTTGGCGGTGCCGTCGAGCTTGGTCAGCACGATGCCGGTGACGTCGACGACCTCGGAGAAGACCTTCGCCTGCTGCATGCCGTTCTGGCCGGTGGTCGCGTCCAGCACGAGCAGCACCTCGGCGACGCCGTCGCCGTGCAGGGCCTTCTCGGCGACCCGGCGCACCTTGCCGAGCTCGTCCATGAGGCCCTTCTTGTTCTGCAGGCGTCCGGCGGTGTCGATGATGACGACGTCGGCCTCCTGCGCGATGCCCTGGGCGACGGCGTCGAAGGCGACGGAGGCGGGGTCGGCGCCGTCGTGGTCCGAGCGCACGGTGTCCACACCCACGCGGGAGCCCCAGGTGGCGAGCTGGTCGGCTGCCGCGGCGCGGAAGGTGTCGGCCGCGCCGAGGACGACGCTGCGGTCCTCGGCGACGAGCACGCGGGCGAGCTTGCCGACGGTCGTGGTCTTGCCGGTGCCGTTGACGCCGACCATCAGGGCGACCGACGGGACCTCGGTGCCGTCGGGCGCCTCGCGGCGGGTCGCGGCGAGGCGGCGGTCCAGGCTCGGATCGACGAGGGCGAGGAGCTCGGCGCGCAGGGCCTCGCGGATCTGCGCGGGGTCGTCGGTGCTGATGACCTGGATCCGGCGGCGCAGGTTCTCCATGAGCTCGTCGGTCGCGTCGGGGCCGAGGTCGGCCAGCAGCAGCGTCTCCTCGATCTCGTCCCAGGTGCTCTCGTCGATGGTGCCGCTCGTGAGCAGTCCCAGCAGGCCGCGGCCGAGCGATCCGGAGCGCGCGAGCCGGTCGCGCAGGCGCTCCATGCGGCTGCCCGCGGGCTCGGGCGTCTCCAGCGGCGGCGCGGTCTCGGCGCTCTGGGCGTCCGCGGGCGCCTGGGCGTCGGTCTCCGGCAGCTCGGTGGGCGTCTCCGTGGCCCCGGGCGCCTCCGTGGCCCCGGGGGCATCGGTCGGGGCCGACGGCGAGGCGCTGGTCGACGCGGAGTCGGGCGTCGCGGTGCGGCCCGGCTCGGTGCCGGGGATGACGGGGTTCGAGGGGTGGGCGGCGCGCGCGGAGGCGCTGCCGGCCGTGGGCGTCGCGGGGGCGGACGGCGAGGAGGGCTTGGAGAGCGTGTCGCCCCAGGTCGGGGCCGAGGGCCGGTCCGCGCGGGGCTTCTGCGCGGTCGCGGTCGAGCCGCCCGAGCGATCGGCGCGGCCGGCGCCCTGGGAGTCCTGGCGGCCCCGGTCGTCCTGATCCCCGCCCTGGCCGCGGCGACGCCGGCTGCGCACCCATGCCCAGGCTCCGGCGCCGATGACGACGATGCCGCCGCCGGTGCCGGCGAGGGCGGCGAGGATGTCATTGGGGTCCACAGGTCACCTCCGGGTCGAACGGCGCCGGGCGGCGCAGGCCTCGCCCAGTGTAGGCGGGACGGAGGGAGGCGCGGACCGCGCGTTCAGGCGTCGCGGCGGGTGCGGGAGGAGCCGCGCAGCACGGTGCCGTCCTCGGCGCGCTCGACGGCGCGCGAGCTCAGCGCGGTCAGCACGAGGACGAGCGCCCCCACGAGGACGGCGAAGAGGAGGAAGACGATCATGACGATGCCCATGGGTTCATTCTCAGCGGGAGGGGCGTCCGCTTCCATCATCCGAGAGGACGACCGCGTGTCGCCTTGATCACAGAACAGACGCGCGACGGCCCCGCTCCCCCCGCCCGGGAGGGCGGGAGCGGGGCCGTCGGCAGGTCGTCGGCGCGGAGCGGGCTCAGCCGAGCGCGGGGAACCAGATCCCGATCTCGCGGGTCGCGGACTCGACGGAGTCGGAGCCGTGCACGAGGTTCTGGATCACCGGGGCGTCCCACTCGCGGGCGAGGTCGCCGCGGATCGAGCCGGGCGCCGCCGCGGTCGGGTTGGTGGCGCCGGCGAGCGAGCGGAAGCCGGCGATGACGCCCTCGCCCTCGGCGACGACGGCGACGAGCGGGCCGGAGCCCATGTACTCCACCAGGGGGCCGTAGAAGGGCTTGCCCTCGTGCTCGGCGTAGTGGGCGGCGAGGGTGTCGGCATCGGCCACGCGCTGGTCGAGGGCGACGATGCCGTACCCCTTGGCCTCGAGGCGGCGGAGGATCTCGCCGCGCAGGCCGCGCTCGACGGCGTCGGGCTTGAGCAGGATCAGAGTGCGTTCGGTCATGCAGGGCACTGTATCGGTCGTGCCCGCGCGGCGCCTCACCGCCCTCGGCCCGCCCTCGGCACACCCTCGGCCGGGGGATCAGGTGCCCGGGGTGTCCGCCTGCTCGGGATGGGCGGCCCAGTAGCGGGCGTCGACCGCGTCCTTCTCCCGGTCCAGCGCATGCCCCTTGAGCACGCCGTACACGTAGAGCACGGCGAACAGGACGCCCACGATCCACATGGCGCTCACCCACAGCCCCAGCAGCAGGATCGGGATCTGCAGCACGGCGCCGAGCGCGTACGGCCAGGCGCGCTTCTTCAGCATGCCCGCGCAGGCGAGCAGGAGCACGGCGCTGATCAGGGAGATCGTCCACACGGGGACGCGGTCCTCGGGGTTCAGCTGGTGGGAGACGAGCGCCGCGAAGAAGACGATGAGCGCCTCGACGGTGAGCGTCGTGGAGCTGAACATGCGCTGCGCCCCGTGGGGGCGCTGGGACGGGGTGAGGCGCAGGGCCATGCTCACGCCTCCTCGGCGACGCCGAGGAGGTCGCGGACCTCGGCGGCGAGGGTCACGGAGCCCACGGCGACCACGCCGCCGAACTGGTCGCCGGAGGCCTCCGCGAGGTCCACGGCCCGCTGGATCGCATCGGGCAGGGAGGCGGACTCGATGACGCGGTCCTCGTCCTCGAAGACGTCGCGGGCGACGTCGGCGAGGCGGTCCGCGGGGATCGCGCGCGGCGAGGACGACTGGGTGATGACCACGGAGTCCAGCAGGGGCTCGAGGGTCGCGAGCAGCTGCTCGGCGTCCTTCTCCTGCAGGATCCCCACCAGGCCGATCGTGCGGGTGAAGCGGAAGTTCTCCCGGACGGTCGCGACCAGCGCCTCGGCGCCCGCCGGGTTGTGGGCGGCGTCCACGAGGACCGTCGGCGCCTGGCGCACCACCTCGGCGCGGCCCGGGGAGGTGACGGTCTGGAGGCCCTCGGCGAGCAGCTCGGCGCCGAGCACCTGCTCGCCACCGCCCAGCAGCGCCTCGCAGGCGGCGATCGCGAGCAGGGCGTTGTGGGCCTGGTGCTCTCCGAGCAGCGGCAGGAACACGTCCTCGTAGCGGCCGGCGATCCCCTGGAAGGTCACGAGCTGCCCGCCGACGCCGGGGGTGCGCGAGAGCACGCCGATCTGGTCGCCCTCGATCGCCGCCTCGGTGCCCAGCTCGAGCAGGCGCTCGCGGATCACGTCGAAGGCCCCGGGCTCGCTCTGCTCGGCGATCACGGCGAGCGCGCGGGAGGTGAGGATCCCGGCCTTCTCCCCCGCGATCTCCTCGATGGTCTCGCCCAGGTACTCCTGGTGGTCGAAGCCGATGGGCGCGATGACGGCGACGTCGGGATCGACGACGCCGGTCGCGTCCCAGGTGCCGCCCATGCCGGTCTCGACGACGGCGACGTCGACGGGCGCGGAGGCGAAGGCCTGGTAGGCCATCGCGGTGAGGTACTCGAAGTAGGTCAGGGGCGGGCCGCCGGCCGCACGTGACTCCTCGTCGACCATCAGCGCGAAGGGCTCGACGTCCCGGTAGGCCTGGACGAAGGTCTCCTCGTCGACGCTCTCGCCGTCGATCGCGATCCGCTCGGCCGGGGAGTGCAGGTGGGGGCTCGTGGTGCGGCCGGTGCGCAGACCGGCCGCGCGCAGGATCGCCTCGGCGATGCGTGCGGTCGTGGTCTTGCCGTTGGTGCCGGCGATGCGGATGGAGCGGTAGGAGTTCTGGGGGTCCCCCATCAGCTCCATGACCCGGCGGATGCGGCTCAGGTCGGGCTCGATGCGGTTCTCGGGCGCACGCTCGAGGAGCGCCGCGTAGACCTCGCGCAGCTGGGGGCCGAGCTCCGGACGGGACGGACGTGGCACTGCGGCTCCTCGGGACGGGGCGGGGCGGGGTGGGTCGACGGGGCGGCGGCTCGCGCCGGATCGGCCGACGGCCGCCCTCCAGTCTACGAGCGCGCCCCGGGGAACGCCCTCACGGGCCCTCCCCATCGTGCGCCCATCCACAACGGGCGGCGGGCCGTGGTGGCGCCGGCGCCGTCTTCCTAGCGTGATCGGCATGCGCTGCGGGGTCCGTCCCGCGGGGCGACCGGCGGGCGAGGAGAGGCACATGGCCGAGGAGCTGGCGGCACGACGGGCGAGCCGGTGGGCGGCGGCGGGCCCGGGGGTCGCAGGGGCAGCGGGGGTCGGACGATGACCGGCTTCTGCGGCATGGACACCGCACAGGTGCGCGTGCATGCCGAGCAGCTTCGCGGGGCCTCCGATCGGCTCGAGGCATGGCAGGTGCGTCTGGATGCAGCGGTCGCGCGCACCGCATGGAGCGGACCGGATGCGGAGGCCTTCCGCTCCCTGTGGGCACTGCTCTCCCTGGACGCCTTCCGGGCCGCCTCCGCGGCTCTCGCCTCACGTGGCGAGGAGGCCGCCGCGCAGGCGGACGACCAGGACGCGGCCTCGAGCGCCCAGGGCGGCGGGGACGGCGCGGGCGGCGCGGAGCCGGGAGCTGTGGGCGTCTGCGCGCCCGGCGCCTCGGGCCCCGTGTCGGGGATCCCGGACGCGCCGTCGTCCGACATGCGCCAGGGGTACCTGCGGGACGACAACCCGTTCATCGCCGACTGGCTGGAGCATCCCGGCGAGCAGCTCCTCTCCGGCACCGCCCACTCGGTCTCGGATGCGATCGGTCAGGGCTGGGGCTCGGGGCTCGACGTCCTCGAGTGGGGGCTGGACCGCTCCGGGCGACGCAGCGACGCCGTCGGCCAGCTGCGCCGGGACGGCGACCGGTTCGGGGGGATCCTCGAGGACTGGGCCGCAGGCGAGCGGGCCCCCACGTACGCGGAGCTCGGGGCCTCCGGGATCGTGACGCTGGGCTCCGCCGGTGCCGTGACCTTCGAGGCGAGCCCCGACCACGACCAGGACACCGCCTTCCTGGACGACCGTCCCGGCGGGATCGTCTCCGATGTGCGGGTCGACGACGCGCCGTCGGCCAGCCCACAGGATCTGGGCGACCTCCTCGTCGACAACGACTCCCTGCGGATGAAGGGCCGCGGCGCGGACTCCTCCGGCGCGCTCGCGACCGGACGGATCGGGGTGCAGGAGGTGCGCGGCGCGTCCGGCGGCGATCCCGTGTACATCGTGCAGGTGCCGCCCACCGAGGGCCCCGACGTCCTGGACCTCTCCGGCGCCTACGGGCAGACGGGCAACTCCCGGGACTGGGGCTCGAACCTGCGGCTCGTCGCGGGCCAGGATCCCGCCGCGATGGACGACGTGCGCGCGGCGATGACGGCCGCCGACGTCCCCGCCGGGGCCGACGTCATGCTCGTCGGCCATTCGCAGGGCGGGATCATCACCTCGCACCTCGCGGCGGACCCGAGCTTCAACAGCGCGTGCGGCGCGGAGGGAACCTTCAACGTGACCCACAGCTTCTCGGCGGGCTCCCCGGTGCAGACGGTGATCCCGTCCCAGGACTCGACCCAGGTCGTGAACGTGGCGCACGGCCCCGTCGGCCTGGACCCCCGCCTCTCCCCCGGCACGTCCCACCGCCCGGACCTCGAGTACACCGGCGATCCGATCGCGGAGCTGGACCTGCAGGGCGCCCAGATGGGAGGCGGCTCCCTGAGCGCGCCGAACGTGCACGAGGTGATGCTGCCCGGGAGCACGCAGCATGCGAGCGACGGAGTCCCCGGGATCGAGGCGAACCACGAGTCCTTCGAGAGCGGTTCCCCGGACGCCTTCTACTACGGATCGATCCAGGAGCACACCGCCTCCGACCCCGTCCTGTCCGCGCTCCATGGCGATCTCGACGGCCGGTACATCGGCGAGGGCACGTACGTCTCCCGTTCGACCGTGGTCGACGTCGGGCGCGGCGAGCCGTGACGGCGTCCGGTCGGGCCATCCCGGATCAGGGCCGACCGTCGCGGCGCCGCCGCCCTCCCCGCAGGCCCCGCAGGCCCCGCAGGCCGATGCTCAGTGCGAGAACGCGAAGCCCCACATGAACACGGTGATGAGCACGAGCATGATCAGCGCCGTCGGGATCTGCACGGCGATCGCTCCGTACTTGTTCTTCATCTCCAGCAGGGCGGCCGGCACGATGTTGAAGTTCGCGGCCATCGGCGTGCACAGGGTGCCGCAGAAGCCGGCGAGCATCCCGAGGGCGAACACCGCGGGGGCGTTGCCGTGGAAGTTCTCCACGAGGATGGGCCAGCCCACGGCAGCGGTCATGATCGGGAAGGCCGCGAAGGCGTTGCCCATGATCACGGTGAACACGGCCATGCCGACGCAGTAGGCGATCACGCCCCAGACCAGGACGTCCTCGGGGACGATGAACCCGAAGATGTCGCCGACGGCGGTGCCGACGCCGGCCTCGGTGAACAGGGTTCCGAGGGTCGAGAGCATCTGCGGGAGCAGCGCCGCCCAGCCGATGGCCTCGAGCAGGCGCGTGCTCTCGGTGAACGGCACGGACAGCCGCGGCGGCCGCAGGATGATGCACGCGACGACGAGGGCGACCAGCGCGCCCACGCCGAGGCCCGTGAGCGTGGCCGACCCCTCCGCGAGCAGCGGCTCGCCGCCCACGCTGAGTCGCGGGCCGAGCAGCGCCACGATCACGGTGACGACCGGCACGAGCAGCGCGGGGATGAACAGCCGCCCGCGCAGCCGCGCCGCGAACCCCTCCCTCTCCTGCTCCGAGGTGGTGTGCTCGGTGCCCTTGCCGAGACCTCCGAAGCCGGCGATCGCCACCATCGCGAGCACCGCGAGGCCCAGCACCCAGGCGGGCGCGGATCCCGCTGCCACGAACGTGGAGTAGAAGAACGAGAGGCCCAGCAGGCCCCAGAAGGCGGCGGAGCCGAGTCTGCGGGAGTGGTTTTCGTGGGTGGCGACGAGCACGGCGACGGGGAGGAAGAAGGCGCCGATCAGCCAGTAGAGCCATTCGTTGGAGATCACTTCGCGCCTCCCTGCGGGACGGGGACGGCGCCGGCGAGCCGGTCGAGCCTGCGGTCGAGCCGCAGCAGCCGCGTGCCGTGCACCAGGTAGGCCATCACGGCCACGGGCACTGCCCACAGCGCCAGCTGGATGGGCTCGAGCGTGAGCCCGTAGGTGGTGTCCACGAAGGAGGTGATGAGGAGGATCGACCCGATCGCCACGAAGGCGTCCTCCCCGAAGAAGACGCCGACGGTGTCGGCCGAGGCCGAGTATCCCTTGATGGTCTCGGTGGCCTTCTCGTTCGGCGCGGATCCTCGGCGCCGCTCCTCGGCGGCCTCCGCCATCGGAAAGACCAGCGGCCGCACGGTCTGGGCGGGACCGGCGACGGACTGCAGGCCGATCGCGGCGGTCGCCTGGCGGATCAGCATGTACAGGGCTAGGAGCCGGCCGGCGGTGAGACCGCTCAGCCTGCGGATGAGGTTGCCGGCCGCGGCTTGCAGGCCGTAGCGCTCGATCAGGCCGATCACGGGCAGCACGAGCACGAAGGTGGTGATGGAGCGGGACCCGGCGAACCCGGTCCCGAAGGTGTTGAGGATCTCGAGCGGCGTGAGGCCGCCGATCAGGGCGGTGACGATGCCGGAGGCGGTCACCACCAGGAGGGGGTTGATGCGCAGGGCGAAGCCGATGATCACCAGCGCGACCCCGATGAGGACGAACATGGGCGCTTCCTTCAGTGGGTGCGGGATGCGAGGGCGAGGTGCGCCTCCCAGGCGAACGTGGCCAGCCAGTGGGAGGCCATGTACTCCTCGGAGACGGCGGAGCGCAGACCGGGCTCCATGAGGGGCGGGGCCGCCTCGCGCAGGGCTGCGGCGAGTTCCCGGCTGTCCTCGGATCCGATCCGCTCGAGCGCGTCGGCGATGCGCAGTCCGCTCGCCGCGGCGGTGAGGCCGAGCCCGTCGAGGTGCGACTGGTACCCGTCGCTCGGATCGATCACGGGGACGGGGCGCAGCACGTCGGATCCGGGATGCAGGCGGGAGAGGAAGCGGGGCAGCCAGGCGGCGAGCTCGTCCTCGTCGAGCACCTCGATCATGAGGTCCGCCTCGCTGAGCCCGGCGGAGAGGAAGTCCTGGCCGCTGCGCTCCTGGTCGAAGGCCCAGTCCGCATCGTCGAGGAAGAAGCGCCGCGCGGCCTGCTCGATCTCGCCGCTCGCCTCGTCGGCGGAGGTCGCGCGGGCCGCGCGGGCCGAGAGCAGCAGGCGGCGCAGGCCGAACGCGGTGTTGGTGTGCAGTCCGTGCCGCACCGGCAGCGGGGTCCGCGGGAGCCAGCTGCGCACGAGGGCGAGCACCTCGTCCAGCAGCGGGGCGGCGGCGCCGGCGAGCGGGCGCAGCTCCGATGTGCGGGCCTCCCCCAGCACCACGACGAGCTGCGCCGCCCACGCCCATCCGTAGGGCCTCTCCCAGGTGGGGTTCTCGCGCAGGTAGGCGGCTTCGACCGCGAGCTTCTGCGGGGCGAGGTGGTCCGCGAGGAGTTCCAGCGCTCGCTCTCGCCAGGGGGCGTCGGCCGTGGCCTCGACGAGAGATGCCAGCAGCCAGTGCATGTGCACGCTCGAGTGCCAGTCGAAGGAGGAGGCGAAGGCGGGGTGCAGCAGGGCGGGCTGGTGAAGATCGTCCGCGGAGGTCTGCACGTGGTGGGCGGCGAACGGGAACTGTCGCGAGAGGTTCTCCAGGGCCACCCCGGCCAGGGCGTCGATCGACGCGTCGGCGGGGACTCCGCGGTGCGCGATGGTGGTCATCCGGGGCTCCTTCCGCGGCGGCGCCCAGCGCGCGGACCGCCCCGACAGTCTGGGACCCGGCGCCGCCCGTATCGAGCCGACGCGCCGGGTCCCCGCCGCCTCACGCCTTGGCGACCGACACCTTCACCGTGCCGCCGGAGACCTTCTCGCTCGCCTCGTGCGCCCCGGGAGCGGGCTCGGCCGGCACCTCGAGCTCGGTCGCGAGGACCTCGCCGGCCACCAGATCCCGGTGGGCGGCGACGGCGTCGACGACGGCCTGATCGCCCGAGACCGTGAGGGTGATGCGGTCCGAGACGTCGAGCCCCGCGTCCCGTCGGGCAGACTGGATCGCGCGCACCACGTCGCGGGCGGTGCCCTCGGCCTCGAGCTCGGGCGTCACCCGGGTGTCGAGCACCAGGAAGTCGCCGCCGCGCAGCACGCCGATCGCCCGGCCCTCGGCCGCCGAGTCGGAGCCGGCGACGAGGTCCAGCGAGTACTCGCTCTCGGCCAGGGCGATCCCGCCGGAGGTGACCGTGCCGTCCTCGGCCACGGACCAGTCGCCTGTCTTCGATCCCTTGATGACGGTCTGCACCTGCTTGCCCAGGCGCGGCCCGGCGGCGCGCGCGTTCACGCTCAGGCGCTGCTCGACGCCCATCGAGCGCGACTCCTCGCTCGCCACGTCCACGAGCCGCACGTCCTTGACGTTGAGCTCATCGGCGATGATCTCCGCGAAGGGCGCGAGCGAGGCCGGGTCGTGGTGGACCACGGTGAGCTGCGCGAGCGGCAGACGCGCCCGCAGTCCCTCCTTCTTGCGCAGCGAGTTGCCGACGCTCGCCACGTGCCGCACGTCGTCCATCTGCGCCACCAGCTCCGGATCGGCCGGGAACAGCTCCGCGTCCGGCCAGTCGGTGAGGTGCACCGAGCGGCCGCCGGTGAGCTGCTTCCAGATCTCCTCGGAGACCATGGGCAGCAGCGGCGCGGCCACGCGGCACAGCGTCTCCAGGCACGTCGAGAGCACGTCGATCGCCTGCTCGTCGCCCTCCCAGAAGCGGTCGCGGGAGCGGCGCACGTACCAGTTGGTGAGCATGTCCAGGTAGTCCTGGACCTTCTCGGCGGCGTCGGCGATCGCGAGGGCCTCGAAGGACTCCCGCACGCCCCGTGCGAGCACGCCCGTGCGGGCCAGCAGGTAGCGGTCCATGACGTCGGCGGACTCGTACCGCGTCCGCCCCTGGTAGCCCTGGGGCCGGCCGTCCGCGTCCTTCGGGCCGGCCGCGTTGGCGTACAGCCCCAGGAAGTACCAGACGTTCCACAGCGGCAGCACCACGTGGCGGGTGGCGTCGCGGATCTTCGCCTCGTCGACGATGAGGTTGCCCCCGCGCAGGATCGGCGAGCTCATGAGGAACCAGCGCATCGCGTCCGCGCCATAGGTCGCGTACATGTCGCGCACGTCGGGGTAGTTGCGCAGGGACTTGCTCATCTTCTGCCCGTCCTCGCCCAGCACGATGCCGTGGCAGATGACGGAGGTGAACGCGGGCCGGTCGAAGAGCGCCGTGGCCAGCACGTGCATCATGTAGAACCAGCCGCGGGTCTGGCCGATGTACTCCACGATGAAGTCCGCGGGGTTGTGGCTCTCGAACCACTCGGCGTTCTCGAAGGGGTAGTGCACCTGCGCGAACGGCATCGAGCCGGAGTCGAACCAGACGTCGAAGACGTCGGTGATGCGGCGCATCGTCGACGTCCCGCTCGGATCGTCGGGGTTCGGCCGCGTGAGCTCGTCGATGTAGGGCCGGTGCAGGTTGACCTCGCCGAACTCGTCGCGCGGGAGGGTCCCGAAGGCCTCCTCGAGCTCCGCGAGCGAGCCGTAGACCTCGATGCGCGGGTGGTTCGGGTCGTCGCTCTTCCACACCGGGATCGGCGAGCCGAAGTAGCGGTTGCGGGAGATCGCCCAGTCGCGCGCGCCCTCGAGCCACTTGCCGAACTGTCCGTGCTTGACGTTGCCGGGCACCCAGTCGATCTGCTCGTTGAGCTCGAGCATCCGCTCGCGCTGATCGGCGACCTTCACGTACCAGGAGCTCACGGCCTTGTAGATGAGCGGCTTCCGGCAGCGCCAGCAGTGCGGGTAGGAGTGCACGTGGCTCTTCTCCCGCAGCAGCCGGTGCTCGCGCTGCAGGTTCCGGATGATCGGCCGGTTCGCGTCGAACACCTGCAGCCCGGCGATCTCGTCGAGCGCGGTGCCGCGGAAGTAGTCGAGGAACTGCGCGCCGTCGTCGACGGAGACGATCACGGGGATCCCGTACTCGGCGTTGACCTGCTGGTCGATCTCGCCGTAGGCGGTGGCCTGGTGGACCACGCCGGTGCCGTCGTCGGTCGAGACGTAGTCGGCGACCGTCACGATCCACGCGTTCTGCGTGCCCCAGCGCTCGCGGTCCTCCGAGTAGACGGTCCACAGCGGCTCGTAGGCCATGTGCTCGAGCTCGGCGCCGCGGTAGGTGCGCTCCTCGATCGCGGCGACGGCGTCCTCGGGGCTCGCGTACCCGAGATCCTTCGCGTACTCGCCGATCAGGGCGGCGGCCAGCAGGTACCGGTCGCTGCCTGCGGCGCCGCCGTCGGCCGCCCCCTCGGGCCCGGCGGGCACCACCGCGTACTCGACCTCCGGCCCGACGGCCAGCGAGAAGTTCGTGGGCAGCGTCCACGGGGTCGTCGTCCAGGCGAGGGCCTTGACGCCCGCAAGGTCCAGCTCGTCGGCCTTCTCGCCCTCGAAGGGGAAGGTGACGGTGACGGTCGGGTCCTGGCGGTCCTGGTAGACGTCGTCGTCCATGCGCAGCTCGTGGGAGCTCAGCGGCGTCTGATCGTTCCAGCAGTAGGGCAGAACGTAGTAGCCCTCGTAGGCGCGGCCCTTGTCCCACAGGGTCTTGAAGGCCCACAGCACGGACTCCATGAAGGAGACGTCGAGGGTCTTGTAGCCGTTCTCGAAGTCGACCCAGCGCGCCTGCCGGGTCACGTACTCCTCCCACTCCTTGGTGTACTTCAGCACCGAGGAGCGCGCGGCGGAGTTGAACGCCTGGACGCCCATCTCCTCGATCTCGGACTTCTCCGTCATGCCCAGCTCGCGCATGGCCTCTAGCTCGGCGGGCAGGCCGTGCGTGTCCCAGCCGAAGCGGCGGTCCACCTTGTACCCGTCCATCGTGCGGAAGCGCGGGACCACGTCCTTGACGAAGCCCGTGAGCAGGTGCCCGTAGTGCGGGAGCCCGTTGGCGAAGGGCGGGCCGTCGTAGAACACGTACTCGGGGGCGCCCTCGCGCTGCGCGATCGAGGCGCGGAAAGTGTCGTCCCTGTCCCAGAACCGCAGGATGCGGCTCTCGAGATCGGGAAGGTTCGGCGAGGGGACGAGCGGGTCTCCGGAGACCGGATAGACCATGAGGACCTCCGAGCGGGGCGTAGGCGGACGGCGACTGTGCTGTCCGAGGACGCCGCTCCCCTCCCCTGCCGACCTGCGGCGGGGCGGTGCGCGTGCGCGGTACCACCTCGGTTGACGCCCCGGAAGGCGTCCCCTCGTTCCTCAGCTGTGACGGGCTGGTCCCGGCGGGTTCTACTGGGCCGACGGCCCGCTCGCGCTGCGCGCTCGGGCCCTGACCGTTCTTCCCGCGGCTCGCCGGTGATGGCCGGGTCGATGCCGATGGGCGTCAGTCTACGTCGGGGCCGACGGACGGGTCACCGGGGTCCGCGGTGGAATCGGTCTCGTCGTGCGGTGGGGGCGGGTGGGCGTGCCGGTGCGGTGCGATGCCTCGGAGTGAGGGTTCGACTCGTGTCGCTCTCGACGTGCGTCGCGTTCTGGTGTCGCGTGCGCGTCTGCTCGGTATCCGTGGTTCCTCCACACGGGGGTGTTTTCCACGGGGTTATCCACTGCGGACGTGGCGGATGCGGAAGTGCAGGAAATGGTCGCGGGTTTATCCACTTTTTTGCCTGGGGTCTGGTTTTCTGGTGTGCGCCGGCATAGAATTGGACATATCGATCGGGCGTGAGGGATTGCGGCTTCACTGGTGAAGTCGTCGGGTTCGGTGACCGGTCTATCGATTCAGAGTTCTCGTGCCGCGCAGTCTCGCGCGGGGTCGTGGAATGCCGGGGAAGGGGGTGGGTGGTGTGAGTGCGGTGGAGCAGCCGGAGTCGCAGGGTCGTCTGGACCTGCCCGGGGAGCCGGCGGTCGAGTCGGCGTTCACGATCCTCGATGATCTGGAGAAGATGACCGAGCGTCAGCGCGAGGACATGCATGTCCACACGCCTCGCTTCGTCGCCGCACCCCCGGAGGGCGTCAAGCCTCTGTTCGTCGTGAAGGAATCCAAGAAGCCGGTGTGCAGGGATGTCGTGGCGCGCAGGGTGAAGGCGAGGCCGGATGCGGAGCTGACCGCGCAGGTCCGTGCCCTGTGGGATGAGGGTGTCGATGAGTCCTATGAACTCTCCCGGCGTTTCGTGGCCCTGGCGCCGTTCTGGGCGGGGCGCGAGGACATGGACGCCGACCCCTACGAGGTCGAGCAGCAGGACCTCATGGTCGCGGTGGCGATGCGCTGCACCCGCGGCCAGGCCGCCAAAGCCATCACCGACGCCCACCGGGCCGTGGACCTCCTCCCACGCTGCACCCAAGCCCTGGAGGCGGGGGAATTCCCTGCGGAATGGTTCCGGACCCTGTTGCGGCGCACCGCGGATTTCACCCCGGCGGAAATGGTGCTGGTGGATGTCACGGTCGCCTCGTGGTGTCTGGCGATCATGCCGAGAGTATTCACGAAATGCCTCGACCTGCTTGTGACGAAGATTCAGCAGCGACACCCGAAAGAACCCGAAGAAGTCTCCGCCACCCGCCGCCGCATGGTCCTGGACCCCGGAACTCTCGACGGCGTCGCGTCCCTGCGGATCATCGGCCCCGCCCCCGAGATCAAAGCCCTCGCCGGGAAGTTCGATCAGGCGGCGCGTGCGATCCAGAACGCCCAGCGCCACGCCCTGATGGAGGGCACCGAGATCCCCCTGGATCCGGATCGTCGGGTGGAGAACGAGGGCATGCCCCTGTCGCTCAACCTGATCCGCTACCACCTCGCCCACGCCGCGCAGCTCAACACCGGCGGCATCACCGTCCCGGAGGCACGGTTCCGGTTGAACGTCCTCGTTCCCTTCCTCACCCTGGTCGGCGGGGACGACGCACCGGGCGTGCTGGTGGACGGGACGCCGATTCCCGCGCAGATGGCCCGTGAGATCGCGGGCAAGAGCGAGGAATGGTTCCGAGTCCTCACGGATCCCTCGTCGGGTGAGTTCTTGCCCCGGCCTGCGGACAAGTACCGGCCGACTGCGGCGATGCTCGAACACCTGAGACTCCGCGGCCAATCCTGCGGCGTCCCCGGATGCGAACGCACAGCCTCCGTGGCCTCCGAAGCGGACCACATCGTCGAGTACAACCATGCGGACCCGGTGTGTGGTGGTCGGACGGCGGTGGAGAACCTGCACTTCCTGTGCTGGTTCCACCACGCGATGAAAACCGCCGGGCGACTCGACCCCATCCGCGTGGAGGCCGACGAGGCCCCGGCAGGGACCGCGGGCACGGTGTGGGAGATGCACGAACGCTTCCGCGTGTTCCGCGAGGACGACACCGACCTCCTCACCCCACAAGCCGTCGCCCAACTCGACGCCGTCTGGGACTCGACGCAACGCAGGCAAGACGACTACGAGCAGCAACGCGATGCCGAGGACGGAAGCAGCGCAGAGTCGCCGTCTCCCGATCCCGCTCGGCTGGACTCGCCCTGGCCGATCCGGCCCGGTGTCCCGGACCCGTGGCCACGCGTGGACATGGACCACGCCGGCGCCCCCGACCTCGAAGAAATCCCCGTCGAGAAACCCGTCAGGCGCAGGTACCAACCACTCCCGACCTTCCACTACGACGGCGACATCCCCATCAGCGCCACCACCCGAAAACCACGCAAACGCCAGGACCCGCCACCCAAGTTCGACCCCGGACCACCACCCTTCTGACCCCGGCGTGGCCGGCCTTCGCAAGGCATCCAGGTCAGAACCCCATCAGCAGCTCCACCCCCACCTGTAGAGGGGCACACCACCGTGCCCCTCTACAGGCACGCCCGCGAAATCAATCAGCGCCTCCGGGATCGGGTCCGCTCGTCGCCAGTCCGCGATCTACGACGAGGACTCCGCTCAGCGGGCGACGAGCGGCAGGCGCAGAATGAAAGCCGTCCGACCCGGCTCCGATTCCAGAGTGATCGAGCCGCCGTGCGCCTCGGCGATCGCCTTGACGATCGGCAGCCCCAGCCCCGTCGTCCCGTCCCCGCCCGAGCGGGCGGCATCCGCGCGGGTGAAGCGCTCGAAGACCCGGCCCGCGATCTCCGGCTCGATGCCGGGACCATCGTCGACCACCTCGAGGATGCCGACCCGACCCACCGCCCCTGAGGCGGCCGCCGAGCCGGGTCCGTCGGACCCCGACCCCGACCTCAGTCGCACAGCCACCGTCGTGCCCGCGGGAGTGTGCTTGCGGGCGTTGGACAGCAGGTTCACGATCACCTGCGACAGCTGGCGCGCATTGCCGAGCACCGTCACCGGCTCCTCCGGGACCTCGAGCACCCAGCGGTGCTCCGACGCGGTGACGCGCGCGTCCATCGCCGCATCGAGCACGAGCTCACCCAGGTCGGTCTCGGAGCGCTCGTCACGCGCGCCCTCGTCGAGGCGGGCCAGCAGCAGCAGGTCCTCCACGAGCGAGGTCATGCGCCGGGACTGCGCGTCCATGCGGTCCACCGACTGCTCGCCGCGATCGCTGAGGTCCTCCGTCATCCGCAGCATCTCGCTGTAGCCGCGGATCGCCGTGAGCGGGGTGCGCAGCTCATGGGACGCATCGGCGATGAAGCGTCGCATCGACTCCTCGCTGTGCTGGCGCGTCTCGAGCGCTCCCTCCACGTTGTCCAGCAGCAGGTTGAGGGCCCGCCCCACCTCGCCGGCCTCGGTCCCCGAATGGGAGATGCGCTCGTCGACCCGGTCCCCCAGGGCCACGTCGCCATGGGACAACGGCATGTCGGCCACCCGGCCGGCGACGGCGGAGACCTCCTCGAGGGGACGCAGCGTGCGCCGCACGATCAGCGATCCCGCCACCCCGCAGAGCGCGGTCGCGAGCACTCCCGCAGTCACCAGCGTGATGTCCAGCCGTGTCAGCGTGCTGTGGACCTGGGTGAGCGGCAGGCCGGTGACGATCACGGCGCCCGAGGCGTCGGTCGCGGTCATCACCCGGTACTGGCCGATGGAGAGCTTCACGTCCGCGTGCTCGTCGCTGTCCAGTCCCTTCGCGACGTCGGCGACCTCGGTGCGGTCCGAGGCGCCCAGCTGTTCGACCTGGCCGTCGGTGTCCCGCCACGCGGCGCTCACGACCTGGTCGTCCACGAGGATGGCGGCGAGCTCGAACTCGCCGCCGCCGGGGCCCGTGGCCTCGGCGTCCCCGCCATCGGCCTCGTCGGCCCCGGTCCCGCTCGTACCGCTGGTGCCGCTGGTGCTCCCCGTGCCGTTGGACCCGTCCTCGCCGTTCGTCGGCCCGTTGGGCGCGCCCGGACCGCCCGTGTCGCCGGCACGGTGGGCGGCACGGGTGAGCTGCGCGTCCAGCTGGCCCTCGAGCTGCCCGCGCACCGACACGTGCGTGACCGCCCCGACCAGCAGGCACAGCACCGCCACGGTGCTCACCAGCAGGATCACGAGCGTCGCGCGCAGCGACAGTCGATGCCGCCGCGGCGTCGCCGCGGGAGTCGGCGCGGCGGGCGCCAGGGGCGTGCGCGCCGGAGCGTGCGAGCGGGAGACGCTCGAGTTGCGGGAGGCGCGGGTCATGCGGGCTTGAGCATGTAGCCGGCGCCGCGGACCGTGCGGATCATCGGCTCGCGGCCCACGTCGATCTTCTTGCGCAGGTAGGAGACGTAGAGCTCGACGATGTTCGCCTGCCCGCCGAAGTCGTAGTTCCAGACCGCGTCGAGGATCTGCGCCTTGGAGAGCACGCGCTGCGGGTTCTCCATCAGGTACTGCAGCAGCTGGTACTGGGTCGCGGTCAGCGCGATCTCCTCGCCGCCGCGCGTGACCTCGTGGGTGTCCAGGTTCATCACCAGATCGCCGACGACGAGCTCGCTGCTCTGCGGGGACGTCGCCCCCGCGCGCTGCACCAGACGGTGCAGCCGCAGCAGCACCTCCTCCATCGTGAAGGGCTTGGTCACGTAGTCGTCGGCCCCGGAGGCGAGGCCCTGGACGCGGTCGGCCGGGGCGTCCATCGCGGTGAGCATGAGCGAGGGGACGTCGGGCTGCAGCGCGCGGATGCGGCGCAGCACCTCGAGGCCCTCGATGCCGGGGAGCATGCGGTCCAGCACCAGCACGTCGGGCCGCATCTCACGGGCCACACGCACGGCCTCGAGGCCGTCGCCCACGACCGTCGCCTCCCAGCCGATCATCTGCAGCGGGAAGCGCAGGAGGTCGGCGATGGTGGGCTCGTCCTCGACGACGAGCGCGCGGATCGGGGACCCGTCCGGGTGCGCCAGCGGCGGCAGCGCGGACAGCGCGGCGGGGGTGTTGGACATGTTCAGCTCCCGTTCGAGGTGGTGACACCGAGATTAGTCGTCCACGATCCGTCCGCACAGGCTCCGCGCCCCCGCCACAGCACACCGATCCGTCCCGCACAGCCCGCGCACAGCCCCGCGCGCAGCACTGCCCAGTCAGGAGGCGCCCGGTGAGAGCACGCTCACCACGCCTCGTGCGCGCGGGCGTGGGATGCTGGAGGGCGGGCCGGGCGCAGGCGCCGGCCGCGCGCACCGACCACCCGATCCACCCCACTCGATCCTTGGAGGAGCACCCATGGGCACGCTGGGCGAACCGTTCACCGCGAAGTGCCGGAAGTCCGGCACGACCGTGGAGGTCGACGGCGAGCACACGCTGCTGCAGGCGCTCCTGGACGCGGGCATCGACGTCGACTACTCGTGCGAGGGCGGAGTGTGCGGTACGTGCGTGCTGCCGCTGCTGGCCGGGGACGTCATCCACGAGGACGAGTTCCTCATGGAGGACGAGCGCGAGGAGCGGATGACCGTGTGCGTGTCCCGCGGGGTCGGCGAGATCGAGCTCGACGTCTGAGGGCCGACGGGTCAGGGCCGCCGCGGGCCCGCCACCACCCAGCCGATCGCGACGAGCAGCACAGACACCCCCGCCATCGCGATCGAGGCCGCGAGAGGCATCGTCGGGCCGCCGAGCAGGACCGTCATCAGCACCGCGAGCGCGACCATCACGATCGCCGTGAACACCGCCGGACGCCCGGCTCCGCGCGAGGCCGGCGCATCGCTCGAGGACAGCGTGTGCGAGGGGATCGTGCGCATCCTGCCCTGGTCCATGACCGTCTCCTGACGAGTGCTGTGCTGCCGTGCGGGGATCGCGCCGGTGCTACGCGAACACCCCTACTCTCCCCCGTCGTCCGCCGCTCCCGCATCCTTCGGACGGATGAATCCGGGCCATACCCGGGTCGTATCCGGGATGCCCCCGAGATGCCGACGGGGCAGACCCGGGACGGCAGGATCAGAACGGCAGGCTCGCGTCGCGGCGGGCGAGCTCGGCGAAGGGACCGTCCTGCACGAGGAGCTCCTCGAAGGTGCCGCGCTCGACGATGCGCCCCTTCTCGAGGACCACGATCTGGTCGGCGTCGCGGATCGTGGAGAGGCGGTGCGCGATCGAGATCGTGGTGCGGCCGCGGCTGAGCGCGGCGAGCGCGCCGCTCATCGCCTGCTCGGTGCGCACGTCCAGGGCGCTCGTGGCCTCGTCGAGGAGGAGCACGGGCGGGTCGCGCAGGATCGTGCGGGCGAGCGCGAGCCGCTGCTTCTCCCCGCCGGAGAATCGATAGCCGCGCTCCCCCACCGTGGTGCCGTACCCCTCGGGGAGGCTCGCGATGTGGTCGTGGATCTGCGCGATCCGGCACGCCCGCTCGAGCTCCTCGTCGCTCGCGTCGGGCGCGGCGAAGCGCAGGTTGTCGGCGATGCTCGCGTGCAGCAGGTAGGTCTCCTGGGTGACCACGCCGATGCAGTCGGAGACCGAGCGCAGAGTGAGGTCGCGCAGGTCGTGGCCGTCCAGGGTGACCGCACCGAGCGTCGGGTCGTACAGGCGCGCCATGAGGTAGCCGGTGGTGGTCTTGCCCGAGCCGGTCGCGCCGACGAGCGCCGTGTGCGTGCCGGCGGGGACCGTGAGGTCGATGCCGTGGAGGGTGAACGAGGGATCCTCGGGGTCGAGGACGGGACGGGTCGGGCCGTCGGCCCCGTCGGCCGCGTCGGTGTCAGATGCCCCGCCCGCGTCCTCGCCCGGGTAGCGGAAGGCCACGTGCTCGAGGCGGACCTCGCCGCGCACCGCGGCGGGATCCAGCGCGGTCGCGTTCTCGCGCTGGGTGATGGTCACGGGAGCATCGAGGTACTCGAAGACGCGGGTGAACAGCGCGAAGGACGAGTTCACCTGCGTGGCCACGCGCAGCAGCGAGTTGATCTGCGGGAACAGCCCCGACTGCAGGGCGATGAAGGCGACCAGGGTGCCGATGGTGACGCCGGGGACGTGCCCGAACAGCAGGTAGCCGCCCAGCAGGTAGGTGAGCGAGGGGATCACCGACATCAGCGTCGAGTAGAGGGCCATCTGCCAGCGGCCGGCCGTCGTCGAGGAGAGCCCCAGCTTGGCGAGACGCCCCGAGAGTCCCGTGAAATGGCCGGTGAGCGCGTCGGTGCGGCCCATCGTGGTGCCCAGCAGGATCCCCGAGACCGAGAGCGACTCCTGGATCGAGGCGGAGAGGTCGGCGGCGGTCTCCTGCTGGATGCGGGTGATCGCGCGGCGCCGCAGCCCCACCCGCCGGTTCATCCACACGGCGAGCGGGACGGTGATCACCGAGAACAGGGTGAGGCGCCAGTCCATCGCGAGCATCGCGACCACGGCCATCACGATCCCGGCGCTCGCGGAGACGATCTGGGTGACCACGCTCGTGACCACGGCCTGCATCGAGCCGATGTCGTTGAAGATGCGCGACTGCACCTCGCCGGTGCGCGTGCGGGTGAAGAAGCCCAGCCCCATCCGCTGCAGGTGCGAGAAGACGGCGACGCGCAGATCGTGCATGATCGCCTGGCCCACGCGCGTGGACAGCAGCGACTGCAGCACTCCCAGCACCGAGGAGATCGCGGTGACCGCGATCATCCCGGCCACGCACCAGGCGAGCAGGTCCAGCCGCTGGTCCGGCAGGGCGACGTCCACGACCTCGCGCACCAGGAAAGGCGAGACCACCCCGGTGGCGGCGGCGAGCGCGATGAGCACGAGCACGACCAGCAGGGTGCCGCGGTACGGGGTGAACAGGCGCAGGATCCGGCCGACGTCGGCGCGCTGCCCCGGCGCGAGGCGCCGCTCGTCGGCCCCGGGCATGGAGGCCATGCCGCGGACCCCGCCGCCGGGTCCGCCGGGGCCGCCGGGTCCGCCCGCCATGCTCATCGGGCGCCCGCGCCCTCAGAGACCCGCACGGCGCGCCACCTTGTGCTGCGCCGCCTGCGCGAGCGGGCGGACGGTGACGAGATCGAGGTTCACGTGGTGCGGGGCGTTCAGGGCGTAGGAGATGACGTCGGCGCAGTCCTCGGCGGTGAGCGGCTGCTCGACGCCGTCGTAGACCTTCTCGGCCCGCTCCGTGTCGCCCAGGCGGACCAGGGAGAACTCCTCGGTGCGGACCATGCCGGGTGCGATCTCGATGACGCGGATCGGTGCGCCGTTGAGCTCGAGGCGCAGGGCGGAGGCGAGCATGTGCTCCCCCGCCTTGGCGGCGTTGTAGCCGGCGCCTCCCTCGTAGGCGCCCTGGGCGGCCGTCGAGGAGAGCACGAGCACGTCGCCGCGGCCGCTCGCGTGCAGGGCGGGCAGCAGCTCGCGGGTGACCCGAGCGGCGCCGAGCACGTTGACCTCGTACATCCGCTGCCAGGCGTCGAGGTCCGCCTCCGCCACGGGCTCCTGCCCGAAGGCGCCGCCCGCGACGTTCACGACCGCGTTCAGGCGCCCGTCGAACAGCTCGTCGACGCGGGCCACGAGGGCGGCCACCGAGTCGTCGTCCGTGACGTCGACGGCGAGGGTCTCGCAGCCGGACTCCTCGGCGAGGGATGCCAGCCGGTCCTCGCGGCGGGCGACGGCGAGCACGCGCCAGCCGTCGGCGGCGAGGCGCACGGCGCTCGCGCGGCCGATGCCCGAGGAGGCGCCCGTGACCACGGCGGTGAGAGGGGCGGCGGAGGATGCAGAGGAGGAAGCGGTGGAGGTCATGGCCCCGAGGATACGGGCCGGACGGATGCGCGCAGGGCCGTGTTCCGCGAGAGGATGGGGTCATGACCTCGCCCGTCCGCACCGACTCCCCCGCGCTGCTGCGCCCCGTCGTCCTCTTCGACCTGGACGGGACGCTCGTGGACACCGTGGGCCTCATCGTCGACTCCTACGCGCACGTGTTCGAGCGCTTCGGGATCGCGGGCATCGAGGAGGCGGAGGTGCGCAGCTGGATCGGGCTCGCCCTCGAGGAGACCTTCGAGGCGCTGGATCCGCAGCGCGCGCCGGCGATGGCCGAGGCCTATCGCAAGTTCAACGTGGGCCACCACGACGAGCGGATCGCCCCGTACCTCGGGGCCGACGCCCATGTGGGCGCGCTCCTCGACGCCGGGGCCGACGTGGGCGTGGTGACCTCGAAGGGCTCCGAGCTCGCCCGGCGCGGCCTCGCGGCGACCGCGATGCCCTCGATCGACGTGGTGATCGGCAAGGAGCACACGCTCGCCCACAAGCCCGACCCCGCCCCGCTGCGGCACGCGCTCGAGGTGCTCGGCGCGCGCGCCGAGGACGCCGTCTACGTGGGCGACGCGGCGACCGATCTGCAGGCCGCGCACGCCGCGGGCATGGCGGCCGTGGGCGTCACCTGGGGCGCGGGCACGCGGCCGGCGCTCGAGGCGCAGGGCCCGCTCGCCGTCGTCGATTCCTTCGCGGAGCTCACCCTGCTGCTCGCGCCCGGGCGCTGACCTCGCGGACCTCCGAGGTCACCAGGTGGTCTCCTGATCGGTGCGGTGGTCCTCGGGCTCGATCTGCAGCGTGCAGTGGTCCAGGCCGTGGCGCTCGCGGAGCATCGACTCGGCCGCGTCGAGCACGGCGTGGCCGTCGGCCCCCTCGCGCACCCGCAGGTGCACGGTGAGCACGTCCATCCCGGAGGTGACCGTCCACAGGTGCAGGTCGTGCACGTCGGTGACGCCCGGGACGGCGCGCAGGTCCTCCCCCACGGACCCGGGGTCCAGATGCCGCGGGGTCTCCTGGCCCAGCACCGAGAGGACCTCGCGGCCCAGGATCAGCGCGCGCAGCGCGACGAACACGCCGATCGCGAGGGCGATGGCGGTGTCCCAGAGCGTGCTCCCGGTCGCGCCCACGAGGATCGCGGCCGCGACCACGCCGACCGAGCCGATGGTGTCGGCGAGGACCTCGAGATAGGCGCCCTTGACGTTGAGGCTCTCCTGCGCGCCCGCCCGCAGCAGCCGCATCACCGCGAGGTTCACGACCAGTCCGAGCGCGCCCACCACGAGCATGGGCACCGAGTCGACGTGCGCGCCGTCCGCTCCCGCACCGATCCGGCCGATCGCCTCGAGGACCACGAAGACCGAGACGCCCAGCATCACGAGGACGGCGAGCAGGGAGGCGAACACCTCGAGGCGGTAGCTGCCGAAGCTGCGCCTGCCCGTGCGGTCGGGCCGGGCGGCGAGCACGGTCGCCCCGAGCGCGGCGGCGAGGGTGAGGACGTCGGCCGCCATGTGCCCCGCGTCCGAGAGCAGCGCGAGGGAGCCCGTGAGCAGCGCGGTGACCAGTTCGACGACGAAGAAGCCGCCGATCAGCACGAGCGCCCACGCCAGGCGGCGCCGGTGCTTCCCGCCCGCGCTCAGCGCCTGCGCGGCCGAGGCGTGGGAATGGGAGTGTGCTGCCCCGTGCGACCCGCCGTGCTCGTCGGCCCCCATCAGGCGCCGCCCCCTCCGGCCGCGGTGATCTCGGGATGCGTCTGCTCGGTGTGCGCGGTGTGGGCGACCGCGAGGTCCAGGAGCATCCGCACGTGCGGATCGTCCAGCCGGTAGAACATGCGCCGCCCGTCGCGGCGGGTGGCGACCACGCGATGGGCGCGCAGCAGCTTGAGCGCATGGGAGGTCGAGGAGTCCGACTGCCCCGTGAGCGCGGCGAGGTCGTGCACGCACAGCTCCCCCTCGAGCAGGGCGAGCAGGAGGGTGAGACGGTTGGGGTCCCCGAGCAGGGAGAACACGTCGGCCGTGTCGGCCACGTCGCGGGGGCGCGGCAGGTGCTCGGCGGCGAGCGCGACGCGCCCGGCGTCCACGACGTCGCTCGCGCAGCCCTCCGCGGGCTCAGCGCTCTCCGCGAGCTCCGGGGTCTGCACATATGACGATGTGTTCATACGTTCAGGGTAGGTCCACGGCGAAGAAGCGGTCAAGGGATGCCAGCGCGGCGGCGCCGGCCCCTCTCAGACCCCTGCGAGCTCGACCCCGTCGTCGGCCTCCAGGTCCCCGGAGACGCGCCCGCGGGCGAGGCGGGAGACGAGCGCGGCGATCGCGCCGTCGCCGGTGACGTTCGTGGCGGTGCCGAAGGAGTCGATCGCGATGTAGGAGGCGATCATGAGACCGACGGCGGCCTCGCCGAAGCCGAGCATCGACGAGAGGATCCCGGCGGCGGCCATGATCGCTCCCCCGGGCACGCCCGGCGCGGCGATCATGACGATCCCGAGCATGAGCACGAAGCCCACGAGCTTCGCAGGATCCAGCGGCATCCCGGTGACCACCATGATCGCGACGGCGAAGGAGGTGATCTTGAGCGTCGAGCCGGCGAGGTGGATCGTCGCGCACAGCGGGACCACGAAGTCGGCGATCGGAGCCGCCACCCCGTTGCGCTTGGTGCACTGGAGCGTCACGGGGATCGTCGCGGCCGACGAGCTGGTGCCGAGCGCCGTCGCGTAGGCGGGGAGCATCCTCCACAGCATCTTCAGGGGATTGCGGCGCATCGCCCAGCCGGCCACGCAGTACTGGGCGAGCAGCACGATCACCGTGAGGACGAAGACCATGAGCACGACCGCGAGGAACGTGCCGATGACGGTCCAGATCTGCCCGTTCATGGTCAGGCCCAGGAACATCCCGAAGATATAGATCGGCAGCAGCGGGATGATGATCGCCTCGATCGTGCGCACCACGATCGTGCGCAGCTGCTCGAAGGACTCCTGCAGCGCCCCGCGGCGCACCAGCGTCAGCCCGATCCCGAGGCAGAAGGCGAGGATGAGCGCGGTCATCACCTCGAAGACGGGCGGCATCTCGATCGTGAAGTACGGGGCGATCGCCGAGTCCTCGGGGTTCTCCAGGGTCCCCACGCTCGCGCCGGCGAGCATGCGCGGGAGCAGCAGGGCGGAGACGGCGAGCGCGAGCAGCCCGCACAGGATCGTCGAGATGTAGGCGATGCCCGCGGTGAGGGCGAGCATCCTCCCCGCCCCGCGGCCCAGCTCGCCGATCGCCGGGGTCACGAGCCCCACGATGATCAGCGGGATGAGGAACTCCAGGAAGGCGGAGAACAGCCCGTTGAAGGTGGTGAACACGCGCGCGAGTGCCTCGGGCATCACCAGGCCCAGGAGGATGCCCAGCACGATCGCGACCACGATCCGCGGCAGCAGGCCGAAGCGGGGCCGACGGCGGGAGGGAGCGGCGGGCTCGCCGTCGACGGGCGCGGGAGCGGCGGGCGGGGTGTCGGCAGGAGGAGTCATCGATCATCCGGTTCGTCGGGGGAAGAGGGATCGGCACAGGGTACCGATCCGCACCGCTTTCCCCGAACCCCTCCCGCGCGCGTCGGCCGCACCCTAGACTCGCGCGGGTGCTCGCCTTCTGGAGGATCCTCGCCGCCTCCTTCCGGCAGTACTCCACCTACCGCGTCGCCACCGTCGCCGGAGTGTTCACCAACTCCGTGTTCGGCCTGATCCGCGCCTCGATCCTGCTGGCCGCGGTCTCCACCGCCGGGGGCGAGCTGCGCGGCTACGACGCCCTGCAGGCCGCGACCTACGTGTGGCTGGGCCAGGCGCTGCTGGCCCCCGTCGAGGCCTTCGGCACCCGGGAGGTCGCCGAGCGCGTCCACCAGGGCGACGTCGCCATCGACCTGCTGCGGCCCCTCGGGTTCCTCCGGCTCCAGTACGCGCAGAAGCTGGGCCGCTCCGCCTTCCTGCTGCTCGCCCGTGGGATCCCGCCGATGCTCGTGGGCGCGGCGCTCACGGGCATCTCCCTGCCGACGGACCCCGTGGCCTGGCTGCTCGGACTGCTCGCGATCCTGCTCGCGATCACCGTCGCCTTCCTCGCGGACATGCTGGTGAACCTCGCGGCGTTCTGGATCCTGCAGACCCGCGGGCTCACCGTCGTCTACACGGCCGTGATGAACCTGCTCTCCGGATTCCTCATCCCCATCGCCTGGTTCCCCGACTGGCTGATCGCCCTCACCCGCGCGACCCCGTTCCCCGCCATGGTGCAGACCCCGATCGACGTGCTCTCGGCGCGCGTGAGCACGGCCGAGGCCCTCCCCGAGATCGGCGTGCAGGCGCTGTGGGCGGGCGTCCTCGCCCTGGCCGCCTGGGCGATGCTGCAGCGCGGGATCCGCTCGCTGGAGGTGCAGGGTGGCTGAGAGGACCCCGTCGGCCCGTCCCGGCTCGACCCTGCGGATGGTGGCGACGCTCTACGGCTCGCGGATCCGCTCCCAGGCCTCGTTCCGCACGAGCTTCCTCATGGACCTGCTGGGCCAGGTGCTCATCGTGGGCACCGAGTTCCTCGAGCTGTGGGTGATCCTCTCCCAGGTCGACGTGCTGGGCGGGATGACGCTTCCGCAGGTCGCCGTGGTCTACGGGCTCGGAGCCCTCGCCTTCGGGATCGCCGACATGCTGTTCGGCGAGATCGACGGGCTCTCCACGGCGATCCGCTCCGGGACGCTCGAGACCCTCATGATCCGCCCCGTGCCGATGCTGCTGCAGATCTCGAGCCTCGACCTCTCCCTGCGCCGGCTGGGCCGGATCGCCGTCGGCATCGCGATGACCGTGACGGCGCTCGCGATCGCGGGCTTCTCCCCCACCCCGCAGACGCTCGCGCTGCTGGTGATCGCGCCGCTCGCGGGCGCCGCGATCATGGGCGCCCTGTTCACGATGGCCGGAGCCATGCAGTTCTGGCTCGTGGACGGCCGCGAGTTCGCGAACGCGTTCACCTACGGCGGCAACTACGTGGCCACGAACCCCGGGGCGGTGTTCCCGCTGCCCCTGCGGGCATTCTTCACCTTCGTGATCCCGACGACCCTCGTCGCCTACACCCCGACCCTCGCCCTGCTGGACCTGCCCGGCCCGCCGCTGCTGCCGCAGTGGACGGGCTGGCTGGGCCTGCCGGTCGCGGTCCTCACCTGGATCCTCGCCGCGCTGCTCTGGCGCGCGGGGGTCCGTCGCTACACAGGAGCCGGCGGATGACGATCCATGACACGACCCAGCCCGCGATCGACCTGCGCGCCCTGCGCCGGGACTACGTGGTGCGCTCGGGACCGCTGGGCCGACGCGCCCGCAGGGTCGTGCGCGCCGTCGACGACGTGACCCTGCAGGTGCAGTCCGGGGAGGCGGTCGGCTTCGTGGGCGCGAACGGTGCCGGGAAGTCCACGACCATCAAGATGATGACCGGCATCCTCCAGCCCACCTCCGGCGACGTGCGGGTGCTGGGTCGGCGCCCCGTCGCCGAGCGCCGACGCCTCGCCCGGGAGATCGGCGTGGTCTTCGGCCAGCGCTCCCAGCTCTGGTGGGACCTCCCCCTGCGCGACTCCTTCCGGATCCTGGGGGCGATGCACCGCCTGAGCGAGGCCGAGCGCGTGCGGCGCCTGGGGCGACTCGTCGAGGGGCTCGACCTCGAGGGATTCCTCGACCGGCCGGTGCGCCAGCTCTCGCTCGGCCAGCGGATGCGCGGCGAGGTCGCGGCCTCGCTGCTGCACTCCCCGCGCCTCGTCATCCTCGACGAGCCGACGATCGGCCTGGACATGATCTCCAAGGAGGGGCTGCGCCGCTTCCTGCGCGAGGACCGCGACGAGCGCGGCACCACCCTGTTCCTCACCACGCACGACATGGGCGACGTGGAGCGGCTGTGCGAGCGGATCGTCGTGGTCAACTCCGGCACGGTCGCCTTCGACGGTCCCCTCGCCGGCTTCCGCGAGTCCCTCGGCGCGCCCCGCGAGCTCGTCGTCGATCTCGCCGCGCCGCGGGAGGCGCTCGCCCTCCCTCCCGAGGCCGAGGTGCTCGCGGTCGAGGCCGACGGGATCCGCCATCGCGTCGCCTTCCGCGGCAGCGAGATGACGGTGCCCGCCCTGCTCTCGGCGATCGGCGCGCAGGCCGAGATCGCCGATCTCTCCCTCGCCGAGCCCGCGATCGAGGACCTCGTGCGGGAGATCTACGCCCGGGGCCGGTGAGAGCGGCGGGCGACGGGCCGCGCTGCCACGTATCCTCGCTGCGGGCCCGCCCGTCGGCCCTGTCGCACCCCGAAGCATCCATCCGCAGCACCCACCCGCAGCGAGCGAGGAGAGCACATGAGCCCCGCCACCCCGTCCGTCGGCCGGATGATCTCGAGCGGTCTGGACGCCGTGCCGAAGATGCTCCGCCACGACTCCCCGCGCACCCGCCACGAGGCGATGGCGCGAGGGATGCTCGACCACGTGCTGCGCGACCGCCGTGCGCGCCGGCAGTTCGCCCGCCGCATCGCCGACGTCTCCGGCTCCGTCCCCGCCTTCCGCACCACCACCCGCAGCGCGGCCGACGCCTTCGACCTGGTGGGCCAGTCGCCCTCGACCGGCTCCTCCGAGATCCTCGCGGTCAAGCTCGTGATCGACGGGGACCTCTCCGAGGAGCGTCTGCGGTCCCTGCTGGACTCCCTCGAGAGGACCCCGGGCAGCCGCCTGCTGCTCATCGTGCCGCGCTCGCGCCGGTCCGCCGTGCGCGAGGTCGACGACCCCACGGGCCGCATCCGCATGGTGACCTGGGCGCAGGTCGCCAAGCGGCTCGTGCCGCACGACCCCGAGAGCGCCGAGCTGTGGACCTCTCTCGCCGAGTTCGGCGAGAACCAGGCCGTCGAGGACGCCCAGCAGCCCGTCGCGCCGAAGGTCCTGCTCGACGAGGAGGTCACCACCGAGCTGCGCGACCACCTGCGCTCGATGCTGCTCATCAGCGACGAGCTCATCCATCGCGCGCCGCGCTTCTCCTCCTCGCGCAGCCACCCGCGGGCGTGGCTGCACGCGGGCGGGAGCGGCAACGACCTCGGCGTCGAGTTCGACGCCGTCGAGGACGGCTCGGCGATCTGGCTCGTCGGCTCCCGCCCCCAGCGGTCCTTCCCGCTGGAGATCGGGGCGCTCGGCAACGACGAGGAGCGCGAGGCCGCGATCGCCCGCCTGCGCGCGATCGCCTCCCGCCCCGACTGGCGCTACGACGCGGACCTCACCTTCGAGCCCGACTCCTACATCGGCACCCCGGCCTCCCGGAAGCTCGAGGACGCCCGCGCCCTGCTCTGGGAGGTCCTCGACCCGGGCCGTCTCGAGGCGAGCGGCTTCCCGCTGGTCCCCCGCCAGCAGCCCGACATGACCGCGGACCGCCTCTCGGTGCGCGTGCACGCCCCGTCGATCCCGCGCTCGGGCACCTTCCTCGTCTCGATCGGCGGCTCGAGCACCTGGCGCACCCTGCTGCCGCGCGTCACCCGCGAGTACGACCACCGCACCTACGTCGTGCAGGCCAAGAAGTCCGACTCCGTCCAGGACCTCGTCACGAGCGTCCACGAGGCCCTGCACTCGCTCGCGACCAAGCCCTGAGCGCGGCTCCGGGCGCGCGGCGGGCGGGCCTCCCCGGGAACGATGCGCGGCTCACATCCCGCGGGCGCGCGGCGGCTGGGACAATGACAGCTGAGGGCGCCCTCACCGGGGCGCCGCAACCAGGTCGCAGGAGGCACCGAGGGTGAACGGCTCGTTCAAGGTCCGCGGAGGGAAGCTCGTCTCGGTCGAGGTCGAGGCCTCGGACGGGGTGATCACCTCCGCCCACGTGTTCGGCGACTTCTTCCTCGAGCCCGACGAGGCCCTCGAGGACATCGACGCCGCGATCGTCGGACTGCCCGTGAAGGCGAGCGCCGCCACGATCACCGAGGCGATCTCCGCGCGCCTCGCCGCCCGGCACGGCGACGTCCAGATGATCGGCTTCGACGCGGACGCCGTCGCGATCGCCGTGCGCCGTGCCCTGGGCAACGCGACCAGCTGGGACGACCACGAGTTCGACGTCATCGGGCCGGTCACCATGGCGCCGATCATGCACGTCGCGCTCGACGAGGTCATCCCCCACGAGGTCGCCGCGGGTCGGCGTCGGCCGCTGCTGCGGATCTGGGACTGGGACTCCCCGCTCGTGGTGATCGGCTCCTACCAGAGCGTGAAGAACGAGATCGACCCCGCGGGCGCCGCGAAGCACGGCATCGGCGTGGTGCGCCGCATCACCGGCGGCGGCGCCATGTTCATGGAGGCCGGCAACTGCCTCACCTACTCCCTCGTGGTGCCGTCCTCCCTCGTCGAGGGCCTCAGCTTCGAGCAGTCCTACGCCTACCTCGACGACTGGGTGATGGGCGCGCTCGCGGAGATCGGCGTGCGCGCACGGTACGTGCCGCTGAACGACATCGCCTCGGACAAGGGCAAGATCGGCGGCGCCGCCCAGCGCCGCTTCGCCGACGGCGTGGTGCTCCACCACGTCACCATGAGCTACGACATCGACGCCGACAAGATGGGCGAGGTGCTGCGCGTGGGGCGCGAGAAGCTCTCCGACAAGGGCACCCGCAGCGCGAACAAGCGCGTGGACCCGATGCGCTCGCAGACCGGCATGAGCCGCGAGGCGATCATCGACAGCTTCCTGGACTACTTCCGCGGGAAGTACGCCACCCACGAGTCGGCGTACACCGAGGGCGAGCTCGCCGCGGCGCGGGACCTCGTGGACACCAAGTTCGCCACCGAGGAGTGGACCCAGCGCGTGCCGTGAGCGGCGGGACGGCTGCTGCCGCACCCGCCGCTCACGCGCCTCGGCGGACCGTCGTCGTCCTCAGCCGCGGCCCTTCCCCCGGCCATGATGGCCGTGCCCGTGGCCGCCGTGGCCGCGCGATCCCCGCACCAGCTCGACCTCGTCGACGACGCGGCCGTCGGTGACGTCGTGGGTCACCAGTGTCAGGGCGTCGCGCTCGACCCGCACCCGCGTCACGTTGGGGTGGTGCCGCTGCTCGTCCTCGGCGATCCAGTAGAACGAGTCGACGTTCTCCTCGTCGGTCTCGTAGTACTTGCTGCCGCTGCACGAGTTGCAGGTCAGGTAGAGGACGTCGCCGTCCTCGGCGACCACGCGCCCCCGCACGGTCCCTGCCGTCTCGAAGGAGCTGAGCGCATTGTCGGGGACGCCGTCGCCGTCCTCGTCGTCGGTGACGTTCATGAGGTACGAGCGGGTGAAGTGGTGGTCATGCCCCATCAGCACGAGGTCCACGCCGAGCTCGGAGAACCCGGGAGGGAGCACCCGGCGGCGCTCGATGATGTCGCTGTCCATCGCGTGGTCGGCGGTGCTGAACACCGAGTGGTGGAACGTGACGAGCACCCAGCGCGCATCCTCGTGCTCTTGCATGGTCTGCGCGACGTAGTCCAGATGGGCCGCGTTGTCGGTGCTGTTCGAGTTCAGCGCCACCACGAGCACGTCCTGGAAGCGGAACCAGCTGTTGCCGCCGGCGTTGCCCGAGGAGGCGACCACTCCCACGCTCGTCGACTGGTTCGCCACGTGGAAGTGCTGCCTGTACAGGTCCGACCCCTCGTCGTGGTTGCCGATGACCGGTGCCACGGGCAGGGAGGCGAGCTGTCGCGGGGCCAGGAGCTCGGTGTACTCCTCCGCCATCGCCGCGAGGTCCCCGGTCGTGTTGATCTGGTCGCCCGCGGAGAGGATGAAGGCGGCGCGCGGGTACTTCTTCTCGGCGAAGCGCAGCGTGGTGGCCCAGCCCTCGCCGTCGGCCTCGTTGTCCCCGCTCGCTCCGATCTGCGGATCCGCGACCACCAGGAACTCGAAGGAGCCGCTGCGGGCGAGCGTGCGGAACTCGAAGACGTCCGACCAGCCGGCGCGCGCGGACCCGACGCGGTAGAGGTAGCGCGTGTCGGCCCGGAGGTCCTCGAGCGTCGCGTGATGGAAGTGGTAGCCGTCGGTGAGCGCCTCGCCGCTCGTGGCCCGCACGCGCCGGGTGCCCGCACGCGGGAATCCGTGTCCGCGGGAGTATTCGCTCCGACGCACCAGCTGCACCTCCTGTCGGCCGCCGTCGGTGCTGAACCAGGCGAGGTTGCGCTGCGTCTCGTCGGACCCGACCAGGAGCACCAGGTCCTCGATCGACGAGCTGTGCGACGACCCGTCGGCGCTCGCGGCCTCGACCTGCACGAGAGGGAGCGCGGCGAACGCGCCGAGACCCGCGATGACGGCTCGGCGGGAGGCGGTCCTCGGCATCGGCTGCGTCGTCTGCGCGGGGTGGGACTGCGGGGCCTGCGACATGGGTGGGATCTCCTGGGTCTCGGGCGGATGGGTCGGGAGGGACGACGCCGCCGGGCACGAGACCGGGCGGGCGCCGTCCGAACGCACCCGATCGATGCAACAGGTGCGGCGTGAACCCCCTCGATGGCCCGGGCGACATCCCGGTGTCCATCGCGCGAACGGCCGCCCGGAGCCCGGCACGCTCCGTGCGCCCCTGATCACGTCGCAGGATTGCGCTCTCAGGCACGATGCCTGGAACAATGGGCGCCATGACCGACACCGCCCCGCGCCCGAACGCCGCGTCCGCTCTCCCCGACAAGCCCAGCCTCGAGGGCCTCGAGGACAAGTGGGACCGCGTATGGGACGCCGCGCAGGTCTACGCCTTCGATGCGGACACCACCCGTGACCAGGTGTTCAGCGTCGACACCCCGCCGCCCACGGCCTCGGGCTCCCTGCACATCGGCCACGTGTTCGGCTACTCCCAGGCCGACATGATCGTGCGCTACCAGCGCATGCGCGGCAAGAACGTGTTCTACCCGCTGGGCTGGGACGACAACGGCCTGCCCACCGAGCGCCGCGTGCAGAACTACTTCGGCGTGCGCTGCGACCCCTCGCTCCCCTACGAGGAGGACTTCACCCCGCCGCAGGAGGGCGGGGACAACAAGTCCGCGAAGGCCGCGAACCAGAAGCCGATCTCGCGCCGGAACTTCATCGAGCTGTGCGAGCGGCTCACGAAGATCGACGAGGCCTCCTTCGAGGAGGTCTTCCGCACGCTCGGCCTCTCCGTCGACTGGAACCACAGCTACCAGACCATCGATGCGCGCTCCCGCGCGACCAGCCAGCGCGCCTTCCTCGAGAACCTGGCCAAGGGCCAGGCCTACCAGTCCGAGGCCCCCACGATGTGGGACGTCACCTACCGCACCGCGGTCGCCCAGGCCGAGCAGGAGGACCGCGAGCGCGACGGCGCCTACCACCGCATCGGCTTCACGAAGGCCGATGGAAGCGGCGAGAAGGTCTACATCGAGACCACGCGCCCCGAGCTGCTGCCCGCGTGCGTGGCCCTGGTCGCCCACCCGGACGACGAGCGCTACCAGGAGCTGTTCGGCACCACGGTGACCTCCCCCCTGTTCGGCGTCGAGGTGCCGGTGCTGGCCCACCCCCTCGCCCAGGCCGACAAGGGCGCGGGCATCGCGATGATCTGCACCTTCGGCGACGCCAACGACGTCACCTGGTGGCGCGAGCTCGAGCTGCCCACCCGCAGCGTCATCGGCCGCGACGGCCGCTTCCTGCCCGAGGCCCCGTGGATCACCTCCACCGAGGGCCGCGAGCGCTACGCCGAGCTCGCCGGGCTCACCGTGTTCAGCGCGCAGAAGCGCGTGGTCGAGATGGTCACCGAGACCGGCGACCTGGTGGGCGAGCCGAAGCGGATCACCCATCCGGTGAAGTTCTACGAGAACGGCGACAAGGCCCTCGAGTACGTGACCAGCCGCCAGTGGTACCTCACCAACGGCGGCCGCGACGCCTCCGAGGGCGGACTGCGCGACGCGCTGATCGCCCGCGGCGCCGAGATCACCTGGCACCCCGCCTACATGGAGTCCCGGTACCGCAACTGGGTCGAGGGCCTCGCCGGTGACTGGCTGGTCTCCCGCCAGCGCTTCTACGGCGTCCCGATCCCCGTCTGGTACGCCCTCGACGCCCATGGCGAGACCGACTACGACACCGTGCTCACCCCCGAGCTCGAGCGTCTGCCGATCGATCCGACGACCGACGCGCCCGCCGACTACGAGGAGTCCCAGCGCGACCAGCCGGGCGGCTTCACCGCCGATCCCGACATCCTCGACACCTGGGCGACGAGCTCCCTGACCCCGCAGCTCGCGGGAGGCTGGGACGCCGATCCGGAGCTGTTCGGCAAGGTGTACCCGATGGACCTGCGCCCGCAGGGCCACGACATCATCCGCACCTGGCTGTTCTCCACGATCGTGCGCTCGCACCTGCAGCAGGACTCCCTGCCCTGGTACAACACGTCGATCAACGGCTGGATCCTGGATCCGGACCGCAAGAAGATGAGCAAGTCCAAGGGGAACGTCGTCACCCCGATCGGCCTGCTGCACGACCACGGCTCGGACGGCGTGCGCTACTGGGCCGGCCGCGCTCGCCAGGGCGTGGACACCGCGTTCGACGAGGGCCAGATGAAGATCGGTCGACGCCTGGCCATCAAGATCCTCAACGCCTCGAAGTTCGCGCTCGGCTTCGGCGAGGCCCCGGCCGACCCGTCGGGCCGCCTGGCCGCGGACCCGTCGGCCGTGACGCACTCGCTGGACCGGGCGATGCTCGCCGCGCTCGCCGAGGTCGTGGACTCCGCGACGGCCGCCTTCGAGGAGATGGACTACGCGCGGGCCCTCGAGGTCGTCGAGCCCTTCTTCTGGACGTTCTGCGACGACTTCATCGAGCTCATCAAGGATCGCGCCCACGGCGCCTCCGCGAGCGGCGAGGAGGGTGCGGCCTCGGCGCGCGCCGCTCTCGCGATCGCCCTCGAGGTGCTGCTGCGCCTGTTCGCCCCGGTGATCGTGTTCGCGACCGAGGAGGTCTGGTCGTGGTGGCGCGAGGGAAGCGTGCACACGCAGTCCTGGCCGACGTCCGACGCGCTGCGCGAGGCCGCGGCCGGGCAGGACGCCTCGCTGCTGGGCACCGTCGAGCAGGCCGCGATCGTGCTGCGGCGCATCAAGTCCGATGCGAAGGTCTCGCAGAAGACCCCGATCCTGCAGGTCACCGTCACCGCCCCCGAGTCCGCGATCGCGCACCTCGAGGCGGCCCGCGGGGACCTCACGGCCCTGGGCCGGATCGAGGCGCTCACGATCACCGGCGGCGAGGTCGAGGGCATCGCGACCAGCGACGTCGAGCTCGGCGAGCCCCCGGTCAAAAAGCCGCGGAACCAGGGCTGACACAGACCTGACACCGGGCTAACACAGAGCGCTCCCGCGCTCAGCGCACCACCTCACGGCTGGATCCGTCGACGCGGCGGGTCCAGCCGCGCGCGTCCAGGTGCTCGAGCAGCGGGATCGCGACGCGGCGCGTGGTCCCCAGCGCCCGACGGGCCGCGCTCGCGGTGAAGGGCTGCTCGAGCCGGGCGAGCTCGCGCATCGCCAGGGCCGGGGCCGACGGAAGCAGCACCACACCGTCAGGCAGGCGCAGCAGGCGCCCCTGCTTCGCGGCGGCGGCGAGCTCGCGGGCGCCGAGGCGCAGGGCGGCGAGGTCGTCGGCCTCCGGAGCCCGGAACGGATGCGCACGCAGTCGCTCCTCGAGCGCGGCGACCTGCGTCTCCGCCGCGCCGAGGCCCGCAGCGCGCTCGGGGTCGACGATGCGGCCACCCTCCGCGGCGAGACCGGCGGCGGGCAGCACCAGGGAGAGCAGCGAGTCGTCGGGCATCGGCAGGGCCGACGCCTGAGCCGACGTCGTGGCCGTGCCGCCCCGTGCCAGCAGGTCGAGCGCCGCGCCGCGCGTGATCCCGGCCGAGAGCGCATCCCTCGCGTGCTCGGCGCGGACGGCCTCGCGCAGCGCGCCGGCCCAGGCGGCGATCGCCTGCTCGGCCACGAGCCACTCCCCTGCCCGGAGGATCCCTCGCGGCAGCGGATCGAGCACCGCGATCCCCCTTCGCACGAGGAGGTCAGCACGGACCGCGCCGCGGCGCACGGTCTCGTGGGCGGCGTCCCCGTGCGGGTCCATGGATCCGAGCTCAGCGGTGCGGCGCTTCCCGGCGCCGCGCCGCGTGAGCACGGGCGGGTCGACGTCGAGGATCTGCACGCCGACGAGGACGGCGTGCTCGCCGCTGCCGCGCAGCAGCATCCGGTCGCCCACGCGCAGCGGCAGCGGCCGCCCGAGGGCGAGGCGGGCGTGCTGCGCGCCGAGGTCGCGCACGCGCGCGGGGACCGCGGCGGTGCCGGCGTGGACCATGACCTCGCGCGGCACCTCGTCGAGCGCCTCGCCCGTCGTGCGGCGCACGTCCACGTGGTCCACGGCCTCGAAGGCGCCGGGGGTGACGAGGGCGTCGCCGCGGCCGATCTCCTCGAGGTCGGTGCCGCGCAGGTTCACGGCGGCCCGGCAGACCGGGCCGAGCTCGCGCGCCGATTCCTCACGGCTCTGCAGACCGCGGACGGTGACGCGGGTGCCCCGCTCGCCCGCGGACTCCCCGTGCGCGCCGAGCAGGGTGAGCTGATCGCCCGGGTGCAGCGTCCCCGTCGCGAGGGTCCCGGTGACCACGGTCCCGGCCCCGGAGATGCTGAAGGCCCGGTCGATCCACAGCCGCACGGGGGCGGCCGCGCTCGGTGCGGGGGCGTGCTCGAGGACGTCGTCGAGCACGCTGCGCAGCTCGTCGATGCCCTGGCCGGTGCGCGCGGAGACGGTGACCGCGGGGGCGCCGGCGAGGCCGGTGCCGGCGAGCTCCGTGCGGGCCCGGGCGAGGGCGGGACGGCCGCCGTGCTCGGCGAGATCTGCGCGGGTGATGACGAGGACGCCGGTCTCGATGCCGAGGGCGGCGAGCGCGTCGCGGTGGTCGTCGGACTGCGCCTGCCAGCCCTCGTCGGCCGCGACGACGAAGCAGACGACGGGGGCGGGTCCGAGCCCGGCGAGCATGTTGCCCAGGAAGCGCTCGTGGCCGGGGACGTCGACGAAGGAGACCTCGCGGCCGCTGGGCAGGCGCGTCCAGGCGAAGCCGAGGTCGATGGTCAGGCCCCGGCGCCTCTCCTCCTCCCAGCGGTCGGTCTCGATGCCGGTCAGCGCCCGCACCAGGGTGGACTTGCCGTGGTCGACGTGCCCGGCGGTGGCGACGACGCGCTCGATCATGGGTGCTCCGAGGCGGCGCTCGCGGCCCGGGCGGCCTGCGCGGCCTTCACCGCACGGATCAGGTCCTCGTCGCGGTCCGTCGGGACGCAGCGCAGATCCAGCAGGCAGGCGCCGTCGCGCACGGTGGCGACGACGGCCGGGTCGCCGCGGCGCAGGGTCTCGGCGAGGTCCTCGGGGAGGGCGATCGCGACGCCGGGCAGCGGCACCTCGGCGCCGCCTCCGCCGCCCACGCGGCCGTCGTGGTCGACGACGCGGCCGCCGACCTGCGCGGACACGGCCTCGGTGCGTGCGCGCAGCTGCGCGGGATCGATGTGGAGGGCCGACGGGACGGGCGGTTCGGGGCCTCGCAGGGTGGCCTCGAGCGCGGCGAGGGCGAGCTTGTCGGCTCGCATCGCGCGGGCCATGGGGTGGCGGGCGAGGCGGGCGATGACGTCGGCCCGTCCCAGCAGGATCCCGGCCTGTGGCCCGCCGAGCAGCTTGTCGCCCGAGGCGATGACGACGTCGGCCCCGTCGCGCAGCGCCGTGGAGAGTGCGGGCTCCTCGGGCAGGGCGGGGTCCGGGTCGACGAGGCCGCTGCCGAGGTCGACGACGAGCGGCAGGCGGGCGTCATGGCAGAGCCCGGCGAGCTCGGCGACGGGGACGGCGGAGGTGAAGCCGCTGATGCGGTAGTTGCTCGCGTGGATGCGCAGCACGCAGCCGGTCGCGGGGTCGAGCGCGGCGGCGTAGTCCTCGGCGTGGGTGCGGTTGGTGGTGCCCACCTCGCGGATCCGGGTGCCGGTCGAGGCGATGAGCTCGGGCAGGCGGAAGCCGGCGCCGATCTCGATCATCTCCCCGCGCGAGAGGACGACCTCGCCGCTTCCGGCGAGCGCCGTGGTCGCGAGCAGGAGCGCGGCGGCGCCGTTGTTGACGACCAGCGCGTCCTCGGCCGCGGGGCACGCGGCGAGGAGGGCGGCCCGGGCGGCGGCCCCGCGGCGGGAGCGCCGACCGGACGCGAGGTCGAACTCGACGTCCGTGTACCCGGCGGCGTCCTGCAGGGCGGCACGCGCGGCATCGGAGAGCGGCGCGCGCCCGAGATTCGTGTGGACGATGACGCCGGTCGCGTTGAGCACGGGGTGCAGGGAGTGGGCGCCGGCGGTGCCGAGCCCGGAGAGCAGCTCGGCCTCGACCTGCTCGGGGGCGATCCGGCCGCTGCGGGCGCGGTCCTGGACCGCGCGGATCAGCTCGCGCACCACGCGCTCCCCCATCTGCGCGCTCGCCCGCTCGACCTCCGGCAGCGCCAGCAGGCGGTCGGTGCGCGGGATGCGGCGGCGGGGATCGGACTCTGCCACGGTCTCGGCTCCTCCTCGGCGCGGTGCCACGGTGGGTGCCCGGCGCGTCCGGCGCGCGGCCGCGTCGCCGGGGCGGATGGGCGGATTGGCGGAGGCGGACGGGAATCGAACCCGCCAGACCGAGATGCTCGGTCTCACCAGTTTTGAAGACTGGGGCGCCCACCAGGACACGTACGCCTCCGTCGTCGATCCTATCGCCCACCTGGGTCTCCTCGGTCCCGGTCGCGCTGCCCCGCACGCGAGCGCACTGCCTAGACTCGCCCCCATGAGCCCCGACGACTCCCAGGCCCCCACCGGACCGATCCCCTCCGCGCTGCCCTCGGTCTCGGTGCGGCTGACGACCATGGCGCACGGCGGAGGCTGCGCGAGCAAGATCCCCCCGGGCGAGCTCGAGGAGGCGGTCTCGGCGCTGGCCGGCCAGAGCGCGGGCGACGTGATCGTGGGCCTCGACGACGGCGACGACGCCGCGGCCGTGCGCGTGCGCGAGGACCTCGCCGTGCTCTCGACCGCGGACTTCTTCACCCCGGTGGTCGACGACGCCTTCGACTGGGGCCGCATCGCCGCCGCGAACGCGCTCTCGGACATCTTTGCGATGGGCGGCGACCCCGTGGTCGCGATCAACCTCGTGGGCTGGCCGCGCGAGACGCTGCCCTACGACCTGCTGCGCGAGGTGCTGCGCGGCGGCCTCGAGGTCGCGGCGGCGGCCGGCGTCCCGGTGATCGGCGGGCACAGCGTGGACGATCCGGAGCCCAAGTACGGGATGGCCGTCACCGGCACCGCCCATCCGGAGCGCCTGCTGCGCAACGACGCGGCCCGGGCCGGTCTGCCGCTCACGCTCACCAAGCCGCTCGGCGTGGGTCTGCTGAACAACCGCCACAAGGCGACGGCCGAGGTGTTCCCCGCGGCGATCGAGACGATGACGACGCTGAACCGCGACGCCTCGCAGGCTGCGCTCGCGGCGGGCGTGCGCGCGGCGACCGACGTCACCGGATTCGGCCTGCTCGGTCACCTGTTCAAGATGATGCGCGCCTCGGGCGTCGCTGCGGAGATCGACCGCGGCGCCGTGCCGCTCGTCGACGGCGCGGCGGAGGCGCTGCGCGACGGCTTCGTCTCCGGCGGCACGCGCAGGAACCTGGATTGGGTGCGCGAGCACGTGCAGGCCGGCCCCGGCATCACCGAGGACGATCTGCTGCTGCTCGCCGACGCACAGACCTCCGGCGGCCTGCTCGTGGTCGGCGAGGTGCCCGGGTATCCGATCATCGGCCGGACGGTGCCCGCCTCGGCCGACGCTCCTGCGGGGACGCTCAGCATCCGCTCCTGATCTGCGGGCCGACGGCCGGTGCCGGGCGCCGGCTCACCACCCGGTGGTGATCGAGTCGTCCGTGATGCCGGCGGCGCGGCGCTTCTCGAGGCGGTCCTTCTGCGGGATCATCACGCGCCGCGGGTCCTTCACCGACTCGTGGCCCGCGTGCAGGACGCCGAAGCGGGTGAGGGCGGAGGCTCCCGCGAGGGCCAGGCCGCTGGCGACGGCCACCGTCCGGCTCCGGCGCGCCAGCAGCGTCCCGATGCCGCCCGCGACCGCGAGGCGCTCGGCCCATCTGAGCAGGGTGCCGGGCCTGCCCTCCTCGAGCGGCTCGGACTCCAGCGGGTGCATCGTCGACTTCGTGAAGTGCATGCCGACGAGGTCGCCGACGACGCCCGCCGCGGCGAGCAGCCGCGCCGGGCCCGCGTTCTTCCGCGAGGTCAGCGCCATCGCCATTCCGCCCGCGGCGAGGCTCGCCGAGGAGACGAACACGAAGGGCAGCCCGTGGCGGGCCGCGTTCCAGGTCGGCACGGCGGTGTCGCCCAGCAGCACGGCGGTGTACGCCGCGAGCGGCGCGCCCATGACGCCCTGGAGGGCGGCCGACGGTCCCTCCGCCAGGCGCAGCAGCGGGCGCAGCGGCCCGAAGGGCAGACGCTCGCCCGTCATCCGGTCCACCTCGTTGGCCGCGGTCAACGCGGCGCCGCTCGCGTACGAGCTGAGGATCCAGGTGCCCAGGCTCATCGGGGAGCTGACCTTGAACACGCGCATCATGTGCAGGAAGCGCTCGGGCCGGCCCAGGTCGATGACGAGAGCGGGCGTGCCGACGCCCACCGCGGCGATCGCGACCAGGCGGGCGCTGCGGCGCAGCTCGGCGTTCCCCGTGAGCGCGGCCCCGGCCTGGAGCAGCCCGGAGGCGCCCGCGAGACCGCCCACGAACAGGTAGATCCCGATGGGGGTCTCCCACGGCGGAGCCTTCACGACGGGACGGCCGTAGTAGGACTCGAACTCGACGTCCTCGACCATCGCCATCTCGCGCGAGCCGTCGCCGCCCCCGCTCTCGGTCAGGTCGCGACGGCGCTTGCCCCTGCCGCCGGGACCCGCGCCCCGGCCGCCGCGCCGCCGTCGGCGCGGGGGCTCGGGCGGTCGGTACTCGTCGTACTCGGAATGGGTCACCGACGTCCTCCCAGGAACGCGAGAGCGGTCGCGACCAGCATGCCGCCCATGGCGACGGCCGCGGTGCGGTACATGTGCGGCAGGTCGGCCGTGGGCACCTGCGGGTCCGGCGGCAGTCCGTAGACCTCGGGCTCGTCCAGCAGCAGGAACACCGAACCGGTGCCTCCCACGCCGTCCTCCGGGTTCGCGCCGTACAGGCGCGCCTCGGTCATGCCCTGCGCGTGCAGCTGGGCGACGCGCTCATGCGCCTGCTCGACCATGTCGGAGCGGTCCCCGAACTTGATGGACGTGGTGGGGCAGGTCTTCGCGCACGCGGGCTCCTCGCCCTCGACCAGCCGGTCGTAGCACAGAGTGCACTTGTTCGCGGTGCCCTTGTTCGGCACCTCCTGCTGCACGCGGCCGCGATCCTCCTTCGGGGAGACCGTGCCGTCGTCGCGCCGCTCGATGACGCCGAAGGGGCAGCCGCCGACGCAGGTGCCGCAGCCGTTGCAGATGTCGGACTGCACCACCACGGTGCCGAACTCGGTGCGGAACAGGGCCCCGGTGGGGCACACGTCCAGGCAGCCGGCGTGCGTGCAGTGCTTGCACACGTCCGAGGACATCAGCCACCGGAACTCCGGCGTGTCCGGGGGCGTGGTGTCGACCCCGGTGAGGTCCTCCCCCGCGCGCCCGCCGGGCGCGGCGGCGCCGCTGCGGGGCCCGATCGTGGGCATGCCGAGGGAGACGAGCTTGCGCCCCGACTCGCGCGCCTCCTCGATGCGGTCCTTCTTCTGCTCGACGAAGGCCACGTGGCGCCAGGTGTTCGCGCCCAGCGAGCCGGTGTTGTCGTAGGAGGAGCCCAGGATCTTCAGGTCGCCGTCCTGCGGGTTGCGGTTCCACTCCTTGCACGCGACCTCGCAGGCCTTGCAGCCGATGCAGATCGAGGTGTCGGTGAAGAATCCCTTGCGCGCGTGGTCGTGGCCCCACCCGGAGTCGGCGGCGGGGTCCTCCTCGGGTCCGGACAGCAGTCCCATCAGTCCTCCTCCGTTCCGGCGGTGCGGTGGTCCTCGTCGGCGCGCTCGTGGGGCGGCAGGTCGAAGGTCTCCTCGATCGACTCCCCGCTCTGCAGGTCGATGTCCTGCCTCTCGGTGCCCTCGGGGAAGTCGGGCGCCGTGAGCAGCTGGTCGCCGGTGTCGAGCTGGAGCCCGGCGCGGCGCTGGAGCTCCTCGACGAGCTCCTGGCGCGCCGCACCTCGGGGCCGACGGCCGGGCCGGATCGCGCAGGCCGTGACCTTCGAGTTCTGGATCTGCGTGTTCGCGTCGAGGTTCATCGCGATGAGGTCGTTGACGCTGTCGCCCTCGACGACCGCGTGCGTCCCCTGCGCCCAGTGGTAGGGCAGGCCGATCTGGTGCACCGTGCGTCCGGAGATCGTCAGCGGCGTCATCCTCTCGGTGACCAGGGCGATCGCCTCGATCGCGGCGCGCGGCGAGATGATCGTCGCCCAGCCGTACGGCTCGATGCCGACCTCCGCGGCGAGCTCCGGGGAGATCTCGCAGAACAGCTGCGGCTGGAGCTCGGCGAGATAGGGCAGCCAGCGGCTCATGCCGCCCGCCGTGTGGTGCTCGGTGACGCGGTACGTCGAGAAGTAGTACGGGTACACGTCCTCGCGGGCGTCCCCCGTCATCCCCGGGGCGTTGAGGTTGTCCCGGTCCTGGATGAACTCCCGCGTCGGGTTCGCCTGCTGCGGGTAGAGCGGGTTCGGGATCGAGGAGTCCACGGGCTCGTAGTGGGTCGGGAGCGGACCGTCGACCAGTCCCGTCGGCGCGAACAGCCAGCCGCGCCCGTCGGACTGCATGACGAACGCGTCGTTCCCGGCCAGGCCCTTCGCCCCGCCCGCCTCGACGTCACCCGGATCGTGCGGGGCCTTGTCCGCGGGGAAGTCCGGGACGTCGGAGCCGGCCCACTTCTCCGCCTTCTCGTCCCACCACAGGAGCTTCTTGCGCTCGCTCCAGGGCTTGCCGTCGGGGTCGGCCGAGGCGCGGTTGTAGAGGATGCGCCGGTTCATCGGCCAGGCCCATCCCCACTCGTGGGCGAACTCGTCCTGCTCGTACCCGGGCTTCTTGCGGGCGGCCTGGTTGATGCCGTCGGCGTAGACGCCGGTGTAGATCCAGCAGCCGCCGGAGGTCGAGCCGTCGTCGGCCATCTCCGTGTAGCCGCTCAGCGGCTGCCCGGCCTTCGGGCCGGTCTCGTAGCGGCCGTTGATCTCGGCGATCACGGCCTCCGGGTCGACCTCGCCCTCCTCGTCCACGGGGTAGTCCCAGGTGAGGTCGAGCAGCGGCCGGTCCCGGGGATCGGTCGAGCCCCGGAGCTTCTCGCGGATGCGATGGCCCAGCTCATAGAGGAACTCGAGCTCGCTCTGCGCGTCGCCCGGCGGATCCACGGCCTTCTCGCGCCACTGCACGAGGCGCTGGGTCTGGGTGAAGGAGCCGGCCTTCTCGGTGTGGTTCGCCGCCGGCAGGAAGAACATCTCGGTGCCGATGTCCTCCGTGCGCAGCTCGCCCGAGTCGATCTCCGGGCCCTCCTTCCACCAGGTCGCGGACTCGATCATGTAGAAGTCCCGCACCACCATCCACTTCAGGTGGGACATGCCCATGCGCTGCATGCGGCCGTTCGCCGATCCCACCGCCGGGTTCTGCCCCAGCAGGAAGTAGCCGTCCACGCCGTCGTCGAGCATCCGCATCAGCGTCTGGTAGGTGCCGGCCGGGCCGTCGAGCCGCGGCAGGTAGTCGAAGGCGAAGTCGTTCTCCGCGGTGGCGTGCTCGCCCCACCACGCCTTGAGCAGGTTCACGGCGTACGTGCGCGACTCGGCCCAGAAGCCCTTCTGCTCCTTGCGGCCGATGGAGTCCGCGTAGGTCTGGAAATCGTCGTGCGACCCCGCCTTCGGCATGGGCAGGTATCCCGGCAGCAGGTTGAACAGCGTCGGGATGTCCGTCGACCCCTGGATGGTGGCGTGGCCGCGCAGCGCCATGATCCCGCTGCCCGGACGGCCCACGTTCCCCATCAGCAGCTGCAGCATCGCCGCGGTGCGGATGAACTGGGCGCCGCCCACGTGCTGGGTCCAGCCCACCGCGTAGGCGAAGCACGTGGTGCGCTCGCGCCCGGAGTTCTCCACGAGCGCGCGGGCGAGGTAGTCGAAGTCCGCGCGGGAGATGCCGCACGCCTCGGTGACCATCTCCGGGGTGTACCGGGAGTAGTGGCGCTTGAGGATCTGGAGGACCGTGTGCGGGTCCTGCAGGGTCTCGTCGCGTGCGGGGACCCCGTGCTCGAGCGGCGGGCCGCCCGATCCGAAGGCCTCGCCGGCGCCGGCGCGGCCGGCGGTCCAGTGGGAGCCCTCCCGGCCCTCGAAGGCGCTCGCGTCGGAGACCTTCCCGTCCTCACCCGGGGCGGAGTACGCCCAGGACGCGGGATCGTAGGTCCCGGTCTCCGGGTCGTAGCCGGAGAACAGCCCCTCGAGGTCCTCGGTGTCCAGGTACTCCTCGGAGATGATCGTGGAGGCGTTCGTGTACGCCAGCACGTAGTCCTTGAAGTACAGGTCGTTGCTCAGCACATGGTTGATGAGCGCGCCCAGCAGCACGACGTCACTCCCGGCGCGCGTGGGGATGTGCTTGTGCGCGTTGGCCGAGGTGCGCGTGAAGCGCGGGTCCACGTGGATGATCGTGGCTCCGCGGGACTTCGCCTCCATCACCCACTGGAAGCCCACGGGATGGGCCTCGGCCATGTTCGAGCCCTGGATGATGATGCAATCCGCGTTGGCCATGTCCTGGAGGGACTGGGTGGCGCCTCCGCGTCCGAACGAGGCTCCCAGACTGGGAACCGTGGCGGAGTGTCATATGCGCGCCTGGTTCTCCATCTGGATCGCGCCCGCCGCGGTGAACAGCTTCTTGGCGAGGTAGTTCTCCTCGTTGTCGATGGTCGCGCCGCCGAGGCTCGCGATGCCCATCGTGCGGCGCAGGGCGTGGCCCTTGTCGTCGACGTCCTCCCAGTGGTTGCGGCGCGCCTCGAGGAAGCGGTCGGCGATCATGTCGATCGCGGTGTCGCGGTCGAGGTCCTCCCACTCGGTCCCGTAGGGCCGGCGGTAGCGCACCTTCGTGATGCGGCGCGGGGAGTTCACGAGCTGCTCGCTCGCCGAGCCCTTCGGGCACAGGCGGCCGCGCGAGATCGGCGAGGCGGGGTCGCCCTCGATCTGCGTGACCTTCCCGTCCTTCGAGTAGACGAGCTGACCGCAGCCGACCGCGCAGTACGGGCACACGCTGTGCGCGACGTGGTCGGCCTCGGCCGTGCGGGGCGTGATGCTGCGGGTGCGCTGCGAGGTCACGGAGGTTCCGCGGCCGAGCACATCGCCGTCGCGCAGCTGGCGCACGACCGGCCACTCGAGGAAGCTGAAGCGGGGCATGCCCCGATGCTACTCCGGCGAAACGCCTCTTCGCGGCCGCATCGGCCGAGATTCTGACGTCGTGTCAGGCCGGGTGGCGGGGGCCTTCGGCCGACGGCGGGGGCACGGGCCGATCAGCCACCGGATCAGGGTGCGTCCTCGCCCCGGATCTGCTCGTGGTGGCGGATCACCTCGGTGACGATGAACTTCAGGAAGGACTCGGCGAACACGGGGTCCAGCCCGGATTCCTGGGCGAGCGCGCGCAGGCGGGCGACCTGCTGCTCCTCACGACGGGGGTCGGCGGGCGGCAGGCCGTGCTCGGCCTTCAGCCGGCCCACGCGCTGGGTGTGGCGGAAGCGCTCGGCGAGCAGGTTCACGAGCGCCGCATCGATGTTGTCGATGCTCGAGCGCTCCTCGGCGAGCAGGGCCCGGGCGCGCTCGACGGCCTCGGGCGAGCCCGCCGCGCGGGCGGCGCCCTCCGCGTCTGCGTCCCCGGTGCCGTCGGCCCGGATCTCGCTCGCACGCACGTCGGGCGGGGTGGTGTCCTCGTGGCGCGTCATGATCGCGTCTCCCTCGTGCGCCGCTCAGGCGCTCTGCTCATGGCGGTCCTCGGACTCGCGCTCGACCTCGGCGGTGGTGACCATGAGCGGGGCGCGGCCGTCCGTCACCACGCCCTCGGTGATGACCACGCGGGCGATGTCGCGCCGCGAGGGCACCTCGAACATGACCGCCTGCAGGGTCTCCTCGAGGATCGCGCGCAGGCCGCGCGCGCCGGTGCCGCGGTCGATCGCGCGCTCGGCGATGGCCTCGAGGGCGCTGCGCTCGAAGTCGAGCTCGACGCCGTCGAGCTCGAACATCTTCTGGTACTGCTTGACCAGGGCGTTCTTGGGCTCGGTGAGGATCTGGATGAGCGCCTCGCGATCCAGGTTCGCCACGCTCGTGAGCACGGGCAGGCGGCCGATGAACTCGGGGATCAGCCCGAACTTCAGCAGGTCCTCGGGCAGCAGCTTGGAGTAGATCTCCGTCTGCTCCATGGGAACGTGCAGCTCCGCGCCGAAGCCGATGCCGCGCTTGCCGATGCGCGAGCCGATGATGTCCTCCATGCCGGCGAAGGCGCCCGCCACGATGAACAGGACGTTCGTCGTGTCGATCTGGATGAACTCCTGATGGGGGTGCTTGCGGCCGCCCTGCGGCGGCACCGCGGCGACCGTCCCCTCGAGGATCTTCAGCAGCGCCTGCTGCACGCCCTCGCCGGAGACGTCCCGCGTGATCGACGGGTTCTCGGCCTTGCGGCCGATCTTGTCGACCTCGTCGATGTAGATGATGCCCCGCTCGGCCTTGGCGACGTCGTAGTCGGCGGCCTGGAGCAGCTTGAGCAGGATGTTCTCGACGTCCTCGCCCACGTAGCCGGCCTCGGTGAGCGCCGTGGCGTCGGCCATCGCGAAGGGCACGTCGAGCAGGCGCGCGAGGGTCTGGGCGAGGTAGGTCTTGCCGCATCCGGTGGGGCCGACGATCAGCACATTGGACTTGGCGACCTCGACCTCCTCCTCGGTGTTCTCCTCGGCGTCGTCGGCGCCCGGGGCGCCGGCACGAGCGGGCCCCTTCGTCCCCTTGGCGGGTGCCGCGTCCTTCGCCGTGCCGGCGACGGACGGGCCCTGGGTCGCCTCGGCGGCGGCCTCCTGGGCGCGCACGCGCTTGTAATGGTTGTAGACGGCGACCGAGAGGGCCTTCTTGGCGGGGTCCTGGCCGACGACGTACTGCTGCAGGAAGTCGAAGATCTCCCGCGGGCTGGGCAGGGGTGCGGGCTCCTCGGCGGCGGGCTTGGAGGCCTGGACCTCCTCGGCGATGATCTCGTTGCACAGCTCGATGCACTCCTCGCAGATGTACACCTGCGGGCCCGAGATCAGGCGCTCCACCTGCTTCTGCGACTTGCCGCAGAAGGAGCACTTGAACACGTCGGCTCCGTCGCTCATGCGCGCCATGTCCGTCCTCTTCCCTTTCCGGTCGGGCCGTGTGCGGCTCGTGCCGCTGCGGCCGCTGCCGCCCGCGGACGGCGTCCGCGTGCATCAACGGTAGCCCAGCGCGCTCCCGCGTCGTGGGAGACGCGCGGCCCCGGGGTCAGGAACTCCGGGGCCGCGCGCCATGCCCTGTGGGGTGCTGCAGGGCGCTGCCGGCTCAGCGCGAGAGCTGGCCGGGGGCGTCCTTCCGCGAGGCGAGGACCTGGTCGACCAGGCCGTACTCGAGGGCGCCCTGCGCGGTGAGGATCTTGTCGCGCTCGATGTCGCGGTTCACGTCCTCGGGCGCGCGGCCCGTGTGGTGGGCGAGCGTGGTCTCGAGCCACTCGCGCATGCGCAGGATCTCGTTCGCCTGGATCTCGATGTCCGAGGCCTGGCCGCCGCCCTGTCCGCCCATCGCGGGCTGGTGGATGAGGATGCGGGCGTTGGGCAGCGCGAGGCGCTTGCCGGGAGCGCCCGCCGCCAGCAGCACCGCCGCCGCGGAGGCCGCCTGCCCGAGGCACACCGTGGTGATGTCGGGCTTGATGTACTGCATGGTGTCGTAGATCGCGGTGAGCGCGGTGAACGAGCCGCCAGGGCTGTTGATGTACAGCGTGATGTCGCGGTCCGGGTCCTGCGACTCGAGCACGAGCAGCTGGGCCATGACATCGTCGGCCGAGGCGTCGTCGACCTGGACGCCCAGGAAGATGATGCGGTCCTCGAACAGCTTGGTGTAGGGGTCCTGGCGCTTGAAGCCGTACGCCGTGCGCTCCTCGTACTGCGGCAGGACATAGCGGGAGGACGGCATCGGCCCGGCCTGCGCGATGGGCATGCCGGCGCCTGCCTGGGGGGCGAAGCGGGGATCGAAGGTCACGTGGTGCTCCTTGGGTGGTTCGTGAAGACGGTTCGGGTTCGACGGATGCGGGCCGACGAGCGGCTCAGTCGTCGGTCCCGCCCCCGCCGCTGACGTCGTCCGCACGGGTGACGATCCCGTCGATGAAGCCGTACTCGAGGGCCTCGGGAGCGGTGAACCAGTGGTCGCGGTCGCCGTCGGCGATGATCTGCTCGACGCTCTTGCCGGTCTGCTCGGCCGTCAGCTCCGCCATCTGCTTCTTCATGGACAGGATCAGGTCCGCCTGGATCTTGATCTCGCTCGCGGTGCCGCCGAGGCCGCCGAGCGGCTGGTGCATGAGCACGCGGGTGTTCGGGGTCGCGTAGCGCTTGCCGGCCGTGCCCGAGGACAGCAGGAACTGGCCCATCGACGCCGCCATGCCCATGGCGATGGTGACGACGTCGGGCTGGATGTACTGCATGGTGTCGTAGATGGCCATGCCGGCGGTGATGGAGCCGCCGGGGCTGTTGATGTAGAGGTAGATGTCCTTCTCGGGGTCCTCCGCCGCGAGCAGCAGGAGCTTGGCGCAGATGGCGTTGGAGTTGTCGTCGCGCACGTCCTCCCCGAGCCAGACGATGCGCTCGCGCAGCAGGCGCTGATAGACGTTGTCGTCCAGTCCCATGGGGGTGTCGCCCGAGGCGTTGCGGGGCTGCGAGGTCATGGATTACTCCTTAGAGGGGCCGACTTCTCGATGGGGTCGACTCTATGTCGAGCGCCCGCTCCCCCGGCATGCTGTTCGCCGCAGGCGCACACCCGGGCCCCGTCCCGAGGGGGCCCGTCGGCGGACCGCGAGCGTCCCGGCGGGCCCGCCCGCGCGGGCCCGCCGGGCCGGACGACGAGGGACGCGGCCGGCCCACCGACGAAGGTGCCGCCCGCGGGGCGGGTCACGCGCTGCGCCCCTGCGCGGTAAAGGAGGCCCCCTGCCTGGCCATGAAGGTTCTGCGCTTTCCCAAGGAGTGGCAAAGGAGCCGGTCGGGGTGCACCAAACCGCTGGCCCCCACTATTCCGCGCATCTAGTCTCAAAGTGCCGGACGAAGCAGAGGCCTTCCCCGCCCGCAGCGCCGAGCACCCCGCACCGTTCATCCAGCACCGGATGAGGACCCTGCACGCCGTCATCCGACCCCCTGGATGAGACCCGGAAGGACCCCGCCTCACATGGCCCAGAAGAACACGCACCGCGCCGCCGGCCGCGCCGTCACCCCGATCAGCGCCTCCTCGGCCGCGGTCCGCACCGCGAGCGGCGCCGCCGTCCTCGGCACGGTCCTCGTCGGATCGGCCTTCACCATGCAGGGCGCGACCGCGCAGACCGCCCCCGCCGCCCCGGCCCAGAACACCGCGAGCGCGAGCACCGCCAAGGCCACCGTGACCACCACGGCCTCCGCCAAGAGCACCTCGCTCAGCGCCGGCGCGACCCTGTTCTCGGGCGTCCGCGGCGAGCGGGTCTCCGCCCTCCAGGCCTCCCTCAACGATCACGGCGCCCACCTCGCCGTGGACGGCGTGTTCGGCACCAAGACCAACGCCGCCGTGCGCGACTTCCAGTCGACCAACGGCCTGCGCGTCGACGGCCGCGTCGGCCCCGAGACCCGCGGTGCGCTGAACGGCGGCTCCTCCGCGAACGCTTCCAGCTCCTCGTCGAGCACCTCCGGCTCCTCGATCGTCTCGGCCGCGCGCTCGCAGATCGGCGTCCACTACAGCTGGGGCTCCTCGAACCCGTCCAGCGGCCTCGACTGCTCGGGCCTGACCACCTACGCCTACTCGCAGGCCGGCAAGTCCCTGCCGCGCACCTCGAGCGGCCAGGCGGCCGGCGGCACCCGCATCTCCCAGTCGCAGGCCCAGCCCGGCGACATCGTCCACTGGCCCGGTCACGTCGGCATCTACGCCGGCAACAACAAGGTCATCGACGCGTCCGGCTCCCGCCAGCAGGTCGTCGAGCGCACCATCTGGGGCAGCCCGACCTTCATCTCCTACCGCTGATCGAGCGGGCCCTCCGCGGCCCGACGATCACCACGGCAGCCCGGAACGGGGCGGCACCGCACAGGTGCCGCCCCGTTCTGCGTGTGTGCGCCCGCGGTGGACGGGAGGGAGGGAGGCGGCTGGGCCGCAGAGGAACTGCGTGCAGAAGGAGCGGGGCAGGCGGGCACAGGGGTGCGTCGCGTGCGAGAGATGCAGGGTGCGGATGTCACGGAGCGGTGTATATCGGACGTCTCTGCCACCGGTGGCAGAGACGTCCGATATACACCGCTGGAGCACATCGTCCCGCACTCACGGGGCCGGCATCGGCGCCGGGCACCACCCGTCAGTACGACCCGTCACCCTCCGCCCCACAGCGCGAGCTCGCACGCCGGGCGGCAGGGACTGGAGCCGGAACCGATGCGGGACGGGAGTTCCCGGGGGAATGCGACCGTGCGCGCGGCCGTCCTCTTGACCGCTCCGGCCGCCCTCCCCTTCCGGAGCACCGACCTACCGACCCCGGCGCACCCGGGCACACCACGACACAACTCCACGGGCACACAGGAACGGGGCGCCCGCCGGATCTCTCCGGCGGGCGGCCCGTTCCCTGTGTCCCGGGGCGTCTCAGCGGACGCGACCCGGGTGGGGTCCTGCGAGGATCACTTGTCCTCGGCGGACTCCTCGGACTTCTTGGCCGCCGTGGACTTGGCCGACGTCGCCTTGGAGGCGGCGGGCTTCTTGGCGGCCGTGGACTTCGACGCGGTGGTCTTGGTCGAGGTCGACTTCGACGCGGTCGTCTTGGAGGCGGCCGTCTTCGAGGTCGTGGACTTCGCGGCGGTCGTCTTCTTGGCGGCGGTCGAGGTGGTCGACTTCGCGGCGGTGCTCTTCTTGGCCGGAGCCTTCTTCGCCGGGGCCTTCTCCTCGCCCTCGGCGTCCTCCGCCGCAGCGGTGGACTTCGAGGCGGTGGACTTCGCGGCCGGGGCCTTCTTGGCGGGAGCCTTCTTCGCGGGGGCCTTCTTGGCCGGCGCCTTCTTCGCGGGAGCCTTCTCGGCGTCCTCGGCCTCGGCGTCACCATCGGCATCGGCATCGGCATCGGCGGAGTCGGCCTTGGCCAGCCCCAGATCGAGCACGTCGCCGGCGGTGTTCTTCACCGTGATGTCGGCGAGGGCCACGTCGAGGGCCTTGGAGCGCTGGGCCTCGGCGAAGACCTGCTCGAGCTGGCCGGACTGGGCCAGCATCGAGATGAGCTGGTTGGGGTCGATGCCGTATTGAGCGCCGAGCTGGCTCAGGTAGGACATGAGGTCCTCCTGCTCCACCTGGACCTCGCGGGTCTCGTTGAGCGCGTCGAGCACGAACTGCGCGCGGATGCCGGAGATCGTGTCCTCGCGGATCTCCTCGGCGTGCGGGTCGCCGGGCTCCTTGCCCTCGTTCTCGAGGTGCTGGGCGATCTCGTCCTCGACGAGCTGATCCGGGACGGGCAGGTCGAGGTCCGCGACGAGCTTGTCGAGGAAGGCGTTGCGGGCCAGGGCCACACGGTTGCCCTCGGCGTCCTTCGCGGCCTGCTCCTTGAGGTCGGCCTTGAGCTCGTCGATGGTGTCGAACTCGGAGGCCATCTCGGCGAACTCGTCGTCGGCCTCGGGCAGCTCGCGCACCTTCACGCTCTGGGCGGTGACGGTGATGTCGGCGTCCTCGCCGGCGCGGTCGCCGCCGGCGAGCTTCGAGGTAAAGGTCGTGGTCTCGCCGCCCGAGAGGCCGATGAGCGCCTCGTCCAGGCCGTCGAGCATGTTGCCCTCGCCGATGTGGTACGACACGCCCTCGACGGACTCGACCTCCTCGTCACCGACCTTCGCGGTCATGTCGAGGGAGACGAAGTCGCCGTCCTGCGCAGGACGGTCGACGCCCACGAGGGTGCCGAAGCGCTCGCGCAGAGCGTCCAGGCGCACCTGCACGGCGTCGTCGTCGACCGTGGGCTCCTCGATCTCGACGACCACGTCGGAGAGCTCGGGGAGGGTGAAGTCGGGGCGCACGTCCTGCTCGACGGTGAAGTTGAGGTCACCGGCGTCGGTGCCGTCCAGGCCCGGGATCTCGGTGACCTCGACCTCGGGACGGCCCAGCGGGCGGATCTCCGACTCGGTCGCGGCCTTCTGGTAGAACTCCGGCAGGGCGTCGTTGACGGCCTCCTGCATGATCGCCGGGCGACCGAAGCGCTGCTCCACCAGGCGCGTGGGGACCTTGCCCTTGCGGAAGCCCGGGATCTGCACCTGCTCGGCGATCTTCTTCGTTGCCGCCTCGACGGCCGGCTTCAGCTCGTCGAACGGCACAGCGACGGTGAGCTTCACCCGGGTCGGGCTGAGCTTCTCGACTTCGGTCTTCACGTGCAGGTCTCCCTGAGGTCTATCGGTGATCTGGACTTGTCCGGTGGCGCCGCCCCGGTGACTCGGCACGGTGGCGACCCGGCCACGGGTCGGGGTGACAGGATTTGAACCTGCGGCATCCCGCCCCCAAAGCGGGTGCTCTACCAAGCTGAGCTACACCCCGGAGGGCAACCCACCAGATCCTACCTGGTCGCTCCTGCACGCTCCCGGCCGCGTCCGGCACCTGTGATGGGAGACATGCCTCCGCAGCCCGGGGCGAGGTGCGCCGCAGCCCTGACCTCTGGTCTAATAGGAGCGGCCGCACTCGATGCAGCGAACCTCCGACGAGCCGCTCGGCTCCCGGGGTCCCGATGTTCGAGAGCACCCGAAAAGGGTGCTGAGGAACAGCATCCGCGCTGGTCACGCGGGCGTAGCTTAATGGTAAAGCCTCAGTCTTCCAAACTGATGACGCGGGTTCGATTCCCGTCGCCCGCTCCAGCTCCACCGCCCTCCGCGGCGGGACGTCGAAGAGCCCCGGACCGTTCGGTCCGGGGCTCTTCGCATGGCATCGCCCCGACGATCATCGGCTCGCTGCGGCCGTCGACGCCCGCGAGGCCCGTCGGGGAGGATCCCGTGCCGGAACCACCGGGTCCTCGGCACGGAATCGTCCCGAACACCGCTGGCGGTCACTCCGCCGCGAGCAGCGGGACCGCGGCCTCCGGCGTGTACGAGAGGAACGTGATCGACTCCTGGAAGTAGAGCGTCACGGTGTCCGCGTCGTGCGCGGAGTAGCCGATCGACACGTCCTGGCCGATGGTCAGCTCGAAGTCTCCGCCGCGGCGCGAGAGCAGCACGCCGCCCTCGATCGCGGGGGCCCACACGATCGGGCCGTCCAGCACGCGCCGGAGGTGCTCGATGATCGGGTAGCCGTGGTTGGTGGTCTCGTTGACCTCGCGGTAGGCGTCGGCGCTGAGGGCGAGCGCGTAGGGGCCGTCGATCGACTCCAGTCGCAGCGCGGTCATCGCCCGGGAGACCGCGTCGGGGTAGTCGCGCACGTCCTCGGGCAGATGATGCGCGAGCGACGTCGCCCCGGGGGTGATGCCGGTGATGTGCGCGGCGTCGAGGCCGTTGAAGATCGCGTGGTCCTCGGCGAGCGCGATGGTGCGGGCGGCGTCGACGACGGGATCCCAGTCGGGGTCCTGCGCGCCGCGGTCGACGTCGTCGATCGCCTCGCGGCTGATCGTGAAGGGGACCTTGAGCTCGGTGATCGGCTGGGACTCGCGCAGGCTCGCGCGCACGCCCTCGAGACCCAGGTCCACCCGGTGGCGGTGACCGGTGGTGACCGAGGCCAGGTCGAGACCGTGGGGTCCGCTCACGTCGACCAGGCGGCGGCCGGCGATGTTGCGGCGGAACGAGCGCTTCGCCTCGTCCTCGATGTCCTCCCACGCCGCCGCGGAGATCGGCGCGAGCTCGCGATGCAGGTTGTTCATGGCGTCTCCTTCGTCCCGGCGGGGCCGGGGTCGTGCGGGGCGGTGGCGTGCGGGGCGAGGTCGTGCGGGGCGGTCGGCTCGAGAGCCCCGATGCCCAGCGAGCCCTCGGCAGGATCCGGAGAGGCAGGGGTCGCGGGGTCCGAGGACCTGGACGGACCGGAGGGGTCCGCGCCGGCATCCGCCCGGGGCTCGTCGTCCCCGTCGGCGCCCTCGCCCCCGTCGGCCCCGTCCTCCGGCGCGGGCGGGATGTCGTCGAGGAAGTCGAGGGCGGGGACGAAGAAGTGGGTGCCGGTGAGGGCGGTCGAGAAGTCCAGGAGCCGGTCGTGGTTCGTGCCCTCGGGGTCTCCCAGGAACATGTTGCGCAGCATCTGCTCGGTGACGTCGAGGTCGCGCGAATAGCCGATGAAGTAGGTGCCGAACTCGTCGGCCGCGGCGCTGCCGAAGGGCATGTTGTCGCGCACGATCTTCAGCTGCGTGCCGTCCGCGTCCTCGATGACGGTGAGGGCGGTGTGGGAGTCGGCGGGCTTGGTCTCGTCGTCCATCTCGACGTTGTCCCACTTGTGGCGGCCGATGGCGTCGGCCTGGTGCTCGACGGCGAGCTGCTCCCAGCCGTCCATGTCGTGCACGTACTTCTGGACGGTCACGTAGCTGCCGCCGACGAAGTCGGGGTCCGCGTCCTCGTCGAGGAGCACGAACTGCTGCGCCTCGCGGCCCTCGGGGTTCTCGGTGCCGTCGACGAAGCCGATGACGTCGCGGGAGTCGAAGTAGCGGAACCCGTGGACCTCGTCCTGCACGGTCGTGAACGGCCGCAGCTGCCGCATGAGCTGGCCGGCGAGCTCGAAGCACATGTCCATGCGGTGAGCGCGGATGTGGAAGAGCAGGTCGCCGGGGGTTGACGGGGCGTCGTGGACCTTCCCGGACAGGGCGGGGAAGGTGCGCAGCCCTTTCGGCGCGGGGCCGGAGAACAGGCGGGACCAGGCGCGGGCGCCGATGCCCGCCACGCAGCCGAGGTCGGCCTCGATGATCCGCGAGCGCACGGTGCGCAGGGTCCCGGTGAAGCCGTCGAGGACCTCGCGCACGCCGTCCTCGCCGCCCTCGTCGATGGTCAGGACGAGGAAGATCGCCGACTCGGTGAGCGGTCGCAGGATCCTCTGCGGGATCGGTGCGCTCAGATCGTCCACGTGCTGTCTCCCCTGCTCGTCGACCGCGGGCCGAGGCATGCGCGCCCCGTCCGTCTCACAGGCTAGACCCTCGCCCGAGGGCCGCATGCAGGGTCGGCGCGAGCAGACCGACGTCCCCCGCCGCCGTGTCCGATTCCCGCTGGCGCCGCTGGTGCGCAGGGGGTTCACTGGGGGCATGGACGAGATGACGGACGACGAGCGCTTCGCCGCGATCCGGGCGCAGGATGCCCGCTTCGACGGCACGTTCTTCACGTGCGTCCGCTCGACGGGGATCTTCTGCCGCCCCTCGTGCCCGGCGCGCACCCCGGCGCGCGCGAACGTCGACTTCGCCCCGTCGGCCGCGGCGGCGGTCGAGGCCGGTTTCCGCGCCTGCAAGCGCTGCGGCCCGTCGGCCCCGCCCGGATCGCCGGACGAGGACCCCGCCGGCGATCTCGCGCGCCGCGCGCTGCGCCTCATCGACGGCGGCGCGCTCGACGACGGCTCGGTGCCGCAGCTCGCCGCGCGCCTCGCGGTCTCCGAGCGCACACTGCACCGGGCGCTCAGCGCCCGCACCGGGGCGGGCGCCCTCGCCCATGCGCGCATGCGTCGTGCCCGGCGCGCCCACGACCTCGTCCTGGAGACGGATCTCCCGCTCTCGCGGGTCGCGTTCGCCGCCGGGTTCGGCAGCGAGCGCCAGCTCCACGACACGTTCACGACCGTGTTCGGCCACGCGCCCTCGACCGTCCGGGAGCGCAGGGGGCGGGACAGGGCACGGGCCGACGGGCCGACGGGACCCGCGGCCGACGGCGCCGCCCATCTGCGGGCGCGCCTGGCGGTGCGCCTCCCCTTCGACGGGGACGGGCTCGCCCGCTGGTTCGCCGCGCGCGCCGTGCCCGGCGTCGACGAGGTCGTCATCGATGAGGTCGGGGAGAGTGCGGCCCCCGTCTGGCGATCCGCCGTGCGCCTCCCCCACGGCCCCGCCGTGCTCGAGGTCGCGCTGCCGTCGCTGCCGGGCACGGGCTCGTCCCCCGCGGGCGCCGATCCCTCCGTCGCGGGCGCCGGGCCCTCCGTCACGGGCACCGGGCCCGACCTCGCGAGCGCGGGCACGACGCGTCTGCCCGCCACCATGCACCTGGCCGACGTGCGCGACTACGGCGCGGCGGTCGGCCTCGCGCGGCGACTGCTGGACCTGGACGCGGATCCCCTCGGCATCGACGAGGCGCTCCCGCGCTCCCTGCCGGCCCTCGGCCCGCTCGTCGCGGCCAGGCCCGGGGTGCGCCTGCCCGGACTGCCCTCGCTCGCCGACGCGCTGATGTGGGCGATCGTCGGGCAGCAGATCACCGCCGCCCAGGCCCGTGACCAGATCGCGCGCGCCACGGACCTCGCCGGCGAGACGTTGCCGCCCTCGCTGCACGTGGGCGGCGTGCACCGCTTGGGCCCGACGCCCGCGGAGGCCGCCGCCCGTGCCGAGGACTGGTACCGCGGACCCGGTGCCCGCCGCCGCGCCCTGGTCGGCGCGCTCACCGAGACCCCCGACGCCGACGCCCTGGATCCCGCGCAGCTCCACGACGCCGTGCTCGCGCTGTCCGGCGTCGGCCCGTGGACCGCCGGGTACGCGCTGCTGCGCGGCACCCGCGGCAGCGACCTGGCTCCCCCACGGGACGTCGCCCTGCTCGCCGCCGCCCGCGACCTCGGCCTCGCCGACGACCTCGACGACCTCCCCGCGTCCCTCGCACCCGCCGCCCCCTGGCGCTCGTACGCGAGCCTGCACCTGTGGCATCACGCCGCCTCCCTGCCACCCGCCCGCCGCACCCGAAGGACACGCACCTCATGAACCGCACGACCACCCGATCCGCCGTAACCTCCGCCTCGCACCCCGCGCGCCATCTCGCCGTCGAGACCCCCGTCGGCCGCTATCTGATCGCGGCCCGTCGCACGGCCGACGGCGACGCCGTCACCGGCGTCTGGCGCGAGGCCCAGGCGCACTTCCCGCGCGCCGAGCGCCTCGGCTCCCACGTGACCGGGAAGGATCCGCTTCTCGAGGAGGCCTCGCAGCAGCTCCTCGACTTCCTCGCGGGCACCCGCACCGTGTTCGACGTGCCCCTGCGCCTCGAGGGCACGGCCTTCCAGTGCAGCGTGTGGGAGCAGCTGCGCCGGATCCCCTTCGGCGACACCACCACGTACGGGTCGCTCGCCCGGCAGATCGGCTCGCCGCGCGCCGCGCAGGCGGTCGGCGCGGCCGTCGGCGCGAACCCGATCTCGATCCTCGTGCCCTGCCACCGGGTGGTCGCGGCCGACGGCTCCCTCACCGGCTACGCGGGAGGCATCGGCACGAAGGAGGCGCTGCTGCGCATCGAGGGCGTGCTCGGCGCCTGAGAGCCTCACATCGCGCCCTGCGCGGCGGGCCGTCGCCCGCGTGCGAGCATGTCCCCATGTCCACGCAGATGAGCTCGGCCAGCACCTCCGACTTCGCCTTCCCCGTCGCCGCCCGCTACGCCGGGATGGCCAGCTCGCCGCTCAAGGACATCTTCTCCCTCGCCGCCCGGCCGGACGTCGTCTCCTTCGCCGGGGGCATCCCCGACCCGTCCCTGTTCGCCCTCGAGGACATCGCCGAGTGCTACGACTGGGTGCTGCGCGAGCGTGGGACCCGCGCCCTGCAGTACGGGGTGAGCGAGGGCGAGGCGGAGCTGCGCGAGCAGGCCGCGCGCCGGCTCTCGCGCGAGCTGCCCACCGACGCCTCCCAGATCCGCGTCACCTCGGGTTCGCAGGAGGGGCTGTTCGTCGCCGCGGAGGCGCTCATCGAGCCGGGCGACGTGGTGCTCGTCGAGTCCCCCACCTACCTCGCCGCGGTGCAGGCCTTCGCGGTCCACGGGGCGCGCATGGTCGGTGTGGAGACGGACGACGGCGGCGTGCTGCCCGATGCGCTGGACGCCGCGATCCGCGCGCACCACCCGCGACTGGTCTACCTGATCCCCACCTTCCAGAACCCCACCGGGCGCTCGATGTCCGCCGAGCGCCGCGCACAGGTCGCGGACGTGCTGCGTCGCCACGACGTCCCGCTCATCGAGGACGACCCCTACGGCGAGCTGTCCTTCGACGGCGAGCGCTTCGCGCCGATCGCGTCCGAGCCCGGCATGTCCTCGCGCACCCTGCTCATGAAGTCGATGTCCAAGCTCATGAGCCCGGGGGTGCGGATCGGCTGGATCCGGGCCGAGGGCCCGATCCTGGACACCCTGGCCGTCGCGAAGGCCGCGATCTCCATGCAGTCCTCCGTGGTCGACCAGCTCACGGTGGCCCGCTACCTCGAGACCAAGGACCTCGACGCGCACGTCGCGAAGGTCATCGAGGTCTACCGCGAGCGACGGGACGCGATGGCGCAGGCCCTCACGGGCCGGCTCCCCGAGGGCGCGCACGTCACGCGCCCGCAGGGCGGCATGTTCCTGTGGGCCGCTCTCGGCGAGGGCTGGGATGCGCAGGACCTGCTGGCCGACGCGGTCTCCGCGGGCGTCGCGTACCTGCCCGGCTGGTCGTTCTTCGCCGAGGACGCGGACCGCTCGACGATGCGCCTGAGCTTCGTCACCCACTCCCCCGAGGTGATCGCGGACGGCGTGGGCCGCCTGGGAGAGGTCATCGCCCGCCGCGGCTGAGCTCCTGGACGCGTCGTCGCGCATCGCTCGCGAGCAGCGCCCCGGCGACCGCCCACAGTCCGATCCCCCAGGCCCAGGACGCCCCGAGGGCGAGGAACAGCAGGCCCGCGGCGAGCAGCGCGAACAGGACCGCGTCGGCCTGCCAGGCGACGAGCGGGAGGATCGAGGCGTCGCCCTGCGGCGTCGGGATCGGCGTGGCGAGCGCGAGGGGCATCGGCCCCTTCGCGGCGTCGCGCGCCCGTCCGATGATCATCAGCGGCACGAGCGCCGGGGCGAGCACGACGGCGAGCGCGCCGACGGTGCCCGCTCCCGGCCCCGGGTCCGGCAGCACGAGGGCCCCGAGGCCGGAGCCGAGCACGCTGAGCAGGCCGATGACGAGCAGCGGCGCGAGGGAGTGCAGGAGGACCTGGGCGCCCACGCCCTGCGCGAGCAGGCGCGGCGCACCGAGGGACTCGACGCCGTGGCGCAGGCCGTCGACGAACACGCCGCTCGCGCTCCACAGCAGGAGCGCCCCGAGCACGAGCGCCGCGAATCCGAGCGGCCCCATCAGCACCCGGGCGGCCACCAGGAGGATGCTCGCGGCGAGGACGCCGAGCACGCCGAGGACGAGCCGCTCAGGGGTGCTCACGAGCGCGACCAGATCACGCCGCAGGTAGAGGCCGATGAGTCCCGCGCTCCGCGCGCCCGCCCGCACGGCCGGCAGGCGGCGGCCCGCCGAGGGCCGCACCCGATAGGTGCCGGCGGCCGCCGCGAGGTCACCGCTGCGCGCGCTCGTGAGCGCCGACTCCCAGCGCGCGGCCTGCTCGAGGAGCACCGTGCCGCGCACGCGGTCGAGCGCGGGAACGCACAGGATCGCCGCGAGCAGCCCGAGGACGAGGACGGCCAGCGCCGCGACCCACGGGACGCCCGCGTCCGCGCCTCCGACGGGATACGCGAGCGCGAGCAGGTGCCGGACCGGTCCGCCGCCGCGCACCGTCCCGAGCACCGCGCCGGCGCCCGCGAGGCCGAGCACGAGCGCGAGGACGCGGCGCCCTCCCCCGGGCAGGACCTGACCGGCGAGCCACGCGCCCTCGAGGAGCGCCGTCGTGCCGAGGCCCGCGATCCCCAGGGCGACGGCCCCGGCGGGGCTCGTCGCCCCTCCGAGCACGAGGACCCAGCCGATCACGCCGGCGAGCGCGAGCAGTCCGATCGCGAGCGCCGCGCCCGTGCGGGCGAAGGGCCGCACCAGGGCGGTGCGCCGCGGACGGTGCGAGGAGGCGAGGGTGACCACGAAGAACGGCGGCAGCACCGCCGGCCCGCGGCTCGCCCCGAGCAGGACGAGCAGTCCTGCCGCGAGGAGCAGCCCGGCGGTCACGAGGCCGCCCGCCGCGGGGGCGGAGATCACGGGGAGCACGTCGGGCCGGGCGAGCAGGAGGCCGAGCTCGCGCAGCAGCGGCACGGCGATCACGAGGATCGTGATGACGACCAGGTACAGGAGATAGGCGAGGTCGAGGGCGCCGCGGGCGTTCGCCCGGGCCGCCCAGACCCGTGCGACGGCGTCCTTCGCGGCGCGGTCCTGCACGGCGAGATCCTGCGCGGCGGCGTTCTGCACGGCGGGATCCCGCGCGGCCGGGTCGGCCATCAGCGCGCCCCGTCCGCGTCGCCGTCGTGCGCGCTCCCACCGGCGTCCGGGCCGTCGTCCTCCGCGTCGCCCGCGAGCTCCACGGTCTTCGTGGCGAGGGCCTCCGCGAGGCGGGGGCTGTGGGTCGCGACGACGATGGCGGCGCCGCCCTCCGCGCGCCGTGCGAGGGCGTCGATCACGCGCTCCAGGCGGTCGGGATCCAGGCGCTGCTCGGGCTCGTCGAGGGCGAGCACCCGGGAGGGACGAGCGAGGGTGAGGGCGATCGCGACCAGCTGGGACTGCCCGCTCGAGAGCTCGTGCGGGTACCGGCGGGCGAGCGCGGCGATGCCGAGCTCCTCGAGCAGGGCGTCGGAGGCCTCGCCCGCGGCGCGCGGTCCGCTGCCCCAGGTGGCGGCGACGAAGCGCAGGTGCTCGGCGATGGTGAGGTCGCGCGCGGTCATGGGAGGGCCGATGAGGGCGGCGAGCGCGCGGCGGAACTCCCTGTCGCGGTCGTCGGGCGCCCGGCCCGCGATGCGCACCCTTCCCGTGGTCGGTGCGAGCAGGCCGGCGAGTACACGCAGCAGCGTGGTCTTGCCCGCGCCGTTGGGGCCGCGCAGGGCGAGCACGCCGCGGGCGTCGACGGACCCGGTGGCGTCGTCGAGCATGAGCACGTCGTCCTGGAGAACGGCCACGTCCTCGAAGAGCACGAGCGGGGACGGCGAGGTGCTCGGGGTGCGCGGCATGCATCGATGGAACCTCATGGGGGCCGTCCCGCGCATCCGACGATCGTCGTCCGGTCTCAGCCCCGTCGCGGCTCGGGGGCGGGCGTGTGCCGCGGCAGCACCCGGGCGAGCCAGGCCCCGCCGCCGAGGCAGAGCACTCCGCTCGCGATCGCTGCGGCGGCCACCGGTGCCAGCAGGGTGATCACGGTGACCAGCAGCGGGGCGGTCAGCCGGCCCACGCCGATCATGGTGTTCCACCAGGCCAGGTACGTGGTGCGTCCGTGCACCGGGGAGACGTCGATGCCGAGCGTCATCACGATGCCCGACCCCAGTCCGTTGCCCAGCGAGATGAGCAGGCTCGGGATCAGCAGGGCGAGCACGGCGACGGAGCCGCCGGTCGTGCCCGCGCGCAGGGCGAGCACCCCCATGAGCACGAAGCCGGCGCCCATGATGAGCGAGCACGGCACGGCCACGGCGGCGCGGCCGAAGCGGTCCATGAGCACGCCGGCCGGCACCACGAGCGCGATGTCGAGGACGGCGGAGACGCCGAAGATGATGGAGATCGTGGTGGCGTCGACCCCGAGGACGGCGCCGAGCAGCGGGACGATCGTCGGCCGGTTCACGCGCGCCATCATCAGCGGGGTGATGCCCAGGCCGACCACGAGCATGCGGGCGAGCACCCCGCGGGTCAGGCGCGAGCGGGCGGCGCTGCGTCGGGGCGCATCCGCCCGGGCCGGAGCGCCCCGGGAGCGGCCGGCGGCCCCGCCCGCTGTCGCGTTCGCTCGCGGCGCCCGTCGGCCCTCGCCCGGCACCATGAACACCGCGACCATGATCGTCGCCGCCCCGCTGAGCACGGCGAACAGGGCGAAGACCCAGCTCTCGTGGCCCAGCGCCGTCACGCCCGCGCCGAGCAGCGGGCCGACGACCTGGCCGATGCGCATCATGCCGCCGAACAGGGTCATCCCCCGCGCGCGGACGGCCGCGGGCAGCGCCCCTCCGAGATAGGACTGGCGCCCGAGCGCCCACACCTGGGAGCTCGTGGCCATCACCACGAGCAGCACGACGAGCATGACGCGGTGGACGAGGGTCGGCCCCTCGGCGAGTCCGCGGCCGATGACCACGAGCGCCACGAGGTTGGTGATGACGAGCACCACGCCCGTGCCCACGAGCGCCCGCTGCGCGCCCACGCGGTCCATGAGCCGACCCGAGGGGATGGGGCCCAGGACCGCGGCGATGCCGAAGACCAGCGTGATCGCGGCCGTCATCGGCACGGAGAACCCCAGCGCGAGCGCGAGCAGAGGGATCACGGGAAGCAGCGCGTTGCTGCCCGAGGCCTCGATGAGGGTGGGTGCGTACACCGGGCCGACGAGGGAGCGGATCACGCTGCGGGCGTCCTCCCCTCCGAGCCTCTCGGGGGCGGAGGAGGGGCGCGATGTCACGCCCTTACTCTCCCATCGGATCGTTCGCCAGGGCAAAGACCGTCCATCCGCGCGGGAGGACGGGGCGGACGGGGAGGGCCCGGGGCGCCCGGTGGCGGGATACCCGCGGGTCACCTCCGGGATACCGTGGTCCCATGAGCAGCGCGCGCCCCGACCCCACCCCCGTCCACCCTCGGATCGCGGTGTTCGGGGCCGACGGGCTGCTCGGCGAGGCCGTCGCCCGCGACGCGCTGCTGCGCTCCCTCGAGGTGGTGAGCGCCGCCGAGGATCCCTCGCGGCTCGCGCGCATCTCCCCCGCCCAGATGCTCGTGCGCATCGACCCGGGCGACCCGGTCGGCCTGCTCGACGCGCTCGAGGGCGCCGACGCCGTCGTCCTCGCCCTCGATCCCGACACCGCCGCGGCAGGCCGCTCCGCGGACGCGGGCCCCGGCGCGGACGATGTCGACCTGGTCATGAGCGTGATCCGCGGGATGCGCCGACGCCACGTCCCCCGGCTCGTCGCCTCGTCCTCGCTCGCCCTGCACGGCGATCCCGCGGCCCCGCGCGTGGACCGCTCGCTGCGCCGCGTGCTCGGGGAGCTCGGGCGCGAGCTGCGCGGGGCCGCGGACCAAGCGGCGCGCGCCCGCGATCTGCGCCGCTGCGAGATGCTCGTGGCGGGCAGCGGCCTGGACTGGACGCTGCTGCGCGCCGGTCGGCTCACCGATCTTCTCGGCACGCGCTCGCCCCGCCTGGTGCGGGCCGACGGCGCGGCGGCCGATCCGCAGGACCCGCGCACCCGTGCGATCCCGCGCGAGGACCTCGCCCGGGCGCTCGTGGACCAGGCGCTCGTCGCGGGTGATCCGCGCGCCCGGGTGCGGGCGGTCGCCGTCGACTCCTGAGCCGGCCGCTCCTGACCCGGACGCCCCGGAGCCGGCCGCGTCCGCTCAGACGGCGGCGGGGCTCGCCCCGCCGTAGGCGGCGGTGGTCGCGATCTCTCCCCGCCGGGCCTGGTCGGGATCGGTGCCCGCCGCGGTCGAGGCGGCGGCCCAGCGGATCGACCAGGCGCGCAAGAACCCGCGGCCCTCGTCGCTCGCGAGCCACTGCGGGGTGGGCAGCGGGACGGGGCGGCCGCACATGTCCTCCCAACCGCGACTGAAGGCCGCGAGGCCGAGGAGGGCGAGGTCCCAGCCGACGGCGAGCGCGCCGGGCCCGAACTGCGCGAAGACGCCCGGGTCCATGGCGGTGGTGTGCACGAGCTCGAGGGAGGTCGAGCCGTCGTCCACGGGGTCCAGCCGCAGCAGCAGATCGTCCTGGCGCCCCTCGTACTCCCAGGTGAGGTGGAGGGCATGGGGCGCCTCGACCTCGAGCACGCGGCCGCTCGCGGCGGGCGCCCGGAAGCTGCCGCCCTCGCGGAGGTCCCCGGTGACCGGGCCGTACCACTGCACGAGCTGCGCGGGATCGGTGAGCAGGGGCCAGAGCCGCACGGGCGCCGGTGCGAGATTCGTCGAGAGGGTGGAGGTGACGCCGAACGCGTCCTCTCCGGGGACGATGTCGAGGGTCCTTCGGACCGCGTCGACGAGAGGGTCTGCCGCAGAAGCGGTCATCCGTGCTCCTTGCAGGGGAGAGGCTCGAGGGGTGTGGCGCTGCCGTGACGCAGGCGACCAGATCGTACGCCGGACGCGAGGCGACCCGCCAGGGTCCGGCGCCCGGTGTGCACGACCCGCCGCGCGCACGTCACATCCTCGACATGCGGCGGCCCGTCCGCGGTCGACGGCGCGCGTGGATCTAGCATGGAGCGCGTGCATCCGAGCCCTACGCCCCAGAGCCCGCCGCCCGCCTCCTCCCCCGGCCGCTCCCCGCAGAGCCTCCCCGTCCATCTCTTCGATCTCGACGGCGTCATCACGCCCACGGCCGAGATCCACATGGCCGCATGGGACGAGATGTTCTCCGAGTTCCTCGCCTCGCGCGGCGTCGCCGAGCCGTACACCGACGCCGACTACTTCGCGCACGTCGACGGCCGCCCCCGCTACGACGGGGTGCGCGAGATGCTCGCCTCGCGGGGGATCACCCTGCCCGAGGGCGAGGCCGACGACCCCTCCGACCAGGCCGAGGGCGAGGAGACGATCCGGGGGCTGGGCAATCGCAAGAACGCCCGCGTGCTCGAGCTGATCCGCCGCGACGGCGTCGCCCCCTACCCCGGCACCGTCGCCTATCTCGATGCGCTGCCCGCCGCCGCGCGCCTCGCGGTGGTCTCGAGCTCGCGCAACGCCGAGGAGGTGCTCACAGGCGCCGGCCTGCGCGAGCGCTTCGAGATCGTGGTCGACGGGAACGTCGCCGAGCAGGAGGGGTTGCCGGGCAAGCCCGCCCCGGACACCTTCGTCCACGCCGCCCGCTTCCTGGGCGTCGAGCCGGGGAGCGCGGTCGTCTACGAGGACGCCGTCTCGGGCGTGCGGGCGGGCTCCGCGGGCGGCTTCGGAGCGGTCGTCGGCGTGGACCGCGGCGCCGGCCGCGAGGCCCTCGCCTCCGCCGGGGCCGACCTCGTGGTCGAGGACCTGGACCGACTCATCCCCAGCGAGGAGCGCGCATGAACCCCCGCGACGTGATCACCGGCGACCCCGTGGACCGCCAGCACCTGCCCGTGGACGAGTGGCGGCTCGTGGAGTCGCGTCCCGGCGGCGACCTCGGCCAGCTCGAGACCCTCTTCACCGTCGCCAACGGCTACCTGGGCATGCGCGGCACCCCCGAGGAGGGTCGGCCGGTCCACGCCCACGGCACCTTCATCAACGGCTTCCACGAGACCTGGCAGATCAACCACGCCGAGTCCGCCTTCGGCTTCGCCCGCACCGGCCAGACCATCGTCAACGTGCCGGACTCGACCGTCATGAAGCTGTACGTGGACGACGAGCCGCTGCTCGTGGACACCGCGGAGCTCGAGACCTACGAGCGCGCGATCGACTTCCGCGAGGGCGTCCTGCGCCGCGACCTGATCTGGCGCACGCCCGCGGGCAAGCGCATCCGCGTGCGCACGAGCCGCATGATCTCCTTCACCCACCGCCATCTCGCGCAGATGACGATGGAGCTCGAGATGCTCGACGGCAGCGCGCCGGTCGCCGTCTCCTCGCAGGTCATCAACCGCCAGGACGGCAGCGACGACTTCGGCGTCCACGGCCGCACCGCGCAGAAGGACGACCCGCGACGGACCACGACCTTCGACCACCGCGTGCTGATCCCCCACCAGGACTGGCACAGCGAGCGCCGGATGCTGCTGGGCTACCGCACCGCGGACTCCGACATGTCGCTCGCGATCGGCGCGGACCACAGCGTGTACTCGGACCTCGAGGTCGAGCAGCTGGTCTCCACCGAGCCCGACCAGGGCAAGCACGTCTTCCGCACCCAGATGGTGCCGGGCTCCACCCTGCGCATCACCAAGGCCGTCTCCTACCACTCCTCGGCGTTCCTGCCGGTGCGCGAGCTGTTCGACCGCTGCCGACGCACCCTGGACCGGGTCCGCCAGGACGGCCTCGCGCACTTCGAGGCCGAGCAGCGCTCGTTCCTCGAGGACTTCTGGGGCCGCACCGACGTGCGCATCCCCGGCCACCCCGTCGAGCAGCAGGCCGTGCGCTGGTGCCTGTTCCAGCTCGCCCAGGCCACGGCCCGGGCCGACGGCCTGGGCGTGGGCGCGAAGGGCGTCACCGGCTCCGGCTACGAGGGCCACTACTTCTGGGACACCGATGTGTACGTCGTGCCGTTCCTGACGTTCACCTCGCCGCGCTGGGCGCGCAACGCGCTGCGCTTCCGCGTGGACCTGCTGGACAAGGCTCGCGAGCGGGCGCGCGAGCTCAACCAGCGCGGCGCCCTCTTCCCCTGGCGCACGATCAACGGCGACGAGGCCTCCGCGTACTACGCGGCGGGCACCGCGCAGTACCACATCGACGCGGACGTCGCCCATTCCCTCGCCCAGTACGCGGACGTCACCGGCGACCTCGAGTTCTACGACCGCGAGGGCATCGAGGTGCTCGCCGAGACCGCCCGCATGTGGGCGGACCTCGGCTTCTGGCGCAGCCACGGCGACGACCGCCACGAGTTCCACATCCACGGGGTGACCGGCCCGGACGAGTACACGACCGTGGTGAACAACAACATGTTCACCAACGTGATGGCGCGCTTCAACCTGCGCCGTGCGGCCGAGGCGGTGCGCTCCCTGCGCGAGCGCAACCCGGTCGAGTACGAGCACCTGGCCGCGAAGATCGATCTCGACGACGCCGAGCCCGCGCAGTGGGAGGCGTGCGCCGAGGGCATGCACGTCGGCCGCGACGAGGCCTTCGGCATCCATCCGCAGGACGACTCCTTCCTCGACAAGGAGGTCTGGGACCTCCCTGCCACCCCGCCGGAGGCGCTGCCGCTGCTGCTGCACTTCCATCCGCTGGTGATCTACCGCTTCCAGGTGCTCAAGCAGGCCGACGTGGTGCTCGCGCTGTTCCTGCGCGGCAGCGAGTTCACGCTCGAGGAGAAGCGCGCCGACTTCGAGTACTACGACCCGATCACCACCGGCGACTCGAGCCTGTCCTCGGTCGTGCAGTCGATCGTCGCCTCGGAGGTGGGCCACCACCGCGCGGCCCTCGACTACTTCCACGCGGGACTGTTCGCGGATCTCGCGAATCTGCACGGGAACACGGCGGACGGCGTCCACATCGCCTCCGCGGGCGGCGTCTGGAACGCGCTCGTGCACGGCTTCGGGGGCATGCGCCAGGACGACGGCGCCATCAGCTTCGACCCGCGTCTGCCCGTCTCCTGGCCCGAGCTCGTCTTCCCGCTCACCGTGCGCGGATCGCGCGTCAGCACGCGGGTGACCCAGAAGCGCATCGAGTTCACGCTCGAGGACGGCCCCGAGATCGAGGTCTCCGTGCGCGGGCAGAGCGTGCGGATCACGGCCGTGGGCGCGGGCGTCGACCTCGAGGACCAGGGCCCGCGGCTCGACGACACCGATCTCAGCGAGCCCGTGGGCCTCGGGGACCGGCGGGCCGACGGCTCCATCCTCACCTCCTCGGTCCCGGCGGACCCGGACTCCCCGTGGGAGTTCCCCGTGGTCACCGAGGATCCGGACGGCCGGCACGAGGAGCAGGAGGCGCGGGCATGAGCTCTCCCGCGCGGGCCCGGGGCGCGCACCCCGTCGGCCCGCGGCGGTGAGGGGCAGGGCGCGTCGGGAGGTCACGATCGACCGGCCGCGGCTGAGCATCTGGCACGTGCTGGACCGCGTGCGGATCCGCCTGATCGACATCCAGGTGTGGGACGTCGCCGGGACCATGACCTTCTACATGCTGCTCTCGGTGCTGCCGGCGGCGATCGCCATGATCTCCATGGTCTCCATGCTGGGCATCCAGGAGCGCACGGTCGACACCCTCGGCGATCTGGTCACCGAGGTGTTCCCGAGCGTCGATCCGGACCCCTACGAGCGCGCTCTGCTGGCGCTGTCGACGACGCGCGGCGGCGTGCTGGGACTGATCCTGGGCACGCTGGGCGCGCTGCTCTCGGCCTCCAACGGGATGGCCGCCTTCCATCGCGCCCTGCACCACGTCTACGACACCCGCGAGGGACGCCCGTTCCTGTGGTTCCGCACGATCGTGTTCGGGGAGACCGTGCTGGCCGTGGTGATGGTGCTGATGATCGCGGGCGTGGTCACCGTGGGCAGCGAGGCCACCCAGCGCGTCGGCGAGCTCGTGGGCATCCCCCGCATCGCCTTCGACGTCTGGAACGTCGTGAAGTGGCCGATCCTGCTGGCGATCCTCATCGTCGCGGTCTCGCTGGCCTACTACCTGTTCCCCAACGTGAAGCTCCCGCGGTACCGGGTGATGACGGTCGGCTCGACCCTCTCGGTGCTGCTCCTGTTCGGCGCCGCCCAGCTGCTGGGGCGGCTCACCGGGGAGCTCACCCGGATCTCCGACCTGCTGCCCGCGCTGAACGGCGCGATCGGGATCCTGCTGCTGCTGTGGCTGGCGAACATCGTGATCGTCGCCGGCGCGGCCCTGGACGCCGAGCTGCTGCGCGCCCGCCAGATCGCCTCCGGGCTGCCGGCCTGGCACCACCTGGCGCTGGAGACCCACGCCTCCCACTCCCTCGAGTTCCTCGCCGGGGTCGCGGACCACAACGAGGAGGTGGGCCGGCGGGTCAGCGAGTCCGCGAACAGCGGGGAGCCGCTGCGTGCGCCCCGCAGCGTCGCGATCGTGGACGCCCGCAGCCCCTTCGCGATCAACCCTCCCCGCCGCAGCGCCGTGCACACGGGGCCCGAGCAGCCCGTCCCCGTGATCGCGCGCCCGGCGGCGCTCGCCCCGACGCCCGCCGAGCACACCCCGACGCGCCCGAGCGCGCCCTCCGCCTCAGGGGCCGCCTCAGGGTCCGCCACCGAGACCGCGCCCGCGGACGCATCCCAGCCCCCGTCCCCCACCGATTCCCCCGCAGACCCTTCAGGAGACCGTCCGTGACCGTCCGCCCCATCACGATCCTCGGCCATCGCGCCCTCGAACGACCCACCCGACGGGTCCGCGAGGTCACCGAGGACATCCGCACCCTGGTCGCCGACATGTTCGAGACCAACGACGCGGCCGACGGCGCGGGCCTCGCCGCGACCCAGGTCGGGGCGCGCTGGCGGATCTTCGTCTACGCGTGCGAGGACGCCGCGGGCGTCGAGCGCCGCGGCGTGGTCGTCAACCCGCGTCTCGAGCGCTTCGGGAAGCTGGTGCTGGACGAGGAGTCGATCGAGGGCTGCCTGTCCGTCCCCGGACTGGGCTGGCCGACGGCCCGCTTCACGGGCGCCCGCGTCACCGGCATCGATCTGGAGGGGGAGCCGGTCGAGGTGAGCGACGAGGGCGGCGTCCTCGCGCGCTGCCTCCAGCACGAGACCGATCACCTCGACGGCACGCTCTACCTCGATCGCCTCTCCCCCACTGCCCGCCGTGAGGCGCTCGACGCCGTCACCGCGCGCGGCTGGCGCGCCCGCGGCCTGCTGACGTGGGATCCGCGACAGCTCGCGGCCGACGAGGTCTGATCCCCGCCCCGCACCGGCCCGCTGAGTATCCTGGCGGACATGGATCGCCGCCCCTGCCTCTCCCGTCGCCGCGCCCTGGGCGCGCTCGCCCTCGGCTCCTCCGCCACGGCCGGCCTCGCCGCGTGCGGACCGGATGACGAGGGCTTCGGCAATGCGGACCCGGTGCAGGCCTCCGACGATGCGGTCGCGCTCTCCGAGATCCCCGAGAACGCGACCACGCTCGTGAACTTCGGGGGCCAGGAGCCCTACGTCGCGATCGTGCGCGGCTCGGGCAGCGACGTCACGGCGCTGTCCGGCTACTGCACCCACCAGGGCTGCGCACTGGCCGTCGGCCACGACGGCGCCGAGCTCGACTGCCCCTGCCACGGGTCGCGCTTCGACGCCTCCTCCGGCGACGTGCTGCGCGGACCCGCCGCCGATCCGCTGCCGGAGGTCACCGTGGAGGTCGACGGCGACGACCTCAAGCGCGTCCGCTGAGCGCGATGGTGCCCGAGACCGCCCCGTCCGACCGTCCGCGCCGCGACGTCGTCTCCTTCGTGCGCCGCGGGACGCGGCTCTCCCGCAGCCGACAGGAGGCCTGGGACCGCCTCGCCGACGACTTCGTCCTGGACGTGCCCCGCGGCGAGCGCGACACGATCCCCGCTCCCGGTGCGCGCCTCGACCCCCGCGAGGTCTTCGGCCGCGACCGGGCCGGGACCGTCCCGCTCGTCGTCGAGATCGGCAGCGGCCAGGGCGAGAACATCGCCGCGGCGGCCGCCGCGCATCCGGAGCGCGACCACCTGGCGTTCGAGGTCTACCTGCCCGGCATCGCGCAGTCCCTGGACCGCATCGAGCGCGCGGGCTCGCCGGGCAACGTGCGCCTCGTCCCGCTGGACGCGCTGCACTCCCTGCCCACGCTGCTGCCCGCCGGTTCGATCCGGGAGCTCTGGATCTTCTTCCCCGATCCCTGGCACAAGTCCCGCCACCACAAGCGGCGCCTGGTCAACCCGCCCCTGCTGGACGCCGTGCTCCCTCTGATGGCCGAGGACGGCGTGCTGCGCCTGGCGACGGACTGGGCCGAGTACGCCGTGCACATGCGCACGGTCCTCGACGCGGACCCGCGCCTGGGATCCCTGCACCCGGGCGGCCCGCGGCCCGCCGGCGAGCCCAGCGACACCGTGCCCGAGGAGACTCCGGAGCGGGGCTGGGCGCCGCGGTTCGAGGGCCGCGTGCTCACGAGCTTCGAGCGCAAGGCGCTCGATGCGGGCCGCCTGGTCTGGGATCTCGCGTACGAGGTCCGCGGATCGCGCCCGGAGCCGGGCTACCCTGACCCGGAAGCGCCCGCGTCGGGTGCCTGATCCCGCCCCGCGGACGCAGGACCGACCCCGTCGGCTCCTCCTCGCACCCTCGTCCCGCGCACGCAGCGCGGGCCCGATCCCGCTCCCCCGCCGCCCGTCGGCCCGACCCCGGAGGACCTCCCCATGAGCGAGCCCGACATCGACCTGCCCGGCGACTGGGAGCAGGACGGAGACGCGCGCCCGCCCCGCCGCCGCAGGCGACGCGCGCTGCTGATCATCCTGCTGATCCTGGTGGTGCTGATCGCCGTGGTCGGCATCATCGCGGGCCGCTACCTCGCCTCGCTCAACGGCTCCTACGAGAAGCGCACCACGGTGAGCATCGACCGCGGCGCCTCCGACGGCGACCGGCCCGAGGACGCCGGCGGGGAGAACATCCTGCTGCTGGGCTCCGACAAGCGCAATGCGGAGGACGCCGCCGCCGAGCATGTCTCGGGGCAGCGCTCGGACGTGATGATGCTCGTGCACATCCCCGAGGACCACAGCGGCGCCTACGTGATGTCGTTCCCGCGCGACCTGTACGTGGACATCCCCGGCCACGGCAAGGACCGCGTCAACGCGGCGCTCGCCTTCGGCGGGGTGCCGCTCGCGGTGAGCACCGTCGAGGACTTCACGGGCACCCGCATCGACCATGCGGCCCTCATCGACTTCGAGGGCATCCAGGGGCTGGTCGACGCGCTCGGCGGCGTCGACGTGCAGGTCAGCCAGGACTTCACGGCCGACGGCACCACCTTCACCCAGGGCTCGATGCACATGGACGGCGAGACCGCCCTGACCTTCGTGCGACAGCGCAAGGCGTTCTCCGACGGCGACTTCCAGCGCAACCGCAACCAGCAGGCGCTGCTGCAGGGCATCGTCTCCGAGCTGCTGAGCCGGGACACGCTGTCGAGCCCCTCGAAGATCTCCGAGACCGTCGACGTGATCTCGCCGTACCTCACCACGGACGACGACCTCAGCGGCAGCGCCCTGGTGAGCCTGGGGCTCTCCATGCGCGGCATCCGCGGCGACGACATCCACTACCTGGGCGTCCCGCACGGCGATCCGTACACCACCTCGGGCGGCGCGAGCGTCGTGGCCACCGAGGACGAGGACACCAAGGCCCTGCGCACCGCCCTGAAGGACGACACCATGGACGAGTACTTCGCCGACCACGAGGGCGAGTACTAGGAGCGAGCCGGGTTCCCGGGCGGGCGCCGGGGCGAGCACCGAGGTCGCGCAGGTACCATCGGACCGTCCCCGACATCGACCCCACACCGAGCAGGAGGCTCACGTGCCCAACCCATTGGTGAAGATCGCGATGACCGGTGCCTCGATCGCCGCCGGCATCGTCGGCCAGAAGGTGATCACCGCGGTGTGGAACGCCGTCGTCGACGACGACGCCCCCACGAACAAGAACATCAAGCGCTCCGCCAAGGAGACGAAGGCCGCCCGCAAGGAGGCCAAGAAGTCCGGCGCCTCCAAGCAGGAGGTCAAGGCGATCACGGACCCCGAGAACGAGCGTCCCGCTTGGCAGATCATCGTGTGGACCCTGCTGACGGGGGTCGTCCTGCAGGCGATCCGTCAGGCCGCCCGCAACGGCACCGAGGTGGGGGCGCGCAAGATCACCGAGCGCCGCCCGCGCGCGAACCGCGGCTGATCGGGTGCGCGGCTGATCTCCCCCGCGGCGCCTGCCACCGCGGCCCGAGCCGCCGCGACATGCAGAACGGGGCCCCGACCGGATCGGTCGGGGCCCCGTTCTGCATGCTGTGCGCCTCGCCGGCGCGCGCTCTCACTCCTCGTCGGGATCCCCCAGCGCGCCCCGCGAGTCGAGGGTGTCGCCGGTGACCAGGAAGCCCACACGGCGCACGAGCGAGACGGCGTGGTCCCCGATGCGCTCGTAGTAGCGGGCGAGCAGGGTCAGGTTCATGACCTCGGCGCTCGAGTAGTCGTCGTTGCGGGCGATCGAGCGGTAGATCTCGGACTGCAGGGAGTCGAGCTCGTCGTCGTCCTTCTCGACCTGCGCGGCCAGCGCCAGATCGTTGTCGCTGATGACCTTCGCGCTCGAGGTCACGGCACCGAGGGCGAGCTCGCCCAGGCGCTGGAACTCCTCGCGATGGCGCTCGGGCACGCCCAGCTGCGGGTGGCTGCGGCGGGCGACGATCGCGATGTGCGCGGAGAGGTCGCCCATCCGCTCGATGGTCGAGCTCATCCGGAGTCCGGCGACCAGCAGGCGCAGGTCGCTCGCGACGGGTCCCTGCCGTGCGAGCAGCTCGATCATCTTCTCGTCGATCTGCATCTGATCGTCGTCGATGTGCGAATCGGCGGCGATCACCCTCTCCGCCAGGGCGAGATCCCCCTCGAGCAGCGCCGTCGAGGCGTCCGCGAGCCCCGACCGGACCAGGTCGAGCATGTCGACCAGATCCTCGACCAGGTGTCGCAGGTCGCTCCTGTAGGCCTCGCGCATGTGCCCCTCTTCTCCTCATGGCCGTGGTGGCCGTATCCCCGTCGTGGCCGTCCGGCCGTCGCGGCCGTCCCGGCGGTCGTGCCGCCGGGACGCGTGCGTGCTGACGTCCGATGGTCGCAACCCTATGTGAACGCGAGGGCACGGCTTCGTGAACTCCTGCCGACCCGCCCGCCCCGACTCCTGCCGCGGTGATTCGGCGCCGTTCACCTGCCTCTACGATGGGGGCGTGCCTGCGTCCGTCCTCCTCGTCCTCGCCGGGGCCATCGGCCTCGTGATCGGCTGTGCGGCGACGCTGTCGCTCGTGCGCCAGGACCGGCCCTCGCAGACCCCCTCGCCCACGGGGGCGGCGGTCGTCCCCCAGTCCGCCTCCGAGGTCCTCGCGATCCTCTCCACGGCATACGTGGTGCTCGATGCGGGCGGCGACGTGCTGCGGGTCTCGCCGCTGGCCTACTCGTACGGGATCGTGCGCGCGAGCAGCGGCGACTACCCGCGCCTGGCGAACCAGGAGCTCGTCGAGCTCGCGGCGGACGTGGCCCGCAACGGCGGCTACCGCGACGAGCGCCTCACGATCCGTCGGCAGGGCCCGGAGGACTCCGAGTCCGTGATCGACGTGCGGCTGGGGACCCTCGGCTCCCACGGCGTGCTGCTGCTCGCCGAGGACCGCACCCGCGCGGTGCGCGTCGAGGAGACCCGCCGCGACTTCGTCGCCAACGTCTCCCACGAGCTGAAGACGCCCGTCGGCGCGATCACGCTGCTGGCGGAGACGATGGAGGACGCCGCCGACGACCCCGAGGCCGTGCGCCGCTTCGCCCAGCGCATGCAGACCGAGTCCCAGCGCCTCTCCCACCTCGTGCAGGAGATCATCGAGCTCTCGCGCGTCCAGGGCGCCTCCGCGCTGCCCGACGCGAGCGCCGTGGACGTGGACGACGTGGTCGAGGAGGCGCTCAGCGCCAACCGCAACCTCGCCCTCGGCTCCGACATCGAGCTCAGCGGCGGCGCGTCCTCCGGCCTGCAGGTCTACGGCTCCACGACGATGCTCACCACGGCGCTGTCGAACCTGATCTCCAACGCGATCGCCTACTCGCCCGAGGGGACCCGTGTGGGCGTCTCGGTGCGCCGCGACAGCGGCATGGTCGAGATCGCCGTGAAGGACCAGGGCATCGGCATCTCCAAGGAGGACCTCGAGAGGGTCTTCGAGCGCTTCTTCCGCGTGGACCGCGCCCGCTCCCGCTCCACGGGCGGCACGGGCCTGGGCCTCGCGATCGTCAAACACATCGCCACCGACCACGGGGGCGAGGTCACCGCCTGGTCGATGGAGGGCCAGGGATCCACGTTCGTGCTGCGCATCCCCGAGATGGGACGCACCGACGCGGTCACGGTGGGCCAGGGCGGCAGACCTGCGGCGGAGGAGACCTGATCCTCCACGCCGCTCCGGACGTCGTCGGCCCCGCCGACGCGTCAGCCTCTGTATCATCCATCCAGCGCGGCGCCGCCGCACGAGAGAGAGGACGCCGATGACGCGGATCCTGATCGTCGAGGACGAGGAGTCGTTCTCCGACCCCCTCGCCTACTCCCTGCGCAAGGAGGGGTACGAGGTCGCCGTCGCCGGCACCGGCAACGAGGCGCTGCGGATCTTCTCGACCCACGGCGCGGACCTCGTCCTGCTGGACCTCATGCTCCCCGGCATCGGCGGCACCGAGGTGTGCCGCGAGATCCGCCGCACCTCGAGCGTCCCGGTCATCATGCTCACGGCCAAGGACGACGAGTTCGACAAGGTCCTCGGGCTCGAGCTCGGGGCCGACGACTACGTCACCAAGCCCTACTCCTCGCGCGAGCTGCTGGCCCGCATCAAGGCCGTGCTGCGCCGCGGTCAGGACACCGGCGAGGACGAGGAGGACGTGACCCTGCGCGCGGGCGGCATCGAGATGGATGTCGAGCGCCATGTGGTGACGGTGCGCGGCGAGGACGTCTCGCTGCCCCTCAAGGAGTTCGAGCTGCTCGAGCTGCTGCTGCGCAACGTGGACCGCGTGCTCACCCGCGGACAGCTCATCGACCGGGTGTGGGGCGCGAACTACGTGGGCGACACGAAGACCCTCGATGTCCACGTCAAGCGCCTGCGCGCGAAGATCGAGCCCGACCCGAAGAACCCCGTGCACCTGGTGACGGTAAGGGGCCTGGGCTACAAGTTCGAGGCCCTCGAGCGCTGAGCCCCGGAGCGCTCAGCGAGCCTCCCCCGCACATGGATCGGGGCGCCCACCAGGAGGTGGGCGCCCCGATCCGTCTGTCTGCTGGGTGGCGCGGCGCGCGGGCCGGGTCAGCCCTCGCCGGAGCCCGAGCCGCCGTCCGAGGAGCCTCCGTCGGACGAGCCGCCGTCCGAGGCGCCGCCGTCGGACGCCGAGCTGCCGGAGCTCTTGTAGTACGCGAGGCTCGTGTCGGTGACCGGCATCGTCTCGGTGCGCTTCTGGCCGTCGACGCTCATCGTCAGCTCCATGGTCTTGCCCGCGGCGACGGGGAAGTCGTCCACGCCCACCTCTGCGGGCGAGGACTCCTCGGGGTCCTGATCCTTCTGGAGGCTCTTGGGCTCGATCTGGACCGTGGTGTTCGCGGCGACCTTCACGCGCTGCGAGAAGACGACCGCGCCCTCGTAGGTGCCCTCGAGCGTCACGGTCGCGTCCTCGTCGGTGTAGTTGACGACCGAGGCGAGGAGCTCGCCGCGCTGGGAGTCGTCCACGATGACGATCGCGTTGCGCACGCCGAAGGTGAAGTTCTTCGAGGAGTCCTGGAGGCTGACGTTGGTGCCGTCGGCCGCCTGGTAGAAGTCGTGCGTCTGCACCGGGTTCATGTAGCTGCAGCCGGTCGCGCCGACGGACAGCGCCACGGCGGCGACGGTGAGGGCGAGGCGGGTGCGACGCAGGGACTTCACGGGGACTCCTGTTCATGTCCGTCCGGAGGGGCGACCGGACGGGAAAAGGGATCGGGGACGCCGCGCCGGAGGGCGACGCCGTACCGGTCCAGGGTAGCGCACCTCGGGCCTGTCACCGGGCACGACGAGCCCCGCGGGCGCGTGATCCCGGGCATGCGGGAGGCACCCCGGTCCGCGGGCTCGGCCGACGTGTCGGCCTGCGACTCGCACCCGCTCCGACCTGCGCTTCCGTCGAGCGGCGGCGAATTGTATCAGACGCTCCCGTGATAGACTCATAGGCAGGAAAGGGGCCATACACATGAACTTTGCCGTCGGCGAGACCGTCGTCTACCCGCACCACGGAGCAGCGCTGATCGAGGAGGTCAAGAGCCGCACCATCAAGGGCGAGGAGCGCACCTATCTCAAGCTGAAGGTGGCCCAGGGGGATCTCACCATCGAGGTGCCGGCCGACAACGTCGACCTGGTCGGCGTCCGCGACGTGGTGGACAAGGAGGGACTCGAGGAGGTCTTCGACGTGCTGCGCCAGCCGTACACGGAGGAGCCCACCAACTGGTCCCGCCGCTACAAGGCGAACGTCGAGAAGCTCGCCTCGGGGGATGTCAAGAAGGTCGCCGAGGTCGTGCGCGACCTCTGGCGTCGCGATCAGGACCGCGGCCTCTCGGCCGGGGAGAAGCGGATGCTCGCCAAGGCGCGGCAGATCCTGGTCTCCGAGCTCGCGCTCGCGGAGAAGACCGACGAGACCAAGGCCGAATCAATCCTCGACGAGGTCCTCGCCTCCTGATCGATCGTTGATCGACCGACCGTCGCGCCCTGCGGGGCGGGAGGTCATCGCCGCGGCCCCGGACGGATCCCGTCCGGGGCCGCGGCGCGTCCTGCGTCCGCGAGGTCCGGGCCCGGCCCCGTCCCGAGCCCGTGCCAGGACGAGGGATCCGGGACGACGGGCGGGTCCACCCCTCGGACCCTCTGGTCGTCGGGCCTCGCGCGTGCCAGGATGGTGACCTGCGCCACACGGCGCGGGGTCCGGCGCCGCCCGGACCGCGGGCCCGGGTTCGAAGGAAGGGAGCGTCCGTGCGCACCATCGCAGTCGTCAGCGGTTCCGGCGTCACCGCCTCCGCACATCTGGCCCGCCAGGTCCGCGAGCACCTCGCGCACCGGGGCATCCAGGCGCACGTCCTGCCCACCACGGTGATGGACATGCTCTCCCAGGACTTCCACGCCGACCTCATCATCGCGACCGTCGAGATCCCGCAGAGCCTGCGCATCCCCGTGGTCTCCGGGATGCCACTGCTGCTGGAGACGGACCCCCAGGTGGTCTTCGACGACGTCGAGCGCCTGCTCGCGCGCCCCTCCCCCGTGCGCCCGGCCCGCCATCGCCCGCCGGGGCGCCCTGTGCCCGGTCGCCCCGGGGCTCCCCAGCGCCGCACCCCGTGACCGCCTGACGACCGGGAGTGCACCCTCGCGCAGATCTGCGTACTGTCCGTGCAGGGGCAAGGATCCTCGTCGTCCCGAGCCCGATCCGCCGGCGCGCCGCACCCCGCGCGCCCCGTGCGGGCGGCAGCACGACGACTCCGGCCCCTCCCGCCCGTCCGTCGTCGACCCCTTCCGGAGACCCCATGTCCGCCACTGACACGCCCCAGCCCGTCCTCGCCGCCGAGGACGTCGAGTCCGCCGCCGCGCGCCTGGACGGCATCGTGCGCCGCACCCCCGTGCACCTGAGCGAGCGGCTGAGCGCGATCGCGGGCGTACCGGTCTGGCTCAAGCGGGAGGACCTCCAGGTGGTGCGCTCCTACAAGCTGCGCGGCGCCTACCTGTTCATGGACTCCCTGGACGGTCCGTCCCGCACCGCGGGCGTGGTCGCCGCGAGCGCCGGCAACCACGCCCAGGGCGTCGCCTACGCGTGCCAGGCCCTCGGCATCGACGGCCGCATCTACGTCCCCGGCACCACGCCCCGCCAGAAGCGCGATCGCATCACGACGCTCGGAGGCGACCGGGTCGAGCTGATCCTCATCGGCGACACCTTCGACGACGCCGCCGAGGCCGCGGCCGACGACGCCCGGCGCACGGGCGCCACCATGGTCCCGCCCTTCGACCACCCCCAGATCATGGCGGGCCAGGGCACCGTCGCCCTCGAGGCGCTCATCGACATCCGCGAGAACCACGGCCAGGACATCTCCACCGTCGTGCTGCCCGTGGGCGGCGGCGGGCTGCTGGGCGGGTGCGGCACCTGGCTGCGGGAGCGCGAGCCCTCGGTGCGCGTGGTCGCGGTCGAGCCCGCGGGCGCGGTCTCGATGGCGGCGGCCCTGCGCCATGGCGGTCCCGTGACCCTGCACGATCTGGACCGCTTCGTGGACGGCGCGGCCGTGCGCCGCGTGGGCGCGGAGACCCTGCGCGCGGCCCAGGCCATCGGGCCGGACCTCGTCGCGGTGGACGAGGGCGCCGTGTGCACCGAGATGCTCGCGCTCTACCAGACCGATGGGATCATCGCCGAGCCCGCGGGCGCGCTGGCCGCGGCGGCCGTGGCGACGGGTCTCGTGCGGCCCGACGGCGCCGACGAGGCCGAGGCGATCGGCACCGAGGCGCACGACGCCCCGAGCGCGCAGGGCGACTCGGGCGACGGCATCCTGGTCGTCGTCTCCGGAGGGAACAACGACGTCTCGCGCTACAACGAGGTCGTCGAGCGCTCCCTCGTCCACGAGGGCCTCAAGCACTACTTCCTGGTCACCTTCGCGCAGGAGCCGGGAGCGCTGCGGCGCTTCCTGGACCAGGTGCTCGGGCAGGACGACGACATCGTCCTGTTCGACTACATCAAGCGCAACAACCGGGAGGAGGGGCCCGCGCTCGTCGGGATCGAGCTCGGCGCGAAGGAGAACTTCGAGCCCCTGCTCTCGCGGATGGCCGCCTCGAACATGCAGATCGAGCGCATCGACCCCGACGACCCGATCTACCGCTACCTCACCTGAGGCGCGGCGCCTGAGGGGCGGCACCTGAGGCGCGACCGGCCGCGCACGACGGAGGCCGCATCCCCCGAGCGGGAATGCGGCCTCGTTCGTCTGCGTGAGCGCCGGCCCGGTCCTGCCGAGCTCAGCTCTCCCGGGCTCAGCCCTCCGAGGAGGACCCGGCGGCGTCCGCGCCGTTCGCGGCGTCGCGGGCCTCGACGGCCGAGCGCACGATGTCCTCGAGCGACTTCTCGCTCTTCCAGCTGAGCGTCTCGCGGATGCGGTCGGTCGAGCAGATGAGGCGCGCCGGATCGCCGGGGCGGCGCTCGCCGAGGCGCGGCTCGATCTCGATGCCCTTGACCTTCGCGATCGCGTCGATCACCTCGAGGACGCTCGAGCCCGTGCCGGTGCCGACGTTGAACACGTGGTGCGGACGGTCGTCGCCGCGGAGGTAGTCGAGCGCGGCGACGTGCGCCTCGGCGAGGTCCAGGACGTGCACGTAGTCGCGGATGCAGGTGCCGTCGGGGGTGTCGTAGTCGTCGCCGAACACCGTCGGCACGTCCCCGCGGTCCAGAGCGTCCAGGATGATCGGCACCAGGTTCATCACCAGGGTGTCGGCGAGCTCGGGCCAGCCGGCACCCGCGACGTTGAAGTAGCGCAGTGCGACGGTGCGCATGTCGTGGGCGCGCTCGGCGTCGGCCAGCATCCACTCCCCCACGTACTTCGTGGCGCCGTAGGGGTTGATGGGCCGCGGCTCGAGATCCTCGGTCACGGAGTACACGTCGGGCATGCCGTAGACGGCCGCGGAGGAGGAGAACACGACGTCGCGCACCTTGGCCTTCGCGCAGGCGGCGAGCACGTTGGCGAGCCCGCCCACGTTGTCGTGCCAGTACATCTCCGGGTTCGCGACGGACTCGCCGACCTGCTTGTGGGCGGCGAAGTGGATCACGGAGTCCGCGCCGGAGCTGGTGAGGTGGAAGGCGAGGCGGTCCACGGCATCCTTGCTCGTCACGTCGAGCTCGACGAGGTCGGCGCCCTCCGTGCGCGAGCGGAAGCCCGTGGAGAGGTCGTCGACCACGACCACCTGCTCGCCCTTCTCCAGCAGGAGTCGCACCACGTGCGACCCGATGTACCCGGCACCACCGATCACGAGAGTCGTCATGCCCCGAGCGTAACCGGTGGTCCTGCGCACGGACGACGGCGGCGCGCGCCGAGGTCAGCTCCAGGACTGGGCGAGCGGCTTGCCCTCGGCGTAGCCGCTCGCGCTCTGCAGGCCGACGACGGCCCGCTCGCGGAACGCCTCGAGGTCGCCCGCGCCCGCGTAGGTGCACGAGGAGCGCACGCCCGCGGTGATCTCGTCGAGCAGGTCCTCGACGCTGCCCGCACCGTCGGCCAGGTACATGCGGGAGGAGGAGATGCCCTCCTCGAACAGGGACTTCCGGGCGCGTGCGAAGGCGTCCTCGGCCGCCGTGCGCGAGCTGACGGCGCGCTTGGAGGCCATGCCGAAGCTCTCCTTGTACGCGCGGCCCCGCTCGTCGACGTGGAGATCGCCGGGCGATTCGAAGGTGCCGGCGAACCACGAACCGACCATCACGTTGGACGCGCCCGCGGCGAGCGCGAGGGCGACGTCGCGCGGGTGGCGCACCCCGCCGTCGGCCCAGATCCGCGCGCCGAGCTCGCGGGCGGCGCTCGCGCACTCGAGGACCGCGGAGAACTGTGGGCGGCCGACGCCCGTCATCATCCGGGTCGTGCACATGGCGCCCGGACCGACGCCCACCTTGACGATGTCGGCGCCGGCCTCGATCAGGTCCCGCGTGGCCTCGGCGGTGACGACGTTGCCGGCGACGATGCGCACGCTCGTCGACCCGCGCGGGCCGACGGCCTCGCGGGCGGCGCGCAGCGCCTCGAGCATGCGGTCCTGGTGGCCGTGCGCCGTGTCCAGGACGAGCACGTCGGCTCCGGCGTCGACGAGCGCGCGGGCGCGGGCGGCGACGTCGGCGTTGATGCCGATCGCGACGGCGATCCGCAGGCGCCCCTCGGCATCGAGGGCGGGCGTGTAGATGGTCGAGCGCAGCACACCGCGCGCGGTGAGCACGCCGCGCAGGGAGCCGTCGTCCTCGAGCACGAGGGCGGCCTCGTGGTGGGTCGCGGCGATGCGCGCATGCAGGGGCGCGGGCTCGCCGGCGGCCTCCTGGGCGCTCAGGCGCAGCACGTCGGTGCTGACCACGTCGCCCACGGCGGTGAAGGCGTCGCGGCCGGAGAGCTCCTCGGCGGAGACGACGCCGAGCGGGAGGCCGTCGGCCCCCACGACCACGACGATGCCGTGGGCGCGCTTGGGCATGAGGGCGCGCGCCTGGCCGATGGTCCCGTGCGCCTCGAGGGTGAGCGCGTGGTCGACGAGAGGATCGCGGCGCTTCACGCTGCGCACGATGTCCTCGACGCGCTCGGCGGGCAGATCCTGCGGGAGCACGGCGAGCCCGCCGCGACGCGCCATCGTCTCGGCCATGCGGCGTCCCGAGACGGCGGTCATGTTCGCGGCGACCAGCGGGATGGTCGTGCCCGTGCCGTCGTCCGACCCCAGATCCACCTCGAACCTCGACCCGATCGACGAGAGGGAGGGCAGGAAGAAGCAGTCGTCGTAGGTGAGGTCGGTCTGCGGGGTGTGGATGAGGCGCATGACGCCAGGATACGGACCGTGCGCACGGCGGGAGGGCCTGCGAGGTGAGACCTGCCACGCCGAGGCGCACGCCCGCGGACCCTCCCGACGGGCACGCACGGATCCCCTCGGACACGCCGCTCCGGTGCCCCCACGAGGGGGATATGATCCGATTTCTCCCGTTTCTCGGCGGGCTCGCGGGGGTCCCTGGGCCCCGACGCAGCACCTGCGCCCTTTCTTCACACGCCCGGCACGGGCGGAGGAACAAGCCCGGAGGGGACATCCGTAGGATGTGCGCCATGACGGACCAGACACCTGGTCGCCGTTCGCGTCGCCCTCATGTGGGTCGGCGCGCTGACGAGCAGACCGACAGCGGCCCCGCCCAGACCTCGGGCGCGGGCCGGGATCGTGAGCGCTCCGGCGGCTTCGACGCGAGCACAGCACGCCGCTGGATCGGCCCCTCCTCCGCCGGATCGGCCGCCTCGGCGGGATCCGCGGGATCTGCTGCCTCTGCGGGATCCGCCGGATCCGCAGCGTCCGCAGCCTCGGCGAACACCGGCCCTGCCCCTGCGCCCTCCCCGTCGCGTGCATCCTCCCCCTCTGCCCCTGTCCCGTCGCCCGGGGCCGCGCCCACCCCGGTGAGCGCCGCCTCGGCCGACGAATCCGCGCCCCGCCCCCGCGGTCGCCGCGCCGGTCCCCCGCGGGACGAGCGCACCGAGATGGCGGCCGCCTCCTCCGCGCCGGTCGACGCCTCCACGCGTCCTCGCGCGCGCCGCGCCCGGCGCGAGTCGGACGAGGACATGGACGCGTGGTCGGCGGCGGACAGCCATGTGGTCTCGCGCCGCGAGCACCCCGCTGAGTCCGCTGAGTCCGCGGAGTCGGCGCAGTCCCGAGATCGTTCGCGCGGGGGCTCCGAGGAGCCTCCCACCACCGTCCTCGAGCCCATGGAGCCGCCGCGCACCTCGGTGCGACTGGGAGCGAGCTCGTCGGTCACCGCGCTCGGACCGCGTGACGCCGAGGAGGAGTCGGCCGCGCCGGTCCCCGCGGACCGCGCCGAGCAGGCGGACGACGCCGGCTCCGCATCGAGCCCCGTCGGCTCCGCGTCGAGTCCCGTCGCCTCCGCCGCGAGCCCGGCTGCCCGGCAGAGCCCGGCCCGACAGAGCCCGGCTCCGCAGAGCCCCGTCAGCGCCTCCTCCGCGGAGTCCCCGAGCGCGGCGGGCCAGGACGAACACGACGACGCGCGCGGCGGTTCCCGCGCCGCCTCCGGTGCCGCCGTCGGCGCGGCCGCCGCCGCGACGGGCGTGGCCGCGGCGCGCACCCGCGGCGACGCCGGTTCCCGCGTGCCCTCGAGCGACTCCGCGCACGGGAGCACCGGTGCCGGCGGAGGTGCCGGTTCCGGCGGAGGCTCCGGCTCGGGCACTCCGCCGTCGGACGGCCCCGATCTGCCCGACGACGGCCGCGACAGCGGTTCGGGCGACGGGCAGGGCCCGCGCGCCAGCGATCGCCGCAACGGCTCGCTCCCCCGCGCGGCCGGCTGGACGGTGCTGACCTCGTTCATCCCCGGCACCGGACTGCTCGCGACCCCGCTGCGCAGGCTGGGCTGGGTGCTGCTGGGGATCGTCGTGCTCGCGGCGGTCGTCGCGGGCGTCTGGGCCGCGACCGGCGATCCTCTGCTCACCCTGCTCAAGCTGCTGAGCAGCCGCAAGGTGCTCATCGGCCTGATGATCGCGATCGGCGTCGTGGCCCTGGTGTGGATCCTCCAGGTGGTCCTCTCGAATCTCGCGCACAACACCCGAGAGCGCCTGCACGGCCGCCGCCGCGCGGTCTCCCTGATCGTCGCCCTCGTCATGGTCATCGGCGTCGCGATCCCCTTCGCCCGCGCCGAGCAGTACGTGTACGCCGCGCAGGGTCTGCTGGGCAACCAGAGCGTGTTCCGCTCGGGAGGGGGCTCGGGCAAGCTCAGCTCGAGCGATCCCTGGAAGGACACCGAGCGCGTGAACATCATGCTGCTCGGCCAGGACGCCGGGGCCGATCGCACCGGCACCCGCCCGGACACGATCATGGTCGCCTCGATCGACACCAAGACCGGTCGCACGGCGCTCTTCTCGATCCCCCGCAACCTGCAGTACGTGCGCTTCCCCGAGGGGACCGTGGCGCAGAAGAAGTTCCCCGAGGGCTTCGACGCGTTCGGCAAGGGCCAGAACCTCATCAACGCGGTCTGGACCTGGGCCAACGACAACAAGGACCTGTTCCCGAACGACGACGACCCCGGCCTCACCGCGACCGAGTGGGCCGTGCAGGAGACGCTGGGCCTGGACATCGACTACTACGCGATGGTCAACCTCCAGGGCTTCTCCGACCTCGTCGATGCCATCGGCGGCGTGGACCTGAACGTCGAGCGGAAGATCCCGATCGGCGGCGGCACCAACCAGGCCACCGGTGGCAAGTACCCGATCACCGGGTACATCGACCCGGGCCAGCAGAAGCTCGACGGGGACAAGGCGCTCTGGTACGCGAGGTCCCGCGAGGGCTCGACGGACTTCAACCGCGTCTGCCGCCAGCAGCGCATGGTCCGCGCCGTGTCCGAGCAGGCGAACCCCACCAAGCTCGCCCTGAACTTCACGAAGCTCGTGGGCGTCGCCGGCTCGAACATCGAGACCGACGTCCCCAGCGACGACCTCGATGCCTTCGTGGACCTCGGCTGGAGGGTCAAGGACTCCGGGTTCTCCTCGTACCCGATCGTGCCCGGCGTGGACCTGCCGGACCGGCGCCACGACAGCTACTTCGAGGGCGGCCACCCCGATTGGGACTACCTGCACAAGTGGGTGAAGGAGTCGATCGAGGACTCGATGGCGTCGGAGACGACGTCCGTCTCCGGCGGGGACAAGGGCTCCTCGAAGGACGAGGACTCGAAGAAGTCCACGGCGCCCGAGACGACGACGGAGGCGCCGACCACCGAGGCCGAGTCCTCGGAGGCCTCCTCCGGCGACGCCTCGAAGGAGGCCGAGAAGCAGGCGGACGCCGACCCGCTGGCGGCCTGCATGCCCGGCACCCAGGACCCGGACGCCCAGGCCGGCGACTGAGCCGCTCCCGCAGCGTCCATCGCATGACGACGGCGCCGTCCCCGTCCGGGGGCGGCGCCGTCGTCATGTGCTGCGTCGGCCGGGTCGAGCGGTGAGGTCCCGCCCTCAGTCGGTCAGCTGCAGCAGCGCGTTCTCGATGAGCTCGGGCATCGCGGGGTGGATCCAGTACTGGGTGCGGGCGAGCTCGGAGACCGTCTGCCCGGTGCTCATCGCCTGGATGATCAGCTGGATGAGGATCGTCGACTCGGGGCCGATGATGTGCGCGCCGAGGATCCTGCCGGTGCCCGCCTCGGCGAGGATCTTCGCGAAGCCGGTCGTGTCCTCGAGCGCCCAGCCGTAGGCGATCGAGGAGTAGTCCTGCACGGCGACGCGCACGTCGATCCCCTGCGCGCGGGCCTCTCGCTCGGTGAGGCCCACCATCGCGATCTGCGGATGCGTGAACACCCCGGCGGGGACCGGCATCGTGTCCGAGCGCTCGAGGTCCTGAGGGTGCAGGACGTTGTGGCGCACCACGCGCAGCTGATGGTTCGCCACGTGCTTGAGCTGCACGGGGTCGGAGAGGTCGCCGAAGGCCCAGACGCCCTCGAGCACCTTCCCGTCCTCGCCGAGGGCGCGCTGGTACGGGTCCACGCGCACGCAGCCGTCGTCGGCCGTGGCGATACCGCCCGCGGTGACGTCGAGCAGGTCGGAGTTCGGCCGGCGCCCGACGGCCACGAGGATCTCGTCGGCCCGGATCTCGACGTCCTCCTCGCCGCCGGCCCCCGTCGCCGTCCCCTGCAGGACCACGCTGCCGTCGCCCTCACGGCGGACCGCGGTGGTGGTGACGTCCGTGTGCACGTCCCACTGCTCGCGGGCGAGCTCGGTGATGCGGGCGGAGACGTCGTCGTCGGCCGCGCGCAGCAGGCGGCCCGAGCGCGCGACGAGGCTGACGCGCACCCCGAGGCCGGAGAAGATGTGCGCCATCTCGAGAGCGATCACGCCCGAGCCGAGGATCACGAGCGAGGCGGGCAGCGCGTCGATCCGCATGATGGTGTCGGAGGTCTGCGGGCGCGCGTCCGCCAGTCCGTCGATCGGGGGGATCGTGGGGCGCGAGCCGGCGCCCAGCACGATCGTGTCCGCAGTGATCTCCTCGCTGCCGCCGTCGCGCAGGTCCACGTGCAGGGCCTTGGGCCCGGTGAAGCGGGCGGTGCCGCGCAGCAGGGTGAGGTTCGCGTTGTCCTCGTGGTCGCGGCGGTAGGCCTCGCCGCCCTCGACGATGGGGTCGATGCGGCCGAAGATGCGGTCGCGGATCGCGGGCCAGTCCACGCCGTCCAGGGTCTCGGAGACGCCGAAGCGGCCGGACTCCGCGGGGGTCGCGGCGAGGTCGGCGGTGTGCACGAACATCTTGGTGGGGATGCAGCCGACGTTGAGGCAGGTGCCGCCGAAGACCTGGTCGGGGCCGACGCCCTTGTCGATGTAGGCGATGGAGCGTCCGGCGAACTCGGGTCCCGGGAAGGAGTTGCCGGAGCCGGAGCCGATGAGTGCGATGTCGTAATGGGTCACCGACGCAGACTACGCGGGAGCGCCTGCGGCACGGCATACTCGATCCCGCCGCGTCCCGCAGAAGGAGACCTGATGAGCGCATCCCCGCACCCCGCCGACACCCACGACCGGATCCGCATCGTCGGCGCGCGGGAGAACAACCTGCGCGACGTCGAGGTGACCCTGCCCAAGCGCCGGCTCACGGTGTTCACGGGGGTCTCCGGATCGGGCAAGAGCTCGCTCGTCTTCGGCACCCTCGCCGCCGAGTCCCGGCGCATGATCGACGAGACCTACAGCGCCTTCGTGCAGGGCTTCATGCCCCAGACCTCCCGGCCCGACGTCGACGTGCTGGACGGGCTGACCTCGGCCATCACCGTGGGCCAGGAGCGGCTCGGCGGCGGGCCGCGTTCGACCGTCGGCACCATCACCGACGCCGCGGCGCACCTGCGCACCCTCTTCTCCAAGCGCGCCCAGCCGCATGCGGGCGGCCCCGGCGCTTACTCCTTCAACGTGCCCAGCGTGAGCGCAGCCGGCGCGATGACGGTGCAGAAGGGCGGGAGGACCCTCGCGGAGAAGACCACGTTCTCCCGCGTGGGAGGGATGTGCCCGCGCTGCGAGGGGATGGGGTCGATCAGCGACCTCGACCTCACCGAGCTGTTCGACGCCTCCAAGTCGCTGTCGGAGGATCCCTTCACGATCCCCGGGTACACGGGCGACGGCTGGACCGTGCGCGTGATCCGCGGCTCCGGCTTCTTCCCCGACGACGTGCCCATCCAGGACTTCACGAAGCGCCAGCGCGAGGACTTCCTGTTCAAGGACCCGGTGAAGGTGAAGATCGAGGGCGTCAACCTCACCTACGAGGGCCTGATCCCGAAGATCCGCAAGTCCATGCTCTCCAAGGACCGCGAGCAGATGCAGCCGCACATCCGCGCCTTCGTGGATCGCGCGGTCACCTTCATCACCTGCCCCGACTGCGAGGGCACCCGGCTCGCGGAGCACGCCCGCACCTCGCTCATCGGCGGCCGCTCGATCGGCGACGTGAGCGCCCTGCCCGTCACCGAGCTGCGCGACTGGGTCGCCGGCCTGGCCCCCCGGGGCATCGAGCCGCTGCTGGAGTCCCTCCAGGCGCTGCTGGACGCCTTCGTCGGCATCGGCCTGGGATACCTCTCCCTCGACCGGCCCTCCGGCACCCTCTCCGGCGGCGAGGCGCAGCGCACGAAGCTCGTCCAGCACATCGGCTCCTCCCTCACCGACATCACCTACGTCTTCGACGAGCCCACGATCGGGCTGCACCCCCATGACATCTCCCGCATGAACGACCTGCTGCGCACCCTGCGGGACAAGGGCAACACCGTGCTGGTCGTCGAGCACAAGCCCGAGACCATCGCGATCGCCGACCACGTGGTCGACCTGGGTCCGGGCGCGGGCCGCGACGGCGGCACCATCACCTATGAGGGCGACGTCGACGGGCTGCGCGCCTCCGACACCCTCACCGGCAGGCACCTGTCCGCCCGCACGCCGCTGAAGGAGGACGTGCGCGAGGCCTCGGGCACGCTCGAGATCCGCGGGGCGAGCACCCACAACCTGCGCGACGTGGACGTCGATATCCCGCTCGGAGTGCTCACCGTGGTGACGGGCGTCGCGGGCTCGGGCAAGAGCTCCCTCATCCACGACTCCCTCCCCCGCGGCACCGAGGCGATCGTGGTGGATCAGCAGGCGATCCGCGGCTCGCGGCGCTCGAACCCCGCGACCTACACCGGCCTGCTCGAGCCGATCCGCAAGGCCTTCGCGAAGCAGAACGGCGTGAAGCCCGCCCTGTTCTCCGCGAACTCCGAGGGCGCCTGCCCGGTGTGCTCGGGCGCCGGCGTGGTCTTCACCGAGCTCGGCTTCTTCGAGACCGTCGAGTCGGTGTGCGAGGAGTGCGAGGGCCGGCGCTTCCAGGCCTCGGTGCTCGAGTACCGCCTGGGCGGGAAGTCCATCGCCGACGTCCTCGAGATGAGCGTCGACGAGGCGCTCGAGCTGTTCACGGGCGCGGAGGCGAAGGTTCCCGCGGCCGCGAAGATCCTGCGCCATCTGCAGGAGGTGGGGCTCGGGTACCTCACGATCGGGCAGAACCTCACGACCCTCTCCGGCGGCGAGCGTCAGCGCCTCAAGCTCGCCACCCGCATGGGCGAGACGGGCGGGATCCTGATCCTCGACGAGCCGACGACGGGCCTGCACATGGCGGACGTCGCCCAGATGCTCGAGCTGCTCGACCGCCTCGTGGACTCCGGGAAGTCCGTGATCGTCATCGAGCACCACCAGGCGGTGATGGCCCGCGCCGACTGGATCATCGATCTGGGTCCCGGCGCCGGCCAGGACGGCGGACGCATCGTCTTCGAGGGCACGCCCGCCCGGCTGGTCACCGACGCCTCGACCCTCACCGGGGAGGCCCTCGCGGCGTACGTGTCCGGGGCCGATGCGGGCGGGAAGGAATCGTCGGCGCCAGGCGGGGCAGACGCAGCAGGGACGGACGCGACGACCGCGAAGGGGACGATGTGACCATGGACGACCTGCTGGGTGCGCTCGAGGACGTCGACCGCTCCGACCCGGACCTGCGCGACTGGGTCGCCGAACGGGTGCGGCGCCTGGAGGCCGACGACCGCCGCAGCGCCGACACCCACCTGCTCAAGCCCGACCTTCCCGCCGACTGGGGCATCGACCTCTATCTCAAGGACGAGAGCACACATCCCACGGGCAGCCTCAAGCACCGCCTGGCCCGTTCCCTGTTCATGTATGCGCTGGTCAACGGGTGGCTGCGTCCGGGCATGACGGTCATCGAGGCCTCCTCCGGGTCGACCGCCGTGAGCGAGGCGCACGTGGCGCGGATGCTCGGCGTGCCCTTCGTCGCGGTGATCCCGAGGGCGACGAGCGCCCGCAAGATCGCCCTCATCGAGGCGGAGGGCGGGCGCTGCCACATGGTCGAGCGGCCGGGCGAGATGGACGGCGCCGCCCGCGCCCTCGCCGCCTCGTGCGGAGGCCTGTTCATGGACCAGTTCACCTTCGCCGAGCGCGCGACGGACTGGCGCGGGCACAACTCGATCGCCCGCTCGATCTTCGAGCAGCTCGCCGAGGAGCCGCACCCGGTGCCGCGCTGGCTCGTGGTGGGCGCGGGCACCGGCGGCACGAGCGCGACCCTGGGCCGGTACGTGCGCTACCACCGCCTGCCCACCTCCCTCGCTGTCGCCGACGTGGAGGACTCGGCGTTCTTCACGGGATGGGAGAGCGGGGATCCGGCGAGCGCGCAGGGCGGCGGCTCGCGCATCGAGGGCATCGGCCGCCCGCGGATGGAGCCGAGCTTCGTGCCCGGGGTGGTCGACCGCATGATCCGCGTGCCCGACGCCGCCTCGGTCGCCGCGACCCGCTTCGCCGCCGAGCGGCTGGGCCGGCGCATCGGCCCTTCGACCGGCACCAACCTCGTGGCCGCCTCCCGGATCATCGCCGGGATGCGCGAGCGCGGCGAGAGCGGCAGCGTGGTGACGCTGCTGTGCGACGGCGGGGAGCGCTACGCGCGCACCTATTTCGACGACGACTGGGTCGCGGACCAGGGATGGGACCTCGCTCCCTGGGTGCAGGAGCTCTCCCGTGCCCTGCCGCTCGGCGAGGGCTGAGCGGCGCGGTCCGGGCGGCGCGCGCTGATCAGCGCGGCCCGATCCCCTCCCAGGAGGTGAGCAGGTCGACGCAGCGCTCGAGCGCCGCGCGGTCCTCCGCACCGAGGGTCGGGAGGCTCTCGCGCAGGGCCTCGGCCCAGTGCAGTCGGATGCGCCGGCTGTCCTGCTCGGCGAGCTCGGTGAGGCGCAGGTGCACGAGCCGCGAGTCCCCGGGGTCCCCCTCGCGCAGCACGAGGCCCTTGCTCACCAGGCCCCGCAGCGCCGCGCTCATGTTGCTGCGGTGCAGGCCGGTGGCGCGGGCGGTCTCGCCGGAGGTCGTGCCGGGGTGGCGGTGCACCCAGCGCAGCACCGCGATCTCGGTGCCGGTCAGCGAGGCGACCCCCGCGGTCTGGACGTCGGCGGCCTGGATGCGCCGGGCGAGCCCCACGATCGCGTCGGCGAGATCGAACAGCATCGCCTCCTCGCCGTCCAGGCGCAGCTCGGCACCGGCGCCGCTCGCCGCGGCACCATCGGCCGACGCGGGATGCGATGCGCCGGCGTCCTCGGGGTCTGCTGCGGCCGGGCTCACACGGGGATCCTAGCCCGCGGCATGGAACCGCTCAGGGCCGCAGGCGCAGGAAGGCGTGCAGCGGCGGCCGGACGTCGTGCGCCTCGGTGAGGCCCAGCGCCTCGTAGAAGGCCCGCTGGCCAGGGTCGGCTTCGGTGAGCAGCACGTGCTGGCGCACCGCGGCGAAGGGTGCGAAGGCCTCCCGCACGAGCTCCCTGCCGATGCCCGCGCGCCGGTGGCCTGGATCCACGAGGATGTCCTGCAGATAAGCGATGCTCGCCCCGTCGCTGATCACGCGCGCGAGGCCCATCAGGCGCCCCCGCTCTCGCGCGGTGACCACGCGCGTGCTGCCGGCGAGCGCGCGGCCCAGGGTCTGCGGGTCCTCGGTGTAGGCGCTCCAGCCGACTGCCCGGTACAGCGCGAGGGCCTCGGCGAGCCCGGGCACCTCGGCGCGGATCCGCGGCCCGTCGGCGTCCGTGCTGCTCGTCCCGTCGTCCGACATGTTTGTCGCACCGGCCGACCCACCCGTACCGTGGCCCGTCCGGGAGTCGACGAGCTGGAACAGGCGGCAGTCGGCCCAGCCCTCGCCCGCTATCCCGAGGCGCAGCATGCTCGGCGCGAAGCCGATCTCCTGGAAGCCGCTCGCGCGCAGCACCGCGGCCGAGGCCTCGTTGCCGACCGCCGTGCTCGCCTCGAGCCGGTGCAGGCCGAGCCCCTCGAAGGCGACAGCGACGAGCTGGCGCAGGGCGTGGGTGACCACTCCCCTGCCTGACTCGGCCTCGTCGATCCAGTAGCCGACGCTCGCGCACTGGGCGGGGCCGCGCACGATCTGCTGGAGGGTGATGCGGCCGACGAGCCGGCCCGGGGCGTCCGGATCGTCGTCGAGGAGGATCACGAAAGGTGCGCAGGTGCCGGCGTCGTACTGCGCGAGCATGCGGGCGATCGCGGCGCGCTGCCCGGGCGGGGTCGCCCAGTCGTCGCCGCGCCGCGGAGCGCCGCTGAGCAGATGCCTGCGGTTGCGGTGCTCGAGCCGCGCGAGGTCGGCGGCGTCGTCCAGGCGCAGCGGCCGCAGCCTCACCTGGGTCGCCGGGACGCGGGAGGGGTCCTGGCGCCGCGCCTCCCGCTCTCGCGGGGTGTTCCCGCCCGTCCGCTCCGTCATGGCCCGTCTCCCCCGCCCGCCCGTGGCACTCTGCACCGGCGCTCCCATTGTGCCCGCACTCGTGGAGGGAGATCGGCGCCTGCGCCGAGCAGTGCTCTCCCGGTCGGAGCGTCGGAGGGCGGACGGCGGGCAGGAAGACCCCACCGCGAGCCCCGTCGGACGGACCGGGACGCGTCCTCGCCGCCGGATACGCTGTCCCCGGCCGCGGGCCCGGGACCCTGCGCCTCGCCTCCGCCCGTCGGACGATCCGTCCGGCACGATGCGGCGACGGATCCCTCCGGCCCCTACGGATCGACCCCAGGAGTGTGGCTCGTGCAGTCGGTGACCGGCGAGGAGATCGCGAGGACCGTGCTCGCGGTGCTGGTGCTCATCGCCCTCATCACGCTCGTGCTGCGCGCGGCGGGGGTCCCGCACGGCTGGGCCTCCGCGCTCGCGGTGCTGCGCGGCATGCTGCAGCTGGCCGCGCTGAGCGTGATCCTCACCGGCGTGATCACCGACGCCCGGCTCGTGGCGCTCGGCCTCGTGGTCATGTTCGTCGCGGCCGTGCTCACCAGCACGCACCGGCTCGGGGACCTGCGCGCGCACCTGCCTCTCGTGCTCGCCGGGATGGGTGCCGGCATCCTCGCGACCATCGTGGTCGTGTTCGCGACCGGTGCGATCGAGCTCTCCGCCCGCTACGCCCTCGCGATCGGCGGGATCATCATCGGCAGCGCGATGTCGACGGCGACCCTCGCCGGCAGGCGCCTCCTGCAGGCGGCCGACGACCGCTGGGAGGAGATCGAGGGCTGGCTGGGGCTCGGAGCGACACCTCGGCAGGCCACGGCCCCGATCGCGCGCCACGCGGTCCACGAGGCCCTGATCCCCTCCACCGACCAGACCCGCACCACGGGACTCGTCACCATGCCGGGCTCCTTCGTCGGCGCGATCTTCGGCGGCATCTCACCGCTCGAGGCCGGGCGATTCCAGATCGTCGTGCTCGCGGGGATCATGGCGACCGCGGCGATCACGAGCACCGTGGTCGCCTTCGGCCTCGCGCCGCGCCTGTGCAGCGCGGACTCCCCGCGGCGCCGCGAAGCCGCATAGGCGCGAGACGCGCCCCATCGCCCGACGAGGCGTGACCCACGCCCCATCCGCCGCAGTGGACGCGCATGAAGGCAAGGCTTACCTTGAGGGAACAGATGTCCGTTCTATCCCAGTGGTCGTCTCCCGCGCCCGCCCCGCTCGGCCCCTCGGCCACCTGCGGGAGACCGCGGCCGACGGGCCCGGAGGCCACATGCTCCTGCCGAACCTGCTGATCTCGCTGCGCGAGGGCCTCGAGGCCTCGCTGGTCGTCGGCATCCTCGTCGCCTATCTCGTGAAGTCGGGGCGACGGGACGTGCTCCCGAAGCTCTGGGCCGGCGTCGTGATCGCGGCGCTGATCCCCCTGGCCGTCGGCGCCGTGCTCACCTGGGGCCCCAAGACCCTCACCTTCCAGGCGCAGGAGATCCTGGGCGGGTCCCTCAGCCTGGTCGCGGTCGCGCTGACCACCGGGATGATCTTCTGGATGTCCAAGAACGCGCGATCGATGAAGCGCAACCTCGAGAGCGAGATGGAGCGCGCGCTGCGCCGCGGCGGCGGCTGGGGCGTGGTCGTGATCGCCGCCCTGGCCGTGGGCCGCGAGGGCGTGGAGACCGCGCTGATCCTCTGGGCGACCGTGAAGTCCTCCCTCGAGAGCTCGGTGTACTCGACGACCATCGGCATCGTGCTCGGCTTCGCGATCGCGATCGCGCTGGGCGTGCTGATCTACCGCGGCGCGGTGCACCTGGACCTCGGGAAGTTCTTCACCTGGACCGGCGCCTTCCTGATCCTCGTCGCCGCGGGGATCACCGCCTACGGCATCGGCGACCTGCAGGAGGCCGGAGTGCTGCCGGGGATCACCGCGCGCGCCTGGAACCTCTCCTCCCTGCTGCCCGACACCGGCTCACCGGTCTACTGGCTGTACGTGGTGCTCAACGCCATGTTCCAGGTCAACCTGAACCCCACGGTCCTGCAGGTGGTCGCCTGGTTCGTCTACATCGTCCCGGTCGCAGCGCTGTTCCTCGTCCGCACCGCCTCGCCGCGCCGCACGCGCGCCGCCGCCGAGCTCCACGACGCCCACGCCTGAGGCACGGGCCGCCCGTCGTTCGCCCCGCTCCCACCCATCCCGATCAGATCCCGATCCCGCATCCCTCGACCAGGAGCTCCCATGACCACGACCTCTCCCACGATCCGCGCCGATCGCCGTCCGCTCCCGCGCCGCACCCTGCTGGGGCTCGCGCCGCTGGCCACCCTGGGCCTCGGACTCGCCGCGTGCACCGACAACCCCGCGGCCTCCGAGGACGCCGACGGCGGCGACTCGCGCACGATCACGGTGACCATCACGGACGACGCGTGCACGCTGTCGGCCGCGACGATCCCCTCGGGCCAGGTCACGTTCTCGGTGAAGAACACCGGCAGCGTGCCCAACGAGTTCGAGATCCTCGCCCAGGACAAGCTGCGCATCGTCTCGGAGAAGGAGAACATCGGCCCCGGCACGAGCGTCGAGCTCACCACGGCCCTCAAGGAGGGCACGTACTTCACGGCGAGCAAGCCGAACATGGTGGGCGACCTCGTGGGCGCGGCCGAGTTCACCGTCACCCAGGGCGAGGACGTCGATGTCGACGAGGACACGAAGAAGCTCGAGGAGAAGGCCGTCACCGACTACACGGCCTACATCAAGGACCAGGTGGGCGCGCTCGTGAGCAACGCGAAGCTGTTCACCGACGCCTACACCTCCGGGGACGCGGAGAAGGCCAAGGCGCTGTTCCCCCAGGGCCGCCGCTTCTACGAGCGCATCGAGCCCACCGCGGAGGCCTTCGGCATCAAGGAGGCCGGTGACCTCGACGTCGCCATGGACGTGCGCGTCCAGGACCTCGCGGCCGACGCCGGCAAGAAGGTCACCGACCCCTCCGTGCTGAAGTCCTGGACCGGCTGGCACCGCATCGAGGCGGATCTGTTCACCGACGAGGGCTCCCCCTTCTCCTTCGCCTCCGACGCCGAGCGCAAGAAGGCGGCCGACGACCTCACCGCCAACATCCAGACCCTCTACGACCTGGTCTACGGCAAGGAGAAGGGTCTGGGCGGAGCGACCTTCGCCGTCACCCTCGAGGACGTCGTCCAGGGCGCGCAGGGCCTCATGGAGGAGGTCGCGACCAGCAAGATCGTCGGCGAGGAGGACACCTTCTCCCACACCGACCTCGACGACTTCCAGGCGAACCTCGACGGCGCGAAGGTCGCCTACGGCAACGTCCAGGACCTCGTGAAGGCCAAGGACGCGGAACTGGACACCTCGCTCGGCGAGAAGTTCGACGCCGTCCAGAAGGAGCTCGACAAGCACGTCGACGGGAAGACCCCCGACGGCGCGCCGAAGTACGTGGACTACTCGACGATCGCCGCCGTCCAGGAGGACGCCGGCGAGGCCCCCGGCGACAACGACTTTACGAAGGAGCAGCGCGCGATCTCCGACGTCATCAACGCGCTCGCCGAGGAGCTCTCGAAGGTCGCCGGTACGATCCTGCACTGATCCGCACCGGCCCGCCCCGCCGCTCCCGCACCCCTCGAAGAGGCTCATGCCCAGCCACGACAGCCCCGACCCCGACGCCCTGCAGAATGCCGACCCCGCGCCGACCGCTCCTGCGTCGGCCGATCCTGCGTCGAGCGATCCGGAGAGCGCCGGTCCCGCCGCCTCTGCCGCCGACGGGACCAGCCGCGGAGGCGTCGGCCGACGGGGCCTGTTCGGGGCGGCCGGGGCGGGACTGGTCGCGGGCGGCCTGCTGGGCTACACGGGCGGGAGGGCCGCGGCTCCCCCGCCCGCGTCGACGCCCGACCCGCTGGAGACCTCCCACCCCTTCCGCGGCGAGCACCAGCAGGGCATCGTCACGCCCGCGCAGGACTACCTGTTCACCGCCGCCTACGACATCACCGCGTCGACCCTGGCCGGTCTGCGCGAGCTCATGGGCACCTGGTGCACGGCGAGCGAGCAGATGTGCGCGGGCGAGCTCGTGGGCGGGCAGCCGCTCGCGAACCGTCAGGCCGCCCCGCGCGACACCGGCGAGGCCTGGGGATATCCGCCCAGCTCGCTCACGATCACCGTGGGCGTGGGCCCCTCGCTGTTCCGCGACGAGGACGGCAGGGACCGCTTCGGCCTCGCCTCGCGCGCGACCGAGGTGCTCACCCAGGGCGTGCCGCGCTTCGCCAACGAGACCCTGCGCGAGGCCCAGTCCGACGGGGACCTCGTGGTGCAGGCCTGCGCGGACGACGCCCAGGTCGCGATGCACGCGATCCGCAACCTCACCCGCCTGGCCTTCGGGTCGGCCGCGCTGCGCTGGACCCAGATCGGCTACGGCCGCACCTCCTCGACCTCCACCGAGCAGGAGACGCCCCGCAACCTCTTCGGCTTCAAGGACGGCACCTCGAACATGAAGGCGGAGGACGGCGCCGAGGCGCTGTCCGAGCACCTCTGGGTGGGAGCGGACGACGACGGCGCAGACTGGCTGCGCGGCGGCACCTATCTGATGATCCGCAAGATCCGCATGGAGCTCGAGGTCTGGGACCGTCTGCGCCTGCTCGAGCAGGAGGAGATCATCGGCCGCGACAAGCGCTTCGGCGCGCCGCTGTCGGTCCCCGACCCGACGTCGGCCTCGCAGGAGTTCACGGCGCCGGACCTCACGGCCGGAGGCTCCGCCTCACCGCTGATCCCGACCGACGCCCACATCCGCATGGTCTCCCCCGAGCAGAACGGCGGGGCGCGCATGCTGCGCCGCGGCTACAACTACACCGAGGGCAGCGACTCGCTGGGCCGCATCAACGCGGGGCTGTTCTTCGAGGCGTTCGTGCGCGATCCCCGCACGGGCTTCTACCCGGTCCTGGAGCGGATGACCAAGCACGACGCCCTCACCGAGTACCTCCAGCACGTCGCGAGCGGGCTGTTCGCGATCCTGCCGGGGGTCGCCGAGGGCGAGACGATGTTCGGCCAGGCCCTGTTCGGCGGTGACGGCGAGGTGTCCGACGGTGGTGCGTCCGGCGGCGGCGAGGTGTCCGACGGCGGTCCGTCCGGCGGCTGAGGTCCTGTGTTCGAGTCCGTCGACGGACCTCCGAGGGCCGACGGCCGAGGAGCGCGTGCGGCACGCGAGTCGTCCTGGTCACACCCGATCCGGCTGTCGGAGGCCCGCGCACCCCCCGGCCCGCGGCCCCGAGTCGCCATCGCGACCCGATGGACCCCAGGATCACTCCGCCACCTGCACCGATACCCGCCCGGACGACTCCGGCAAGGGGCGCTGGTGCGCCCGCCCAAGGCATACTGCTCGGCGACGAAGCCGAGCCTTCTCATGGCTGACAACGACGGATCGGGCGGCTAGTGTCAGCTCCATGAAGATGAGCACTGATCTCGAGAAGAAGTTCCAGGCCCAGATCACCCTGGAGCTCGCCGCATTCGCCACCTACCGTCAGCTCGCCGTCGAGGCGGACGAGCAGGACCTCCCCGGCATCGCCGCCTGGCTCCAGGCCCAGGCCGAGGAGGAGCTGGTCCACGCCAACAAGTTCATCGCCCACGTCTCCGACCGCGGCAACCACGCCCAGATCGGCACCATCGCCGCCCCCGAGGTCGCTCCGGGCCTCTCGGTGCTCGCGATCTTCGAGGCCGCCCTCGCCCACGAGGAGAAGGTCTCCGAGTCGATCCGCGAGCTCTACCGCTCGGCCGACAAGGAGGGCGACCTCGACTCGGTGCCGCTGCTGCAGTGGTTCATCGACGAGCAGATCGAGGAGGAGTCGACCGTCTCCGAGATCATCGGCCGCGTGAAGCGCGTGGGCGGCGACGGCTCGGGCATCCTGCGCCTGGACGCCGAGCTCGGCGCGCGCACCCCGGCGGTCTCCGACGAGGAGTGATCGCTCCGCGATCGACGCCTGATCCCCTCGCCGCCTGAGCGGCCGCGAGCAGGACGGCCGACGGCCCGGACACCATGGTGTCCGGGCCGTCGTCATGTCCAGCGCCCGAGGGGCGCGCCTCAGGCGCCGTCGCTCGTGTCCGTCCCGCTCACCGTGCCGCTCAGACCCGGCAGCGCCCCGGCGTCGACCTTGAGGGTCGCGCCGGCAGGAAGGGCCTCGAGCAGGCGCACGCCGGCCAGGACCGGGCTCCGCTCGAGCATCTGGGCGGCCGCGAGGCGTGCGCGGGTGGCCTTGACCTCGGCTCGGGCACGCTCCATCGCGGTGCGGGAGGTGATCTGGACGACCAGCTCCTCCTCGCGCGCGAGCGCGACCTGGCGCGGGGCCGAGGCGTCCTTGAGGACCACCGCGACCAGCTCGATCCCCACGCCCGCGGCGGCCTCCCGCGCGGCGCGGCGCACGCCGTCGAGGTCCACGCGGCGCTGCAGGACGTCGTCCAGAGGGGCTGCGGCGACGGCGTCGCGCAGCGCGATCTGCACCGCGAGGTAGACCTCGGCATCGGGGTCCTCGGCCGCCGCGGCGAAGGCGACGGGATCGTCCACCCGCACGGTGACGACGGCCGTCACGTGCACGTCGATGCCCTCGGCGGCGGGGATCGACTGCGGGCTCAGCACGAGCTGGCGCCGGCGCAGGTCGACCTGGCGGAACCGGTCCGAGGGGCGGGCGGCCTCGCGGCGCGAGATCTTCTCGAGCCGCTCCCCGCGGGCGCGCACCACGGCGCTGCCGGGCACGGCGACGGGCGAGAGCAGCGCAGCCCGCTCCCACGTGGCGGAGCCCTCGTCCGCGAAGGCGAAGGCCGCCGAGGCGCTGCGGCGTCGGCTGAGGATCATGTCGCGTCCCTCCTGGAGTGCATGCTGAGGCTGAGGATGAGTGGTCGTCGCCGGGCGCGGACGCGGAGGGACGGGGCACCGGGGCGTCCCCCGCCGAGGCCGGGGCACCGGCGAGAACGGGATCGGACCCGGGCCGCTGGTCCGCTCCGCGGCAGACCCGCAGCCGGCGACGACCTTGTGTGTGGGGAGTCGAACCCCGAGCCCCGAAGGGCTGATGCCCGAGCAGAGCGGACCGGTCAAGACGCGGGACATCTGCGGAAGACCTCGATGCCGCTCCGTGCCCGATGCTCGCTGCCAGTCTGCGGGCATCACCGCGATGAGCGCGAGCGCTTTTCCGTCGCGGTGCCGTCCGGGCGGAGGCCGATCGCTCGGTTCAGTCGGCCAGCGCGACCAGGTGCGCGAGCAGTGCGATGCCGCCGACCAGGAGCCCCACGAGCTTCAGGAGCTCGAGTGCGACGTAGGCATGATGGGCGCGTGATCGCGGGGCGTCCTCGCCCGCGAGCACGGCGTTCGAGCGGCGGGTCAGACGAGGCTGGACCAGGGCCAGCTGGCCGATGAGCATGAGGATCGCGAGCACGAGCCCCGCCACGGCGGGCACCGGGATGCCTGCACCGGCCCCGAGCGCCAGGCAGACCGCGACGACCACGACGATCGCGACCTGCACGGCGTGCAGGACCCGGAAGACGAGCCGGCCGATCCCGAGGCCCAGGGCGAGGGTGATCCCCGGCGCCTGGAACTTCACGGGCGCCTCGATGAAGGAGAGTCCGACGATCAGCCCGATCCACACGAAGGTCAGGGCGAGGACCACGGCGAGCGCGCTCATGCCCGCTTCTCCTGCCCGGCCTCGGCGCGACGGGCGATCGTCAGGATCACCACGGCGTCCTCGAGGGCCACGAGATCGTGGCGCTCCTGCGGGATCACCAGCAGCTCCCCGGCCGAGAGCTCGAACGTGCGCTCCCCTGCCCGCATCCGCACCCGTCCCCTGAGGGTCTGCAGGGTCGCCTCCCCGGGGTTCTCATGATCCGAGAGCCGCGACCCCTCGGTGAGGGCGAGGACGATCTGCGTGAGCACGCCCGGGCGTCCGGTTCCGTGCGCTGTCCCGCCATCGGCATGCGCATCGATGCCGTGGAAAGGTCGGCCGGCGCGGCCGCTGTGCGCCGAGGCCGCGGCGTCGAGCAGCTCGTCCGCGAGGAGTTCGAGGGAGGTGACGGGAGAGGGTGCGGGGGCGGGATCGGAGGCGTTCACGGCTCGACGCTACCGCGCGGGGCCCACCCGTGACCGGGACCGACGTCCCGTCAGCGCGGAGACGTGTCCATTTCCGCAAGTCCATCTTTGCGAAATTGCTGGCGACGTGGCTACGGTGTCGTCACCGCAGGGCGCATGCCCTGCCCAACAGCCCGGCGGGCCGTCATCGCCGCCGGGGAGCACGAGTGCAAGGACTGACGTGGAGCACCTGCCGGACCGCTGCCTGATCCTCGGCGACGAGCATGATCTGGGGCTCATCTTCACGATGTGCCAGCATCTGAACGACGATGTCGGCGGCGCGGTGGTCCTCGAACTCTCGCGCGCCCGGCGACCTCCGCTCGATCTTCCCGGTCGCATGATGCTCACGGTGCTGCCGCGCCTCGTGCCCTTCTCGGCCGAGTCGCTGTGGGGAGCGCGCGACGCGCACCCCTCGGCCGCCCGTTCCCTGGGCCTCCCCGAGGCGTCGCAGCCCCGGCCAGGTCCCGCCCTGCCGCGCGGCGAGCGCGCGGCCGCGGCATTGAGCGCCTTCGCCGACGAGTGGCTCGTGCCCGAGGACCCCGCCGTGGGCGATCGCGCTCTCTGGGTGGGGATGGTCGGCGTCCCCGCCGTCGACGCCGTGTGCGAGCGCCTGTGCCGGACGGTCCCGCGCCTCCACCTGCATCGTCCGACGGTGGTGGCGGCGCCGGACACCGGCCGCCGCCTCTGAGCCGGGGCCCTCAGAGCCCGAGGGCGGGAAGCTGCTCGCGGGCGATCAGATGGCCGCGTGCGGCGATCCGTCCCGCCCGATGGAACGACAGCGCCGAGGCGCCGTCCCCCGTCGGCAGCTGCAGCAGCGCCACCTCGGGGTGAGCCGCCAGCACGGCCTGCTCGATGCCGTGCTGGGCGATGCTCAGGGAGTCCATCACGTAGCGCGCCGTGCGCCGACGCGGGACGCCTGCGGCCCAGGGGTCCGAGGACGGCGGGCCCAGCACGCTCACGGCGAGCACCCGCTGCGCCCGAGGATCGGACTGCTCGGGCACGGGCAGGGGCTGGACCAGCGTGCCGTCCGCGAGCAACCGGCCGTCGATCTCCACGGGAGGGAGCAGGGCAGGCACACCGATCGAGGCCCGCACCGCCTCTCGCAGCGAGCCGCTCTCGAACGAGACCGGGAGCCAGGTGGCGACGTCGGTCGCGACCACGCGCAGGGGGAGGTCGAGCTCCTCGATGCGGCACTCCCCGTAGAGCTCGGTGAGGAGGTCCTCGATGCGGCGTCCGCCCACCAGACCGGCTCCGTGCGCGTGCAGATCGACCAGACGCAGGGCATCCAACGGCCCGGCCCGATCCGCGAGCGCTTCGAGCGTGCGCACGCTCCCGGCCGCGACAGCGCCCGCGACGAGCGCCCCCATCGAACAGCCGTGCAGGCGCACGATCTCGTGGCCGCGCTCGCGCAGGGCGCGCAGCACGCCGAGGTGCGCGAGCCCGAACGCCGAGCCGGCGCCGAGCACGAGTTCGATCCTCACACTCGCGAGGCTACCGGCAGGGGCAGGGGTCCCACGCGGTCGGCGCTCACTCCGAGGATGCGGGGACGCACAGGCTCCAGGCCTGCAGCTCCTGGCCGCTGATCCGCAGCCGCTCGCCGTCGGCGAGGTGCACGCGCCGCGTGTGCGGCAGGGTGCGCTCCCCGATCGCCTCGAGGAGACTGCCGTCGACGAAGATCCGCAGGGCGCCGTCGAGTGCGACGACCTCATGGGCGCCGCCGTCCGTCGCGAGCACCTCCACGCGCGCACCGTGCGGTGCGCGCACCTCGAGTCGCGGCGGCGCCCCGACCTGGACGGCGTTGCCGATCACGAGCTCCTCGCGTGCGCGCAGCGCGTCGATCTCCCGCGGGACCCGCGCGAGCAGACGATCGTTCTCGAGCGCGAGCTCGCGGGGGAAGGTGAGGCATCCGGCCCAGCCCTGGGCGTCGGCCTGCTCCTGGGTGCGTCCCTCCCCCTCCCAGGACCAGCCCCACATCAGCACTCGATCGTTCTCGCGGTCCTGCACCGCCTGCGGCGCGTACAGATCGGGACCGGAGTCGATCGGGCCACCGGTGCGGGCGACGAACCGCGGGGCCCCTTCCTCGTCCTGCTCCAGAGAGCCGACGAGGTGCACCGTGCGGGAGGTCCGTCCCTCGGTCGCGCCCCGGCGGCCCCACAGGGAGAGCAGCAGCGCCCAGTCCCCGTCCACCTGCACCAGCTGCGGGCACTCCCAGATCTCCGCGGGCGCGATCTCGCCGGCGATCGGGTCCTCCCCGGTCAGCAGGGTGCCCAGCGGCTCCCAGCTCTCGAGGTGGTCGCAGCCGTACAGCAGCAGCGCGGGCGTCGCAGGGGCGGCCCCGCCGTCTGCGTCCGTCCCGTCGGCGTCGAGGATCCCAGCGCCCTGGATCGCATAGCGATGACCGAAGGCCTCGAACACGAAGGGGTCGCGCACGCCCAGCAGGCGCGGCTCCTCGGGGACGTCCGCGACCACGTGACCCGGCTCGAGGATCTCGGTCATGTCCGCGCTGGTGCGCGCGAGCATCACCCGCGCGTGCTCGTCGTCGACGCCGTCGACGCCCGAGTAGACGAGGGTGGGCGCACCATCGCGGGCGGGATCGAGGAGGGCGACGCCGCTCCAGCAGCCGCCCGCGTCGGCCTCTCCGGGGCGCGGGACGAGGCTGTCCGGCTCGGGGCGCCAGCTCACCAGATCGGATGAGGACATGTGACCCCAGCGGATGTCCCCGTGCCGGGGCGCGGCCGGGTTGTACTGGAAGTGCACGTGCCAGCGGTCGTCCGTGCGCACGATCCCGTTGGGGTCGTTGATCCAGCCCGTCGGGTGCACACGGTGCAGGGCGGGGAAGGACGGATCAGGGGCGTGGGTCATGGAGGCACCTCGTGCTCGTGGGCGGGGCGGGCGGGGCGTAGCGGGGCGGTTCGGACGGCGCAGGGCCCGCCGCCTCACGCATGAGGCGGCGGGCCCTCCGGGGTGTTCCCTCCGGTCAGCTCTTCTTGACCTCGGGAAGGACGTCGGGGTTGTCCTCGAGCCACTTCTTGACGGCGTCGGCCTCCTTGCCCTTGCCGTACTCGTTGACCACGAGGTCCTCGAGGCTGTTGTACTGCTTGTCGTCGAGCTTGATGCCGCCGATGAACTCCGCGGCGTCCGCGAACTCGTCGGCGAAGCCCTTCTTCCCCAGGAAGTGCAGGCCCTCCTTCTTGCCCATGGCGCCCTCGGGGTCCTTGAGGTCCTTCACGGGGAAGGCCGTGTTGGCCCAGAAGGGGCGCCACAGGGTGACGACGATGTCCTTCTCCGCGTCGGTCGCCTTCTTCAGCTCGCTGAGCATGGCGGTCGTCGAGGAGGTGACGAGCTCGTACTCCTTGTCGAGGCCGTACGTGGGCATCGCATCGTCCTTGACGACACCGGTGAGGCCGGCGCCGGGCTCGATGCCGATGATCTTCCCGTCGAACATGTCGGCGTTGCCCTTGAGGTCGGAGATCGACTCGATCTTCGTGTACTTCGGGACGGCGATGGTGAGCACCGCGTTGCCGTAGTACGTGTCGAGGTCGTCGATGTCGTCGCCGTACTTGTCCATGTACTTCTTGTGGGTGACCTCGGGCCATGCCGACGGGTAGATGTCGATGTCGCCCTTGGCGAGCCCCGCGTACAGCGCCGCGGGCTCCTCGATCTCCTGGTGCTTGACGGAGTAGCCCATCTCGCTGAGCCGGTTGTCCAGGAGGTAGGCGGTGCTCAGGCCGTCCGTCCACGAGGGGACGTAGCCCATGACGATCTCCTTGCCGCCGCTGTCGCCGGAGTCGCCCGAGTCGCCGCCGGTGGTGGCGTTGCCGGAGCAGGCCGCGAGGCCGAGCCCCACGAGTCCCGCGCCGCCGATCAGGGCGCTGCGGCGGGCGAGGGGGCGGGTGCTGAGGACGTGTCGTTCGTTCATCTCTGCTTCTCTCCTTCGGTCGGGATGTGGGATGCGGCGGGGGTCAGGCGTTCGAGTCGGCAGATGCGGACGCGACCGCAGACCCGCTCGGGGCGCTCGGGGCGTTCGCCGAGGACGACGCCGAGGCGCCCGACGCGGACTTCTTCGCCCGGTTGCCGCGCGCCTTCCGCGCGAGCGCGATCAGTGAGCTGCCGTACTGGTTCGGCGTGCCCAGGGCGGCGGTGAGGCGATCGAGGAACACGGCGAGGAAGACCACGGACAGGCCGGCCTCCACGCCGAGCGGCAGGTCGAGGCTCGAGATCGCCTGGACGACCTGCTTGCCGAGCCCGGGAGCGCCGATCATGCCGGCGATGACGCCCATCGAGAGGGCGAGCATGATGACCTGGTTGACGCCCGCCATGATCGTGGGCACGGCGAGCGGAAGCTGGATGCCGCGCAGGATCTGCCAGGGGGTCGCGCCGAAGGCCTCGCCGGCCTCGACGGTCTCGCCGTCGACCTGGCGGATGCCCAGCTCGGTCATGCGCACCCCGGGCGGCAGCGCGAAGATGATCGTCGCGACCATGCCGGGCACCACGCCGATGGAGAACATGGTGACCGCGGGGATCAGGTAGACGAAGGCGGGCATCGTCTGCATGAAGTCCAGGATCGGTCGGACAATCGCGCTGACCACGCGGTTGCGAGCGGCGAGCACTCCCACCGGGATCGCGATCACCACGGCGATCACGGTCGCCACCAGCACCAGTGCGGTGGTCTCCATCATGTGCACCCACTGCCCCATGGACAGCACGAGCGCGAACATGACGACGGTGCCGATCGCGAACTTCCAGGAGCGCACGGCCCATGCGAGCAGCGCGCAGATGATGATCAGCGCGATCGGCGCGATCCCGGTGAGGCCGAGAGTGAGGTTCTCGACCAGGAACGTGAAGATCAGCTTGATGGCGTCGAACAGCCAGCCGACGTTCTCCGTCAGCCAGTCGATGGCCGACTCGACCCAGTCGCCGATCGGGATGGCGGGGATGATGCTCTCGTCGGGGTTCATCGGGCCTCCCCTCCCTGGTGCTCGGTCGTGTCATGCGCGCTGCGCGAGGCGCGGTCCGCGGCGTCTCCGAGAGTCGCCGAGGAGATCGTGCGGCGATCGCTCGCCACAGCGGCGGCGGGCGCATCGGGGCGGCCGCTCTCCCCCGTCGGATCCGGCGGTGACGGGGGCTCCGAGGGCGATCCGCGGTGCTCGTCGTTCGCGACGCCCGCGGCGGTCAGCAGGGTGACGCGCGGGACGACGCCCGTGAATTTCCCGGCCCCGTCGACCACCACGAGGGGGCTGAGGTGCTGGGCCGACGGCGCGAAGAGCTCGGCGATCGGGGTGTCCTCGCGGACGACGGGCATCTCGTGGACCTGGGACCAGGGCAGGTCCTCGCGTCCGTCGCTCACGGCGTCGGCGACGTCGTCCTCCCAGAGCACGCCGGCCGGCGTGTGGTCGCGGTTGAGCACCACGAGCCACGGGTTCTGGGTCTCCCGCATGAGCTTGTGCGCGGTGCGCGGACCCTGGGCGGCTCCGAGCACCTCGGCGGGCTTCTCGAGGATCGCGCCGGCGGTCAGCACGCGGCTGCGGTCGACGTCCTGGATGAACTTCGCGACGTAGTCGTTCGCGGGCTCGTTGAGGATCTCCTCGCTCGTGCCCACCTGGACGATGCGGCCGTCGCGCATCATCGCGATCCGGTCGCCGATGCGCATGGCCTCGTTGAGGTCGTGGGTGATGAACAGGATCGTCTTCTCGAGGCGCTGCTGGAGGTCGACGAGCTGGTCCTGCATGTCGCGGCGGATCAGCGGGTCGAGGGCACTGAAGGCCTCGTCCATGAGCAGGATGTCGGTGCCGGCGGCGAGGGCGCGGGCCAGGCCCACGCGCTGTTGCATGCCGCCGGAGAGCGCCGAGGGGCTGAAGCCGCCCCAGCCCTCGAGGCCCACCATCTGCAGAGCCTGCTCCGCCTTCTTCTCCCGATCGGCGCGGTTCACGCCGCTGACCTCGAGCCCGTACGCGGCGTTCTCGCCCACGGTCCGGTGGGGCAGCAGGGCGAAGTGCTGGAAGACCATGGAGATCCGCCGGCGCCGCACCTCGCGCTCCTGCTTCGCGGACATCGTGAACAGGTTCTCGCCGCCGATCTCGAGGCTTCCGGCGGTCGCGGGCAGGAGCCCGTTGACCATGCGGATGAGCGTGGACTTGCCCGAGCCGGACAGGCCCATGACCACGAAGATCTCACCGGGCTCGACCTCGAAGGAGGCGTCGATGACGGCGGCCGTGAGGCCGTCCTCGCGCAGCTCGTCGCGGGTGCTCCCGCGGCGCAGCGCATCGACGCCCCGCTGCGGGCGGCGCCCGAACACTTTGAAGAGACCGTCGGCTGAGATGACGGGCACTATCGACTCCCTCGTGTAGACGTCCGGCGGGCGGTCAGGGGCAGGCAGAACGCTCCGGAACCGCGGTTCTGCGAGCGCTCGAGGCGATTCCTCCGCCATCTCGAGCGCGCGAATGACGATTCTTCGATGCTGCGGCCGACCCTGACCCGACGTCCCATACTGGTCGGCTGACCTGCGGTTCTCAACCTCGGAACACCCAGGAACGCACGTCGCGCCCGATTTCCGGCGGATCCGGGTGCTGTGTCCGCAGATTTCGGACCGCGAATCCGACCCCCTCCCGGAACGCGCCCTGACCAGCACCGGCGCGGCTTTTTCGCGCATTCTCGGAGGGCGCTCTCCGAGCGCACTCATCACATTTGTGTCACGATCTCGAATCCGCCTCTGCACTTGCGGTCCGCGCGGGGGTCCCGGACGCTGGAGACCGGGGCCCGATCCGTCGGACCCCCTCATATCGGGAGGCATCGCAGCATGCGCATCACGAAGAGCTTCATGGTCCTGGACGCCGCGGACACCGAGAGGGAGGCCGCCTTCTGGGCCCAGGTCCTGGGCGGGAAGGTCGAGGCCGGGCCCGACGAGGGCCCGTTCGCGCACTGGCGCGACGTCGTCGTCGACGGCCGCATCGCGCTCGGGGCGCAGCACGCCCCGGACCACGTGGCGCCCGAGTGGCCGGGCCAGGGACCCGAGCGCCAGCGGATCCAGATCCATCCGGACCTCTACGTCGCCCACGAGGACGTTCCGGCCGCACTGCAGGAGGTCCTGGATCTCGGCGCCCGGATGCTCCAGCCGGCGGCGACGCCGCAGGACCCCGGAGGCTTCCACGTCCTGGCCGACCCTGCGGGGCATCCGTTCTGCATCTGCTGGGAGTGAGCCCCACGCACGCCGACGGGGGCGGGAGTCCCGGGCATCACGCCCGCTCCCGCCCCCGTCCCCGGCGTCGTACCCGTCGTCGGCGTCGCGCCGTTCCCGGGCGCCGTCTCCGCCTCAGGCGGGGTTGATGACCCGCCCCCACGTGGACTTGTTGCCCCAGATGTTCTGGCGCAGACCCTCGAGCTGCAGGATCTGGGAGTGGTCGACGAAGAGGTTGACCTCGTTGCCGTAGTTCTTGACGTACCACTCGAAGACGGGCCCGTCGGCGGCCTCGAACATGACGTTCTCCATGCCCAGCCCGTTCATGATCGACGCGGCGGCACCGGTGTTCCACTCGCGGACGTTCTCGGTGATGCCCTCGGACTCGATCATGATGATCTCCGCACCGGCGTCGAGGGCGCGCTTGCCGCGGTCCACGAGGTCGCCGATGTCCTTGGCGCCCTCGGCGGCCAGCTCGTCCTCGCCGGAGTCGCCGCCGGAGCCGATCTGGATGCCGAGCTCGGGCTTGGCCTTGAGCCCCGCCTTCACGACCTTCTCGACCAGGCGCTCGAGCCCGGAGGTGGGCAGCATGATGAAGCCCGTCGAGATCTCGATGACGTCGAAGCCGACCTCCTTGGCCTCCTTGAGGTAGTGGTCGACCGCGTCGTCCCCGTAGCGCAGCACGGTCTCGAGCCAACCGCCCGAGGAGACGTAGGAGTCGTTCTCGTGGGCGATGTCGGAGAAGGCGCGCACCTGCTCCGGCGGGACGAGGGCGAAGGAGCCGCCGGCCCACTTGATGCCGTCGACCCACTGCCCGGCCACGTCGAAGACGTCGCTCAGGTGGCGGGTGCCGAACGTCGAGTAGTAGGGGGCGCGGATCTCGGTGAGGCCGACGGTGCGCGGCTTCTGGGGGCGCTTCGCGCGGGGGACGAAGTTGAAGGAGACGTCGAAGGGGATCTGGTTGCTCATGATTCCTCCTGGAGTGAGAGCGGGTGTGTTCGTGGTGCGGTCGCGACGCGGGCCCGACGGATCGGACCCCGGGGCGCGGCCGACGGGGTCAGGCGCGCGAGCTGCGCACCTGGGCGAGCGCGTCCATGAGGTCGGCGACCTCGTGGTGCTCGAGGTCCTCGACGATCCCGGCGATGCGATCGCGCAGCTCGGCCGAGGCGAAGGGGGCGGCGAGCGCGTCGAACTTCTCGCGTGCTCCGCCCCAGCTCAGGGGGTCGGTGTGGAAGCCCTCGTAGGAGTCCGCTGCGGAGCGGAAGACGGTGCCGTCCGCCAGCGTCACCTCGAGGTCCGCGGGCATGGCCTGCGGGAAGCGCGCCGAGAGCTCGTCGTCCGGGACGATCTCGACGAGCCGCATGAGGTCGTGCACGTCGTCGGCGAGGACCCGTTCGTGGTGGTACTGCGCGGGGGTGAGCTCGCCGTCCAGGAGCACCACGGCGAGCATCCACGGCAGGGAGTGGTCCGCCTCCTCCTTGGTGCGCACGGTGCGCTTGTCGCCCTCCTCGCCGCCGCCGATGATCGAGTGGGCGACGTCGAAGGTGCGCAGGCGCACGCCGGTGATCGCGGAGGCGGAGAAGCCGTCCTGGGCGCGCACGTCCTGGGCGGCGTCGAGCGCGGACTGCGAGTGGATCTCCGCGTTGTGCTTCTTGATGATCGTGCGCAGCACGGATTCGAGGTCCTCGGCCTCCCAGTCGATCGAGAAGGGACCGGCGATGGAGTCCTCGAAGCCCTTGTTGCCCTCGAAGACCTCCTCGGGTCCGGTGATCCCGCGCGCGGCGAGCAGTGCGGCGAAGGTCCCCTCCTTGGCGACCTGCGGGTAGGCGAGGCCCTTCCAGTGGCTGAGGTTCCCGGTGCGGGTGACGCGCAGGGCGTTGTTCGCCGTGCCGGAGATCGCGATCGCGTGGGCGATCTGCGCGGCGGGCAGACGCAGGGCCTTCGCGGCGCCGGCGGCGGCCGCGTAGGCGCCCTGGACGGTGTGGTCGAAGCCCTTGGCGCGCACCGGCGCCTCGTCGGACAGCCGGGTATGGACCTGGTAGGCGACGGCGAGCGCGGTGAGCAGCTCCTTCCCGCTCGCGCCGACGGAGTCGGCGCAGGCCAGGACGGCGCCGAGGTTGTCGCTGGGATGGCAGGTCTCCCCCGGTGCGAGGTACGAGTCCATGAAGTCGAGGTATCGCGAGAGGCCGCTGGTGACGAAGGCGGCGCGGTCGGGTGCGGTGCGCCCGCCGCCGATGAGGCCCGAGCGCGGGGCGCCGCCGAGGTCGTCGACGAGCTCGCGGATCGCGATCATCGGCTCCGCGTCGAGGGCGCCGATCGCGACGCCGAGGGTGTCGAGGACGCGGATGCGCAGCTGCTCCGCGGCGGCCTCGGTGAGGTCCTCGTAGCGGGCACGGTCGACGAATGCGGCGAGCTGCTGGACGCGGGTGGGTCCGGCGTCTGTGGTCATGGGTGGCGTCTCCCTTCCGGGGTGGACGGGCCGACGCGCTCGAAGCACCGCCGACCGTGAGCGGACAGGAGGTAAGGCATGCCTTGCCTTCCTTCTGCCACCATGACACCACGAATATATCTTGACGTCAAGAGATCTCCGGACGGGGGTTCCCGGGAGACCCTGAACAACCTCTCCCACCGCTGGTCGGCGCCCCGTCATGGCATGGTGTTGGCACGCCGCATCGACGCGACGCTCCCCTGCCCTCTATCCTGGGACGAGTCCGGGCGTCCGTTTTGTCCCACCCACGGGCACGACGCCTCCCCGTCCGGGCGTCCGCATCCCGGCGCCCGGGACCGGTCCCCCTTTTCCAAGGAGCACCCATGCCCCACCCGAACACCACCTTCTCGACGCGCGCGACGGAGTCGTCGCGCCCGATCCCGATGGCACCCGAGGGGACGGTGGTCCGCTGATGTCCTCCCAGCTCACAGGCACCTGGACCGTCGACCCCGACCACTCGCGGATCGGCTTCTCCTCCCGCCACGCGATGGTCACGAAGGTGCGCGGCGCGTTCAACGACGTCGCCGGCACGATCGCCTTCGACGAGGAGGACCACAACCGCTCCCATGTCGAGGTGACCGTGCAGATGGCCAGCATCGACACCCGCAGCTCGGCGCGCGACGAGCACCTGCGCAGCGCCGACTTCTTCGACGTCGAGGCGCATCCGGAGATGGTGTTCCGCTCGAGCCGCGTCGAGGAGGTCGACGAGGGCGGATACATCGTCAGCGGCGACCTCACGATCCACGGGATCACCCGGCCGATGAGCATTCCGCTGCACTTCGTGGGCGTGGACACCGATCCCTTCGGGAACCTGCGCGCGGGCTTCGAGGGCACGCGCCGCATCGACCGCCGCGAATGGGGCGTCACCTGGAACACCCCGCTGGACTCGGGCGGCCTGCTGATCTCCGATCGCATCAACCTCGAGTTCGAGATGTCGCTCATCAAGCAGTCCGACGAGGTCTCCCCGGCTCCCGCGGCCGCCGCCGCCGATGCCGCCCACGTCGATGCCGATGCCGGCTCGGGCGATGCCGTCGCCGTCGACACCGCTGACGGCGCCGCGGAGCTCGCCGAGGACACCGGTCCCGCCGACAGGTGATCTCCCGCTCCTGAACCCCGACGGGCCCGATCCGCACGCAGCGGATCGGGCCCGTCGTCTCTCGGCGGAGCCCGGCTCTGCAGTTCGTGCCGGCCTCAGCAGTTCCCGTCGATGCCGCAGGCCTCCCCGCCGATGATCCCCGTCGGCCCGTCGGCCGCGCCGTCCTCGCCCAGCAGCCCGCGGGCCCGGCCGAGCTCCTCGAGGGCGCCGCGCAGCGCCTCGACCGGGAGCGCGCCGGGGGCGGCGTAGGTGTCGCCGAGGACCATGAACGGGACGCCGCGCGCCCCCATCTCGACCGCGGCGCGCACCTCCTCGTCGACCTCGCTGTCGTGGGCGTCCGAGGCCAGGACCTCGCGCGCCGCCTGCGCATGGAGTCCCGCCGCGACGGCGTGCTCCACGAGAACCTCGTCCTCGAAGGGGTCGAGCTCGCCGCGGAAGTAGCCGCGCTGCAGGGAGAGGAAGAAGTCCTTCGCGGCCTCCTCCCCCGCCGCGGCGCGCACGGCCTGCAGCAGGCGATGGGCGGGGCGGGTGCTCGCGACCGGCCGCTCGAGGGCGTAGTCGCGCCCGAGCTCCCGGGCGAGCTGCGCGATCTGCTCCTCCATGCCGCGCACCTCCTCGGCGCCGCGGCCGGTCTTCTGCATCAGGTGCTCGACGTTCGTGGGCGACTGCCCTGCCGCGCGCTCCTCGGCGCGTGTGGGGGCCGAGGGGTCCAGCTCGAAGGAGTGCGTGCGCACCTGCACCTTCCCGGCGAGCCCGGCCTCCTGGATGGCCTGCTCGAGCCGGCCCTCGCCCACGTAGCACCAGGGGCAGACGACGTCGGTCCAGACGTCGACGACGAGCGGCTGCGTCGCGCCGAGCGGGATGAGCGAGGGGGCGGCGGCGGGAGTGGACTCTGAGGGCGACATGACGACTCATCTCCGGTGGCGGGGCGAGGGAGCGCGGGGCGGCTCGATGCGCTCACGCTACGCTCGTGGCCGCACGTGCAGCGCATGCAGCCGAGTGCTCTCCCGCACTCCCGGACGCGCCCGCCCGCTGCGAGATGACCTGCACGCCCGTCCGGACGGAGCCCGCCGTGACCCTCCCCATCGCCCTCGCGGTCGCCGCGATCATCGTGATCTGCGCGACCGACGTGATCGCGCCGCGCGTGCGGACCGCGGCACCGCTGATCCTCGTGGGCATCGGGATCCTGGTCTCCGTCGTGCCCGGGGTGCCCGCCGTCGAGATCGAGCCCGAGCTGATCCTCGAGGTGATCCTGCCGCCCCTGCTGTACGCCTCCGCGGTGCGGATGCCCGCGATCAGCTTCCGCCGCGACATCTACCCGATCAGCGCTCTCTCGATCATCCTCGTGATCACGTCGTCGCTCGCCCTCGGGGGCCTCTTCGCCTGGCTGGTGCCGGGCGTCTCCTACGTGTGGGGCGTGGCCCTGGGCGCCGTGCTGAGCCCCACGGACGCGGTCGCGACCTCGATCATCCGCGGAGGCCGGGTGCCCGGTCGGGTGGTGACGATCCTCGAGGGCGAGAGCCTGCTGAACGATGCGACGGCCCTGGTCATCCTGCGCACGGCGATCGTCGCGACGGCCTCGGGCTTCTCCCTCGCAGGGGCGCTGGGGTCCTTCGCCTGGTCGCTCGTGGTCGCGATCATCATCGGCGTGATCGTCGCGGCCGTGAGCTTCGTGGTGCGCAAGCACATCGAGAGCGCGACCGTGAACACCGCGCTCACCTTCACCCTGCCGTTCATCGCCTCGGTGCCCACGGAGATGCTGGGCAGCTCGGGCCTGGTCGCGGCGGTCGTCGCGGGCCTCATCACCGGCACGCTCGATCCGCGGGTGCTGCCGCCGCGCCACCGCATGTCCAGCGCGGAGAACTGGGCCAGCATCCAGCTGCTGCTCGAGGGATTCGTGTTCCTCACCATGGGCCTGCAGATCACCACCGTGCTCGAGGCGCTGCACGAGGACAGCCTGGGGATCCTCGCGGGCCTCGGCCTGACCGCGCTCGCCCTCGTGGTCACCCTCGCGGTGCGCTCCCTGCTGGTGCGCACGCTGCTCAAACGGCTGCGCCGATCGCGGGTGCGCGGCGAGGCGATGAACGAGCGCATCGCCGCGATGCAGAAGATGATCGAGGCCGGCGAGGACATCCGCATGCCGCGGCGCGGCGGGCCCCGCCGGGGCGAGGCGGTGACCGTGAAGAACACGGAGCTGTTCGCCACGCGGCTGCGGCGCGCCCGCGCGGACTTCGGCTACTACTCCCGCCAGGATCTGGGACGCAGCGAGGGCATCATGCTGATCTGGGGCGGGATGCGCGGCGCCGTCACCGTGGCGGCCGCCCAGACCCTGCCCGCCTCGGTCCCCCACCGTCCGCTGCTGGTGTTCATCGCCTTCGCCGTCGCGACGCTCTCCCTGCTGATCCAGGGAGGGACCGTCGGCAAGCTCGCGAAGCACCTCTTCCCCGCCGGGGAGGCCGACGTCGAGGCCGAGGAGTTCGATCGCCGCCAGCGCGAGGCGATCTTCGACCTGCTCGCCGGCGCCGCAGCCGCCGCCGGAGGGACCAGCACGATCGGCGCGGGGAACGCGGAGGGCGAGAACGCGCCGGGCGAGGACGCGCCGGGTGAGGCCACGACGGGCGCGGATCCGGACGGCGAACAGCCCGCCGACGAGGGTGAGGAGCGAGGGTCGGGCGCCGACGATGCGGGGCCCGGCACCGACGCGCCGGCCACGAAGCCCGGTCGCACGGGCCGGCCCGGCGGCCATCCCGACAAGGCGGAGATGCTGCGGATCCTCCGGGCGCAGCGCAAGGCTCTGCTGGATGCGCGCGACGACGGGCTGTTCGACGCGGAGATGGTCGAGCACGTGCTCGCGACGATCGACGCCGAGGAGATCTCCGTGGAGATGCGCGGCGCGCCCGTCGACTGAGCCCATCCCCGCCCGGGCGTCAGCCGCCCGTCACCAGCATCACCGCGACCACGATCATCGTCACCGCGACCAGGGCGTCCAGCACCCGCCAGGCGCGCGGGCTCGCGAGCGGGCCGCTGAGCGCGCGGGCGCCGAAGCCGAGCGCCGAGAACCACAGGGCGCTGCCGACGACGGCACCGAGGGCGAACTGCCAGCGGTCGGGCCCGTGCGTCGCCGCCACCGACCCCAGCAGGAGCACGGTGTCGAGGTACACGTGCGGGTTCAGCCAGGTGAGCGCCAGCGCGGTGAGTGCGACGGCGGTCGTCCCGCTTCGCCGGCCCGTCGGGCCCTCCGCCTCGAGCGCCTCGCCCGTCGGCCGCAGGGCCCGACGCGCGGCGAGGAGCGCGTAGCCGACGAGGAACGCCGCCCCCGCCCACCGCGCGACCTGCACCAGCTGCGGCGCGCCGGCGACCAGCAGCCCGAGTCCGCCGGCGCCGGCGCTGATCAGCACGACGTCCGAGAGCGTGCAGACCACGACCACGGCGAGCACGTGCTCGCGGCGCAGGCCCTGGCGCAGGACGAAGACGTTCTGCGAGCCGATGGCGACGATGAGTGCGAGACCCGTGAGCAGGCCGTGGAGGGGAGCAGGCATCCTTCGACGCTACGAGCCGCGCACCTGAAGCGCCAGCGAAGATTCTTCACGCAGATGTAGCGTTGCTTCATGAGCACCGATCCCCTGCGCGTCGCTCCCACGCGCATCGATCCCGTCCTCGCGCAGACCCTCGCGACCGTCGTGGACGAAGGGTCGCTCGAGGCGGCCTCGCGACGCCTGCACCTCACACCCTCGGCGGTCAGCCAGCGCGTGCGTCAGCTCGAGCAGCAGCTGGGGCGGCGCATGCTGGTGCGATCCCGTCCGGTGAGCGCCACGGGCGCCGGGCAGGCGGTGATCCGCTTCGCGCGCCGCCACGCGCTCATCGAGCACGAGGCCCACGAGGCCCTCGGGCTCGACGGCGAGGCGCAGGCTCCCCGGATCTCCGTCGCCGTGAACTCCGACTCGTCGGCGACCTGGTTCATCGAGCCGCTCGCCGCGTTCGTCGCCGCGCACGACGTCCAGGTCGAGGTGCTGCGCGAGGACCAGGACGCGACCGCGCGCCTCCTCGAGAGCGGCGCCGCGATGGCCGCCGTGACCTCCTCCGCGCAGGCCTCCCCCGGGTGCTCGGTGACGCCCCTGGGCAGCCTCGTGTACGAGGCTGTCGCCTCCCCGGCGTGGTGCGAGCGGTGGGGAGAAGGATCCGGGACGGGGCGCGGGGCCGAGCCGCCGTCGGCCGATGTCCTCTCCCGCGCCCCGCGCATCGACTTCGACCGTACCGACCAGCTGCAGGCGCAGTGGCTGCGTGCGCACGCCGTCGGCCCCGCGGACGCCCCGCGCCACCTCGTGCCCTCGACGCACGACCTCGCGAGCGCGGTCGTGGAGGGGCTCGGCTGGGCGATGATGCCGCTGCAGCAGTCGGTCCCCCTGCGCGAGGAGGGACGGCTGATCCCCCTGGGCGGACCCGAGGTCGCCACGCCGCTGTACTGGCAGGCGTGGCGCACGCCTCCCGCTCTGCTGCGGGACCTGGGTGAGCACGTCGAGGCCGCGGCCCGCCGGGAGCTGCGGGCGGGCTAGCCCGCGTCGACGTCGGCGTCGATGTCTGCGCCGGCGTCGGGGAGGAGGACGCTGCCGTCCGCGAGCAGCCGCGCGAGGTCGCGCGCGATCTCGCGCCCCGGCGTCTCGCCGTCGCCGTCGCGCCAGAGATCGGCCGCCGTCTCCGCGACGAGCACCGCCAGGCGCGCGGTGAGCACGATCCGCGGCGCCGTCGGCTCGGTGCCCGTGCGGCGGCCGATCTCGTCCGCGAGCCTGCGGCGCTGCTGGGCGAGGAGGTCCCACACCCTGGCCCGCGCGGGCGGCGACTGGTCGATGATCGCGCGCAGCTGGCGACGCTGCTCCCTGTGCTCCTGGTCCTCCGGCTCCAGCACGGCATCGATCGCCTGCATGAGCGCGGCCTCCGGCCGAAGATCCGGCGAGCTGTCCTCGAAGGTCTCCGCGAGCTTCTCGATCGAGGTCGCGAACTCCGCGAGGACGATCTGGTCCTTGCTCGGGAAATAGCGGTAGAGCGTGGCGGGGTGGACGCCCGCCTCGGCGGCGATGCCCTCCATGGTGGTCCGGTCGTAGCCCTGGGTCGCGAACCGCGCGAGGGCGACCTCCACGATCCGCTCCCGCGTCTGCTGCGCCTTGCGCTCTCGAAGTCCCACGGGCCGAAGTCTACGAACCGCGAGCAGGGAGCCACGAGCACGGGGCGCGGCCGGGCGGACATCGGGCCTTGCCCCGCCCGAGATCCTGCAATACTCTCGCTTTTGCGAGTTACTCGCATTTTTCTTGCGCAGAGGAGCGACCGTTCATGAGCGAACCGGTGCGGACCACCGAGACGATCACCGCAGTCGGCCGCCCCGGGTTCACCGAGTCGGAGCCGGCCGTGCCGCCGACCTCCCTCGACCCCGGCGACGAGGGCTGGCTCGAGGCCGACCTCCCCTTCGAGGTGCACGACGCCCTGCACCGCGCGCATCGCATCGACCACCCGTACGTCGCGGAGAACTCCGAGCGGCTCGGCTGGATCCAGCAGCGCGCGTGGTGGCTGCGCACCACGATCCCCGCGACGGACCGGGAGGCGGGTCCGGAGGGCGAACGCCTCCTGCGGGTGCGCGGCCTGGACCTCGCGGCGACCCTCTGGCTCGACGGCGAGCTCGCGGCGACCCACGCCTCGCTCTACCGCGATCTCGAGATCCCCCTGCCCGACGGCCCTGACGGTTCCCACGAGCTGCTGATCCGCATCGATCCCCCGCTGTGGGGCCTGGAGGCCCCGGAGGGACCGCTCGAGACGGCGCGGCTGCTCGCCGCGGCGATGGGCCGCGATGCCTCCGACGGCGGCGGCAGCGACGACCAGGGCCTGTTCGGCGATCCCCGCACGGTGCTGCGGCGCAAGCCCGTGGTGCACTTCGGCTGGGACTTCGCGCCGCGGCTCCCCTCGATCGGCGTGCGGGCCATCGAGGTCGTGCAGCGGTCCGAGCGGCGGGTCCTCGGGGTGCGCCTGCGCACGCTCGCCCTGGACCCGGACGGTGCGGCCGAGGTCGAGCTGATCGCTCGGACCACCGCCGCCGGCGCACGGGTCGACTTCGAGATCGCACGGCCCGCCGGCATCGCCTGCTCCTCCTGCTCCACCGGCCCCCTGTCCACGCACGCGATCGCCGATCGGGACGGTGAGGCACGCGCCCGCCTGAGGATCCCCGCCGCAGAGCTCTGGTGGCCCCACGACCTGGGAGAGCCCCGTCTGCACACCCTCACGGCGGCGCTGACCGACGGCACGGGGCTGGCCCGACGCGTCGGCATCCGGACGATCGAGCTCGTGCGGGAGGACGAGGGCGACGGGCACAGGGCCTTCCACGTCGCGGTCAACGGCACGAGGACGTTCGCGCGCGGGGCGAGCATCGTCCCCGACGATATGCTGCGCCCGGATCCTGACCGCGAGCGCCGTCTGGCGGAGCTCGCCCGGGAGGCGGGCATGACGATGCTGCGCGTCTGGGGAGGCGGCGGGTACGCGAGCGACGCGCTCCTCGGGGCCGCGGACGAGCTCGGCCTGCTGATCTGGCAGGACGCGCCCTTCGCCTGCAGCGACCAGGCGGAGACGACCGACTTCCTCACGGAGGTGGAGGCCGAGATCCGCGTCCAGGCCGCCCGCCTCGCCGAGCACCCGTCGCTCGCACTCCTCACCGGGGGCAACGAAGTGCTCGCGCTCCATGAGCTCGCCCACGGCTCACTCGAGCCGGGCGCGTGGGGCTGGCACATCATCCGCGAGCTGATCCCCCGGGTCCTCGCCGAGATCGCGTCGGAGGTGCCGTACTGGCCGAACTCGCCCTTCGGCGAGGACGATCCCGCCGGCGTCAACGGCGTCGCCGACGGCGATCGCCATGCCTGGGAGGTCTGGCACGGGCTCCCGCTGGGGGCCCTGGATCCCGATCAGCACGCATCCTTCGGCGAAGCGGCCCACTTCCGCCGCTACCGCCACGACACCGGGCGCTTCATCAGCGAGTTCGGGATCCTCTCCGCCGCCTGCGCTCCCACTCTCGAGCAGGTCGTCCCCCACGAGCACCTGCGGCTGGACTCCCCCGTCCTGCGCTCGCGGATCCGGGACGAGCCGAAGGACAAGGCGCTCTCGATCCTCGAGGTCGAGACCGGCATCCCGCGCACGTTCGCGGAGTACGTCCGCGCCACCCAGGCCCTGCAGGCCGAGGGGATGAAGTACGGCATCGAGCACTATCGCCGGCAGGAGCCGTGGACCAGCGGCGCCCTGATCTGGCAGCTGAACGAGCCCTGGCCGGGGATGACGTGGGCGCTCGTCGACCATGCCCTGCGCAGGAAGCAGGCGTTCCACGCGGTGCGCAGGGCCTTCGCCCCCGTGATCGCCTCCTTCGAGGACTCCGAGGGGATGCTGCGTCTCTGGGCCGTCAACTCGACGCCCGAGCCCGCGGACGTGCGCCTGCGCGTGCGTCTCGAGCGGGCCGACGGGACCGTGCTGCTCGAGGACGAGGCCGCAGGCGCCGCCCCCGCCCACGGCGCCGCTGTGCTGTGGACGCTTCCGGCGTCCTCCACGGCGTTCTTCGCCGAGGGGCCGCACGTGCTCGATGCCGGGACGATCGCCTGGGTCGAGGACGCCGGGGGCCCGGCGCGGGTGCCGGGCAACCGGCTGCTCGGGGGCGCGCTCAAGGACGTGCCACTTCCGGTTCCCGACGTCCGGTCACAGGTGCTCGAATCCACCGGCGATCGCGCACGTCTGCGCCTGCAGGCGCGCACCCTGGCGCTCGGGCTCACCGTGACCCTCGGCGCGGACGACGTCCTGGCAGACGACAACGCCATCGATCTCGCAGCGGGGCGCGCCCGGGACCTCGAGATCCGGGCGCCCCGGCTGCACTCGAGGCTCGACGAGCTCCTCCTCAGCGCATACACACCGCCGGGCTCCGCGCCCGCCCTCTGGACGCCGGAGTTCTGAGACGTCACGACCCGTCGCCCATCCCACGAGGCCCGATGAGGAGCCCGCCATGCCCACTCCACCCCGTCCGCTCCCGGACGCACAGCCACCGTCCACGTCCACGTCCACCGAGGCCGGCCCGCGCACCGCACTGCGGGAGACCCTGGGCATCATCGGCCCGCTCGTGCTGGTGTTCAACCTCGGCTGGTCCGCGACCAACAATGCCGGCGGGGCGTACCTGCAGGCCGCGTCCGACGCGATCGCGCCCGGCGACCCGATCGGCTTCTACACCACGGCCTCCACGGTGGGCGCCCTGCTCGCGGCGGTCACCATCGTCATCACGGGCACCCTCTCGGATCGCACGCGCAGCCGCTTCGGGAAGAGAGCCCCGTGGATCGCCGGAGGCGCGATCATCGGGTCCCTCTCCCTCATGCTCACGGGCGCGAGCAGCTCCCGCGTCCTCGTCGTGATCGGCTGGGCCCTCTTCCAGATGTCGATCAACGCGATGATCGCCGCCGTGCTCGCCGTCGGCCCCGATCACCTCGTCCCCAGGATCTTTGGGCGCATGTCCGGGCTGGCCGGGCTGGGCGTGCTGCTGGGCACGGTCGTCGGCGGCGTGCTGACCGCCCTGTTCATCACCCGACCCCAGCACGGTCTGCTCGCCGTGCCCTGGATCATGCTCGTGGTCTGCGTGGGCGTCGCCATCGCCCTGCCCCGGCGCTCGAGCCTCGACGAACCACGGCCGACGGGCGGGGCACGAGGCTTCCTGCGGGCCCTCGTCCCTCCGGCCGACCTGCAGTACTGGCTGGTCTTCGTCGGCCGCTTCCTCTTCGTGCTCGCGCTCTACATGGTCGTCCTCTACCAGGTCTTCATCGCGAGCGACTACATCGGGCTGGAGCGCCAGGCCGCCGGGAACCTGATCGCCACGGCCTCCGCGGTGCTCGCGGTCTGCGCCGGAGCGGCCACGGTGATCGCTGGTCCACTCTCGGACCGGCTCGGACGGCGGCCGTTCGTGATCGCGGCCCCTCTGCTCACGGCGGTGGCCGTGGTGCCGCTGATGGCGTTCCGCACCCCATGGGCCTTCCTGGCGTTCTTCGCCCTGGGCGGCATCGCGTACGGGGCCTACCTCTCGGTCGACGCCGCGCTGATGCTCGACGTGCTGCCCGACCAGGACCACGTCGCCAAGGACCTCTCCGTCCTCAACGCCTCCAACACCCTCCCCGCCGTCTTCGCCCCGATCGTCGCCGGCTCGCTCTCATCGGCCGTCGGATACGAGGCCTCGTTCATCGCGGTGGCCGTGACCTGCGTGGTCGCGGCCGCCTGCATCATTCCCGTCAGAAGGGTCCGCTGATGTCGCACACCTCCCCCTCCGCCCCGGCCGCCGTCTTCCCGCTCGGTCCGTTCACCCCCAGTGAGCGCAATCCGATCCTCGAGCCGCGCGGGGACGGCTGGGAGTCCGCGAACCTCTACAACCCGGCGGCGATCGTCGTCGAGGACGAGGTGGTGCTGCTGTACCGCGCGCACGGCGAGGACCTGGTCTCCCGGATCGGCCTCGCCCGCAGTCGCGACGGGCTGAGCTTCACCCGCGAGGCGGAGCCCGTGCTCGTCCCCGAGCACGACTTCGAGTCCGCCGGCTGCGAGGACCCGCGAATCACCCGCATCGACGGGACCTTCTACCTCACGTACACCGGCTACGACGGCCATCGCGCGCAGCTCTGCCTCGCGACCTCGAGCGACCTCCATGCCTGGGAGAAGCACGGACCGCTGTTCCCGCAGTTCAACACGTGGGGCACGCTCCCCTACGGTCCCGACGGGCCCTGGTCGAAGGCCGGCGTGATCTGGCCCGAACCGATCGACGGGGTCTATGTCATGTACTTCGGTGAAGGTGCGATCTACGTCGCGACCAGCACTGATCTTCTGCACTGGACACCGTGCGCGCAGGATCGTCCCATCCACCGTCCCTCCGCGGACCCCTCGCGGTTCGACGCCACCCTGGTGGAGATCGGAGCCCCGCCGGTGGCGACCGCGGAGGGGCTCCTGGTGCTGCTCATCAACGGGGCCGTCGCCCAGTCGCCGCACGAGGTCGATTACCGCTGCGGGCAGCTCGCCCTGGCCCAGTCGGATCCCACGCGGGTGCTCGCGCACACCGATGTCCCCTGGCTCCGGCCCGCCACCCGCGCCGAGACGGAAGGACTGGTCCCGAGCGTCACGTTCGTCGAGGGACTCGTCCACTTCCACGGTCGCTGGCTCGCCTACTACGGCCAGGCCGACACCCGCCTGGCCGTCGCGATCCATGATCCGGCGCTGGACTCCTATCGTCCCCACGGCTGAACGGTCGGCAGCTTGGGCGCGTCCCGTCGAGCCCCTCTCCGCGCGTACGCTGGCCGGGACGACTCGACGTTGCGCGCACGCCCGCGCAGGAGCCCTGCGGCTCATCCCGAGCAGACCCTGAGACCCCGAGATGGAAGGAACGCCGCGTGCCCCTCTCCGCACCGACCCAGGACGAGCTGACGCTGCTGCAGGACGAGGCGGTGCAGATCACGCGCGATCTCATCCGCATCGACACCAGCAACTTCGGCGGCAACAAGGGGCCCGGTGAGCGCGAGGCCGCCGAGTACGTGGCCGGACGGCTGCGCGAGGTCGGGTACGAGCCGGAGATCATGGAGTCCGAGCCCGGGCGCGCGAGCGTGGTGCTGCGCATCCCCGGCGAGGACCGCGAGCGCGGCGGCCTGGTGATCCACGGCCACCTCGACGTCGTGCCCGCGAACGCCGAGGACTGGAGCGTCGACCCCTTCGCCGCCGAGGTCCGCGACGGCGTCCTCTACGGCCGCGGCGCCGTGGACATGAAGGACATGGACGGCATGATCCTCGCGCTCGTGCGGCACCTCGCCCGCACCGGGCAGAAGCCGCCGCGGGACCTGGTCATCGTCATGTTCGCCGACGAGGAGGCCGGCGGCGTGCTCGGCTCCCGCTGGATGGTCGCGAACCGCCCCGAGATCTTCGAGGGATGCACCGAGGCGATCAGCGAGGTGGGCGGCTACTCGATCACCGTCCCCGAGAAGGGCACCGGGCGCGACGTGCGCGCCTATCTGCTGCAGACCGCCGAGAAGGGCTACGCCTGGATGCGTCTGCGGGCCCACGGCCGCGCCGGACACGGCTCGGTCCCCAACGACGAGAACGCGATCGTGCGGCTGTCGCGCGCGATCGCCGCGATCGACGCGCACGAGTTCCCCTACGAGTACATCGCGAGCGTGCGCACCCTCTTCGACCGCGTGGGCGAGATCAGCGGGCGCGACTGGGACGAGGCGGACCCCGCGGCGTTCCTGCCGCTGCTGGGCGGCGCGCGCCAGTTCGTCTCCGGCACCCTCTCGGACACCGCGAACGCGACCACGCTCAGCGCCGGATACAAGGGCAACGTGATCCCGCAGACCGCCGAGGCGGAGCTCGACTGCCGCTTCCTGCCCGGCCACCAGGACGAGCTGCTCGCGCTCATCGACGAGCTCTCGGGGCCCGACGTCGAGATGATCGTGGACACCCTCGGCATCTCGCTCGATGCTCCCGACGACACCCCGTTCGTCGCCGCGATGCACCGCGCGATCCTCGCCGAGGACCCCGGCGCCGAGCTGCTCCCCTACTGCCTGAGCGGCGGCACCGACAACAAGCAGCTCGCCGAGCTCGGCATCACCGGTTACGGCTTCGCGCCCCTGCAGCTGCCTGCCGACCTCGACTTCGCTCCCCTGTTCCACGGCATCGACGAGCGCGTGCCGGTCGAGGCGATCCGCTTCGGCGCCCGCGTGCTGCTGCGCCTGGTCTCCGACTGCTGACGGGGAGGGCGCGTCCTCAGAGCGCCGCGCCGACCACGAGCCCCAGCGCAGCGGCGGCCGAGCCGACGACGAGCGAGCCCAGCAGGTTCCCGAGGGCGTAGAGCACCCGGCGCTCCTGCAGCAGTCGCGCGGTCTCGACGCTCGCGGTCGAGAAGGTGGTGTAGCCGCCGAGGAATCCGGCCCCCAGCACGACCTGCAGCTCGGGGCTCAGCAGCTGGGCGCCGAGCATCCCGGTGACGAGGCCCAGCAGCAGCGATCCGGTGACGTTGATGAGCACGGTCCCCCAGGGCATGGCGCCGGCGACGCGGGAGCGCACGAGCCCGTCGGCGACGAAGCGGGCGACCGCGCCGATGCCGCCGGCGAGGCTGAGCAGGACGAAGACCGCGGCGCTCATCGGGCGGCCCCCTCGGTGCGCCGCGGAGTGCGGCGGGAGGCGGCCAGGATGCCGGCGGCGGCGCAGAGCACGCCGAGCACGACGCTGACCAGCCCGAAAGCCGCGCCGACGAGGACCCGCCCGTCGGCCATGAGCTGATCGATGGCGAGGGCGAGCGAGCTGTACGAGGTGAAGCCGCCCATCACTCCCGTGCCGACGCACAGCCGCAGCGCGCGGCGCACGCCCTGGTCGGGTCCGCTCCGGGCGAGGGCCTCGAGCAGGATCCCGAGGAGGAAGGCACCCACGAGGTTGATCGCGAACAGGGCGACGGGCACTCCGCCGAGCTCGGGGACGGCGAGCGTCAGGGCCTCGCGGGCGGCCGTGCCGAGCGTTCCGCCGATCAGCACCAGGGCGATCGAGCCCGGCCGCAGGTGCAGGGGTCGGACGCGTGCTGGGAGGAGGACGTCGGGTGCTGTGGTGTCGCCCGGCGCAGTGGTGTCGCTCGGCGCTGTCGTGCCGCCCGGGGGGTCGGGGCTCTCGGCGTCGGGGTCGAGCGGGATCTCGGGATGCGGGTCCTCGGGTCGGGTCACGGATCACTCCTGTTCAGAGTCGGGCGGGCGCGCGCGACCGCCGGATCCCGGCGCGCGAGGGCCGCGCTCCGGGAGCGAACAGGGACCGTTGTCGATCTTCGAGGTTGGGTACGGCGGGCCCCACCGCCGTGCCGGCGCGCCCGAGGGCGGCCGACGCGCACCATTGAACGCCGCGCGGGCCGAACGGGGCAAGTCGTTGCCGGTCGCGTGCGGCTCTCCGCCCCGAGCGGACGTCAGTTCCGGCCCGTTCCCCAGGCCTCTTTGAGCCGGGCGACGTGGTCGCCGAGGATCTCCGCCATATCCACCGAGGGGTCGATGAGCCATTGCAGCTGCAGCCCGTCCATGAGGGCGACCGTCTCCCGGGCGATGCGCTCCACAGGGGCGTCCTCGCGCACGTCGCCCTTCTCCTGGTCCAGGCGCAGGCAGCGCATGAGCGATTCCATGACCGCCTCGAAGTGATCGAGCATCCACTCGTGCGCGGGGTGGTCGGGGGTGGTGGCCTCGCCCGTGACCGTCGCGTAGAGCAGCACGATCTGGCGGCGCTGCATGTTCAGCCCGGCGACGCGGACGAGATGGTCGAAGGCGGACCACGGCGTGGATCCCTCGGGGGGCATGGGGTCGCTGTCCACGGCGTCGCGATGGGCGAGCACGGCCCCCAGCAGCGCCTTCTTCGAGGGGAAGTGATGGGCGAGGCCCGACGGCGAGATCCCGGCGCCCTCGGCGACCTGCGCCATGGAGGTCGCTCCGAAGCCCTGACGGGCGATGAGGTCCACGGCCGTCTGCAGCGCCTGTTCGCGGACCACCGCGGAGTCCTGCCCGCGGGGCCGTCCCGGGCGTCGACGGACCGGACGCTTCTCGGCGGCCGGCCCCTTGGCGGTGCTGCGCTCGCGCGGCCCGCGCGAGGCGACGGTCCCCTCGGCGGCGCTCGCGGTCGCGGCGGCGCGCGTGGTCTGCTCGGTGTTCATGGGCTCCCCTTCGGCACAGGTCTCCGTCGACCTGGGACGAGAGCGGGCCGGTGCGATCGTGCCGCACCGGCCCGTCATCAATGTGTCACCCCTACTATTTCACGCCGCGGATGAACATCGTGAGCACAGCGCCGATGACGCCCGAGATCGCGGCGGCCACGAAGAGGACCGTGAAGTCGGTGCCCCCGCCGATGCGGGCGAGGAGCATCCCGCCCAGGGCCGGGGCGATCGACTGCGGCAGGGCGTTGGCCATGTTGAAGACGCCCAGGTCCTTGCCCGCCGTCCTGCGGTCGGGGAGCACCTCGAACACGAGTGCGAGGTCGACGGCGAGGTAGGTCCCGTAGGCGAGGCCCATGATGGCCTCGCACAGGAAGAACCCGCCGACGGAGTCGACGTGGGCGAGCATGTAGGTGCCCAGTCCGAAGACGAGGATCGACCCCGCCACGAGCACCTTGCGGCGTCCGATCCGGTCGGAGATCCATCCGGCGGCCAGTCCGGCGACCATGGACAGCACCGTGTAGATCGTGACGCCGGTGGCGACCGCGGTGGCGGCCGCCGCGTCCTCGAGCCCCAGGTGGTTCGTCATGAACAGCACGCGGAAGCTGATGAACAGGTAGGAGGCCAGGATGATCATGAACCTGCCCCACCAGGCCAGTCCGAAGTCCGGGAACTTCAGGGGATTGGTCCAGAACGAGGTGACCAGCTCGCGCACGTTGAACGGGTAGCGGTTCTGCTTGAGCACCGGATCCGGGATCATCAGCGCGTAGACGGTCACCAGCACGAAGCCGAGCACGGCGGGGATCATGAACAGCCCCACCATGGTCCCGCCGAAGAACGAGGCCAGCCAGGTCGCGGCCATGATGGCGGAGTTCTGGGCGATGCCCACGATGCCGGAGACCTTGCCGTATTGCTCGTCCGGCAGCTGATCGGCGAGCGAGGCCGTGTATGCCGCGTACGCCATGTTCGCGCAGGCCTGCGCGATGAACCAGCCGGTGGCCAGCACCACGACGTTCGGCGCGATCGCCATGATGAGGATCGCCGCGCACATCGCGAAGGCCCCGCCGATGATCCACGGTCGGCGCCGCCCCAGTCCCGATCGCGTGCGATCGGAGAGGCGTCCGCCGAGGGCGTTGAAGACGAGCGCTGCGATCGCGCCCGGGGCGAGGGCGGCGGCCGCGATCGAGGCCTGCTCCGCCGGGAGGTCCGAGAGCGTGCGGGCCTTCATCTGGACCGACACCGTCGCGGGCCCCATCAGGGCGACGAACAGGCCGAACTGCCCCAGGAAGATGCCGATGACATACCAGATCGGCTTCTTCCGGTCCGGCTTGATGCCCATGGCGGGCACGCGCAGTCGCGGGCCGAGGATGTTGGGGCTGCCCGTCGGGTCGACGGTCGGATCGACCTCGAGATCGGGTGCGGCAGTGGACACGGGAGACTCCTTCGTCATGACCGTCGGGCGATGCTCGCGACGGTGTGCGTGCGGTCCGTGCGACCGTGCCGAAAGTATTAGTTGCCACGAACTATTTTGTCGAGCCGCGGACTTCCGCACGGACGTCCTGGACGCCCGACCGACTCTCTGAGCTGGTCACCCCGAGCAGCGCCGTGCCACACATCACAGGCGCGCACCACAGGATTCCGTGGCGCCACGGGCGTGCGGAGCGTCGTGTCGGCCGTGGAGCGGGCGGCGCGCCCCGGCGTCCTCTCCGGCGCGCTAGGCTCGTCGGCACGTGACACGGGGTGCCGCCGATGGCGGCTGAGAGCAGACCCGTCGAACCTGATCCAGTCAGCGCTGGCGTAGGGAATGTCCGAAGCCGCGGCCGGGTGCCGACGATCCTCCAGGATCCTCGCCGATCACCCGCCGCGGCCGCTCCGGCCCCTCGCCCCGACGAGAGGAGCCCGATGGCCCCCGCAACCCCCGCAGACGGCATCCCCGAGGTCGCCGCCGATCCCTCCGCGCGCCCCGCGGCACCCGTCGGTCCCGTCGATCCCGCAGGGCTCGCCGCCCGCTGCGGCGACCTTCTGGACGCGGTGCGCGAGCGCGGTCCGCTGGTCCACGCCATCACGAACTCTGTGGTCACGAACGTGACGGCGAACGTGGTGCTCGCGATCGGCGCCGCCCCGGCGATGGTCGACATCGTGGGCGAGGCCGGCGACTTCGCCGCGGTCGCCGACGGTCTTCTCATCAACCTGGGCACCCCCGCGCCCGAGCAGCGCGAGGCCATGCGCGAAGCCGTCAGCGGCGCCCGCCGCTCGGGCACGCCGTGGGTCCTGGACCCTGTCGCGATCGGATCGCTGCGGGTGCGCACGCCTCTCGCCGCCGAGCTGGTGGCCCAGGGACCGACCGCCGTGCGCGGCAACGCCTCGGAGATCCTCGCCCTCGCCGGTGAGGGCACGGGCGGCCGAGGCGTCGACTCCTCCGACCCGATCGACGCGGCCGTCGCGGCGGCGACCGGCCTGGCGCGGACCCACGGCACGGTGGTCGCGGTCTCCGGCGAGCGCGACCTCATCACCGACGGGAGCACTCTCGTGGAGGTCGCCGGTGGCAGTGCGATGCTGACCCGCATGACCGGCGGGGGCTGCGCCCTCGGCGCCGTGATCGCGACCTTCCTGGGCGTGCGACCCGACGGGACGCCTGCTCTCGAGGCCGTCGTCGCCGCGCATTCCGCCTACTCCGCGGCGGCCGAGCGCGCCGCCTCCGGGGCCGATGGTCCGGGCACCTTCGCGCCCCGGCTGCTCGACGCCCTCGCCGCCATCGGCCCGGACGAGCTCCGGGCGCCCGGGCGCCTGCACGTCAGCCTCGCGGATCAGGGCGACGGGGGCGAGGCGGCATGAGGCCCTCGAGCGAGAGCCTCGGCCTGTACCTCGTCACCGACGCCGCGCTGTGCGGTGCGCGCGGCATCGTGCGCACGGTCGAGCTCGCCGTCGAGGGCGGTGCGCGCGTGGTGCAGCTGCGGGAGAAGCACGCGGACCTCGCCGAGCACGTGCGCCTGCTGGAGCGTCTCGCGCGGGTGATCGACGCCCGCGCGCTGCTGCTGGTGAACGACCGCGTGGACGCCGCCGTCGCGGCACGCGAGCAGGGGATCCGCGTGGACGGCGTGCACCTGGGGCAGGGCGACGAGGACGTGCGCCGTGCACGAGAACTGCTCGGGCCCGACGCCGTCATCGGGCTCAGCGCGAACACGTCGGCGCATCTGGACGCCGTGGCCGCGCTGCCGGAGGGCACCGTCGACCACGTGGGCATCGGCGCGATCCGCGCGACCGCCACCAAGGCGGATCATCCGCCGGCCCTCGGCGTCGAGGGGTTCGCGCTGCTCGCGGCCGCGTCCCCGGTGCCGAGCGTCGCGATCGGCGGGATCACCACGGCCGACGTCCCGGCCCTGCGGCGCGCGGGCGCCTCGGGGTGCGCGGTAGTCTCGGCGGTCTGCGCGGCCGACGACCCCCTGCGCGCGTCCCGCGTGCTCAGCGCGGCCTGGACCGAGGCGGCGCCGGACCGGTGACCCCGGGTCCGCAGGGCGAGCCGGCGCCGGGGTCAGCGCGCCGGGATCCCCTCGCCCTCCCACAGCGCGAAGAAGTGGTGCAGCGGTCCGTGGCCGCGCCCCACGTCGAGCCGGTCGCTCGCGGCGAGCGCGCCATGGAGGTACTCCTTGGCGCCGCGCACGGCGTCCTCGACGGGCATGCGCGGCAGCCGAGCGGCGATCGCCGCCGAGAGCGTGCAGCCGGTGCCGTGGTCGTTGGTCGTCTCGATGCGCGGGGCGGGCAGCTCGAGGATGCCCTCGCTCCCGCACAGCAGATCGGTGCTGGTGGGCGACCCCTCGAGGTGGCCGCCCTTGAGGAGGACGCGGCGCGGTCCGAGGGCCAGCAGGTCGTGGGCGCGCCGGCGCATCTCCGCCTCGCTCCAGTCGGGCTCCTCCCCCAGCAGCACCGCGGCCTCGGGCAGGTTCGGGGTGAGGACGTCGGCCAGCGGCACGAGCTGCTCGCGCACGGCGTCGACCGCGTCCTCGTCCAGGAGGCGGTCACCGCTCTTGGCGACCATCACGGGGTCCAGGACGATCCTGCGCGCCCCGTGGCGGCGCAGGCGCTCCGCGATGGCCCTCGCGATGGCGGCGTTCGCGACCATGCCGATCTTCACGGCGTCCACCTGCACGTCCTCGAAGACCGCGTCGATCTGCTCGCCGACGAACTCCGGGTCGAGCGCGACGACGCCGCGCACTCCCTGCGTGTTCTGGGCGACGACGGCGGTCACCACGGCCATCCCGTAGGCGCCCTGGGCGGCGAAGGACTTGAGGTCGGCGTGGATGCCCGCGCCGCCCGTCGGATCGGTCCCGGCGATCGAGAGGACGTTGGGGACGCGACCGCTCACGGGCGCGTCGGGGGTCGGGGCGCTGGGGCGGGTGTCGCTGGTGCTCACGATGCCTCTTCCACGAGGCCGGCGGGGAGGGCGCTCAGCGGTTCCGTCCCTGCGCCGGCATGATCCGGATCAGGTGCTCAGGGTCTCCACGCCGTCGCCGCCCCGCGCTCCTGCGCATCGCGTGACCAGTGGACTCTCAGCCCCTTGCCGGGACTCCCCTCGGTGCCGCTCACGCTAGCAGGGAGAGGCTCCCGTCGGCGCCCGCGCCCATCGTCCGCGAGCGCAGCGCGGCGTCGGTGTCAGCAGTGGCGAGGTCGGCATTGATGTGCGCTCCGGCGAGCGCACCCGCAGCCGCCGCGGCGCCCACCTGCGCGGTCGGGTCGGTGATGTTCCCCGCGACCCAGACGCCGGGGACATCGCTCACCCCGGCCATCGCCGACGGGACCCTCGCCCCCATCCCGGGGATCTCCTCGGCACGGAGCCCCAGGCCCTCGAGACCGTCGAGGCGAGGTGTCATCGTGGTCGCGACGGCCAGCACGCGGCGCTCGATCACCTCTCCGCTCGCCAGGCGGACGCCCGCGATGCGGGACGCGCGCTCTCCGGCATCGGGGGCCGCACCGTCGTGGGCGATCACCTCGGCCACCTCCTCGTCGATCACGCGGATCCCGCGGGCGGACATCCTCGCCCGGGTCCGGGCATCCAGCGCGGTGCCGCGGGCGAAGAAGACGATGTCATCGCTGAGCTGGCGGAACAGCCACGCCTGGTGCGCGGACATCGGGCCCGAGGCGAGGATCCCGATCGGCTCGTCGCGCACCTCCCAGCCGTGGCAGTAGGGGCAGTGGACGACGCCGCTCCCCCAGTGCTCGGCGAGCCCCGGGATCGCAGGGAGCTCGTCGCGCACGCCGGTCGCGACGAGCAGGCGGCGTGCGCGCAGTGCGCGGCCGTCCTCAAGGGTGAGGTCGAAGCCTCCCTCGACGCCGTCGACGCTCCAGTCCTGCCGCACCGAGGCGATTCGGCCCTGCACGACGGTCCCTCCGTATCCCTCGACCTCTTCGCGCCCGCGCGCCAGGAGTTCGGCGGGCGGCGTCCCTTCGCGGCCCAGCAGGCCGTGGACGCCCTCCGCCGGGGCGTTGCGCGGGTCCCCCGCGTCCACGACGATCACGCGCCGGCGGGAACGGGCGAGCATGAGTGCGCCGTTCAGTCCGGCGGCGCCGCCGCCGATGACGACGACGTCCGCGGTGGGATCCGCCGCGCCGCGCGCCGGGGAGATGCCGCCGGTGCTGGTGCCTGCAGGTGCAGCGGGGATGTCTCGGGTGTCCATGGGTGCCTCCTCCTGCCCGCGGGGCGGGCCGATCGTCGTGTACGACGTCGACACTAGGCAGGCGTTGCTCACGAGGCATACCCTTTTGCGTATGACGCAAGAAGATGGCGCGATCGAGACCCTCGTGCGCAAACGGATCCGGGCGCTGCGCGTCTCGCGCGGATGGTCGCTGGGCGATCTGGCGGAGCGCGCCCGGATGAGTCCGTCCTCGCTCAGCCGGATCGAGGGAGGGACCCGGCGCCTGGCCCTGGATCAGCTGATCACGCTGGCCAGAGCCCTGGACACGACTCTCGACGAGCTCGTGGACTCCGGCGCGGACGATGTGGTCTCCAGCCCCACGCTCGACGGGCCCCGAGGAGCGATGCGGTGGACGATCCGGGGCCAGCCGGATCTCTCGGTGATCCGCCAACGACTCACGGAGCCGCCCTCGGCGCCGTCGGCCATGCGGGCGCACACGGGCCGCGAATGGTTCGTGGTGCTCTCGGGCACCGCGACCCTGCTGCTGGGCGACCGGCGTCTGCGGGTCGAGAAGAACCAGGCGGCGGAGTTCCCCACGATGCTCCCGCACGCGATCGGCGCGGAGGGCGGCCGGCCCTGCGAGATCCTCGGCGTCTTCGACCGCGAGGCGAGGCGCGAGCACAGCGGGCCGCCGTCGGCGTCGGCGGACTGAGCCGACCGGGCTCCGCAGGCCACGACGCGAGGAGCCCCCGCCCGGCGTGTGCCGGACGGGGGCTCCTGTCGGAGTGCTGGGACTCCGCGCGGCGGGTCTTACTCGCCGTCGTTCTTGCCGGTGAGGCCGTTCAGAGCGCCCTTCACCGAGTTCTTGACGTCCTGGGCCTTGTCCTCGAGACCGGCGCGCACCTGCTGCACCTTGCCCTCGGACTCGGCCTCCTTGTCACCGGTCAGCTTGCCGAAGCCCTCCTTGGCCTTTCCGCCCAGCTGATCCGCCGTGTTCTCGAACTTCTCATCCGCACTCATCAGTGCCTCCCTCGCTGTCGGATGTCCTGCTCGTACCCTTTCGAGTATAGGGAGGAACGCCGGACGGCGGGCGAGTTCCACCTGGCCGCGAGCTGAACGCGCTCTCGGCGGGCTGACGGCGATCTGGACCTGGACGCGGTCGCGCCCCGCCTCCCGCCGACGAGGGCGGGGGACGGGGCGCGGTGCACGCGGAGCGTGCGACTCCCGGAACGAGGCGGCGGGCGGACCCGCCCCTCAGCTCAGGAGGAGGTTCAGGCCGGCTGGATGTTGGTCGCGGTCAGGCCGCGATCCGTGCGCTCGGTGTCGAAGGAGACCTTCTGGTCCTCCTCGAGGTTGCGGTAGCCGGAGCCGGCGATGTTGCTGAAGTGGGCGAAGACGTCGGCCGAGCCGTCGTCGGGGGCGATGAAGCCGTACCCCTTCTCGGAGTTGAACCACTTCACGGTGCCTGTAGTCATGCAGTCTTTCCTTCGGTGTGCAGAGAGCAGATGCTCTCTGTGCGGTCACGACGAGATTTCCGCCGTGCGCCCCCACGGCGGACATTTCCCGAGGGGAAGGAGTCCGAAGTGGGGAGATCGTGGGGATGGGCGGGATCGCCTCATCCTGGTGGGCTGCCGAGTGCGCTGCGGAGGTCCTCCTTGGACCTGCGACGCCACGGTCGATTGCAGGGGGTGCGGGTGCTGCGGGTGAAGATGTCCTGACGTTCGGCCGTGCGCTCGATCGGCGCTGTTGATTCGAGCGTACCCGATGGATCCCGATCGCACGAGGGGTTTGCCGCGTGCATCATGCGGGAGTGTCGGGCGGAGCACTCGACGGGCACGCGATGAGGCCCCGCCGGCGCCGGTTCCCGTCACCACATCGCACGCGCGACTCCGGCGACGACGACGCTCAGCAGCTGGCCGCCCACCATCATCACCAGCCATGACGCACCCACCGCGACGCCGACGATCGCCGCCGTCCTGCGCCGCGACCGCTGCAGCAGGGCGACGATCCCGATGACGATCGCGACCAGCGCCACGAGCGCGAGCAGGATCGTGGATCCCCAGCCCCAGAGCGCGTAGCCCGTGTTGTACTTCGCCATCAGGAGCGGCACCAGCACGTTCAGCCCGCCGCGGATGGTCGAGAGCACCACGAGCACGATCGCCGCGACCAGCGAGACGGCGCCCAGCGGGTTCGACGCGGGCTTCGCGCCCGTCACCTGCCCGGAGGGGACGGCGGCCGACGTCGACGAAGGGTACGACGAGGGATCAGAGGCGGAGGGGGACGGTGCGGCGCCGGAGCGCGGGTGTTCGGGCTGGCCCATGGGGCGAGTATGCCCGACGAGCGGCGCGCCCGACGGCGCGCGCCCGACAGCGCGAGGCGGACGGACTCGGCATCGCGCACCGAGTCCGCCCGACCTCCTGCCCTCACTCCCGGACGGCGCATCGCCGCCCGGGCCCGTCAGGCGCCGGGCGGGCCGGTCAGCCGACGGCGGGGCCCACCCAGACCTGCTGGGCGTTGACGAACTCGCGGATGCCGTGCGGTCCCAGCTCCCGGCCGTAGCCGGAGCGCTTGATGCCTCCCGAGGGCAGGCGCGGGTCTGTCTTCACGATCCCGTTGACGCTCACCTGCCCGGCCTCGATGCGCCGGGCGAGGGCCTCCCCGCGCGCGGTCTCGGTCCAGATCGAGGAGCCGAGCCCGTACGGGGTGTCGTTCGCGATCGCGATCGCATCGTCCGCGTCGTCGGCCGCGACGACCACGGCGACCGGCCCGAAGGTCTCCTCGGTGCACGCGGTCATGCCCTGCTGCACGCCGGTGAGCAGAGTGACCGGATAGAAGAACCCGGGCCCGTCGGGCATCTCGCCCCCGAGCACGAGCTGCGCACCGGCCTCGACGGACGAGGCGACCTGCCGGTGCAGGTTCTCGCGCAGCTCCTCCCGGGCGATGGGCCCCACCTGAGTGGTGTCCTCGTGGGGGTCGCCCACGGTGAGCGCCTCGAGCTGCGCGCGCAGCAGCTCGACGAACTCGTCGTGCACCGAGCGCTCGACGATCACGCGCTTGGCGGCGATGCAGGACTGGCCCGCGTTGATGATCCGCGAGAGCGCGGAGACCTTCGCGGCCTCCTCGAGGTCCGCGTCGGCCAGCACGATGCACGGGTCCGAGCCGCCGAGCTCGAGCACGGCCGGCTTGATCTCGCTCGCGGCGATCGCCGCGACCTTCGCACCGGCCCGGTCGGACCCGGTGAAGGAGACGGCGGCGATGCGGGGATCGCGGATCGCCTGCTCGACGTCCTCGGTGCGGGCCTGGAGGACCTGGAAGATCCCCTCGGGCGCGCCGACGGCACGGAACACCTCCCCGATCGCCGCCGCGCAGCCGGGCACGTGCGGGTCGTGCTTCATCACGCACGTGTTGCCGGCCATCAGCGCGGGGGCGGCGAAGCGGAACGCGATCCAGAAGGGCGCGTTCCAGGGCAGCACGCCCAGCACCGGCCCGAGCGGCAGATGCTGGATGTAGGAGGAGGTGGCGTCGGAGGCGATGTGCTCGTCGGCCAGGTACTCCTCGGCGTGGTCGGCGTAATGCTCGGCGGCCCAGGCGGCCTTGTTCACCTCTCCCCTGGCCTCGCCGATGGGCTTGCCCATCTCCTGGGTCATCAGCGGGGCGAGCTCCTCGACGTGCTCACGCATGTGCGCGGCGACGGCGCGGAGCACAGCGGAGCGCTCGGCGAAGGTGGTCTCCTTCCAGGTCGTGAAGGCGTCGTGGGCGCGGCCGACGATCCCGCTGATCTGCGAGGGCGTCGCGGCGGGCACCTCGCGCACGACGTCGCCCGTGGTGGGGTCGATGGCTGTCAGCACGCTGGCGGTCTGTTCGCTCATGGTGTGCTCCTCTCAGGCGGAGTGGACGGTGAAGTCCTCGGGGACGTGGAAGAGGGATTCGCAGCCGTCGGCCGTGATGCGGACGGTGTCGGAGGTCCCGCAGGTCTTGTCGCCGTCCACGCCCCACATCCAGGGGATGAGGTGGAAGGTCATGCCCTCCTCGAGCTCGCGCCGGTCCCCGCTCATGAGGGAGAGGATGTAGCCCTCGTCCCAGCTGGGCGGGAAGGCGATGCCGATCGAGTAGCCGGCGCGGGTGATCAGATGCGCGCCCACGGAGTTGTCCTCGATGACGGCGCGGGTGAGCTCGTCGACCTCGGAGACGGTGACGCCGGGCTTCATGAGTCCGCGCAGCTCCGAGAGTGCCCGCTTCATCGTCTCCTGCGCCTCGTGCATGGAGTCGGTGAGGCCGCCGTTGACCACGGTGCGCATGATCGCCGCGTGGTAGCGGCGGTAGCAGCCGCCGATCTCGAGGAAGACGTGCTCACCGGGCTGGATGATGCGGCCCTCCCAGGTGGCGTGCCCGATCATCGAGCGCGGCCCCGAGGTCACGTAGGGCATGACCGCGGGGAACTCGCCGCCCGCCCGGAACATCGCGGAGGCGATCGCCGCGGCGACGTCGTTCTCCGTATTCCCGGGGACGGCGACCTCGACGCCCGCCGCCCAGCCGGCCTCGGCGGCCCGCGCCGCGCGGCCCATCACCTCGATCTCCGCCGGAGACTTGCGCAGGCGCCCCTCCTCGACGATCCCGAAGCAGTCCACGAGCCCGTGCCCGAAGGCCTCGTGCATGCGGTCCTGCTGGTAGGCCGGGAAGTAGTAGCTGTTGCGCTCGAAGCCCACCGTGGCGTCGCCGAGCCCCAGATCCTTCAGCAGGCCCACGAGGGTGGCGATGGCGTCGCCGTCGTCGGGGAAGGGCCGGGTGCGGTCCACCCAGGTGCGGTGGATGACGTTGGACTCCTCCATGCCGCGGGTGACGAACACGGAATCGTCCGTCAGCGGCACCACGAGCGCCTGGAAGAAGGAGTACCCGGTGGTCTGGTAGTCCGTGAGGTACATGAGGTTCTCGGGGTCCGAGACCACGACCGCGTCCAGTCCGCGCTCGGCCATGCGGCTGCGCAGGCCGTCCAGGCGGCGCTCGTACTCCTCGGGCGCGAAGGTCATGTCCTCGCGCCGGCGCATCAGCGGGCGCCTTCCAGGTCGGCGTCCTTCGCGGCGGGGATCGCCGCCGCGGCGGCGTCGATCGCCTCGGCGAGGATGTCGAGGCCGGCCGCGAGGTCGTCCTCGGGGATGGTCAGCGGCGGAATGAGCTTCACGACCCGGCCGTCCTGGCCGCAGGGACCGATGAGCAGCCCGCGCGCGAAGCACTCGTCCTGGACCTTCTTCGCGAAGGCGCCCTCCAGGGTGTCCAGGGCCTGCATCATGCCCTTGCCGCGCACCTCCCATCCCCGCTCGGGGTGGGCCGCGGCGATCTGCTCGAGCCGGTCGCGCATCACCTGCCCCTTGGCGGTCACCTGCTTCCCGAAGGCGTCGTCCGTGAAGTAGTCCAGGGCCACGGTGCCCGCGACGAAGGACATGCCCTGGCCGCGGAAGGTGCCGGTGTGCGCGCCGGGCGACCAGTGCCGGTCGACCTCGGGCTTGTTGAGGTTCATAGCGATCGGGGTGCCGAACCCGCCCAGGCCCTTGGCTAGCGTGATGATGTCGGGGTCCAGACCCATCCCGTCGAAGGAGAAGAAGCTGCCGGTGCGGCCGATGCCCGCCTGGATGTCGTCGAAGATCACGAGCGCGCCGACCTCGCGGGCGAGGTCCTGGACGGAACGGAGCCAGGCGGCGCTGGCCACGTTGACGCCGCCCTCGGCCTGGATCGGCTCGAGGAGGAACGCGGCGGGAGCGGTGAGCCCGCTCGAGGTGTCCAGCAGGGCCTCCCGGTACTCGGCGATCGCGGTGTCCCCGCCCGGCGCGGTCTCGAACGGCAGGCGCACGATGTTGTCCAGCGGCACGCCCGCCCACTGCCGGAAGGCGTGATTGGCTGTCGCGGCGAGGGAGCCGAGGGTCATGCCGTGGAAGCCGTGGCTGAACGCGACGATCTCCCGGCGGCCGGTGGCGCGGCGGGCGAGCTTCATGGCGGCCTCGACGGCGTTGGAGCCGGTGGGGCCCATGAACTGCATGCGATGGTCCATGCCGCGCGGGGCGAGGATGACGTCCTGGAACTTCTGCACGAAGTCCCGCTTGGTGGTGGTGTACGTGTCGAGGCTGTGGGCGACGCCGTCGTTGCTGATGAAGTCGATCAGCGCCTCCTTCATCCTCGGGTTGTTGTGCCCGAAGTTCAGGACGCCGGCGCCCGCGAAGAAGTCGATGTAGCTGGTCCCGTCCTCGTCGACCTGGCGCGCGTTGGACGCGGAGGCGAAGACGGTCGGGTAGTTGCGGCAGTAGCCGCGGATCTCGGATTCGTGCTGCTCGAAGACTGCAGTGTCCATGGCATATGCCTCGCTTTCGGCGACGTGCGAGAGGACGTCGATCCGGACCACTGTGTCCGGGATCGACGAAGGCGGCCCCGAATCGAGAACCGCCTTATGACGCACCCTCGACCCCCGATGCCGCCCCCGTCAAGCAGGGTCTGTCCCCCGGTGCCGACGGGTCGGGCGGTTCCGCGCTCCCACCTGCGCGGGGTCCTTCTCGATACATCCGGGGATCGGGGCCCCGGCGTGTCCGCCCGGCGCGGACCGGCGTGCGCCCGAGCGGCGCGGGCCGGCGTGCGTTCGAGCGGTGCGGGCCGGTGTGCGCCGCCACGGCGCACCGTGGGTGCACACGGCTCGCGCCCCGACCTTCCCGAGGCATGCGAGCGCACGTAGGGTGGCAGCCATCACACGTCGCGACGGAGGAGGCGACCACGATGGCGCAGACAGAGCCCCACCTGGCCGAGATCGCGCTGCGGGTCGCGCGCGGCGAGCTGGCCCTCGTGCCCGGCAGCCCGCGCAGCGGCCCGAACTCGCGGGCGGAGGCGCAGGCGCTCCTGTTCGATGCGCTCGGCGCCCTCCCGGAGAAGGTGCAGCACCGCCTGTTCGGGGAGCCCTCCCAGCGCGCGATGTTCCTGTACTACGAGGAGGGCCCGGCCACCGTGGGCGTGGTCCTCGAACCCGCGACCGCCGTGCACGGCCCCACCCTCGCCGCGGTGGAACGGCACGTGCGCGAGGTCGTCGCCGCAGAGCGCGGAGTCGTGCACGAGGACGTGCGCGTGTTCGGCACCCGCGTGGACCGCGATGTGGTGCTCACTGCGCTGCAGGACGTCGTGCCCCGGAGGTGAAGGCGGGCGGCCGCCGTTCCGAGGCAGGACGTGGGGACGCCGCCGCGTCGGAGTTTCCGCGTCGGAGAGCCCGCGGGAGCTCCTTCTCGAGTCTCTGCGAGGTCTCCGTGGCGCTGCGGCGCACGCCTGCGTCGTCGACGTACTCGTAGGTGCAGGTCTCCGACTCGCCGGTCGCCGCGAAACCGAGCCGCTCGTACAGGCGTCGCGCATCGGGATTGTCGATACCGACGGCGAGACCGATCCGGCCCAGCGGTCGTGCGGCATCCTCGGCCTCCGCGATCAGCGCGGAGCCGACGCCTCTGCTGCGGAAGCCCGCCTCGACGTGCAGGTTCCGCAGCTCCGGCACCTGCTTCCACACCAGCTCCCCCGAGCCGACGGGGACCTCACCGATCCACGCGACCAGGAAGAGGCACAGCTCCTGCTGCTGGGCGGCGAACACGGAGGACGCATAGTCCTTCCCCACGGGCTCACGAGAGGTGAGCGCACGCGCATCGTCCTCCCCGCAGGGGTGGATGCGCAGTCCTGCGGCGGGGGCCGGTGCGTCCATGCGCGCACCCTACCGACCCCGGCGAGCGCGGGAAGGCGCGAGGCGAGCCTGTTCAGCGGCGGTCGAGGAAGTCGCGTGCCGACCGGTGGGCCCGGTCGATCTTCTGGGCGTGCGCGGGGGCGCGCTTCCGGGCTGCGCCCGCGACGGCGTCCGCGGCGCTCCCTGCGGCTTGCCGCCCCTTCTCGGTCCGCAGGGCATGGCGGGCGGCGTGGACGAGGTGGGAGAGTCTCATGCCCCGGTACTCGATCAGGGCGCTCTGCGGTCTCCCTGAACCCCACCGTGGTGGAGGCTGAACGCCGCTCCGCCGCTCCGCCGCGCCGGAGGCCGGTCGCGCCGCGTCGAGCAGCCCGGCAGCCTGACACCTCTACGGCTCAGCGGGACGTCTGCGATGCGCTCCGCACCCTGGCGCGTTCCACGGCCTCGCGCACCTTCCCCTGCCACGGGTTCCCGTGCCCGGGGAGGATCAGGCCGACGGGCAGGTCGGCGAACACATCGAGCCCGTCGAGCGCCGCCTGCGGATCCCGCGCGAAGAACTCGGGGAGCATCTGGGGGCCGTCGACCACGGAGAGCCGATGCCCCGTGATCAGCGCGTCGCCGCTGAGGAGGATCCCGGCGTCCCGCAGCAGGAATGCCGCGTGCCCGAGGCTGTGGCCGGGCGAGGCCACGGGCTCGGGATGCCCGGGGACGTCGAGGGGCCCGCCCAGTGGCAGCGGCGAGGCCGACGGCACGGCCACGTGGGAGAGCCCGCCCGCGCGCAGGACCGTGAGGATCCACCGCGCCATGTGCGGGGCGGAGAGGTTGGCGAGCACGTCGCGCGCGCCCGCCTGGTCGTGGACCTCGCCGTGCAGGGCGGGGATCTCGTCGGGATGCGCGAGCACGGGCACGTCCCAGTGGCTCAGCAGGCCGGGCACGGTGCCGATGTGGTCGACGTGCGCATGGGTGACCAGCACGGCACGGACCTTCGAGGGGCTGCCGACGAGTCGGCGCACGTCGTCCGCGACCTGCGGAGCATCCCCGGGGTAGCCGGCGTCCACGAGGGTGAGCTCGTCGTCCTCGCGCAGCAGGATCCAGTTGGATCCGCATCCGGAGGAGAAGAAGACTCCATCGGCGACTTCACGCATGACAGGGGTCCTCCGGTTCTCGGACGGGGCGCGCAGCACGGACAGGCACCGCGACGCGCTGGTAGGCGGCGCGCCGGTCGGCGATGTCAGTCACCCAGGATCGCTCCGCGCGAGGCGGACTTCACGAGCTTGACGTACTTGGCCAGAACCCCCTTGGTGAACTTCGGCGGCAGCGGCGCCCATCCCTCCCTGCGGGACTCGAGCTCCTCGGGGTCCACCAGCACGTCCAGCTTCCCCGTCGCGACCTCGAGGCGGATCCGGTCGCCGTCGCGCACGAAGGCGATCGGCCCGCCGTCCACGGCCTCCGGGGCGATGTGCCCGACGCACAGGCCAGTGGTGCCGCCGGAGAAGCGTCCGTCGGTCATGAGCAGCACGTCCTTCCCCAGGCCGGCGCCCTTGATCGCCGCGGTGATCGCGAGCATCTCGCGCATCCCGGGGCCGCCCTTGGGGCCCTCGTAGCGGATGACGACCACGTCGCCGTGGGTGATGGTGCCGTTGCGCAGGGCCTGCAGGGCGGGCTTCTCGCGCTCGAAGACGCGCGCGGTCCCCTCGAAGACGTCGCCCTCGAAGCCGGCGGACTTCACGACCGCGCCCTCGGGGGCGAGGGAGCCGTGGAGGATCGTGATGCCGCCGGTCGGCGCGATCGGGTCCGACACCGGTCGCAGGATCTTCCCGTCGGGCTCGGGCGGGTCGAGGACCTCGAGGTTCTCGGCGATCGTCCGGCCGGTGACGGTGAGGCAGTCGCCGTCGAGCAGGCCCGCCTCGAGGAGGGAGCGCATGACGACCTGGATGCCGCCGACGCGGTCCACGTCGTTCATGACGTACTGGCCGTAGGGCTTGAGGTTCGCCAGGTGAGGGACCTTCGCACCGATGCGGGCGAAGTCCTCGAGCGTCAGGTCGACGTCGACCTCGTGGGCGATCGCCATGAGGTGCAGCACCGCGTTGGTGGAGCCGCCGAACGCCTGGACGACGGCGATGGCGTTCTCGAACGCGGGCTTGGTGAGGATATCGCGGGTCGTGATGCCCTGGCGCAGCATCTCCACGACGGCCTCGCCGGCGCGTCGCGCGTCCGCGTCGCGGCGCCGGTCGGCCGACGGCGGCGTCGCCGAGCCGGGGATCGACATCCCGATCGCCTCGGCGACGGTGGACATGGTGTTGGCGGTGTAGAAGCCTCCGCAGGCGCCCTCGCCGGGGCAGATGCGGCGTTCGATCTGGTCGGCGTCGGCTTGGCTCATGCGGCCGCGCGCGAGGGCGCCCGCGGCCTCGAAGCCGTCGATGATGGTGACGTCCTTCGAGGTGCCGTCGGAGAGGTCCACGTGGCCGGGCATGATGCTCCCGGCGTAGACGAACACGCTGGCCAGGTCGAGCCGGGCGGCGGCCATGAGCATGCCCGGCAGGGACTTGTCGCAGCCGGCGAGCAGGACGGAGCCGTCGAGCCTCTCGGCGCTCATCACGGTCTCGACGGAGTCGGCGATCAGGTCGCGGGAGACCAGGGAGAAGTGCATGCCCTCGTGGCCCATCGAGATGCCGTCGGAGACGGAGATGGTGCCGAACTGCAGGGGGTAGCCGCCCGCGGCGTGCACGCCGTCCTTCGCGGCGCCCGCCAGCCGGTCCAGGGAGAGATTGCACGGGGTGATCTCGTTCCAGGAGCTGGCGACGCCGATCTGCGGCTTGTCCCAGTCCTCGTCCCCCATGCCCACGGCGCGGAGCATCCCGCGCGAGACGATCGCGTCGGGCCCGTCGGTGACCTGGTGACTGCGGGGCTTCAGTCGCGAGGCGCCGGTGCCGGTGGCAACGGGATCGGCGGCGGTGGGGTCGGCGGCGGTGGGGTCGGAATCGGCGGTGTTCCCGGGGGCGGTCATGCCCTCGACTCTAGGACGTGAGCGCGATCATGTCAGGGGGCACGGGAGCGGAGGATCCCCCGCCCTACGCGACCTCAGGCGGCCACGGGGCGCTCGGTCGCGCCGATCCGGAGCGCCGACAGCACGGCTGCCAGGACGACGGCAGGACGATCCCTGCCTCCACCGCGCGCCGAGCCCCGACGCAGTCCGAGAGGTTCCCGGCGCACAACAGCAGTGACGCGAACACCAGCGCGTACCCGTCGACCATCCACAGCAGCGCGGAGATCCCGCCGCCCGGCTCCCGTCCGGTCGAGCTGAAGGCGGTGTTCACGATGAGGATGTCGAGCGTGGCGAGGACGAACGCGCCCGCCAGCGCAGCCGCAGACATAGCCTGACCGCAGGCGGCTAGTACCCGGGCAGGCGCTGGCCGCCCAGAGCGGGGGCGTCGCCCCCGCCCGGGTGCCCCCACCCCCTTCCACGGGGCGCGGGCGCTTCCTGTGAAGTGTCGGACTTGCCCCCACGAATGTCCCGCGTGCCGTGGAGTGGCCTTCGGTGGCTCTCTTGATTGAAGCCCGGGAGATCCGCCTCTGGAGTGGCGCACTTCGAAAACGTCCCCCGTTCTCGGTAGCTGGGAGGCGGGGGCGTTCTTCGTGCCTGGGGGTAGCCTTCGTGGAAGGTGGCTTCTTCTGTGGACCGTCGGGGAGGCCTCCACGTCGCGGGAGCAGCCACTCCCGCCATTCGAAGCGCCCCCATCCTGACCTCACGATCGGGGTGGGGGTGCTCCGTCGTCTCCTGAGTAGCTCAGCGGCGCCGACCTGCGGCCAGACCGTAGACGACCATGACGATCAATGCGCCGATGACGGAGAGCACGATCGTCCACACGCTCCACGGATCCGCGAAGACACCGCTGACGCCCTTGGATCCGAAAAGCCCGCCGATGAAGCCGCCGACGAGCGCGCCCACGACACCGAGAACGATGGTCGTGCCAATGCCCATGGCCTGCTTGCCGGGCATGACCGCGCGGGCGATCAGACCGATGATCGCGCCGATGACCAGCCACCAGATGAGAGCTCCGATGAAGCCCATGATGCACACTCCAATGCACTAGGGACAGGGACGGGCCGACAATGCGACCCCTACGGGGACGCACCAGCGCGCACTTCCGTCACACCCCGAGTGATCGAAAGCACACATAGAAGGCCCCTTTGAATTGGAGGCAATCGCCCGCTCCGCGCGCGCAAGCCGGAAACGAGGGTGGGCCCTGTCGCCGAAGCGAAAGGGCCCGCCCATGAGTGAGACCGGTCAGGTGGTGGTGGATTCGATCTGCTGAGGTGTGTTCTCTGTCGAGATCTCGATCTTGCGAGGCTTGGCCTTCTCGCTGATCGGGATCATCACGCTGAGAACGCCGTTGTTGTAGGTCGCAGAGATCTTCTCCGTATCCAGTCCCTGTCCCAGGCTGAGCTGACGCAAGAAGCTCCCGCTGGTGCGCTCTCTGGTGATCCACTGCGCATCCTCGTCCGTGGTGAGGGTGCGCTCGGCGCGGATCGTCAGCAGCTGCCCGTCGATGTCGACGTCGACGGATCCGGGATCGATGCCAGGCAGATCTGCCGAGAGGATGTAGTGATCACCCTTGCGGTACAGATCCATCGGCATCTGCCGCGGGCCGCGGCGGCCGGACTCGAGGATGGTGGAGGCAAAGCGCTCCAGGTCTCGGAGCGGATCATAGGTGGCCATGTCAGTCTCCTTCCTGTCGGAGGCCGCTCCCATAGCGGCCTGCGCGTCTTGAGCGTCCCCCGCTCAAGTGCGGCCAGATTAGCACTCTCCTCCCGAGAGTGCTAGACCTCTTCCTCATCGATCGGAACCTCTTCGCGTTGCTCGAGGACGTCGACCGGGTCGGCGTCGTGGGAACCGACCGGCCCCTGCAAAGTTTGGTCCTCGTCCAGCGCAGACACCGCCTGTTCCTGCGCATCCTCGAGAGGCACATCAAGGCGGTTTTCACGCGGTTCGCCGTTCATATAGCTCCCTCCTTCCCTACATCCAACTGCGGCCGGATGACGAGGGTAGAGCGAAACACGGGCATCGGGAAAGCATGCGACCGAACCGATCCGGTGGTCGCTGGTGGAGCTATACCGCACCGGCGGGCGAGGCCGCTCAGGTGGACGGGCGATCGTGGCTGCCCGAGCTCTCGAAAGAACGCGAGTCGCGCTCTTTCTCCTCGGTATATCGGCGCTGGCGCTCGCGCTGCCCGTGCGTGAGGGTGCGGAGGTTGGTCTCATGGTCGAAGCTCGAGCCGAGTGCACCAGCGACGACCCCCATTGCCGCACTGAGCCACGCGATGTCCAGATAGTTCCCGAACGTAGGTGACTCCCGGATGATCGTGGCCATGTAATCCGGCGAGATGGAGATCAGCCCGCCAGCCAGGATCAGGAGGACGAGAGCCAGGTAGAGCGCTACCACGCAGAGCAGCAGCGTCCCGACCGTGGAGAGGTTGTACAGCAGGACAACCCGAGCCAAACCGCTTCGTCTCGGCGAATCCCACAAGCCATTGCTGACGATCAACCACAGCACCATCGCACCTATTGCCAAGGCTCCGATGCCGACCAGGCGCGGCATCGAGAGATACGTAGACATGGCCCAGATCGAGCTGTAGAAGATCCCGAACGCCCCGGTCGCTGAGGCCGCTGCCAGCGCACTCGAGAGCCGTGGAGCGGTCTTCCGTGGCTCATTGCCGGCGACCATCCCCAGAACGGTCCGCACCCCACCGACCACCGGGCTGGCATGGAGAGTCGAGTGGGCCCCGCTTCTCCAGCGTCACTCCAGTGAAGCCAGGATCGGCCGAACTGCGACGTTCCGCTCCCCTCGTTCACGGGCTTCATCTTCAGAATGCAGTCCATGAGGGTGTCCAGAATGCGCTGCCGGCTGGCGAACGCTCCGAGGGTCGGGCACGAGATCACCGCCACCTGCTCGTCGGGGAAGATCTCCGCGATCAGGGGCCTCCCGTCAGTGAGGCGAGGAATCTCCGTCAACAGCAGCACCACGTCCGGGCGCTCGTACTCCTCCGCAAGCTGCACTGCATCGCTGAGGTCGAGAGAGTTATCCGGCCGTAGGCGAAGCATCGACGTGCGCGTATGCAACTCCACCGGCGGACTGAACACCTCATTCAAATGCTCCTGAAGCTCATCCTCGATGGACCGTGCGCGCCGAGTCGGAAGCCCCGGATCCGATACCAAAAGCACTCGCACACCACGGGTCAAGCCGTCTGTCATCGTGTACCTCCAACTCCCTCAAACGGTCGCCCCCAGTCTCTCAGCTACTACGTCGCCCCCAGCCGCCCAGATCCTGCGACTCCTCGCCACGCTGCGCCCACTCGTCGTCGGCCGTCGGGACGGACGGCTCGAAGAACGGGTGCACCCGCTGCTCGATCCTGACCCGCACCTCGTGCGCCCACTCCGCGTCCCGCTCACGCATGCTCGTCATGGGTAAAGTCTGGCCCCGGGGTGGAACACGCGGAGTCTGTTCTGCGCGAAACAGCAGAATGCCGATGTGTGACACCTGAGCTAGGACTGGACCACGCTCGGGTATTCTGGCTACACCATCGGCTACACCATCGCCACATGTGGAGCACTACATACCGGGGCTGAACTGGTGGGCCCGGAGGGGATCGAACCCTCGACCCGCGGATGAAAAGTCCGCCAGAGCATCGGCCGCAGAGCGTGCACAAGCAGGTCAGAGGGCTCGTACTGCTACCCGAAGCGCGACGGACACCATCGCGTTGCTGTCAAGAGGTGTTCGAGACGAGTCGGCATCTGTTCCTTGGGGATGGTGTCTCCAGAAGCCCTAGTCACACGTGCGCTCGGCTTTCCTCAACCTCGGACTGGAATGTCGAGTGGCTCGCGGGACAGCAAGCTGCCGATGAGCTCCTCGATGCGGGTGCGGATCTCGTCGCGCACCGGGGGGACTTCCGCCACGCCCTTGCCGGCTGGGTCCTCGAGTTTCCAGTCCTCGTACCGCTTGCCGAGGTGGTAGGGGCAAGCGTCGCCGCATCCCATGGTGATGACCACGTCGGAGGCCTGGACGGATTCGGGGGTGAGGATCTTCGGGTTCTGGTGGGAGATGTCGATGCCGACCTCCGGCCATGGCCTCCACCGCTGCGGGGTTGATCGAGTCGGCGGGCGCTGACCCGGCGGAGCGGACCTCGATGCGGTCTCCGGCGAGCTCCCGCAGCCACCCGGCTGCCATCTGGGATCGACCGGCGTTGTGGACACAGACGAGCAAGACGCTGGGGCGAGCGGTCATGGGAGCCTCCCGACCGGGGGTGAGGTTCAGGCGATGTCGAGGAACGCGCGGAGTTCGGCGAAGGCTGACGGGACGACGGAGTAGTGGGCCCAGCGGCCCTTCTGCTCGCGCGTGAGCAGGCCGGCGTCGACGAGCTTCTTCATGTGGTGGCTGACGGTGGGCTGACTGATGCCGAGCGGCTCGGTGAGATCGCATGCGCAGACCGACTCGCAACCCTGTGCGGCGACGTGGGAGAGGAGCCGGAGCCGCGTGGGGTCGGACAGCGCCTTGAGCAGGGTGGCGATCCGTTCGGCGTCGACGGTGTCGACCGGCCCTGCTGACAGCGAGCAGCACTCCTCAGAGCCGGTCCTCGCCGCGAATCCTGTGGCTGTGGCGTCGGTCGTCGTGGTCATGCCCTCACCTTACATTGACAGTCATCGATGTGGAACATAGCGTACTCATCGATAACCGTCGATGGAAGGTACATAGCCCTGATGAGTACGACCACCAAGGATGTGGAGCAACCGCGCGTGATGAAGGAGATGTCCTTCCTCGATCGCTGGCTCCCGGTATGGATCCTGGCCGCCATGGCCGTGGGACTCCTGCTGGGGCGGTTCGTCCCCGGCCTGAACACCGCGCTGGAGGCGGTGAAGATCGGGTCTGTGTCCCTCCCCATCGCGATCGGGCTGTTGGTGATGATGTACCCGGTCCTGGCGAAGGTCCGCTACGACGAGACCCGGAGAATCGGAGCTGACCGACGCCTGCTGGTGACCTCGCTGGTGCTGAACTGGCTCGTCGGACCGGCCCTCATGTTCGGCCTCGCGTGGATCTTCCTTGCCGACCTGCCGGAGTACCGGACCGGCTTGATCATCGTCGGTCTCGCGCGCTGCATCGCGATGGTGCTCATCTGGAACGACCTCGCCTGCGGTGACCGCGAAGCTGCCGCCGTGCTGGTCGCGATCAACTCCGTCTTCCAGGTGATCGCCTTCGGTGCCCTGGGCTGGTTATACCTCCAGGCGCTGCCGTCGTGGCTGGGACTGCCGACCACGTCGGCCGAGTTCTCGATCGGCGCGATCGTCCTCAGCGTGCTGATCTTCCTCGGGATCCCTCTGGTCGCCGGGTTCCTGACCCGCGTCCTCGGGGAGCGGGCGAAGGGCCGGACCTGGTACGAGGAGCGGTTCCTCCCGAAGGTCGGCCCGTGGGCGCTGTACGGGCTGCTGTTCACCATCGTGCTGCTGTTCGCCCTCCAGGGCGACGCGATCCTCTCCGCCCCAGGCGACGTGGCCCGCATCGCCCTGCCCCTGCTGGTCTACTTCGTGGTCATGTTCCTGGGGTCCTTCCTGCTCGGCCGCGCGATCGGCCTCGACTACGCGAAGTCCACGACCGTCGCGTTCACCGCCTCAGGCAACAACTTCGAGCTCGCCATCGCCGTCGCCATCGGCACCTTCGGCGTCACCTCCGGCCAAGCCCTCGCCGGCGTCGTGGGTCCCCTGATCGAGGTCCCGGTCCTCGTCGCCCTCGTCTACGTCGCTCTCGCGATGGGCCGCCGGCTCTTCCCAGGCGACCCAACCGTTCCCACCCGATGAACCAGCAGAGAGTTCGAGTCACCATGACCGCGAAACGCCCCGCAGTCCTGTTCGTGTGCGTGAAGAACGGCGGCAAGTCCCAGATGGCGGCCGCCCTCATGCGCCACCACGCCGGAGATGCCGTCGAGGTGCACTCCGCCGGAACCCGCCCCGGCACCGCCATCAATGCCCAGTCCGCGGAGGCGATCGCCGAGGTCGGCGCGGACATGTCCTCCGCCGTCCCGCAGCCGGTGACCCCCGAGCTGCTGCGCAGCGTCGATCACGTGATCGTCATCGGCGGCGAAGCCGTCATCGAACCCGTCGAGGGAATGACCGCGCCGGTCACCACCTGGCACACCGATGAGCCCTCCCTGAGGGGCATCGAAGGGATGGAGCGCATGCGCCTGGTGCGCGACGACATCGACGCCCGCGTCCGTGCACTCCTTAACGACCTCACCCCTACCGCGAACTGACCACGTCCGCAGCGACACGGCCCGACCTCGCCACCGCATCGAACTCGCCTCCCTGGTCGTCACCGACCCTGGTCCCATCGGCCCGGCCACTACCGCCCACCTCTGAGAACGCGGCTCTCGGCTCCTTGCCCCGGATGGCGGAACAGTCAATAGAGCGGCGCCTACCAGCGCCTCCGCCTGGGCACTCGCGCGGGCGAGACCGCGCTTCGACACCGATGGGTCGCCGACATGGTTCTCGCACCGTGTACACCCTGCTCGTCCCTCGGACGCAGCCGGCAGGCACTCCCTGGCATACGGGCCGGGTGTGCGACCAAGTTCCCGTCGACTCCCCACAGGACGCGGCCATGTCGCCGACGACAGGCTTCGACCAGGGTGGGCCCGGAGGGGATCGAACCCTCGACCCGCGGATTAAAAGTCCGTCCGGGCATGGACGGGAGAGACTGTCCCTGCAGGTCGTAGAATCCGGAGTGCCGCAGCGGGTCGACCGAACGCTGCCGCGTTGCTGTCACCGTTGCTGTCACCACTCTCGCAACTGCAACGTTAAGCTCCGACTGGGCCCGTCTCCCACTGCAACCGCCTCGAAGGCACAACACGCGCCCACTGAAGATCGGGAACTGCTCTGCCCGGGTGTCGGTGCCGAGTGACAGACTGACCAATGACCGAGGGGAAGAGCGGATGGCACTGCCGAACACGACGTCGAAGAACGACTGGTACCGAATCCACGAGCTCGCAGAGCATGTCGCCGCAGGAAGGATCCGCGTACCGGAGTTCCAGCGCTCCTTCCGCTGGCGCCCAAAAGACGTGCTTAGTCTGTTCGACAGCATCCTGCGCGGGTATCCTTTCGGGAGCGTACTGCTCTGGCGCAGACCAGCACCCGCCGCGAGCGTGACAATCGGAGCGCTCGAGGTCGAGGCGCCCGAGCAGACGGACGCGCTCTGGGTGGTCGATGGCCAGCAGCGCATCACGAGCCTGGTCAACGCGGTTTCAGTCGTAGCCAGCGTGGACGAGAGGTTCGCGCTTTCGTTCCTGCTCGAGGACCGCCAGTTCGTGCTCACCAAGGATGTTCGGGGCCGTCTTGCCGCCCCCGTCGCAGATCTGTTCGACTTTGGTAGAGCACTCGCGTGGATTCAGGATAACCCCGACTCCTTGCCGTATGCCCAGGACATCCAGGATGTCACCGCGCGACTGCGGGACGTCGTAGTGCCAGCATCCATTATTGCTGAGAACGATGAGAGCGTGCTCCGCGAGGTCTTCAACCGCATCAACACTGCTGGCCGGAAGCTCAACGCCTACGAGATCTTCGACGCGATAAACAGCGCTACCGTGGACCCGGAGGGGCGACGTATCTCGACGACCGTCATCGCGGACCGTCTGGCCTCCGCCACGAGCTTCGGCCGACTCGCAGACGATGCCGTGTACCAGGCCATCCTGGTCATCCGGCACACGGACCTCACGCGCAACGTGCACACGGAGTTCAGCACCGACCGAGATATAGAGCTGGACTTCTCAGGTGACGACGAGACCGACGCCTACAAACGGGGCGAACATGCGCTCACCCTGGCGATCCGCTTTCTGCAAGAAACGGCCGGCGTCCCCCACAGCAGCTTCGTGCCCTTCCGTTTCCATCTGCTAGTGCTAGCCCGGTTCTTCGCGCATCATCCCAATGCAGAGACCCGCAACCTCCACCTGCTGAGCCGGTGGCTGTGGCGCTCTACGTCGCTCGCCGGGCCGTTAGGGTTCACCGGCTCGACTGCGACTGTGCGCCGGCTCGCAGGAATGATCCAGCAAGACGATGAAAGCGGCTCCGTGCAAAGACTGCTCGCAGCCACAGAGCACGCAAGCGGGCTTGTCGTGCCCAGTGTTGCTGCGTTCCGGACCAACAGCGCAACAGGGAAGATGATCCTCTCAGCGCTATGGGCCCTCGGCCCGATCGACCCGACCACAGGTGATAGGCTTTCGGCCGCCGATCTCGCCGAGGCTCTTGGAGCTGAGACGCAGCCTCGCCATGTGGCGCTGCCTTTGAGTAACAACGGCACCGGCACCAACGCTGCCAACCGGGTCATCTCGACCGTGGACCGACAGTCGTTCTTCGAGAACCTTCGTCCCGAGCATTTGGCGAGCCATCTGCTCGACGAAGCCATGCTCTCGTCGATTGAGGCGCACGGCACGGAGTTTCTCGTTGATCGTGAACAGCGTGTCGCCGATCAGGTGCGCTGTTTCCTCGCCGAGCGCACCGGCGACGGGTTCAGCACCACCCCGCCGCTTTCACAGTTCGACCTCGACGACCTCTATGACGAAGATGGAACTTCCCTATGACTACCGAGGCCGTCCACGCCGTCGCGCTGAACGGGCAACGCCTCGGTTCGCTGCTCCAGCGCGGCGACGTCGCCCGGTTCGTATTCGAGGACGACTACTGGAGCGATCCTGCGCGTGGAGTGCTAGGCATGTGGTTTGAGGACAATCCTCGCCGCTCGCCCCGAGCCGCGCTCCGCTTACCCGAATGGTTCTCGAATCTGCTGCCGGAGGGCCCGCTCCGGCAGTGGATTGCCCGCGATCGCGCGGTGAGTGTCGACCGTGAACTCCAACTTCTCCTCCAGATCGGACACGACCTTCCCGGTGCCGTGACGGTCGTCCCCGACCCGCACTCCGAGGTGGATGTCCGGCACTTCGCAGAATCTCCCCGTCACGTCGAATCCCCCAGGGAGGAGAGCTTCTGGAAGTTTTCGCTAGCCGGCGTAGGGCTTAAGTTCTCCCTGCTAAAACAGGGCGATCGGCTCACAATCCCCGCGGTAGGCGAGGCCGGCGATTGGATCGTCAAGTTCCCGGACGCCGCCTACGAGAAAGTCCCTGAGACCGAGTTCGCAACAATGTCCCTGGCCCACGCCATGGGAATCGACGTGCCCGAGATCCGGCTCGTCCACCGCGACGAGCTCCCGTGCTTACCTGATCTGATGTGGCGGAGCACCGAGAACTTGGCGTTCGCGATCAAGCGCTTCGACCGGACTGCAGGGGGCAAACGCATCCACATCGAAGACTTCGCGCAGGTCCGGGGGTTCTATCCAGAGGGCAAGTATCAGGGTTCTTTCGAGACGGTCGCGGCATTGGCATACCGGGGAGAGGACCTCGACTCACTGCAGGAGGTGATCCGGCGCCTAACCTTCAACCTGCTCGTCGGCAACGACGATGCGCATCTGAAGAACTGGTCATTCCTCTACGCCGACCAGCGCACCCCGCGGCTCTCCCCTGCGTACGACCTCGTCTCCACTGCACCGTACAGCGACGGCGAGCTTGATATCGGCCTGAAGCTTGGCGGCACAAAGGATCCCCACCGCGTCAGGCGCGATGCTTTCGTCCGCCTCGCCACAAGGTTACAGATCGACCCTGCTGTCCTCCTCGAGGTCGTCGACGAAACCACTAACGCGTTCTTCCGGCACTGGGCAGACGGCGCCGCCAAAGCGTTCCCCGCACGCTCCCGCACATGGATCGACGAGCACGCCCCCCAGATGCGCATTTTGCTTCGAGGCCGCAGCCGGTGAGCCAAGCCTCTTTTGTGAAGCGCACTTCCTGATCTCCGAGCCGGCGTACACCTCCACGGAGTCACAGACCGACCCATTTACCGAGGGCTTTACAGATGCTTCGAAAGTCATACACGAGGCCGTCTTCGACTGTACTTAATCATAATAGATGTCGACGACTTAGCGAAACTCACCAGAGAGTTTGACTAGGCGGGATCGGCCACCAGGAACGACGGGTTTACCCGAGAGCGCCTTGGCGCGATAGTGATTTTTCTCAATGGCGCGCGCATTTGACTTCCCGGAATTACTGCGAGTTTTGACTCGAGGTGCGGAGTCTTTAACAGTCGAGACGGTAATGCCTCTTTCAACGTTCTACGTGCTCCCCACACTGAGCGAGCGACCGGAGGCCCGGAGCGAAGCGAGGACACGAGGGGCGCTCGCTCTGGGGCGGCGGAGCCGCCACTTGAAGGAGTAGGGAAAGTTCTCACGGGCCAGCACTCGACGTCGAGACCGCCAATGGGCTAGTGGACGCTTACCTCGGGCCCTGTCGTCCGACAGGAACTCCCGAGGCCAGCTTCAGACACCACCGCGATGGTGCAGCTATGAGGTTTAGGCCTGAGTTGGCCCTCTCTCTCGGTTGATCGCTGACTTTGACGGCATTGTCGCTGGTGGCGGCGTTGTCGGGGCTGGTGGATGACACACTAACGGTGTGGTGTTTCTACGGAAGGTGAAGACGGCGTCGGGGGCGACGGCCGTGCAGATCGCTGAGCGGAAGGACCGCCGGGACGTGGTCCTCGAACACCTCGGCTCCGCGCACACCGAGGCGGAGCTCGCCGCGCTGATGAGCGCCGGCCGGGACAGGATCAACGCAGGCCAAGAGGCTCTTGACCTGGGACTCTCACAGGATCCGCAATCAGCAGTGGTCCACTCCAGACGCTCCCGCCAGCTGCTTCAGACGCTCCGGTCAGCATGGAGCGACCTTGGTTTCGACGTGATCGAGGACGAGGCGTTCTTCCACCTGGTCGCTGCTCGGCTGATCGAGCCGACCTCGATGAGCGACTGCTCTCGCGTGCTCGGCGAGGTCGGCATGGATCCCGTGCACCGCTCGACGATGAAGCGCTGCCTGGCACGGGTCTCGCAGCGAGAGTATCGCGACCAGATCGCCACGAAGTGCTTCGAGCATGCCGCGACTAGCGGTGATATCTCTCTGGTGCTCTATGACGTCACCACGCTCTACTTCGAAGCGGAGTACGAGGACGAGCTGCGGAAGGTCGGCTACTCCAAGGAGCGCCGGGTGGATCCGCAGATCGTGGTCGGGCTGCTGGTGGACCGCAACGGGTTCCCGCTGGAGATCGGCTGCTTCGAGGGGAACCATGCGGAGACGAGAACGATCGTGCCGATCATCAAGCAGTTCCAGGCCCGCCACAACCTCGCGGACATGGTCGTCGTCGCCGATGCCGGGATGCTCTCCACGACCAACCTGACCGCGCTGGACGAAGCGGGCCTGAAGTTCATCGTCGGCTCAAGACAGGTCAAGGCCCCAGGTGACCTCGCCCATCACTTCCACTGGAACGGAGACGCGTTCGAGGACGGGCAGGTGATCGACACGATCACGCCCCGTCACGGGAGCACGAGGACTGACCAGAAGCGGCACCGGCGGGAGCCGGTCTGGGATGCCGAGCAGTATCCCGGGCATTGGCGCGCCATCTGGGCGTTCTCGACGAAGCGCGCCACCCGGGACGGGCACACGCTGACCGCGCAGGAGAACCGCGCCCGCGCGGTCATCGACGGGGACGCGGCGGTGAAGTCGACCCGCTTCGTGAAGACCACGGCCGCGGGCCGCACCCTCGATGAGGCGTCCCTCGAACGAGCGCGAGGACTGGTCGGGCTGAAGGGCTACGTCACCAACATCCCCGCCAGTGTGATGCCGGCAGCGGAGGTCATCTCGAGTTACCACGACCTCTGGCACGTCGAGCAGTCATTCCGGATGAGCAAGACAGACCTCCAGGCCAGGCCCATGTTCCACCGGAAACGCGACGCGATCGAAGCCCACCTCACGATCGTCTTCACCGCGCTGGCCATCGCGCGGTTCATGCAGAGCAAGACAGGGTTCAGCATCCGCAAGATCATCCGCACACTACGACCCTTGCAGGACGTCACCATCAGCCTCGCGGGCCAGCAGATCACCGCGAAACCAGAACTCACCGACGACGCCCGACACGTACTTGATGCACTGACACACTAAAGAGGTCCAACTCAGGTGCAGGTCTGCTCGCAGCGACGGCAAGCCTGGGCGCAGATCTTGCAGTGTTCGTGCATTTCGGCGTGCTTCTCGCACTCCTCGGCGCAGGACTGGCACGCCGCCTGACACGCCTCGAGCAGTGCACGGTTGAGGGCGACGTTCTTACCCGTCTGACGGGAGAGGACCCGGCCGGTCGTCTCGCAGACGTCGGCGCAGTCCTGGTTCCGTCGGACGCACTGGGTCAACTCCGCCACCATTTCCTCGGCCAAGCAGGCGTCCGCGCAGGCGGTGCAGGTCTGGGCGCACTCGAAGCAGGCCTCGATGCATGCGGCGAGCTTCTGCTGGTCGATGGTGCCGAGGCCCTTCGGGTAGGTCTGAAGCATTGAGGCGACGTGATGGTTCATGGTCGTGCTCCTTCTCGTTCCGAACAGACCGCGGATACCGGCCCGCTCTGACGACGGTAGCCGGGGCGTCACCAATGACGGAAGCGAGCAGACCGTTCGTTCGCAGGCAGTGCGGGCCGACTGGTCAGCGCTGTGCTCAAGAAGTCCAAACCTGACCTTGAAGAGACCTTGATCTGAGGGTCGTAGGCTGGCGCAAAATGTCCTCTGACTAGGAGTAATAATGCGTTCTCGTCGCTCCTTCGGCCGTCTCGCGGCCGTCGTCTTCACCGGTGCGATTGTGTTTGCCGGATGCACCGACAACGGGTCTGACGACGGTCAGACGTCCGGTGGGTCCGAAGCATCGGAGGCGTCCGATGGTGGTGGCCACGGGGGCATGGAGCACCCGATGGATGGCGGCCCTGCGCCTGAGGGGATGGTGCCTGCGGAGGATCCCGAGTTCCCAGTCGGCACAGAGGTGACGCTCACGGCGGACCACATGGAGGACATGGAGGGAGCGACAGCGACGATCTCCGGTGCCTTCGACACCACGACCTACTCGGTCAGCTTCACCCCGACCGACGGCGGCGAGCCGGTCACTGACCACAAGTGGGTCGTCCACGAGGAGCTCGAGAACCCGGGCAAGGCACCGCTGGCAGAGGGCACCGAGGTGGTCATCACCGCTGATCACATGGCGGGTATGGAGGGTGCTGAAGCCACCATCGACAGTGCCACCGAGGAGACTGTGTACATGGTCGACTACGAGGCCGACGGGATGATGATGACGAACCACAAGTGGGTCGTCGAGAGCGAGATCGAGCCTGCGTGATGACCACCCCGTCGAGCCCTCGAAGTGCATTCGCCTCCTCCGGGGATGGGCCGCGTCGTCGCACTGGGCGGCTGCCCCGGCGATCGGTCTTGATCGGTGCTGGCTTGTTCCCGCTTGGTCGCCGGTTGCGGGACCGGCGGGTCCGAGCCCGCATCCGTCACGAGTGATCAGGAGTTGCTCCAGGAACATGGCTTCGCCGACGCGGACGCGCACGAGATCATCGACAGGCTCGAAGCGCTCCCGGTGGCTGAACGACCGCAGGACCTGATCGCCAGCGTCACCGCGACGTCTCTTCAGCTCCAAGACGATGCAGGGCGAGAGGCCGAGCTGCCCCTTCCCGAGGACCAGTTCTACTTGTCGGTGGCCCCGTTCGTGGAGACCACCCACGAGTGCGCCTTCCACAGCCTGACCACCTGCCGCGGGGAACTGCGCAGCCGCGAGCTCACTGTGAGCGTGGTCGACAGCGGCTCGGGCGACGTCCTTGCGGAGGGCCCTCGCACCACGCATGACAACGGGTTCCTCGGTCTTTGGCTGCCGCGCGGGATCACCGCGGAGCTCACGTGCACCCTCGAGGACTACACAGGGACCGCGTCCATCTCGACCCAGGCGGAGGATGATCTGACCTGTCTGACCAGTCTCCAACTGACGTGAGCAGGCGAAACACCCGGTCCGCCTTCTGGCACTCGGTGGTCGGCCCAGCTGGGCGGAGCGTCACACCAGGCCTGAGTCGTCGGACCACGCTCCGACTGGGCGGGAGCCTGCTCGTCCTCGCCCCCGTCCTTGCGGCGTGCAGCAATTCCTCAGATGTGGCGAGTGAGGCGAACGCCGGGTACGTCTCCGGCGATGGCGTCGTCGTCGAGATCCCCCCAGAGGGACGCGCCGATCCTCTGGCGATCCAGGGAACCACCTACGACGGCGACGACTTCGACTCCACGGCGCTGCGCGGCGCACCCTTGGTGCTCAACATCTGGTACGCCTCGTGTCCACCATGCCGGCTCGAAGCCCCCGCGCTGAAGGCCGTGCATAGCGAATACAACGCCCGGGAGTGGCATTCATGGGCGTGAACACCCGCGACCAAGCGGGGCCGGCCGCCGCGTTCGAAACGACCTTCGGCATCACCTACCCCTCGATCCCCGATCCCGACGGAGTCGTCATCTCTTCCATGGACGGCAGCGTCTCGCCCAACGCCGTCCCCACGACTTTGATCCTGGATGCTGAAGGACGAGTAGCCGCCCGGATCACGGGCGCGGCCAACCAGAGCACCCTCGAGAGCCTCCTGGATACCGTGCTGGCGGAGGCCGCCTGATGGGTGAACTGTTCGCCACCACCGTGCTGAGCGGACCCCTGGCCGCAGCCCTGCTGCTGTCGATCGTGGCTGGTCTGGTCGCGTTTCTGTCTCCGTGCGTGCTTCCTGTGGTCCCCGGCTACCTCGGATACATCACCGGGCTCACCGGACAGAACGCCGGGCCGTGCCGTACCGGCGATCCTGGGGAACGGCCATGGCGCCTGGTCACGGGAGCGGTGCTGTTCGTCGCGGGCTTCACTACGGTGTTCCTGGTCATCGGCGGCTTCGTCGGTGCACTCGGGTCATTGATGATTCAGTACACAACAGCGATCAATCGGATCTCCGGGGTGCTGGTGATCCTCATGGGCCTGGTGTTTGTGGGAATCTTCCCCCGCCTCTCCGGTGAGAAACGGATCCGGAAGCGCCCCGATGCCGGACTCGCCGGTGCCCCGTTGCTCGGGATCACGTTCGGCTTCTCGTGGACCCCGTGCATCGGGCCGACGTTCGCCGCAGTCGCGGCGCTCAGCCTCGGGGAGGCCTCCGCCAGTCGCGGCGCTCTCCTGGCTTTCGGCTATGCGATCGGGCTCGGGATCCCGTTCATCCTCTTCGCTCTCGTGTTTCGGCGTGCCCTGGGCATCTCCCGAGCGTTGTCCCGGCATCGCCGGACGCTATAGATCGTCGGTGGCTCCGTGCTCATCGCCATCGGACTCCTGCTGGTCACCGGCGTGTGGGAGCAGTGGATGGCATTGCTGCAGGTGCGGATCGGCACCTTCACCACGATCGTCTGAGAGCTGAGCCCGCCGTACGCGGCCGGCTCAGCGATCAGTGATCGCTCGCGGCAACCGTATGGTGAAGGTGGCGCCCCGTCCTGGGCCCTCACTGGCCGCGGCCACGGTCCCGCCGTGCGCATCGACCAGGGCTCGACTGATCGTCAGGCCGATGCCTGAGCCGGAGTTGTCACGGGTGCGTGAGCTGTCGGCGCGGAAGAACCGTTCGAACAGGCGTGACCGGTCCTCATTGGTGAAGCCTTCGCCGTCGTCCGCTACCGTGATCTCCACCGTGCTGCCGTGGGTGGCTGCCGAGACCGTGACGGTGCCTCCGGGGGAAGTGTGCCGTAGAGCGTTGCTCAGCAGGTTTCCGAGGACTTGGGCGAGGCGGTCCGGGTCCGCGTGGATCGTCACGGAGTGGGGCAGGGCCGTTCCTCGTCGTAGTGCCACGCCCGCTGTCTCGAACCGTTCATCCCATGCCGGGAGTATCGACTCCAGCAGGTCGTCGACGGTGAGGGGGTGCAGCTGTACCGGGAGCTGGCCCTCCTCGGCCCGGGACACTTCACTGATGTCGTCAGCCAGCCGCGAAAGTCGCATGGTCTGGCTGGCGAGGATGGGCATGGCTGCCTCCGGCTCGATGACGCCATCGGCCATGGCCTCGTGATGTGCCGAGAGGGTGGCGATGGGGGTGCGCAGCTCATGGGCGAGGTCGGAGAGCAGTTGGCGTCGGGTCTCCTCGACGGCGTCCAGGCGCGCTGCCATGTCGTTGAGCGTGGCGGCCAGGGAGTCGAGTTCGGTCCCGGCTCCGACGGAGGGCACGCGCGTGGAGTAGTGGCCGCGGGACAGTTCATCGACAGCCGAGGTGAGGCCGTGAAGCGTCTGGCGGAGTCGTCGTGCCAGGTTCCAGGTGACCAGGCCGGCGGCCAGGAGGGAGACCACCAGTCCGACCCCGAGGGCAAGTGCGAGCGCGTCACGGTAGGCGCGTTCGATGTGGACGAGCTCGTCGCTGCCCACCGGGAGATCGGTCTGGAGCAGGTGGTAGTGGAAGACGGCGGGCCCGATGATCACCGTCAGCACCGTGATGGTGAGCGCGCCGGCGAGCAGCACGATGAGCTGGCCGATCATCAGGCGCGAGGCCAAGCTGGTGCTAGGGCGAACCGTTCGCACAGATGTATTCGGTGCGGTCACGAGCTCATCCCTTCCCCATCCGGTATCCGATACCGCGCACCGTGGTGACGAACCGTGCAGATTCAGCCGTCTCGTCGAGTTTTCGTCGGAGGTTGGCGATGTGCACATCGACGAGATGGTCGTCTCCGATCCAGCTGTCGCCCCAGACGGCCTCCATCAGCTGTCTGCGACTGAAGGCCTGGCCAGGACTGAGCGCCAGGGTCATCAAGAGTCCCCTCTCGGTGGGGGTCAGCGGAAGTGGCCGGCTGGCGAGCCGCACCTCCTGGGCAGCTGTGTCGATCTCGAGCTCTCCAAAAGTGCGCACTGTGTCCGAAGACGCCGTCCCGGAATCGGCGCGGGGCCTGCGCAATACGGCCTGGACCCGAGCGACGAGCTCACGCACGCTGAACGGCTTGGTGAGGTAGTCATCCGCCCCCACCGACAGCCCCACCAGGCGGTCCACCTCCTCTGACCGTGCCGTCGTGATCAGCACGTAGCAGTCGGAGAAGGCGCGGATCCTGCGCATCACCTCCAGACCGTCGAGCCCGGGCAGGCCGAGATCGAGGACGATCACGTCCGGTGACAGAGTGCGGGCTGCCTCCACCGCCTCCGGACCGCTCCGCGCGCTCGCAGTCGCGTAGCCGGCCTTCGCGAGATACGCCTGGACCACGTCCGACAGCGCGACCTCGTCCTCGACGACGAGAACCATCGCCGCTGCTCGATCCGCTTCGCTCCTCATGGCTCCAGTCTGGTCTCCGTTCCTGGACACCGCGCGTCTACGGAGGCGCAGACGGACTATCTGGACCAGATCTTGAGGAACTCTCGACGAGAACTTCGCCCGCCCCGGGGGAATCTGATGTGGACCGTGCCGCGTACGTACTCGACCAAGGGAGACCCTCGATGATGCCGACCGATGCGATGTCGTGGCTGATGTGGGCGATGGTCGCCGGTCTCCTCGTTCTCCTCTGGGCCTCGGCACTGCTGCTGGCACGCACCGTGCTGCCCGGGCGCCCCCGACGCGCTCGGGACGAGAACGAGGCGATCGGGGAACTCTCCCTGCGCCTGGCTCGAGGAGAGATCACGGCCGACGAGTTCGAGCAACGGCAACGACTGGTCTTGAACGCATTTCGGCCATGACACCACCCCCTCACTCCAGAAGGACTACACCTGTGAAGACCTTTTCCCGCCGCACCGTGTTCACCGGAGGCCTCGGCGCGGCAGCGCTGACACTCGCGGCATGCGGTAACCGCACCACCCCGACTGAGGCGGGGACCTTCGCACCGCCTCCTGCCCTTACGCCGAAAGCCGGTCAGAACGTCGTCACCCAGACCCTCACCGCGGCACCGACGACGGTGGACCTCGGAGGGAAAACGGTCTCGACCTGGGCATACGGCGAGAGCCTCCCCGGGCCGCTGATCCGCGCCACGGCCGGCGACCTGCTGCACATCACGCTCGAGAACCGCCTTCCCGAGACCTCCACGATCCACTGGCACGGCATCCGACTGCACAACGCAGCCGACGGGGTGCCGGGGATGACGCAGGACGCCGTCGAGCCGGAAGCCTCTTTCACCTACGAGTTCGTCGCCCCCGACCCCGGCACCTACTTCCTCCACTCCCATGTCGGCTTGCAGCTCGACCGCGGGCTCTACGCACCACTGATCATCGATGATCCCGACGAAAACGGTGACTACGACGCGGAATGGATCGTGACCCTCGATGACTGGATCGATGGCACCGGGCAGACCCCAGACGAGGTCCTGGCCGCGCTCACCGGCGCCGGGCCCTCAGATGCCGGCGGCATGGACCACGGCGACATGCCCATGGGCGACGACGGACCCGGCAGCATGGACCACGGCGGCATGCCGATGGGGGGCGAGCCCTGGGGCGACGCGGGTGACGTGGCCTACCCCCACTTCCTCGTCAACGGCCAGGTTCCCGAAGCGCCGGAGATCTTCGAGGCGAAGCCTGGCCAGCGCCTGCGCGTCCGCCTGATCAACGCCTCCGCCGACACCATCTTCGCCCTCGCGCTCGGCGACCACGACCTCTCCGTCACCCACTCGGACGGATTCGCCGTCGAACCCGTCACCGCCAAGGCGCTCTATCTCGGCATGGGTGAACGGTACGACGTGGTGGTCACCGTGAAGGACGGCATGTTCCCTCTGGTGGCCCGTCCTGTCGGGAAGACCAGCGGCGGCCAGGGGCTCGCGGTGCTGAGGACCGGCTCCGGTTCCGTTCCCGCTCCGAACGTCCAGGTCAGAGAGCTCGACGGGGAGGTTCTCATCGGGTCCACCCTGGAACCGGCCGAGACCGCGCGGCTCGAGGACCGCGCCGTCGACACCGAACTGGAGCTTGCGTTCCAAGGCTCGATGCAGCCCTACCGCTGGGCAATCAACGGAAGACCCTACGGGCAGAACACTCCGCTCGGCATCCGCGAAGGACAGCGGGTGCGGATCATCGCGTCCAACCAGACGATGATGACCCATCCCCTGCACATCCACGGCCACACCTTCGCCCTGCCCTCCGGTCTCCGCAAGGACACCGTGCTGCTGGCACCCATGGAATCGGTCGCCCTCGACTTCGATGCGGACAATCCGGGTCGATGGGCGGCACACTGCCACAACGCTTACCACCAGGAAGCCGGCATGATGACAGGGATCGATTACGCATCCTGACGCCGTGCGTTCCGGCCCCCGGCGCCGAAGAAGGCTGACATTGGTGTCGCTCTCCTGGGCCTCGCTCAAGGGTGAGCGGGCCAGCAGGTCGGAGTCAGCGGCTTGGACTCTGGCGCCGACGTGATATCTCGAGTGCCACACCTCCGCACCTGGATCACGCCGATGCTCACAGCGGACTCCAACCCGTCGACACATACCCCCCAGGGGTATATGGTCAGGCGTATGAACGCTGGCAACCCCACACACCGTCACGCCCACGGAGAACCCGACATGCAGCACCCTCATCCCTCCCACACATCTCCCGGCACCGGCATTGCTGAGCGCGACGCATCCGACGCGAATAGCGACGATGGATCTCACGGCGACCATGAGGACCACTCAGGCCACGAGGGTCACTCAGGACATGGTGGCCATTCCGGTCATGGAGACCACGTCGGGCAGTTCCGGCGGTTGTTCTGGATCAACCTGATCATCGCGGTCCCAGTTGTCGCATTCTCGCCGATGTTCGCGATGCTGCTCGGCTACAGCGTTCCCGATCTTCCCGGCGCGATGTGGATCGCCCCGCTCCTCGGCACCGTCATGTACATCTGGGGCGGCCGCCCGTTCCTCACCGGCGCAGTCTCCGAGATCCGCTCCCGTCAACCCGGAATGATGCTCCTGATCGGGCTCGCGATCACGGTTGCGTTCATCGCCTCCTGGGGAGCCACCCTTGGCCTCCTCGACCACCAGCTGGAATTCTGGTGGGAGCTCGCCCTGCTGATCGTCATCATGCTGCTGGGGCACTGGGTCGAGATGCGATCCCTCGCCCAGACGACCTCCGCGCTCGACTCCCTGGCCGCACTGCTTCCCGACATGGCAGAACGCATCGACGGTGACGAGATCGTGAATGTCTCACCGACTGAGCTGCAACACGGGGATCTGGTCCTGGTGCGCCCGGGGGCGAGCGTCCCGGCCGACGGCACGATCCGCGAAGGCCGCGCCGACGTGGACGAGTCCATGGTCACCGGCGAGTCCCGTCCCGTGACGCGCTCCACCGGAGACTCCGTCGTGGCGGGGACCGTCGCCACGGATTCCAGCCTGCGCATTGAGGTCACCGCCACCGGTGACGACACCGCCCTCGCCGGCATCCAGCGCCTGGTGACCGAGGCGCAGAACTCCACCTCCCGGGCACAGCGCATCGCAGACAAGGCATCGGCCTGGCTGTTCTGGTTCGCTCTCGGCGCTGCCGTGATCACGGCAATCGCCTGGTCACTGCTCGGAATGCCCGATGAGGCAGTGGTCCGCACGGTGACCGTCCTGGTCATCGCCTGCCCCCACGCCCTGGGGCTCGCGATCCCGCTGGTGGTCTCGATCGCGACAGAGCGGGCTGCCCGCGGCGGCGTCCTGGTGAAGGACCGCCTGGCGCTGGAGGCGATGCGCACCGTCGACGCCGTCCTGTTCGACAAGACCGGCACTCTCACCAAGGGCGAGCCCGTCCTCGCTGAGATCATCACCCGCGGCGCGGAGGAGACCGACGTGCTGGCCCTGGCAGCTGCCGCCGAAGCCGAGAGCGAGCATCCGCTCGCCCGCGCCATCATCGCCAAGGCGCAGGCCGAGGGAGTCCGGATCCCGACGGGCTCCGACATCAGCTCTACCCCTGCCTTGGGAGTGAGCGCCCAAGTAGATGGAGACGAGATCCGCGTAGGCAGCCCCCGCCTGCTCGAGGAAACCGGAGCACGCGAGATCGAAGACGCTGAGGCCTGGCGCCAGGAGGGCGCGATCATCCTCCACGTCCTCCGGGACGGCGAGGTGATCGGCGGTCTCAAGCTCCACGACGAAGTGCGCCCCGAATCTCGCGAAGCCATCGATGCCCTGCACAGCCTGGGGGTCGAGGTCGTCATGATCACCGGCGACGCCGAGGCGGTCGCGAACAGCGTCGGCCGTGAGCTCGGCATCGACCGTATCTTCGCCGGGGTACGTCCCGAGGACAAGTCCTCGAAGGTCGCCCAGCTCCAGAAGGAGGGCAAGAAGGTCGCGATGATCGGCGACGGCGTCAACGACGCCCCCGCCCTCGCCCAGGCCGATGTCGGCATCGCCATCGGGGCCGGCACCGACGTCGCGATCGCCTCGGCCGGTGTGGTGCTTGCCAGCTCCGATCCTCGCTCGGTGCTCTCAGTGATCGAGCTCTCCCGCGCCGCCTACCGGAAGATGAAGCAGAACCTCTGGTGGGCAGCCGGCTACAACCTTATCTCCGTGCCGCTCGCCGCCGGAATCCTCGCCCCTATCGGATTCGTGCTGCCCATGTCCGTCGGCGCGATCCTCATGTCCCTGTCCACCGTCGTCGTCGCGATGAACGCCCAGCTCCTGCGACGCCTCGACCTGCACCCGGAAGCAACTGTCGCGGCCCTGCGCGACCGACGCTGATCCCGCTCACAGAACGGAACCTCTCATGATCGTCGTCAACGCAGTACTCCACGATCAAGGCCCACCATGAGCGTCGAGACGACACCGAGAATCGGAACCGGCCATTAATCCCGCAACTCGCGCGATGACGAAAGGGGGATGCCCCGATGGCTTTAGAGGTCGAGGATCGGATCCATTGAGCTGATGCTCTTGCACCTCTTTCTCGCGTACGCAATTTCACGCCGCGTTGCCGATCCGAGGTATCCGCTTTCGCTCACCACTCGCACCTCGTCCGACACGTCGATACGGCGTAGATGCAGCTCCCCCAGAGCCTCACGTCGGGCTGGTGTCAGGTCTTCATCGATCGCCTCGGGGGCGAGCACGATCATCCCGAGCGCAGTAAGACGACGCCGCTCCGACTCGAACAGGCTCTGGAAGCGCAGCGAACCGCAGAGGCAGGCAACTCTGGGCCGTTCGGCGGCACTCATGCACATACCTCCGTGACTGAGGAGCTGATGTTCGGAATGCTCGCCCGCCCTCCACCAGGACGTGGAGCACTGTGGCCGAGGCATTCTGAATCTGTCCCGACGGCGCTCGCGGAGTGGCGAAGGATCGGTTGCTGTCACCCCTCGTCCCGCACAGCACACACAGCCGCGTTGCTGTCAGCGTTGCTGTCATTGCCCATTTTGGGGCGAGGCCCGCAACCACGAGCATAGTCCTGACCAGGGTGGGCCCGGAGGGGATCGAACCCTCGACCCGCGGATTAAAAGTCCGATGCTCTGCCAACTGAGCTACAGGCCCGTGCCCGCCTGGCGGGCCCGTCCATCCTATCCGCGCACGCCCGCGGGACGCACGTCGGCCCTCCGTCCCACCTGGTCGAACGGGCGGGGTCGGAGGGCCGACGGGCGGACTCGTGCAGACGGGTCAGAACGCTGGGTTCTGCGCCTTATTGGCCTTGCTGCGGCCGACGAAGAACAGGATCACGCCGACCACGAGCAGGAGGAAGCCGAGCCCGGCGACGAAGATGCCGCCGACGATGCCGCCCACCCCTCCGAGGATTCCTCCGACGGACACGGGCGGAGCCACCATCACCTCGGTCGGGGAATCACAGGTGATGGTGTACTTCTGCGTGGACTTCGCCGTGAAGGAGCCGAAGGACTCCCAGTCGGCGCCGGCGGCGGTCACCTTGCTCTTCTGATCGGTGGTGTCGGTGGCGGGCGCGGTGCCGTCGGCCCCGATGATGGTGCAGCTCGGAGCGGTCTCGCCCTCGTGGGCGTACGCCTGCATGTCCTTGCCGGCTTCGAGCTGCACGGTGGCCTCGCCGTTGAAGACCGTGCTGTTGTCCGAGACGTCGCTCGCGACGCCGACGACCTTGACGATCGCGACGACGAACACGACGATCCCCACGAGGCACAGCACCAGACCGACGATCAGCATGATCAGTCCTGCCCGCTTCATCCCCTTGCCGGGGACCTTGCCGTTCGGGGCGGGGTAGGAAGCGGGAGCCCCGGGAGCGCCCTGCGGGCTGCCGGGGTACTGGGGCTGGGCGGGCATGCTCACGGGAGTCTCCTTCATCGACATGGTGCGATTCACACGATATCGGAAAGGACCAGCTCAAACCCCGTGCTGGACCAGGTTCTGGTCAGGACTGCCCGTCGCCCATCCACGGCAGGTCGTCGTCGTGCCCGACCACGCACAGCGGGACCACTACGATGGGCCGCACCTGCTTGTGGGAGAGCTGGGTGGCGACGGAGCCGTTGATGAACTCGCGCATGGAGTCTCGCAGGCCCGGCTTGCGGGTGCCCAGGACGAACATGAGGGCGTCGACGTCCTCGGCGACCTCGTGCAGCTCGACCGTCGGGGTGCCGCGGCGCGGCACGGCCTTCCAGGTCACGCCGGTCGTGCCCACGCCCTCCTCGATGACCTTCGTGAGGTCGTCGGGGAAGAAGGGCTCGTCGATCTCCGCGGCGAGACCCGCCGCGTACAGGGAGCCCTGCGGGGTCTCGCCGAGCGCGAGCATCGTCGATTCGACGTACACGCAGGTGAGGGTCGCATGGAAGGCTTTCGCATACTGCGCGGCGGTCTGGATCACCGTCCGCGATCTCTCGTCGACCACCCCGACGACGATCTGTCGGGCTTCGCCGCTGCGGGGCGCGTCTCCGGACTGCTCGGGGGCTGCGTTCACGACGGACCACTTCCTTCCGGCGCCTGCGGGGCGACCCCGCAGGATCTGACGGTCGACACCGGCATCCTCGCCGGTGACCCCATTGTGCCCCTCACCGGGCACGGATGGGGGAGGTCGAAGGTCCCGACCTGCAGGAGGAACCGCGATTCGCCCCGGAAAGTCCGGCACATCCGCCGCCCGCGAGACCGGATCGGCGGGATCCGTAGACTGCCGGGATGGAACGCGAGGAGACGCCGACGGAGGGCACTCCCCCGCCCACCGGGCCGACGCCCCCCGGTGCTGCGCCGACCGCGGTCCGCACCCTCGCGGAGGCGGTCGAGGGCGAGCTGATCGAGAAGAAGTCCCGCTTCCTCGCCCAGCTGCACCCGGTCTCCTCGATCGAGGAGGCCGACGCGCTGCTGCGCGCGACCCGCGCCGCACACCCCGGCGCCCGCCACCACTGCTCTGCACTCGTGCTGTCCGACCAGACCACGGGCACCGGTCCCGTGCAGCGTTCGAACGACGACGGCGAGCCCGCGGGCACGGCCGGGATGCCGATCCTGCAGGCGCTCCTGCACGCGGACCTCACCGACACCCTCGCGATCGTGGTGCGCTGGTTCGGCGGCGTGAAGCTCGGGGCGGGCGGCCTGGTCCGCGCCTACACCGCGGCGGTCGAGCAGGCCCTCGCCGACGCCCCGCTCCTCCAGCGCGTCCCGCGCAGCGAGGTCGCACTCGAGGTGCCCTTCACCGACGTCGGCCTCGCGGAGAACGCCGTGCGCCACTGGGCCGACGTCCACGGCGAGGGCGCCGCCGGCGTGCACGGGACCGAGTACGGCGAGGACGGCGCCCGCCTGCGCCTGCTCATCGACCCCGCGCTCGCGGGCGATCTCGCCCAGGACGTCGCCTCGTGGTCGCAGGGCCGCTTCACCCCGCACGAGACCGGTCGCCGCACCGTCGACGTCCCCCTCCCTCCGTCGACACCCGCGTGAACTCGGTGAACGGGAGGCGACGGCGAACCGGACATTCCGCGCGGTCCGCCGCCCCAGGTCACCCTCGCTTTCTGTGACTTCAGGCACCGGCACGCACGAACGCCCAGGAACCGGGTGAACGGCAGGTGAACGGGGCCGAGGAGAACTGGCACCCCTCTCTGCCCCGGGCGCACACTGGCCGCATGACAGGTGACATCGTCATCCTCGCCCTGCTCATCATCACGGCAGTGGCCTTCGACTTCACGAACGGCTTCCACGACACCGGCAACGCGATGGCCACGTCCATCGCCACCGGGGCGCTCAAGCCCAAGACCGCCGTGACGCTCTCGGCGATCCTCAACGTGGTCGGCGGATTCCTCTCCGTCGAGGTCGCGGTCACCGTGACCACCTCGGTGCTGAAGATCCAGGATTCCGACACCGGAGCGCTGATCACGGGCCTCGACGCGGAGACGGCGATGTTCATCATCTTCGCCGGGCTCGTCGGCGGCATCCTGTGGAACCTCGCGACCTGGCTGTTCGGCATCCCCTCCAGCTCCTCCCACGCCCTGTTCGGCGGCCTCATCGGCGCCGGCCTCGCGGCGCTGGGCACCGTGGGGATCAACTGGGAGGGCCTGATGATCAAGGTCATCATCCCGGCCCTCCTCTCCCCCTTCATCGCCGGCGCCATCGCCGCGAGCGCCGCCTGGCTCGTCTTCCGCGTCACCGCGAACGTGCGCGAGGAGCGCCGCGAGAAGGGCTTCCGCTACGGCCAGATCGCCACCGCCTCGCTGGTCTCCCTCGCCCACGGCACGGGCGACGCGCAGAAGACCATGGGCGTCATCGCCCTGGGCCTCATCGCCCACGGCACCCTCTCCGACCAGGAGATCGTCGACAACGGCCTGCCGCCGTGGATCATCATCGTCTGCGCCGGCGCGATCGCCCTCGGCACATACATGGGCGGCTGGCGCGTCATCCGCACCCTCGGCAAGGGCCTCGTCGAGCTCGACTCCCCGCAGGGCATGGCCGCAGAGGCCTCCTCCGCCGCCATCATCCTCACCTCCAGCCACCTGGGCATGGCGCTGTCGACCACGCACGTGGCGACCGGCTCGATCGTCGGCTCCGGCGTCGGCCGGCCCGGTGCGCAGGTCCGCTGGGGCGTCGCCGGACGCATGGCCGTCGGCTGGCTGCTGACCCTTCCCGCCGCAGCCGTGGTGGGTGCGATCACCTACTTCATCGGACACCTCGTGGGCGGCGTCGGCGGAGCCTTCCTGGTCTTCGCGATCCTGCTCGCCGTCGGCGGATACATCTACTACCGCTCGCAGCTGCAGAAGGTCGACGCCGCCAACGTCAACGACGACTGGGAGGAGGGCGCCGAGGCGGTGTCCCTCCCGGGCGAGAGCAGCCCGGTCCTCGAGACCGCGGGCACAACCTGCGGCTCCTCCGCCTCGAGCGGCGCGACCCCGAAGACTCCGGTGGCGACGCCCTCCGGCGGCGCCGGGAGCGCCGAGGAACCCGCCCCCACCTCGCACAGGAAGGACTCCTGAGATGTCCGAAGAGTTCATCGAGATCATCACCGGAACGCTCAAGGTCCTCGGCGTCGGGCTCCTGCTCGGCGCAGGCCTTCCCCTCCTGTTCTCCCTGGGCATCAAGCTGCAGGACCGCGGCGAGGGCGGCGTGGAGCGCGACGGCACCGTGATCGCCGCCAACCCCGCGGCCCGCGTGGGCGCATGGGCGATCTTCGCGGTCGTCGCCCTGGTCATCCTCTACGGTCTGCTGTTCATCACCAAGGGCAGCATCGACCACTACCTGGGTATCCAGCTGCCCCTCTGAGGGGCGTCCGAGTTCGAGGGGCAGAGGACACGATGAACAACCCGTTGAGCATGATCCTGGACTGGCTGCGCGTGGGCTATCCCGACGGCGTGCCGCCCAAGGACTTCTACCCGCTTCTCGCCCTCCTCACGCACAATCTCAGCGAGGAGGAGCTTGAGAAGATCGTCGGCGAGCTCAAGCGCGACAACCCCGAGGGCGATGTCAGCCAGGAGGACGTGCGCGGAGCGATCGGCCGCGTCACCTCCGCTCCCGTCACCGAGGATCACGCCCGCGAGGTCGCCGAGCGCCTCGCGGACGCGGGCTGGCCCGTGGACGAGGAGTCCGCGGAGGTCGCCCGTGCCATCGCGGCCGACGGCGCCCTGGCCACGAGCACCGAGGGCTCCGCCGGGACGACGAGCGATGCGGAGGGCGGCGCGCCGGACACGGCGCAGTCGTCGACCGACGACGAGGCGGAGGCCCCGGCCCCCGCCCGCGCCGAGGGCGCCCGTGAGGAGAGCGCACCGCACTCCCCCGCGACGTCGTCCGCGAGCCCGGCCCGCCCCGGGACGCCCGCGGGCCCCGGCGAGCCGTCCTCGAACACCGTGCAGCGGATCATCGACTGGCTCTCGGCCGGATACCCCGCAGGCGTCCCCGCGACGGACAGGATCCCGCTGCTCGCGCTCCTGCGCCGCCAGCTCACGGACGACGAGGCCCAGGAGATCGCCTCGCATCTCGTGGACGAGGCCGGCCACCGGATCGTCGACCCGACGGACGCGGGCGTCGCGATCACCCGCTACACCAACGACCTGCCCACCGAGCAGGAGATGCGCCGCGTCGCCGAGCACCTGGCCGTGAAGGGCTGGCCGCTGGGAGAGCGCAGCTGACCTCCCCTGGGAACCGGCCTCCCTCGTGGGAGTCGAACTCCCCGCACATGCACGAGCGCCCGATGCCTTCCGGCATCGGGCGCTCGTCGTTCCGGCGCGGGGTCGGGATGTTCCGTCAGGTTCCGAGATCGGGACCGGGCGGTGTCAGGCGCGGTTCTTGGTGACCAGCCCGTAGATGACCATCACGATGATCGCGCCGACCACGGACAGCAGGATCGTGCCGACGCTCCACGGGTTGTTCATGATCCCGCTGATGCCGTCGCCCCCGAAGAGGCTGCCGATGAAGCCGCCGACGATCGCGCCGATGACACCGAGGATGATGGTCATCCCGATGCCCATGGCCTGCTTGCCGGGCAGGATCGCGCGAGCGATGAGGCCGATGATGGCTCCGATGATGATCCAGGAGATGATGAGTCCGATGAGACCCATGGGGAAGCTCCTTTCCCTTCGGTCCGCGGGTGCGGACCATGTACGTCACACGATCTCACACCGCGGGCCCGACGCCGCGCGCCGCGTCCCGTCCGCGCGACGGTGATCCGCTGTTCACCTGCTGGTCATGACCAGTACGGATCGCTCACGTCGCTTCCGCGATCCGCGTGTCCATGGCGGACAATCATGCTGTGACAGCCCCAGTGCCCGCGCTCCTCGCCGGAGACCGCGCCCCCGCGCCCCGCACCCTCGTCGACGTCTTCCGCGCCACCGTCGCCGCCCACGGCGATGCCCTCGCGATCGACACCGGCCTCGAGCCCCTCACCTACTCGCAGCTGGACGCCGCCGCGACCGAGCTCGCGGGCCGCCTCGCCGCGATCGGCGTGGGACCGGGCTCGCGCGTGGGCGTGCGCATCACCTCCGGCACCCCCGACCTGTACATCGCGATCATCGGCACGCTGCTCGCCGGTGCCGCCTACGTCCCCGTGGACGCCGAGGACCCCGACGAGCGCGCCCGCGTGGTCTTCGAGGAGTCCGCCGTGGCAGCGGTGCTCGGCGACGACCTCGCGCTCACGCCGACGGAGACGGCGTCGGACGCGGCGACGGGCGCGGCGACCGGCGCGGAGACCAGCGCGCCGGCCGAAGGGTCCGTGGCCCCCGTCGCCCCCTCCCCAGAGGACGACGCCTGGATCATCTTCACCTCGGGGTCGACCGGCAAGCCCAAGGGCGTGGCCGTCTCCCACCGCAGCGCCGCCGCCTTCGTCGACGCCGAGTCGCGGCTGTTCCTGCAGGACGCGCCGCTGGGACCGGGCGACCGCGTGATGGCGGGACTGTCCGTCGCCTTCGACGCGAGCTGCGAGGAGATGTGGCTGGCCTGGGGCCACGGAGCGTGCCTCGTCCCGGCGCCGCGCTCCCTGGTCCGCTCGGGGGTCGACGTCGGCCCCTGGCTGCTCGCGAACTCCGTCACCATCGTCTCGACCGTCCCCACCCTGGTCTCGCTGTGGCCGGACTCCTCGCTCGAGGCCGTGCGGCTGCTCATCATGGGCGGCGAGGCGTGTCCGCCCGAGCTCGCCGCGCGCCTCCAGGCCCCCGGCCGGGAGGTCTGGAACACCTATGGGCCGACGGAGGCGACGGTCGTCGCCTGCGCCGCGCAGCTGGACGGCACCGATCCGGTGCGCATCGGCCTCCCCCTGGACGGCTGGGACCTCGCCGTCGTCGACGAGCAGGGCGAGCCGGTCGAGGCGGGTGCCACCGGCGAGCTCATCATCGGCGGCGTGGGGCTCGCCCGGTACCTGGACCCCGCGAAGGACGCCGAGAAGTACGCGCCCATGCCCACCCTCGGCTGGGACCGGGCCTATCGCTCCGGGGACCGCGTGGTCAACGACCCGGACGGGCTGCTGTTCGCGGGGCGGGCCGACGACCAGATCAAGCTCGGCGGCCGCCGCATCGAGCTCGGCGAGATCGACGACCAGCTGCTGCGCCTGCCCGGCGTGGTCTCCGCCGCCGCGGCCGTGCGCTCCACGAAGACGGGCAACAAGCTCCTGGTCGGGTACCTGACGGCCGACGCCACCTTCGACGCTGACGCCGCCCGTGCCCTCCTGCGCGAGCGCATGCCCGCGGCGCTCGTGCCGCGCCTGGCCGTCGTCGAGGACATGCCCACGCGCACCTCCGGGAAGGTCGACCGCGACGCCCTCCCCTGGCCCCTGCCGTCGGCCCCGGGCTCGGCCCGCGACCTCGAGGGCACCGCCGCCTGGATCGCCGAGATCTGGTCCGACGTCCTGGGCGCTCGGGCCACCTCGGTGCGCGACGACTTCTTCGACCTCGGCGGAGGCTCGTTGACGGCCGCGCAGGTCGTCGGCCGTCTGCGGGAGATGCACCCGGAGGTCGCGGTCGCCGACGTCTACGCGCACTCCACGATCGCCTCCCTCGCCTCCGCGCTCGACGGGATGGGCACCTCGAGTGCCCGCAACGAGGACGAGGCGCCTCCCCTGCGCCGCGCCTTCCAGGCCGCCCAGCTGGTCCTGCTGCTGCCGCTGCGCGCCATCGGGGCGCTGCGCTGGCTCACCTGGCTGATGATCGCCTCGACCCTCGCCTCCGGCCTGCTCGACGTCGCCTGGGCGCCGGCTGCTCCCCTCGGCGTGCTCGTCCCCGCGGCGCTCGTGCTCCTCGTCCCGCCCGTGCGGATGACCCTCGCCGCGCTGCTCGCGCGGCTGCTGCTCACCGGGATCCGGCGGCCCGGCGCCCACCGCCGCGGGGGCCTCGCGCACCTGCGCCTGTGGTGCGCCGAGCGCCTCCAGGAGGAGCTCGGCGCGCAGGGCCTCGCGGGCGCACCCTGGGTCCCGTACTACGCGCGGCTGCTCGGCGCGAGGATCGGGCGCGACGCCGACCTGCACGCGCTGCCCCCCGTCACCGGCCTGCTGCACATCGGCGCCGGCGCCTCCGTCGAGCCGGAGGTCGACCTCGCGGGCACCTGGATCGACGGCGACACCCTGCACATCGGCGCGGTGCGCATCGGCAAGCGCGCCCGCATCGGCGCCCGCAGCACCCTGGGCCCCGGCGCGCACGTGGGCAGGGACGCGGAGATCGCCCCGGGATCGGCCGTGCTCGGCGACGTCCCCGCGGGCGAGTTCTGGTCGGGCTCCCCCGCCGGTCGGAAGGCCCGCGCCCGCGGCCCCTGGTCGAGCGAGCACCCGCACCGCGGACCGCTCTGGCAGGGCGTGTACGCGCTGGTCGCGCTGGTGATCGCGGCCCTGCCCGCCGTGGCCGTCGTCGCGGGCGCCGCGGCGGCTCTCCCCGCGATCGCCTCCGCGCCGACCTTCGGCGGGGCGGTCCTCGCGGCGCTGCCCTGGCTGCCGCTGTCCGCACTCGTCGGCTACCTCGTGCTGATCCTGCTGGTGCTGGCCCTCACCCGGCTCTTCGCGCTCGGCATCCGTCCCGGCCACCATCCGGTGCGCTCCCTGCCGGGCGTGCAGATCTGGGGGACGCTGCGCCTGCTCGACGAGGCCCGCAGCTGGCTGTTCCCCCTCTACTCGGGTGCGCTGACCCCGCTCTGGCTGCGCGCCCTCGGGGCGCGCGTGGGCAAGGGCGTCGAGGCCTCGACCGTGCTGCTCATCCCGAGCCTCGTGCAGGTCAGCGACCACGCCTTCCTGGCCGACGACACCATGGTGGGCCCCTACGAGCTCGGCGGCGGGTGGATCCGCGTGGAGCGGGTGAAGGTCGGCAAGCGCGCCTTCGTGGGCAACTCCGGCATGCTCGCCCCGGGACGCAAGGTCCCCAAGAAGTCCCTGGTGGCAGTGCTGTCGGCGGCGCCCCGTCGGACCTCGGCGAAGGCCGGCGGCTCCTGGATGGGCAGTCCGCCGCGGCGGCTGCGCCGCGCCGGCAGCGAGGCCGACGAGTCCCGCACGTACGCGCCCTCACGCAGGCTGCGGATCTTCCGCGGGATCGTCGAGACCTGCCGGATCCTGCCGATGCTGCTGGCCGTGGTGCTGTGGGCGGCGGTCGGCGCGACCCTGCTCGTCCTCGTGGCCCGGCACGGGCTCGGCGCCGCGGTGCTGCTGGGCGGTCCGGTGCTGCTCGCCGGCTCGGTCGCCGCCGCGGTCGTGTCGGTCGTCGCGAAGTGGCTGATCGTCGGCCGGCATCGCGAGGGCGAGCACGGGCTGTGGACGTCGTTCGTGTGGCGCAATGAGCTTGCCGACACCTTCACCGAGGTGCTGGCCGCGCCGTGGTTCGCGCGCGCCACGACCGGTACGCTCGCTCTGAACTGGTGGCTGCGGGCGCTCGGCGCCCGCATCGGCCGCGGCGTCTGGTGCGAGTCGTACTGGCTTCCCGAGACCGACCTCGTCGAGCTCGGCGACGGCGCGACCGTCAACCGCGGCTGCGTGGTGCAGACCCACCTGTTCCACGACCGCGTGCTCAGCATGGACACGGTCGTGGTGGCCGAGGGCGCGACCCTCGGCCCCGGCAGCGTGATCCTCCCTGCGGCGCGGATCGACCGGCATGCGACCGTGGGCCCGGTGTCCCTGGTGATGCGCGGTGAGAGCGTGCCCGCGGGGACGCGCTGGCAGGGCAATCCGATCGGACCGTGGGAGGACGACGCATGAGGGGACGCAGCGTGAGGGGATTCGGCGCATGAGGGAGCACAGCGTGCACGCGCACGGCGGCGACGGCGCGGACCCCTACGTCCCGGGGCACGGGGACCGCTCCTTCGGCGTCGAGCACTACGACCTCGACCTCGTCTACAAGGTCGACACCAATCGGCTCGAGGGCGAGGCGACGCTGCACTGCCGCGCCCTCGCGGACGCGGACTCGATCCGTCTGGACCTGTACGGCCTGAGCGCCCAGAAGGTGCAGGTCGACGGCCGCGCCGTGAAGACCGGCCACCGCTCCGGCACGCTCACCGTGCGCACTCCAATCACCGCGGACCAGGAGTTCGTGGTGCGGGTGAAGTACTCCGGCAAGCCCCGCCCGGTGCCCTCGCGGGTGCTCGGCGCGACCGGCTGGGAGGAGCTGACCGACGGCGTCATCGTCTCCGCGCAGCCCCACGGCGCGCCCTCGTGGTTCCCGTGCAACGACCGGCCCGACGACAAGGCGACCTACACGCTGCAGCTGGGCGCCCCGCCGGACTACTGGGTCGCCGCCGCGGGCGAGCTCGAGGGCACGCGCCGCCGCAGCGCGGTGACCACGTGGACCTACCAGCAGCGCGTGCCCATGGCCACGTACCTGGCCACGGTGCAGATCGGCCGCTACTCCCCCGTCGACATCGCCCGCGCAGACGTGCCCGTGCGCACCCTCGTCCCGCTGGGCACGACCCCGGACGACCTCCTCGGCTCCTTCGCCCGCCAGGGCGAGATGCTCACCTTCTTCGCCGAGCTCTTCGGGCCCTACCCGTTCGCCTCGTACACGGCGGTGATCACCGAGGACGACCTCGAGATCCCGCTCGAGTCGCAGGGCCTCTCGACCTTCGGCGCGAACCTCGTGGACACCGACTGGGAGTCGGTGCGCCTGATCGCCCATGAGCTCTCCCACCAGTGGTTCGGCAACGCCGTCACCCTGTCCGCGTGGAAGGACATCTGGCTGCACGAGGGCTTCGCGTGCTACTGCGAGTGGCTGTGGGCCGAGCGCTCCGGCGTCTCCACCGTGCAGGCCGAGGTCGAGAGGCACCACGCCCTGCTCGCCGAGCTCCCCCAGGACCTGCTGCTCGCCGATCCCGGGCCCGAGCTCATGTTCGACGACCGGGTCTACAAGCGCGGCGCCCTCACCGTGCACGCCCTGCGGATGCGCGTGGGCGACGACGCGTTCTTCGCGCTCCTGCGCACCTTCCTCGCCGAGCACGCCGGTGGGAACGTCACCACCGCGATGCTGCTCGAGCACGCGGAGCGCGAGAGCGGGCAGGAGCTCGGGGACCTCGCCGAGGCATGGCTCGAGTCGCTGCCGCTGCCGGAGTGCCCGCGTCCGGCCTGATCCGGCGCGGAGTGCTCGGGGCCGACGGGGCGCCTCGGGCGGCACGCCGACGGTCGGGAGTGCGGCCGGCGCCGCCGGCATCACCGGCACGGCCGCGCCGCGGCCTCACAGCCGCGCGCAGGCGATCACGTGCCCCGGCGGAGCCGGCAGGTCCTCGACGTCGAAGTCGGCGAGCGCGATCGTGGGCATCGCGCGGGCGAGCCCGACGCCGAGCGCCTTGAGGACCGCCTCCTTGCCCGCCCACAGGCGCGCGCGATCCTCCGGCGTCCGATCGAGCCCGCGCTCGCTCGGGTGCAGCACGAGGTCGGGCGACCACAGCCGGTCGACGGCGGCGACGGACTCGATGTCCACGCCCACCGGACCCTCGCGTCGCACGGCCGTGACCAGGTGCGCACCGGAGCGGGAGATGCTCACGGGGATGTCGGAGGCGGCACCGATGCGGGCCCAGGGCCGGCCGTGCGCCGAGGAGCCGCACCGCGGGCAGTGCCGCCCTGTGCGCACCGCCGCCTCCTCCAAGCCGCAGGTCTCGGCGATGCGCGCGCGCAGGACCGCATCGGCGTCGTCCTCGGCGCGATGCAGGGTGACGAGCGGTGACCCGTGACGGTGCTGGTGGGCGGCGGGAGCGGTCATGGCCGCCCCAGGATACGGGCCGCTCAGATGTCGTCCTCGCCCGCGGGGCCGCCCTCGTTCTCCCAGTTCTCCAGGCGGGTGACGGTGCGCGGGTTGAACTTCTGGCGCACGCCGTAGCCCACGCCGGCGTGCTCGTCGACGGGCAGCAGTTCGACGCCGAACTCCGCGAAGGCGCGGTGCAGCAGGCCGCTCTCCTCCGCCGTGGCGAGGATCCGCCCCTGCTCGATGGCGCGCAGCCTCTCGAGGTCGATGTCGGTGTGCTCGGCGAGATCGGCGAGCGAGACCTGGGCGAGAGCCCGAGCCGCACGGGCCAGATCCGCAGTGATCAGGGCCTCTTGCGTGTTCATGGCACCACTGTGGACCTCCCGCGCGCAAAGCACCAGTGCCCCGATGTTCCGACACCCCGATACTGCTCCGCCGGACCCGCAGACGCCGAGATTCGCCGCATGGACACGGTGGATCTCGACCCGCATGTCCTCTTCGCGCACTGATCGCTTCGAGAGTGGGCGGCCTGGCCCCGACGAGAGTGAAGCAGAGGGCCACCACGGGATCGAGTTCGTCCGGTGCAGCTCGCGCACTTCCTCCGCTTCCACGCCCTCACGGAGATCAGCTCGGACCGGGAATGATGAGTCCGGCTTCGGCTCATCGCCACGGCGAGTCTCACCGAGGTGACGCCCGCGAGGCCGTGGCCTGCGAAGGCTCGGCGCCGTCCACGATCTCCTCCGCACGGGCTTGACCTTGACGCGACGTCATCGTTTGGGCTTGTCCCATGGCACGGATCGTCTTCTTCTACCTGACCTCGTTCGGCACATCGCTGCTGGGCAACTCGATCACTGCGATAGCGCTCCCGCTGCTGGTCCTGTTCACCACGGGCAGTCCGCTGGGGGCTGGGGCCGTTGCCATCGCGGCAGCGTTGCCCGCCGCCGTCGCCGGACTGCTGATGGGCTCGCTCATCGACCGGATCAACCGCCGCACCGCCGCGATCCTCTCCGATGTGATCTCGGCCCTGGCCCTGATCATCCTGCCCGTCATCGACCTCACCGTCGGGCTGAACCTGGGATGGTTCATCGCCGTGGCGATCCTGAATTCCTTCGGCGACGTTCCCGGCATCACCGCGCGGGAGGCGATGCTCCCCGCCATCGCTCATGCCGGCAGGATGGAACCTTCGCGGCTGATCGGCCTGCGGGAATCCCTCGCAGGAGTCTCGCTCCTGGTCGGACCCGCCATCGCCGGCATCCTCGTCGCCTCCCTGGAGCCGGTGACGGTCATGTGGGCGACCTCCGGCATCGCCGCACTGGCGGCCCTGCTGACCCTCGTTATCCCCTCCCGCGCCTCGGGACTGCCCCCTGAACGGCAAGGAGATCCCCAGCACGAGACGCCCGGCTCCGTCTTCCACGGCCTGGTGGTCATCTTCCGCACACCGCTCCTGCGCGTCGTCGTCCTGTTGGGTCTCGCGCTGGCAGTCGTGCTCGCCGCCACGCAGGGCATGGTGATCCCCGTGCACTTCGCATTCCAGAACGAGGCCGGTCTCGTCGGGTTCGTCCTCAGCGCACTGGCCGCAGGCCTCCTCATCGGCGGTGGCCTCTTCGCCGTATTCGGGACCAGGATCCCGCGCCGGGGGTGGTTCACCACCGGGGCCATCGTCGTCGCCGTGGGATTCGTCGTCATCGGCATACTCGGACCTGTGTGGTCGATCTTCACCGGAGCGGCGATCGTCGGATTGGGCGGTGGCTGCATGAACGCCGTCGTCGGACTGACTTTCGTCGAGAACGTCGCAGATGCCGAACGCGGGAAGGTGCTGGGCGCCCAGAACGCCCTCATGACTCTTGTCCCGGCAGCCGGCATCGGCGTGGCCGCTCTGCTCATCGAGATCGGCACCCTGCACCTGGCCACCACAGCTCTCGCCCTTCTGTGGATCGGCGCGGCCGCCCTGGCCCAGCTCAGTCCCAGCATCCGCCGATCAGGACAGGTGTCCACCTGATGCGCATCTCAGAACTGGCAGAACTCGCCGGGGTGACGGTCCGGACCGTCCGCTACTACCACCAGGCAGGCGCGCTGCCCGAGCCGCCGCGTCGACCCAACGGGTACCGGGACTACACCGCGGATCATCTGGTCTCCCTGCTGAGGATCAGTCAGCTGACCGACTCCGGTCTGTCGCTGGCGCAGGCAGGAGCCGTGGCCGCAGACTCCGGCTCTCCCTCCACCGAAGAGGCGCTGGATGAGGTGGACCGGGCCCTGGAAGCGAAGATCACGGATCTGACCGCACAACGCGAACGGCTGGCCCGGGCGCGCGCCGGGCGCCACGTCGGACTCTCCAGGGCAGCAGCTGCGCTGAGCCTGACACCGGCCGATATCCCGGTCGCCGTCGCCCTCGCCCACCTCTACCGGGACCATCCGCAGATCGACGCTTTCGCCGATGCACTCGATGACCCGCAGATGCGGTCGGCCCTGGTGCGCTTGCAGGAGCGTTTCGACGCCATCGATGAGAAAACCGGTGACACCGAGCTCGAGCAACTCATGGAGCAGGCGCAGTCGCTGGTCGACGAGGTCGCCGGTGGACTGCCCTCGCTGACGGAAGAGCAGATGCAGGTGATCCTCGACCTGGCCGATCGCGAGCTGAACGACCGGCAGAAGGACTTCATGCGCCTCGAGCCGAGGCCGCAGTCCCACCCCAGAGAGGAATCCTGACCATGCGAATCTTCGACAGCTTCCGAACAGTCCTGCGCGCCAACTGGTACCCGTACCTGGTGTCCAATCTCGTCGTCTACGGCACGTTGCTGATGGCGATGATCGCGTCCGTCTACATCCCTGGTCTGCATGAGATCGGCCACCGGAACACCGAGGCCTTCCTCAGCTCGCCCGGGTCGTCCTTGGTCGTCGATGCCTACAGCAGCGGCAGCATCGTCGGACCCGCACTGCTGACTCTCCTCTCCAACCTCCTGTTCGCAGCACTGGGGACCACGACATTGCCCACGCTCATCGTTCCCTTCTTCGGTGTGGTCGCGACGATCGCACGGGCGATCTTCATCGGCATGCCGTACGCGCCGACAACACTCGAGGAGCTGATCACGGTGATCACCGTCTCGCCCGTGCTGCTGATCGAGTTCCAGGCCTATGTCCTGGCGATGCTGGGATCGATCATCCTCTGGCGATCGACCTTCGGCTACCGCCGACGCAATCTGTCATCGGCCTGGGAGGGGTACCTCGCCGGCGTCAAGGACAACCTGCGCCTCTATCCGATGATCATCATCCTGCTTCTGGTCATTGCGCTGGTCGAGGCCGTCACAGCCCTGTTCCTGCACTGAGCCTCGATGCGCCGTCAGGGCTCTCCCGCGTGCAGGGCCTTCAGCGCTGATGACGGGTGCGGTGCTTCTCGAGCTGCCAGACAGTGACGATGGCGATGGCTTCCGCGAGGAGGAACACCAGCATGTACGGTCCGCCGGCGCCACTGCTGCGGTCCTGGGCGATGCCGCCGCCGTCGGCGAACAGGGCGCCGATGCCGTAGGCGAAGACATTGTTCATGACGTGGAAGGCGATCGAAGCTTCGAGGCCCCGGCTCAGCAGAGCCATGACCGCGGTGCTCGCCCCGAGGCCCAGGTAATTCAGGATCATCCATGGATCCAGGCTGGTGTGGACGATGGCGAAGAGGACGCTCGAACCGGTGATGCCCACGATCAGCGCGGGGCGGGAAGCGCGGATCCACGACGCGTAGGAGGCGGTGAGGACACCGCGGAAAGCGACTTCCTCCGCCGCGGCCTGCAACGGCGTGGTCAGCACCAGCACCACCAGCAGCGCGATGGTCGTGCCGGAGACGGCGAAGAAGGACAGCGGCGAGGGGTTGATCAGCTGGACCGCGATGTTGGCGAGGACCATCAGCACCGCGAAGAGGCCGACGTACATCACCAGCCGACGCCACCGGAAAGCCCGCCCGGCGCTCAGTGCGGATCGCCAGGGCACCCGCCCGGCCTTGGCGAGCAGGAGGAGCGCGAGCGGGGCGATCAGGATGGTCGCGAGATTCGTCGCGAGGAAGGACAGAGGGGTCAGCGAGGCGCCATCGGGATCCTTGCCCAGCAGGGCGACCTCGACGATGGCGGCGGCACCGCCCAGCAGCAGTTGGAGGCCGTAGATCGCCGCGACGACGACGATCGTCAGCACCAGCGGGACCCACCACCGCATCGACAGGTGCGCGCCGAAAGGACGATTCCCATCGACGGAAGAGGGTGCGCTCGAGGTGTTGGTGAGGGACGGGTCAGGAGTCGTGGTCATGATGGTCCTTCGGGGAGTGTGAGCTGGACGGAGCGGAGCCGTCATCCGTGGTGGTGGCGAAGCGTCGCCAGATGGTGCCGAACAGCAGCCCGATCGAGCCGCTCAGTGCCGCGACGACGATCGCGTTGGTGAGGGCGGTGACGGGCACCGCGCCGACGAGAACGAACATCGAGATGAAGAACGCGATGAGACTCAGCACGGCGATGGCTCGGTCCTGGAACCGCGTCAGAGCCCTTCCGAGTCGGCTGCGCAGTTCGGGCGTGTTCGCGCGGTTGTCCAGAAACAGCGCGATGAGCAGGAGGGGGACGACCTGCATCGCGCCCTCGTAGATGAGCGAGTCATCCATCGTGGCTCCGTGTCCGGTCCAGGCCGTGGGGGAGCAGAGGCTCATCGGACAGCAGGGCCCCCTCGGCGAAAGATCGCGCCTGAGCGTGGTGGGCCGGGGCACTGGGTCCGGTGGCCGGCCCCGGCAGCAGCACGCTGGCCGCGGTCTGATGCTGAGTGCCGAACCGGACGAGGGAGGTCCGGTTGTCACTGCGCGCCCAGTCGTCGCACCGGCCGTGAGCGGGCACGAGGTATGCCGGTCGGGTCCAGCCGGGCGAGTCAGCCGGGCGCGCGAAGGCGGGATCGCGCGAGACCTCCTGGACCTCGATCCGATCGGAGTTCCGTCCAGTGCCGGTCATGTGGGGGCTCCTACGCGATGGCGGGTATGTGCACCATCATCGGAAACCGTGCCCTGGGGGCACGGTCAAGGAAGCGCTTCCGATTCCCTCGCTCATCCACGAGGATGGAGTTATGTCTGCTCCCCCTGGTGACCGCTGATGGCGTGGAGCACGCGCCGACTCGCGGAGCTCGCGGGCACGACCGTGAAGGCCATTCGGCACTACCACGCGACCGATGTGCTCGAAGAGCCCGCGCGGACGGCCAACGGCTACAAGCAGTACCGCACGGCCCACCTGGTGCGCCTGCTGCAGATCAGACAGCTCCGGGACCTGGGGATGTCAACGGCGGAGATCCGGTCGACGATCGATTCGGACGACCTGTTCTTCGACACCGTGCGCTCGCTCGACGCACGGCTCTCCGCCTCCATCGAACGTCAGCAGAAGATCCGGGCCGACCTCGCCGAGCTGCTTGCTCACCGCACCGGACCGGACGTCCCCGTAGGGTTCGAATCCATCGCGGACAGTCTCACCGAGTCAGACCGGGCGGTGATCGCCATCAGCGCACTGCTCTACGACGAACGGGGCATGCGAGACCTGCGCGAGATCGCCGAACACCACCAGGACGCCGACATCGGGTTCAACGAGCTTCCGGCCGATGCCGGCGCCGAAGCCATCCGTGCCGTCGCCATACGGCTGGCGATGGTGCTGCGCGGGATCCACGAGGACTACCCGGGCACTCGCACTCCGCCTCGGCCGACGAATGTGCGCGAACGCGAGGCGCTGCACGCCCTCTACCAGTCGCTGCCCGACCTCTACAATCCTGCGCAGATCGAAGCCCTCGGACAGGCGTTCCGCCTCTCGCAGGAGGATGGCTCCTCGGACGAGACCGGCAGCTGAGGAGAGCTGTCGCGTCCGGTGCCGAGCCACTGGGGCGGGCTCTGACGGAGCATACGCGAGGCCCGGACCCGCAGAAGGCTGCAGGTCCGGGCCTCGCGTGCGCGCCGTCGGCGGGGATCACCGGCGACGTGCGCGGTCAGCGGATCAGAAGTCCCAGTCGTCGTCCTCGGTGTCGACGGCCTTGCCCATGACGTAGCTCGAGCCGGAGCCCGAGAAGAAGTCGTGGTTCTCGTCGGCGTTCGGGGAGAGGGACGCGAGGATCGCGGGGTTGACCTCGGTCTGGTCCTGGGGGAACAGCGGGTCGTAGCCGAGGTTCATGAGCGCCTTGTTCGCGTTGTAGCGCAGGAACATCTTGACGTCCTCGGTCCAGCCGACCGGGTCGTACAGATCCTCGGTGTACTCCTCCTCGTTGTCGTAGAGGTCCATGAGGAGGGAGAACGTGTAGTCCTTGAGCTCCTCCTGGCGCTGGGAGGAGGCCTTCTCCATCGCCTTCTGGAACTTGTAGCCGATGTAGTAGCCGTGCACGGCCTCGTCGCGGATGATCAGGCGGATCACGTCGGCCGTGTTGGTCAGCTCGCCGTGGCTGGACCAGTACATGGGCAGGTAGAAGCCGGAGTAGAAGAGGAAGGACTCGAGCAGCGTCGAGGCGACCTTCCGCTTCTCCGCGTCGTCGCCCTGGTAGTAGCCCATGACGATCCGGGCCTTCTTCTGCAGCGCCTCGTTGTGCTCGCTCCAGCGGAAGGCCTCGTCGATCTGCTTGGTGTGCGAGAGGGTCGAGAAGATCTGCGAGTACGACTTCGCGTGCACGGACTCCATGAACGCGATGTTCGTGTACACCGCCTCCTCGTGCGGCGTCACCGCGTCGGGGATGAGCGAGACCGCGCCGACGGTGCCCTGCACCGTGTCCAGCAGCGTCAGGCCGGTGAAGACGCGCATGGTGAGGGTCTGCTCGCCCTCGGTGAGGCGGCCCCAGGACTGGATGTCGTTGCTGATCGGGACCTTCTCGGGGAGCCAGAAGTTCCCGGTCAGACGGTCCCAGACCTCGCTGTCCTTCGGGTCGGGGATGCGGTTCCAGTTGATGGCCTGGACCGACGTCTTCAGGTGATCGGAGTTCACCGCTGCCTCACGTTCGCTCTGGGGATGCTTGGGGTCGTCGCTCCCCAGTCTAGGTGCCGTGAGGGACCTCCCGGGCGGACCTCCAGGCCGCCCAGCGCGTCTGTGGCGGAGTCGACCGTCGGGGCTCCGTCGCGGTCGGATCGGTCCCCCATCGGGGCCTCGTCGGGCCAGCCCGACAGCGCATCGGCCGGGTGACAGGATGGGGCTCCGGCCTCCCGACGACAAGACTCGAGCCATGACCTCCTCCTCGACGCATGCTCCCGCCTCGACCACAGGATCGACGATGCCCGCCGACGGCGCACCCGAGGCCGACCGGCGCCGCGGCTTCCTCGCCCACTGGGCGGGGACGATCGTGCGCGCCTTCCTCTACGCGGTCCCCGCCTTCGTGCTCGGCATCGTCGGGTTCGTCCTGACCATCACCCTGCTGGCGGTGGGTGTGGGCACGGTCGTGGTCTGGGTGGGACTGCCGATCCTCATCGCCGCCCTGATGGTCGCCCGGGGCTTCGCGGGCGCCGAGCGGGGCATGCAGCGAATCCTGCTGCAGCGCCCCCTGCCGCGGCCCATGCGCCGACGCGCGGCGCCCGACGCCGGCTGGGTGCGCCGCATGCTCACCCCGCTCGCGGATCCTCAGTCGTGGCTGGACTGCCTGTGGACCCTCGTGCACCTGCTGCTGAGCGCCGTCACGTTCCCCGTCATGGTCGCGTGGTTCGCAGGAGCCCTGGGGACGGTGCTGGCGCCGCTCGCCTCGATCATCCTGCGCCTCGTCCTGCCCGCGGGCGAGATGAACGGGCTCGGCGAGCTGCTCGGCTTCGACGGAGCCCTGGCCACCGGGATCGACCTGGGACTGCAGTTCGCGGGCGGCCTGTTCTTCCTGCTCACCGCCTACCCCGTCGCCCGGGGCGTGACCTCGGTCCATCATGCGGTGGGCTACGGCCTGCTGAGCTCCCGCTTCGAGGAGCAGCAGCGCCTGGCCCGCACCGAGGAGTCCCGCGACGCCGGCCGCGCCGCGGAGTCCGAGTCCCTACGGCGGCTCGAGCGGGACCTGCACGACGGGCCCCAGCAGGGGATCGTGCGGGCGACGATGGACCTGGCCCGAGCCGAGCGCCTCGCCCCGTCGGACCCCGAGCGCGCCCGGCGGATCCTCGCGGAGACCCGCGAGATGCTGGGCACGACCCTCGAGGACCTGCGTCGGCTCTCCCGCGGGATCGCACCGCCGATCCTCGTGGACCGGGGCCTCGCGGCAGCCCTCGCCGAGCGCGCCGCCCTGTGCCCCGTGCCCGCCACGGTCGACTGCCCGCAGATCGACCTCCCCGAGCACGTGGAGATCGGCATCTACTACGTGGTGTCCGAGGCCCTCGCGAACGCCGCCAAGCACTCCGGGGCGAGCGCCGTGCAGGTGCGCGTGAGCCGTGAGGCGGGCAGCGCCCGCACCGTGATCGTCGACGACGGCCGCGGCGGCGCGAGCATCTCCGCCGGCCATGGCCTCGCCGGGCTCGCGGGCCGCGTCGCCTCGCTCGAGGGGACGCTGCAGGTCGACTCCCCCGCCGGACAGGGCACCCGGATCGAGGCGGTGATCCCGTGCGCCTCGTGATCGCCGACGACTCCGCCCTGCTGCGCGAGGGACTGCGCCTGCTGCTCGAGGACGCGGGGCACGACGTCGTGGACTCCGCGGCCGACGGCACGGAGCTCGTGGCCCGCGCGCTCGAGCACCGGCCCGACCTCGTGATCGCGGACATCCGCATGCCCCCGAGCCACAGCGACGAGGGCCTGCGCGCCGCCCACGAGATCCGCCGCAGCTGGCCCGAGGCCCCGATCATGCTGCTCAGCCAGTACGTCGTCGTCGCCTACGCGGCCGAGCTGATCGGCGCCGGCACCCCCGCGACCGGCTACCTGCTCAAGGACCGGGTGAGCGACATCGGCCGCTTCCTCGAGTCCGTCGAGCGCGTGGCGGGCGGCGGCGTGGTCATGGACCCCGACGTCATCGCGCAGGTCCTCGCCTCCCAGCGCCGCTCCCCTCTCGACGAGCTCACCCCGCGCGAGCGCGAGGTCCTCGAGCTCATGGGCGAGGGCCTCACCAACGCCGGGATCGCGGAGCGCCTCGTGGTCACCGAGGGCGCCGTCGAGAAGCACACCCAGCGCCTGTTCGCGAAGCTCGGGCTGAGCCCCGACGCGAGCGTCCACCGGCGCGTGATGGCCGTGCTCACCCTGCTGGGCGGGTGAGAATCGGCGAGGCGCCGCGGCCCACCCGCCCTTCAGCGATCCGTGGTCCCGTGCGCGACATGCGGCGAGGAGATCTCCGCGCGTTCGGGGTCGAGGTCCACGGTGTCGAAGCCACCGGCCGGGTCCGTGTAGAGACGAAGAGCGAGGCCGTCGGGAGTGCGCAGCTCGATGAGATCTCCGATGAAGCCGGAGATCACCGGGCTGTGGGCCACGCCCCGCGCGTCGAGGTGCTCGACCCACAGATCGAGTGCCGCCCGGTCCGCGACGCCGAATGTCACGGGGTCGTATCCGTCGAGCGCTGCTGCTGCCGCAGGCGCCTCGCGCAGCTCCACGGGCACGTCGAGGCCCGGCAGCTGCACGATCACCGCGTACCGGGTGCCCGTCTCGTCGTGGTGGTCGAACCGTTCGACGTGCCGGGCACCGAGGGAATCGGCGAACCAGGCGATGCCCTCGTCGAGGTCGCGCACGGGCAGCTTCAGGTGGTGGATACCGGACAGGGTGGGCGCCATGAGCGTTCCTCCGTGGGGACGGCGGGGATGGACGGTCGGTCGCCCCGAGCGTCTCACGCGTGCTGAGGCACCAGGTCCGCTCCGCTCCTCGGAACATGCGGTGACGTGCACCGTCCGCCGTACGGCACGGAGGCGCGGGTCAGTGCTCCGACGCGCCCTCCGCCCCGGCGCCGGTGAACGCGCGGACCTCCATCTCGGCGGCCTTCACGTCGTGCTCGGCCGCGGGCTTGGTGACGAGGGTGCCGACGATCCCGAGCAGGAAGCCCAGCGGGATCGAGACGATGCCGGGGTTCGAGAGCGGGAACAGGTCGAAGTCGGCGCCCGGGAACATCGCCTTCTCGTTGCCGGAGACGGCCGGGGAGAGCACGATCAGGATGAGACAGGCCGCGAGCCCGCCGATCATCGAGAACAGTGCGCCGCCGGTGTTGAATCGTCGCCAGAACAGGGAGAAGAGGATGGTGGGCAGGTTGGCGCTCGCGGCGACCGCGAAGGCGAGCGCCACCAGGAAGGCGACGTTCTGCCCGAGGGCCACCACGCCGCCCACGATCGCGAGGATCCCGATCGCGACGACGGTCCAGCGGGCGATCTTCACCTCGTCGTCCGCGGGGACCTCGCCGCCGCGGATCACGGAGGCGTAGATGTCGTGCGCGAAGCTCGTGGCCGCCGTGATCGCGAGGCCCGCGACCACCGCGAGGATCGTCGCGAAGGCGATCGCGGAGACCACGGCCATCAGCACCGGTCCGCCGAGGGCGAGCGCGAGCAGCGGGGCCGCCGCGTTCTCCCCGCCGGGCGTCGCGGGATCCCCGAGCACCTCGGGGCCGACGAGGGCCGCGGCGCCGTAGCCGAGGATCAGGGTGAGCACGTAGAAGATGCCGATGATCCAGATCGCCCAGACCACCGAGCGCCGCGCCTCCTTGCCGCTGGGCACGGTGTAGAAGCGCATGAGCACGTGCGGGAGGCCCGCGGTGCCCAGGACCAGCGCGAGCCCGAGCGACAGGAAGTCCACGGGATTGGGGTACTTCAGGCCCGGCGTGAGGATCGCCTCGCCGTCGGGCGACATCGCGATCGCTTGATCCAGCACGGCGGAGAAGTTGAAGCCATAGCGGCCCATGACCATGATCGCGAGGATCGCGACGCCGACGACGAGCAGCACCGCCTTGATGATCTGCACCCAGGTGGTGCCCTTCATGCCGCCCACGATCACGTAGACGATCATCAGGACGCCCACGACCACCACGGTCAGGGCCGTCGGCAGCTTGCCCTCGAGCCCCAGCAGCAGGGCGACGAGCCCGCCCGCGCCCGCCATCTGGGCGATGAGGTAGAAGAAGCAGACCGCGAGGGTGGTCAGCGACGCCGCCAGGCGCACGGGGCGCTGGTTCAGGCGGAAGGAGAGGACGTCGGCCATCGTGAACTTGCCGGTGTTGCGCAGCAGCTCGGCGACCAGCAGGAGCGCGACGAGCCAGGCGACGAGGAAGCCGATCGAGTAGAGGAAGCCGTCGTAGCCGGCCATGGCGATCGCCCCGCAGATGCCCAGGAAGCTCGCGGCGCTGAGGTAGTCGCCGGAGATCGCGATGCCGTTCTGCGGTCCGGAGAACGAGCGGTTGCCGGCGTAGAACTCGGCGGCGCTCGCCTTCTGGCGGGAGACGCGGAAGACGATGAACAGCGTGAACGCGACGAACAGCGCGAACACGATCATGTTGATGACGGGGTTGATCTCGTGGCTCATCGCAGCTCGCCCTCCTGCCCGTCGGCCGGGCGGGCGGAGTCCTCGAGGATCTCCCCGCTCTCCATCTCGGCGCGGATCGCCTCGGCATGGGGGTCGTAGCGCTTGTCGGCCCACCAGCGGTAGAGCATGGTGATCACGAAGGTGGTGATGACCTGGCCGAAGCCGAAGAGCAGGCCCACGGTGATGTTGCCGGCGACCTTGATCGCGAAGAACTCGTGGGTCCAGCCCGCGAGGATCACGTACAGCAGGTACCAGACCAGGAACAGCACCGTGATCGGCACGATGAAGGTGAGGAACGAGCGGCGCAGCCGCTGGAAGTCCTCGGACTGCTGGACGGCGAGGCTGCGGGCGCCGACGGAGGAGGGATCTCCGAGAGGGTCGCGGCCCGAGGATCTGGGATCGGGCAGGGATGCGGACTCTGACATGCCGGGCTCCTTCGCTCGGACGTGCACAGGGGGATCGCGGGAGGAGACCGCGATGCACCCAATGTATCGTGCATCACACCTCCGGCGCCGGAGGAGTCCCGGGTGTCGCCCGCGTCAGCGCGCCGCGGCGGCCATGCGATGGTCGTGCTCCTCCTCGGAGAGCCGCAGGGCGTCGGTCTCCTTCAGAAGATCCCGGCCGCGGGTCTCGGGCACCAGGAAGGTCGCGCCGGTGGTGATCGCGGCGAGGGTCGCCATGTAGACGGCGAGCACGATCCAGTTGCTGTCGGTCCAGGCGAGCAGCGCCGCGCCGAGGACGCCGGCCAGTCCGCCCGCGAGGACGGCGGAGATCTCGCGGGCCATCGCCACACCCAGGTAGCGGTGCCGGGCGCCGAACATCTCGGGGAGCAGGGAGCACTGCGGGCCGAGCATCGAGTTCACGGCGACGCCGATGCCGATGGCGATCACGGCGATCGCCACGGCCTCGGTCCCCACGGACAGCAGGTACCAGGCGGGGAACGTGTACAGGAGCATGAACACGGCGCCGAAGCGGTAGACGGGCACGCGCCCGAAGCGATCGGAGAGGTGGCCGGTGAGGGGCACCGAGAAGATCCCGATGAGACTGCCCAGGGTCACGCCCCAGGCGACGGCGCCCTTGTCCAGCCCGATCGCCGCGGAGGTCACGAAGGCCAGGGCGAGCGACTGGAACATGTAGCTGCCGCCGTTCTCGGCCATGCGCAGGCCGATGCCGACGACCACGCCCGGGCGGCCGGTCGTGAAGATCTCGCGGATCGGGTGGTCGGCGATCTGCTCGTGCTTCTCGAGCTGGACGAAGGTGGGGGTCTCGCGCAGCCGCGCCCGGATGAACAGGGCGATGAGGATCAGCACGAAGGAGGCCAGGAACGGCAGCCGCCAGCCGTAGGAGAGGAAGGCGTCCTCGGGCATCAGCAGGGTGAGCAGGGAGAAGACGAGCCCGGCGAGCAGCGTGCCCGCCTGGATGCCGATGAACGGCAGGGCGGAGAAGAAGCCGCGCCGACGCACCGGGGCGTACTCGGCCATGAGCACGGTCGCGCCGGCCTGCTCGGCGCCGGCGCCGAAGCCCTGGAGCAGGCGGAGGATCACCAGCAGGATCGGGGCGACGTATCCGGCGGAGTGGAAGGTGGGCAGCACGCCGATCAGGGTCGAGGCGCCGCCCATCAGCAGCACCGTGATCACGAGGATGGTCTTGCGGCCCATCTTGTCGCCGAGGGCGCCGAAGAAGAGGCCGCCGAAGGGCCGGGCCACGAAGCCGACCCCGTAGATCCCGAAGGCGGCGACGGTGTTCATCGCGGCGTTGCCCTCGGGGAAGAAGAGGGTGTTGAACACCAGGGCGGTCATCAGCCCGTACATCGCGAAGTCGAAGTACTCCATCGCGCTGCCGATGGACGAGGAGAGCGTCGCGCGGCGCAGGTTCGCGGCGTATTCGGCCTCGGGCATGTCCTGGGCGCCCTCGGGGCGGGCGGAGCGTGGCGTCGAGCTCATGGCATCTCCTTCGATGCGGGCGGGGCGGCCCGAGCGAGCCGGACCGGGCGCGGCCGACGGGGCCGGCCGATGGCCCTACTGTACTCATTCGCGAACGCAGTGCAACCCGTTGAACGCTCTGATCTCAGGGGCGGCGCGACAGGGGGTTGGTGAGCGCGTCGGCGAGCGTCAGCAGCGCGGCGCCGAGCTCGTCGACCACGGCGTCGCCGGCCTCGGAGGCGGCGAGCGCGACGCCCACGGCCATGCGCGGATCACCGGGCTGCCAGGGCTCGAGCGGGACGGCGACGCCGTGGATACCGGGGAAGGACTCGCCGCGGTCGATCGCGTATCCGCGCCCGCGACCGGCGCCGATCTTCTCGCGCACCGCCTCGGGGCTGGTCACCGACTCCTCGGTGGTGGGCGTGAAATCGGCGGCACCGAGCACCGCGCCCACCTCGGCGTCGTCCATGGCGAGCAGCATGGCGTTGCCGACCGCGCAGTGGATGAGAGGCAGGCGGGAGCCGAGCGGGGTGCCCAGGCGCTGGCGGCGCCCCTCGTGGCGGGCGAGGTAGAGGGCGTCGGGGGCGTCCAGCATCGCGATCTGGACGACGTGCCCGCGCAGCACGGGATCACCCTCCACGGCGGCGAAGAACTCGCGGACCTGGTTGAACTGGGAGGCGAAGGCGCCGCCCAGCTCGGCGGTGCGGATCCCGAGCCGGTATCCGCTCTCGACGCGATCGATCATGCCCTCGTTCTCGAGCGCCTGGCAGATGTTGGACGCCGAGGACTTCGCCATGCCCACCTCGCGCGAGATCTCGGAGAGGGTGAGCGGTCCCCGCGCCCGCTCCAGCGCCCCGAGGATCCGCAGGGAGCGGGTCACGGCGGGCGAGGGATCGCGGGGCTCGGTCGACGGGCGCTCGGGCGCAGGCTCGTCCGACGGGCTCTCGCGGCGGGTGGTCTTCGTGCTCTGGGGCGCCACGGCGCTCCCCTTCCCTGCGCGGTCGGCGCGGCGGGAACCGCGCGGGGCGCTCTCCCCCGTCGGCCCGTCGCGCCGCCGCACTCAGTAGAACTCGACGGTGTCCACGGCGTTGCGCAGCGGGCGCCCGTCGAGGTGGCGGGCAAGGTTGTCCACGAACAGCCGCACGATCCTCTCCTCCTCGCGGGTGTCGAGGGCGGCGGTGTGCGGGCTGACCAGGACATGGGGATGATCCCACAGAGGGCTCGCCGCGGGCAGCGGCTCGGTCGCGAAGACGTCGAGCGCGGCGAAGCCGATGCGGCCGTCCTCGAGCGCGTGCAGGAGGGCGGGCTCGTCGACGACGGTGCCGCGTCCGACGTTCACGAGGATCGTCCCCGGGCGCGCCTTCGCGAGCACCTCCTCGCCCACGAGGCCCTCGGTCGCGTCGGTGCCGGGGAGGGTGAGCACGACGGCGTCGGCGCGGGCGACGGCGGCCGCGAGGTCGTCGATCGGCACGAGCTCGTCGACGCCCTCGACCGCCTCGCCGCTGCGGGTCGTGCCCAGCACGTGGGCGCCGAGCGCACTGAAGCGCGCCGCGCAGGCCTTGCCGATGCCGCCGAGACCGACGACGAGCACGGTCATCTCGTCGAGGTGCCGCATCTCCCAGCGCTCGCTCCACTCGTGCTCGCGCTGCTGGGCGAGCAGTCGCGGGAGCGACTTCGCGCCGGCGAGCACCCCGAGCACGGCGAACTCGGCGAGCGGGGCGCCGTGCACACCCGCGGTGGTCGTGAAGGCGATGCGCTCGAGGTCCTCGGAGGCGAGTCCGGCGGCGCGCACCTGGGAGCCGCCGCCGGCGGCCATCGTCTGCACCCAGCGCAGGCGCGGGTTCGCGCGGACGGTGCGGGCCAGGGCCGCGGGGTCGACGTCGGGCAGCGAGAAGAGCACGTCGGCGGAATCGACCATCTGCTCGTAGGCGGCCTGCTGCGCGGGCGTGCGCACATGCTCGGGGTCGCCCGACCAGTCGGCGGGTCCGCGGCGCGGGCGGTAGAGCGCGTGGTCACGGATCACCTCGGCGCGCGGCTCGCTGCGCTCGATGAGCGCGCACAGGTCCTCGGGGAGATCGACGGCGACCACGACGCGCGTGCGTCCGTCGGGCGTCGCGCGGTCAGCGGGAGGGGTCTGGCTCATGGGAGCTCCTTCGCTCGGGTGGGAAGCAGGACCACCCTAACGCGTGTTCAATATGTTGGACACCGTTCCTTGCGTTGCTCGACGGGTTAGGGTCGGGCCATGAGCACTGACGACGATGTCCGCCCCGATCCCGCTCGCCCGGTCGCGCCCGCTGAGGGCACGGAGGACGCGAAGAACTCGCCCGCCGAGTCCTCGACGACTCCCGGACCCGGGTCCCCGCGCGTGGGCGTGCTCGGACTGGGGTCCATGGGACTGCCGATGGCCGAGCACCTTCTGCGCGCCCACGGCTCCCTCACCGTCCACTCCCGCACCCCGAAACCGCAGCTCACCGCGCAGGGCGCCCAGTGGGCGGAGACCCCGCGCGAGCTCGCCGAGGCGGTCGACGCGGTCCTCGTGATGCTCCCCGATCTGCCCGATCTCGAGCCGCTGCTGGGCGGCGAGGACGGCCTTCTCGCCTCCGGCGGCGAGATGCTGCTGATGATCGGCTCGACCTCCTCCTCCGTGCAGGTGCGCGAGCTCGGCGAGCGCCTGGCCGCGGAGAGCGACGGCCGTGTGCGCGTGGTCGACTGCCCGGTCTCCGGCGGCGAGGACGGCGCGCGGGCGGGCACGCTCGCGATCATGCTGGGCGGCGCCGAGGACGACGCCGCCGAGGCCGCCCGACTGCTCGCGCCCTGCGGGAACCCGGTGCGCCTGGGACCGCTCGGGGCGGGCGAGGTCGCGAAGTCCTGCAACCAGATGATCGTCAGCGCCACGGCGCTGGCGCTGGGCGAGGTGACGGTGCTCGCCGAGCGCAGCGGCCTCGACCTGGGGACCCTCTTCGAGCTGCTGCAGGGCGGCTACGCGGGCTCGAACCTCATGGCCTCGCGGCGCGAGAAGTTCGTGAGCGGGGACGACTCCCCCTCCGGCGTCGCGAAGTACATGGTCAAGGATCTGCGCTTCGCCGGCGAGATCGCCGAGGCGACCGGCACCCACGGCGCGCTCCTTCCCGCCCTGCGCGCGGCGTTCGACGAGCTCGTCGAGGCGGGCCTGGGCGACCGCGACCTCGCGACCACGCGGCGCTTCACCGAGCAGCGGGGCTGACTGCGCCGGAGCCCACTGCCAGACCCCGCACGCACGGACGGGCGGGCCTCCCGAAGGAGACCCGCCCGTCGTGGCCCGTCGGCCGTCCGGAGACGGCGCCCGGGGCTCCGATCAGAGCTCGCGGAGCGTCACAGCATGCAGCTGACGCAGCCCTCGACCTCGGTGCCCTCGATCGCCATCTGCCGCAGGCGGATGTAGTAGAGGGTCTTGATGCCCTTGCGCCATGCGTAGATCTGCGCCTTGTTGACGTCGCGCGTGGTGGCGGTGTCGGGGAAGAAGAGCGTGAGGCTCAGGCCCTGGTCCACGTGCTTGGTGGCCTCGGCGTAGGTGTCCACGATCTTCTCGTAGCCGATCTCGTACGCGTCCTGGTAGTACTCCAGGTTGTCGTTCGTCATGAACGGCGCCGGGTAGTAGACGCGGCCGATCTTCCCCTCCTTGCGGATCTCGATCTTGGAGACGATCGGGTGGATCGACGAGGTCGAGTGGTTGATGTAGGAGATCGACCCGGTCGGCGGGACCGCCTGCAGGTACGCGTTGTACATGCCGTGGGTCTTCACGTCCTCGCGCAGCTGCTTCCAGTCGTCCTGGCTGGGCAGGTGCACGTTCGAGTTCGCGAACAGCTCGCGGACCTTCGCGGTGCGCGGCTCCCACACCTGGTCCGTGTACTTGTCGAAGTACTCGCCGGTCCCGTACTTCGAGTTCTCGAAGTCGTAGAACGTCTCCCCGAGCTCCTTGGCGAGCCCCATGGAGGCCTTGATGGCCTGGTAGGTGACCGCGTAGAAGTACATGTTCGTGAAGTCCAGGCCCTCGTCGGACCCGTAGAAGATGCCCTCGCGCGCCAGGTAGCCGTGGAGGTTCATCTGCCCCAGGCCGATCGCGTGGGACTTGCGGTTGCCCTCCGCGATCGTGGGCACGGACTCGATGTCCGAGGTGTCCGAGACCGCCGTCAGCGCGCGGATCGCGGTGCTGATCGTGCGCTCGAAGTCCGGGGAGTCCATTGCCTTGGCGATGTTCAGCGACCCCAGGTTGCAGGAGATGTCGCGACCCATCTCGTCGTAGGTGAGGTCGTTGTTCATGTGCGACGGGGTCGCGACCTGCAGGATCTCCGAGCACAGGTTCGAGTGGGTGACCTTGCCGGCGATCGGGTTCGCCTTGTTCACCGTGTCCTCGAACATGATGTACGGGTAGCCGGACTCGAACTGGATCTCCGCGAGGGTCTGGAAGAAGTCGCGGGCCTTGATCTTCTTCTTCGCGATCCGCGGGTTGTCGACCATGTCGCGGTAGTTCTCGGAGATCGACACGTCCGCGTACGGCTTGCCGTACTCGCGCTCCACGTCGTACGGGGAGAACAGGTACATCGGCTCGTTGTTCTTCGCGAGCTCGAAGGTGATGTCGGGGATCACGACACCCAGCGAGAGGGTCTTGATGCGGATCTTCTCGTCCGCGTTCTCGCGCTTGGTGTCCAGGAACCGCATGATGTCCGGGTGGTGCGCGTGGAGGTACACCGCGCCCGCGCCCTGACGCGCACCGAGCTGGTTCGCGTAGGAGAAGGAGTCCTCGAGCAGCTTCATCACGGGGATGACGCCGCTGGACTGGTTCTCGATGTGCTTGATCGGCGCACCGTACTCGCGCAGGTTCGAGAGCAGCAGGGCGACGCCGCCGCCGCGCTTGGACAGCTGCAGCGCCGAGTTGATGCCACGGCCGATGGACTCCATGTTGTCCTCGATGCGCAGCAGGAAGCACGAGACGAGCTCGCCGCGCTGGGCCTTGCCGGCGTTGAGGAACGTGGGGGTCGCGGGCTGGAAGCGGCCGTCGAGCACCTCGTCGACGATCCGGCGGGCCAGCTCCTCGTCACCGCGGGCGAGGGTCAGGGCCACCATGACCACGCGATCCTCGAAGCGCTCGAGGTACCGCTTGCCGTCGAAGGTCTTCAGCGTGTACGAGGTGTAGTACTTGAAGGCGCCCAGGAACGTCGGGAAGCGGAACTTCTTCGCGAAGGCCTGCTCCGACAGCTCCTCGACGAAGTCGAAGGAGTACTGGTCCAGCACCTCGGACTCGTAGTACTCGTTCTCGACGAGGTAGTCGATCTTCTCCCGCAGCGAGTGGAAGAACACCGTGTTGGGGTTCACGTGCTGCAGGAAGTACTCACGGGCGGCGAGACGATCCTTGTCGAACTGGATCTTCCCGTCGGCCCCGTAGAGGTTCAGCATCGCGTTCAGCGCGTGATAGTCGAGGGACTTGTGATGCTCCACCGAAGGCATCTCGGTCAGTGTCGCCAAAACTCTTCCAATCCGTCGTGGACCTGCTGCACGTCTCGCGGCGTGCCCAACAGCTCGAACCTGTACATGTGCGGGACCCGGCACTTCGCCGAGATGATCTCGCCGGCCAGCCCGTAGGCCTCGCCGAAATTCGTGTTCCCCGCGGTGATGACGCCCCGGATCAGATCCCGGTTGCGTTCGTCGTTGAGGAACTTGATGACCTGCTTCGGGACTGCTCCGCGTCCGTTGCCGCCGCCATAGGTCGGCACCATCAGCACGTACTCCTCGTCCATGACGAGGGGATCCTCCGTGCGATGGAGTGGGATCCTGCTGGCCGGCATGTCCAGCTTCTGCACGAAGCGATGGGTGTTGCCGGACACGGAGGAGAAGTAGACGAGGGTTCCCATCCTCCTCACCTCCGCATGATCGGGAGCGCTCAGATGGCTGCGGCGCGGGCGCCCTCGGCGCCGGCGGCCGCCACGGCCTTGATCTTGTCGGGGCGGAAGCCCGACCAGTGGTCCTCACCGGCGACCACGACGGGCGCCTGCACGTAGCCCATCGACTTCACGTGGGCGAGCGCCTCGGCGTCCTCGGTGATGTCGACGACGTCGTAGTCGACGCCCGACTTGGTGAGGGCGCGCTTGGTCGCGTCGCACTGGACGCACATGGGCTTCGAGTACACGGTGATGGCCATCGGGCGATGCCTTTCTCGGTGGGGATCGTGTCGCCGGGGCCCGCGCTGCGGGATCCGGTGTGCGAAGGAGGGTGTGTGGGGCGGGGATCGAAGGGTGTTCGACGAGGTCGTCGAGGGGTTCTCGCGGCCTGCCGAGCGGTGCCCTACGGGATCCGCGCCGACCTCTCCAACACTACACCTAGTGGTGCCCCGACGTCTGCACCACAAGATGTACTGAACTACAAGACTGTTATCCACAATCCGATGGTGACGGACTGTGGATGGACGTGGGTCAGCTGGGGACGAACGCGCATCGTCTGCGCGGATGCTGTGGACAGCGCTGTGGAACGTCCCGATGCACCCCGTCCGACGGTGGACGACGGCACCCCCGCCGACCCGTCGGACAGTGGCGCGCGCCCCGAAAATCGGTATCGGATCGGCGTGTCGTCGGCGTGTCGTGCCGCGCCGCCTCCGGACCGCCCTGCGGGGGCCCTTCGTCCACAGTCGGACGCCCTCTCGGCGTGTCGTCAGAACCTCGCCGGCGGGGCACCCCGACCCGGTGCGACCGAGCGGTCACGGGAAGGATCGACGCCAGATCGTGCCGGGGCCGACGAGCACACCGGGTCATGGTCCGGTCAGCGCCCGGGCAGACATCGAGCGGCGCTGGACGACGTGCGGCACCGTCCCGGGTGCGCGCCCGGCCCACGAGCACGCGGCTCGACATGAGGGCGCAGCTCGACCCCGGAGCACGGGCACTCCGTTCAGGTGCGCGGGGCTCCGGTCAGGAGCGCGGGGGCTCCTCGCCCTCCGTCGGGCCGTCCTCCGCGGCGTCGTCGGCCGCTGCCGCCCAGGCGTCGCCGTCGGCCGGCTCGGTGCGATCGATGCCGGCAGCGGTGGCCTGATGCGGCTCGCCCCCGGACTCGGGGACTGCGGCGCTCGTCGCCTCCGGCTGCGCCGACCGCGCCGCCTCGAGCTGATCGGCGGCCGAGGAGAGGTCCTCGGTCGGTGCCGCGGGCGGGATCTCGCCGGTGCCGGGCACCGGTGTCAGCGGACCGATCCGCACGGAGGTGCTCTCGGCCGACGATGCGGCCGCATCCTCGGCCGATGCGGTCGACGCGGCCGCGGCTTCCGAGCCGTCCGGCTCGGCCACGGAGTCGGCGTCAGAGGCGACGTCGCCGTCGGCGGACGCCTCAGGCGCCGCGACGGGCTCGTCGGAGTCCTCAGCCTCGCCGGGGCCCTCGGTCGTGCCGACGTCCGCCGCCTGTTCCGAGACCTCCTCCTGGTCAGAGGCCTCGTCCTCCGGATCCGCCTCGAGGGATCGTCCGTCGGCCTCGACGAGGGTCCTCAGGACCTCGCGCAGGATCTCGACCTGGGCGAGGGCCTCGGTCGCGCCGGCATGGGGCTCCTTGCCCTTCTCGACGAACTCGTGGAAGGCCTCCCACATGGACTCGGCCGCACCGAGATCGGAGGAGCGGGAGGTGACGACCACGCGGCCGTGCTCCTTCTCGCGCAGGGAGCTGCGCGAGCGCGAGTCCACGAACGACGGCGGCTCGAGCGCGAGGTCGATCCGCTTGCGGGCCGAGAGCACCTCGTAGGTCTCCGAGTACTCGGGGGCGAAGGGGAGGTAGTGCCAGACCAGGCGCACGGGAGCGCCGTCCTCGAGCTCACCCAGCAGCTCGAGCGAACCGGGGATGACGCCCTTGGGCCAGTGGCGCACCGCGGTGAGCTCGGTGAGCGGACCGTAGATGCGCTCGGTGATGGCGAGCTGGTGGGCGATGCCCGTGAGCAGCCCCTTCACGTAGAGGTCGCGATCGCGCTGGGTCGCGCCCTCCCCCGCGCCGGCGACGACGGCCTCCTGCAGGGTCTTGCGGCGCTCCTGGCGCTTCTCGGAGGGCAGGTCATAGGCCGAGGCGGTCACGTGGGCGCGTCCGAACAGGGGGCCGGAGGCGGGCATCAGCACCTCGTGGTCGATCATGCGCACGTCGCGCGCGCGGATGTTCTCGACCACCTCCTCGAGCACCTCGTCGTACTGCTGCGGGTAGGCCATCATCACCAGACGTCGGCCCACGAGCCGCTCGAAGTCGCTGATCCTGGCGACCTCCTGCGCGGAGTACCCCAGCGGGGGCTCGACGAGCACGGGGATCCCGCGCCGCAGCAGCAGGAGGAGATCCTCGACGTGCAGGCCGTCGGTCGCGAGGACCGCCGCATCGAGGGCGACGTCCTTCGCGCGCACGGCGGTGATGAGGTCGGCGACGGTCTCGAAGCGATGCTCCTCCTCGACGCCCCAGACGTCGGCCGATTCGCGCCGACGCCGCGGCGAGTGGTCCACGAGAGCGGTCACCGCGAAGCGGTCCCAGCGGCGGCGCAGCACGGGCAGATGCACGGCCTGCGCCATCGTTCCGGCACCGATGACGGCGATGTTCAGGATCCTCGGCATGCGGGCGGTTCTCCTCGCGGGATGAGCGGGACGGTCAGGTCAGGGGTGGAGCGGGCCGACCAGGAGCCGGAGCGTGCACGGGCGCGCGCGGGCATGCGCGAGGTGCTCGGGCACCGCGTCCACCGCCGTCGGCACGTGCCGCTGTTCTACCACAGCGCGCTGATCCGGATCCTCGTGCGGCCCGCGCGGCGAGGGCGCCGACACAGGGTGTGGGAGGCACGACCGAGCGCCGCTATCGTGGTGCCCGTGCCGTTCCTCTACACGCTCACCCGCCCGTTCCTGGGGCCCATGTTCAGCGCCTATTGGCGCCCCCGCATCACCGGGCTCGAGAACATCCCGCGCACCGGCGCGTTCCTGCTGGCCTCCAACCACCTCGCCAACGTGGACAGCTTCCTCATCCCCGTGGTGTCCCCGCGCATGGTCCGGTTCGTCTCCAAGGACGTGTTCTGGAAGACCGGCGGCCTCAAGGGCCGCATCCAGAAGTGGTTCATGAACTCGGTGGGCACGGTGCCTCTGGACCGCGAGGCGCTGAGCTCCGGCCGGGGCGCGCTCGACGCCGCCCTGGACGTGCTGAAGGCCGGTGAGGGCTTCGGCATCTACCCCGAGGGCTCCCGCAGCCGGGACGGGCTGCTGCACAAGGGCCAGCCGGGCGCGGCCTGGCTCGCCCTCGAGTCCGGCGCCCCCGTCATCCCGCTGGGCCTCGCAGGCACGCAGAACCTGTTCCTGAAGGGCCGGAAGATGCCCACCCGGTACCGTCCCGACATGCGCTTCGGGGCGCCCATCGAGTTCACGGACCTGCCGACGGACCTGAGTGCGGGCGCCCGCCGGCGCCTGGCCACCGATCGGATCATGACCGAGATCCAGCGTCTCTCCGGCCAGGAGTGGGCCCCGGGCGCGCAGCCCCGCGGCGCGGGGACCGGCGCGAGCGCATAGGATCGTTCTCCCCGCCCGACACAGGAGGTCAACGTGGCAGTGGTGGTCGGCTTCATCCCCACCCCGGTGGGATTCGACGCGCTGGACACGGCGCGCACCGCGGCCGAGGAGCGCGGCGGCCCGCTGATCGTGGTCAACGTGGTCAGGCAGGGCGACGAGCAGGATCCCCGCCACGCGAGCGAGGGCGACCTCGATGCGGCGGCGGACCGCCTGCGCGGCTCGGCCGTGCGGGTCGACATCCGCCAGGAGAGCAGCGAGGACGACATCGCCGACGTCCTGCTGGACACCGTCGAGCGTGAGAAGGCCGAGCTGCTGGTGATCGGTCTGCGCCGCGAGCGCGACGTCGCCCGGCACCTGCTGGGCGTCACCCCGCAGAAGCTGCTGCTCTCCGCCCCGTGCGACGTGCTCGTCGTCTGAGGGCTTCCCCCTCGTCCGGGGCTTCCCCCTCGTCCGAGGGCTCTCCGCGCCTCCGCGCGCACCGGACACAGCGAGGCCCGGACCCGATCGCTCGGGTCCGGGCCTCGCCCGTGCGGCGGCGTGCTCTCACGCCGCCGGTGGGATCACTCGGAGCGCGGGTCCGCGCCGGGGACCTGGTCGCCGCCGTTCTCGCGCACGGCCTTCTCGATCCGCTCGCCGACCTCCTGGTCGATGTTCTTCCAGTACTGGAAGGCGTTCGAGAGGACCGGCTCGATCACGGTGGCGAGAGCGCCGGAGACCGTCTCGATGAGACGCTCGCGCTCGCCCTCGTCCATGACGTCGCGGACCAGCGTGTGGGCCTGGCCGAAGTCGTCGTCATCGGAGCGCAGGGTGTAGGCCTGGCGCACCAGGGTGCCGTCGGACTCCCAGCCGTTGTCGACCGGGCCCTGGGCGTCCTGGTACGAGCGCCCGAACGAGTTCGGGGAGTACACCGGGGCGTTGCCGCTGTGGAAGAACTCCATCGAGCCCTCCTTGTCGTAGGAGTTGGTCTCCACGACAGGACGGTTCACGGGCAGCTGGTTGAAGTTGGTGCCCAGGCGGTTGCGCTGCGCGTCCGGGTAGGAGAACACGCGGCCCAGCAGCATCTTGTCGGGCGAGACACCGGTGCCGGGCACGAGGTTCGAGGGGCTGAAGGCGGCCTGCTCGACCTGCGCGAAGTGGTTGACCGGGTTCTGGTTCAGCGTGAAGCGGCCGACGGGGATGCGCGGGTAGTCCTTCTTCGACCAGGTCTTCGTGAGGTCGAAGGGGTTGAAGCGGTAGGTCTTCGCGTCCTCGTAGGGCATGATCTGCACCTCGAGCTTCCAGGACGGGAAGTCGCCGTTCGAGATCGACTCGAAGAGGTCGCGGCGGTGGTAGTCGCCGTCCAGGCCGGCGAGCTCGTCGGCCTCGTCGTTGGTGAGGAACTCCAGGCCCTGCTCGGTGAGGAAGTGGTACTTGACCCAGAACTTCTCGTCGGCCTCGTTGACCCACAGGTAGGTGTGGGAGGAGTAGCCGTTCATGTGGCGCCAGGTCTTGGGCAGGCCGCGGTCGCCCATGAGGTAGGAGACCTGGTGGGCGCTCTCCGGGGAGAGGGTCCAGAAGTCCCACTGCATCGTGTTGTCGCGCAGGCCGGAGTCCGGGGTGCGCTTCTGGGAGTGGATGAAGTCGGGGAACTTCATGGGATCGCGGACGAAGAACACCGGGGTGTTGTTCCCGACGATGTCGAAGTTGCCCTCCTGCGTGTAGAACTTCAGCGCGAAGCCGCGCACGTCACGCCAGGTGTCGGGAGAGCCGAGCTCGCCGGCGACGGTCGAGAACCGCGCGAGCATCGGGGTCTTGGCGCCCTTCTGGAAGAGGCCGGCCTTCGTGTACTGCGAGACGTCCTCGGTGATCTCGAGCTCGCCGAAGGCGCCGGAGCCCTTGGCGTGCGGGCTGCGCTCCGGGATGCGCTCGCGGTCGAAGCGCGCGAGCTTCTCGACGAGGGCGACGTCGTGGAGCATCAGAGGACCGTCGGGGCCGACGGAGAGGGAGTTCGCATCGCTCTCGCGCGGGGCGCCGTTCTCGGTGGACGAGGGGATGGTCGGCGTGGTGTCGCCGGTGGGGTCGAACGTGGTCACGATCTCTCCTTCTCGGGGCGAGCCCCGGCAGCGTTCGCCGGGACGTTGGGGGTCCCGCACCGCTCGGGCGAGAGCGGTGCGGGGGTTCGCAGTTCTTCGCAGTGTTCGACGGATGTCGCTGGGATCGACGGAACTCTGATCAGCAGATCTCAGCCGGCTCCGGCGCCGCTCGGGACCGTGGCCCCGGGAGACGCCGACGCCGTGCGGCATGCGGAGCACACGCCGCGGAACAGCACCTCCGCGACCTCGATCTCGAAACCGTGGTCGTGGGAGGGCGTCAGGCACGGCGCCTCGCCGATCGTGCAGGGCACGTCCTCGAGGCGACCGCACACCCGGCACACCATGTGGTGGTGGTTGTCGTGCCGGTGGATCTCGTAGCGGGCCGCGCTGCGGGCGCCGGTGGCGACGCGGCGCAGCAGGCCCGCATCGGTGAGCGCGTGCAGCACGTCGTAGACGGCCTGGCGCGACACCGTGCCGAGTCGTTCGCGCACCGCGGCGGCGATGTCATCCGCCTCGGCATGCTGACACTCGGCGACGACCGCGAGCGTCGCCAGCCGCGGAGCGGTGACGCGCAGACCCGCGGAACGCAGGTCTTCAGCCATGTCGGTCGTCATGAGTCCAGGCTACTACGTTTTCTGGACCAGATCCAGAAGATGACTGCGTCAAGCCTGTGTCACGCACAACCATCGATGGTTTTCTGACACACCGCGACCCGACCGCCATCTGCGATCGGGTCGCGGACATCATGCGAGCTGTCACCGCACGGGCGGGGTCACTTCCCGGGCTGGCGGCAGATCCACGGGAACGCAGGAGCGATCCAGCAGATCACTGCCTCCTGGTGCAGCGGATCGGATGCGGCGACGCCGCCCTCGAGGGCGCGCTCCCGGGGTGTCTGGACCTGCTGCCCGTCACCGGCGATGACGGCACCCTGGGACTCGGCTGCGGAGGCCGCTCCCGGGATGGCAAGGGCACCGATGCAGAGCGCCGTCGCGGCGAGCAGAGCGGACGTGGGACGCGAGAGGGTACGAAGTGAACGGGACATGGCAGGGCTCCTCAGCAGATCAACCAGGTGGACGGGCCGTCGTCGGCCCTACGACCATGGCCCACCTGCCGCCTGAGCACCGCACTCGGTTCCTGACACAGGAGGAGCCGCGATCGTGCTCGCACACTACGCTGAGCATGATGCGCTCCCAGGGAACCCTTGAGACACGACGCGTCGAGTCGACGGTGAAGACCGGTCGACTCCACGCCCTGTGGGCGCGCGCCCTGAACGGGCTGTTCCGACCCTCGGGCGACATGTCGGGGTCGCTGAGGATCAGTGCCGGAGCGACCGTCGCGATCACCCTCTTCCTCGCGGCCCTCATCGTTCCCTCCACGTTCCCCTACGGCGCGCCGTCGGCTCTCATGGGGATGGGCCTCAGCCTTGCCGGCGGCCTCGCTCTGGTCCGCCCCGTCTCCGGAGGCGTTCTGACCGGCATCGTGCTCAGCCTCGCGCTGATCGATCCGGGCTCGACCCCCGGGCTCGGGGTGCTCGTCTCGCCGATCTCACTCGCCACCTGCGCCGGTGTCGGGAGACTGCTCCCTGCGATCGCGATCGGGGTGTGGCATACCGGCGTCATCACGATCGCCTCGGAGCGGACGGCGCACACGAACGCCGAGCTGTTCGCCAACGCGCTCGTGTGGATCTTCCTGCTCGCAGCCGCCTATCTGCTGGGGGCCATGTGGCGCTCGATGATCGTCCACCTCGCCGCCGAGCGCGCCCGTCACGCCTTCGACCTCGCCGAGCAGAGACGCGCCATCGCGCGCGACCTGCACGACACGGGGGTCCGGGCGATCACCGAGGTCATCCTGCTCGCGGAGACCGCGCAGCACGCCGACGGCGTCTCCCCCGCCGAGGCCGAGGCGTTCGCGAGGATCTCGCGCACCGCTCGCCTCTCGACCGATGAGCTGCGCAGCCTGATGGAGTCGCTGCGCACGGACGCGCCGGTCGACGGGGCGACGGGCCCGACGACCTACGGCGTCACGGTCCACGCGGCGAGCTGGGACGATGCGCTCCAGGCCGCGCGTGATCGGCTGCAGGCCGCGGACTTCACCGTGAATCTCAGCTCGGAGTCCGATGCGCCGGTGCCGCCGTCGGCCACCCCCGTGCTCTCCCGGTGCCTGTGGGAGATCGTGGCCAACGTGATCCGCCACGCCGACAGCGAGTACCCCGTCGCGATCATGTCCGCGACCATGTCGGATGGTGTGGAACTGCTGGTCCGCAATACGATCGACCACGACCCCGTCGTCCGTGTGGACGGCGGCGACGGTCTTCGGGGCCTCGGCGAGCAGCTCGAGGCCGCCGGCGGATCCATCGAGACCCAGCGCGACGGGGACACCTTCCTCACTCGCATCCAGCTCCCCACCGATACCGACCGGTGACGGCCCGACCAACCCTCGCGCCCCATCGCCCCGAGAGGACGACGCCCCTATGATCACCGTGCTGATCTGCGACGACGACCCCATCGTCCGCACAGCCCTCGAGGGCTACCTCGCCCGGGAGGACGACGTGCACGTGGAGCGGTCGGTCGACAGCGCGGAGGCCGCTCTCGAGGTCCTGGACGCGGGGGCGCCCGACGTGGTGCTCATGGACCTCGTGCTGCCGGGCATGGACGGCATCGCCGCGACGCGTCGGATCAGCGCCCGTCCCGGAGCGCCCGCCGTCATGGTGCTCACGACCTTCGGCACCGAGGAGCAGGTCGCGGCGGCGATCGGCGCGGGCGCCGTGGGCTTCCTGCTGAAGTCGACCACCGCTGCGGCCCTCGCCGCGGCCGTGCGCGCGGCGGCGGTGCGCGCGGGGACCGTGATCACCCCGGAGCTCGCTGCGCATCTCGCCCAGACCGCGTCGAAGGAGAGCGGCGACGGCTCGCTCGCCCCGCAGGCCAGCGCCGAGCGCTCCCCCTCCCCCTCCACGCACCCGCAGGACGGCGCCTCGCCGGACGCCGCCGGCGGCTCGATGCCCCTGCCGGTGGCGGCCCCGACGTCGGACGACGCGGACGGGATGCAGGACACCGACGCCGACGCCGCCGCGGCGCGCTTCGCCCTCACCGACCGCGAGCGGGACGTCCTCGAGCTGGTCTGCGAGGCGGAGTCCAACGCGCGGATCGCCGAGCGCCTGAGCCTCTCGGAGTCCACGGTGAAGTCGCACGTCGGCTCCCTGATGACGAAGCTCGACTGCTCCTCGCGCTTGCAGGTCGCCGTGCGCGCGTTCGAGCTGGGGCTCGTCTCCGCTCCGCATCGGCGGGGCTGACTCCACCGCACCGGCGGGAACGGCCCTGCCGCATCGGGCCTCGGATGCAGAGAACGGCCCCACCCGAACCGGGTGGGGCCGTTCGTCATGCTCCGTGCGGAGCCGCCTGCCGGAATCGAACCGGCGACCTATTCATTACGAGTGAATCGCTCTACCGACTGAGCTAAGGCGGCGCATCCGCAGCGCACTGCGGACCTGACCACTCTACGAGAACTCGACCGGGGGGCGCAAAGCGGAGCCGTGAGCGACGCGCCACACTGACGGCGCGCCATCGTCGCCCGTCAGCAGGTCAGACCCTTCTCCGGCGAGGTGCCGTCCACGAGGTAGGCGTCCACGGCGTCCTCGACGCAGCCGCCGCTGCGGCCGTAGGCGGTGTGGCCGTCGCCGTCGAAGGTGATGAGCGTCGAGTTGTCGAGCTGGGAGTCGAGGCTCTTCGCCCACGCGTACGGGGTCGCGGGGTCGCGGGTCGTGCCGATCACGACGATCTGGTCGCTCCCCTTCGCGTGGACCTCCGCGGGCTCGCGCAGCGGCTTGACCGGCCAGGTGTCGCACATGGCCTGCGAGTAGTCGGTCATCCCCGCGGCCGGGTACTCCTTCAGCAGCCGCGCGCTCTCCTGCTTCTGCCAGTCCAGGGAGGCGACGCCGGGGTGGTCCAGGCAGTTCACGGCGTTGATCGCGTACAGGTCGTTGCCCTTGTAGCTGCCGTCGTCCTGGCGGCCGGCGGAGAGGTCGGCGAGCGCGAGCAGGGTCGAGCCGTCGCCGTCGGAGGCGTCGCTGAGCGCCTGCACGCCCAGGCTCCAGTACTCGTCGCTGTACATCACCATCTGCACGCCGGCGGTCGCGAGCGCACCGGTGAGCGGACGGTCGGGGTCCTTGGTGCTGATCGGGTCGTCGGAGATCGAGTCGAGGAGGGCGGTGAGCTCCTTCGTGGCCTCCTCGGGCGTGGAGCCCGTGAGCGGGCAGTCGTCGCGCGCGACGCAGAACTTCGCGAACTGCTCGGTGGCCTGCTGGAAGCCCTTCGCCTGGCCCTCGACGATCTGGTCGCCGGTGAGGCTCGGATCCATGACGCCGTCGAGCACGAAGCGGCCCACGCGGTCCGGGTAGAGGTCGGCGTAGGTCGCCCCCAGGTAGGTGCCGTAGGAGAAGCCCAGGTAGTTCAGGGAGTCGTCGCCGACAGCCGACCGCAGCACGTCCATGTCCCGCGCGGCGGAATAGGTGTCGAGGTACGGAAGCAGATCGCCGGAGTCCTTCTCGCAGGCGTCGGAGATCTTCTGCATCCAGTCCAGGGACTTCTGCAGCCCCTCGGGCGTGCCGCCGTCGTAGGTGTCCGCGCGGTACTCGTCGGTCTGCGAGTCGTCGAGGCACTCGATGCCCTCGGAGCGGGAGACGCCCCGGGGGTCGAAGCTGATGAGGTCGTAGTTCTCGCGGACCTTCTGGCTGAACAGGTAGTCCGCGCTCTGGGCGAGGAAGTCGACGCCCGAGCCGCCGGGGCCGCCCGGGTTCGTCAGCAGCGACCCCTTCGCCTCGCCGGTCGCCGGCAGGCGCACGAGCGAGATCTCGACATCGCCCGCGCTTGGGTCGTCCCAGACCTTGGGGACCTTCACCGTCGCGCACTGCAGGCCCTGCACGGCGGCCTCGTCGAGCACGTCCTGCCCGCAGCCCTCCCAGACGGCGTCCTGGCCGTAGAAGTCCGCGTAGGCGGAATCCTCCGCGGGGTCCGACGGCAGGTCCTGCGCGTGGGACGTGCCGAGCTCGGCGAGCGCAGTGTTCGCGTCGCCCGAACCGCCGCTCGCCGAGCCGCCGTCGCTCGAAGCGCCCGAGTCCGAGGCGCCCGAGCGCCCGTCGGCCCCGTCCTCTCCCCCGTCCAGCAGGCTGCATCCGGAGACCAGGAGGGCCGTCGCGGCGGCGCCGGCGAGAACGCGCAGGGCGCCTCGGCGCGATCGGGTGCGCTGCATGGGGAAGCTCCTGGGGTGGGGTGCGGGGTGCCCGCCCATCCTAGGGGCGGGCACCCCGCGGAAGCCCGTTCAGACGGGCCTTTCGGACGCCGGGTCAGCCGATCTCCCGGCGGGCCCAGCGCACGCCGCCGGCGACGAGCGGGATGAGGATCAGCAGCACGATCGCGCCGATCGCGGAGGCGGTCACGTTGCCGCGGGCGAGGGTGTCCGCGGAGCTCGTGAGGTCGACGTAGCGCATGACCTCCGCGACGGTCTCCGAGCCGAGCACGGCCACCATGGAGGTCGCGACGGTGACCACGAAGGGCAGCACGACCGAGATGACCATCGCCAGCGCGGTGCCCTGCAGCAGAGCCGCGCACGCGGCGGCGAACAGGGTGCCCAGCAGCAGCTCGAGACCGGTGCTGCGCAGCGTGCTGCCGACGTTCTCGAACGTGGACCCGTCGCCCGAGATGCCGCCCACGAGCGAGGCGAGGCCCAGGGCGGCGCCGAGACCGACAGCGGTGACGACGAGCGCGATGATCAGCGCGGCGACGATCTTGGACAGCAGCACGCCGGTGCGGCGCGGGCGCTGGAGGAAGGTCTGCTGGATCGCGCCGGGCCACTCCCCGACCACGGTGAGCACCGTGAGCACGGGCAGGACGACGCCGAGGACGAGGCCGACCGCGATGATCCCGCCGTAGGCGATCACCGGCGAGTCCTCGAGGAGCAGCGGCTGCAGGGCGGTCGAGAGCAGGGCCATGCCGAGCACGGCGACGGCGCTGACGATGAGCAGGATGCGCATGGCCAGGGTGTCGAGCACCTGGCGCAGGTCCAGCAGCGGTCGGAAGGTGCCGGGGCCGGAGGCGCCGGCGGAGGTGCCGGCGGTGGCGAGCGCAGAGGATGCGGTGGTCATGATCAGGCCTCCTGGGAGGTGGTCGGTGCGGCGGCTGCGGCAGTCGCCGGGGCGGGGCGCGGCGCCTGGCCGTCCTCGGTGAGGGAGAAGAAGACGTCCTCGAGGGAGCCGTCGCTCAGACGCTGCAGCTCGGTGAGGACGAGGCCGTGCTCGAGGGCCAGACGGCCGACGTCGGCCGGCTCGAGGGCGAGGGTGAAGGAGCCGTCGCTGCCGCGGGTGGCGCCGACGCCGCTGGCCTCGACCGCGCGGCCCAGGGACTCGGGATCGAGGGCCGCGACGCGGGTGCCGCCCTGGGCGGTGACGTCCTCGAGGCTGCCCTCGGCGACGAGCCGACCGTGGGCGATCATCGCGACGCGGTCCACGGTGGCCTGCACCTCGGCGAGCTGGTGGCTCGAGAGCAGCACGGTGCCGCCGGCGTCGGCGAAGGAGCGCAGGAGCCGGCGCATCCAGCGGATGCCCTCGGGGTCCAGACCGTTCGCGGGCTCGTCGAGGATGAGCGCGGCGGGGTCGCCGATGAGGGCGACGCCGATGCCGAGCCGCTGCCGCATGCCGTAGGAGTACCCGCGCACGCGCTTGCGGCCGGCCCCGGACAGGCCCACCATCTCCAGGACCTCGTCGGCGCGGGAGGTGCGCATGCCGCAGGTGCGGGCGGCCAGGCGCAGGGTCTCCAGGCCGGTGCGGCCGGGGTGCAGGGTGCGCGCGTCGAGCATGACGCCGATGACGCGGCCGGGCTGCGGGATCGCGCGGAAGGACATGCCGCCCACGAGCGCCGTGCCCGAGTCGGCCTCGGCGAGGCCGGTGAGGATCCGCAGGGTCGTGGACTTCCCGGCGCCGTTGGGGCCGAGGAAGCCGGTCACCGTGCCGGGTTCGCACAGCAGGTCGAGGCCGTCGACGGCCGTCTGCTCTCCGTAGGTCTTGCGCAGGGACTCGATGCGCAGGTCGACGCTCGCGTCGCTCCGACGGGTCCCTGCGGGCTCGGTGCCGCGAGCCTCGGTGGGGGTGCTGGTGGTGGTCATGGCTCCACCCTGTCGGCCGCGGGGCCGGGCGCGGATCCTCCCGCGGGTCCGACGGCGACCGACTTTGGTCGCCTCGCCCGACGGCGCGGGGTCGACCGAAGGTACGGCCGGACGGGACCGTCGCTCCCCGGCCGGTCGGACCGGCGCGCTCCCGGCCGGAGGCGCCGTCGGCCCTGGTTACAGTGGCCCGATGGAGGAGTGCGGATGAGGCGGCGGGCGGCATCGGACGAGCGCGCCGCGCGCGGGGCCGGGGCCGAGGTCCGCGACCGCGACGGCGCCGGATGGATCGGGCACGTCTGGGTCGATGTCGTGCTCGTGATCGCCGTGCTCGCCGAGGGGGTCGGGCGCGCCGTCTGGCACGTGCCCTTCAGCCATGGCGACGACCCGGTCGCGATCGGGGTGGGCGTCCTCGCGGGGCTCGCGCTGCTCGCGCGGCGCCGCACCTGGCGCTGGCTGCTGCCGCTCGTGCTCGTGGTCAACGTGCTGGGCGCCTCCCAGGTGGTGCTCGCGATCGCCTCCTTCGCGCTCGCCGGGCGCCTGCGGGGACGCTGGCAGCCGCTCGGGGCGATGGCCCTCGCGGTGCTCACGGGCGTGCTCCCCCACCTCGCGAACCCGCTGCGCCCCGCGGTGGCGGGCGCGCTGGTGAGCGGCCTGGTCGCGGCGATCGCGGCGGTCGTCGGGATGTACCTGCGGGCCCGCGCCGACCTGCTCGCGGAGCTCACGGCGCGCGCGGAGGAGGCCGAGCACCGCCGGTCGACGGCCGAGCAGGACGCCCGGCGTGCCGAGCGCACGCGCATCGCCCGGGAGATGCACGACATCGTCGCGCACAAGATCTCGCTGGTCGCGCTGCAGGCCGGCGCCCTCGAGGTCAACCAGAACCTCGAGCGCGAGGAGGTCTCGCGCTCGGCCGGGCTGATCCGGCAGACCGCGGCCGACGCCCTCTCCGAGCTGCGCGAGGTGCTCGGCGTGCTGCGCGGCGAGGAGGAGGCCGCCCCGCTGAACCCGCAGCCCACCTGGGAGGACGTGCGGCGCCTCGTGGAGTCGACGAAGGAGGCCGGGGTGCAGGTCGAGCTGTTCGACTTCATCGACGACCCGGTCCCCGACGCCCTCGCCCGCACCGCCTACCGGGTGGTGCAGGAGGGGCTGACGAACATCCACAAGCACGCCCGGCACACGCGGGCGCGGATCGCGCTGATCGGCGAGCCGGGCGACGACCTGCTCATCGAGATCAGTAATGTGCTCCCGAAGGGGTTCACGACGGATCTGCCCGGGGCGCGGATGGGTCTCTCGGGCATCGAGACGCGGGTGACGCATGCCGGCGGCACGATCACGTCGGGCCCCACGGACGACGGACGTTTCGAGGTGAAGGCGGTGATCCCGTGGCCGATTCCGCAGGGGTGAACGAGAGCTCGGCGAGCACCGGGGTGAAGAGGATCGCCCTGGTCGACGACGACTCGCTGGTGAGGGCGGGGCTCGCGATGATCCTGGGCGCGGATAGGGGCATCGAGGTCGTCGGCGAGGGGTCCGACGGCAACCAGGCGGTCACGCTCGTGCAGAAGCACCGGCCCGACGTGCTGCTGATGGACGTGCGCATGCCGGGCATGGACGGCATCGCCGCGACGCGGGCGGTGTGCGCGCAGTCGGAGCCGCCGAAGATCATCATGCTCACGACCTTCGACATGGACGAGTACGTCTTCGAGGCGCTCGAGGCCGGGGCCAGCGGGTTCCTGCTCAAGGACACTCCCCCGCAGGACCTGATCCGCGCCGTGCACGTGGTCGCCCAGGGGGACGCGATGCTCGCTCCCACGGTCACCCGTCGCATGCTCTCGCACTTCTCGCAGTCCAATCCCGGGACGCGCAGCGCCGAGCACGACGGCCTGGATCAGCTCACCGAGCGCGAGACGGAGGTGCTGGGGGCCGTCGGCGCCGGGCTGTCGAACGCGCAGATCGGCGAGCGCCTGTTCATGAGCGAGGCCACTGTGAAGGCGCACGTGTCGAAGATCTTCGCGAAGCTCGACTGCTCGAACCGCGTGCAGATCGCGATCATCGCCCACGAGGCCGGGCTCAGCGAGGGCCTCGACGCCCCTGAGTGAGCTCGCCGTCCGAGAGCGGCGCCGACGGCTCAGCCCCAGCCGAGCTCGTGCAGGCGCGACTCGGAGAGACCGAACAGGTGGCCGAGCTCGTGGAGCACGGTCACCCGGATCTCGGCGACGAGCGCCTCGCGGCTCGCGCTCACGCGCTGCAGGGGCCCGCGGAAGATGAGGATCCGATCGGGCTCGATGTAGCTGTCGAAGACGCTGCGCTGGTCCAGCGGGATGCCGTGGTAGATGCCCAGCAGCTCGGTGGCCTGGTGGCCGTCGCGCGCGGGATCGGGCTCCTCCTCGATGAGGATCACGACGTTCGACTCGGCGATCAGGCGCGCGGTCTCGTCCGGGAGCGAGTCGAGGGCGTCGTCGACGGCCTCCTCGAAGTCCTCGCGGGTGATGGCGATCATGCGCTCATCGAACCATTGCGGCCTGTGCCCGTGCCGCCCGGGGCGGGATCGAGCGGGGCGACATCGAGCGCGGCGGGATCGAGCGCTGCGGCATCGAGCGCGGCGAGCACCTCGCGTCCGCGCTCGGTGCGCGGGAACTCCTCGACGATGCGCGCGAGCTCCTCCCGGTCGGCGGCCGCGCCGAAGGCGCCCGCGAAGGGCTGCAGCCGCACGCCGCTGCGCAGGTCGCCGATCAGGAGCGGGTCGAAGCCGAGGGCGTCGACGATGCGCGCGGTCCGGTCGGCGTCGGCCGGGGCTCCCGCGATCGCGATCGCGAGGCGATCGGGTGCCCCGGCGGGGCGAGCCCTCTCGTCGAGGTCGTGGTAGCCCATGTGGTTCAGCGCCTTCACGACGCGGGCCTCCACCAGATGCTCCTGGACGAGCTCGCTCGTGGAGGCGGCCGGTCCGCCGAGCTCCTCGCTGATGCCGTCGGTCTCCCACCAGTGGTTCATCGCGTCGATCACGAGCGCGCCGCGCAGGGCGTCCGCCGGCAGTTCGCGGAACCTGCCCAGGGGCAGGGCGAGGATCACGGCGTCGGCGTCGCGAGCGGCCTCCTCGGGGCGCACCGCACGCGCACCGGGGGCGAGCACCGAGGTGATCAGGGCGATCGCCGCCGGGTCCCCGGATCCGGAGATCAGCACCTCGTACCCGGCCTCGAGCGCGCGGCGGGCGAGGACCGTGCCCACCTTCCCCGCGCCGAGGATCCCGAGGGTGCGGATCGGCGCGGAGGACCCTGCGCTGTCCGCGCTCATGCCGCTCCGTCCTCGCCCGATCGCTCGGACTCGGCGAGCATCTCGCGGACCATCGGCACCACCTGCGACCCGTAGAGCTCGACGGACTGGCGGCGCAGCGAGGGCAGGCTCTGCCCCGCGGTGTAGATGAAGTCGAAGCGCTGGACGTCCAGGGCGCGGATGTTGCGCACCATCTTCTCGGCGACCGTGCGGGGAGAGCCCACGTACAGCGCGCCGTGCTCGACCTCCTGGAGGAAGTGCTCCTCGGTCATGGCGGGCCAGCCGCGCTCGGCGCCGAGGCGGGCGTTGTGGGCCCGGTACGCCGGCCAGTACTCCTCGAGGGCCTGCTCGTCGGTGGCGGCGATGTGCCCGTGGGAGTGCATGCCGACCTGCTGCCGCGGGACGCCGAGCTGGTCGGCCGCGCGGTGGAAGAGGTCCACGTACGGGGCGAAGCGCTGGGGCTCGCCGCCGATGATCGCGAGCATGAGAGGAAGGCCGTGGGCGGCGGTGCGGACGACGGACTGCGGGGAGCCGCCGACGCCGATCCAGGTGGGGATCCCGCCCTCGTGGTCGGTGCGCGGGTGGACCTGCGCATCCTGGAGGCCGGGACGCGTGCTCCCGGACCAGGTGACGGGCTGCTCCTTCATGAGCTCGATCCACATGCCGAGCTTCTCCTCGAAGAGCACCTCGTAGTCCTCCAGGGAGTACCCGAACAGCGGGAAGGACTCGGTGAACGACCCGCGGCCGAGGATGACCTCGGCGCGTCCCTCGGAGAGGGCGTCCACGGTCGCGAAGCGCTGGTAGACGCGCACGGGATCGTCGGAGCTGAGGACCGTGACGGCGCTCGAGAGATGGATGTCCTGCGTGCGCGTGGCGAGGCCCGCGAGCAGGGTCTCCGGGGCGGAGATCGCGTAGTCGTCGCGGTGGTGCTCGCCGACGGCGAAGACGTCGAGCCCCGTCTGGTCCGCGATGATCCCCTCCTCGAGGACGTGCCGGAGCGACGCGGCCTCGCCGAGGGTCCGCCCCTTCTCATCGACCATGACGTCCCCGAAGGTGTCGACGCCGAGCGTGATCCGGTCCATGTGCTCTCCTCCTCGTGCCGCGGGATCCCAGCCTGATGCCGGTTCGTTGACAGGTCAACTATTTCGCGGGGCCGCTTCTTCCCTCAGCACCCTCGATGTCGCGTACGCCGCATCGCCCCGGAAGGCGGTCGCGGCCGTCGCGGGGCGATCGGTATGCTTCCCCCGGGCCCCCATCGTCTAGCGGCCCAGGACACTGGCCTTTCACGCCGGCGACACGGGTTCGAATCCCGTTGGGGGTACGACTGGACGGCTCCGGATCCGGGGTCGGGACCACCGCCGCGAGCACCGGGAACGGGCACTGCGAGGTGTTTCACAGGCCGAGTGGTCGAGGGCCCAGAAAAGGTCCGGTAGAGTTGTCCAGGTCGGAAACGCGAGAGCGCGGACGACGAGAATGGCCCTGTAGCTCAGTTGGTTAGAGTGCCGCCCTGTCACGGCGGAGGTCGCCGGTTCAAGCCCGGTCAGGGTCGCCCCGCACGAGAGGCCCCGGAGCAGATGCTCCGGGGCCTCTCGCCGTCTCGGCCGTCGCGTCCGCATCCGGACGTCGTGCGGCATCTCCCGCCGTCACCCGCTGGTGGCCCACGAGCGGCGCGCGCGTCCTACGCTCGAAGGATGAGCACGCACCTCCAGAACCACCGCATCCGCCTCGCAGCGCGCCCGCACGGAGAGCCCACGGCCCCGGACTACCAGCACGACATGGTGGACGTCCCCTCCCCCGCCGAGGGACAGGTCCTCCTGCGCACACGGTTCCTCTCGCTCGACCCGTACGTGCGCGGGCGCATGAGCGACGCCGAGTCCTACGCCGCCCCCATGGAGATCGGGGACGTGATCGTGGGCGCGACCGTGTCGGAGGTCGTCGAGTCCGCCGCCGACGGATTCAGCGCCGGCGACACGGTGCTCTCCTACGGCGGCTGGCAGGAGTACAGCGTGGAGGCGGCGGAGGGCCTGCGCCGCCTCGATCCCGAGGGCGCGCCCGTCACGACCGCGCTCGGCGTGCTGGGGATGCCCGGCTTCACCGCCTACGCGGGGCTGCTCGCGATCGGCAGGCCGCAGCCCGGGGAGACCGTGGCCGTGGCCGCGGCCACGGGCCCGGTGGGCTCGGCCGTGGGACAGATCGCGCGGGTCCTCGGGGCGCGCGCGGTGGGCATCGCCGGCGGCGAGCGCAAGGTCGAGCGCATGCGGGAGCTCGGATTCGACGCCGCGCTGGACCACCGCACCCCAGACTTCGGCGCCCACCTCGCCGACGCCGCGCCCGACGGCATCGACGTGTACTTCGAGAACGTCGGCGGCGCCGTCTGGGACGCCGTGCTCCCCCACCTCAACGAGTTCGCGCGCGTGCCCGTGTGCGGCCTCGCCGCGAGCTACAACGCGACCGCCCTCCCCGAGGGGCCGGACCGCAGCGGCGAGCTGATGGGGGCGGTGCTGCGCAAGAGCCTGACGCTGCGAGGCTTCATCCAGCGCGAGTTCGCGCCCACGATGTTCGAGGACTTCCTGCGGGACATGACCGGCTGGGTCGCGAGCGGGCAGGTCCGCTATCTCGAGGACATCCACGAGGGACTGGACAGCGCACCCGATGCCTTCCTGGGGATGCTGCGCGGCGCGAACCTCGGGAAGACGATCGTGCAGGTCTCCTGACGCGCCGCCCCGTGGCATGCCTCTCACCCGCGCCGCCCGGTTGGGAGCACCGCACGCCGACTGCTAGCCTTGTCCTCGGTCGCCCTCGGCGATCACGGCTCTGTAGCTCAGTTGGTAGAGCGTTCGACTGAAAATCGAAAGGTCACCGGATCGACGCCGGTCGGAGCCACCAGCAGGACACGAAACCCCCGGTCACCCCGGGGGTTTCGTCGTTCCCGGGGTCGGGGAAGGCCGGCGGCCCATCATCTACCCATCACTTTCAGCCCGACTGGATGACGCCGGACAGCGCCTCCGCCATGACCGAGCCAGCCCGGGTGTCGCCTGCCAGCGTGTTCATGTAGACGTCCTGGGTGAGGGACGGGTTCGCGTGGCCGAGGTAGGCCGCGATCTCCGTGGCCGACATCCCGGCCCGGTCCAGCATGTTCGCCGTCGTCTTGCGGAAAGTGTGGGTGGACAGCTTCGGGTATCCCAGGTCCTCGCGGACCTCGCGCAGCTCGCGCTACATGTTCGACGGGTCGCGCAGGCGCATCAGCACGGTCGGGAACAGCAAGGAAGAGGAGGGCGCGTGATGGGGACGAAGCGAATCGTGGCCACGACGGCCGGGCTGGCCCTGGTGGGGCTCGCGCTCAGCGGCTGCGTGATCGAGAGCCACATCCCGGACGAGGGGCTGAGGGTGACGGTTACGGCCCAGCCGAAGGTCCAGGCCGACGCGGGCTCGACCACACAGAAGGGTTCGAAGGGCGACGGCTCCACGGCCACCGAGTCAGCCAAGGGGTCCAAGAAGGCCACGGGGCCGGTCAAGTCGGATTACTGGGCCAACGACTCCGGCCCGCGCCTGACGAGCGAGGACCTCGTGGCCGACTCCGGCACCACGTACTTGAAGGCGAACGACGGCAACCAGATCAACCCGATCGACGTGGGCGGGCCATGGCTGACGAGGTACGTGATCGACGGCGACGAGTTCAGCTACGAGAACGTGGTCTGCATTGGCCGCGCCCCGACCAAGGTCAAGGCCACGGGCAGGGTCAAGGAAGGCCAGGTCGTCTGGGACGGCGGCGTGGATCCCTGGGGCGGCCCGTACGGGACCTCCGACCTCGAGGTCTCCGGCTCGACCGCGACCCTGCACGGCGGCGGCGACGTGGAGGCGGAGAAGGTCACCGCCGACGGCGTCGACGACGTGAAGGCTCAGATGCGGAAGCTGTGCCAGAACGCGAAGCCGGACCCGGAGCCGGTCGGCGAGGCGTTCGAAGCCTGGCGCAGGCACGAGCGCTGGATCGCCGAGGACCCCGAGATCGCCCGCCGGGTGGCCGAGGACGGCGGGCTGCTCGCCGCCACGATCCGCAGGCAGGACGTCGAGGTCTTCACGCAGGCGTTCGTGGACTCGCTAACCAAGGTGGGCCTCGAGACCGTCCCCGCGGAGGAGCGGGGCGCGATCATCGCGAAGCTGCGCGAGAGCGCCGACGCCGCCCGCGAGCACCACGGGTAGGACGCGTCGTAGAAGGGCAGGGCCCCGGTCGTTGGTGCGGCCGGGGCCCTGCTGCGTTCGAGGAGATAGCGTATGGTGATCATGTTCCCTCTAATTAGAGGGACGATCATCAACTCGAGGAGCAGCCATGACCAAGACACCCATCTACATCCAGATCTCCGAGTGGCTGCGTGACGAAGTAGCTCATCGACCTCCCGGTGCACTCATGCCCACGATCAACGAGATCTCACATCGATTCGACGTCAATGGTGTCCAGACCGTGCGCAATGCCTACCAGATCCTCATGGACGATGATCTGGTGGAGCGCCTGGACTCGCCGCGCCGCTGGGTCGTCATCGATCACGGTCAGGAAGCCGAGCCCGCCCCCAGCTCCCAGGACCTGCTCGATGAGCTCGTCGCGAACTTGGAACGAGCAGCAGAGCTGGCACGGGAACTCCGACTGGTGACATGACCAGCGCGAACCTACACGGGCAGAGCCCCGGTCGTTGGTGCAGCCGGGGCCCCGCTTTGTCCGCGTGGAGGTTCAGCCGGCGCTCATCAAGTCCTCGACTCCGCGTACTCGACTGCCTCGCCCCGGAGCGAGCAGAGCACGTCCCAGCGGCGCTGGACGACGTCGTAGCCCACCTCGCCCTCTCTGGGGAAAGTCGACCACCGGTCCAAAATCCCCTTGTCCGAGACCTGCGCCGCCCAGGCAGCCACGTCCTCGGCCCGGAGAGCGGGGCCCGCGCCGCGGAGGATTCGGTCCGCTCCGCAGAGGAGGCCCGGCATGTCCTGTCGGACGCTCTCCGCCTTGAGTCGGCGCGTAAACAGCTCTGCCGCGGACTCATCCCGTCCAGACTGGACGGCCGCTCGCTCGTCGGAGTGGGGCTTCGAGATGTCGTAGTGAGCCGGGAGCGAGTCGCCCGGAACCGTGGCACCCGTGATGAGGCACGGGAGCGCTTGCCGCCGTACCCAGTCGGCGATTCCGTCGAGCTCGTGCATGAGGAGCGGCCAACGATCGCTACCGGGAAGGTGCACCCCGACGGTCGGGAACAGTGTGTACACCTCCTGCTGCCCGATCGGGTTCTCCGCGATCACATCGCCAACCTTGATTGGCTCCTCCGGCTGCGGCTCGAGGCCCCGTACCGAACGGGGTCGGTCGCGTTCCCTGTACATCGCCCCCATGCGGACGGCCGTCACGGCGGGAGTGCGGTGCTTGAAGTGGTTGGTGTAGGCGGTCAGCCGGGCAAGAGGATGGTCGTCGGTGCCGATGGTGCGGTTGAACGGCTGCAGCGGCTCGAGCCGCCTATTCAGCACCCCACGGGCGCGCAGAGACTTCGGCCCGCCGTTGCGCCTCTGCCTGTCCGCCCACCTCGTGAAGTCCTCGTAAGTCTTCGTGGCGGGCATCTCGACGTTGCGGGCGGCCGTGTTGCTCAGGGTGCCGCCGTTGAGGAACTCGGCCTCGGCGAAGAGGGTGTGCTCCAGCGCTCCGCGCAGGACGACAAAGGCGTCGGCCACCAGCAGGGAGACCTTACGCGGGACGGGGGCGATCCCGACGACCACCGACCGGCTCACCTGACCGTCGGGTACCTCCTGGAGTCGGAGAGGACCGTCCGGCTGGGTCCCGTAAACGAAGAGGAGGTCGCCGATCTGCCCGATGATCCCGTCGGCGTGAGCGAGGGCGGCCGCCGCGCCGAGGTGTCGGTCCGGAAGCCAGCCGTAGGGCCCGAGGTCGTCCATGCGCTCAGACTAAGAGGCGCGACGGACATTCCGACCGAGCCCGACGGGGAGGGCGGACGATCCGCCTCACGCCCCCTGGGCGGCCTTCTCGCGGGCGATCAGCGCGTACATCCGCGACCGGCCCATGCCGACCGCGTTGGCGATCTCCTGCCCGGTCAGCTCGGTCGTGTCGAACAGGCGCATGGCGCGGGCCACCTGCTCGGGAGTGTGGGTCGGCTTGCGCCCGCCGACCCGCTCGCCACGGCGACGCTTGGCGACGAGGTGATCGACAATCCGCGGTACGAGTTCAGGCTGAGGGTCATCATCGAGTTGGCGAAGAAGGACCCCGAGGCGGCGACCATCCAGTTCACCCGATTCGACGTCCTGAAGGCCGCGCCCCCGCCGCGCCATCGCGGCACGCCTGCATCCGTTGACGTTCCTTGCACGAGGCTTTAGCCGCCGAGTGGGTTTTCCCGGGGCCGGCTTGACCCCGCCAGGACGCCCGAGCTAATGTGACCGTTCTCACTGACGAGCACCCAACGAAATGGGGGGGGGACAGAAAAATGAGGGGACAGAAAGAAGATGGCGAAGACTAAAATTTCGAGCCGCGTGATCGTAGTCGCGTGCGGTGCCCTGCTCGCGCTCTCCGGAGTCTCGGCGGCATACGCGGGCACCAGCTACAGCTCCTGCAACACCACCGTCGGAAAGTTCAACGGGAGCGGCTACACCGGATACCAGACGAAGAGCAAGTCGAGCACAGCCGGGTCGCTGGCGAGTAGCTCCGTCGGCGGCAACTACAAGGTCGACGCCCGCATGAAGGCCGCTTCGGGCACCGGAGGGTGGGTCCGCGACGTCACGGACAGCGAGACGCGGAATCTGCCCAACGGCGTCGGCGCTGGGAAGCAGGCCCGCGTGCAGTTCAGCAACGACGCCCTCACCCGCGTCGATGTGCAGGTCACCGGGAAGTGGAAGAGCAACTGAACACGATCGATACCACCTCGCCCCGGTCCGGTAGGCAGAATACCGCCGGGGCGAGGTCTGCGAATGGACCAATGATCAAGCGCTATGCAACGTCTGCGGTCGTAGCGGCCCTCATCATCGCCACTCCGGCGGTGTACGGGACCTTCGCCGCGTCGGACTACGTCATCACGGACCCCTCCGACTACTTTCTGTTCTCGCTGGGCAGCGCGCTTCCGCTCCTCTTCACCTTCTTTGCCGCCCTGCTCTACGTTCCGGTCGTCCTTCAGGAAACGCGTTCCTTGGGGTGGCTTCCGATCATGGCGCGGCGGGGCCGCGTGCGGTACGCCCTTTCCCATGTCGCGCGCCCGGCTGCGTTCGGCGCTCTTGCATTCGGGGCGTCTATCGCGTTCGCCGCGTTCTGGGCGTTCGTCGTCGTCCCCAGATCGGGATGGGTCACGTACTCGCCCGGCGAGCGGATGCACCCCTTCACGCAGCAGATGACGTTCAGCCAGTTCGCCCAACCGGGCGTATGGGTTTTCGTGCTGTTCCTCGTCGTCTGGGTGGGGTTCCACGGCGCGCTGTATTCGGTGCTGTTCGCAGCTCTCGCCATGCATCTGCGGAACCCGTTCCTCGCGATCATCGCGGGCCCGGCGGTCCTGTTCCTCATAGGCACGGCGCTCGCTATAGCGCGGCTCGAAGTGTTCATGCCCGACAATGCGGCGCTCCCCACGGACCTGATCCAGGGCCCCGTCATTCAGCCCATGATGACCACAGGGATCATGGTGCTCGTGGTCGTGGGCATCGTGGTCTACACGACCTGGTCGCCGCGCGCACCTCGAGCGCTGCAGTGATCGCTTCCGACCTGCACCGCGATAGAGTCCGGCACCGCGGGGCCGCCCTCCGCGCCGCCCGCGCCCTCCCCAGCGCGAGCTTGTCTCGCAACGCCGGCATCTTCCTGCTGGTATCGGCCGCGATCTACATCGCGTTCGGGCTGACGTTCTCGTCGGTTCCCGAAGGCTCGGGGGCCACCTTCTGGGAGGCGGTCATCGCGACCTCCCAGGATCCGTACCCCCTGATCTACGCCCTGTGGCCCGCGCTCTTCATCGTGTGCATCTCGTCGCAGGCCGGCTCGCTCTCCCCGCTGCGCCTCATACGAAGGGGCTCGATGTGGGTCACTGCGCTCTCGGAGGCGATACGCGGGGCGGCGATGGGCGTCGCGGCGGGCGTCGGGGCGATTCTGGGGTCGGCGATCGTTTCCAGGGGCAACGGGCTCCAGCTGGCGTGGAGCTCGTTCGCTCTCTCATCCGACGAGTCCTCCGGATCCCAGGTCCTGGCACCTTTCGCTTCGGCCGGCGTCCCCGCCTTGGCCGCGCTCCTGGTCCCGGTGATCGCTTGGTCCGGGGCCCTGTCCGCGCTCGCGGCGGCGCTGAGCCTCGTCGCGAGGGCATCGGTCACTCTTCAACGGGTCTCGTCCGGGCTGTCGATACTTCTCCCGCCCGTCCTGTTCCGGGTGCAGCCGTTCGGCCCGGTGGCGAACCCGGTCTCCTTCCTCTTGCCGGCGCACGCGATAGCACAAGGAATCCCCCTCTGGGCCTTCCCCGCTCTGGCCTATGCCGCAGCGGGACTGGTGGTTCTCGGGGCCTACTTGGCGTGGCGAGAATCGGGGCTCCTCGACTTCGTCCGCTCGGCCCGCGGAATATGGGCCATCGCGGTCGCCGTGCTGACGGTCCTGCTCTTCCTGCGCGCCCCGTCCGGGGCCACCGTTGCCGAGGCGATCTTCTACGGCGCGTCGTCCGAGGGGTTCTCATTCCCCTACTGGGCCTATGCCGTCGTCGTCTGGCAGGGCCTGGCGCTGGTATCCCTCACGCGGTGGTCGGGGTGGGTCCTTCCGCGCTTCTCGCTCGTGGCGTTGCGGACCGGATCGGCGTACAGGGTGATCGTGCGGGAAGTCTTCAATGATGTGAAGCTGATGGCGGTATCGACCGCTGCCCTACTGCTATGTTGCGCCGCAATAGGAGCACTTATCGGGCTCCCCCCTGCCTCGTGGGCCGATTGGGCTAAGATCGGGCTCGGCGGCGTGGCCAGTTCCATGGTGACGATGCTCCTCTGTCTCGCATGCGTTTGGGTGAGCGGGCGCATTCAGGCCGCCGCATTCGCCCTCGTGATCATTGTTGCGACCACGCTTCCGACGCTGAACCCGCTTTGGCCGTGGCCCGCCGCGTCCGGGTTCCTCGGGGCGTGGACGTCGGTGCAGGTCGCAGGCCCTGCGGCGGGAATCGCTCTTGCGAGCGTGTTGTTGCTGCTGGTGCTCTCAAAATTCGGGCGGCTGCCCGAGGTCGACGTGAGTTGAGCGCCGATCCGATTCGACCGGACGGTCGATCCCTACAAGAGTCAAGGAGTGCATGCGCGTGGAGCAGACGATGGTGGCCATCGAAGGTGTTTCTAAGTCGTTTCGCGGTGCCGAGGTCTTCAACTCCGCGTCGATGGATGTTCTCGAGAACAGGATCTGCGGCCTGCAGGGACCGAACGGTACGGGGAAGTCCGTTCTCTTCAAGATGATCGTCGGGCTGCAGCGCCCCGACTCCGGGGACATCAAGCTCGATGCCAGCCTCAAGAGCTCGCACGCGGACTTCCCGACCGAGGTCGGCGCCGTGATCGACCGGCCCGCCTACCTCGGCGGCCTCACCGGCATGGAGAACCTTCTCGACCTGGCCCGGATTCGTCGCGTGGTCTCCCGGGACCAGGTCGCCGAGGCGATGGAGAAGGTCGGCCTGAACCCCGGCACGCAGCAGAAGGTGCGGAACTACTCGTTGGGCATGAAGCAGAAACTCTCGATCGCTCAGGCGTTCATGGAAGATCAGCGGCTCATCATCTTGGACGAGGCGTTCAACGGCCTCGACGACTCGAGCGTCGAGCGCATCAGGTCACTCCTGCACGAGCTCCAGGAGGACGGGCGGACCATTCTCCTGACGAGCCACAACCAAGGCGACATCGACGCCGTCTGCGACGATGTCTGGAAGATCGATCAGGGACAACTGCATCGCGTGAGATGAGGCGGAGCCGGGCCGGGGCGCTAGTGGCCACCCGTGGCCTCGGTCTCCTCCACGGGGACAACGTAGAGCGGCCCGTCGCCCGCGGCTGAGATGATGGCGTCACGCTCGGCGAGTTCTTCACCATCTCCTCCATCAACGTGGCCCGGGCCGCCGTGCGCGCGGCCTCGCGACGGGTCGAGGACCCGTGGACGCCGATGGAGGTGGGAAGCCACGACCCCGAGGGCTTCTACCGGATCTTCGTCAGGGTCGCCGGCCGGGAGGTCGAAGTGGACGACGAGTCCGTGAAGGCCTGCCTCGCGGGCGATCTCGACGCCGAGGACCTCGTGGGCCGGGTGGCCGACGCGATCGTCTCAGCGGTCCGCGCCGGGCGCGGAGCGGCGTCGCACTGACCGGGCGGGCGGCCCAGCGAGTCCGCATCTACTCCGCACATTCAGCAGCGGACACCTGCAGGCCCTGGTAGACGATTGGGCCGCTGACCTGCGGTCGCGAAGCCGGTAGCGCTCGGCGAAGACCTGCGAAGGGACCCCCTCTCACTCGAAAGGTCACCGGATCGACGCCGGTCGGAGCCACCCCCAGAGGCCCTCATGCGCACGCGTGAGGGCCTCTTCTCATGCGCTCCCGCCGGCGCAGCTCGACGCCTCCCGCGCGTGCTGGACGTGCTGGAATGGCCGGGTGACACATTTCTACCGCCCGTCCGAGGGGCACCGGCTCCCCCACGACCCGTTCAACGCCATCGTGGCACCGCGGCCCATCGGGTGGATCGCCACCGTCGACGCGCACGGCGGGAGGAACCTCGCGCCGTACTCGTTCTTCAACGCCCTGAACTACCGGCCCCCGCTGGTCGGCTTCTCCAGCAACGGCTGGAAGCACACCGTGGCCAACTGCGAGGCGACCGGGGAGTTCACCTGGAACCTGGTCTCGCGCGCGCAGGCCGAGCAGATGAACGCCACGTCGACCACCGCCGAGGTCGACGAGTTCGACACCGCGGGCATCGTCACCGCCCCCTCGATCGAGGTCGGGGCCCCACGAGTGGCCGCCTCACCCGTGAGCTTCGAGTGCAGGGTCACGCAGATCATCGACCTGCGGACCTCGGCCGGCGGCCCCTCGGGCTCGTGGTTCACCGTGGGCGAGGTCGTGGGCGTGCACCTGGAGGAGTCCGTCCTGGTGGACGGCGTCTTCGACACGGTCGCGGCCGACCCGGTGCTGCGCGGCGGCGGGCCCACGGCGTACTTCGGCATCGATCGTGCGCAGCGGTTCGACATGCGCCGGCCGGACTGAGCGGACGCCCGGACGAGCCCTGCCCTCAGATGCCGTCCTCGTTGCGGCCGCGCCGCTCGACGACGTCCTCGAGCTCCTTCTCGGTCTCGTCCTCGAGGTCGATGTCGAGGTCCAGCGAGGTGGGGCCGCTCTCGTCCTCGGGCTCGTCCCAGTTCGAGAGGTTCGAGAGGTCCGCGTGCTCGTGTGCGCCGCCCACCACGTTCTCGGGGAAGCGCTCGGGGTGCTCCTCCTCCCCCAGGTGCGGGCCCTGGGTCTCGTCGACGAAGCCGTCCTCGTCGTCGTCCTCGTCGAACGTCGCCGCGAGGCGCGGGGTGAGCTCGTCGATCGTGTAGGCGCTGCCGGAGACGAAGCCGCGGCGGAACGCGGCCCGCCCCACCATCGTGCTCGAGACCGTCACGGTGGCCATCTGCGCGAGCATCACCAGCAGCATCGAACCGGCGATCGTCCAGCTCCCGGCGATCAGAGCCGTCCCGGCGAGGACGAGCAGCAGGCCGACGGTCTGGGGCTTGGAGACGGCGTGCATGCGCCGCAGCACGTCGCTGAAGCGCTCGAGGCCGATCGAGGCGACCAGGGCGAACAGCGCGCCGAGCGCGATGAGCCCCAGTCCGATCACGTCCATCGCGCTCATCGGTCCTCACCCCCGAACTCGCCGCCGCGGCCGTCGAGTCCCGGGGCGCCCGGCCCGGGCTCCTCGGCGCCGTCGTCGGCCTCGTGCACGTCGAGGCCGGAGGAGTGGGAGCCGGCGGCCGGGCCCGGCAGCCGCGGCGCCGCGCCTCCCGCGACGGCGTGAGGGCCGACGGGATGCGCGGCAGAGCGCGGACCCGGGCCGTCGTCGGTGAACGGGGCACGGGCCACCGGGGCCTCGTCGGCCTCCTCGCCGCCCGCGTCCGCACCGGACTCCGCCGCGACGCGCTCCGCGGCATCCGGCTCCGCCCCGGCACCCGCGGCGTCGACCGCCTCCTCGACGGCGCCCTGGGCGTCCGTGCCCTCCGCGTCGGCGGCCTCCGCGCTGGGCGGGTCCGAGGAGAGCGTGTCCGACTGCAGCGCGTCGGGGTCCTCCGGCGGGCGGGCCACGCCGGACCTGACCCGGTCGCGGGAGACGAAGCGGGCGACGGCGAGCGTGCCGACGAAGGCGAGCGCGGTCAGCCCGAGCATCGGCGCCACCGCGTAGCTCGTCCCCGTCGCCGCCGTGTACAGGGCCATCCCCGCGACCACCAGGACGATGAGCATGTCCGAGGCGACGGCGCGGTCCAGGATCGTCGGGCCGACGATCATCCGGTGCACGGCCGGCAGAGCGGCGAGCGCGAGGATCCCCGCGATCACCATCAGCACCACGTCGAGCGCGTCCGCGTTCCCGGCGATCATCGCAGCCCCGCCCCCTCGAGCACCTCGCCGCGGGCGAGTGCCCGCAGCAGGCGCAGCTCCTGGCGCCGGGCCCGCTCGCGCGCCTGCTCGGCGCCCTCCTCGTCGCCCACGCCGATGACGTGCAGGAACAGGGTCCCCGTGGCGCGCTGCGCCTCGACGACCACGGACCCGGGGATCAGCGTGGACAGCGCCGCGGTGAAGGTGAGGAACAGGTCGGAGCGGGAGGCGAGCTCCACGGCGATCACGGCCGTGGGCGGCTCCGGGCCGGGCCGCACCGCCCACCAGGCGATCTGCACCGCCGAGACGGTCATGTCCCACAGGAACCGCGCCACCAGCCACACGAAGGCGAGCGGGCGCACCGTCACCTCGCGCGCCATCGACGGCAGCGGGAAGAGCACGTAGACGAGCACGGCGACGACCAGGCCGCCCAGCACGTCGGACGCCGAGAAGCCGCCCCACAGCAGGCACCAGAACACGGTCGCGACCAGCAGGCCCAGCCAGCGGCTCGGCAGCTCGCGCAGCATCCCCCTCATCGCTCCTCCACCCGCGTGCCGTCGTCGCCGATGCGCCAGGCGAGCTGGTCGGCCGCGTCGTCGCCGAGCACCGCGCTCACGTAGGGGCTGCGGTCCAGCACCGAGCGGGCCGCCTCGTCGGCGAAGTGCATGAGCGGTCCGGCGAGCACGGTCAGCAGCAGCGAGACCACGACGAGGGCCCCGGTCGCGCCGTACATGAGGGCCGGCACGCTCTCGCCGTCCCGCTCGATGTCCGCGCCCTGCGGCGCCTTCTGCCAGAACGCGCGGTTCCAGATCTTCGCGATCGCGTACAGCGTGAGCAGGCTCGTCACCACGCTGATCACGACCAGGATCCACGAGGCCGTGTTGCCGCGCGCGATGCCTGCCTCCACGAGACCCACCTTGCCCAGGAAGCCGGAGAAGGGCGGGATGCCCGAGAGGTTCATCGCGGGCACGAAGAAGATGATCGCGAGCAGCGGCGCGGCCTTCGCGAGACCTCCCAGGCGCCCCAGGTTCGTGGTGCCGGCGCGGTGCTCGATGAGCCCGGCGGCCAGGAACAGCGTCGACTGCACGGTGATGTGGTGGGCGACGTAGTAGATGGTCGAGGCGATCGCGAGGCGGGTGGTGACGCCGATGCCGAACAGCATGAAGCCCATGTGCGAGACCAGGGTGAAGGACAGCACGCGCTTGAGGTCCGTCTGCGCGACCGCGCCCAGGATCCCGATCACGAGGCTCGCCCCGGCGGCCGCGAGCAGCAGGGTCTCCAGCTGCGAGGCCGGGAACAGCAGGGTCTCCAGCCGGATGATCGCGTAGATGCCGACCTTCGTGAGCAGCCCCGCGAACACGGCCGTGACCGGCGCGGGCGCCGTCGGGTACGAGTCGGGCAGCCACGCGCTCAGCGGGAAGATCGCGGCCTTGATCGCGAAGGCGACCAGCAGCATCAGCTCGAGCCCCATGCGCGTGGAGTCCGGCAGCTGGTCCAGGCGCACGGCCAGCTCGGCCAGGTTCACCGTGCCCACCGCCGCGTACACCGCGGCGATGCCGGCCAGGAAGATCACCGAGCTCAGCAGCGAGACGATCACGTAGGTGGTCGCGGCGCGGATACGGCTCGCGGACCCGCCCAGGGTGAGCAGCACGTAGCTCGCGGCCAGCAGGATCTCGAAGCTCACGTAGAGGTTGAACAGATCCCCCGCGAGGAAGGCGTTGGAGACGCCGGCGACCAGCACCAGATAGGTCGGATGGTAGATCGCGACAGGAGTGCGCTCGGTGTTCTCGCTGACGGACTGCGCGCTGGAGTACACGAGCACGGCGAGGGTGACGATGCTCGAGACGACGAGCATGAGGGCCGTCAGCCGGTCGGCGACCAGCACGATCCCCAGGCGCGGGGTCCAGCTCGCGATCTGCAGCACGAGCGTGCCGTCGACGGTGACGCGGTAGCCGATGGCGAGGGCGACCGCGAGGATCGCGACCAGGGTCGTCGTGGAGACCGCGCGCTGCAGCACGGCGTGGTGGCGCAGGATCAGGGTGAACGCGGCGCCGCCGAGCGGCAGCACCACGGGCAGGGCGAGGAGCAGGGCGACGCTCATGCGCGGTCCTCCTGATCCTCGGTCGGGTGTTCGGGCTGGTTCTCGGTCTGGTCCTCGGGCTGGTCCTCGGCCTCGTCGGCCTCCGTGTAGTCCTGCGGCACGTCCTGATCGCCCGTGAGGTCCTCTCCCAGCGGGTTCTCCTCCTCCTCGGGGGCGCGCAGACCCTGGGACGCCTGGAGGGCGCCGCGCCGGGCGTCCTCGTCGAGGGCGTCGGCCCAGCCCACCTCGATGCCCTGCCCGGTGCGGGCGCGGGAGCGGCGCAGCACGCGGCGGTCCTCGACGTCGTCGGGCACCTCGTCGTGGCCGAACAGCTGCCAGGCCCGGTAGGCCAGCGCCATCACGAACGCGGTCACCCCCAGGGTGATGACGATCGCCGTGAGCACCATCGCGAAGGGCAGCGGATCGGTCATCCGCTCCGGGTCGTCGGACCCCTCGAAGGGCGGCGAGCCCCACGGCCCCGCGGCGAGGATGAACAGGAGGTTCACCCCGTTGCCGAGCAGCACGAAGCCCAGGATGATGCGGGTCAGGGTGCGCTCGAGCACGAGGTAGACGCCGCAGGCGATGAGGACACCTGCGGTGAGGACGAGGGCGAGGCTCACGGTCATCCGTCCTCGGCCTCCTGATGGAGATCGATCTGGGAGCCCAGGCTGCGCAGGATGTCGAGGACCACCCCGATCACCACGAGGTACACCCCGATGTCGAACAGCAGCGCCGTGGGCAGGTGCACCTCGCCGAGCACGGGGACGTGGAGCACGGGCGTCGCGGTCGAGAACACGCTGCCGCCGAAGGCGACGGGCACCACCCCGGCGAGCACGGCCGTCGCCATGCCGACGCCCAGCACCAGGCCCGCCTGGACGGGCGCCGCCTCGGAGAGCTCGTAGCGGCCGCCCGCGATGTAGCGGAGGGTCAGCGCGATGCCCGCGACCAGCCCGCCCGCGAAGCCGCCGCCGGGATGGTTGTGCCCGGCCATCAGCAGGTACACCGAGAACATCATCATCAGCGGGAACGACAGCCGGGTGATGACCTCGAGGACCACCATGCGCCGCTGCGGGGCCAGCGTGCGCCCTGCCGAGAGCCACGTGCGCCAGCGGTTGCCGGCCACGTCCTCGGGCCGGGTGTCGAACTCCAGGAGGTTGCGCGGCAGCTCGCCGTCGATCCGCCGGTTCCAGATGGTGCGGCCGGTGCGCAGGCTGCTCACCCGGGAGATCGCCTGCTCGCGGCGGGTCACGAAGATCAGGGAAGCGACGCCGGTGGCGACCACGAGCAGCACCGAGATCTCGCCGAAGGTGTCCCACACGCGGGCGTCCACGAGGGTCACGTTGACGACGTTGTGGCCGCCCCCGATGGTGTACGCGGCCTCGATGAGGTCCTTGCCCAGCGGCGACTGCGTGCGCGCGGCCGCCGCGTAGACCGCGACGCCGCACATGGCGGCGGCGGTGCCGATCGCGATCGCCCACCGCACCCAGCGGTCCAGGTCCAGCGGCCGGCGCGAGAAGTACACGGGCAGCCGGCGCAGCGCGAGCACGAGCACGACCGTCATCATCGTCTCCACGAGCACCTGGGTCATCGCGACGTCCGGGGCGCCGGCGAGCAGGAAGTACAGGGCCACCACGTAGCCGGTGACGGTGATGAGGAAGACCGCGCGCAGGCGCCGGCGGGCCCGGGCCGCGCCGATCGCGGCGACGGCCGCGACCACGAGCAGCAGCACCTCGACGGGCGTCACGAAGGGCACGAGGTTGTCCGGCAGCGGGTTCTGCCAGATCAGGATCGGCGCGGCGAGGGCGATGGTCACCACCAGCATCGTGCCCAGGGTGAACGGGAGCGAGCCCCTCTGGTAGAGCGGGGTGACGAGGATGGCGAGGCCGTCGACCGCGCGCATGATCGCGCGGAAGCCGCGCTCGGCGTCGAGCAGCACCCCGATCCGGCCGTCGGTCCAGCGCTGCGGGGAGACCGCGCGCTGGAGGCGCTCGAGCGGGCGGGCGAGGACGGCGAGCACGGCGCCCAGCCCGAGGGCGAGACCGCTGAGCGCGAGCGGCACGCCCAGGTGCGGGAGCATCGTGAGGTGCACTGCCCCGTGCTCCGCGTGCTCCCCCAGCGCGGGGACCGTCTCGGAGAAGCCGCGCAGGACCTCCTCGAACGGGTGGCTCGCGAACGGCAGGGCGAGGCTCGCGGCGACGATGACCGCCGGCGGCGCCCAGAACCCCCAGGGGATCCGCACGGCCCGCACGGGCGGTGCGCCGCCGGCGCGGCCGAAGGCGCCGACGACGAAGCGCCACGAGTAGGCGACGGTGAGGATCGACCCGACGACCAGGGCGATCAGCAGCACGCGCTGCCCCGTCCCGCCCTCCCAGAGCGCCGTGAAGATGGCCTCCTTGGCGACGAAGCCCAGCAGCGGCGGGACCGCCGCCATGGAGGCGGCGGAGAGCACGCCGATCGCCGCGACCACGGGCGCGACCCGCCACACCCCCGAGAGCATGCGGAGGTCGCGGGTGCCGAACTTCTTGTCGATGATGCCGACGACCATGAACAGCGGGGCCTTGAAGGCGGCGTGGGCGACGAGCATCGCGGTCGCGGCGAGGGCAGCATCGGGGGTGGCGATGCCGGCGACGGCCATCAGGAAGCCGAGCTGGGAGACGGTCCCGTAGGCCAGCAGCAGCTTGATGTCGGTCTGGCGCAGGGCGCGCCATCCGCCCAGCAGCATCGTCGCCGCGCCGAGCACCGCGATCACCGTCCCCACGGAGGGGACGTGCGCGATCGCGGGGTCGAGCCGCAGCACCATGTAGACGCCCGCCTTCACCATCGCCGCCGCGTGCAGATAGGCGGAGACGGGCGTGGGGGCCGCCATCGCCCCGGGCAGCCAGAAGTGCGTGGGGAGCAGCGCCGACTTGCTCGCGGCGCCCGCGGTGATCAGCAGCAGGGCGGTCACGAGGAAGGCATCGGGCGCGCGCCACATGGGGTCCTCGACGATCCCCGCGAGGCTGAGGGTGCCCGCGCGCTCGCCGAGCATCAGCAGGCCGACGAACATCGCGAGCCCGCCGGCGGTCGTCGAGATCAGCGCGTTGATCGCGGCGCGGCGCGAGGCCTGCTTCTCGGCGTAGTGGCCGATCAGCAGGTAGGAGAAGATCGTGGTGAGCTCCCAGAAGACGAACATCACCATGACGTCGTCGGCCAGGACCAGCCCCACCATCGCCCCGGCGAAGGCGGTGAGCACGCCCGCGAAGCGCCCCAGCCCCGGCTCCGTGTCCTTGAAGTAGCGGGCGCAGTAGAGCAGCACGAGGGTGCCGATCCCGGTGGCCAGCAGCGCCATCACCCAGCTGAGCGTGTCGAGCCGGAACGTCAGGGAGATCCCGAGCTGTGGGATCCAGGGGACCGACTCGACGCGGGGCTCCTCGGCGAGCTGGGCCGGGGACATGCTCGCGAGCCAGACCGCGCTGAGCGCGGGGACCACGGCGAGCGGATAGAACGCGTTGCGCCCGATCGCGCGCACTGCAACCGGGCCCAGGAGGGCGGCTGCGAGGTGGGCGACGAGCACAAGGAGCACACGCTCTCCGTCCGTGGTGGGGGCGGGGGATCATGAACATTTTATCTGTTCGCCCTGGGGCGCCGCTGGGCCTTGGGATGTCGGGCATCCCGCACCGATCCGCAGACGGATCGGGAATACGGCGCGGCGCGCCCCCTAGAGTGCTCCCATGGCCTCCCCCACCGCTGGGTCCGTCGCTCCCGGCCCGTCCGGGCCCGCCTCCTCCTCCGTCCACTCGTCCCCCGCGCGCGGGGGACGCAGGGCGAAGGTCTCCTTCGCCCTCTGGGACGGGGGCATGTCCGCCTTCAGCTCCGTGATCCTCACCTTCGTGTTCGCGACCTACGTGACGAACGCGGTCGCGACCCAGGGCGCCGTGGGCGAGGAGGCCCTCAAGGCCGCCCAGGACCACGGCTCCCAGGTCCTCACCTCCTGGCAGGCGGCCGGCGCGGTCGCGATCGCCCTGCTCGCCCCGCTGCTGGGGAACCTCGCCGACTCCGGCGGGGCGCGCAACACCCTGCTGCGCGTCACGACGCTCGCGACCGTGGTGACCGTGGCGCTGATGCCGCTGATCGCCAGGGACCCCGCCTTCCTCACCCTGGGCGCGGCGCTGATCGCGCTGGGAGTGGTCTTCTCCGAGCTCGCCGGCGTCTTCGTGAACTCCGTGCTGCCGGAGATCTCGACGCCCGCCGACCGCGGCCGCGTCTCCGGCACCGCGTGGGCGGTCGGCTACTGGGGATCGATCGTGTGCCTGGGCCTGGTCCTCGTGCTGTTCGTGATGCCGGGGACGGGGATCCTCGGCATCACGGGGGACGACGGCTGGAACCTGCGGGCGATCCCGCTGTTCGTCGCCGTCTGGATCCTGCTGGGCACCCTCCCCCTCATGCTGTGGGCGCCGCGGCATCGCGGCAGGGCCGGGCTCGAGGGCCGGATCCCGGCCGACGGGACCCCTGGCGCCGGCGGCGCCCGCGTCCGCTGGACGCCGTGGCAGGGGTACGCGACCATCGTGCGCCGCGTGATCCGGGCCTTCCGCGAGGAGCCCGTGACCCTCGCCTACCTCGTCGCCTCCGCGATCTACCGCGACGGCCTCGGCGCGGTGTTCTCCGTGGCCGGCGTCCTCGCGGCCAACGCCTACGGCTTCTCGACCGTGCAGGTGATCGTCTTCGGGATCGCCGCGAACCTCGTGGCCGGCATCGGCGTGTTCGTGGGCGGTCGGGTCGACGACCGCGTGGGCTCGCGGGCCGTGATCATCGCGGGCTGCGCGGCGATCGTGGTGCTGGGCCTGGTGGTCTTCGCGATCGACGCGCAGATCGTGTTCTGGGTCGCGGGGCTCGCGATCTGCCTGTTCGTCGGGCCCGTGCAGTCCTCCTCGCGGAACCTGCTCACGCGGCTCTCGGAGCCCGGGCACGAGACGGAGAACTTCGGCCTCTACGCGACCACCGGGCGCGCGCTCGGCTTCCTCGGCACCGCGGCGTTCTCTCTCACCGTGTGGCTGTTCCACGACACGCGCATGGGCATCCTCGGGATCATCGTCGTGATCGCGCTGGGGCTGCTCGCGTTCGTGCCGATCCGCCTCGGCGCGGCGGGGCGCGCGGGCGACCTCGGGCCGGCCGCTCAGCCGTCGACGAGCGTGACCTCGAAGGAGTAGCGCGAGGCGCGGTAGACGTGGTGGCCGTACTCGATGACGGCGCCGTCGTTCGCGAAGGACTTGCGGTCCATGGTCAGCAGCGCCGCGCCCACGGTCTCCCCCAGCAGGGCCGCGTTCTCCTCGTCGGCCGTGATCGCGCCGATCCTCTGATGGCCGACGGCCGTGGCGATCCCACGCTCCCGGAGCGCCGCGTACAGGCCCTTCTCGAGCAGGTCCTCGCGGCTGGGGGCGATGCGCTCGGGCAGGGTGTTGCGCATGACGGCCAGCGGCTCGTCGTCCGCATAGCGCACGCGCATGAGGTCCAGGACGAGCTCCCCGGTGTCCAGCAGCAGGCGCCCCGCGGCCTCGGCCGTGGGCCGTCCGATCCGGTACTCGAGGACCTCGGTGCGCGGATGCTTGCCCTCGCGCGCGAGGTCGTCGTACAGGGAGGTGAGCGCCACCGGACGGTTGACCTGGGACTCGACGACCTGGGTGCCCACCCCGCGCTTGCGCACAAGCAGCCCCTTGTCCACGAGCTCCTGGATGCCCTGGCGGACCGTGGGGCGCGAGAGGCCGAGGCGGCCGGCGAGCTGCAGCTCGTTCTCGATGCGCGAGCCCGGCACCAGGGTGCCCTCGCGGATCGCGCCCTCGATCGCCGCGGAGAGCTGGAGGTAGAGCGGGGTGGAGGAGCCGCGCGCGATCGGGATGCTCAGCTCGGTGGGGCGCGCGGGATCCGCGGTCATGGACGTCTCCTCCTCGTGCGCGGCTGCGGCGCCGCGTGTCCGGACAAATGTACACAGGGTGTGCGGCGCCGCGGCGGGGTCGGGGTCGTCCGGGTCCCGGTCCCCGCCGCGGCCTCCGCGTGCCCGCGGGTCATTCCCCGTGGGCGGCCTGGTAGCGCTCCTCGAACTCCTCGAGCGAGACCCCGCGGGTCTCGGGGACGACGCGCCAGTAGAACAGGAAGGCGATGACGTTGATGATCGCGAACACGAGGTACGTCCTCGCGCCGCCGAGACCGGCCATCATCGAGGGGAACACCGCCGCGACGATGCCGTTGAACAGCCACAGCGTGCCCACGGAGATGCCCTGCGCGCCGCCGCGGATCTTCGCGGGGAAGATCTCCGCGAGCAGCACCCAGGTGACGGTGCCGGCCTGCTTGGCGAAGACGAACAGGGAGACCACCACCAGGATCAGCCACGGCACGAGGGTGGGGATGGTGTCCGCGATCGACCCGTCGGCGCTCATGTGGGGCTCGACCCCGAAGTGGAAGAGCGCGGCGAGGGCGAACAGGGCGATCGCCACGCCGAGCTCCTGGGCCATGCCCACGTGCCGACGGGCGAAGCGGTAGACGACGTACAGCCCGACCGCCGAGCCGACGGCGGAGACGGCGCCCGTGACGACGTTCAGGGTGATCGCGTCGGCCGTGGAGAAGCCGGCCGCGCCGAGGATCGTGGGCATGTACCACATGGCGGTGTTGATGCCCGTGAGCTGGTCGAAGATCCCCAGCATGATGCCGATGAGGATGAGCCGGCGCGCCCAGCGCCGCCGGAAGCCCTGCCGCAGCGTCCACTCGACCTGCGTCGACTGCTTCTCCTCGAGCTCGACCATCTCGACGACCTCGTCGGCGACATCGTCCTTGGCGGGATCGCGCAGGGCCTTCAGGGTCCCGATGACCTCGTAGTACCGCTTGTTCGCGGCGAACCAGCGGGGCGACTCCGGCATCACCCGCATGCCCACCCAGAGCACGATCGCGGGGATCGTGGCGAGCACGAGCATCCACCGCCAGGCCTCGCCGTTGCCGCTCGAGACCACCACGCCCTCGATGTGCTGGAGCACGTCCCAGGACACGGTCTCCCCCGGCCGGTACGCGCCGGAGGGGTCGTTCTCGACGACGGCCTGCGGGGCCGAGTGCATGTGGGCGATGACGGCGTTCAGCGAGTAGGCGACGAACTGGCCGAAGACGATCATGAACTGGTCGACGGCCACGAGCGGCCCGCGGATCCGCTTGGGCGCGGCCTCGGCGAGATACAGCGGGACGGTCGAGGAGGCGCCGCCGACGGCCATGCCGAGGATGAAGCGGAAGGGCGCGATCACGGCGACGTTCGGGGCGAACGTGCAGCCCAGCGTGCCGACGACGAACAGGATCGCCAGCAGCATGATCGCCCGGCGCCGGCCGATCCGGTCGTTGAGCTGTCCGCCCAGCAGCGCCCCCGCGGCCGCGCCGAAGGCGAGCAGCGAGGTGACCAGACCCTCCTCCGCGGCGCTCAGCCCCAGGCCGCCGGCGGCGGTGGGCAGATGCATGTACGGCAGGGCGCCGGCGATGACGCCCGTGTCGTAGCCGAACAGCAGGGAGCCCATGGTCGCGATGGCCGCGATCACCAGCGGGCCGCGACGCCGGCCGGAGGCGGAGATCCGCGAGACCAGGGTCGGGATCTCGCCGGTGGTCGGGACGTGCCCGTCGGGCAGCTCGGAGCGGGGTGAAGACATCGTCGTCCTCCTGGGACAGCGTCAGGGCGGGGAGGGGCTCAGGGACGCTCGCGCGTGTCGACCGGGACGAACCCGTCGGCGGTGAGCGCCTTCTCGGCGGCCTCGCACGCGGCGGCGGCGAGGTAGCCGTCCCACGCGCGGGCCGAGCGCTCGGCGACGTTGGTGCCGCCGGCGACGGCGGCGATCCAGGCCTGGACCTCGGCGTCGTAGGCGTCGATGAAGCGGGGGCGGAAGTCCCCGGGGATCTCCCCACCCCAGCGCGAGCCCTCGAGGTGGGTGGTGACGCGGCCGGACTCCTGGCCGATGGTGGCGATGCCCTTCGAGCCCAGCACCTCGGTGCGCACCTCGTATCCCGAGGAGGTGTTGACGTAGAGCTCGTCGGTGACGATGCGGCCCGAGGCCGTGCGGAACAGCAGCAGCATCGGGTCGTGCTGGCCCTCGTCGGCCCGCGGGCCGGGGACGGGCAGGACCGCCTGCACCGCGGTGATCGGCTCGTCGAGGAAGTAGTGGATCGCGTCGACCTCGTGGACGGCGGAGTCGTACACCATCATCGAGTCGACGAAGCCCGGCAGCGTGGTCGCGTTGCGGTGCTTGCAGTTGACGATGCTGATCTCGCCGAGCTCGCCCGAGGAGATCGCGTCATGCAGCTCGGCGTACCCGCGGTCGAAGCGGCGCATGAAGCCGAGCGAGAGGTACTGGCCGCCCGAGGCCTTCTCGGCCGCGACCACCTGGAAGGCGTCCTCGGGGTTCATCGCGAGCGGCTTCTCGCAGAGCACGGGCTTGCCGGCATCGATGCAGGCGATCGCCTGGTCGCGGTGGAACTTCCCGGGGCTCGCGATGAGCACGGCGTCGACGTCGTCGGCGGCGATGAGCTCCTCGGGGGTGTCCACCACGCGCGCGCCGGGGACGGTGTCGGCGATCTCCTGGGCCTTGTCCGTGAAGTAGTCGGTCACGACGCTCACGCGCGCGCCCTTGATGCGGTCGCGGATGCGGGTGACGTGGTCGGCGCCCATCTGGCCGACGCCGATGACGCCGACGCGGACGTCGGCCGGGAGGGATGCGGAGGTGCTGGGGGTGGTGCTCATGGGGTCTCTCCTTCGAAACGGGACGGATGAGGGCGGCGCGGGAGCGGGGCCGACGGGAGGCGCGGGACGGGCCGTCAGGCCCCGTCGGCGCCCTCGACGAGGCGCGGGTCGGGGCCGAGCTCGTCCCAGGTGCCGCGCACCCAGGTCTGGTCGGGACGGTCGGTGATGTTCCAGGCCCGCTCGGCGCCGGGACCGGCCATCACGTTGAGGTAGTACATGGCGTGGCCGGGCGCCGCGGCGCACGGGCCGTGCCAGCCGTGGGGCACGAGCACGACGTCGCCGCTGCGGACCTCGACGAGCACTTCGATCGGACGCTCGGGGTCGGCCTGGGTGGTCTGGTGGTAGCCGAAGCCGGGGCCGCCGTCGGGCGCGTCCTGGATCTCGTAGTAGTAGATCTCCTCGAGCTCGGACTCGGGACGCTCCGGGTCCTCGACCGTCTCGTCGTGCTTGTGGGCGGGGTAGCTCGACCAGTTGCCGCCGGGCGTGATGACCTCGCAGGCGATGATCGAGTCGCAGTCGTCGAAGGAGCCGACGGTGCCGAAGTTGCGCACCTGACGGGTCATGTTCCCGCCGCCGCGGACCTCCACGGGGACGTCCTGGGCGGCCACGCGGGCCGCGGGGTGGAAGGAGGTCGCGACCGCGATGGCGAGGGCGAAGCGGCCGCCCTGCGCGCTGCGCACCGTGAGGGTGGACTCGATGCCCGCGTAGGCCACGTCGGTCGCCGAGGCGAAGACGTCGCTGCGCCCGGCGAGCTCGAACTCGTGGTCGCCGTCGCGGTCGGAGACCTGCACGCTGCAGGAGCCGCCGAGCGGCACCACCATGATCTCGGTGCGGCCGGTGCCCAGGCGCGCGGAGCCTCCCGGCTCGAGCGCGAGGACGCGCAGGCCGGTGTGGACCCAGTCCTCGCGCTCTCCGGGGTCGATGACGGTGTCGTAGGGGGCCTGCGCCGAGGTCCCCGCGGGGATGTGCAGCTCGCTCATGCTCTCGCCCTTCTGGTCGGGGTGGGTGTGCCTGGTCGGTGTGGGTGTGCTCGTGCCGATGCCTGCGCCCGATGCCGCGGGCGGCCGGGCATCAGCGGATCATGCTCGCGGCGGTGCTCACGGCCCCGCGCACGTCGTCGTCGGCCGGGTAGAGCAGGCTGCGGCCGACGACGAGGCCGCGCACGTTGGGCCGGGCGAGCGCCTCGCGCCAGGTCGCGTAGACGGCCTCCGGGTCGGTCGCTCCGGGGTCCCCGCCGAGGATCAGGGTGGGCAGCGTGGTCGCGTCCATGACACGGGCCATGTCCGCCACCGCGGGCAGCTTCAGCCACGTGTACGCGCTGGTCGTCCCGAGGCCCTGGGCGACGTGGATCGAGCGGATGACGGCCTCGGGGCTGAGGTCGTTGACGACCCTGCCTCCCTGCCGTGAGGACCAGAAGGGCTCGACCATGGCGATGAGCTCGCGCGCGGCGAGCTCGTCGATCGCCTCGGCGCTCCACTTCAGCGTCTTCGAGGTGCGGTCGTCGCCGAGGTCGATGCGGGTGAGCATCTTGCCTCCCGCGAAACCGGCCCGCGCGATGGACTCGGCGTCGTAGGAGGTGAAGCGGTCCTCGATCTCCCAGGAGCCGCCCTGCAGGCCGCCGCGGTTCATGGAGGCGAACACGACCTTGTCCTCGAGGGCGCCCATGAGCAGCAGGTCCTCGAGCACGTCGGCCGTCCCGAGCACGCCGTCGACGCCGGGCACGGCGAGCGCGGTGCGCATGCGGTCGAGCATGTCGGTGCGGCTGGCCATCGCCTCGGTGCGCGCGCCCACGCCGAGGGCCCCGCGGGCGGGGTGGTCGGCGGCGACGATGAGCATCGAGCCGTCGGTGTCGGCGACGGTGCGCCGCGCGCGGCGCGCGAGCAGCCGGCCGATCCGGCCCGGATCCTCGATGCGCACCCGGGTGACGTCCTCGTAGGTGGCGACGAAGGCGTCGTCCCCGGTCCCGGTCGGCTCTGCGGTGCCGGTCGACGGGGTCCGGCTGGTCGGGTCTGCTGTCATCGCTGCGCGTCCTCCCCGAGGCCGCGGGAGCGGATCCCCGCGAGCATCTGGTCGATGGTCTGGCCGTGGTTGGGGTCCCCGCCGTCCAGCAGCAGGTCGATCTCCTCGGTGGTCGGCATGGCCGTCGAGCACTCCAGACGGCTGGTGACGATCGCGCCGGCCGCGTTGCAGCGGGTGAGGGTCTCGGTGAGCGACTGGCCGCTGAGCAGGCCGTGGCACAGGGACCCGCCGAAGCTGTCCCCGGCGCCGAGCCCGTTGATCACCTGGATGAGGTTGGGGGCGACCTCGACGCGCTCGTCGCGGGTCTTGCCGAGCACGCCCTTGGGGCCCTGCTTGACGATCGCGATCTCGACGCCTGCCTCCAGGAGGGCGTCGGCGGCGCGCTCGGGCTCGGTCTCGCCCACGGCGACCTCGCACTCCTCGCGGTTGCCCACGGCGACCGTCGCGTGCTGGAGGGCGCGGCGGTACTCCTCGCGCGCCTCCTCGACGGAGGACCAGAACATCGGCCGGTAGTCGAGGTCGAAGACCGTGTGGCGGGTGCGGCCGCGTGCCTCGAGCGCCGCGTGGTGCGCGGAGCGGCTGGGCTCCTCGGAGAGGCCGGTGCCGGAGAACCAGAACAGCGGGACCTCGCGGATCGCCGCGAGGTCGAGGTCCTCGGGCCGGACCTGCAGGTCCGGTGCGCTGGGCCTGCGGTAGAAGTACAGCGGGAAGTCGTCGGGCGGGTAGATCTCGCAGAAGGTGATGGGGGTGTTGAGGTCGTCGGCCGTGATGACGAAGCCGTCGTCCACCCCGAGGCGCACGAGCTCCTGCTTCACGTACCCGCCGAAGGGGTCGTCCCCCACCCCGGTGATCACCGCGGGGCGGTGGCCCAGGCGGGCCGCGGCGACGGCGACGTTCGCGGGGCTGCCGCCCAGGAACTTGCCGAAGCTGAAGACGTCCTCGAGTCCGGTGCCCACCGCGAGGGGGTACAGGTCCACCCCGCTGCGGCCGAAGGTGATGATGTCGAGATCTGCTGCTGCCATGGAACTGATGCCTCTCTGCGGTCGTGCGACGTTGCGCGTGCCAACATGTTCCCACGATTCCTGATCTATGTCCATACAAATGGATCAGGGGCGGGGCGGCCGGGTGCTCAGAGCTCCCCGGTGAGGAACTGCGCGCGGCCGTGGCCGAAGGACCAGTCCTCCCGGCCGTTCTCCGCGACGGAGACGATGAGGTCCTCGGGCCGCACGAGCCCCTCCTCCCCCAGCCGCCGGGCGAGCTCGGCGAAGATCGCCTGCTTCTGCTCCTGCGAGCGCCCCTGCTGGAGGATCTGGATGATGGTCACGCCGTCGCTGCGCTCGATACCCAGCCCCGTGTCCTCCGCGATGATGCTGCCCACGGGCAGCTCCTCGAGGATCTGGTAGCGGTCCCCGGGCGGGGCCGAGAAGTGCTCGAGCATCACGTCCTGGACGACGTCCGCCAGACGCCGCTTCTGCTGGGGCGTGCGCCCCTCCTGCATGGTCATCCGCACCAGCGGCATGGGAGTCCTCCTCGTTCTCGGCGGGTCGCCCTGGGTCGACGGAGTCGTCGGGGCTCGTCGGGGGTGGCCGCCTCAGGCGCCCGAGGCCTCCGCGGCGGCGAGCAGGGTGCGGGCGCCGCGCTCGATGCCCTCGATGCGGCCGAGGGCGGCGTCCTCGTGCTCGATGTTGATGCTGAGGTCCGCGTCGACGGCCGCGAGGGCCTGCAGGAAGCGGGTCCAGTAGCCGACGTCGTGCCCCTCCCCGAGCGCCACGAACCGCCAGGCGGGATCCTCGGGCCAGGTCGAGCACCAGTGGCCGATGCCGGTGGGGGTGCGCTGGGCCGGGTCCTCGGGCACCGGGCCGAAATCGGTGTCGAGCACGCCGCGGGTCGCCGCCCCGGCCAGCACCGCCGTGTCCTTCGCGTGCACGTGGAGGATGTGCGACCCGAGGCGCTCGATGCAGTCGATCGGCTCCATCTGCTGCCAGAACAGGTGCGAGGGGTCGAGGTTCACCCCGATGTGCGTGGGCTCGACGCGCTCCACGAACTCCTCGAAGCTGGGCGGGCTGAAGGCGATGTTGCGCGGGTGCAGCTCGAGGGCCACCTTCACGTCGCGCTCGCGGGCCAGGGCGTCGATCCGCTTCCAGAACGGCACGGCGACGGACCACTGGTGCTCGAGGATCTCGAGTTCGATGCCGTTCCAGGGGTTCACGATCCACGCCGGATAGCGGGCGCCGGGGTCGGTGCCGGGCGTGCCGGACATGGCGACGACCTCGGGGACCTCGAGGGCGCCGGCGAGCTCGATGGTGCGGCGCAGGTCCTCGGCATGCCCGAGGCCCTCGCTGGGCAGCGGCGAGAGCGGGTTGCCGGAGACCGTGAGCCCGGTGAGGGCCATGCCCCGGTCGGCGAAGACCGCGAGGTAGTCGCGGCGGGCCCGCTCGCTCGCGAGCAGCAGGTCGACGGGCGCATGCGGGGAGGGGATGAAGCCTCCGGTGTTGACCTCCGCCCCGGTGAGGCCGAGCCCTGCGAGCACGTCGAGGGCCTCCTCGAGGGTGCGGTCCTGGAGGCAGGCGGTGTAGGCGCCGTAGGTGAATGCCATGGTGGAGGGTTCCTCTCGGTCGTGGGATGGCTGCGCGGCGGGAAGGGTCAGGCGATCTCGACGCTCGTGCCGCCGGCCCCGGCGGAGCGGGCCACGGCGTCGAGGATGCGCATCTCGCGGTAACCGTCGGCGAAGCTCGCGCAGGGCGGCAGGGCGCCCTCGTCGATCCCGGCGACCTGCTGCAGGAAGGCGTGGGCCTGGTAGGTGAACTGCTCGATCTGGTTGAGGCCGACGCCCGCGAAGGCCATCGACGACCCGTTGCCGAAGTACGGGAAGCCGGGGTTCGCGAGCACCTGGCGGAAGCCGCCGAGGCCCGCGGGGCTCGAGCCGTCGGCCACACGGATCTCCCCGGTGCGGGCGAGGTCCCAGCTCGCCGAGCCGTGGCTGCCGGAGACGTCGATCATCATCTGGTTGGGCCGGCCGAAAGCCACGCGGGAGCAGGAGAAGGTGCCGGCGGCGCCGCTCGCGAAGTGGGCGGTGAACGTCGCGACGTCGTCGTTCTCGACGGGCTCGGTTGGATCGTCGGCGCTCGCGGTGACGCCGCGGCCGCCCGCGACCGCGCCGCTCGCGACGGGGCGCTCGGTGATCGAGGTGGTGAGCACCGCGCCCGAGACCGAGGCGATGGGGCCTCCGATGAGCTCGGCCGTGTCCACGAGGTGGCTGCCGATGTCGCCGAGGGCGCCGGTCCCCATCGGCCCCTTGTACCGCCAGGCGATCGGGACCAGCGGGTCGGCGCCGTAGTCGCACCAGTAGCGGGCGTCGAGGTGGTTGACCGTGCCGAGGGCGCCGTCGGCCACGAGCCGGGCGAGCTGGGCGACGGCGGGGTTGCGGCGGAAGGTGAAGCCGGTGGCCAGCACGAGGTCGGGGTGGGCGGCCTCGAGCACGGCCATGGCCTCGGCGTCCTCGAGGGTGCCCGCGAGCGGCTTCTCGCACAGCACGTGCTTGCCCGCGGCCACCATCGCCTCGGCGATCTCGCGGTGCAGGGCGTTGCCGACCACGATCGAGACGACGTCGATCGAGGGGTCGTCGGCGACCTCGCGCCAGTCGCCCACGGCCGTCTCGTACCCGTAGTGGGCGGCGGCGTCCTCGGCGAAGGGCAGGTGGGCGTCGGCGATCGTCGCCAGGCGCACGGGCGGCAGGCCCAGGCCGAAGACGGTGCCGGCCTGGCGCCAGGCGTTGGCGTGGGTGCGGCCGGCCATGCCGGCTCCGATGACGGCGACGGAGAGGGGCGAGGTGCTCATGGGGAGTCCTTCCGGTGGGTGCGGCGGGTTCGGCGTCGACGGCCGGCCGCCGGGGTACGTGGAGAGCCGAGCGGCGGGCCGGCGGGGAATCGTGGTGCCACGGTGCGCGGATCCACCCTGCCGGACGTTCCTTGTCCGGTCAAAGTGCTCGTCACGTCCGATAGCCGAGGACCGTAGCACGCCATCGCCGACCAGGGAAGGCCTGTTCGCACGCGATCCGAAGGGCTCCGCACCTCATCGGCGCGGATGTCGGTGCACGCCTTGAACCCGCCACCGCATCTCGCTTGTCAATACAAAAGATTGACATGCAGGTCCGGTTGTCGGCATGCTGTTCCCACGACCCACCGCCGAGTCGTCAGGTCCCGGCGGTCGCACGAATCCCGGACCGCCCAGGGCGGCCGGCCGTCCCGTCCACGGAGGCAGCATGAGTGAGCACAGCGGAAACGTCAGCGGCGCCCAGGAGGGCGCGACCATCCGCCTCACCGTCGGCCAGGCCCTCGTCCGCTTCCTCTCCGCCCAGTACACGGAGCGCGACGGCGAGCGGCAGCGGCTGATCGCGGGCACCTTCGGGATCTTCGGCCACGGCAACGTGGCGGGCGTGGGCCAGGCCCTCCTGCAGAACGCGGTCGACCCCGCCGACGGCGAGGCCGAGATGCCCTACTACCAGGCGCGCAACGAGCAGAACATGGTGCACGCGGCCGTCGCCTACGCGCGCACCAAGAACCGTCTGCAGACCCTCGCCTGCACAGCCTCCATCGGCCCCGGGTCGACGAACATGGTCACCGGTGCGGCGCTCGCGACGATCGACCGGATCCCCGTGCTGATCCTGCCCAGCGACGTCTTCGCCAGCCGCGCCGTGGACCCCGTGCTCCAGCAGCTCGAGGACGAGCGCGCCATGGACGTCACCGTCAACGACGCCTTCCGCCCCGTCTCCCGCTTCTTCGACCGCATCTGGCGCCCCGAGCAGCTCATCCCGAGCGCGCTGGCGGCGATGCGCGTGCTCACCGACCCGGCCGAGACCGGCGCCGTCACCCTCGCGCTCCCCCAGGACGTCCAGGCCGAGGCCCACGACTGGCCGCTCGAGTTCTTCCGCGAGCGCACCTGGCACGTCGGCCGGCCGGTCCCCGAGCCCGCCGCGCTCGAGCGCGCCCTCGCGGTGATCCGCTCGGCCAGGCGGCCCCTCGTCGTCGCCGGCGGCGGCGCGGTCTACTCCGAGGCGAGCGCGGCCCTCGCCGCCTTCGCCGACGCCACCGGCATCCCCGTGGCCGACACCCAGGCGGGCAAGGGCGCGATCAGCGCCGACCACCCTTCGAGCGTCGGCGGCGTGGGCGCGACCGGCAACGACGCGGCGAACACGCTCGCCGCGGAGGCGGACGTCGTGATCGGCGTCGGCACCCGGTACACGGACTTCACGACCGCCTCGCACACCGCCTTCCGCAACCCCGACGTGCGCTTCGTGAACCTCAACGTGAAGGCCTTCGACGCCGCCAAGCACTCGGCGGAGATGCTCGTGGCCGACGCCCGCGCCGGCCTCGAGGCCCTCACCGCGGGGCTCGCGGGCGAGAAGGCCCCGCAGGAGCACCGGGACCGGGCCCGCGAGCTCGTCGCCGCCTGGGAGGAGCGCAGCGCACCCTGCTTCGCCCCGCACGACCAGGAGCTGCCCGCGCAGACCGAGATCTTCGGCGCCCTCAACGAGCTCTTGGGGGACGAGGACATCGTCATCAACGCCGCGGGCTCGATGCCCGGCGACCTGCAGGCGCTGTGGCGGGCCCGCACTCCCCTGCAGTACCACCTCGAGTACGGCTACTCGTGCATGGGCTACGAGCTGCCCGCGTCCCTGGGCGCGAAGCTGGCGGCCCCGGACAGCGAGGTCGTCGCGATCATCGGCGACGGCACCTTCCAGATGGCGCCGCAGGAGATCGCGACGATCGTCGCCGAGGACGTGAAGGTCATCCTCGTGATCCTGCAGAACCACGGCTGGTCCTCGATCGGCTCCCTGTCCGAGTCCCACGGCTCGCAGCGCTTCGGCACCAAGTACCGCATGCGCAACGAGAAGACCGGCCTGCTCGACGGCGCGAAGCTGCCGATGGACATCGCCGCGAACATCCGCTCGTACGGCATCGAGGTCAGCGAGGTCTCCTCGACGGACGACTTCCGCGCCGCCTACCGCCGGGCCGAGGACTCCGAGCACGCCGCCGCGATCGTCGTGAACACCGACCTGTACGGGCCGAACCCGCCCGGCATCGGCTGGTGGGACGTGCCCGTCTCCCAGGTCTCCCGCCTGGGCTCCACGCAGGAGGCCTCCGCGCGCTACGAGGCGGAGAAGGCGCCGCAGCGCCACTACCTGTGACCCGCGGGCCGCGCCCGCGCACCGCCGACACCGCCGACAGAACCCCCTTCATCACCGCTCCACCCGAGACCACACCATCCGAGACCACCACGGAGGAACCATGACCGACGTCAAGCACTGGATCGACGGCCGCGAGGCCGAGGGCACCGGCTCCACCCAGCCCATCCTGAACCCGGCGACCAACGAGGAGATCGCGACCCTGCACCTGGGCGACGCGGGGACCGTCGACCAGGCCGTGCAGGTCGCCGTGGCCGCCCAGCGCGAGTGGTCGAAGGTCTCGCTCGCCAAGCGCACCCAGATCATGTACCGGATGCGCCAGCTGCTGATCGACGCGACGGACGAGATCGCGGAGGTCATCTCCCGCGAGCACGGCAAGACCGTCGCCGACGCCCGCGGCGAGATCGCCCGCGGCCAGGAGACCCTCGAGTTCGCCACCTCGATCACCCAGGACCTCAAGGGCGGGTTCTCCGAGAACGTCTCGACCGGCGTGGACGGGTTCACCTTCCGCCAGCCGCTCGGCGTCGTCGCCGGCATCACGCCCTTCAACTTCCCGGCGATGGTGCCCTTCTGGATGCACCCGATCGCGATCGCCACCGGCAACGCCTTCATCCTCAAGCCCTCCGAGCGCGACCCCTCCGCCTCGAACATCGTCGCGCGCCTCTACCAGGAGGCCGGGCTGCCCGACGGCGTCTTCCAGGTCGTCCACGGCGGCAAGGACACGGTCGACGCGCTGTGCACGCACGAGCAGATCGCCGCGGTCTCCTTCGTCGGCTCGACCCCGATCGCGAAGCACGTGCACGCCACCGCGTCCGCGGCCGGCAAGCGGGTGCAGGCCCTCGGCGGCGCGAACAACCACGCCGTGGTGATGCCGGACGCGAACGTCGAGTTCGCGGCCGCGCAGGTCGCCTCGGGCGCCTTCGGCTCCGCGGGCGAGCGCTGCATGGCCGTCCCGGTCGCCGTGACCGTCGGCGACGCCCACGAACCCTTCCTCGAGGCGATCGCCGCCGAGGCCGCGAAGCTCACCGTCGGCCCCGGCTCCGACCCGGCGACCGACATGCCGCCGGTGATCACGAAGGACGCCCGCGAGCGGGTCGTCCGCATGGCCGACGAGGCCGAGCAGGCCGGCGGCCGGATCGTCGTGGACGGGCGCGGCCTGGTCGTCGAGGGCTTCGAGAACGGCAACTTCGTGGGGCCGACGGTCGTCACCGACCTCCCCGCCGATCACCCCACGTACACCGAGGAGGTCTTCGGGCCGCTGCTGGTGGTCATGCACGTCCACAACTTCGACGAGGCCATCGAGCTCGTGAACTCCTCGCGCTTCGGCAACGGCACCGCGATCTTCACCGGCTCCGGCCACTACGCGCGCCGCTACCAGGAGGAGGTCCAGGTGGGCATGGTCGGCATCAACGTGCCGATCCCGACGCCGGTGGGCTACTACTCCTTCGGCGGCTGGAAGGACTCGCTGTTCGGCGAGCACCACGCGCACGGCCCCGAGGGCCTCGAGTTCTACACGAAGCAGAAGGCGGTCACCTCGCGCTGGCCCCGCCAGGACGAGCACGTCGAGGCGTCCATGAGCTTCCCGACGCACGACTGAGACCCGCTCCCACCGCCCCATCGAAGGAGATGACCCCGTGACCTCTGCGCACTCCCCCGCGCCCACTCCGGCGACCACCGACCTCTCGCGCAATCCCGAGGCGCCGTTCGACCGCCTGACGATCGGCGTGTGCCCGGACCAATGGGGCGTGTGGTTCCCCCAGGACGAGCAGCAGATCCCCTGGCGCACGGCGCTCGCGGAGATGGCCGAGGCCGGCTTCTCCGTCATGGAGACGGGACCCTGGGGGTACTTCCCCCAGGACGCCGCCGACCTGAAGCACGTCATGGACGAGCACGGCTTCCGCGTGGTCGCGGGCACCGGCTGGGGCATCCTGCACAAGGAGGAGGCCTGGCCGGAGACGGAGCGCACCTTCCGGGCGATCGCCGAGACCCACGCGGCCGTCGGCGCGGAGTACATGGTGCACCTGCCCCCGCTGTACCGCGACGACAAGACCTGGGAGTTCACGGACGACCGGCAGCTGACGGGCGAGGCCTGGAAGCTCTACGTCACCCACGCCAACGAGCTGGGGCGGATCCTCAAGGAGGACTACGGGCTGACGATGGTGCTGCACCCGCACGGGGACAGCCACATCGAGACGCCCGAGGAGATCGCGCGCGTCTTCGAGGCGACGGACCCGGATCTGGTCTCGTTCTGCCTGGACACCGGGCACGTCGTCTACGGCGGCGGCGACCCGGTCTCGATGATCGACGAGTACCCCGACCGCATCGGCTACGTCCACATCAAGGCCTTCGACGCCGACATCACCCGCGAGGCGCACGAGAAGGACTGGCCCTTCGGGCAGACCGTGGCGAAGGGCGCCTCGGTGCGTCCGCCGGCCGGGCTGCCCGACATGAAGGACCTGGTGGCGAAGCTCGCGACGCTCGACAAGGACCTCTACGTGATCTGCGAGCAGGACCTCTACCCCTGTGATCCGTCGCTGCCCCTGCCCAATGCCGTGAAGACCCGCGAGTTCCTGGCCGAGTGCGGCCTGGGCCTGAAGCACGCCTGAGACGAGGGAGACCCCCATGGTGAAGGTCCTGCTGGATCCGAGCATGTACCACCCGCACCTCTCCGTCGCGCAGGAGGTGCACAAGGCGGCCGAGCTCGGCTTCCGGTACATCGAACTGTCCCCGCGCGCCGACTTCCACGAGTGGCACCACTACCCCAAGGTGGACCGTCACCAGATCGCCGAGGTCGCTCAGGCGATGAAGGACACGGGGGTGCGGATCTGGACGTTCAACCCCGTCTTCGACTGGTCGAACCCCGATGAGCAGGAGCGCCAGGCGCAGGTGCGCAACTGGCGGCGGCTGCTGGAGATCGCCGACGCCCTCGAGGTGCCCATGATCGCCACCGAGCTCTCCGGGGACCCGAACCAGCCCCGGCGCAGCGAGTCGCAGTTCTACCGCTCCATCGAGGAGCTCATCCCCGACTTCGAGCGCTACGGCATCGAGTGCACGGTCGAGGCGCACCCGTACGACTTCGCCGAGACGAACGAGCGCGCGGTGCAGATCGTGCGCGGCGTGGACCGGGACTGGTTCAACTACGAGTTCTGCTTCCCCCACGCCTTCCACCTGGGCGGCGGAGCACCGGGCGCGCCGGGCGCGAGCGTGCGCGACATGCTCGACTACGCGGGTGACCGCCTGCGCCACCTGCACATCGCCGACGTCTTCGACCACACGGCGAACGTGGGCAACCGCTACATCGTGAACCCGCCCGGGGTCGACGCCCGCGTGCACCAGCACAACGAGATCGGCAACGGCGAGATCGACTGGGACGACGCCTTCTCCGCCCTGCGCGAGCGCGAGTACGACGGACCGGTGTCCGTGTGCGTGTTCGGCTGGGAGGAGGACGCCGACGCCATCAACCGCCGCATGCGCGAGCGGATCCTCACCGAGCTCGGAGGGGAGTGATGGCGGTGGAGGCGACGAACGCGGAGAACAGCCCGCGCTCCCTCGGGGTGGGCGTCGTGGGCCTGGGCTGGATGGGCCGACTGCATGCGAGCTCGTACCGGAACCTGGCGGCGCGCTATCCGGAGCTGGGCCTCGCCCCGCGCCTCGTGTGCGCGGCGGACCCGCTGCCCGAGAACCAGCGCGCGGCGCGCGCGCAGTTCGGCTTCGAGCGCGCGGTGGACGACGTCGAGGAGATGCTCGCCGACCCGGAGGTCGACGTGGTCTCGATCGCGACGCCGAACTTCCTGCACCGGGACGTCGCCCTCCCGGCCGCCCGCGCCGGCAAGCCCTTCTGGATCGAGAAGCCGATGGGTGTGGATGCGGCGCAGAGCCGCGAGATCCACGAGGCGGCGCGCGCGGCGGGCGTCGCGACCGCGGTCGGCTTCAACTATCGGCACGCTCCGGCCGTCGAGCACCTGCGCGCACTGGTCGCCGCCGGGAGGCTGGGGCGGATCACGAACGTGCGCTGCTGGCTCTACGCCGACTACGCCTCCTCGCCCGACGGCCCGCTGACCTGGCGCTACGACCGTTCCCGGGCAGGAGCGGGGGTGATCGGCGATCTGCTGAGCCACGGCACGGACCTCGTCCAGTACGTGACCGGGCAGGGCATCTCCGAGGTGAGCGCTGCGACCGACGTGTTCCTGCGCGAGCGTCCGATCCCGACGTCGGCCGGGGTGGGGCACGGCGCCGTCGAGGTGGGGACCGAGCGCGGCGAGGTCGGCAACGAGGACTGGGTGGCGGCGCTCGCGAACCTCGCGGACGGCACCCGGGCGACCCTCGAGTCCTCGCGCGTGGCGCGTGGGCATCGCAGCGACTACGCCCTCGAGGTGTACGGGACCGAGGGATCGGCGCGCTGGTCCTTCACCCGGATGAACGAGTTCGAGGTGATGATCGGCGACGGCGGCCTCGAGCACGGGTACACGACGGTCCTCGCGGGCGCGGGGCACGGCGACTACGGGCGCTTCCAGCCGGGTCCCGGCATCCCGATGAGCTTCGACGACCTCAAGGCGATCGAGTGCGCGGAGTTCCTGACGGATGTGGCCGGCGAGGGCGGCGGGGCCGGCGGCGCCGCCAGGCCCGCCAGCGGCTCCGGTGCCGCTCCGAACACGGCCGACGGGCTCTCCGCGGCGGAGGTCACCGAGGCGATCGCGCGCTCGGCGGCCTCCCGCAGCTGGGTCGAGGTGCCGCAGGTCGAGGGGACCACCTGGGGCGCGTGATCACGCCGGACTGCGCACGAGTGCAGGTGACGGCGGAGGTGGAGGTGTGTTCCGGGCTCGGATTCAGGCGGAGTCCCTGAGGGCACCGAGGTCCTCGTCGGGACGGCCGAGCGCGTCGAGACGGTCGAGCTCCTCGAGGATCTCGCACTCGTCGACGAAGCGCCGTCCCTCCGGCCCGCGCTCCTCGAACACCTCGTCGTCGGGCCCGAAGCTCGCGAAGGCGGCGGCGGTCATCCGGTCCTCGTCCTCCGGGGAGAGGTCCGCGTAGGGGTCGCGCGCGGGAAGGTCCTCCCCTTCGACGAGCATCCGCAGGTGGCGGCGGCTGCGCACGGGGTTCACTGCGTCGGGGCAGGCCGCCGGATCGGCGTCACCGACCGCTCCCCCGCCGGCCCTGGCACTCGCTGAACCGAGGATCTTCGCGGGATCGTGGGCCAGGCCGGTGAGCGACGGCGGGGTGACGGTCGCCGTGGCGCCGAGGCGACTGGTCCAGGTCACGTGGTGGCTGCCGTCGGCCGACGGCACGTGCTCGACGCGGCCGAGCGCCTCCTTCGTGAGATTGCAGTGCGCGCACAGGCCCTGACCGTTCGCGACGCTCGTCGGCCCGCCCTCGGCGACCGGCCGGATGTGGTCGGCGTGGCGGATCGGCGCGCCGCAGTACGGGCCCACGCAGCTGACATCGCGCAGCCGCATGTACAGCTTGAGGCCCTCGGGGAAAGCACGCGAGCGGGAGTCCATCGCGATCAGCTCGCCCGTGGTCGGGTGCGTGAACACGCGGCGCAGGGAATCGCCCATCTGCTGCTCGAAGCGCGCGAGGTCGTGCTCGATCTGCTCGCGCGAGGGCGTGCTCCGAGCCTCTGCCGGAGAGGGCGGGTTCGGGGGCACCGGGGCGGGGCGCGACGGCGGGCCGCTCGCGGCGATCTCACCGGTGAGGAGCGGTGGCGCACCACGGTCCCGGCGCATGATGTCGATGATGTCGAGGGTTTGCCTGCGTGGGGTCGTTCCCGGACTCTGCCGATCGTGACCAGCACCGAGGCCCGTGGTTCCGTCTGCTGCGACGGCTCCGTGCACATGCTCGGGCCCCGATGCGGCTCCCTGTTCATGGACCGAGCCGGCGAGGGGCCGGCCGGAGGCGGTGCGCCGTTCCGGGAAGCGCTGGTCGAGCACGTGGTCGCGCACCTGCGTGGCCTCGACCAGGCCGTACCCCTCGACGACGGCGGGTTCGCCGTGTGTGGGCGTGAACAGGGAGCGCTCGGAGATCACCACGTTGATCGCGAAGTGCACCGGGTCCATCGTCTCGTCGCGGCCCAGCAGGGTGTCGGCGAAGAGATCGGCCATGAGCTGGCCGTGCGTGCGCTCGTCACCCTGGACCTGCAGGGATTCGGCGGCGAGGGCGAGCTTGCGGCGGATCGCGGCGCAGTCGGGGCCGGGGAGCACCGCGGTGACGGTGCCCATGCCGTGTGCACCGGGGGTGACGGTGACGCCGCGCTGCTTCGCGGCACGCCTGTGGCGCTCCGGTCCGCCGCGCGGGTCGAGCTTCTGGGCGAGCGCACCGACCTCCTGCGACCAGCGCGCGGGGGTCGAGCCGTCGAGATCGGGCAGGTGCTCGGCGAGGACGTCGTCGACGTGGCCGCGCAGCTCGGGCTCGACGGGCCCGGTGGAGCGGCCGACGGCGTATCCGGCGTCGGCCTGCATCGTTCCGCGCGCGAGGGCCTCGAACATGCGGGGCATCTCGCGGGTCATCCGCTGCCCGGCTCGCAGTCTCCTCGAGGCCGCGGCCGGTGAGATGCGCGAGGCCATCTGGATCTCACCGGTGGTGCGCCGGCCCTGGTCCCTCACGGGCAGGCCCGCGCGCACGTCCTGCGCGCGGATCGCATCGTCGAGCTCCGACATGGTGCGCATCTCGAGCGCGGCGAGGGCCGAGCGCATCTCGTCGATGCCCACGAGCACGCGCGAGAGATCGGCTGCCTCGAGGGCCGCCGGGCCGATGAGCGCCGCGTCGGCGATCGCCGAGGTCGTCTCGCGCAGGTCGATGGTGCCTGCGTCGATCCTGCCCGCGTCGATCGCGCGTGCGTCGATGGTGCGTGCGTCGTCCGTGCGGCCGTCCGACGCGGAACGGAGCAGCACTGCCCCGTCCGCCGAAAGACTGATCCGGGACGACGCATCCGACGCTCCCGGCCGCGCGGGCACCGCGGCTGGGCGGGCGGCGATGCCGTCCGTCCCAGGTGCGGTCGCGCCGTGCGCGCCGAGGTCTTCGTCGTCCATGGCACCCATGCTCCTCGGGGGGACCGACGAACGAAGGGCTGCTGTGGACTCCCGCCAATGTGAGCTGCATCACTCGCCGGGGGTGGGCGACACCAGGCACGCGCGGCGCCCGACGCGCCGCCCGGCACCCTCGGATCAGACGAGGTCGGCCGGATCGACGAGGAAGCCCTCGAGGTCCACGATGTACCCGCCGACGGTCTCGACGATCAGGCCCGCGAGCAGGCCGATCCTGCGATAGATCTCGGTCCAGCGGGCGGCGGTCGCGTCGTCGGGGACGTCGATCTCGGCATCGAGCTCGTCGAGCACCTCGTGCACGATCTCGTAGTCGACCGCGCCCTCGAGCCAGGGCAGCGCCTCGAGCGCCGTCGGCCGGGACGTCGGGCCCACGCGCAGGAGGATCTCGTCCTGCGGATCGTCGGCCGACGGGGCCAGGAGCACCGCGCCGGCGCCCGCCGTGGCGATCCCGGAAGCATCGCCCGCGTCGCCGATCGGGATGCGCAGCATGTACCCGGTGGTGTCGGCCTCCGGCGGAGGCGTGACGAGCTCCGCAGCCGGCTCCACCGACTGCACGAGCGCGAGAAGGTCCTGCGCGAGCAGCGCGTTCGGGCTGGTCACGAAGAGATCCCGCACATGGCACGGGTGCGGCTCGAGCCGTGCGTGCGCATCGGTGACCACGGCGCCGTCGAGCCGCCGCGCGAGCGACCAGGCGAGATCGAGGGCCTCGCGCTCGTCGCCGAAGGGCATGCCGTCCGCGAAGGCGCGGCCGTAGCCGTGGGAGTCGGGGAGGCCCTCGGCGGGCTCGCTGTCGCGCACGCGCGGGGTGCGCAGCGTCCAGCGGCTCGGTCGTCGCGCGTCCTCGACGAGGACCGCGCCGCCGCCGATGTCGATGCCCCCGTCCTCGAGCCGGGCATCCGGCAGGACGTTGCGGATCATCGTCAGGACCGTCTCGGCGGGCGTGCCGTGGGGCAGCTGGAGCCGGTGCGAGGTCACCGCGCGGGTGCCCGTCGCGCCTGCGCCGGGCTCACTCGTCATCGTCGGGTCCCACCGTGTCCACCGTGCCCACCGGGTTCTCCGGGTCGACCGGGATCAGCGTGCGGTGGAAGTTCATGTGCGAGCGGGACGCGGTGGGCCCGCGCTGCCCGCTGTAGCGGTTGAGGTTGCCCTCGCTGCCGTAGGGGTTCTGCGAGGCCGACGAGAGCCGGAAGAAGCACAGCTGCCCGATCTTCATGCCCGGCCACAGTGCCACAGGCAGCGTCGCCATGTTCGACAGCTCGAGGGTGATGTGCCCGGTGAAGCCCGGGTCGATGAATCCCGCGGTCGAATGGGTGAGCAGTCCCAGGCGCCCCAGGGAGCTCTTGCCCTCGAGGCGCGCGGCGATGTCGTCGGGGAGCGTGACCTGCTCGTACGTCGAGGCGAGCACGAACTCCCCCGGGTGCAGCACGTAGGGCTCCTCGGGGTCGACGGCGACCTCTCGGGTCAGCGCCGGCTGCTCGACCGCCGGGTCGATCATCGGGTACTTGTGGTTGTCGAAGAGCCGGAAGAAGCGGTCGATGCGCACGTCCACGGACGCGGGCTGGACCATCGAGGCGTCGAACGGGTCCAGTCGCACCCGACCGCTGTCGATCTGGGCGCGGATGTCGTTGTCGCTGAGCAGCACGGGGCAACCCTATCGGGCGAGCGTGACGTGCACGGCAGCGTCCGCGGACGGTTTCGCGCCGGCGCGGATCGCACGCTATGCTGGATCCCGTTCGACTCGCCGACGGGCACGTTCCCGCAGGTCGAGGAGGATGCGCGGGTGTAGTTCAATGGTAGAACTTCAGCTTCCCAAGCTGACAGCGCGGGTTCGATTCCCGTCACCCGCTCCATGCGATGAGAAGGCCCCGGTGAGTGATCACCGGGGCCTTCGTCGTGGCGACCGTCAGCCGCTCCGGCCGCAGCACCCGCCGCAGCATGGGCACCGCAGGGGCGAGCCCGCGGCCGCGCGTCAGGACGCCGTCGCGGACTCGCGCCGGTCCTCGTGCCTGCGCCGGAAGTCCTGCTCGATGTCCTCGAGCGTGCGGTCCTTGGTCTCCGGAGCCACCCGCCACACCCAGATGAACGCGACCACCTGAAGGGCGACGAAGATGAGCACCGTGGCACCGGCGCCGATCGCCTCGGCGAGCACCGGGAAGGTGAGGCCCACCAGGAACGTGAACATCCACAGCACCCACGTGCACAGGCCCATCCCGGCGCCGCGCACGCGCAGCGGGAAGATCTCCGAGAGGTAGAGCCAGGTGACCGTGCCGATGCAGCACTGCATGAAGCCCACGAAGACCACGATGCACGCGAGGATCGCGAAGGGGCGCGCAGGGCTGCCCTCGGGGATCAGCTGGAAGGCCAGGGCGAAGCACGCGAGGGAGCAGATCGTGCCGCCGAGCCCGGTCAGGAGCATCCGCTTGCGGCGCGCGGTGCGCAGCAGCACCATCGCCAGGCCCACCGCGCCGACGCCCACCAGACCGGGGATGATGTTCGCGTAGAAGGCGCCGTTGCCGCCGAAGCCGGCGCTCTCGAGGACGCTGACCCCGTAGTACTGGATCGCGTTGATGCCCGAGATCTGGTTGATCACCGCCATCCCGAGGCCGATGCCCAGGATCCTGCGCATCCAGGGGCTGACGAGGATGTCGCGCAGCGTCCCCGATGCGGCCTGGTAGTCCTCCCGCGCGAGCTCGCGCACCTCGCTCAGCTCGTCGGAGCTGTAGGCGTCGCCGCGGATGTCTCGCAGCACCTCCTGGACGCGGTCGTAGAGTCCCGCGCGCGCGAGCCACCGGGGCGACTCGGGGACCGTGTGCATGCCGATCCACAGCGCGATCGCCGGGAGCGTCGCGAGCGACAGCATGTAGCGCCAGACGTGACCGGTCTCCGGCATGAGCGTCGCCAGCAGGGCGTTCATCATGAACGCGAGAGCCTGCCCGGTGACGATCATGAACTCGTTCTGCGCGACGACGCGCCCCCGCAGATGGGTCGGCGCCATCTCCGCCAGGAAGACGGGGACGATCGCCGACGCACCGCCGACCGCGAGGCCGAGGACGAAGCGGAAGAGCGCGAGGACGGCCGCGCTCGGCGCGAGGGAGCAGCCGATGGTCGCGAAGGCGAAGACCACCGCGAGGCCGACGATCGAGGGGCGCCTGCCGAAGCGGTCCGCGATCCGGCCGCCGAACACCGCTCCCCAGGCCGCGCCGAAGGGCAGGATCGAGGCCACGAGCCCCTCGGTGAGACTGGTCAGCTGCAGGTCGCTGCGGATCGACGGCAGGGCGCCGTTGATGACGCCGGTGTCGTAGCCGAAGAGCAGTCCGCCGAACGTCGCGATGGTCGCGATCGTCCGCATGCGACCGGGGAGCTTGCCCGAGGTGAGGTCCCTCCGGGATTCATGACCCGACATGTTTCGTCCTTCCGACAGCGTCGTCGTCCTTCGAGACGGCACGACACTACCTCAGACGGAATCTTTTGTCAGGACATGCCGTGCGCCCGCTCCTCGAGCTGGACGAGCAGGGCGCCCGCGTAGGCGTCCTCGACCTTCCGGGCGCGGATCTCGCGCGACTCCTCGGGGCCGGACAGCGTCACCACGTGCACCAGGTGTCCGGAGGCGGAGCGCTCGCAGCGCAACTGGGCGAAGTGCGTGCCGAGCGCCTCGCGCAGCTGGTCCTCGCGCGGGATCCAGATCGCCTCGTCCTCCTCGATGGAGTCCAGGGCCCACTCGGTCGTGCCGTTGAAGGTGAAGAGGGGCTCGCCGCGGCGACCGCGACCGGGCTCGACGACCATCGAGGAGAGCATGAAGGTCTGCTCGCGCAGATCGGGCACGTCGATGGTGAAGCGGTCCCCCTCGGCGGGCTCCCAGGGGAGGCCGAGGTCTCGCAGTCGTCGGGCGATGTCGACATCGATCACGTTGCGAGTCTAGCCGCGCGGGGCCGGCGATGGCCGGTCGATGCGACGTCCGACGGCCGCCGTGCGCGCCCCTCCCCGACCCCTCGCCGGACTCTCCCCGGGCGTTCACGGGGCGCTCACCGCCCGCGTCCCGGCCGATCAACCCGGGATCGAGCTGACACGGTGCAAGAATATGTCCATGCCCAAGATCATCGGAGGCTCCCTGGAGGAGCATCGCGAGCGGACGCGCGAGAAGATCTTCTCCGCGCTCGGCGAGCTCATGGAGACCGAGCCCTTCGAGGACATCACGTTCTCCCGCATCGCCACCGTCGCCGGTGTGGGGCGCACCGCGATGTACAACCACTTCCCCGACAAGGACACGCTCCTGGTCGAGTACACGATGCACGAGACCAGCGACTACCTCGACCAGCTGCGCGAGGGCATCGAGGGCGCCTCCACGCCCATCGAGGCGATCGAGCTCTACGTGCGCACCCAGCTGGGACTGAGCACGTCCTTCCACGTCTCGAGCACGCGCGGGCGCGTGAACCTCGACCCGGACATCGCCCGGAAGATGCGCGAGCACGTCGTGCTGATCGAGAAGGTGCTCCACTCGATCCTGGACGACGGCGTCGCCTCCGGCGACTTCAGCGCCGATCTGGACGTGGACGCGAGCCTGCGCATCATCAACGCGATGCTCATCGGCCGCACCCTGCCTCCGGGGACCGACGAGACCGCGCTCGTGCGCTTCATCCAGAGGGCGCTCGGCGCGAGCGTCTGAGACGAGCCCGGGTCAGGGCACCGCGGTCAGGGCACCGCGCTCAGCGCTTCTTCTTCGCGCCGCGTCCCTTCTTCTTCCGACGTGACGAGCCCGAGGCCGCCGCTGCGCCCGCTCGCGCGGACGCATCGGCTCCGTCGGTCTCCTCGTCGTCGTCCGCCCAGTCCATGAGCAGGGGGTTCGTCGACTCGGCGGCGTCCTCCCCGTCGTCCTCGGCCCGGGAGAAGAGGGGCTTGGAGTCCTCCCCGAAGTCGTCCTCGAGGTCCGTCTGCGGGGCGGTGATCTCGTAGAGCCAGCAGGCGCCGAGCGCGAGCAGCGCCACGAGCGCCACGCCCCAGCGCAGGAACTCGTTGGTGCCGTCGATCATCGCGTTGATCATCGAGGCCACCGAGAGCACGCCGATCAGGGAGCCGACCAGCGCCGCCATCGAGATGAAGGTGCCCAGGGCGTTGCGCAGGCCGCCCATGAGCACCGTGGTGCCGAGCGCGCCCGAGTGGCCCCACGAGCCCGGGCCGCCGTAGCGGCCGCTCTCGATGACGCGCACCGACGAGGTGCTCAGGCCCGCGGCGAGCGTCGAGGCCACGGCGGTCGCGAGGGCCGCGAGCACCAGGGTCCCGACGAAGGCCGGGAGGGCCGACGGGCCCAGGCCGAAGCCCGCGACCACCGGCATCAGCGCAGCGATCGCGACCGGCGCGAGGGCGGCACGGCGCGAGGTGAGCGGGAGATCGTCGAAGTCCATGGTGTCGCGGCCGTCGAGGATCGCGGCGCGGGTCTCGACGACGGCGGCGACGCCCAGGCGGCGCAGACCGTGCAGCAGCGAGGAGGCGATCAGGGCGATCGTCACCACGCCCAGGGCGATCCCGCCGAGCACCGCGACCGAGTCGGGCGTCATCGCGTGCAGGGCGCGGTCCTCCCAGACGCTCTTCGCGCGCGAGGCGCCGGCGACCGCGGCGACGATCGTGGCGAGGAAGGGCAGCGCGGCGAGGGCCGCGACCAGCTGGACGCCGACGGCGGTCTCGGCGCCGCCGGTGCGGCTCGCGTCGCGCCACGGCTCGGCCGTGCCGGGACGGTCCGCGAAGGCGCCCGACGTGTGCAGGGCGGCGCTCGCGGTGATCACCACGAGTCCGCCGAGGCCCGCGAAGGCCACGAGCGAGAGCGCCAGGGCCGGGACGCCCTCGGCGAGCACCACGAGCACCGCCAGCACGAGCGCGCCGAGCGCGAGGACGCCCGCGGCCGCGAGTGCCGCGGTGCCCAGCACGGTCATCGCGCCGAGGGCCCCGCCGGTGCGGCTGCTGCGCGCGGCCCGCAGCGAGGCGGACTGGTGCGGGTCGAGCACGCGCGCGGCGAGGAGCTGGGCGAGCAGCGTGATCACGGCGCCCAGGGCCAGGCCCAGTGCGGCGAGCGCGTTGGGGTGGGTGCCGTAGAGGGTGAGGGTGTCCAGGAAGGTGTTCGCGTAGTGCGACTCGTCGGTCGCGGTGATCCACTGCGACATGTCGGAGATCGCCGAGGTGATCTGGCTCTGCAGGTCGCTGCGGGGCACCGGCGAGTCGGAGCCCGTGAGGGCCTTGTCGGTGAAGCTGCCCATGCCCACGGCGGTGAAGCGCAGGTTCTGGTAGCTCGAGGGCAGCCACAGCGCGACGCCCGCGATCATCCCGCCGACGCCCAGCAGGGCCGGCACGAGCTGCCCGGCGCGCAGGGCCGTGCGCTCGCGGCCCTCGCGGCCGGTGTGCGGGAACAGGGCGACGACGAGGGCGACCGCGACGGCCACCGTGAGCGCGAGGATCGTGATGCCCAGGCCGTGCGTCGCGAAGACGGGAACGGAGACGCGGATGCCCGCGGCCGCGAGGGCCGCCGTGAGCGCGACCAGCGTGGCCGCGCGGGCGGGGCCACGGCGCAGCAGCTGCGCGAGGCGCAGGTGGGGACCGCCCGGGTTGGTCTCGTCCTCGGCGTGGATCTCGTTCTCGTCGGAGCCGACGAGCATCGTCGCGGCATGACCCGTGCCATGGGCGAGGGAGGCGATCGCGTGCAGGGCGAGCGCGTAGACGGCGGCGCCCGCGGCGTAGGCGATGATCGGCGAGGCGGCGTCCTCGCGCATGAAGTACACGGACAGCGCGACGGGCAGTGCGCCGATGCCCAGGGCCGTCGCGACGAACAGGCCGCCGAAGCGGGAGATCGCGCGCGGACGGTCGCTCGGGGCGATCCCGAAGGCGCTCATCATCATCCCGCTCGCGCGCCAGGCGGCGAGCGCGCCGGCCATCAGGCCGATGAGGAAGAAGCCGATGCGCAGGATGCGCACGTCGGACGAGCCGGGGACGAGCAGCAGCAGGAGTCCCGCGGGCACCCCGACCCAGCCGGCGACGACGGTCGCCGTGGTGACGAGCGAGCCCAGCCGGCGCCCCAGATCCCGGTCGACCGCGGGGTCGCCGGTGTCCGAGTCCTCCTCGGTGAGCAGGTCCGGGTCGTCCTCGTCGGCCGGGGCGATGCCCTCCTCGGCCTCGTGCGCCTCGAGGTCCTCGGCGCTCTCGGTGCTCGCTGCGTCCGCCGCGCGGGCCGACCCCTTCCTGCTCGCGCGGGACTCCGCGCGGCGCCGGGCCACGGCCGCCCCGTGATGGGCGAGGCGCGGCGGGATGATCGCGCCGAGCACGATCGCGGCGACGGCGAGGACGCCGAGCACCAGGAGCAGGACGGCGTTGTCCTCTCCGAGAGCGAAATCGGTGATGAACTCCACGGGGTCTCCTGCCTGGTGGGACGGGCCGAGAGGACGGGCCCGTCGGATCGTTCCTGACGGATCGTGCCTGGGGAGGCTGGGGAGGGGCTGGGCCGGGCGGGGCCGGGTCGGGTCGGCCGGACCGGGTCAGTCCATCAGCCCAGCAGCGAGAGGTCCAGGACGTCCGGGGCGCCGTCGACGACGCGGATCGGGACGCCCCAGTCCTGCTGGTGCATGTGGCAGGCCGGGAACTCGACCGACGGATCCGCGTCGCACGAGGCGGCGCGCGCGTTCACGTGCAGCACGCCGTCCGAGTACGCGGGGTCCAGCACGACCGTGCGCTCGAGGGCGGTCGAGGTGCCCGATCCGGAGGTGAGCATCGAGGTGGGCGTCGTCGAGATCGACACCTGGGTCGAGGGGCCCAGCGAGTCGTCGAGCTTGTGCCCGGGCGGCGGGGTGAACAGCACGCGCACCGTGAGGGCGCCGGGGCCCACCTCGGTGACCGGGCGCGAGGTGCGCTGCGCGCCCTCGTCGAGCACGCGCTCGGCGGCGCGGGCCACGGGCACCCAGGTGAGGCGGTGCGCGCCGGACTCGACGACGATGAGCTGGCCGATGCCGTCGATCGGCGCGCCGATCACCGCGCCCGAGGGCTCGGCGAGATCGGTCGCGACGGTCACCACGGTGCCCTTGCCCTCGTCGCCCGTGAGGTCGATGAGGCGGATCGCGCCGTTGTAGGTGTCGCAGACGGCGAGGCGGCCGTCGGGCAGCGCGGTCACGCCCAGCGGGTGCTGCAGGCGGGCGTGGTCGGCGGCGCCGTCGACGTGCCCGAAGTCGAACAGGCCCTTGCCCACGACGGTGCGCACGGTGAGGGTCTGCGGGTCCAGCAGGCGGATCGCGGAGGACTCGGAGTCGGCGATCGCGAGGGTCCCGTCGTCCATCTCGTCGATCCCGGAGGGCTGCGCCCACCAGGAGGACACGAGGGCGCCGTCGACGAGGCCCTCCTGGGTGGTGCCCGCGAGCACGGCGAGCGAGCCGGTGCGCGGATCGAACGTCCAGATCTGGTGGATGCCGGCCATGGTGATCACGACGCGGTCCAGGGCGTGGGACCAGGTGAGGTCCCATGGCGTGGAGAGCGCGAAGCCGAGCGGGTCGCCCTCCCCCGTGGGCAGGGCCTGGCCCTGCATCCACTGGGCGCCGTCGCCCGCGACGGTGCCCACGATGCTCGTGGTGCGCGAGCGCAGCAGGCGGCTGCGGCCGAGCTCCACCGAGCGCAGCAGATGGTTGGCGCTGTCGGCGACCAGGACCTCGTAGCCGGCCTCGTCGGCGACCTCCGGCGGGAGGACGAGCACGCCGTTGGGCTCGGCGAACAGGACGTCGGGCGCGTCGCCGTCGGCGCGGCCCCGTCGGCCCGCCCCGATGATCTCGGAGACCGTGGAGCCGTCGGGCTCGAAGACCACGAGGCGGTGCTGTCCGGCGTCGGAGACGATCAGGCGGCCGTCGTCGAGGGTCGCGACCTTCGAGGGGAAGCGCAGGGTCTGGGGGACGCGATCGGCGATCACCGTCGGCGCGGGGCCGCGGCGCAGGGAGCCGTCGGCCTCCCCCTCGGTCACGAGCTGCGCGGCGAGCGAGTCGATCGTGTCCGCATGGCCCTCGCCCGAGAGGTTCGCGGCGATGCGGCCGTGGGTGTCCAGCACGATGAGGGTGGGCCAGGCGCGCGCCCCGTACTCGCTCCAGGTGCTGAGCTCGGGGTCGTCGAGCACCGGGTGGGTGATCTCGTAGCGCTCGATGTTCGCGGCGAGGGCGTCGGCGTCCTTCTCGAACTCGAACTTCGGGGAGTGCACGCCGACGACGACGAGCTCGTCGGCCCACTTCTCCTCGATCGGCCGCAGCTCGTCGAGGACGTGCAGGCAGTTCACGCAGCAGAAGGCCCAGAAGTCCAGGACGACGACCTTGCCGCGCAGGTCCTCGAGGTCCAGCTCGATGCCGCCGGTGTTCAGCCAGCCGCGGCCGCGCAGGGCGCTCCCGTGCACGCGGACGTCGCGCGCGGCGCCCCCTGCGGTCGCGGACGAGGGGCCGCCCGCGGGCGGAGCGGAGGCAGATCCGTCGCTGCTGGCAGGTCCGTCGGTCGCTTCGCCTGATGAAGTCATGGGGTCAAGTCAACACCGAGCCGCGGCGCGCGTGCCAGTCAAGCCCGCCATGCCGACGGGTCGGTCACACCCTGAGCGCGCCGACCTGGGCGTACGTCGCCATGTGACGGGCGGGCCGACGGGCCGGTTCACCAGCTCTCGATCCAGCTCAGCAGGCCGGGGTCGGCGAGGGTGCGCAGGGAGAGGTCCGCGGGCGGGGCCTCGCCGTCCTGCGGGATCGTGATCAGGCGCAGCCCCGCCGAGCGCGCGGCCTGCGCGCCCGTGTGGGAGTCCTCGAAGGCGAGGGCCTGGGCGGGCCGGGCGCCGAGGGCGCGGGCTCCCGCCTCGTACATGTCGGGGAACGGCTTGCCGCGCTCCACGGTGTCGGCCGACTCGAGCACCCGGAAGTAGTCGCGCAGACCGGCGCGGCCCAGCTTGTCCTCGAGCATCTCGTGCCAGGAGTTCGAGGCGCAGGCGATCGGGACACGCGCACTGGTCGCGGCGAGGACCTCGTGCACGCCCGGGAGGACGTCGAGGTCGCCCGCGACGTCGCTGCGGAAGCGCTCGCGGGTCGCGTGGAGGACGTCCTCGTAGGGGGCGCCGGCGAGGTCCGCGATCACCCGGGAGGCGTCCTCGACGGTGAGGCCCAGCGGCAGGGCGCCCTCGGCGGCGGCAGGGTCCACACCGTAGCGGGCGAGGATCGCGGGCTGCGTGCGGTGGCTCCACGCGGTCTCCGTGTCCAGCAGCATCCCGTCGCAGTCGAAGACGACGGCGCGCGGCGTCCAGTCGCCGAAGGCCTCGCGGAAGCGGTCGCCGGACGTGCCGGGGGCGGCCGCGGCGGAGCTGGCCGACGCTGGGGACGACGCAGCGGGCGCGGGGGCAGGACCGGGCGTCGGGGCGGGGGTGTTCATCGGGCTCTCTCCCAGGTGCGGATCCAGGCGTGCAGGTCGGTGTCCTCGAGGCTCGCCAGGGTGCGGTCGGCGACGGGCTGCTGCCCGGGGATCGAGGGGACGGCGATGAGTGGCAGCCCTGCCGCGCGGGCGGCCGTCGCCCCGGTCTCGGAGTCCTCGAAGGCCAGGGTGTCGGCGACGTCGGCGCCCAGGCGCCGGGCGGCCTCGACGTAGATGTCGGGCGCGGGCTTGCCCTCGGCGACGTCGTCGACGCTCACGGAGGTGAGGACGACGTCCCCGATCCCGAGGCCCTCGAGGGCGTCGTCCAGGAGGTCGCGCGGGGAGTTCGAGGCGATCGCGACCGGGACGCGCGCGGCGACCGCGCGCACGGTCTCGACGGCGCCGGGCAGGACGCCCACGGCGTCCGTGAGGGCCTCCCGGTGCAGGGCCATGAGCTCGTCGGCCGCGGCATAGGGATCCTGGCCGGTCTCGGCGGAGAGCGTGCGCACGACGGTCTCGATGCTGCGGCCCGTGAGCGACCTGCGCGTCTCCTCGTCGATCCTCGCTCCGTGGCCCGCGAGGTAGCGGGCCTGCGTCGCGAGCCACTCGGACTCGGTGTCCACGAGCAGCCCGTCGCAGTCGAAGACGACGGCGCGCGGGCTCCAGCGCGGCGGCCAGGTCGCCAGCGGGCCGGGGTCAGGAGCGGAGGGGGCGGAAGTCACCCCTCAAGGCTCTCACGTCGCTGCCCGCACGGACGATGTGAACCCGGCGACCGCGGGACGTGCGAGCAGGTCGTGACCAGGGAGGGAACCGGATGTTCACGCGTTGTTCCGTGCCCCGTTCACCTGGCCGTCAGGAGCGGGCGGGGCGGGCCGGACCGAGCCCGGCCCGCCCCGTTCGGGCCCGCCTCCGTCTCAGAGCTCGGCGACCGCCGCGAAGCCCTTCTCGAGGTCGGCGAGGATGTCGTCGATGTGCTCGAGGCCCACCGAGAGCCGCACGAAGCCGGGCTCGACGCCCGCGGCGCGCTGCTCCTCCTCCGTGAGCTGCGAGTGGGTGGTCGAGGCCGGGTGGATGACGAGGCTGCGCACGTCGCCGATGTTCGCCACGTGCGAGTGCAGCTCGAGGGCGTCGACGAAGGCCACGCCCGCCTCGCGACCTCCTTCGAGGACGAAGCCCAGCACCGAGCCCGCGCCCTTCGGGAGGTACTTCTGCGCGCGCTCGTGGTACGGCGAGTCAGGGAGGCCCGCGTAGGCGACCGAGACGACGCCGGGCCTGGTGGTGAGGTGGTCCGCGACCTTCTGGGCGTTCTCCACGTGACGTTCGATGCGCAGGGGCAGGGTCTCGACGCCCTGCGCGATGAGGAAGGCGCTGTGCGGCGAGACCGCGGGGCCGAGATCGCGCAGCAGCGCCACGCGGGCGCGGATCGCGTACGGGGGCAGGTCGGGCGCGATCGAGCTGTACACCAGGCCGTGGTACGCCGGGTCGGGCTCGTTGAACAGGGGGAACCTCTCGGGATCGGCGGAGAAGTCGAAGCTGCCGCCGTCCACGATCACGCCGGCGATCGCGGTGCCGTGGCCGCCCAGGAACTTGGTCGCGGAGTGCACGACCACGTCGGCCCCGTGCGCGAGCGGGCGCAGCAGGTAGGGGGTCGCGATCGTGTTGTCGACGATCAGGGGGACGCCGGCCTCGTGCGCGATCGCGGAGACGTTCTCGATGTCCAGGATGTCCTGGCGGGGGTTCGGGATGGACTCGGCGAAGAAGGCCTTGGTGTTCGGGCGGACCGCGGCGCGCCAGGAGTCGAGGTCGTCGGGGTCCTCGACGAAGACCGTCTCGATGCCGAGCTTGCTCAGGGTGTGCTTGAGCAGCGAGTAGGCGCCGCCGTAGAGGCTCGGGGAGGCGACGATGCTGTCGCCGGCCTGCGCCACGTTGAGGATCGACAGCGTGATCGCGCTCTGGCCGGAGGCGACGAGGAGACCCGCGACGCCGCCCTCGAGCGCGGCGATGCGGTTCTCGACCGCCTCCTGGGTGGGGTTCGTCAGGCGGGTGTAGATGGGGCCGAGCTCGGCCAGGCCGAAGCGGTCGGCGGCCGACTGCGCGCTCGGGAACACGAAGCTCGTGGTCTGGTAGATCGGCAGCGCACGGGCGCCGGTGTCGGAGTCCGGGGCCTGGCCGGCGTGGATCGCGAGGGTCTCGAAGTGCGGGGCGGGGGCGGTGTCGTTGTCGGGCATGGGGACACCGTCGGCGAGCACCGCGCGCGAGCGCAAGGATCGCGTGCGAACGTGAACGGGTGTGACGCACGGGGATGGCCGACCATGCCCCGGTGGACCTGGTCAGCTTCGAGATCGAGGGGTGACCCCCGGCCCGTCGAGCTCGAGCACCCTTCCCGTCCAGCGCCGGCGCAGCCAGCGGTCGTGGGACGCGATGACCACGGTGCCCTCCCACTGCCCGATCGCGCGCTCGAGCCGGGTGGCGAGGTCGAGGCTCAGATGGTTGGTGGGCTCGTCCAGGAGCAGCAGCGACGGCGGGGAGGTGAGCAGTGCGGCGAGCGCCGCACGGCGCTGCTGACCGCGGGAGAGCTCGCCGAGAGGCCGGTCCAGGTCGCGCGGGTGGACGAGGCCCATGAGGTCAGGCACGCTCTCGTCCTCCGGGCTGCCGCCGAGCATCCTTCGCACGCTCGAGCGCTCGTCGATCTCCTCGTCCTGGGCGAGCAGCGCGCGATCGCGCGTCACCGAGACCGTTCCCCGATCAGGATCGAGCAGTCCCGCGAGCAGGGACAGCAGCGTCGACTTCCCCGAGCCGTTGGGTCCGGTGATCAGCAGCTTCTCCCCCGCAGAGACGCTCAGCGACGTCGGCGCGAGACGGCGGGCGAGGCCGGCGTCGGCGACGGAGACGAGCACCTCCCCGGCGGTGCGGCGCCTGTCGCCCCGGGGCATGCCGGTGAAGTGGAGCTCGGCCGGGGGCTTGCGGATCTGGGACTCCTCGAGCTCGGCGAGGCGTCGCTCGGCGTCGCGCACGCGACGGGAGACGACGCTCGCGTGGCGGTCCGCGTAGAACTTCTTGGCGGCCTTCGCCTCGGTGCGCGGCGCGCGTCCCTCGTGGCCCACGCTGTGGCCGGCCTTCACGCTCTCTCGCAGGCGGTCCAGCTCCTCCTGCTCGTCGCGGAACCGTCTCTCCCAGCGCTCGCGCGCGTCCAGGCGCGCGTGCAGGTAGTCGGTGAAGGTGCCGGTGTACGCCGTGAGGCCGCCGACCTCCTCCCCCAGGGGCGTGGGCGACGGGTCGAGATCGAGCTGGGCGTGCGTGGCCTCGTCGAGGAAGGCACGGTCGTGGCTCGCCACCAGCACGGGGCCGGGATGGTCGGCGAGCAGGCCCGCGAGGAAGCGGGCGCCCGCGTCGTCGAGGTGGTTGGTCGGCTCGTCGAGCAGCAGGGTCGTCGGCCGGGTGATGAGCAGGTGCGCGAGGGCGAGGCGTCCGCGCTGTCCGCCGGAGATCTCCGCGAGGAGACGGCCCGAGGGGACGTCGGCGAGCCCCAGACCGGCGAGGACCTCGGCGGCGCGGGTCTCGGCGTTCCACACGTCGGCCAGGGTCGCGCGGGCGAGCAGCGCGTCGTAGCGCGCCGCGGCGCGCGGCGAGTCGTCGACCGCGAGCTCCGCGCCCGCCTCGGTGAGGGACTCCTCGAGCCGCCGCGCATGGGTGAGCGCCTCCTCGACGACCTGGGCCAGCGTGGTCGTGGAGGGGTCGTGCGGGAGCTCCTGGTGCAGGAGGCCGACGGGGCCGGGCGCCTGCACCTCGCCGGACTCGGGCTCCTCGGCCCCTGCGAGGATCCGCAGCAGCGTCGACTTGCCCGATCCGTTCTCCCCCAGCAGCCCCGTGGGCGTGCCGGCCGGGACGGTGAGGGAGACATCGGTGAGCACGCGGCGGGCGCCGTAGCGGTGGGAGATCCCGTCGGCCCGCAGGTGGAGTGCGGAATCGGCGCGGGAGGCGGAGAGGCTCGAGGGCTCGGCACCGGGAGCGGTCGTGGAGGATGCGGCGGTGCGCGGGGCGGGTGAGGTCATGGATCGGCTCCGAGATGTCGTCGGGACGCGGACGGGGATGCCGATCAGATGCTCATGGGTCTCACGCTAGCCCGTGCCGGTCCCACGGCGACAGGGATTTTCGGTCGCCGTCGGCCCGACGGCGCACCCGTGCGCATCCGGTGCGCACCGGATGAGGCATGGTCCCTGCAGGTCATCGCCTGCGTCCCGCTCGGGACACGAAGGGTTCGCGGGGCGGGGGCACTGTCAGGGACTGTCACCGCCCGGCGGCCGGGCGGAGCATGGATCCCACGATCGTCCGCGGCAGCCGCCCGGGCGTCGGCCACCGGCACGAGGAGGATCAGATGCACACGAGGACACTGGGACAGGGGCTCGAGGTCTCCGCGATCGGACTGGGGGCAATGGGGATGTCGCAGTCCTACGGCCCCAACCCCGGCAGCCGTGAGGACATGATCGGGGTGCTGCGGTTCGCCGTCGAGCACGGCGTCACCTTCATCGACACCGCCGAGGTCTACGGGCCGTACGACAACGAGCGCCTGGTGGGCGAGGCCATCGCCCCGATCCGCGACCAGGTCGTGGTCGCCACCAAGTTCGGCTGGAACATCGTCGACGGGACGATGCAGGGCACCGATTCGCGCCCGCAGCAGATCCGGAAGGTCGCCGAGGAGTCCCTGGAGCGGCTCGGCATCGAGCAGATCGACCTGTTCTACCAGCACCGCGTCGACCCCGACGTCCCGATCGAGGAGGTCGCGGGGACGGTCGGCGAGCTGATCGCCGAGGGGAAGGTCGCCCACTTCGGGCTCTCCGAGGCCGGCGCGGAGACGATCCGCCGCGCCCATGCGGTCCAGCCCGTGACCGCCGTGCAGAGCGAGTACTCGCTGTGGACCCGCGATCCCGAGCCGGAGGTGCTGCCCGCCTGCCACGAGCTCGGCATCGGCTTCGTGCCCTTCAGCCCGCTCGGCAAGGGCTTCTTCACCGGCACCGTCACCCCGGACCAGGACTTCGGCGACGGCGAGATCCGCGCCCGCGTCCCGCGCTTCGAGGCCGAGAACCTGCGCCGCAACCAGGCGCTCCTCGATGCGGTGGGCGCGCTCGCGGAGGAGCGCGAGGCCTCCCCCGCGCAGATCGCGCTGGCCTGGCTGCTGGCGCAGTCCCCGTCGATCGTCCCGATCCCGGGCACCCGCCGTCGCGAGCGTCTCGTCGAGAACGCGGGCTCGACGCAGGTGCGCCTCTCGGCCGACGATGTCGCCGCGCTCGACGCCCTGGCCGCCCAGGTGGGCGTCGCCGGCGACCGCTACGACGAGAACGGGATGCTCATGGTCGGGCTGTGAGGGCGGCGGGCGGCTGTCGGCTGTCGGCTGTCGGACGGCAGTCGGCTGCGCGGCCGAGCAGCCGGCGGACCGGATCGCCGGATCGGGACCTCCGACCCTGGTGGGCCGGGTCGGAGAGCGTGAGGATGGGGCCATGAGCGCATCGCACGCCCCGGAGCCCCGTCCGTCGTCCGCCTCCGACCACGCGAGCGCCGCTGCGCCGCCCACCGGCGGGCGCCTCGCCGTCGTCGGCGCCGGGGCCGTGGGCTCCTCGGTCGCCTACGCCGCGATGCTGCGCGGCAGCGCCCGCAGCATCGCGCTGTACGACATCCGCGCCGAGAAGGTGCGCGCCGAGGTGCTCGACCTCGCGCACGGCTCCCCTCTCGCGGGCGGCGCGGAGATCACGGGCGGCGACGACGTCTCGTGCATCGCGGGGGCCGACCTCGTCGTCATCACGGCGGGCGCCGCGCAGGCTCCGGGGCAGACCCGTCTCGACCTCGCAGGCACCAACGTGAAGATCCTCGAGAGCCTCATGCCGCAGCTGCTCGCGCAGGCCCCCGATGCCGTGTTCATCCTGGTCACGAACCCCTGCGACGTGCTGACCGTCGCCGCCGACGCGCTCGCGGGTCTCCCCCGCGGGCGAGTCTTCGCCTCCGGGACCGTGCTCGACACCTCGCGCCTGCGCTGGCGGCTCGCGGAGCGGCTCGGCGTGGCCCCGCGCAGCATCCACGCCACGATCATCGGCGAGCACGGGGACAGCGAGTTCCCCCTGTGGTCCTCGGCGCACATCGGCCAGGTGCCGCTGCGGGACTGGACCGACGGACCGGGCGCGGCGGGCGCGGCGGGGGCGGCGGACTCCCCCGCCCTCTCCCGCGAGGAGCTCGACCGCCTCGGCCACGAGGTCGCGGGCGCCGCCTACGAGGTCATCCAGGGCAAGGGGGCGACGAACCTCGCGATCGGCGTCGCCGCCGCCCGCATCGTCGAGGCCGTGCTGCGCGACGAGCGCGCGGTGCTGCCGGTCTCGAGCCCGCTCACCGGCTACCGGGGGATCTCGGGCGTCGCGATGAGCGTGCCCTCGATCGTCGGCCGCGCCGGTGTCGAGCGGACGCTCGAGGTGCCGATGGACGAGGACGAGCGGGCGCGGTTGCTTGCCTCGGGCGATGCTCTGCGGGAGGTCCAGCGCAGCCTCGGGCTGTGAGGGGGGTCTGCGGCTCGCGGTCATGTCGCCGACCGGCATATACGGGACATCTCTGCCATATATGGCAGAGATGTCCGCTCACGGCCGTTCGACGACGTCGGCCACCTCATCAGCGGGTGCCGGCGGCCGCGCGGACGGGGCCCGGCTGAGCCGGCAGGCGACTGGGCCGGCAGGCGACGGGCCCGGCTGGGCCGACGGGGCCGGGAGGGCGACGGGGCCTGCTGCGGGCCGGGTCGGCCGGCCGCCCCGCCGTGCTCAGCTCAGTGCACGCGGCGGTCGTCGACGGCGGCGCGGGTGCGGCGCAGGGCCTCGCGGCCCAGATCCGGCACGCGGGTCGCGACCGCCACGAAGATGCAGTCCACGACCGTGAGCTGGGCGATCCTCGAGGCCGTCGCCCCCGAGCGCAGCTCCGACTCGACGGCGGCGGTGAGCAGGACGTCGTCGGCGGCCTTGGCGAGCGGGGAGCCCGCGGCGCCGGTGACGGCGACCACCCGGACGCCCGCCTCGCGGGCGATGCGCGTCGCGTCCAGCAGTTCCGCGGTGCGGCCCGAGTGGGAGAAGGCGATGAGCACGTCGTCCGAGTCGAGCAGGGCGACAGCGGGCAGACCGTTGTGGGCCTCCGTGTGCACGACGGCCGGCAGGCCGAGCCGGGCGAGCTTCTGCTGCTCGTCCGTGGCCGCGAGCCCCGAGGCGCCGACGCCGAAGAGGACGATGCGGCGCGCGGGGGCGACCGCGTCGGCCACCCGGGTGAGCGCCTCGAGGTCGAGCCCGCGCACGGTGTCGTGCACCGCGCGGGAGTCCGCCGCGGCGATCTTCCCGGTCATCGTCGCGATGTCGTCCGAGGGGTCGATGTCGCCGTCGCTACTGTGGTCCTCCCCCGCGGTGGCCGCGGCGACGGCCTCCTCGTGGAGGCGGAAGCGCAGGTCACGGTAGCCGCGGAAGCCGAGCTGACGCGCGAAGCGCACGACGCTCGCCTCCGAGCAGTCGGCCTCCCGGGCCAGGTCGCCGATGGTCATCGAGGCGACGCCCGCGGGATCGGAGAGGATGAGGTCGGCGATGCGGGCGAGGGCCGGCTTGAGGTCGCCGCGCAGGCTGCGCAGCCTCAGCAGGAGCGGCGGCGTGCTCATCGCCGGTCCGTGGACGGGGTGTCCGGCTGCATGCTCATGGTGACTCCTTCGTCGTGAGGCTCGCGACCGCGCTGCGGATCCCCGCCGGGTCGCCCCGTCTCCCGGGGTCCTTCCCGAAGCGTACTGCGGCGACCTCCGCATCCGTGACATCCGCGTGCGCGAGGAGCGCCACCAGGGCGACGCGCACGCGGCCGCCCGCCTCCTCCAGCACCTCGGCGGCCCGCTCGGGCGACTCGCCGGTGGCCTGGACGAGCATCCGCACGGTGCGCGCGACGAGCTTCGCGTTCGTCGGCCGCACATCGATCATGAGGTTCTGGAAGGTGGTGCCGAGCCGCACCATCGTCGCCGTCGACAGCGCGTTGAGCACGAGCTTCTGCGCGGTCGCGGCCTTCATGCGGGTCGAGCCGGTGACGGCCTCGGGGCCGACGTCCACGAGCACCGCGACGTCCGCGAGGCGCGCGAGGGGCGCCTGCGGATTGGCCGCGACCAGGCCCGTGGACAGGCCCCGCTCGCGGGCTGCGGCGAGGGACCCGCGCACGAACGGCGTGCGACCGCTCGCGGCCAGGCCGATCACCACGTCCCCCTCGCCGCACTGCTCGGCGACCAGGGCGGCGCCCGCGTCGGCGTCGTCCTCCGCACCCTCGACGGCGCGGGTCATCGCGGCGATGCCGCCCGCGAGGTGCGCGGTGACCATCTGCTCGGTCGCGCTGTACGTGGGGAGGAGCTCGACGGCGTCGAGCACGCCCAGGCGACCCGAGGTGCCCGCGCCCACGTAATGCACGGTGCTGCCGCCGGCGACGGCCTCGACGCACAGGTCGACGAGGCGTGCGATGGGCGCGGAGACGGCCTGCACGGCGCCGGCCACGCGGGCGTCCTCCGCGAGGATAGTGTCGACGAGCTCGGGGGCGTCCAGGGTGTCGAGCTCGTGCGTGCGCGGGTTCCGCTCCTCCGTGGGCGAGGCGAGCGCGATGAGGTCCTGCCAGCGCTCGGCGGGCTCAGCACGGACGGTCGGCTCTGCGTGTGCGGCCGGCTCGGTGGGGGCGGCGGGCTCGGTCTGCTCGGTCAACGGGCACCTCCCGGGGTGCGGTGGTCGGGTCCGAGCAGCCGCAGGCGCCGGGGGCGCGGGCGCGCGGCGGGAGCGTCGGACGGGTCGGACGTGCCGCGCGGGGCGGCGCAGCACGGATCGAGGCCGGCGACGGGCACCGGCGGGGTGAGGGAGCCCAGCACGGCGGCGCTGCGGGCGCCGGTGACGGGCCCTCCGTCGGGGCCGACGGGCAGGGCGGGGATGCCGTGGACCGAGAGCCAGCCGACGACGGCCATGAGCAGCGCCTCCTTGGCGTCCGAGGGGACGCCGAGGTCGGTGCTCGAGCGCAGCGGCACCGGGTCGAGCAGGTCGGCGAGGCGCGCGCGCAGCACGGGGTTGCGCATGCCGCCTCCGGAGCCGTGCACGACGGGGGCGCCGGCCTCGCGCACGAGGTCGGCGACGGTGCGGGCGGTGAGCTCGGTGAGCGTCGCCAGCAGGTCCGGCAGGTCGAGCCGGGCGGCGCGGGGGCTCATGCGCTCGACGTACGCGGCGTCGAAGTGCTCGCGGCCCGTCGAGCGCGGCAGCGGGAGCGCGAAGAAGGGGTCCGCGAGCAGCTCGGCGAGCGCGCGCTGGTCGACCGTGCCGGAGGCGGCGAGGCGACCGTCCTCGTCGCAGTGCATGCGTCCGGCCGTCGCCCGGCGCACGGCGGAGTCGAGGAGGGCGTTGGCGGGGCCGACGTCGCCGGCGCGCACCGTCAGACGCTGCCCCGAGGCGCCGGATGCACCGTCGGACGCGGAGGAGCCGGCGGACCCTGTGGGGCCGGTGGGCTCTGCGGCCTCGACGAGCGTCACGTTCGCGATCCCGCCGAGGTTGAGCACGGCTCCGCCCTCCTCCCCCATCAGCAGCACGTCGAGGGCCGGGGCGAAGGGCGCGCCCTGGCCTCCGCGGGCGACGTCCGCGCTGCGCAGGTCGTGCAGGACGCTCGCGTGCGTCGCCTCGGCGATCCGCGCGGCGTCCCCGATCTGGAGGGTGCCCAGCACGCGGCCGTCCGCGGCGGCCCAGTGGTGGAGGGTCTGGCCGTGGGAGACGACGAGGTCGGCGCCGCCCGAGCGCCCGAGCACCCGCGCGGCGACCTCGCCGAGGTGGGCGCCGATCTGTGCGTGCAGCATGTCCCAGGTGGCGACGCCGCTGCTCGCGGGCGGCAGCACGTCGAGGATCGCCTCGCGCAGAGGGCCGGGCCAGGGATGCTCGTCGACGTCCAGCAGGCGCGCCGTGAGCACGTCGGGGTCCGACGCGTCGCGCGCGAGGTCGACGAGGACGGTGTCGACGGCGTCGACCGAGGTGCCGGACATCATGCCCAGGACGCGCATCGTGACGGGCTCGCTCAGCGTGCCGGGGTCGCTCAGCGTGACGGGCTCGCTCAGCGTGACGGGCTCGCTCATCGCGGCTCCCGCCCGGCGCGCAGCAGCAGGTCGACGGCGGCGCGCATCATCGTCAGCGAGCTGCCCAGGGTGCTCACGCTCTCCCGGTGCTCGAGGGCGGCATCCGGGACGCCGGTGTGGACGAGGATCGCGTCGGGCCGCTCGTCCAGCGCCTCGGCGACCCGCTGGGACTCCGCGGCGTCGGAGCGCGGGAGCCGGGTGACCACGAGGACCTCGGCGGCGCCGGAGAGATCGCCGGGGTACTGGGCCTCGGTGACGTCGATCCCGCGCTCCCGGAGGGCAGTGACCAGGTGCGGGCTGCGGGAGCCAGAGGCGTGGTCGGCGCGGACGCGGGCGTCCGCGACCACCACAGGTCCCCCGCTGAGGGCGGCACGGCGGGCGGTGACCGCGCGGCGCGCGGCGTCGGCCCCGATCTCCTCGAGATCGTGCAGGGTCTCCGGGATGCTCCGGCGCGGCTCGACGCCGCGGCGGATGCGCAGCGAGCGGATGGCGGCGCGGGTCTGCGCGGCCCGTAGGCCGATCTCCTCACGGTCCAGGCGCCCGCTCTCGAGCGCGGCGAGGATCGCGTCGTGCGCCTCGCGGACCATCTGGGCGGCGTCGCGGCGCAGCGAGGTGCCCAGGCACAGCAGGTGGGCGCCCGCCTCGAGCGCGCGCACGGCGGCCTCCCCGAATCCGGGATCGGCGGCGACGGCGGCCATGTCCAGGGCGTCGGTGATCACGAGCCCGTGAAAGCCGTTCCCGGAGACCTCGTCGAGCAGCGTCGTCGACCAGCGCGAGAGCGAGGCGGGGCCCTCGCCGAGGGAGGGCACGAGGATGTGCGCGGTCATCACCGCGTCGAGCCACGGGGCGATCTGGAAGGGCGCGAGGTGCTCGCTGCGCATGTCGCGCGCGTCGAGGTCGATGCGGGGCAGGGCGGTGTGGGAGTCGACGGACGTGGCGCCGTGCCCCGGGAAGTGCTTTCCGGTCACGCCGAGTCCCGCGCTGCGCAGGCCGCTGGCCATGGCGCGGCCGTGGCGCGAGACGCGGTCGGGGTCGTCGCCGTACGAGCGGGTGCCGATCACGGGGTTCGCCGGGTCGGTCGAGACGTCGAGCACCGGGGAGAGCACGAGGTCCATGTCGCAGGCGGCGAGAAGCTCGCCGAGTGCCTCGCCCGCGCGGGCCGTGAGCGCGACCTCGTCGATCTGCCCGAAGGCCCAGGCGCTGGGCAGGGAGGAGCCGGTCGCCGCCTGCAGGCGGGAGACGTCACCGCCCTCCTCGTCGATCGCCACGAGCACCTCGTCGCAGCGCTCGTGGATCGAGGCGGCGAGCGCGGCCGCCGTCCCCGGATCCGGCGTGTTGTATCCGAACAGGATGATCGAGCCGAGGCCGGCGTCGAGCGCGTCGCCCGCCCAGTCAGGGAGCGTCGTGCCCTCGAGCGGGGCCATGAGCAGGGTGAGGACGTCGCGGTCCCAGGCGGGCGTCCCGCTCATCCCTTCACCGCGCCCTGGGTGAGGCCGCTCGCGAGGTTGCGCTGGACCAGGACGAAGAAGATCACCACGGGCAGGGCGATGATCGTCGAGGCGGCCATCACGGCGCCCCAGTTCGCCGTGTTCTGGGTGAAGAAGCTGCGCAGCCCCACGCCCACGGTGTACTTCGAGCTGTCCTGCATGAAGGTCAGCGCGAAGATGAACTCGTTCCAGGCGGTGATGAAGCTGAACACGCTGGTCGCGACGAGGCCCGGGGCGACCAGCGGGAACAGGATCGAGCGGAACATCCGCGGCCAGCTCGCGCCGTCCACGTAGGCGGCCTCCTCGAGCTCCTTCGGGACGGCGGCCACGAAGCCCCGCAGGTTCCAGATCGCGAAGGGCAGCGAGAACGCCAGGTAGACGATGATCAGTCCCAGCATCGAGTTCAGCAGGTGCAGGTTGCGGGCCTGCAGGAACAGGGGGATCACGAGCGCCTCGAGCGGCACCATCTGCACGAGCAGCACGAGGATCAGCACCTGGGTGCGCAGGCGGAAGCGGAAGCGGGCCACCGCCACGGCGGCCAGCAGCGCGATGGCGCCGGAGATCAGCACGGTGCCCAGGGCGACGACCGCCGAGTTCTTCACGTAGTCCAGGAACCCGGCGTCCACGAGCACGAACCGGAAGTTCTTGAGCGTGAAACCGGTGGGCAGCCAGCTCGCGCCGCGCCCCAGCGGATTGGGATCCACGGCCGTGGAGAGCATCCAGTAGAAGGGGAACAGCGAGAACACGAGCACCAGCACGATGCCGACGACCTTGCCGACGACGGTCGCGATGCGCCGCGGACTGCGACGACGGATCGCCGCGCGCTGGGCGGTGCGCTCGGCGGCGGTGGGCGCGGGGCCGACGGGGGCCGCGGGGGCGGTGCGGGCGGCAGGGGCGGTGCTCACAGCTCGTCCTCCTTCATGAGCGAGCGCATGTAGATCACGGAGATCACCAGCAGCAGGAGCGTCAGCAGCACGGCGATCGCCGAGCCGCGTCCGTACAGACCCTGGGCGAAGGACTCCGAGTACGACCACACGCCCAGGTTCATCACGTCGCGGTTGGTGCCGTTGCCGCCGGGCATCAGGTAGATCTGCGTGAAGACCTTGAAGTCCCAGATGGTCGACAGGATGATGCAGACCGCGAGGATCGGGCGGATGCCCGGGATGGTCACGCTGCGGAAGCGGGACAGGGGCCCCGCGCCGTCGAGCGACGCGGCCTCGTAGAGCTCCTTGGGGACGGTGCCGAGGCCCGCGAGCACCGTGACCGCGATGAACGGGAACCCGTGGTAGACGACGTTCGCGGTCGCGATCGCGTAGAACGCCCAGCGGTTGGCGAACCAGTTCCACGAGCCGGCCTCCATGATCCCCAGCTGGTCCAGGGTGCTCGCGACCAGCCCGTTCAGGGGGTCGAAGAGCCACACGAACACATAGGTGCCGGTGATCGCGGGCACCGCCCAGGCGACCATGATCGCGGTGGTGCAGATGCTGCGCCACCAGGTGCCCAGGGTGTTCAGGAACAGGGCGACCACGATCCCGACGACCATCGTGAGCACCACGCACACGACCGCGAAGCCCACCGTGTTGGGCAGCACCGTGCCCCACAGGAACGGGTCGGAGAGGATCTCCCGGTAGTTCGTCAGGCCCGTGTAGTTCGAGTCCCCGCGGATGAGGTTGCGCAGCCGGTAGTCCTGCACGGACAGGTTCAGCACCCGCACCAGCGGCCACAGCAGCAGGATCGCGAGGGTCACCAGTCCCGGGGCGAGCAGCAGCCAGGGAGCGGAGCCGCGCTGGAGGCGTCGGCGCACCGGGACCCGTCGGCGCTCGAGGGTCCCGGTGGCGTTCGCGGCGTTCTTCGGGGTGGAGGTGGCCGCGCTCATCCGCCGAAGATCTTGTCCATCTCGGTGGCGGCGGCGTCGGCGGCCTGCTTCGCGTCGGTGCCGCCGAGGATGTCGCTGAACAGGGTGGACAGCGTCTTCTTGCCCTCGATCTGTCCCCAGGCCGGGGTGACGGGGACGGTGGTGCCGCCCTCTGTCATCTGCTGGGCGAAGACCTTGGTGAGGTCGTCGCCGTCGGACACGACCTGGTCCAGGGCCTTCTGCTCGCCGGGGAAGTAGTTCGTCTCCTTCGCCCACTTGGTCGCGAGCTCGCCGGTGGACATGAGCTTGATGAGCTCGAAGGCGAGCTCGGGCTCCTCGGTCTCGGTGAAGCGGCACAGCAGCGACCCGCCCAGGAAGGAGGGCGCGACGGCCTTGTCCTTCGCGGGGATCGTGAAGGCGACCAGGCGCTTGTAGAGGTCCTCGTCGTCGGCCTTGATCGTCGCGGGGACCCACGAGCCGGTGATGAACATGGCGACCTTGCCCTGCTGGAAGGCGGCCAGGGAGTCGGTCTCGAGCCAGCTCGAGGCGGCCGCGGTCGACGCGTCGTGCTTGAGCGCGAGATCCGTGTACCAGGTGATGCCCTCGACCGACTCGGTCGAGTTGATCGTGGCCTTCCACTTCCCGCCGGACTCGGCGGCGATGTCGCCGCCCGCGCCCCACACGAAGGGCATGCCGGCGAAGATCGAGCCCCCCGCGACGGGGAACGGGATGATGTCGGGGTTCTTCTTCTTGAGCGTCTCGATCATGCTGAGCAGGTCGTCCCAGCTGGCGGGCTGCTCGGTCACGCCCGCGTCCTCGAGGATCTTCCTGTCCGCGAGGATCGAGCGGACGCCCGCGTACCAGGGCATGCCGTAGAGCTCGTCGTCCAGGGTGCCGGCGTCCACGAGGCCCTGCACGAGGCCGTCCCCGATGCCCGCCTCGTCGACGTCCTTGGTGAGCGGGTCGAGGCCGCCCGCGTCGGCGAACTCGGGGACCCAGGTGGTGCCGACCTCGGCCACGTCCGGGCCGGTGCCGCCGCTCATCGCGGTCACGAACTTGTCGTGCGCGCCGTCCCAGGGCTGCACCTCGACCTTGAGGGTCGCGCCGGTCTTGTCCTTGAACGCCTTGGTGATCGCGTCGACGTACTCGTCGGTCTTCGCGTTGGTGCCCTGCATGATCCACAGGGTGATGGTCTTGTCGGCGTTGGCCTCGGTGTCGGTCGGGTCGCTGCCGCCCGAGCCGCCCGAGCAGGCGGCAAGGCCGAGCGCGGCGGAGCCGGCGGCCCCGGCGGAGAGAACACCTCGTCGTGAGATCATCGGAACTCCTCACAGCTGTCGGGTCGGCACGTGCCGGGCGGCACTGTGGATATCGTCTCGTCGTCGAGCGATGCGGGAACCGCGTCGAGAAGCAGCGTCATCGAGGATCCGGGGACCCGGGATGGCACCCTCCGGGATCGCTCCCGGAGCCGAACGTCAAGAAAACTTCCCTCGCCGATCTTCTATGCTGAAGTTACCACGATGAAGGAGGTCCCGTGCAGGCTCCCCAGGACCGTGACCGAGCTGTGACGTCGCCCGTCGTGCTGGTGGCGGACGTCGGCGGCACCCGCAGCAGATTCCTCGTCGCGCCGGTCGATCCGGACGATCCGCCGCTGATGGCCGAGCCCGTCTTGGGGCCCGGTGCGAACCTGCGCTCGAGCGGCCCCGGAGCGCTCGCGGCGCTCGCCGAGCCGGCCCGTCGGGCTCTCGAGGCGGCCGGCATCGACGGCCCCGTGGCGGCGCGGGAGCGCGTGGGCGCCGCGGTGCTCGGCCTCGCGGGCAACGGCGCGGCCCGCCGACGGGAGATCACCGCCGCGGTGGCCGAGGCGCTCGCACCGCTCGGCATCGAGCCGGCCCGCCTCACGGCGACCGACGACCACCTCACCGCCTTCCTCGGCGCGGGCGTGGGCGAGGACGGCCTGCTGCTGCTCGCCGGCACCGGCTCCGTGTGCGTGCGCTTCGAGGGCCGCCGTCCCGCGGAGCGCTGCGACGGGATGGGATGGCTGCTCGGGGACGTGGGCTCCGCGGTCTGGCTGGGGCGCGCCGTGCTGCAGGCGGTCGCCGCGGACATCGACGGCCGCGGACCGCGCACCCGCCTCACCGAGTCGCTCGGCGACGTGCTGGAGCTCGATCTGCGCGACGGGCTCGTCCCGCTCTCCCCCACCGGCGATCCGCGACAGGATCTGGTCGCCGCGATCGACCCGCTCTCCCTCGCCGACCTGGGCCGCTTCGCGCCGCTGCCCGGTTCCCTGTGCGAGGACCAGTTCGACGAGGTCGCCCGCGGGATCCTCGACGGCGCGGGCCGGCACTTCTCCCGCACCGTGCAGCGCCTGGACCCCGAGGCGGCGTTGCCCGTGGTGCTCGCCGGCGGCGTGCTCACGACCTCCGGCCCCATCCACGACGACCTCGTGACCTGGCTCGAAGCGGCGGGGCGCACTGTGGCCCCGGTCCAGGACGGTCTCGCCGGGGCGCTCCGCCTGGCGCGCGAGGCGGCGGGCGGGCCGGACGGCGCCGCCGGCCCGATCCGATGAGCGCGCCCGCGGAGGACACTGCGCACGAAGAGCCCCGTGCAGCCGACGACCCCCGTGCAGACCCCCGCGCACGCGCGCGAGAAGCCGCAGCGGCCTCGGCGCACCGCCGGCGCGAGCGCCTGGCCCGCGCGCGGGAGCGACGTGCCCGGCGAGCCGGACGCGAGGCGGATCTCGCGCTCCGTCTGCGCTCGGAGAACCGCCGCAACACGATCGCCCTCACCGTCACCGTCGTCCTCTCCCTCGCCGCCACCTTCGCGCTGAGCTCGCTGTTCCCGAGCGAGCGGGAGCGCGAGGCGCTCTCCCTCCCGGGCACGTTCGCCGTCATCGCGATCACCGTGTACGCCGCGAGCTTCGCGCTGCTCACGCACTGGACCTTCCACCGTCTCCCCCGGCGCGACGTCGTGATCGCCGCGCGCCTGGCACGGGCACGGCGCGCCTCCGCTTGGCTGCGATGGGTCTCGGGGCGCGGATCCGTCAGCTCCGAAGCACTGGGGCTGGTCATGCTCGCGGTGCTCGCGATCGTGCTGCTCCTGCTCAGCGAGTCCGGCCCCTACCGCGTGGTGCTCCTGGTGACGACGATCGCCGCGATCCTGTGCACCTGGTACTCCACAGCGATCACCCTCGCCGTCGAGTACGCGGCGGAGGACGGCCATGGCGACGCCTTCGAGCTGTCCGCCCCGCAGCGCGGCTTCGACGAGTACCTCTACGTCTCCATGATCGTCCAGGTCTCGGGCTCGGCGAACGAGAACGTGCCGCTCACGAGCGGAGCCCGCCGCCTGGTGCGGCTGCAGGCGCTCCTCGGGCACGTGATGACCTCGGTGGTCGTCGCGCTCGGGATCTCCGTCGTGATCACGGTCCTGTGATCGCCGCAGGATGATCGCCGTCCGCTGGGACCCCGCGGACGGGGTCGCGGATAGGATGGCCGCGCCCCACGGCGTCGTCGCCCCGACCGGACCTCGCGTCCGACGGGACCGGTGCGCCGGGGGCCATGATCCGCAAGCCCCGATCGGAAGGCCCTCCGCGATGTCCCACGCCTCCGCCACGCAGCAGACCTCCGCCGAGGACGCCGGCGTCGACGTCCCCAGCCGCGAGAAGGTCCTGGTCGTCGGCGCGGGCCCCGCGGGCCTCGCCGCGGCGGCCGCGCTGAAGGCGCTCCGCGTGCCCTTCGACCTGGTGGACGCGGGCAAGGACGTCGGCGGCATCTGGAGCACCTCGCGCGAGGACTCCCCCGTCTGGCCGGCGATGGAGATGATCTCCTCGACGCAGTTCACGCAGTACGAGGACATGATCCAGCCGGTCTCCTTCCCGCCCTTCCTGCGCCCCGCGCAGATGTCGAAGTACCTGCGCGCCTACGCCGCCCGCTACGACCTCACCGACCATTTCCTGCCGCGCCTCGTGGTGCGCACCGCGAAGCCCTTCGAGGAGGGCGTGTGGCAGGTCGAGTTCTCCGACGGCCGCGTCACGGTCTACCGCGCGATCGTCGCCGCCCATGGCGTCTCCTCACGCCCGCACCTGCCGGAATGGGCCGGTGACGTGCCCGAGGGCATCCGCACCCTGCACTCGTCGGACTGGGAGGGCAGCGACGGCCTCGAGGGCAGGCGCGTGCTCGTGGTCGGCTCCGGCCAGTCCGCGGCCGACATCGCCGTGGACGCCGCCCGCCGCGCGCTCGAGGTGCGCTGGTCGGTGCGCACCGGCCACTGGATCGTCCCGCGCACGATCGGCGGGCAGCCGGGCGACGTCGCCGCGTCCCGCGAGCCCTCCGTGCTGGGCGGGCTGAACGAGAAGATCGCCGAGCAGGTCGTGCGCCGCGCCGTCGGCGCCCCGGAGTCGCTGGGCCTGCCCAGGCCCGCCGCTCCCCTGCTCGAGGACGCCGTGATCGTCTCCGACGAGATCGCCCCGCGCATCCGCGACGGCCGCGTCACCCCCACGGGCGACGTCGAGGCGATCGACGAGGACGGCACGGTGTCCTTCACCGGCGGGAACCGCGCCCACGCGGACTTCGCGCCCGACGTCATCGTCTTCGCGACGGGCTACGAGCAGGGCGCCGACTACCTCCCCGACGACGTGGTGCCCCGCACCGCGAGCGGTGAGCTCGACCTGTTCCTCGGCGCCTTCCCGCGCGGCCGCGGCGACCTCGTGCTGCTGGGCCAGCAGCGCGTGAACGGCGGCGTGCTGCCCCTGCTCGTCGAGCAGGCCGACGTCGCCGCCTATGCCCTGCACGCCGAGCGCGAGGGCACCCCGCAGGCCGCGCAGTTCCAGCGTCTGCGCGAGGGCTCGGACGCCCAGGTGCCGCTGCCCGGCGAGTCAGGTCTGCGCGGCCGCCTCGGCGCGCTGCTGCCGCCGCGCCGGGAGGACCGTCGCAGCGCGGGAGCGGGCGCGTCGGGCTCCGGCGCATCTGGCTCCGCGGCGGCCGAGGACCGCGCCCTCGTCCCCTTCGTGGATCGCGACCTGCTGCTCGCCCGCCTGCGCTCCGTGCGCGCGCTCTTCGACTGATCGGTCGGGTCTGCTGATCGGCCGGGCCGACTGATCTGTCGGGCCGACTGATCTGTCGGGCGGCCCGGCGCTCGGCCGACGAGCCGGATCGCCGGACGGTCCGGTCACCCGCCCGTGCGGGCGGAGAGGCGCGACGTCCGGGACGCGACGCCCCGAGCTGCGAGCGCGATCCCCGCGAGCACGGCGAGGCCCACGAGGATCCAGCCGCCCGTCTGCTGATCCGCGAGGGCGTCCGCCCGCCAGGTGCGCCCCGTCGCGCCGAAGCGGTCGGAGGCCAGCAGCGTGCTGCCGAGCGCGACGGCCAGTCCGCTCACCGCGAGTCCCGCGACGGGCAGGGCGGCGAGGACGATGCGCCACGCGCGGAGGCGACCGGTGGGCTCCGTCGGACCTGCGCCCTCGTCTCCGTCCCGCAGGGGACCCGCGCCCGGGTCCACGGTCCACCAGGTGAGCGCACCCAGGACCACCGGGGCCAGGAGCAGCAGCTCGTGCCCGGGGATCGTCGCGAGCGCCGGCCCCAGCAGCCACGGCGTGGCGTGCACGAGGACGAGCAGGCACGTCGGCCCGAGCGCGAGCAGCGGTGCGACCCACGGGTCGCGGTGCAGCAGACGGACGAGTCCGCCGGGCGTGGGCACTGCACTGGCGAGGAGGGGCCCGACGACCACGAGCAGGAGGCCCTGCTGCAGCAGGTGCGCCGAGCTCAGCACCGGGCCGTAGACGCCGAGAGGTCCGCAGACGACGAGCACGAGGAGCACGGCCCCGACGACGAGTCGCGCCTCGGTCGAGCGCGCATGTCGCGACGGGCGGGGTCCCGTGCGCGGGAAGCGGAGCGCGAACACGAGGCCGAGGGCGAGGGCGATCACCAGGGCGTCGGGCCGCCAGGACGTCAGCAGCGCGGCCGCGCTCGGGGCGGACGGCAGGGCGTGGCCGGTGAGCTCCGCCGCCGGGCCCGCCGCCGCGCCGCCGAGGAGGCCGGGGGCCGGCAGGAGCGCGAGGATCCCGCCGAGGGCCACGGCGACCACCATCAGCACGAGCTCGATGCCGGCGAGCCGGACGAAGGGACGCCCCGGCCCGTCGGCCCTCATCCGTGTCGCCAGGTGCCTCCGCTGGAGCGCGCCGAGGACGCCGAGCGCGAGCAGCAGCACGATCTTCGCGAGACCCGCGAGGCCGAAGGCCGTGGTCACGAGGTCCAGCGGCGAGCCGAGGCGGGTCAGCAGCGCCCACAGCCCGCTGAGCGCGAGCACGCACCACGCGAGCAGCGCCAGATGGGAGAAGCGGGAGATGACGGCCCGCGCGTCCGTGAGCGGGCCGCGGGCGCGCAGCAGCAGGATCGCGCCGAGCCCGCCCAGCCACACGGACATCGCGAGGACGTGCACCAGCACTGGCACGGCCGCCCCTGCCTGAGGGAGCAGGAACCCCTGGTCGCCGAGCACCCGGATCGTGATGCCGAGGACCGCGAGCACTCCCGTGAGCAGGCCGACGATCCGGGCACGGGCACTCGTGCCGAGGCCCGCCGCGAGCAGCGTGATGAGGGCGGCGAGGGCGGCGACAAGAGCGGGCACCAGACGCGGTGCGGGCGCGAGGGCCAGCAGCTGGGTGAGGGTCCAGACGCCGCCGAGCACCGCGATCGGGGTCATCGCGCGGGCACGGTCCGCCGGCGCGACCAGCACCAGGCAGGCGAGCAGGGAGGCGCCGAGCGCGCCGGCCGCGGCGAGGTCCTCGATCACCCCCAGGAGGACAGGGAGCATGCTCACGCGCCGGCCGAGCCCATGCCCTGGGTGACGAGCACGCCGAGCCAGAGCGCGGCCATGCCGAGCGCCGCGGTCACCAGCAGGTAGCCGACGGAGATCACCGGGGTGCCGCGACGCGCGAGCTGGACGACGTCGAGGGCGGCGCCCGCGAGGGTCGACAGTCCGCCGCAGACGCCCGCCCCGAGCAGCAGGAACAGGTAGCGCACGGCACCCGTGGGCTCCGCGCCGATCCGGGTGACGACGATGCCCAGCAGGAAGCACGCGACGACGTTCGCGATCATCGTCGGCCACGGCACGACCTCGAGGAGGATCGAGGGGCTCTCACGCCGATCGATGGCGCGCGAGAAGCTCTCGCGCACGGCCCAGCGCGCGGCCGCGCCGATGCCGCATCCGGCGCCGACGACGAGCACGGAGAGGATGCCCAGCAGGATCGTCATCGCCCCTCCCCCTCGCTCGGGCGGCGGGGCGCCGGCGCGGCCGACCGCGGGCTCGGGCGCGAGGGCGACCGCGGGCTCGGGGCGGCGGGCGTCGCGGAGGAGAGCGTCGTGTGCACCTCGGCGTCGCCCGGGGCGTCGAGGGAGGGCACGGGCGCGGGGGCGTCGGACGCGTCGGACTCGGGCGTCAGGGCCTCGGCGCTCCCGCTCCCGGAGTCCGCGTCGGCACCCGTCCCTGTCCCGGAGGCGGGCCGTGCGGCGCTGCCGTGGCCCACGCGGGCGAAGCGGTGAGAACGGGCGGGAACCGGCGTGTGCGCGGCGCGGGCACCCCCGAAGGGCCTCCCACCGAGCCGGATCCCGCGCCGGTGCAGCAGCGCGGCGAGACCCAGCCCGAGCAGCACCCCGCCGATCGCACCGAACACCGTGATCGCTCCGTACACGAACGCGAGCGCCGGGAAGTCGGCGCCGATCATCGCGGAGCCCTCGAGCACCACCCCGGAGTAGATGGTGAAGCCCTCGAGGAAGCCGATGCCCAGCAGCGGACGCATCCAGCGCGGCGCGTCGGGCTGACGCTCGAGCAGGCCCGTGAGGATCCCGAGGCCCACGCAGCCCAGCACGTTCACCAGCAGCGTCGAGCGCGGCACCTCGATGAGGGTGGGCGTCTGGATCGTGGGCATGAGCAGCGTGAACAGTTCGCGCAGCACTCCGCCCGCGACGCCGCCGCAGGCCACGAGCAGCAGCGTGCGCTGCCAGGACAGCGGAGGCAGTCCGGGGCCCGAGCTGAGGGTCTCGGAGTCCTCCTCCTCGGCGGTGACGCTGACGGCCTCCATCTCGACGGTGCGCATGCGCGGATCGTCGCGGCGGCGCGGTGCGGGAGGCGTGGTCACCGCACCAGGGTACCGAGGAGAAGGCGGGCGGACCTGCGCGCGCCGCGGACGGTCACCACGGCGGCGTCGCGGGGGCTCAGCCCCACACGAGGCCCAGCTGGGGCTGCTCGAGCACCGCGGAGATGTCGCGCAGCAGCTCCGAGCCGAGCGCGCCGTCGATGAGGCGGTGGTCGAAGCTCAGGGCGAGCTGGGTCACCTCGCGGATCTCGATCTTCCCGTCGACCGCCCAGGGCTTCTGCTTGACCGCGCCCATGCCCAGGATCACGGACTCGCCCGGGTTCAGGATCGGGGTGCCCGAGTCGATGCCGAAGACGCCGAAGTTCGTCACCGTGATGGTGCCGTTGCGCGTCGCCGACAGCGGCGTCGACCCGGAGCGCGCGGTCTTCGCGAGGTCGTTGATGCCCTCGGCGAGCTCCTTGAGGGTGAGCAGGTGGGCGTCCTTGATGTTGGGCACGATGAGGCCGCGCGGGGTGGCCGCGGCGATGCCCAGGTTCACGAAGTGCTTGTAGACGATCTCCTGCGCCGCCTCGTCCCACGAGGCGTTGACCTCGGGGTTCCGGCGGATCGCGACGAGCAGGGCCTTCGCGACGATCGCGAGCGGGGAGATCTTGACGTCGGCCCATTCGCGGGACGCGCGCAGCGAGCGCACGAGGTCCATGGTCGCGGTCATGTCGACCTCGTTGAACACGGTCACGTGCGGGGCGGTGAAGGCGCTCGAGACCATCGCCTCGGCGGTGCGCTTGCGCACCGAGCGGATCGGCACCCGCGTGGTCCGGTCGTCGCTCGTCACACCCGAGAACGACTGCTGGTTCATGGGCTGGCTGGTCGCCGACTTCATGGTGCCGTGCAGCGAGGCGGGCGCCTGCGGGGACTCGTCCGGGAAGTAGTCGCCGTCGCCGGGCATCTCGTCGCCGATCGCGCGCTGCTGCGCGGCGAGCACGTCCTCGCGGGTGACGGTCCCGCCGGGGCCCGTCGCGAAGACGTCGGCGAGGGCGATGCCGAGGTCGCGGGCGAGCTTGCGCACGGGCGGCTTGGCGAGGATGCGGTCGATCGGCACCTGCGGGTCCTCGCCCTCCTGCGCGGCCGCGCGGCGCCGACGGCGGGCGCTGCTCGGGCGCGCGCCGTAGCCCACGAGGTTCTTGGGCTGCTCGTCCTCGGGGGCGGGGGCGGGGGCGGCAGCGGTGGCAGTGGCGGGCACGGTGTCGTCGACGGGCTCGGAGGTCTCGCCGGTCGCCTCCTGGGCCTGGGCCGCGAGCTCCTCGGCCGACGGGTCCGGCTCGGTGGCGGCGCCGTCGGGCGCGGCGCCGGCGCTGTCGGCCGATCCGGCGGGCGCGGGGCCGCTGCCGTCGGCATCGGTGTCGACCTCGATGAGCGGGGCGCCCACCTGCACCTCGTCGCCCACGGCGACGAGCACGCGGGTGACGCGGCCGGCGATGTGGCTGGGCAGCTCGACGGCGGACTTCGCGGTCTCGACCTCGATGACGGGATCGTTGATGGCGACCGTGTCGCCCACGCTCACCTTGATGTCGAGGATCTCGGCCTCGGTGAGTCCTTCGCCGGGGTCGGTGAGGGTGATCATGACGAGGGTGCTCATCGTCGGGTCCTTCCGTTCACGCCGCTGTGGGGGCGCTGGTCAGTGGGCGAAGGGGACATCGCAGGGAGGCGGAGGCGGTGGGGCGCCGTCAGTATGCGAGGGAACGGTCGACGGCGTCGAGCACGCGGTCGAGGTCGGGCAGGTAGGCCTCCTCCATCCGCGCCGGCGGGTAGGGAGTGTGATAGCCGCCGACGCGCAGCACGGGCGCCTCGAGATGGAAGAAGCACTGCTCGGAGACGCGGGCTGCGACCTCGCCGCCGATCGCCCCGAAGACGGGGGCCTCGTGGACGATCACCAGACGGCCGGTGCGCTTCACCGACTCGACGACCGTGGGGACGTCGAAGGGCGAGATCGAGCGGGCGTCGATCACCTCGAGGTCCAGGCCGTCCTCGGTCGCGGCCTCGGCGGCCTCACGGGCCACGGAGACCGAGGGGCCCCAGGCCAGCAGCGTCGCGTCGCTCCCGGGGCGCACGATCTTCGCGCTGTGCATGCCGGTCGCGGGCCGCACGTCGGTGTCGACGTCGCCCTTGATCCAGTACTGCTTCTTGGGCTCGAAGACGATCACCGGGTCGTCGGACTCGATGGCCTCGCGGGTCATCCAGTAGCCGTCCTGCGCGTTCGAGGGGGTGACGATGCGCAGGCCCGCGGTGTGGGCGAACAGCGCCTCGGGGCTCTCCGAGTGGTGCTCGACCGCGCCGATGCCGCCGCCGTAGGGGATGCGGATGACCATCGGCACCCGCACCTGCCCGCGGGTGCGGTAGTGCATCTTCGCCAGCTGCGTGGTGATCTGGTTGAAGGCGGGGAAGACGAAGCCGTCGAACTGGATCTCGACCACGGGCCGGTAGCCGCGGTAGCACAGGCCGATGCCCGTGCCCACGATGCCCGCCTCGCCCAGCGGGGTGTCCACGACGCGGTCGCCGCCGAACTCGGCGTGCAGTCCGTCGGTGACGCGGAAGACGCCGCCGAGCAGACCGATGTCCTCGCCCATCAGCATGACCTTCTCGTCGGCCCGCATGGCGTCGCGCAGGCCCGCGGTGATCGCCTTCGCGATCGGAAGCTTCACGGTGCTCATCGACGGCCCTCCTCGGCGGACTCGGAGGCGGCCTGGTCGCCGGCGTCCTCGAACTGGGAGCGGTAGCGCTCGAACTCCGCCCGCTCGGCCTCGACCAGCGGGTGCGGATCTGCGTAGACGTGACTGAAGATCTCGATCGGGTCGGGATCGGCCATCGCGTGGATCTCGTGGTGCAGGGCCATCGCCAGGTCGTGGCCCTCTTCCTCGCAGCGGCGGACGAACTCCTCGTCGACCTCGTCCTGGGCCTCGAGGTAGCGGCGCAGGCGGTCGATCGGGTCCTTCGCCGCCCACTCCTCCTCCTCGGCGCGGGCGCGGTAGCGCGTGGGGTCGTCGCTCGTGGTGTGCGCGGCCATCCGGTAGGTGACGGCCTCGATGTAGCTCGGACCCTCGCCCTCGCGGGCGGCGTCGAGCGCGAGGCGCACGGCGCCGTAGACGGCCAGCACGTCGTTGCCGTCGATGCGGACGCTGGGGATTCCCCAGCCGCGCGAGCGCTGGGCGAGCGGGACCCGGGACTGGACGGTGGCGGGCACGGAGATCGCCCACTGGTTGTTCTGGGTGAAGAAGACCGTCGGCGCCTGGAAGGAGGCGGCGAAGGTGAAGCCCTCGCTGACCTCGCCCTCCGAGGAGCTGCCGTCGCCGAACAGGGTGAGCACCGCGGTGTCGGACTCGAGGTCGCCGGTGCCCACGAGGCCGTCGCGCTGCAGGCCCATCGCGTAGCCGACGGCCTGCGGGACCTGCGCGCCGAGCACGAGCATGTAGGGATGGGTGCGCAGCTCGTAGGGGTCATAGCTGCCGTGGGCGATGCCGCGCCAGACGTCCAGCAGGCGCCAGGGCTCGATGCCGCGCGCCCAGGCGATGCCGTGCTCGCGGTACGTGGGCACCAGGTAGTCCTGGGTGCGGGCCGCATGGCCGGCACCGATCTGCGCGGCCTCCTGCCCCAGGGCGCTCGCCCACAGGCCCAGCTGCCCCTGGCGCTGCAGGGAGGTGGCCTCGAGGTCCGCGGCGCGGATCATCACCATGTCGCGGTAGTAGCGGCGCAGGTCCTCGCCCGTGAGGTGGGCGACGGCGGCGTCGAGCTCCTCGTGGGGGGTGCGGGTGCCGTCCGGCGCGACGAGCTGGATCAGGGGCTCGTCGTCGGCGTGCTCGGGAATTGTCGTGCGGAAGACGCTCACGGGGACGAGGTTAACCTACGGAGCCGTAAGTTCCAACGGGATCGCCGTGAGCGGGTCGCCACCCGGGTGGCCGGTCGCATCAGTCCCAGGTCACCGGGCGCTTGTCATCGGCGAGGTCGACGGAGGGCCTGCCCAGGCTGCCGCCGTAGAGCAGGTTGCAGGTGCCCTTCTGACCTCCCTTGCTGCACTCCATCGTGGTGTCCACGCCGCCGATGGAGTCCTTCGCGGTCACGTAGGTGACCTCGTCGTACCCGGGCTCGGCCGTGAGCTTCTCGAGCTTGCGCTCGGTGGACCCCGGAAGGGAGCGCTTGACCGTCTTGTCCTTGGCCTTCCAGCCGTCGGAGGACGTGCCCTGGATCTTCTGGAGGCCGCAGCCGGCCTTGAGCGTGTTCTGCTCCACGCACTTGTCGACCGACTTCTTGACGGCCTCGCGGAAGGCCTTCTGGCCGTCGTCCGTGAGCTTCGCCTTGGGCCAGTCCGGGTAGTCGTCGCCCAGCCCGTAGACCAGGGTCGTCTCCCCGTCGAGGCCGAACAGCTTCTCGTCCATGCCCACCGTGTAGGAGCCCGGCAGCGCGGAGTACTCCGTGCCGGGCTTCACCTCGGCGTCGTTGACCGTGAGGCCCAGGCCGGAGAAGCCCTCCGGCACGTCCATGTACGTCTCGAGACCGGTGACCACCTCGTAGGTGCCGTCGTCGTCGTAGTCCTGCATCGAGATCTCGCCGCTCGCGGGCTTGCCGCCCACCGTGTAGTCGACCGTCACCTTCCCCGAGAGCGACGACATCTGCGGCTCGCCGATGGTCACGTCGGCGACCGGCGCCTCCTTGAGCGCCTTCGCGTAGGCGTCCTCCTCGAGGGTCTCCTGGTTCGAGTGGTCCTGGGCCTTGATCACCTCGAGCGCGGGCTGGGGATCCCCGTCGACCAGGGAGTCCATGTACTCCTTGCCGAGCGCGCTCACCTGCTCCTCGGGCGAGGCGGTCTTCGCGGCGCCCCCGCCTCCCCCGTCGTCGCGCTTGCCCAGGCCGACGACGACCGCGATCACCACCACGAGCACGATCACGAGGAGGAAGGCGACGGCGGCGATGACCAGCCCGATGATCAGCCCCGTGCGGCTCTTCCGGGGCGGCTGGTTCGGGTCGCCGGGACCGCCCGATCCACCGAATCCTCCCGGCCCGCTGGGCTGCCCTGGTCCTCCGGGGCCCGACCCGCCGTACGGCGCACCCGCGCCGCTCGCCCCGGCGGCGCCCTGCGCACCCGGGTACTGCGGCGCCGGGGAGCTCGGGCCCGACGGCCACGAGGCGGAGGACTGCGGCGAGCCGCCCTCGTTCTGTGCGAAGTCCTGGCTCTGCGAAAGGTCCTGGTTCTGCGCGAAGTCCTGGCTCTGCGCACTCCCCTGACCCTGTGCGGGATCGGGGTGCTGCTGCCGCCAGGGGTAGGCCTCCCCCTGTCCGTCCTGGTGCGGCTGGCCGTTCTGCGGGCCCTCGGGCATCGGTCCGGTCATGGTCTTCCCCTCCGCCGCTTTCGTGATCCGCGGCACTCGTCCCCTGAGTCTAGGCTGAAAGCGTGACCCACCGCGCGCCGCGTCCAGCCGCCATGAGCGCGCGTCTGGCGCACTCGGACCTCCTCGCCCGGATCCGGCCCGACGGCTACAGCGAGCACGGCTTCGCGCTCGACGTCGGGGGCATCGAGCAGTCGCACGTGGACCTGGAGGACCCGAGGGTGATCCGCCACGAGTACCTGCGGCGCATCGCCCACGTGGTCGACACCGCCGCGGAGCCCGGGGCGCCCGTGCGCGTGCTGCACCTCGGGGCGGGCGCGCTCACGCTGGCGCGGTACGTGCAGGCCACGCGCCCCGGCTCCCCGCAGGTGGTGGTCGAGATCGAGCGGGAGCTCCCGGACCTCGTGACCTCCGCGCTGCCTCTGCCGCCCGGCACTGACCTCGAGGTCCGGATCGGCGATGCGGCCGAGGAGCTCGCGGCGATGGGGTCGGTCGGGTCGGGCGGGCCGGGCGGGCCTGGCGGGCCTGGCGGGTCGGGCGACAGGGGCGAGTTCGACGTGATCGTCGTCGACGTGTTCAGCGGGCAGAGCACGCCGGCGCACCTCACCCGCGAGGGATTCTTCGCCGACGCCCTGGAGCGCCTGTCCGAGCGCGGGGTGATGGCGGTGAACGTGGGCGACGACGCGGGCCTGCGCTTCTTCGCGGCGCAGGCGCGGGCGCTCGACGCCGCGACCGAGGCGGCGGGTCTCGCGGGCGTGTGGACCCTGGCGAACGAGCACGTGGTGCGCGCGCTCGACGAGGGGAACCTGGTGCTGGCCGCGGGGCCCGGGCTGGAGCGATCGCGCGGCACGGATCCCGAGCGCCTGCGCGAGCGCTGGCTCGCGGGCGGCCCGCATCCGGCCGTCGTGCTGGACCCGGCCGAGACCAGCCGCCTGATCGGTGGGATGGGAGAGGACGCGCACGGGTCGCGGCCCGTTCCCCGTCCCCGCTGAGCACCGAGCGCCGTGCGCCGGGCACGGACGGCGAGCGCGGTCAGCCCTCCTGCGCCTCGCGCCACTCCTGGGCGATTGAGAGGAGCAGGTCGTTCGCCTCGCGCTCCCCCACGGTGACGCGCACGCCGTCGGTCCCGTAGGCGCGGACCACGAGGCCGCGGGCGTCGGCGAAGGCGGCGAACTCCGCGCTGCGCTCCCCGAGCGGGAAGTACACGAAGTTCCCCTGCGAGACGGGCAGCTCCCAGCCCTGGGCGGCGAGGACCTGCTCGAGGCGCCCGCGCTGCTCGCGGATCCAGGCGGCACGGTGCTCGAGCTCGGCCGCGGCGTCGGGCTCGAAGGTCGCCAGTGCCGCGGCCTGCGCGATCGAGCTCGCACCGAAAGGCACCGTGACCTGGCCGAGCGCCGCCGCCAGGCGCGGGTGCGCGACCGCGTACCCCACGCGCAGCCCGGCGATGCCCTGCATCTTGGAGAAGGTGCGCAGCAGCACCACGTTGCCGTGCTCCGCGAAGAGGCGGGCGGTGTCGGCGAGGCGCACGGGGTCGACGAACTCGCGGTAGGCCTCGTCGAGGGCGACGACCACGTGGTCGGGCACGCGCGCGAGGAAGTCCTCGATCTGCGCGGTGGTCAGCGCGGGCCCGGTGGGGTTGTTCGGGGTGCACAGGATGACCAGACGGGTGCGCTCGGTGATCGCCTCCGCCATCGCCGGCAGGTCGTGCTCGAAGGCGGGGGTGAGCGGGACCTGGACGTCGACGCCGCCGTGGCTGCGCACCAGGATCGGGTAGGCCTCGAAGGACCGCCAGGCGAAGACGACCTCGTCGCCCGGATCCACGAGCGCCCGCACCAGGTCGCCGGAGACGGCGACGGACCCGGTGGACAGGGCGATGTTCTCGGGGCCGACGGCGCGCCGCGACGTGCTGTGGTGGTCGGCGATCGCCTCGCGAAGGTCGAGGGCGCCCATGTCCGGGTAGAGGTTGGCGTGCAGGGTGGCCCGGTTGACGGCCTCGACCACCTGCGGCAGCGGCTCGAACGGCGACTCGTTCGAGGAGACCTTGAAGCGGCGCACGCCGTCGTCGGCCGCGGGCTTCCCGGGCACGTAGGCGGGCAGCGCATCGAGGGCGGAGCGCAGGCGGATGTTCTCGGCGGGGGTGGCGGGCATGCCCCCAGGCTAGGCCGACGGGCACGCCTCGCGCCGCACGCCCCAGGATCCGGGCCGGACCGTGCGGGTCGGGCCGGCCCGGCCGCGCCCGCCCGTCGGGCCCGCTCGCGGCCCCGGTTCGTCAGGCCCGCTCGCGGTCCCGGTTCGTCAGGCCCGCTCGCGGTCCCGGTCGCCGTCCACGCCGAGGATCGCCTCGAAGATCGAGGACAGGAGGCCCACGATCACGCCGGCGAGCAGGGCCCACCAGAAGCTGTCGAACTCCAGGGGCAGACCGAACAGGCCCGCGACCCACGCGGTGAGCAGCAGCATGAGCGCGTTGATGACCAGCATGAACAGCCCCAGCGTGAGACAGGTCAGCGGCAGGGCGAAGAACGAGAGGATCGGCTTCACGATCGCGTCGACGATCGCGAAGATCAGCGCGATGCCGGCGACCGTGAGGACCTGGCCGAGGATCGTGCCGTCGCCCTCCCCCAGGTGCATGCCCGGCAGCAGGAGGGAGGTGAGCCAGAGTGCGACGCCGACGATGATGAGGTGCCCGATGAACCTGAACATGGGTGAAGTCTTCCAGAGCCGCCCGTGAGCGACCAGGGGATGTTCCGCGCGTGGGCCCGCGGCCCCGCCTCGCCCTGCCTCGCCATCCGGCCGACGGCGCGTGCCCGCGCGCCGCTCTGGAACAATGGGGCCATGCCGCAGAGCTTCGCCGACCTGACGCCCCCGATCGCCCTCACGCCGCTGGACGGCCGCTACCGCGACCAGGTCGCGCCGCTGGTCGACCACCTCTCCGAGGCGGCCCTGAACCGTTCCCGGCTGATCGTGGAGACCGAGTGGGTCATCCACCTCCTGGACAACGAGGCGATCCCGGGCCTGCGCACGCTCACGGAGGACGAGCGCGCCCTGCTGCGCGCGATCCCCGAGGACTTCGGCGCCGAGGGCATCGCCGAGCACAAGGAGATCGAGCGCGAGACCGTGCACGACGTCAAGGCCGTCGAGTACTACATCAAGCGCCGCCTGCAGGGCACCTCCCTCGAGCCGCTCGCCGAGATCGTGCACATCTACTGCACGAGCGAGGACGTCAACAACCTCGCCTACGCGCTCATGATCAAGGGCGCCGTCCGCGACGTGTGGCTGCCCGCCTTCGAGGGCGTGGTCGCCCAGATCGCCGACCTCGCCCGCGAGACCGCCGACGTCCCGATGCTCTCGCGCACCCACGGCCAGCCGGCGACGCCCACCACACTGGGCAAGGAGCTCGCGGTGTTCGCGCACCGTCTGCAGCGGCAGGCGCGGCGGATCCCCGCCAACCAGACCCTCGGGAAGATCAACGGCGCGACCGGCACGTACGCGGCGCACGCGATCTCCGTGCCGGACACCGACTGGGAGCAGATCTCCCGCAGCTTCGTGGAGCACCTCGACCTCACCTGGAACCCGCTGACCACCCAGATCGAGTCCCACGACTGGCAGGCCGAGCTGTACGCGGACATGGCCCGCGCGGGCCGCATCCTCCACAACGTCGCGACCGACGTGTGGACGTACATCTCGCTGGGCTACTTCCGTCAGCGCCTCTCCGCGCAGGGCGGCACGGGCTCCTCGACGATGCCGCACAAGGTGAACCCGATCCGCTTCGAGAACGCCGAGGCGAACCTCGAGATCTCCGGCGCGCTGCTCGACGTGCTCAGCCAGACCCTCGTCACCTCGCGCATGCAGCGCGACCTCACCGACTCCACGACGCAGCGCAACGTGGCCCCTGCGATCGGGCACTCGCTGCTGGCGATCCAGAACATCGCCAAGGGCCTCGCGGGGCTCGACGTGGACGCCGAGGCGATGGCCGCCGACCTCGAGGGCAACTGGGAGGTGCTCGGCGAGGCCGTCCAGTCCGTCATGCGCACCCTGGGCGTCCAGGGCCACGAAGGCCTGGACAACCCCTACGAGCGACTCAAGGAGCTCACCCGCGGACACCGCGTGACCGGCGAGGACATGCGAGCCTTCATCGGAGATCTGGGCCTGCCCGATGCCGAGCGGGATCGTCTGCTGGCCCTCACCCCGGCGTCGTACGTCGGCTGCGCGCCGCGGCTCGTGGGGCACCTGGACGACTGACCGCCCGCCCGCGCCCCCAGAGCAGGACGACCGCCGAGATCGCCAGGATCCACGGCAGGTAGGCAACGTAGCGGAAGGGCTCGGCGATGGGAGCGGCCGCCATCAGGGTCGCCCACAGCAGCAGGGCCGGGAAGGCGACGACGAGGACCTCGCCCCGTCGGCCGTACCAGGCGGCCGCCATAACGAGCGCGAGCGCCCACACCCAGGTCCCTGCACCCGGTGTGGCCTCCAGCCCTCCGCGGTACACGGCCTCCATGCGCGCGCCGACGGTCTCCCCCAGCAGCGGTCGCTTCGTGACGCCGTGGCCCGCGAGGTCCGCCAGGATCTCGTCACGGTCCCCGGGCGCGTTCGAGATCGGCTCGAGGAAGAACGACTGCGAGGTGCCGCCGACTCCGATGGCGTCCCACCGCCACAGCTGCGAGGTCTGATCGCGGTATCCGGCGAGCATCGGCCCCGGGCAGCGGCCCAGCGTGCGGGCGAAGACCGCCAGGAACTCGCCCCGGGAGCCCTGGAGGGCGTCCTCGGAGAAGGCGGGGTCGTACTTCACGGGGTCCACGCTCTGCGGGCGGAAGACGTCGCGCCACGTCTGCGCCGGCATGATCCTCTCCAGGGTGCGGGCGTCCTCGGGCGCGATGCACTGCGGCTCGTGGACGAGGGTGCTGCCCACCATCTGCAGGGGCACGCCCAGGCTCTCGACGCTCTTCTGCGGGCCCGCGGCGAAGGTCAGGATCTGCTGCGGGAGCAGCGCGACCACCACGATGCCCGCGACCCACACGCACGCCGTGCGCCGCGCCCTCCGCGCCAGCACGACGATGAGCACGCCGACCAGCACGAGGATCACCAGAGCGTTGTTCCGGGTGAGGGCGAAGCCGAGCGCCGACACCACCATCGCGCAGAGGAAGCCCCGACTGCGCAGGCACCGCCCGCCCGTCTGCTGGATGGTCAGCAGCACGGGCACCAGCAGCAGCGTGAAGCCCGTGAACGCGGCATCCTTGACCAGGGCGAACGTGAAGTTCGCCGTGATCGGCAGGAGCCCGAGCACCACCGCGAGGACGAGGAGCACCGCACGCGGGACCCCCGTCCTCGAGAGCACCCGCAGCGTCCAGGACAGGCCGAGGCCGTACAGGATCACCTGCAGCAGCACGAGGGCGATGATCCCCGGGAGCATGCTGCCGGTGACGAGGCGCAGCCCGTGCACGACGCCGCTGATGATCATCGAGTAGACGAGCGGCTGCTGCGGCGCGACGCCGAGCGGATTGCGGATGCTCCAATAGGTGTCGTTCATCGCGTCCAGCGGGCCCACCGCCGCCCACATCAGCAGCCAGAGCACCGCGCTGATCCCTGCCATGCCCAGGCACGACCGCCACGAGGCGGGGCTGCCCGGCGCGCGCCGATCCCTCGCGGTGCGCGCGTCCACGGCGCTGAGCAGGATCCACATCCCCGCGGCGATCACCGCCGCGACCACGAGGTGCCGGCCGACCCTCCCGCCGCTCCACGGCATCTGCTCGACGGGGACGGCGAGGGCGTCAACCAGAGCGAGGAGAAGGGCGGGCGCGAGCGCGAACACCACCTTGCGTGCGCCGCCGCGCAGGAGCTCGAGCGCCACACGGGCATCCCATCACACTCGGGATCCGGCCCGAGCGCGACCCGCCGTCAGACCCGGGCGCTCCCGGTGCGGGAGAAGATCACGCGGTAGCTCACGAAGTTGCACACCGCGGCGACGCCGACGGCGATGATCTTCGCGGCGATCGCCACGACGCCCTCGGGGGCCTGCGGGAACAGCGCGCCGCACGCGTGCACCACCCCGGTGATGATCAGGGACTGGATCACGAGCGCGGTCACCAGGGTGACGGCCAGGAACGGCACGAACGCCCGGACGCCGGTGCCGTGGGCCCGGAAGACGAAGGCGCGGTTCACCGCGAAGCTCACGCAGATCGTGATCAGGGTGGAGACGACGTGCGCGGCGATCGGCGGCCAGTGCATCAGGAGCGTCCCGCCCGAGTACAGGCACAGGTCCAGCAGCGCCATGGCGCCGCCGGAGACCAGGAAGCGCCCGACCAGGGCGCGCAGGGACGTCGCGCGCTCAGCGGCCACCGAGGCTCTGCCCCTCACGACGCTGAAGGCGGTCGGTGTCACCTCGCACCACCGGCGCGCTCTCGGGCACGATCGGCTCGGGCGCACGCTCGTGCTGCGGCGCGCGCAGCTCCTCCGGCGACAACTCGCGCTGCGGCGCGAGGCCCGGGGTGGTCACCGGGGCGAGCCCCAGGTAGGCGAGCCGCGCCGCCTCGTGCCGGTTCCTCGTGGTGCCGGTCAGGATCACGCCGGCGGTCACCATCAGGCAGGCGATCACCATGAAGATCGCCGCGAGGAACGCGGTCGGGAAGCGCTCCACGAGGCCCGTGCGCGCGTACTCCGAGATGACGGGGATGCCGCTGATCAGGCCGGCCAGGAAGGCGACGATGCTCGCGGCGCCCCAGAACACGAACGGCTTCTCGAAGGCGAAGAGCTTGGCGATCGTGAGGATGATGCGTCGGCCGTCGGAGAAGGTGCTGAGCTTGGACTCGCTGCCGTCGGGCCGCTCGCCGAAGCCGACCGGCTTCTCGATCTGGGGCACGCGGGTGGCCAGCGAGTGGACCGTCAGCTCCGTCTCGATCTCGAAGCGCTGCGAGAGCGCCGGGAAGGACTTCACGAAGCGTCGGGAGAAGACGCGGAATCCGGAGAGCATGTCGGTGACGGGCTCGCCGAAGAGCCTCGAGACCACGCGGTTGAAGAAGCGGTTCCCCCAGGCGTGGCCCTTGCGGTACGCCGAGTTGTCCGGGTCGTCGACGCGGCAGCCCAGCACGTGGTCGTAGGGGCCCTCGAGCAGGGCCTCGACCATCGCGGGCGCGGAGGCGACGTCGTAGGTGTCGTCGCCGTCGATGAGCAGGTAGACGTCCGCATCGACGTCGGCGAAGGCGCGGCGCACCACGTTGCCCTTGCCCTGGAGGGTCTCGGTGCGCACGATCGCGCCGGCCTCGCGGGCCCGCTCCCGGGTGGCGTCCTTCGAGTTGTTGTCGTAGACGTACACCGTGATGCCGTCGAACGTCCTGCGCAGGTCCGACACGACCTTCGCGACGGTCGCCTCCTCGTTGTAGCAGGGGACGATGGCCGCGATGTCGAGCTGCTGCGGCGGGGGCGGAGTGGACGTCACGGCGCGAGAGTAGCAACGGGAGAGCGGCACCGCCTCTTCCCCTGAACCCCTGGTGAACCTACAGTGAACGCAGGTGCAAGGACGCACCGGACGGTCCGGCCGTCCCGGGCCGCCGCCTCACTCCCCGCCGCGGGGAGAGGTCGAGAGGTGATGGGGATGAGCACATTCGTCCACCCGTTCCGCGAGGGCTCGAAGGACCAGAAGGACCTGCTGGGCGGCAAGGGGGCGAACCTCGCCGAGATGACCCGGCTGGGCCTGCCCGTCCCGCCGGGCTTCACGATCACGACCGACGCCTGCCGCTACGTCATGCACCACGGCCAGAACCCGCCCGAGCTCGCCGAGCAGGTGACCGCCGCGCTCGAGGACGTCGAGCAGCAGATCGACCGGCGCTTCGGCGACCGCGAGGACCCGTTGCTGGTCTCCGTGCGCTCGGGCGCGGCGATCTCGATGCCCGGGATGATGGAGACGGTGTTGAACGTCGGCCTGAACGACGAGACCGTGCAGGGGCTCGCCGCGCAGTCCGGCTCCGAGCGCTTCGCCCAGGACTCCTACCGGCGTCTGCTGCAGATGTACGGGGCGACCGTGCTCGGCATCGGGGCGAGCATGTTCGAGGACGCGCTCGAGGCCGTCCGCGAGGACCGCGGAGCCGCCGACGACGCAGGACTGGACGCGGACGCTCTCAGGGAGATCGTCGGCCGGTACCAGCAGATCATCGAGCGCGAGACCGGGAGCCCCTTCCCGCAGGATCCGCGCGAGCAGCTGCGCGGCTCGATCAGCGCGGTCTTCGAGTCATGGAACGCGCCGCGCGCCGTCATCTACCGCAACGCCGAGCACATCGACCACGAGCTGGGCACCGCCGTGAACGTGGTCGCGATGGTCTTCGGGAACCTCGACGACCGCTCCGCGACCGGCGTCGCCTTCACCCGCGACCCGTCGACCGGCGAGCACGGCGTCTACGGCGACTTCCTGGTGGGTGCGCAGGGCGAGGACGTCGTCGCGGGCATCCGCAACACCCGGTCCCTCGAGGAGCTCGGCGAGGTGCTGCCCGATGCGTACCAGGAGCTGCTGCGCACCATGGACGTGCTCGAGGAGCACTACCGGGACCTGTGCGACATCGAGTTCACGATCGAGTCGGGGAAGCTGTGGATGCTGCAGACCCGCGTGGGCAAGCGCACCGCCGCCGCGGCATTCCTCATCGCCACGACCCTCGTGGACGAGGGCGCGATCGACGAGCGCGAGGCCCTCACCCGCGTGAGCGGCGCGCAGCTCACCCGGCTCATGTTCCCCCGCTTCGCGAGCGGCGAGCGCGACGTGCTCGCCCGCGGGATGGGCGCCTCCCCCGGCGCCGCCGTCGGCGAGGTCGTCTTCGACTCGGAGACCGTGATCGCCCGCGCCCAGGAAGGGCGCGACTGCCTGCTGGTGCGGCGCGAGACCAACCCCGACGACCTCGGCGGCATGCTCGCCGCCGAGGGCGTGCTGACCTCCCGCGGCGGCAAGACCTCCCATGCGGCCGTGGTCGCCCGCGGGCTCGGCAAGACCTGCGTGTGCGGGGCCGAGTCCCTCGACGTCGACCCGAAGGCGCGGGAGATCCGCATGGGCGGGGAGGTCGTCGCCCGGGAGGGGGACGTGCTCTCGATCGACGGCGCGACCGGCGAGGTCTTCGCCGGCCGCATCCCCGTCGAGCCCAGCGAGGTCGCCCAGTACCTCGAAGGGGATCTGGCCGCCGACGACCCCGGGGCGTCGGCCCTGGTCCGCTCGGTGGACCGGCTCATGCGAGTGGCCGACGAGGTCCGGCGCATGCAGGTGCGCGCGAACGCGGACACCGCGGCCGACGCCGAGCGGGCCCGGCAGATGGGCGCGCAGGGCATCGGCCTCGCACGCACCGAGCACATGTTCCTCGGCGAGCGCCGCGCCCAGGTCGAGAAGCTGATCCTCGCGGGCGACCCCGCCGAGCGCGAGGAGGCCCTCGCGGAGCTGCTGCCCGCGCAGCGGGAGGACTTCGCGGGCCTGCTGCGGGCGATGGGCGACCTGCCGGTGACCATCCGGCTGCTGGACCCGCCCCTGCACGAGTTCCTGCCGGACCTCACCGACCTCTCGGTGCGCATCGCCCGCGCCGAGGAGTCCGGGAGGAGGATCGAGCCGCACGAGCGGAAGGTCCTCGCCGCCGTGGAGCGGCTGCACGAGCAGAACCCGATGCTGGGGCTGCGCGGCGTGCGGCTGGGCCTGACGATCCCCGGGCTGTTCGGCATGCAGGTGCGCGCGATCCTCGAGGCCGAGCTCGAGGTCCGGGCCGACGGCGGGGACCCGCACGTCGAGATCATGATCCCGCTGGTGGGGTCCGTGCGCGAGCTGCGGGCGATCCGCCGGGAGATCGACGACGTCACCGAGGAGGTCGTGGCCGAGGCCCGTGCGGGCGCCGGGGCCGGGGCGGGTGCCGGGGCCGGGGAGGAGCTCACCACTCGGATCGGCACGATGATCGAGCTGCCGCGCGCCGCCCTGCGCGCCGGGGAGATCGCCGAGGCCGCCGAGTTCTTCAGCTTCGGCACGAACGACCTCACGCAGACCACATGGGGCTTCTCCCGCGACGACGTCGAGGCCGGGTTCTTCTTCACCTACAAGGAGCGCGGCATCCTCTCCGACAGCCCCTTCGAGTCCCTCGACCAGTACGGAGTGGGCGAGCTGGTGCGGATCGCCGCCGAGCGCGGACGGGCCACCAACCCGGACCTCACGCTCGGCGTGTGCGGGGAGCACGGCGGCGACCCCGCCTCCATCCACTTCTTCCACTCGCTCGGCCTCGACTACGTCTCGTGCTCCCCGTTCCGGGTGCCCGTCGCGCGCCTCGAGTGCGGGCGCGCGACGCTCCTCGAGGAGGGGTTCACGCCGCAGCCGTGAGGGCGACCGCGGAGGTGGGGCCCGGGCGCCGCCTCACCCCATCCGCGGGCGCACGGAGATGACGTCCATGCTCGCCTCGTCGGTCGCGCGGATCGCGAGGGCGACCGCGGAGGCGACCGACGTCGGCTCCAGGTACTTCTCGATCTCGTAGGGACCGTCCTCCATGCCGCGCAGCTCGTGCTGCATGTCGGTGTCGACGCGGCCCGCGTGCACGGAGCTCACCCGCACCCCGTGCCTGCGCTCCTCGAGGCGCAGGGCGTCGGTGAAGGCCCGCAGGGCGAACTTCGAGGCGCAGTAGGCGCCGCGCCCGCCGATGGAGTTGAAGCCGCTGCCGGAGTTCAGGGCGACCACAGTGCCGCGCGCCTTCCGCAGCGCGGGCAGCAGCAGCCGCGTGAGCTCGACGACGGCGGTCACGTTGACCTCCATCGAGCGGTTCCACTCGGAGACCGCCATCTCCTCGGTGGTGCCGCCCACCAGCACGCCGGCGCTGTGCACGACGGCGGAGAGGCCGTCCGGCAGGTCGAGCGCCGCGACCGCGTCGCCCACGGCCGGGTAGTCGGTGACGTCCACGGCGAAGGGCTCGGCCTCGGGGTAGGACGCGGCCAGCTCGGCGAGCGCCGCGGCGTCGCGTCCGCCGAGGATCAGACGGTGATCGCCGGCGAGCTCGTCGGCGACGGCGCGGCCGATCCCGCGGGAGGCGCCGGTGATGAGGACGGCGGGCCGACGGGCGGGTGCGGGAGAGGTCTCGGGAATGCTCATGCGGTCATTCTCCCAGGGCGCGGTGACGGTGCGCCCGGGCGGTCTCCGTCGGCCCGTCGACCTCGGTGAGCCCCGCGTCGATCACGCGGACCGCATCGCCCGGGTCCTCCCAGGCGGCCTCGTCGGCCGGGAGCAGGTGGACGCGGAAATCGTCGGCCCGCCAGTCCGTGCGCCCCTCCTCCCCCATCCGCTCGTACAGCAGCTGCGCGGCATGGCCCGCCTGCGCAGCGGTCTTGCCGGTGGAGATCTCCTCGAGCGGGGTGATCTCGACGTCGACGAGGGGCGGGGAGGCCGCGGGGGCTGTGGCGGGCGCGGCGGGTGCGGGGGCATCCTCGCGATCGCCACGGGGGAACTCGGTGCCGCCCACCTGCAGCTTCGCGAGCTCCTTGGGCAGCGGGTGCAGCGGCCCCGGGACGAAGGCGCGCACCTGCGCGGTGCCGTGGGCGACGGTGATGCCGGGCAGGGACTGCACCGCGTCCCAGCGGGCGCCGTCGGCCCGTCGCACGACCTTGCGGATCCAGCCCGCGCGCCAGTGCTCGACCTGGTCGGCCCACTCGCCCGTGCGGGAGCGCTCGTCGTCCAGGAGCTGGACGACGGCCTGGGCCGCGGCCTCGACGACGTCCTCATGGTGCGCGGGGTCCGCCCTCACGCGGTGCACCACGAGCTGCATCGCCCAGGGGTTCTCATGGTCGGGTCGGTCGGGTCTCTGCACGTTCTCGGTCACGACAGGGAGCAACGGGTCCGGGAGGCTCGGCATTCCCGCGGGGCGGGCATCGTCCCGGAGCGCGCGCACCCGGCGGTGGCACCATGTGTCCGTGGACGAGAGCGCACCTGACCCGCGGACGCCCCGGGCCGTCGACCTGCCGTCGACGTTCCTGGTGGCGGAGATCGTGATCGTGCTGGCGCTCTCGCTGGGGCGCTCGGGCGTGTACTCGATCGTCTCCCTCGCGAGGTCGCTCGCCGCCGGCCCGCTGAGCGGCCAGCAGGCGACGCTGAACAGCTCGCAGGACACGAACCCCTGGTTCGATCTGCTGCAGCAGCTGCTCGGGATCGCCTTCACCCTCGCACCCGTGGCACTGGTGATCCTGCTGCTGAGCGTGAGCGCGGGCAGTCTGCGGGGCGCCCTCGCCGGCCTCGGCCTCGCGCCCGCGCGACCTCTCGGCGACACCGTGCGCGGGATCGTGATCGCCGCGTGCATCGGCATCCCGGGCCTCGCCGTCTACTACGCGGGCCGGGCGATCGGGGCGACCCTCGAGGTGATCCCGGCGGCGCTCGACACGCACTGGTGGACGGTCCCCGTGCTGATCCTGCAGGCGGCGAAGAACGCCGTGCTCGAAGAGGTGATCGTCTCGGGGTATCTCGTGCAGAGGCTCGAGCGGCTGGGCGTGGGCACGGCGGGGATCCTCGCGATCACGGCGGTGCTGCGCGGCAGCTACCACCTCTACCAGGGCATCGGCCCCGGCATCGCGAATCTCGCGATGGGCCTGGTCTTCACCGAGTGCTTCCGGCGCACGCGACGCGTGGGCCCGCTGGTCATCGCCCACACGCTGCTGGATGTGGTGGCGTTCGTGGGGTATGCGCTGCTGAAGGACGTGCTGGGGCTGTAGCGCAAGGGCGTGGACGTGCGCTCAGGCCGGGGCGCACCCAGCCCATGCCCCTCGCCACCTGGTGCCGATAGCCTGGGCGCATGGTCTTCTCCCTGCCTCCGCACGCCACGATCGAGCAGCGCTCCAACAACTGGGGCGGCAACCACCGCTTCACCCCGCAGGCGGTGGTCCAACCGGAGACCGAGACCGAGGCCGTCGAGGCCGTGCGCTGGGCGATCGGGCGCCGCCTGCCGGTGCGCACGATGGGCGCCGGGCACTCGTTCTCCCCGCTGATCCCCACCGGCGGCGTGCTCGTGAAGCTCGGCGCGATGAGCGGCCTGACCGGCGTGGACAGCGCGAACGGGCGCGTGCGCGCGCATGCGGGCACTCCCCTGTCCCAGCTGTTCGAGGAGCTGTGGGCGCAGGGCCTCTCGCTGCCCGTGCAGGGCGATCACGACGCCCAGTCGATCGCGGGCGCGCTGGCCACCGGCACCCACGGGTCCGGCGTCGACTCGCAGATCATGAGCGAGGCGATCACGGGCCTGCGGCTCGTCGACGGACGCGGCGAGATCGTGGAGATCGACGAGGACGAGGTGGATCGCCTGCGCGCGGCACGCGTGTCCCTGGGTGCGCTCGGCGTGATCCTCGAGATCGAGCTGCAGACGGTCCCCGCCTACCACCTGCGAGATCGCCGCGAGCTGGTGGATCTCGACCCCGCGACCGCGGATCTGGCCGCGCTCGGCGACAGCGCCCGCCACGTGCAGGTGCACTGGTTCCCCTCCGACGCCTCCCCCGCGCTGCTGCAGCTGGACGTCGAGGAGGGTGCGAGTGCCGCCGGGAAGGCGCTCGTGCGGCGCCTCGATGTCGCCGAGGAGGGCGAGGAGGGCGCCGCGCCCGCCTACCAGGTGTTCACGGGCCGCTCCACGAAGCCGTTCCACGAGATGGAGCTCGCGTTCCCCGCGGATCGGGCCGACGAGGCCTTCTCGCGTCTGACCTCGCTGAACGTGAAGGAGTTCCCTGAGCACCAGTACCCCATCGAGCTGCGATGGGTCGCGGGGGACGATGCCCCGCTCTCGATCGCGCAGGGCGGGCCGCGGGTGACGATCGCGCTGACGGCGAAGACCAGCTCGGACTACTGGCCGCTGCTCACCGCGGCCGACGCGATCGGCGAGGAGCTCGGCGCGCGCCCCCACTGGGGCAAGCTGCACCTGCTCGACCGCGGCCGGGCGGAGGGGCTCTACCCGCAGCTGGGCGTCTTCGACGAGGTGCGCGCGGAGCTGGACCCGCACGGCCTGTTCCTCAACGACCACCTGCGCGCCCTGCTGGACTGAGCGGGGCGGGGCCGGCCGGGGTGGGGCTGGGCGAGACCGCCCGGAGACGGGCGGAGCGGACGACTCCTCACCGAGAGGCGAGTTGTGGTCCCAAAAGAGCACGAATGACGACATCAACTCACCTCTCGCGGGGGTGATGCCGCATCAACTCACCTCTCGCGGGCGTTGTGCGGCAGCACGAGCGCGAGCGGCGGGTCGGGGTCGGAGGCGTCTCAGAGCACGTAGGGCTCGGCGTCGGTCTCGCTGACCATCGGCAGCGAGGACTCGAACCAGATGTCCATGCCTCCGGCGACGTTGACCGCCTCGAAGCCGTTCTGGTTCAGCCACTGGGTGACCTGGAAGCTGCGACCGCCGGAGCGGCACACGATGAAGAGCGGGTCGTCGTCCTCGGGCAGCTCGCCCAGGTGCTCCATGAAGGAGCTCGCCGGCACGTGCTGCGCGCGCGGGGCGTGGCCGGCCTTCCATTCGTCGTCCTCGCGCACGTCGATGAGGTGCGCGCCCTCGGGGATCTCGGTGGGGGCCACGGATTCGATGTCCATGGCCCCCAGCCTACGAGCCGACGGCCGGCCCGTGCTGCTCGCGCGTCGCGCCGGTCCGACCGTGCCGCTCGCGCGTCGGAGCGGCCGACGCGTCCCGCTCACGCGTCGGACCGGGCGACCCGTCCCACGAGGGGCGCGCTGACCACGACGCTGAGGGCGACCAGGCCGAGCGCGCCGAGCGCGGAGCCGATGTACTGCACGACCGCGCCCACGGCGAAGCCGCCGCTCATCACGGGGGCGAGGAGCCCCGCTGCACTCAGGCCCGCGACGATCGCGGCGAGTGCGAGGGGGATCGCGATCTCGGCGATGCGGGCGCGCTGGAGGGCGCTCACGGTCGCGCCCGCCACGTGCTGCGAGCGGTAGACGCGCGCCTGGTCGAGCACTCGGGCGGTCTGCGTGACCCCGGTCGAGACGGCGGCGAGCACGGCGGCGATGCCCAGGGTGAGCAGTCCGCCGGTGTGCAGCGCGGTGCTGAGCGCCCGCTCGGCGGGGGTCTCGTCCATGTTCCCGAACATGCTGGTCAGCGTCAGGAATCCTGCGATGACGAGGCCGAAGGTGATGCCGGAGACGGCACGCCATCCGGCGCGGGGGTCGGCCGCGAGTCGACGCGCTCCCACCAGCAGGGCGGGTCCGGGCGCGATGGCGGCGATGATCCGCGCGACCACCCACACCACGAACGGGCCGACGATGTTCACGCTGCCGAGCACGAGCGCCATGAGGATCGCGAGCACGGCGATCAGCACGCCGATCCCGTTCGGGATCCCGCCCACGACCTGCGGCAGGATCTGGAAGGCGCCGATGAACAGCACGATCAGCGCCGCCCAGACGATCAGTCGCACGACGGACATGCGCACGATCCGCGAGTCCCGGGCGACCCCGAGCGGTGAGATCGCGACGCCCGCGAGCCCGATCCCGGCGGAGATGCCCGCGAGCAGCGTCGCCGCGATCACCAGGACCGGATATGCCCAGAGCGGCATCAGCAGCTCGCCGAAGGTGAAGGGCGTCATCCCGAAGTCGAGGGCCGTGAGCGCCGGGGTGACGGCGAGGTGCGCGAGCAGGCCGAGCAGGGAGCCGACGAGGGCCTGGGCGAGGACGTCGGCCACGGCGAGCGCGCCGACCTGGGCGGTGGTGCCGCCCACCAGGCGCACCGCGGCGAGGTCCCTCTCGCGGCGGGACAGGCTGAGCTTCGCGGCGGCGCTTCCCAGACCCATGGCGCTGGGCACGAGGAGGACGGTCGCGACGATCGCGCAGGTCATGAGGAAGGAGGCGTTGGAGGCCTCGGCCGTGGGCGGGCCGTCGCCGACGGGCGAGGCGGCGGCGCGGGAGGCGAAGGCGCCGAGCCCGCCGAGGACGGTCGCGAGGATGCCGGTGGAGGCCGTGAAGCCGATGATGGGGAGGGCAGTGGCGATCCCGCCGCGACGCCGCAGGACGAGCGGGGCGGTGTGCAGGAGGCTCATCGCGCGCCTCCCTCGCGGTGGAACTGCTGGGCGATGCGGCCGTCGCGCATGGCGATGGTCCGCTCGCAGGTCGCGGCGACCGAGGGGTCGTGGGTGACCATCACGAGCGCCGCGCCCGCGTCCTGGCAGGCCTCGGCGAGCACCTGGAGCACGCTGTGGCCGGTGGTCTGGTCGAGTGCGCCGGTGGGCTCGTCGGCGAAGACCACCGACGGCCGGCCGGCGAGGGCGCGGGCGATCGCCACGCGCTGGGCCTGGCCGCCGGAGAGCTGACCCGGCCGCCGCTCGTGCATGCCCGCGAGGCCCAGGCGATCGAGCCAGGCCGACGCCTCGGCGCTCGCGGCGCGCCGGGAGGCGCCGCCGAGCATGCGCGGGAGCACCACGTTCTCCAGGGCGGTCAGCTCGGGAAGGAGCTGGCCGTCCTGGAAGACGAATCCGAAGCTCGTGCGGCGCAGGCGGGTGCGCGCGGCGTCGGAGAGGGAGTCCAGCGAGGCGCCGGCGTGGACGACGCTCCCGGAGGTGGGCGGCAGGATGCCGGCGAGCACATGCAGGAGGGTCGTCTTGCCGCAGCCGGAGGGGCCCATCACCGCGACCGACTCCGCGGCGCGGATGTCGAGGTCCACGCCGTCCAGCGCGAGGGTCGCGCCGGCCTTCTCCCCGTAGGAATGGCGCAGGGCGCGGGCCTGGAGCACCGGGGCGGGGCCGGACGGGCCCGGGACGGCGGGCTGGGGCGAGGACTGTGGTGCGGGCTGTGAGGGCAGAGGTGTCGAGGTCATGGCTCCACCCTCCGCCGCGCGCCCCCGGACGCGCATCGGCCCCGGGAACGGATTCCCGGGGCCGATGTCGGACCGTGGTCTGACTCCGGCGCTCAGCCGAAGCGACCGGAGATGTAGTCCTCCGTCTGCGTGTTGGAGGGGTTGGTGAACATCTTCTCGGTCTCGTCGATCTCGATGAGGTGCCCGGGCTTGCCGGTCCCCGCGATGTTGAAGAAGCCGGTGCGGTCGGAGACGCGCGAGGCCTGCTGCATGTTGTGCGTGACGATGACGATCGTGAAGTCCTGCTTCATCTCGTGGATGAGGTCCTCGATCGCGAGCGTGGAGATCGGGTCGAGCGCCGAGCAGGGCTCGTCCATGAGGATCACCTCGGGCTTCACGGCGATCGCGCGGGCGATGCACAGGCGCTGCTGCTGCCCGCCGGAGAGGCCCAGGCCCGGCTTGTCGAGGCGGTCCTTGACCTCCTCCCAGAGGTTCGCGCCCTTCAGCGAGGTCTCCACGAGCTCCTCGGACGCGGAGCGGGAGATGCGCTTGTTGTTGAGCTTGACCCCGGCCAGCACGTTGTCCTTGATGGACATGGTGGGGAACGGGTTGGGCTTCTGGAAGACCATGCCCACGCGGCGGCGGACGTTCACGGGATCGACGCCCGGGCCGTAGATGTCCGAGCCCTCGATCTCGACGCGGCCCTTCGCGTAGGCGCCGGGGATGACCTCGTGCATCCGGTTCAGGGTGCGCAGGAACGTCGACTTCCCGCAGCCCGACGGGCCGATGAGGGCCGTGACCGAGCGGGGCTGGAGGGTGACGGTCACGTCCTCCACGGCGAGGAAGTCGCCGTAGTAGATGTTGAGGTCCTCCACGTTGATGGCCTGGGCCATGGGGTGTCCTTTCGGTGCAGGGCTGCGCCGCCGGCTCAGCGGCCGAGCTTGGGGGCGAAGAGGCGGCTGACGAGGCGGGCGACGATGTTCAGGATCATCACCATGAGGATGAGCGTGAGGGCTGCGGCCCAGGCGCGGTCGTAGTTGATCGTCGTCGAGCACGCGTACTGCATGTGCGTGATCGGGTTGGTGATGGCGTCCGAGTTGCAGACGGCGTTGCCCGAACGGTACTGGCTGTTGATGAAGGTCGGCAGGGTCTGCATGCGTCCGCTGAACAGGTTGCCGTTCATCATCGGCAGCGCGCCGACGGTCAGCAGCAGGGGCGCGGTCTCGCCGATCACGCGGGCGATGGCGAGGGTGACGCCGGTGGTGAGGCCTGCGATCGAGGTGCGCAGCACGACCTTCATGATCGTGAGCCACTTGGGCACGCCGAGTCCGTAGGCGGCCTCGCGCAGCTCGAGGGGCACCAGGCGCAGCATCTCCTCGCTCGAGCGCACCACGGTCGGGATCATGAGCACGCTGAGCGCGACCGAGCCCATCAGGCCGATGCGGATGCCGGGGTCGTTCGTGATGGTGATGAACAGGGCCAGGCCGAACAGGCCCGCGACGATCGAGGGGATGCCCGTCATCACGTCGACCAGGAAGGTGATGCCGCGTCCCAGGACCCGGAGCGCGCCGTAGCGGGCGTACTCGACCAGGAAGATCGCGGTGAGCAGGCCGATGGGGACCGAGATGATGCTCGCGCCGAGCGTGATCAGCAGGGTGCCGACGATCGCGTGGGCGATGCCGCCGGAGACCATGCCGCCGACGACGCCGGCCATGTCGGCGCTCCAGAAGTACCCGGGGTACGGGCTGATGAGCTTGCCGAGGCCGCGGTGCAGGACCTCCCACAGCAGGGAGATCAGCGGGATCATGGCGACGGCGAAGGCGCCGAAGACGAGCAGGGTCGCGAAGCGGTCGTTCGCCCAGCGCCGGCCCTCGCGGATCCGCGAGTAGCCGTACCCGATGACCAGGTGCAGGACGTAGCCGAGCACCACGAGCCCGCCGATCGAGAAGCTGTTGAACAGCACCAGCACGATCGCGGCGAGCACGATCGCGATCGCCGCGGTGAGCAGCAGGTGGTACCAGGGCAGGCGGCGCTCGGATGCTCCCGAGCCGGTGATCAGCCCGGAGGATGCGGTGCGTGCGGGGGTGGCGCTCATGGTGTTCCCTCCCGGCCCCTCACGCCTTCGCCGAGCGCGAGACGATCGCGCGGGCGAGGGCGTTGATGACGAAGGTGATGATGAACAGGACCAGGCCGGTGAAGATCAGCCGGGCCATGACGTCGGGCGTGGCCTCGGCGCTCTGCGAGGCGATGTTCGCGGCGATCGTGTTGTGCTTGCCGACCTCGAGGATGTGCAGGGAGAACGTGGATCCCGGGGACAGCACCATGAGCACGGCCATGGTCTCGCCGAGCGCGCGTCCGAGGCCCAGCATCGAGGCGGAGACGACGCCCGAGCGGCCGAAGGGCAGCACGACGGCGCGGATCGTCTCCCAGCGGGTCGCGCCGAGCGCGAGGGCCGCCTCCTCCTGCAGCCGTGGGGTCTGCAGGAAGACCTCGCGGGAGACGGCGGTGATGATCGGCAGGATCATCACGGCGAGCACGATCGAGGCGGTCGCGAGGTTGCGCATCGGCGTGGAGGGTTCACCGCCGAACAGCGGGAACCAGCCCAGGTACTTGTTGAGCAGCTCGTAGAGCGGCTGCATCTTCGGCACCAGCCACACGCCGCCCCAGAGGCCGAAGACGACCGAGGGCACGGCGGCCAGCAGGTCGATCATGAAGCCCAGCGGGGTGGCCAGTCGACGCGGCGCGAAGTGGGAGATGAACAGGGCGATCCCGATGGAGACGGGCACGGCCATGATGAGTGCGAGCAGCGCGGCGAAGACCGTGCCGAACACGAGCGGCGCGGCGAAGGACCACAGCGAGATCGCGTCGGGCCCGCCGCCCAGCTCCTTGCTGTCGCGGATCGCGGGGATCGAGCGGACCGTCAGGAAGATCGCGACCAGCGCGAGCGTGACGAAGATGAGCAGACCGGAGCCGACGCTCAGGCCGGTGAAGATCACGTCGCCGGGTCGGCGCTTGGAGCGGCGGCCGGCCACGGCCTTGGATCCGCCGGGCTCGGGGCTCTGCGCGGGGTCCTGCTCCGGTGCCGTGGACGCGGGGTCTGCGGCGGCGGGGGTGCTCATGGGGCGCCTTCCTGTGGGCGGGCCGGTGAGGGGGCCGACGGCCGGGTGCGCCGCACGCGGGAGTCGTTCCCCGTGCGGCGCACCAGAGCGCCCGTCGGCCGTGCGCTCATCGATCGGTCGGGACTCAGCCCTTCGCCTTGATCTTCTCGATCGAGGCGGTGGCGTCCTTGGAGAGCGTGTCGGACAGCGGCGCGTTGCCGGCGACCTCGCCCGCGGCCTTCTGGCCGTCCGAGGAGACCACGTAGGAAGCGTAGGACTTCACGAGGTCCGCGGTCTCCTGGTCCTTGTAGGTGTCGCACAGGGCCATGTAGGAGACGAGGACCAGCGGGTAGGTCGAGGGATCGTCCAGGGTGCGGTCCAGCTGGACGACGATGTCGCCGTCCTCGCGGTCCTTCTCGCGCGGGGAGTCCTCGACGGCCTTGGCGGCGGCCTCGGGCGAGTACTCGACGTACTCGTCTCCCACCTTGATCTTGGCGATGCCGAGGTTCCCGGCCTTCGAGGCGTCGGCGTAGCCGATGGTGCCGTCGCCGCCCTCGACCACGGAGATCAGGCCGGAGGTGCCGTCGCCGGACTGGCCGCCCTTGACGGGCCAGTCCTCGACCTCGCCGTGCTTCCACGCCTTGGGCGCGGTCTTCTCGAGGTACTGGGTGAAGTTCTCGGTGGTGCCGGAGGAGTCCGAGCGGTGCACCGGGGTGATCTTGGTCGACGGCAGGTCGACGTCCGGGTTGTCCTTCTTGATCGCGTCGTCGTCCCAGGTGGTGATGTCGCCGGCGAAGATCCCGGCGATGGTCTCCGGGGAGAGCTGCAGGTCGTCGACGCCCTTGAGGTTGAAGACGACGGCGATCGGCGAGATGTAGATCGGCACGTCGAAGGCCTTGCCGCCCTGGCAGGCGTCGGCCGACTGCTTGATCTCGTCCTTCGTGAGGGCGGCGTCCGTGCCGGCGAACTGGACGCCGGAGTTCAGGAACTGCTCGCGGCCCGCTCCGGAGCCGACGGAGTCGTAGGTCACCTGAGCATCGGGGTTCACGGCCTGGAAGCTCTGGGTCCAGGCGCTCTCGGCCGACTCGGCCGAGGAGGCGCCGGCGCCGGCGAGCTTGCCGGAGACGCTGCCGGATGCGGCCGCGCCGCCCCCGTCCGACGTGGCGGTGCCGCCGTCGGAGCCGCCACAGGCGGACAGGGCGAGTGCGGCGGTGAGTCCGAGCGCGGCGAGAGGGGCGAGCGTGGTCTTGCGAACGATCACTGCGATTCCTTCCGGGGCAGGGCCCACGAGTACGAGGAGCGCGCCTCAGGGTGACCGGGCGGGATACCCGGCGGGGGCGACATGCGCGACGCTAGGGAGCCGAGGTGTCCGCTCGCCCGCCGCCGTGTGAACGTCAGATGAACGGGCGGCGCACTCCCGCGCACGGGCATCGGAAGCGCAGGTCAGGGTGCATATACAGGTGCATCACACCGAGGTCACGGTCCGGTCACAGCTCGGGTCGCGGCAGCGGCTCGGGAGGCCGCGGATCGGGTCGGCAGGTCCGGGACCGGGTCAGTAGGTCCCGGACGTGGACTCCGCCAGGGAGCCGAGCACGAACCCGCCGACGACGAGGAGCAGGAGGAGGGTGCCGATGATCGAGATGATCAGACCCGCGATCGCGAAGCCTCGGCCGCCGTGGGTGCTGTTCCCCCCCGTCGCCTGCATGCCGATGACGGAGAAGATGACGCCGAGCGGCGAGAGGGCGCCGCAGGCCACCACGAGGCCCACGAGTCCCAGGACGAAGCCGGCGATCGCCATCCCCGACGTCGGCCGGGGCGCGTACCCGGCGCCGTGCATCCCGCCGGGGTAGGCCGTCGAGGCCTGGTACGACGGCTGGTAGGCGGGCTGGTAGGACGGCTGATGACTCGGCGCCCCATCGGGCCCATCAGGCCGGGGCGCCTGCTCCGGCGACCCGAAGGGCCCTCCCGAAGGGGCCGAGGAGCCGGTGGCGTAGGGATCCGTCGGGCCGTATCCGCTGCCCGAGCCGTACGGATCGTGGGAGCCGTACGAGGCGCCCGAGCCGTAGGAGTCGGCCGAGCCGTAGGAGTCGGCCGAGCCATAGGGGGAACCCGAGCCGTACGGGTCGCTCGAGCCGTAGGAATCGTTGGCACCGGTCGAATCGCCCGCGCCGTAGGGCGACGGTGCGGAGCCCTGAGGGTCCTGGGGTCCGGGGGCGCTGAAGCCGCCGTAGCCGCTGCTGTCACTCATCGGATCGTGTTCTCCTGCATGGTCTCGTCGGGGCTCGCCGCCCCACGTGCGTCATTCTGCCGGTCGGGAGCCCGCCTCGCGGGAGTCCGCCGGGCGGGCCGTCCTGAGCATCGCCCCCGGCCTCGTCGGCCGTCGGGTCATTCGATGCGCGGCTGATGGCGCTCGACGGCGACGATGCGCCCTCCGGGGACGGCGTGCACGATGAGCGCCTCGCCGGCCGAGAGATACGGGTCCGAGCGCGGCAGCTCGAGTGCGGCCTCCCTGCTCGCGAATTCGCGCACGGTGGCGATGACGGTGGGGAGCACGGGCCGGTGGGTGCACAGGATCGTCGGCCGGGCCTCGCGCAGCACGCGCTCGACGACCGCGGCGGTGCGCGAGGGCTCGGACGCGTGCCCTGCCTCGGTGAGCGATTCCTTGGTGGCGATGTCCAGACCGGAGAGCCGCGCGTACGGCTGGACCGTCGCCCGGCAGCGCTTCCAGGGGCTGGAGACCACGGAGTCCGGCGCGAAGGCGTCGATCATCGGCGGCAGGGCCTTGGCCTGCTTCTTCCCCTTCGAGTTCAGGGGTCGGCTCTTCTCGCCGTCGCGCCACTTCGAGCGGGAGACGGCCGCGGCATGGCGCTGGATGATGATCGGCCGGGTGCGCGCGGTGTCCTCGGCGAGCTGCTCGGAGAGCGCGGTGAGGGTCACGCGGTCTGTCTGCCGGGTGAGCAGCTGCTCGGCCTCGGAGATCTCCACCCAGCGGGTCTCGTCGATCTCCTTGGGATTCTTCGGGCCGGGTCCGATGCGCGAGCGCACGGCCGCGGTCCAGTACTGGACGATCTTCGAGCGGCCGTCGGGCAGCAGATAGACGGAGGCGGGCAGCGGACGGTGCAGCCGCACGCGGTACCCGGTCTCCTCCCCCACCTCTCGGACGGCCGCGGCGGGGAACGTCTCCTTCGCCTCGAGCTTCCCCTTGGGGATCGACCAGTCGTCGTAGCGGGGGCGGTGCACGAGCAGCACCTGCACCGTGCCGTGCTTCTCGCGCCAGATCAGCGCGCCCGCCGCGAGCACGGCGGGCTGGGCGCCGGGGACCGCCATCGTGCTCATGCGTTCGTCGCGTCCGACGGCGCGGAGCTCGGGGCCGCGGGGTCCGACGCCTCGGCCGGGCCCGACGGGCCGACCTCGCGGGCGCGGCGGAACTGGAGATCACGTCCGGAGACGTCGAAGCCCAGGTGCTCGTAGAGGCCGAGCGCAGGAGTGTTGTCCCCCTCGACGTAGAGGGTCGCGGCGCCGACGCCGTCGGCGGCGAGAGCGCGCAGGGCGCGGCTGAGCAGGGCTCCGGCCACGCCCTGGCCGGCGGCCTCGGGGTCGGTGCCGACGGCGTAGATCTCGGCGTCGGGCGCGCTCCGGGGCTCCTCGGGCTCCTCGCGCTTGACCCACACGAAGCCCAGCAGCTCGTCGCCGCGGCGCGCCACGTGGAGGTCCTCCGCCCGGAACCAGGGCTGAGCCATGCGCTCGTCGAGGTCCGCACGGGTCAGGCGGCCCTGCTCGGGATGGCCGGCGAAGGCGCGCGCGTTCACGCGCACCCAGGCGTCGGCATCGCGCGCCGGGTCGAAGGCGTCCAGCTCGATCGCCGCGTCCCGGGGCTCGCGCGCCGGGATCTCCGCGGCGGCGTCGGCACCCTCTACGAGCACGCGGCGCATCGTGAGCAGCTCGCGCACGGGCTCGAATCCGCGCTCGCGCAGGAAGGCGACCGAGGCGTCGAGCGCTCCGTGGGCCCAGATCCCGGCGTCGGGGCGACGCTCGAGGACCGCGTCCAGCAGCTGCGAGCCCAGGCCGCGGCGCCGGGCCCCGGGTTCGACGGCGCCCTGGGCGGTGCCGTCCGGCAGCACGGAGGCGTAGGCGAGGACGCGCGGCAGGGCCGACGAGCCCGATGAGCCCGCTGAATCGGGTGAGCCCGGTGAGTCGGGTGAGTCCGACGAGGGGTCGGAGAGCAGCAGGTGCAGCGTCCCGTCGGCACGCTCGGCGTGCAGGGCGAACAGCGCGGCCTCGTCCAGTGCGGCGACGCCGTCGTGGGCGCGGGTCCGCTCGAGGAGGAGGTCGACCGCCGGGCGCTGCGCAGGGCGCAGCTCGTCCGTGACGATCATGCGGGGGTGTCCTTATGGTCCGTGGCAGGGCTCCGCCGTCGGCGGCTCGTAGACTGCCACTGTAGCGTTCCCCCGAGCGGTCCCGGGACGCCCTCCCGCGGCGCGGGAGCGGGCGTCGCACCGGATGTCCCGGAGGGCGCGCGGACCCGCGGACGACCGGCGACGAGCCGGCCTCGGACCACGGGCCCGCACCAGGGCAGGACTTACGCGGACGACGACAGCGAGACGAGTGCGAGGTGGGCGGATGACCGCATCGGAACGGGCCCCTCTGGGAGCCGTCCTGGCGGTCCTGCTGAGCCTGGTGACGCTCACCGGCGGCGCCTCGGTCCCGCTGATGGCGGCGCTGCTGTGCGTGCTCGCCCTGCTCGTGGGCATCGGCTGGCCGGACCTGCTCGAGCTCCCCAGCGCGCTCGGCTCGCGCATCGTGATCGTCGCCACGGGCATGCTCGCCGCCCTGCTCAGCGTGCGCACCGCGGAGACCGGGGAGCCGCTGTGGAGCGTCGTGGTCGCCTGCGCGCTCGGGATCTTCGGTGCCTTCGTCCACCAGATGCTGCGCCGCGGCCGCGAGGAGCTCTCCGCCTCCCTGACCGGCACCGTGGGCGGTGTAATGCTCACCGGGATCTCCGCGACCTGGGTGGTCGCCCAGGCCGACGCCGCGACACCGGCCGAGGTGGGCCTGCTCGCCGGCTCCGGCGCGGGTCTCGCCGTGACGCTGCTGGTGACGGCGCTCGGCCTGCCGCGCACACCCCGGCTGATCCTCGCGATCGTGCTGGGCGCGGGCACCACTGCGCTGATGATGCACGAGATGTCCGCGATCGCCTGGCCGATCGCGCTGCTCGTGGGCGCGGTGCTCGCGATCGGCGCGAGCGGGGTGCACCTGCTGCTGGGTTCGGTGCTGGCCGCGCGCGAGCCCCTGCCCTCCCTCGCCGTCGCCGCCGGGCCCGTCGCCACGATCGGCGTCGTGGCACTGCTCACCCAGCGCCTGCTGGGCTGACAGGCGTCGCGCGGGCTCCCCGGACGTCGCCCGCCGCCACGACCGCCCGCATGCCCACCGGCATGCACGGACCCGCCCGGGGCGCGGCCGTCCCGTCGGCCCGCTCGAGGCGCCCCGGCCGGTACAGTGAGGGCATGTCTGTTCTGTCCCTCGTGTTCACCGCTCTCGTCGGCGTCGTCGGGCTCGGCACCGCCGGATTCGCCGTCCTCGTGGTCACCCGCCTGTTCGGCCGCTGATCCGATGCCGATCGTCCTGGATCCCTCGCTCCCCGAGAGCCTCTTCCCGCTGGCCTGGCTCGTCGGCTCCTGGAACGGCGACGGCGCCGCCCAGCTCCCCGATGAGGACGGCGAGCTGATCGGCCGCCGCATCGAGCAGAAGCTCGTGACCTCCGCGAACGAGGACGGCACGCTGGCCTGGGTGATGTCGACCGACCTCCTCGACGCCCCTGCCCCGCTTCCGCCCACGAGCGCGTTCGTCGACCCCGAGAAGGTCCCCGAGCAGGATCCCGGCACGGGCGAGCGCAGCCTGCTGGTGCGCGAGAAGGGCTTCTGGCGCGTCGGCGATCCTCTGCCCGGCCAGGACCTCGAGGCCGCCCGCGCCGCCAAGCCCGGCGACCCCGCGGGCGTCGTCTCGTACGGCGTCGAACTCGTGATCGCCCGCGACGACGGCGAGGAGATCTGGGCCGGCGAGGTGCGCGGACCGCGCATCCAGCTGGGCCTGCGCACCTCCCCCACGGCCCGCGCGGCGGACGGCTCGATCGCCGCGACCCGCATGTTCGGGCTCGTCGGCGGCCGCCTCATGTGGCTGTGGGAGCGCGCGACCGATCCCGCCGCGCCGAACGAGCTCTCCCCCTACCTCTCCGTCGAGCTCGACCGTGGCTGACATGGCCGACATGACCGAGCAGCCCGCTCCCCCGCCGCAGCCGATCCACCCGCCCCTGCTGGCGGGATCCGGGGCCGTGCTCGCCGAGGACGGTCCTGACCGCGGCATGCCCGCCCACTACGGAGCCCCGCTGCGGGAGCAGCGCCGTCTGCTCGCGCGCCGCGCCGTCGTCGACCTCGGCGGCCACGAGATCCTCGAGCTCCGCGGGGCCGACGCCCGCAGCTGGCTCACCACGGTCACCTCGCAGACGCTCACCGACGCCCCCGTGGGCGCCTCGCGCTCCCTCGCGGTGCTGAGCCCGCAGGGGCGCGTCGAGCACCTGGCCTCCGCCGCCGTCACCGGCGAGGAGACGATCCTGCTGGTCACCGATCCCGGCTCCCGAGCAGGTCTGCGCCGCTACCTCGAGATGATGCGCTTCGCCGCGCGCGTCGAGATCACCGACCGCGACGACCTGCGCCTGCTGGGCGGCCTCGCGCCCGCCGGGAACATCCTCGGCGCCGCGGCGCTCGGGGCGACGGGCCTCGACCTCCCCGAGCCCGCCTTCGTGTGGACCGACCCGCACCCCGCGGTCGCCCCCGGCCACGTCGCCTACGGGCCCGACCCCGAGGACGGCACCGACTGGGTGCTCACCGCCTTCGACGCCGACGCCCTCGCAGGGCTCCCCTGGCGCGTCGAGCACCTCGCCGGCAGCGAGGCGGCCGAGGCCCTGCGCATCGCCTCCCACCGCGCGCGCCAGGCCACCGAGGTCGACGAGCGCAGCATCCCCCACGAGCTCGACCTGCTGCGCACCGCCGTCCACACGGCCAAGGGCTGCTACCGCGGTCAGGAGACCGTCGCCAAGGTGCTGAACCTGGGCCAGCCCCCGCGCCGGCTCACGATGCTCCTGGTCGACGGCTCGCAGAACGTCATGCCCCGACACGGCGATCCCGTGCGCCTGGGCGGGAGCGAGGGCAAGCTCGTGGGGACCGTGACCTCCACCGCCACCCACGCGGACCTCGGCCCGATCGCCCTGGCCGTCCTCAAGCGCGCCGCCCCGCTCGATGCGCCGCTCGTCATCGGATCCCGGATCAGCGCGGGCCCGTGGGGAGAAGGCGACGGAGCCGACGGGTCCGAAGGAGCCGACGGGGCCGACGGGGCCGACGCGTCCGACGCGGTGCCCGAGGACGTCGAGATCACCTGGCTCGATGCGACGCAGGAGCCCATCGTGATCACCCGCGAGCACGGAGAGAGGCCCCGCACGGCGCGACTCTGAGGCGCCGGCGGCCCGCGCCCGCCCGCGCCCGGCGAGTCGCGGAGCGGCCGAGACTGAGATCCGGGTGGTCGTCCCGATCCACCCACCTCCGGAGACCGCTTCGTGTCATGGAACGGCATATACGGGACCTCTCTGCCATATATGGCAGAGAGGTCCCGTATTTGCCCCTCCGCGACACCACCGGGCCGCGCGAACCCCGGCCCGCGCGACCCCTGGGTGCTGCAGCCCCGGCCTGCGCAGCTCCTGGGCAGCGCATCCCTGGGCACCGCGCGCGGCGCCGGAGTTCCGTGGCCCCGAGGTGCCGCGGCCCCAGGGTGCTGCGCCACCGCCGCGTTCCCGCCCGCACCTGCCCGGACCGCGCGCCGTGCGCCGCGGGGCCTGACACAATGGGGGCCATGGGCATGAGCGCGCAGGGTGAGCGGCACGAGATGCCGCGAGGCGAGGTGCCGCAGGGCGAGATGACACGAGGCGAGGTGCCGCAGGGCGAGATGCCGGAGGACCGCCGGGGCGATCCGCCCTCCTGGTCGCAGCAGCGCGCAGAGGTGATCGCCGCGCAGGAGCAGGCGCTCGAGCACGCCCGTCGGACCGAGCACGAGAAGGCCACCGCGATCCTGCGGGAGTACGTCGAGCGCTTCGAGACCGCTGGCATCGCCCCGCGTCCGCTGCGGGCGCTCCCCTACAAGGGCTCCGGGAGCATCCGCACCCCGCTGCACGGCTGGTATCTCAAGCACGACCGCACGATCGGCATCGACACCGAGGCCCGCTATTTCATCCTGCGGGCCGACGGCGGGCTGCTCTCGAGACTGCGCGGCGCGGAGATCGAACCCGTCGACGCCCCACTGGTCGTGGGCCGCGGCGGGCGCGACGGCGAGACCTTCGACCTCAGGGAGCTGCTCGAGATGCGAGTGAAGGATCCGGTGGTCGCATGAGCGGGACCGAGCCGAAGGCCACCACCACGGACATCGACACCCCCAAGCCGCCGCTCGGCGACCGCGTGCGCGCGGCGATCTCCAGCCGCATCGGCGAGGGCCTCGAACGCGATCGCAAGGGCCTGGGCAGCATCGGCCGTGCGGGCGTCGCGACCGCGGTCGCCTACCTCTTCGCCCACTTCGTGTGGGGCCACCAGTTCCCCTTCTTCGCGGCCATCGCCGCCTTCGTGATCATCGGGGTCTCCAGCACGGAGAAGAAGGTCCGCAAGGTCCTCGAGATGTCCACGGGCGTGATGTGCGGCGTGCTGCTCGGCGAGCTCGCGCGCGCGACGATCGGCTCGGGCACGTGGCAGATCGCGGTCGTCGTGGTCACGGCCGGGCTGCTGGCGCGGCTCATCGACTCCGGGATCGTCTTCACGATGCAGATGTCGATCCAGTCGCTGCTGGTCACGGTCATGCCGCTCACCCCGTCGATGAGTCCGGGCGGCCGCATCCTCGACGCCCTCACCGGCGTGGTCGTGGGCATCCTCGTCCACCTGCTGACCTCGGGCGATCCCCGGCGAGGGCAGCAGTCGGCCGCGCACTCGCTGTACCGGGCCCTCGAGGACGCGCTCACGCAGATGTCCCTCGCCGCCCGCACGGGGGACGTGAAGGTCGCGAGCGCCGCCCTCTCGCAGATCCGCACCACCTCCCAGGAGCTCGTGGACGAGTGGCGCATCGCGAACAACGCGGCCGAGGAGATCGCCACCTTCTCCCCCACCCACCTGCGCCGCGCGGGTGACGTCGGGCGCCTGCAGCATCTGCTCATCGGCTCCGATCGCGCCGTGCGCAACGTGCGCGTGATCGCCCGGCACGAGGTCGCGTTCCTCGAGTCGGTCAAGGGCCGCAGCTCTCACGCGCGTCTGGCCGACGCCCTGCTCGCCGCCCATGACGCCGCCGTCGCCCTGCGCGAGGCCGTCGACTCGGACGGCGACTTCACCGACGCGCGCCGTGCGCTGCGCATCTTCTGCTCCTACCTCACGCCCGAGACGATGCTGCGCAGCGACGACGGCACGCGCCTGGGCCGGGTCGACCACTTCGAGGGCGTCGCCCTCGTGATCCAGCTGCGCTCGCTCGCGATCGACCTGCTCGAGGCCACCGGCCTGGACCACAGGGACGCGCAGCGCTTCCTGCCCAGCCTGCTCATCGCGGCCGACGGCGACACCATCGGGCCGCGTCCCCTCACCCGCGAGATGTCGGCCGTCGAGCCGCCCGCCACCACCGAGGCGCTCGAGCTGCTGATCACCGACCGCTCCGACCCCGACCGCCGGCGGGGATAGACGCTCGGCACGCCGGCCCCGCGCCCCGGGGCCCCGGGGCGCCTCCCATCCCGCGCCCGAGCTGTGCCGTTATCCTGGCCGCATGCTCTGGCTCGCAGTCGCCCAGTACTGGATCTTCGCCGTGATCGCGGTGGTGCTCTTCGCCGTCGAGATCTGGGCGCTGGTCAACGCTCTGCGCTTCCGCCCCGACGCCTACACCGCGGCGGGCAAGCGCACGAAGCTGTTCTGGGGCCTGCTCACGGGCCTCGCCCTGCTGCTCGGCTTCCTCGCGCTCCCCTACCCGGTGGGCCGCGGCGGCTCCTCGATGCTGCTGATGGTGATCGGGATCGTGATCTCCGGCGTCTTCCTGGCCGACGTCCTGCCGGCGCTGCGCTCGGTCATGGAGCGCTCGCGCAACAACAGGTACTGACCCCCGGCCCTCGGCCCGGGCCGCACCCCCGGCGCCCGCCGCAGGCCCCGGAGACGCGGAACGGGGCACCCACCGCGAAGGTGGATGCCCCGTCCTGGCCGACGTCGGGCCCGTCGGCCCGACCGATCGGATCAGGCCTCGTGGGAGCCCGCGCTGCGCAGGTTCTGCGCGGCCTCGACGATGCGGGCGGCCATGCCGGCCTCGGCCTTCTTGCCCCAGGCGCGGGGGTCGTAGGCCTTCTTGTTGCCGACGTCGCCGTCGACCTTGAGGACGCCCTCGTAGTTGTCGAACATGTGGCCGGCGGCCGGGCGCGTGAAGGCGTACTGGGTGTCGGTGTCGATGTTCATCTTGATGACGCCGTTGTCCACCGCCTCCTGGATCTCCTCGAGCGAGGAGCCGGAGCCGCCGTGCATGACCAGGTCGAACGGCTTGTCCTGGCCGTACTCCTTGCCCACCGCGTCCTGGATGTCCTTGAGGACGGAGGGGCGCAGCTTGACGTTGCCCGGCTTGTAGACGCCGTGCACGTTGCCGAAGGTGAGCGCGGTGAGGTAGCGGCCGTTCTCGCCCAGGCCCAGCTTCTTGGCGGTCTTCAGGCCGTCCTCCGGGGTGGAGAAGAGCTTGTCGTTGGAGACGTCCGCCTGGACGCCGTCCTCCTCGCCGCCGACCACGCCGACCTCGATCTCGAGGATCTTCTTGGCCTCGGCGGACTTCGCGAGCAGACGCTCGGCGATCTCGAGGTTCTCGTCGACCGGGACCGCGGAGCCGTCCCACATGTGCGACTGGAACAGCGGGTCGAGGCCCTTCTTCACGCGGTTCTCGAGGTCCCACTCGATGAGGGGCTCGACCCAGGTGGGCAGGACCTCCTTGGCGCAGTGGTCGGTGTGGAGCGCGACGTTGATCGGGTAGTTGTCCGCGACGGCGTGGACGAACTGCGCGAGTGCGATCGAACCGGCGACGCGGTCCTTGACCGTCGAGCCGGACAGGTACTCCGCACCGCCGAAGGACACCTGGATGATGCCGTCGGTGTTCGCCTCGGTGAAGCCCTGCAGGGCGGCGATGGCCGTCTGCGAGCTGGAGACGTTCACGGCGGGGTAGGCGAACGCGCCCTTCTTGGCGCGGTCGATCATCTCGGCGTACTTGTCAGGGGATGCGATGGGCATGTGTGCTCCTCACGCGAGTGCGAGTAACGGCATCGGAACGCGCGCCGCGAAGGCGCGCAGTGCTGTTGATTCTCTCACGCCCGCGTCCGAACGGAACCTCCGGTCCGCGCCCGTGGACACGGGCCCGCCGACGCCGCCGTGCGGGGTCCCGACCGGAGGCGTCGGGGCGCGATCACATCGCGCCCGCACTCCCGCTCCCCTCTCCGCCGAGCGCGTGCTGGCGCATCCAGGTGTGCATGGCGATCGCTGCCGCCGCCGCGACGTTGAGCGAGCGGGTCGAGCCGAGCTGGGTGATCTCGAGGACGTCGTCGCAGACCGCCAGCAGCTCCGGGCTGATCCCCGGTCCCTCCTGGCCGAAGACGAGGACCGCGCGCTCGGGCAGCCGGGCGTGCTCGAGGGGCCTCGCGCCGGGGAGGATGTCGATCGCGATCAGCGGCCTGCCCCGCTCGTGCGCCCAGGCGGCGAGGTCCGCGGCGCCGGGGTGGTGGATCTCGTGCTGGTAGCGGTCGGTGACCATGGCGCCGCGGCGGTTCCAGCGACGGCGGCCCACGATGTGGAAGGCGCCCACGGCGAAGGCGTTCGCGGTGCGCACGATCGAGCCGATGTTCGCGTCGTGCTCGAGGTTCTCGATCGCGACGTGCAGCTCGGTGCGGTGGGCGTCGAGGTCGGCGATGATCGCCTCGCGCTGCCAGTAGCGGTAGCGGTCCACGACGTTGCGGCGGTCCCCGTCCGCGAGCAGATCGGGGTCCAGCCGAGGATCCTCGGGCCACGGCTCGGGGTGCGGGCCGACGCCGATCTCCCGCTCGGGGCCGACGGGCTCGACGGGCTCGACGGGCTCGACGGGGTCAGTGGGCTCGCCCGGGTCAGTCATGACTCGTCGTCCTGTCGTCCCGGTCCATCCCGTCGTCGCCGTGCTCCTGCGCGCGGACCCGGAGGTCCGGGTCGGGCAGGCCCTGGGCGCGGCGGCGCCGTTCGCGCCGCACGAGCCGCACCACCCAGATCACGAGGAGCAGCGCGATCACCGCGTACACGATGTTCGAGATGACCTCGGTGAACGGCTCGATGACGTGCCAGTTCGCGCCGAGCGTGAAGCCCAGGGTGATGAACAGGGCGTTCCAGATCGCGCTCCCCGCGAGGGTGAGCAGGGTGAAGCGCCAGAACGGCATCGCGAACAGGCCCGCGGGGATGGACACGAGCGACCTGATCCCGGGGACCATGCGTCCGAAGAACACGCCCTTGGTGCCGTGCCGGCGCATCCAGTCGACCGTCCGGTCGAAGTCCTCGACGTGCAGCAGCGGCAGCCGCAGGAACAGGGAGCGCAGCCGCGCGGGGCCGAGCGCCCGGCCGAGTCCGTAGAGGACCCAGGCGCCGGCGACCGAGCCGGCCAGCGAGAACAGCAGCATCTCGAGGAAGGAGTGGCCCTCCTTCGCGGCGGCCACGCCCGCGAGCGGCAGGATCACCTCGGAGGGGATCGGCGGGAACACGTTCTCGAGGAAGATGAGGAGGGCGACGCCGAGGCCGCCCAGGGCGTCCATCGTGTCCACGGCCCAGTCGACGACGTTCATCGGGACGCCCCGGCTCGCGGGACGGATGCGGGGGCGCAGGTCATGGGGGCCTCTCGCTCGTGGACGGGCAGCTCCATCGTAGAGGTCGCGCCGATCAGCTTCCTGGCACGGACCTGACCTTCTACTGTGTGCCCCATGACCTTCAACCCGAACGCCGACATCCGCTCGGACAACGTCTCCCGCGGCGGCGGAGGCGGTCGCGGCCGCGGCATCGCCATCGGCGGCGGGGGCGGCGGGTGCCTGGTGCTGGTGATCGTGGTGGTCTACGCGATCATGGGCGGGAACCCGCTGGATCTGCTGCAGGGCTCGGACTCGGGCAGTTCGCAGTCCCAGGACCAGGGCACGGGCGGGGACACCGGATGCTCCTCGGGTGCTGATGCGAACGCCTCGGACGACTGCCTCGTGCAGGCCACCGTCGAATCGGCCGACGCCACCTGGCAGGACCTCGCCCCGCAGATGGGCATCTCCTTCAGCGAGCCGCGCGGGAAGCTGTTCTCCGGGCAGACCAACACGGGCTGCGGCGCCGCCTCGCGGGACGTCGGCCCCTTCTACTGCCCGGCCGACAGCACGATCTACATCGACACGAGCTTCTACGACGAGCTCAGCTCGACCTACGGGGCCTCCGCCGGCGCCTTCGCGAAGGAGTACGTGGTCGCCCACGAGTACGGGCACCACATCCAGAACCTGCAGGGCACGATGGACCGCATCGACCATGCGCAGACGGGCCCGAGGAGCGACGGCGTGCGCCTCGAGCTGCAGGCCGACTGCTATGCGGGCGTGTGGGCGGACCACGCCTCGTCCTCGAAGGACCAGGAGGGCCAGGCGTTCCTCGAGCCGCTCACCGACGAGGACATCTCCGACGCGCTCTCGGCGGCGAGCGCCGTGGGCGACGACCACATCCAGGGCGAGGTCTCGGGCGGCGACGTGAACCCCGAGACCTGGACGCACGGCTCCTCCGCGCAGCGCCAGAAATGGTTCACCACCGGCTACGAGTCCGGCGATCCGGCGTCCTGCGACACCTTCTCCACCTCGGACCTGTGACGGGCCCGCTCAGATGGTGAGCTCGTCGACCGAGAACGCGGAGAGGTACCGGTAGCCGGCCGCCTCGATCTTCTCGCGGGCACCGGTGCCGCGGTCCATGATCACCGCGACGGCCCGGATCCGCGCGCCGGCCTCCTCGATCGCCTCGCACGCGGTGAGCACGCTGCCCCCGGTGGTGGAGGTGTCCTCGACCGCGATCACGTCGCGACCGGCGATATCGGGGCCCTCGATGCGGCGCTGCAGGCCGTGGGCCTTGTTCGCCTTGCGCACGACGAACGCGTCCAGGCGCGGCGAGGGCAGGGCGGAGGCGCCCTCCTCCGCCGCGAAGTTCGACCAGGGATGGGCGCCCGCCGCGGAGGCATCGTGCGCGGCGGTATGGAGGATCGAGGTCGCGACCGGATCCGCGCCGAGCGTCAGGCCGCCCACGGCGGTCGCGGCGTCGGCCCCGTGGAGCAGGCCCTCGGAGGCGAGCAGGTCGAGCATGACGCGGCCCACGAGCGGGGCCGCCTCGTGGTGCAGGGTGATGCGGCGCAGGTCGATGTAGTAGTCGGCCTCGGCGCCGGAGGAGAGCGTCACCTTCCCGCGCACCACGGCGAGGTCGTCGATGAGCTGGAGCAGGCGGGCGCGCGCGTCGGCGGTCGAGATGTCGGGCATGGCACCAGGGTAGACGCAGCGTGCGTCCCGCCGCGTCGCCCGTTCAGTCCGCCGTCGCGCGGAGCTCCGGCTCCCGGCGCCCTCGCTCAGCCGTCCTCGCGCTGCCAGGGGGCCTTCAGCCGGCGCCGGGACGCGCGCCGGCGAGCGCGCCCGAGGGCCCGTCGTCCGGCCGCGGCCTCCCAGCGGGGCGAGGCGAGCAGGCGCACCAGGCGACGGGGCGCGAGGCGGGAGACCTCGCCCGCGGCCCGGTACTTCACCGAGGGGATCGAGAGCACCTGGCCCTTGGCGGCGTCGCGCAGGGCCTGCTCCACCACGAACGGGGCCTTCAGCCAGGTCACGCGCGGCAGACCCTCGACGCTGATCGAGGCGCGCTCGTGGAACTCCGTGGCGACGAAGCCGGGCAGCAGCGCGGTGGCCGTGACGCCCGTCCCCTCGAGCTCGGTCGCCAAGGACTCGGTGAACACGGTGACCCAGCTCTTGGAGGCCGCATAGGGGCCGGCCGCGGTGTACCCCGCCAGGGAGCTGACGTTGATGATCGCACCGCAGCGGCGCTGGACCATCACCCGCGCGGCCGCGTGGGAGAGCACCAGGACGGCCCGGATCAGCGTGTCCATCTGCTTCTCGTGCTCCTCGACGCCGACCTCGAGGAAGCGTCCGCGCAGCCCGTACCCCGCGTTGTTCACGAGCAGCGAGACCGGGGCGACGGGATCGGTGACGGCGGTGGCCACACGATCCAGCTCGCGGCGCACGGAGAGATCGGCCGCGAGCACGTCCACCTCGACCTTGTGCACGTGGCGGATCTGCTCGGCGACCGCGCGCAGGCGCCCCTCGTCACGGGCGACGAGCAGCAGGTCGTGCCCCGTCCCGGCGAGCTGCCAGGCGAACTCGAGGCCCAGTCCGGCGGTCGAGCCGGTGACCAATGCGCGTGCCATGTCCTGATGCTAGTCGCGCGCGGCCGCGCCGGCGGCCCTGTCCGAGGTGTCGGAGGAGGACTGCTCCGGGGTGCCGGAGCCCGGATGCTCCGAGGCGGCGTCGCCCAGGTACGCGAGGGCGGCGGCGACCTGGGCGCGTGTCATCGCCTCGAGGGTCGGATGCAGCTCCGGCACGAAGGCGCTCTGGTGGTTCGCGGGGACCTCGCTCGCGACCGTGCCGTCGGACTGGGCACGGCGGTACAGGTCGGGATCGGTGCCGCCGACGATCCAGTACACGTACGGGGCACCGAAGGCGTCGGGAAGATGCGAGAAGTCCTCGCTCGCGGTCGCAGGGGCCATCGTGATCACCTGGCCGTCGTCGAACGCCTCCTCGAAGGCGGCCCGCACGATCTGCTTCTGCTCCGGATCGTTGCTGGTCAGCGGGTACTGGTCGTAGTACTCGAACTCCGGTTCCCGGGTGCAGCCGGAGGCCGCGCACTCGGCGCGCACGATGCGCTCGAGGGCGGCGATCACCTCATCGCGCACGTCCGGGTCGTAGTGGCGCAGGTTCAGGCGCAGCTCGGCCGTCGCGGGGATGACGTTCGACTTGGTCCCGGCGTTGAGCGCGCCGACGGTCACCACGGAGAACGCACCCGGCGGGATCTCGCGGGACACGATCTGCTGCAGCCGCAGCACGATGCTCGAGGCGAGGACCACGGGGTCGACGGCGAGATGGGGCATGGAGCCGTGGGCGCCCCTGCCGTGCAGGGTGACGTGCACGGAGTCGCCCTGGGAGAGGACGGGACCGTCGGTGATCGCGACCTGGCCGGCGATCCCGGGCATGACGTGCTGGCCGAGCGCCACGTCGGGCCGCGGCACGGCCTCCGCGAGGCCGTCGCGGAGCATCGAGAGGGCGCCGTCGGCCTCCTCCTCGCCGGGCTGGAACACGGCGACGTAGGTGCCGCTCCAGTCCTCGCGGTTCTCGACCAGGGCGCGCACCGCGCCCAGCAGCGCGGAGAGATGGAAGTCGTGGCCGCAGGCGTGCATGACCCCCTCGGTCTCCGAGCGGTAGTCGACGATCTCGTCCTCCGTGACGGGCAGGGCGTCGATGTCGGCGCGGGCGAGGACCGTCGGCCCCTGCCCGTTCTCGATCACGGCGACCACGCCCGTCCCGCCGAACCGGCGCGTCTCCAGGCCCAGCTGCGCGAGCTCGCTCTCGATCCTCCCGGCCGTCCGCTCCTCCTGCATGCTCAGCTCGGGGTGGCGGTGGACGTCCTTGTAGAGGTCCTCCTGCCAGTCCCCCATCGATGTCAGGCTCTGCTCGATCGCGATGTCCATGCCCCTACTGTGCATCCTCGGTCGGCCGGTGTGCAGGGGGATCGGACGCGGCGGGTCCGGCGGGCCGGAGGCGCCGGGCCGATCGAGGGGACGGGCGCGTCGGCCCGCCCGCATAGACTCGTCCCATGCGGATCGCCACCTGGAACATCAACTCCCTGCGCGCCCGGATGGATCGGCTGCTCGCGCTGCTCGAGCGCCAGGAGATCGACGTGATCGCCCTGCAGGAGATCAAGGCGAAGCCCCAGCAACTGGACCTCAGCGGCCTCGAGGCCGCCGGGTACGAGGTCGCCGCGCACGGCCTGAACCAGTGGAACGGCGTCGCGATCGCCTCGCGCGTCGGCCTGGCCGATGTGCGCACCGAGCTGCCGGCGGTCCCCGCCTGGCCCGACGACGAGGACGGCGTGGTCGAGGCGCGCGCGCTCGGCGCCGTCGTCGGCGGCGCCGAGGACGGCTCGGGCGGCCTGCGCCTGTGGTCCCTGTACGTGCCCAACGGCCGCGAGATCGACCACCCGCACTACGGCTACAAGCTGCGCTGGCTCGAGGCGCTCCGCGCCGAGGGAGCCCGCGAGCTCGCGGCCGACGCCGACGCCCGCGTGCTGCTGACCGGCGACTTCAACGTCGCCCCCGAGGACGACGACGTCTGGTCGATGGAGTTCTTCGAGGGGAAGACGCACGTCACCGAGCCCGAGCGCTCGGCCTTCCGGGCCGTGGTCGACGAGGGCTACGCGGACCTGGTGCGCCCCGATCACCCGGGCCCCGGTGTGTACACCTACTGGGACTACCAGCAGCTGCGCTTCCCGAAGAAGGAGGGCATGCGCATCGACTTCGCGCTCGGCTCCCCCGCCGTGCAGACCGCCTACCGCGCCTCCTTCATCGACCGCGAGGAGCGCAAGGGCAAGGGCGCCTCCGACCACGCGCCCGTGGTGCTCGACCTGGAGCTCTGACCCCGCTCCGCGGATCCTCCACAATGCCCGTTTATCCCCCATCCGGGATTCGGGGCTGACGGGGAGGCCGCTCGCGCCGACGCTGGGGGCATGACCAGCCTCCTGGACCGCCCCGCACTCCGCACGCCCTCCCGATTCCCGGCCGCCTCCTCCCCGCCGGGCGCCGAGGGCCCGCGGGAGCGCGCGCCGGTCCTTCGAGGGCGCGGGCCGGCGTCCGGGGCCGTGGGTGGTGCACCGGCCGTCGTCGTCTGGCACGACGTCGCAGCGGAGGACGATGCCGCGGAGAGCCTGCGGGCGCTGGTCGCGGACCATGCCGGTGCCGCCGGCGCCGTGCTGCGGGACGCTCCCGCGCTCGCCGCACCGGGGCCTTCCGGTCCTGCCGGATCGGCCGGTCCTGCCGGGTCCGCGGGAGCGGGCGAGACGCGCGAGGCGCTGCACCTGTGCACGCCCGCCGCGCTGCTCGCCGATCCTCCGCGCACCGCCCGCTCCAGGCTGCTCGTGGTCACCGATCGCCCGGTCTCCGAACCCGTGTGGCGGCGTGCGCTCGAACTCGAGGCGGCGGCCGTACTGCGCCTCCCGGAGGACTCGACGCGCCTGCTCTCGCTGCTGGGGGACGCGCTGCGACCGCGCCAGAGCGCCCGCATCATCGGTGTGGTCGGCGGGTGCGGCGGGGCGGGCGCCTCGAGCCTCGCGGCGCGGCTCGCCGGAGCGGCCGCCCGTGCCGGTCGCTCGAGCGTGCTGATCGACGCCGACCCGATGGGCGGCGGCCTCGACGCCCTCGTCGAGGCCCCGGAGCTGCGCGGCGCCTGCTGGGAGGACCTCTCCGGGATCGATGCGGCCGACGGCGAGGCCCTGGTCGCAGGGCTCCCCGAGGTCGACGACGTGCGCCTGCTCGTGGCACGGGAGGATCCCGCTCCCAGCGGCATGCAGCTCGACCACGTGCTGGCCGCGCTCGACTCCCTCACGGCGCAGGTCGTGGTCGACCTCGCCCCCGATCTGGTGGGCCCGGCGATCGCGCACCTCGACCGCCTGTACGTGGTGCTGCCGGCGACCGACCACGCCCTGCGCGCCACCGCCCGGCGCCTCGCCGCCTGGCACCTGCCACCAGGGGGCGCCGAGGCCGTGCTCCGCGGTCGCGGACCCGTGTCCTCCGCGGATGTTCGGGAGGCGCTGCACCTGGGCGTCGCCGGGCGCTTCGCGGACTCCTCGCGCGGGACCGTGCCGCTGCTGGACGTGCGCCGCCGAGGAGCGGACGGCCTCGCCCGTCGCCTCGCAGCGAGCTGGGAGGACGGTCGATGAGCGCCGTCGACGCCCCGGAGGGCGCTCTCGACGCGGTGATCGACCGCGTGCGCGAGGACCTCGCCGCGGAGCCCGGCCCCGTCGACGTCCCCCGGGTCTCCCGGGCGCTGCGCCGGGAGGGCCGTGTGCTCGGCGCCGCCGCGATGCTCGAGATCACGAGCCGGGTGCGCGACCACGTCTCCGGGCTCGGGCCGCTCCAGGATCTCGTGGGGCCGGGAGTCACCGACGTGCTCGTCAACGGCGACGGCAGCGTGTGGGTCGACGGCGCCGAGGGACTGCACCGCAGCCCTGTGCACGTCGCCCCCGAGCAGGCGCGCTCGCTCGCCGTGCGCCTGGCGACCCTGGGCGGCAGACGCCTCGACGACGCCGTGCCCTGCGCGGACGCGCGCCTGCCCGGCGACATCCGCTTCCACGGGGTGCTCTCGCCGCTCTCGCCCACGGGCGCCCTGATCTCCCTGCGCCTGCCCTCCCGGCGCACGATGAGCCTCGCGGATCTCGAGGCCGCAGGTGCTCTTCCGGACCCGCTGCCCGAGGTGATGCGGGCGCTCGTCGCCGCACGCGCGGCGTTCGTCGTCACCGGAGGCACCGGGACGGGGAAGACGACCCTGCTCGGGGCACTGCTCGCCCTCGTCCCCGAGAGCGAGCGCATCGTCGTCATCGAGGACGCGCAAGAGCTGCGCATCGACCATCCCCATGCCGTCCACCTGCAGTCGCGGCACGCCAACAGCGAGGGCACGGGCGCGGTGGACCTGGCCGACCTGGTCCGCCAGAGCCTGCGCATGCGTCCGGATCGCCTGGTGCTGGGCGAATGCCGCGGCGCCGAGGTGCGCGAGCTCCTCCAGGCGCTGAACACGGGGCACGAGGGCGGGTGCGGGACCCTGCATGCCAACACCGCCCTGGACGTCCCCGCCCGCCTGGAGGCGCTCGGCGCGCTGGGCGGGCTGGACCGGCAGGCGCTCGCCGCACAGGCCGCGAGCGCCCTCGAGGTGGTCGTGCACCTCGGCCGCCCGCACGGCCGGCGTCGGATCGTCGAGCTCGCGGTGCTCGAGCGCGGAAACGACGGCGCGCTGCGCGCGGTGCCCGCCCTGGACCTCCGCGAGGACGTGGTCGTCACCGGTCCCGGATGGGCCCGGCTCGCCCGCCGCCTCGGCCTCACCGCGACGCCGACGGCGGGACCCGCGGGCGCGGACCGCGCCCGGGGCCGCCACAGCGCCCGCGCGGATGACGGGGCCGCGCGACCGGGGGCGGACCGATGAGCGTCCTCGCTCTTCTGCTCGCCGCCCCTCTCGTCCTCCTCGTGGTCTGGAGCAGGGGACCGGCCGTCGCGGCACCGGGCCGGCGACCGCTGCGCCTCCCCCGTCGCCCGCAGCACGCGAGCACGCTGGACGTGGCCCGCATGGTCGAGCGGCTCGCGGTGGTGCTCGGCAGCGGGTCTCCCGTGCGCGGCGCTTGGAGGATCGTCGCCGACTCGCTGCCGCCCGGCGACCTCTCCCAGCTGGCCGCCCGGGTGAGCGCTGGCGCCGACCCGCGCCGCGCCGCCCACGGGCGCCTCTCGCGCTCCGCGGAGATCCGGGCGCTCGGCACCGCGCTCGAGGTCTGCGAGCACAGCGGCGCCCCCATGTCCTCCCTGCTCGAGGGGCTCGCCGGGGCCCTGCGCGGGCTGCACGACGCCGCGGCCGCGCGCCGCAGCGCCTTCGCGGGCCCACGGGCGACCGGCCGCATCCTGCTGGGTCTGCCCGTCGCCGGCATCGCCCTGGGCGCGCTCCTGGGCGCCGATCCCCTGCGGATCCTGTTCGGCACCACCGCCGGTCGTCTGCTGCTGATCAGCGGCTGCGCCCTGACCCTCGCCGGCTGGTGGTGGATGCGCTCCCTCCTGCGCACCGCCGAGGGGCACGCGCACAGCGGCGTGGACCCCTCCGTGCTCCTGGATCTCATCGCCGGAGCGATGACCTCCGGGCTGCCGCTGGCCGGTGCCTCATCCGTGGTGGCACGGGCCCTCGCCGAGGATCCCTCCTCGCAGACCGCCGCGAAGGACCTGGACCGCTTCGCGCAGTCCCTCGCGGCGGGCGTCCCCTCCGTGCTCGCGGCGCAGCACCTGCCGCCCGATCTCACGGTGCTCGGGGAGTCAGCGCTGCTCGCCGAGCGCTCCGGCGCGGACCTCACGCGCGTCCTCCACGGGGCCGCGCGGGACGCCCGTCGCGACCGCGCCCGCGACGCGGAGGCAGCCGCCGCGCGCCTGGCCGTGCGACTGGTCCTGCCCACCGGCACCACCCTGCTCCCGGCCTTCGTGCTGCTCGGGATCATCCCGACCGTCGCCTCGCTGCTGAGCGGCTCCCTGGGCGTCGAGACCTGGCTCCCCGTCGTCTGACCGCCGCTCGTCCTCCGACCTGCCTCACCCCTGACCCCCGGGCTCGTGCCCGGTCCGCGCCGCCGATCGGCGGTGCGCCATCACCCGCACCCGCGGGTCCACCCGAAGGAGATCACCATGTCCGCACCCGTCCTCACCCAGCCCGTCCCGCGCCGCCGGCGCGCGGCCTCCACCCGCCCCGCGCCCATCGGGCCCGGGACCACCCGGGCCGCGGCGGACCCGTGCCCGCGCCCGCGCGCCCACACTCCCCGTGGGGGCACCGGCGTGTTCGGTCCCACCCGACACAGCCTGGGCGCGGCCCTGCGGGACGACGCCGGCGCGTCGACCGCGGAGTACGCCATCACGGTGCTCGCGGCCTGCGGCTTCGCGGCCGTGCTGGTGCTGCTGCTGAAGTCCGGCGAGGTGCGGGAGCTGCTGATGAACATCATCACCTCGGCGCTCTCGCTGGGGCAGTGACCGTCCGCTCCCCCGCCCCACCCGCGCAGTGCGCGCACGCCGACGAGGCGTCCCGGCAGGCCCCTTCCCGGGCCGGCCGGGGCGCCCGTCGCCCGCTGCGCGGCAGCACCGGCTCGGTGACGGCGGAGACAGCGATCGTGCTGCCCGTGGTCGTGCTGATGGTGCTCGTGATCCTCGTGGCCGGGGTCGGGATCGGAGCGCAGGTGCAGCTTGAGTCCGCGGCCCGCGGGGCGGCCCGCGAGCTCGCGCGCGGCCAGAGCGAGGGCGAGGCAGTGCAGAGCGCTCAGCGGATCGCCGGCGACGGTGCGCAGGTGAGCGTCGGTTCCGACGGCGCGTGGGTTCGCGTGACGGTGACGCGCACCGTGGGCGCCCGCGGCGGCCTGCTCGCCGGCGCGAGCTGGGACCTCAGCGGTTCCGCCCAGGCGCGCAGGGAACCCCATCTGGTGGGCGACGGGCAGGGAGGGGGCGCACCGTGACGCCGCGACGCGCACGGGAGGACGCGGGAGAGCACGCGAGGGAGGAGGGATCGGCGCCCGCGAGCGTCCTCGCCTACATCGGGGCGATGACGGCGGTGCTCGGCGCGGTCGTCGTCATCGGGCAGGGGCTGCTCGCGCTCGCGGCCGCGGACACCGCCGCGGACCTCGCCGCGCTCGCGGGCGCCGACTCGCTCGCCGTCGGCGGCAGCGCGCCGTGCGCCGTCGCCTCCGAGGCGGCCGCCCGCAACGACGCGAGCCTGCTCTCGTGCACGGTCGCGGGTCAGGACGTGATCGTCGAGGTCAGCACGCCTGCTGGCGTGCTGCCGGATCAGCGCTCGCGGGCCCGCGCCGGCCCTGCGCCGTCGAGCAGCTCGAGGACGGCGAGCGCGCCCGCCTTGGACAGCGGCTCGTTGCCGTTGCCGCACTTGGGGGACACCACGCACGCCGGGCAGCCGGCCTCGCATGCGCATTCGCGCACCATGTCCTCCGTCGCCCGCACCCAGGCGGCCGCGTCCTCGGCGCCGCGCTCGGCGAACCCGGCGCCGCCGGGCGCGCCGTCGTACACGAAGATCGTCGGCTGGCCGGTGTCCTCGTGATGGGCCGTCGAGACCCCGCCGATGTCCCAGCGGTCGCACGTGGCCAGCAGCGGCAGCATCGAGATCGCGGCGTGCTCGGCCGCGTGCAGCGCGCCGGGGAGCAGCTCGTCGACGATGCCGTCGGCCTCGGTGGTCTCCTGGGGCAGCACGAACCAGACCGCGCGCGTGGTGAGGGTGCGCGGCGGCAGATCCAGCGGATGCTGGCCGAGGACCGCCTGGGTGTACACGTCGCGCACCTGATAGCCCGTGACCTGGTCGGTGACGTCCACGGTGCCGAAGCACAGCATCACCCCTCGCCCCCACTCCTCCTCGCGGTCGGTGGAGCGGATGCGGATCGTGGAGGTCGACTGCGGATGCGTGGAGTGGAGGGGGTCCTCGCGGTGCACGAGGGCGACCGCCCGCTCGACGTCCAGGTGATCGACGACGAAGTTCCTGCCCTGGTGCATGTAGACCGCGCCGTCATGGACCTGGGTGTGGGCGCTGCCGGCGTCGACGGTGCCCAGCAGGGCGCCGCTGGACGCCTCGACGATCCGCACCGGCTCACCGCCGCTCCCGCGCAGGTCGGTGAGGTCGTGGGCGCTCTCCGTCATCGTCCAGTACCAGCCCGTCGGGCGGCGTCGCAGCACGCCGCGGGCGGCGAGGGTGTCCAGCAGCTCCCGCGCGGCGGGCCCGAAGATCTCCTCCTCGCCCTCGCGCAGGGGGAGCTCCGCGGCCGCGGCGCACAGGTGGGGAGTCATCACGTAGGGGTTCTGGGGGTCGAAGACGGCCGCCTCGACCTCCATGCCGAACACGGAGTCCGGATGGTGCACGAGATAGGTGTCCAGGGGGTCCTCGCGGGCGACGAACAGGGCGAGCGCATCGCCCTCCTGGCTGCGCCCGGCGCGTCCCGCCTGCTGCCAGAGCGAGGCGCGGGTGCCCGGCCAGCCGGCGATCAGCACGGCGTCGAGCCCGGAGATGTCGATGCCCAGCTCGAGGGCATTGGTGGAGGCCAGCGCCCGCAGCTCCCCCGAGCGCAGAGCGTCCTCGAGCGACCTCCGCTCCTCCGCGAGATACCCGCCGCGATAGGCGGCGATCCGCCCTGCCCGGCGCGCGAGCTCGCCGTCCATGGCCTGCTCCGCCTCCTGCCCGAGCAGGCGCTGCGCGCCCGTCGAGACGAGCTCGGCCCCGCGCCGGGAGCGGGCGAACACGAGGGTCTGCACGTCGCGGCGCACGAGGTCCGCGAGCAGTGCGCCGGCCTCGCTCGTCGCCGAGCGGCGCAGCGGCTCCTCGCTGCGCTCGGTGTGCTCGGTGTGCTCGCTGCGCTCGGTGCGCTGGTGGGCAGGGGCCTCGCCGCCGGGCCCATCGGGGCCACCGGCCCCGCTCGGGTCCGTCGGACGGCGGCCGTCGACCACCGACTTCGTGCCGGGCTCCCACAGTCCGAAGGTGACGCCGCCGCGCGGAGAGCCGTCCTCGGTGACGGCGACGGCGTCCCCGCCGATCAGGCGGGAGGCCGAGAGCTCGGGGTTCGCGGTGGTGGCCGAGGCCAGGATGAACGTGGGGTCGCTGCGATAGGCGGCTGCCACGCGGCGCAGGCGCCGCAGGACCATCGCGACGTGGCTGCCGAAGACGCCGCGGTAGCTGTGGCACTCGTCGACGATCACGTACTTCAGGGCCCGGAAGAAGCTCGCCCACTGCTCGTGACCGGGGAGGATCCCGAAATGCAGCATGTCGGGGTTGGTGAGCACGAAGGTGCCGTGCCGACGGATCCAGCGGCGCTGCTCCGTGGGGGTGTCCCCGTCGTAGACGGCCACGCGGGCGTCGCGCAGCTCGGCGCCGTCGGCCAGCGCCGTGATGTTGGTGAGCTGGTCCGCGGCCAGTGCCTTCGTCGGCGCGAGGTACAGGGCGGTCGCGCGCGGCGCGGAGCGGTCGAGCTCGCGCGCGCCGATCGCGCTCAGCGAGGGAAGCAGGTACGCGAGCGACTTGCCGGAGGCGGTGGCGGTGGAGAGGACGACGTGCCGCCCCTCGTGGGCGAGCTGCGCAGCCTGCTCCTGGTGGATCCAGGGGGCCGTGATGCCGCGGGAGGCGAGGTGCTCGCGCAGGCGCGGATCCGTCCACTCCGGGAACTCGCCGGTGCGTCCGGGGCGCGCGGGCACGTGCTCCACATGGGTGAGGCAGGTGCGGCGCTGCAGGGGTGCGCTGAGGTCCCGCAGCAGCTCGTCGGCCCGCCCTCGTCGCACCCGCTCCCCTTCCTGACCACGGCCCGGATCAGCGCCGGGAGCGGTTCTGGGACCGCCCGTCCAGCGCATGTCCGGATCACGTCCGGGCACCTGGGGCACAATCGTAGCCATGCCCGCCGACATCGCCCCCGCCACGCGCGCCCCCGCGTCCGCCGAGCGCGCGCCGGCGCCCCCGCGCGTGCAGTCCGCCCTGCTCGATGCGCTGCGCAGCGACCTGGCGGCGGCCCCCTTCACGACGCAGGCCTGCCGCGACCTGTTGGGCCCGCTCGCGCACGACGCCCTGGGCCGGGAGAACCCGATCCCCGCGCGCCGCGTCCTGGCCGAGGACGAGCGGCCCACGGCGGTGCTGCTGTGGCTGTTCACCCTCGGCGGCGCGCTCCGCCGGGATCTCGTCGAGCGCGCCCTGCCCGCCCTGGGCCTCGAGGGCGCGATCGCGCTGGGCCTGGTCGAGGAGATCGAGGCGGAGGCGGCCGCGGAGGGTGGGGGCGACGGAGGCTCCCGCACCGCGCGCGTGCGCGCAGTCGTCGACCTCTCCCCCTACGCCGCGAGCGACGACCTCGGCGAGATCCAGTGGTGGATCGCCTCGGACCTCTCCGAGATCGCGACCGGCGCACCTCTCTTCTCGGACCACGTGCTCGGGGTCGGCGGCGCCTCGCTGACCCTCGCCCGGATCACGCCCCGCGGGCACGTGGGGCGGGTGCTGGACCTGGGCTGCGGCGGCGGCATCCAGGCGCTGCACGCCTCCCGGCACGCCGACCACGTCGTGGCCACCGACCTCTCGCCCCGCGCGCTCGCCTTCGCGGCCTTCAATGCGGCGCTCAACGGCATCGACCTCGAGCTGCGGGAGGGATCGCTGCTCGAGCCCGTCGCCGGCGAGCAGTTCGACCTGGTGGTGAGCAACCCGCCGTTCGTCATCACGCCCCGCAGGGGCGGGGTCGAGCAGTGGACCTACCGCGACGGCGGCCGCACGGGCGACGTGCTGACCGCCGAGCTCCTCGCCGACCTGCCCCCTCACCTGGTGCCCGGCGGCAGCGCCCTCATGCTCTCCAACTGGGAGATCAGCGCGGACACCGCATGGGACGTCCATCCGCGGGCATGGCTCGAGCCGGTCCTGGCCGACGGGATCGACGCCTGGGTGATCCAGCGGGAGAGCGAGGACGCCGCCCAGTACGCGGAGACCTGGGCGCGCGACGGCGGGATCACCGTGCGGGATGCGGCGTGGCCGAGCATGCAGGAGGCCTGGCTCGAGGACTTCGAGGCCCGCGGCACCACCGGCATCGGCTTCGGCTACCTGATGCTGCGCCGGCCCGCGGCGCCGCGCCCGGACGGCGCCCAGGTGCTCCTCGAGGAGGTCACCGGGACGGGGAGCGGCACCCTGTCCGAGCACATCGGGGCGGGGCTGGCGGCCCTCGACGCTCTCGCCCGGCTCGATGACGAGGCCCTGCTCGCCTCCCGTCCCGTGCGCGCGGCGGACGTCGTCGAGCGGCGCCACCTCACCCCCGGCGAGTTCGACCCGATGCTCATCGAGGTCGTGCAGGGCGGCGGCTTCGCCCGCGCCGTGCGCGAGGACCAGGTGCTCGCCGCCGTCGTCGGCGCCCTCGACGGGACGCTGACGCTCGGCCAGATCCTGAGCGCGGTGTGCGCCCTGACCGACGAGGACGAGGGCGACGCCCGCGAGCGCGTGCTCCCGCAGCTGCGCGAGATGATCCGCACCTCGATGGTGGCGCTGTGAACGCGCGGCACGAGGACGCCTCGCACGAGGAGGCGTGGCCCGAGGACGATCCGCGCGGCGCCCATCGCCCAGGGCCCGGGTACGGGCACAGCACGCCCGTCGAGCCCGACGAGCCCTATGACGTCCGCGAGCCCGACGAGTCCCGCGGGCCCTACGACCCCCGCGAGCCCGACGACGTCGGCGCGGTCGCCGCTCCCTCCGGACCCCATCGCCGCAGCGGCCTGATCCCGCGGCTGCTCGTGGGCCTTCTGGGCGCGGCGGTCTGCACGGCGCTCGCAGTCCTGCTCGCGAAGGGCGCCGTCGGCACGGCGCGCGGGCAGCGGCTCGACCAGCTGATCCTCTCGGCCGCGCAGAACGACGACGGCCCGATCACCCAGGTCATCTTCCCTGCGCTGAACACGGTGACGGTCCCCGTGGTGCTGCTCCTGCTCGCCCTGGCCGCGGTGTTCGCGCTCGTGCGGCGCCGGCCGTCCCTGCTGCTGCAGATCCTCGTGATCGTGGCCGGCGCCAATCTCACGGTGCAGGTCGTGAAGTCCTTCGTCGTGGACCGCACCGCGCTCGCGGAGGACATCGACGTCACCCCGAACTCCTTCCCCTCCGGGCACACGGCGCTCGCGATCTCCGTGGCGCTCGCCCTGATCCTCGTCTGCCCCGCGAGGATCCGGGGCCTGGTCGCGATCCTGGGGACGGCGTGGGTCGCCGCCGCCGGGGTGGGCACCATCGCGGGCGGCTGGCACCGGCCCAGCGACGTGCTCGGCGCTCTGCTGGTCACGGGAGCGTGGACGTTCCTGCTGCTCGCGGTCGACGCGGCGCTCGCCCTCGCCCGCACCCCGCGCGGCCCGGAGGGGCTCGCGCATCCGCGCGACGCCCGGGCCGGGCGCGGGGCGGGACCGCTGCTCGCGGTGCTCGGCGCGGTCGCGGTCGCCGCGGGGATGGTGGTGCTCGCCACGGTCCCCACCCCCATCGACCTCGACGACGCGTCCCACCAGGCCCGCGCCTATCTGGCCACGGTGCTCGTGATCCCGGGATCCGTCGCCGTCCTCACCGCCGCCGCGCTGGGACTGCGCGTGCCGGACCTCGCACGTCCCGCGGGGCCCCGGTCCCGGTGACCACGTGGCCGGAGCGTGTACGGTGAGCACGCCGGAGCCACCCAGGCACCGCGCAACGGCCTCCCGGACCCGCTCCGGAGCCGCCAGAACCACCAGAAGGACGGTACAAGTGCCCGGCTCGCGCCATCTCGTGATCGTGGAGTCCCCTGCCAAGGCGAGGACGATCGCCCGGTACCTCGGGGACGACTACGTCGTCGAGGCGTCCGTCGGCCACATCCGCGACATCCCCGTCCCGAGGGACCTCCCGGCGGACATGAAGAAGGGTCCCTACGGCAAGTTCGGCGTCGACGTCGAGAACGGCTTCGACCCCTACTACGTGGTCAGCGCCGACAAGAAGAAGACGGTCGCGGACCTCAAGAAGAAGCTCAAGGACGCCGACACCCTCTACCTCGCCACCGATGAGGACCGCGAGGGGGAAGCGATCGCCTGGCACCTGCTGGAGACCCTCAAGCCCAAGAAGTCCCTGCCGGTGCACCGCATGGTCTTCCACGAGATCACGCGCGACGCGATCCAGGCGGCGCTGACGAACACCCGCGAGATCGACGACCACCTGGTCGACGCGCAGGAGACCCGCCGCATCCTCGACCGGCTCGTGGGCTTCGAGCTCTCCCCCGTGCTGTGGCGCAAGATCCGCCCCTCGCTCTCCGCCGGCCGCGTGCAGTCCGTGGCGACCCGCCTGGTCGTGGAGCGCGAGCGCGAGCGCATGGCCTTCGTCCCCTCCGATTACTGGGATGTGACCGGCACCTTCGCCGGATCCGATGCGGCCTTCTCGGCCCGCATCTCGAGCGTCGACGGCTCGCGCGTCGCGACCGGCTCCGACTTCGCCGATGACGGCACCCTCAAGAAGAAGGCGGCCACGGCCACGGTGCTCACCGAGGAGTCGGCGACCGCGCTGGTCTCCGCGCTCGAGGGGGCGCAGGCACGGGTCGCGAGCCTGGAGTCCAAGCCGTACACCCGTCGGCCCGCCGCCCCGTTCACCACGTCGTCCCTGCAGCAGGAGGCCTCGCGCAAGCTGCGTCTGGGCGCCCGCCAGACCATGCGCGTCGCGCAGGGGCTGTACGAGAACGGCTTCATCACCTACATGCGTACGGACTCCGTGGCGCTGTCGGGCGAGGCGATCAGCGCCTCGCGCGCCCAGGCCGCCGAGCTCTACGGCTCGCAGTACGTGCCCGAGAAGCCGCGCCACTACCAGAACAAGTCTCAGAACGCGCAGGAGGCGCACGAGGCGATCCGCCCCGCCGGGGACCGCTTCCGCACGCCCGCGCAGGTCGCCGGCCAGCTCTCGGGCGACGACTTCCGTCTCTACGAGCTGATCTGGAAGCGCACGGTCGCCTCCCAGATGGCCGACGCCAAGGGCACCACGAGCTCCGTCGAGCTGGCCGTCGAGAAGGCCGGCCGGGCCGCCACCTTCCGCGCCTCGGGCACCGTCATCACCTTCCGCGGGTTCATGGCCGCCTACGAGGAGGGCCGCGACGCCTCCCGCTACGGCGAGCAGGACGAGAACGACAAGCGCCTGCCGCAGATGGACGAGGGCGACATGCTGGACGTCGAGGCGCTCGTGCCCGACGGCCACACCACCACCCCTCCCCCGCGCTTCACGGAGGCCTCGCTGGTGCGGGCGCTCGAGGAGCGCGGCATCGGCCGCCCCTCGACCTACGCGTCGACCGTGACCACCATCCAGGACCGCGGCTACGTGCTGCGCCGCGGCTCGGCGCTCGTGCCCAGCTGGACGGCGTTCGCCGTGGTCAAGCTGCTCGAGGAGCACTTCGGGCCGTTCATCGACTACGACTTCACCGCCCAGATGGAGGAGCAGCTCGACAAGATGGCCCGCGGCGAGCTGGGCCGCAGCGAGTACCTCGACGACTTCTATCGGGCCGACGGGACAGACGGCCCCATCGGCCTGCAGCCCATGGTCGAGCACCAGGGCGACATCGACCCCCGCGAGATCAACTCGATCCCGATCGGCGAGGGCATCACGCTGCGCGTGGGCCGCTACGGCGCCTACGTGGAGCGCCCCGCGCCCGTGGACCCGGACGCCGCGCCCGCGGCTCCCGACGCCGAGCCGGCCCCGCCGCAGCGCGCGAGCCTGCCCGACGATCTCGCGCCCGACGAGCTGACGGTCGAGAAGGCCCGTGAGCTGCTCGAGCGCCAGAAGGACGACGGCCGCGTGCTGGGCGAGGACCCGGAGACCGGCCACGACGTGATCGTCAAGGACGGCCGCTACGGCCCCTACGTCACCGAGGTGCTGCCGGAGGACCCGGACGACAAGACCCCCAAGTCCAAGCGCCCCAAGCCCCGCACCGCGTCGCTGCTGCAGTCCATGGACCTGGCCACGGTCGACCTCGACGACGCCCTCAAGCTGCTCTCGCTGCCGCGCGTGGTGGGGGCCGACGAGGACGGCACGGAGATCACCGCGCAGAACGGCCGCTACGGCCCGTACCTCAAGAAGGGCACGGACTCGCGCTCCCTGGAGACCGAGGAGCAGATCTTCTCGATCACCCTGGACGAGGCGAAGAAGATCTACTCCCAGCCCAAGCAGCGCGGCCGCGCTGCCGCGAAGCCGCCGCTCAAGGAGCTGGGCACGGATCCGACGAGCGAGAAGCCGATCGTGGTGAAGGACGGCCGCTTCGGCGCCTACATCACCGACGGGACGACGAACGTGACCCTGCGCCGCGACGACTCCCTGGACGCCCTCACCCACGAGGTCGCCGTCGAGCGCCTCGCCGAGAAGCGCGCGAAGGGCCCGGCCAAGAAGGGCGGGCGCACCACCACCCGCAAGTCCACGACGAAGAGCACGTCGAAGAGCACGACCAAGAAGGCCGCGCCGAAGACGAGCAGCTCGAGCACCAAGAAGAGCTGACCCGCGCGGGGGCGCGGCGCGGTTCCCTCGGGACTCGTCGTGCCCGGGTCGTCCTCGAGCCACGCTCGAGCCGTGCCCTCGTGAGCCCGCGGTTGCGCCGCCAGGTCACGACCTCACAACAAAGCGACGAAACACGCGTTCCGGTTGTGTCCCGGATCACCGGAAAGGCCTAGAGTGACGGCGTCATGGTGACGCCGGGCCCGAGCAGCATCCGGCCGCCCGCCCCGTGATCGTCCGCCCCCGTCAACGTCGCCGGGGGCGGACCCGTTCGTCCGCCCCCGGCGCCTCGACGTCGGCACTACTTCACGGACCCCGCCGCGAGGCCGCCGATGATGCGGCGCTGGAAGACCAGCACCAGGATGATCAGCGGCACGGTGACGATCACGCCGGCGGCCATCTTCGTGCCGTACGGGGTGTCGAACTGCGAGGAGCCGGTGAACTTGGAGATCGCGACGTTCGCGGTCTGCATCGCAGGCTGGTTCACCATCGTCAGCGCGATGAGGAACTCGTTCCAGGCCGCGATGAAGGTGATGATCGCCGTGGTGAACACGCCCGGCGCGGCGAGCGGCAGGATGATCCGCCAGAACGCGCCGAACCGGGTGGTGCCGTCCACCATCGCCGCCTGCTCGAGCTCGACCGGCAGCTGCCGGAAGAACGCGTTGAGGTTCCACACCGCCAGCGGCAGCGCGAACGACATGGTGGGCAGGATCATCGCCTGGTAGCTGTTGATCCAGTTGAACGGCCACCACTCGAAGCCGCCGCTGAAGAGCTTCAGCAGCGGGACCACGAGCGTGATCACCGGGAACATCGAGGTGGCGACGATCATGAACATGACCAGCACCTTCCCGGCGAAGTCCAGCCGCGCGAGGGCGTAGGCCCCGAAGGTGCCCAGCAGGAGCACCAGCACCGTCGTCCCGCCCGCGACGACCAGGGAGTTGGCCAGCGCACGGGCGAAGTGGTTGTCCGGGTCGAACACCGCCACGTAGTTCTCGAAGCTGATCGGGTTCGGGATCAGCTCCGTGGAGCGGCCCTCGCTAGGCAGGCGGAGGGAGGAGACCGCCATCCAGTAGAAGGGCAGCAGGCAGTAGACGAGGATGAACGCCATGCCGATCGCGATGACGATCGACCCCGCGCGCCCGCCCTTGATCTTCTTGGGCGAGAGCACCTCGCCGGTGCGCGAGCGGATCTGCGTGCCGCCGCTCCGCGTGCGGCCGCCGGATGCGCTGTCGGCTGCGCTGCTCATGCCATGCTCCCCTCTGCCGTGGTGCGGAGTCTGCGGGCCGTGCGCCGGGAGCCGCCCGAGCCGCCGTCGGCCCCGTCCTCCCCGTCGCCGCGGCGACGGCCGCCGCGCTTGGCGGGCTTGTTCTGCTCGCCGATGACGTCGGCGCCGAGCACGCGGATGAACACGAACGCCACCAGGCAGATGTAGGCGAACAGGATCATCGAGTACGCCGAGGCGAGGCCGTAGTTCGTCTTGCCCGCGGCGTCGGAGGCGAGCATCGAGAGGGTCTGCCCGGATTCGAGCCGGCCCAGCAGGACGTAGGGCAGGTCGAACATGCGCATCGCGTCCAGGAGGCGGAAGAGCACCGCGACCACGAGCACGGGGCGCACGAGCGGCAGCGTGATCCGCCAGAAGGTCGACCAGCGGTCGGCGCCGTCCATCTTCGCGGCCTCGTAGACCTGCTCGTCGATCGTCTGCAGGCCCGCGAGGGTCAGCAGCCCGATGTACGGGGCGGTCTTCCAGATGTCCGCGATGAGCACGGCGGCCTTGGCCTGCCAGCCCTCGGTGGTCCACAGCACCTGGTAGTGGATCACCCGGTTGAAGATGCCGTTGGCGTCGAAGATCAGCTGCCACATGAGGGCCGAGACCACGGTGGGGATCGCCCAGGGCACCAGGATCGAGGCCCGCACGATGCCGGTCGAGCGCATCGCGCGCGCCATGATCAGGGCCATGGACACGCCCAGCACGGTCTCGATGCTCACGCCCACCACGGTGAACAGCGTCGTGTTCCAGAAGGCGTTCCAGAACCCGGCGCCGGCGCCCGAGCCGGTGAACGCCTCCACGTAGTTGTCGAGGCCGACGAACGTGTCGCCCTGCTTGATGATCCCGGTCTGGGGGTCGATGTCACCGCCGGATTGGGTCAGCGACTGCCAGGCCGAGAGCACGAGCGGGAAGCCGACCACGAGGGCCAGCAGCACGAGCGTCGGCAGCAGCAGGAGATAGGCCATGCGGCCCTGCCCGCCGGTGACACGGCGGGAATGCGCGTCCGCCATGGCTCACTTCTCGGTCAGGTCGGTCAGCTGCTTCTGCAGATCGCTCAGCGCGGCGTCGGTCTCGGTGTCGCCGGAGAGGCAGCCGTAGGCGGCCTCCTGAATGGCCTGCGTGACGTCGCCGTACTTCACGACCTGCGGACGCACGGCGCCCTTGTCGATCGAGTCCTTGAGGGTGTCGAGGAACGGGTACTTCTTCTTGAGGTCCTCGTCCTCGTAGACGGCGGTCGCGGCGGTCGGGTTGCCCGTCTGCAGGAACCAGGCCTTCTGCTGCTCGGCGGCGCCCATGAACGCGATGAAGTCCAGGGCTGTGCCCATGTTCTTCGCGAACGCGCTGATCGCGTAGTTCAGGCCGCCGACGGTCGACGTGCCCTCGCCCTTGACCGCGGGCACCAGGGAGACGGAGACCTTGTCCTTGACCTTCGAGGAGCCGTCGTCGGCCTCGAACTTGTCGTAGACGTACGGCCAGTTCTGCAGGAACACGAGCTTGCCGTCCTGGAAGGCCTGGCGGGACTCCTCCTCCTTGTAGGTCAGCGCCTCCTTGGGGATGTACTTCTTGTCGAAGCCGTCGCGGAGGGTCTGCAGCCCGAGCTTCGCGGCATCGCTGTCCGCCTGGGGCTTGCCGTCGTTGTCGAACAGCTCCCCTCCGGCCGACTTCACGACCCCGGTGAGCTGGCAGGTCAGCCCCTCGTACTTGGCGAACTGGCCGCCGAAGCCGTTGATGCCGTCCTGGTCGGCCATGACCTTCTCGATGATCTCGTACATCTCGTCGTAGGTGGCCGGCGGCTCGTCGTACCCGGCGTCCTTCAGCAGGTCCTTGCGGGAGAACAGCAGCTGCCCGTTGGTCGCGTAGGGCATCGCGTAGAGCTTGTCGAAGTAGGTCGCGGTCTCGACGGTCGCGGGGATCATGTCGTCGATCGGGAGCTTGTCCTTCGGCAGCTCGACGACCCACTGGTTGGCCGCGAACTCGGCCGTCCACACGACGTCGAGGCCCAGCACGGTGTAGGCGTCGGACTTCGCCTGGGCGTTGTTGATGAACTGGCTGCGCTGGTCGTCGGCGCTCTCGGGGAGCTCGACGAGCGTGACCTTCTCGTCGGAGTGGTCCTTGTTCCAGCGGTCCAGGAAGTCCTTGAGGACGCCGGTGGTGTCCTTGCCGGTCGCGAACGTGATCGGCCCGTGCTCGTCGAAGTCCGCGCTCGCGCCGCCGCCGGAGCCGCCCGAGGACGAGTCGTCCGAGCCTCCGCACGCGGCGAGACCGAGCGCGGAGGCGCCGAGTCCGCCGGCCGCGAGGACCGAGCGCCGACCGAGACCGTGGTTGCTGCTGCTCATCTGGGGCTCCTTCATGCCGAGTTCCGTGCCGCGTGCATGCGGTGGACGATGCGCTGACGACGGTCGCCGCCGGCGGTTCGTGCGAAGGACCCGCGGAGGCTCCGTCGCCTGGGCTGAGAGTAACCCGGACGCACCTGTGGCGTACCTCTCAGTCGACATTTCGGGCACATTCTTCACCGATCCGTGACCTGCGGCCTTGAGGGTCGGCCGACGGGATGCGGCGCCCCGTCCACACCGGACCCGGCTGTCGGGGCGGACCGATAGATTGAAGGCATGACGTCCCGAACCCCGCTGGAGCTGCCCGTGTCGGCGGTCGCGGACCCGCGCGAGGCCCCGCCGCTGCGCTGGGCCGTGGTCTCCCCGGGGCACATCGCGACGCAGTTCACCGAGACCCTGGGCCGGGCCACCGCCTCGCGCGCCGTGGCCGTGGCCTCGCGCTCCGCCGAGCGCGCCGAGGCCTTCGCCCGCACGCACGGCCTGGACGCCGCCTTCGACTCCCTGCCGCGGATGCTCGCCGCCGGCGGCTTCGACGCCGTCTACATCGCCTCCCCGCACTCCGCGCACCACCAGATGGCGCGCACCGTGCTCGAGGCCGGGTACCCGGTGCTGCTCGAGAAGGCCTTCACCATGACGGCCGACGAGGCCCGCGACCTGGTGGACCTCGCCCGCGAGCGCGGGCTGTTCCTCATGGAGGCGCTGTGGTCGCGCTTCCTGCCGCGCTTCGACGTGGTGCGCAGCGTGCTCGCATCGGGCCTGCTGGGCGAGATCGTCTCGCTGCGCGCGACCCACGGCCAGCACTTCCCCTTCGCACCGGGTCACCGGCTCCACGCACCGGAGCTGGGCGGTGGCGCCCTGCTGGACCTGGGCGTCTACCCCCTGAGCTTCGCGCAGATGGTGCTCGGGGATCTCACGGAGCTCACCGCCTCGGGCACCCTCACTCCCGCGGGGGTCGACGAGACCGTGCACGTGCTCGCGTCCTCGGCCGCACATCCTCGGGCCAGGGCCTCGCTCGTCACCACCCTCGCGGCGCGCGCCGGGAACGACGCCGAGATCCTCGGCGCCGAGGGGCGCCTCGTGCTCGAGGGCATGTTCTTCGCGCCCGGCGAGGTCCGCGTCGAGATGCACGACGGCCGCACCGCGTCCGTCCCCGACCCGACCTCGGCCCCCGACGGCTCGGTCGGGCCCGCCAGCCCCGTCGGCCCCGACGACGGCCTCGCCTACGAGGCCGCGGAGGCGGCGCGCAGGATCACCGCCGGCGACCTCGAGTCACCGCTCATGACCTGGCACGACACCGTCGCCGTGATGGAGGCGCTCGACGCCGCCCGCGCCCAGGTCGCCGCACCGCGCACCACCCCCGATGCCCGACCAGAGGAGACCGCCCGCTGATGACCGGATCGTCGATCGGCATGCGCACGCTGCGCGTCCCCGCGCCCCATCCCCCGCGGCGGGGACTGTTCATCTCGTTCGAGGGCGGGGAGGCCGCGGGCAAGACCACCCAGATCGGGATGCTCCGCGATCACCTCGTGCATCGCCGCGAGGTGGCCGAGGACCTCGTGCTCACCACGCGCGAGCCCGGCGGCACCGAGCTCGGGAAGAGCATCCGCGAGCTCGTGCTGCACGGCGGCGACGTGAGCGCCCGCGCCGAGGCGCTGCTGTACGCGGCGGACCGCGCCCACCACATCGAGACGGTGGTGCGCCCGCACCTGGCCCGCGGCGGCCTCGTGCTCGCTGACCGCTACCTGGACTCCTCGATCGCCTACCAGGGCGTGGGCCGCTCGCTCTCCCAGGAGCAGATCGCCGCCCTCAGCCTGTGGGCGACCGACGGACTGCTCCCCCATCGCACGATCCTGCTCGACCTGCACCCCGACGCCCTCTCGGAGCGCCGCGAGGCGCATTCGCTCGATCGCCTCGAGCGCGAGGGCCGCGCCTTCCACGACGCCGTGCGCGCCGAGTTCCTCGAGCTCGCCGAGGCCGACCCGGACCGCTTCGTGGTCGTGGACGCCTCCCGCAGCCCCCAGGAGGTGCACGAGGAGGTCCTCGCGGCGATCGCCGACGACCTCGCGACGCTCGACCCGACCTTCGAGGTCGACACCTCGCATCCCGGGGCCGACGACCGATGAGCGCGCCGACGAGCGCCGGTCCGGCAGACGCGGGTTCGACGGGCGCGGGTCCGACGGGCGTGTGGGCAGACGTCGTGGGCCAGGAGGCCGCGGTCGCCCAGTTCCGCCGCGCCGCCTCCCCCGAGGGCTCCCTCGCACAGGCCTGGCTGATCACGGGCCCGCCCGGCTCGGGCCGGTCGACGGCTGCCCGCGCCTTCGCGGCGACCCTGCAGTGCGAGACCGGCGAGGGCTGCGGGCACTGCCACGCCTGCCGCACTGTCCTCGCGGGCACCCATCCGGACGTCACCGCGGTCGCGACCGACAAGCTCTCGATCTCCAAGGAGGAGGTCCGCTCCCTGGTGCTCACCGCGCAGCGCTCACCGGCGACCGGCGCGCACCGGGTGATCATCATCGAGGACGCCGACCGCATGAGCGCGGGCACCTTCAACGTGCTGTTGAAGTCGATCGAGGAGCCGCCCCCGCACACGGTGTGGATGCTGTGCGCGCCGTCGGCCGAGGATCTCGCACCCACGATCCGCTCCCGCTGCCGCGTGGTCACCCTCGCGATCCCGCGACCGTCCGACGTCGCCGAGCTGCTCGTCCGGCGCGACGGCGCGGACCCGGACCTCGCCGAGCGCGCGGCCCTCGCCGCGCAGGGGCACATCGGGCTCGCCCTGCGGTACGCGACGCAGCCGGGTGCGCTCGAGGCCCGCGAGGAGTCGGCCCGCACCCTGCTGGGCCTGCGCAGCAGCGGCCAGGCCGTGCTCGCGGCGGGCACGCTCGTGGAGCGCGCGAACGCGGAGGCCGCCGCGACGGCCGACGACGTCGCCGCGAAGGAGAAGGAGCGCTTCCTGCGCTCGGCGGGCATCGAGGACGGCAAGGTCCCCCCGTCGCTGCGCTCGCAGATGCGCCAGCTCGAGGACGACGCGAAGCGCCGGCGCACGCGCCTGGTGCGGGACGTCCTGGACCGTTACCTGCTGGATGCCCATTCGGTGCTGCGCGATGTGCTCGTGCTGCAGCTGGGCACGGGCGCCGAGCTCGTGAACCCGGGCGTGCGCGAGGAGATCGTGCACGCCGCCGAGGGCGGGGATCCGCAGGTCACGCTCGCCCTGCTCGACGCTGTCCAGCAGGCGCGCACACGGATCGCCGGCAACGTGCCGCCGCTGCTCGCGACCGAGGCGCTGCTCGCCCGGATCGCCGTCCGCGCCGGCTGAGCCCTCGGGCGTCGCGAGCCCCTGTCAGGTCAGGTCACGTCGGGCGGCGAGCCCGGGCGAGCGACCGCCGGAGCGTGGTCTCATCCCGGGGCGTGCACCACGCGTAGTAAGAGGTCGGGTGACGGCATATATGGCACGTCACCCGACCTCTTGCTACGTGTACTGCACGGGGTCGTTCGACACTCCCCATCGGTCGCCCCGGATCCACTGATCCGCACGCCTCACGAGTGCGCCGGCGCATGGCACGTGAACGCTGACGGCTGACTGTTCGCCGCGCGATCTGCACCGGTCAGAGGCGCAGGTCGCTCAGGGTGCGACGGTGTGCGAGTCGTCCGCCGTCGCCTCCGCGGCAGTGTCAGGTCCTTCTCCCGCGGCATCGGCCTCACCGGCCGCCACGACCTCGCCGGCAGGCTCGGTCTCTCCCGGCACCACGGCCTCGCCTGGCTCCTCGGCTGCAGCAGGTGCCTCGGTCTCCGCAGCGGCCTCGGACCCCGCCGCATCCTCGGACTCCGCGGCACCCTCGTCGCTGCTCGTGCTGCGATCGAGGTCGACCCGGTACTCGTCGACGACGACGCCCTCATCGGGGTCGGAGTCCTGGTGGGACTCCTCCTTGCCGGTCTCCGAGTGCGAGCCGCAGCCGTAGTCGAGGTGCACCACATGGCCGTCGGCCACGGACCACTCGTTCGTGCACACCCCGAACTCGGTGCGCAGCGAGCCGGCCATGAGCGTGAGGAACCCGCACGAGGAGCAGGTCGCGGTCACGGTGCCCCGGCGCTTGCGGGCCGAGACCGGACGCGGGCCGAAATCGCCCGCGAACCAGCGGTCGGCGGCCTCCTCGCGCCCGACGGGCGAGAGCACGCGCGGGCGTCCGAGCCCGAGCTCCCACTGCGCGACGCGGTCGGCCTCGGCGTCGTCGGTCTGCTCGTAGCCCTGCTCGAGGCGCTCGTCGGCCTCCTGATAGGGCAGCAGATCGTCGGCCCCGACGTCGGAGGGCTTCAGCCGCTCCGACCAGGGCTCCCAGTCAGGGGCGAGCAGCGCGCCGTCGCCCGGCAGCAGCACGGTCTCGCACACGGTGGCCTGCTTCGCGCGGGGAGCGCGTGCGAGGACGACGTTCCACACCCAGCCGCTGTAGCCGGGCATCGCGCACGCGAACACGTGCGTGACCAGTCGTTCCCCGCTCGCCTCGACGCGCAGGTGCTCGCCGACCTGGCCGGGCTCGGTGACCTCGAGCAGCGCCTCGCGCGCGAGGTCGACGGCCGCGGCGCTCACGGCGTCGAGCTTCGGACGCGCGGTGCGCGCACGGGGCCGCCGCGTGGCGGCGGGAGCGGCGGCGGTGGCCGGGGCGGGAGCGGCGCTCTCGCCGGTCTCGGGGGTGTCGGTCTCAGCAGTCATCGGCATGCGGTGGGTGTCCTCAGGCCTCGAAGTTGTCGGCGACGGCTCGCAGCACGGTCGCGATCTTGTGGGAGTGGCCGGCGTCGGGGTAGCGCCCCTTGCGCAGGCCGTTCCCGGCGTCGTCCAGCAGACGGATCAGGTCCTCGACCATCCCGGCCATGTCGTCGGGCTTGGGCCGACGGGCACGGGTCACCGAGGGTGCGGCCTCCAGCAGGCGCAGCGACAGCACCTGCGGGCCGCGGCGGCCGTCGGCGATGTCGAACTCGACCTTGGTGCCCGGGCGCAGGGTCTCGGCGCCCTCGGGGAGGGTGGAGGCGTGCACGTACACGCTCTCGCCGGACTCGTCGTCCCGCACGAAGCCGAAGCCCTTCTCGGCGTCGTAGAACTTCACCTTGCCACGAGGCACGCGGATCCCTGTCCTTCACGGAGTCGTCTGGGTGATGATGGTCGGTCGCGTCATGCCTTCGCGGGTGGCCCCGGCGGGCGTAGCCCGGGGCCGTTGTCTGCGGGCGCGGACGCGGCGCTCCAGTCTAACGCTCGCGCGGGCACGACCGCGCGGGGATTCTCCGCCGCGGTGAGGGGCGCCGCATCAGGCGCGCGGGCCCTCGCGGCGCCGCTCGGGCGGGATCTCGATGCGCGGCGGCGCGGCGGGCGCTGCGCTGCCTGCATCCGACTCGTCCGCGGCACGTCCGGCGGCGGCACGCGCCTCGCGGGCCGCGTCGTCCGGGGCGAGGCCCATGATCTCGAGCGCACCCTCGACGAGCATCGCCGTGAACCCCCAGACGAAGCGGTCCTGGCTGAGCGAGAACACGGGCCCGACGGCCCGACCGTCGAAGCTGCCCATGAAGCGGCAGGACGGGTCGGTGAGGGAGTCGGGGCCGATGAGCGGGAGACGGACCACGCGCTCCACCTCCACGGGGTCGCTGACGGCGAGGTCGGGACGACGGGGCGCCCAGGCGGCGACGGGGTGGACGACCTGTCCGCGCCAGGGCATGGGGATGGGCGCGAACTCCCCGAGCACGCGCACCTGCCCGGCGTCCAGGCCGATCTCCTCGCGCGCCTCGCGCAGGGCGGTCGCGCGGACGTCGGCGTCCTCCGCCTCGACCCCGCCGCCGGGCAGGGCGAACTGGCCGGGCTGGGAGCGCATGCGGTGTCCGCGCTCCTCGACGACGAGCTCCGCCTCCTCCAGAGCGGTGCCGCTGAGCAGCAGGAGGACCGCGCTGCGCCGGGTGATCTCGCGCGCGGGGCCCGGGCTGCGGGGCAGGGCGAGAGTGCGGTCCCCCGCGCGAGCGCTCTCGGCGAGCGGGCGCAGGAAGCCCGGCAGCTCGGGCCGGTCCGGGGTTCCCGTCCCCGTCGTCCCTTCGGCCTCGGCGCCGCTCATGCGGCCACGCCGATCCGCGGGCAGAGGTCCGCGAGCGTGCACTCCGTGCAGTGCGGCGACCGGGCGGTGCACACGCGCCGGCCGTGCAGGATCAGCCGCAGGGACAGGGCGGTGAGATCAATGGACTCCGTCGCCGCGTCGCTCTCCCCTGCATCGGCCTCACCCGCATCGCCCTCACCGGCAGCAGCGTCGACGCCCTCCGCGAGGGCGACGACATCGCGCTCGACGGCGCGGGCCTGCCGGGAACGGGTCCAGCCCAGGCGGCCGGCCACCCTGGTCACGTGCGTGTCGACGGCGAGCAGGGAGCGGCCGAAGTGCACGCCGCGCACCACGAACGCCGTCTTGCGGCCGACGCCCGGCAGCGCCTCGAGGGCGTCCTGGTCGTCGGGCACCTCGCCCCCGTGGTCCGCGAGGAGCGCGCGGGACAGGGCGATCACGCGTGCGGCGCGCGTGGGCCCCATGCCCAGGGGCTTCAGCACCTGCTCGACGTCGGCGGGATCGGCCCCTGCGAGTCCCTCCGGTCCCGGCCAGCGCTCGAACAGCTCCGGGGTCACGGAGTTCACGCGCGCGTCGGTGGTCTGGGCGCTGAGGACCGTGGCGACGAGCAGCTCGAAGGCGTCGCGGAAGTCCAGCTCGGTGCGTGCCCGGGGGTAATCCGCGCGCAGCCGGGAGACGACCTCGCGGACGTCGGCCGGTCCGTCGGCCGATGAGACTCCCGACACTCGCTGCTCCTTCGTGGGCCTTCCGCGGCCCCTGCTCCCGGCACCCCAGGGGCCTCCGCGGGGCGGGCCGGATGCGCCGTGCGACGCACGGATCAGGTGAGCAAGCACGCATATCCGCGCCACATCGGTCACAATGGTTCCCATGACGACGGTCCCGGACCCGACGGGATCACCTAGATCAGGAGGTTCCGTGGACGAGAACATCGTACGTTCATCCCCGCTCTTCGCGGCGCTCGACGACGACGGCAAGCAGGCCGTGCTGGCCTCGATGTCGCAGGAGGACTACCACCGCGGCGCGGTGATCTTCCGCGAGGGCGACCAGGGCGACCGCCTGTTCATCATCGGCGCGGGCAAGGTCAAGGTCGGCCACGCCTCGGGCGACGGCCGCGAGAACCTCCTCGCGGTGCTCGGCCCGGGCGAGACCCTGGGCGAGCTCTCGCTGTTCGATCCCGCTCCGCGCAACGCGACCGCCACGGCGGTCGCCGAGTCCACGCTGTACTCCCTCACCCAGCAGGACCTGTACCGCGTGCTCTCGCAGCGTCCCGAGGTGGCCCGCCACCTGCTGGCCTCGCTCGCCCGTCGTCTGCGCAAGACCAACGAGTCGCTCGCCGATCTCGTCTTCGCGGACGTCCCCGGCCGCGTCGCCAAGAACCTGCTGGACCTCGCCCAGCGCTTCGGCCGCCAGACGGACGACGGCGTCATGGTCTCCCACGGCCTCACCCAGGAGGAGCTCGCCCAGCTCGTCGGCGCCTCCCGCGAGACCGTCAACAAGGCCCTCGCCGACTTCGCCTCGCGCGGCTGGATCCGCCTCGAGGCCCGCGCCGTGCTGCTGATCGACGTGGAGCGCCTGCGCCGCCGCGCGCGCTGATCCCGCGCCGACCGTTCGACGCCCGCACCGCGGGCGTCGACGGCGAGACGAGGAGCGGGGCGTGATGATGACACCGGTCATCGTCGCGCCCCGCTCCTCGTGCGTGCGGGGGTCGTCTCAGCGACCTGCGGGCGGGAGCGGCGACCGGGCAGGGCGGGCCGCCTGAGCGGTCCGCGGAGCTGGCCCGCCGGTCGCGCTCAGCGGGTGCGGGCGATGTGGTCGAGGACCGCGCGCAGCGAGTCCTCGGCGGCGCCGCGCAGGGCCGGGTCGAGGCCCTCGCCGTAGACCGCGCGCAGCAGCCGGTCCATGCTCAGGGCGCCCGCGGCGCGGGCCTCCTTCACCTGGGCGATGCGCTCCTCGCGGTGGGCGATCATCGCCTCGATCGCGTCGATCGCCTCGAGCGGGTCGGTCGCGGGCGAGCCGTGCCCGGGGTGCAGGGAGGAGATGCGTCCGTCGATGGCCAGGGCGCGCAGGATCGCGAGGGACTGCATGTGCTCGGTGAGGCTGCCGTCGGGCGGGCTGATCACGGTCGAGGAGCCGTCGCCCAGCAGGGTGTCTCCGGTGAGCATGCGTCCGCCGTCGACCAGCAGGCCGAGGGAGTCGGCGGTGTGCCCGGGCAGGTGGATGACATGGCCGACGACGCCGGCCTCGCTGATCAGGGAGGCCGGGGGCTTGCGCGCTCCGGCGACGGCGCGGGTGTCGGCGGCCCACAGCGCGACCTCGCAGCCGGTGCGGTTCTGCAGCTGGCGGCGCAGGGTGCCGGCGCCGTCGGTGTGGTCGGCGTGGCGGTGGGTGACGAGCACGCCCACGGGACGCGAGCCGCAGGCGCGGATGATCGCGGCCAGGTGCTGGGCGTCCAGCGGGCCCGGGTCCACGACCCAGGACTCCTCGCCGTCACGCAGCACATAGGTGTTGGTGCCCTGCAGCGTCATCGGCCCCGGGTTGTCGGCGCGGATGAGCTCGAGCGCGACGGGCGGGGCGTCGGGGTCCCTCTGGAAATCGTCCTGGCCGCCCGCGGGGACGTCGTCCTCCATCAGGCGTCCGCGAGGGGGCGCTTCATGTAGGCGACGAGCGACTCGGGGTTCGGGCCGGGGATCACCTGCACGAGCTCCCAGCCGTCGGAGCCGTAGTTGTCCAGGATCTGCTTGGTCGCGTGGATCAGCAGGGGCACGGTGATGTACTCGAAACGCGTCACGGAGGTCATGCCCCGAGCCTACCGGCCCGCCCTCGAGCCCTGTGCGGACGCTCGGCCGTCGCGCGTGGTCCGGACCGAGGTCCGGACGGAGGTCCTGGCACGGGGCCCATGTCCGGGCACCGGGCCCGCGTCATGGCGCGCGACGGGCGTTGCGGCGGCGTGATGCAGCGCCTCGGCGACGGGATCGATTCACCCGCCCGCCGCACGGCGTGCGGTGCGGCCCAGCACGTCGTACCAGTCCTCGACGTCGGGATGCTGGCGCAGCAGCCTGCGCCGCTCGCGCTCCGTCATCCCGCCCCAGACGCCGAACTCGATCCTGTTGTCGAGCGCGTCGGCCAGGCATTCCATGCGCACCGGGCACCCCTGGCACGCGATCTTGATCTTCTGCTGGTCGGCCCCCTGCACGAAGAAGCCGTCCGGATCCAGCTGTGTGCACGCCCCCCGGGCGGCCCAGCTGCGATCATCCGTGCCGCGGATCCTGCTGATCGTCACGAATGTCCCCTCTCGAATCCTCGTCGATCCGTTCTGGTGCGTCAGCGTATCGAGATCGGCACAGGGGCGCCAATCCCACCTCCCGCGGACCCCCGCAGATCCGGTATGGGCGACGGACATGGGACGAGGCATCCGGGCGCATCCGGGGCATCCGAGGCGCCCAGGCACCCAGGCACCCAGGCACCCAGGCACCCAGGCACATACCTTGCCGGGACCGCCGCCCACGGATCCCGTCGGCGGCGCTCCTCTCCCCCGTCGGACGCACATCCTGCGCCGGGGCAGGATCCATGCACCCGTGAGCGCTGGGTGATATGCGCCGGCACGGCCGCGCCTCGTGGTCCGCGCCCGCCGTGGGCCGTACTGTGTTCCCATGGCTGACCGTGACTCCGCTCCGCTCGGGAACCTCAGCTCCGAGGCGACCTCCGCGCCGCCGACGGGCCCCGCCACCGTGCCCGGAGCCGCGCTGCGCGCGCTGATGCTGCTGCTGGGGATGCTCGCCGTCGCGGGCATCGCCGGCGTGCTGCTGGCCGCCTTCTTCCTGCCCGCGGTGTCGATGAGCTCGGCCGTCGCGAAGGACGGCGTGGACCTGTTCGACTCCCTCCCGGCGGAGCTCGAGACCCAGCCGCTGAACGAGGCCAGCCGGATCGAGGCGTCCGACGGGTCGCTGCTCGCGACGTTCTACAGCCAGAACCGCATCATGGTCCCGCTCGACGAGATCTCGCCGAACGTCCAGCATGCCGTCGTCGACATCGAGGACCACCGCTTCTACGAGCACGGCGGCATGGACTTCACGGGCACGGTCCGCGCGCTCGCGAACAACGCCGCCTCCGGCGCCACCCAGGGCGGCTCCACGCTCACCCAGCAGTACGTGAAGAACGCGCTGCTCATGGACGCCGAGCAGCGCAACGACAAGGAGGCGCAGGCGGAGGCGACCGAGCAGAGCTACGGCCGCAAGCTGCGCGAGGCGAAGCTCGCGATCTCCCTGGAGAAGCGCTGGAGCAAGGACGAGGTCCTCAACGCCTATCTCAACGTCGCCCAGTTCGGGCCCTCGCAGTACGGGGTGCAGACCGGCGCCCAGCACTACTTCTCGAAGGACGCCAAGGACCTGAACCCCGGTGAGGCGGCGCTGCTCGCGGGCATCACGAACTCGCCCAACGGCAACGACCCCGTCGCGAACCCGGAGGCCGCGAAGAAGCGGCGCAACGAGGTGCTCTCGGCGATGCTCCGCTACGACCACATCACCCAGAAGGAGTACGACAAGTACTCCAAGCAGTCGATCGACGACATGCTGAAGGTCAAGAACGTGAAGGCGGGCTGCGGCGACGCCGGCACCAACGGCTTCTTCTGCGACTACGTGACCCGGTCCCTGCTGAACGATCCGACCTTCGCGGACACCTACGAGGAGCGCCAGAAGCTCCTGTACGGCGGCGGCCTCACCATCAAGACGACCCTGGACTCCGACCTCCAGAAGGACGCGCAGGAGATCGTGGACCGCAAGGTCCCCCAGGACTCCGACAGCGGGTTCGGCCACTCGATCGTGACCGTCGAGCCCGGCACGGGCAAGGTCCTGGTGATGGCCGAGAACCGCACCTTCGATCCTCACGCGGACGCCAGCGAGGGCGAGACCTCGCTGAACTACAACGTCCCGCAGGCGCTCGGCGGCTCGAGCGGCTTCCCCGTCGGCTCGACGTTCAAGCCGTACGTGCTCACCGACTGGCTCGAGCACGGCAAGTCGATCTACGACAAGGTCGGCACGGCCCGCCAGACCTTGAAGACCTTCCCCGCGCAGTGCCTGGACCGCGGGCGCTGGTACGAGACCCAGGGCTACAACCCGGACAACGCGGTCTCCGTGCCGCTGTCGGCCCAGGAGACCGTGCTGAACGCGACCAAGTTCTCCGTGAACACGGCCTACGCGAACATGGCCCGCCAGCTCGACCTGTGCGACATCGCCGAGCAGGCCCGGTCGCTGGGCGCGATCCCCGCGACCTACAACCCCTTCGACAAGTCCACCTGGGACATGTCGATCGAGGACATGTACGGCACCGAGCTCGCACCCTCCGTGGTGGTCCTGGGCGAGCTGCGCATCTCGGCGCTCGACCAGGCCGCGGCCTACGCGACCTTCGCCGCCGAGGGCACCTACTGCAAGCCCACCGGCATCTCCGAGGTCATCGATCGCGACGGCAAGAAGATGAAGGACGTCGGCGCCGGTCAGTGCGAGCAGAAGATCGACAAGAAGACCGCCGACCAGGTCGCCTGGACCCTCGAGCAGGACCTCAAGGACCCGCGGGCGACGGGCAAGGGCAAGGTCATCCCGGGCCACGACGCGGGCGGCAAGACCGGCACCTCCGGTTCCCAGTTCCACACCTGGTACGTGGGCTTCACCCGGCAGATGTCGACCGCGGTCTGGTTCGGCAACCCCACGCGCAACGTCCGCCCCGGCGGGTTCTCCGTGGACGGCGAGTACCTCGAGCGGGGCAAGGTCTGGGGCAACACGGTCTCCCTGCCCACCTGGCAGGAGTTCATGATCAAGGCCCACAAGGGACTGCCCGACGAGAAGTTCCCGAAGCAGCCCGCCGGCGCCCCGAAGGATACCGATCCCGGCAACGGCGGGGGCGGCAAGGTCGACACGGGCGGCGCGGCCTCCGGCACCAATGACACCGGCGGAGCCGCCGGCGGCGATGGCGGGGACACAGGCGGAGACCAGGACTCCGGCGACCAGGACACCGGCGACTGAGCGGGCGAGCGAGCATGACCCGCACCCGTTCCCGCGGCGCGGGCGCCGGACGCGCCGCGCTGGCCCTCGCCGGGGCCGGCGCGGTCGCCGCCGCGGCCGCCCACGTCTGGTCCCGCCACATCGAGATCCACCGCTTCACCGTGCGCGAGCACGAGCTACGGATCCTGCCTCCCGGCACGCGCCCCGTGCGCATCCTGCACCTCAGCGACGCGCATCTGATGCCCGACCAGGCCCGCAAGATCGCCTTCCTGCGCCATCTCGAGACGCTCAAGCCGCACCTGGTGATCGACACCGGCGACAACATCGCCTCCGCGGCCTCCATCCCCGTGCTCGCCGACGCGATCGATCCCCTGCTGCACCGTCCGGGCGCGTTCGCGATGGGTTCGAACGACATGTTCGCTCCTCACCGCAAGAACCCGTTGCGCTACTTCCTGCGCGACCCTCGGCCCGAGGGATTCACGAAGCGCCACCGCGAGCCGGACCTGCCCCTCGACTCCCTGCGCAACGCGCTCACCTCCCACGGCTGGAAGGACCTCACCAACACCCGCGCGAGCCTCCGCCTCACGGGCCTGCAGGTGGACCTCGTGGGCGTGGACGACCCGCACCTCGAGCGCGATGTGTTCCCCGCGCCGGATGCGGCGCGGGGCGCGCAGCAGGACGCGGGGGCCGACGGCACCGGACGGACGCCTGCCGCAGAAGCCGCCGCGACCTCCACCCGAGCCGACGACGGCCCCGCCGCCGATGTCCCGCACCTGCGGATCGGCGTCGCCCACGCGCCGTACCAGCGGGTCCTCGACGCCTTCGTGGACGACGGAGCGCAGCTGATCTTCGCCGGCCACACCCATGGCGGCCAGCTGCGCATGCCCGGCGTCGGCGCCCTGGTCACCAACTGCGACCTGCCGCGTGCGCAAGCCCGGGGCCTCTCCACCTGGCGCGGCGTGCCGCTCAACGTGAGCGGGGGGCTCGGCGCGAACCCCTACTCGAACTTCCGCTTCGCCAATCCGCCGGAGGCGACCTTGCTCACGTTGCGCCCTCAGCGGCGCTGAGAGGTCGCGACCACCGCGGGCGACTTGGTATCGTTGCTCGTCGGAGAGCGGCGCTCGCGTCTGCTCGCCGAACACGACCTCGGGGTGTGGCGCAGCTTGGTAGCGCGCCTCGTTCGGGACGAGGAGGTCGCAGGTTCAAATCCTGTCACCCCGACCAGATGTCGAAGGGCTCCGCTGCGGCGGGGCCCTTCGTCATATCCGGGGCCCTTCGTCATGTCCGCGGCCGTCGTCATGTCCGGGGGCGCTCGGCGACTGACGCATCGGCAGCGGTTTCGGCATCACCGGCTGCACCGGCAGCACCCGAGACGTCAGAGCCCCTCGAACGCTCCCGGGAAGCGCCGGCCGGGCGGCGAGCTGTCACGCACCGGCGTATGGCGGACACCTCTGCCGTATATGGCAGAGATGTCCGCTATACGCCGTTCGCCGACATCAGTTCGACGCACTCCGAAAGGCCCTCTCACGCCCGCCGAACACCCTTGAATCACATCGGTGTGGTTAACATATCGAATTCGGACATCGCCGGTACGACACGGCGAAAATCGCCGATTTAGTTAAAATCTTGGTAAAGGCCCTTGATAGCAGTCGCAAAGGTCGTGCGTGAAGGGCCTGGGTGGCCCCATACAGTGACCACGGTGCCTCTCCCCAGGCACCGGTCGAGAAGTCGCTCCCGCCACCGTTCTCGACCACTTCCTCACTTCCCTGGGTGGCGGGCGCAGCGAACCCCTCGGGTGTCGCCTCACGGGTGTCGCTTCCCGCGGGCGGAACGCGAGCGGTGACTGTGCGGCGACAGAGAAAGCGACCTCATCCGATGTTCCGCTCCAGCGCCCCGCGCACGCATCGCGCCGCGGGCCCTGCCGTGATCGACTACCGGGGCCTCACGGCTCCCGTCGGTCGCACCGTCGGCGGTCTCGCCGTCGTCGGTGCCGTGACGGCCACGGCCTCCATGCAGGCCATGGGTTCCGCCGATGCAGCAACCACCCCCGCCCCCACTCACCCGGCCACCACCGCGCCGACCTCGCCCCTCGCGGGCGCGGCTGCCGCGACGGCCGCGAAGTCCCTGGCACCCGCCGCCTACTCGAACGTGAAGCTGCGCTACGGCGCACGCGGATCGGCCGTGTCGGAGCTGCAGCGCAGCCTCCGGTCCCACGGTTCGGGCATCGCGGTCGACGGCGTCTTCGGATCGAAGACCCTGAGCGCCGTGAAGTCGTTCCAGCGCAGCGCCGGCATCGGCGTCGACGGGGTCGTCGGCCCCAAGACCTGGAACGCCCTCGGGTCGTCCGCGTCCACGGGATCCTCCTCGTCGAGCCACCCGAAGCTGCGCAGCGGCTCTCGCGGCTCGGCGGTCAGCACCCTGCAGAAGCAGCTGAACCAGCACGGTGCAGGCATTTCGGTCGACGGTGTCTTCGGGTCGAGGACCCTGAGCTCCGTGAAGGCCTTCCAGCGCGCGGCCGGCATCTCCGCCGACGGCGTGGTCGGACCCAACACCTGGTCGAAGCTGTCCTCGAGCAGCGCGTCCATCGGCGGGTCCGGCGGCTCCTCGAGCGGTTCCTTCAACGGGCAGAGCATCATCGCCAAGGCCCGCAGCGTGAAGGGCACCAAGTACACGTGGGGCGGCTCGAGCCCCTCCACCGGGTTCGACTGCTCGGGCCTGGTGAAGTACGCCTACAACGCGAACGGCATCACCGTGCCCCGCACGGCGAAGCAGCAGACGTTCGCAGGCCGGATCATCCCCCAGTCGCAGGCGAAGCCCGGCGACCTGGTGGCCTTCACCGGCAACGACTACGGGCACATCGGCATCTATGTGGGCAACAACCAGATCATCGATGCCTCGGGCTCGCAGCAGAAGGTCGTGGAGCGCACCATCTGGAGCGCACCGCACGTCTTCGTGACCTACCGCTGATCAGCGCAGGTCACCCGGACCACGTCATGCCTGCTCGGTGCTGAGCGCACCAACGGGAAGGAGCAGGACGGCGTGTGAGGAGCCCGGTCGGGGAACCGACCGGGCTCCTCTGCGTCCGGGGCCGGGAGGGAGACGTCCGCCTCCCCGTGGGCGCCGCTCGACGGCCCGGCGCGTCGGCCCGACACGTCCGATCTGCGACGGAGTCTGTGACAGACTTGACCTGCACCACATCCCGGTCAAGGAGGATCCCTCGCATGTCCGACCCGATCAGCTTGGTCCCGCTCCCCCGCTCCGTCATCTGGTCCTCGGGGACATGGGAGACGACCGACCCGTGGGCCGGCCTGTCGGTCGGCATCTCGGAGGATCTCCCGCGCGCGGAGTACACGCTGTCGATCACGCCGTCGGGCGCGAACCTCACCGCCGGCAGCGAGGCCGCCCTGGCCGACGGCCGCAACACCTTCAACCAGATCGTGCTCACCGGCGAGACCTCGATCCCCTGCGTGACGATCAGCGACAGCCCGAAGTACGCATGGCGCGGCCTGCACCTGGACGTCTCGCGCCACTTCTTCGACATCGACACCCTGCACCTGTTCATCGACGCGATGGCGCTGCACCGCCTGAACGTGCTGCACCTGCACCTCACGGACGACCAGGGCTGGCGCGTGGAGATCAAGGGCTACCCGCGGCTCACGGAGGTCGGCTCGAAGCGTCCGCGCTCCCTCGAGGGCCACATGAGCGGCGACCCCGAGTCCTGGACCTTCGACGACACCCCCGTCGAGGGGTTCTACACGCAGGACGAGCTGCGCGAGCTCGTGGGCTACGCGCAGAACCGCGGCGTGATGATCGTGCCTGAGGTCGACCTGCCCGGCCACATGCAGGCGGCGATCGCGGCCTATCCCGAGCTCGGCAACTTCCCAGCCAGCCCCGTGCAGGTGCGCGAGGTCTGGGGGATCTCCGGCCACGTGCTCGGCGTCTCCGACGAGGTCTTCGACTTCGTGCGCGACGTGCTCACGCAGGTCGCCGACATCTTCCCCGCGCCCTTCTTCCACATCGGCGGCGACGAGTGCCCGCGCGTCGAGTGGGAGCAGTCGGCCGATGCCCGCACGCGCATGAACGAGTGGGGCCTCACCCGCGTCTCCGAGATCCAGGGGCGCTTCACGGACTTCGCCACCCAGGTGCTCGCCGAGAAGGGCAAGACCGTGGTCGCTTGGGACGAGGTCCTCGAGTCCCATGTGCCCGACGACGTGGTGGTCATGAACTGGCGCACGGAGGACGGCCTCGAGGAGTCCCTCGAGCGCGGCTTCCGCACCGTCGTCTCCACCGTGAAGGACCTCTACTTCGACTACGCCCAGGGCCCCCTGAAGAAGGAGCCTCTCGCGATCGGCGAGGGCATGACCCTCAAGGACGTGTACACAGACCGCCTGCTGCCCAAGAAGCTCGACGACGAGAAGGCGGCTCTCGTCCAGGGCATCCAGGGCCAGCTGTGGACCGAGTACATCGCCACCCCCGAGCACCTGGGCTACATGGCCTTCCCGCGCGTGTGCGCGCTGGCCGAGCGCGCCTGGGGCTCGCCCGAGCAGTCCTACGGCGAGTTCGTGGAGCGGCTGCGCGGTCATCTCCCCCGTCTCGACGCCCTCGGCGTCTCCTACCGTCCTCTGGACTGACCGAGAGCGGATGGCACGGCCATGAGCTCCTCGCACCGCGACGCGCACCCCTACGGTCGCTCGAACGACGACGTGCGTCGGCGCGACCAGCGCCGGCGCCGTCAGCGCCGCGTCCGGATCACCCAGCTGGTGGTCTTCTCGCTCGCGATGATCGGCATGATCTGCGCGCTCACCTTCGCCTTCACCCAGCTCACCGCCGACGACGACGTGGTGGCCGCCGGGCCCTCCGATGCCGGGGCCGACGTGGCCACGGGGAAGGGCGGCGTGCAGTGCCCGGACCCCGGTGCGAAGCCCGCGAAGCCGAAGAAGGTCGAGGTGAGCGTGCAGAACGGGACCTCGCGCAGGGGGCTCGCGGCATCGGTCACCGAGTCCCTCGCCGATCGCGGCTTCTCCACGGGGAAGGCCGGCAACACGAAGGCCGCCTCGGGCGCCGTGACGATCGTCTACGGGCCCGCGGGGTATCTCGAGGCCACCGCCGTGGCCGCGGAGTTCTCCAAGCCCACGCTGAAGCTCGACGACCGCGAGGACTCGACGGTCGACGTGCTCGTGGGCGGCGGCTTCAAGGACCTGGTCGACGAGGACGACGCCGCCAAGGCCCTCACGAAGGCCGTGAAGATGCCCCAGGGGTGCTCCGAGGACGCGAAGGACTCGTCGACCGAGGGCGCGGAGGGCTGACCGTCCGAGCGGACTGTGGGCCGAGCGGACTGTGGGCCGAGCGGTCGGCGGGCCGACGGCCCGAGCGCGCAGGGCCGGGGCCTGCTCAGTCCTTCCAGGTGCGGCGGTCGGACTCCATGCGGGCGCCGATGAACAGCGAGATCACGCCGGCGAAGCCCATCAGAACGACGATCGTGAGGAACACGGCCGAGGTCGAGGTCGCGCTGGGCATGAGGCCCGAGAGCATCGTGTTGATCCCGGCGCTGGAATCGCCGCGCGGATCCGAGGCGCTCGCGAGCTGCGGGTCCACCTGCACGGAGACGTTCGCCCGGTACTGGACGCCCTCGGCGTCCTGCACGGTGTAGCTGATCGACGTGGTGCGCCCGCGGAAGCCGCGAGCGGGCGTGAACCGCAGCACGCCGTCGCTGCCCACCTGGTACTCTCCCTCCCCCGGGACCACCAGGTGCGTGCCCGAGTAGCGCTCGAGGTCGTCGAGGTTGGAGGCCTCCAGGGAGCTGATCCGCACCGTGGCGGGCGACAGGGGGTCCGAGGGGGCGCCGGCGGTGTCGTTCGCGAGCAGGTCCACCTGCACGGCCTTCCCGGGCGCGGTGCGCAGCTCGTCGTCGCGCAGCACGGCCCCGCTGTCGGTGACCAGCGCCGTGAGCGTCGCGCTCGAGCTCGTGGAGTCGGCGTACGAGCCGCTGCCGACGAGCTGCACGGTGCTGCGCAGGCCGTTCTCGGCGTCGTCGTCCGGATCGAAGGTGACCGCGCGCGCGTCGACGTCGATCGCCCAGCTGCCCTGCCCGGGGATGGTGAGCTCGCGGCCGTTGGAGGAGACCTTCGCCCCGCTGGGAAGGCCGTCCTTCGCGAAGCGCAGGGAGTCGGCGCGCACGAAGCGGGCGTCGTCCATGGGCGCGAAGGTGATGGACGTTCCGGCGGTGCCCACCTGCGTCTGGTCGAGCATCGCCGGGTAGCCGGGGGCGAGGGTCGCGACGCCCGCGGTGTTGCCCTCGGAGTCCTCACCGGTCAGCCCGATCGGGTCGGCCGCCTTCACCGAGTCCTCCGCTGGGGTGAAGCGCACGGACTGCTTCTTCCGGTCCAGCGTCCAGGTGCCCTGGCCCGCCACCACGGCGCGGGTGCCGGCGCTGTTGACCTTCACCCCGTCGTCGGCGGAGCCGCTGGTCGTGGGGTCCCCGTCGGTCCCGGTCGCGGCGTCCCCGTCGGTCCCGGTCGCGCCGTGCTCGGACCCGGCGTCGGTCGATCCGGTGCCGTCCGAGCCGCCGTCGCTCGCGCCCGTCGAGCCGGCGTCCGCGTGGGTGAGCGGCACCAGGCGCAGCGTCGAGGACTCGACGTCCTCCTGGCCGTCGGCGACATCGAAATCGATGGGATCGCCGAAGGGTGCGGCGCGCACGAGGTCGGGAAGCACGGGCGTGGTGAGACTGATGATGCCGGTGGTCAGCACGGTGCCGTCGGCCGATTCGGCGACGTAGCGCATGGGCTCGGGCGAGCGGCCCAGATGGCTCGAGGACGGCGTGAAGGTGAGCTCGGTGGCGTCCTCGGAGACCTGCCATTCGCCCTCGCCGACGGCGATCAGACGACGGCCGTCGCCCGAGAGGGTGCTGCCGGCGGGCATCGTGTCCAGCAGCAGGCGCACGCGCTCGGTGCCCGAGGGGCGCAGATCCCCCTTGAGGGACACGCGGATCTCCCCGCCGGCGGGCGCGGCGATGCCCGCATCGGCGACGGGGCTCGGCTCGACGGGCAGGTCGGAGGGCAGGGAACGGATCCCGTTGGTCGCCTCGATGGTGAGCGCGATGGGGGCCGGATCCGTCTCGGACTCGGAGGCCGGGGTGAAGACGAGCTCCTCGCCCTGGATCGTCCACGTCCCCTCCCCCTCGACGGCGAGCGAGGTCCCGTCGGAGGCGAGCGTCATCTCGGACAGCTGCGCGTCCGAGGCGTCCGACGGGACCGCGAGGCGAACCGAGTCCAGGTTCAGCTCCGATTCGGCGTCGTCGTCGAGGAGGCTGGTCAGCGGGATACGGTTGACGACGCCCGGCGCGACGGTGATGGTGTCGCGCGAGAGCGGCAGGTCGAAGGGGCCCTTCTCGCCGAGCGCGAGGGCCGCGGGCGCGGTGAGCGAGGTCAGCACGCCGAGCGCGAGGGTCAGCGCGAGGACGAGGAGGGACCGTGCGGGGGCCGGGCGCGGAGACCTGGACCGCGGGTTCCGCGAGCTGGCGTCCGGGCGGCGCGCGAGGGGTCTGCGCGCAGGCGCGGGTGTCGCGCGCGCGAGCGGAGTGGTCGCATCCCTGCCTGGCACCCGGTCACGGTATCAGCCGAGGGTGCGCGGACCGCGGGTCGGAAGCGCGCGCGGACCCGTGCAGCACATCGGCCCGCCGTCCTCACGAACCGGCGGAGGCGGAGCGCGGCCGGGTCCTACAGTGGGCCCATGGATGAGCCTCGCTCGACCGACGATCCTCGGCCCGACGGCCCCACGCTCGGTGACGGGCACGCGGCGTTGTCGCACGACACCCGCGCGGCGGCGCTCGCGGCGGCGCTCGTGGACGCGCTCCCCTCGCTCGCGCAGTGGATGGTGCGGCAGCGCTGGTACCCGGCCAAAGGAGCGGGCGCGCCGCGGCTCACCGTGCGCGGCGCCGCGGTGATCGCCTCGACGTCAGGGACCGACGGGGCGGCCAGGGAGGATGCTCGGGACAGCGGAACGGGCCCGGAGGCTGCTCGGGACGGCGGGGCGCAGGTGCTCGACGTCGTGGTGCGGGCCGTGGCCGACGGTGCGGCGACGGACTACCAGGTGCCGCTCGTGGTGCGAGCCGGGTCCGCGCCCGGCGCCGGGTCCGACGGCGAGGATCCCGACGGGCTGATCACCGTCCTCGAACGACCCGCGGACAGCGACGTCCCGACGGATCCGACCGGCGCCGCCTCCTCCGCGCCGGGCGCGGGCACCGGTCCCCTGCGGATCGAGGACGCCTGCCGCACCGACCTCGGGAGGCGCGCCCTGCTGCACGTGCTCGCGGCGGATCGGCGAGCCGACAGTCTGCGCGGCGGCACGCACGGCGCCCCGGGCGATGGCCCGCTCGTCGGCCCGCCCATCGGCCCGCTCGTCGGCCCCGGACTCGCGCTGGACCCCGCGCCCGTCCCGGGACGCACCGGCGCTCGCGTCGTCGCGACGCGACTGCTCAGCGGCGAGCAGTCGAACTCCTCGATGATCTTCACGCTGGAGGACGCCGACCCCGTGATCCTCAAGCTCTTCCGCGTGCTCGCACCGGGAGAGAACCCCGACGTGGTCCTGCAGGGCGCTCTCGACCGCGCCGGCTGCACGCGGATCGCCCCGATGATCGGATCCGTGCGGCTGCGCGTGGGGGCGAGGGGCGGTGCGACCGCCGAGGAGGGCGCCGACGAGAGCGCCGACGCGCTGCTCGCCCAGGGCTTCCTGCCGGACGTCGAGGACGCTTGGCGGGTGGCGCTGCAGCAGGCCTCGGGCGGCGTCGACTTCCGTGCGGGCGCGCGCGACCTCGGCGCCGCGGTCGCCGAGGTGCACCGTCTGCTCGCCTCCGAGCTGCCGAGCGCACCGGCGGCCCCCGCGGACCGCGCGCGCGTGCTCGACCAGATGCGCGCCCGTCTCGACGAGGTCGCCGCCCAGGTCCCGCAGGTCCTCCCCCATCGGGCCGCGCTGCGCGGGCTCATCGACGCCGCGGCCGACGCCGCCTGGCCGCCCCTCCAGCGCATCCACGGCGACCTGCACCTGGGCCAGGTGCTCGCCGACCCCTCGCGCGGCTGGGTGCTGCTGGACTTCGAGGGCGAGCCGCTGCGCCCGCTCGCCGAGCGCGCGCTCCCCGACTGCCCGGTGCGGGACGTAGCGGGCATGCTGCGCAGCCTCGACTACGCGGGCGGAGCCGTGCTGCACGAGCACGGCGTGGACGCGTCGGCGTGGGTCGCGGAGTCCTCGCGCGCCTTCCTCGACGGCTACCTCGACGCCATGGGGATCGCCCACGAGGACGCGTCGTTCCTCGCGCTGCTGCGCGCCTTCGAGGCCGACAAGGCCGTCTACGAGGTGCTGTACGAGGCGCGGAACCGTCCGAGCTGGCTGCCGATCCCCCTCGGCGCGCTGGCCCGGCTCAGTTCTCGCTGAGCACCGAGGACTCGGGCGTCGCCGCGCCCACCGGCATCCCGGCAGGCGCGACGGAGGGGATCGGCAGGGCGGCGGGCACGGCGTGCAGGCTCGGCGCCGGCCGCAGCACGCGCCGCACGGCCGACGGCGTGGTCGACACGTCGCCCTGCTCGACGCCGGGCAGGAACGGCGCGCTGATCACGCGCAGGAGCAGGCGCGCACCGATGACGACCTCGGCGCGGTCCCCCTCCGGGTCGTCCCACACGCGGGTGCGCACGCCGCTGACCTCGCCGTCCTCGCTCACGGCGAGCCCGAGGCCGCGCAGCGCACGATCGGCGACGCGCAGCAGCGACACGGGACTGGGCGAAGCGGGCGGCTCCGCGGTCGATCCGATCAGGGCGCTCACGTGCTGGATGGTGCGCACGCCCCGGTACCGGGTGCCGGAGGCCCGGTCGCGACGGGGCCGGTGCTCGATGAGCTCGAGGCCCTGTCCGCTGGCGTGGGGTGCGCTGCCGTGGGATGCGCTGCTGTGGGGTGCTCGGCTGCGCGGTGCGCCATCGTCGTGTGGGCCGCCGTGCAGGGCGCTGCTGTGCGGCGCACCGTGCGCGCGCAGGGCGTCGACCACGACGGTGAGGATCTCGTGCACGCGGCGGCGGGCCTCGGCGGGGCCGGTCGGGACGCGCTCGTGCGCGAGTGGCCTGCCCGTCATCGGCTCACCTCCACGCTGCGTCCTGCCCTGATGCCCGGGGGCCTGATGCCCTGGTGTGCTGCGGCTCGGCCCACCGTATCCGTGCGACACTCCTCGTCACGATGGGGAGAAGTCCCCATCGACAGGCCGTGCGAGACCTCTCCGGACCGTGCACGACATGATGGCGTCGGGGGTGCCCCTGTGGTCAGGATCCGTGCCGGACGGGGCCGGATCGGGCACGGAATCCGACCACCGGCCCAGGCCGGTCGCGCAGCAGGGCAGACAGGCCGGGCTGGAGCCGGGCAGACCGGCCGGCCCCGCACGTAGCGGTGCAGACCGGCCGGGCGCCCGGCGGGCCGCCCATCCGGCGGTCCGGTGGGTTCAGTCGACGGGGACGAACTCGATCGGGCTGACCTGGGAGTAGCGGTCCTCGCGGATCGCGACCACGCCCACGCCGCCGATGAACGGGGCGAGGGCCTGGGGGTTCTTGCCGGGGTTGGCGAGGATGACCTGGAAGCCGAAGTGGCGGAAGGACTCCATCGCCGCGGTGATGAACTTGCCGGCGCCCTTGGAGAAGGCCTCGTCGATGATGATCGGCGCGTAGCGGGGGACGTCGATCCCGGTGCCGGCCAGCTGGTAGCGCAGCGCGGCCGCGAGGCAGAAGGTGGTCAGACGCTCGTTCTGGCCGCCCGAGAGCGGGCCGCCCGACTCGTGGGCGTGCACGACCTTCCCCTCGGCGTCGACCTCCTCGGCGTGGAAGTGCACGTGGCGGCGCACGTCCAGGATCGCCCGGGAGACCTGGTCGTCCTTGGTGCGGGCGTTGGAGATGAGCTCCATGAGGTGGCGCAGCGAGACGAAGCGCTCCTCGGCCCGGTCGCGGTCGCGCGTGATGTCGTTCTCGATGGTGCCGGCGACGGCGTCCTCGAGGGCCTTCTTGAACTCGTCGAGGGCGGCGAGATGCACGGGCCGCATGGACAGCTGCAGGTAGCGCCCGGAGTGGAACTCCACCTGGGAGAGCAGGGCGTTGATGCGCTGGAGGCGCTTCTTGATCTCGGCGGGCTCGCGGGCGATCGCGGTGGCCAGGGCCTGGACGTCGCCGAGGGTGTTGCCGGTGAAGAACTCGAAGAAGCGGTCCTCGACCTCGGGGAGCTTCTCCTCCTCGATGCGCTGGAGGATCGCGAGATGGTCGCCGGCGGCGTCCAGGGAGACGTCGGTGTCGCCGGCCTCGGCGGGCCAGCGCCGGGAGAACTCGCGCATCGCGGTGCGCATATCCTCCTCGGCGCGCGAGGTGCGCTTGGTGAGGTCCACGAGCTCGGCGTCCAGCGTCGCCGAGGCGTCCTTGGTGACCTGGTCGATCGTCGAGAGGACGATCGTGGGGGCGATCGCGTGGAAGCGCTCGGAGAGCTCCTCCTCGACCTCGGGGCTCAGGCTCCGCTCGCTCAGCCGCTCCTTCGCCTTCGCGAGGCGCTCGGCGGCGCGCTCGGCCTGCTCGCCGAGCTTGCCGGCGCCGCGGGCGACGTCCAGCAGCTCCTCGTCGGCGTCGGTGATGGACTGCTCGACGTCGTCGATCTGCCGGGCGAGGTCCGCGAGGGCCTCGGAGCCGGACTCGGCGGCGCGGACCATGTCCCGCAGGTTCGCGATGCGGCGGGCGACGGACGCGGCGTCGATGTCGTCCCACTCGACGGCGGCGAGCGCCTGCAGCGCGAACAGCCGCTCGCGTCGGCGCTCGGCCTCGGCCTCGACGTCCTTGCGTCGGGCCTGGGCCTCGAAGAGGGCCTGCTCGGCGCGGGTGCGCTCGTCCTCGAAGACCGCGCGCTTGCCGCGGTTGTCGAAGCCCAGCACCCACTGGGAGCGGTCGTTGATCGCGCGGTCGGTGTTCTTCTCGTGCCGGGACGCGGAGTGCTTGATCTGGCCCGAGCGCAGCACGGCGCGGTTCAGCCGCGTGAACTCCTCGAGGTCCTCCGCGCACACGTAGTCCATGCGGGCGGCGATCTCCCCGGAGAGCCAGGTGTGGAACTCGCCGTCCTTGACGTCGAGCTTCGCGGCCAGCGTCGTCGGGTCGATGCGTCGCGAGGGCCGGGTGAGGTCCGTGTTCACGCGGTTGTAGGAGATGCGGCGGCGCAGGCGCGTGCGGTCGATGACCCCGGCGACCTCGCGGTAGACGCGCTCGGGCACGAGGATCGAGCGGGCGAGGCCGCGCAGCGCCTGCTCGGCGGCGGCCGTCCACTCCTGCTCGCCGTCCTTGACCTGCAGGAGCTCGGCCGCGAAGGGCAGATCGGTGGGGGCGACGCCGACCTCGCGGGCGATCATGTCGCGCACGGCGACGTCCTCGGAGTGCAGGTTCGAGGCGCGGGAGGTCAGCGAGTTCAGCTCGGCGACGGTCTGCTGGAGCTCCTGCTGGAGCTCGCGGACCTTCGCCTCGGACTGCCAGCGGTTCTCGTCGGCGTTCTTCTCCTCGGTCTCGAGGGTCCGACGGAGATCGCCGACCTCGCGCTGGGTCGCCAGGAACAGGTCCTCGCTGACGGGGGTGCGCAGCTCGACGGTCGCGAGCTGCGCGGCGAACTCGGCGGCGCGCTCCTTGCGGCGCTCGCGCTCCACGTCCAGGCCCGCGATCTGCTGCTTCCAGTCGTCGATCTCGCCGCCTCCGGCGCGACGGCGCTGCTCCTTGAGCTGGGCGAGGTCGGCGCGGGAGTCCGCGAGGTCCTGGGTGAGGCGGCGCTGCTGCGCGCCGACGCGGTCGCGCTCGAGCTGCAGCCGCTCCTGCTCGTCCTGGAGGAGGCGCACCAGGTGCTGGGCGGCGTAGACGTCGATGTCGCTGCGGCGGTCCACGAGCTCCCCGCCGCGCTCGCGCATCTCCTTCCACGAGGTGTGGGCGTCGCGCAGGCCGCGCAGCAGATCGCGCTGCTCACGGGCGGTGACCAGGGCGTCGTAGACCTCGGAGAGGTTGTGGAAGTTCGTGAGCGCCTGATCCGCGAGCTCGAAGGTGCGAGGCTCGTCGAGCATGTAGTCGCGCAGCAGGGCGTTGACGTCGCCCAGCTCCTTGGCGCTCTGGATCTTGTGGAGGAGACCCAGGGCCTTCTCGTCGGGGATGCCCAGCAGCTGGCAGAACTTCGCCCGGTACTCGCGGAACTGCCGGAACGTCTCGGTGCCGGGATGGGCCGCCTCGAGGGCGCGGCCCTCGATCTGGCTGGAGACGAACTGGCGCAGGTCCGTCGCGTCGAGCGCCTTCCGGGAGATCACGTACAGGCTCTTCACGTCGGAGTCCGAGGTGTGCCCGGCCTGCAGGAGCAGCAGGCGGGAGAGCTGCACGACGCCGCCCTGCCCGTCGGCGAAGCGCAGCGAGAGGACCGTGAGGGTGGTCTTCTCGCGCAGCACCTCCTGGTTGAACTCGCCGGTGGAGGCGTCGTAGTGCATCGCCCAGGCGCCGCGCACGTAGCTCGCGACGGTGCGGCGGTACTTCGAGCGCGCCGGGCCCGCGTCGGACGCGGCGGCGTTGAAGTGCAGGGTGCGCGGCGGGGTGAGCAGGGCGCTGATCGCGTCCAGCAGCGTGGACTTGCCGGTGCCGGGGCCGCCGGTCAGGAAGTAGCCGCGCGGGGAGATCTCCAGGTCATGGGTGCCGTGGAAGGTCCCCCAGTTCGAGACCTGCACGTGCACGAGGCGCCACTGCCCGGGATGCGGGTGCTCGGGGTCCGTCTGCGCGGCGTCGGCGCGGTCGCCGGTGTCCTCGGCGAGGCCGGGCAGGTCGAGGGTCGTTGCGTCGGATTCCACCCCAGAAGGGTACCGGGGCGGGCGGGGGTCGGGGGCGGGGGTGGAGAAGCGGAGGGGTCGGGGCGGTGGCGGGTCAGCGGGTCCAGCCATGGCGGCGCAGCGCGTCGTCCACCCTGACCACCGCGCGCGAGCACCCGTCGTGAAGATCCGACGCGACGGTGCGCACCTCGATCCAGCCTGCGCTCACGCGGCGCTCCGTGCGCTCGATGTCCCGCTCCTGCTGAGCACGCGTGAGGTGGCGCGGCCCTTCGTGCTCGAGGCACACGCGGTAGCGCGGCCAGGAGAGGTCCGGCTCCCCGAGGTCCACTCCCCCGTCATACACGCGCACGTTGAGCCGAGGTTCGGGAAGACCGGCGTCCTCGAGGGCAAGACGGAGCCTCGTCTCCGCCGGGGAGTCGCTGCCCACGCGAGCTCGGTCGAGCGCGGCCCGCAGCGCGCGGGCGCCCCGTCGCCCTCGGCGCGCCTCGACCGCTGCGGCGAGATCGTCGAGAGACGCGTACGGCTCGGTGCGTCCCTCGAGACGGGGGCGGGGCCGACGCGCGAGATGATCGGCGATCGACACGAGATCGTCGACCCGCAGCAGCGGGGCGAGATCGCACCACGTGCTGACCCTCCCCGTGGTCCGAACCCCAGCCACGAGGACCGCGTCGTCCGCTTCCGCACCCGAGCACTTGTGCCACCGGATCAGGGCCGAGTCCTCGTGCTTGCGGGGACTGCCCACATGGACGGTGCGACTGCGCGCAGCCGTGAGCCCGCGCGGGATGGGCATCCCGAGCAGCTCCGCGGCAGTCGGTCCCCAGGCGAAGGCCGACGGGTTGTCGAAACTCAGCGCGCGCACGATCTGCGCGGCGCTCGCCCCGGTCCCCGCCCTCGCGTAGAGCCCGCGTGCCAGCGTTCGGATGTCCGAGGAGCGCAGGCGGGCCGCGCCGACCCCGGCGGCCCTCGCCTGTCGAGCGGTGAACACCGGCGGCAGATGCGCAGGCAGCGGCGCACGCGGCTTCGACATGGGCACCAGCGTCCCCGACTCGATCCCGGGCGCCGGAGATCATCCACAATGCCCAGGTCACAGGACGGATCCCGTCCGGTCGAGCGCCCCCGCAGCACCCACCCGATGCGGGCGCGTCGGCGAGAGGTGCGTCGCGCGTCGACGAGCAGATGAGTCGCGCGTCGGCGAAGGGTGAGTCGTCGACATCGCCGGGCCCAGGGAGCTGTGGCGTCGCGATCCACCAGCGAAAGGTGAGTTGTCGTGGCTACCGGTCGGTGAGAGGTGAGTTGTTGTCGTCAAACGGGCCTTTTGACGACAACAACTCACCTCTCGCGGGCGACAGTGCCGAGGGCGGAGGCGCGAGGGGGTACGGGTGGGCGGTTCGGTCGCCCTGGCGGGGCGGTCGCCCTGGCGGGCCGGTCACCGTGACCGGCCGGTCGCCCCGCCGGGTCGGTCAGCCTGCTGAGTCGTTGTACTGGTCGAGGGCGGACTGCAGGCCCTTGACGGCCTTGGTCAGCCCTTCCTTCGGGTCGTCGCCCTGGAGGATGCCCTCCCAGGCCTCCTCCACGGCCTTGCGGGCCTGGGGCATGATGCCCGCGGTGCCGCCCTGGGTGGGGGTGCTGAGCTCGGTCTCGTCGAGCTGCTGGATGGCGACGTCGAACTGCGGGAAGTCCTTGCGCCACTTCGTGTCCTCGGGCTCGTCGAGTGCCTTCTTCGAGACGGGGAAGTAGCCGGTGCCCGTGTGCCAGGTGGCCTGGTTCGCGGGCTCGTTGCAGAACTGCACGAACTTCCAGGCGGCCTCCTTCTCCGCATCGGAGTGCTTCTCCCCCACCACGTAGAGCGAGGCGCCGCCGATGACCGGGCCGTACTCGCTCTTCTCGATGCGCGGATAGAAGCCGACGCCCAGCTCGAAGTCCTGCTCGTCGGCCGCTTCCTTCATGCCTCCCAGCGCGCCGGTCGATTCGAGGGTGATGCCGATCGTGCCGGATTTGAAGGCGTCCTGCGCATCGGCCGGGGCGCGCCCCGTGTTGCCGGCGATGCCGTCGTCGACGAGCTTCTTCCACCAGGTGAGGAACTGGACGGCGGCGTCGTTGTCGAAGGCGAAGGCGCTCGCGCGCTCCTTGCCGCGGCCGTTGTCGGGCGTGCAGTAGAGCTCTCCGGCCGTCGCGATGATCTGCTCGACGAACCAGCCGTAGATCGCGCCGTTGAAGCCGAACTCCGCGGGGCCGTCGTTCTTCTTCGACAGGGCCTTCGCGGCCTCGGCGACCTCATCGAGGGTCTCGGGCGCCTTGTCCGGATCGAGGCCCGCCTTCTCGAAGAGTTTCTTGTTGTAGTAGAGGACGGGCATCGAGGTGTTGAACGGCATCGACCAGAGCTTGTCGGCGACCGTGTAGTACCCGGCGATGTTGGGCTGGATGTCGGAGACGTCGTAGGAGTCGCGGTCGATGAACGACTGCATGGGCACCACGGTCCCCGAGTCGATCATGAACTGCAGGCCGAGGTCGTAGATCTGCACCAGGGCAGGGGTGCTGCCGGACTGCACGGCGGCCTTGTACTTGGTGATGCCGTCGTCGTACTCGCCCTGGTAGACGGGCTTGATCGTGATCTTCCCGGAGTTCTTCTCGTTGAACGCCTTGACGAGCTTCTCGAGGGTGTCGCCGTTGGTGCCGTCCATCGAGTGCCAGAAGGCGACGGTGGTCTCGCCGTCGGCCTTGTCGAGAGCGCCGGAGTCCGGGGCCTTCGCCTCGGACCCTCCTCCGCCTCCCGAGCAGCCGGCGACGAGCGGCGCCGCGGCCGCCATCCCCGCCATCGAAGCCATGACTGTGCGCCGTCGGATCATCGTCGGGCCGCCTTTCGTTTCCGTGAGGTGCGGGATCGGTTCTGTGGGGGTGCGGGATGCTCGAGGGAGCGCGAGCAGGTGCGGGGATGTGCGCAGGTGTGTAGGTGTGCGCAGGTGCGGGGATGGGCGTTGTCCTCCCCGTCCGCGCGGCTCATTTGATCGCTCCCCCGGTGAGGCCGCGGACGATGAACCGCTGGCCGAAGATGAGCAGCAGCAGGGTCGGGACCACCGCGAGCACGGTGCCGGCGAGCACGAGGCCGGCGTTGAAGTTGTCGGCCGACTTGAGCTGGGTGATGCCGATCTGGATGGTCTGCATCTGCGGGGTCTGCGTGACCAGCAGGGGCCAGAAGTACATGTTCCAGGCCATCAGGAAGGACCAGAATCCGAGCGCCATCAGCGTGGGCCGCGACAGCGGGACGAGGATCCGGAGGAGGAAGCGCGGGTTCGAGCAGCCGTCGATGCGGGCGGCGTCGAACAGCTCCGAGGGGAAGGACATGAACGCCTGGCGCAGGAGGAAGATCCCGAAGCCGTGCGCGAGGAACGGGAGCGTCAGCGCGGGCAGGGTGTTGATGAGGCCCGCGTCGGAGATGAAGAGGTAGTTCGGGATGATGATCGCCTCGACCGGCACCATCATCGTGCTGAGCAGCAGGAAGAACCAGAAATTGCGCCAGCGCATCGGCAGGAACACGAGGGCGAAGCTCGCCAGCACGCTCGTGATCATCTGGCCGACGGTGATGATGCCCGCCATCGCCACGGAGTTGCCCCACTGCCGCAGCAGCGGGATCGCGTCGAGGGCGTCCGCGAAGTTCCGCAGGACCGCACCGCTCCTCGGCCACAGCGCGGCCGGGTAGGCGTTGATGTCGCCGGGTCCCATGAGCGACCCGGCGAAGCCGAAGTACACGGGGAACCCGATGAGGACCAGGAAGATCAGCAGCACGACGTAGGTGCCGACCTTCGAGGCGAGGCCCCCGGAGGGGCGCCGGCGGCGCGCAGGGCCCGCCGGCGTGGTCGGCACCGGGCGCGCCGCGGACGACGTCGTGGTCGAGGAGTGCTCGTTCACTGGTAGAACACCTTCCTCTCGACGAGCCCGAACTGCAGGGCGGTGATCACGACGACGACGAGCAGCAGCACGATCGCCTGGGCGGAGGCGTATCCGAAGTTCGAGTTGCCGTAGGCGAAGGCCTGTTCGTAGATCGAGTAGACGAGGGTGGTGGTCGACCCCTGCGGCCCGCCGCGGGTGAGGATGTGGATCTGGCCGAAGCTCTGCAGGGAGTTGATGGTGCCGGTGACGAGCAGGAAGAAGATCTGCGGGGTGAGCAGCGGGATGATGATCGAGCGCTGCATGCGCAGCCCTCCGGCGCCGTCCAGGCGGGCCGCCTCGATGATGTCGTCGGGCACGGAACCCAGGCCCGCCGAGAGCACCAGCAGGTTGTAGCCCATCTGCATCCACACGGTGGTGAGCGCGATCGAGATCAGCGCGATGTGGGGGTCGGTGATCCAGCCGACGCGGCCGATGCCGAACGTCCCCAGGATGCCGTTCAGCACGCCCGTGGCCTGGTTGAACATGACCGCGAAGATCACCGAGGCGGTCGCCACGGAGAACGCGAACGGTGAGGCGAAGGCGGTGCGGAAGAAGCGGATGCCGCGGATCCTCTGGTGCAGCAGCAGCGAGAGCATCAGCGAGATCGCGATCACCGGGACCACGGTGAGCACCACGAAGGCGATCGTGCGCAGCAGGACCGCATGGAACTCGGAGTCCTGCAGCAGCTTGAGGTAGTGCTCGGCGCCGACGAAGCCAGCAGGTCGGCCCAGGATGTCGTTGCCCTGGAAGGACAGCACGAACGAGCGCGCGAGCGGATAGAACATGAAGACCGCGAAGACGGCGAGCGCCGGCACCAGGTAGAGCCAGGAGCTGTACTGACCCCGTCGTGAGGGTCTGCGGCGCGGAATCTCGGATGCGTCGGGGACGGTGGATGCGTCGGTCGACGTCGTGGTCATGCGACCCCTCCTCTCCTCGTCATCGAGGCGGTGGGCGGGCGGTCGCCCTCAGGAGCGCGGCCGCGGGTGGGGAAGGTCAGGGAATGGCCCGAGCACAGGTGAACGGGAGGTGAACACGGTGATCCAGGTCACCGTAGCAGAGGGCGTGCGGCATATGTCGGAACCCGGCGTCGCCTCACGTCACCGTGCCTGCGCCGCCGCGAGCGACGCGCGGCGCTCGTCCGAGGTCCGGTGCCTCGGGGTCGGCGCCCCGGGCTCCCGCCTCCGACCCTCTGCCGTCAGCGCCCCTCGTCCCCGTCCGCAGGGTCGATCGCGCCGTCCGCACTCTCGCCCTCGGCGTCGGTCCCGGACACGGCGGCGCCGCCGAAGCCGTCAGTGGCCCCCGCGTCGAGATCGTCCGCGGCGTGCCCGTCCTCCGTATCGGCGCCCTCGATGTCGACGTCGTCCTGGCCCACATCCTCCGCGTCGACGTCCTCCGGGCCGACATCCTCCGCGTCGACGTCCTCGGGGTCATCGTCCTCGGGGTCGGCGAGGCCGCCGGCCCCTGCCTCGCGGTACAGGGCGATGAACTCGCGGGCGGTGTCGGGGCCGATCATCAGGCGCAGCACCGGGGAGACCTCGAAGGAGTCGCCCTGCTCCTCGAGCAGGCCCGCGCGCTGGATCTTGGTGATGGAGGCGCGCACCTCCTTGGCGAAGCCGGCCTCGTCGGTCGAGGTGGAGCGGCGGTAGGCGGCGAGCGCCTGCTGGATCTCCGCCTCGGAGACCACCGCGCGCTGACCGCGGGAGGACTGGGTGAGCAGCATCTGGCGCAGCACCAGCAGCAGCACCGAGTCCAGACGGTTCAGGCCGGAGAGGCGGCGCAGCAGCTTGGGGGCGTCGGGGTCGGCCTCGCTCTGGCGCACGAAGGCGACCTGGGCGTCGTCGTCCAGGACCAGCTCGAGGAACATGTCGGCGAGCCGGGCCTCGATGGCCGCCCGGTCCCGCAGCAGCTGGCCGTAGCGCTGGGGCTCACGCCGACCGTCGACGAAGGGCCCCTGCAGCAGGGCGACGAGGACGCGGCGGGACTCGTCGACGAGCGCGCCCAGGCCGGAGGTGGTGGGCGCGTCCGGGTCGTCCGGCGAGGAGGCCGAGCCCGAGGGGTTCGAGGAGGCCGCGGCGGCGGGCGAGGCGGGGGATGTCATGGGAGCCACGATCATCGAGGGTACCTGCGAGACTGGCCGTCATGGACGATCTCACCGTCGAGCGGGTGCTGCGCACCGTCGAGTCCATCCCCCGGGGCCGCGTCGCGAGCTACGGCCAGGTGGGCGACGTGTGCGGGGTGGGGCCGCGCCTGGTGGGTCGGATCATGAGCCAGTGGGGCTCGGGGGTGACCTGGTGGCGGGTGACATCGGCCGACGGGGACCTGCCCGCGCCGCTCCTCGCGCGCGCACTCGACGCGTGGGACGAGGAGGGGATCGCGCTCAAGCCCAACGGGCGCGGCTGCCGGATCGCGCGGTACCGGGCCGATCACGAGCAGCTCGTCGCGGATGCCCGACGGGCCTGGGCGGACCTGCCGGAGGAGTGAGGGGCGACCGGGGATCACGACCTGCACGATCCGACATCGGTCACGCCTCGTTCGTCGGCCGTTCGCCCTGTTGTAACCTCAGGAACGGCCCGGCGAGAGCCCGACCCCTTTCCGTGCAGACCCGTGTTCCGAGCCCAGGGATCGAGCTCACCGCGGCCTGCCGTCCATCACCCCGTTCATGACCGCGCGTTCCGAGGAGGCCCCGTGCACGTCGGGACGACGCTCCAGCGCACGCCGAGCGCGGCCGCTCCCCTGTGGGAGCAGGCCTTCGCCGCATGGGCATGGCGCCATGCCGTCGGGCCGCGTCCGGTGCATGTCGAGGTCGGGACGCCCGGGTCCGACGGGGCGGACGCCCCCGCCGTCGCCCCTGACTCCACCCGCCGCCCTCGTCTCCTGGGGGCCGACGCGGGCACCGTGATCGACCTGGGCGAGATCGGGGCCGAGGGCCGCACCGTGGATCTCGCAGATCCCTCCACCCCCGCCTGGCTGTGGGTCGAGGAGGCGGCCGACGGGTCCGGCGCGACCTGGTCCGGCGTGCGCTGGTGGGTCGATGAGCAGGTCGAGCTGCCGCGCGTGAGCGCCATCGTCCCCACCTTCCGCCGCGAGGACGATGCGACCGCGCAGGCCCACGCCTTCGCCGCCATGCCCTTCGTCGCCCGCGTGCTGGTCATCGATCAGGGCGGCACCCTCGCGGGCCACGCGCCCTTCACCCGGCTCCTCGACGCGCAGGAGGGAATGTCGGCCGACCTCCCCGACTCCCTCGCCACCGCGCGCATCGAACTCCTCGAGCAGCCGAACCTGGGCGGCTCGGGCGGATACGCGCGCGGCATGCTCGCCTCCCTCGACGACCCTTCGCAGGCCGTGTTCCTCTCCGACGACGACGCCCTGATCTCCGAGGAGTCCCTGCGCCGCCTGCTGACCTTCCAGGCCCTCGCCGAGGCGCCGACGATCCTGGGCACCGGCCTGCTGGACGCCGACTCCCCCGCCGGCGCCCCCACCCTGCTCACCGAGGCCGAGCACGTGGAGCGCCGAACCTTCTTCTGGCGCTCGGCCGACGGCATGCACGGGCCGCTCGACCTCGCCGGCACCACGCCCGCCGACTGGGACGCCCTGCTGCCGCGCACCGCCGCCGACTACACGGGCTGGTGGGGCACACTGCTCCCTCCCGGCGCCGTCGGCACGCTGGGGCTCCCCGCGCCCTTCTTCCTGAAGTGGGACGACGCCGAGTACGGGCTGCGCGCGAGCGCGAGCGGCTATTCGACGATGGTGCTGCCGGGCGCCTCGGTCACGCACCCCTCCTGGGACGCGTACCGCACGCAGATGAGCTGGAGCGCGCGGATCCTGCACCGCAACCGTCTGGCGACCGCCGCCGCGCATCGCGCCGGCCGCGGGGTGCTCGCCGATTCCCTCGCCCACCAGCTCAAGCACGTGCTGTCCGGCCTGCACCTCACCGCGCGCCTGTGGGACGAGGGCGCACGAGCGGCGCTCGCGGGGCCCGAGGCATGGCTCGGCCGGGATCTGGGCACCGCGAGGGCCGACGGCCAGGCTGTGGTCGACGCCTGGCGCGAGCGCCAGCGCCCCCGCACCGAGAGCCTCGAGCCGACGCGCACCACCCCGTTCTCCCTGTCCGCCGGGGCCCTGCGGGCGCTCGCGCGCGCTCTCTCCCCCGTCCGCGCTCCGCGCAGCGTGCTCGAGATCCCCGCGAGCGAGGTGTCCTGGCGCACCGTGCTCGGGGCCGACGCCGTGATCATCACCTCCGCACGGGGCGAGAGGATCGACGCCTTCGCGATCGAGGGGCACGATGATCGGTCCCTGCTCCTGCGGGTGCTGCGCACGCACGTGCGCCTGGCCCTGCGCTGGGGTCGGCTGCGCCGCCGGTACGCGCGCGCCCTGCCGCGCTGGACCACGGCGGGCGCCTGGCGGGAGATCCTGGAGCGGGCGGAGCAGCCGGGTACCGAGGTGCCGCGCTCCGAGGAGCACGCCGCCGAGCAGCAGGACAGTGAGCGCCAGAGCACCGAGCATGAGAGCACCGAGGAGCGCACGGACGAGAGCGCTGACGCGAGCCCGGAAGGAGGCCGCTGATGGCCGCACGCGGCAACTCCCTCAAGCGGCGCCTGCGCAGCTCCGGCGGCAAGCTCCTGCGCCGCTTCCGCCTGCTTCCCGGCGGCGTCCCCGACGGCCTGGGCGATGACGACCGCCTGGGCGAGACCGTCCTCGAGGGCGACGTCATCCTCTACTTCCCGGACACCCTGGAGAGTCTCTACCAGCTCGACGACTGGTTCGGGCCGCTGCGCGAGCTGCACCGCCAGCGGGGCGTGACCATCGTGTGCATGGACTCGCGGGTCGCCGCGGCGCTGCGCGAGAGGGTGGAGATGACGGTCATCACCGTCGCCCGCGACGCGACGCTGGACGCGCTGATCCTGCGCAGCGACACCAAGCTGATCCTCTACGTGAACTACAACCCGCTGAACACGGCGCCGCTGCGCAGCCGCTCGGCGCTGCACGTCTCGCTGCTGCACGGCGACTCCGACAAGGGCGTGTCCGTCTCCAACCAGATCAAGGCCTACGACTTCTCCTTCGTCGCCGGGCAGGCGGCGATCGACCGCCTCGAGCGCTACTCGACCCTGTTCGACGCGCGCACCCGCTGCATCCCCGTCGGGCGACCCAGCCTGGACACGGACCGCGTGCCCGCCTCGTCGCGCCCCGAGGGTGCTCCCCGCACCGTGCTCTACGCGCCGACGTGGGAGGGCGGGCAGGCGAGCGTCGCCTACTCCTCGCTGCTCACCCAGTCGGAGATGATCGTGCGCTCCCTGGTCGCCGCCGGCCTGCAGGTCATCTACCGGCCGCACCCGCTGACCGGCGTGCGCGTGCCCGCCTTCGGTGAGGCCGACGCGCAGCTGCGCGAGCTGCTCGCCGAGCGCGGGCAGGAGGTGGCCGAGCGCCACGGCATCCAGCGGGACTTCGCCCGCGCGGACCTCATGATCTGCGACGTCTCCGCCGTCGCGACGGACTGGCTGGCCACCGGCAAGCCTCTCCTCGTCACCGAGCCCGCACGCGCCGAGGGCGGACCCCGCGAGGCCGCCACGCGCCTCCTGCAGACGGCCCCGCGCCTCACCGAGGAGCAGGCCCCGCGCGCGGGCGAACTCGCCCTCGAGCAGATCACCGAGGACCCCCAGCGCGAGCAGCGCCGCGAGCTCACCGAGTACTACCTGGGCGACACGACCCCGGGGGCTTCGCTGCATCGCTTCCTGGACGCCTGCACCGACCTCACTGTGCTGCGAGATCAGCTGTGGGCGTCGATCCAGGAGGAGGGCACCGCATCGTGAACCACATGATCGTCCGACGCGATGTGCGCAGAGCAGCGCACAGCAGAGAGATGCACACATCACGGTTGACGCCGTGACCGCCAGGGCGGCACGTGCGCGACGCGCACGGCCGGCGAGCCCGAGGAGGGCCGTACCCGATGACCCAGACCGAATCCAAGAATCCTTCCGCCGAACGCCACCGCATGGTGATGCCCTGGCAGCGCATGGCAGGGCTGCGCAGGCGCCTCACCCAGACCACCGTCGCGATCGTCCCACTGGCGCTGCTCGCGATGGGAGTTCATCCCGCGATCGCCGTGATCCCCGCGATCTACCCCTTCTTCATCCTCATCCGCCGCGGGTACCGCCGGCTGCGCAGACACGTGGGCCGCACCGCCCTGGCCGGGGAGCACGGCATCCGCCTGCTGCTGGGCCTGCTGCCGCTCGGGATCTGCTGGGCACAGGGCACGACGGGGCCTCTCGGCTGGGTGACAACGTTCCTGTTCGCCCTGGTTCCGCTGTCCGAGCCCGTCGTCACCCGCGTGGCACCGGGTCGCAAGCTCCGTGTGGCGAACCTGCCTGGCATCCCCGACCACCGTGGACCGGCGTTCCCCGTGAACCTCGTGCTTGTAGTGGACCTCGCGCTCACCGCGCTCGCTTCGCTCCTGCTCCTCGTGCACGTTCCTGCGGGAGCGCTGGTGCCGCTGCCCCTGATCGCCCTCGCCATCGCGGGGTACCACGCGCTGGACTCCTTCCGGCGCGTGCGGGATTCCGTGAACGCCGACAACAACCTCTACGGCGCCGTCGAGGCCCTCGCCCCGAAGTTCGTCCTCTACTACGGCGTTCCCGCCGGATCCGCCTACCAGGTGGGGATGTGGATCGAGTACCTCGAGCGGATCGGCGAACCCTTCATCGTGGTGCTGCGCAAGACCTCCGCGTTCCGCGAGATCACGCGCCTGACCGACGCCCCGGTGGTGGTGCGCACGAACATCTGGCAGCTGGATGACGTCATCACGCCCTCGATCACCACGGCCTTCTACGTCAACAACTCCGCGCCGAACGTCCACCTGGTGCGCTACCCGCAGATCACCCACGTGCAGCTGCTGCACGGCGACAGCGACAAGGCCTCGAGCTTCAACCCGGTCACCGCGCTGTACGACAGGATCTTCGTGGCGGGTCAGGCGGCCATCGACCGCTACGAGAACAACGGCGTGGAGATCCCGCAGGAGAAGTTCACGATCGTCGGCCGCCCACAGGTGGAGACCGTCGAGCAGCAGGGCCCGGAGAACATCCCGGTGCGCACGGTGCTGTACGCCCCCACCTGGGAGGGCCACTACGCGGACACGAACTACGGCTCGCTGCCGGTGGGGCCCCACATCGTCCGCGCTCTCCTGGAGCGCGGGATGACTGTGGTCTTCCGACCGCACCCCTTCAGCTATCGCAACCCCGAGGCCGCCCAGAACATCAACGCGATCAAGCAGATGCTGCGCGAGGACGCCGAATCCGGCAGCCGCGAGCACCTGTGGGGACACGCTGCGGAGAAGGAGCTGGATGCTTTCGGCTGCTTCAACGCCGCCGACGCGATGATCTCCGACGTCTCCTCCGTGGTCCCGGACTTCCTGTACTCCGGCAAGCCTTACGGCCTGGTGACGATGTCGTACACGGTCGCGGAGTTCGAGCGGATGTTCCCGCTCGCACGCTCGGCCTACGTGATCCCGAAGGACCTCTCGAACCTCGACGAGATGCTCGACCAGCTGCTGGTCACCGACCCCAAGGCCGAGGCTCGCAAACAGACCCGCGTGGACTATCTGGGCCCGTTCCCGGCCGAGAACTACGCCGATGCCTTCGTGGGCGCCGCGCGCAACGTCGTGCTGCACGATCGCAAGCCGGTGGCCGCGCAGAATGCGCGGACCGAGGGAGCGGACGAGGGAGTCGCGGATTCCCGCATGGGCGGCGGCGGTGAGTCCGCCGAGGACGCTACCCGGGCACTGGACGGCCCGGAAGATCCCGGCGCGGACAGCGCCGACGAGGACGATTGAACCTCACGTCCATGAAGAACCGAATCAGGAGACATCGTCGACCAGAAGGGTGACGCCGCCATGCGGACCGTACTCATACTCCTCCACGCCCTGGGCTACGCCGGGCGGTCCGGAGCCGCTCTCGATCAGTGCCGCATGTTCGTGGACATGGGGCTCAAGCCTGTCATCGTGACATTCAAGTACGAGCCCAGATTCGAGGAGGGGCTCGCCTCCCGCGAGGGGGACATCGTGCTCCCCGAGGGGTCGTCCGCGATCAACATCTACCGCGACATGCGCGCACCGCTGACCAAGGATTCCCACGCCGACTGGTCGCGCGCCGAGGACGAGGACACCCATGGGCTCACCTGGAGCACCTCCACGAACGGGGACACGACCCGCATCGAGTACTTCGATCTCAGCGGCCGCCTCGTCAAGCACCGTGAGCTGCGCGACGATGAGCCGCTCAGGACGGTCCTGTACCGGGACGGAAAGCCGTCGGTGCAGCGCGAGTACGAGGACACGGGCGCGTGCGGACGCGAGCTCTCCCTCGACCCAGTGACCGGAAACGTGTCTGAGGAGCGCTACTTCACGCCCGATGGCATCTGCTACGTGACACGCCACCTGGACCCGGAGAGCGGGCGCCAGCTCGGCGTCTACTGCCACGACCCGAGCACGGGCCGGTCGACCCGCTACGCCCATAACATCCCATGGCACGCCGCGTGGCTGACCAAGATCCTCGAGGAGTCCCAGCCCCGCCCGCTGGCGATCGCCCAGCATCCGACCGCCATGCGCAAGCTGCTGGACACCGACCCGAAGCTGTCCAGCAGACTCTTCCTCGCCCACGTCAACCAGTTCCAACCCCCCTACACTCTCGGTTCCCCGATCCGCGAGGACTATGTCAAGCCGTTCGAACGGGTATCCGAGATGCCCGTGGTGCTCGCTCTGACGGCGAAGCAGGCGGCGGACTACCGCGCCACGTTCGGAGCGGAGAACTGCGACCCGATCGTCATCCCGAACGTGATCCGGGACCGCAGGTCCTCGACCTCGATCCGCAAGGTGCGCGGACGGGTAGGGGTCGTGTGCCGCTTGCACGCCGAGCAGAAGCGTGTGGACGATCTCCTCCGCGCCTGGGTCCAGGTCGTCGCGGCGGTCCCCGCCGCGCACCTGGAGATCGGCGGTGACGGAGGCGCCCGCAGGTCTCTCGAGCAGCTCGCCTCGGAGTTGGGCCTTCAGGAGAGCGTCACCTTCCACGGGTGGGTGCCCGACGGCGCGGACCTCATGGCCAGCTGCATCCTGACCGCCTCCGCCGCGAGGTGGGAAGGCTTGCCGCTCTCGATCGGCGAGTCGCTCGCGGCGGAGACGCCCGTGGTGGCATACGACATCAACTACGGCCCCTCGGACCTCATCCGCGACGGCCGGGACGGTCTCCTCGTCCCCGACGGGGACGTCGATCGACTCGCGCACGGGATCATCAAACTGCTCAAACATCCGCGATCTGCCGCGAAGATGGGCCGCTCCGCGTCGCGACGGATGGCTGAGGAGTACTCCATGGAGGCGATCGCCCCCAAATGGAAGGCGGCGTTCGAGGTCGCGGACCGGCGCAGCTGACACGGCGTCGGCGCCCGACGCACCCCTGTGGGAGAGGCCACCGCGACGACGCCGGACCCCCGGGCTAAGATGAACGGTGCCTCGGCCGCGGTAGGCCGCCCCTTTGTTCCCGGCCCTTCGGAGATTGGTACGGCCTGTTGACTGAAAGCAACCTGGCGCTCCCCACGGTGCCCCCTCCGCTCGAGCGCACCTACGCTCCGGAGTGGGTGGAGTCCACGGCGCAGCAGAACGATCTCGAGCGGATGGGCGTGCGCCCGTCCCTGCGCGAGTACATCCCGGAGCTCTGGAAGCGCCGCACCTTCATCCGTGTGCTCGCGGTGTCCAAGGCGCAGGCGAAGAACCAGAACACCTACCTGGGCCAGGTCTGGGCTCTGCTGACGCCCGTCCTCAACGCCGCCGTGTACACAATCATCTTCGGCTTCATCCTGAAAGTGGGACGTGCGGGGATCGACAACACGATCGCCTTCATCGTGGTCGGCGTGTTCATGTTCCGCTTCTTCGAGATGTCTCTCCAGGCGGGATCGAAGGCCATTCGCTCCAATATGAACCTGGTGCGCTCGGTGCACTTCCCACGCGCGGTCCTCCCGATCGCCGGCGTGGCAGCAGAGTTGACCACGCTCGTCCCGGCCCTCGTCGTGATGTGCGTGATCGCGTACCTCTCGGGGCTGCTGCCCAACGAGGGCGACGTCCCCCTCGAGCCGCGCTGGCTGCTGCTGATCCCGGCCGTGCTGCTGCTGTGGTGCTTCTGCACGGGCTGCGCGTTCATCATGGCGAGGCTCGTCGCGCAGACCCCCGATGTCGACAACCTGATCCCCTTCGGCACGCGCATTCTCATGTACGTCTCGGGAGTGATCTTCTCGATCGACCACTTCCTCGGAAAGTTCTCGTGGGGCTGGATCATGGAGTACCAGCCCGTCGCGGTGTTCCTCGAGATCGCGCGCTCCGCGATCCTCGCCGAGCCCTCCGCCCCGCTCGACCCAATGAAGTGGGTTGTCGGCGTGGGCTGGGCGATCGTGTTCCTCGTGGGAGGGTTCCTCTACTTCTGGCAGGGGGAAGAGACTTATGGCCGCAATTGAGACCGACGAGGACGACTTCGAGGTCGACGCCGAGGACCTCGACAACACCCCGGTCCACGAGAGCGAGTCCGACCGGCTCTCACTGCTGGTGAACGACCTGCACATCACCTACCGCGTCTTCGGCGCGAAGAAGGTGGGAGCAGGCCCCGCACGGAAGCAGACCGCTCTGCAGAAGTTTCTCAGCCGAGGTGCGTCTCAGCAGAACGTGCGCGAGGTGAAGGCGGTGCGCGGCATCTCCTTCAGCGCCCGCCACGGCGAATCCATCGGCATCATCGGCGTGAACGGGTCGGGCAAGTCGACCTTGCTGCGTGCGATCGCCGGGCTGATCCCCCCGGCCCAGGGCTCGGTGTACGTGGCCGGCGACCCGGCGCTTCTCGGCGTGAACGCCGTGCTCATGGGAGACCTGAGCGGTGAACGCAACATCATGATCGGCGGCCTCGCGCTGGGTCTGACACAGCAACAGGTGCGCGAGCGCTACCAGGACGTCGTCGACTTCGCCGAGATCGGCGAGTTCGTGAACATGCCGATGAAGTCCTACTCCTCGGGCATGGGTGCGCGCCTGCGCTTCGCGATCTCCGCGAGTGCTGTCCCTGACATCCTGATGATCGATGAGGCACTGTCCACGGGCGATGCCGCGTTCCGCGCCAAGAGCAAGGCGCGCGTCAACGAGGTGCGCGAGGCCGCCGGTACGGTGTTCCTGGTCAGCCACTCCCTCGCGACAGTGAAGAGCATGTGCGAGCGCGTGCTCTGGGTGCACAAGGGCCAGCTGGTCATGGACGGTCCGGCCGACGAGGTCTGCCACCGCTACAAGCAGTTCGTCAACGAGTCCAAGCGATATGCCCAGCAGCTGGCCGCCCAGCACAAGGCGACGTCGTGACGAGACCGATCCTGATCGTTCTCCACCGACTCGCTCACGGCGGTGTCACCCAGGCCGTCCTGGATCAAGCACGCATGTTCGACAGCGCCGGCCGCAAGGTCGCGATCGCGACCTTCGACGACGATCCCTCCTTCCGCTCCTCGGTCGCGGCGCTGCGCGAGTCGGGCAGGCTCCCCGTCGGCGTCGAGGTGCTCAACGTCTACCAGGACACCCGCCAGGCCGCGCGTGGTCGCGCCGGGACCAGGAGCGCCACGGGGATGCGCGAGCGCGCGACGGCGGCCGGCCGCAACCTCGGCAGGCGCGTGCGCGAGCAAATCTCCTCGCTCTCGCACGACGACCTGACGGAGACGGGCGAGGACAAGCACGGGCCGTATCGTCGGCGCTTCACGGCAGCCGGGGAGTACTACGCGTTCGACCGCCTCGACGAGTCCGGCGGTGTCGCCTACACGAACTTCTTCGAGAACCGCTTCCTGATCCGCCGCGACGACATGGAGGATGGTTTCGCGGCGCGCCGTACATGGTTCACGTCCGCCGGCTCGGCGAACCGCGTGGAGTTCCTGACCCCCGAAGGGCTCTGCTTCGCCCAGCGCTGGACGGACCCGGAGGATGGCCACGGCCTGGGGGTGTACGTCGTGCAGCCCGGCACGCGGACCATGCGACGCTTCAGCGGCCTGCCGGCCTGGCACGCCGACTGGCTGCAGTCCGTGGTCGATCGGAGCGACACGCCCCCGTACGTGATCGCGGAGACCGCCTCCACAATCACCAAGATGCTGAAGCTCCGCCGAGACAGCGCCGTACGCCTGGGGATGATGCACAACAGCCACCTTGCCTCGCCGTTCGCGATCGACAGCCCGCTGCGCCCCGACTACGAGGAGCCGTTCGCGAATCTTGACGAGGTCGACGCCTATGTGCTGCTCAGCGAGAGACAGCGCCGTGACATGACGGAGCGCCTGGGGCACGCCGAGACGTTCACCGTGGTCCCGAATGCCCTGGTCATCCCGCCCGAGCCCGCGGAACAGCGCGATCCTCACCTGGTGTCGATCATCTCCCGCCTCGCGCCGCAGAAGGCGCTGCACGAGGCCGTCCACGCCTTCGCCGGTGTCGTGGAAAAGGTGCCCGAAGCACGTCTCGAGATCTACGGTCGCGGCAAGGAGCGGTCTGCGCTCGAGTCACTGGTCTCAGAGCTCGGGATCCAGGGGAACGTCGAGTTCATGGGCCGCACGGACGACGCGAACGGTGTGATGGCCCGCAGCGTCTGCACGCTCTCCACATCGGACTGGGAGGCGCTGCCGCTGTCGATCGGCGAGTCGCTCGCGGTGGCCACTCCCGTCGTCGCCTACGACTGCCTGTACGGACCCTCGACTCTCATCCGGGACGGCGAGACCGGTGTCCTCGTCCCCCGCGGGGGGCGGAAGGAGCTCGCCGACGCAGTCGTCGAGCTGCTGCGCTCGCCCGAGAGGGCCGCGCGCATGGGCGCCGCCGGTCGCGCAGACATCTCGCAGCGCCTGAGCTTCGAGGCCGTGCTGCGCGACTGGGATCGGGCCTTCGCCTACGCAGAGACCCGCAGCGGCCTCCCCGCTTCTGCGCGCTGACCCGCGGCCCCGCGACGCGCGCACGCGCCTCCGCCGCAGACCCACACGTCTCGGCCAGCCAGGAGACGCCGACGCGGCGCGAGGTCGCCGGCGCTCCTGAGAGCTCGGGCTTGCTCACGCCGCGTCCGGGCGGGGGTTCATCTCCCCCACCTCGTGGCCGGGTGTCTCACTTCGAGGAGTACTGCTCCCAGAGCTCCGCGTCCGTCACGTACGAGGAGGACCAGGGCTTCGCACCCTCGGCCCAGACGCGCGCCTTCGGGGACTCGAGGGGTTCGCGGTCGGGCACGTGCGCCCACTCGGCGCCCAGGTCGGCGCGACGGGGGCCCGCCACGTAGTGCAGCGCATCGCGGTCGTCCAGGCGGTAGTGGGCCATCGCCGGCACGGCCTGATCGCTGAAGCCCGCTGCGCGCAGGCCGGCGAGGTCGAGCACCATGACATCGGTGTCGAAGGCATCGAAGTCGAAGACGTGGCGTCCGTGAATGTCACGGTAGAACTCGTAGGCGGTCACTGGGTCGGAGTCCAGACGCTTGGCCGCGCCGTAGAGCACCGCGAAGCCGCTCGCGTCCGCCCGGGACGTGCGGCGCGCCGCGAACAGCGCCTCGCCGAGATCAATGCCCTCGAGCTCGGCGAGGTCGGCGGAGACCACGCCGTCGACCGGCAGCAGGATCGCGCGGTCCACGGGCACGAGCTCGGGGAGCAGCACGCGGTCCAGGGAACGCTCGTCGAGCGCCTTCACGGCGTTCGCGTCGACGGAGGCGGTGTCGACCCATCGGATCTCGACACCCTCGACCTCGAGGCGCGCGGGGCCGGCCCCGCGTGCGACGATCCATGCGCGGATCGTCCGCGAGGACGACTCGGCCGCGGAGCGCAGCACGGCGGCGAGGTGGCGCACCTGGTAGGCGGTCGGGGTCAGCACGACGTCGATCGGGTTCGCTGGGCCGTCGGCCTCCTGCCGCTGGACGGACGCGACCAGCTGGCCGGCGGAGCGCCCGACCGCGGGGACCGTGACGGAGCGCGAGTGGCGCTCCCGGGCCTGCTGGACCTCGGGTTCGACCGTTTCCCGCCACAGGGCGTACACGGACGCGCGATCCTCGCCCCGGAAGATCGCCTCGAGCACCGGCTGGAGACGGTCGCGCATCCGCGACCGCATGGCGTCGAAGTCCGTCTGGCTCAGACGGAACAGGCCGTTGAAGCGCACGTCGGCGTTGTTCTTCGGCTCGAAGTCGACCTTCAGCCCAAGGGAGGTCGTCGGGAGGTAGCAGTGCAGTCGGGTGGTCACCACATCGGTGTACTCGCGGCGGTAGCGCTCGAGCACCTGGACGGCGTCCCACATGTTCGCGGTGAAGTCGCGCTTCTTGATCTCGGGGTAGGACTGCCGGACGTTCTCGTGCCCCTTCGGGACGGGGCTGCGGGCGACGTCCACATAGACGGTCGCCTCCTCGGGCTTCCCCTCGAGATCTGGGAAGACGGTGTTCACCGTCGTCGTCAGGCAACCGGAGAAGAACGCGGGGACGTCGAGTGAGAGCAGCAGGTCGACGGTCGTCCAGTCACGGCACCCGATCGGCCCGTGCTCACGCAGGTACGCGAGCGACTCCTCGCTGAGGAGCGCTCGCTTGCTGCAGTGGAACGAGACGAAGATCGGGTTCAGATTCGGGTGGAGAGGGAAGTCGTAGACGCCGAGGCCGAACATGGCGTGCATGTGCCAGCCGAACTCCAGGAGCCATGTGTTCGGAGGAATCTGCTGGTAGGTCGAGGAATCACGATCGATTGTCAGCAGGTCGACGTCCGCGGAGACGCCCTCCCTGCGCAGCTCGGGGCGCACGCGCTCCTGCATGGAGCGCACGAAGTCGACGACGCCTTCCTCACCGTGGAAACGCAGGTCCTGGTGCCGCACGACGTGGCCGAGGGAGGCCAGCGTCTGGATCTGATCGCCGATGTTCTGGGAAGCGCGAGCCCGTCCGGGCTGCAGGTAGTCGATGAGTCCGAACGACACGTGGCCCTCGGGAGTCGCTGGAGCGCTCTGCAACCGACCGGAGCCCACCCAGCGTTCTCCCCAGGCCAGATCGTCATGACCGGACTTCCAGGCGCTCTGCTGCGTCGGTGTCGCGTACGCGGCGGACGTCTTCGCAAAGGCCTGATCCGCCAGGTCGAGCTCGTCGACGACGAACAGGTTGCGGTACACCTCGAACCAGGTGCGCGCGCTGAAGGTCCGGTTCTCGGCGAGCCAGGTCCTCGCGGTCTCGATCCCGCGGCCCGAATCCGCACGGAAGAGTGTCTGGATCTTCTCGAGCGGAGCGAAGCTCAGGGACTGCTCGTCGTCGACGGCGTCGAAGTGGTGCACCGCGAGCGAGTGATAGCTGCGGGAGGCGGCGACGATCCCTGCGGCGAGGTGCCCCGCGGCGGCCGTCGACTCGTCTCGCACGAGGGCGTCGGCGAGCGACTGCGCCTCGTTCGTCCGCTTGTCCTTCAGCAGAGCGCGGACCCTCTCGGCAACGGCCCGGTCAAGCCCCTTGCCCTGCATGATCGCGCGCGTCAGCGGATCGGCAGACTTCTTCTCCACGCTCTTGCGCACACGGTCCGCGACCGCCGGGGACGGGACCTTCTTCGGAGGGGTGCCGGCCGACCGCCCCTCGGCGGCCGCGAGGAGCTGCTCATACGCGCTCGCCCAATCTTCCGATCGAGAGGCGGCTCGCACCTGATCCTTGGTGGCGATGGGCAGTCGGGATGCGGCCAGGCGGCGGAGCCGTCGTAGTCTCGGCACAGGGAGCTCCAGGTGAAGGTGAACGACAGGTGACGGCGGGGAGTCTACAAGGCGACCACCTTCGCAGCTGTCAGTGCCCGGGCCGACTTGTCACGGCTCAGCCCGTTCATGACCAGTCGTTGACACGCGCTCGGACTCGATGCCCAGATCCTCACGCGCAACGGCCAGGAACCTCTCCGCATAGGAGTCGCGAGGGATGTCTCCGAGGTAGTACGTCGCGAAGCCCTTGCGCACCTCGGACATCGGGTCCGGACCGAGCATCGCGTCGAGCACGTCCTCGACATCGATGAGTCCCTCTTCCGAGCCCTCGATCACGTACGCGGCACGAGCGGTGGGGAACTCACGACGGAAGTCGTCGACCGCGGCATGCATCGAATTCATCGCCATCGGCTTCTCGGAGTGGAGATAGTCACCCACGACGCTCGAGACGTCGGAGATCATCGCGTCGGACGCGTTGAAGCAGTCGAAGACGGTCATCTCCTTCTCCGCGAGAACGCCGTAAAGATGAGCCCGTCCGGTCAGCTCCGCATCCTGCTGGAGCATCGCCTTGATCCGCGCACAGGCACTGCGCAGGGACCGCGTCCTGTAGCTGTACGGATGCGGACGGAAGACGACGGTGCAGCCGCGCTCCAACAGCCGCTGGACCAGATCTGGACCGTGCGCGAGAGACGAGTACTGCGCGTCCTGGTGGAAGCCCTGCCACGTGGGCGCGTAGAGGACGGTCGGCGCGGCCATCTCGCCGATGGGCGCCCGAGCCGCCTCGACACCCTCGACCTGGGGCCGGCCGACGATGCGGAACATCGACTCGGGCATGGAGATCCCTCGCGCGGCGAAGCGGTCGATCGCCGCCTGTCCGGCAACGTAGTCGCGATCGAACATGCGCGTGACCGGGTTCGTGCTCGCGGCCTTGTCCGATTCCCCGTGGAGGAGCTGGATGTGCATGAGCTCCGAGTAACGGATCATGTGGTTGTTCAGGACCGCGTTGTTCACGTAGAACGCCGCTCGGGCGCTCGGGACGATCACCGCATCCAGGTCAGCGAGCGTCCTGCGCAGGATCAGCGGGGCGTCGACGGCGCGTTCGAGGTCCCGGAAGTTCGCGTCGTTGCGGACGATGATCGCGAAGGGCACTCCGAGCCGCTCGAGATACGGCAGCCACATCGTGATCTGGAAGGCCGATCCTGATTGCGCGCTCCAGTACACGAAGAACCGGGGCTCCAGATCCTCGACGATCTGCGGCATCTCACGCAGTGCGGAGCTGCGCCGCGAGATCCGCTGCACGATGTCGACGAGGACCGCCGCGGCGAAGAGCACCGCGAGAAGCCCGACGGCGACCACAGCCCATGCCCCTGCCGCTCCGAGCCACGGAGTGACCACGAGCAGGGCGAGGCCGAGGATCACCAGGGAGTAGACGTAGCCGTAGGCGAAGCGGGGACGATGCTCGGTATCTCGACCGGGCAGGTGGGCTGCGTACGGGCGGATGCGCCGGTGCATGCGCACCTCGAAGCGCTCGGCCTCGAGCGCGAGCGCGAGGAGACCACCCGAGACGATCCACAGGAGCGTCGGCACACCCTGCTGGGCGACGTGGACGAGACCCACGATGAGCAGCAGATAGCGACCGACCAGGTACTCACCCATGGCGCCGACGGACCGCAGACGCCGCGTGAGCGAGCGGCGCGTGCGCCACATGATCACGAGCAGCGGGACGGCGAGTGCGACCACGGTCCACGATGCGTCCGGATACAGGAGGACCAGAAACGCCGAGGCCATGATGAGGACGTCCACGAGCACTGCCCAGATCCGGAGCAGCTTGACGACCTTGCGTACGACGGGGCGGGAAGCGGGCATTCGTCTCTTCTTCTTGGTGGTCTGTTCGCTGGTGGGGACAACGGGTTCTCGCAGGCGGGCTCGCAGCAGCCGTAGGGATGCTGGCCATCGGCCGCCGGTCGTGTGCTCTCGGTTCGCGCCGCCGAGAGCGGAGGCGTCAGTGCGCGTGGGCTCCCCGCGGCGATCCGTTGGGGCGGCGCCGCAAGATCCTCTGCAGGAGCCCGAGAAGGCCGCCCGCGGCGTCGGACTCGGGCGGCGTGGCCGGCCCGTAGTGCTCCGTGTGCAAGAGGCCCATAAGGGGGTAGCTCGTCCCGTTGATCCGGGCGTTCCTGATCACCGTGTACTGCCCCTGGGTCTGCACCTCGTCACCCGTCACGACGTCGCCGACGGAGACCGCATGCCGCATGTCGACGGGCATACGCTGGGAATGTCCCGGATAGGCCTTCAGGTACGTGGCGTGCGTGCACGTCCAGATGCGCGGAGCGGGCGCGGTCTCCTGATACGTCGCAACGGCGTCGCGGAGCTTCCGGGCCCACAGCACGGCCGCCACGCTCCCGTGCATGTGATGGTCCTCCGGATTGGGGTTGCGCATCCGCTCGTCCACGACACCCGTCTTCGAGTCGAGCACGTCCTCGTCGATGTCGACGTAGGGAAGCCCGCGTCGCACGGCTTCCCTCCTCAGCATCTCGTTGTACCGGAGCGTCAAATCGGTGCGCTGCTTCTGCGTGGCCGTGATCGCGCTCCGCTTGACCACGACCTCCCCGACCTGGTCGTCGTCGGTGATCGTGGGAAGCGTGGCGCCGGTGATGATTATGCGGCGGAATCCGAGGCCCCGCAGCTCGTCGATGAACTCGAAGTACGCCTCGACCGAGTTCTCCATCTGGAGCTCGACGGGCTCGTCATACTTGTCGGCGCGGTACCAGATCACGTAACCGCAGTCGACTTCGCCGAGGTGGAACACCACGATCGCCTCTCGAGACCTGTCGCTGATCCACTTCCGGAACCGGCCGATCGCATCGGTCTTGGAGTTCGGGTTCCTCATGCCGACGGCGGTCGCACCGCCGACCTCGACCCCGGTGAGCTCGTGAGGTGCGAGGAGACCGGCCTTCGCGGCCTTCTTGAAGTACCGGACGTGACTGTCGCCCAGGTAGTACACGGGGAGCGGTGAAGCGGTCATCCCCCGATCGTAAGTGAACGCCAGGTGCCTTCAGAGTGCACGGGAGGCGACTCTCACGCACACCTCGCTCCGCATGCTCGCCGCCGCAATGCGTGCCCTCGGAGACCTGCGCGGCCGCGCAGGTCTCGTCTTGTATGGTTACGAGCACCTGTCCGGGAGGTGAACTCCCGGCTGACCGACGTAGCGGTCGCGTGACCACGCCGGAGCGGCAACCCCGCAGCGGAGCGGAGCGCGACACCGACTGCACGAAGGAACCCATCCATGTATTCACTGATCCTGCTGAACGGAGGGATCGGGGCTCGCATCGGCGCCAACCAGCCGAAGCAGCTGCTGAAACTCCGCGGCATCCCGATCCTGGTCTACGCGCTGATCATGGCGAACCGGGTCGAGAAGATCGACCAGATCGTCCTGAACTACCCGCCGGAGTGGAAGGAAGAGGTCGAGGAGGTCCTCCGGGACTACGCGATCTCCACCCCGGTCACGCTCGTCGAGGCCGGCGACTCCCGCCACTCCTCCGTCGCCGCGATGCTCCCGCACTGCACCAACGACGACGTGATCATCCACGAGGCCGCGCGCCCGCTGGTGACGAAGAGGAACTTCGAGGACCTCATCGCGTCAGAGCACAGCAATGTCTCGCTGATGACGCCGATCTCCTTCACCGTGGCACCCGTCGACCCCGAGACCCACGAGGTCACGGGCTCGCTGGAGCGCGACCAGCTGCGCAACGTGCAGCTGCCGCAGAAGTTCTCCAAGGCCGATCTGCAGGACGCCCACGCCAAGGCCGAGCAGGACCACAAGGTCTACACGGAGGATGCGACCCTCGTCGCGGTCACCGGGCACCCCGTCCATTTCATCGACGGCTCCGACGTGAACTTCAAGGTCACCACGCCCACTGATCTGCGCATGGCGGGATTCCTCCTGCGCCCGGAGGAGGAAGACGATGACTAAGACTGCTCTCGTCACCGGTGCTTCGCGCGGGATCGGTCTCGAGACCACCCGCCGCTTCCTGCACAACAGCGAGGACATCACCACCGTGGTGATGTTCGCCCGCAAGTCCGACGACTTCGACGCCGCCGTCGAGGAGCTGCGCTCCTCGAGCCCCGTCGGCCGCAAGATCATCACCCGCTACGTCGACGTGGGCGATCGCGACTCCCTGCACGAGGCCCTCGAGTCCGTGCACGGCGAGGTCGGCAACATCGACATCCTCGTCAACAACGCGGGCTACACGAACCCGGTCCCGCTGCAGCAGGCGGAGATCGAGGACTTCGAGAAGACGATGAACGTGAACGTCTACGCGCCGTTCCTCATCGTGAAGTGGCTGCTGAACCACGGCAACGTGTTCAAGCTGATCGTCAACATCGCCTCGACCGCCGGCATCAACGGGCGCTCGGGCTGGCTCACGTACTCGGCCTCCAAGGCGGCCGTGATCAACATGAGCCAGGTGATGCGAGAGGAGCTCGCGATCTACGGCACCCGCGTGGTCTGCCTCTCCCCCGGCCGCACCGCGACCGCCCTGCGCCGCACCCTGGCGCCGGAGGAGGACCCGTCCACGATCATGCAGCCCGAGCACGTCGCGCGGGTCATCGAGACCCTCGCCTCGCCCGTCGGCCGCTTCATCGACTCGGAGAACATCGTCGTGCGCCAGTGACGCCTCCGCGTCAGCCCGGCGCGCGACCGTCCGCAGGACGGATCCTGCCGGGCCAGTGCTGAGAGAAGGACCCCACGAGCTTCGGCTCGTGGGGCCCTTCTGCGTCCGGGGCCTCCTCGACGAAGCGTTCACGGCACGGCGACAGGGCGGATCTCCCTGACGGCGGAGTCCCGGAAGCGCGGACCGGCTGGGCCCGATTCGGCAGCCGATGTGGCGCCCACCACATATATCTGGTGGAATGCACAGCACGGCAGTGACTGCCGCGCACGTCCTCCCGGCCCGGAAGAACGGGTCAGATCGAAGGAGAAGCACATGGGTAACCTGCCCGGCTGGGTCATCCCGGTCATCATCCTCGTCATCGTGGTCCTCGCGATCCTGATCATCGTGGGGGTCGTCAGCTCCCGGCGTCGGCGCGCCCGCCAGGAGGAGATCGACCGCCAGCGGGCTGCCGAGCTCCGGAACGAGGCGCAGAAGGACCAGGTCGAGGTCAAGGAGCGCGAGATCCAGGCGCGCGAGACGGAGCTCGAGGCCGACAAGGCCAAGGTCGAGGCCGAGCGCCGCGACCAGACCGCGCAGGAGCAGCGGCAGGATGCCGACAGGGCGCGCGCCGACGTGGACGACCGGCTCCGCCAGGCCGATGAGCTCGACCCCGACGTCGACGCCAAGGCATCGGGCGGGCGACGCGGCTCCGACGCGCCCCTCGACGAGACGACCGCTCGGGACGCCGGCGACGCCGAACCGCGGGCCGACGAGCGCGGAGCTCCCGGGCACGGTGCCGGTGTCGCCGCCGGAGCCGGTGTGGCAGGCGCAGGAGCTGCCGGTGCAGGAGCTGCCGCCTCGCACGAGGAGCACGTCGACCGCACGGACCAGAGTGCCGGGGCCGACGGCGTCACGGCACGGCAGGATGCGGCCCAGCGGGAGCGGGTCGAGGAGCGTCCGCGCGATGCTCGCACGGTCGACACCGGTCCCCGTGAGGCAACCGTGAATCCGGCCAGCACCCGCGACGAGCGCACGCCCCGTCCGGACACGCACACGGAGAACTCACCGCAGCCCGGAGCGCACGCGGAGCGCACGGGCCAGCCGGAGGCGCGCAGCGAGAGGTCGACGCAGCCCGCATCGCGGGAGGCGAGCGCGGCCCAGCCGGGCGCAGCCCCTCGCGATCAGCGGATCCCCGAGGATGCGCCAGAGACCGCCGAGTTCGCCGACGGACATCGGCCGCAGGGCCGTCACGAGGACGACACCCGCGGTGCCCATCGTGCACCCGCCGAGGACGGCCATGCCGCGCCCGGCGAGAGCGCCCATGCCGCACCAGCCGAGGGCGGCCGTGCCGCAGCGGCCGGTGGCGCAGGAGCTGCAGCGGGCGCCGGCGTCGCCGCCGGTGCGCACTCCGGTGATGCCCAGGCCGCGCAGGATCAGCGCGCAGCGCAGGCCCCGCAGAGCCTGCAGGACTCCGGGGCCCCGCAGAACACGGGCGCCGGTCGCGTGCAGGCCGGCCAGAACCGCGCCGAGGACGGGCCGCATGCCGGCGGGGTCGACGACGCCGCACACCGAGAGGATGCTCCCGCCGGGACGCATCGCGAACCGCTGCCCAGTGAGCAGACCAAGGGCCGCCACCAAGATCCTCGACCGGTGGACGGCGGCGCGTCGCGCGAGGGCTCGCTCATCGCGGAGGACGGTGCGGCCGCTCCGGCGACCGGCACGTCACGCGACCCCGGCCGACAGCCCGGAGACGCCGACGGCCGCGTCCTGAGCGAGGACGAGATCGACGCCAAGGCGACCGCGAGCGGCCCGGCCACCGATCGGAGGAACGCCTCGCCCACCGCGGGCGCCACCGCGCTCCGGTCAGGTGACGCGTACGAGGATCCGCGCGGCGCGGAGACCCCCGTGGAGAGCCCGAGGGCGGACGACCGACGCGCGCCGCGACCCGTGGACGAGGCCGACGGCCGGGCGCCTCGCCCCGTCGGCGAGGCCGACGGACGCACGCCGCGCCCTGAGACCGACGCCGACACCGACACCGACACCGACACCGACACCGAGGGGCGCACGTCGCGCCCCGTCGACGACTCGGACCCGTTCAGCGTGTCCGAGAGCCATGTGCGTCGGGCACGTCGTCCGCGCGAGGGCGAGCTCGACGACGGGATCGAGGACCCCGAGCGGGGTCTGTGACCCCAGCTCCGCACGACGGAGGGCGGGGGCGGTCTCATCCGAGGCCGCCCCGCCCTCCGTCGTCGGACCCGGGCGCCGAGGATTAGACTCGTGGGAATGATGCCGCTCGAGCCCCTCTTCGCCTTCTACGGGATCTCCGCGCTCGTGCTGATCCTGCTCGTCGTGGTCGGCGTCGTCATCGGTCGGCGCTTCCGCCGTCACGACGAGGAGGAGAGCCGCCGTGAGCGCGAGCGCGCCGCCGCCTCGCCCGTCAGCCCGCCGGAGGACGAGTCGAGACGTTGACGTCCCTTCAGCCGCAGCCTCGCCCACTCCCGCACAGTGCCGAAGATCGTGACGAGACGGTGACCCATTCGGGCCGTGCAGGCGCCTACTGATCAGTAATCTGAGGCTGGCTCCGTGGACGTGCGGGGCGACCGCAGGCGGGCCGACGTGTCCGCTTGCACGCTGATGCCCTCCCCCTTCCCTCGAATGCACTGGGGAGGGCATCGACGTGTCCGACGCGGCATCATCTGCGAAAGCGAGCACCCGCATGAGGCCCCTCCTGACAGTGCTCCTCGCCGTGCTCTTCGGCGTCGCCGCCGTCTTCGTCTTCGGGCTCTCGGGGGAGTTCGGATCCTTCGGCGAGAAGATCTGGCGAGACGTCGCCGTGCTGCTCCTGACCGTCGTCGCAGCCTGCGCTCTGACCTACGTTGCGCTGCTGCTGATGATCTTCTCCGGCGAGGTCAGGCATCCGCGGAACACACCCGGCGACCCAGATGTCCTGGAGTGGCACGTGCTGGTGCCGTGCCGCGACGAGGAGAGCGTCATCGCCGAGACCGTCTCAGCGGCACGCTCCAGCTTCCCGGGCTTGCACGTGTGGGTGATCGACGACGCCAGCGAGGACGCGACCGCGGAGGTGGTGCGGGGCCTCATGGTGTTCGACCAGCGCGTGCACCTGATCTCCCGGATTGCCCCCGAGGCCCGCACCGGAAAGGGCGACGCCCTGAACGCCGCCTACCGGATCGTCTCCGAGCACGTGGGCGGCACCGAGGACATGCGCCACCGCACTGTGATCGGCGTCCTGGACGCCGACGGCTACCTCTCCGACAACACGCTCGCGATGCTCGCAGGCCCGCAGGCGTTCGGGGACGCTGAGATCGGCGCGGTGCAGCTCGAGGTGTGGATGAAGAACCGCGGGGACCGCCGTCCCCGCCCGACTGACGGGCGCTGGCTCAACATCGTCGGCAGGTTCCTGGTGCGCATGCAGGACCTGGAGTTCCGCACCACGAACTCGGCCATGCAAGTGCTGAGGGTGCGCACGGGCACGGTCGGCATGGGCGGCAACGGCCAGTTCACGCGGCTATCCGTTCTGGACGCCCTCGCCAGCCGGCGCGGCAAGCCATGGGGCAAGAAGCTCTCGGAGGACTACGAGCTGGGCCTCAACATCCTGCAGATGGGCATGCACAACCACTATGTGCGCGAGGCGCATGTCTCCCAGGAGGCTCTCCCGTTCACCCGACGCCTCATCACTCAGCGCACCCGTTGGGCGCAGGGCAACATGGAGTGCGCCTCCGCGCTGCCCGGGCTGCGCAAGAGCGGTCATCTGAGCCTTGCCGGCCTCCTGGAGATCCACTACTTCATGCTTCAGCCCGTCGTGATGATGCTGAATCTGGTGCTGGTCCCCTTCTGCTGGTCCTGGGAGTGGCGCAGTCTGCCCTGGACTACTGGTCCTCATCGAGCCTGCTGACTCTCGTACTGGCGGGACTGTTCTTCCTGGTCCTGCCCTACGCCGTGTGGGGGCTGGTGTACCGCACTGTCACCGATCAGGAGATCTCCCGGAGCCAGTGCGTCGCGCTGGGGCTCGCCAACCTGGTCTACGTATACCTGACCTACGTCTACTACATGCGAGCGGCCTGGCGAGCCGTCACCGGCCGTACCGGCTGGGCGAAGACTCGCCGCAACGCAGACGGTCGTGTCCTCGCCGACGTCGCCCTTGGGGCAGACCTGACGGCGCTGCCGCTGCTCAGCATCGAGCAGCTCGAGGAGCTGGCGGCCGAGCTCGACGGTCGCTCCGACCTGGGCATTGACTTCGTCTCCGGCTGGGCGATCATGTGGCCCACGCGCACAGCCAGGCTGGAGCGAGCCCTCGCCGCGCAGTCGCCGATGCAGACCCGGGATGCGATCGGCAGCATCAGGGTCTCCTCGGCGATGGTCGGCGCCACTCGCCTCGAGCGCGCCGCGGGCGATCTCGAGGACGCGCTGGAGCGCGGGGACACGGACGCGGCCGCCGCACAGCTGCCGGTCGTCACCGCCGTCGGCCAGGAGACCGTGAATATGCTTCGCAAGGAGGTATCGGTGCGGCGCGAGCTGCTGCAGGTGCCACTGATGGAGCAGCCCTCACTCACTCAGACGCAGGCGGTGCCGATCCGTCGCCGGTGAGGGCACTGGCGACGAGGTTCCGAAGCTCTTGGCGCAGCTGGCGGGGACGGAATGGCTTGGTCAGATACGCGTCGGCGCCGGCTTCGAGTCCCAGCCTGGCGTCCTCGGCCTGTGAGCGGGCGCTCAGCATCACGATCAGTCCGATGACGGCGGTGCGCACGCGGCGCACCACCTCGTATCCATCCATGTCCGGCAGGCCGACGTCCACGAGCGCCAGGTCCGGTGGTTCGGCGATGAGTGACGCGATCCCGTCTGTTCCGCTGGCCGCGGTCGTGACCGCGTACCCCTCCTGGCTCAGAACTACCTCGAGGAGACGCCGGATGTCGTCGTCATCCTCGATCACCGTTGCCGTCGCTGTGCCCATGCGCTCGACCTCCCTGACCCGACCGTTGTCACGCTCCAGGTTATGGGATGCGGGGCGCGGCGAAGAGGGGGATGGAAGGACGGGCCGGTAGGACGAACTGACCGTCGCTCGCAGCGGGAAGCCCACGCACTCCCCTGCGAAGTCACTCTCCATCATTCGGTCTGGCAGTTCACCCGAGTCTGGAAGAGTGCTCGCATGTCGACCCCCGACGCTTCCCGTCGGCGTTCCTTCCTGGCGATCGCCTCACGGGACCACCACCTTCCCAAGCAGTGCTGGTTCTTCGCCTTCGTGCTGGCGATCAGCGCGCTGCTCGCGATCGTCAGCCCCCAGAAGGTGCTCGGCCCCGAATACCTGGCCGGCATCATCGCCCTCGCGCTCGTCACCGTTCTCACGGCGACCTGGCACGTGCTGCGGGTACGCCCGAGTGCGGCGATCTGGATCCCCATCGCCGACATCCTGGCAGTCGCTCCCCTACGCGACGCCTTCCGGGTGGAGGCGGCAACGGTCACGCTGCTCGCCTTCGTCCCCGCGCTGTGGGCGGCCTACAGCTGGCGCTACGTCGGCGCTGCGGCATCCACCGTCGCCGTGACGATATCGTTCGCGATCCCCACGCTCGTGCGGGCGTATCCGGACCCGACCGGCGCCGCGGTCGTGCGCTCCGTGCTGCTCGCTCTGGTCGTGCTGCAGATGACGCTCATGATCGCCATGGCCACGACACGATCAGTGCAGGAGAGTCATCGCAGTGAGGAGGCCCTGCGGCAGAAGACGGAGATGCTGAGGGTGACGACCGAACAGGAGAACCTGTTCCAGAACGTCATCGACAGCCTCTCGGTCGGCATCGTGATCGTCGACAAGGACGGCCACGACCTGATGATGAATCGCGCTCAGACGGAGCTGCACCGCCTGGCGCTGCCCGAAGGTGAGCCGGACCCTGCCGAGGACCAGCTCCTGGTGCATTATCCCGACACCGGCGCGATGATCCCCCCTCACGTGCGACCTGTTCGCCGCGCCGTGGACCAGGAGACCTTCACCAACTACATCGTGGTGCTCGGTGACCCCGGCGGCGAGCGCCGCACCGTCTCCACCGCCGCCCGCCAGATCGTCGACACGAAGGGACAGCGCGGGGGCGCGGTGATCGTCTTCAACGACATCAGCACCTTCACGGAGCACGCCCGGCAGCAACGCCGGATCACGGCAGACGTCTCCCACGAGATGCGCACGCCCCTCACCTCGATCCTGGGGTACCTCGAGCTCGCGATGGACGATCCGCGCATGGACCCGCAGATCCGCCAGGAGCTCGCCGTCGTCGAACGCAACGCCGAGCAGCTGCTGCACCTCGTGGGCGACCTGCTGGATGGGATGTCCCCGCACGCGGCCGAGCGGTCCCTGGACCGGTCCCCGGCGCGACTCGGCGACATTGCGTGCGAGGCCTGCACGACCCTGCGCCCGCGCGCCCAGAGCGTGGGTGTCGAACTCACATGCACCGTGCGCCAGAACCGGCTGATCTCGCTGGACACCGCACGGATGACGCAGGTGCTGGTGAACCTGATCTCGAACGCTCTGAAGTTCACGCCGTCGGGTGGCCACGTGGACGTGACCGTCACCGACGTCGAGGGAGCCGTCGAAGCGCAGGTCAGCGACACGGGCATCGGCATGACGCCGGACGAGCAGGCGAACCTGTTCAGGGAGTATTACCGCACAGAGACAGCCGCGAAGAAGCAGATTCCCGGGCACGGGCTGGGGCTTGCCATCACCCAGAGCATCGTGCGCGCCCACGGAGGACAGATCAGTGTGCGCTCCGAACAAGGGCAGGGATCCGCGTTCACGATCCGCATGCCTTCCGCGGAGGCGTGAGTCGCCGCTCGACCCTGGTGCTCTCGATGGATCCCGTGTGCTCAAGGTCTCCCTCCTGCGGGGCGGACGTGCCCGACATAAGGCTTGATTTCTGAGCAATCCGGACAGATGCTACCCACGGGTAACGCATGGACGCGTGCCCGGCCCGGGTGTCTCGGGCACTCCCTGACTCTCCTGAATGGAGCCCCCATGGCCTCGTCGTCCCGCACCGTCCGCTTCATGAAGTGGGGCAGCATCCCCGCCGGTCTCGTCCTCAGCTCGCTGCTGATCTGGCACGCTTCCTACGCAGCCTTCAGCGACACCACCGAGAACCCGGGCAACTCCTGGCAGGCCGGCCAGGTGGAGATCACCGACGACGACGCGGGCACCGCCATGTTCGACGCGAAGGAGCTCGCTCCCGGGGACACCGGCACGAACGACATCGTCACCACGTACAGCGGCACCCTGGACGCCGCCACCCGCCTGTACGGGGAGGACGAGGCCACGACTCAGGACCTTGCGCAGTACATCGACCTGAAGATCGTCGCGGGCAGTGGTGCCGACGCATCGACCGTCTACACCGGCACGCTGGCCGACTTCGCCGCCGACCACTCGGACTTCGCGAGCGGGATCGACCTCGGCCGCGCCGAGGGCGGCAGCGACGCCTCGACCCCGTACACGTTCACCTACACCCTGAGCGCCGACGCACCGGACTCCGCGCAGGGTGGCACCGCGCGGATCGGGTTCACGTGGGAGGCGCAGAGCGTCTCGAAGTGACGCCGTCGCGCCCAGTCCCTCTCCTCCCCGCAAGGAGCCGTGCCATGGATGCGAGAACGACGCGCATCGTCGCGCGAGCCCTGTTGGCGGGATGCGCGCGCACGGTTCTGGTGACCCTCGCCGGCCTGCTGGTCTGGAGCGTGCTGCCGCTGGCTCTGGGATGGCAGCCGACGGTGGTCATGAGCGGGTCGATGGAGCCGCGGATCATGACGGGGGACGTCGTGGTGACCCGGCAGGTCCCCGCGGCCGGTCTGCGCGTGGGCCAGGTGCTGCGGGTCGACGACCCCGCGCACCCCGGCCGTGAGCTGCTGCACCGCTACGACCACGCGACCGCCGATGGTGATCTCGTGCTGCGCGGCGACGCCAACGCCCACGCGGACTCCACTCCGGTGGCGCCTGCGCACGTGCACGGGGTCGGCGTGCTGCGGATCCCCTGGATCGGGCGTCCGGCGGTGTGGGCCGCCCAGGGCCGGTACCTGCCGCTGACTCTCGTGGGGCTCGTGCTGATCACTCTGCTCTCGGCCGCTCGCATCCCTTCGGACCGCGCAGACGCGGACCCACCGACGCCGCCCGGAGCCGACGGACCACCGATGCGCCCGGCCGGACCTGGCGAGGCGGAGCGGGCGTCCGCCAGCGACAGGGAGGCCCCCGTCGCCGCGGCGACCCTCGCCACCGCCTTCGCAGTCGCTCTGCTGGTCGGCGTCGGCACGCCGGCTTCTGCGGTCTTCACCGATGCCACGCACAGTGCCGCGACCTTCACCGCCGCCCCACAGTTCGAGAGACCTTCTCCCGCCTGGGTCCAGCCCACAGGCGCGCACGACGCCTACCCGGCCGGTGCCGTGGTGAGCTATCAAGGCGGCGTGTACCGGTCGGTCATCAACGCGAACGTCTGGTCGCCGAGCGAGTATCCGCCGGGCTGGGAACGGATCGACTGAGCGGACCCGCGGGAGCAATGCAGGCATCGAGGGCGCCGAGCGGGCGTCCCGCCGGCCGGGCCTCGGCAACAGCGCGACCCGGCCGATCCTCGAGAGATGCATCCACGGACGCGCCGCGCGCCGACAGCACGCCTCCGGCGCGAGCGGGATAATCCGTCCATGACAGATCCGGACACCGCGAGCCCGAGGAACGCTCTCTCGTCCTCAACCACTCCAGACCCGGCCCGAGTCACCGCAGCCTCGGCGCGGCCCTCCTCGCCGCTGCCGCACCCCGACCCGATCCCCGAGGGGCTCAAGATCGGCGCCGGCTACACCTGGCGCGTGCTGATCATCGGGCTGGGCGTGGTCGCGGTCGCTCTCGCGGCGGTGTGGCTCTCCGAGATCGTGATCCCCTTCATGGTGGGCCTCCTGCTCTCGGCACTCCTGGTGCCGGTCTCCGCGTTCCTGCAGCGCCATCACTGGCCCAAGTGGGTCGCGATCATCACCGCCTGGGTGGTCATGTTCGCCGTGATCGTGGGACTCGTGGTCCTGGTGACCAGCCAGATCCGCAGCCAGCTGCCGTCGATCCAGAAGCAGGCCATCGACGCGCTGGACCAGGCCGAGACCCTGCTGGCGACCCATCCCTTCGGGATCACCGAGTCCGACGTCGACGGCTACGTCACCAAGGCCACCGAGTGGTTGCAGAAGCATGCCTCGGAGATCGGTGCGGGCGCCGCCGAGGCCGGCTCGAGCGTCGCGCACGTGCTCGAGGGCCTGTTCATCGTCATCTTCGTGACCCTGTTCGCCCTGATCGACGGCAAGCACATCTGGATCTGGACCTCGCGGCTGTTCCCGCGCGCGGCGCAGCCGCGGATCCTCGCGGCGGGCGCCGCCGGCTGGCACACCCTGACCAGCTTCATCCGCATCCAGCTCGTCGTCGCCGCGACCGACGCCGTGTTCATCGGCATCGGCGCCGCGATCCTCGGCGTCCCGCTCGCGATCCCGATCGCCGTGGTGGTCTTCTTCGGCGCCTTCGTGCCGGTGGTCGGCGCGATCGTGGGCGGCGCCGTCGCCGTGGGCCTCGCGCTCGTCTTCAACGGCTGGGTGCACGCGCTGATCATGCTCGCGATCGTGGTGGGCGTGCAGCAGATCGAATCCCACGTCCTGCACCCCATGCTCACCGGCACCGCCGTGAAGGTGCACCCGCTGGGCGTCGTCCTCGGCGTCGTCACGGGCACCGCGATCGCCGGGATCGCCGGCGCGTTCTTCGCCGTGCCCTTCATCGCCACGGTCAACTCGATGATCGTCGCCGCCCGCCGCTGGCAGCCGGGCACGCCCGTCGACGACGTGCCCGCGATGCTCGGCGTCCCGGACGTCCCCGGAGACGAGGAGCATGAGGGGGACGTGGGAGACGACAAGGAGCAGTCTGTGAGCGGAACCGACAGCGAGGGCGAGACCGACGAGGGCGAGCCCGCCCAGCGAGGCTGAGTGATCAGCCGCCGAGCACCTCGGCGGCGATGCGCTCGTACACGTCCTGCGCGTAGTGGAAGGGGGCGTGGCCCCAACGGTGCGCGGGGTCGGAGTGGACGGCCTCGTCCTCGAGCGCGAGGACACGCAGTCCGAGCGAGCGCAGGTGGTCGTAGTAGCGGGAGAATCGTTCGTTGGCATCGGGCGCCGAGATACCCATGCTCCAGGGGGTGCTCTCGCCGTCGAGCGAGGTCTGCGCCCACGGCACGGCGAGCACGACGGTCTTCTCAACCAGCCCGGCGCGAGCGAGCTCGCCGTGGAAGGACTCCGCGGCCCCTGTCCACGCCGCGAAGTGGTCCTCGTCCCCGAAGGGGACGTGCAGCGACCCCCTCAGAGCCGCCTTCACGGCGGGAGACCTCATCACATCGATGCTGCGGGTGACGACTGTGCCGTCCAGGTAGGCCTGCACGCCGTGGCGCTCATCGGTGAGGTCCCACAGCAGCACGTCGGTCGACGGCGCCGCGTCCATGACTCGGCGCGCCGCGTCCCCCGCGAAGTCACCGAGCATCTGGCGGCGCTGGAACGGGGAGTCGACGTCATCGTGCTCGGGGAATCGCGAGGAGGCATCCTTCCCGATCGACAGCAGCGACTGGCGCGCCACGTAGTCGACGACCTCGACGCCCTCGGGCGCCGCGAGGTCCACCGTGTCCCGAGCGACGCAGCTGCCGTAGATGGCGACCCGCAGGGGCCCATTCCCGGACGGTTCGCTCACGGGGCTCCTCGAAGTGGTCGGGCCGGCGTCTTGAGAGCGGCACCTCCTGGCGGAAGGTCCCGGTCACGCGTCAAGGCGCTATACGGTGGTCGGCGTCAGAGTACCCGCGCGCCGCAACGGGCTCGACGCCATCCGCCGATGCCTGTGCAGGAGACCACCATGACCGTGCCCCGCTCGCCCTTCCGCACCGCGCGCACGGCGCTGTGGCATCTGCGCCACGGAGGCATCGACGAGCTGCGCACGTGGCAGCGGCGCCGGCGCGCCGGGATCGCGTCGGGCAGCTCGGTCGCGACGCCCAGTGACGACGGCACCCTGACCTTCCCGGTCGCCGAACCGCTCCCCGGGCCGCCGCACATCCCTGGCCTGCGGGCCGCGGTGATCCTGGACGATTTCTCGATGCGCGCCTGGTCCCACGAGTTCGAGACGGTCGCCGTGACGCCCGAGCAGTGGGCCGATCAGCTCGCCGCAGAGCCCGTGGAGCTGCTGCTCGTCGAGTCGGCGTGGCACGGCAACGGGGATGCCTGGCAGTACCAGCTGACGGGATCCCAGGCCCCCTCTCCCGCGCTGCGTTCCCTCGTGGAGCACTGCCGGGAGCAGGGCGTGCCGGCGGTGTTCTGGAACAAGGAGGATCCTCCCCACTTCGATGACTTCATGGACACTGCGCGGCTGTTCGACCACGTCTTCACCACCGACGTGACCCTGCTGCCCCGCTATCGCGAGGAGCTGGGGCACGACCGGGTGGCGGTGCTGCCCTTCGCCGCCCAGACCGCCCTCCACAATCCGGTGCGTCCGCAGCACGGCTTCCACGAGCGGGACGTGGCTTTCGCGGGCATGTACTTCGCGCACAAGTTCCCGGAGCGGCGCGAGCAGATGGACCTGCTGCTGGGCGGTGCCCTCGACGTCTCGGGGCGGATGCAGTACGGGCTCGAGATCTTCTCGAGGTTCCTGGGGAATGACGAGCGCTACCAGTTCCCCGGTGAACTCGCCGATCGCGTGGTCGGATCACTCCCCTACGAGCGGATGCTCAGCGCCTACAAGGCGTACAAGGTCTTCCTCAACGTGAACTCGGTGGTGACGAGCCCGTCGATGTGCGCGCGCCGCATCTTCGAGATCACGGCCTCCGGGACGCCCGTGGTGACCACGCCTTCGCCCGCGATGGCGAGCTTCTTCCCCAGCGAGGAGGTGCCCGTCGCGAGCGACCGCACGGAGGCCGGCCACGTGGTGCGCTCCCTCGTGCGCTCGGGCGAGCTGCGCGATCGCACGGTGCACCTCGCGCAGCGCCGCATCTGGCGAGAGCACACCTACACGCATCGTGCACGGCAGGTGCTCGAAGCGGCGGGGCTCGGCGAGCGCGCAGGCAGTCGCGGAGTGCCCGGAGATGCCGGGCTGCCGCGCATCAGCGTGCTCGCGGTGACGAACCGTCCCCGCCAGGTCGATCACCTGATCGCCCAGGTCGCGCGTCAGACCGTCCCCCTGCAGCTGGTGCTCATGACGCACGGCTTCACGGTCGATCCGCAGTCAATAGCCATCGCGCATGAGGCCGGCATCGCCGAGGTCGTGGCCCGGGAGATGCCGTCGCACGTCACGCTCGGCGATTGCCTGAACGCGGCCGTCGCGAGGGCCGACGGCGACGTGCTCACGAAGATGGACGACGACGATCTGTATGGGCCGTGGTACCTGCACGACCTGCTGCGGGCTCTGGAGTTCTCCGGGGCGGACCTCGTGGGCAAGCATGCGCACTACATGCACCTGCGCGGTCCCGACGCGACCCTCCTGCGCTTCCCGTGGATGGAGCATCGCTTCACCGATCGCGTGATGGGCCCGACGATCACCGCGCCGCGCGAGATGTTCACCGCCCACCCCTTCCAGGACGTCTCCCGTGGGGAGGACACCGGGTTCCTCGAGGACGTCTCCCGCGCCGGAGGCAGGATCTACTCCGCGGACCGCTTCAATTTCACGCAGGTCCGCACCGCAGGAGAAGCTCACAGCCATGCCTGGTCGATGAGCGAGCAGGCCCTGCTGGCGACCGCCGACGTCGCCTGGTTCGGACGCAACCAGCGACACGTGATGGTCTGAAAGTGCGCTCGGTGTTGCTGACCTCATCCCGCGGATACGATGAGTCGGCATACTCCCCCAGGCCATAGCCCCACTCCAGGACCGCGAGACATCGATGCCCCCGTCGCCGCACGGCCCGCGCCAGACCGACACCTCTTCCGCTGCTCGCTCGCGACGGCCATCCTTCCGCACGGTCGCCCTCATCGGCACGGTCATCCTCGCCCTTGTGGTCGCTCTGGTGGTCATTCCCCGGCTCAACGGCCCCCGACAGCGCTCCGCGGACACCCGGGCCACGTCGGCGCCACCGGATCCTGCGTCTCAGCGGATCGCAGCGGGCTTCGACCCGAGTCCCGGCAAGTTCACCCTCCCCGATGCAGAAACGCTCACGGATGATTCGATCAGCGCGAGTCTTGCCCTGGACTCCGGCGCGGCCCGCTTCGGCGGTGGCATAGGTCTGAGCTTCGAGGCCACCGAGCTGGCCTCTCCCGTGTGGGACTCGAAGGAGTCCAACATCGACGAGATGCTCTCCGCCCTGTCGAAGCCCGTGCTGCGGTTCGGGGGGAACTCCGTGGACCGGCGGGTGTGGTGGACCTCGAGCGACGAGCCCGCACCCTCGTGGGCGCGGGCCACCGTGACGCCGGAGGATCTGGATCGCTTGGCTGAGACGCTCGAGACCACCGATTCCCGGGTGACCCTCGGCGTGGACCTAGGGCATGACGATCCCGACCGCGCGGCGGACATGGTCGCCCATGCACGGAAGGCCTTCGGCGACAGGCTGCTCGCGGTCTCGGTCGGGAACGAGCCCAACGGGTTCTTCCACAAGAATCAGCCTCAGCTCGCCATGCGCGACAGCAGCTGGGGAACCGACGACTACCAGCGCGAGCTCGAGGACTACGACCACGCGATCCAGTCGAACTCCCCCGGTACTCCGATGGCTGGCCCCGGCGCCTACGACGCCGCCTGGATGCGGGCTTTCGCGCAGTCTCAGGTGAACGACAAGGCCGCCCTCACGATGCACTGGTATCCCCTGTGGGACTGCGAGGGCCCGGCTTCGTCGATCGCCAATCCCACCTTGGAGGACCTGACCTCGCCGAAGCTGCGGGCCCAGGCCCGGAAGATCATCGGCCTGGGCGAGAACGTCGCTCACGAAAGCGACCTCCCGTTCTGGCTGGAGGAGACCGGACCTACATCGTGCCCGGGCACCAACGAAACCTCCCGCACTCACGCGCAGGCGCTGTGGACCAGCGACTTCACTCTCACCGCGGCCGAGTCGGGAGCCTCCCAGGTCGCCTTCCACTCGACCCTGCAGGCATGCAAAGGCGGAGCCCCGATGAGCCCCCTGTGCGCACAGGGCCCCAAGGATGACCCCGGCGAGATCTTTCAGGGCCGCACGAGCTATCTGTCCCTGATGCAGCTGGGATGGATCCCGGAGGGGAAGGTACTGACCCCCAGTGCCTCCGGCGACGGGAGGGTCATGGTGCACGGAGTTCTAGCGGACGACGGCACGCTGACGTTGGTCATCGTTGATATGCGGGCACCCTCGAGCGCTGCAGAACCCGTGCCTGTACGGGTGAGCGCTCCCAGGTCACTGTCGGGAGACGCCCCCAAGACCTGGCACCCGGCCGAGGGATCGACCCTCTCGGGGAACACGCTCGATGCCGACTACAGCGCGCTCGGCGCCCCCGCGCCCGTAGGCGACAAGCTGGCGGGCCTGACGCTCGGGCGTGGCACCCCCCTCACATTGGCAAGCGCGGCGGGAACCACGACCGTCCTCACTTTGACGCCCGATACCGAGTAGAGGGCATCCAAGCGGGCCGGCCATGAGTAGTGGAGACTCCCGACTTAACGTCCCAGGCGCCCCAAACCGTGCGGGATGGCCATTGCGGGCGCCCTGCGGTGCCTTCGACGAAAACATCCCGTGAAGATCTGAGCGCCTGCTCACCCATGCGGCTGCACGCACGGTCGTCTCGGATCGCCCCTCGCGCTCTTCGGTAGAAACGGCCATCCATGGCACTACCCCGCCTCGAAACGGGAGCCACCCAACGACAATCCATCAGTTCGACTACCTAAATGCTATCCGGAGCGTCGAAAGAAAACCCTTATGCAGTCTCGAACCCGGGAGTGATGCTCGTCGATCGACACTCAAGGCTTCTCCCGACACTCTCGAGACAACGACTCCGGCAACCGCCAGTCTCCGGAACAAGATCACATAGCATTTCGGGCACTGTCGCGCTCAGGGCAACAACCGGCTTCCCAACTGGAATCACCCAGTCATCGGACCGCGGACCAACGAATGGTCCAGCACCCCACACCATGCAGCAGGAACACCTGGACGCGCGTGAGGCACCCTTCAGAGGCTGCCATTGATCTTCAGTCAGTGGCTCGCGCCTCGCGCCAGAAGCCTTGCGCTGCATCGAAGTGACGATCAAATTCCGCTGCGGTGATCTTACCGTGCCCTTCGCGCTCACCGTCCTCGAAAACGAAGACGAAGCGCCCGTCACGCGTTCCAGTGCAGCTCTTGAGCGCTTCCTGGAATGGTTTGGCATGGTTTCGAGAATGCCACTCATCGCCATTCGACTGGCGATAGTAGACAAAGTTCTGCGGATCACGAGTCGCAAAGAGATGTCGCAAATCGAACCGATCAGGATGCGCAACGAGCGCAGCGTCCTGCTCCCACTGAGGCCAGCAGCACTCGAAGAGTCGATTCCTGTGCCCGGAGTAGTAAGCACCCACGTCTGTCTGCGGATCCTGTACGAAAGCTATTGAGGCCGGGAAACGGACCGAAGCTCGCAGCGAGGCGAACCCCCCTGCCGAGCTGCCAATGAACATCACGTACTTCGCGCCAACAGCGGCCAGGGCCTGACGGACGATCGACTCCACGGCATCCATCGGGTCCCACCCAGGACCACCGGTATACCAGCCGATGCCGAAGTCCTCCCGCTCACTGAGTTCGAGAGTCGGGTCGGCGATTGAGAGGAAGGCTGACACTCGGTCGCGCATCGACTCAACTCTGCGGAAATGTGGGTACCGAGCCGGCCCCGGATCCACTGCACCATGCAACGACACGTACAGCTCGTCTGAAGGCTCCAGCTTGGCGTAAAAGTCGACGCTGGGCACATCTGCAGCGGGCACCGTATGGATCGCCAGCGGGTATCCTTCGAACCTGAGGGCGTCCAAGTCCTCCTGGTGGACCACGGGGACCTTGTACTTCGGATGCCGCGTCTCGTGGAGCCCGGTCGTCTTGTTCACGTTCATCACACAGGCACCCTACAGACACGGCTGACCCATTCGTCCAGGCGCAGGAGACGTCCCCCATCCGAGCGGGCGCCTCCAGCGCCCCACGACAGGCGAGCGAGAGAGACGCTGGTCACAACGAGGCAACCTCGCCAGTGAATTGACAGGTGTGTAGGCCGACGCTGACAAGATCAGAACCCGCATCTAGACCTGAGACATATACGGTAAGAATTAGGGAACCTCGACTCCATCGATGCCCGTCGATCGAAGCACGCACAGGAGGTGCCGGTGCCCGCTCCAAGTTGCCGCGAAGCCCACCGTCACCGCATCTTGATGGCCGGAGAAAGGGCGACTGCTAGCAAACGAACGCCGTTGCACGCCCTTAACCCCTCATTCCTCAAAACGGCCCCCAGTATCAACACTCGTACCGATAAAGACTCGAGACAGACGGCATGAGCGCACAGGATCGGCACCGCCAGCCTCGGGAGCAGAGCCCCAAATCAACCGTCGGACGACGGGCAGTCCTTATCGGGTCAAGCACAATACTTGCGCTAGGTGTCTTCGCCACGACTTCGCGATGCTTCGACCGGGACGACTATCCTTCCGATCTACGCGACCGATGGGTTGAAATTATCACCGCCCGAAGCGAGCTACAGCGAAGCGATGCAAGAATCCAACAGCATCTTTCGGAACTCGATGCGAGTGTAGCTTCGTCGATGAGGGCCATTGAGCGACAGAGTGCGCCAGCCACCGTATTCCGCCAATACCCACTCAATGGACACAAGTCCCATTCACTAACCGGCACAGCGGTATCTCTCGCCAAGATGGCTCGCGCATGGGTAACGCCGCACCTATCATGCACTAAAGATCCCGACGTTCTTTATAAGATCGAAGAGGGCACGAAAAGGGTACTTGATGCGGGCTACTCCAACAACGCCAAGCCGTACGGGAATTGGTACGACTGGGAGATCGGAACTCCTCGCCCGCTCGCCGACCTTGTTTGCATCCTCCGGGACGACCTCGAGGAAGATCTAGTCTCCGAGGTTACAGCCGCAATCAGACACTTCATCCCGGACCCTAGGATGAGCGCGATGACCGACGCTCCTTCAACGGGAGCGAATCGAGTCAACACGACACGCGCTGCAATTGTTGGTGCTCTGGTCGAGCAAGATGACGCCAGAATAAATTCCTGCATCGACGCCCTCCGACACGCCTGGGCGCCTGCGCGCGAGGGAGATGGGTTCCATCTCGACGGAGGGTTCATCCAGCACGCCACGGTCCCGTACACGGGATCTTACGGAGTGGATGCAATCCAGGACATCGCCTGCATGCTCGAACTTGTGAATGGCACGAAGTTCGCTGTCGACGATCTGACACCGGTGTTCAAAATCGTCGAGAGCAGCTATCTTCCCGTGATCGTAGATGGACACATGATGGATTCAGTCCGAGGTCGCGCCGTCTCACGGGTGCACTCAAACGGATCAATTATGGGCCAAAAGACGGCAGGGTCAATAGCGCGCATCGCGCGACTGGCACCAACGGAACAGCAACGCAATTGGAACTCGATCATTCATCAGTGGGCTAGAAACAACTCCACTCTAGATCTCCTGGCGGGGTCAGACATCTCCGACGCAGTTGCGCTCACTGCTGCCACCACAGCCACCCGGAACAGCCCCACCACGCCCTCAAAATATATTCCGTCGATGGATCGTCTTATCCACCGTGCCAAATCCTGGACGGCGACCATCGCCATGTGCAGCCCCCGTGTTTCTGCGTACGAGTTCTCCGCTTCGGAAAATTTTTGGGGAAGCAGAACTGGTGAATTCATGCGATACGTGTACCTACGGGGTGACACCCTGCCGTATGACGACGGTTTCTGGTCCACGATCGACTACGCACACCCGCCTGGCACAACCAATAGCCGGAGACCGCTCGAGCGCGGCGAAACGCGACCGAACGGAAGTAAGCTCACTCTTGGTGAGTGGGCGGGAGGGCTTACGATCGGCGGATACAGCATCGCTGCGATGCATCAAGTGGGGCTGGATGGGGACGTTCCCCGCTGCAGAAAATTCCTCCTCGGCACTCCAGATGCGCTCATAGAGACCGTCAGCCACGTATCCAAACAGAATACCTCCGCCGTCACCACGATCGAGAATCGCATGATGCCAAAGGGCGTCTCCCCTATGCTTACGGTGGGAGGACAAACCGTGAGCAACACGCACAAGTTTGATAACCCTTCCTGGGCACACCTCAATGGGGTGGGGGGATACGTCTTCCTGTCTCGAGGATCTCTCACCGCGCGTGTGGCAACACGTATAGGCAGTGACGCAGACGTTCAACGCTCCGAACAGGACATCCCGCCAGAACGTCGCATCAGTAGAGAATGGGCGTCACTCGACCTTCAACACTCTCCAGCGGATCAGGGAGAAGCCTGGATGCTCCTGCCCGGAGAATCCGAAAACCGCACCGCGGCGATCGCCCGCGCTGACGGCACAAACTCTTCACGTACGACAATCGTCCAAAACGACAATACCGCTCAGGTCATTCAGGACGGCGCATCTGTCACGGCCGCAGCCATTTGGACGCCCATGAGCTTCGATGCCCGAAACGGCGTTCGCGTCCATTTCAATGCGCCTGCCATGGTTTTGGTACGCAACCTCAAATCAGGCTTAGAGTTGACCTTCGCCGAGCCGACACAGCGAAGAGATGAGATCTTGATCCGGGTCTCGGGCACGTGGGCACTTCAAGCACCTGTCGAGCGAGCGACGCTAAAACTTTCGGACGGATGGACTTTTCTCCATGTCCGAACCCTTGATCTTGATGGCGTTGCGATGACGCTCCAACTCGAGCCGGAATGATCGAATGCCTCTTGCCGGGACATGCTTTATCGACGCCTAGCACCCACAGCCGTGCGGCATCCCGACTGGTCGCCGGATGAGCCACGCCCCTGGAAGGGCATACCATGAGTCCGTCCATGGGCTTGTCGTCAAACCCGCCAAACCAATCCGAGGATAAGATGCCCGCGCACAAGGAGTCCAGCCACCTCGACTCGAGGGTCGGTGCACCGCAACCGGCCATGATGTCGCAAAACAGTCTCGCACGTGTCTGCGTCGTTGGCCTCGGGTACATAGGCCTCCCCACGGCAGCGGTACTCGCACAAGCCGGCAAGGCCGTCATCGGCGTCGACTTGAACAAGCAAACTGTTACCGCCGTGAACAACGGTCGGGTGCCTTTCGTCGAGGATGGACTTGAGACCGTTGTCGCGGGCGTCGTCGCACGGGGCCTGCTCGAAGCTCGCGCAACGACGCCCCACGCCGACGCATACATCGTTTCGGTTCCCACCCCTTTCAAGGGTGGTCACGCCGCCGACCTTTCCTTTGTCGAAGCTGCAGCGAAGGGCATCGCCCCAACACTCGAAGGCGGCGAGCTCATCGTTCTCGAGTCGACCTCCCCTCCGGGGACCACGTTGCGCATGGCCTCAGTCATCCTCAAGGAACGGAGTGACCTCACGGCCGAACCCGATCAGCCCAACTCGCTCTACTTCGCTCACGCCCCCGAACGAGTACTTCCCGGGCGCATCATGATCGAGATGGTTGAAAATGATCGAATTATTGGGGGGGACCACTCCTCGTGCTGCGAATCTCGCCAAGGCTCTATACGCTTCCTTCTGCCGGGGCAGCCTGCACCTGACAGACGCCACAACGGCAGAGATGGCGAAACTCACCGAGAATGCATTCCGCGATGTGAACATCGCTTTCGCCAACGAACTTTCCCTCATCGCCGACAACCTCGGCGTCGACGTTTGGGAGCTCATCGAGCTAGCAAACCATCACCCTCGGGTAAACATCCTTCAACCCGGGCCCGGAGTCGGTGGCCATTGCATCGCAGTAGACCCGTGGTTCATTGTCTCGGCAGCGCCTGAGACATCTCGGCTCATCGCAACGGCTCGCGAAGTCAACGACTCTAAGCCGGCGATGGTGCTGGAGAAAATTGTCGAGGCTGCCCACCAGGTTCAAGAACCGCGGATCGCTGCGTTGGGAATTGCCTTCAAGGCAGACATCGACGATCTTCGCGAATCCCCCAGCCGGTCAATTGTAAAAAGCTTGGCCTCCACTCATCCCGAGGCCGAAGTGGTCATTGTCGAGCCCAATATCGGCCACCTTCCGCCCGATCTCTCCGAGATGCCGAATGTCCGCTTGGGTGACCTGGAGAACGACCTCGAATCAGCCAACATTGTCGTGCTTCTGGTCGATCATTCGCAGTTCAGGGAGCTGAATCGTGAACAGCTTCAAGACAAGATCGTCATCGACACGAAGGGGCTCTGGCGATAGCGACGCCACGTACCGCAACGCACCGAGGCAAAACGAAATATCACATGGCGCCCAACGAGGCTGCTTTGGTGCTCACTCAGTCAGTCACACAGAGGCCAGGGGTGCCAAACTTAGGATCTTGGGTGTGTCGTACTTGGCGACGCACCGTACACGGAGAAATAACTCGAAAACGACTTCCCCTCAAGGAGGTCGATCAGAAGGCGTGCTTCTGCTTCCAAGAACATCTCCCCAAACTCACGGTCGGCTTGGTCTCGCAGGTCTCCTGCATACGTGTCCCCTGGGTGAGGAGTGATCTCTCCGAGAAAACATCCATTTACTCCCGCCAAAAGATCAATACGGAGAAACGGCACGGGTGTGTTGATCGAGAGCGTTCGGGCAATATCCGCCGCCCCTTCCGGAATCCCGTTTCCAGACATCATCTCATACTTCAGGTTTACGTCAACGCGATCGCCTCCAGGCCCGAACGTTGCGTGACGATTGCGGCCATTCTTTCCGGTTCCGCGCTCAATCTCGATGAACAATCCCGGTTCGCCGTAGAATGCGTAGATCTTCATGTCGGGCGCCAAGTTCCCGTCTGCACCAAGCACCGCCTCTTCACAGATCCAACGGCTTTTAACTGCATCTACGCCGGCGGCGCGCGCAGCCTCCTCAAAATCGTTGTAGGTCATGCGCGTCTTGATCGAAAGCAACGACAAGTCGTCTTGGACGAGGTAAACACCTTGGCTATTTGCGCCCTGGGTTGGCTTGATGATTGTGCCAGCCCGAAGTTGAAGCATCTCGGCCCGCACACCGTCCGCGAAGGTGCGGGGGACAGGAATGCCGAGCTGCCTTCCGAATTGAAAGTCATGCACCTTGTTGTTTCCCCCAGGGGCGATCACGTAACCCCTCTGGCGGAGCCTTCTCTTCAATCGCATCATATTCGCCATGCTTGACCGGAAGGATACTCCAACATCGTGCTTGATGCCATCCATTACGAAGTTCTGCTGGATGTCCTTGTAGCTCAAAGGGGCGAACAGCCGAGCCAGCGACTCATTGCGCTCAGATTCAGTGAGCTTGGGATCCATTTTTACCGTCCGAACGAGACGCCAAATTTGCCGTAGGCCGTCGAGATGAGAATTGATAGCGCTTTGGATATTATCGTCGTATTTCACAGGGATTTGTTTCGTTTTCTGCTCAACGAATTTGGTCATTTCGGGGATCGAGACGAGTGGGCGTGGCGCATTTTCAGGTGCGAAACGGCCGAGCGGTCTCGGATCGCAGTATCACCGTTCGCTGAATCGCAGTACACCAGTACGTCCAATTGCCCAGGAAGTCATCGACAGTCTAGAATCATCGGCCTGCCAGGCTACGACCATTCGTGCCTCCTGCTCTCTGTGGAAGTCGTCGACCACCACGAGAGCTCCTTCGGCAAGCCTTTCGCGAAGTAGCGGGAAGGCCGGGAACCGTGGTTCGGGACCCGTCGACTCCGGGGGGCCGTCCACGATGAGCAGGTCGACGTCCTCTACGGCACCAAAGACCTCCGGGTCGTACCACGCGCGTTGGCCGCCGCCGAGATCGATGTCCACCAAAGGCGCGAGCCTCAGGTCCACAACGTCGGCCAGTCCTGCGTCCTCCAGCATCTTCGCCGTCTTGTCCCGATACTCCACAAGGTGATCAATCGAGACCAAGGTCGCACCGACTGATTTCGCGAACATCGCCATCCACACCGTCGATGCTCCGCTCCCCAGCTCAAGAATCTGTTTCGGCCGCTCCTGAATTATTAGATCCGACAGCAGCAGGAGTCCATCCGGATTCATCGCGAAACCGCCGGACTGAGGTACTCTCTTTGTGCGCGTATCCACTCGCGGCAGGAGCTGAAGTAGTGCCTCCACTTGGCGGACCGTCTCGATCCCGGCACGATCGACGTGCCGAGAGAGTGCCTTGACTTCATTCTTCGCCGTATCCGTCAGCTGCAGCACGGTCTGGAGCGTGTCTCCCACATGCGCGACTGAAGCTTCTGCTGAGGTCTGTGTTTCACCGTCACCACTCGATGCCGCAGCAGAGGTGGCTGCGAGGGCATGCAGTTCTTCCACCTTGGAGTCGAGCTCTGAGATCTTGTGCGCGAGAGCCGGGCTCGACTCATCCATCTTCGAGTGGAGCGAGGCGATTTCACCATCGAGGCTTCCAATTCGGCGCTCGACATCGGGCCCAAGGCCATCCACGCGCTCACCCAGCGCACCGAGGCGGGACGTGAGCTCGTCGAAACCTGGCAGAAGGCGCGTCTTGATCTCGTCCACCGTGCCCTGCACGTCGCCCACTCTGGCGTCAACCGAGTCCTGCAGATCGTCGACCTTCGACACGATCGAACCGACGCCAGCGGATAAGTTCGAAGCCGAATCCTCCGCTGCCGCATGAAGGGGCTGGAGCTCACGCATGATCGAGTCCGTTTGGCGCTCAAGCTGCGGCGCGGTCTCGCCGACGGCGGCCTCGAGATCGCCGAGCAGCTGAGCTACGTGATGGAGCGAGGTCGTGAGCCTGGAGATGGAGTCCTGCGCGAGCGTCTCGAGTGAGCTGACGGCTTGCCTATTCTGGTCCGCGTCTCGATGAGTCCGTGCAATGGATCCAGACAGCGTCGACTCCACGACGTCGATCTGTTCGGCGAGTTCTCGGGCCGCCTCTTGGAGGCCCCCATCCACGCCGATCACAGCTGCACGGACGGAACCAACTGACTTACCGAGCTTCTTCGACGCCTGTTCGAGCCGGGGAAGGACAGAACCCACCGTGGAGTGCACGGAGCCGATTGCCCGATCCAGGTCAACGAGCCTGGCGGACACGTCGGAATCAGCCGCCTGAGCCCTGCTACTCGCAGTGCCGAGTTCATCACGCACGCCATCGATGCTCCGACGCAGGTCGCCTGAAAGCGCCGCAAGTGCCGCACCGACCTGATCCGACGTCGTCAGTGCGATGCTGTCCACTCCCGAGACGAGCCGGCGCTCGACAACTATGAGCTTGTCCAGGACCTCCTGTGCGTTCCCTTCCTTCTTGAGGAAGTGCTGCACGTCCCGCTGTCCCTTCTCCAGTGCCTCCAGAGTCGATGAGTGACTTACCAACTGTGGGCGAATCTCCGAGTCGACGATTTCGAGAATCCGCCGGTGCTCCGCGAGGATTTCGCCATGTCGACGACCAGCCGCATGATCAGTTTTTTCGAATGCACGATCGAGGCGATTGGATATCGTTTGCAGGACTCGACGCATGTACGCCCGGACACCAATCGCCGCGAAAATGCCCGCTCCAGCCACGAGCAGGATGGCGACCAGTAGCGTGTAGATCAGGGTACCGACTGAACTCTCGGGCCCGACCATGAAAATGGCCATGATGAACGCCGCGGGAAATAGGACAACGGCTCCGAGGTAGCCGAACATGATTTGATTCTTTCCGTCACGCATCTCGTTCAGCTCCTGCGCGTGCTGCCCGCACGCGTCGCTCGATGAAGGTGCGGAGCCGCTGTGGATCCGCGTGATTCCTGATCAGCCGCTTGCCAACGGCTCTAAGTCGCTCGAGATCTGCGGGCTCGGCCATGAGACCCAAAAGCACCTCAAGCGCCTCCGATGGGTCCGTGGCGACCACTGCATCGCCGTAAAGCCGGCCACGGCGATGATCCGTCACAACCGGCACTCCCGACGCCAGCGCCTCCAGGACGGATCGCTCCAGTCCTCGTTCCACGAGATTCTGATCGAACAGCATCATGGCATCGACTGTTCTCCAGAAAGTGTCGGGGGCTATATCGCCGGTCTTGTACTGCAGCCATTCTGCAGGAAGTCGACGCTTCCCCATCGCTCTGACCGCACCCCGCGCATCGCCGAGCACGCGCAGGTCGATCGCCTCGCTTGCGGGGTATACCGTGGGGAGGTCTTTCCTACAGGGCCAGTCCTCGAGTTCGTTTTGTGCGACCCGCCCCACGACAGGGCGCCCCTGCCGCCGCCGAAGAGGAGCCCGCGAGTAGCGCTCAGCGTCCACGTAGACGGGGTACACCGCCTCGTCCATCGGCAGCTCAAGGGTGTCCATAAGGACGGTCGGGTCCACACCCTCCGGTGCGATCCAGCGCGGCACCAAGCCAAAGATACTCTCTGCCATCCTGTGCGCATGGCGTGCGTCGTACGGCCGCAGATGAGCGGTAGAGCAGGCCGGGTCCCCGCTCGCCACCACAAGCAATGCATCGGCTGTGATGGATCCACGCATCTCACGTGCGTAATCCATAGTCGCCGGGTCGCGGATCAGCACAAGGCCTGCGTCAATCTCCTGGTCCAGATATACGCGACGGGCGCGCCCCCGGCTGATCAGCTCCTGAACTCCACTCACGAGTGCCCGAGTGTCACCTGTCCGTCCCCACGGGGTGTCGATGTGCAGGACCGCGACCGACAGCTCGCTGGTGCACATGGCGCGAAGTTCGTCGAGAGCGGCGCGCTGGTCCTCCGTCGTGCCTCGCCAGTCCGCGACGACACAGACGTCGAATTCTTTCGTCTCCATCCATTCGCGCCCAGCGATGCGGGCCGGGGCCATGGACGGGATCGACACTGGTGGGCTCTCGGCGTTGACGACCAGATCCTCCGGATCCGCGTTCGCGTGCCAATGCTTGTACGAGCTCCAGAAGCCGCGCCTGGCATGGTGCGACCACCCCGGTCGGAAGTCGGCTCGGGAGAGCGACCCCGGGGACATCCGGATCACGTAGAGAGGCTCATCCAGCCGCTGCACGGTCACGCCCGACCACTTCTCGATCCGCTCGCGGAACTCGCTGTCCGCCGCCTTCCGCACCGGAAGGTAGCCACCGACCGCCATAGCCGTGTCGACGCGAACCATCAGGCTCACCTCGCAGCGCCGCTCAGGCTTGTTCCCGAGCGAGACCTTCACGAGGTTGTGGTCCGTCCTGTTGGCAGTGATCGTGACACCGATCTGCTCCTGATTCGCCTCGAGAAACTCGACCTGCCTCTGGATCCTCTCCGGATGCGACCAGTCATCCGTGTCCTGCCCGGTGAGGTACTTCCCCGTTGCCGCTGCGATGCCGGCGTTGCGTGCGCGATACGTCCCGCCGTTGACGGAAAGTCTGATCAGGCGAACCCGCGAGTCTTCTGCAGCGAGGTCTTCCAGGACCTGGATCGACTCCTCCCTGGAGCAGTCGTCAATAAGCAGGACCTCAACCGATCGCCAGGTCTGATGCAAGATCGATCGCACCGAGGAACGGATCTCATCGGGGTCAGGATTGAACGTTGTCACGATCACGCTCACAAGCGGTCCGTCAATCGAACCGAGTTCCACGCCTCCTTGCAATCCATCAAAAGGGGTCAGGGCGTCGGTGCGCACCTCCACGGAGGAAAGGCCCTCGGCAGTGAAAGGCCTGTTAAAACTCGGGAGCCATTCCTTGAAGCTCGCCATGGAGCCGTTCCGGTACGGATTCAGGAGGTCGGCCGCCAGGTACCCGTGGTAGAGATCGGCCAACTGCGGATCGCTCTCCAAGAGGGACCGCGCTGCAGTATCCTCCTTCCGCTCGAAGAGCATCTCGAACAGAATCTTCCGGAGGTACATCGTCACGCCGGTGACCGGGATCAGATCGATGCTGAGTCTCAATGCCCGGAAAGCAAATTCTCTCAGGCCCGTCTCGTACGGCTGCAGAGCGAGCACTCTGGCGAGACGCGCGACCCACACAGGATCCCAGCCCGAGAGGTCTCCCTCCCCCACCGCCCGCAGCAGTTGATCGAAGGTCTTGGTGCCTCCACTCGCTACCGAAGCGTAGATGTCCTTCGCCACCGTGGCCTCAGACGAGAGTGCCCACGCATCGGCCCGGGCACCAAGGCGGCGGAATCGTGCGAACTCGAACGACCTATCAATCGACTCATGCATCGAAGATCTCCGATCCCTTGACCGTGTCCACACCACGAATCCACTCTGTCTGTTCCACGATCTCCTCGATCGCCGCGGCTGCTTCCTCAGCGCCTCGGGGCGCGTCCACCAACTCGATTCTCGACCGGAGCTCCCTTCGTATGTTCGCGTCCGCCATGCGTGCGATCGATTCCCGCAGTGCAGTCTCGTTGTCAGCGACCAGGCACAGTCCTTGCTTTTCCAGGAGTCGCGCGCGTCGAACCTGGTCATCTGTCTTGGTCGAGAAGTTCGGGACGAGGACCGAGGGGACACCCAACGACACCGACTCCTGTACGGAGTTGTACCCGGCGGCGGCGACCATGTATTCGAAGGCTCGCGCGTGCGCCATCACCGGATACGCCTTGATCCTCCGCAACCCTGGGATCTCCTCAATAATGTCCACCAAAGGGGAGACCACCTGCACAGGTATCAACTCCGGAGATGCAGAACGAATGAAAGTGAGCGCTGTGTGCGCAATAGAGTCAGGATCACTAATTGAGCCACCCCCGAGGCTGAGGAGGACATACCTGCCAGCTGGATCGAGACCGAGCGCCTTGCAAGCGCCCTCTCGTTCCGCGAGGTCTTCCTTCCGCGTCCTCACGATCGGTCCGACGTACGTCGCTTCAAGTCCCGGACCGCTATCGACGGTCTCATTGCCCGCGATGTCCCCGGGAACGATCACGTGGTCGACAACACCCGCGGCGGCATGCCTCTGGGGCGACGCTTCATCGACCTCGGGCCGCCACATGCCCCGCTGTACCCACACCAACGTGATGCCGAAAGCACGGCAGACGTCGGTGATGCCGTTGTAGACCCACGTTCCGTCAAACACCACGACACTGGGCCTACGGGTTGTCACCAGATCCCTGAAGTAATTCCGGAAGATACGGTTCCACCGCGCGGTATTCTCCCCTGTGGCCTCGCTCGACGGGAAGTAGTGAACAGTCATGCCTCGCCCAGCGACCTGCTTGTAAGCCTTCGACAGAGTGAGAAGCTCGAAAGTCCTGTTCGGGGGGAGGTTCTGCGAAATTGCGAGAAGCCGAGTAATGTGCCCGAGACCCGCTCCGTTGCTCGTGACAAACAGGACGTCGAGACCATCTGCGCCAGTCCACCGCCCATGTGGCGCCAGAACGGAAAGCTGACGCAACTCCCGCTCTATGCGGCCGAGAGTCCGTTCCTGGTGATATTCATGCCGCGAGGCCTTGGCCCGCGAGTCGTTCACTGCGGCAACGGCTGCGCTTCGTGCCTTCTCCACGTCCGTCGGCGTCGCCGACTTCAGCGACTTCAGCGACTTCAAGGCACCGTGGTAGTGGAGCGCGAGCGAGAACGGCGCAAGCCACCCCCCAAACAGCAGAATGGCAACAAGCGAGCCCAAACCGGCACCCGGCGTCAGTACGAGGACCGAGAGCGCGGCCGCGATAGTGACCCCGCTGAGCACCATGAGGATCCCGAATCTCCAAGGTCGCCATTTCATGGGCTCAGACATGACGCCGTCCACCCATGATCTCTCGCATGGCGTCACATCCAGAAGGCGAGCTTGCACCGCAGGCAACTGAGGCGCCATCGAAAAGTCGAGATCCTGTCATGGGTCACCTTATGAGGGAGTCATGGACGCTCGCACGCATTCAGGAGTGCGTGCGAGCGCCCGCAGAGAAGGACGAGGTCACAGAAGCACGGCGGGCTTCGGTGCCGTGCCGCGTGTGTCCAACATGATCTTGGACGCTGCGGCAAGCCGCTCCAGGTCGTAGGAGTCATGCGCCTGGAGGATCACGACGACGTCGGCGTCCCGAACCGCCTGGTCAAGGTCCTGCTCGCGCGCGATCTCCGTGCCATCGACCTTCCAGCTGTCCACGAGCGGATCGTGGAAGCGGACGTCGGCACCTCGCTCACGCAGCACCTCCGCCACCGGAATTGCGGGCGACTCGCGCTGGTCCGCGATGTCCGCCTTGTAGGTGATACCCAGGAGAAGAACACTTGAGCCGTTGAGCGGCTTACGATGCTCGTTGAGTAGCGCGCCGACGCGGTCGACGACGTACCGGGGCATCGAATTGTTGATCTCCTGGGCAAGCTCCACGAACCGGAAGGGGTACCCGAGCTGGTTCCGGACCTCATAGGAGAGATAGTTCGGATCGATCGGAATGCAATGCCCGCCAACTCCTGGCCCGGGCATGAACTTCATGAACCCGAACGGCTTGGTCGAGGCGCCACGGATGACCTCCCAGATATCAATGTTGAGCTCTTTGCAGAACTTCGACATCTCATTGACAAGTGCGATATTGACGTGGCGGAAGGTGTTCTCGAGGAGCTTCGCGGTCTCCGCTTCGCGCATGCCATCCATCGGAACCGGCTGATCCACGAACGTTCCGTAGAATGCCACGGCGGCCTGCGTAGAGGCATCATCGATTCCACCCATGAGCTTCGGCGTATTCTTGATTCCGAACTTTTTCGACCCCGGATCCACGCGCTCAGGAGAGTAGGCAAGCTGGAAGTCGGCTCCCGCAGCGAGCCCGGATGCCATCTCCAGGATGGGCTTCACGACATCTTCTGTGGTGCCTGGGTAGGTGGTCGACTCGAGGATCACGGTCGTACCGCTGACCAGGTTGTCTCCCACGGTCCTGCTCGCACCCTTCACCGCGCCGAGATCGGGGCTACCTCCGGCCCCCAGCGGCGTGGGAACGCACACCACCACGACGTCGGAGTTCGCAATCACAGAGGGATCCGTGGTCGCACGGTAGCCCAGGCTCTGCATCTCCTGAATGTCGGCATCGCTGAGATCGTCGACATGCGAGTGTCCCTCGTTGAGCATGTCCACCAGTGACTCTGTGACATCGAGGCCGTGCACCGTCCAGCCCGCGCGAGCGGCGGCCTGGGCCAGCGGAAGGCCCACGTATCCCTGTCCCACGATCGTTGCTGTCTTTTTTGCCATCTTCTTCTCCTTGCGTTTATTTAATTGTCGATGTTGTCTTGAAATGTCGCAGTCGGGGGCTACGGAGCTATTCGAAAATCTGGTATCCTCTCCCCGCTTCCAAATTTCCACCGGATAGCCGCGATGGCCCGCTCCGCCGCGTGACCGTCACCGTACGGATTCACGGCGTTCGCCATCGCCTTTAGCGCCTCCTCTGAATCCAGAAGCAGCGACACCTCATCGACAAGGCGCTGCGCATGTGTGCCCACCAGCTTCACGGTACCTGCCAGCACCGCTTCGGGCCGCTCGGTGTTCTCACGCATGACCAGCACAGGTTTACCCAGGCTGGGAGCTTCCTCCTGCACGCCACCGGAGTCGGTAAGCACGATGTCCGCGAGTCCGAGGAGGCGCGTGAACTCTACGTATCCGAGCGGCTCGGTGAGGAGGACATTCGTCACCGCTTCGACCGCTGGCTGAATGGCCTTTCGGACCTCTGGGTTCTTGTGAAGCGGGAATACAACCGTGAGATTCGGGTACCTGTGCGCGAGTTCCGCCACCGCATGTCCGATATCCACCATCGCCGACCCGAGGTTTTCACGCCGATGTGCAGTGACCAAGAGGATCCTCCCGTGGCCCCCTTCAGCATGACTCCGCCGGAGGCGCTCCAGCCGCTCATCTTCAAAGTGTTCGGGGAGATTTTCCATGGCAAGCCGAAGCGCATCGATCACGCTGTTCCCCGTGACGACGATATTGTTCGCGCTGATATCCTCACGCGTCAGGTTGACCTTTGACGTCGCTGTCGGCGCTAGGTGCAGGGAAGAGATCTGGCTCGTCAGGCGGCGGTTAGCCTCCTCGGGAAACGGAGAGTCGATGTCCCCTGACCGGAGACCCGCTTCCAGATGTACCACCGGAAGGCGACGATTGAAAGCAGCGATGGCCGCTCCCAGTACCGTCGATGTGTCTCCTTGGACGAGCACCACATCCGGACGTTCCTTGTCCAGCACCGCGTCGACCCCGCTGAGGACTCGCGCGACGATCTCGTTAAGTGACTGCCCTGCGGTCATGATGTTCAAATCGTGATCCGGTACAAGTTCGAAAAGCTCGTTGACCTGATCGAGCATCTCGCGGTGCTGTCCACTTATCACACCGACGTGCTCGAGGTCCGGGGCCGCTTCGATTGCCTTGATGATCGGAGCGACCTTCACTGCCTCGGGACGGGTCCCGTAGATCGTCATGATCCGGAGCATCACGTTTCCTCCTGGCACATTGATTCACTGCACAGGTCATAGCCGTCCTCGAATGGGGCCGAAGTCATCGAGAGACTCCCGACGGATCATCGGTTTGTGTAGTTCCCACACGAGCACGCGTCTTCTTCCGCGGTTCCCGCCGCAGATGTCGAGGCACCCAATGGAGCTCAGGGCCGGGTCTAGCGGACTGGCGATCCTTCTCTCGCTGATCTTCACCCTCGCGGCGAGCATCGGCCAGGAGCCCGTTGGCCTTCGACATGTTCCCCTGTGCAAGATTGTGCGCGAACCATCTGTACTTACGCGCGACCTCGACAGCGTCCCCATCCATGACGACCAATCCCCGCTCAAGCCAGATGGCCCGGGAGCACATGTTCTCGATCGTCTGGGCAGCGTGGTTCACGAAGAACACTGTTCCGGCACGTTTGAGCATCGAATCCATCGCCCGCTTGGATCGCTCCATGAAGGTCGCGTCGCCAGTCGAGAGCGCCTCATCGATCATGAGGATTGATGGATCTGCTGCGAGGGAGATGGCGAACTTCAGACGAGCGGCCATACCCGATGAATAGGTGCGCATAGGGTGGTGTATCGCATCGCCGAGCGCCGAGAGTTCGATAACCTCCGGAAAGATCTCCTCGGCACGTGAGGGCGAAAGACCCATCGCGAGAGCACCGAGGGTCACATTCTGGGCACCTGTAAGGCTGGGAAGCAACGCCGCGCTCACGCCCAGCAGTGCGGGCTTCGCAGAAGTAAGGACCGTTCCAGAGGTAGGGGCTTCAAGGCCGGCGAGAACTCGCAGCAACGTGGACTTGCCGGATCCGTTTCGTCCGATTACCCCGATGAACTCTCCCGATCGAGCCGTGAAGGAGACCCCCCTCAACGCCGCCACTGAGACTTGCTGTGTGCGGCGCAGGCGTCCGCGAAGACCGTCGCGCGGCTCCCTGTCTGTGCGCTGGACGCGATAGCGGACTTTGATCTGATGCGCCGCCACGGTCAATTCTGACGATTCTGGAGCAATCCATCTATCAATAGATTCTTCGTCACTGTCGAGGGCCTTGGAAGTGCTGGAATCAGCGCTGTTCATCGCCGTACGTCGCCTCCCCTCGCCAGAAGAAGAGAAATCCGACAACGAGGAGTCCCACGGCCCACGCAGAGAGCACGATCCATGAGCGTGCTTCGGGAACGGTTCCATCCATCAGGATCTCCCTATACATATGCACCATCTGGAACACTGGGTTCGCCTGAATAATAACCGAGACAACGGGGTGAGTCAGGTACCGGTCGATCGGGAAAATGATCCCGGAGCCGTACATGAGTAAGCGGGAGACGACAGACATCACTTGAGCAACATCCGGTATCAGGAATCCGACACGTGCCATCAGCAGAGAGATACCCAGGTTCAACACGCACTGAAGCAGAAACAGCGGAACGATGAGCAGCCACGCGACCTGGGGATACTCATGCTTCGGTAGAACGATGATCATCACAAGCATCACAGTGACTGTGATGATCATCTGCATGGCAGCGCGCAGCTCGGCAGAGATGGGAAGGGCGGCACGCGGGAACGAGAACGCCCTGATCATCGCCTTCCCGGACTTGAGGATCGTCGGCCCTTGGCTGATGCTCCCTGTCGTCGACCGGAACATCAGCACACCAATCACGATGTACGCAGAGAAGTTGTCGACGCCCCTGTCGGCCCTGAGGATCATCCCGAAGATGACGAAATACATCGCCGCGTCCAGCAACGGTCTTAGGACGAGCCAGATGTTGCCCAGAATATTTCTGCTGTTCTGGGTAGCCACACGGTGGTGGGAGTCCATCCAGATGAAGTGTCGGCGGTTCCACAGCTCACGCAGGTACTCTGCGATGGAGGGCCGAACTCCGACTCGACTGAGCCCGGAGGGGTCCAGTCCGCGGCTCTTGAGGTCTTGGACTACCTCGGCCGCCGTTTTGACATCAGTCGCCACCCACGGCTCCTTCCCTGCACTCCCACTGAGCGCGGTCGTATGCCGCAACGTATCGTCTCACCATCGAGAGCCAGGTCCGTTCGCTGGCCAGTTGGTGGGCACGGTCTGCCAGGGCGGCTCGACGGCGGTCCGAATCCGCTAGGTCAACGATCGCCTGAGCGAGACCGGATGGATCTCCAGCTGGGGCGAGTGTCGCGCAGATCTGCCCACGACTGTTCGTGACGCATTCCCGCAAGGCCGGCAGATCGCTCACCACGACGGGCCGTCCGAGAGCCATTGCCTCGACGGGCTTCTGCGGAGTTACTGCGCGCGAGACGTCCAGGTCTAGCCGAGGCACCACGACTACGTCCAACGCTTGAACCCAGAACTTCGCCTCTTCTCGTGGGACTCGTCCAGGCATTATGACTCTGTCCTGAATCCCGAGTTCAGCCGCAAGTGCGATCAAAGAGGGTGCGGCCGTGCCATCACCGGCTATCACGACATGCAACCGATCCCGCACCACCTGCGAGACATGACTCGAGTGCAAAATTTCGGAAACAGCATGCAGAAGCACATCGTGGCCCTCGTAGGGAACCAGGGCGCTCACCGCACCGACAACGAAGGCATCTGGTGGCACATCTAGCCCAAGTCTGTTTCGCGCGCCCTGGGGGGTTAGGTCCTGGTCGAGAAGCGATTTTTCGACGCCGTTCGGGACCACAGTAATTACCCCAGCGTCAACACCCCGCCTCTCAAGTTCGTCTGCCATCGTCTGACTCAAGGTGATGACTGCTCCTGCTTGAGCAGCAAGTTCTCCCTCGCGCGCAGATACAAGAGAGGCCTTCTGTGACGCAGATGCGGCCTCTCGGGATGTGGGCGTGCGATGTGAAGCTATCCATGTCTGCTCCATCAGGCCGCGAACCTCAAAGACCCACGGAATACCGGTCTCGGCGCTGACGGCCTGTGCGACCAGAGCATTCCGATAGTCCGTCGTGGCGTGGAGCACGTGCGGATCGAACTCGTCGACTAACTCCATCGCCCTTGCAACCTCCTGCTCGAGACGACTCTCCGGAGTCTCGCCCAGACGCCCCGGAAGGCAACGTGTGTACCGAATACCGTCGACTAGATCTTCGTCTTTTGCCCAGAACTTTCCAACCATCACAGGGTAACCAGTGCGCGTAAGTGCGACGGAGTCGATACCTGCCTCGCTCATTGAGCTGAGGATACGATGAGTTCGCAGTGAGTAGCCGGACTGAGTGTGCGGGAGCGAGTTCGTGATAAAATGAAGAACGCGCCTTGGTTGCCCCGATCCGCTCAGGGCAAGGTGCCTCACTCGTCGATCGATAGAAGGCGCATGCAGTTGAATGCCTGGGCTCATTAGTCGACGCTCACTGCGAAGACGTCCAGCCTGAACTGTGCGCCCCAGTCCAGCCTCCTCAAGCACAAAGAGCGCCCCGTCAATGTCTCCAAGTGCCGTCTTCGCACGCGCTCGAAGCAATGGTGAGGCACTTGAATCGATGAGGTCATGGCGATCAAGGAGTACTGCGACCTCTAAACCCATCCTGGAGTGCACGCTGAGCGCCGACTTCGCGAGCGCAAGTGAGGCGAGGTCATCCCCGGCGACGAAGGCACCGAAGGAGGCAACCCCCCGGGCGCGCGGCCCGAGGACTCGTACCGACTGCAACACACGTCCCATTCGCGCGCGGGCCCCCATGGGGATCCGTCGCGCTACCTGGAGCACGAGCACGGCAGGGTCATCCCGCAGGTGCTGCCCGGCCGACGCCGCGAGAAGCGAACTGCTTCTGATGGCACGCGAGACAGCAGAGATGAGCACTTTCGGCTGGCCTTTCGGAGGAGGACGAGGCGGGGAGGATCCAGCGAATGATAGCGAGTGCTCGTGTCGCGGACCACCGGAGGGTGGCCATACCCCCTCATAAGCGCCGATTTGTTGTCATACGTCCGTTTGCCCGCGTTGCCACCCGGCTCCACGATCCCCGGCAGTGGTAACTTCCTGTCTGCCATCTCACATCCCTTCCCCACGAGAGCAGCGTCAATGGACGAGGACGCCCGAGAAACTGCTGGCAGTGCACTGCCGGCCCCGGCGCAGACCGCGGTCCCAGCCACCACGGAGCAGCCGACCGGACCCCCGCCAAGCATCCCCACACGCCGCTCCAGATCGCTGATCTGGCTGCGCAATCGCGGGATCCAGGTTGGCGTGCTCATCGTGATTTTCCTGGTGTGGACAATCGTCGCCGGGATGCATCTGGTCTCCGCGCAGTTCCTGCCCGGGCCCGGCACCGTCTGGAAGGCCTTCTGGAACGCGAACTCGTGCGTCCCCGTCGCCGAAGGCGCGCTGCGCAAGGTCTGCGGCGTGCAGAACTACTACCTGTGGGAGCACCTGGTCGCGAGCCTCCAGCGCATGGCCGTGGGCGTGGGCGCGGCACTGATCGCCGGCACCATCATCGGCTTCGCGATGGCCGCCTCGAAGTGGACCACCCTGGCGCTCGCCCCGTACCTCAACTTCATCCGCGCCCTGCCGCCGCTGGGCTACATCGGTTTGATCATCGTCTGGGTCGGCATCGGCGACGCCGCGAAGTACTGGCTGCTGTTCCTCGCCGCGTTCCCTCCGATCGTGCTCGCGACGATGAACGGCGTGCGCGACGTCTCGGCGGATCGCATCCAGGCCGCGCAGTCCATGGGCGCGAGCCGCTGGCAGTCGATCCGCTTCGTGATTCTGCCGGCGTCGCTGAACAGCATCGTCAGCGGCGTCCGGCTCGCGGTCGGCTTCGCGTGGACCACCGTGGTCGCGGCCGAGCTCAACAACGGCATCCCCGGCATCGGCGGCATCGCCTACCTCGCGGGCACCCAGCTGAACACGGCTCTCGTGATCGCCTGCGTGGTGCTCATCGGTGTGGTCGCGGTGCTCCTCGACGCCCTGATCGCAAAGCTCGGCGATCTCCTGACCCCCTGGCACGGAAAGGCGTGATCCGCGTGCTCCCCCCTCTTCGCGCGGCGCGCCTGCGTCGGGCCGGTGCGATGCTCGCCATCGCCGCGGTGGCCTTGACCGGATGCGTGCAGCCCGGCCGCACCGTCCACCCCGACTCGGACGTCGTCAGCGAGCCGTGCCCCGTGGACCCGGACCCCTCGATCACCACCACGGCGCGCATCGCCTGGCAGCCGATCCCCAACGGCGATCTCGTGGTCAAGGACCGCAGGATCCTCGAAAACTGCATGCCCAACGCGGACATCTCCTGGGTGCAGATGAACTCCGGCGGCGACGTGCTGCAGGCGTTCGGGTCCCGCAGTGTCGACCTCGCCCAGGTCGGTTCGAGCCCGGCCGTCAAGGGACGCTCGGCCCCGCTCGACGTCGACCTCCAGATCGTGTGGCTGCACGACGTCATCGGCACCGCTGAATCGCTCGTGGTCCGCGACTCCTCGATCAAGGACCTTAAGGGCCTCGGCGGGAAGCGGATCGCGGTGCCCTTCGGGTCGACCTCCCACTTCTCGCTGCTGAATGCGCTCCAGAAGGCCGGCATGAGCGGGAAGGTGCAGATCGTGAACCTCTCGACCGACGCCATGCAGGCCGCCTGGCAGCGCGGTGAGATCGACGCGGCCTGGGTCTGGGAGCCCACCCTCGGCGATCTCGCCGCCGACGGCACCGTGATCATGTCCAGCGCTGACACCGCGAAGACCGGCGCAGCGACTTACGACCTCGAGGCCGGAACCCGCGACTTCATCAATAAGAACCCGGAGTTCATGAAGATGTGGGGCATCGCCCAGGGCCGAGGCGTGGAGATGATGAGAGAGGACAAGGAGGCCGCCTCGGACTCCCTCGCCGCCCAGCTCGGGACGCCTCGCAAGGACGCCTTGAAGCTGATGAAGGGCTACGAGTACCTCACGCCCGCGCAGCAGCTCTCCGACAAGCACTACGGCAAGACCCTGCCCGAGGTTCTCGCCGCAACCGCCGACTTCCTGCTCGAGCAGAAGGAGATCGACGCGGAGGCAACGCCCCAGCAGTACGCCGGCATGCTCTACCCCGATGCCCTGGAGGCCGCACGATGAGCAGCGCAGCGCCACAGCCTGCGAGCGGACCCGCGCCTCGGCCGGTCGCGGAGAGCGAGATCGAGTTCCGCGACGTCCGTCATCACTACACGACCGACGGCGGCAGCTCCGTCGCCGCCCTCAGCACGGTCGACCTGGAGATCCCTCGGGGCCAGTTCGTGTGCGTGGTGGGGCCCTCGGGCTGTGGCAAGACCACCCTGCTGAAGATGATCGCCGGCTTCCTCACACCCACGGAGGGCACGGTCCTGGCCAACGGAGATCGGGTACAAGGCCCCGCGGCAGGACGCGGCGTCGTCTTCCAGAACGCGAACCTCTACCCCTGGTTCAGTGTGCTCGACAATGTGGCTCTCGGTCTTCGCATCCGTGGCATGGGCAAGGCCGAGCGTCGCGAGCGCGCCTCCCACTTCCTGGAGACCGTGGGACTGCAGGACTTCGCCGATTCCCGCCCGTACGAGCTCTCCGGGGGAATGCAGCAGCGCGCCCAGATCGCCCGCGTGCTCGCCACCGATCCGGACATCATCCTCATGGACGAGCCCTTCGGCGCTCTCGACGCGATTACCCGCGACAAGCTCCAGGCCGATCTTCTCGAGATCCATCGGTCGCAGCACAAGACGATCTTCTTCATCACGCATGACGTCGACGAGGCCGTGTTCCTCGGCAACCGCGTGCTGGTGATGAGCCCTCGACCCGGCCGCATTCTCCTGGACGAGGTCATCGACCTGGAATCCGTGCTCGGCCGCCCGCCGGGCAAGGAGATGCGGGCGATGCCGCAGTTCGTCGCTCTTCGCGAGCGCATATCGGGAGCGATCCAGGCGAGCTGAGGGTTCGCGATAACCTCCCCACGACGTCCATCACCGGCCCGCAGACCGACGATCGCTCCTGTGCTCGTCGCACGCGGCCACGGCTAGGAGCCCCCGTGTCAGCAGTATTCGGCCTTTCCCTCATCGGCGTCTTCTGTCTCCTCGGCATGGCACTGCGACGGTGGGTCCCCTTCCTGCGCACCAACATGGTCCCCGCCTTCGTCATCGCCGGGTTCCTCGGGGCCATCGCCATGAACGTGGGGCTCGCCGGGGTGATCGACGGTGTGGACCACACACTGTTCACCACGATCACCAGCGAGCTGTTCACACTCTCCTTTATCTCCATCGGGCTCACCCCGCCTCCGTCCACGACGAGCGACGATGAAGGAGGAATGCGCCGCACGCTGCTCCGAGGCGCCTGGGCAATGGGACTGACCTGGAGCTTCGTCTTCGTCGTGCAAGCTCTGATCGGGGTGGCCACCGTCGCCGTCACGGGCCGCTTCGGCGGGATGGACGCGGTCTATGGATTCATGGTCCCGTTCGCCTTCGCGCAGGGGCCGGGGCAGGCGGTCACGTTCGCGGGGATCTTCGAGCAGCAGGGATGGTCGAACGCCGTCGACGTCGGCCTGGCCTTCGCGTCGGCAGGTTTCGCCGTCGCATTCCTCGTGGGTGTCCCGCTTGCCAAGTGGGGCATGACCCGCGGGCTCGCCACCCATTCGATGGGCATCTCCGCCTCGGTCGCCAAGGGGTTCTTCCGCCACGACGAGGAGACGGAGTCCGTCGGCTCGGAGACCACCTTCTCCGGTAACATCGACACCCTCTCGCTCCACATAGCGCTCATGGGGATCTCCTATGTGCTGGCCCACGTGCTCGCCTGGATCCTCGGCTTCATCCCCGGGTTCATCGGTGACACGATGAGCGGGATGATGTTCATGAACGGCCTGCTCGCGGCCTATGCCGTGCGCTGGATACTGAGCAGGATGGGCGTCACCCATCTCATCGATCGGCAGCTGCAGGCCAAGATCACCGGCTTCGCCACGGACTACGTGGTCGTCGCATCCTTCATGGCGGTCCAGGCCGTGGTGGTCGTGGCGTGGCTGGTACCGATCCTCGTGACGTGCGTCGTGGCGACCGCGGTGACAGTCGTTCTGGTGTTCCTCCTCGGTCAGCGCTACGGCAGCGACCACGACTTCGAGCGCACCATGGGCATGTTCGGAACGCTGACGGGGACGACGCCCACCGGCCTCGCGCTGGTGCGTATCCTCGATCCCCGCATGCGGACCACCACGATGGCTGAGATGGGCCTGATGAACCTCCCCGAGATGCTCTACATCCCGGCGATGCTCACGATCTCCGCCGCCTTCGCCGGCAGCTTCGGCCTCCCTGCAGCGCTCGGCATCATGGCAGCCCTGACCGTCGCCTACTTCGTGATCATGCTCGTCACGCGCAGCATCGGTCGCCGTACCTGGACCTTGAGCGGACAGGTCCCGGACCCCGATGCTGCCGAGCCTGCAGCCCGGTCCGTCGATCCCGCCTGCCCCGCAACACCCGTGCACCAGCACTCGGAAGGACCCCACTCGTGAGCACGCTCTACCACTCCGGCCGAATCATCACCATGGCCGATCAGGATGACTCACCGGAGGCCGTCCTCGTGGAGGACGGCAGGATCACCGGCGTCGGCTCTCTTGCCGATCTCCGCGGGCGCGGCGCAGGCGTCATCGAGGTCGATCTGAGAGGCCGCACACTGATGCCCTCGTTCATCGACTCCCACGGGCACATGCTCCAGCACGGGATGCTCGCCGCCCTGGTCGATCTCGAGGGCACCCGCAGCATTGCGGACATCATCGAGGCCTTCCGCGCGCGGCTCGCGGAGCGCGAGTCCGGAGACACCTCCCCGCTGATCGGTGCACGGTACGACCCGTCACAGCTGGTCGAAGGGCGCCACCCCACGCGGGACGACCTCGACGCCGTCACGGCGGATCTGCCCGTCTTCGCTCTTCATCGCAGCATGCATGTGGCGGTCGGGAACTCGATCCTGATCGAGGCCGCGGAGATCAACGCCAGCACACCCGATCCCGAGGGCGGCCGATTCGGCCGGCGCGCGGATGGCACCCCGGACGGCTACGTGGAGGAGCACCCGGCGATGGCGGCACTCTTCACGGTCCTCGATCCTGAGGGAAAGGGCGGGCTGGTCCCCGGCGGCGCCGCCGACGCGTCCACGGCCGTCGCCCTCGCCGCCGAGGATTACCTGCGCCATGGCATCACCACCGCGCAGGAGGGCGCCGCCGATCCCGGCACCGTTGGCTCGCTCGTCGAGGCCGCGCGCAAGGGAGCGCTTCCCCTGGACCTCGTGGTCTATCCGATCGCACGCTGGGGCACCGAGGCCCTCGCGGCCCACGACGAATTCACGGGGGACTACGTGAGGCACCTGCGCCTGGGCGGATGCAAGATGATCCTCGACGGCTCCCCGCAGGCCCGCTCCGCCTGGATGAGCGAGCCGTACGAACCCATCCCCGGAGACGAGAAGCCAGGCTGCGCCTACCCCACGATTCCACCGGAACAGGTCGAGACCTGGACCCGCGAGCTCGCCGCAGCCGGCGTCCAGCTGATCGCCCACTGCAACGGCGACGCCGCCGCGCAGCTCTGGATCGACACCATCGAGCGGGTGGGCGCCCAGAACCCCGCCCTCCTCGACACACGCCCCGTCATGATCCACGCCCAGACGGTCCGTGACGACCAGCTCGACCGCATGGCACCACTGGGCATGATCGCCTCGATCTTCTCCGTCCACACCTGGTTCTGGGGCGACGCCCACATGACCAACTTCGGCCCCGTCCGCGGCAGGCGCATCTCCCCCGCCCGCTCGGCCCTGGACCGCGGCGTCCGCGTCACCCTCCACCAGGACTCCCCCGTCACGCCTCCGGACATGCTGCTGAGCATCTGGGCCGCCGTGAACCGCATCAGTCGCACCGGCCGGCCCATCGGCCTCGAGCAGCGCATCTCCACCTGGGAAGCCCTGCGCGCCGTCACCACCGACGCCGCGTACCAGTACGGCGAGGAGGAGTCCAAGGGCATGATCCGCGCCGGCATGCGCGCTGACCTCGTCATCCTCTCCGCCGACCCCCTCGCCACACCCCCGCAGGACCTCCGTGACATCGAGGTCCTCACCACCATCAAGGACGGCCAGATCGTCCATCAAGTGTGAGCAGGAGAAAGAGGACGCGAATCCGAGCCCAACAACCGCGCACGCGCACTCCACCTCCCCTCATTCCCTCCACATACCTCGCTACCTTTACGCGATCCCTTGGCTTAAAGTCACCTCGTACCCGCTCTTTTCCCGAGAGGCACCATGAACGAGGACTTCGATCTCCCGGAGGCCGACGGCGCGATCCGTCGCCGTCCCCGCCGTCGGCGCAGGACCGCCCTGATCGCCCTGCTCGTCGTCCTCTGCCTGATCGCCGTGGTCGGGATCGTGGTCGGTCGCTACCTGTACTCGCTCGACAACGCCTACCAGAAGCGCACGGTGGTCAGCCTCGACGACGACAACAGCGGTCTCAGCGGTTCGGGGACGAACATTCTCCTGCTCGGCTCGGACAAGAGGAACCCGCAGGACGCCGCGGCCGAGAAGGTCAGCGGCCAGCGCTCCGACACGATCATGCTCGTGCACATCCCCGCCGACGGCGGCGAGGCGTACATCGTCTCGTTCCCCCGCGACATCTACATCGACATCCCCGGCCACGGAAAGGACCGCATCAACTCCGCCCTCGCCTACGGCGGCCTCCCGCTCGCAGTCACCACCGTCGAGAACTACACGAAAACCCCCATCGACCACGTCGCCCTCATCGACTTCGACGGCATCCAAGGGCTCGTCGACTCCCTCGGCGGCGTCGACGTGAACATCCCGAAGTCCTTCGAGCGGGACGGCTCGACCTTCACCCAGGGCACACAGCATCTCGATGGCAAGGAGGCCCTGGTGTTCGCGCGCGAGAGGAAGTCCTTCGCCGACGGCGACTTCCAGCGCAACCGCGACCAGCAGCAGCTTCTCAAGGCGATCGTCGTGAAGATGATCAGCCGGGACACCCTCACCTCACCGGGGAAGCTCAAGGACGCGGTCGAGAACATCTCCCCGTACCTCACCACCGACGACGGTCTGGACTCCGGAACGATCGTGAAGCTCGGGCTCGCGAACCGGGGACTGCGCGGAAGCGACATGCACTTCCTGGCCGCACCGCACGGCGACCCCTACACCACCTCCGGCGGCGCCAGCGTCGTCGCGGGCGATGAGAAGGGCATGGAGGCCCTGCGCACCGCCCTGAAGGACGACACCATGGAGGAGTACGCCGCGAAGGCGGGTTGAGGCCGACGGCCGTGCAGGGTCGACCGCCCCGTTCAGCCCTCCCGGACCTCGGTGAGGATCTCGAGATACCGGCGCGCCAGCACGTCATCGCTCGCGTGCTCGCGCACCCAGTTGCGACCGGACGCGCGCACGGCGACCCGCTCGCGGTCGGCCTGCAGGTCCCGCCAGAGATCGACCAGCGCGTCGACGTCCTCCGGCTGAATTACGTCGCCCGCACCGGATGCCCGAACCACGTCGGCTGATTCCCCCGCCACCAGGGCGGTGACGTGCCGTCCCGTCGCGAGCAGCTCGTAGAGCTTCGAGGGCACGGTCCAGGTGAACGGCTCCCAGCTGCGCAGCGAGACCAGCACGGTGTCTGCCCAGGCGTACTGCTCGCCGACCTCTGAGTACGGGATGCGAGGGTGCACCTCAACCGGCGCACCGAGCTCCCGAGCGAGCCCGTCCAGGCGCTCCCTCTCGGCGCCGTGGCCGACCAAGCGCACCCGGATCGGCACGCCCTCCGCGTGCACTCGCGCCGCCGCCCGCACCACGGTCTCCAGACCCTGTGAGCGCCCCATGTTCCCCAGATACAGGCAGCGCAGCTCTTCATGTGCCGGGACGTGGTCGCGCTGGGGCTGGACGACGTTGAGATCCGCGCCGTTGCGCACCACGTCGACCCGGGCGATCCCGCGCTTCCTCAGCACGCCCGCGAAGCGAGAGGTCGTGGTCACCACCTGGGCGGCGTCGCGCTGCCAGGCGGAGACCAGCAAATGCACCTGGGCCTTCACAACCCCGATCGCCTGGCGCGGAAGAGAACGCCGCGGGGGCCGGGCGGGATCAGGGGCAGGAGGATCCTCGCCGCCGGATACCCGTTCGTGGCGCACCGCCGCCCCCACATGCGTCACGAGATCCGGCCACGCATCCCGCATCTCCACGACGAGCGGCACGCGCCAGAGCCGGGAGAGAATCGTGCCGGCGAACAGGCTGTCGATCGCCGGAGCGGTCGCGATGATGACGTCGGGCCGCGCGGACCGTCGCCGGAAGCGCAGCAGGGATCTGCGCAGGCCGTCTATCGCCGCGAGGGCGTGGTCCGCGCTGCGCGTGACGATGTCCCCTCGGTGAGCAAGATAGTGAGTGCGCACGATGGTCTCCCCGTGCATCCCGGTTTCGGTGCCGCCGACGTGGTGGCACTGGGCCTGGTCAGCAGTCGGTCGACCCGCCGGGTAGTGCGGAACAGGGGTCATCACGGTCACCTGGTGACCGGCAGCGATGAAGCGCCTCACGAGCGCGGACCAGCGTCGCTGGGGGGCTCCGAACTCTGGGGCGTAGTAATGGCTGATCAGAAGAATTCTCATCCAGTTCCGGACTCGGGGAGTGACCGCTGGGGAGCGGAGGATCCTGCGCAGGCGCGAAGGGTCCGAGGGAAGGAGGGCGTGCCTAGAGTATCGCCGAGTTCCGCGGTCAGACATGGGCCATCCTGCAGCACGGGCTCCCGCTCCGCGTGCCGTATTGTGCCGCCTGACCCCTGCCGTCCCCGACTGGGAGCTCCATGTCTGACCCCACCGATCTGCCCGAGGGAACGGGAGCCGTCTCTCCCCGCCGTCGCCGCTGGAGAGGAGTGCTGATCGCGCTCCTCATCGTGGCCGCTCTGGTCGCCACCGGCGGGATCATCGTCGGCCGCTACATGCACTCGCTCGACTCCGCCTACCAGAAGCGCACGACGGTCAGCCTGGACAAGGGGTCGTCGGATGGTGACCGCAAGGCCGGCGGCAGCGGGCAGAATATTCTGCTTCTGGGATCGGACAAGCGCAGCGCGCAGGACGCGGGCTCCGAAGGCGTGTCGGGACAGCGCTCCGACGCCATGATGCTCGTGCACATCCCCGCCGATGGCGGCGAGGCGTACATCGTCTCGTTCCCCCGCGACCTCTACATCGACATCCCCGGCCACGGAAAGGACCGCATCAACTCCGCCCTCGCCTACGGCGGTCTCCCCCTCGCAGTCACCACCGTCGAGAACTACACGAAGACCCCCATCGACCACGTCGCCCTCATCGACTTCGACGGCATCGAAGGTCTCGTCGACTCGCTCGGCGGCGTCGACGTGAACGTCCCGGAGTCCTTCGAGCGCGGCGGCACGACCTTCACCGCCGGGACGCAGCACCTGAACGGGAAGGAGGCGCTGACCTTCTCCCGCGAGCGCAAGCACCTCTCCGGAGGCGACTTCGCCCGCAATCAGAACCAGCAGCAGCTGCTCAAGGCCGTCGCGATGAAATTGATCAGCGGCGACACCCTCTCGTCCCCGGGGAAGATGCGTGACACCGTCACCGCCCTCTCCCCGTATCTCACCACCGACGACGGACTCACCTCTCAGGCCATCGTGAAGCTGGGCCTCTCGAACAGGAATCTGCGGGGCAGCGACCTGCATTTCCTCGCCGCGCCGCATGGCGATCCGGCGACGACCTCCGGCGGGGCGAGCGTCGTCGCGAGCGACGAGAAGGGCATGGACGCCCTGCGCACGGCCCTGAAGGAGGACAACATGGAGGAGTACGCCAAGCAGATCGCGGACTGAGCATCCAGCCCTCAGCGGATCCGGGTCGGTGCAGGGTTCAGCGCCAGCATCCGCACCGAGGTCGCGATCAGGAGCCCTTACGCACACCGATCTGCCATTCCGCATTCGTGCCCGTACTTTTGCCCTTCAATCGAAGGCGACGACCTCGCAGCCAGGTTCCGCCGTCCAGCGCGGCATACTGGTGTCCACGAGAACCCTGCCAAAAATGCAGCCGTCGGCGAGCACGGTGCCCACGCCCCGCGTGGCACCACCGGTCACGGCGCGCCGAGGGTCTAAGCGTCGCGCTCGCGCCACCAGAACTCGTCAGCTCCACCCGGGACCGCAGTGCGGACTCCACGCCCGGCCCCGTCGGTCCGCGAGAGGCTGTCGCCATGATGAGTTCCATGCCTGCTTCCCCGGAGGCGGATTCCCAGCCCTCCCGCGCCGACCTCGTGCTCGAGGGCGGCGGCGTGAAGGGCATCGCCCTCGCAGGCGCGATCGAGGTGCTCGAGGAGCGCGGGTATCGCTTCGGCCGGGTCGCCGGCTCGTCCGCGGGAGCGATCGCCGGGGCGCTGGTCGCCGCCGACGTGCCCGCCAAAGACCTGGTGGGGCTCCTGCGCGAGATCGACTACGAGAAGTTCTGCGACGGCCCCTGGTGGACGCGTCCGCTGGTGGGCAAGGCGGTCGCGATCCTCGTGCGCAAGGGCGTGCATCACGGGAGGTACGTGGGAACGTGGCTCGCCGACCAGCTGGCCGAGCACGCGCGGCCCGCCGATCCCTCCCGTCCGTTCACCTTCGCCGATCTCCCCTACCAGGACCCCGAGGGCGAGGCGCCCGACCGGCCCGTCGGGAACGGTCGGCCCGTCGGGAACGGTCGGTCCGTCGAGGACGCCGTCGCGGACTCGTCCACCGGCGCCGGCACGGACACCGGCGCGTCCCGCCTGGTCGTCACCGCCTCCGACGTCACGGCGGGGCGGCTGCGGCTGCTGCCCCGCGACTCCGGCAAGTACGGCATGACGGCCGCCGACCTCCCTGTCGCCGAGGCCGTGCGCGCCTCGACCGCGATGCCCTTCTTCTTCCGGCCCGTGCGATGGGCGACCTCGCAGGGGCGGCGCGCATACCTCGTGGACGGCGGGATGCTCTCGAACTTCCCCGTCGGCGTCTTCGATCGGGCCGACGGCGCTCTCCCGCGCTGGCCCACGTTCGGCATCAAGCTCTCGGCCCGTCCGCCGGCCGATCCGGCCCCGGTGAACCGCATCCGCGGCGCCCTTTCGTATGCGCTCGCCCTGCTGGACACCCTCATCGGCGCGCGCGACCGCATGCACATCGACGACCCGCACGTGCAGGCACGCACGATCTTCATCGACACGAGCTTCGTGAAGCCCACCCAGTTCGACCTCTCGGACGAGGACCGCGAGAAGCTCTACCGCACCGGACGGCAGGCCGCGACCGACTTCCTCGACGGGACGGCGACCCGCGAGGGCTGGGACTTCCAGGAGTACGTGTCCCGGTTCCGCACCGGGGCACGGGCCGGGGCCGGAGCCGAGGCGTAGGAAGGGACTAAAGGGGGAAGCATCGGCCGCGCCGCGCAGGACTGCGGCATCAGGGGCGTCGGGCCGGACGGCCCTGGCCCAGCGACCGTCCTGCCCGCACCGATACGGTGGCTCGGCCGACGCGCGCGGCGCGCCGACGCCTCACCCCCGCATCGAAGGAGCCGCAGCGTGCAGACGCTCTACCATTCCGGCCGCATCCTCACCATGGTCGACCGCGACGACGCCCCCGAGGCCGTGCTCGTCGAGGACGGACTGATCACCGGCGTCGGCGCTCTCGCCGACCTCCGCGAGCGCGCCGACGAACCCGCCGAGGTGGACCTCGCAGGCCGCACTCTGATGCCGTCCTTCGTCGACTCCCACGGCCATCTGCTGGCACACGGCCGGCTCGCCGCCCTCGTCGACCTCGAGGGAGCCCGCAGCATCGACGAGGTGGTCGCGGCCTTCCGGGAGCGTCTCGCCGCGCGCGATGCGGGCGACTACTCGCCGCTGATCGGCGCGAAGTACGACCCGACGCAGCTGGCCGAGGGGCGCCACCCCACGCGCGAGGACCTCGACCGCGTCTCCACCGAGGTCCCCGTCCTCGCCATGCACCGCAGCATGCACGTGGGCGCCGCGAACTCCGTCCTCGTCGAGGCCGCAGGGATCACTGCCGAGACCCCCGACCCCGAGGGCGGGCGCTTCGGCCGCCGCGACGACGGCTCCCCCGACGGCTTCGCCGAGGAGCATGCGGCGCTCGGCGCCCTGTTCGCCGCGATCGACCCGGAGGGCGGCGCGGGCAGCATCCTCGGCGGCGGCGACGCGTCGGCCGCCCTGCGTCTGGCCGCGGAGGACTATCTGCGCCACGGCATCACGACCGCCCAGGAGGGCGCCGCCTCGCCCGACGCGGTGACGGACCTGGCCGAGGCTGCACGGGCGGGCGAGCTCCCGCTGGACCTCGTGGTCTACCCGGTCGCGGCCTGGGGCGCCCCGGCGCGCGAGCAGTTCGCGGAGTTCACCGGCGACTACGCGGGGCGTCTGCGCCTGGGCGGGTACAAGCTGATCCTCGACGGCTCCCCGCAGGCGCGCTCGGCGTGGATGAGCGAGCCCTACGACCCGGTCCCGGGCGACGAGCATCCCGGCTGCGCCTATCCCGCCCACTCGGACGAGCAGGTGCTCGCCTGGACCCGCGAGCTCGCGGGCGACGGCGTCCAGCTGATCGCCCATTGCAACGGCGACGCCGCCGCGCAGCAGTGGATCGACACGGTGACGCAGGTGGGCGCCGAGAACCCGACGCTGCTGGCCGAACGCCCGGTGATGATCCACGCCCAGACCGTGCGCGACGACCAGCTCGAGACCATGGCACGGCTCGGCATGATCGCCTCGATCTTCAGCGTCCACACGTACTTCTGGGGCGACGCGCATCTGCGCAACTTCGGACCGCGGCGCGGACGCCGCGTCTCCCCGGCCCGCTCGGCGCTGGACCGCGGCGTGCGCGTCACCCTGCACCAGGACTCCCCCGTCACGCCCCCGGACATGCTGCTGAGCGTGTGGGCGGCCGTGAACCGGATCAGCCGCGAGGGCACGCCCGTCGGCCCCGAGGAGCGCATCTCGACCTGGGAGGCGCTGCGCGCGGTCACGACCGACGCCGCCTACCAGTACGGCGAGGAGCAGACCAAGGGGCAGATCCGCGAGGGGATGCGGGCCGACCTCGTGATCCTCTCGGCCGACCCCCTCGCGACCGACCCGCAGAACCTGCGTGGCATCGAGGTGCTCACCACCGTCAAGGACGGCGAGGTCGTGTACTCGGCGTGAGAGCCGGACGGTGCCGGGCCGACCCGAGCCCGGCACTCACGGCTCGGGGTGAAGGATGACCTCCTCGAGCTCCTCCTCGGGGGCGGCCATCAGCCGTCGGTGGCGGACGGCGAGGAAGAGCGCGCCGAGCACCACCCACACGGCGAGCGCGACGAGCGGCTGGGTGCCCAGGCGCCCCGGCGAGCCCGGGACGAACAGCAGCAGCAGGAAGCCCAGCGACAGCAGCGCGCCCAGCAGAGAGATCGCGCGATAGACGGGGCGGGCACGGCCGAAGGCGTCGTGCTCCCCCGCTCGCGCGGGGTGGGCCAGCTTGAACGCGGCCAGGCACGTGTACCCGTAGGCGATGGTCACGCCCACCGAGGTCATGTCCACGATCCACTGCAGCGCGGAGCGCCCGAAGAACGGCGCCAGCAGGCACAGGGCGCTCGTGAACACGATCGCGACCACGGGCGTGCGGTGCCGGCTCTCGACGCGGCCGAAGAACGCCGGCAGCATCTTCGCCCTGCCCATCGCCATCAGCACGCGCGAGGAGGAGACGGTGAACCCGTTCAGACCCGTCGCGACGCCCATGAGCACCGCGATCACCATGAGGCCCTTGCCGAGCGGGCCCATGATCCCGGCGATCACCTCCGCCGTGGGCCACGCGGCGTCGGGGTGGGTGTCGCCGTTCGGGCCCAGCGCGACGGAGCTCGAGAAGATCATCGCGAGGTAGACCAGGCCCGCCGTGCCGATCGCGGCGAGGATGAGGAACAGCGCCTTGCGGGGCGAGAAGTCGAACTCCCCGGCCGCCTGCGGCACGTTGTCGAAGCCCACGAACGCCCACGGCGCGAAGGCCACCATCACGGCGATCGCCGGCAGCGGCGAGGAGCCCTCCGGGAAGGCCGGGTAGAACGCGAAGCCGTGCTGCATGCCGTGGAGCAGCGCACCCAACAGGATCGCGACGACCGCGATGATCAGCACCACGCAGGCGATGAACTGGAAGCGCCCGGACAGGGCCGTGCCCATCGCGTTCATGAAGCCCGTGGCGACGATCGCGAGGGCCGCGATGATCACCTCGGGCAGGTAGATGTCCCAGCCCGCGACCGTGTACAGGTGCACCTGCTCCATGAGCGAGGGCAGCAGCATGCGGAACACGAGCGCGACGGCCGTCGCGTTCAGGGCGACGATGCACGCGTACGCGAGTGCCAGGAACCAGCCGACCACGAACGCGTGGCGCCGGCCGAACTCCTGCAGCACGAAGGCGAGCTCGCCGCCGGTCACGGGCAGCACGCGGATGATCATCCCGTAGCTGATGCCGATGATGCCGATGAGCACGGCGCCGATCGTGAAGCCCAGGAGCGCGCCGGCGGTGCCGCCGTCCTGCAGCCAGTCCACGGGCAGCATGAACGCGCCCCAGCCCACGGCCGAGCCGAGCGCGATCGCGAACACCCAGGAGGGCTTGAGCGTGGACTGCAGGGAGCGCGTGTTCTCGTCGGCGCCGGCCGGGGCGGGCGCCCCGTCCGCGGAGGAACCGGTGGTCGACGAGGGGGCGGAGGGTCTCTCCGACATGGGAAGCCTTTCGATGGCGACTGATCGGTCGACAGCGTCGTCGCTGCACAGCTTCGTCGCGCGGGCGGAGCCGGGGAGCCATGATGCCACCGGCGGGGAGCGCGCCGTCACGGATGCGGCGTCCGAGGAGCGTCCGTCATCCCACACGTCACCGCTCGCCTCGCACCCGTCCCTGCGACTCGGCCTGGGGGCGCGGCCCCCGCGGGCGGCCCCGGCCCGTGACTCCCGCGCGCGGCCCCGGTGCGCGGAGAGGCCGTACTCTGACCTCGACAGCCTCGACCCCGTCGACTCCGACGGGGCGGCGGAGCCAAGGAGCAGGACGGAGCGGGACATGGCCGGGACCCCCGACGAGACAGCAGAGCCGATCGAGGGCACCGGACGCATCCGCGCCATCGGCGAGCGCCTGATCCTGCCGCTGCCCGCCGAGGCGAGCGCTCGGCTGCGCACGCGCGGACAGAACGCCGTGACCGCCGTACTCGACGGTCATCCCTTCGACCTCGTCGTCGAGCCCGACGGCGCCAAGGGGCATTGGATCAGCCTCGACGAGGAGATGCTCGAGGTGCTGGGCCGGGGCGACGGCGAGGAAGTGTCCTTCGCGCTGACCCCGTCGGCCGCATGGCCCGAGCCGTCGGTGCCCGAGGATCTCGGCGAGGCGCTCGCGGGCGCCGACGACGTCGGCGGGGTCTGGGAGGACATCACGCCCATGGCCCGGTGGGAGTGGGTGCGCTGGGTCGGCGCCACGAAGAACCCCGACACTCGGGCGCGGCGCGTCGAGGTGTCGCTGGACAAGATGCGCAACGGCAAGCGTCGCCCCTGCTGCTTCGACCTCGCCTCGTGCACCGACCCCGAGGTCTCCAAGAGCGGGAAGCTGCTCGGGATCGAGTGAGGTCGCGGGGCGGGGCGGGAGGGAGACGACGGGCCGCTCCTTCTCGACCGCCGTCAGGACGGACGGTGGGGACTTCTCCCCATGGCCGCTCGTCCCGTCTCCGCATACGGTCGGACCCGCCTGGGCATTCGCACCGCTCCGGCCAGGCCCTGGGGACCACCACGACGACGGAGGGGCGATGACATCCCTCGGCGCCGATACCGATCAGCTGCGCGACATCGGCGTGCGCATGCGGCAGGGCATGCTCCGTCTCCGGGAAGTGCGGACCCGGATCATGCGCGACGTCTCCGCCGCCGATCGGCACGGCGCGGACGCCGAGGAGTTCCGCGGGAGGGCCCTCGGCGAGGCGATCCCCGCCATGCAGAAGGCGCAGGATGATCTTCTCCGTCGGTCGGACGACCTCGTGCGCCAGGCACCGGAGCAGACGGCGGCCCGGGAGGCTCGCGCATGAGCCGCGCACAGGTCCTGGGCCGCACACGCGCCACGTTCCGGATGCACTGGCCCTGGTACCTCCGACTCCTGCCGCTCGTGCTGGTCCTCGCGATCGATGGTCTGATCCTTCTCGCCGGGGACCGGCTCGCCGCGGTGATCTCGTTCGTCCTCCTGTTCCTTCTCGCCGTGGTCCCGATCGCACTCGTGCTGCGCTCCTTCGCCTTCGCGGTCACCGATCGCGCGATCGTGATCGGCCCGTTCCTCCCCGGGTTCCCCCGCACCGTCGTGATGCTCTCCGATGTCGACGTGTCCACGATGCGCACGTGGAGGAATCTGAGCGCCTATCTTCATCAGGCAGGAATCCCCTCTCTGCTCACCCTGGGGAAGATCAACCGGGGAGCGCGCGGCGGGATCTCCTTCGCGGCGACGCGAGCCGGCGCGCTCGAGGGCGAATCCCTGACCGAGGACGAGAGGGTGAAGGCGCGGGGCGGAACCATCGAGATCCTCAGCGCGACCCGGAGCCCCGAGGCGGTGATCGCCGTCATCGCCAGGGCGATGGCAGACGCCGGGATCGCCGGTGAGCAGCAGGTCCTCGCCACGGCCCTGCCGCCGGGAACTCTCTCGCGCGAGCGCGGCGCGCACCTGCGTGAGATCCCCGGGCATCCCCTCCCGCGCGAGCAATGAGCGCGAAGGGAGCTGTCATGGACCTGCTGCGCGAGCCCGCGGATGTCCTGCTGACCGTTGACCCAGGGGCTCGCGCATGAGCCGCGCACAGGTCCTGGGCCGCACACGCGCCACGTTCCGGATGCACTGGCCCTGGTACCTGAAGCTGCTGCCCCTCGCGCTGGTGATCGTCATCTCGGGCTTCGTCCTCCTCACGGGCGACAGGGCTGCTGCGGCGATCTCCTTCGTGCTGCTGCTCCTGCTCGCCGTCCTGCCCATCGCACTCGTGCTGCGCTCCTACGCGTTCTCGGTGACCGACCGCGCGATCGTCATCGGGCCCTTCCTCCCGTTCTTCTCGTGCACCGTGGTGATGCTCTCCGACATCGACCTGGGCACGCTGCGATCGTGGAGCAATCTCGCCGCCTACCTGCACCAGTCCTCGACCCCATGGGCGCTCACGGTGGGACAGATCAACCCGGGATCGCGCTCCGGGATCTCCTTCTTCGCACGGCGCACCGGCGACCTGGAGGGAGATGCCCTCACCGAGAACCAGATGATCAAGGATCTGGGCGGCACCATCGAGATATTGAGCGCGTCCCGACGGCCGACGGCGGTCGTCGGCGTCATCGCTCGCGCTCTGGCGGATGCTGGCATCGCGAACCAGCAGCAGATCCTCGCCACCGCCCTGCCTCCCGGACGACTCACCCGGGAGCGGGGAGCCCACCTGCGCGAGATCCCAGGGCATCCCGTGCCGTTCGGGAGCTGATCCCGTCGTCGGCCCGGCAGCCGGCGGACTCCGGCGTCACTCCACCGGCACGTCGTCCAGGAAGTAGTAGGCGGGGACCTTGGCCGCGTAGTCGTTGCCGTCCAGCTCGCGCCAGCCCACGACCTCCGTCGACCCCTCGCGCTCCTGAGCGAACTGCGTGGCCAGGAACATCAGGCCGATCACGGACGCCAGCCCCTGGCGGGCGGGCTCCTCGCGCAGCACGTCGCCGATCGAGGCCTGCCCGGCGAGCGAGCGCACGCGGTTCACGGAGCCGGTGAGGCCCACAGTGTCGATGTCGTTGGTGCGCACCAGGTCCTGGAGCACCTCGACGCTGAGCGTGGTCGCGTCGTGCACCTCGGCCTCGACGGGCGATCCCGGGTCCGTCGGATCCTTCAGACGGTGCTGGGAGACCGAGGACATCCGCACCCGCGCGACCCGCAGGTCCAGCGAGAACGGGAAGCGCGTGGAGACCTCGTCCTTCTGCGCGAGCGCGAGGCCCTGGGCCTCCTGCAGCAGGTCCAGCAGCACGCGGTGCTGGCGGAAGTCCTGGGAGCGCACGAACCGCGCGAGCGAGCGGTACAGCTCGGTCTTGACGTCGAGCACCTCCTGCGCGGGCTCGTAGAGGTCGCTGAAGACGTTTGCGAGCATCTCGCGGTCGTCGCGCGTGAGGTGCTGGGTGAAGTCGCGCTCGAGCAGACGGTCCACGACGTCCTGCGCCCGACGGGTCTGGGCGGGGTCGTTGAGCATCCGGAAGAAGGCGGTGAAGGTGCGGCCCACCTGGGACTGGCCCAGCAGGTCGTCGCCCGCGAGCAGCTGCTCGAGGATCTCGCCGCGCGAGGCCTCCGGGGAGAGGATCTGCTCGCGCAGATGGAGGTCGACGGCGCGCAGGTCCTCTCGGTACTGCAGGAAGTCGCCCGAGAGCTCGGAGGCGATCTGCAGGATGTCGCGCAGCCGGTCGGCGGAGGTGCCTGCATCGGGCAGCAGCAGCTCCCCCTCGGAGAGGTCCCGGATCTCCTGCTCGATCGCCGCGCGCCGACGCTGCAGGTCCGCGAGCCGCACGTCGCGGTCGGTCTCCGTCTCCTGCGCGAGGCGGTCGAACTGCTGGAGCACCAGCTGCAGGCGCGACTCCGTGGTCGTGGGCCGGTGCTCCTCGAGGGAGGCGATGAACTGGACCGCATCGATCGTCGCCGGGGACGGCTCGAACATCGTCTCCAGGTGCTGCGGGTCGTCGCGCCGGGTCAGGTAGCCCTCGCGTACCCACGAGTCCACGTACTCCGGGGCGGTGCGGCCCTGGCCGTCCTCGTGCAGCAGGTCCAGGTGCGTCTCGACGCGCGCCACGAGATCGCTGCGCCCCAGGCGACGGCTGCCGCCGGGGAAGACCGTCTGCAGGATCGCGAGCACCGCCGGGGCCTTGGTCGCGCTCAGCAGACGCCACGTCGAGAGGCGTCGCAGCTGCTCGTAGGCGTCCTTGCGCGCGGAGACCGTCTGCGGGCGATCGGTCGCGGACCCGAGGAGCGGGGCGGACGCGAGGAGCGGAGCGGACGCGAGGGACGAGGCGGTCGCCGAAGCGTCCTCGGCGAAGGAGCCCGGGGCATCGTCACGGGTCGACGCGGGCTCCGGGTGCTGCGGCTGGGGCTCGGACGTGGTCACGGCCGACGAGTCTACTGGGGAGGGTGGGGACGGCGCGGGGCGGGGCGGACGGAACGGGGTGAGGGGCGCGACGGCGCTGGACGACGTCGCCCGGAGCCCTCGACGCCCCGTGCCACCGAGAAGTGAGAAGTTGCTGTCAAAACCGCCTCTTCACGACGACTTCTCACTTCTCGCGGCTCTGGCGGAGGCGGGGCCTAGGGCGCGCGGGGGCCGGCGCGGCGCGCGGCCGTGAGTGGTACGAAGTCGTTGCCATGGGCGCTCATGGCAACGACTTCGTACCACTCACGCGCCGTGGCGACGACCCCGTGCTGTTTCGGGCGCCTCATGCGCCTCGAGCATCTCTGACACCCCTCACGTGAACGCTCACGAATCTGTAGGCTGGCCCCAGCGCCACCGTCGGCCACCCGCGCCCGGTCCGACGCGAAGACCCCATCTGACCTGGAGGAATCCTCACGATGACCACTGCTGCTCCCGTGACCGCACCGACCGATCGCTGGTGGGAGGCCCTGCCCGCCGGCAGCGGGCGCCTGCGCGGCCGGGCGCACCTGCACTCCGACGCCCCGGAGATCAGTCTCGACGGCACGTGGGACGTGCGCTTCGGGTCCCGCGCCGACGGCTCGGACCTGGGCGACCCGACGACGATCGAGGTGCCGGGCCTGTGGCAGCTGCAGGGACACGGCGCCCCGCAGTACACGAACGTCGTCTACCCGATCCCCGTCGACGTCCCGCACGTGCCCGACGAGAACCCCACGGCCCACTACTCGCGCGAGCTCGCGATGCCCGCCGACTGGGAGCGGCAGCTCACCGAGGGCGCCCGCGCGATCCTGCGCTTCCAGGGCGTGGACTCGGCGGCGAAGGTCTGGATCGACGGGACCGAGGTGGGCGTGACCGCAGGCTCTCGCCTCACCCAGGAGTTCGACGTCACCGACCTGCTGCGCGCGGGCGCCGCCCACCTGCTCGAGGTGCGCGTGGTCCAGTGGAGCGTCAACACGTACCTCGAGGACCAGGACATGTGGTGGGCCTCCGGGATCTTCCGCAGCGTGGACGTGCTGCTGCGACCCGTCGGCGGCATCCACGACCTCGTCACCCGCGTCGACTTCGATCCGTCCACCGGCCGCGGCACGCTCAGCGCCCGTGCGACCGGGATCGACGGCGCGCTGCTCGAGGGCGCTGTGGTGCGCATCCCCGCACTCGACATGGAGGCCCCGGCGGACGGCACCAGCATCGACGTCGGCCCCGTCGACCCCTGGAGCGCCGAGGTGCCCGTCCTCTACGACGCGACGGTGACGGCCGCAGCCGGCGCCGGCGGCGCCGGCGCTGCCGGTCGCGTCGCGGGCGCATCCGGCGGCGCCGCGACCGAGACGGTCTCCCTGCGCGTGGGCTTCCGACGCGTCGAGATCGACGGCGAGATCTTCCGCGTCAACGGCGAGCGCGTCGAGATCCGCGGCGTGAACCGGCACGAGGTCGACCGGCTCGTCGGCCGTACACAGCACCCGGGCAACCAGGATCTCGACGCGGCGCTCATGAAGCAGCACAACATCAACGCGGTGCGCACCTCCCACTACCCGCCCCACCAGCGGTTCCTCGAGGTGTGCGACGAGGTCGGGCTGTACGTGGTCGACGAGGGCGACTTCGAGGCGCACGGCTTCCACGCGGACACCACCGGTGAGGACTCCACGGGCGCCGCGAAGCGACCGGCCGACGACCCGCAGTTCACGGAGTCCCTGCTCGAGCGCACCGACCGCTTCGTGCGCCGGGACCTCAACCACCCGTCGATCGTCATCTGGTCGATCGGGAACGAGGCGTCGACGGGCCGGAACACGACCGCGATGATCCAGCGCGTCCGCGAGGTCGACCCCACGCGTCCGGTCATCTACGAGCAGGACTACCGGGCGCTGGACGCGGACTTCTTCTCGCTCATGTACCCCAGCCACGAGCAGTCCCGCCAGATCGGCGAGCGCGCGCTGGATGCGGAGAACAGGAAGCAGCTGGTCGGCATGCTGCGCCACCTCGGCGTGGATGCGGCCGACGACGCCTTCGACGACGTCCCGGCGCTCACCAAGCCGTTCCTGTGGATCGAGTTCGCGCACGCGATGGGCAACGGCGCCGGCTCCCTGAAGGAGTACTTCGATCTGGTCCACGAGTACCCGGCGATCCAGGGCGGCTTCATCTGGGAGTGGATCGACCACGCCCTGGCCACGACCGACGCGGAGGGCCGCGCGATCGACGGCTACGGCGGCGACTTCGGCGAGCGCCTGCACGACGCGAACTTCGTGGCCGACGGCCTCGTGCTGCCCGACCGCACCCCCTCCCCCGCGCTGCTCGACGCCAAGCACCACTTCTCTCCCGTCGGGCTCGAGATCCTCGAGGGGGCGGGGGGCGACGGATCCGGCGCCTGCGCGGCGCGGATGACGAATCGCTACGCGTTCCGCAACCTCGACCATCTGCGCGCGGAGGTCTCGCTCGATGCGCAGGAGACCTGGCAGGAGCTCGCGCTGCCGGACCTCGCGCCCGGGGCGTCGGCCGATGTGCCCCTGCCTGAGGGCGACGGGCCCACGCTGACCGTGCGCCTGCTGACCCGCAAGGAGGAGGGGCCGGTCCCGGCGGGTCACCTCGTGGTCGCCGCCGACCATGTGGATCGCGACGCGCTCTCCGCGCAGCAGGAGGGCCTGGGCGAGCTCGTCGCGCCGATCCCTCCGGATGCGGCCGTGGGCCGTGACAGCTGGCGCGTGGGCCCGGCAGTCCTCGACGACCTGGGCCGCCTGGTGAAGGTCGGCTCGGTCGACGTCTCTCACGCGGGCGTCGACCTGTACCGGGCTCCCGTGGACAACGAGCGCGCCTTCACGTCCGTGGCGCTCGAGACGCGGTGGAAGCGGATCGGTCTGGACGTGGCCCGGCTGCGACTGGTCTCGGCCGATGTCGAGGGCGATGTGCTCGTGCTCCGCAAGCGTCTGGGTCTGGACGGGTCCAGCCTGGGCGCCGACGTCACCGAACGCTGGTCCAGCGACGGCGAGCGCGTCGCGGTGCAGGTGGACGTGGAGCCCTCGGCCCATTGGCCGGAGGACCTGCCGCTGCCCCGCGTGGGCTGGACGTTCGCGGTCCCCGATGACCTCGACGATGTCCAGTACACGGGCTACGGGCCGCACGAGTCCTACCCGGACACCGGCGGCGGCACGACCTTCGCGACCTACCGCTCCTCCGTCACCGACCTCCAGACCCGCTACGTGATGCCGCAGGAGAACGGCAACCGCGCGGGCGTGGTGCGCGCGGCGGTGCGAGGCGATGGGCACGAGGTGGACGTCGTCGCCCCCGAGGGCCTGGGACTGGCGGTGCGCCCGTGGTCGACGGCCGAGCTCGACGCGAAGGCCCACGACGGAGCCCTCGAATCCGACAGCCTCACCTGGGTGACGCTGTCCGCGGCGCTGCACGGCGTGGGCTCCGCGGCCTGCGGCCCCGAGCCGCTGCCGCAGTACGTGCTGGGCGCCGCCCCCGTGAGCTTCCGATTCGAGCTCGCCGCGCGCTGACCCGTCCGCGGTCCGGTTGTCCGGCGCCCCGTGCATTTCGCGCAGCAGGAGGTCGGGTCACGTGTCATATATGCCGTGACCCGACCTCCCGCTGCGTGTGCTGCTCACCCCTGGCGGAGAGCCGGTCCGGCGCGGTGATCGCAGAGACGGTGCGCGCGGGGCGCGATCGACATGTCCGCGCTGGTCGATCGCGACCTGGGCGACGTGACCTGCCCGATAGGCTGAAACCGCACGAGGGCCGACCAGAGCAGGGAGAACAGCACATGTCGCAGGGCTACGGGCAGCCGGATCCGCAGCAGAACCAGCCGGGGTACGGGCAGGCCCCCGACGAGCAGCAGGGATACGGCGAGCATGGGGGCGGCCAGCAGGCCGCCCAGCCGTACGACCCGTACCGCAGCACGTCGGAGCAGAGCGCTGCACAGCCGGGCTGGCCGCAGCAGGGGGCTCAGCAGTCGGGCTGGCCGCAGCAGGACGAGCCGCAGCAGGGCTGGCCCCAGCAGAGCGCCGCATCAACGGACGCTCCCCAGCCGGGCACGGGCGAGCCGAACACGGGCCAGCCGGACGCAGGCCGACCGAGCGCGACCGAGCAGCCCTCCCCGTGGGGGCAGCCCGCGCAGTCGCAGCCCTCCCCCGCGCCGCAGCCGTTCGGCGCCCCGCCGCAGCAGCCGTCGCCCTACGCCGCTCCTCAGCCGACTGCGCAGGGCGGCCTCTACGCTCCGGGGAATGCCTCGATGCCCGTCTACGCACCGGCGGGAACGCCGGATCGCAGCCGGCTGACGCGCACCTTCGCAATCATCGTCATCACCCTCGGCGCTCTGTTCCTGCTGATCCGTTCGATCGCCATCATCGTGACCACCGTCGGTGGGTACTCGGCGGGCTATCAGGGCTCCGAGGCGGGAGTCACCGGCTTCGCCGTGGGCGGTGTGCTGCTCGTGATCCTCAACGTGATCGTCGGCATCGCCCTGCTCGCAGCCGCCATTTACTTCCTCGTGGTCGGCCCGCAGCGGGTGCGGATCGGCGGCGGACTGATCCTCGCTCCGCTCGTGTGCGGCGTCGTGACGCGACTGATCATCACTGCGATCGCGCAGGCCGCACTGCAGTCCGCACTCCACGACGGGAGCTTCGACGCCGCACGGGGATTGCTCGTGGTGATGGTGATCGTCGAGGTGATCCGCCACGTCATCGAGGGCGCGTTCGTGATCGTCGGCGGGATCGTCGTGCTTCGCGCCGCGAAGAAGCGCTGACCTCGGCGCTCGGCGCGCATCGCAGCCGCGCAGCTAGCAGCCGGCCTCCGCGGGACCGCTCACCGCGCCTCGCCGTAGTACGCGCCCGTGCGCTCCTCGCGCAGGGCCTCGAAGTCGCCGCTCGCGATCGAGGCGCGGATCTCGTCGACCAGGCGCACCACGAACCGCTCGTTGTGGATGGTGCAGAGCGTCGCCGAGAGGATCTCCTTGGCGCGGAACAGGTGGTGGATGTACGCGGCGGTGTAGTGCGTGCAGGTGAAGCAGTCGCAGGTCTCGTCGATCGGCGCGAACTGGCGCTTGTACCGCGAGCCGGTGAGGTTCACCCGGCCCGTGCGCGTGTAGACGGCACTGTTGCGAGCGACCCGTGAGGGCGAGACGCAGTCGAAGGTGTCGGCGCCCGCGGCCACGGCGATGAACAGGTCGTCGACCTCGCTGATCCCCAGCAGGTGCCGGGGGCGGTCCTCGGGCAGCTCATCGGTCACCCAGCCGACGATCGTGCCCAGGTTCTCCTTCTCGAGCGCCCCGCCGATGCCGAAGCCGTCGAAGACCTGGTCGTCGACCTCCATCGCTCCGAGGTCGCGGGAGGCCTGCCGGCGCAGGTCCTCGTACTGGGCGCCCTGGATGACGCCCCACAGCTGCTGGTAGGGCTTGGTGTCCCGCTCGATGGTCAGGCGGCGGTGCTCGGCGAGGCAGCGGATCGCCCACAGCCGCGTCCGTTCGAGCGCCTGCTCCTGGTAGGGGCGGGAGTTCATGAGCGTGGTGAGCTCGTCGAAGGCGAACATGATGTCGGCGCCGAGCCCGTGCTGGATCTGCATGGAGATCTCGGGTGTGAAGCGGTGGACGTCGCCGTTGATGAAGGAGCGGAAGGTGACGCCGTCGTCATCGACGTGCGCGAGGCGCTCCTTGCCCTCGGCGACGGCGTCGTCCTCGCCGCTCGCGGTGCGGGCCTTCTCGCCGCCGGAGAACTCGCTGGAGAGGACCTTCTTGAAGCCCGCGCCGAGGCTCATCACCTGGAAGCCGCCGGAGTCGGTGTAGGTGGGGCCGGGCCAGTTCATGAACGTGCCCAGGCCGCCCGCCTCGTCGACCAGGTCGTGGCCGGGCTGGAGGTAAAGGTGGTACGCGTTGGCGAGCACTGCCTGCGCACCGAGGTCCGCGACGGCCTGCGGGAGCACGGCCTTCACGGTCGCCTTGGTGCCCACGGGCACGAACGCCGGGGTCGCGATGTCCCCGTGCGGGGTGCGGATCACCCCGGCGCGGGCCTTCTCGCCGTGGCGGGCGGTGATCGCGAAGCCGCTGGGGTCCGGGGAGAGGTCCGACGGGGCCGGCTTCGCGGGATCGGACGACGGGGAGGGCATGGGGCTCGGCACCTCCACAGTCTCCCACGGGACGCCCGTCGGGCCGGGACCGAGCCCGTTCGCCTGGACGGAGCTGCGGCCTTCGCGCCGGGCGTCGTCCTGGCCTGCGCATATGCACATCGCGAGAGCCCTCCGGGCGGGGCTCGCTCGCGAGTCGCCGCTCGCCCTCGGTCGCCGTGCGCGCTGACGATAGGATCTGTGCGCTCGCCTCCGCATGCATGCCGCGACGGATGGGCGCGCTGACGAAGGGGGACGGATGTCGGACGACGACGCGCGGTCGGCACCGCGCGCCCACGGCCGTCGCCGAGGCACCCCTCGTGATGAGACGCCCCCGGGCTTCGGGGAGAAGCCAGGGGCCGACGGGCCTCTCGCCGACCAGGTCGGGCAGGATGCGCCGCCGGAGCCGACCCCCGCCGCGCAGGACGCGCCGACTCCTCCGCCCGCTCGCCGCCACGGCCGGCGCGCCCGACACCTCGAGGAGCCGCCGCCCGAGGCACCCGCCTCCCCGGACGCGGAGCCTTCCGCCGCCGCATCCGCGGAGTCCTCCGCCGAGACGCCCCCCGCTCGCGCCGACTACGCGCACGTCCATCCCGAGTCCCTGGACGCCTGGCTCGAACCCGGCGACGCCACGGCGGATCTCGGGTACCCCGTCGAGTTCGAGGGGACCGCGGACGATGTCTCCGCCGACGACAACCCAGCGGAGGACGTTCCCGCGGCCGCCGTTCCCGCGGAGGACGTTCCCGCGGAGGACGACGCCGCGCCGAAGCACGACGCGGCCGCGACGGACGACGCCGCCGAGATTCCGCGGACGAACCCGAGCGCCGCCGCGCCCGTCGACGAGGCCCCCGACGCCTGGACCACGGCTCCCCGCACCGAGTCGACCGTGCACGACGAGCGGCCGCTCCCCTCTCACGCCGATCTCGACCGCGCCACCCGCGGACGCACGCATCCGGCGCCCGCGGCACCCGCGGCGCCCGGACCACCTCAGCAATCGCCGTCACGTCGGCCGTCCGAGCCTGCGCCCGCGGAGCGGACCGCAGCTGCCCCCGCCCCGCCGCCCCGCCCGTCGGAGCCGGCCCTCTCGGTCCCGTTCCGGGTCGAGATCCACGGGCTGCGCGCGATCGCGATCCTGCTGGTCGCGGTGTACCACATCTGGTTCGGGCGGGTCTCCGGCGGCGTCGACGTCTTCCTGTTCATCTCTGCCTTCCTGCTCACGGGCTCCTTCGCGCGGCGTCTCGAGTCGGGCCGTCCGCTCGCCGTGCCCCGCTACTGGCTGAAGACGTTCAAGCGCCTGCTGCCGCCCGCGGTCGTCACCATCCTGGGATCGCTGATCCTCGCGTTCACGGTGCTGCCGCCGACGATCTGGGCGACCGTGCAGCGCCAGGCGTGGGCGAGCGCCCTGTACATCCAGAACTACGTGCTCGCGGCGGACAGCGTCGACTACTACGCGCACGACGCCGCGGCCGCCTCCCCGCTGCAGCACTTCTGGTCGATGTCGATCCAGGGGCAGATCTTCCTCCTCTGGCCGCTGCTGTTCGCGCTCGGCGCCCTGCTGATGCGCCGCGTGCCCGTGCTGCGCGCCCACCCGCGCCGGCTGATGGCAGGCATGTTCTCGCTGGTCATCGTGATCTCCCTGGTGTGGTCGATCGTCTCCACGGCGTCGAACCAGACCTTCGCCTACTTCGACACCGCGGCGCGGCTGTGGGAGTTCGCGCTCGGCTCGCTACTGGGTCTGATGCTGCCGCGGATCGACCGGGCGACGGGCGCGACGACCTCGGCCGCGACCCCTCCGCGCTTCGCGGCGGCGCGCGCGGTGATCGGCTGGGTCGGTCTCGCGGCGCTGCTCTCGTGCGGGGCGCTGGTGGACGTGCAGGGCATGTTCCCCGGTTGGATCGCGATCTGGCCTCTCGCCGCGGCGGGCCTGGTCATCCTCGCCGGGCGCTCGGGCCGCGCCTGGGGCGCCGACGCGTTCCTCTCGCTGCGCCCGGTCGCCTTCCTCGGATCGATCGCCTACGCCCTCTACCTCGTGCACTGGCCGCTGCTCATCGGCTGGCTCGCCCTCACCGGGCAGGAGCGCGCCGGGGCGCTCGACGGCGCCGGGGTGCTCGCCGTGTCCCTGCTGGTCGCGTGGCTGCTCACGCGTCTCGTCGACACGCCCATCCGCCGCTCGGCCTGGCTCGATGCGCGGCCGCGCAGGGCCCTCGCGGCGGTCGCGGTGAGCCTCGTGGTGGTGCTCGTCGGCTCCCAGGCCGTCTTCCCCGCCGTCGGCGAGCGCTCGCTCACCGTCGCCCAGGGCTCGCAGGACGCCGACGCCGACGCCGGAGCAAGCGACGGCGGCGGCCCTGCCGCGCCGGCAGTCCCGAACCCGGGCGCGCAGTGGACCGTGGACCCCATGACCGACGGCTTCGGCGCCACCATCCCCTCGCCCGACGTCGTCACGAAGCCCTCCGAGCACACCTACGCCGAGGACTGCCAGAAGGAGCTGGGCCTCCCGGACACCGTGACCTGCCGATATACCCCCGCGCCCGACGGCGACCCCGACCTCACGGTCGCGCTCGCGGGCGACTCCCACGCCGGCCAGTACACGGGCGCGATCCAGCAGATCGCGAAGGAGAGGAACTGGGCCGTCTACTACATCGGCCACAGCGGCTGCACCTTCACCACGGACCCGGCGACCAACCAGTGCGAGGACGTCAACACCTCCTGGGAGACCCTCATCGACGGCGTCGACCCGGACGTGCTGATCACGATGGGCACACGCACCTCCTTCGACGGCGGATCGGACACCGAATCCGACCGCGAGAACCTCGACAGCGCACTTCCGCTGACCACCGAGCGGGGCATCCCCGTGCTGCTGCTGCGGGACAATCCGCGCTGGCCCAAGAAGGAGGAGTCCGGCAACCGCTTCGACTGCTCCTTCGACGTGCTGCGCGAGGGCGGCGACGCGGCGCAGGCCGACGCCGAGTGCGGCGACGACATGAAGAACCGGATGGATGCCGAGAACCCCTCGGCCTACCGGGCGAGCGACGACCCGTACGCGCCGATCCGCATCGCCGACCCCGCGACCGACGTGCTGTGCCCGAAGGGCCGCTGCTCGCCGATCATCGGCAACGTGTTCGTCTACCGCGACAGCTACCACCTCACCGACGCCTTCTCCCGCACCATGGACGACTGGTTCGAGGAGCAGATCGACGCGACCCTCGCCATGAAGGACCCCGACGCGGAGGCCCCGCAGGAAGAGGCGTCCGACGGGGGCTGATCCTTGCCGGACGGTGCTGAGGACGGTGCCGAAGCCGCCTTCACGGCCCCGCCCGCTGTGGAACGATGAGCCCATGACCTCCGCACCTGCCGAATCCGCCGTCCACCCCACCGACGAGGCCCGCGATTTCGCGACCGACCTGGGGTCGTTCGTCACCGCCTCCCCCTCGAGCTTCCACGCCGTGCGCGAGGCGGCACGGCGCCTCGAGGCCGCGGGGTTCACGGCGCTGGACGAGACGGAGCAGTGGGATGCGGAGGCGGTGCGCGGCAACCGCTTCGTGCTGCGCGACGGCTCGCTCATCGCCTGGTCCGCGCCCGCGGAGGCGTCGGAGGGGACGGCCTTCCGGATCGTCGGCTCGCACACCGACTCCCCGGCTCTCAAGGTGAAGCCCGACCCGCAGCTCGCCGCGGAGACGATCGCGCAGGTGGGCGTCGAGGTCTACGGCGGGGCGCTGCTGAACTCGTGGCTGGACCGCGAGCTGCGCCTGGCCGGACGGCTCGTGCTGCGCGGCGGCCGCGAGGTGCTGGTCGCGACCGGCCCGCTGCTGCGGGTCCCGCAGCTCGCCGTGCACCTGGACCGCGGGGTCAACGCCGACGGCCTCACGCTGAACCCGCAGAAGCACATGCAGCCGATCCTCGGCCTGGGCGAGGTCGACGTGCTGGGCCTGCTCGCCGAGCGCGCGGGCGTGCGGCGCTCGGAGATCCTGGGCACCGACGTGGTCACCGCGGACGCGCAGGCGCCCGGCTTCTTCGGCGCCCGCGAGGAGTTCCTGGCCTCGGGCCGCCTGGACAACCTCTCCTCCGTGCACGCCGAGGTCGAGGCGCTCGTGCGGCTCGCGGGCGGGGCGGGGGCCGGCGCCGCCACGGCGGCCGGCCCCGGCGCGGAGACCGGCTCAGGAGCGGCCGACGGCGAGCGCCCGATCGCCCTCATGGTCGCCAACGACCACGAGGAGGTGGGTTCGGCGTCCCGCTCGGGCGCCGCCGGGCCGTTCCTCGAGGACGTGCTGGTGCGCGTGCACGCGGCACTCGGCGGGGACGAGGCCTCGCGGCGCCGGGCTCTCGCGGGCTCGATGGTGCTCTCGGCCGACGCCGGCCACGCCGCCCACCCGAACTACCCCGAGCGCCACGACCCCGTGAACCGTCCGCGCCTGGGCGCCGGGCCGATCCTCAAGATCAACGCCAACCAGCGCTATGCGACCGACGCCGTGGGCACCGCCGCGCTCACCGAGGCCTGCGAGCGCGCTGGCGTGCCGCTGCAGGCGTTCGTCTCGAACAACGCGATGCCCTGCGGCTCCACCATCGGCCCGATCACCGCGACCCGGCTGGGCATGACCACGATCGACGTGGGCATCACCCTGCTCTCCATGCACTCGGCCCGCGAGATGTGCGCCGTCGCCGACTCGCTGCACCTCTCCCGGGCATGCGAGGAGTTCCTGCGGGGCTGAGGGGCCTTCATCCCGCTGGTGGGCCGCACCCCCGGCCAGTACCAGTGGGCGCTCGAGGAGCTGCGCAGCTCGCCACGAAGAGAGCGCTGACGCGGTGATAAGGTCGTCACCGCACTTATCTATAGACCCGAAATCAACTCCTCCTGCCGGGGCGACCCGCCACCAGACCGAGGTTTCCGGGTCGCCTGTCAGCGCCGACGGAAGGGACGCTCCCCCATGACCTCTCAGAACACCCCGATCCGCGCCGGCGTCGTCGGCATCGGCTGGGCCGGCCAGCAGCACATGGCCGCCTACGACGCGGCGCCCGGCGTCGAGCTGGTCGCGATCGCCGGCATGGAGGACGACGTCCGCGCCGAGCTCTCCGAGCGCTACGGGATCGAGGCGACCTACCGCGACTGGGAGTCGATGGTCGCCCGCGGCGACCTCGACGTGGTCAGCGTCGCCGTGCCCACGTTCCTGCACGCGCCGATCGCGATCGGCGCGCTGCGCGCGGGCGCCCACGTGCTCAGCGAGAAGCCCATCGCCCGCACTGGCGAGGAGGGCCAGGCCATGGTCGACGCCGCCCGCGAGGCCGGCCGGGTGCTCGAGGTCGTCTTCAACCACCGTCGGCGCGGCGACATCGAGGCGATCGCGGCCGCGGTCGAGGACGGCACCGTCGGCCGTCCGTACCACGCGCGCTCCATGTGGCTGCGCCGCGCCGGGATCCCCGCGCTGGGCAGCTGGTTCACGAACGCCGAGATGTCCGGCGGCGGACCCCTCGTGGACCTCGGCGTGCACGTGCTCGACTGGACCCTGCACATCATGGGCGAGCCGCGCGTCACCGCCGTCTCCGCCGTCACCCACGCCGAGCTCGGCCCGAGGGGCCTGGGCGGAGCCGTCGGCGGGACGAAGTCCGGCACCGATTCCGCCTACGAGGTCGAGGACCTCGCGAGCGCCCTGCTGCGCCTCGAGGGCGGCGGCTCGATCATGCTCGAGACCAGCTGGGCGACCCACCGCGCCACCCCCGACCAGTTCGGCATCACCCTCTACGGCACCGAGGGCGGCGCCGACCTGAAGGTCGAGGGGTACGCGCCCTCGGGCGAGCTCACGATCTTCACGGGCGACGGGGAGGAGGCGACCGACACCCCGGTCACCGCGCCCGAGGGCCGCGGGCACGGCGCCGTGGTCGAGCGCTTCCTCGAGCACGTGCGCGACGAGGCGTCCTGGTCGCAGCACGACGGCGGCGTGGGCCTCAGCCGCGCCCGCATCGTCGACGCCTGCTACGCCTCCGCGCGTCAGGGCCGCGAGGTCCGGCTCGACGAGAACGGGGAGATCCTGGGCGACTGAGCCCGGGGCACCGGGGCTGATCAGCCCGCATGCTCCGAGCGCAGCAGGAGCAGCGACTGCAACCAGGAGTGGTGCGTGCTGGTCAGGGCGACGATCCCGTCGACGATGACCACGAGGCCGCCCAGGGTCAGCAGCCCCGAGAAGATCAGCAGCAGGATCCGTCGGCGCGGGCCGAAGAAGTTCTCGAGGGCGCGCAGCACACGGGTGTGCAGTCCGAACTGGGAGAGCACGGTGACGGTGACCAGCGGCAGCTGGTAGATCAGGTTCCAGGCCACCAGCAGCACGATCTCCTCGAGCAGGCTGTGGGTCTGCATCGCCAGGCCCACCGCGATCGTGAAGGTCGGGTCGGCGAACGTGGTCAGCGAGAGCAGCAAGCCGCCGACGGCGAGCGAACCCACCTGGTCGATCGTGTGGTGGTCCTTCGGCGGGCGCGGGTGCAGGGCGCTGCGGCACTGGTAGGCGGCGAAGCCGAGCAGCGCGCACCCGACGACCAGCTGGATGACCGAGACCCGCGTGCCGGAGTCGAGGACCGGCGCGAGCCAGCGGCCGGCGAACACGAGGATCGGCTTCAGCACGAGTGTCACCGCGAGCACCGCGACGGCGTATCCGCCCAGGAAGTACAGCAGGTGCAGGGGGCGCATCCCGCGCGCGAGGAACGTGGCGGCGATGACGCCGCCCAGCACGTCCATGGTGACGACGGCGAGGCCGAAGAAGGTCAGCAGGCCCGCGAGCGTCATGCCGCCGAGGGTACAGGCGCTGCGTGGCACGATGGATCCGCCGAGGGGACGAGGATCGGGGCCGACGATCGGCCCCCGGTCGGACTCGGGACGGCCCCCCGTCGAGCTCCTCGGCCGATGGGAGGCGCACGATGACTCGTTTCGCGAAGGGCGACCACGTGCAGTGGAACTCGGAGGCCGGCAAGGTCTCCGGAGTGATCACCGACGTCCACGAGAAGGACGTCGAGTTCAAGGGCCGCACGCGGCACTGCAGCCCCGAGGATCCCCAGTACGAGATCCGCAGCGACAAGACCGATCACGTCGCGATGCACAAGGGCGGGGCGCTGACGAAGATCTGGTGAGGCGGCGCCGACCAGCTCAGACGTTGTGCGTCGGATGCATGTTGTGCTCGAGGCGCACGGGATCGCGCAGGCCCAGGATCGCCTCGGTCATGCGCACGGCGTCCACGGTCTCGGCGACGTCGTGCATGCGCACGATGCGCGCGCCCTTCAGGATGCACACGGTCATCGCGGCGAGCGAGCCCGCCAGGCGCTCCCCCTGCGGCCGGTCGATCGACTCGCCGATGAAGTCCTTGTTCGAGACCGCGACCAGCAGGGGCAGCCCGATCTGCGCGAGCTCCTCGAGCCGGCGCGTGATCTCCAGGGAGTGCAGCGTGTTCTTGTCGAGGTCGTGCCCGGGGTCGACGATGATCCGCTCGCGCGGGATCCCGGCCGCCTCCGCGCGCGCGACCTGGTCCAGCAGCGCGTCGCGGACCTCGTCGACCACGTCCTCGTAGTGCGCGGCGGGCTTTTCCTCGCGGGGCCTGCCGGCGCTGTGGCAGAGGATCACGTGCGCACCGCCGTCGGCGACGACGCGCGCCATCTCCGGGTCGGTGAGGCCGCTGGTGTCGTTGATGACCGCGGCGCCCGCCTCGAGGGCCGCTCGGGCGACGGCGGCGCGGTTCGTGTCGACCGAGACGATCACCTGGGGATGAGCGGCGGTGAGCCGCTCGATCACGGGGACGACGCGCTCGATCTCCTCCTCGACGGAGACCGCGGGGCCCCGCCCGAAGGGCACGCCGCCGATGTCCACCCAGTCGGCGCCGCGCTCGACGGCGCGCACGGCGCTCTCGACCGCCTGGTCGAGGACGAAGGTGCGGCCCTTGTCGTAGAAGGAGTCGGGGGTCCGGTTCACGACGGCCATCACGGCGACGTGGCGAGTGAGGTCCAGGGCGCTCATCCCGCGGTGCTCGGGCTCCATCCGACGTCCTCTCTCCCCGACGGCGTCCCGCCGCCCGCGCTGATGGCATCCGCACTGGTGACGCATGCTCGGCACGACTCTACGGGGCGTTCCCGACAGCGCGCGGGTCACGGAGCGCGGGCCACGCGGGGCGTGGCGAACGCAGCGCACGGTCTCCGGCGAGGGATGCTCGGTAGTCTCGGCGGATGCTGCTGCTGATCGACCTCGACAACACCCTCATCGACCGCGACGGCGGCTTCGCGCGCTGGGCGACGAGTTTCGTCGAGGATCTGGGCGGGGGTCGCGAGGACCTGGACTGGCTGCTCACAGCCGATGCGCACGGATACGCTCCACGCCGCGTCCTCGCCGACGGACTGCGCGAGAGGCTGCGCCTGAGCACCGACCCGGAGGAGCTCGTCTCGCAGCTGAGGCGCGGCCACCTCCCCTACATCGAGCCCTACTCCGGTGTGGTCGAGGAGCTGCAGAGCCTGCGCGGGGCCGGCATCCCGATCGTGGTGGTGACCAACGGACGCACGGAGCAGCAGTCCCGCAAGCTCGAGCTCACCGGGATCGGCGACCTCGTCGACCACGTCGTGATCTCCGAATCGGTCGGGGTCAAGAAGCCGTCGGCGGGCATCTTCCACGCGGCGCTCGAGCGTCTCGGGTCGGCCGCGGACCCCGGAGCGGTGTGGATGGTCGGCGATCATCCCGACGCCGACATCGCCGGCGGCCGCGCCGCGGGATGTTCGACCGGCTGGGTGCGCCATGGCAGGTCGTGGGACGAGCAGGGACGGGATTGGCGGCCCACCGTGCAGGCGGAGACCACCCGCGAGGTGCTCCAGCTCATCGCGGACGACGCGGGGCTTCTCAGAGCCGCATCACCAGCAGGAGAGTGAGGCCATGAGGGGAACGCGCGGTGACGGTGCCCGTGTCCTCGAATCCGAGCTTCGCCAGCACGCGCAGCGAAGCGACGTTCCAGTCCCACACCGTCGCGCGCAGGCGATCGTGACCAGCGCGCCGAGCCCAGCGGACGACCTCCCCTGCGGCCTCGGTCGCGTATCCGTTGCCCTGGGTCGCGCGCAGGAGCTCGTAGGCGATCTGCGGTCCCTCGGCGTCGTCCTCCTCGATGAGGCCGCAGTACCCGATGGCATCCCCCTCGTGGCACCGCTCCACCATGAGCAGGCCCAGCGAGTCCAGCGCCGGTGAGCGCGCTGCTCCGGGCACGGCGTCCGCACGGCGCGAGAGGTCTGCGGTGATCTCGGCGAGCGTCGGGTGCCCCAGGGCGTCGATCCTGCGATGCGCGGGCACTCGCGCATCCCGCTCGGTCCAGAGCGTGCGATGCACGCGGGCGTCCTCGGGGCGGGCGGGCCGCAGCAGCAGGCGCGGTGTCCCGAGCGTCTCCGGCACCTCATCGGCCCCCGCCACCACCGACCTCAGCTCTTCTCGCCGACGCTCTCGATGAGGCGCCACACCTCCGCCTTCGCCTCCTCGGCGCGGGCGGTGCGCGGATCATCCCCGGTGAGCTCGCGGCGGCAGTCCTTCACGAGCTCCTCGACCTGCAGGGCGGCGTCCTCGGCGCGGCCCTCGCGGGCGCAGGCGATCGCCAGATCGGCGCGCACGTCGATGACGGCGGCATCGAAGGCGTTCGGGGCGTCGGGGCCGGTCAGCATGGCCGCGAGGCGCGGGTAGAGCTCGGCGGTGGTGGGACTCGGCGTGGTCATCGGGTCCTCCGGTTCAGGGGATGCGACGGGTCAGGACCGGCCGTGGCCGACCTGCTCGAGGAACGCCTGCTGCTGCGCGGGCGTCAGGGGGCAGGCCGAGGGGTTCTGGCGCACGTTCTCCTGCACGCCCATGCGCGCGAGCTTGGCGAGGGCCTTCATGGTGTCGGCAGTCGGGGCGGCGGGAGCGGCGCCCTCTCCTGCTGCCGTCCCGTCGGCCCCCGACGCGGCGGCCGACGACGCGGAACCAGCCGACCCGGCGTCCGCCGGAGCGCCCGGCGTCCCGCCCGTCAGCAGGGCGCCCTCGCGCACGGCCTCCGGCGGGACGGTGCGGTCCAGCCGGACCCAGGGGCTCGTGAGGTGGTCGCCCTCGGCGGGGGCGTCGGCCTCCCCGAGGTCGACGCCGAAGATGGTGTGGAAGGCCTGCACGAACTTGTCCGCGTCGCCCTGCTCGGCGAGCTCGCGGGCGCGGGCCGTGGGCGAGTGCATGACCTTCGCGAGGATGCGGCGGATCGACCGCTCGACGTCGTCGGCCTCCTCGCCCTTGCCGCCGCGGCGCAGACGCGCGACCTCCGCGTCAGTCGCCTCGCCCAGCGAGCGGCGCAGCGCGGCCATCGCAGGGTCCACGCGCCGATACTCCTGGCGGGCGGTGAACTGGGCGACGCCGTCGGCGATGATCTGCCGAGCGGCCTCGAGCACGGGGGCGGCCTCCTCGTCGATCTCGATGGTGAGGTCGGAGAGGTCCAGCACCTGCACGTCGTTGAGGTGGCGCACCAGGGGGTGCAGGTCGGAGTGCAGGGCGAGGTCGAGGATGAGCGTCGGGCCGACGTCCCGGAAGTGGTCGGGGAACAGGCTCGTGCCGCGGCCGGAGCAGGCGAGCACGAGGTCGGCCTCGCGGATCGCGGTCCCGAGCTGGTCGGCGCGGATGGCCTCGATGCCGTGGCGCTCGGCGAATCCGAGGGCGCGCCCGGAGCCGGAGTGCACGCGCACGCGGCCCGCGCCGCGGCGGGTGAGGTCGGCGACGCCCAGGCGCGCGTAGGCGCCGGTGCCGATGACCAGCACGTCCTTGTCATGCAACGGTCCGATGAGGCCGACGGCGTGGTCGAGCGCGATCGCGACGCCGGAGCGGCCGGCAGCGCCCACCGGGGTGCGGGAGGCGACCCGCTTGGCGAAGCGGAAGCCGATCTGGAAGAGGTCGTTGAGCTGCGCGGTGGTGTGGCCGGCGCCGCGGGCGGCGTCGAAGGCCGCGCGCACCTGTCCGGCGATCTCCGCCTCGCCGAGGACGACGGAGCGCAGCCCCGCGGTGACCTCGTAGAGGTGCTCGGCGACGGGCGCGCCCATCGCGGTCTCGAAGCACACGGAGACCAGCTCGGCGTCCAGGCCGCTGGTCTCGCTCACGGCCTCGACGACGAGGTCGAGCCCGTCGTGGAAGCGCTGGGTGTCGAGGTAGACCTCGAGGCGGTTGCACGTGGACATGACGACCCAGCCGTCGAGCGGCCCCCCGTCGGCGTTGAGGTTCTCGATGACCTCGGGGAGGTCGGCCGCATCGCGGGTGAGCACGTCCAGCACCCCGAGATCGAGGTGCTCATGAGTGGCACGGACGGCGGCGAGCATCACTCCATGGTAGGCCCGGGCCGCCCGTGGGCCGGTGAGGTGTTGACCACCCCGGGACCTTCCTCCCGCGGACCGTCCACGGGGTGGGGGCACAATGGCAGGGCACGGCGATCGTGCACGTCAGAGCCACTTTTCACGACAGGATGTCAGATCAGATGAGCCCCGCCCCCGCCGCCCGTCCGGGCACTGCGCAGGCCCCGCAGGCCACCGCGCAGGACACCCCGACCCTGGTGCGTCGGCTGCGCGGAGAAGCCGTCGATCCCGCGACGCCCGCATCCGTGTGGTTCATGCGCCAGGCCGGTCGCTCCCTCCCGGAGTACCGCGAGGCCCGCGAGGGCACCGGCATGCTCGAGGCCTGCCTCATGCCCGAGCTCGCCGCCGAGATCACCCTCCAGCCCGTGCGCCGCCATCGTGTGGACGCGGGCATCTTCTTCTCCGACATCGTGGTGCCCGCGAAGATCGCCGGCCTCGCCGTCGAGATCGTCCCCGGCCGGGGCCCCGTCTTCGACCACCCGATCCGCACGGTCGCCGACATCGACGCCCTGCCCCCGATCGACGACTCCCTCGAGGAGTCGCTCGAGCCGATCCGCGAGGCCGTGCGCCTGGTGACCGCCGAGCTCGGCGCGACCCCGCTCATCGGCTTCTGCGGCGCCCCCTTCACCGTCGCCTCCTACATGGTCGAGGGCGGCCCGAGCCGCGATCACCTGCGCACCCGCGCCCTCATGCGCGAGGATCCCGCCGCCTGGGACCGCCTCGCGGGCTGGGTCGCGGAGCTCTCGGGGCGCTTCCTGCGCGCCCAGGTCACCGCGGGCGCCCGGGCCGTGCAGCTGTTCGACTCGTGGGTCGGCGCGCTCTCGGCCGAGACCTACCTGGCGCACGTCCAGCGGCACTCTGCGGCCGTGCTCGGCGCCGTCGCCGACCTCGACGTGCCGCGGATCCACTTCGGCGTGGGCGCGAGCCACCTGCTGCGCGAGATGCACGCGGCCGGCGCGACCACGATGGGCGTCGATCACCGGATCGCTCTCGACCAGGCCATCGACCTCCTCGGCGGCGACGTGCCCGTGCAGGGCAACATCGACCCCGCCGTGCTGTTCACCGGGGCCGACGCCCGCTACGCGGAGGCCGATGCGGTCCTCGCCCGCGGCGCCTCCGCGCCCGGTCACGTGGTGAACCTCGGCCACGGCGTCCCTCCCGACACCGATCCCGGGGTCCTCACCGACCTCGTCGCCTACCTCCACGAGCAGTCCTCCGCGGCCCGCGAACCGTCCTCGACGGACCAGGCCCCGAGCACCCAGAGCACTCGGGAGGCCGACGCGCTGTGAGCACCCGTGTCCTCGTCCTCGGCGGAGGCCTCGCCGGGCTCCTGGCCGCGCGCCGGCATGCGCGCGGCGGGGCCCGCGTCACCCTCGTCGAGCGTCGTGAGGACGTGGGCGGGGCCGTGCGCGGCGTCGACCTGGGCGACCTCGTGGTCAACGCCGGCGCCGAGGCCTACGGCACCGCCTCCGGCGCGGTCGACGCCCTGCTCCGGGACCTCGGCCTCGACGAGCGCGTCGTGAGCCCCCGCGCCGGGCTCGGCTCCCGCGTGGTCTCCGAGGCCGGCGCGCTGGGCTCCCCGCCCGGCGGCCTGCTGGGCATCCCGGGCGATCCGCTGTCCCGCGAGGTGCGCGCGGCCCTCGGCACGACGGGCGCGCTGCGCGCCTGGGCCGAGCGTCTCCTCCCCGCCTCCTACGGCTTCGCCGAGGGCGTGAGCGTCGCCGAGTACGTGCGGCGCCGCATGGGCGCCCGCGTCGCGGAGCGCCTGGTCGCCCCGATCATCGGCGGCGTGCACTCGGCCGACCCGCACACCCTCGAGCTCGCGAGCGTGCTGCCGCGCCTCGAGGAGACCGTGCGCGAGACCGGCTCCCTCGCCGCGGCCGTGCGCCGCCTGCGTCCGCAGCCCCATGCCTCCGCGGGCACCGCGGTGCGGGCGCTCGACCCGACGATGGCGCTGCTGCCCGGGGCTCTGGCCGACGATCTGCTGTCCCATGGCGGCACGATGCTCAGCGGCACCCGCGCGGTCGGCGTGCGGTGGGGCAGCGTCCCGCCGGAAGGCGCCGATGCGACCGACCTCCAGCAGGACGGCACCGACGCGGCCTGGCAGGTCCGCCTCGAGGGCGCGCACGCCGGCACCCTCGCCGCCGACCATCTCGTGATCGCGACCGACCCCGGCACCGCACGCGACCTGCTGCTCGGGAACGGAGCCGTGGAGGTCGACGGCTCCGATGCCGGCGCCGACACCAATGCCGGCGCTGACACCGACGCCGACCACAGCCTCGCGGAGGTCGCCCGCGCGATCCCGCCGAGCCCCGCCGTCGCGGTCCGCCTCGTGCTGCTGGCGCTCGAGGCCCCGGAGCTCGACTCCTTCCCCTCGGGCACGGGAGCGCTGGTCGCACCCGGCACCCGCGGGATCCGCGCGAAGGGCCTCACCCACGCGAGCGCGAAGTGGGAGCACGTGGAGCGCGCCGCGCGCGAGCGCTTCGGACCGCACGCCCACGTGCTGCGCCTGTCCTACGGCCGCCCCGGCGAGGTGCTGCCGGGGGACGACGCCCTCACCGACGAGCAGGTCACCGATCTCGCCCTCGCCGACGCCTCCGCGATCCTCGGCACCGCGCTCACCCGCGAGCAGCTGCGGGCCGCGCGCACCGTCACCTGGCGGCGCACCATGCGGCAGGCCCGCCCGGGCCACCGCGCCGCCCTCGAAGACCTCGACCGCATCCTCGGCAGCGCTGGGCTGCCGCTGGAGCTGACCGGCGCATGGCGCGCCGGGACGGGGCTCGACGCCCTCGTCCGACACGATGGAAGGACATCATGAGCAGCGAAGACACCCACCAGACCCCGTCGGCCGCCTCGACCCCGTCGGCCCCCTCCGGCGGAGAGACGGTCCGGTACACCTCGTACACCGTGTTCACGCGCGTCGAGGCGGCCGACGCCCCGCGCGAGCAGGTCGCGGCGGAGATCGAGAAGGTCGTGGCCGCGATCGAGGCCGAGGGCACCGTGGTGCGCGGCATCTACGACGCCTCGCTGTTCCGCGCCGAGTCCGACCTGATGCTGTGGATGCACGCCGAGACCCCCGAGGCCCTGCAGGACGCCCTGCGCCGCTTCGAGCGCACGCGCGCCGCCGAGGGCCTGGTGCGCTCGTGGTCGGCCGTCGGCGTGCACCGCGAGGCCGAGTTCTCCCGCTCTCACGCCCCCGCCTTCCTCTCCCCCTCGCGCACCCCGCAGCAGTGGGTCACGGTCTACCCCTTCACCCGCTCGTACGAGTGGTACCTGCTGCCCGACGAGGAGCGCCGGGACATGCTCATCGAGCACGGCACTCTGGGCCGCACCTACCCGCAGGTCCACGCGAACACCGTCGCCGCCTTCGCGCTCGGCGACTGGGAGTGGCTGCTGTCCTTCGAGTCCGACGACCTCCACGATCTCGTCGACATGATGCGCGCCCTGCGCTACACCGGCGCCCGCCTGCACGTGCGCGACGAGCTGCCCTTCCACGTGGGCCGACGCCTGGCCGCCGCCGACGACGTCGCCGCCATCCTCGTCTGATCCCCTCCCGCACCCACCCGATTCCCTTCCGCCCCGGCCGCCCCGCCAGGGCATCGACTGCGACCCGGAGGTCACCATGACCGAGAACCCCGCACCTCTCCCCCAGGACGTCCCCTACGACGCCATCCTGTTCGCCTCCTTCGGCGGGCCGGAGCAGCAGGAGGACGTGGTGCCGTTCCTGCGCAACGTCACCCGCGGACGCGGGATCCCGGACGAGCGGCTCGAGGTCGTCGGCGAGCACTACCGCAAGCTGGGCGGTCGCTCCCCGATCAACGACCAGAACCGCGACCTGATCGCCCGCTTCGAGCGCGCGCTGGCCGCGGCCGGCATCGACCTGCCGGTCTACTGGGGGAACCGCAACTGGGCGCCGTTCACGAGCGACGTGGTCGGGCGGATCGGCGCCGACGGGCACCGCCGGGTGCTCGCGGTCGCCACGAGCCCCTACTCCTCCTACTCCTCGTGCCGCCAGTACCGCGAGGACTACGCGAAGGCGCTGGTCGCGAACGATCTCGTGGGCGAGATGGAGATCCAGAAGATCCGCGCCTACTTCGACCATCCCGGGTTCCTCGAGCCCGTGCGCGACGGGGTGCGCGCGGCGATCACGCAGATGCGCGACGCCGGCCACGACGCCTCCCGCACCCGGGTGCTGTTCTCCACGCACTCGATCCCCCACGTCATGTCCAGCGCCTCCGGCCCCGCCGAGAAGGACGCAGCAGACCCGTCGGCCGACGACGTCGGCGGCTGGTACGTCGCCCAGCACCTCGCGGCGTGCCGCTGGGTGATGGAGCAGCTCGGGGGGACCGACGGCGCATCGGCCGACGGGGGCCCGGCGATCGCCGCGCCCGACTGGGAGCTCGTCTACCAGTCCCGCTCGGGCGCTCCGCACGTGCCGTGGCTCGAGCCCGACATCAACGACCGCATGCACGAGATCCGCGAGCACGACGAGGCCGACGCGGTGATCGTGGTCCCGATCGGCTTCGTCACCGACCACGTCGAGGTCGTCTGGGACCTGGACACCGAGGCCGCCGAGACCGCCGAGGAGCTCGGCCTGGCGTTCACGCGCGTGGCGACCTCCGGGACCGACGAGCGCTTCGTCGAGGGCCTCGTGGACCTCGTGCGCGAGCACGTCGAGCCCGGGCACAGCCCCCGCGCGGTCACCGACTTCGGCGTCGTCGAGGATACCTGCGGCGCTCTGTGCTGCCTGAACGGCTCGACGCACGCCCGCCCCGTCCCCGTCGAGGGCACGCCCCTGGACACAGTCGAGCAGATCGCCCACGCCATGCAGGACGACGAGCAGATGCTCGCGCTCATCGCCGAGGAGCAGGCCGCGCACGCCGAGCAGTCGCGCGCAGGCTCCGAGGTCCCGGCGTGAGCGCCGACGGGGCCCCCGTGCTGCGCGTCGGCACCCGCGGATCCGATCTCGCGCTCGCCCAGTCGGGCCAGATCGCCGGGCGCGTCGCAGGCGAGGACCGCGTCGAGCTCGTCCGGGTGCGCACGCACGGGGACGTCGACCGCACCAGCCCGCTCGCGCAGATCGGCGGCACCGGCGTGTTCGTCACCGCCGTGCGGGAGGCCCTGCTGGGCGGGGAGGTCGACGTCGTCGTCCATTCCGCCAAGGACCTTCCCACCGCGCCCGTCCCCGGCATCGTGATGGCCTGCGTGCCCGAGCGCGAGGACGCCCGCGACGCCCTCTGCGCCAGGGACGGCCTGACCCTCGAGACCCTCCCGCAGGGCGCGAAGGTCGGCACCGGCTCCCCGCGCCGCGCCGCCCAGCTGCGCCGCGCCCGCGCCGACCTCGAGGTCGTGGGCATCCGCGGGAACGTCGAGACGCGGCTCGCCCGCGCGCTCGGCGAGGACGCGGACCTCGACGCCGTGGTGCTCGCCGCCGCCGGCCTGCTGCGCCTGGGCCGCAGAGAGGTGATCAGCGAGTTCCTGAGCCCCGACGTGCTGCTGCCCGCGCCCGCCCAGGGCGCGCTGGCCGTCGAATGCGCCGAGACCTCCGCGGGCGCCTGGTTCGAGCCCGGCATGCGCGCGGCAGACCATGCCCCGACCCGCGCGGCCGTCGCCGCGGAGCGCTCCCTGCTGCGCACCCTCGAGGCCGGTTGCTCGGCGCCCGTCGGCGCCCTCGGCACGGTCTCGGGCGCGGGCTCGGGCGCGGGCTCGGGCGGCGCCGACGACGCCTCCGAGGGCCCCGTGCTCACCCTGCGCGGCCTCGCGATCTCCGAGGACGGCACCCAGGTCTTCGAGGGCACCCGCAGCACGCCCGTCGACCTCGCCGACCCGGCGGCCCTCGAGGCCGACGCGGTGCGCCTGGGCCAGGACCTCGCCGCCGACCTCCTCGACGCCGGGGCCGCCCGCGTGCTGAGCGCCGTAGGGTCCAGCGCGGCAGGACAGAGCACCGCAGGACAGAGCACCGCAGGGCCGGGCACCGCAGGGGGCGACGCCGCATCGTGAGCAGGGACCGCGTCCTCCTCCCCCGCCCCGAGGGGCGCGGGGACGACCTGACCGATCTCCTCGAGATCGCCGGCTACGACGTGGTGCGCGCGCCCTTCGTCCGCATCGAGCCCGCTCCCGCAGCGGACCTCGCCCCCGCCCTCGACCGCCTCGCCGGCGGCGCCTACGACCTGCTGGTCATCACCAGTCCCGCGACCGTGCGCTCGCTCGTCGCCGTGGGTCTGCGGGTCCCCGCGGGCACCGAGATCGTCGCCGTCGGCGGTGCGACGGCCCGCGCCCTGCACGAGGCCGGCCTCGAGGTCGACCTGGTCGCCGAGGGATCCGGGGCCGCGCTCGTCGAGGCGGTCCGCCGCCATCGGGACGCCGGGGGCTCGTCGGCCCCGGGCCCAGGCTCAGGCCCGGCCCCGGACCCGGGCGCTCCCGCGCCGCGCGTGCTGCTGCCCGCCTCGTCGGCCGCCGCGCCGACCGTGCGCGAGGGCCTCGAGGGCGCCGGCATGCGGGTCGAGCAGATCGACGCCTACCACCCGCAGCACGCACCCCTGCCCGCGCAGGTCGAGCGCGACCTGCCCGGCGGCGGCTTCGACGCGATCGTGCTGACCAGCTCGATGATCGCCCGCCGCGCCGCCCAGATCGGCGTGCACCCGCGCACCGCCGTCGTCGTCATCGGCCGCCCCACCCAGGAGGCCGCCGTCGACGCCGGGCTCCGGGTCGACGCGCGCGCCGAGCACCCCGACGCCCCCTCGCTCGCGCGCGCCGTGCACCTCGCGCTCGCGCCCGAGACCACCACTCCCCCACCCACCAGCCTCGACAGCCCCACCGGCTCCACGAGCCGGACCAGCCCGACCCGACCCGCCGCCCCGAAGGAGTGACACCCGATGACCTCCATCGATCCTGATCAGCGCGTCGCCGACTACCGCGCGCAGCTTCCCGCCCACCTCTCGCCCGCCCGTCGGCCCCGCCGCCTGCGCACCACCGAGGCCATGCGCTCCCTGGTGCGCGAGACCACGCTGCGGCCGTCAGACCTGGTCCTGCCGATGTTCGTGCGCGAGGGGATCGACGCGCCCGTGCCGATCACCTCGATGCCCGGGGTCGTCCAGCACACCGAGGACTCCCTGCTCGAGGCGGCCCGCGAGGCCGCCGACCGGGGCGTCGGCGGGATCATCCTGTTCGGCGTCCCCGCGACGAAGGACGCGGTGGGCTCCGCCGCGAGCGACCCCGACTCCTTCGTGAACCGGGCGATCGCGCGCCTCGCCGAGGAGATCGGCGAGGACCTCGTGATCATGGCCGACCTCTGCCTGGACGAGTTCACCGACCACGGCCACTGCGGCGTCCTGGACTCCCGCGGCCGCGTCGACAACGACGCCACCCTGGTGCGCTACCGCGAGATCGCCCTCGCGCAGGCCCGCGCGGGCGTCCACATGATCGGCCCCTCGGGGATGATGGACGGCCAGATCGCCGCGATCCGCGACGCCCTGGACGAGGCCGGCTTCGGCGACGTCTCGATCTTCGCCTACAGCGCGAAGTACTCCTCGGCGTTCTACGGCCCGTTCCGCGAGGCCGTCGACTCCTCGCTCGAGGGCGATCGCCGCACCTACCAGCAGGATCCCGGCAACGGCAGGGAGGCCCGCCTCGAGGTCGAGCTCGACGTCGACGAGGGCGCGGACCTGGTGATGGTCAAGCCCGGCATGCCCTACCTCGACGTGCTGCGCGACATCGCCGACTCCTCCCCGGTGCCCGTGGGCAGCTACCAGATCAGCGGGGAGTACGCGATGATCGAGGCGGCGAGCGCGAACGGCTGGATCGACCGCGACCGCGCCATCATGGAATCGCTGCTCGGCTTCAAGCGCGCCGGCGCCTCGATGATCCTCACCTACTGGGCCTCCGAGGTCGCCGGCTGGATCCAGAACGGACTGCCCGCCCACCTGCGCCCGTTCGTCTGAGACCCCGCTCCGCCGCCGGCTCGGGCACCGCTCGACGTCCCGGCGCCGCCCGATGTCCCGGCGCCGCCCGCACTCCCACCCGTCCGCACTCCCTGAAGGAGACAGCACCCATGACCCTGGACGAGACGACCTCCGAGTCCCTGTTCGACCGCGCCAAGCAGGTGATCCCCGCCGGCGTGAACTCGCCCGTGCGGGCCTTCGGCTCCGTGGGCGGCACCCCGCCGTTCATCGCCTCGGCCTCCGGCGCGCTGCTCACCGACGCCGACGGCCACGAGTACGTCGACCTCGTCGGCTCCTGGGGGCCGATGATCCTGGGGCACGCGAACCCGCGCGTCGTCGACGCCGTGCGCGAGGCCGCCGGTCGCGGCCTCTCCTTCGGCGCCCCGCAGACCGGCGAGGTCAGCCTCGTCGAGGAGCTCGTGCGCCGCGTGCGCCCGCTGCGGAAGGTGCGCCTGGTCAACTCCGGCACCGAGGCCACCATGAGCGCGCTGCGCGTGGCCCGCGCCGCCACCGGCCGCGACGTCGTCGTGAAGTTCGCCGGCTGCTACCACGGGCACGTCGACGCCCTCCTCGCCGAGGCCGGCAGCGGCGTCGCCACCTTCGCGATGCCCGGCTCCGCCGGCGTCACCGAGGGCACCGCACGCGACACGATCGTGCTGCCCTACGGCGACCGCGACGCCGTGACCTCCCTGTTCGCCGAGCGCGGCGGGGAGATCGCCGCGATCATCACCGAGGCCGCGCCCGCGAACATGGGCGTTGTCACCCCGCCGGAGAGCTTCAACGCCTTCCTCGCCCAGACCGCCCACGCCGCCGGCGCGCTGCTGATCACCGACGAGGTGCTCACCGGCTTCCGCGCGAGCGCCGAAGGCTACTACGGCATCGACGGGCCGACGGCCGGCGGGACCCGTGCGGCCGACGGGGCAGGCGCTCCTCCTGTCGGAGGCTCGGACTGGGCTCCCGACCTCATGACTTTCGGCAAGGTCATCGGCGGCGGACTCCCGGTGGGCGCCTTCGGCGGCCGCGCCGACCTCATGGATCTGCTCGCGCCGCTCGGGCCCGTCTACCAGGCGGGCACGCTCTCGGGGAACCCGCTCGCCACGGCCGCGGGCCTCGCGACCTTCGCCGGGCTCGACGACGCCGCCTACGCGCAGCTCGCACGCACCTCCTCGACGCTCCAGTCGCTCGTGGCCGACGCCCTCACCACCGCGGGCGTCCCCCACGTCATCCAGACCGCAGGCACCCTGTTCTCGGTGTTCTTCCGCGAGCAGCCCGTGACCACCTACGAGGACGCGAAGGACCAGGACACGGCTGCGTTCGGCCGCTTCTTCCACGCACTGCTGGAGGGCGGCGTCTACCTGCCGCCGTCGGCCTTCGAGGCCTGGTTCGTCTCCACCGCGCACGACGAGCAGATCGTCGACCGCATCGCCCAGGCCCTCCCTGCCGCGGCGCGCGCCGCAGCGCAGGGCTGAGCGGGCGGGCGTGAGCGGGCTGCGCTGAGTGGGCGGGGTTGAGCGAGCGCGCCAGGACACTTGGGACTGGGACCGGACTCGGGTCCGGGTTCGGGTTCGGGTTCGGGCTCGGGCTCGGGCTCGGGCTCAGGTTGGGCGCCGGTCTCGCTGTGCGTCGCCGTGTGTCCCATGGGTGGCACGGCACGGGGCTCCCTGCGCACCATGGATGCGCGTCGTCCTCGGGGATGGCGCGCATGGCCGCCGACGTCGATCCCGCGCGTCGGTCGCCTTGCCGGGATCCCTCGTCGACCTCGACACGAGTTCTCGGCGTGCAGGCCGTACCGCTCCGTAGCTCAGCCCGGTAGAGCAGCTCCCCCATAAGGAGCGTGTCGCAGGTTCGAATCCTGCCGGAGTGTCCGCCGCCCAGGTGCTCGGCACCCGGATGCACGGCGCCCGCTCCCCGGCCCTGCCCCCGCCCGGCGTCGGCTCGCACGCTGGGGCCGTGGGGTTACAAGGAAAAGCGTTGAGTGCTACGTAGTTGTCGTTCTGAGCACTCATAACGACCGGTACGCAGCACTGTTCGAGCCAGCACCCGGTCCGCAGCACCTTTCGGGCCGATCTCGGGCTGGCCGGACCGTTGAATGCTACGTAGTTGTCGTTCTGAGCGCCCATAACGACCGTTGCGCAGCACTGTTCGGGCCAGCTCCGGTTCCCAAGCACTGTTCGGGCCAACACCGGGGCCTCAGCGACGTTCGGGGCGCATCACGTGCTGCCGCGTCCCGTGCCGTCGTTCTGGGATGCCCCTTCCCGTCGACGTCGGCAGACATGCCATCCCTCCCGTCCTCCCGTTCCGGGTCCAGCGAGTGACCATCGCCGCGCGGCGTCGCCGTCACCGCTGCTTGCGGAGCCGGTACGCGTAGCCTTCACCGGTGGACATCAACCCGTACGACACCCGCCAGCGGATCCTGCAGGCGCAGGACCAGGTGCAGGTCCAGCGGGAGGTCGCGCCGGACGCGGAGCTCGCCGGATGTCCCGGCTGCCCGTACTTCTGGACGTGCCCGGTGCCGCATCGCGGTGAAGAGGTGCGTCCACCCCGGGAGATCCACCTCGAGGACGTCACCGAGGAGATCGGCGAGCGCCGTCCCTTCCGTCCGCACGACGAGTCCGACATCGGTTGGACCGACGTCTGGATCGAGGAGGACGACGGTGCCGCCGACACGGCCGCGCGCCCGGCAGGCGACGGCCCGAAGGTCACATCGGAGGACGAGCCGAGCGACGCAGAGCAGTCGAGCGGCGGCAGCTCGCCGACTTCAGCGGGCCCGGCGGGCTCCCCAGGTTCCCCGGACTCCACGAACTCCTCGGGCTCCTCGAACTCCTCGAACTCCTCCGACCACGACCCCACCTCGCGTCGACGCTGGTGGCAGCGTCGTTCGCGGCGAGGCTGAGTCTCCACGCGACCCGCGCAGCGGCGCGGGGTCCAGCAGATCGGCGCGGAAGTCAGCGCCCGGGATCAGCGACTCGACGGGAGCGCCGCGGGCTCACCGCCGCGGGGGCTTCCTGTGGAGGCCCTTGGGCGGCGCGAGGGGGCGCTGGGGCAGGCTGCGCACCGGTCCGTAGCGGCCCTCCTTCTCGGCCTCGGCGGACCGCTGGTGGCGGCCCTGGGGACCGCCGTCGCGCGGCGAGCTGGTCACGCCGATCCAGCTGAGGTCACCGGCCCCGCTGTCCTCCCGGCCGTCGGCCCTGGCGTCGGCCGAGCCGCCGGCCCTGGAGTCGGCGGCTCGTCCGTTCCTGGCGTCGGCCACACCGCCCTCGGCATCGCCCCAGCCGTCGCCCCTGCCGTCGTCCCAGCCATCAGCCCTGCCGTCGGCCTGACCCGTCGCCCCGCCACCGGCCGCGCCATCGACCCGGCCAGTCGCCCTGCCGTCGGCTCCCCGGCCCGGCGCGCTGCGCCGCCGGGTGACCCGGCGGATCCTGCGCACCGCGCCGTCGGGCGAGCCGACCTCGACGAGCTCCCTGCTCGCCGACAGCGCGAGCAGCGCGAAGGGGAGGAAGCAGCCGATCACGAGCGCGGCGCCGCCGGAGGCGTCGGCCGGCATGAGGGCGAGCGCCACGGTCAGCACGCCGATCGGCACCGCCCAGAACCAGACGCCGGGGCGGCGCAGGGCGACCGCGATCACGCCCAGCAGCAGCACGGCCACGACCCGCAGCGGCGACTCGACGAGCAGCCGCAGGCCCGGGGTCCCGTCGAGGACCGAGCCGACCGCGCCGGGCGCTCCGTCGTCCGCGGAGCCCGGCAGGTTCTGCCTGCCGTGGGCGAAGGGGTCGAAGGTGTCGGCGACCTCCAGCAGGATCCCGTCGGCGGCGAGTCCGGGACGGTTCTGGGCGAGGTGCCACCAGATGCTCGGGAGCTGCTCCGCCTGCGCCGCGCTGACCGTGTCGTTCTCCGCCTCGAGGAGTCTCGCGGGAGCGCCGGGCGCGTAGCGGTCGGGCAGGGCGTCGACGTCGAAGATCTTCCCGAGCGCGTCGGTGTCCTCCGCGGACAGCGCGTCGGGGTCCTCGCCCAGCGCGAGGGCGATGCTCTGCGCCTGCAGCCCGTGCTGGGCGACCGGGTCCTCCGTGCCCAGCATCCCCTGGGAGGCCCCCAGGCGCGTGCCCACCAGGACCACGAGCAGCGGCACGACGAGCGCGACCAGCGCCGCGCGCCAGGCCTCGCGGCCGCGGCGCACGATCACCGCCATCACCAGCATCACGATCACCAGGGGCACCGCGAGCGCGGAGCAGCTGAGCAGGAGCAGGGCGGCGAGAGCCCACTCGAGCACGCGTCCGCCGCGGATCTGTTCGCGCGAGTGGACGTGGTCGAGGCCGAGCGCGAGGAACCAGCACAGGGATGCCGCGCCGACCGCTGCGGGAGAGAGCGACAGGGACCAGAGCGCGATCGGGACACCGCCGATCACGAGCACCGCGAGCGCGAGGGCGCAGAGCCCGTCGCTGCGCACCCAGCGCCCGAGCAGCGCCGCCGCCCGGCCGAGGGCCGCGAGCACGACGGCCAGCTGGACCAGGACCAGGACGCCGAGGCCCGCCCCGATGCCCCCGGTGAGGAGACGGCCGATGGCGAGCACGCATTCGAAAGCGACGATCACGAGCGGACTGCGGTGGCCGGACATGCCCTCGCCGCGCAGGGAGCCGGCCCGGAGGTCGCTGTCCGCCCATGCGCCGCCCCCGCCGAGCACCTCGCCCAGCAGAACGGGTGACCAGATCACGAGCAGCAGCAGGGCGAGGCGCCACCAGTTGCCCAGCAGCCAGCGGGCGGCCCGTGCGATCCGGGAGGGCCGACGGGAGGACCCCGTCGGCTCGCCCGCGCGCTCCTCGGCACGCGCGAGCGTGAAGCGCAGGAGGCCGCCGACGACGGTGAGCAGCGCGGCGTACATGACCGCGGTGTAGATCAGCAGGCCCACGACGAGCTTCGTGTGAGCGTCGAAGGCGCTCAGGAACAGCAGGTGCTCGCCCTGGTCATCGAAGGGATGGCGCGCGATCCAGCCCATCGTCGCGCACACCGTGAGGGCGCAGACCACCAGGATCGGGACGGCGACGGCGCCGAACTTCTGGACACCTCGCAGTGCGCGCTCCACTCCGGCCACTCCCCTCGTCCGTGCCTGCGGACCATTGTCCAGGAACGCAGGCCACGAGCGGGGAGGACACGGCCGTCGTCCCGCGGAAGTCGCAGCGAAGGCGCCCCACTTGTCCTGTTCTGCGCCGCTTCCGCGGCGCTTCCGCGCGGCTCCTGCGGCGCTTCCGGGCCGCGGCGGCCCGGCTTCGTCGTGCCCCATGTCGCATCCCGTCCGACGCTCGGTCAACGCCGGGCGTCGGCCCGATGAACTCCGCATGAAGCTTCCCGCGCATCGGGGCGCTGTCCTGGTGCGTCGCGCGGCGACGGCGCGATCTCTCCCAGGACGCCGGCGCCGCCCGGGCTATTCTCACGACGGCGGGTCGCGGATGGTCGGCCCGGTGGTGGCACGGCGTCCCGCGCAGGGACGCCGCACCCGGCCTCGTGGGGGATCGCGAGCCGGGTCGGGGCAGGCTCTCGTGCCTCAGCCGTGCCTCACGGGCCCTCCCATCCGCGCCGCTGATGCCCCTGCTCCTTCCGGGCAGCCGCACCCGTCCCGTCTCCCCGTCGTCGGAGGTTCGTCACCGTGTCCTCACCCGCTGCCGTGCGCTCCCCGGAGATCGCGCTCCCTCCCACCGCCCTGCGACGCTCGCGCGAGGCCGGAGCCGAGGTCGCGGCCGACGCGAAGGTCGGAACCGGGGGCGGCGCCGGGGAGAAGACCGGCACCGAGGAGAAGGTCGGCGCGGGGACCGGGGCCGGGGCCGACGTCAGGTCGGGCTCGGCCGTCGGGGCCTCCCTGTGGTGGGCGCTCGCGGGGGCTGCCGTGGTGCTCTGCATCACCCTGCACGTGGTGGTCGCGCAGAGCGCGGTGGCGCCGCGCACCCCGTGGGACGAGATCCATCCGCTGCAGATCGCGCGGATGCTCTCGGGTGACCACGACGTCCCCAAGCTCTCCGGGAGCGGCTACTACCCGGGGTGGGCGATCCTCATGACGCCCATCTGGTGGTTCACGCACGACCCGGCGACGGTGTACCGCGCCGCGATCGTGCTGAGCAACGTCATCGGGGTCGCGACGATCCTCCCGCTGGCCCTCGCCGGCCGCCACCTGGGCATGAGCACCCCGCAGGCGATCGCGGTCGCCGGCCTGGCCATGTGCATGCCCGGGAGGATCGAGCCCGCCGACTACGCCATGAGCGAGCCGCTGCTGATGTTCTGCTACGCATGGGCGGCGCTGGGAATGCTCGTGCTCTGGAAGCGGCCGACGTGGTGGCGCCTGGCGCTGTTCGTCGGCGCGATCGCCGCCGCCTACCTCACGCACACGCGCGCGCTCGCGCTCGTGCTCACGGCCGTGGTCTGGCTGCTGTTCTTCACCCGTCGCAGCGTCGCGAAGGCGCTCGTGGGCGTGCTCGCGCTGGTCGCGTCCTGGTGGATCGTGGACCGCATCGCCTCGGCCATCAACCACCGCATGCTGCTGACCGGCAGCAGCAAGACGGACCTGGCCATGCAGGCGATCCTCCACGCCCAGCCCGAGGCGCTCGCGAAGCTCCTGGCGGGCCAGAGCTGGGCGCAGGTCGTGGGCACCGCGGGCCTGTTCGCCCTGGGGTCCGTGGTGATCGTGGTGTGGACGCTGCGGGAGCTGCGCACCCTGCGCCTGGGGCCGGGGGCGTTCCTGTTCGGACTCACCGCGAGCACCGTCGCCATGAGCGTGGTGTGGTGGTACCAGCCCGAGGCGCTGTGGGGGAAGAGCTTCCACGGCCTCGAGGCCTGGCTCTATTCGCGCTACATCGACCAGGTCGCGGCGCTGGTCGTGATCGTGGCCGCGGCGGCGCTGCTGCGCCGGATGAGCGCCCCGATGATCGGCATCGCCCTGGTGGTGTTCGTGCTGGGGGCCGCTGCCGTGGTGCTGAAGGTCGCCCCGCACGTGCCCATGTGGTACGGGCTGGGGACGAACACGGCGGCCGTGAACAGCTGGCAGGGCATGTTCCCCGAGCATCCCTTCCATCGTCCGCTGACGCCGTCGCTCGACAACGCGAACCGCTTCTGGATATGGGCTTCGCTGGCGACGGCGATCGCCCTGGCCGCGCTGTTCGTGCTGCGGCGCTTCCCGCGCACTGCCGTGGCTCTGCTGCTCGTCGGGGCCGCCGTGATGTCCCTGAACGCGAACCAGGATCAGCAACGGCGCGTGCCGGCCAAGGTGGGTGCGAGCCTCGAGAGGGCGGATGCCGCGAGCGGGGACACGGGCCCGCTGCCGGTGGACGTCGACCTCTCGTGCGCGAGCTCCGGCCTGAACAGGGCCGAGATCCTCAACTGGTCGGGCTTCTGGTTCTCGCCGCGCACCGTGAGCATCGCCGATCCGTCGAAGGGCCGGCCCTTCACGACCGAGCTCGTCATCTCCTGCAAGAACGGGTCGACGATGAAGGACCTGGGCGCCCGACCGGTCACCGGCGGCTCGAGCTACGGCTACCGGCTCTGGGTGCTCCCCGGCTCCCTCCAGGACCAGCTCGCCCGGGAGGGCGCCCTGGCGACGTGACGGCCGGGCCGGTCGGCTGGCCGGCCCGGCCCACCGACCCGTCGGCCCGACCTGCCGACCGCTCCGGCCCCTCGCCCGACCAGTGACCCCGGCCACGCGACCGTGAGACGATCTCCCGGAATGCCCGACCTGACCGGCCCCACGACCCGCTCGCCGGACACCGCCAGACAAGGACACCGCACATGCGCAGCACGCTCTTCGACGCCTCGAACCAGGAGAAGCAGACCCAGGAGCGCTGGGTCCTGCAGTCCTCCAAGATGCTGCGCTGCGCTCTGCAGCCGCAGTCCCCTGAGATCATCGCCGCCCAGGGCGTGATGGTCGCCTACCAGGGGCAGATGGACTTCTCGTACCAGGGCTCCGGCGGCGGCATGAAGCTGCTGAAGAAGATGACCACGGGCGAGGGCGGGAACCTCATGCGCGTGCGCGGCCAGGGCGAGGTGTTCTTCGCCCGTCGGGCCGACGAGATCTTCCTGATCCAGCTCGAGGGCGACGCGCTCACCCTGAACACCCGCAACCTGCTGGCCTTCGACTCCTCGATCCAGTGGGACATCCGGGGCACGGGCGGCGCGGGCTTCATGGCCGGCGGCCTGTTCAACCTGTTCCTGCAGGGGCAGGGCCTGGTCGCCGTGACGTCCGACGGCCCGCCGATGCTGCTGGACTGCTCGCAGCAGCCCACCTACGTGGACCCGCAGGCGGCGGTGTGCTGGTCGGCGAACCTCACCCCGCAGATCAAGAACGACTTCAAGATGGGCTCGCTCATCGGCCGCGGCTCCGGCGAGTCCTTCCAGCTGGGCTTCCACGGCCCGGGCTTCGTCGTGGTCCAGCCCTCCGAGGGCGCGCCGGTCACGACCGGCTCCTGACCCCGGGCGCCGAGCCCGGGACCAGATCCCCCGGACCAGATCCCGGGATCCGCACCCGGGATCCGGGCCGACGGCCGGCCTTCGAGCGCCGGCCACGGTCCCGTCGGTTTCCGTCCCTCGATTCCTCCTTCCGCGTGCGCACTGTGCGCGCTACTGTGTGACCCACACTTTGTTTCAAGGAGGAAATATGTCGTTCACCCTGGGCATCGTGGGCATCGGCCAGTTCGGCACCCACTTCGCCGAGCTCTTCAGCGCCCACCCCGACATCTCCGCGGTCTATGCCGTGGACTCGGTGCCCGAGCGCATCGACGCGATCGAGCAGCGCGAGCAGAACCCCGTGCACTTCGCCGGACGCTTCTCGAGCGTCGAGGAGCTGCTGGCCTCCGACGTCGACGCGGTCGCGATCTTCACCCAGCGCTGGACGCACGGGCGGATCGCGATCCAGGCGCTGCAGGCCGGCAAGCACGTGTACTCGGCGGTGCCCATGGCGATCGAGGAGGAGGAGATCCGCGAGATCACCCGCCTCGTGCAGGAGACGGGCCTGGTCTACATGATGGGCGAGACCAGCCAGTACAACGCCGCCGTGGTGCTGGCCCGTCGGATCGAGCGCTCGGGCGCCTTCGGCGAGGTCTTCTACGCCGAGGGCGACTACGTCCACGACATGGACCTGGGCTTCTACGACGCCTACAAGTACTCCGGCGGCGATGCCTGGAAGTCGACCGCCTCCTACCCGCCCCTGCTCTACCCCACGCACTCGATCGGCGGGATCCTGGGCGTGCTCGAGGACCGCCACGCGGTCTCGGTCTCGGCGCTCGGCCGGCCCGACACCCGCGGCGACGGCGTCTTCGACAAGGACGTCTCGATGTTCGACAACGACGTCTCCAACGCCTTCGCCCTGTTCGAGATGGACAACGGCGGCGCCTTCCGCACCAACGAGCTGCGCCGCGTGGGCTACCCCAGCCACAAGCGCGAGTCCCGCTTCCGCTTCTTCGGCGAGACCAGCAGCTTCGAGGAGACCGTGGACGTCACCTACTGGCACGACAAGAAGACGGTCCTCGAGGTCACCGACCTCATCAGCACCTCGTCGACCATGAGCCTGGACGATCCCCGCCTGAAGGACGTCTCCCCCACCCTGCGCGACGCCTTCGTCGCGGGCGCGGCCCGCTCCCACCACCAGGACCGCCTGCCCTCGGAGTTCCAGGGCAAGCCCAACGGACACGAGGGAGCCCACCACTTCCTCGTCGACGACTTCGCGCGCGCGGTGGCGAACGGGAAGCAGCCGATGGTCAACGCCTGGCAGGCGGCCCGCTACACCCTGCCCGGGATCATCGCCCACCAGTCGATGCGCGAGGGCGGCGCCCGCCTCCCGATCCACGACCTCGGCGACTGCCCGCTGCCGGTCCAGGATCTCGACGCCGACCAGCCCGCTCTCGACGAGGCCGGCATCCAGGCGTTGCTCGCCGACGTCTGAGCGCGTCGGGCCGACGGGCCCGTCGGCCGTCGGCCGGTCCGTCGGCCCCGACCCGTCGGCCGGTCCGTCGCCCCGATGCGTCCCCCGGGGGCCCGGAGCGTGATCCCGCTTGCTCCGGGCCCCCGGGGTCTGCAGGTCAGTGATTTTCGCGTATAGGCTGGTGCGTAAATCGAGACCAACGGCGACGCCGCTCTCGCCGGACGCGTGCAGCGCCCGCGGGCGCTCGCCCCGGGAACCCGAGGTGCGATGACCACGAACCAGCCTTCCGCCCAGCCCCTTCGACTCGCCGTGATCGGCTCCGGTCCCGCGGGCGTCTACGCCGCCGAGACGCTGCTGCGCTCACCGCAGGTGAAGTCCGGCGAGCTCGAGGTCCAGTGCGACCTCTTCGACGCTCTGCCGACGCCCTTCGGGCTGATCCGGTACGGCGTCGCCCCCGACCACCCGCGCATCAAGGGCATCATCACCGCCCTGCACCGCATCCTGGACCGCGGGGACATCCGCTTCCTGGGCGACGTCGACTTCGGCACCGACCTCACCGCCGCCGAGCTGCGCGAGCGCTACGACGCCGTCATCTTCGCGACCGGCGCCCTCAAGGACGCCGAGCTGAACATCCCCGGCATCGACCTCGAGGGCTCCTACGGCGCCGCCGACTTCGTGGCCTGGTACGACGGCAACCCCGACTACCCGCGCACCTGGCCCCTGGAGGCCGAGCAGGTCGCCATGATCGGCAACGGCAACGTGGCGCTGGACGCGGCCCGGATGCTCTCGAAGTCGGCCGACGAGCTGCTGCGCACCGAGATCCCCGAGAACGTCTACGAGGGCCTGACCTCCGCGCGCACCACCGACGTGCACGTGTTCGGCCGCCGCGGGCCCGCGCAGTCGAAGTTCACGCCGCTGGAGACCCGCGAGCTCGCCCACCCCCACGGCGTGCAGATCGTCATGGACCCGGCCGACTTCGCGATGATCACCCCCGAGGAGCGCGAGGCCATCCGCGCCGACCGCCGCCGCGAGCAGGTCTATGCGACCTTCGAGGGCTGGCTGCACGCCCAGCAGGAGCGCGAGGCGAAGGGCGAGGAGCCCACGGACGCCCACGGCGGCCCCGTGCAGCGCCGCCTGCACCTGCACTTCTGGCACAAGCCCGTCGAGGTCCTCGGCGAGGACGGCCGCGTCACCGGCATGCGCTTCGAGCGCACCCGTCTGGATGCCGAGGGCGGCATGGAGGGCACCGGCGAGCTCGTCGACTACGACCTGCAGGCCGTCTACCGCGCGATCGGCTACTTCGGCTCCGAGCTGCCCGGCGTCCCCTACGACGAGTCCCGCGGCGTCATCCACAACGAGGCCGGCCGCGTCACCGAGGCCGACGGCGAGGTCATCCCCGGCCTCTTCGCCAACGGCTGGATCAAGCGCGGGCCCGTCGGCCTCATCGGCGCCACGAAGTCCGACGCCGCGGAGACCGTCGCGAGCCTGCTCGAGGACCTCGAGGCCGACCGCATCCCGAGCGCCCCGGACCGCGACCCCGACTCGATCCTGCGCCTGCTCGAGGACAAGGGCGTGGAGTTCACGACCTGGCAGGGCTGGACCGCCCTCGAGGAGCACGAGATCGGCCTGGGCGCGGCAGTCCAGGACAGCGAGGGCAATCCGCGCCCGCGCGTGAAGGTCGTGCCCCGCGAGGAGATGGTGCGCGTGGCCCGCGAGGCTCAGCGCGCGCACGAGAGCGCCTCGGCCGACGCCTGAGGGCGGTGCCTGAGGGCGGTGGTACCTGAGGGCGGTGCGGCCGAGGACGGCGGGCCCTTCGATGTCGCTGGGTGAGGTCTTAAGGCCATAGAGGCGTTGAGACCTCACCCAGCGACATCGAAGCCGGGCCCCAGGCCCAGGTGCCCCAGACCTCAGGCCCCAGCCCACGCAGCGCGCCCCGGGAATCCCGGGGCGCGCTGCCGTCTCTGACGGACCTCACAGCTCGTCGACAGCCACCGAACGACCCAGCGCCCTATAGTGGAATGGTCATTTCACTACAGGGTGGTCTTCGCCGAACCCCGGACGTCGCATCGCGTCGTCGCACCGGAGCTCCCCGCGCCGTCGCCACCCACCGTTCCAGGAGGTCCGCCATGCGCGCCGTCACCCATCAGTCCTTCGGAGAGCCCACCGACGTCCTCGACGTCACCGAGGTCGCCGAGCCCTCGCCCGGTCCCGGCGAGGTGCTCGTGCGCATGGTGCTCAGCCCCATCCACAACCATGACCTGTGGACCGTGCGCGGCACCTACGGCGTGAAGCCGGAGCTGCCCGCGCGGGCCGGCACCGAGGCCGTCGGCGTCGTCGAGCAGCTCGGCGAGGGCGTCAGCCAGCTGGTCACCGGCCAGCGCGTGGTCGCGACCTCGCAGCTGGGCGTCTGGGCGGAGCGCTTCACGGCGCCGGCCGCCTCGCTGATCCCGGTGCCGGAGAACCTGCCCGACGAGGTCGCCGCGCAGCTCGCCGCGATGCCCTTCAGCGCGATCTCGCTGCTGGAGCGCCTGGACCTCGAGCCCGGGCAGACCCTGGTGCAGAACGCCGCCAACGGCGCCGTGGGCCGCCTGGTCGCGCAGTTCGCCCGCGCCCGGGGCATCAACGTGGTGGGTCTCGTGCGCCGCTCGGCGGGGGTCGAGGAGCTCGCCGCCCAGGGCATCACGGGCGTCGTCGCGACCGACGAGGACGGCTGGGAGGACCGCGCCCGCGCGCTCATCGGCGATTCCACCGCCCCCGTCGGGATCGACTCCGTGGGAAGAGAGGCCGCGGGCCAGGTGCTCTCGCTGCTGGCCGACGGCGGACGCCTCGTCGTCTTCGGGGCCATGGCCGCCCCGGTCATGTCGATCCCCTCGGGCCCGGTGATCTTCCGCGACCTGCACATCGAGGGCTTCTGGGGCGCCCAGGTCTCCAAGGACATGCCGGCCGATCAGCGCGCCGAGCTGTTCCGCGAGATCATCACCCGCCTGCTCGACGGGTCGGTGACCCTGCCGGTCGCCGCGACCTACTCGCTCGAGGACGTGCGCGAGGCGTCCGCCGCGAACTTCGACGCCGGCCGCGTTGGCAAGGTGCTGCTGCGCCCCTGATCGCGATCGGCGTGCGCAGACCATCGCACGCCGACCCACCAGACACGGAAGAGCCCGCCGGGAGAATCCTCCCGGCGGGCTCTTCGCATGCGCGGCGAGGATCAGTCGTCGGCGACGGTGACGTTCACGGGGATGTTCCCGCGGGTGGCGTTGGAGTACGGGCACACCTGGTGCGCGGCGTCGGCGAGGGACTGCGCGGCGTCGTGGTCGAGCTCGGGGATGACGACCTCGAGGTCGACGGCGAGGGCGAAGCCGCCCTCGTCGTTGCTGCCGATGCTCACGCGGGCGCCGACGCTCGAGCCCTCGATCGAGACCTTCTGCTGGCGGGCCACGGCCTGCAGCGCCGAGTGGTAGCAGGCGGCGTAGCCGGCAGCGAAGAGCTGCTCGGGGTTCGCGCCCTTCCCGGAGCCGCCCATGGCCGTCGGGACGGCCATGTCGAAGGCGAGGTCCGATCCGGAGACCTCGACGTGCCCGTCGCGGCCGGCGCCGGTGGCGAGCGCCTCGGTGGAGTAGAGGGGCTTCATGGTGGATTCCTTCCGTCGGGTGCTGCGGTGGACCTGCGGGGTCGGGCCGACGAGCGCTGGGCTCAGCCGGCCGGCGCGAGCAGGGGTGTGCGGGCCGCTTCGAGGGAGCTGCGCGCGGCGCTCCGGTCGATCCGGCTCATGACCAGGGCCGCGAGGAGCGCGGAGACGCTGGTCTCGGTGAGACGCCCGCGCTCGGCGGCGGAGGCCTCGGGGAAGCGGGCGGCGACGCCGGCGCCGAAGGCGCGCACGAGCTCGGCGCGGTAGGAGGCGATGACGTCGCGCACGGCCTCTTCGCGGCCGATGCCCGCGCAGGCGGAGTTCACGAGCAGGCAGCCGTCGGGCAGGGACTGCTCCTCCCCCTCTGCGCCGTCCTCGCCCAGCAGTCGGGCGGCGGAGCCGAGGTAGTCGGCGAGCGCGCGGGGGCTCGGGTGCTCGGCGAGCAGCGGGGCGAGGCCCGGGCGCACCACTTCGTCGAGGTAGTTCGCGATCGCGGCCTCGAAGAGTCCGCGCTTGGACCCGAAGGCGTGGTAGATGCTCGAGGCGTTGAGCCCTGTGGCCTGCTGGATCGCACTCATGGAGGCGCTCTCGAAGCCCTCGCGCCAGAAGAGCGAGCGCGCGGCGCGCACGACCTCGACGGTCTCGAAGGTGGCGGTGCGTCCCATCGGCTGGCTCCTTCCCTGATCGGACTGCGGCGGCGCGCGGACGGGCCGTGCGGCATCCGCTCGTCCGGCGGCGCCGCGTGACGCCCACCCTTTCGGCGGCGCCGTCGTCAGTCTATAGTGGAGCAAGCGCTACAGAAAAGCCTCGCTGGTCACTTCTCGCATCTCTCCTCAAAGATCGCTCCCCCATCGCTCCCCACCGGAGGTCCCCATGCTCGTCGTCGGTCTCGTCCTCGCAGTGCTCGCGGCGCTGCTGCACGTGTTCATCTTCTGGCTCGAGTCGTTCGCCTGGGGCGGCGAGCGCGCCCAGGGAATCTTCGGGGAGCAGACCGAGCAGGAGGTCGCGGCGACGCGCCTGCTCGCCTTCAACCAGGGCTTCTACAACCTGTTCCTGGGTGTGCTCGCGCTGCTCGGTGTGCTGCTGACCGCCGTCGGCGCGCACTCCGTGGGCCCCGCCCTGGCTCTCGCGGGCACCGGCTCGATGCTCGGCGCGGCGATCGTGCTGGGCCTCGCGTCCCCCGCGCATCGCGGCGCGGCCGTGCGCCAGGGGGCGCTGCCGCTGCTCGCGGCGCTCGTCCTCGTGCTCGCTCTCGCGATCTGAGCGCCGCGGGCACGACGGGCGGGCGGCCGGAGCATCCGGGGAGCCCGCCGCATCCGCCGCATCCGCGGCACCCCGGGTCGACGCCTCAGAAGACGGGTCGTCCTCCGGTCACGCCGAGCACGGTGCCCGAGACGTACGAGGCCTCGGCCGGGCTCGCGAGGAACACGTAGGCCCCCGCGCACTCGGCGGGCTGGCCCGCGCGGCCCAGCGGGGTGTTGCCGCCGAAGGCCGTGTAGTCCTCGCTCGCTCGGGTGGCGACGTTGAGCGGGGTCCAGATCGGCCCCGGCGCCACGGCGTTCACGCGGATCCCCTTGCCGCCCAGGTCGGCGGCGAGGTTCACCGTGAGGTTGTTGATCGCGGACTTCGTCGCGGCGTAGTCCATGAGCGGCACGGAGGGGTCGTAGGACTGGATCGACGTGGTGTTGATGATCGAGGAGCCCTCCCGCAGGTGCGGCACGGCCTCCTGGGTGATCCAGAACATCGACTCGAGGTTCGTGGCCAGGGTGCGGTGCAGACGCTCGGAGTCGATGCCCTCGATGCCGCGCGGCTCCGCGCGCCCCCACTGGAACGCCGCGTTGTTCACCAGCACGTCGAGCCGTCCGAACTCCTCGACGGTGCGCGTGACCAGCGAGCGGGCGTGGGCCTCCTCGCGGATGTCACCGGGCAGCAGCAGCGCCCGTCGGCCCGCGTCCTGGACCCAGCGGGCGGTCTCCTCGGCGTCCTGCTGCTCGGCGTCCATGAACGAGAGCGCGACGTCGGCGCCCTCGCGGGCGAAGGCGATCGCGACCGCGCGGCCGATGCCGGAGTCTCCTCCGGTGATCAGCGCGACCAGCCCGTCGAGCCGGTCGTGGCCGACGTAGGACTGCTCGCCGTGGTCCGGCACGGGCTCCATCGGGGCCGTGAGGCCGGGAGGGTCCTGGTCCTGCGCGGGGAACGAGGGCTCGCCGTCCTTCGTGCCGAGCTCGCGGGCGCGGGCGGCGACGGGGCCGATGTCCTCGGCGCTGTTCCCCTGAGCGCCCTCGCGTGCGCTGTTCTCCGGGTCTGTGGCAGACATGGATCACTCCTTCCGTGGGCAGTCCTCCAGCTTAGGCCGGGAGACGTGGCCCGTGAAGGGGCGACGGTGACGTTCCCGTGGCGGCCCGGGGCATCCCCGGGCCGCCACGTATGACCGGCCCCACCGGCCGGCCCTAGCGCCGGATCGAGGCCAGGTGGTCGGCAATGCGGTCGACGGCGTCGGCGAGCAGGCCGACGTCCGGCAGGGTCACCAGGCGGAAGTGGTCGGACACCGGATAGTTGAAGCCCGTCCCCTGCGTGACCAGCAGCTTCTTGGAGCGCAGCAGGTCCATCGCGAACTGCTCGTCGCTCTCGATGTCGTACATCTCGGTGTCGATGCGCGGGAACATGTAGAGCGCGCCCTGGGCCTTGACGACGGAGACGCCCGGGATCTCGCTGAGCCCCTCGTAGGCCACGTCGCGCTGGTCGCGCAGGCGCCCGCCGGGCAGCAGCAGCTCGTCGACCGACTGGTAGCCGCCGAGCGCCGTCGCCACCACGTGCTGGGCGGGGACGTTGGGGCACAGGCGCATGTTCGAGAGCACGTCGAGGCCCTCGATGAAGTTCTCGGCGTCGTCCTTCGGCCCGTACAGCGCCATCCATCCGGCGCGGAAGCCGGCCACCCGGTAGGCCTTCGAGAGGCCGTTGAAAGTGATGGTCAGCAGGTCGGGGGCGAGCGCGGCGACGTGGGTGTGGACGGCGTCGTCGTAGAGGATCTTGTCGTAGATCTCGTCGGCCAGGATCAGCAGATCGTGCTTCCGCGCGACCTCGACGATCTCCTTCAGCACGTGCTCTGGGTAGACCGAGCCGGTGGGGTTGTTGGGGTTGATGACGACGATCGCCTTGGTGCGCTCGGTGACCTTGTCGGCCAGGTCCGAGACGTCGGGCCACCAGTTCTGCTCCTCGTCGCAGCGGTAGTGCACGGCCTTCCCGCCCGCGAGCGAGACCGAGGCGGTCCACAGCGGGTAGTCGGGGCTGGGCACGAGCACCTCGTCGCCATCGTCGACGAGCGCCTGGCAGGTCATCTGGATCAGCTCGCTGACCCCGTTGCCCAGGTAGATGTCGTCGAGCTCCATCCCGGGCATGCCCTTGGTCTGGTAGTACTGCGCGACCGCCCGACGTGCGGAGACGATCCCCTTGGAGTCCGAGTACCCCTGCGCGGTGGGCAGGGTGCGGATCATGTCGACGAGAATCTCGTCGGGCGCCTCGAAGCCGAACGGGGCGGGGTTCCCGATGTTCAGCTTGATGATCTTGTGACCCTCTGCCTCCATGCGCGCTGCCTCTGCGGGGATCGGCCCGCGGATCTCGTAGCAGACGTCGCGCAGCTTGGAGGACTGGGTGAGGATCATCGTTCGGCTCCTAGGGCCCGGGGCCCGACTCGCGGCCGACGGCGCGGCCGCAGCCCCGCGGGCGCGAGGCTGCGGCCAGGGTATCCCCGGCGGCAGGGCCCGCAGCACGCGCGTCTCACGAGGTGCGCTGCGGGACCCCTCTCGTTTCACTCCGCTCCCAGCGGCCACGCCGCTCACCGACCCTCGAGTGGTACGAAATCGTTGCCATGGCGCGCTATGGCAACGATTTCGTACCACTCACGGTCCGCCCGCAGTCGCCTCCGGGCTCGCGTCCGCGCTCGTCCGCGCTCCCGTCCGAGCGGTGCCCATGGCACCCCGCGGACGCGACTGGTGGTCACCTCTTGACGCGGGCGCTCCCGCCATTTAGTTTCGTCGCGTAAGTAATCGGGCGTCGAGGTCGACTCCCCGGAACGGCCGATGCCGCCGCAGAACGCTCGCGCATCGGACGTCACCACCAGCCGCACGACGGTCCGAGCCGTCCGCACCCGCACTGCCCACCCCCGCACAGTCCGCATTCACACAGCCCAACCCCGCACAGCCCGCTCCGCACAACCCACCCGGGCCCCCCGCCCGGGCATCCCGCCTCCGCACCACCGTCGGGATCGCGGGTCCGGGCGTCGGCCGAGGACCCCGCCCGTCGCCGCCCACGAGAGGACAACGATGTCTGCCGCATCCACAGCCGGGCCTCCGCCCGCACGACGCAAGCACCGGGACGACACCCGCCTGGCGCTGCTGTTCATCCTGCCGGCGAGCATCGGCCTGCTGGTGTTCCTGGTCTGGCCGCTGCTGACGGGCCTGTACTACTCGCTCACCGAGTACTCGATCCTCACGCCCCCGAAGTGGGTGGGGCTCGAGAACTACACGAACATGCTCAGCGACCCGGTGTTCTGGAAGTCGCTGCGGGTCACCGTGCTGTACGTCGTCATCAACATCGGCGTGCAGACGGTCCTCGCGCTCCTCATCGCCGTCCTCATGCAGCGCCTCACGCAGAACACGTGGCTGCGCTCGCTCGTGCTCACCCCGTACCTGGTCTCCAACGTCGTGGCCGCGATCGTGTTCCTCTGGCTGCTGGACTCGCAGCTGGGCATCGTGAACCTGATCCTGCAGGGCATCGGCTTCGACCCGGTCTCCTTCTGGGCCAACGAGAAGTGGGTGATCCCCACGATCGCGCTCGTCAACGTGTGGCGGCACATGGGCTACACGGCCCTGCTGCTGTTCGCCGGCCTGCAGTCGATCCCCGAGCAGCTCTACGAGGCGGCGCGCACCGAGGGCGCCGGCGAGTGGCAGCTGTTCCGACGGATCACCCTGCCGCTGCTGCGGCCGATCCTCGCGCTCGTGCTGATCATGTCGATCATCGGAAGCTTCCAGGTCTTCGACACGGTCTCGGTGACCACGCAGGGCGGACCGTCGGACGCCTCGAAGGTGCTGCAGATGTACATCTACGAGAACGCCTTCGGGCAGTACCAGTTCGGGTACGCGTCCGCGCTCTCGGTGGCGCTGCTGGTGATCCTCATGGTCATCACCTTCGCCCAGTACTTCCTGACCCGTGCCGGCCAGTCGGACCTGGACTGAGAGGACGCCCAGATGAGCACCGCCACTCCCGCCGTCGGCCCGTCGGCCGCCCCTGTCTCCCCCGCACCCGTCTCCCCCGCCTCCGGCGCCGCCCGCGCGCGCCGCCGCCGACCCCTGTCGCCTGGGCGGATCATCGCCTGGATCGTCATGATCGTGATCCTCCTGGTGACCCTGTTCCCCTTCTACTGGATGCTGCGCACGGCGCTGTCCTCGAACACGGCGCTCGCGACCGACCCGACCAGCCTGCTGCCGGTCGACTTCTCGCTCGGCGGGTTCGAGCGCGTGTTCGGGCTGCAGGACGTGGAGACCGCGGTCTCCCAGGGCGGCTCGGGCGCGTCGATCAACTTCTGGCGCTACCTGCTGAACTCGGTGATCGTCGCGACCGTGATCACCGTGGTGCAGACGTTCAGCTGCGCGATGGCCGCCTACGCCTTCTCGCGCCTGCGCTGGAGGGGCCGCGAGACCGTGTTCCTCATCTTCCTGGGCGCGATGATGATCCCGCAGATCTTCACGCTGCTGCCCAACTTCATCCTCATCAAGAACCTGCACCTGGTGGACACGCTGCTGGGCATCATGCTGCCCACCCTGTTCATCTCGCCGTTCGCGATCTTCTTCCTGCGCCAGTTCTTCAACAACATCTCGCGCGAGGTCGAGGAGGCCGCTCTCATCGACGGCGCGTCCAAGCCGCGCGTGTTCTTCACGCTGATCCTGCCGATCAGCTCCGCGCCGCTGGCGACGCTCGCGCTGCTGACGTACATGACGGCGTGGAACGAGTACTTCTGGTCGCTGATGGTCTCCTACACGGACTCCTCGCGCGTGCTCACCGTCGCTCTCGGCGTCTTCCGCGCGCAGTCGCCCCAGACGGGCACGGACTGGGCGGGCCTGATGGCCGCGACGCTGGTCGCGGCGGCGCCCATGCTGATCCTCTTCGTGCTGTTCGCGAAGCGGATCGTGAACTCCATCGGCTTCAGCGGGATCAAGTGAGGGACGCACCCATGACACGCACGACACCTCGTTCCCCCGGCCGCGCGCTCACCCGCCGGTCCCTGCTCGGCGGCACCGCCGCGCTCGGCGCCGCGGCCGCGACGGGATCCCTCGCCGGCTGCGGAGGCGGCGCCGCCGCGAGCGGCACGACGCGACTGGACTACTGGCTGTGGGACGCCAACCAGCTGCCCGGCTACTCCCGCGCGATCGACCTCTTCATGGAGCGCAACCCCGACCTCGACGTGCGCATCACCCAGATGGGCTGGGACGACTACTGGACCAAGCTCACCGCGAGCTTCGTCGCCGGTGCCGGGCCCGACGTCTTCACCGACCATCTGGGCCGGTATCCGGAGTTCCTCAAGCTCGAGGTGATCGTGCCGCTGGACGACTTCGCCCCGATCGCCGAGATCCCCGACGACCAGTACCAGCCGGGGCTGCAGGAGCTGTGGACCGGGCAGGACGGCAAGCGGTACGGCCTGCCCAAGGACTACGACACGATCGCGCTGATGTACGACGCGAAGACGCTGAAGGAGGCGGGCCTCTCCGCCGACGACCTCGAGGGCCTGGACTGGAACCCGCAGGACGGCGGGAGCTTCGAGAAGGTCCTCGCGCGCCTGGCGAAGGACACCAGCGGCAAGCGCGGCGACGAGGAGGGCTTCGACCCGAAGAGCGTCGCCCGCTACGCCCTCGCGGCAGATCCGGCCACCGACTACACGGGCCAGACCACCTGGTCGCCCTTCGCCTTCTCCACGGGGTGGACGTTCACCGACGAGAAGACCTGGGGCACCCGCTTCAACTACGACGACCCCGACTTCCAGGCGACCATGGACTGGTTCTTCGGGCTCGTGGACAAGGGTCTGCTGGCGCCCTTCGGCCTGTTCGGCGACTCCAGCCCCGCCGAGACCCAGATCCAGGGCGGCAAGGCGGCCGTCGCCCTCGCCGGCTCGTGGATGATCGGCACCTACGCGGGCCTCGAGGGCGTGGACCTGGGCATCGCTCCCCTGCCGTCGGGCCCGATCGGGCATCCGATGTCGATGTTCAACGGCCTGGGCGACTCGATCTCCTCGCAGTCGGAGCACAAGGAGGAGGCCGCGCGTCTGGTGGCGTTCCTGGGCTCGGACGACGCCCAGGAGATCATCGGCTCGCGGGCCATCGTCTTCCCCGCGTCCGACGCCGGCACCGCCGCTGCTGTGAAGGCCTACGAGGGCAAGGGCCTGGACGTCTCCCCGTACACCGACCGCGTGAAGAAGGGCGAGACGGGGCTCTATCCCCTGGTGGAGCACGCAGCCCAGATCATGTCGATCATGCAGCCGGCCTTCGACGACCTCTGGATGCGCAAGACGAAGGCCGACTCCTTCACCGCCTACAACGACAAGGTCAACGCCCTGTTCGAGTGAGGGGTGCGGGGCGGCGTCGGGCGGACGCGGCGTCGGTCGGGCGCGGCGTCGGGCGGATCCGCGGCGCCGCCGGTCGGGGGCGGCGTCGGTCGGATCCGGGGCGCCGCCGCGGCGAGAAGTACGAAATCGTTGCCATGAGCGCTCATGGCAACGATTTCGTACTTCTCACGCTCCGGAACCCGCGACCGCGACCGAGCCCGCGCCCGCGCCCCGTCGCGCCGCCCATCGCGCTGGGTCCGACGGAGGTGCGCCGCGCCGCCTCTCAGGCGTCGTCGCGTCCGCCGATGAACCGTCGCAGGGCGATCACGGCGGCGCCGCGGGTCCAGTCGTCGAAGTCGGCGGGGAGGAAGCGCACGAGCACGTCGCGCTGGACGCGAGCGAGGTGGGCGCGCAGGGCGGCGTCGAACTCGTCGCCCACGCGCAGGAGGTCCACGGCCTCGCCGCCCAGGATCAGGGCGTCCGGATCGAGAACGCCGACGAGGCCGGCGCCCGCGACCGCGACCGCGTGGGCGACATCGGCCGCGACGTCGAGCGCGGACGGGTCGCCGGCGCGGGCCGCGTGCACGAGCGCGTCGAGGCCTTGTGCCTCCGATGCCCCAGCGGCTCCGCCGGCACCGCCGGCGCCGCCGGCGCCGACCCCACCGTCCGCCTCCGGCACCCCGACGACGCCGCGCGCCCGCGCCGCGTCGAGGATGTGCGCGGTGCTCGCGACCTGGCGCAGTAGCACGCCGCGGCCGTCGCGGGTGATGGTGGGCAGGGTGCCGGTGAGTCCGGCGAGATGCGTGCGGCCGCGGTGGACCTCGGCGTCCTCGACGCTGCCCACGCCCACACCGGCGCCGATGGTGATGACGGCGAAGGAGCGGTGGCGTCGGCCGATGCCGAACCAGGCGTGCCCCTCGAGCAGGGCATGGAAGTCGTTGCTGACCGTCACCGGCAGGCCCAGGCGCCCTTCGAGCTCGGCGCGCAGCTGGACCGGCTCGCTCCAGCCGAGCATGGCGGAGGAGGCGACGGCGCCGTCGTCGTCGACCTGCGCGCCGATGCCCACGCCGATCCCGGCCACCCGCGGGTGGGCGGCGAGCAGCGGCTCGCACAGCTCGAGCGCGGTCGCGATGATCGTGGCCGGCTCGACGTCCTCGAGATCCCTGCTGACCTCCTCGAGCGCCGTGCCGCGCACGGTGACGACCGCGGCGTAGACGCTCTGGGCGGTGATCTTCACGCCGATGAAGACCGCGTGGTCCTCGTCGACGTCGAGGGGCTGCTGCGGCCGGCCCTTGGTCTGCATCTGCGGAGGCAGCTCGCGCAGCAGACCGCTCTCGAGCAGCTCACGGGTGACGCGGGTCAGGGTCGGCCCCGAGAGCCCGAGGAGCCTCGCGAGGTCGGTGCGGGCGTGCGGGCCGTAGCGGACCAGGTGCTCGTAGATCTCGCCGGCGGTCGCGGAGCAGGGGGCGCGCGGCGGCACACGCTCCGCGGCCGCGCCTGCCGCACCCGGTGCGCCCGCCGCGCCCGGTGCGTCCTTCGCACCCGGTGCGCTCGCCGCGCACGGCGCTGACTCTCCCCCGCTGTCCATGTCCTCAGGGTACGGAACGCGCCGGCCCGTCGCGTCCTGATCTCCGTCGCGGCCTGCGGCCCCGCCGCGACGCGTCTCCCTCAGACGGCCGCGATCCTGCGGTCCGCCCACTCCGTGACCCGCCGGGCCAGCGCGAGGTCGTTCGCCGCGGCGGAGCGGCGCAGCAGGGTCGGCCGTCCGCGGTTGCCCATCGGCCCGTCGGGGCCGATGTAGGAGCCGTGCGGGAGGGGCTGGGTGGCGGCGAACAGGACGGATTCCGCGCCGCGGGCGGCGGGCATCGCGATCGGGCGGGTGACGTCGGTGACCAGGGTGTCCAGTGCGGCGGAGCCCGTCGCGTTCTGGATGTTCGTGAGCACCCACCCGGGATGCGCGATCTGCAGGTCGACCCCGGTCCCGCGCAGGGACTCGGCGAGGTCGAGCGCCCACAGCATCGCCGTCAGCTTCGAGCGCCCGTAGGAGGCGGAGATGCTCCAGCGGCCGCGCGCGAAGTCCATGTCCTCGAGGTCGATGCGTCCCGTCTTGTGGGCGTGGGAGCCGACGAGCACGATCCGATCGCGCACGAGCGGCTGGAGCATCGTGGTGAGGAGTCGGGGTGCGAGGGCGTTGACGGCGAGCGCGCGCTCGAACCCGTCGGCCGTCTCCTCGCGCCGACGGAGGACAGTGCCGGCGCCGTGCACGAGCACGTCGATGCCCCGATCGCCGACGGCCTCGGCGATCGCCGTGGCTCCTTCGCGCACCGATGCCATCGACGCGAGGTCGAGCCGGACGAGCCGGACGGCGTCCTCTCGGCCGGTCTCCCGGGCGATGCGCTCGCGCACGACCTCGCCCTTGGCCGGCGTCCGCACCGGCAGGACCAGGTCGGCGCCCCAGCGGGCGAGCTGCAGTGCCGCCTCCCGGCACAGCCCGTCGCTGCCGCCCGTGAGCACGACCAGCCGGCCGCTCAGGTCCGGCGCGTGCAGATGCTCCCACCCCATGACTGTTCGCATCCGCCCACGGTAGACGCACACCGCACATAGGCTGGTCACCATGCCCTCCACACCCGACGCCGACGTCACCGCCGCCTCCGAGACCGCCCCCACCGACCTCACCGGCAACCCCTTCGCCGAGCCCTCGACGCTGCCCTACGGCCTGCCGGACTTCGCGGCGATCCGCCCCGAGCACTTCCTGCCGGCGCTGCGCGCGGGGATCGCCGAGCAGAAGGCTCTGATCGCGCAGGTCGCCGCCGACGTGGAGCCGCCGACGTTCGACAGCGTGATCCGCCCCCTCGAGGACGGCTCGCCCCTGCTGCAGCGCACGCTGCCCGTCCTCTTCCACCTGCTGGGGGCCGACGGCACCGAGGAGCTGCAGGCCATCGAGGCGGAGATCATGCCCGAGCTGACCGCCCTCGAGGACTCGGTGTGGCTGGACGGGCGGATCTTCGCGCGGGTCGAGGACCTCGAGCGCGACGCCGACGCCCTGGACCTGAGCCCTGAGGAGCGGCACGTCCTCGAGCGGACGCGTCTGCGCTTCGAGCTGCGCGGCGCCCAGCTGGACCCGGCGCAGAAGGCCCGGCTCGGCGAGGTCAACCAGGAGCTCTCGTCCCTGCAGACCCGCTTCACCCAGCAGACGAAGGCCGACCTCCACGACGCGGCCGTGCTCGTGACCGACGAGGCGGAGCTCGCGGGCCTCGACGACTCCCAGAAGGAGGCCGCGCGCCTCGCGGCCGAGGACGCCGGGAAGGACGGCTGGCTGCTCACGCTGATCCTGCCCACGATGCAGCCGCTGCTGGCCTCCCTCACCGACCGCACGGTCCGCGAGCGCCTGTACACCGCGTCGATCGAGCGCGGCACCGAGACCTGGGACCTCGCGAAGAAGATCGCCCGCCTGCGCGCGGAGAAGGCCCACCTGCTGGGCTTCGCGGACTTCGCCGAGCTCGCGGTCGCCGACCGCACCGCGAAGACCCCGTCGGCCGTCGAGGAGTTCCTCGCGCAGATCGCCGGGCCTGCGGTGCGCAACGCCGATCGCGAGGCGGAGCGCCTGGCCGCGAGGGCCGCGCGCGACGGCATCGAGGAGCTCGCCCCGTGGGACTGGTCCTTCTACTCGGAGCTGATCCGCGCGGAGGAGTTCGCGGTCGACCAGGCCGAGCTGCAGCCCTACTTCGTGCTGGACCGCGTCCTCGAGGACGGCGTGTTCCGCGCCGCGCATGATGTCTACGGGCTCTCCTTCGCTCGCCGCGAGGACCTCACTCCCCCGCATCCGCTGGCCCGGATCTGGGAGGTGACCAGGGAGGACGGCTCCGCCGTCGGCCTGTTCATCGGCGACTACTTCACCCGGCCCACCAAGCGCGGCGGCGCCTGGATGAACACGCTCGTGGACCAGTCGCGCCACGACGGCACGCTGCCGATCGTCATGAACACGATGAACGTGTCGCGCCCCGGCGAGGGCCGGCCCGCGTTCGTGTCCCTCGACGAGGTCGGCACGATGTTCCACGAGTTCGGGCACGCCCTGCACGCGCTGCTCTCGGACGTGGAGAACTCGTTCGTGGCCGGCACGGCCGTCGCCCGCGACGTCGTCGAGTTCCCCAGCCAGGTCAACGAGATGTGGGCGCTGCGCGAGGGCATCGTCGAGCACTACGCCCGGCACGTGGAGACCGGCGAGGTCGTCCCGGCGGAGCTGCTGGCGAAGGTCCGCGCGGCCGAGCAGTGGAACGCCGGCTTCCGCACCCTCGAGCATGTGGCCGCGGTGACCCTGGACTGGCGCTGGCACCGCCTGAGCGAGGACACGCACATCGGCGACCCGCACGCCTTCGAGGCCGCGCAGCTCGAGGACGCGGGACTCGCGCATCCGCTGATCGCCCCGCGCTACCGCACCGGCTACTTCCAGCACACCTTCTCCGGCGGATACGCCTCCGGGTACTACTCCTACCTGTGGGCCGAGGCGTACGACGCCGACGCCGTCGCCTGGTACGAGGAGCAGCTCGCCGAGGGCATCTCCCCGCGCGAGGCGGGCCGACGGTTCGCCTCCGGCATCCTCTCGATCGGCGGCTCGCGCGACCTGCCCGAGGCATACCGGGCCTTCCGCGGCCGCGACCGCGACGCGCGCTTCCTGCTCGAGCGCCACGGGCTCGTCTGACCCCGCTGGCCCCGTCGGCCCCGTCGGCCCCGTCGACCCCGTCGACCCCGTCGACCGATCCTCCCGGCCGACGGGGAGCCGTTTCCCGGCGCCGACCCAGCGAACATCGAGACCACTCCAGGGATCTCTGCCATGCTCGACCCCATGACCCAGGACCAGCAGGCCGCCTCGGCCACGGAGACCCCGACCGCGCCGACGATCTTCACCGCCTACGAGATCGACGACATGCTCACGCTGAGCGACACGCGGTCGGCGGAGATCACGCGCGACCAGCTCGGCATCCCGGGCGTGCCGGGCTCCGGGCCGGCGACCGAGCACGTGACCGCGGCGGTCAATGCGGGCCTGCGGGCCCGCGGCATGCTCGTTCGCCGCGGCGGCGAGTGGGTGCTGGGCCCGCAGGGCGAGCTCGTGGCGACCACCCTCACCACGGCCGACCGCTGGCTCGGGATCGCCCTCGCGCAGGACGCGGGCATGCGCGCGGCCTTCGTCGTGAAGGCCGGCGGCAGCGTCCTCATGCTCACGCAGGACGACCTGGACTCCTTCCAGGTCACGTCCCTGAGCGGGGCCGACGGGCGCTCGGCGGGCGATGTCCCGAAGGCCGTCGCCCGGGTCGCCACGACCTTCCTGCGCCGCGGCGCCGGGCACACCGTCAGCCTGCGCCGCACCGACATCTCCGACCCGGACTCGACGACGCCGCTCATGCTGCACGTCGAGGACGACGGCTCCTGGCAGTCGGGTCATCTGCCCTTCACCGAGGACGGCGTGCTCTCCGCCTCGCCGATCGCGCTCACGGAGGTCCAGTCCGCGATCGCCGATCTCTGGGAGCGCGGGGAGAGCGGCGGGCGATGACCCTCACGCGCGCCTGAGCCTCGCGCGCGTTCGACCCTCACCCGCGCCGGGAGCGCATCGCCCTGCGCTGCTGCACGTGCGGGTCTGCGGCCAGCGCCTGGTACTGCGCGGAGCCGACCGGCACGAGGGCGACACGGCCCTCGGAGTCGTGGTGGATGCCCCATCCGTACTTCTTGGGCAGCGGTGAGGCACGCAGGCAGGCCTGCGATCTCGCGAAGAACGCCTCGCGCGCCGCGGGTCGCTCCTCCGCGTCGAGTGAGCGTCGGGTGGCGTGGACGTCGAACAGGACGTCGTCGCTGGTGAACTCGTAGGGGTGCTCGGCGATCAGGGCGAACTGGAGCGCCGCGATCGTCGGGGAGCCGTTGCCGAGGGGCGGCTGCACGGCCGTCGTGACCGGGCAGTCCTCCGCCACCTGGATGAAGGTGTCGATGTAGTTCGTGGATCCCATGTGTCGATGATGCCCCTCGGGAGGTCGCGGCCTCTCGGACGAACGCGACAGTCCCCGCCCGCCTGCGCCCGCCCGTCCGTCGATGCGCGCCCTCAGCCGAGGCCCGGTGCCGCGGCCTCCCGGGCCCGTCGGCGAGCACGCACGCGCGACCAGATCCTCAGCGCGCGGTAGATGAGGTACCCGCCCGCGAGCAGCGCGATCACGGCGATCACGCCGGCGACGACGGGCAGGGCGATCGAGAGCGCTCCGACCACGAGCGCGGCCACGTCCTCGGTGCCGGAGACGGCGACGTTCGAGACGGGCTCGGGCGAGGTGTTCACGACCGCGCGGGTCGCAGCCTTCGCGCCGTGGGCGCCGAGGGACGCGAGGAGGCCGATGATCGCGAGCACGACCGCGTGCGTCGTGTCGGTCTCGCCGCCGAGCAGGTAGCCGATGGCGCCGCCCGCGACGGGCCGCACGACGGTGTGGACGACGTCCCAGAACGAGTCGAGGAAGGCGATCTTGTCGGCCGCGAAGTCCACGAGCAGCAGCACGGCGGTGATGACCAGCACGTCGGAGCGCTGCAGGACCTGCGGGATGTCGTCGATGCCCAGGAATCGTCCGCTCATCCCGAGCAGGAACACCATGAGGTACGGGCGCAGGCCGCTCACCCAGCCCGACCCGAGCGTCATCATCACCGCTTCCATGGGCGACAGCGTAGGCGACGGCGGCGTCGCGGCCGGCGCCCCGGGCCTACCCTGGAGGCATGTCTTCGACGCCCTCACCCCGTTTCCGCCGGCCCGCCCCGCTGTTCGCGGCGCGCGCTGAGGAGATCCCGGGCGCGCCCGATCCGCAGCTCGCGACCGACCTGGGCCACGAGAGCGCCCGCGCGCTGCTGGACGGGGTGTATCGCAGCACCGACCCGGCGGTCGTCGAGCGGGTGCTGCACCTGGTGGAGACCGAGGGCCTGGACGATCTCGCCTCGCTGTGGTCGGGCTCCCCGGCGGAGACCCTGCCCGGCGCGCTGTGGCGCCTGTACGTGCTGCACACGTGGGCGCAGCGCAACGCCCATGACGTGGTGCGCCGCTACCGCGAGGGGACGCACACCATCCCCGGCCTGCGCTACCTCGCGGGTGTCGCGGAGCCGCCGGACATCGACCAGGTCCGTGCGACGCTCGACGAGATCCTGCGCGGCGCCTTCACGGGCGACCTGCCGATCGCGCTCGGTCGCGCCGGGGCGGTCGCGGTGCTGTGCGCCCACGGCACCGCGCACCTGGCCGACCGCGAGCAGACACCTGAGCTCCAGCACGCGATGACGACGCAGGCGTCCCGGCTGCTCTCCACGGGCGAGGAGCTCACCGAGGCCGCGCGCATGGCGGAGGCCGGCACCCTGAGCTGACGCCGAGCCCGGGCCGCCCGACGTCGGCGGCCCCGCCTGACGCCCCCCCCAGGCCCCGCCCGCCCTCGGCCGCATTCCCGGATACGGCCCGTCCGTCTCGATCCCCACATCCCCGCGACCCGCGATGCGTCGTGGGTTGCCGATGTCCTACGATGGGACGCGCGTCGGGCCGCGGTTGCCCCGGGCTCCAACATTCGCCGCTTCGAGCGGCCTTCGCGCCGTCAGGCGCACCCGGTCCGGCGCGCCCCTTCTTCTGCGGGCGGCGTCGTCGCCCCTTGGGTGGCGCCCTCGGGCGTCAGCCCTGTTCGCCCGCACTGCCGGCATTCGTGCCGACCCTGTCCGTGCCGAGTATCCGTGCCGACCCGCCCTTGCGAGGAGACGTCGTGGCGTTCCGCTTGTTCTCCCGTCGCTTCGAGAGCTCCCTGCACGACCTCTTCAACGATCTCGCGCAGGTGCTGGTCGCCGGGGCGGAGATCCACTCGCGCACCCTCGGCCAGTCCCCGCGCGACCGGGCCCGCAGCGCCCCGCGCCTGCACGAGCTGGCGAGCGACTCCTCGCAGCTCTCGCACCGGATCGCGAACCGTCTGGCGGACTCGCTGATCACCCCCTTCGAGGCCGACGCCCTCCACGACCTCGCGCTGACCATGTCCGACCTCATGTACTCCCTCGAGCGCACGGCGGAGCTCTCTGCGGCGCGCGGCGCCACGGCCGTGCCCGACGTGCTGCTGGAGGCCGCGCAGCTCATCGAGCGCGGCTGCGAGCTGACGGTCGAGGCGGTCTGGAAGCTGCAGGCGGTCAAGGAGCTCGAGGGCTACGCCCAGGAGATGCGGCGCCTGCGCCGCCACGGCGACGGTCTGGCCCTGCGCGCCCGCACCGAGGTCTACGCGCGCGGCGGCGCGGCGGCGGATCTGCTGCGCGAGCGCGACCAGGTCGAGAGCGTCGAGGCGAGCCTGCGGCTGCTGGACGAGCTGGGACGCACGGCGGACCTGCTGCGCGTCAAGGCACCATAGGCCCGCCGATGCTCTCGCCCTTCTTCGTCGCGGCGGTGTGCCTAGCCCTGGTCATGGCCTACGTGAACGGTCTGCACGACGCCTCGAACGCGGTCTCCACCACCATCGCCACTCGCGCGATGTCCGAGCGCGCGGCCCTGATCCTCGCCGCGATCCTCAACCTGCTGGGCTCCCTGCTGGGGCTCGGCATGTCGCTGACCGGGGCCCGGTGGGCGCTGGACCTCGCGGGCCTGGAGTCCCTCACCCATGGGGACGTCCACGGCGACCCGCTGGTGCCGCCGATGCTCGTGGGCGTGGCGCTCGCCGTGATCTGCTGGTCGGTTCTCACGTGGGCGCTCGGGATCCCCTCCTCGACCTGGCAGGCGATGCTCGGCGCAGCCGCCGGGGCGGCTCTCGCGATGGGGCTGCCGGTGCCCTGGCTCGCGGCGCTCGCGCTGATCGTGCTGCCGCTGGTGGTCGCGCCGGTGGTCAGCGGCGTCGCCTCCTACGCGCTCGCCCGCGGGATCCGCCGCCTGGGCGCGGAGGACCGCATCAGCATCGGGACCCTGCAGTTCCTGCAGACCCTCTCCGCCGGCGCCGTCGCCACCGCCCACGGCTTCTCCGACTCGCGGATCTCGATGGCGCTGATCGTGCTCGCGGCCTCCTACCAGGGCATCGACATGGCGGACACCCCTGCCGCGGTCTCCGCGATGATCGCCGTCTCGCTCGCCCTCGCGCTCGGGACGCTGGTGGGCGGGCACCGCATCATCCGCACGCTCGCGCGCCGCCTGACGAACCTGGCGACGGTCCAGGGCTTCGCCGCCGAGGCCGTCGCGGCGATCGTGGTGCTCGTGGGCGCGAGCGGCACGGGCACCTCCTTCTCGACCTCGCAGTCGCTGACCTCGAGCGTCGTCGGCTCCGGCCTCGCGCTGGGCCCGCGCCAGATCCGCTGGAAGCTGTTCGGCGGGATCCTGGGCATCTGGGTCGCGACGCCGGTCGCGTGCCTGGGGCTGGGCGCGATGTGCACGCTGCTGGTGCACCGCCTCACCTGAGTCCCCGCGTCGCCGCGCGCACCCTGCCGACGTTCGGGACCTCTCGTTATCCTGTCCCGACCCGACGTCGCCTCACAGGAGGTCAGATGCCCTCGCCCGACGAGCGCCCCACCGCACGACCTCGACCCAGCTACGGCCTGCCCGGTCCGAACCCGAACGGGTCGGACCGTCCCTCGGCCGACGGCGGGCGCCCGACGTACGGCCAGTCGGCGCCCGGCGCACCGTCCGCCGGCACGACCGGTGGCACGTCCTCCGCAGGCACGTCATCTGGTGCGCCGTCCGCCGATGCGAGTGGCCCGGCAGGCGTCTCGGCGCCGTCGGGTCCGACGGGCTATGTGCTCCCTCCGAAGGGGCAGCGCGGCTCCGCCGGCGGTCCGGCGGGCTCCGCGGGCGGTCCTGCCGGACCCGGTGGAGGTTCGACGGGCCCCGGTGGCGGTCCGGCCGGCCCCTCGGGCCCGGCGTACGGGCCTGCGGGATCCGGCGGGCCGACGGGCCCCGCGGGAGCGGCCGCGCCGACGCGTCGTCGCGGGAAGCTTCCGCTCATCCTGGGCATCGTGCTCATCGTCGTCGCGCTCGCCCTGGCGATCATCGGCCCGATCATCAGCGTGCGGAACGTCGTCTCGGCGATCGACGCGGACGGCAACGCCATCACCGACGGCAAGGCCGAGGTCCCGCTGGACGAGTTCGACATGATCCTCGTGTACGTCCCGAGCGACGACTCGGGGACCGCCGAGTGCACGTCGTCGAGCCCCGGGGACTCCTCCGTGCAGACGGACACCGGCGGCGGCCAGTCCGTCACCTTCCCCAACGGCACCTCCTACGAGCAGCGCTCGGGGATCCTCGCGACCTCGGACACGACGGTGACCGTCTCCTGCACCGGCACGAGCTCGGCCGACGCGATGTATGTGGGACCGATCAACGTGTGGGGCTTCGTGGTGCCGTTCTTCGGCGGCATCGTGCTGGGGCTGTTCCTCGGGCTGATCGGCCTGGTCCTCACGATCGTGGGGATCGTCCTGATGGTGCGCTCGCGTCGGGCGTGATGCGCATGCCGTCCTCGCAGCCCACCTCCCCCGAGCCCAACGCATCGGATCCGAACCCGCCTCAGCCGGAGGCATCGGGGGCCAGCCCGTCGCAGCCGGACACGACCGAGTCGACCGACGCGAACCCGCCTCAGCCCGAGGCGACCGACGCGAGCCCGCATCAGCCCGAGTCGTCATGGCCCGGAGGGATCCCGCCCGTCGAGCCCCGGCCCCGCTCGTCCTGGCCGGGAGCGCCCCGCCCGGACGACGCCGCAGCGCAGGACCCCCGCGATTCGAACGACTCCGGTGATCCTCACGAGGCCCACGAGTCCCCCAGCCCCACCGGCTCACGGCCCCAGACGGCCAAGCGCACCGCCTCCCGGCATGACGCATCTCGTTCCGCCGCCCCGTCGGGCACCTCCCGCACCGGCGCCTCCCGGCCCGGCGAATCCCGTCGGCCCGGTGCTTCCCGCTCCGGCGCTGCTTCGTCCACCGCGGACGGAGCGAATCCGCCTTCCCGCAACGCGGCCTCGCGCGAGACCTCCCGGTCCGCCGGGTCGCGGCGCGGGCCCGTGGACACGCCGCGCGCCTCACGGGCGATCGCCACGCTCGTGCTCGCCGCGCTCGCGGCGATCCTGGTGTGGGTGGTCGCGACCCCGATCGCCGGGCTCGACCTGCACGCCGGCGGCTGGTCCATCAGCCCCGGCGCGATCATCCCCGCGGTGCTCGTGCCCGGGATCCTCGCGTGGGTGCTGCGCATCGCCTTCGAGCCCTCGCCCCGCGGGCCGATGATCTGGACGATCATCGTGCTCGTGGTGCTCGTGCTGTCCCTGCTCGGCCCGGTGGTGATGGGCGCTTCCGGGCCCATCCTGCTGGCGCTGCTCGCGATGCACGTGCTCGCGGGCGCCGTCCTCGTCGTCGGCCTGCGCGGCCCGCGCGGGACGGTGCACGTCTCCCGCACCCCACGCACCCAGGAGAGGGCCGAACCCCTCTAGGAAGAGATGAGACCGATGATGTCGACTCAGGATCTCTGGACCGCATGCCTGCTGATCCCCGCGCTCGTCCTCGGCATCATCGGGGCCGTGGCCGCTCATCGGCGACGGACCGCCCTCGGCCTCTCCCTCCGCCACGGCGCCGTGACGGAGTTCCTCGCCGGCTGCGGCTTCTCGCTCCCCTTCGTGCTGGTGCTCATCGGGGTCATGGACCTCACCGGCCTCGTGGACGGCCCCGAGTGGATCGGGGGCTGGGCCTCCGCAGCGGGGATCGCGGTGTACTTCCTGGTGCTGTTCCTGCTCGAGGAGATCGCGTTCCGCGCCCTGCTGATGACGGGGCTCGGCGTGCTGATCGGGCGTTCGGGCGCCTGGGTGATCACGGCGGTGGCGGTAGCGGGCGCCTACGCCTTCGCGCCGCACACGGGCGTGCTGCCGGTGGCGGGCGCGATCATCACGAACCTGCTCACGGGCCTTGCGCGCTGGCGGACGGGCCGCATCTGGTGGGGATTCGGGCAGCGCTGGCTGTGGAACACGGCGGTGGTGGCGCTCGGCTTCACCGACAGCGGCTTCGCCCTCCAGGACGGCCTCATGCGCCAGCCGCTCGCGGGACCGTCGTGGTTGACGGGCGGCGGGTTCGGTCTGGAGGGCGGGGTCGTCGGCATCGCCTTCCTGGTGGTGATGATGCTCGGCGTCACGTTGTTCGCCCGAGGGCGCACGGGCCCCTGGCGGATCTCCGCCGGGAGCGGAGCGTCCGACGCGCCCGCCGCGTCGGCCCCCTCCGCACGCGCGTAGTCCCGCTCCCCCGCGACCCCGTCGCCCCATACTGGGGGCATGCCGGAACTGCCCGAGCTCGACGCCGCCGTCGCGCAGATCGACCGACTCCTCACCTCGCGTCGTCTGCACGGCGCGGACGTCGCCGCCATCAGCGTGCTGAAGACGGCGGACCCGCCGCTGGCCGATCTCACGGGCCGCGAGCTCACCGGCGTCAGCCGCCGCGGCAAGCACCTCCTGCTGGATCTCGAGGGGACCTCGCTGGTCATGCATCTGGCGCGCGCGGGCTGGCTGCGGCACCATGCGCAGGCCCCTGCGGGTGCGCCGGGACCGCGGAAGGGCCCTCTCGCGGTGCGCATGGTGTGGGACGACGGCTCCGCCCTGGACGTCACCGAGCAGGGCACCCGCAAGGCCGTCGCGCTGTGGGCCTCCGCCAACCCGGAGGAGCTGGAGACCCTGGCCCGCCTGGGCCCGGAGGCCGATGCGCTCGACGAGGCCGCGTTCAGGGGCATCTGCGCCGGGACCCACGCGCACCTGAAGACGGTCCTCACCGACCAGACCCTGATGGCCGGCATCGGCAGCGCCTGGTCCGACGAGGTCCTCCACACCGCGCGCCTCTCCCCCTTCGCCGCGGCCGACGGCCTGGACCGCGAGGCCGCGCAGCGTCTGCACGCGGCCCTGCGCGAGGTGCTGGACCGCTCCGCGCAGGGACTGCGGGACCTGCCGCTGGACCGCATCAAGAGGGCGAAGAAGTCGCTGCTGCGCGTGCACGGCAGGGCCGGGGAGGACTGCCCCAGGTGCGGGACGACGATCGCGGAGGTCTCCTTCGCCGAAAGGTCCCTGCAGTACTGCCCCACCTGCCAGACCGGCGGTCGGCGTCTGAGCGACCGTCGGATGGACCGCCTGCTGCGCTGACCACGGCTCCTCCCGGGAACCCTCCGGGATCCGCCCCGGAACCCTCCGGGTCCCGTCCCGGAGCCTTCCGGGATCGTGGACAGGCCCCATCTCACGCACCGGGCCCCGGGCGGCGGCGCCCAGCCGCGCTTCCTAGAGTGGGCCGATCGGACCAATCGAGGGAGAGATGATCATGGCGCAGCATGAGCGAGCAGGTCAGAAGGCCCGCCCGGAGGATCTTGTCGACGTCGCAGAGCTCCTGGACGCGTACTACGACCTGCATCCGGATGCGAGCGATCCCGATCAGGCGGTCGTCTTCGGCACCTCCGGCCATCGCGGCTCGTCGCTGGACACGGCGTTCAACGAGGACCACATCGCGGCGACGACGCAGGCGATCGTGGAGTACCGGGCCGCGCAGGGGATCCGCGGCCCGCTGTTCATCGGCCGGGACACGCATGCGCTGTCCACCCCGGCCTTCGACACCGCGCTCGAGGTGCTCGGCGGCAACGACGTCACCGTGCTCATCGACTCGCGCGATGCCTATACGCCGACGCCCGCGGTCTCGCACGCGATCCTCGTGCACAACCGCGGCAAGGGCGGCCAGGATGCGACCCGGGCCGACGGCATCGTCGTCACCCCCAGCCACAACCCGCCGCGCGACGGCGGCTTCAAGTACAACCCGCCGCACGGCGGACCGGCGGGCTCGGACGCGACCGGCTGGATCGCCGACCGCGCGAACGAGCTGCTGAAGAGCGGCCTGAGCGGCGTGCGCCGGATCGAGCGCCAGCAGGCCCATTCCCGCGCCGAGCGCTACGACTACCTCAAGAACTACATCGACGATCTGCCCAGCGTGGTGGACCTCGATGCGATCCGCAGCGCGGGCGTGCACATCGGCGCGGACCCGCTGGGCGGCGCCTCGGTGGACTACTGGGCGATGATCGCCGAGATGCACGACCTGAACCTCGACGTCGTGAACCCGAACGTCGACCCGCAGTGGTCGTTCATGACCCTGGACCGCGACGGCAAGATCCGCATGGACTGCTCGAGCCCGTGGGCGATGGCCTCGCTGCTCGAGGTCAAGGACCGCTACGACATCGCCACCGGCAACGACGCGGACTCCGACCGGCACGGCATCGTCACGCCCGACGGCGGGCTGATGAACCCCAACCACTACCTCGCGGTCGCCATTCGCTACCTCTTCTCCCATCGGCCGGACTGGCCGACGTCCGCGAAGGTCGGCAAGACCATCGTCTCCTCCTCGCTCATCGACAAGGTGACGGCCTCGCTGGGGCGTGACCTGTTCGAGGTGCCGGTGGGCTTCAAGTACTTCGTGCCGGGCCTCATCGACTCCTCGGTGGGCTTCGGCGGCGAGGAGAGCGCGGGCGCCTCGTTCCTGCGCCGCGACGGCAGCGTGTGGACGACCGACAAGGACGGCATCATCCTGGCGCTGCTGGCCTCGGAGATCCTCGCCGTCACCGGGAAGACCCCGAGCCAGCTGCACGGCGAGCTCGTCGAGGAGTTCGGAGCGAGCGCCTACGCCCGCATCGACGCCCCGGCGAACCGCGAGCAGAAGGCGAAGCTCAAGAGCCTCACGCCCGACGCGGTGAGCGCGACCGACCTCGCCGGAGAGACCATCACCGACAAGATGACGGTCGCGCCCGACGGCTCCGCGATCGGCGGCCTCAAGGTCTCCACCGAGAGCTCGTGGTTCGCCGCGCGCCCCTCGGGCACGGAGGACGTGTACAAGATCTACGCCGAGTCCTTCCGCGGCGAGGACCACCTCGCCGAGGTCCAGGAGGCCGCGAAGCAGGTCGTCGACACCGCTCTGGAGGGCTGACTCCGGGCCGACGGAGCACCGCGCAGCGCCCGTCCCGCGACCGTGGGGCGGGCGCTGCGTGTGTGGGGCCGCTCGCGCACGGGCACCACGCGCGTGCGCGCGGGAACGGGTTGTGGTTACCGTAGAGTCTTCAACTTCCGACGCCCGCCTGCCGGGCGACGGTCACTGCGCATCCTGCTTCCCCCGGGGCTCCCCGGTGCTCGGATGCGCTTCCCAGGGCGTTCCCCGCGATGAGCGCTCGTGCACACCGCCATTGCGCGATCGCCGGGAAAGAGGCAGGGTGGTAGTTGGCCAAGGAACAGTAACGAGTCGGCAAAGGGCACACGGAGCTTCCCCGCACATACCCACCGAATCCGCCCGTCTGGTTGGCACGAACATTGCTGACCTGCAAAGACGACGCAAGCCCCGGACTTCGCCCTCGCCATGTATCGTTCCGCAGAGCAATGACCCACACCACGTGGGAACCCCATCCGAAGACGGATCGTCGACCGGCGAGCCGCACAGAGTGACGCGAGGAGAGGAGGCGCATGCGACGCACGACACCCGCACGCAGTGCACGCGATGCACGGCGCCCTGCCCGCGCCATCCATCTGCGCGCCGCCTCCGTCGTCGCACTCGCCGCCCTCGGGGTGGGGGTGGCCCCTGCCGTCGCAGCGCCCCTGACGGGTACGCACTCGGCCATCGTGACGGCCGACAAGAGCGATGCCGTGAGCGATGGTGGCGGCAGCGACAGCGGCGATGAGGAGCAGCAGTCGACCAACACGGCGCAAGAGCGCACCGGCACCTCCACCACTGACGCGGGGAAGGAGTCGCAGCCGTCCAGCGAGCGCCAGCAGGCGCGGACGACCAGCTCTGAGCGCGCGGCGGAGGCAGGGGAAGATCCGACTGAATCAGCAACGCCCCCTGACCCCAGCGCGTCCGGGAGCCCGAGTGGTACCCCAGACCCGACAAACAACACCCCCGCCGAGAACGAAGAAGAAACCTCACCCGGCGAACCGCAGGATGCACCGAGTCTGACCGTTGATACTGCAGGGCCCGGCGAGCAAGCCACGGTGCACGGCGAGAGCTTCTCCACTGCGAAGCAAGTGAAGGTCCGAGCGGAGGCTACGGACGGCAGCTGGGCGACGAAGAACCGTAGGGTCAATATCGAGAACGAAGAGTTTTCCTACAAGTTCACGATCCCGCCGGAGGCTAAGCCAGGGACGGAGTTCACGGTCAATGCTGGGAACCGGAATGGTGAAAGCGCGTCGGGCACTTTCACAGTGTCCGGATCTAAGGACGAGGTGACCCCCACTCTGAGTCTGACGCAAGATCCAGTCAGCCCGAGCTCGAAGATCGATGCCCACGGCGAGCACTTCACCGCCAGCGGACCTGCCACCCTCACGATTGCGGGTAAGAGCGACAGCAGCGCCCACCTCACCGTCGACGGCAATGGTGAGCTCACCGGCGACCTCACTGCCCCGAAGGCCGATGGCAAGTACTCGGTGTTCGCCACGGACGCCAAGGGCGTGAAGTCGAAGACAACCACTCTCACGGTGGAAGCTCCCGAGGAAGGCGGAACGGACACAAACAACCCGCCGTCACACTCCTCTCCTCCGACGTCCTCCGAGTCACCGACGTCAGAGGTCCCCAGTTCACCCTCCTCCAGCGATTCGTCTTCCTCCAGTTCGTCGTCCAGTAGCTCGTCCACCACGACGTCGACCACACCGTCGGACAGCGGCTCGAGTAGCCCGTCCACGACCTCCGAGGTCCCGCCGGCCACGAGCACGCGCGATAGCTCGAAGGAGATCGAGCTGAGCGCGCCGTCGGACGACTCGTCGTCGAAGAGCACGGAGGAGTCCGAGGAGAAGGACACGTCGGAGAAGCCGACGAAGGACGAGGACTCCGAGAAGGCCAAGGACGAGGACAAGAAGACCTCGGACACGCCGCAGCAGACCTCTGACCAGCCGGTGTCCGATGAGCAGAGCGACGCCACCCAGGCCGCCGCGACCATGGATGAGGACGACACCACCTCGAGCGGCCCCACCACCGTCACCACGGAGGACGACGGCGGCGGCCCGCTGGTGAAACTCTTCAGCTCCATCGGCGGCGAGGACGCGAGCGGCATGAACCGCATCCGCCAGGTATTCGTGGCGACCCTGGGCGTCGCCTTCCTGACCGCCGCAGGATTCACCACCGCCTCGTGGCTGAGCCGCCGCAGCGGCACCCACAGCGCCCGCGCCGGCCTGCGCCAGCTGTTCCACCGCAGGCACTGAGCCGACCTGCCGTCGGCCTATCGGATCGGGCGCACTGAATCGGGCATCGACCAAGGCCGGATCACCCGCCGCACGTCTCAGGCGCGGTGCGTCGGCGTCCGTCCCTCGCTCTTGCCCGCACGCTTCTTCGCGCTGTCCAGGGCATCCAACTGCACCCGCAGGTAGAGCACGAGCGAGGGCATCGCGCGGATCATCCCCAGGACCGTGCGGTCGAAGGCCTTCTGCCCCTCGTACCAGGGATCCGGCACCGCCATGTCCTCCTCGCGCGCGTTCGCGGGGACGACGGGGTCGAACTGGCGCCACAGCAGCACATCCGGGCGGGGCTCGCCCTCGGGGATCTGGTCGACCTTGCGGCGCATCGTCGCCGCGTGCTCCGCGGTCATCGCGAGCACCAGGTCCCACTCGACCAGCTCGGACTGGTGGACCGTGCGGGCGGTGTGGTCGAAGGGCTCCTCGAAACCAGCGCTCACCAGGGCCTTCACGGTGCGGTCGTCCATCGGCATGCCCTCGGAGTCCCAGCTGGTGCCGGCCGACCCCACGTCGATGCGGCCCGACAGGCCCTCCTGGACCAGCCCCTGCCGCAGGATGACGGCCGCTGCGGGGGAACGACACATGTTCCCCGTGCACACGGTCAGGACACGGAAATCAGCCACATCGTTATTGTGACAGCACGATGACGCATGCGCGGCCATCCGGAGATATGGCAGGGTGGGAGCGATCCTGGGGTCGAGACTCTTCCAGTTCTCGCACCCCGCGCAGGTAGGATGCCTGACGGGTGAGCGCGGGACCGCTCGTCCCGACGCTGACCCACGAACCGGAGGAGACCATGGTCGACATCATCCGTGCACGCGAGGACGACTGGTCACTCGTCCGCGAGATCCGGCTTCGTTCGCTGAGCACCGACCCCGAGGCCTTCGGCCAGACCTGGGAGCACGAGAGCACCTACGACGACTCCGCCTGGCGCGAGCGCATCGAGGCCGCCGCCTGGTTCCTCGCCGTCGAGAACGAGCAGCCCGTCGCCGTGGTCGCCAGCCGCCACGAGGCGGACTCGCCCGAGAACGAGCGCGAGCTGCAGGCCATGTGGGTCACGCCCGAGGCCCGCAAGGGCGGCATCGCTCAGAAGCTCGCCCAGAGCGTCTGCTCCTGGGCCAAGGAGGACGGCGCCGACACGGTCACCCTGTACGTCGGCCCCGAGAACACCGGCGCCCGCAAGACCTACGAGGCGCTCGGCTTCGCCGACACGGGCGACCGCTGGGAGGTCGTCGAGGACGATCCGCGCTCCTCCTGGATCAAGATGTCGCGCAGCGTGTGACACCCGCGCCTCAGCCCTCGGGCCCGCAGCAGGCGCGCCTGCAGCCGCACTGGTCGGCGCGGATCGAGAACGTCAAGAACGCTGTGGTCAGCCGCGTTCTCGACACCGTGGGCTGGGTGCTGCGGATCAAGCCGTTCACCGGCTTCGGCACCCCCGGACGCGTGCGGATCATCGCGCGCGTGCTGTGGGCCCGGCCGTCGGCCCCCTCCGACTACCACGACCAGCCCGTGTGGGACATGCGCTCGATGGCGGTGCGGGGCTGGCGCAGCTTCATCTCGCAGGTCGCCCCGCACCAGGACGTCCGCATCCACCTCGACGGGCGCGAGTACGCGGTGCGCTCGGACCGCTCGGGCCTCGTGGACGTCGAGCTCGACGCGGACCTGCCGCCCGGCGTGCACATCGCCCGCATCGCGACCACGACCGAGAACACCGTGACCGCCGAGGTCCACGTCCACTCCCCCGACGAGGCGTTCGGCGTGGTCAGCGACATCGACGACACCGTGGTGGTCACCTGGCTCCCGCGGCCGATGCTCGCCTTCTGGAACGCCTTCGTCATCCCGCAGACCTCCCGCCGCGCCGTCGCCGGCATGGCGATGCTCTACCAGCGGATCGCGCGCTGCCGCACCTCCGCCCCGTTCGTGTACCTCTCGACGGGCGCCTGGAACGTGTTCCCCGTGCTCCAGCGCTTCCTCTACAAGAACGGCTACCCCGACGGCCCGCTGCTGCTCACCGACTGGGGGCCCACGAACACCGGCTTCTTCCGCTCCGGCCGCGCTCACAAGGAGCGCACCCTGGAGACGCTCGTCGAGCAGTTCCCGCACGCCCGCTGGCTGCTCATCGGGGACGACGGGCAGCACGACCCGGCGATCTACGCGGCCTTCGCCCGCGCGCATCCCGAGAACGTCGCCGCCGTCGCGATCCGCGAGCTCACCGAGCCCGAGCAGGTGCTCTCCAGCGGCCTGCGCGCCCGCCGCCACCCCGATCTGCCCGCCGACTCCCCCGTGGTGTGGGTGCAGGGGGCCGACGGCCACGCCCTGCTCCACGGCCTGCGCCGCGAGGGCATCGTGCCGTGAGCGGCCCGCGTCCCCGCGTCGCACCGACCGCCAGCCGCGCCCGCTGGCCCGAATCCGCCGGGCCGCATCTGCAGAGCGCGCCCGGTGGCCGCATCCGCCGGGCAGAACCCGACCATGACCAGGATCTATGACAGGATCCAGCCGTTCTCGTGAGAGAACCTGGTCACGAATCACCGGCCGACCAGCTGCCGGCCGTCGGCCGGCCACCGGCTGACCGCCAGCCGACCGACGCCCCCCCCCGCCCGCACCCCACCCGCAGGAGCTCCAGACCACCGTGTCCACCGCCGCCGCCACGCCCGCACCCGCCCCTCGCCCGGCACCGCCCGCGATCCGCGAGGCGACCCCCGCCGACGTCGAGGGGATCGTCCGCGTCGTCAATCTCGCCTACCGCACCCAGGGCGGCTGGACCACCGAGGAGCACCTCGTCGGCGGCGCCCGCACCGACGCCGAGGACGTGCGCGCGGCGATCGCGGACGACACCCACCTGCTGCTGGTCGCCGAGCGCGACGGCGCACTCGTCGGCTGCTGCTACACCGACCGGCAGGGCGACAGCGCCGAGCTGGGCCTGTTCGCGGTCGACCCGACGCTGCAGGCCGGCGGCGTGGGCGGCGCGCTCATGGAGGAGCAGGCGCGACGCCGGGCCGACGAGGGCCTCGCCTCCCTCCACCTGCGGGTCCTCGAGTCCCGCCCGGAGCTGCAGGCCTGGTACGCCCGGCACGGCTTCGTCGAGACCGGCGAGGTGGTGCCCTTCGCGGGCGACGCCGCCGATCTCAAGGTGCCGGGGCTGGGCATGGCGGTCATGGTGCGCGCGCTCGCCTAGGCTTGACCCCATGAGCAACGAGGCCTTCGCGCCCTCCCCCGACCGCTACGAGAGCACCGACTACCGCCGGGTCGGCGACTCCGGCCTGCGCCTGCCGCCGATCTCGCTGGGCTTCTGGCAGAACTTCGGCGAGGACCGCGACCCCGGCACGCTGACCGCGATCGTGCGCCGCGCGTTCGACATGGGCATCACCCACTTCGACCTGGCGAACAACTACGGCCCGCCTCCCGGCAGCGCCGAGTCCCACCTGGGGCGGATCCTCGCCCGCGACTTCGGCCGCCACCGCGACGAGCTCGTCATCTCCACCAAGGCCGGCTATCTCATGTGGGACGGCCCCTACGGCGACGGCGGCTCGCGCAAGTACCTGCTGAGCTCGCTCGACCAGTCCCTGGACCGCCTGGGCCTGGAGTACGTCGACATCTTCTACCACCACCGCGAGGACCCCGAGACCCCGCTCGAGGAGACCATGGGCGCGCTCGCCCACGCCGTCCACTCGGGCAAGGCGCTGTACGCCGGGATCTCGAACTACTCGCCCGAGCACACCCGCGAGGCCGCCCGCATCCTCGAGGGCCACGGGGTGCCGCTGCTCATCCACCAGCCCTCCTATTCGATGTTCAACCGCCATGTCGAGGACGGTCTGCTGGAGACCGCCTCGGATCTGGGCATCGGTCTCGCGGTGTTCTCGCCGCTGCAGCAGGGGCTGCTGACCAGCAAGTACCTCAAGGGTGTGCCGCAGGGATCACGCGCCGCCGGCGCTTCCCCGTTCCTGTCGGCCACCCAGACGGAGGACGAGACGTACCAGGAGCGCGTGCGGGGCCTCGCGAAGATCGCCGAGTCCCGCGGCCAGAGCCTCGCGCAGATGGCCCTCGCCTGGGTGCTGCGCCACCGCGAGGTCGCGACCGCGCTCGTCGGCGCCTCCTCCACCACGCAGCTCGAGCAGAACGTCGAGGCCGCCCGCGGCGCCGAGTTCACCGACTCGGAGCTCGCCGCGATCGACGAGTTCGCGGTCGACGGCACCGGGCGGAAGTGAGCACGACGTGAGCACGCGACGGTGACCGGGCCCGGCGCCCTCACCCTCCCCCAGCTGGAGGCGGTGCTCGCCGTCGCCGACGAGGGCTCGTTCACCATCGCCGCGCAGGTCCTGGGCATCTCGCAGCCCTCCCTCTCCCGGCGCATCCACAGCCTCGAGGAGACGCTCGGGCTGCGCCTGTTCCTGCCCGTCGGCCGGCAGATGCAGCTGACCGACGCGGGACGACGGGTCGCGAACACGGCCCGCCGCACCCTGCAGGACCTCGAGGATCTCCGGCGCCAGGAGGCAGGGGCCGACGGGGCGCTGAGCGGCACGCTGCGCGCCGCCGGCCTGCCCTCGCTGGTCGCGACGCGTCTGCCGAGGCACCTGGGCGCGTTCCATCGCGCGCACCGGGACGTGCGGATCGAGGTGTTCGCGCAGGAGGACCGCGAGCTGCTGGTCGAGTCGGTGCGCACCGGGCGGGCCGACGTCGCGCTCACGGCCGCCGGCCACGTCCCGCCGGACCTGGAGGCTCTCGAGCTGAGGCCGCAGACCTTCCTCGCCGTGGTCCCGCGCGAGACGGGCACGTCGGACGCGCAGGCCACGGTCGGCGCCTTGGACACGTCGGACACGTCGCACGCGCAGGGCACCCTGAGCGCGCGCGACCTCGCGGAGCGGACGCTCGTGACCCTGCCCGAGGGGACGTCGATCCGCGAGGTCACCGAGTCCGTGTTCCGCGGCCTGGGCACCACCCCTCCGCGCGTGATCACCACGACCCAGCGGGACGCCCTGGTGACCCTCGCCCTCGCCGCCGACGGCCTGACCATCGTCCCGGAGGATCTCGCCGAGAGCTCCCCGGCGACGGGCACGCGTCGCCTGCGGCTGCCCTCTGACGTGCAGCGTCCCGTGGTCGCCCTCCACCGCCGGGAGCATCTGCGCACGCCGGCGCTCTCCGCCTTTCTCGAGGTGCTCGCCGCCGACGTGTGAGGCAGCACCCGGGACGTCGTCCATCCCCCGCATCGGAACTCCGAGGATCGACCTGGATTCATACGTTGCGTGCATGCCTTCCGCTCTGACTGCTATTGGACGCTATCAATGCAGGGTGCTTGGGTGACCGTCGGCGAATGCCCGACGATCGAGGAGTCCCATGCCCGCACCCGATGCAGACCACAGCCCGCACCTCGAGCACGCACGCCGAGCGACGCGCAGGACGCCCCGCGGGCCGGCGCACCTCTCCCCTGCCGGCGCGCGCGTGCTCGTGCGCAGGCGGCGGCGCCGCACGATCGCCGCCCTCGCAGGGCTCGCCGCACTCTCACTGCTGGCACTGATCCTGGTGCCCGCGCAGACCCTGCGCAGCGGGCTCACGGTCGCGCCGCTGCACGCGGGGCCCGCCGCCCAGAACGAGTCGGCGGACGACGACGGCGCCGTGAACATCCTGTTCCTGGGCTCGGACTCGCGCGTGGGCGAGGCCGACGAGAAGGACTCCACGGCGCGCAGCGACTCGATCCTGCTGGCGCACCTCGATGCCGACGACTCCTCGGTGCATGCGGTCCAGATCCCCCGCGACACCCTCATGGATCTGCCCTCGTGCGCGGACACCGGGAACGGATCGTTCGCGGGCGGCCGCGGCATGATCAACTCCGTGCTGAACTTCGGCCCCGCCTGCTCGGTCGCGGCCGTCGAGTCCCTGACGGGCGTGCGCGTGGACCACTTCGTGGAGGTGGACTTCGCGGGCTTCGCCGCGATCGTCGACGCCCTCGACGGGCTCCCCGTGTGCCTGCCCGAGGGTCTGCACGACAAGGCCGCCGATCTCGACCTGCCGGCGGGCCGGCAGACCCTGGACGGCCGCCAGGCGCTCGCCCTCGCCCGCACCCGGCATGCCGTGGGCGACGGCAGTGACATCGCGCGCCTCGACCACCAGCAGCAGGTCATGAAGGCCATCATGCAGCGCGCGGACAGCCGGAATCTGCTCACGCGGCCGGACCGCCTGTACCCGTTCCTGCAGGCGACCTCCTCGGCCCTCACGGTCGACGACCAGCTGGGGTCGATCCCCCGCATGACCTCGCTGGCCTCGCGCCTCACCCGTGTCCCCTCGGACAGCATCACCGTGGAGACGATGCCCTGGACCCCTGCCCCGTCGGACCCCAATCGGGTGGTCCCCTCCTCGAAGGCCGCCGCGGTCTTCGCGACCCTGTCCGACGAGGACTCGAAGGGCAGGTCGTCCCACAGCTCGAAGGGCGAGGAATCCACGGACTCACCGTCCTCGAAGCCCGACGGCGGTGGGGCCGATGCCGACGAGCGGCCGTCGGGCAGCGCCTCCTCGAGCACTCCGCCGTCGGACGACTCGGCATCGACCTCGGACTCCGAGAGCATCCAGTGCGACTGATCCTCGTGCAGGCGTGCTCCGCTCCGGCAGCTCCGCCGACGCACCGACGTGACCCGTCGGATCTGTGGGTGAGGCCACCGCGACAGGGGCGCTCGGCGACCGCGGTGGGATGATCGGGAAATGCGCATTTCCCCCGTCCGCTGGCTCATCGCGGGGGCCGCGCTCGCTCTTTTCCTGCTGGTCTTCTACCTCTCGGGCTGGGTGGGGCCGACGGAGTCGCTCGACATCCGCGTGCTCACCTCGCTGTGGACGAACGGCACGCCGCGGCTGCTGTGGATCGTCTCGGTGCCGTGGCTGATCCTGTGCAGCATCATCGTGATCGCGATCGGCATCCGACGCGGCCGCGCCATGGACGGCCTGCGCGCCTTCGCCCTGCTGGCCGTGTGCAACGTGCTCGGGCAGCTGCTGAAGAAGGTCGTGCTGCACCGCGATTCGATCGTGCTCATGGTGGACAACACCTACCCCAGCGGCCACATGATCGCCTTCGCCTCGGTCGCACTCGCCCTGCGGATCGTGCTGCCGCGGCGCATGCGTGGGGTCTTCACCGTGATCGCCGCGCTCGTGCTGTGCGTGGTCGCCTTCGAGCTGGTCCACTACGGCTGGCACCGCCCCAGCGACGTGATCGGATCGCTGCTGCTGGTCACCGCCGTCGGCGTGCTCGGCGGCGGGTCGAGCCATCAGGGCGATGCCGACAGGGCGGGCGAGGGACGCGATCGTCCCGAGCCGATCCTCCCGCCCGGCTGAGCGCTGCGGCCGGGCCGTCTGTCCGGTTGAGCGCCGCGGCCGAGCCGCCCGCCTCAGAAGATCGCGTAGACCGCGAGGACGAAGGCGAAGCCGACCAGGGACTCGATGCCCTGCTGGACGGTCCAGGTCTTCAGGGTGGTCTTCACGTCCATGCCCATCAGGCGACCGACGAGCCAGAAGCCGGAGTCGTTCACGTGCCCCGCGAAGACCGAGCCTGCGGCGGCCGCGAGGGTGATCGCGGCGGTGTCGATCGCGCCGTAGCCGCCGGCCATCACGGCCGGGGAGAGCAGGCCCGCGGTGGTCACCAGCGCGACCGTCGCCGAGCCCTGCGCCAGGCGCAGGGCGAGGGCGATGACGTACGCGGCGAAGATGACGGGCATGCCCCAGGAGTCGAGGGTCGAGGCGAGCGCGTCGCCGATCCCGGAGGCGCGCAGTACGCCGCCGAACATGCCGCCGGCACCGGTGATGAGGATGACCGAGGCGACCTGGCCCAGCGTGGAGTCCACGAGCTTCTCGAGCGCCGAGCCGTCCTGGCCGCGGAACTTCCCGAGCACCAGCATGGCCACCAGGACGGTGATCAGCAGGGCGACGGGCGACTCGCCCACCAGGCGAAGGGCCTGCACCCAGGCGGCGTCCGCGTCCACGACCTTCGCCGTGCCCAGCGCGTCCAGGCCGGTGTTCAGCAGGATCAGCACGAGCGGGAGCGCCACGACGGCGAGCACGGTGGAGGCCCTCGGCGGCACGGCCGGCTGGTCCTCGTCGGTGCCGAAGAGGTCGGGCACCAGCAGCGGCGTGCGCGCGTTGACGAACTTCGCCCACAGGTAGCCCGAGACGTACCAGACGGGGAAGGCGATGATCAGGCCGACGAGCAGCACGACGCCCAGGTTCGCGCCGAAGAAGTCGCTCGCGGCGACCGGGCCGGGGTGCGGCGGCACGAACACGTGCATGACCGAGAACGCCGCCGCCGAGCTCAGCCCGTAGAGCAGCAGGTTCTTCCCGCCGATGCGGCGGGCCACCGCGAAGATGATCGGCAGCATGACCACGAGGCCGGCGTCGAAGAAGATCGGGAAGCCCAGCACCAGCGAGGTCAGGCCCAGGGCGAAGGCGGCGCGCTTCTCGCCGAAGACGGCGACCATCTTCTCGGCGATGACCTTGGCGCCGCCGCTGGACTCGATGAGGCGGCCCAGCACTGCACCGAAGCCGATGAGCAGGGCGACGGATCCGAGCGTCGACCCGAAGCCGTCGACGAGGGTCTCGATGATCGCGCCCGAGGGGATGCCCGTGGCCAGGGCCGTCAGCAGCGAGACGATGACCAGCACGAGGAAGGCGTGCAGCCTCACCTTGATGACCAGGAACAGGATGAGCGCGACGGCGACCGCGGCGATGCCGAGGAGCGGTCCGGCACCCAGGGTCTGGGTCCAGTTGTCCATGGGGATTCTCCGTTGAATGCGGGTGGGAAGCAGAGTGGTTCGGGTGGGGCGGCGATGCCTGCGCACCGACGGCAACCGGCGGCGACCGCCGAACACCCGACCGCAAAGGTACTACTTTATGCGCGCTAAGGTAGCACCATTGAAGCGGGCGCTGGGACCCCGGATCATCGTTCGATCCGTGGACGCCCTCCGCCCCGCCGCACCGTGCGGCGCCCGCGCAGCCCTCGACGATGAAGGAGTCGCCATGCCCACGTCCGCCATGCACGAGGGGGTCCTGGACGACCTGGGCAGGCACATCACCGACGGCCGCCTCCCCGAGGGCTCCGTGCTCACGCTCTCCGGCATCGAGAAGGACTGCGGCGCCTCGCGGACCGTGGCCCGGGAGGCCGTGCGCGTGCTCGAGTCCCTCGGCATGGTCGCCTCGCGCCGGCGCGTGGGCATCACGGTGCAGCCCCGCGAGGCGTGGGACGCCTTCTCCCCGCGCCTGATCGACTGGCACCTGGCCGGCCCGTTCCGCCAGCGCCAGCTCGAGGCGCTCGCCGAGCTGCGCGTGGCCGCCGAGCCCATGGCCGCCCACCTCGCCGCACGCCGCGCCGACTCCCGCCAGTGCGCGGAGCTGCGGCGCCTGGCCGATCGGCTCGTGGACCTGGGAGGGCGGGGCCTGGGCGATTCAGAGGACTACCTCGAGGCCGACGTCGCCTTCCACGACCTGCTGCTCGCCGCCTCGGGGAACCCGCAGCTCACGGCCCTCGCCCGCCCGGTGCGCGCGGTGCTCGAGGGCCGCAACCGCCTGGGCCTCACTCCCCCGCTGCCCGTCGAGGGCACGCTCGAGGAGCACATGCGCGTCGCGCTCGCGATCGCCGACGGCGACGCGGAGGCCGCCGAGACCTTCTCCCGCTCGCACATGCGCACGGTGTGGGGCGAGGTGAGCCGGACGGACGGCTGAGCGCCGCGACGCTCTCACCTGCAGGTGTTCGCTGGGAAGAGCGTGTGCGAGATGCCACCGACCCCTCGAGGAGCACCGGCCGCGATGCCATCATCGGGGCGTGCTCACCACGGAACAGGACTCGCAGACCCTGACCGCGGACCTCACGCGCGGCGTGACCCGAGCGCGCCCGCTCGACGGGGGCCGTCGGCAGATGGTCCTCCGCGTCCTGGTGACCGTCATCTCGACCGGGTTGTTCCTCGTCCTCTACCGGCTCTCCGGGTCGTACCGGCCCGCGGAGCAGCTGGACCTCGGCATCTTCTGGATGCTGGAGACGCACGGCAACCCCACACTGCTGCGCGCGGTCTCCGTGCCCACGTTGATGCTGAGCAGTGCGGTCGTGCTCCTGATCGCCGCCGGCCGGGGCAGGGCGATGCGGGGCGTGCGCGCGCTCATGATCCTGGCCGCCTGCAACGTGCTGGGGCAGGTGCTCAAGGGCTTCGTGTTCGGGCGCGATGCGATCGCGACGCACCAGGGCAACTCCTTCCCCAGCGGGCACATGATCGCCTTCGGGTCGGTGGCGCTGGCCCTGTGGATCGTGCTCCCCCGCGTCATGCGCGGCGTCTTCACGATGGTCGCCGCGCTCGTGCTCGCCGTGGCCGCCTTCGAACTCGTGCACTACGGATGGCACCGCCCCAGCGACGTGGTCGGATCGCTCCTCCTCGTCACGGCCGTCGGAGCGGTCGGCGGCGCCGCGGGCGGGAGCCGCGAGTCCTGCCGGCCCTCGTCGCTCACAGCACGGAGGCGAGGAACCCCTGCAGACGATCCGACTGCGGATGGTCGATGACCTGCTCGGGGCTGCCCTGCTCGAGGATCTGCCCGTCGGCCATGAAGACGACCTGATCGGCGACCTCTCGGGCGAAGCCCATCTCGTGGGTCACCACCACCATGGTCATGCCGCCCTCGGCGAGCTCCTTGAGCACCGTGAGGACCTCGGCCACGAGCTCGGGGTCCAGGGCCGACGTCGGCTCGTCGAAGAGCATGAGCTCGGGCTCCATCGCGAGCGCGCGGGCGATCGCCACCCGCTGCTGCTGACCGCCGGAGAGCTCGGAGGGGTAGTGCTCGGCGCGATCGGCCAGGCCCACGCGCTCGAGAAGCGCGAGCGCGTCCTTCTCGGCCTGCGCCTTGGGGCGGCCGAGCACGTGCACGGGCGCCTCCATGACGTTCTGCAGCGCCGTCATGTGCGGGAACAGGTCGAAGCGCTGGAAGACCATGCCGATGCGGGCGCGCTGGCGCGCGATCTGCTTCGGCGAGAGCTTCTGCCAGCGGCCGTCGGGCAGCGGCTCCTCCGCGTACCCCTGGGTGACGCCGGCGATGCGCACGCGGCCCGCCGTGGGCTCCTCGAGCTGGTTGATGCAGCGCAGCAGCGTGGACTTGCCCGAGCCCGAGGGGCCGATGAGCACCGCCACCTCGCCCTCGGCCACACGCAGGTCGCAGTCCTTGAGCACGTGCAGGTCGCCGAAGGCCTTGTGCACGCCCTCGAGCTCGATGAGGGCGGGGCCGTCGGCCGGTGCCGCCGGGTCCGACGGGGACGCAGGCGCGGCCTGGTCTCCCTGCTCGTCGGCCCGATGGGTGTTCCGGGGGTCCTGGCTCATCACAGCTCCACCTCCGGGAGAGAGTTCTTGGGGGTCGTCGCGGCGCTGTTCACGGCCTGCTGGCGGGCGCGTCGGCCGCGCTTCGTCGGACCCGCGCCGCCGGGGCGATCGTCGAAGCCGCGACCGAAGTAGCGCTCGAGGAAGTACTGGCCCACCATCAGCACGCTCGTGATCGCGAGGTACCAGATCGCGGCGACGACCAGCAGCGGGATCGGCGCGTAGAGCTTGTTGGCGATCGCGTTGGTCGCGAAGGTGAGGTCCAGGGTGAAGGGCACCGCGAGCACGAGCGAGGTGGTCTTGAGCATGCCGATGGTCTCGTTGCCCAGCGGCGGCACGATCACGCGCATGGCCTGCGGGATGATGATGCGCCGCAGGATCTGGCCGTTGCCCATGCCCAGCGCCTTCGACGCCTCGCCCTGGCCCTTGTCCACGGAGTTCAGGCCAGAGCGGATGATCTCGGCGAGGTAGGCGCCCTCGTTGAGTCCGAGGCCGACGACGGCCGCCCAGAACGCCGGGAAGTAGTCGCGGGTGGAGAAGGAGAACCACTCGGGGCCGAAGGGGACGCCCACGGCGATCTTCGGGACGATCACCGTGAACAGGCCCCAGAACACCAGCTGGGTGTACACCGGGGTGCCGCGGAACACGAAGATGTACGCCCAGGAGACGCCGCGCAGCACCGGGTTCTCACTGCGCCGCATGATCGCCGCGGTGAGCGCCACGATCGTGCCCAGCACCATCGAGAGCACCGTGATCAGCAGCGTCCAGCCCACGCCCTGGACGACCTTCACGTCCAGGATGTACGTCGCGACCGTTCCCCAGTCGAAGACGGGGTTGGTGACCAGGAAGTTCGCGAGGGCGAGCACCAGCAGCACCACGATGACGGCGCTGATCCAGGTGCCCGGGCGCGGGCTGCGCTTGGCGCGGATCCGTCCGGGGATCGGGTCGGCGCCGCGGCCGGTCGGCTGCGGGGAGCCGGGGGCGGGCGCCGGGCCGACGGGCCCGTCGGCGGGCGCGGGCGAGGGCTGTGTCGTGCTCACTGCGGGTCCACTTCCGAGGTCTTGATCATGCCGGCGGCGTTGCCCCAGGCATCGAGGATGTCGTGCATGGCGCCGGTGTCGATGAGGTGCTGGACCGCCCCGCGGATCGCCGTCGCGAGCTCGGGCTGGTCCTTGGAGACGACGATCCCGTACAGGGCCGCGTCCTCGATGTCGCCCACCTGCTCGAGGGTCCCGCGGGACTTCTCGATCGCGTAGGCGACGACCGGGGAGTCGCCGATGAGGACGTCGGCCTTGCCGCCGGCGGCAGCGGTCGCGGCGTCGGCGTTGCCCACGTAGGGCTGGTCGATGACGCCCTGGCCGCCGTCCTTCCGGCAAGCGGCGTCGCGCTCGGCGACGACGTCATCCATGTAGGTCCCGACCTGGTGGGCGACGCGGGCGCCGCACAGGTCGGGCGGGTCGATGCCGTAGGGGTTGCCCGTCTTCACCGCGTAGGACATGCCGGCGGAGAAGTAGGAGACCATCGAGACCTGCTTCAGACGGTCCGGGTCGATGGTGAAGCTCGAGATCCCCACGTCGTACTTCGAGCCGATCGAGGGGATGATCTGCGCGAACACCGCGGACTCGGTGCGCGTCCCCAGTCCCAGCACCTTGCCGACGCCGCTGAGGATGTCCATGTCGATGCCCACGGCCCCGCCGTCCGAGCCCACGAACTCGCCGGGCGCGTAGTTCAGGGCCGCGCCGTTGACGAGGGTGCCGCGATCGCGGACGTCCTTCGGGACGAGGTCCGCGAGGTCGTCCTGCTTCGTGATGCCCGAGAGGTCGATCGTCGGGATCGCGTCGGTCTCGGCATCCAGCCGCTCGGAGGCGTGGGTGCAGCCGCCGAGGGCGGGCACGGTGATCGCGGCGCCGAGGGCGAGGGGCAGCGCGCGCAGCAGGGTGCGTCTGCGGGGCCGGGGTGACGGGAACACGAATGGAAGTTTATGCAGAGGTATGCATGACGACAAATCCGTGGGGTGTGGGGCACACGGGGGCCGCGCACCGCGCGGCCCCCGTCGATCGCTCACATCCCCGGCATGCCGCCCCCGCCGCCGGTGGGCACGGGCTCGCCCTGCTCCTCCTCGGCGTCAGGATCGGCCATCGCGCCCTCGAACTGCGAGCGGTACAGCCGCGCGTAGGCGCCGTTCGCCTCGAGCAGCTCGTCGTGGGTGCCCTGCTCGACGATGTCGCCGGCCTCCATCACCAGGATCAGGTCCGCGTCGCGGATCGTGGAGAGCCTGTGCGCGATCACGAACGAGGTGCGACCCGAGCGCAGGCGGTTCATCGCGTTCTGCACGAGCAGCTCGGTGCGGGTGTCCACGCTCGAGGTGGCCTCGTCCAGGATCAACAGGCTGGGCCGGGCGAGGAACGCGCGGGCGATGGTCAGCAGCTGCTTCTCCCCGGCGCTGACGTTCGAGGCGTCGGAGTCCAGGACGGTCTCGTACCCCTCGGGCAGATGGCACACGAAGTCGTCGACGTGGGTCGCCTTCGCGGCCTCGATGACCTCCTCGTCGCTCGCGTCCAGGCGCCCGTAGCGGATGTTCTCCATGATCGTGCCGTTGAACAGCCAGGTGTCCTGGAGGACCATGCCGGTGCGCTCGCGCAGCTGCGTGCGGGTGAGGTCGCGGATGTCGATGCCGTCGATCGTGATGCGGCCGCCGTCGATCTCGTAGAAGCGCATCACGAGGTTCACGAGCGTGGTCTTGCCCGCGCCCGTCGGCCCCACGATCGCGACCGTGTGCCCGGGCTCGGCGACCAGGGAGAGGTCGCGGATGAGCTCGCGCTCGGGCGTGTACGAGAAGCGCACGTGGTCGAACTCGACGCGGCCCTCGCGGATCCGCGAGGCGGCGTCCAGCGACGTCGGGTCCGGGTTGCCGGCCTCGTCGCGGGCCGAGTCCGGGGTCTGCTCCTCGGCGTCCAGCAGCTCGAAGACGCGCTCGGCGCTGGCCACGCCGGACTGCAGCATCGTGGCCATCGAGGCGACCTGGGAGAGCGGCTGCGTGAACTGGCGCGAGTACTGGATGAACGCCTGCACGCTGCCCAGCGACATGTCGCCGCCGATCACCTTGAGGCCGCCCACGATCGCGATCGCGACGTAGGTGAGGTTCCCGGCGAACATCATCAGCGGGCCGATGAGGGAGGAGACGAACTGGGCGCCGAAGGACGCCTTGTACATCTCGCCGTTGCGGGCCTCGAAGCTGCGGGACGCCTCCTGGCGGCGGCCGAAGACGTTCACGAGCTCGTGGCCGCTGAAGGCCTCCTCGACCTCGGCGTTGACCTTGCCGGTCGCGTCCCACTGCTGCTGGAACAGCTTCTGGGAGCGCTTGCCCACGATGGCCGTGATGACCGCGGCCAGCGGGATCACGCACAGGGCGATGAGGGTGAGCTGCCACGACAGCGTCAGCATCATGACGATCACGCCGAGCACCGTCAGCAGCGCGTTGACCAGGCCGGTCAGCGTGTTGATGAGGGTGTTCTGGATGTTGTCGATGTCGTTGGTGACGCGCGAGAGGATCTCGCCGCGGCGCTGGCGGTCGAAGTAGGACAGCGGCAGACGGTGCAGCTTCTCCTCGACCTCCCGGCGCAGGCGGTAGACCATCCGGAAGATGATGCGGTTGAGCATCACGCCCTGCAGCCACTGGAACAGGCTCGCGACCACGTAGATCCCGACCACGAACCACAGCACCTGGTGCAGGGCCGCGAAGTCGATGCCCTGACCGGGCGTGAGGTCCATGCCGGCGAGCAGGTCGGCGTAGGTGTCGTTTCCCTGCGCGCGCAGGCCCTCGATGATCTGCGCCTTGGTGGCGCCCGCGGGCAGCTGCTTGGAGATCGCGCCGGAGAAGACGATGTCGGTCGCGCGGCCCAGGATCTTCGGGCCGACGACGGCCAGGCCCACGCCGATCACGCCGAGGGCGATGCCCAGGATCGCGTACATCTTCTCGGGGCCGATGGTGCGGATCAGTCGCAGCGCCGAGGGCCAGAAGTTCCGCGCGCTCTGGCCGGGCCGCAGTCCGCGCTCGGCGCTCTTCTCGGCCTCGATCTCCGCGGCCTCGCCGGCCTCGTCCCCCGCGGGCTTCGTGGGCGTGGAAGCGGGCGCGGTGCGCGCCCCGCCAGCGGGGGCAGCGCCGTCCGCCGGGGTCGCACCGTCCGCCGAGGCCGCGCCCTCGTCCGGAGTCGCGCCGTCGGCCGGGGTCACGCCGTCGGGCGAGTCGGCGCCGTCGGGCGTAGCCGGCGTGTTCGTCGTGTCGTCGGCGTTCATGCGACCACCTCCTCGGCGCCCTGGGAGCGGACGATCTCCTGATAGGTCTCGTTGGTCTCGAGCAGCTCGGCGTGGGTGCCGGAGCCGACGACCCTCCCGTGCTCGAGCACCAGGATCAGATCGGCCGAGGTGATCGTGGTGACGCGCTGGGCGACGATCACCTTGAGCGCGTCACGGGTCTCCGGCGCGAGCGCCGCCCGCAGGCGGGCGTCCGTGGTGAGGTCGAGCGCGCTGAAGGAGTCGTCGAACAGGTAGATCTCCGGCCTCGCGACCAGCGCGCGGGCGATGCACAGGCGCTGACGCTGACCGCCGGAGACGTTCGTGCCGCCCTGGGCGATCGGCGAGTCGAGCCCGTCGGGCATGGCGGCGACGAAGTCGCGGCCCTGGGCGACGGTGAGCGCGTGCCAGAGCTCCTCGTCGGTCGCGTCGGGCCGGCCGAAGCGGAGGTTCGTCGCGACCGTCCCGGAGAAGAGGTAGGGACGCTGCGGCACCAGGCCGATGCGGTCCCACAGCACCTGCGGGTCCAGCTCGCGCACGTCGACCCCGTCGACCTTCACGCTGCCGGAGGTCGCGTCCATCAGGCGCGGCACGAGGCTGAGCAGGGTGGTCTTGCCCGAGCCGGTGCCGCCGATGATCGCGACGGTCTGCCCCGCGTGGGCGGTGAAGTCGATGTCCGTGAGCACGTTGTTCTCGGCGCCCGGGTAGGTGAAGGAGACCTTCTCGAAGGCGAGGTCGCCGCGGCCGCGCACCTCGGTGACGCCGCGCTCGGGCACCGTCACGGAGGTCTCGGTGGTCAGCACGGCGTCGATGCGCTCGGCGGAGACCATGGCGCGCGGGATCATCATCGTCATGAAGGTCGCCATCATCACCGCGATGAGGATCTGGATCAGGTAGGCGATGAACGCGGTGATCGAGCCGACCTGCATGGTCCCGGACTCCACGCGCGGCGCCGCGAACCAGAGCACGAGCACGCTGGAGACCTGCAGCAGGAACATGATGATCGGGTTGATGAGGATCATCAGCAGGCCCACGCGGCGGTTGGTGTCCGTGAGGGCCTCGTTGGCGCCCTCGTAGCGCTCGCGCTCGAAGTCCTCGCGGGTGAAGGCGCGCAGCACGCGGATGCCGGTGATCTGCTCGCGCAGCACCTTGTTGATCGCGTCGATCCGCTCCTGCATGACGCGGAACAGCGGTGCCGCGCGGGCGATGAGGAAGCCGACGGAGACCAGCATGAGCGGCACCATCACCGCGATCAGCCAGGCCAGCCCGGCCTCCTCGCGCAGCGCGAGGACGATGCCGCCGATGCCCGTGATGGGCGCCTGCACCAGGAACTGCATCGAGAAGAAGACGAGCATCTGGACCTGCTGCACGTCGTTCGTGGAACGGGTGATCAGCGAGGCGGCCCCGAACTCGTTCATCTCGTGCGCGGAGTAGGTGGCGACCTGGTCGAAGACACGGCTGCGCAGGTCGCGGCCGATGCTCATGGCCGCGCGGGCGGCCGCGTAGTTCGCGACGACGACGGCGACGATGTTCGCGAAGGTCACCGCGAGCATCCAGGCGCCCAGGCGCCAGATCGTCGGGATGTCGCCCTGGGCGACGCCGTCATCGATGATGTCGGCGTTCAGCGTGGGCAGGTAGAGGTTGGCCAGCACGCCGAGCAGCTGGAAGATCACGACGATGATGATCAGGGTCCAGTACCGGCGGGCGGCCGCGAGCACGAGTCGCAGCAGAGTCACAGGGGTCCTTGGGCAGATGCGGTGCGGTCCGGGGGCGCGCGGACTGCGCGGTGAAGCCTACGTCGGCCCGTGCGCACGGTCCATGGGATTCGGGCGGAATCGGGCGGATTCCGCCGAGGGTGGAACGCCGCGGGATGACGTCGATCGGAGGGCGGAGCGCGCGTCGCCCGCGAGGGTCGAGTCTCCCCCGCGGCGCCCTCCCCGCACATCCGCCGATCGGCTGATCCTCGTGCGCCCGGGCCGGATGCCCGCGCGTCCAGGCCGGATGCCCGCGCGTCCAGGCCGGACCTCTACCCTGGCCTGCGTGAGCAGACGGATGCAGCAGATCATCATCATCGTGGCGGCCATCGCCCTGGTGATCCCCTTCGGCGCGGTCGGCCTCGCGCAGGTCTTCGGCCGCAGCAACGGGAAGACCGACGCCGCCTCCGCCACGGCGAGCGCGACGGCCCAGGACACGCGCCCCGCCGTCGACCCGTCGTCCCAGCCGAGCCCCTCCCCCACGTCCGGCCCGAAGCTGCCGAAGTCGGCGATGACCGACCAGTCGGACGACGGCGCCACCGGGGTCGGCACCTATCTGCTCGAGTCCTACGCGTACATGATGGCCACGGGAGACACCGACGGCTGGATGCAGGTCGTCGACTCGAACTGCGAGGTCTGCACGTCGTTCCTCTCCAACGCCACCCAGCTCCATGAGCAGGACGGGTACCAGGTGGGCGGCGAGTTCACCGTGAGGTCCGCGAGCTTCGACGGCGCCGGCGATCCGCCCACCAGCGGCACGCTCACCCTCGAGGTCACCCAGAAGGACGCCACGATCGTCGACGACCCGAACAAGCAGGCCCAGGACGTCGACGGGTTCACCGGCGAGATGCAGATGAAGCTGAACTGGGACGGCAAGCAGTGGAAGGTCGGCGACATGTCGATCACCGGGGCCGACGGGGCCAGCGGGACGGGCGCGTCCGACGCAGGCGGCGCGGCGGGCTGAGGCCGCGCGGCCGACGGGCGCGCCACGGCCGGCCCAGCCGGCGTGGCTGTCAGCGCGCCTGCGGGAACCCGGGGAGCTGGCGCGCCGCGTCCCCGCGGTTGCCGGTGAGCTCGCGCGCGGGCTCGGCCGCAGCGGCCCTCGCCAGCTCGCGCTGACCGCTCGCCTCTGCGGCGCGCGCGATCTGGGCGGTGACCAGCTCGGGCGGGGTCGACCCCGTGCCGGCGAACCAGACCCAGCGGCCGTCGATCGAGCGCGGCGGAGGATCCTGCAGCGGCGCCAGCACCGCGCGATGGCGGCGCGCCTGCTTCGGCGAGGGCCCCACGAAGTGGATGCCGCGACGGGTCCAGGCGGATCGGCGCACGGTCGACTGCGGGAAGCCGCCGGTCCCGGTCTCGGCCGCATACCGCCGGGCGCCCGTCACGGGGACCACGCTGCCCGGGATGATCTGATCCGAGGGGATCACGTAAGGGCGCAGGCCCGGCGCGCAGCTGCCGACCACGATCCCCCGTTCGCACACCACCAGCCTCTCCCCGCTGATGAACAGCAGGATCAGGCCGAAGATGATCGCGAAGGCGACGGCGGGCGCCACGGCGAGCACGGCGCTCTCGCCGGGATTGATGAGGGTGAGCCCGGAGAACACCAGCCAGACCAGCACGAACAGTCCGATCACGAGCGGACCGGGACGATCCGCGTGGACCGCGAGCACCTCACCGACCTCGTCACGGTGCCGGCGTGCGGCGCGACGGGCGCTCATGCGTTCTCTGCCTCGGCCTCGGACTCGGACTCGGCATCGGCATCGGCATCGGCATCGGACGCATCCGGCGCGGTCGCGGCGACCAGCTCCCCGAGGATGTTCTCGAGGGATGCGCGGGACACCGTGCCCAGGCGCTGGACGGCGTCGTGATCGTCTCCGTCGGATTCCATCAGCACGACCCTGTCCGGCATCGAGAAGAGGGTGAACGCTGTGGGGGCGGCGTCGACGCCGCGAGCGAGGATCAGCGTCGTCGTGGCCGCGCGCGCCTCGGCGAGGCCCTGCGCGACGGTGCTCGTCCCGAAGTCCGCCGCCGGGACCTCCTCGACGTCGCCGTCGTCGTCCGAGATCCCGTCGACCGGGTCGATGAAGGCGATGAACTGCTCGGGCAGGGTCTTGCCGTCGAGCAGGAAGAAGAGATGGAAGCCGCCGTCGTCGAACGCTTCCCAGAGCACCCGGACCTCGCCGCTCTCGAGGTGGAACAGATAGAAGTACGCGAAGGCCGTGCCTCGATCCGTGCGCCGCTCGGCGACCAGCACCGCATCCGCCGTGCGACGCAGCACGACCGTGCCGTGCAGGGCCGGGACGGCGACCATCCGCGCCGCCTCCGTGCTGCCGTCCTCGTAACGGCGGGGGTCCAGCACCGCGGTCGAGCTCACGACGCCCCGGGCGATGAGAGACCGCATCGCCGCGGCCGCGACGAGCCGCCGAGCCTCGGGGTCCTCTGCCGACCCGCTCACCCAGGGGGTCGGGGTCAGAGGATCGTGCTGCACCCCGTCGAGAGCCATGAGCTCCTCGTCCGTGAGCGTCACGATCTCCACGACGGGCTCGTCGAGCGGCTGCTCGAGGAGTTCGGTGGCGATCTCCACGTCCCGGGCAGAGAACTGCGGGACGTCCGCGGGAGGCGTCGGTGCGGCGGTCATGCGAGTCTCCTTGATCGGGCGGGGTGCTGCGGGGTCTCGGGGCGGGAGGCCCGAGGGCGGAGCGTGGTCGTGCCGTTCATGCGCGAGGGCGGCGGGATCCTCGCGGTGGTGCTGACAGTGAGGCTACGCAGACCGGCCGGGCGGCGCACGTCGGCCCACGTCGAGGCGTCAGAAGAGCCCCCCGACGAAGTCGCCGACCGCGTCTGCGGCCCCGCCGATCGCATCGCCCGCATCCGAGACGAAGTCGCTCACGTGCCCGCCGACGTCTCCGGCGAACGAGCTGATGGAATCCCAGTTGTCGACGATCGCATTGCCGGCCGCCCACAGCCCTGCGCCGACGCCCGCGACGGCGACGACGCCCAGGCCGACGGGCCCGAGGGCTGCGCCCGCCCCGAGCGCGACGGCCAGGCCGCCGGCACCGCCGATCACGCTGAGCCCGCCGGCGACCCTGTCGCCGACGCCCCGCCAGCCGCCGTGCGCGGGGTTGATCATGTCCGAGATCCCGCCGACGATCCCGAGCACGCCCCCGGCACCTCCGAGGAACTTGCCCGCAGTGCCCAGCTTGCCCAGGAACCCGGCCGCGTCATCCACCATCCCCGAGCGGATGAAGGTCTGGGCGGACTCCGCCGCGGGACCGAGCGTGTTCATGGCGGCGCGCAGGTTCATCAGGCTGCGCCCCTGCTTGAACGCCTTCCACGCCTTGCCGCCCGCACCGATGACGTCCTTGAGGGTGCCGGCCACAGCGTTGATCGGGTTCGCGAGCAGGTCCGCCAGCGGATCGCCAGAGCCCTCGCCGCCCCCTCGGCTCTCCCCGCCTGCCTCGCTCGCTGCGTCCTGCTCGTCCGCCTGAGCGATCAGATCATCGCCGGCCCGTTCGAGCCGACCCCGACGGTGTCGAACATCCCGGAGACGCGCCCGCTGAAGTCGTCGCGGAAAGCGTCGCCGTCGGCACCCCTCCACTCGACCGACGCCACACTCGAGGACAGAGCGTCCCGGAGCTCGCTCAGGCGCGAGGACGCCGCGCGCGCTTTCTCCGCATACTCGCGCAGGGACTGCGTGTCCGCTCCCAGGAATCCGCTCATCTCGCCGCCGCCCCGTTCCCCGGCCGCACTCGCTGCGGCTCGATCCGCGCCCAGGCTAGCCGGGCAGGGTGCGCGGCACGATGGGGAGAAGTCCCCATCGCGGTCCTCAGGACTCCGCGTCGGCCTCGAAGAGGAACAGGTCGGTGCGGTAGGGCATGCCGACCTCGCTGCCGGGGGCGTGGCCGAGGTGCTCGTGCAGGTACCAGTCGAGATTCGCGAGCACCTTCTCGCGCCGCTCGGGCGGCGCGGTGATGACGTAGCTGCGGGTGCGCGCGAGGTCGATGAGCTCGTGCGTGGTGCGCGGGTCCTCCCAATGGCGCACGATCCGCTCGCGCAGCGCGAAGTGCGGGGTGATCGGCGGCGAGAAATCATCGCGGTACACGTCCCCCGCGTGCATGATGCGCGAATAGCGGTGCACCCAGGGGATCTGCACGTCGAGCGAGTTCCACAGCAGGGCCAGCAGGCCGCCCGGTCGCAGGATCCGCGCGATCTCGGCGCCCGCGGCCTCGGTGTCGAACCAGTGCCAGGCCTGCGCGGCGCTCACCAGGTCGGCGCTCGCATCCGGGAGGCCGGTGTCCTCGGCGGAGGCCTGGAGGGTGCGCAGAGAGCCGACGGGTACGGCGGGGTCGGTGGGGTCGGCGGGGCCGGCGGGGTCATCGGCCGACGAGGACATGGACTCGTACGCCTGCTCCGCGGTCTCGAGCATGGAACGGCTGGGGTCGACGGCGATCACGTCGAGGCCGCGGCGCGCGAGCTGCAGGGAGAGCTTGCCGGTCCCGGCGCCGAGGTCGACCGCGACGTGGGCGCGCGGCGCGCCTGCTGGGGTGCCTGCTTTCGGCGCACCGGCCTCGCCGTCGTGCAACGGCAGTGCCGCGAGGATCGCGTCGAGCACCTCGGGCGGGTATCCGGGACGCAGGCGGTCGTAGTCCCCGCCCTGACCCTGGAACGCCGCGCCCAACTGGCGGTGGCGCTCACGGGTCCCGAAGCGCGGAGTGTCACGCGAGGAGACCGGAGGGACGGCGGGATCGCTCATGGGCTCATCGTCCCAGACGTCGGCCCGCACCGAGAGGTGAGAAGACGTCGTCATTCCGCCCTTTTGACAGCAGCTTCTCACCTCTCGCGGGGGGGGCGGGCTGCGCGGGGGTGCGCGAGGGCGGAGTGGGGCGACTCAGCTGTTCAGGAAGTGCAGCGTGGTCGCGATCGCGAAGGTGAGGGTGGAGGCGAAGCCGCACACGAGCTCGAGCATGACGCCGATGCCGAAGGCCTTGATGGCGATCCAGCTGGACTCCCAGGCGAGCTTCATGTCGCGGCGGCGGTACCACTCGGAGCCGTAGAGGCCCAGGATGAATCCGATCGGCAGGCCCAGGAACGGGATCACGAAGATGCCGACGATGCCCGCGGCCACACCCACGAGGATCGGCCACGTGGGCACGTCGTTGTCCTTGAGCCGCTTGCCCGTCATGACGTAGCTGCAGGTCATGCCCAGAGCGCAGAGGACAGCGATGATCGCGAAGGCCAGCCAGGTCCAGCCGCCCAGCACGATCGCCCACACCAGCGAGCCGATGAGGATCGTGATCGAGCCGGGGATGATCGGCAGCACGATGCCCGTGAGCCCCACGACGTACGCGAGGCCGACGACGATCGTGACGATGATCTGGACGGTCAGGGAATCCACGGGGCCTCCGTCGAGCTGTCGGGCAGGGCGAGTTCGCAGTGTATGGGAGCGACTGCAACTGGGACCGAACCCGGCCGGGCATCTTCGGCGCACTCAGCGTCGCGGCTCGGGCACCGCGTAGATCTCGCCCGTGCTGACGTCCTCCTCGATGGACTCGAGGGTGCGCCCGCGGGTCTCCGGCAGCAGCTTCAGCATGAACACAGCGGCGACCAGGTTGAAGGCCGCGAGCATGAAGAACGAGCCGGTGAGGCCGATTCCTTCGACCACTGTCGGGAAGAGCAGTCCCAGCAGAGCGTTCGCGATCCACATGCAGAACACGGCGATGCCGATGCTCAGTCCACGCATGTGCAGCGGGAAGATCTCCGAGAGGATCACCCAGGTGGCGACGTTGAGGAACGTCTGCATGGAGCCGACGAACAGCACCACCAGTACGAGGATCACGTAGGGACGAGCACCACTGCCCACCGGCAGGACGAGCGAGGCGATCCCGATGAGAAGGTGCCACAGGGTGATCAGCAAGTAGCCGGTGATGAACATGGTGCGGCGGTTCACGCGGTCCATGAGGTAGAGGGAGACGATCGATCCGATCACTCCGATGAGGCCGGGGACGACGTTGGCGATCAGCGCGGCGCTCTCGTCGAACCCCGCCTCGATGAGCACCACCTGCCCGTAGTAGACGATCGTGTTGATGCCCGTGAGCTGTTGGAACACTGCGACCCCGATGCCGACGATCAGGATCCTCCGCAGCCACTTGTTCCCGAGCACCGCCCGCAGGGAGGCGACCTCGCGCCGACTGTCCGTGCTCGCGGCGGACTCGACCTGGGCGAGCTCGGCCACGGCGCGCTCGCGCGAGCGCACGGTGCACAGCACCTCGAGAGCCTCGGACCGGCGGCCCTTCTCCACGAGCCACCTCGGCGACTCGGGCATCCGCAGCATCCCGAAGAAGAGGGCAATCGCCGGGATCGCGCACACGGCCAGCATGAAGCGCCAGATCCCGTCGATGTGCCCCCAGACGTTCCCGATCACGGCGTTGACCGCGAACGCCGCGAGCGCGCCGACAGCGATCATCACCTCGTTGCGCCCGGCGAGAGACCCGCGGGTCTCGAAGGGCGCGAGCTCGGCGAGGTAGACGGGCACGACGGTGGATGCCCCGCCGACGGCGATGCCGAGGACCACGCGGCCGACGACCATCACCCCGAAGGCGGGAGCGAGCACGCAGATCACCGTGCCGCACAGGAACGTGATCGCGAGGGCGAGGATCGTGCGTCGACGACCGATCGCGTCGGACATCCGCCCACCGAGGAACGCCCCGACTGCAGCCCCGAACAGCAGCGAGGAGGTGACGACGCCCTCGGTCAGAGGCGTGAGACCGAGCTCGGTGGCCATCGGCCGCAGGGCGCCGTTGATGACGCCCGTGTCATAGCCGAAGAGCAGACCGCCGATGGTGGCGACGAGCGCGACGATCATGAGACGTCGGGAGAACGGCCCCTTGGTGAGGGGCGGGAGCTGCGAGGCTCCCCGAGATCTGGCTGCTGCGGACATGGGAGGACTCCTTCGTCTTCGTCCGGTCGCTCTGGTGGAGGTGGCGCAGGTGGGGGTGGGTGCGGTGCCATGGCGCCGACGGGCACCGGGCGGCAGAGCAGGCTGCCCTGCCGCCCACGTGGGTCAGTCGACGTCGACAGCGCCGCCCGTGCGGCTGGACTCCAGGGCCGCGCCGACGACGCGCATCATGGCGGTCGCCGCGGCGAAGTCCGTGTCCATCGGAGTGCCCGCGCCGACGCTGCGGACGAACTCCTGGATCTCCGCCGTGAACGCTTCGGCGTACCCCGTGCCCACTCCCCCGCCGGGCATCGCGGCGACGTCGCGGAAATAGGGGTGGTCAGGCCCGGTGACGACGGTGCGGGGCCCGTTGTACGGAGCGTCGACCGTGCCGTCCTCGAAGATCGAGAACTCACCGGCGCGCTGGGAATCGAAGGTGACGTGGCCGCGAGTGCCGTAGACCTCGATGCCCAGCGAGTTGGGGACGCCGTGGGCGATGCGGCTGAGTTCGATCTGCCCGACGGCTCCGCCCTCGAAGCCGACGGTGAGCAGAGCGATGTCGTCGTTGTCGACGGGCCCGCGCTCGCTCGAGGCGGAGGCGCCGTGACCGATCGCCCCGGCCTGCGGCTTCGGGCGCTCGGTGATGACGGTGCGCAGGCTTGCCCGCTCGACGCTGCTGATGTCGCCGGCGACGAACTGCACGGCGTCGATCGCGTGGGAGCCGATGTCCAGCAGGGCGCCGCCGCCGGCCTGCTCCTGGGAGTAGCGCCAGGAGAGTGCACCCGAAGGGTCGGCGGCGTAGTCGGCCCGGTACCAGGCGTGCACGGTGTGCACCTCACCGATACGACCGTCGGCCACCGCGCGGGCGATGGCCGCGAGTCCGGGAAGTCGGCGGAAGGAGAAGCCGACGCCGGTGACCGCCGGTGAGGCGTCGGCGAGGGCCTGCAGCGACGCGGACTCCTCGACGTCGCGGCCTATGGGCTTCTCCGCGAACAGGTGCTTGCCCGAGGCGATCACCTTGGGCAGGACCTCCGCGTGCAGGAAGTTCGGCAGAGCCACGCTGATCGCGTCGATGTCCTCGCGCGCCAGCAGGCCGTCGATGTCGGCCGTGGCACGGGCGAAGCCGTAGCGGTCGGCGACCGACTGCGCGAGGGGCAGGTTCGGATCGGCGATCGTGTCGAGCTCGATCCGCAGCGGCGTGCTGACCGCCATCATCGCGGTCCGATAGCCGAAGGCGTGGGCCTGTCCGGCCATCCCGGCGCCGATCACGGCGACGCGCACAGGGGCAGCGGAGGCGGGGACGGATGCGGTCGTGGTCATGGTGTTCTCCTTCGAACGGTGGGTGCAGCGGGAAGGGTGAGGCGAGGTGCGACTCAGCGGAAGCGGACCGGCGCGCCGCACCCGGCGATGTGCTCGCGGGTGCGGCGGGCGATGCGAACAGGGTCGGCGAAGTCGGCGACGGGATACATGTCCTGCTCGACAACGGCGAACACGCCCGGACGTGCGGCCGCCGCGAGCTCGAGGATCGGGGCGTAGCCGGGCACGCCGTACGGCGGCTCGACCATGACGCCCCGCTGCACGGCCTCGGCGAAGGGGATGTCGTTCTTCAGCACCTCGGCCAGCAGCTCGGGGTCGACCTGCTTGAGGTGGAGGTACCCCACGCGCTCGGGGTGCTCGCGCAGCAGGCGCTCGCAGTCGACCTGGTAGTAGGCGAGGTGACCGGTGTCCACGCAGAGGTTCACGTGGCGGGGGTCCGTGCGCTCCAGCAGTTCGACCACCTCGCGCCCGCTGCCCACGGGGCTCTCGGCATGGGAGTGGAACTGGAGGGCGAGGCCGAACTCCTCGGCCAGGCGCCGACCGAGCTCGTCGACCCCACGTGTGAAGAGCCCCCACTGGGCATCGTCGAAGGTGCGCGGTCCCTGGACGTGGCCGTCGGCCCCGCGCTCCCAGAGCGTCGGGATGGCGATGACGTGCTCGCCGCCGAGCGCGCGCACCAGGGCGCCGACCTGGCGTGTCTCCTGCCAGATGCGCTCGAGTGCGTCCTCGCCCTCCTGGAGCGGCGTGAAGACGGTGCCGGCGGAGAGGGAGAGGTCGTGCTCGGCCAGCTGCTCGGCGAGGCGACCGGCATCAGTGCCGAGGTACCCATACGGGCCCAGCTCGGTCCAGCGGTAGCCGGCCTCGGCGACCTCACGCACGTACTGCTCGGGAGAGGGCTGGGCGGGATCGATCGCATTCCACACGCCCCAGGAGTCCGGGGCGATGCCGACGCGCGGCGCGGAGGCGTCCGGTGCACTCGTCGGCGCGGAAGCAACCGCTGCGGCTTTGGGCGCGGCGCCCGAGGGGTCGATGCGGGAGATGTCGACAGCGGCCATGATGCTCCTTCGCGTGGGCGCTCTATGTCTGGACATGGCGGGTCTAGAGCGCTCTAGATCGTAGAGTCAACACTCGTCGGATACGCATCAACCGGCAACAGGACGAGGGAGCGGGTGTCATGAGCGCACGGGTGACGATGGCCGACGTCGCCGAAGCCGCGGGCGTCTCGCGCGCCCTCGTGTCCCTGGCCTACCGCGATGCCTTCGGGGTCAACGGCGATACCCGTCGAAGGATCCTGGACGTCGGCGACGAGCTCGGATACGTGCACAACCGCATCGCCGCCTCGCTCGCCTCGAGTGGCGCGACCTCGATCGGTGTCTACCTCCAGGATCTCCACAACGACTTCTTCGCCGACGTCCACGACGGCATACGCGACGCTGTCGAGACCGAGGCTCGCGACCTCGTGCTCGCGGTCGGCGCACTCGGCGGCGAGCGGGACGCCGGCTCACTGCGGGCACTGCAGGGGGCGCGCGTGGGAGTGATCATCGGCGCCGGGATCCTGATGCCGGACGCCGAGGTGCAGGCGTTCTCCTCACGCACGCCCATCGTGAGCATCGCGCGCGAGGTGCCGGGCGTGGACAGCGTCTCCTCCGACAACCTCGCCGGCGGACGCCTGGCGACCTCACATCTCATCGAGCTCGGCCACCGCCGCATCGCGATGCTCGCGAACCCGCCCTCGGACGGTTATCTCGGCCGACGCGCCGGCTACGAGGAGCAGATGGCCAGCGCCGGTCTCGCCTCGCGGACGGTGGAGGTCTCCTACTCCCGGGCCGACGCCGCGACTGCGGCGATCGCACTGCTCGACGGCGACGACGCACCCTCGGCGTTCTTCGCGCACAACGACCAGACCGCTCTGGGCGTGCTCGAAGTGCTGCTCGCCCGCGGGATCACCCCCGGCCGCGAGGTCTCCGTGATCGGCTACGACAACAGCTCGGTGAGCGGTGCCCCCGGGACCTCGCTCTCCTCCGTCGATCTCCACGGTGCGCAGCTCGGCGCCGCGGCGGGCCGCGCCGCGCTGCGCCGCCTCGCGGATCCCGCAGCGCCTCCCGAGCTCGAGGTCACGAGCCCGGAGCTGGTCCTCCGCATGACGACGGGACCCGCTCCCGTATGAGAGCCGGTCCCGTCGCGCAATAAGCCTGCGGTGAATGCGAAGCCGAGGGTCCTGACCCGTCGGCCCCGGGCATCCGGAACCGGCTCAGGGCAGGCGCACGACCTGGCCGGCCCAGGAGAAGCCGCCGCCGAAGCCGACCAGCAGCGCGGTGGCGCCGGCGGGGATCCTCCCAGCCTCGCGCATGCGGGAGATCGCGAGCGGGATGGTCGCGGCGGAGGTGTTGCCGGAGGTGATGATGTCGTCGGCCACGATCGCGTCCTCGCGCAGGTCGAGGGCGGCGGCGAGCGGCTCGATCATGCGCAGGTTCGCCTGGTGGGGCACGAACACGTCGATGTCGGCCATGGTCAGGCCGGCGGTCTCGACGATCTTCTGCGAGAGCTTCGGCGCCTCGCGCAGCGCCCATCCGAGCACCTGGCGTCCCTGCTGGGAGAAGCAGCCGCTGGGCGGGCCGATGGTGACGGCGTCGGCGAGATCGGTGACGGTCCCCCACTGCACGGGCGAGATCGTCGGCTCATCGTTCGGGACCAGGACCATGGCGCCCGCGCCGTCGGCCGTGAGGATGCAGGTGGTGCGGTCGGAGTAGTCGGTGACCGCGGAGAGCTTCTCGGCGCCGATCACGAGCGTCGTGGTGGAGGCGCCCGCGCGGATCGACATGTCCGCCACCGCGAGCGCGTGCTCGAAGCCCGAGCAGGCGGCGCCCACGTCGAAGGCGGCGGGGTCGGACAGGCCCAGCAGGTGCGCGACCCGACCGGCCGCGCTCGGCGAGCGCTCTTGGTTCGAGCAGGTCGCGACGATCACCTGGGTGACCTGCGCGGGGTCGATGCCGGCGTCGGCCAGGGCGTTGCGACCGGCCTCGGCGGCGAGATCGGCGACGTCCTGGTCGTCGGCGGCGATGCGGCGGGACTCGATGCCCGTGCGCTGGCGGATCCACTCATCGCTGGTCTCGACCATCTGCTCGAGGTCGTGATTGGTCATGATGCGCTCGGGCCGGTAGTGACCGGTGCCGACGATCCGCGAGCCGGCCGGAGGCGTGGTGGGCATGTGGGTCCTTCCTGCAAAGGCTGGTCTGCCGGGAGTCTAGGCCGCGGTGGACCGCTCACGCGCCGTGACGCCCGCATCTGTGAGAGCACGCGCATCGACCATCCCGTTGCCCGCCAGACGCCCCGAGAGCCCACGATGGTCGCCGACGAGCGCGAAGACCAGCACGACCAGCATGTACAGGCCGATCGCGAGGCTCAGTGCGCCGGACGCCAGAGGCACGCCCGCCGCGGACAGCAGCAGCGCGAGCGCGCGCCCCACCGTCCACACGCCGCCCACGGCGCTCGCGCGCAGCAGGCGGGCTCGGACGCCGCCGCTCCCGCGCGGCCACGCCGGCGCGATGCCCACGGCTCGCTGCCCGATGGAGGCGCCGCTGCGCCCCAGGGCGGGCAGGGCGAAGACCACGGCGAAGGCGAGCACGAGGAGCACGGCCTGCCCCGGTTCGCCGAGCTCGCGGATCTGCCGTGCGTCGGTCGCGAACACGAGCTCGACGACGGCGCGTCCGAGATCGAACAAGAACCCGACGAGGCCGACGGCGATCAGATCGACCACCATGCCCAGCAGACGGCGCAGACCCGAGACGCGATGCGAGCGCCGGGCCGTGAGCTGCTCGGGACTCGGCATCCACCAGTGCAGGAGCAGCGGGGCGAGCAGCGCGCCGACGAGAGCGCCCGCGGTGTTCAGGAGGAGGTCGTCGATGTCGGCGATGCGGTAGCTGCAGTCGTAGATGCCCCACAGCCCGGTGTACTGGGTGGTCTCGATCGCGAGGGAGACGAGGGCGCCGAGCGCGGTGGCCGCGAGCACTCCGCGGCGGAGCATGCCCCGCACCGCGAGCCCGAGCGGGACGAACAGCACCACGTTCAGCGCGGCCTGCAGGACCGCCCAGCTGGTGACGGCCTCACGGAGCCCCAGCCCGCCGCCCTCGCGCACGATGTCCGCGACGAACTGGAACGGCGTCACCTGCAGCACTCGGCCGGCGCCCTCGCCGCAGGCCCGCGCCGGATCGGGCAGGGGCAGCAGCGTGTAGGCGACCAGGGCGACGCCGTAGACGCTCACCGCCGCCGCACCGAGAAGGCGCAGGACGCTGAGCCGCCCGTACCTGCGGTACTGGAGGACGAGGATCGGCACGAGCAGGCCGACGAACAGCACGCCGCCGCCGATCACGGAGAAGGGGATCTGCCAGGTCCAATCGCTCACGCCTCAGGACATTACGGCGACCCGGCCCCGCGCGGCATCCGCCTGCGAGCGCTCGCGGACGGCGCGCTCTCCACCCGTGAGCGGACCGCGCGGGACGCCGGGTCACGCCGGGGACGGATCGGACGGCGGGCGTGGTGGCGGGGGCGGGGCGGCGCAGCGCGGGGCGGGGCGGCGCGGGGCAGCGCGACTCGGGGCAGGACGGCGACGCCCGGCAGGGGCCGCAGGAGCCGCGGTCTCGCCGTCGAGTGGTGCGAAACGGTTGCCATGAGCGTCCATGACAACCGTTTCGTACCACTCGCGGCCCCAGGACGGGCGCGGCCGGCCGAGACCCCGGCCCGGTTCGCCGCTCAGCCCCTCGGGGCGCCGATCAGCCCTTCGCGACGGCGATCTTCAGGGACTGTCCTTCGTCGGCCGTCGAGGCGCTGCCGTGGAAGTCGGCGGCGTCCGTGGTCGCTGAGGTCACGCTGCCCTCGAGGTCGAGAACGAGGCCGGAGTAGCGGTTCACCAGGTGGTAGGTGCCGGTGTGCTCACCGGTGGCCGGGTCGGTGTCGCGCACGACCCACCACTGCTGGCCCACGGACGGATCCGTGCGCTTGCCGTGCTTCTCGCCCGCCGCCTCGGTGGCCTTCACCTTGGTGCCCCAGGCGCGCTGCTCCGTCTTCGTGGAGTCGACGCCCAGCAGTGCTCCGCTGCGGGTGTTGGCGATCGTGTACGCGCCGTCGCCCGTCGGGGCGATCTTCCAGGATGCGCCGACATCGGTGCGCTTCGCGGTGCCGACCACCTTCGCCTGTCCCTTCTTCTGCTGGCCGAGCGCGGTGCTCTTCCCGGTGGAGAGGGTGTAGGCCTTCTTCGTGGAGAAGAGGTTCTGGGCCTCGGTCGCGGTCTGGTCCTCGCTGTCGATCGAGACGTCGAAGTACTCGCCGTCCGACTCGCCCGTGCAGGAGATCGAGCAGTAGGAGCGGAAGTCCTTGCCGATGATGTTGCCGCTGGTCAGGGACTTCGAGTCCACCATCCAGCGGTACCAGGAAGCCCAGTCCTGGTCGTCGCCGGTGCCGAGGAGATGCCACTTCTGGCTCGTGAGGTCGTAGGTGGCGTAGTACTCCTGCGGGCCGGGGCGCGTCGCGCCCTCGGGCTGGCCGATGTAGAGCCCCAGGTGCGCGTCGTAGCTGATGTTCATGACGAACAGGGGCGAGGTGCCGGGCAACTCGCCGGCCTTCACCTGGGCGTCGGTGTTCCCCGGGTTGGTCGGGTCGTAGTCGTCCTCGGGAGCGGTATACCCGGCGGCGTCGCGGTCGGTGACCGGGGTCAGGTTCGACTCCTTGCCGCCCAGGCCCTTCTGGGAGAACGAGCCGTCGTAGAACTTGGTCCACGAGCCGGGCGCCATCTTCTTCGAGATCGGCGCGCGGGCCACATGCGAGAGGTTCACGTTCTCCCCGCCCTTGCCCTGCTTCCCGATCACGCGGGAGCCGTAGTAGACGTAGAAGTAGCCGGAGGCCGTGTCGACGAACAGCCGCGGGTCGCCGTCGCCGTAGTTGTACGTGTCCTCGGGGAACTGCTTCTCGTCACCGCGCTTCGTGGAGTACGGCGAGGTGATGATGTGGTCCTTGATGTCCCAGGTCTTCCCGCTGTCCGTGGAGACGGCGTAGTCCAGGGAGTCGTAGTGCAGGCCGTCGCCGAAGGGGCGACCGGTGAACTCGTTGTGCACGATGCCGATCCAGTCCCCGGAGTCGGGGTCGACCCACACGCCCACGAGGTCGCAGAAGTTCTTCTGGCTGTAGGAGCCGGTGGGGTCCTTGCTGGCCTCCTTGCCGGTGGGGCTCTGGTTGCAGCGCACGGTCGTATCGTCGTTGCGGTGCGTGGGGTCGTCCGGGTCCGCGGCGGTGTTGCGCTCCTTGTCCGCGGTCATGTCGTCGATGTTCGTGCCCCTAAAGAAGAGCCACTCGCGCGGATCGTCCTTCGCGTAGAGGGCGTGGGCCGACTGCGCGTGGAAGCTGCCGTCGGCATCGGTGAACATCGCGGCTGGAGTGTCGTCGGGGAAGGCGTAGTCGTGGCTGGCGCCGACGGTGATCTCGGCCGACGAGGACGCGGCCTGCGAGGAGTCCGAGCCGTCGGCCGCGACGGGGGCTCCGGTGGCCATCGGCGCGGCGGAGGCGAGGGACGGGGTGGCGATCACGAGCCCGGCGACAGCGGCGGACAGGATCGATGCAGCACGAGACCTGCTGGTCATGGGGATTCCTGGGGGTCGGGGACGGGGGGATCGGGGACCATGCCGGAGCACGAGAGGTGACCCCGATCACGGCACGACCGTATCGCAAAACGATTGACGCGTGACGTCCTCTGCAACTTTTCCGGGGAAGGTGCGGCGATTCGCGCAGCGTGCGGGGCTCCGCCCGCGCCGCCTGCCCGGAAGCACGAAACCGCGCTGCCTGACGAGAAGCACGAAACGGTTGCCATGGGCGCCCATGGCAACCGTTTCGTACTTCTCGAGCGCAGGGACACGGCCGACCTCCCGCGTCGGCCGCCGCCCCGACCGCTCCCGGCCATCGCTCCCGTCGGCCGCTCAGGCGGTGATGGTGGCGGTCGAGGAGCCCGACGGGCTGCGGCGCACGTGGATCTGCTCGGAGATCTGGGTCTTGAGGTCGCCGACGTGGCTGACGATGCCGATGGTGCGGCCGTGCTGGGCGAGGTGGCCGATCTCGGCGACGACGGTCTCGAGGGTCTGCGGGTCGAGCGAGCCGAAGCCCTCATCGATGAACAGGGTCTCCATGCGCACTCCCCCGGCCTCACCGGTGACGATGTCCGCCAGACCCAGGGCGAGAGCGAGGGAGACGAAGAAGGTCTCGCCGCCGGAGAGGGTCTCGGGCACGCGCGCCTGGTCGGTGCGCCGGTCCATGACCAGCAGGTCCAGCCCGGTCTTGCGGGCGCCGCGGGCGCCGTCGTCGCGCAGCAGCTCGAGGTCGGTGCCGGAGAAGCGGGCGAGCCGGGCGTTGGCGGCGTCCACGACGTCCTCGAACCGCCGCATGAGCACGAATGTCGACAGCGGGATGCGGCGGCCCTCGGCGGAGCGGGCGGTGGCGAGGTCGGCGACGCGCACCACCACGCCGGCGCGCTCGCTGACGCCCGTGACCTCGCGCATCGCCCGCTCGAGCGCCTCGAGGGCGGCGGCGGAGCGCTCGGCGACGGCACCGAGGCGGGCCGCGACGGCGGAGGCCTCGCGCAGGGCGTTCTGCGCCGCGACGAGCTGTTCGCCGGCGGTGGAGGCTGCGACGCGGGCGGCCTCGAGCGCCTCGTCGCTCGGGTCGGCATCGGACACGCCGTCCTCGGCGAGGCCGTCGGCATGGCGCGACTCCTCGACGGCGCGCTGCTGGAGGGAGGCCGTGAGGGTGCGGCGCTCGGCCTCCGGCAGCACGGCCTCGCGCACGGCGGCGTCATCGGCGAGGGCATCGCCGTCGACGAGAGCACCGTCGTCGACGAGAACGTCGTCGTCGGACGCGGCGTCGTCGCGCGGCGCGCCCGCCGCCGACGTGCCGTCCTCCGTCCGCTCCTGGGCTGTCCGTTCCGCCTGCTCGCGCAGTGCAGCCCGCGCGTTCTCGCGAGCGGCCTCGGTCTCCTCGGCGAGGCTTTCGGCGCGCGCCGCCTCCTCGGTGGAGGCGCGAAGGGCCTCGCGCAGGGCGGTCGCGGCGCGGGCGCGGGCTGCGTGGTGGCCGCGGCGCGCGGCGATCGATTCCGCCTCGCCGCGGGCGTCCGCCACGCGCGCACGATCCTTCTCGAGTGCGGCCGACGCCTCCCGCTGCGCGGTGCGCTCGCGCTCGAGGGCCAGGGCCTGCTGGGAGCGCTCGGTGGTGAGCTGCGAGGTCGCCTCGTCGTGGGCGGTGATCGCGGTCTCCGCTTCGGTGGCCTCGGTCTGTGCGGCCGTGGCCTTCGCGGTGGCCTCGCGGGCGGCCGTGTGCGCGGCCTCGGCGGCGTCGGTGTCGAGGCCGCCGGCGCGCTCGCGCAGGGTCTCGAGCTCGCCCTCGACGACGGCCTTCTTCCGCGCAGCATCGTGGTAGGTGCGTTCGGCCTGCTGGCGCTGGGCCTCCGCCTGCTCGACCTGCTCGGCGTCGACGGCATCATGCGTGGGGGTGGCGGGATGCGGGTGGTCGGCGGATCCGCAGACGGGGCACGGGGCGTCCTCGCCGAGATCGACGGCGAGCTCGGCGGCGATGCCCGCGAAGCGGCGTCGACGCAGGTCGGCCTCGGTCTCGGAGGCGAGGCGCGCGGCCTCGAGGGTGCTCGCCGCGAGGGTCTCGGCCCGGGTCAGCGCGGTCTGCTGCTGAGCGGCGGCGCGGGCGGCCTGCAGGCGCTCGGCGGCGGTCTTCTCGGCGAGGCGCGCGTCGGCGAGGCCGGAGGCACGGGTGCGGGCGTCGTCCCGAGCGGCGAGGAGCTCCTGCTTCGCGGCGGGACGCGCAGCGATGGTCTCGTCGAGGGCGGCGAGGTCGCGGGCGGCACGGTCGCTGCGCTCGGCACGGTCGGCGAGCTGTGCGCCGCGGCTCTCGAGGCCCTCCTCGAGGGAGGCGAGGTCGGCGAGCGCTCCGGCGCGTGCGGTGTCCTCCTCGGCGGAGGCGGCGAGCGCAGCGGGGGCGTCCTCCCCGGACAGGAGCTCGGCGATCTCGGGATGCTGGTTCCGGGTGGTCTCGGCGAGATCCGTGAGGTCGCGCTCGGCCCGGGCGGCTCTGCCCGCCGCCTGTTCGCGGCGGCGCAGCAGCTCGGCGACGGGGCGTGCGGCCTCGTCGCGGGCGAGGCGGGCGCGGGCCGAGCGGATCTGCGGCGCGGCCGCGTCGAGGCGCGCGCCCAGGGCGTCGAGCTCACGGCGGCGGTCGATGCGTGTGCGCGAGAGAGCGGTCTGCTCCGCGTGGGCGCGGGCGGACGCCTCGGAGGCGGTCTGGGCGTCCTGGTCCTGCGCGGCGTCGGCAGCGGTCTGCCGGCTCGCTTCGAGGTGCTCGCGGGCGGCGGCGCCGAGCTCGTCCAGGCGCAGCGCCTCGGCATGGCCCTCGAGCGCGTCGAGCGGCTCGCCCTCCACGCCGACGGCCTCGACGAAGCGGGCGAGGGCGCGGCCGAGGGATCCCTTCGCGGCGTCGACCTCGCGCTTGGCCTCCTTGCGCATCTCCTCGAGCTGCTTCTCGACGTCCTGGTAGATCTCGGTGCCGAACACGCGCTGCAGCACCTGCTGGCGCTCGGCGGTGCCGGCGCGCAGGAAGCGCGCGAACTCGTTCTGGGGCAGCAGGACGGTCTGCGTGAACTGCTCGCGGCTGAGGCCGACGGCGCGCTGGATCTCGCGACCCACCTCGTCCAGGCGGGTCGCCAGGGGCTCCGCCGCGCCGACCGGGGACGATGCCGCGCCCGCCGTGCCCGACGGGGAGTCCGTCCCGTCGGCCGCTCCCCCGGTGACCTCCGCGATCACGCCGGGCAGCAGCTCGGGTGAGCCGAGCCGCCACAGCAGCGCCTTGGCCTGCTGCTTCGTGGTGCCGGTGCCGCGCTTCTTGGCGCGCTCGTACTCGGGCTCGCGGTGGACGCGGAAGATGCCGGCGCCGGTCTCGAAGACGAGGTCGACCACGCTCGCGGAGTTCGCGGAGGCGAACTGGGAGCGGATCCGGTCGCTGCTCGCGCCGCTGCCGGCAACGCTCCCAAAGAGCGCGTAGACGATCGCGTCGAGGATCGTGGACTTGCCGGAGCCCGTCGGCCCCTCGAGGAGGAACATGCCGCTCGCGCCGAGCGCGGCGAAGTCGATGTCGACGGCCCCCGCGAAGGGGCCGATCCCTCGCAGGTGCAGGTGGTGGAGCTTCACGAGGCCTCCTGATCGCGCGAGCGCACGGCCGTGTACGCCTCGTCCATGACCTCGTGCTCGCGCGCGCTCGGCTCGCCGCCGGTGACGTAGCCCAGGAACTCGTCCATGACCTCGAGGGGATCGGCCTCGCGCCGCACCTCGGGCGCCGCCTCGCCGGCCTCGCGCCCCTCGGGCTCGTAGGAGGTGAGCAGCAGGTGCGGGTAGGCGGCGCGCAGGCGCTCCTGCAGGTGGGCGGGACGGGCGGTGTCGGTGACGGTGGCCTTCAGCCAGTCCTCGCCGTGCGCGCCGGCCTGCGCGAGCAGGGACTCGAGGTCCCCGCGCAGGGCGGTGAGGCGGCGGGGCACAGGCGTCCCGATGCGCTCGACCTCGATCTCCCCGCGTGCCCCGAGCTCGACGAGGAGCACGGACTTGCGGTGGTCCTTCTCGGAGAAGGAGAAGGCGAGCGGGGAGCCCGAGTAGCGGGCCGGGGAGCCGACGGACCGCGTGAGGTCCTGGCATCCGTGGAGGTGGCCGAGGGCCACGTAGTCGAATCCGGCGAGCACGGGCGCCGGGACGGAGTCGACGCCGCCCACCGAGAGGTCCCTCTCGGACTCGCTGGGCTCGCCGCCGCTGACGAAGGTGTGGGCGAGCACGACGGTGCGGGCGCCGGGATGCTCGGCCGCGCGCTCGCGCACCCGGTCCAGGGCGGCGCGGGTGACGGCCTCGTGGCTGCGGCCCAGCGGCTCCTCCCCCTCCGCGACGAGCCGGTGGCGGGCCGTGTCCGGCTCGAGATAGGGCAGGCCGAAGAACAGCACCTCGCCGTGCTCGTCCTCGACGCTCACCGGATGGTCGAGCCCGGGGGTGTCGGTCAGCAGGTGGACGCCCGCACGCATGAGCTCGCGACCGAAGCCCAGGCGGTCCGCAGAATCGTGGTTTCCGGGAGTCAGCACCACGGTCGCGGTCTCCGCGAGGCGCGAGAGGGTGCGCCCGAGCAGCCGGATCGCAGGGATCGGCGGCACGGCGCGGTCGTACACGTCGCCGGGGATCACGACCACGTCGACCTCGCGCTCGCGCACCAGGTCCACGAGCCAGTCGTGGAAGGCGACCTGGTGTTCGTGCAGGTCCTCGCCGTGCAGGGTGCGCCCCAGGTGCCAGTCCGAGGTGTGCAGGATCAACATGTCGACGAGCCTATGCGGAGGCGCGGACATCCGAGTCGGCGACGCCCCGGCGGCGTCCGGTGCAGACCGCCGTCCGGTGCTGACCGCCTTCCGGGGCGGATCGCCCTCCGGTGCGGCTCGTCTTGAGCCGCTCGGACACCGACGCGAGGATGGCTGCATGACGTTCACCCGACGCGCCCTGCTCTCCGCCGCCGCGATCACGCCGGGGGTCCTCTCGGCCTCCGCGGCCCGCGCCGAGCCCGCTGCCGACGCCGAGCAGGGAGGCGCACGGCGGGGCTTCCGCCGGGCCCTCGCGGACCTCGAGACCGCCCACGACGCCCGGATCGGGGTGAGCGCCCGCGTCGTCGGCGGCTCCCCTGCTCTCACCCACCGCGGCCACGAACGCTTCGCCCTCGCCTCCACGGGCAAGGTCCTCACCTCGGCGCTCGTCCTGCGCGAGGCCTCCGACGAGCGGCTCCAGCAGATCATCCGCTTCACCGCCGAGGATCTCGAGGAGTACTCCCCCGTCACGAGCGAGCACGTGGACGAGGGGATGCGCCTCATCGAGCTCATCGACGCCGCGCTCACCCGCAGCGACAACACGGCCCAGAACCTGCTGTTCACGGAGCTGGGCGGACCGCGCGCGGTGCAGCGCCGACTCCGGCGCCTGGGCGACGGCATCACCCGGACCGACCGCACCGAGCCCGAGCTGAACACCGCGATCCCCGGCGATGCCCGCGACACGACCACCCCAGCCCAGATGGCAGCCGACCTCGAGGTCGCGACGCTCGGCCACGGCCACGGTCGCAATGCCCTCGGACGCGACCGCTCGGCGCAGCTGCTCGCGATGATGCGCGCGAACACCACGGGGGACGCGGCGATCCGCGCGGGCGTCCCGTCGACCTGGACCGTCGCGGACAAGACCGGCGCCGGCGGCTACGGCACCAGCAACGACGTCGCCGTGATCACCCGTCCGCATGCGGCGCCTCTCGTGCTCGCCGTGTACACGACGGGCCGCAACGAGGACGCCGAGCTGCCGACGGAGCTGATCGCCCAGGTCACCCGGCACGTGGTGGATGCCCTGGGCTGAGCGCGCACCGCGTCGTCCCCGACGCGGCCCCGCAGGGCGTGGCACGATCCTTCACACGGCGCGAGGAGCGGGGTGCGTGATGGGGCGGACGGCAGCACCGGGCAGGGACGCCCGGATCGAGGCCTATCTCGACGCGTGGGGCGACCTATGGAGCGCCATCGACGCGCTCCCTTCCGAGGCCTTCTCCGAACCCTCGGGGTGCCGGGGCTGGCTGGTGCGCGACCTCGTCTGCCACCTGGTGATCGACGTGCAGGACGTGCTGATCACGCTCGCGACGCCGGCCGGGACGTCGGCAGAGGCCCCGGGCGCGACCCCGGTCGAGGCGGATGCCGGGACGTCGGCCGACGAGGAACCGCAGCGACCCGTCGACGCGGCGGGCTACTGGAGCATCGTGGACGCGCCCACGGGCGAGGACCCGCTCGATGCGCTCATCCCCCGCCTCGCCGCGGCGTACGGGGACCCTGCCCTGCTCACCTTCCATCTCGACGACCTGGGGTCGGCCGCCTCGCGCGCGATGCGGGACGCCGACCCCGACCGCCTCGTCGAGACGCAGGGCATGGTGCTGCGCGCGGGGGACTTCGCGGACGCCTACGTGCTCGAGTGGACCCTGCACCATCTGGACCTCGTCGAGGGGGCATCGGGCACCCCCGCCCCGTCGGCCGCCTCCCTCGCGCGCGCCCGCGAGCTGCTGATCCGTGTCATCGCCGGACCGGGCGACCCACCGTCGATCGACGTCCCCGACGCGGATCTGCTGCGGATCCTCACGGGCAGGCGGACCGCGTCGGCCGACGAGCTCGCGGCGCTCCCGCCCCGGATCGCGCAGGGCCTCCCCTACCCCGTCGGCTGAGGGAGTTCACGACGCCGTTCGGCGGAAGCCCGCCGTCCGACGGAGCCGGCCGGCGCATCCGGCCGGCGAAACGGGACGGCGAATCCGGACGGCGACACCCTCCGACCGATCAGCCGCGATAGGTCGACTCGTCGAGCCCCGACATCGTCGGGTCGTGGTCGAGGTGGCCCACCGCATCCATCGAGCTCATCCAGTGGTAGAAGTTGTCGCCGCGCTCGCGCAGGCGCTCGTAGAGGTCGGCGAGCATCGCCCGGCGCGGCTGCTCGAGCAGGGGGTCCTCGAAGCGGTTGGAGAGCTCGTCGGGGTCCGACTGCAGGTCGTAGAACTCGTTGCGCGACTCGGGATTCACCACGAGCTTGAAGCGGGGCCCGCGCAGCATGCGCTGGGCGATCGGGAAGTGGTGGCCGTGGAACTCGCACAGCACGTTCTCGTCCCACTCCGGATGCTCGCCCCGCACGATCGGCAGCAGGGAGCGGGAGTCCACGGCGGGATCCGTCGGCCGACCGGCGAGATCCAGGAACGTCGCGGGCAGGTCGATGAGGCTCACGAAATCCTCCCGCACCTGCGCCGGGCAGCCGGGGACGCGCAGGATGCCGCCCGTGCGGTAGATGTCGTCGTACATCGCCGGGCCCTTGTCGTGCAGACGGTGGGAGCCGGTGAACTCGCCGTGGTCCGAGCTGAAGGCGACGGCGGTGGTCTCCGAGAGGCCGAGCTCGTCGAGCGCGGCGAGGATCCGCCCGAACTCGCGGTCGATCATGGTCACGTAGCCCCAGTAGACGGCGATGAGCTTGCGCGACTGCTCCTCCGTCATGGTGTCGAAGGCCCAGTGCCCGGAGTAGTTGCGCTGCACCGGGGGCTTGTCGGCGAAGTCCTCGGCGACCGATCGGGGCAGCTCGACGTCCGCCGGGTCGTACATGTCGAAGTACTCGTCGGGGATCACGTAGGGCAGGTGGGGGCCGGAGAAGCTCGAGACCACGAAGAACGGCGTCTCGCCGCTGCGCGCTCCCTGCGCGTAGCGGGTGAGCATCTCGATGGTGCGATCGGCCAGGTAGTGCTCGAAAGTCGCCTCCACGGGCTGGTGCAGGCGCGCGGCCATGAGGTTCCCGACCTCGCCGTTGGGGAAGGTGCCGCGGATGCGGTCGCTGATCTCGTACGGAGGATGCCCGTGCTCCTCGAGCCACGCCAGGTAGTCGGGGTGGTCCACGGCGTTGTGCCAGCCCGGGTAGTGCTCGGCCTCGAAGCCGAAGTCGGCGGCCGTGCGCTCCTCCCCCACGTGCCACTTGCCGACCAGCCCGCACTCGTATCCGCTCGCGCGCAGGTCCTCGGGGACCGTCCACTGGTCCTCGGGCAGGTCCTCGATGTAGCCGACGTTGCGCTCGTGATTCGCCAGCAGCTTGTGACGGAAGGGTGCCGCGCCGGTGAACAGGGACGCGCGCGCCGGGGTGCAGATCGCCGTGGGCGTGAACCAGTTCTCGAAGCGCGTGCCCTCGGCCGCGAGGGCGTCGAGGTGCGGTGTGCGGCAGATCGGGCTGCCGTAGCAGCCCAGGGTGTCGACCCGGTGCTGGTCCGTCATGAGCATGAGGATGCTCCGGCGGGCGGGGGCGTCGGGGGCTGGGGTGCCGGGGGCAGCGGTGGCGGGCGCAGCGGTGCCGGTGGCGGAGGCATCAGACGTGGAGGTGCCGGTGGCGGAGGTGGCGGAGCCGGAGGTCATGATCGGAATCCTTCCATCGAGGATGTGGAACGTGCGGTGGGACGAAGAACGAGGCCGAGAGCCGCCCCGCACCCCAGACCCGTCCCGGATCCGACCGCGAGAGGTGCGAAATCGTTGCCATGGACGCTCTTGGCAACCATTTCGTACCACTCGCGGTCCGACGGAGCGCGCCGGAGCGGAAAGCTCGTGGGCGCGTGGGTCGCGGAGGTGCGACGGTCGGGCAGGCGCGAGGCGCGGCGCGGGACGGTCAGCCGCGGGCGGCGGCGGGGGCGTCGGCGATGTCGTCCATCTGCTCGAGCTCGAGGTTCTTGGTCTCGGGCACGAGCTTGAGGACGAAGAGGATCGAGGCGAGCGCGATGATCGCGTAGACCGCGTACGTGGTCCCGATCGACCAGGCCGCGAGCACCGGGAAGGTGAGGGTGACCGCGAAGTTCGAGGCCCACTCGACGCCGCCCGCGACGGAGGTCGCGGCGCCGCGCATGCGGTTGGGGAACATCTCGCCGATGAGCACCCACATGATCGGGCCCCAGGTCCCCGCGTAGGCGCCGACGTACAGGCACAGGGCGAGCAGCGCCAGGATGCCGAGCACCGGCGAGGAGGCGAGATCGGGGGCGGTGCCTCCGCCGTCCTGCGCGACCTGCGGCGCGGTCAGCATGATGACGGCGGTGACCACGAGCGCGGCGAACATCGAGATCGACCCCCACAGCAGCAGCGGCCGCCTGCCCACCCGGTCCACGAGCAGCATGCCCAGGATGATCGCGACGACCTTCACCGCGGTGAGCACGAGGGTCTGCTTCAGGGCGTCCTGCTCGCCGAAGCCGATGGTCGAGAAGATCGTGGTCGCGTAGTAGAAGATCGCGTTGATGCCGACCAGCTGCTGCAGCGCCGCCAGACCGATGCCCACCCAGACGATGCGCTGCAGCCGGGACGTGCCGGGGACGAGCAGGGCGCGGAAGCCGCTGCCCCGTCGGCCGGAGCCGGGGCCGGAGTCGTGGCCGGTAAGGGAGCGGGTGATCTCCTCGACGCGCTGGTCCACGCCCTCCTCGCCGACCGTTCGGGCGAGCACGGCGCGAGCCTGGTCGGTGCGGCCGTGGGCGATGAGGAAGCGGGGCGACTCGGGGATCAGCAGCGAGGCGACCAGGTAGATCACGCCGCCCACGGCGACCGAGAGGAACGCCCACTGCCAGACCTCGAGATGGAGGCCGAGCAGGCCCAGCTGGGAAGTCGACAGCGGGGCGTCGCCCTGCGGAGCGGGCGCGGCGGCGAGCATCGCATCGCCCAGCAGGCCGCACACGAACAGACCGATGATCAGCATGAACTGGCGCAGGGAGACGAGCATGCCGCGCATGGAGGCGGGGGAGGTCTCCGAGACATAGGCGGGGGCGATGGTCATCGCGGCGCCCATCGCCATCCCGGAGAAGATCCGCCAGAACAGGAACATCGCCATCGAGTCGCCCACGAAGGCGGTGCCCACGGAGGAGACGATGAACAGGATCGCGGCGACGATCATGATGGCCCGTCGGCCGATGCGATCCGAGAGCCGCCCGGCGAGGAACGCGCCGAGCACCGCGGTGAGCACGCCGAACGCGACGGCGAAGCCCAGCATCCCGGTGCTCGCGCCGGTGTGGAAGGCGAGCGCGTTCTTGATGACGTTCAGGGACATCGCGTCCCAGCCGAACATGAGGCCGGAGATCGAGGCTGCCAGCGCGGCTCCGAGCGCACGACGCCGTGCGGCGCGCGGGACGACGGGCGTCGCCTCGGGGGCGGGGACGTCCGGGCCGGGCCCGGCGGAGGCCGTGGACGGGTCGGGGTGTGTCATGCGATCAGGTCCTTTCCTGGTCGGCGGGCGGCGATGCGACGTGCGGCGGGTGCGAGGCGGGTGGGATACGGCGGGGTACAAGGCGAGGCGGGGGTGCGATCCGGAGCGGCGACGAGCGCTGCGCCGATGCGCTGGTCGCGGCGGTGGTTCAGGTGCGGGGGTGGAGGACGACGAGGGCGGCGCCGGTGGCGCCCGCGAAGGCGTCGAGCCGTCCGCGCTCGAGCGGGATCAGGGGGAATCGCTCCCCCACGTCCTCGGCGACGAGCGGGCGGACCGCCTCGAGGAGGCGGTCGTCGGCGTCGAGGAGGTCGCCGGTGAGGATGACTTCGTCGGGGTCGACGATGGTGGTGGCCAGCACGATCGCCCGAGCGAGCGCACGGGCGACGCGATCCAGCACGCCGCGCAGCTGCGGGGCGTCGTCCGCGAGGGCATCGCGCAGCGCGGACGGCGAACGCAGCAACACGCCGTGGCTGCGCAGAGCGGCGAGCACCGCAGGCGTCGAGGCGACGGTCTCGAGGCACCCGGAGCGTCCGCAGCGGCACGCCATGCCGGGGAGCTCGACGGGCAGATGGCCGATCTCGCCGGCCATGCCGTCGGCCCCCAGGTCGAGGACTCCGTCGCGCACGACGGCTCCGCCGACGCCCTGGTAGCAGCGCACGTGCAGGGTGGTGCGGTGGCCGTCGCCCGCGGCGAGATGCTCCGCGAAGGCGGCGCAGCGGGTCGTGTTGTCGACGTGCACGGGGACGCCGTAGCGCGCCTCCAGCGCCTGGACGAGACCGTGCCATGGGGCGCGCTCGGGACGCGTGAGCGCGGCCGGGCCGGAGATCCCGAGGCCGACGCCGCGCAGGGCGGTCGGGCGGTTCGACGGGCGGTCGTCGGCGCCGTCGAGGTCTGCGAGCATGCGCAGCACGAGCTGCTGGCGGCGGGCGGCGCCGAGGCTCTCCTCGTGGGTCCGCTCCCGGCTCGCGAGGACCTCGCCGAGGGTGTTCAGGTGGACGACGCGCACCGCGCCGTGGGCGAGGTCGATGCCGATCGACCGCACGGCGGCCCGGTCGATCGCGACGCGCTCGGTGGGGCGGCCGCGGCCGGGCTGCTCGTCGTGGCCGACGACCTCGACGGCGCCCTCCTCGACCAGGCGGGTGAGCACGGCGGAGACGGTCGAGCGGCTCAGGCCCGTCGACTCCGCGATGAGAGCGCGGGTGAGCGTCCCGCCGCCGCGGAAGGCGTCGATGACTTCGGCCTCGCGCGGATGGGCGGGAGTCGGCAGCGACCCCGTCGTGGACATGCCCCCACGCTAGGGGCGGCGATTTCCTCCATCTCGCCGGTGCAGAATCACCGACGAGATGAGACGTGGTTCACATCCCACCGAGAGGTGAGTTGTTGTGGTCAAAACACCCTTTTGACGACGACAACTCACCTCTCGATGTCGCGATGAGGCGAGAACTCACCTTTCGATGCTCGATGCGATCCTCGATGCGGCTGGGGCGCCGTGCTCAGCGATCGATGGTCGCGACGGTTCCGTCCTCGCGCGCGCACCAGGGCCGTCGGCCGCGAGGCCGCGCTCGTCGGCCGGGAGATGCCGCCGCGAGGCGACGAGGATCCCGATCCAGCACAGCCCGCCCAGACCCACGATGACGGCGAGCACGACGTGCACGTCGACGAGGTGGGCGACGGCGGCGATCACCGCGGGGGCGAGGAAGCCGGCGTAGGCGGCGGCGTAGAAGACGCCGGTGAGCCCGGCGAGATCGCGCGCGCCGGCGATGCGCTGCACCTCGAGCAGGGAGGAGACCAGCGCGATTCCCATGCCCACGCCGATCACGACGTTCGCGCCCAGGCCGATCGCCACCGACTGCGTGCGGATCGCGAGGGCGACGACGGCGATGCCCACCAGCATGATCCCCACGGCCGCGACGAGGCCGCGGGCGGATTCGAGCGAGTGGACCCTCTGGGCGAGCGGCTGGATCGCACTGGAGACGCCGAGCGCGATCACCGTGGCGGCGGTCGCGCACACCAGGCCCCAGCTGCCGGTCGCGCCGGCGAGCTGCGTGGGCAGGTAGCCGTAGCCGATCGCAGCGGAGCCGAAGATCCAGGGCGCCCCCAGCAGCACGACGCGCGTGAACCGGCGGTGCCCGGCGCTCGGCACCCCGAGCTGGCGCCACCACGGCCCGGCAAGGCCGCCGGGCACGCGCCCCTCGGGCAGGCGCGCGACGATGACCAGGAACGGGACGGCCAGCGCGAGGTGCACGAGGAAGGGCAGCACCTCGGGCAGCGGGCCCCACTGGGCGACGAGCCCGGCCAGCAGCGCCCCGGCCGCGGAGCCCGTAGTGAAGGCGAGGGACGCGCGGCGCGCACCGGAGTCCTCGGCGGCTCCGGGGTCGAAGCGCCCCTGGGAGAGCTCCTTGATCCAGGCGTTGCCCACGGCCATCGCGACGCCGACGGAGACGCCGGAGAACAGTCTGCCGACCGCGAGGAAGGGCGCCCCGGCGGGCCCGAGGGCGAGCAGGACGCTCCCGATCAGGGCGGCGAGCACGCCGACAAGCATGAGCGGACGCCTGCCGTGCCGGTCGGAGAGGGACCCGGCGATCAGCAGCGCGGGGGCGAGACCGAGCACGTAGACGCCCAGGAAGATGTTCACCAGGAGCGAGGAGAAGTGCTCCCTGTTCTCGTACATGAGCAGGAGCGGGCTGAACTGATTGCCCGCCCACGAGCACACGAAGACCGCGCCCCAGGCGGCGATCCAGGGCTTCACCCCGCCGAGGGCGGCGCGGCGGGCCGGAGTCACCGGCTCCTCCGCGGCCGACGCGACGGCGAGGACCGTCGTCGTCTCCGTCCCGATCTCGGTCTCCGCCTCCGCCGTCGCGCCCTCCTGCTCCGTCTCCGTCTCCGTGACGCTCACAGGACCCCCTGGTGCGAGGCGACGTGCTCGTGCAGGGTGCGCGCATAGGCGGCGGCATCGCCCTCGGCGAGCGCCCGGGCGAGCCGGCGGTGATGCTCGAGCGAGGCATGCAGCTGCTCGGGGCGCACGCGCATGAGCTGGTGGCGCAGGCGCTGCTGGCGGTCGCGCAGGGTCGCGGTGAACATGACGGCGACGGCGTTGCCCGAGCCCTCGATGACGGCGGAGTGGAAGCGCGAGTCGGCGTCGATGAAGGCCGGGACGTCCTCGGCCTCGATCGCGCGGGACTGCTCGTCCAGAAGGTCCTCGAGAGCGGACGCGAGGTCCCCCGCCGCGCCGTCGGCGATGGCCCGGGCCGCTGCGGAGGACTCGATGGCCTCGCGCATCTCGAGCACGTCGCGGGCCTCGTGCGGGGACATGGGGCGCACCACGGCGCCGCGGCGGTGCTCGAGACTCAGCAGGCCCTCGGCAGCCAGCCGCAGGAACGCCTCGTGCATGGGGGTGCGGGAGAGGTCGAGCTCGCGGCGCAGCGCGTTCTCGCTGACGCTCTCCCCGCCGGCCAGCTCGCCGCGGATGATGGCGCTCTTGACGTGCTCGTATGCGCGCTCGGCCGCAGCCTGTGCGGGCGATGCGCTCTCGTCGTTCTCGAAGTTCACGACTCCAGCCTAAGGGCTTGCATGCACGCTTGCACGCAAGCCCACCGGGTCGCGTGAGCGAGGGAACGCACGGGCGGCCCGACGCGCGTAGCGTGGCTCACATGACGAGCGATCCGCGGACCGCCGGAGCTTCGCGCTCCGCCTCCGCTTCTCCTGTTCCCAATCCTTCTTCCGACGCAACGCCGACCTCTGCGTCCACCCCCTCCGACGACGTCCTCGAGGTCGACGTGATCGTGCTCGGGGGCGGCCCCGTCGGCGAGAACGTCGCCCAGTACGCGATCGAGGGCACGGGGCTCACCGCGGCGATCGTCGAGGGCGAGCGCATGGGCGGGGAGTGCTCCTATTGGGCGTGCATGCCGTCGAAGGCGCTGCTGCGCCCGCTCGACGTGCGTGCCGCGGCCGCGCACCTGCCGGGCATCACCACTCCGGAGATCGACGTCGAGGAGCTGCTCGCCCGGCGCGACGACTGGGTCTCCCACTACGACGACACCGGCCAGGTGCAGTGGGCCGAGGGCGCGGGACTCACCGTGGTGCGCGGCCACGGGGCGCTCAGCGGCGAGCGCGAGGTGACCGTGCGAGCGGCAGACGGGACGGGCGCCGACGGGACGCCTGCCGGCGACGACGCGCCCCGCGTGCTGCGTGCCCGCCGGACGGTGGTGCTCGCGACGGGCAGCGAGCCCGTGATCCCCGCGCCGTACCGCGAGCTCGCGCCGTGGACCTCGCGCGATGCGACCGGGGTGAAGGAGGTGCCGGGGCGCCTGCTGATCGTCGGCGGCGGCGTGGTCGCGTGCGAGGCGGCGACGTGGATGCGTGCGCTGGGCAGCGAGGTCACGATGCTGGTGCGCGGCGAGCGTCTGCTGCCGTCGGCGGAGCCCGAGGCCTCCGAGCACGTGCGCACGGGTCTCGAGGCGATCGGGGTCCGCGTGCTCACCGGGGCCTCTGTCCAGGACGCCTCGCGGGACGGCGTCTCGCAGGACGCCGCCGAGGAGAGCGGGATCGGTCGCGTCCACGGCGGCGAGGTGCGGGTGCGCGTCGGGGGCGCGGCGGGAACCGGCGCGCACGACAACGGGGACGGTGGTGGGATCGGTGGTGACTTCACGGCCGACGAGATCCTCGTCGCGACCGGTCGTCGGCCTCGACTGCAGGACGTGGGGCTCGAGGCGGTCGGCCTCTCCCCCGAGGACGTCACGGGCGAGGCTCTCCCCGACTGGCTGCGCGCCGTCGGGGATGCGAGCGGCGAGGCGCCGCTGACCCATTGGGGCAAGTACCGGGCGCGCGTGATCGGCGAGGAGATCCGGGACGCCGCCCTCGCGGACGTCGAGCCCACGCCCCCTCCGGAGCCGGTCGCGCAGGGCCGGGCGGTCCCGCAGGTCGTGTTCACGGATCCGCAGGTGGCGAGCGTCGGTCTCACCGAGAGCGCGGCGCGGGATGCGGGCTTCGACGTGGTCGTCGCCCAGGTGCCCTTCGAGGGGTCGGCCGGCAGCGCGCTGCTGCGCGACGACGCCGCCGGGGTCGCGAAGATCGTCGTGGACGCGGTGACGCACCGGCTGCTCGGGGCGACCTTCGCGGGCCCGGACGCCGCGGAGATCGTGCACGCGGCGACCGTCGCGATCGTCGGCGAGATCCCGGTCGACGTGCTGCGCCATGCGGTGCCGAGCTATCCGGCGGCCTCCGAGCTGTGGCTGCGTCTGCTCGAGGAGCTGCCGCGCGGGTACCGGCACGCGGCGCCGCAGGAGCGTCGAGAGTAGGCGGGCCGCGGCGCTGGGCGCGGCGCGCGCTCAGCGCTCAGCGCTCAGCGCTCAGCGCTCACCCCATGATCGTCAGGAACACCCCGACGCCGAGGAATCCGAGGCCGCTCACCATGGCGAGGATGCCGATGGCCTCCATCGGCACGAAGAACAACGAGTGCGGGCCGTGGCGGCCGATGAGCGCCCGGCCGCGCGCGATCTCGGCATCGATCATGGAATCGGCCTCTTCGCGGCTGCGGGGCATGACGCCGTCGATCGCGAAGGCGCCGGCCTGGGCGGCCGCCTGCATCTTGGGCTCGGCCTCGAGCGCCCAGGCGGTCGCGCGGCTGCGCGGGGCCGTGATGTTCACGTACCAGCCGTGCAGCGTGGTGATCGCGCCGCCGAGGAGCAGCGCCACGCCCGCCATCAGCGGCATCGCTCCCTCGAAGCGCAGCACGCCCGCACCGAGCCCGCCCACCAGCAGTCCGATCAGCGCCCCGATGTACAGGACCGCGAGGATTCCCCAGCCGCGCCAGATGATCATGTCTACTCGTCCCTCTCGTCGCGAGGTGACCCGGCCCTGCGCCTCGGTCGGCGAGGCCTCGCGACGTGACGACCCTAGCCAGGACCGGCGACCCTGACCAGAACACATCCGGCAATGTGGACGAGTCGGCCGCCATCGGGAGGACAAGCCGTCGCAGCGCGATGAAGCGCTTCGCCTCTCTGCCCTGCGGCGACGCCGCCGTGACGCCTCTCAGTACCCGACGCGGCCGTCGATCGCCTCGCGCACGAGGTCGAGATGCCCCAGATGCCGGGCGTACTCCTCGATGAGGTGGGTGAGGATCCAGCGCAGGTTCAAATGCTCCCCGCGGCGCAGTCCGCGCACCGGGCCGTCGAGGTCCGCCGAGCTCGCCGCGGCCGCGCGCGTAGTCTCGATCTCGCGGCGGTAGCGCTCCACGTCGGCGAGCGCGGTGGCGGGGTCGATGTCGTCGAAGTCGCCGTCGGGGCTGGCCTGCGTGCAGTAGTAGTCCGGGAGCTCCTCGTCGAGCGTGACCTCGCGCAGCCAGTACGCCTGGACCTCGGTGAGGTGGCGGAGGATCCCGATCGGGCTCAGGGTCGAGGGCGGGAGGGGCCTCTCGCACAGCTGCGCGGCGTCCAGGCCGTCGATCTTGAGCAGCAGGGTCTCGCGGTAGAAGTCGACCCAGTGATCCAGGGTCTCCCGCTCCCCCGCGAGCATGGGGCCGAAGCGCCTCGTGTCGTCCATGCTCGGAAGTCTGGGGCTCAGACCCCTCGGTGGCCAGGGAATTTCCTTGTCCCGTCCCGGGAGCCCGCCCTATGTTCGCGTCATGGACATCACGCTGCGGGCGCTCCGTCGCGAGGACGCGCGCGCGATCGTCGCCGCCGAGGACGACGCGACCGTGCGGTTCCTCAGCGGAGGCCGCAGCACGGTGCGGGGCACCGAGGAGTTCATCGACCGCCTGGAGCGCGAGGCGAAGGTAGGTCGTTCGAAGCGCGCCTTCGGCATATGGGCCGACGGGGCCTGCGTGGGCACCGTCGACTTCGACCCGCAGGTCAACGATGGCCTCGAGCCCGGCGACGTGAACATCGCCTACGGGGTCGCGCCGTGGATTCGCGGGCGGGGCGTCGCGGTGCGCGCCGTCGATCTGGTGTGCGGGATCATCGCCGAGCGGCACCTGGGCGAGCGGGCGGCGATCCGCGCGTCGGCCGAGAATCCGGCGTCCCAGCGCGTGGCGGAGAAGGCCGGATTCGTGTTCTCGCACGAGATGCGCAGCACGACCGACGTCGACGACCAGGGACGACCGGAGGCGCTCCGAGTGTTCGTGCGGGCGCTGTGAGGGCCGCCGACGTCCCTCGTCGATACTCTCTCCACGTGCCCGACCACTCCCCCGCGCTCACCCTGTTCCACGGCCCGCCCGGTGCGGGCAAGACGACGCTCGCCCGGCGCCTCGAGGCCGACGGCGTCGGCCTGCGGATCTCGACCGACGACTGGCAGGACGCACTCGGAGTCGACCTCACCGATGACGACTTCCACGAGCGGCTGCAGCGGCATCTCTACGCCCACGCGCTCACGCTGCTCGAGCGCGGGGTCGACGTGATCCTCGAGGACGGCCTCTGGATGCGCGACGAGCGCACTCGCACGTTCACCGACGCCCGGGCCCGTGGCGCACGCATCCACTGGCACGTCTTCGACGTCGGCCGCGAGGAGCTGCTGCGACGGCTCGCCGAGCGCGCTGGGGCCCGAGCCGCGGGCGCGGTCCCCATCCCGCCGAAAGAGCTCGACCGCATCCTGGAGCTCGTCGAGCCGCCCACACCCGAGGAGCTCGCCGCGGTCGACGCGGTCACAGTGCATCGCTGAGGCGAGCGGCTCCGCGTCATGGCGCGCGACCCCTGGCCCAGGTGCGATCGCGCGACCGCGGGTGCCCTCACGGGACCGCGGGTGATCTCACGGGGCCTCGGGGACGCGCGCACCCACGCCACACTCGCTATGTACGTTCTATACTTAGCTCCATGACGGATCTACCGGACGTCCCACCCGAGCACCCGAGCACCGAGCCCTCGTGGCCGCCGATGTGGGTGCGCGCGCTGCTGCCCACGGCGATCCTCGCGAGCCTGGACGGGACTCCTCTCCACGGCTACGCGATCGCCCAGGCGCTCGGCGCTCGGGGCTTCGGAGTCCCGCGCGGCGGATCGCTGTACCCGGCCCTGGCGAAGCTCGAGGAGGCGGGGGCGATCGAGGCGGCCTGGACGCCGGGCGCCTCGGGGCCCGCGCGCCGCCAGTACACGCTCACCGGCGCGGGTCGCGACCGGCTCGCACGCGAACGCACCCAGCTCACGGACCTCGCCGAGGCACTCCGACCCGACGACACTGTCGCCACCTCCGCACCCGCCACCGCCTCGCACATCGAGCCCGCACGCTCCGACCCCGCACCCGCCGCCGCATCGACAGGAGGAACCGATGACCACCGCCGATGACCCCGCGCCCGCCCCGAACGCGAGCACCGCGATCGAGCGGCCGTCGGGCGAACAGCTGCGGCGCGCCGAAGAGGCGTTCCTCGCCGCCCGCGGCGAGGCCACCGACACGGACTGGGCCGAACTGGCCTTCGCGCGCCTGGTCTTCGCGGACGTGCAGGTCGAGGTCGCCGAGCAGCTGCTCACCGGCGCCGCACAGACCCTCGCGGAGGCCCAGGAGGCGCCTTCGGCCCTGTGGGGAGCGCCCGGCGACTGGGCCGACGAGCAGGTCGCGGAGCTCAGGGCCTCGGGCGTCGACGTGTTCGACGACAGCCTGCTCATGGGTCCGCGCGAGAGCGTGCTGACCGCGTTCGGCCTCGCCGCAGGACTCGCCGCCCTGTTCTTCGTCGCGGAGCTGATCTCCCTGCTGATCGGCGATGACCTGCGGGCGGGCCTCAGCATCGGGCTCGCGATCGCGCCGCTGCTGCTGGGCGCCCTCCTGGTCGCGACGATCACGGTGTACAAGCGGGCGCTGGGGCGCTTCTCGTTCCCGGTGACGATCCTGCTGTGCGCCCTGACCGTCGCCGCCGGCGCCGCGGTCGCCGCGAACGTCATGATCCCGCTCGGCGGCGTCCGCCTGGGCGTGCCGAGCCTGCTCGTGGTGGTGATGGTGCCGGTGTACGCCGGTCTGGCCTGGGTGATCGGGAAGGTCTGGCCGAAGCCCGCGCCCGCCCCGGCCCCGCCGATCACCGCCCAGCAGATCCTCGAGGCCTCCCGCCTCGGGGACGAGCAGTGGCTCTCCCGCGCGAGGGGCGCACTGCGCCGACGCGGGGATCTGACCGGCTCCCGGATCGACAGCGCACTCGCCGAGGCGGGAGCTCATGCGGCCGACGGCGACTCCTCGCTGGTCGGCGAATTCGGAGCGCCCGAGGACTTCGCCCGCTCCCTGCCGGCCGATCCGCGCACCGCCCCGCGGCGGCTCACACTGCTGTACTCCGCGCTGGTGGTGCTGTGGCCGCTCGTGGGGCTCATCGGCCTCACCGATCCCGACTGGACCCTCAGCTGGTCGCAGCTCATCTACCCGGCGCTGATGATCATCTGCGCCTGCCTGGCGGTCCAGCACGCCAGGGACTGGCGGCGCGCGGCGCAGGCATGAGTGGAGCCGCGCTGCGAGGATCGGCCTCCCCACCGATTGGTACCCTCCCAGCGTGCCCACCTCCTCGAACGACGGTCCCGCGCCCACGCGGCGCGCCTACCGGTCGACCCTGCGGGAGGAGCGCGCGGCGGAGACACGACGTCGGATCGTGCGCGCCGCCCGGGAGCTGTTCACGAGCGAAGGATTCGCCTCCACCACCGTCGCGATGATCGCCGCGCGGGCGGAGGTCGCCGCGCCGACGGTGTACGCGACCTTCGGCTCGAAGTCCGCGATCGTCGGCGCGATGCTCGAGGGCCTCGAGCAGGAGGCGCAGAGCGAGGCGTGGGACGCCAGGATCCGTTCCGAGCAGGACCCTCGCCGCCGCCTCGCCCTGTACGCGGCCTTCCTGCGCGCTCTCTACTCCGGCGGACAGGGCATCTGGCCTGCAGCGATGGGGGCGGCAGGCGATCCCGCCGTGGCCGAGCTCAAGGAGCGCGGCGAGCAGCGATCCCGCGCATGGCTCGCCCCGATCGTCAACGCTCTCGCGGAGGCGGACGCCCTCGCCGTCGGACTCTCGCGCGAGGACGCCGTGGACCGCGCCTGGATGCTGAGCGCCCTCGAGCTCTACTTCCGCGGGACCGCCGGGCTGGGCTGGGACGACGACCAGTACGAGGCGTGGCTCGCCCAGTCCCTCCTCGCACAGCTCACCCGCCCGGCCGCCTGAGCACAGCCCGCCCGACCCGGTCGCCGGCCCTCGGTCGCCCCTCCCCCGCCGCACCGCGCGCATTGCGCTGAGCCACGTCGCGCCCGCACCCAGCGGACGGGGCGCGCCATGCCCTCACGCACCCCGCGAGCACTCTCCGTCATGTGCCGCACGTCTCCGTCGCCATATTCGATATAGCGCGCTATATTCATTGCGTAGCAGTCGTCCACACCTATGGATCCGGAGAAACACCCATGCGCGTCCTCATCATCGGAGCAGGCATCGGAGGCCTGGCCCTCGCCCAGGCACTGCACGCGGCAGGCATCGCGGTCGCCGTCCACGACCGCGATCCGCACGTCGCCGCGACGGGCGGCTACCAGCTGCACCTCGACGACGAAGCCTGCGCCGTGCTGCGCCGCCACCTTCCGCCCAGCGCCTACGAGGCGCTGCTGGCGAGCTCCGCGAACCGCTCCTCCCATCGACGCATCACCTTCACCGATCACCGGCTGCGCCCTCTCGCGCAGGCCCCGATCCCGCTCGACGAGGAGATGCTCTTCGTCGGCCGGGTGCCGCTGCGCACCGTGCTGACCTCGGGCATCGAGGACGCGATCACCTGGGGCAGCTCCTACGTCGGCCACGAGGTGCTGGAGAACGGCAGCGTGCGGGCGCACTTCTCGGACGGCTCCACCGACACGGCCGACGTGCTGGTGGGCGCCGACGGCGCGAACTCGAAGGTCGCCGAGGCACTCGCCGGCCGGCCCACCGCCTCCCCGGTGGGCATCGGAGGCATCGCCGGCCGCAGCCCTCTGACCCCGGCCCTGCGGAGCATGCTCCCCGCCTCCCTGTCCACGGGGTCGATCCTGGGGATCGGCCCCGGCGGCACGAGCATCTTCGTCACGCCGCAGGACACGACGCAGGGTCCTGCGGTGTCCGTCGGCGCCGGCGCCGACGGCGAGCGCTCCTACGCACGGGCCGACCAGCCGCCCTTCGTCTACTGGGGCGTGAACGCAACGCTCGACCGTCTCCCCCATGCCCGCAGGGACGGCACGGCCGCGGCCCTGAGCGCCACGGACGCTCTGCTGAAGGGCTGGTCGCCCCTGATCCGCCGTCTGGTGAAGGATGCGGAGCCGGGGAGCGTCGACACCTTCCGCTATCACGCGAGCGACCCCGACGCCCACCTCACCCCGTGGTCCTCGGGGCCCGTGACGGCGCTCGGCGACGCCGTGCACGCCATGCCCCCGACCGGCGGGCGTGCGGCGGCGACCGCCGTGCGCGATGCGGAGGCGCTGGCCAGCGCCCTGATCGACGCATCGCAGGGGACGACGACCATCCCGGTCGCCGTGCACGAGTACGAGCGCGCCCTCCACGCCTACGCGGGCGCGGCGATCCGCACCTCCATGACGCCGATCGTGTGGCAGCGCCGTCTCGCGAAGCCGCCGATGGCGCAGCTCGCGCGGGTGGGCACCGCGCTCGCGGCGCCGGTGCTCGGTCTGCGGCGGGCCGCGACGGCGCGGTGACGGAGGGCGTCGGGCGCGACCTCGGAGCTTTGGTCGCGCCCCGCGCGCATGCGGGGCTCGGCCCCTACTCTCATTCCATGACCTTCGTGAACGCAGGCACTCTCGGCACCGTCGCCGGAGCACGTGACGAGCTCGTCTCCCGACTGATCCAGCGCAACGACCGGCTCCGCGAGCTCGGCTGCCTCGCCTATGAGGTCGGCACGAACGACGAGGAGCCCGACACGGTCTTCGTCGTAGAGATCTGGGAGAGCGCGCAGGCCCATCGCGAGTCGCTCTCGGATCCGGACGTCTCGGCCGCGATCACCGCGGCGCGCCCGCTGCTCAGCGGCTCCTTCGGCGGGTTCCGCTTCGACGTTGCCGGTTCGCCGCTGCGCTCCGAGGACGTCTGAGAGGGAGCCTGAGAGGACGCCTGGGCGTCGACGCTGCCGGTTCTCCAGGGGTCACTCCTCCTGGGGTCGCTTCTCCGCGTCGGCCTGTGCGTGTCCCGGCTCCCGTGCCTCGCGCGCGGTCGCGACATCGTCGACGACCGCCACGATGTGGCGCAGGCTCGTCAGCAGCGACCCGTAGAGCGGCCAGCTGGTGCTGCGCAGGCCCTCCCTGCCCGTGAGCTCGTCGGCCAGGGCATCGATCCGGTCCAGGATCGGGGCGACGTCCGCGTCGGGGTCCGCGACGGATCTCCCGGTGTCGCCGACGAGGTCGGCCCAATCCTCCCGGAACTTCTGGTCCCACGGGCGTTCCGCGCTGCTGGCCTCGCGCAGAGTGCGGGCCATGTGCCGCAGATGGGAGATGCCCTCGTCGATCCGGGAGAGGATCTGCGTGTATCCGCTCTTCTCCTCGGGCGGTGATGACTCGCCTTCCCTCTGCGACCGGGTCGAGCGCAGGCGGTTGCGCGGGTTGGCACGCCTGCTCTCGTGCGCCGATCGCACCGTCGACCATGCCGACGCGAGGTCGCTGCTCATCGACTCGGTCTCCTCGAGCCATTCCTGGGCGCGATCGGTCTCCCACGACGTGCGGAACTCGTCGGACATGGAGAGGAGGACCTCGCCCATCCGGCGGTTCACGCTGTCCACGTAGCGCGCGGCCTGCCGATCCCGCAGCGGCGGGATCAGCAGCAGGTTCACCACGATCCCCACGAGCGCGCCCAGCGCGACCTCGAGGATGCGATCGGTCAGAAGGCTCACGTCGCCTGCCGATCCGGCTCCGAGCACGAAGATCACCGTGGTCGCGATCGCGATGCCCTCCTCCCGGATCCATCGGATCCTGGCCAGGGCGAGCGCCACCAGGAGTGCGACCGCGAGAGTCCACACCGACGTCCCGAGCGTCACGCCGATCACGAAGGAGAGCGCGACGCCCAGCCATGACGCCGCCGTGGACTGCGCGCCCCGCCGGAAGGACTCGAAGACCGTCGGATACACCGTGAGCAGCGCGACCCAGGGCGCGAGGAACGGCATCGTGGAATGCAGGACCGCCGAGGCCAGCCACCAGGCGAACGCGGCCGCGAGCACGGACTTCACGATCTGGAGGAGATCGGTGACGGTCTCGGGGCGCAGACCCCGGGGGCGGGTCTTCTCGCGCGGTCGGAACGGGCGCATCCCCGACACGCTACGCACCCGGACCCGCACACGCGAGGACTCCTGCTCACGCACGCCGCCCGCGCGAGCTGAAGCCGTGGGAAGCTTGCGTGCACCGGGCGACGCGCGAGGAGGTCGACGATGACCAGCTATGCCGTGCTGCTGCGCGCCGTCAACGTGGGCGGGACCGGGAAGCTGCCGATGGCGGAGCTGCGGGAGATGTGCACCGCGCTCGGCTTCGCCGACGTGCGCACCTACATCGCCAGCGGCAACGTCGTGCTGCGCTCGGAGGATGCGGCCGACGCGGTGCGCGGCGCGCTCGAGGCCCGGCTCGAGCAGCACGCGGGACGCCCCGTGGGGGCGATCGTGCGCACCGCCGACCAGATGCGCGCGGTCCTCGCCGCGAACCCGTTCCCCCACGTCCCCGGGAACCGCGCGATGGTGATCTTCCTGGACGCTCCTCCCCCGGCCGACGCCCTCGAGCGCGTGCGCGGCGCGGCCGACGAGCAGATGGTGCTCGGCGCGCAGGAGATCTATGTGCACTACCCCTCCGGCATGGGCACCTCCCGCCTGCGGATCCCTGCCGCCGAGAACGGCACCGCGCGGAACATGAACACGGTCGCGAAGCTCGTGGCGATGCTCGACGAGTTCGACGAGCACGACGAGCACGACGGCCTCGACGAGCACGCCTAGGCCCGCACCATGGATCCCTCCCGACTCTCCCGCGCAATCACCGCCGCTCTCGAGGTCGCCCGCGCCCAGGGGCTCGATGCCCACGAGGCGCGAGTCCTCAGCAACTCCAACAAGGCGGTGCTCCTCCTGCTGCCGAGCGCGGTCGTGGCGCGCGTGGGCCCGGCGGACCAGCCGATCGCAGCATTCGAGCTGGATCTCGCCGTCCGTCTCGCAGACGCGGGCGCTCCCGTGGTCGCCCCGGATCCGCGCGTGGCGCCGGCCGCCCGCCTGCGCGACGGCTTCGAGGTCTCCCTGTGGAGCTGGGTGGATCCTTCCGGCAGTCCCGATCGGGCGCCGACGGCTCCCGCCGCCCTCGCCGAGGCCCTCGCGCACCTGCACGCGGCGATGCGCAGCGTCGACGTCCCGGCGCCGCGCTTCACCGATCGCGTCCGCAGCGCGCTCGAACTTCTCGACGACCGCGAGCGCTCCCCACGGCTCCGCACTCAGGATCGGGATCTGCTGCGCGGGACGCTCGTGGAGCTGCGCGACGCCGTGGGGTCCACGGGTCGCGAGCAGCTGCTGCACGGCGAGCCGCATCCGGGCAACATCCTCGACTCGCCACGCGGCCCCGTGTTCATCGATCTCGAGACATGCTGCCGAGGACCGGTCGAGTTCGACCTCGCGCATCTTCGGCCCGAGGGCGCTGAGCACTACCGGTCCGCGGCGAGCACCGATCACGGCGGCCCCGCGCACCCCGACGCGACCCTGCTCGCCCAGTGCCGACGGCTCACGCTGGCCCTCGCCACGACCTGGCGGTTCGACGTCGAGGACGCGTTCCCCGACGGCGCACGCGTGGGCGAGGAATGGCTCGCCGAGCTGCGGAGGACGGACGGATTCGCCCACAGCGGGTGACAGTCCGAGCATCGACCGGACGCGCAGCGCGTCTACGAAGCGCTCGGCTCCTCACGCACCGCGGCGACCCGTCCGTACCGCCGAGGCGGCGCGGCTGATCGGTCCGCGACCGCTCCCGCCGGCGGCGAAGCTGGTCAGATGTAGGCCATCCTCGCGACGAGGCGGGAGTCGATGTCGGGCGGCCAGGTGAAGGCGGTCGAGACGATCCTCTGGTGTGCGAGCCCGTGCATCGCGACCCACAGCGCGATCGCATCGGCGTCCGGATCCGTGCTCTGCGAGCTGCCGTCGGCGACGCACGCCGCCAGGAGCTCCTGGAGCAGTTCGAGCGTCGCGATGCCCAGGGCGGCCACCTCATGGCGTGGGACGGCGTCATCGGCCATGTCCTGCGCCGCGTTCCAGACCCCGCCGTACATGACGAGGTACCGGTGGGGGCGGGCGCGGGCGAAATCGAGGTAGCCCTCGCAGAGCGCAAGGAGCCGGTCACGGCTGTCCGGCCCCGCCGCCTCGACGACCCGGCGCAGCTCGGCGTCGATCTCGGCGAAGGCGCGGGTGAGTGCGGCGAGCAGGATCTGCTGGCGGTTCTCGAAGTGCCCGTAGATCGACGGGGCGGAGATGCCCACCCGGCGGGCGACGGCCCGCAGCGTCACCGCGCCGGCGTCCCCCGTCTCGTCCAGGAGCGCGAGTGCCGCATCGCTGATCTCGCCCTTGAGGCGCTCCCCCTCGCCGCGCGGATTGCGCCTGCGTGCGGGCGGCGCACCCCCATCAGTCGTCGACGTGCTCATGCCCTGACCTTACATGCGTTCACCGAAGATGTCGGAGGGTCTTGCGCAACTTGAGTAAACGGCCGTAAGGTTACGATCGTTCGGCCACATTCACCTCGCCGGCTCCCTTCGAGCCGGCCACCGTGGACAGAGGAACCGCCATGACCATCACTCGACGCCCCCTACGCCTCAGCCTCGTCGCTGCTGCCGCCACGACCCTGTTCGCCGTCGCCACCGCGTGCGGCTCCCCCTCACCCGACGCTCGCTCGGCCGCCGACGACGCCGAACCATCCGCCATCGAGGCCCCGGACGGCTCGGACGGCTCCGATGCCTCCGATGCCGGCGGGTCGGCGGCAGCCCCCGCCGACGTCACCACGAGCACCGCCGGCAAGGCCACGTGCGGGGGCGAGGGCATCGACACCTCCGCCTCGGTGACGAGCGCGCACGACCTCCTCGTCGACGCCCCCGCCGACACGGTCTGGAAGACCCTCACCGACGTCGAGACCTGGGCCGACTGGCAGAGCGCCGTGACGAGCATCGAGCGCCTGGACTCCGGGCCGCTCGCGAAGGGCTCCCAGTTCCGCTGGACGACGCCGGTGCCGGAATCCGACATCTCCGCCGCGGACACCCTGCACATCACCTCCACCGTGCGGCAGATCGACCCCGGTCACTGCGTGCTCTGGGAGGGCCCGGCCGTCGGCGACACGCTGACGATCGACAAGGGAACCCACCTCTGGACGGTCACGGAGACCGAGGACGGGACGCTCGTGCACACCGAGGAGTCCTGGGACGCCGAGGTGCTGGAATCCCTCGAGGGAGACGATGCCGAGGCCGCCGCGCAGATGCTCGGCGGAGGGCTCGTCAGCTGGCTCGACGACCTGCGCACCACGGCGGAGGCGGCACGATGAACCGCACAGGCCGCGCCCTCCCCCGCACCGCCCTCATCTCCGCCGCCGCCAGCGCGGTGCTCGTCGCCGGAGGGTTCGCGATGATCGCGGTGCTCCCCGTCATCCTCACCGCGCTGAGCGTCCTGCTCGATGTCCGGCTGCGTCCGCTGCGTCCCTGGACCGCCCTGCTCGTCATCGCCTACGGCTCCGGTCTGGCACTGCACCTGGCCGGGCCGGATCCGGCCCCGAGCCTCACCAAGGACCTGCATCCGCTGCACGCCGTCGTGATCGTCCTCGCGGCCCTCGCCGTGGTGGTCCGCGCGCTCCTGATGCGCCGAGCGGCGCGACGCACGGCTCCGGCCGATGCGCCCGCGGACACGGACGCGGGCAGGGACACGGGCACGGACGCGTGAGATCGAGGGCCCGCGCCCCTCAGGCGCTGCTCACTCGTGCCAGCGCACCTGCACGTGCCCCGCGGTGACGCCGTCGAGGACGATCTCGTCCTCGCTCGCACCGAGCGCCCACTCCCCCGGCGCCTCGATGCGCGGGTGGCCGTGGATCCCGAGCTCCGCACGGTCCAGGACGAGCTCGGCGCGGGTGTTCGGCGGCACGTGCACCCGGAGCCGACCGGCGTCACGATCCAGGTCGACGTCGACGGGCCCGCGGATGGTGGGCACGACCCCGCGGATCCGTGCCAGTGGGCCGGGATGCGGGGCGATGCGCACCCGCGCGGCTCCCGGCTCGATCACCTGGACGCCGAGGACCCAGCGTGCGATGACGTTCACCGGCGTGGTCCCCCAGGCGTGCGAGTAGGACATGTTGGGCTTCTGCGCGGAGTCCCAGGCCTCGGGCACGATGCTCGCGCCCAGGTCGTCGATCTGGTGCAGCCAGCTCTCGGTGGTCCGTGCCGTCATCTGCGCGATCGCCTCGCGGGAGCGTCCGGCGGTGAACAGGGCGTCCAGCAGGAACTGCGCCCCGTAGACGCTCATGCGCATGCCGCCGGAGGCGAGGAACCCACCGAGGGCGGGCAGTCGCGCGGCCGGTGCGAGGCCGAGGGCGACGGGGATCGCGGTCGCGTGCTGGGAGCGGTGCTCGCTGCCCTCCCCGTCGACGTAGGAGGGGCCGTCTCCGAGCATCCGGTCGTTCAGCGCGGAGGTCGCCGCTGCGGCCGATTCCGCATAGCTCTGCGCGACGCGCTCGTCCCCGATCGCCTCGCCGATCCTGGCGAGGGCGCGGAACGCCGCGGCCTGGAAGGCGTTGACGACCGTGTTGACCTCGGTGAACTCGAAGCCGTCGCGTGAGCTCTGCGGCCAGTCGACGAGGTCGGCGTCCCACTCGCTCGCGCTGCCCGGGTCCTTGCGGACCAGGCCGCCGTCGAGGAGATGCTGGTAGCCGCCCTGCTCGAGGAAGTGGAGGTCCTCGCGCAGGCGCCGGTCATCGCCCGTGGCGAGATAGTCCTCCCAGGCCATGAGCGGCGGCATCAGGTGGTACTCGGCCGGCCAGGTGGGGCGGCGGACGAGGAAGGCCAGCGAGCTGCGGGCGAGCGCGAACGACGGCTCCACGGCGTACTGGGAGCGCTGGTTGACCAGGGCGTCCCCCTCGTAGGGGAGGCGCTCGCGGGACTGGGTGTCCACGTAGAGGTCCTGGCTGGTCGCCTCGATCGAGTACCGGCACATCTCCCACACCCGGTCCAGGTCGGGGTCGGAGGAGGTGAAGGAGCCGCCGCCCATGGCCGGCGATCGCAGCACCACGGGTCGCAGGGCGCGGGAGAGGTCGAGGCCGGAGCCGGCGTCGGCCTCGAGCTCGACGTGGCGGAAGGCGCGCAGCCCCCAGTGCTCGATGGTCTGCGGGCCGTCGCGCAGGGTCCACGTCTCCTCGTAGAAGTTGCTCGTGCGCAAGCGGGAGCGCACCGTGCCGTCGGCCTCGAGCTCCTCGCCGAGCCGCACCCGGATCCGCACGCCCGCGCGACCGACCACCTCGAGGCGGATCCCGCCGACGATCTCCCGGCCGAGGTCAGCTCGCCAGATCTCACCGCCGCCCACCCGTGCCGACGAGCCGGTCGGGGAACCGGCGGCCGGGGGCCCGGCCGGCGCGGCCCCGGCGAGAGCGGAGCCGGCGGGCGCGGACCCGCTCACCCGGTGGGCGCGCACGGTCTCGCCCAGGTGGTGGCGGATGCTGACGGTCGCGGGCATCGGCGGCGGCAGCTCGGCCTCGCTGGGCCGGGCGCGGTCCCACCCGGAGTCGTCGAAGCCGGGGCTCTGCCAGCCGCGGGGCTCGTGCCGCATGTCCCAGTCCTCGCGCGGGGCCCGGAACCAGCCGCCGCCGATGTCCCCGAGGCCCGGCAGCATCATCGCCCCGCTGAACGCCCGCCAGCGGGTGGAGGTCGGCACCTCGAGGCGGGTGCCGTCGGCCAGGACCACCACCAGGCGGGCGCTGAACGCCCGCCCCTGCTCCGCCCAGCACAGGGCGGCGAGGGCGTTGCGGCCGGGCCGCAGCACGCCGGTGAGGTCATGCGTGTGGTACATCGCCTCCTCGAAGCCCGAGCGTACGCTGCCGTAGCCCACGACCTGCGCATTCGCCCACAGCTTGTACACGTGCTGTCGGCCGCCGCGGGGGCCCTGGGGCGTCGGCCCGCCCTCCGGGGACAGGCCCGCGGCCTCGACGAAGGCGGCGCGGATGGGCTGTGCGGGCAGATCGAACTCGGTGCGCAGCAGCACCCACGGGATGTCCTCCGCGGTCCACTCGTCCATCGCGACCGGGCCCCAGATGGCCTCGCCGCCCCAGGCGTCCGCCGCGGTGACGAAGCACTGGGCGCTCGACCAGTCGCCGGGGGCGTCGGTGTCCACGGCGACCCGCCACCAGTACGGGGTGGAGGCATCGAGGTCCGGTCCCTCGTAGGGCACGGCCACCGAGCGCTCCGAGGTCACCCAGCCGGTGTCCCAGAGGGGGCTGCCGAAGCCGCGCGGCGAGCGAGCGACCTGTATGCGGTGCAGCCTCTGCATGGAGTCGCCCAGCTGCGGGACCACCCAGGAGAAGCGCGCACCGCGCACGGGGATGCCGACGGGCAGGTGCTGGAGGTCGACCCGCAGCTCCTCCGGGCGCGGTCTGGCGCGGGAGGACAGGTGACGAGGTGACATGCCGGGAGGACCTCCGCGCGTGGAGTCGGACGCGACCGTTCGATCCTACCGAGCCGAGGCGCCCGTCGGCGGGCCGACGGGCCGGCGGGCCGACGGACAGACGGGTCCGCGGCGGGAGCGGCCTACGGCCGGGACACCAGCCCCTGCTCGACCATGAAGTCGAAGGCGACGTCCGCCGGCAGCTCGCCGCCCTCGTCGACCCGCAGGTTGAGCGAGCGCAGGGCGTCGTCGGTGAGCTCGGGCGTCACCGCCTCGTAGACGTCCTCCAGCTGGGGGTGCTTCTTCAGCGTCTCGGTGCGCAGCACCGGGGCCACGTTGTACGCGGGGAAGTAGTGGCGGTCGTCCTCGAGGATCTTCAGGTCCAGGCTCTGGATGCGCCCGTCGGTCGTGAAGACCTCGCCGAAGTTGCAGCTGCCCCGATCGGTCGCGGTGTACACGGCGCCGGTGTCGTAGAGGCTGATGTTGCCGGCGGGGACGCCGTCGTCCTTCCCGCGCGGGATGTCGTAGGCCTTCAGAAGCGGCACGAGACCGTCGGCCCGGGAGTTGAACTCCGACTCCACGCAGATGGTCCGGTCCTTCACGGGGAGGTCCTCGAGCTGACTGAGCTTCGTGATGCCGCCCAGCTCCTCGACGGCCTCGCTGCGCACCGCGAGGGCGTAGGTGTTGTTCAGCGGCGCGGGCGGCAGCCAGGTGAGGCCGTTGTCCAGGTCCGCGTCGTGCACGGCCTGCCACTGCTTCTTCTTGTCGGGGATGCCCTTGGTCTCGCCCAGATAGGTGAGCCACGCGGTGCCCGTGTACTCCCAGGTCATGTCGGCCCCGCCGTTGGTCATGAGCTCGCGCACGGGGACGCTGCCGGGGACGTTGGTGAGGTCGTCGACCTCGAAGCCGGCGGCACGGGCGGCGATCACGCCGATCTTGCCGAGGATCAGCTGCTCGGTGAAGTTCTTGCCGGTGACGGTGATGCGCGCGCCCTGGGGCAGGTCGTCGATGCGCTTGATCTTCCCGGGGGCGACGTCCGGCGTGTAGGCGGTCGCGGGGCGCAGCCCGCAGCCGGCGAGCGGCAGCAGGCCGAGCGCCGCGAGGACCCCGAGCCGTCGGCGGCTGAGGCGACGACTGCCGAGGGAGCCGCCGCCGCTGGCAGAACCGGCGAGGGAGGAGCCGCCGGGAAGGTCCGCGGATATGGGGTCCGGTCGGTCGGCGGGCCGGCGGCCGGGCCGGCCGGTGGGCGTGGTCTCGTGCATGCTCACAGTCCCTTCGGTCGGGCGACGTGCTCGACGACGCGGCCGGCCCAGTCCACGATCAGGGCGAGCACCGCGACCAGCAGCGCGCCGGAGATCAGGACCTTGAACAGGTACAGGTTGATGCCGGTGGTGATCAGCAGGCCCAGTCCGCCGCCGTTGACGAAGGCGGCGAGCGAGGCAGTGCCCACGAGCAGGACGAGCGCCGTGCGCACGCCCGAGAGCATGACCGGCACCGCGAGCGGCAGCTCGACGCGCAGCAGCACGGAGAAGGCGGTCATGCCCATCCCCCGCCCCGCCTCGACCAGGCGCTGGTCCACGCCGCGCACGCCGATCATGGTGTTCCGCAGCACCGGCAGGATCGCGTAGAGCACCAGGGCGATGATCGAGGCCTGGAACCCGTTGGGCACGAAGGCGGCGAGCAGGACGATGAGGCCGACGGCCGGCGCGGCCTGCCCGAAGTTCGCCACGGCCAGCACGGGCTCGGCGATCTTCCGGAAGGGTCCGCGGGTCAGCAGGATCCCCAGCGGCACGCCGATCACGAGCACGATCACGGTCGCCACCAGGGTGAGGGCGAGGTGCTGGCCGGTGAGCTCGAGGATCGTCGAGGGGTTCAGGGTGTTGCGCTCGGTCGCCGTGAGCGGCGCGAGCAGCAGCCACGCGCCGTAGACCACGAGGATCGCGAGCAGCACCAGGATCTGCACGATGAGCGGGCGCCACGGGCGCGGCGCGGGGACGCGGCGCGCGTCTGCCCCATCGGTCGTCGCCTCGGTCGCGGCGCCGGTCGCGGCATCGTCCGCTGCCTGGTCGGCGGTGTCGGTCGCTGTGCGCTCAGTCATCGCGGGCCGATCCCTGCGGGGCGGTGACGGCCGTGCCCTCGTCGTCGATGACGACGTCGACGGCGCCCGTGTTGGTGCCCACCGGCGCCTCGCTCGAGCGCTCGGCGGCGCTCTGACGGGCCATGGTGATCGCGTCCATGATCGTCTCCACGTCCACGACCCCCTCGAAGACACCGCCGCGGCCCGTGACCAGGGTGGCGCCGGCGCTCGAGACGAGCATCGTGTCCAGGGCGTCGTTGAGGGTCGCGCCCGAGCCGACGACGGGCAGCGCCGGGTCGAGCTCGGTGGGCAGGCGCGTCATGCGGGAGAGCGCACGGCGGGAGGGCCAGGAGATGGGTCGTCCGCGCTCGTCGACCACGACCGCGTGGTTGTGGCCCGCCTGCTCGGCGCGGCGCAGGGCCTCGGCGGCGTTGCCGCCGGCGTGCGCGACGACCGCGTCGGCCGCCTCGACCTCGCGCACGCGGCGCAGGCCCAGCTGCTTGAGGGCGGCGCCCGAGCCGATGAAGTTCTCGACGAACTCGTCGGCCGGCTCGGCGAGGATCCGCTCGGGGGTGTCGTACTGGACGATCTGCGCGCCCTCGCGGAAGACCACGATCCAGTCGCCGAGCTTCACCGCCTCGTCGAAGTCGTGGGTGACGATGACCATCGTCTTGCGCACTTCCTGCTGGATGCGGATCAGCTCGTCCTGCAGGCGCTGGCGGGTGATCGGGTCGACGGCCCCGAAGGGCTCGTCCATGAGCAGCACGGGCGGGTCGGCGGCGAGCGCCCGGGCGACGCCCACGCGCTGCTGCTGTCCGCCCGAGAGCTCCTTGGGGAAGCGCGAGCGGTAGACGTCGGGGTCGAGGCCGACGAGCTCGAGCAGCTCCTCGACGCGCTCGGCGATGCGGGCCTTGTCGCAGCCCAGCATCTTGGGCACGAGCGCGATGTTCTGGGCGACCGTCATGTGCGGGAACAGGCCGCCGGCCTGGATGACGTAGCCGATGCGGCGGCGCAGCTCGTCGCCGTTGATCGTGGTGACGTCCTCGCCGCCCAGCACGATCCGCCCCTCGGTGGGCTCGATGAGGCGGTTGATCATCTTCAGCGTGGTCGTCTTGCCGCAGCCTGAGGGGCCGACGAGCATGACGACCTGGCCCTCGGGGATCTCGAGGGTGACGCCGTCGACGGCCGGGCGCTCCTGCCCGGGGTACCGCTTGGTGACGGCGTCCAGGAAGATCGAGCGGCCCGTGGCCTCGCCGGAGGCGGAGTCCGCGGCGGTGGTCTGGGTGCGGGGGTCTGAGTCGGTCACCGGATGCCCTTCGAGGTCGTGAGCCTGCCGAGGCCCAGCAGCAGGAGGTCGAGGATGAGGGCCAGGAGGATGACGCCGACGGTGCCGGTCACCACCGATTCGATCGCCCCGGCGCCGCCGAGGCGCGAGAGGCCCTGGAAGATGAAGCCGCCGAGCCCGGGACCGAGCACGTAGGCGGCGACCGCCGCGACGCCCATGACCATCTGGGCGGAGACGCGCACTCCGCTGAGGATCACGGGCCAGGCGAGCGGCAGCTCGATGCGGAAGAAGATGCCCAGGCGGCTCATGCCCAGGCCGCGCGCCGATTCGACGAGCGCCGGATCCACCCCGGCGAGTCCCACGATGGCGTTGCGCAGGATGGGCAGGGCCGCGAAGAAGACGACAACGATGACGGCGGGCTTCACGCCGAAGCCGAAGGGCGCGACCATCAGGCCGATGAGGGCGAAGGACGGGATGGTGAGCCCCACGGCGCTCACCGAGTTCGCGACGGCGCGGCCGAGGCTCGAGCGGTGCACGAGCGCGGCGATCGCGACGGCGAGGACCGTCGCCAGGACGACGGACT